>NZ_CP030039.1:0-2763150 GCF_003290245.1 Kocuria sp. BT304
CGCGCCACCCGCAGCTGCAGCGCTTCCGGGCCACGAGCGACCCGGTCGGCTTCGTGGCCGCGTACCTGCACGGTGTCGCGGACGAGGCCGACCGGCGCGGCTACGCCTTCGACCGCACCCGGGTGGTGCGCCCGGTGGACGCCGAACCCAGGTCCATCACGGTGACCACGGGCCAGCTGCGCTACGAGTTCGAGTTCCTGCTGCAGAAGGTGCTCGCCCGCGATCCCGAGTGGGCGCGCACCGCGCTGGACGGCTCGGATCCCGACGCCGCCCCCGCCCACCCGCTGTTCGCGGTGGTCCCCGGGGAAGTGGCCGAGTGGGAGCGGACCAGGAGCTGACAGGGGACGCGGGGCAGGAACCGGGCGTGCGGCGTCGTCGTGCGCGGCGGTGGCTCGTGGTCGCGGCAAGGGCACTGGCCGCGGTGCTGGCGCTGGCCGTGGGCGGGCTGCTGCTCTGGAGCGGCCCCGGTGTGATGAGCGCCGAGCCCGGGCCCTGGGAGGGCGTGCAGCACGATCCCGCGATCTGTGTGGAGCAGGGGGACTCCGCCGTGGTGCTGCACCCGGCGCACCCCGTGGGCACGCAGCGCGGGCTGGTGTTCTACCCGGGGGCCAAGGTGGAGTCGGAGGCCTGTGCGGCGCGGCTGTCCGGGTTGGTGGCCGAGGAGGGGATGACGGTGGTGATCCCGGACCCGTGGCTGCACCTGGCCCTGTTCGACCGCCGGTACGTCACCGCCTTCACCGCCGAGGCGCCGCAGGTGAACGACTGGTTCGTGGGAGGCCGCTCGATGGGCGGGGTGCGGGCGTGCCGGCTGGCCCCGGAGTCCGAGGGCCTGCTGCTGGGCTCCTACTGCGCCACGGTCCGCAGACCGCTCGTGGCTCTGCCTGCTCCCGTATCTCGGGTGGGTCACGTTCGCCGCGGCCCTGAACCTGGGGATCGCACTGCTCAACTGACGCCCGCCCCGCCGAGCGCCGTGTCCGAAACCCGCTAGCGTCTGGCGCCGGACGGTGCGAGTCTGGTGGGCATGCCCACCCAGGACACCGCCTCCGACGAGCGCTACCGCGCCGTCCGCTCACGGGACGCCCGCTTCGACGGGCAGTTCGTGATGGCCGTGCGCACCACCGGGATCTACTGCCGCCCCAGCTGCCCGGCCCGCACCCCGCGCCGCGAGAACGTGGAGTTCTTCCGCACGAGCGCGGCCGCCCACGCCGCGGGTTTCCGGGCGTGCAAGCGCTGCGCGCCCGAGGCCGTTCCGGGCTCCCCCGAGTGGGACGTGCGCGGGGACGTGGCCGGGCGCGCCATGCGGTTGATCACCGAGGGCGTCGTGGACCGCGAAGGGGTCGAGGGACTCGCGCGGCGCACCGGGTACTCGCCCCGCCACCTCACCCGTGTGCTGGGCGAGGAGCTCGGTGCGGGACCGCTCGCCCTGGCCCGGGCCCACCGCGCACAGACGGCCCGTGCCCTGCTCACGCAGACGGAGCTGAAGGTCTCCGAGATCGCCTTCTCGGCGGGGTTCTCCAGCGTGCGCCAGTGCAACGAGGTGATCCGTGCCGTCTACGACATGACACCCCTGCAGCTGCGCGAGCAGGGCCGGCGCACCTCCGGGGCTCGTGCGCCCTCCCACGGCCGCCCCGGGCACGACGCCGCACGGCCCGCCTCCCTGCCCCGCCCCGCGGTGCAGCGGAACACCTCCCGCAACGCGACCCTCTCCTCGGCCGCGGACTTCGGCGAGGTGGACCTGGCCCTGAGCTACCGCGCACCCCTGGACCTGCACGGCCTGTTCGTGTGGTTCGCGGTGCACGCCGTCGAGGGGGTGGAGGTCGGGACGGCCACCTCCTACTCCCGGACCCTGCGCCTGCCGGGCGGCCCCGCGTGGCTGCGGGTGTACCGGCGGGGCGCGGACGAGCTGCGGATGCGTGCCCGTCTCACGGACCTCGCGGACCTGCCCGCCCTGATCGCACGGGTCCGGAGGCTCTTCGACCTGGACGCCGACCCCCTCGCCGTGGACGAGGCGCTCTCCCACGTGCCCGCCCTGCGCCCGCTCGTCGCGGCCCGGCCGGGGCTGCGCGTCGTCGGCTCCGCGGACCCGGAGGAGACGCTGATCCGCACCCTGATCGGCCAGCAGATCTCCCTGGCCGCCGCGCGCACCGTGCTCGGCGCCCGCACGCGGGAGATGGGCGAGCCCGCCCCGGAGTTCGCCCCCGGGCTGAGCCACATGTTCCCCACCGCGGCGGCGATCGCGGAGCACGGCGAGCGCTTCCTGCGCGGCCCCGCGGCCAGGGTGCGCGCGGTGCTCGGGGCCGCGAGCGCCGTCGCCTCCGGGGAGCTGAGCCTCTCCCCCGGGGACGACGCCGCCCAGCAGCGTGCCGCCCTGCTCGCCCTTCCCGGGGTGGGGCCGTGGACCGCGGACCACGTGCGCATGCGGGTCACCGGGGACCCGGACGTGTTCCTGGTGGACGACGGCGCTCTGCGGGCCGGCGCGCAGCGGATCGGTCTGCCCGGGGACAAGAAGGCGCTGACCGCGTGGGCGCAGAGCGCCGCCCCGTGGCGCAGCTACGCCACCACCCACCTGTGGGGTCCGCTGACCCCACCCGCCACCTTCGACGAGAGCGAGCAGCCATGACCCACACCGTGGAGACCATCGACACCCCGGACGGCCCGTTCACGGCCGTGGCCGGGCCGGACGGGACGGTGCTCGCGTCGGGGTGGACCGCGTCCCCCGAGGAGGCGCTCGCCCGGGTGCGGGCGGAGTGGCGCCCGCGGGACGTGCGCACCGGGCCCGTGGCCGCGATGGACGCCGTGCGGGCGTTCTACGCCGGTGAGCTCGACCCGGTCATGGCCGTGCCCGTGGAGGTGCACGGCACGGACGGGCAGCTCGCCGGGTGGGAGCAGCTGCGGCGCATCCGGCCCGGTGATCCGCTCACGTACACGGAGTTCGCCGAGGCTCTGGGCACCCCGCGGGCGGTGCGGGCGGCGGCGTCCGTGTGCGCGCGCAATCCCGTGGCGCTGTTCGTGCCGTGCCACCGCGTGCTGCGCGGGGACGGCTCGATGGGTGGCTTCGCGTGGGGCGAGGACGTGAAGCGGAGCCTGCTGGAGCGGGAGGCGGCGGGGCGGGCGCGCTGAGCCCTGAGTGTGACCGAGCGACCGTGGTACCGGGGATGTTCTGGACGCCGCGGAGCCGGGCACCGCATAGGGGCGCCCGGCTCCCGCCCGCCCGGACCGCGCGTCGTCGCACCCGACCGTCAGCGCCCCGCGGCACCACCGTGCCGCGTGAGGGCGCCCGATGCACCGTCACTCCCCGCCCCCGGAGGTCCCCCGGGGGCGTGACAGACTGTGCGGGTGGAACGGGTGAGCGCGGCGCAGGGCAGGACGTGCAGCGTCGTCATCCCCGTGCGCAACGACGCCGCCTACTTGGAACGCTGCCTGCAGGCCCTCCGGCGCCAGACCCGCGTTCCGGACGAGATCGTGGTGGTGGACAACGCGTCCTCCGACCACCTGCGGGAGGTTCTCGCGCGGCACCCCGAGGTGCAGTGCGTGCGGGAGCCCGAGCCCGGCGTCGCCCACGCGGCCGCGGCGGGATACGACGCCGCACGCGGTGACCTGATCCTGCGCTGCGACGCGGACAGCCTGCCCGCGCCCACGTGGATCGAGCGGCACGTGAGCAGTCTGACCCGCGCACTGGACGAGCCCCGCGGCAGGGACGCGGTGGCGGTGTCCGGGGTGGCGCGCTTCGGCCCGCAGTGCCCGGGCCTGGGGCGTATCGCGGGTGCCGCCTACATCACGGCCTACCGGCTGGTGGCCGGGACCGCGCTGGGGCACTGGGCGCTGTGGGGCTCGGACATGGCCTTCACGCGCGAGTGGTGGCGGCGGGTCTCCGTCGAGGTCCACCGCGACGCCCGCGTGCACGACGACTTCGACCTCAGCTTCCGCGTGCGTCCCCACGAACGGGTGCTCATGGACCCCGGCAGTGCGGCGGTGGTCTCGTGGCGGGCGGTGGTCTCGCCCGCCCGGATCCGGCGCCAGCTGCGCATGGCATCGGCCACCGTGGCCGTCAACTGGCGCGCGCAGCGGCCGTGGGTGCGCATCCGGCGCCGCCTGCTCGGCGGACGGGGTGACCGCGCGTGACGCCCGGCTCCTCCCCTTCGGGCACGTCCCGGGGCAACGACGCCGCACGGTCCCCCGTGCGCGCCCGTCTTCAGCAGGCGTCGGCTCACCGGGGCCCGAGCTCGGGCTGCGAGTCAGACGGCGCGGCAGCGGCGTCGTTACCGTCGGAGCGAGCGGGCGCGGGGAGGTCGACGGCAGTCGGAGACACCCCCGATCGACGCACGGGGTGGATACGGCGAGCCGGTGAGGGGGCGGCGTCGGCGATGTGCTTCACCGCCGTGCTCGTGGCCGGGGCCTACGCCCTGGACGCGCGCTGGGTGGATGCCGCCGTGCTGATGCTGGCCGGGCTGGGTCAGGTGCTCGCGTTCCTGTGGTTCCGCGCGCCGTGGCCGCGTGCGCTGTGCTCGGTGGTGCTGCTCACCGCGGCGGTGAGCGCGGCCGAGCAGCTGTACAGCCGGATCTGGTGGTGGGACATCCTCATCCACTTCGTGGCGCTGTACGCGCTGGTGTGGATGCTGTGGAACCGGGTGCTGCGCGGCAGCGGACAGCTGCGGGAGCGCGTGCGGAACGCGCGCCGGGAACCGTACCTGCTGTGCGCGCTGGCGGGTCTGGCGATCGCCACGGTGTGGGAGGTCATGGAGCTTCTGGGGTTCCTGTTCGTGACCCCGGAGATCCACATCCCGCCCCTGGACACTCTCGGGGACGTGACCGTGGGGGTGTTGGGCGCCGCCCTGGTGGGGCGGCATCGCGCACCGCGGTAAGCACGAGTGAGCGTGTCGGGCAGGGGGAATCCCAGCGGCTTGCCCGTGGCGGGCACCCGACCCGTGGGCCGGCCGGGGCGCACCGCTCGCGGCGCGCCCCGGCCGGCGGTGCGCGTGACTTACCTGCGCCGGTCCCGCAGGGCGCCGGTGGACCACAGTGCAGCGGCGATCAGGACGGGCTGGAAGAACAGGCGCACGAAGCGCTTGGTGTCCGTGTCCAGGCCGAAGCCGTCCCGGTGGTGGATCCACTGGGCCAGGTTGCCGGGGAACACCGCGGCGAAGAAGCCGGCGGCGACCAGCCCGACCGTGCGGCGTCGTGACCGGGCGGCGACCAGGGAGAGGCCCAGGCCGATCTCGACCACGCCGGAGGCGAGGACGGTGGCGTCCGTGTCCAGGGGAACGAACTCGGGCACCTGCGCCTGGAACTCGTCACGGGCGAAGGTCAGATGGCTGACGCCCGCGAAGGCCAGGAAGCCGCCGAGCGCGGTGCGGACGATGTGGCGGGCGGGGGAGAGCTTGGGTGCCTTGCGGCGAGACGGGGTGGGGAGGTCCATCACTCGTCCACCACCGTCACAGTGACCTCGATGTTGCCGCGCGTGGCGTTGGAGTAGGGGCAGACCTGGTGGGCGGCGTCGGCGAGTTCCTGGGCTTTGTCGTGCTCGAGCCCGGGAACGACCACCTCGAGCTGCACGGCCAGGCCGAAGCCACCCTCTTCATTGTTGCCGATCTGCACGCGGGCACCCACCGCGGAATCGCCGAGCGAGACCTTCTGCTGGCGGGCGACCATCTGCAGCGCCGAGTGGAAGCACGCGGCGTACCCGGCGGCGAAGAGCTGCTCGGGGTTGGCGCCGTTGCCGGAACCACCCATCTCCTTCGGAATGGCGAGGTCGAACTGCAGGGAGCCGTCCTTGAGAGCCACGCTGCCGTTGCGGCCCGCGCCCTGGGCAAGTGCTTCTGCGGTGTAGAGAGCGTCCATGATGTTTTCTCCTTCGCTGGCGGAACTGGCAGGTCTCGACCCCCCAAGAACCGAGACCCGCCATGGTGGTACCGCGCGTGGGTGGGCACCTCCCGGACCGACGGTCCGCGGCGCCCGCTCATGACACGTGGTCGCGTCAGGTGCTCGGCGTGATGGCGGGGGGGGACCGGACGCCGGGCAACGCGACCGAGGTCGAGTATAGTTGCGTGCTTTTTGGTTGTCCACAACCAATATATCGGCAATGGTCCGCGGTCGGCGCCGCCGTTGCCGGTGACCCGATGCGTTCCGGGGCAGGGCGAGGGACGTGCCCGGCGGCTTCCCCCGCCCCGGAAAGACACCCGAGACGGAGGAGACCGATCAGGCTCGATGGATCAGAGCCCCTCCCCGGAGGGTGAGACCAGGATCTTGACCGCGGTCTCATTGCGATGGATCAGGGTTTCGAAACCCTCCTCCACCAGACCGTCCACCCCGATCTTGCCGGTGATGAACGGCGCCAGGTCGATCTTCCCGGATTCCACCAGTTCGATGGTGGCCGGGTGCGAGTTCACATAGGCGATGGTGCCCCGTAGGTCGATCTCCTTCATCACGAGCTTGTGCATGTCAAAGTCCGCGCGCTTGCCCCAGATGGATACGACCACGAGCACGCCGGTGGGCCGTAGTACATCCATGAGGGTGTCCAGCACCACTTGCACACTGGTGCACTCGAAGGCCACGTCCGCGCCCTTGCCGTTCGTGAGCCTTCGGACCTCCTGGGCGACATCTACCTCCCGGGGATCCAGGGCGTAGTCAGCCACGCCCGTATCCAAGGCCTTCTGCCGCCGCAGCGGGCTGAGCTCGGACACGACCACGGTGACGCTCAGGGCCTTCAGCACCGCAGCGGTCAGGAGGCCGATGGGCCCGGCGCCGCCCACAACGGCAACGTCCCCGGCCTTGGCCCCGGAGCGCTCCGCCGCGTGGTATCCCACCGAGAGCGGTTCGATCAGGGCGGCCTGGTCCAGTGGCACAACATCAGACACGGGGTGCACCCATCGACGCCGCACAGCGATCTTCTCGCCGAGACCACCCCCGCCTCCGGCCAGGCCGATGAAGTTCATGTCGCGGGAGAGGTGGTAGTCCTTGCTCTCGGGCCCGGTGTCCACGTCCTCGCCGATGATGTAGGGCTCCACAACCACGTGCTGGCCCACCCGCAGATCGCCCACTCCGTCGCCGAGCTCGTAGATCACCCCGGAGAATTCATGTCCCATGGTCACAGGCGCGGTCTCGCCGGAAATCGGATGAGGGGTGTCCGGGGTGGGACAGAAGATCGGGCCCTCGAGGTACTCGTGGAGGTCGGTGCCGCAGATGCCGCACCACGCGACATCGATTCCCACCATGCCGGGACCGACCTCGGGCTCGGGCAGTTCGTCGATTCGAATGTCATTGCGTCCGTAGTAGCGCGCCGCTCTCATGGAATCTCCTCACCTTGACGAGCGCGGACGCCCCGCGCCCTGACACTAATTTTAAGCCTTGTGCGCACAGATTCGAGGGTGCGGCGAGGGGACTGCCCATGGAGGGCAGACGTCCCGGGAGACGCTGCGCAGTGCGTGCACGAACTCCCGAACTGGGGAGCAGGGTGCCAGTAGCATCAGCCTGGGCAGCACCGAACGCCGGCGTGGGTGCAGGACACTCTTGAAAGCATTCTGGTTTCCCGAGCGCCACCGCATTCAGGGTGCTGCCCCGGATTCCCGGCGTGACCATCGATCCAGGAGGAACCCCAGTGTCAGACCTCAGCGGCCTCGTCCCCACCTCGGCCATCCGGCTCGACGCCTCCGCGACAGACTGGCGGGATGCCATACGGCTCTCTGGTGACCTGTTGACGGCGGCGGGTACTGCGGGGCCCTCGTACACAGAAGCGATGATCGAGGTCGTGGAGGAGCACGGGCCGTACATCGTGATCGCCCCGGGTTTCGCTCTGGCCCATGCACGCCCGGACGGGTCCGTGGCCCGCACCGGCCTGTCGTTCGTCAGGCTGAGTGAGCCCGTGGAGTTCGGCAACAAGGCCAACGACCCCGTGCAGCTGGTGATGGCCCTGGCGTCCGTGGACTCGAAGGCGCACCAGAAGGCTCTCGCCTCGCTCGCCCGGGTGCTGGGCACCCCGGAACGTCGGCTCGCCCTGGACAATGCGACGTCGCCGGAAGGCGTGCTCGCCGCGCTGGAAACCGGGTCCGGGGCCAAGAAGAACCCGAGAGCGGTTCCAGCACCCGCGGTTTCGGGCGCCGCCAACGAAACGGCCCCCACGTCCGAGTCCGGGAGTTCCGACCAAGTCCCCTCCAAGGGGCTCGTGCTGACCGTGTGCGGCAACGGTCTGGGGACCAGCCTGTTCCTGAAGAACACGGCCGAACAGGTTCTGGACAGGTGGGGGTGGAGCCCCTATTTGACCATTGAGGCCACAGACACCATCTCCGCGAAAGGGCGTGCCAAGGAAGCAGACTTCCTCCTGACCTCCCAGGCCATTGCACAAACGCTGGGGGACGTCGGTGTGCCGGTCGAGATCATTGAGAACTTCACCTCCCAGGAGGAGATCGATGCCACCATGCGACATCGGTACGCCGTCTGACCCCCTGCCCCCTTCGAGCCCTCTCGTCCTCTCCATTGGAAGAACCACCCATGAATGTTCTGGTCGCAACCTCGCAGTTCCTCGTCAACGAGATCCTCAGCGTGCCCGCCTACCTCATCGGCATCATCACGGCCATCGGCCTGATCGCGCTGCGCAAGAGCGCGGGGCAGGTTGCTGGCGGGGCCATCAAGGCAATCCTCGGGTTCCTGCTCATCGGGGCAGGCGCCACGCTGGTGGCGGCCTCGCTCACGCCCCTGGGCACCATGATTCAAGGCGCCCTCGGGGCCCAGGGAGTGGTGCCGACCAACGAGGCAATCGCTGGCATCGCCCAGCAGCAGTACGGGGCGCAGGTCTCCTGGCTGATGATCCTCGGGTTCGTAGTGGCCGTTCTTCTCGCGCGTTTCACACCCTTGCGCTACGTGTTCCTCACAGGACACCACTTGCTGTTCATGGCGACGCTGATCACGGTCGTGATGGCCTCCGCCGGGATGCCCACCCCGGTCGTGGTGATTCTCGGTGCGGTCCTGCTGGGGATCCTGATGGTGGCCCTGCCAGCTCTGGCACAACCGTGGACCCGCAAGGTCACGGGTGACGACTCCATAGCCATCGGGCACTTCGGAACGCTCGGGTACATCGCCTCGGGGGCCGTGGGCCGCTGGGTGGATCCGAGAGGGAAGAGCCGTTCCACGGAGGAGATCAAGGTCCCGGAAGGTCTGCGGTTCCTGCGCGATTCCATGGTCGCCACGGCACTGTCCATGGTGGTCATGTACGTCATCGTGGCCGTGGTCTACCTGTTTCGCGCTGGGTCGGAGACCGCGTTCCAGGCGTTCGAGGGCGGGGCAACGAACGCGGGGAACTACATCATGCAGGCCGTCACGCAGGGCCTGCAGTTCGGCATCGCCGTTGCGGTCATCCTGTTCGGTGTACGAACCATCCTCGGCGAGCTGGTGCCGGCCTTCCAGGGAATCGCCGCGAAAGTGGTTCCCGGTGCCGTACCCGCACTGGACGCTCCGATTGTCTTCCCGTTCGCTCAGAACGCCGTGCTCATCGGCTTCATTTCGAGTTTCGTGGGCGGCCTCGTGGGCCTGCTACTGCTGGGGACGGTCTTTGGACCGATGTTCGGCCTCGCACTGATCCTTCCGGGGCTGGTGCCCCACTTCTTCACTGGCGGCGCCGCAGGTGTCTACGGAAACGCGACGGGAGGTCGCCGCGGCGCAGTGGCCGGCGCATTCGTCAACGGTCTTCTGGTAACTTTCCTGCCCGCGCTGCTGCTCAAGGTCCTGGGCAGTTTCGGATCCGAGAACACCACGTTCGGAGACACCGACTTCGGGTGGTTCGGCATCCTCATCGGCTACGGCGCCAAGCCCGGCGTGGTCCTGGGCTCGATCATCCTCGCGCTCATCGGCCTGGCCCTGCTGATCGGAGCCATTGTCGTGCAGAAGCGAGTGGTCCGTGGCGGTTGGGATCCCTCCCCCGCCCGCGTCGCGTCACCAGCCGGAACTGCCACCGCAGTTGCGGCTGACAACTCCACGGGTAGCCTCACCTCCGGTGCAGAAGGAGCCACGAGCGGGAAGACCTACCCAAAAATTACGCCACCCGAAGGCGCGCCGGTCCCGCCGCCTACGCTTGCCCCATGACCTCCTCCACCACCCACCGCTTCACCGGCCACATCGCCGGCGTCGGCACCTCCGGGGGCACCCGCCTGGTGCTCGGCTGCTGGGACCGCACCCCACAGGGTCCGTTCGCGGACGTCATGGTCGCCCATCCGGACGGCCGCCGCGAGCTGCTGGCTCCCAACGACTGGGTGGCCGGGTTCGTCTCGGACACCTACACCTTCGACACCGTCACCCGCGTCCCCGTGAACGTGCATCGCACCGGCTTCTCCCGCGCCTCACGCTGGACCGTCACCGCAGGACCCCTCACGTGGCAGTTCAGCGTGGGTCCGCGCTCACCGCTGGGCTACCTGCTGCAGTCCGTGCCGCGCCCCCTGGGCACTTCCCTGCCGTTCGCGCACCTCTCGGACCCGGTGGCCCGCCGGGTGATGCCCGGGGTGCAGACCCTGGGCACCGCGGGCAACGGCCGCACCGAGTGGTACTCCGCCTACGACCTGCACGCCATCACGTTCTCCCGCGCCACGTGGGACGGCCGCGACCTGGGCACGCTCACGGACATGACCCCTCCCCCGGACTTCGGGTTCAGCTCCACCCCCCGCCGCCCGAGTCTCACCGCGCTGACCAGTACCGTCCGGGTGCCCGCTGCCGCTGCGCTCACCTCCCCGACGCGGGCCCCGGAACTCGTGTGAGCGCCGCCGACGAACCGGCAGAGCTGCGTCGGTTGACACCGGAGGACGCACCGGCACTCCAGGAGCTGCTCGAGGCGACCCCCGGCTACACCCGCCGGATCAGTGGACACGCGCCCCTCCCCGGCGACGCCGCCGAGATCCTTTCCGTGCTCCCGCCCGGCCTCGCACGCGAACGGAAGTACGACGTCGGGCTGTTCTGCGGGCCCACCCTGGCAGCCATGGCCGACGTCATCCGCAATTTCCCCGAGGAGCATCACGCTCACATCGGCCTGCTGCTCGTACGGCAGGACCACCAGGGAGAGGGCCTCGGGCGGGCGATGCATGATGCCGTCACGAACCTCGTGGGCGACTGGCCCGAGGTGACCACCCTGCGCCTGGGGATCGTGGAGACCAGCGCGGCGAGCGCCGTCGGCTTCTGGCGGGCCCTGGGATACGAGCCCACGGGCGAGACCGCGCCGTACGAGAACGACGAGGTGCGCAGCCGTGTGACCCTGTGGGAACGACCGGTGCGCCCGACCCCACCACCCCATGAGAGGACCGCGGCACGACCCGGAACTGGTTCGGGCAGGGTGGAGGAAACTACGCCGCCTGCCGCCCCGGCTGCCCGGCGGAATTGGGCGCAGAACTGACGCGGATCACCCCGCGGCGGGGCACCGCGGTGGACGTGGGCTGCGGGACCGGCCGGCTCACGGGCTTGCTGGCCGAACACTTCACGCACGTGATCGGCGCCCGGTGAGGATCAACTCGCTCACGCCACCCCCGCGGACGGCATCGGTTGCGTGCACGCAATGGCGGGGGCCCGCCCGTGGCCGACGGCAGCGCAGTCCTCGTGACCGCGGCCCAGGCCGCCCACTGGTTCGACCTGTCGGCCTTCTCCGCTCAAGCCCGCCGTATCGCGGCTCCCGGTGTCGCCCTCGCACTCATCAGTTACGGCGTGGTGAGGGTGGAGCCGGACCTGCGGAAACGTTTCGAGCGGTTCTACTGGCGCGAGATCGGCCCGTTCTGACCGCCCGAACGCCGCCTCGTGGAGACCGGGTACCGGAGCATCGACTTCCCCTTCCCGCAGGTCCGGTAGCCGCGCTGTCCATCCGGCGATCCTGGACGCTCGATGCCTTCCTGGGCCACCTGGGCACGTGGTCTGCGGTGCGCAACGCCGCGGAGTCCGGGCACGACGACGCTCTGCGCCGCGACGCCGCCGGCCTCACCGAGGCGTGGGGCGAACCGTCTCGGCCGCGCAACATCCTCTGGCCCATCACCGTGCGGGCGGGCAGGCTGGACGGGGAGGCCTGACAGGCGCCGGCGGCCCTGCCCGCCGGCGGGAGCACAACTCCTGACCGGTGCCGACGGCTTGCCCGGTAGCTGGAGCCGCGTGCAAAAACTGAGTTAAAGCAGATTTTGAGCCGATCTGGGCCGGAAATCCGCTTTTACTCAGTTAAAGCAGGTCCCTCATCACCCCCGGGACCGGCGGGTCAGGCCCGCAGCGACTCCAGGTTCCTAGCAGACTCCATCGTCTTGGCCGAATCAGGGGAGCGGGCAGACCGGGGCTTCTCCGGCAGGATCGGAGCGGTCACCAGATCCGAGGAGTAGCAGACCAGCGCGTCGTTCTCGAGCAACCGCTCCGTCCTGATCACGTCCCCCGTGCGCTTGGAGCGGGCCTCCCGCAGCACCACGTTGTGCCGGCGCACCTGCTCCTCACCCGTCGCGGGATCCGTGGTGCGGTAGAAGTACGCCTCGTCCTCGCGGATGTGGAACTTCTCCGGCCAGGTGTCGTCCGAGAGCAGCTGACCGCGCAGGTACTCGTCGTCCACGCACACGCGGAACTGGTAGCTCTGCCCGGTGTCGTTGCGCAGCCGGTAGTCCAGGAAGTTATAGATGATGGACGTCCCGGTCCCGAACGGGATCTGGCGTTTGAAGTCGGGGAACAGGTCCAGTCCGCTGTGGTGGTGGTGCTCCACCAGGGTCAGGGGCGAGTGCAGCGCCATCCAGTGCAGCAGGTTGGTGAACTGGCACATGCCTCCACCGATCCCCACGTCCGCGTGGTCGCCGTTGATCACCACGCCCGGCAGGTATCCGCGGGAACGCGTGGGATTGCCCACGAGCCGCCAGAAGGAGAACGTCTGCCCCGGGCGGATCACAATCCCGTCCACGAGCGGCGCGGACAGTGCCAGCGAGCGCGCCTTGCCCTCCTGGAGGTCCAGCTCGGTGTTGCCGAGCGTGCGCCGGATGAGTGAGTTGTGGCGGTAGACCTTCACGGGCAGGTCATCGGACGAACGCGCGGCGGCGAATGCCCCGTGTCTGCCGAGGTCCTTCGCGCGGCGCTGCCATCTCTGGCGCTGCACCGCAATGCGGTAGGTCAGTGGGGAGATCTCCGAGAAAAGTTTGCGTCCCATGGACCCAGCGTAGGAACGCCCGCAGCTATTCGCAATAGCAAACTAGCGTCTTTTCATGGGCCACCCTCAGCGCCGTGCGACCCGTGCCTCGAGTCCCGCCTTCACGGAGGGCCACTCGTGTTCGAGCACCGAGTACACCACGGTGTCCCGCAGCACCCCGTTGCGCTCCAACCGGTCCGCGCGCAGCACGCCGTCCAGGCGCGCGCCGAGCCGCTCGATCGCCGCCCGCGACTGCTGATTGGCCCAGCTCGTCTCGTAGCGCACGCAGCGGCACCCGAGCTCCTCGAACGCGTGGGTCATCAGCAGCAGCTTGGACTCGGCGTTCGTCCCCGTCCCGTGGGTGGACGCCCGGTTCCACGTGTGCCCCACACTCACGCGCGGCACGTCCCACTGCGGGTCGTAGAACGTGGTCATCCCGAGCACGGCGCCGTCTGCCTGCTGCACGGTCACGAAGGGCAGCATGAATCCCTCGTCCTGCCACGTGAGCCGCTGCTCCACGGCCGCCGCCATCCCGTCCGGGTCCGCGACGCTCGTGTACCAGCGCTCCCACATGCGCCCGTCCTCGGTGGCCCCGATCAGCCCGTCCAGGTGCTCGCGGCTGAGGGGTTCCAGGCGGACCAGCCGCCCACGCAGTGTCACCGGTGCCCACGTCATGGGATCACTGTCTCACGACGACGCCGCACGGCCCGCGCGCGCAGCCCGTGACGGGTTCACAACCGCGCATGACGGCGACTGCCTCCCTACAGGTGTATGCCCACCCCCAGGGGTGCCGACAGTATGGGAGGACCACGTCGCACTCATGACCGCGGCGTGCGTCAGCTTCGTAGGAGGATCGTCATGTCCGCACGCGAGAACAACGCCCCCCAGACCCCGGGAGTTCCCGGGACCGGTGAGCCGACCATCGAGGAGCCCACGGCTCCCCGCCAGCCGCTTCCGCCCAAGCCCGATCAGGGCGCCCCCGAGCGGGTCACGCCCACGGGTGCTCCCACGGATGCGCCGATGTCCAGCATGGCGCAGCAGGGCGAGTACCTCACCACCGCCCACGGTGCCCGGTTGACCAACTCAGACGAGTCTCTGAAGGCCGGCCCGCGCGGTCCCGTACTGCTGCAGGACCACCACTTCCGCGAGAAGATCTCCCACTTCGATCACGAGCGCATCCCGGAGCGCGTGGTGCACGCCCGCGGCGCGGGTGCCCACGGCACGTTCCGCGGCTACGGCTCGGCCACCAAGCTCAGCCGCGCGGGCCTGTTCGCCAAGGACAAGGAAACCTCCGTGTTCGTGCGCTTCTCCACCGTGCTGGGCTCCCGCGGCTCGGGCGATCTGGCCCGTGACACCCGCGGCTTCGCCACCAAGTTCTACACGGACGAGGGCACCTGGGACCTGGTGGGCAACAACATGCCGGTGTTCTTCATCCAGGACGCCATCAAGTTCCCGGACGTCATCCACGCCGGGAAACCCCACCCGGACCGCGAGATCCCCCAGGCGCAATCCGCGCACGACACCTTCTGGGACTTCGTGTCCCTGCACACCGAAGCACAGCACCACGCCATCTGGAACATGTCCGACCGCGGCATCCCGCGCTCCTTCCGCACCATGGAGGGCTTCGGGGTCCACACCTTCCGCCTGGTGGCAGCGGACGGGAGCACCGTGCTGGTGAAGTTCCACTGGAAGCCGCGCCTGGGTGTGCACTCGGTGGCGTGGGAAGAGGCCCAGCTGATCAACGGCGCAGATCCGGACTTCCACCGCCGTGACCTGGCGGACGCCATCGAGGCCGGGGCGTTCCCGCAGTGGGAGCTGGGCGTGCAGGTCCTCGATGACAACGAGGAGCAGAGCTTCCGGGGCATCGACCTGCTCGATCCCACCAAGCTCGTGCCGGAAGAGCTGGTTCCCGTGCAACCCGTGGGTCTCATGACCCTGGACAGGAACCCCTCCAACTACTTCGCGGAGACGGAGCAGGTGGCGTTCAACCCCAACAACCTGGTCCCGGGCATCGACGTGACCAACGACCCCCTGCTGCAGGGCCGGCTCTTCTCCTACCTGGACACCCAGATCACCCGTCTGGGCGGGCCGAACTGGAACCAGCTGCCCATCAACCGTCCGCACGCCGCGGTCAACGACATGCTGCGGGACGGCTACCACCAGAGCGCCGTGCACTCGGGAGTGGCTCCCTACCGCCCCAACTCGCTGGACGGCGGCAATCCGTTCGAGACGCCCGAGAGCGAACACGCCTTCATCGACTACCCGGCCCCCGTGGCGGAGTCCGTGAAGGAACGTGCCCGGCCGCAGTCCTTCGACGACCACTTCTCCCAGGTGCGCATGTTCTGGCTCAGCCTGAGCGAGGTGGAGCGTGAGCACACTGCGCAGGCCTACGCGTTCGAGCTCGGCAAGTGCTGGGACGAGACCATCCGCACGCGCCAGCTGCGGCACCTCTTCGCCATCGATCCCGCCCTGGGACACGCGGTGGCACAGGGGCTGGGTCTGCCGGACCAGGATCCCACCGTGGCCCCGGCCCAGGACGTTCAGCCCTCGCCGGCGCTGTCCCAGGTGGGTAGCACGTGGCCCGTGGACGGCCGCCAGGTGGGCATCCTCGTGGGTCCGGACACGGACGCTGAGCAGCTCACCACGCTCGTCTCCCGGATCAACGCCGCGGACATGGTCCCGCTGGTGATCGCACCGCAGGGTGGCGAGGTGGCCCCGGGCGTCGTCGCCCACCGCACGCTGCTCACGGCACGTTCCATCGAGTTCGACGCCGTGGTGGTCGCCACCGCGGGCGCGCCGGCCCACCAGGTGGCCGCGGGCATGGACGCGAAGGCGGGCGCTCCCAGCCCGGGTGACGTGGATCCGCGCGTGAGCCTGCTGGTCAACGAGATGTGGCGCCACGCCAAGGCGATCGTTGCGGTCGGCCCCGGCGCCACGGCGCTGCAGACCCTGCAGATCGCGCAGACACCCGGCGTGGTCGCGGCGGACTCCACCGAGGACGCCCTGAGCACTGTGACCGAGCTGCTCGGCAGCCACCGGGTCTGGGAACGCTTCCCGACCACCGGTATGTTGGCATAGGGAACAACCGCAGCAGTTCACGTGGTTGCCCGCGGATCGTGACCCGGTCACGGCCCGCGGGCAACCGCCTGCTCCCCCAGCCATCGCGTGTGCGGTAGGACGCCGTGCACGCCGTGCCGACGACGCCGCCCAACCCGGTGCGCATCGCCGGCGGCACGTCCGCCAGCGGGCCACCCGACCCGTGGACGGACCACTCAACGACTTGTTCACGGGAGACCACCACCATGACCACAACCCCCGTCCGCACTGCCGCCCCGGTCGCTCGGGGACCGGTGAGCGCCGCCCTCCTGAGCGTCCTGACCGGACCGGAGGACACCCCCGAAGCCGCGTACCGGGAGCTGGCGAGCGCCGTCGAGAACGCGGTGGAGACCACGCAGGAGGTGCTCGCCGATGAGGACGTCCAGCTGTCCCTGTTCCTGCTGTACCTGCTGCACTACGGCCCGGCCGAGTTCGTGACCGGGGATCGCGAGTGGGACCCCGAGCTGCTGCGCATCCGCGCGGTGCTCGAGGAGCGCTTCGAGCGCGAGCTGCGGGAGCAGGTACCCATGCCGGACCCCATGCCGCAGGACGGCGCCGAGCTCGTGGACACGATGTTCGCGCTGACCGGCGGCGAGGAGAAGCCCACCCTGGCCACGTGGCTCGCGCGGCACCCCAGCGAGGAGATCCTGCGGGAGTTCCTGATCCACCGCTCCATCTACACGCTGCGCGAGGCGGACCCGCACTCGTGGGGCATTGCACGGCTGCGCGGGCGGGCGAAAGCCGCACTGGTGGAGATCCAGTCGGACGAGTACGGCGGCGGGCGCCCCGAACGCGTGCACGCCACGATCTTCGCCCAGAGCATGCGCGGCGTCGGGCTGGACGACACCCTGGACCACTACCTGGACCTGGTGCCCGCGCCCACGCTCGCGTCCATGAACGTGATGAGTCTCTTCGGGTTGCACCGCCGGCTGCGCGGGGCGATCGCCGGACACCTCGCGGCGTTCGAGATGACCTCCTCGATCCCCAACAAGTACTACGGCCGCGCGTTCCGCAAGCTCGGCCACGGCACGGACGTGACCCACTACTTCGACGAGCACGTGGAGGCCGACGCGGTCCACGAGCAGATCGCCGCGCGGGACCTCGCCGGGGCGCTGGCCCAGGACGAGCCGGAGCTGCTGGAGGACGTGCTGTTCGGCGCGGCCGCGTGCCTGTACGTGGACGGGCTCATGGGGGACCACATGCTGGAGTGCTGGAGCAGCGAGCGCTCCTCGCTGCGTGCGGACGACGCCGCTCGGGCGGCTCTGTGATCTCGTGGCAGTCCCCGGGTCCGGACGTGCCGCGCGAGGACGCGGCATCTGCCGAGGCGGCGCCCGACGGACAGGGGGCGGCCCCCGTTTCAACGGGTCGCGCGGCAGAGGCCCGAGCTGAGATTCACGGTGATGCTCGGACGGACGGGGACCGCCCCTCTCCTGCCGGGGCCGCCGAGGATCCCGTGGTCATCACCCCGTGCCCCAACGGGCCGCTGCTGGTGCGCGGGAACGTGCTGATCGCCCCGGAACCGGGGGCCGAGCCGCAGAAGCCCCCGCGCCGCGTCGTCGCCCTGTGCCGGTGCAACATGTCCTCGATCGCCCCGTTCTGCGACGGCTCCCACAAACTCGCGAACTTCCGCACGCGCCCGCCGCGCTACAACATCGGCAGCCCGCGGGAGGACGCGGACCAGGAGGACTGAGGCCCAGGACGCGGGGCGGTGCAGAACGGCCCGCACGGCAGCCGCGCTTCCCACCCTCCCTCCGGACGCAGAACGGCGCCCCGCAGGCACGTGCCTGCGGGGCGCCCTTGTCCGCGCTCGGACCTCAGTTCTCGGTGGCTGGGGTCTCGCCCTTGTTGTCGGTCATGGCGCCGACGCCCTCGTCGGCGGGCTCCGCGTCCACCTGGGTGTCACGGGCCATGGCCGCAGCCTCGTCCTGCGGGTTCATCTTGATGGACTCTTCGCCGGCACTGGCGGGGTTCTTCTCTGCCATGGTCCTGCCCTCTCATGTGGACTGCTGATCGGCGGGATCACCGACATCCCCATTTTCGTCAGCGTGCTGTCCGCTGACAAGGAGGTGTCGGAGGCCACATTCCCGGGCCCCGTGTCAAGCACACGTCACGCTGTGACATGGGACGACGCACGGAGACACACACCTTGGGCTCGGGTTCGGGTGGTTTTTACGCTGAGGCGATTCACGCGGTAACCCGCCGGCACCCCGCCGGCACCGCCGCCCGCCGTGCAGGAGGCATCGTGCGCACACTCATCGTGCTGGCCCTCGTGGGCTTCGGAGCGCAGCTCGTGGACGGTTCCCTGGGCATGGCCTACGGCGTGACGTCCTCCACCCTGCTGCTGGCCGCCGGGCTGACCCCGGCGTCCGTGTCCGCGACGGTGCACCTCGCGGAGGTGGGCACCACGCTCGCGTCGGGGTTCTCGCACTGGCGCTTCGGCAACATCGACTGGCGCGTGGTGGGCTTCATGGCCGTGCCCGGCGGGATCGCGGCGTTCTTCGGCGCGCACCTGCTGACCGTCTCCGGCGACGCCGCCGCGCCGGTCATGTCCACCATCCTCCTGCTGCTCGGGGTCTACGTGGTGTGGCGGTTCCTCAGCATCGGCGGGCGGCGGCCCTCGTTCACCGGCCGCGTGCCCGCTGCGTTCCTGGTGCCCCTGGCCGCGGTGGCCGGGTTCATGGACGCGATCGGCGGCGGCGGGTGGGGGCCCGTGGGCACCCCCACCCTCCTGGCCTCGGGCAAGATCGCGCCCCGCAAGGTGATCGGCTCGATCGACACGTCCGAGTTCGTGGTCAGCCTGGGCGCCTCCGCGGGATTCCTGCTCGCGCTCGGCAGCCAGAACATCGACTACGGGATGGTGGTGGCCCTGCTCATCGGCGGTGTGGCGGCCGCACCGCTCGCGGCATGGCTCGTGCGCCTGCTCGCACCGCGCATCCTCGCGATCGGCGCGGGCGGGCTCATCATCGTGACCAACGCGCGCACCCTTCTGCGGGTGGACGCCGTCCGCTCCGCGCTTCCCGACGCCGCTCCCACCCTGGTCCTCGCGGGTCTCGCCGTGCTGTGGGCCGGAGCGCTCGTGTGGGTGATCCGCCGGGAGGTCGCGGACCGCCGCGCGGCACCCACGCGCACGGAGGTGCGGGTGCCGGAGAAGGTGTGAGGGCGGCGTCGTCCTCTCGGTTCCGGGACCTGGCCGGCACGCTGTCGCGCGCCCTGTCCGATGAGCGGCGAGCGCCGTAGAATCGACCCCGACGGAAGGAGAGCGACATGGCCGAACAGGCCCCCGAAGGGTCCGCCCTCACCCACCTGAGTCTTGATGATCTGGGTGCGCTCATCGCCGTTTCGCAGAAACAACTCGCCGGCGTGAACGAGCTGCTTGCTGACCGTTGACGCCCTGGGTTCAGCTGACCCGTGACGACGTGGTCAGGATCCACAATGCGGTGCTCCCGGCCCCGGTCCGGGATGAAGGTCTCCTTGCCAGCGCCGTGGACGAGTTACATGGGAGTTGAGCTGTATCCAAGCTTGGCCGACAAGGCAGCGGCACTCCTGGTAGGGCTTTCCAGGAACCATCCCTTTGTGGACGGGAACAAGCGAACCGCAATCGGTGCAGTCAGTGTCTTTCTGCTCGCGAATGGATATCGGGCTCATCCGAATCCAGGGTGTAGTCGGGGTCTGAACCCGCCGGTCTCGAGCAGGGATCTGGCGATGTAGTTGGTCAGGTTGCGGAACCCCAGCGCCGAGCCGCGCAGGTGCTCGAGCCTGCCGTTGATCGCCTCGGTGGGCCCGTTGGAGGTGCTGGGCCGGTCGAAGTAGGCCAGGACGTCGGCGGCGCGCTTCTTCAGCGTCCTGCCGAGCTTGGTGATCTCGACCAGGGCCTTGGGGACGCCGGTGCTGATCGAGTCGATGAGCCGGGCCATCAGCTCGCGGCCGTGGCGCCGGTTCTCGTGGCGGTAGGCGGCGATCATGCGCTGGTAGACGCTCCAGGTGACCTCGACCTCGACGTGGGCGTCGTCGGCGAACAGGGTGTCCAGTCGGTCCTTCTGCTTGTCGTTGAGCAGGTCGGCGCCGGTGGACAGGGTCCGGCGGGCGGCATAGAGCGGGTCGCCCTTGCGGCCGCGGTGCCCACAGATGGCCTGCTGAACTCGCCGTCGGCACTCATCGAGCGCCTCGCCAGCGAGGCGCGTGACGTGGAAGGGATCTAGCACGGTCACCACGTCGGGCAGTTCCTCGACGGCGGCGGTCTTGAACCCGGTGAAGCCGTCCATCGCGACCACCTCCACGCCGTCGCGCCACTCCTGCGGGCGGTCGGCCAGCCAGGTCTTGAACGCCTGCTTGGAGCGTCCTTCGACCATGTCCAGCAGCCGTGCCGGGCCGGTGCCATCTCGCACTGGGGTGAGGTCGATGATCACGGTGACGTACCTGTCGCCGCGACGGGTGTGCCTCCACACGTGCTCATCGACCCCGACGACCTTCACCCCCTCGAAGCGGTGCTCCTCGTCGATCAGCACCCGCTTGCCCTCGGCCATAACGGCGTCGTTGGCGGTGTCCCAGGCCACCCCGAGCCCCTCGGCGACCCGAGCCACGGTCAGGTGCTGGACCACGATCCCTTCCAGCGCCCACCGCAGAGCGCGCCGAGACAACTTGGCCCGGGGCTCGGCCGCGGCGGTGGTGTCCTGGCGCCACACATACCCGCAGCCGCTGCAGCGGTAACGGCGCACGACGACCTCCAGCGTCGTGGGCCGCCAGCCCAGTGGTTCGTGGGCAAGCCGTCGGACCACGGTGTCACGTGGTCTCCCTTCGCAGCCGCAGCGCCGGCACCACTGGTCGGGCTCGACCACCTGACAGGCCAATACGGCACGATCCGGCTCGAGTCGCTGCCCGGTGACAACGAGGCCGAGTTCGTCGAGGCGGCAGAAGGCAGTCAGGTCGGGGCTGGCGAACGCATCAGCGCGCCCGCCGACGGTAGCGTCGTGCACGTCGAGGTCTTTCGGGCTGAGTGTGTAGGAGCTCTCATCCTCGGGAGACCTCGACCTCTATCCGGCCACCGACGCGCCGGCCCGCCGCGCGACGTGCGCTACACCCTCATCTGGGAAGAGCCGGATATCGGCTTGTGTTCGGCAATGACGAAGAAGTGGCGAATTTCGTGGAGATCACAGCCCAGGGTTCCGTGCACCACGAGTTCGTCTCAGCGTGGATCGCGGCGCATCTCGACGCTCTGCCCACCGGGACGCCCTGATCCAAGGCTCGGGCTGTGTTCTCGCTTCACAGTCCCTCGGGGCCGGCCGGCGTGGGTCACGGTGTCGACCATGGGCCCTACCCTGTGAAAGTCTCGTGCTCACTGTGCACGACGTCGACGAGCGCAGCTGAGGAGACACGATGGGCAGCAGAGGCCACTTCATCATGGGCGTTCTGTTCGCCCTGCTGGGGCTTGCCCGCTTTCTCACGGGCGGTTCACCGGTCTTCGGATGGGTGTATCTCGGGGTGGGTGTGGCCTGGTTCTTGCTGGGTTGGCGTCTAAAACGCCGAGAGAATGCCGCTGCCGAGACCGCAGAGGGTGAAGCAGCTTCTTTGCCGCAGGACCCCTCGTCGCTGGGGGGGGATCGGCAGTCTCCGCATGATCCACCGGGCGGCCGGAGACTGGCGTACTGCCCCCTCGTCCGCCTCATCTTCGAGCAGGATAGAGCCAGTTCACAGGAAACTCTTCTGGGCGCGGTCTCGACCGAACAGGAAGCGATCGACTTCATTGCCAAGCGCAAGGCCGAGGGTACAGACAACAGGATCAGCTGGATCGAGATGCCGCTTCTCGACGCCGTCGACCGTCCTGTGAACGGTGACTGGGTGTACGCCATCGTCGGCGGAACCGACAACGTTCAGGACGAAGAAGGCAACATCGGCCCCTCTCTCAGGGCTGTGTCCGCGGACGAGAAGGCGGCACAAACGCTGTACGACCGTCAGATCAAAGAAAACCCTTGGAGTCCGCCGTACCTGCTGAAACTCCGGCTCGGGGAGATCGTGAGCATCGAGAATTTCGGGCCGTTCCGTGAAGGACTCTGCTGAGGTGATCGGGGCACAGGTCCCGTCCGATCGTCACCGTGACAGTCGGTCAGAACCCTTGGGCTGCTCTCATTTCCGCCCCGCGCGTGCCGCGAACCTCCAGCCTTCCAACACCTAGGGCGTGTCTCCTAAGTTCGCGAGGACGCGGGGGTGACGGTAGGTCAATGAGCCGGCGAAGCGTGTTGTCCGATACCCAATGGGAGACGATCCAGCCCTTGCTCCCCGCTCAGCGCCCCTGGTCAGGGAGGCCGAGACGGGATCATCGACAGGTGGTCGAGGGGATCATCTACCGCTACCGGTGCGGGATCGCCTGGCGCGATCTCCCCGCCGACTTCGGGCCCTGGCAGACAGTCTGGAAGCGCCACCGCGCCTGGGCAGTTGATGGCACCTGGGACCAGGTCCTCGACGCGCTCCTGGTCCGTGCCGACGCGGACGGTGACCTGGACTGGTCGGTCGCGGTCGACTCCACGATCTGCCGCGCTCACCAGCACGGCACCACCCTCGAGCGCACCACAGGGGGCGCAGTGGAATCACAAGATCCCCGCGTCGAGCCAGCTGATCACGCGCTGGGCCGTTCCCGCGGCGGGCTCTCGACGAAGATCCATCAGCTCGTCGATGGACACGGCCTACCGCTGGTAATCCTCTGCGGACCCGGTCAGGGAGGGGACTCACCGATGCTCGCCCCACTGCTCGACGCCCTCTCCGTCGCCCGCAAGGGACCAGGTAGACCGCGCACCAGACCGGACATGTTGCGCGGCGACAAGGCCTACTCCTCCCGCGCCACCCGCCAGACTCTGCGCCGTCGAGGGATCAAGGCCGTGATCCCCGAACCCAGCGACCAGCAGCAACACCGTCGCAACCGCGGTTCACGCGGCGGACGCCCCGTGGGTCTCGACATGGAGGCCTACCGCGGCCGCAACGTCATCGAGCGCGGCTACAGCGACGTGAAGCAATGGCGCGGCCTGGCCACCCGCTACGACAAACTCGGCCTGACCTACCGAGCCGGAGCCGTCCTCCGCGCGATCAGCCAGTGGCTCAACCACCTCGTTTGACGAGGTTTCGGGATATCGCTCCCAGACCTACGCACTCGTCCGTTCCGGGGAGCTGCGCTCGATCCAAGTCGGCGGCCGTGGGCAGTTGCGCGCCGAGCACCCCGAGCTCGAGGCGTCCATCCAGCGCTGCGGCGAGGAGACTGCGCAGCTCGTCGCGCGCAAGGAGGAGGCGACCCCATGAGGTCGACCCCTCCCGTACTCGCCGGCGGTGCAGGCCGGCCCGCAGTCCGACCGGCCACCCCGGGTGAGCAGCCAGCGTCTCCGCCAGACCCGGCAGAACTTGCGCACCGCTGACTGTAAGCATATACTTACACCTGACATCGTTCGATTACGATCCGGAGGGGTAATGGACGCAGCACGGCTCGCTCAGATGCTCAGTGCTCTCGGAAGTGAGCCTCGGTTGCGAATTATCGCCTCCCTAAAGACGGAGTCGACCCATGTCAGTGAGCTGGCCCGCCGACTCGGGATGTCTCGGCCACTGCTCTACCAGCACCTCAACCGCTTGGAAGCTACTCGACTCATCGAGAGTGGCCTGGAACAGCTCGGAGAGAGCCGAGTGAGGAAGCACTACTGGGTCGCTCCGTTTCGGCTTGAAATAACTCCAGACCACATTGTGCACCTGATTAATCAAGAACAGGAAAGGGAATCTTCGTGACACTTACCGCTACCGCATTTGTTATCATCCTCGCCGCCGCACTACCACTCGCGATCTTCGTTGTTCTTACCGTCTGGGTGGTACGCACCGTCACCAGCGCACGACGCGAAACGGCGACGGCGATCGATGGTTCGAACCAACTCATCGTGGAGCACCTACGCAACATCACCGAGCGGTTGGATCGGATTGAGGCCCAACTCAGCGAGGTCCCCGAGTAATCAGGCCCTCCAGAGAGCCGGTGACCGCCACGCCCCTCTTCATGACGCTGGAGGGCGTGCAGACCATCATGTCCATTGGCCGCTCCCAGCCCTACGCACTCGTCCGCTCCGGTGACCTGTGAGCGATCCAGGCCGGCGGCCGCGGACTTTGGCGCGTCGAGTGCCCCGGGCTCGAGGCATCCAAGCCCACCCACCGTCAGACCTCCAACCTCCACGATCTTAAGAGACACGCCCTAGTCCTCCACGTTGTCGGGGAGGACAGCATCACGCGGGACGGAATAGGCCTCGAAGCCCCGGGGTGCGAAGTGCCGGACAAAGTCATCCGCCCCTACGCTGAGAACGCCCCAATCCGGATACAGCGGCGCGCCCCAGCCGAACTGCCGGGTGGAGGAACACATGAAATCCGGCATTCCCAGCTCAGCAATGCTGGCCATGGCGCCGTCAAGGTCCAGGGCCTGCTGAGCGCAGTCCAGGACCGTCAGGGTCACTCGTGTCGCATCCACTTGCTCTTCCCGATAGCCCCGCCAACGGACCAGTGCCCACGTGGCATGAGGGGGCACGACCTCCTCCAGGGCCTCCCGGAGGGTGTGCACGAAGTCTCCGGACACAGCACCTCGGCAGGTGTCCCAGCCGGTCATGTCCTGCCCTGCCTCCAGTGCGAGGTGCCGGAGGTCATCCAGATCGCTGTTCCGCAGCTGGGCCACGCGCTCGCCCACCTACCCCTTCCGCGCCCGCACCGTCTCGAGCAGCTGCGGGATGACCTTGTGGAGGTCTCCCACCACGCCGTAGTCCGCGATCTCGAAGATCTGGGCGTTCTCGTCCTTGTTGATCGCCACGATCGTCTGGGAGGTCTGCATGCCCGCCCGGTGCTGGATGGCGCCGGAGACACCCGCGCACAGGTACAGCTGCGGGGACACCGTCACACCGGTCTGGCCCACCTGCGCGGCGTGCTCCACCCAGCCCGCGTCCACGGCCGCGCGGGACGCGCCCACTGCCGCACCGAGCTCGTCCGCGAGCTGCTCAATCAGGGAGAAGTCCTCGCCCACACCGCGGCCGCCGACCACCACGGTCTTGGCCTCGGTGAGCTTGGGGCGCGACGACGCCGGCGCGGCCTCCGTTCCCGTGACCGTGGCCGCCGGGCCGGACACCGTCACCGCCAGCGGCTTCACCTGAGGCGCCTGGCCCCCGCTCACCTCCTCGGTCTGCACCGAGTTGGGGGCGAGCGTGACGAACGCGAGCTCGGTGGTGGGCTCCGCCGTGGTGGTGTAGCCCCCGGCCAGCACGGACTTGGTCACGGTGCGGTCCTGCGCCACGCCCACCGCATCGGTGATGATCGCCGCCGAGTGGCGCACGGCCAGGCGGGCGAACCACTCGGTGGTGTCCGCGTCGTTGGCGCCCAGCACGAGCGTGGCGCCGGAGTCCGCCAGGGCGGCGTCGAGAAGTGCTGTGTCCGTCAGGGACAGGTCCGCGGCCTCCTGCTCCGGGACGAGCAGAGTGGCCACGCCGTAGCCGGCGAGCTCGTCGGCCAGGCCCTCGGGCTGGGGCTCGTGACTGAGCACGGTGACAGGATCTCCCCCGGCGAGGGTGCGCGCGAGCGTGAGCAGCTCGTGGTCCGGGGAGCGCAGCTGACGGGTGTGGCCGAGGTCTACGAGGACGTGCATGGTGTTTCCTCTCGAACGCAGTGGAAGATCGTGGGTGCGGCGCGGGACGGGCCCGCAGCGACCCGGTGCGGTGGTCGCACCGCCTGGGACCGAGGCCCCGGGCCGCGCAGCCGTCAGAGCAGGCGGCGCTGCGCGAGGAAGTCCGCCAGCTGGATCCCGGCCTCGCCCTCGTCCTGCACCACGGTTCCCGCCTCGCGCGGGGGCCGGGCGGTGGCGGACTGCACGGAGGCGGCCGCCGCGTCGCGCCCCACGGTGGAGGCCTCCACGCCGATCTCCGCGAGGCTCAGCACGGCCGAGGGCTTCTTCTTCGCGGCCATGATCGCCTTGAAGTTGGGGTAGCGCGGCTCGTTCGCCTGGTCGGTGACCGAGACGACCGCGGGGAAGTGCACCGCCACGGTCTGGGTGGCATCCGCTCCGGGGCGGGTCAGGGCCAGCCCGGTGTTCCCCTCGCCCCAGGCGACGCTGTCCGCGCGGGTCACGAGCGCGAAGTCCAGCCGCTCGGCGAGCATCGCGGGCATCACGGAGGTCTCCCCGTCCGTGGACGCAAGGCCCGTGAGCACCAGGTCCACCCCGCCGTGCTCCTCACCCACGTGCTGGATCGCGGCGGCGAGCGCCGCGGAGGTGCCGAGCGCGTCGGAGCCGGCCAGGGCGTCGTCGGCCACGTGGAACGCGGCGTCCGCGCCCATCTGCAGGGCCTTCTTCACGGCACCGGCGGCGTCCTCGGGGCCCACGGTCACGGCGATGATGGTGACCTCCGCCTCCGGAGCCGCCTCGCGCAGGGCGATGGCCGCCTCCAGGGGGTACTCGTCCAGCTCGGAGAGGATCGACTCCCCGCGGTCCACGGTGAGGTCCTCCTGGAACGTGCGCTGCTTCTGGGCGTCCGGAACGTGCTTGACCGGAACCACGATGTTCGTGCTCATCAGTTCTCCCTCGTCTCGGTGCGGGGCGTCTCGGTGCCAAGTTCATCGGTGCCGAGTGTGTCGGCGCGGCGTGCCTGGGCCACGGTGCGCTCCGCGTGGCGCAGCAGCGGCCCGTCGATCATGTGGCCCTCGAAGCGGAACACGCCGGGCGCGCCCTCCGCGGCCGCCAGCAGACGGCGCGCGTAGTCCACGTCCTCGGCGGTGGGCAGGTACGCCTCGCGAATCACGGCCACCTGGCCGGGATGGATGCACGCGGTGGCCGCGAACCCGCTGCCCGCGGCGTCCTCCGCCTCCGCGGCAAGGCCCTCGGCGTCCGCGATGTCCACGTGCACGGCGTCGATCGCGGCCTTCCCGTGGGCGCCCGCGGCCAGCAGCACCGCGGCGCGCGCGGCCACGGCCACGTCCCGGTAGGAGCCGCCCGGGCGGCGGCTGGAGCGCCCGCCCAGGGACGCCACCAGGTCCTCCGCGCCCCACAGCAGGGCGACGACGCCGCTCTGCGCCGCGATCTCGGACGCCGCCACGATCCCGGCGGCCGTCTCGCACAGCGCGATGACCTGCACGTCCGGCAGGGCGTCCGTGACCCGGCGGACCTGCTCGGCGGACTCCGCCTTGGCGAGCATCACGGTCCGGAACGGGGTGCCGCGCACCGCGGCGAGGTCCTCCTCGAAGAACGGCGAGGCGGCGTCGTTGACGCGCACCACCGTGGTGGCAGGGTCCAGGTCCGCGGCGCGCACGTGATCCCGAGCCGCGGGCTTGGCGTCCGGGGCCACGGCGTCCTCGAGGTCGAGGATCACCGCGTCCGCCCGCTCGGCCGCCTTGGCGAAACGCTCGGGGCGGTCCGCCGGGCAGAAGAGGATGGCCGGGCCCATCGTGAACGTGGGGGTCGTCATGCCTGCTCCTTCCCTGTCGGGTCCGCGACCGGGGCCGCGGCGTTCGTCGGTGCCTCCCGGCCGGGAAGCCCGGCCCCGGAGGTCTCCGCGGGCTCGGGTGACCCGTCCCGGGGAGCCGGCGCGGCGGCGGCGTCGTGACCGGTGCCCGCGGGGGCGCCCTGCATGAGCACCGAGCGCACGCACGTGGCCACCACGGTGCCGTCCTGGTTGCGGCCCACGTGGCGGACCCTGATGATGCCCTGGCCCGGCCGGGATTTGGACGGGCGCGCGTCCAGGATCTCGGACTCGCTGTAGAGGGTGTCCCCGTGGTGCATGGGGTGCGGGAACGCGACCTCCTCGAAGCCCAGGTTCGCCACGATCGTGCCCTGCGTGAGCTGCGCGACGGACGCGCCCACGATGATCGACAGCGTCATCATGGAGTTCACCAGCCGCTCCCCGAACTCCTGGCGCTCGCTCCACGCGGCGTCCAGGTGCAGGGACTGCGTGTTCATGGTGAGCGTGGTGAACAGGACGTTGTCCGCCTCCGTGACGGTGCGCCCGGGGGCGTGCTTGTACACGGCGCCCACCTCGAACTCGTCGAAGTACAGCCCGCGCTGCTCGATGACCTTGGCCATGCGGTCCTCCTTGCCGGTGCGCCCCGCAAAGGGGCGGCGCGTTCGGTCGTGCTCGGGTGACGTGGTGCCGGGAGCCCCGGTCACAGCCCCAGTTCGCGGGCGATCAGCATGAGCTGGACCTCCGTGGTGCCCTCCCCGACCTCCAGGATCTTGGAGTCGCGGTAGTGGCGGGCCACGCGGAACTCGTTGATGAACCCGTAGCCGCCGAACACCTGGGTGGCGTCCCGGGCGTTGTCCATCGCGGCCTCACCGGCCACCAGCTTGGCGATCGCGGCCTCCGTCTTGAACGGCTTGCCCTTGAGCATGCGGGACGCGGCGTCGTAGTAGGCCAGGCGGGCCTGGTGCACGCGGGCGCGCATCCGGGCGATCTTGAACGCCACGGCCTGGTTCTTGCCGATCGAGCGGCCGAACTGCTCACGCTCGGTGGCGTAGCGGATGGCCTCCTCCAAACAGCCCTGCGCGGCACCCGTGGCGAGGGCGGCAATCGCGATGCGGCCCTCGTCCAGGATCCGCAGGAAGTTCGCGTAGCCGCGGCCCCGCTCGCCCAGCAGGTTGGCCTCCGGGACGGTGACGTCCTCGAACGTCAGCGGGTGGGTGTCCGAGGCGTTCCAGCCCACCTTGTTGTACGCCTTCTGCGCGGTGAAACCGGGGGTGTCCGTGGGCACCAGGATGGTGGAGATCTCCTTCTTTTCCCGCCCGTCCGCCGTGGTGGTGGTGCCCGTGACCGCGGTGACGGTCACCAGCTTGGTGATGTCCGTGCCGGAGTTGGTGATGAACTCCTTGCTGCCGTTGACCACCCAGCTGCCGTCCGTGAGCTCCGCGCGGGTGCGGGTGCCGCCGGCGTCGGAGCCGGCCTCCGGCTCGGTGAGCCCGAAGCCCGCGAGCGCCTGGCCGCTGGCCAGCTGGGGCAGCCACTGCTGCTTCTGCTCCTCGGTACCGAACAGGTACACGGGCATGGCGCCCAGCGAGACGCCCGCCTCCAGGGTGATGGCCACGGACTGGTCCACGCGGGCGATCTGCTCCAGGGCCAGGCACAGCGCGAAGTAGTCCCCGCCCTGTCCCCCGTACTCCTCCGGGAAGGGCAGCCCGAACAGGCCCATCTCCGCCATCTGGGACTGGATCTCGTACGGGAACGAGTGCTCCTCGTCGTGCTTGGCGGAGACCGGGGCGATCTCCTCGTCCGCGAACTCGCGCACGGCGTCCGAGAGCGCCTGGTACTCCTCGGACAGTTCGAACGTGTTCAGCTCGGTGTTCTCGCTCATGTCGGTTCCTCCGTGTGGTCGGTCGAGCGGTGCTCGTCCGGTGGGGTCGTCGGTGTCGTCGTGGGCCCGGATGCCGGGGCGTCCGGGGCTCTGCTGGGTTTCGCGGGCTCTGCTCGATGTCGCGCGGGGCCGGCTAGGCGGCGGGTGCTTCGCCGCCCGCGTCCCCGGTGTCGCCCGTCTCGATCGTGGCGACCACCTGGTCCACCTTCACGCGGTCCCCCACACCCACCAGCACGGTGACGGTCCCGGGCAGGGTGGCGGTGATCGGGTGCTCCATCTTCATGGCCTCCACGGAGACCACTGTGCGGCCCTCCGCCACGTGCTCGCCGTTCTCCGCGAGCACGGCCACCACGGTGCCCGGCATGGGCGAGCGCAGCTCCGGTCCGCCCGCGGTGGTCTCCCGCTCGATCTGTGCCAGCTGGGCCTGCAGCGCCCCGGTGCGGGTCCGCACGGGGATCTCGAACGACGCCGCTCCCTCGCTCACGTGCACCGTGCGGCCTTCCGCGCGGTCCGGGTTCCCGGCACCCACGGCGGTCACGACGGCGCGCGAGGGGTCTTCCTCGAACGACGCCGGTCCGGGCAGGGCCGCGGTGGCGGAGAAGCCGTCCGCGCGCCACGCGGTGCCGCCGATCCGGCGTGCGGCCAGCCGGTCCCGGTGCGCGGCGGTGTCGGAGGCGGTGCAGCGCTCGGCGCCATGGTGCCCGTCGGCTCCGGGGTCGGCCACGGGGCCCGTGACGGTCCCGGCATCGGGGGCGTCCGGCAGGGAACCCGCGCGGGCGGCGTCGTCGTCCCGGGAGCCCAGGACCACGTGGGCGGCGAGCGCCTCCAGGTAGGCGTCCGGCTGGGCGAACTGCAGCTGCGGGAGCTTGCGCTCGATGAGGCCGGTGTCCATGCGCCCGGCCACCACGTCCTCGTCCGTGAGCAGCATGTGCAGGTACTCCACGTTGGTGCCCACGCCCAGGATCACGGTGTCCTCGAGCGCGGCGCGCAGCCGCTGCAGTGCAGTGCGGCGATCCGGGCCGTGCGCGATGACCTTGGCGAGCATGGGGTCGTAGTCCAGGCCCACGCGCTGGCCCGCCATGATCCCGGAGTCCACGCGGACGCCCGGTCCGGAGGCGTCCCGCAGGGCCACCACGGTGCCCTCGGTGGGCAGGAAGCCGCGCGCGGGATTCTCCGCGTAGACGCGCGCCTCCACGGCGTGGCCGTCCAGGTGGACGTCCTCCTGGGTGAGCGTGAGGTGCTCGCCGTCCGCGATCCGCACCTGCCACTCCACCAGGTCAACGCCCGTGACCATCTCGGTCACGGGGTGCTCCACCTGCAGGCGGGTGTTCATCTCCATGAAGTAGAAGGTGTCAGGCTCGCGGTCCGAGACCAGGAACTCCACGGTCCCGGCACCCACGTAGTCCACGGCCTTCGCGGCGGCCACGGCGGCCTCCCCGATGCGTGCACGGGTGGCGGCATCCAGCAGGGCGGACGGGGCCTCCTCAATCACCTTCTGGTGGCGGCGCTGCAGCGAGCACTCGCGCTCCCCCAGGTGGATCACGTGGCCGTGGGTGTCCGCGAGGACCTGCACCTCGATGTGGCGCGGGGTGGCCACGAGCTGCTCGATCAGCAGGGTGTCGTCCCCGAAGCTCTGCTTCGCCACGCGGCGCGCGGCGGGCAGCGCCTCGGCGAGGTCCTCGTAGCGCTCGACCACGTGCATGCCCTTGCCGCCACCACCGGCGGACGGCTTGATGAGCACGGGGAACGGCATGTCCGCGGCGGCCGCCACGAGCTGCTCGTCCGTGAGACCGGGCTCGGAGACCCCCTGCACCAGGGGGACCCCGTGCTCCGCCACCTGCAGCTTGGAGGTGATCTTATCCCCCATGATCTCCAGCGCACGCTCCCGCGGGCCGATGAACGCGATCCCCGCCGCGGCGCACGCGCGGGCGAAGTCCACGTTCTCGGCGAGGAAGCCGTAGCCGGGATGGACAGCCTCTGCGCCCGTCTCGCGAGCGGCGGCCACGACGGCGTCGATGTCCAGGTAGCTCTCGGCGGCGGCCGCGGGACCGATCCGCACGGCCACGTCCGCCTCCTTCACGTGGCGGGCGCAGGCATCGGCGTCCGAGTAGACGGCCACGGAGCGGATGCCCATGGCGCGCAGGGTGCGCATCACGCGCACGGCGATCTCGCCTCGGTTGGCGACGAGCACGGTGGAGAACATGGAGAGGGCTCCTACATCCGGAAGAGGCCGAAGCCCGGGTCGGGAAGGGGTTGCAGGGACGCCGCGGCCAGCGCCATGGCCAGCACGCGGCGGGTGTCCGCGGGCTCGATCACGCCGTCGTCCCACAGCCGGGCCGTGGAGTAGTACGGGTTGCCCTGGGACTCGAACTGCTCACGGATGGGAGCCTCGAAGCGCTCCTGCTCCTGCGGGTCCATCTGCTCGCCGCGCGCCGCCAGCTGGTCCTTCTTGACCGTGGACAGCACCGACGCCGCCTGCGGACCGCCCATCACGGAGATCCGGGCATTGGGCCACATGAACAGGAACCGCGGGGAGTACGCGCGCCCGCACATGGAGTAGTTGCCAGCGCCGAAGGAGCCGCCCACCACCACGGTGAACTTCGGCACCCGGGTGGAGGCCACCGCGGTGACCATCTTGGCGCCGTTCTTGGCAATGCCACCGGCCTCCGCGTCCCGGCCCACCATGAAGCCGGTGATGTTCTGCAGGAACACCAGGGGCACGCCGCGCTGGTCGCACAGCTCGATGAAGTGCGCGCCCTTGAGCGCTGCCTCGGAGAACAGGATGCCGTTGTTCGCCACGATCCCCACGGGGTGGCCGTCGATGTGGGCGAAGCCCGTGACCAGCGTGGTGCCGTAGTCCTTCTTGAACTCGTGGAACTCGCTGCCGTCCACGATCCGCCCGATGACCTCCCGCACGTCGTAGGAGCCGTTGACGTCCGCGGGGACGATCCCGTCCAGGTCCGCCACGCTCAGGTCCGGCTCCCGGGCGGCGATCACGTCCCACGCCACGGTCTTCTGCTCGGGGAGGGTGGCCACGATGTCCCGGACGATCTCCAGGGCGTGCTCGTCGTTCTCCGCGAGGTGGTCGGTCACCCCGGAGGTGAGGGTGTGCAGCTCTCCACCGCCCAGCTCCTCCGGGGTCACTTCCTCACCGATGGCCGCCTTCACGAGCGGCGGGCCCCCCAGGAAGATGGTGCCCTGGTGTCGCACGATCACGGTCTCGTCGCTCATCGCGGGCACGTACGCGCCACCCGCGGTGCACGAGCCCAGCACGGCGGAGATCTGCGGGATCCCCCGGGCGGAGAGGTTCGCCTGGTTGTAGAAGATCCGCCCGAAGTGGTCCCGGTCCGGGAACACCTCGTCCTGCATCGGCAGGAACGCCCCGCCGGAGTCCACCAGGTACACGCACGGCAGCCGGTTCTCGGCGGCGATCTCCTGCGCCCGCAGGTGCTTCTTGACCGTCATGGGGTAGTAGGCGCCGCCCTTCACGGTGGCGTCGTTGCACACCACCACCACCAGGCGGCCCCGGACCATCCCGATCCCGGCGATCACCCCCGCGGCCGGGCACGCGCCGTCGTACATGTCCTCCGCGGCCAGGGCGCCGATCTCCAGGAACGGCGAGCCCTCGTCCAGCAGCCGGGCCACGCGCTCGCGCGGCAGCAGCTTGCCGCGGGAGCGGTGGCGCTCACGGCTCTTCTCGGGGCCACCCAGGGCGGCCCTGGCCGTGCGCTCACGCAGCTCGTCCCGCAGCCGCGCGTTGGTCTCGCTGTTCGTGCGGAACGCGGCGGAGCTGCGGTCCAGCTCGCTCGTGAGGAAAGCCATGTCGTCCCTTCGGGAAACTTCAGTTAATACTCGATAACCAAGATGGACTATAGTGACCTGCATCACGGTTGTCCACGCCCGCCCGCGCCGCTGTCCGGCGGGCCCGGCGCCCTGCAAGGAGGTCGCGTGTCGGTGACGCCCCGCGAGCAAGCCAAGACCGAGCGTCGTCGTCGGATTCTCGACGCCGCCGCCGAACTGTTCGCGCGCCACGGCTACCAGGCCGTGTCCCTGCAGAGCGTCGGGGAGCAGGCTGGGATCTCCGGACCCGGCGTGTACCGGCACTTCAAGAGCAAGCAGGACATCCTCAGCGAGCTGCTCGTGGAGATCTCCCAGCGCCTGCTCACGGGCGGCCGTGCGATCCGCGAGCGCCACGGGGACAGCCCCCGTGCCCTGGCGGAGCTGATCTCCTTCCACGTGGACTTCGCCCTCGCGGACTCCGCGCTGATCCGCGTGCACGAACGCGATTTCGGGTCCCTGGAGCAGCACACCCGGCGCGCCGTGCGGGACATCCAGCGGCAGTACCTGGCGCAGTGGCGCGAGGTGCTGCACACTCTGGACCCCGAGCGCCCCCTGCAGGACCAGACCACGCGCGCGTTCGCCGTGATCGGCCTGATCAACTCCACCGCGTACTCGCGCGCCCGGACCGAGAGCCCGGACGCCCAGGTCAGCGCGGTCCTCAAGGAGATGTCCCGGCTCGCGCTGGGCCTCCCCGCCGAGCCCGTCCCCAGCGAAAGGTGACCCCATGATCCACGGTTTCTACGACGAGGAGCACGACGAGTTCCGCTCCGTGGCCCGCGAGTTCAACGAGCGCGAGGTGGCCCCGCACTACGCCCAGTGGCACGCCGAGCACATGATGGACCGCGGCGTGTGGAACCGGGCGGCGGAGGCCGGACTGCTGGGCCTGGCCGTGCCAGAGCGCTACGAGGGCATGGGGCTCACCGACTACCGCTTCCGCGCTGTGATGGACGAGGAGTTCGTGCGCGCGGGCCACCTGGCCCTGGGGCTTGCGTTCCACCTGCAGGACGACTGGGTGCTGCCGCATCTGCTCGCGTACGGCACGAACGAGCAGAAGCAGCGCTGGCTGCCCGCGATCCTGGGCGGGGAGATGGTCACGAGCGTCGCGTTCACCGAACCGGGCGCGGGCTCCGACCTGCGCGGGGTGCGCACCAGGGCCGTGCGTGACGGCGAGGAGTACGTGCTCAACGGCCAGAAGACGTTCATCGGCAACGGCATCTCCGGCGACGCCGCCCTGGTCCTGGCCCGCACGGACGGCGGCACCTCCCCGCGCGGGAACCGGGACAGCTTCAGCCTGTTCCTGGTGGAGAAGAAGGACCACGCGGGCTACACCACGGGCAAGCAGCTGGACAAGATGGGCCTGCAGGCCTCGGACACCGCGGAGCTGTTCTTCGACGACGTCCGGGTGCCCGCCGCCAACCTCGTGGGCGAGGAGGGCAGGGGGCTGGACCAGATCACGGAGCAGCTGCCGCAGGGCCGGCTGGGCGTGGCCGTGGCCGCGATGGCGATTGCCGAGGGCGTGCTGGCCGAGACCGTGGAGTTCGTCTCCACCCGCAACGTGTTCGGCGAGCGCGTGCTGGACTTCCAGAACACGCAGTTCGAGCTCGCCGAGCTGAGCGCGCAGCTGGAGGCGTCCCAGGCGTACGTGGCGCACTGCGTGGAGCTGTTCAACCGGGGCCAGCTGGATCTCATCGCGGCCTCGAAAATCAAGCTGCAGGCCACCGGCACGGTCAAGGACCTGGTGGACCGCTGCCTGCAGCTGCACGGCGGGTTCGGATACATCCTGGAATCCTCCGTGGCGCAGGCGTACACGGCCGTGCGGCTGCTCACGATCTTCGGCGGCACGGACGAGATCCTCAAGGCCACCGTGGGCCACCACATCGCGGCCGCGAACTGAGCCCACCACCCCACCTCGAGACACCCGCCGGCCTCGGTCCCCGCCGACCCTTCCGGCACCCGACCAAGGAGACACCCGATGACCGACCCCACGCCGTCCTACGCCGCCGGGCCCACCGAACAGCCGCTGCTGGAGGAGACCATCGGTGAGAACCTGCACCGCACCGCCGAGCGGTTCCCTGACCACGAGGCCCTCGTGGATGTGGCTGCCGGAAAACGGTGGACCTACCGCGAGTTCCTGCACGACGTCCGGTCCCTGGCCACGGGCCTGGACCGGCTGGGCGTGCGCACGGGGGACCGGGTCGGAATCTGGGGGCCCAACTCGTGGGAGTGGGTGCTCATGCAGTACGCGTCCGCGGAGCTCGGCGCGATCCTGGTGAACATCAACCCGTCCTACCGCCAGCACGAGGTGGACTTCGCGCTCGCGCAGGCCGGGATCTCCACGGTGGTCAGCAGTCCCGCGTTCAAGAACAGCGACTACGCGGGGATGCTGGAGGCCGCCCGCCCCCACGCCCCGGAGCTGCAGAACGTGGTACTCATGGGCAGCCCCGAGTGGGACGCCCTGTTCGTGGAGCCCGACGACGCCCGGCTCGCCTCGGTCGCCACGGGCCTGCACGCCGACGACGCCGTGAACATCCAGTACACGTCCGGCACCACCGGGCGCCCCAAGGGAGCCACCCTCAGCCACCGGAACATCCTCAACAACGGGTACTTCATCGGCGAGCTGCTGCACTACACGGCGGAGGACCGGATCGTGGTGGTCCCGCCGCTGTACCACTGCTTCGGCATGGTGATCGGGAACCTCGCGGCCACGTCCCACGGCTGCGCGATCATCCTGTCCGGGCCGGGCTTCGACCCGCGGGCCGCGCTGCGCGCCGTCGCCCAGGAGAGGGCGACCAGCCTGTACGGGGTGCCCACCATGTTCATCGCGGAGCTGGAGCTGCCGGACTTCGCGGACTACGACCTCTCCACCCTGCGCACCGGGGTGATGGCGGGGTCCCCGTGCCCCATGGAGGTCATGCGCAAGGTCATCTCCGAGATGCACATGAGCGAGGTGGCCATCTGCTACGGCATGACCGAGACCTCCCCCGTGAGCTTCCAGACCCGCTCGGACGACTCCCTGGACCGCCGCGTGGGCACCGTGGGGCGGGTGCACCCGCACGTGGAGGTCAAGATCGTGGACCCCTCCACGGGCGAGACCGTGCCCCGCGGGCAGGCCGGCGAGTTCTGCACCCGCGGCTACTCGGTGATGAAGGGCTACTGGGGCCAGGAGGAGAAGACCCGCGAGGCCATCGACCCCGAGGGCTGGCTGCACACCGGGGACATCGCCGTGATGGACGAGGACGGCTACGCGCAGATCACCGGGCGCATCAAGGACATGGTGATCCGCGGCGGGGAGAACATCTACCCGCGCGAGGTGGAGGAGTTCCTCTACACCCACCCGGACGTCGTCGATGCCCAGGTGATCGGCGTGCCCAGCGAGAAGTACGGCGAGGAGCTCATGGTGTGGCTGCGGCTGCGCGACGGCGCTCCCGCCCTCACCGCCGAGGCCATCCTGGAGTTCGCGGACGGGAAGATCTCCCGCCACAAGATCCCCCGCTACGTGCACGTGGTGGAGGAGTTCCCCATGACCGTGACCGGCAAGGTCCGCAAGGTGGAGATGCGCGAGGAGGCGTTGAAACTGCTGGACCTGGAGGGGTGAGACCACCGGTCGTTCATTTATAAGTGGAAATGCGTTGCGGTGTCACTGAACGAGCAGCGACTACTGCGCTCCAGGAGCACCCGATGACGACCACGGTTGAACGGATCAACATCTCAGCACAGACCGTGCGGGAGGCGCAGGCCCCGGCACAGCACGGCGCAAGCCTGGTTCTTCGCGATGCTGCAGGCAACGACGTGGCTCTCCCGGCGGAGGTGCAGAGAACACTTCTCCGCGCCCTGTCCGCCATCGCGGAACACGGCTCGGTGAACATCGCCCAGACGCCCGAGGAGCTGACGAGCACCGTGGCCGCCAATCTCCTGGGCGTCTCCCGCCCCACACTCCTGCGGTGGGCCCGGGAGGGGCAGATCGAATCGTTCACGGTCGGATCCCATGCGCGGTTCCGGCGTGCTGACGTGCTTCAGCTGCGCCAGCAGCGCGAAATGGCACGGCGTGCCGCATGTCAGGAGCTGCGGGAGCTGGATGCTGAGAACGACTTCGAATTTTTCGCAGATTAGCGGCTCGCGGTGTGCGGCCCCATGGGCGGTGTCCGCGTCCTTCGCCGGGAACACCTTTCGCACCCCGCCTGTCTGATGCCCATTGTGCGCAAACAGCTGAGCTACTGGGGTGCCAGGGCAATCCATGTGCAGCTGGACGAGGCACTCTCCCGTGCCGGTTGCCCCCAGTTCGCGAGGAGAGTGCGACGGATGCTCTCCCAGATCGCCCGTATGCCGTGAGAGGAGTGGACATGCTGACACTCGAGGAAATCTTTCCTCCGTTCGGACTGCGCATCACGTGCGAGGACCTGGAGCTGCGCGTGCTGCGGGACGAGGACTTCCCGGAGCTGGTGGAACTCGTCCAGGGCGGGATCTCCGTGGCGGGTCTGCCCATGCCGTTTCTACGCGCCTGGCACGAGGAACCGTTCGCGCCGGGGACACCCGACGGCTTCCCGACCACATCGCTGTCCTGGTGGTGGACTCAGCGCTCCACGTTCGCACCGCAGCACTGGAACCTGGCGCTGACCGTCCGGTCCCGGGGCGAGCTGGTGGGGGTGCAGGACCTCACGGCGCGGGATTTCCCCGTGGCACGCGCGGTCAGTTCGGGCTCGTGGCTCGGGCGCGCGCACCACGGGCAGGGCATGGGCACTCTCATGCGCCAGATGGCCGTGGGGTTCGCGTTCGACGAGTTGGACGCCCTCGCGTGCCACTCGGAGTACGTGGTGGGCAACCACGCCTCCGCCGCAGTGAGCCGCAAGACCGGCTACACGGACAACGGCAGGGCCCGCATTGCCCAGAACACCCGCGACGGCGGCGTGGGCGTGGAGGAGCAGCGCGTCGTCGTCACCCCGGGGACGTACGTGCGCCCGGAGACACCGGTGACCTGCGAGGGCACGGAGGCCCTGCGCCGGTTCTTCGGGGTCGAGCGCCCATGCGATGGTGCGCACCACCCCTTGCCGCCATCCTGACGGCGGGTGAAACTGACTACCTGTAGTCAATCCACCCCTGAAAGGGGGATGACGCCATGACCGTGACCGCGTCCGTGAATCTGTCCGACGAAATCGGGGCCAAGCTGGAGCGCTTGGCGGCCCGCACCGGGCGCTCGAAGTCCTACTACCTGCGCGAGGCCGTGGAAACACACACCGACCAGCTGGTCCGCGACTACGAGCTCCTGCAAACCGCACAGAATGTGCGCAACGGCCGAGAACGCACCTACTCGCTGGCCGAGGTGGAGGACATTCTTGACCTGGGCGCTTGAGTTCCCCGGAACGTCGTTGCGAGCCCTGAGGAAGATCGACCACCCCGACCTGGCACCGGCGATCAGCCCAGCCAGTCCTCGAACCGTGTGGCCGTGACGAACGCGTCCCGCGGGATCAGCCCCCATTGGCGATGCCGCGCCCCAGGTAGGGCGCCTCCTTGATCGTGGTCGGGCGCTGGCCGCCCAGGTCCCCACCCGCGGCGAGGATGCGGCGGGCGAAGTTCGCGATGGTGTCCACCTCCGGGCCGCGGATCGCGCGGATCTCGTGCCGCGCCTGCCCGGGTGCGGTTACGACGTCGGCGACGAAGTCCGGGACCTCCTCGCGCAGGGCCGGCGCCATGAGCATGGTGGGCGCCAAAGCCACGGACCCCTTGGAGACCATGCCCACGGTGGCGGGGACGAAGTCGAACCACTGGGTGGAGCGCACCGTGACGGACGGGACCGGGGACTGCTGGTAGATGCTCTGCTGCACGGCCTTGCCCTTGTAGTAGCCGTACCCGGAGTTCACGCGCGGGTCCTCGGCGCCGGCGATGGACAGGCACACGATCCGGCCCACGCCCTGCTCGTGCGCCGCCGCCGCGATGTTCGACGCCGGGTCCGTCCCGGTCAACGACGCCGCGCGGTCTGCTCTGGCCCACGACGCCGCTCGGCGCGGGGCCACCCGGGGCCGGCGCGCGGGCGGCCCTCGTCGGGGCTCGTTCCCGCCACATGCTCGGCCCCGCGGCCGCCCCTCACAGGCTCTTGAACAGCTCCAGCGCGTGCGCCCGGGACTCCTTGAGGTCCACGATGGGCTCCACGCCCTCCTGCCGCCCGTTCCAGCGGTCCACGTAGACGAAGTCGGGGTCGAACTTCTTCTGCTGCGTCTCCGCGTTGAAGATCCGGAAATAGGGCGCGGCGTCCGTGCCGCAGCCGGCCACCCACTGCCAGTTGTGCGGGTTGCTCGCGGGGTCCGCGTCCACCAGGGTGTCCCAGAACCACTGCTCGCCCAGGCGCCAGTCGATCAGCAGGTTCTTGGCCAGCAGGGACGCCACGACCATGCGCACCCGGTTCTGCATGGTGCCGGTCTCCCACAGCTCGTGCATCCCGGCGTCCACCAGGGGGATCCCGGTGCGCCCCATCTGCCACGCCGCGAGCACGTCCTCGTCCAGCGGCGGCCACGGGAAGGCGTCGAACTTCGGGTTGATGTTCTCGGTGGCCATGTCCGGGTGGACGTAGAGGTTGTACCAGGAGAACTCGCGCCACCCCACTTCGGTGAGGAACTTCCCGGGGTTCTCCGCACGCTCCAGGGCGGTGTGCCACACGGTGTACGGGCTGATCTCGCCCCAGCGCAGGTGCGGGGACAGCCCGGACGTGGCGGGCCTGGCGGGCACGTCCCGGTCCTGGGTGTAGCGGGGCAACCGCTCGTCCAGGAACCCGTCCAGCCGTTCGTGCGCCGCCCGCTCCCCCACGGTCCACGTGCGCGCCAGACCCCCGGACCAGTCCGGGTGCGTGGGCAGCAGCTCCCAGTCGACCAGGTCCTCGGAGGCCGGTGCCGGGTCCGCGTGGTCGATCGACGACGGCGCCGGGTACGGTTCCCGGGGCGGCGGCCCGCTGGTGCACGCCCGCCAGAACGGCGTGAACACCCGGTACGGATCCCCGTTCTGGGTGGAGACGGTCCACGGCTCGAACATGAGCGATCCGGCATACGAGTGGGCCTCCACACCGTTCTCCCCGGCCCACTCCTTGAGCCCGGCATCCACCGCGCGCTCCGGCCCGCCGTAGCGGCGGTTCCACAGCAGCCGGTCCGCGCCGGTCTCGCGCACGACGTCGGGCACCACCTTCCCTGCCGGACCGCGCCGCAGCGTGAGGGGCACCCCCAGCTCCGACAGATCCGAGGCGAGCGAGGTCAGGGAGTGGTGCAGCCACCACTTGGCCGCACCGCCGAGCGGGCGGACCCCCTCGGACTCCTCGTCCAGGACGTAGAGGCACACCACGGGCTCCCCGTGGGAGACGGCCTCGTGCAGGGCGGGGTGGTCGGTGACCCGGAGGTCGTCGCGGAACAGCACCACGGTGGTCATCTGGGCTCCTCACCCGTTCGGTCGGTGGTGTGCAACGACCCCCGCTGCTGCGCAGCGGGGGTCGCGGCCTCGGTCACGGCCAATCTACACAGCGGGACCGCACCGGACCCGGGAGGGGGGCCCGCAGCGGTCTGCACCACGGCACCGGCGGCCGGGCGCGGACCCGGCCCAGCGGCGTCGTCCTCCGGCGGTGACGTGGGGCGTCAGGAGACCAAGCCGTAGATGATGCCGCTGACCGCCACGAGACCGGCCACGGTGACGAACACGTTGGAGATCCTGCCCCGGTAGGGCTCCAGCGCCGGCAGCTTGCGGATCGCGTACATGGGCATGAGGTAGAGGATCACGGCGATCACCGGCCCCGCGAGGGACTCGATGAGCGAGAGGATGCTGGGGTTCAGGATGGCCACGAGCCACGTGGTCACGAAGATGAACACGGCCACGGCGGTCTTGAGGGCCCTGTCGCTGATCTTCGTGCCTTTGGGGTCCACGGTGGAGCGCACAATGCCCACGGCACCCTCCGCCGCGCCCATGTAGTGACCGAAGAACGAGGAGGCGATCGCGGCGAGTGCCACCGCCGGGCCCAGGTAGGCGATGAACGGGCTGCCGTTCTCGTTGGCCAGGTAGGACAGCACGGGCAGGTTCTGGTCCTTGGCGCCCTGCAGCCCGGTGGGACCCAGGGACAGCACGCAGGACCACACGAAGCCCATGGTGAAGATGACCAGCAGCAGGGTGGAGCGCTTGAGCACCACGGAGGCGCGCTCGCTCGCGCGGTCCCCGTACTCGTGCTTCATGGCCACGGAGAACTGCGAGATGGCGGGTGAGTGGTTGAACGCGAACACGAGCACCGGGATGATCATCCACACGGACATCAGGAAGTCCCCGGCGGAGGGCACGCCCCGGAACGCGCTGAAGTCCCACGTGGGGATCAGGAACAGGGTCACGCCCAACAGGATGAGGATCAGCGGGTACACGAGCCACTGGGTGACGATCAGCATGATCCGCTGCCCCGTGAACATCACGAGCATCAGCAGCGCCACCAGCACGCCCGAGAGCAGCCAGCGCGGCGGAGAGGCCAGGTGGAACTGGTTGACCAGCAGGCTGTCCACGGTGTTGGTGATGCCCACGCCGTAGATCAGCACGATCGGGTAGATCGCCAGGAAGTAGACGATGGTGATCAGCCGGCCCAGGCCCTCGCCGAAGGCTTTGCGGGCCACGCCGGTGATGTCCTCGTCCGGCACGGGGGACGCGCACACGAAGCGGGACAGCGCCCGGTGGGAGAGGTACGTCATGGGCCCGATCAGCACCGTGACGATCAGCAGCGGCCACAGACCGCCCAGGCCCGCGTTGATGGGCAGGAACAGCACCCCCGCGCCCACGGCGGTGCCGAAGAGGGAGATCGCCCAGTTGGTCTCGAACCGGCGGTTGGCGTGGCCCGGGGCGGGGCTCCCCGAGTGGGGCCGCGCGGCGGTGGCAGTGGCGGCTGAGGATCCCCCGGCGGGCGTGGACGTGCGGTCGTGGTCGTGTTCCGGCACCGGGGTCTCCGTGCTGTTGGGGAAAGGGAAGAGCGGAAGGATGCGGACACCCTGTGAGCCGGGCCATAGTTATACGCGACTCGCCCCCGTTGTTCAACAACCCCGGCCGTGACGGGCGCGCCCCCTGACCCCCGCCCCGCCTGGTTGGCACGCCTTCAGTCCGCGCGCGCCCCGAGCGTCACCGCACGTCATCCCGGAAATGCGCCTCCCGTACCATGGTGGGCATGGATCCCGAGTTCCGCCTGGACACGCAGCTGTGCTTCGTGCTGTACACCGCCTCGCGCAAGGTGACCAGCGCGTACCGTGAACCTCTCAAGGCCATCGGGCTGACCTACCCGCAGTACCTGGTGATGCTTGTGCTATGGGAGCAGGACCACCGCTCGGTCCGCCAGCTGGGCGAGACCCTCGCCCTGGACAGCGGCACCCTCTCCCCACTGCTGCGCCGCGTGGAGGCGGCGGGCTTCGTGACCCGCCGCCGCAGCGAGCAGGACGAACGCTCCGTGGTCATCTCCCTCACGGACGCCGGGCGTGCCCTGCAGGAACCGGCCGCGGGGATGCAGCGCGAGCTGCTGGACGAGCTGGACATGTCCCCCAGGGACAGGAAGACCCTGCACAGGCTGGCCCAGAAGCTGTGCCACGTGCTGTGACGGCTTCTGGGTGCACCCGTGCAGGGTCCGCTCAGCAGGCGCTGAGGATCACAGCACGCCGTACTCCTCGAGCAGCTCGCCCACCTCGCCGTCCTCCAGCCGACGACGCAGCCGCTTGCGCAGCGGTTCCGGCCCGGGGATCCGCACCTTCTCGCCGTCCCGCAGCCGGGTGAGGCCCTCCAGCAGCACCCGCACGTCATAGGTGCTGCCCCACGTCTCGGGAACGCCGCGCTCCACCCCCATGAGCTGGTACACGGCCTCCATGCCGGTGCGCACCGAGTACTCGGTGGTGAAGATGCAGTCGCGGCCGGTCTCGGCGAACTGGCCGATGAACGCGAAGTTGCGGGCACCCTCGGGCACCACCTGGGGGCGGTCGCCCGCGTGGCGGGGCATGAAGAAGCTGGTCACGTACGGCATCATCACGGGCACCGTCTTGGCGCCGGTGGCAGCGAGCTCCGGGATCTCCTCCACGGGAACGCCCATGTGGTAGAGCCACTCCTGGGTGATCTCCTCGCCCGTGCACTCGGCCATGGTCTTCTTCACGAAGTCGCCGGGGGTGTCCACGAACAGCGAGTAGACCCACACCACGATCTGGTCCTTCGGCTGCTTCTTGAAGTGCGGCTGGCGGTTCACGGTCCAGCTGAGCAGCCACGAGGAGTCCTCCGCCGTGACGATCCCGCCCGTGACCACGCGGCCGCTGAACGGGTCCCGCTGCGCGATCTTGCGGATGTACTCGGGGATCCGCTCGTCCAGGGTGGTGACGGTGGCGGACTCCCACTTGGTCTCGTCGATCGAGGAGCAGAACACCTCGGGGCGCCCGAAGGAGGGGTCCTTGGCGGCGATCCGCTTCCACAGGTCCCAGGCCGAGGCGGGGCCGCGGTCGAGCTCCGCGGGGGTGGCGTGGTCGCCGTCGTTGGAGTTGTCCACGAGGGAGCCGATGGTGGTGAACACGAGGTCGTGCTCACCGAGCTCCTGGGTCTCGGTGGCGCCCTCGCGCACCCAGTGGATCGCGGTGGCGCGGATCTCGCCGTTGCGGTGGGAGAAGTCGATGTCGCGGACGTCGGTGTCGTACTGGAAGGTGACGCCGCGCTCGGTGAGGTAGGAAATCAGGGGCAGCACGAAGGACTCGTACTGGTTGTACTTGGAGAACTTCAGCGCGGAGAAGTCCGGCAGCCCGCCGATGTGGTGCACGAAGCGGTGAAGGTAGAGCTTGAACTCCAGCGCGGAGTGCCACTCCTCGAACGCGAACATGGTGCGCCAGTACATCCAGAACGGGGAGGCCAGGAACTCCTTGCTCATCACGTCCTGGATCTTCTTGCCCTCCATCTCCTCGCGCGTGGCCAGGAAGATGTGCAGGAGGTCCTTCTGGGCGCGCTGCGGGAGGTCGAACTTGCCCTCGTGGCCCGCGTCCTGGCCCTGCTTCACGGTGGCGCGGCGCAGGGAGTAGTTGGGGTCGTCCCGGTTGAGCCACGCGAACTCGTCCAGCACGGACGCGCCCTCGATCTCCAGGGACGGCACGGAGCGCATCATGTCCCACAGGCACTCCATGTGGTTCTCGAGCTCACGCCCGCCGCGGATCACGAACCCCTTCTCGGGCACGTCCAGCCCATCCAGGGCACCGCCGGGCAGCCGGCCCTTCTCCACCACGGTCACGTTCTCGCCGGGCACGCCGGCGTCCCGGACCAGGAACACCGCCGCCGCGAGTCCGGCGAGACCGGATCCCACGATCCACGCACGGGTGTCCTGTGCGTGCTCCGCCGGGCGGGGCCGCATGAAGGCCTCGTAGTTGCCTGCTGTGAACTGCATGTCGTTCCTCCTTCCGCGGGGGCGTCACCTTGGCGCTCCCTGCGTTCATAATTGAGCCTACTCAATTTTGAGTGCAATACAATTATCTGGTGGAGAAAATTCAGAACCCGACGCCCCGCGGCAGAACACGCCCCCTGGAGCACGTGGCTTCCCGCGTGAGCCCGCGCGGCCCCGGGCGCCGCGAGATCGCCAAGGCGAAGAAGCGCGCCCGCATCCTGGCCGCCGCCCGCTCGCTCATGAGCGAGAAGGGCTACGCGCAGATGTCCATGAGCGAGGTCGCCTCCCGCGCGGACGTGGCCGCGGGCACCGTGTTCCAGTACGCCGCCACCAAGGCGGAGCTGCTGATGATGGTCACCGAGAACATCTGGGCGGACCACGTCAACGACATCCTGGACGCCACCCCCTACCCCGGCCACCGCTCCCCCGCTGCGGTGGTGGACGCCATCATGGACTCACTCGCCCCGGTCTTCGACATGGCCGTGCGCTGGCCGGAGACCACCGTGTGGATCGCACGCGAGATTCTCTTCGGCGAGGACCTCCCTCACCGCCGCGAGGTGCTGGTGCTGGTGGAGAAGCTCGAGAACCACATCGCGCGGATGCTCGCGGGCTGCCGTTCCGCCGCCCACGCCGGCACTACACCTCTGGACGTGGGCGCACGGATGATCGTGACCAGCGGGCTCGCGGAGCTCAACCGCGCCCGCCAGGGCCGCGCCGAGCTGCGCCTGGTGCTCGAGCGAATGCGGGAGATCGTCGCCCTCGTGGCCGCGGGCGTGGACAGTGCCCTTCCTCCCGCGCACGACGTCGCTGTCCCCGCATCCCCGGCGACCGCCCGGTAGCCCGCCGGGGCACCCCGCCGCTGCGCCCCCGCCTCTTGGCAACCCCGGGCGGCCCATCCGGGAATCACGGAGCGGCGCCAGCACGCCATGGGCAGGGCCGCCCGGCGTCAGCGGGGACGAACCCGTGACCTGAACAGCGCGTGACGGAGCGCGCGGACCCGGCCGTGCGGCGTCGTCGTCCGGGCATGGGAAAGCCCCGGCTCGCGAACGGGCCGGGGCTCTCAGCAGGCGGGGATCAGCTGCGGGGCAGGGTGATCAGCGCGGTGTGGTCGTCCAGCGGCGGGCGGTGGCGGCCGCTGCCCCGGACGAACAGCGCGTAGCCCACGCCCAGGAGCACGAGCCACACGACGCCCACGATCAGCGCCACGCGGGTGTCCGGGAACCAGCCGAGCAGCACGATCACGAACAGGATGCCGACGGTCGCGGCCCACGAGGCCACGGGCCAGAACGGGACCTTGAACTCGGACTCGGGGCGGTTCTTGCGCTCGATCTCCCGCCTCATGGCGATGTGCGAGAGCAGGATCATGAGCCACACCCACACGGTGGCGAACGTGGCGATCGAGGCGATGATGAGGAACACGTCCTCGGGGATCACAGCGTTGAGAACCGCGCCGATGCCCAGGGCGATGCCCATGACCACCACGGTGAGCCACGGGACGCCGTTGCGGGAGACCTTGGTGAAGGCCCGGGGCGCCTGGCCCTGCTCCGCGAGGCCGAAGAGCATGCGGCCCGCGCCGAAGGTGTCGGCGTTGATCGCGGAGATGGCGGCGACGATGACCACCACGTTGAGGATGGATGCCGCAGCGGGAATACCCAGGGCGGAGAAGATCTGCACGAACGGGCTGGCCTCGCCGGTGATCTCGGTCCACGGCACCAGGGACATCAGCACCACCATGGTGCCCACGTAGAACAGCAGAATGCGGGCGGGCACGGCGTTGACGGCCTTGGGGATGGAGCAGGCCGGATCACCGGCTTCACCGGCGGTGATGCCGATGGTCTCGATGCCGCCGAACGCGAAGACCACCACGGACAGTGCGGCCAGCAGGCCACCCACGCCGTTGGGCAGGAAGCCGCCGTGGTCCACCAGGTTCTGCACGCCCACGGGCTCGCCGGGGGCGTAGGAGACGCCGATCACCATGAGCACGATGCCGCCCACGATCATCGCCAGGATGGCACCCACCTTGATGATGGTCAGCCAGAACTCGAGCTCACCGAAGATCTTCACGTTGCGCGTGTTGATGGCGGCGATGAACAGGATCACAGCGGCCACCCAGATCCAACGGGGCGTGTCCGGGAACCAGAAGCCCATGTACACGCCGAACGCGGTGACGTCCGCGATGGCCACCACGATCATCTCGAACACGAACGTCCAGCCCGTGACGAAGCCCGCGAACGGGCCCAGGTAGCGCGCGGCGTACTGGCCGAACGAACCCGGGACGGGGTGGCGCACGGCCATCTCACCCAGGGCGCGCATGACCATGTAGACCACCGCTCCGGCGATCAGGTACGCGAGGATCACCGACGGGCCGGCCGCCTGGATGGCGGTGGCCGAGCCGTAGAACAGCCCGGTGCCGATCGCCGAGCCCAGCGCGATGAACTGGATGTGGCGCATGCTCAGGCCGCGGGACAGGGTGTGGTTCTCCTGCGGGGGCACCTGCGGAGCGGGCTGCTGCGGGGTGGAACTGCTCATCGGTGATCTCCCGTGGTGTTCCCGGCGAGGCCGGTGGGTGGGGTCAGTGCGGGGCGGGCGGTTGATGCGGTAGTCGCCGCCCCGGGGGACGACGTCGCCGCGTCACCCCCGGCGCGCGGGGAGGGCGACGACGCGGCGGCGCCTCCCGCGTGCGGGGACGTGCCCGCGGCGGCCGGGGGCGGCGTCGTCGTGTTCAGGGCGTCGTGGGCCAGGGTGGTGATGAGGCGCGCGGCGGCGCGGGCGGTGCGACCGTCCACGTCCATCCGCGGCAGCAGCTCCACCACGTCCACCAGGACCAGTTTGCCGCTGCGGGCCACGCGGTGGCACACGGCCTGGATGGTCTCCAGGGGAACACCGTATCCGGCCGGGGCGCTCACGCCGGGCGCCACGGCGGCGGGGAGGACGTCCAGGTCGATGCTCAGGTGGATGGCGTCCACGCGCTCCATAAGACGGTCCACGACCTCCAGGACGGCGTCGAGGTGGCTCGGCTGGCACTGCTCGTCCGTGAGGAACTCGACGCCCAGCTCGTCCGCGGTGCGGAACAGGACGCCGGTGTTGTTGGGCTCGCTGATGCCCAGCACGGTGTAGTCGAACGTGCGGCCCGCCTCCTGGTCCGCGCGGGCCATCTGCAGGAACGGGGTGCCGGAGGACGGCTCGTCCGCCTGCCGCAGGTCGAAGTGGGCGTCCAGGTTCAGCACGCCCACGCGCTTGTCCCGCAGGCGGTTGCTACGGGTGCGGCCCAGGTAGCTGCCCCACGCCGTGTCGTGGCCGCCGCCCAGGACGACCACGGGGTTGCCGGTGTCCAGGAGGCGTGCGACCTGATGGCCCAGGGTGTCCTGGCCGTCCTCCAGGTTGCGGTCCGGGACCACCACGGTGCCGGCGTCGTGGATGCCGAAGTTGGTATGCATCGCCAGAGGGGCGAGTGCACCGCGCAGGGCGTCCGGACCCTCGGAGGCGCCCACGCGGCCCTTGTTGCGGCGCACGCCCTCGTCGCAGGAGAAGCCGATGAGTTCGACGGCGGGGCCCTCGGTGGCGCTGCCCTGGTCGCCTGATTCTGGGCGCACCTTCTGGTGCCAGCGCAGGTACTCGGGGGTGCCCCCGTCCGTTCGTCCGCTCCAGACGGAGTCGTCCGGTGGAATGATCCGGGTGGGATTCATGGAACGCCCTTTCCTGCGGTGCCTGCCCCCAGCGTGGCACGGTGCCGGGCGCCCGCGGGTGTGATCTGAATTACGCTGCCCCCAGCCAATCCCACCACGGGGCACGGCGACGAGGGCGCACACCAGATATCGTCTGGTATTCCAGACACGCAGATCGTACGACACACCGGACCGGGGACACGCGCGGTGGCCGCGCGGCGTCGTCCGCCAGAGCTGACACCGACCGAAGGGAACGCGATGACCGGAGCCAAAGTCCCCGCGGCGCAGAACACGTTGCGGATTCTGCGGTTCCTGGCGTCGCGGAAGGGGCCGGTGGCGGCGTCGTCGATTGCGACGGCGCTGGAGCTGCCGCGGTCCAGCGTGTACCACCTGCTGGCGGTGATGACGGAGCAGGGGTTCGTGGTTCACCTGCCCGAGGAGCGGCTGTACGGGCTGGGGATCGCGGCGTTCGAGCTGTCCTCGGCGTACACGCGGCAGGACCCGATGGCGCGGCTGGGCGAGCCGCTGCTGCGCGCGCTCGTGGACGCGGTGGGCGAGAACGCGCACCTGGCGGTGATGCACGGGCGGGACGTGGTCTACGTGGTGGAGGAGCGGGCGCCGTACAAGCCGTCGCTGGTGACGAACGTGGGGGTGCGCATTCCGGCGCACCTCACGGCGAGCGGACGGTCGATGCTCGCGGGACTGCCCGCGGCGCAGGTGCGGGCGCTGTACCCGGACCGGGCGTCGTTCGCGTCCCGGTGGGAGAGCACGGCGATCACGACTCCGAGTCAGCTGCGGGCCGAGCTTTCGCGGACCCGGGAGCGCGGCTGGGCCGTGGAGGAGGGGGACGTGACGCCGAACTTCGCGTCCGTGGCGGTCGCGGCCCACGACCATCGGGGACTGCCGGTGGCGGGGGTGGCGCTCACGTTCCTGGGGCACAAGATCGACGACGAGCGGCGGGCAGAGCTGGTGGGGCACGTGCGGCGGACGGCGGAGACGCTGACTCGGCGCTTGCACGGGGCGGTGCCGGGGGGCGGGGGATGACGGTCCGGGAATCCCGGATGGGGCACCCACCCGATGCGGAATGCCCCGCGCCCGCAGCGCCACGCCCAGGCCCCCTGCACCCATGCCCGCATGCACAACGGCACCCCTCCCTACATCGAGGTGTTAGGGGGGCGTGACGTTGTTGACTCGGGCAACCACTGTCAGGCCACGAGCCGCGTGTACTGCTGCCGAGCGGCCTCACCGGTCGTTCCGCCGAACGTTCCGATTGCAGCCGACGACATGCCTGCATGACGGGTCACCCACACTGCGTCGATGTCATGCCGTTCCGCAGCGGCCGCACGCAGAGCCGTGATCGCATCCACGTCCAGCTCGTTATCGGGTCGCGGCTCATGCTCTTCGAAGCGCGTAGCCAGCTCATCGGCGTCAGCAAGAATTTCCTCCACGGTGCGGGGCCTGGTCATCACCTCTGAAACCTCCAGTGAATTAACACAGGAACACCCAATTCCACCTGCAAAGCATTTCGCACCTCGACACGGCACCAAGGAACTACCGCGATGCACCTGTCTGGCATCCCAGACACAACCCCCTCCAGAACCCGTGACCCCCGTCACCGCCCGTGGTCCCATGGACTCATTCCCCGTCCGCGGCCTCACGCGCCCCGGACCGACCCGCACCAGGAGGACCACTCATGGCACTGCCCAACGCCCGCCCCGTCCGCGCACCCCGCGGCACCGAGATCAGCGCCAAGAGCTGGCAGACCGAAGCGCCGATGCGCATGCTCATGAACAACCTGGACCCGGAGGTCGCCGAGCGCCCTGACGACCTGGTGGTCTACGGCGGCACCGGCCGCGCGGCCCGCAGCTGGGAGGCGTTCGACGCCATCGTCAAGACCCTCAAGGAGCTCGAGGAGGACGAGACGCTGCTGGTGCAGTCCGGCAAGCCCGTGGGCGTGCTGCGCACCAACAAGTGGGCCCCGCGCGTGCTGATCGCCAACTCCAACCTGGTGGGCGACTGGGCCACGTGGCCCGAGTTCCGCAAGCTCGAGGACGAGGGCCTCATGATGTACGGCCAGATGACCGCCGGGTCCTGGATCTACATCGCCACGCAGGGCATCCTGCAGGGCACCTATGAGACGTTCTACGCCGTCGCCCGCAAGATGCACGAGGAGGGCCGCATCCCCGAGCCCACCCTGGCCGGCACCCTGACCATCACCGGCGGCTGCGGCGGCATGGGCGGCGCCCAGCCGCTCGCGGTGACGCTCAACGGCGGGGCGTGCCTCGTCGTGGACGTGGACGAGATGCGTCTGAAGCGCCGCCAGTCCAAGCGCTACCTGGACGAGGTGGAGACGGACCTGGACACCGCCCTCGCCAAGGTCATGGCGGCCAAGAACGAGCACCGCGCGCTGTCCGTGGGGTACGTGGGCAACGCCGCGGACGTGTTCCCGGAGCTGCTGCGCCGCCACCGTGCGGGCGAGATCTCCGTGGACGTCGTGACCGACCAGACCTCCGCGCACGATCCCCTGTCCTACCTGCCCACCGAGTTCACCGTGGAGCAGTGGGATGCCGAGGCCAAGGCGGATCCGATCGGGTTCACCAAGAAGGCCCGCGAGGCCATGGCCGCGCAGGTGCAGGCGATGGTGGAGTTCCAGGACGAGGGCGCCGAGGTCTTCGACTACGGCAACTCCATCCGGGACGAGGCCCGCCACGCCGGCTACACCCGCGCGTTCGAGTTCCCGGGCTTCGTCCCGGCGTACATCCGCCCGCTGTTCTGCGAGGGCCTCGGCCCGTTCCGCTGGGTGGCGCTCTCCGGCGACCCCAAGGACATCGAGGTCACGGACAACGCGATCAAGGAGCTCTTCCCGGACAACACGCACCTGCACGAGTGGATCGACGCCGCGCAGGAGCACGTGGAGTTCGAGGGCCTGCCCGCGCGCATCTGCTGGCTGGGCTACGGCGAGCGCCACAAGGCCGGGCTGCTCTTCAACCAGCTCGTGGCCGAGGGCAAGGTCTCCGCGCCCATCGTGATCGGCCGCGACCACCTGGACTCCGGTTCGGTGGCCTCCCCCTACCGCGAGACCGAGTCCATGAAGGACGGCTCGGACGCCATCGCGGACTGGCCCCTGCTCAACGCGCTCACCGCCGCGTCCTCCGGTGCCACCTGGGTGTCCATCCACCACGGCGGCGGCGTGGGCATCGGCCGGTCCATCCACGCGGGTCAGGTCACGGTGGCGGACGGCACCGATCTCGCGGCCGAGAAGCTCGAGCGTCTGCTCACCAACGACCCCGGCATGGGCGTGATCCGCCACGCGGACGCCGGCTACGAGCGTGCCATCCAGGTGGCGGACGAGCGCGGCGTCAACATCCCCATGCACAACGACCTCGCCACCACCCGGGACGCGGTCCAGTGAGTGAGCTCATCACCGGCATCGGCGAGCTGCACACCGTGGACCCCGGGCGGGGCGAGGACTCCGTGCTCAGGGACGCGGCCGTCGTCGTCGAGAACGGGCTGATCGCGTGGGTGGGACGCGCCTCCGAGGCGCCCACGGCGGACCGCGCCGTGGACGTGGAGGGACGCGCGGTGCTGCCCGGCTGGGTGGACTCGCACACGCACCTGGTGTTCGCCGGGGACCGCGGGGAGGAATTCGCGGCGCGTATGGCCGGTGAGGCATACGCGGCGGGCGGCATCGGCGTGACCACGAACGCCACCCGGGAAGCCAGTGACGAGACCCTGCGCGGGCTCGTGGCCGGGCGCGTGCGGGATGCCGTGGCCGGTGGCACCACCTACCTGGAGACGAAGACGGGCTACGGCCTGGACGTCGAGCAGGAGCTGCGCGCCGCGAAGATCGCCGCGGACGCCGCGGACGAGGTCACGTTCCTGGGCGCCCACCTGGTGCCCGAGGGCGTGGACGCGGACGAGTACGTGGAGACGGTGTGCGGGCCCATGCTCGAGGCCGTGACCCCGTACGTGCAGTGGGCGGACGTGTTCTGCGAGCGCGGCGCGTTCAATCCGGAGCAGTCCCGCCGCGTGCTGGAGGCGTGCCGGGATGCGGGGCTCGGGCTGCGGGTGCACGGCAACCAGATCGGCCCCGGTGAGGGTGTGTCCCTCGCCGTGGAGCTGGGGGCGGCATCCGTGGACCACTGCAACTTCCTCTCGGACGAGGACGTGGCGGCGCTGGCCGGCTCGGACACCGTGGCCACCGTGCTGCCGGCGTGCGACCTGTCCACCCGTGCCCCGCTGGCCCCTGCCCGTGAGCTGCTGGACGCGGGAGCCACCGTGGCGATCGCCTCCAACTGCAACCCCGGCACCAGCTACACCACGTCCATGAACTTCTGCGTGGCCACCGCGGTGCTGCAGATGAAGCTCACGGTGGCCGAGGCCATCCGTGCGGCGACGCTCGGCGGTGCGAAGGCGCTGCGTCGTGACGTCTCCACCCCGGGCCGGCCCGCCGTGGGCCACCTCGCCGTGGGAACGCGCGCGGACCTGCACGTGCTGGACGCCCCGCAGGCCGTGCACCTGGCCTACCGCCCCGGCATGCCCCTGACGTGGGGTGTGTGGCGGGCGGGCCGCCGGGAGATCTGAGCGGGAGGCCATGCGGTGTGCCGCGGGGCCTCCCGGATCGAACCCCGCCCGGCACTGCCGCACTCCGCGGCACACGACCACCACCCACGATTCACCCGTCACGAGGATGTGAAATGAGCACGCTCCAGGAACCCGCGCGCACCAACCGCGCCGATGTGCTGCGTTTCGTGCTCTACAGCGCCATCGGCATCTTCATGTTCTTCGTGCCCGTCACCGTCGGCGGCAAGAGCACCATCCCGTTGGACCACATCGTCACGTGGCTCCGGGAGAACGTGGGTGCCGCCGTGCCGTACTACGCGCTGGCAGTGATTCTGGCGGGCACGGTGTTCCCGTTCGTCACGGGTTCCTGGCGGGCGTCCCCGGTGAAGATGGTGTTCGCCTTCCTGAACATCCTCGGCCTGGTGGTGGGATGCGCTCTGGTCTTCGGTGTGGGTCCGGACTGGCTCATGGCCAAGGACATGGGCCCGTTCCTCTTCAACTCCCTGGTGATCCCGGTGGGGCTGATCGTGCCCATCGGGGCCGTGTTCCTGGCCCTGCTCATCGGGTACGGACTCATGGAGTTCATCGGGGTGTTCCTGCAGCCTGTCATGCGTCCGGTGTGGCGCACCCCGGGCCGTTCGGCCATCGACGCCGTGGCGTCCTTCGTGGGCAGCTACTCCCTGGCGCTGCTGCTCACCGACCGCGTCTACCGGGAGGGTCGCTACACGGCGCGGGAAGCCGCCGTCATTGCCACGGGCTTCTCCACGGTGTCCGCGAGCTTCATGGTCATCGTGGCCAAGGCCCTGGACCTCATGGACCACTGGCTGCTCTACTTCTGGCTGGCCCTGGTGGTCACCTTCCTGGTCACCGCCATCACCGTGCGGATCCCGCCGCTGAGCCGCATCCCGGACGACCCCTACCCCGGCGTGGAGCACCAGCCGGAGAAGCTGGTCACCGGCCGTCGCTTCCACCACGCGTGGGCCGAGGCGCGCGAGGCCCTGCACACCGCCCCCAGCCTGGGCCGCAACGTGTGGGACAACCTCCGGGACGGCCTGCGCATGGCCATGTCCATCCTCCCGTCGATCCTCTCGACCGGTCTGCTCGGACTGGTGCTGGCCCGCTATACCCCTCTCTTCGACTGGCTGGGGTACCTCTTCGTGCCGTTCGCCTGGATCGTGGGCCTGCCGGAGCCGCTGCTGGCGGGCAAGGCGTCGGCCACGGGCATCGCGGAGATGTTCCTCCCCGCCACCCTGGTGGCCGGGCAGGACTCGCTCGTCCTGCGCCTGGTGATCGCGATTGTCTGCGTCTCCGCGATCATCTTCTTCTCCGCTCTCGTGCCCTCCATCCTGGCCACCAGGATCCCGGTCTCCATCCGATCGCTGGTGGTCATCTGGTTCGAGCGCGTGGCCCTCACCATTCTCATCGCCACTCCCCTCGTGAAGCTGCTCACCTAGCGCGCGGCACCCGGACTGCCCTGACACACTTCGCCCGAACCACTCCCGACCGGAAGGACCCTTCCCCATGACTCTCTTCGACACCGACCTCCCCACCACCGTGCAGCTGGGCTCCTCCGGCGTCACGGTGGGTGACGTCATCGCCGTCGCCCGCCACGACGCCCGCGTGGAGCTGACCGACGAGGCCCGCGAGCACGTCGCCAAGGTGCGCCGCCACATCGACGAGCTGGCGGCGTCGGACGTGCCCGCGTACGGGATCTCCACCGGCTTCGGGGCGCTGGCCAACAAGCACATCCCGCTGGAGAAGCGCACGCGGCTGCAGAAGTCCCTGGTGCGCTCCCACGCCGCGGGCACCGGGCCCACCGTGGAGCGGGAGGTGGTGCGGGCGCTGATGTTCCTGCGCGCCAAGACCCTGGCCTCCGGGCACACGGGCATCCGCGTGGAGACCCTGGAGACCATGCTCGCCGTGCTCAACGCGGGCATCACCCCGGTGGTGCACGAGTTCGGCTCGCTGGGCTGCTCGGGTGACCTGGCCCCGCTCGCCCACTGCGCGCTCGTGCTCATGGGCGAGGGCCGCGCCGTCGGACCCGACGGCACCGAGCGTCCCGTGCCCGAGCTGCTCGCCGAGGCCGGGATCGAGCCCGTGACCCTCGCCGAGAAGGAGGGCCTGGCGCTGATCAACGGCACGGACGGCATGCTGGGCCAGCTCATCATGGCGCTGGCGGACCTGCAGAACCTGCTCACCGCCGCGGACATCACCGCCGCGTTCTCCGTGGAGGGTCTGCTGGGCACGGACCGCGTGTTCGTCCCCGAGCTGCACGAGCCGCTGCGCCCCCACCCGGGCCAGAAGTATGCCGCCGCGAACATGCTCAAGGTGCTGGAGGGCTCCGGCATCGTGGCCTCCCACCGCGTGGGCGACGACCGCGTGCAGGACGCCTACTCCCTGCGCTGCGCCCCCCAGGTGGCGGGCGGCAGCCGGGACACCGCCCGCTACGCGCTGACCGTCGCGCAGCAGGAGCTCGCCGCCGCCGTGGACAACCCCGTGGTCCTGGACGACGGCACCGTGAGCTCCAACGGCAACTTCCACGGCGCCCCTGTGGCCTACGTGCTGGACTTCCTGGCCATCCCCATCGCAGACCTCGCGTCGATGTCCGAGCGGCGCACCGACCGCATGCTCGACCCTGCCCGTTCCCACGGCCTGCCCCCGTTCCTCGCGGAGGACCCGGGCACGGACTCCGGGCTGATGATCGCGCAGTACACCCAGGCCGGGCTGGTCTCGGACATGAAGCGCCTGGCCGCCCCGGCGTCCGTGGACTCGATCCCCAGCTCCGCGATGCAGGAGGACCACGTGTCCATGGGCTGGCACGCCGCCCGCAAGCTGCGCCAGGCCGTGCTGAACCTGCGCCGCGTGCTCGCGATCGAGCTGCTCTCCTCCACCCGCGCGATTGCCCTGCGCGCGCCCCTGGAACCCGGCGCGGCGGCGTCGGCGGTCATTGCGGACCTCGACGGCCGCGTGGGCGCGCCCGGCGAGGACCGCTTCATGGCACCGGAGATCGAGGCCGCCGAGGAGTACGTGGCCTCGGGGCGCCTGGTGCGCACGGTCGAGTCTGCGGTGGGCCCGCTGAACTGACCGGCGCGCGCGGAGGCGGGGCACGACGTCGCCCGCGTGCCTCCTCCGCGCACGGCCAGTTCGCGAGGGGCGGGGCGTGTGAGGAGAGGTTCTGCCCCCGGAAAGTGCGTTTCCGGGGGCAGAACCTCTCCCTGCGCGTCGCGCCACCCACCCCGAGCGGTCGGGCCTGTCCCCTCCGCAGACCGGGTTGTATTGTGGCTCACACGCGCGAAGGGAGCGTCCATGCCCGTCTACGAGTTCCGGTGCGAGGCCTGCGGGCCGTTCGACGCCCACCACGCCATGGCGCAGGTGCCGCGCTCCCAGGACTGCCCCGCGTGCGGCGCGGACGCACGGCGCGTCTTCTCCGCGGTGGGCCTGTCCCGCGCGAACTCTCCCCGGGCGCGCGCGATCGACGACGCCGCCCGCACGGCTGACGCGCCCGACGTCGTCCGCTCCCTGCCCCGCCAGCCCAGCGCCCCCGGAGCGGCCCCTGCCGTGACCCGGGATCCCCGGCACGCGAAGCTGCCGCGGCCCTAGCTTCCCCGCACTGCCGCGCGGGAACCGCCCGCGGGGCTCTCCAGAAAGGTCACGGACCATGCCAGAAGTGATTTTCCCGCTGGACTCCACCAAGCCCTTCACCGAGCAGAAGCTGACCGGTCACAACCGCTGGCACCCGGAGATCCCGCCCGTCGCCACGCTCAAGCGCGGCGAGAGCTACCGCATCGACTGCCGCGAGTGGTTCGACGGCGCCATCAAGAACGACGACTCCGCGGACGACATCCGGGACGCACCCCTGAACCGGGTGCACGCGCTGTCGGGGCCGTTCCGGATCGAGGGCGCGGAGCCCGGCGACCTGCTGATCGTGGACATCCTGGACGTGGGTCCCATCCCGCAGGAGGAGGGCCCGCTGGCCGGTCAGGGCTGGGGCTACACGGGGATCTTCGCGCAGAAGAACGGCGGCAGCTTCCTGGTGGACCAGTTCCCGGACGCCTACAAGGCCGTGTGGGACTTCTGCGGCGGCGAGTGCACGTCCCGGCACATCCCCGGCGTGAAGTTCACGGGCATGGTCCACCCCGGTCTCATGGGCACCGCGCCGTCCTCCGAGCTGCTGAAAACGTGGAACAAGCGCGAGGGCGATCTGATCGCCACCGACCCGCAGCGCGTGCCCCCGCTGGCTCTGCCACCCGAACCCGACGCCGCGATCCTGGGCTCGCTGACCGGCACCGACTTCGACCGCGTGGCCGGCGAGGGCGCCCGCACGGCTCCCCCGCGCGAGAACGGCGGCAACCAGGACATCAAGAACTTCACCAAGGGCTCGCGCGTGTTCTACCCGGTGTACGTGTCCGGGGCGAACCTCTCCATGGGGGACCTGCACTTCTCCCAGGGGGACGGTGAGATCACGTTCTGCGGCGGCATCGAGATGGGCGGTTTCATCGACATCCACGTGGACGTGATCAAGGGCGGCATGGACACCTACGGCGTGAGCGAGAACGCCATCTTCATGCCCGGGCGCAATGGTCCCGTGTACTCGGAGTGGCTGGCGTTCTCGGGCACGTCCGTGACGCTCGACGGCGAGCAGCGCTACCTGGACTCGCACCTGTCCTACCAGCGCGCGATCCTGCACGCGATCGACTACCTCGCCAAGTTCGGCTGGTCCAAGGAGCAGGCGTACCTGCTGCTGGGCGCCGCGCCCATCGAGGGCCGCTTCTCCGGGGTGGTGGACATCCCCAATTCGTGCGCCACGGTGTACCTGCCCACGGAGATCTTCGACGTGGACATCCGTCCCTCCGCCAGCGGCCCCATGCAGGTGGACCCGGGCATGGGCGCGCCGCGGGCGATGAACCCGGGCTGATCCCGCCACGGCCCCGCGCGGACGACGCCGCTGGGTCGCCTCTCGCAGGTGAGTGCACTTCCGCCACGGGAACCGAAGTTTCCCGCCGGTGGAAGTGCACTCGCATGTCTAACGGGAGACCCCCTCAGTTTTGTGCAGCGGCCGCCAGGTGCTCCTGGATCTCCGCCAGCACCTCGTCCGGGCGCTCCTCCACCATGAAGTGCCCGGTGGGAACCGCCCGGCCGGTGATGCGCGGCAACCACGGCCGCCACGCCTCCAGCGGATCCGTCTGGGCACCCACCACGCCGTTGCTGCCCCAGAGCAGCAGGGCGGGGAGGTCGCGGGAGGTGCCGCGGTCGGCGTCATCGTGCTCCCGGTCCACCCCGGCGGCCGCGGCGTAGTCCGCGCACCACGCGGCCACCACCGACGGGTTCTGGGCGGCGGCCTCGTAGGCGGCGAGCGCCTCGGGGTCGAATGTGTCCAGGGAACCGGGAGTGCCACTGAGTCCCCCGAGGGCCGCGTGCAGGAACGTGAGGGGCTCGGCGCTGATGAGCCCCTGCGGCATGGGTGCTGGCTGGGCCAGGAACAGCCAGTGGTAGTACCGGATGGCCAGCCAGTCGTCCATGAGCTCCCACACGGTGGGGGTGGGGAGGATGTCCAGCAGCGCCACGGAGCGCACGGCGTCCGGGGCGTCCAGAGTCATGCGGTGGGCGGTGCGGGCGCCGCGGTCGTGGGCCACCACGTGGAAGGACTCGTGGCCCAGGTGGCGCATCACGGCCACCATGTCCGCGGCCATGGCCCGGAAGCTGAAGTCCTCACTGGCCGCGGTGGATTCTCCGTAGCCGCGCAGGTCCGCGACGACCATGCGGTGGTCCCGCGCGAGGGCAGGACCCAGGCGGTGCCACATGGCGTGGGTCTGCGGGAAGCCGTGCAGCAGCAGGAGCGGCTCGCCCCGCCCGGCGGTCCGCACGTGGATGGTGGCCCCGGGGACCGGGATGCGGTGGGTCTCGAAGTTCTCGAACATGGGGCCATTGTGCGCGCCCCGGGGACCGCCGGGCGCTTCAGGCCCCTGGGAGGCGCCCCAAGCGCCTGCTCCCGCGACTCGTAAACTTGCCCCATGCGCGGACAGGTGACTGAAGTTCTCAAGGTGTACGGGATGCAGGAGCGGCAGCTGGTGATCCCCGTGTACCAGCGCAACTACGACTGGGGGCTGAAACAGTGCCAGCAGCTGCTGGAAGACCTCGTCAACGTCATCCAGCAAGGCCGGCCCAAGCATTTCTTCGGGGCCGTGGTGGGCCAGCCGGAGGGTTCATGGCGGTGGGTGGTGATCGACGGTCAGCAACGACTCACCACGGTCAGTCTGCTCATGCTGGCCCTTGCGGACCTCCTGGACGAGGGCACCCTCGAGTCGCGCGATCCAGGACTCGCCCACAGGATTCGCACCAGCTTCCTGCTGCTCAACGAGCAGCAGGACACACCCCGGTTCAAGCTCAAGCCCGTCAAGCATGATGCGGACGCCTACGCCTTGCTGTTCAGGTCTGACTCGGATCACATCGACACGTCCTCGGTGACCGCCAACTACCGTTTCTTCAAGGATCAGATCCCCCGACTGCCCATCGATGGGGACGACCTGTGGGCCGCGGTAGAGCGCCTCGAGGTCATGCATCTGGACCTGGAGCAGCACGACGATGCACAGCGCATCTTCGAATCGCTCAACTCCACGGGGCTGGCTCTGAGCGAAGCGGACAAGGTGCGGAACCTGGTTCTGATGGGCCTGGACGTCCACGAGCAGGAACGCGTCTACACCGACTACTGGAACCGTATTGAGGTCAACGTCGGCTATGACACCGGGGCATTCCTGCGCTGGTACCTGGTGACTCGCACCTCGCGCATCCCCCGCCAGGACCAGGTTTACGAGTCCTTCAAGAAGTACATCACCGAGACGGGGCTTCGAGGCGCTGAGCTGCTGGACGGGGTCCGGAAGTACTCCACCTACTACCGCCAGATCCGCACCGCCACCACCGGAAGCTCAAAGATCGACCTGCGTCTTCGCCGGCTCAACCTCTTGAAGACCGATGTCGTGCTCCCCCTGCTCATGCCCCTCTTCGAGTCGCGGGAGACCGGCGAGATCACGGACCTCGATCTTGCCGAGTGCATCCGCACCGTGGAGTCGTATATTTTCCGTCGCTACATTGCAGAAGTTCCGACGAATGCGCTGAACAAGGTGTTTGCCACGGTCTACAGGGACGTGAAGCGCATCCGCCCCGAAAACCGTTCCTTCGCCGAAGTCCTGGGGTACTCGCTGCGGAAGCGCTCCGGCTCCGGAGCCTTCCCCGATGACGCTGAGTTCATCAGCAGTCTTGAGGTGAAGAACCTGTACAACTTCAAGGGCGAGCGTCGGAAGTACCTGTTCGAGTGCTTGGAGAACCTGGATTCCAACGACACCAGAGACATCGCCAACGGCATTGAGGACGGGTCTCTCACCATTGAGCACGTCATGCCGCAGACGCTCACGCAGGCATGGCACGACGAACTGGGTGATGAGGCCCAGCGCATCCACGAGCAGTGGTTGAACCGGCTCGGCAACCTGACCGTGACCGGGTACAACTCCTCCTACTCGAACTCTTCGTACTCCACGAAACGCACCATGAAGCACGGATTCATGGAGTCCCCGTTCCGGTTGAACCTGGAGATGCGCAGCGCCGAACACTGGGGCGAGGACCAGCTGGCGGCACGGACCCGCCGTCTCTGCGCAGATGCGCTCACCTACTGGATCTATCCCGAGAGCGACTTCGAACCGGCCCGACCGCAGCTGCCCACGGAAGCACTGGGAACGGACACCAACTTCACGGGCAGGGCTGCTGTGTCCTTCACGTGGAACGAGCACCACGCCACGGTGGCCAACTGGCGGGACCTGACGGCCCGGGTATTCACGATCCTTCTGGTTGAGCACCGGGACGAGTTCCTCCAGTGGGCCCGGACCTCCGACTGGTTCCGCGTAGGCGCGGCCTACGACCCGGACGAGAACGGCGTGTACCGCCTGGACGACAGCATCGGCTGGAACGCATCGTCGAGCACCTGGACAAAGGTCTCCCTGATGCGCAGGGTTTTTTCCCACCTGGAGCTGGACCCCGAAGAGCTGATCATCACCCTGCGTTCGGACGAGACCGCGGAGCGGGGACAGGAAACCGCAGAAACTGCCGAGGGCGAGAACTTCCCCTACCTGGAAATCGTGAAGTTCCTGCCCCGCCTCGTTGAGCTCGAGGGCATGGCCACGGACGACCCCCTGGTGCAGGAAACGGTGGAGGAGTTCATGCAGTCCTTCCACCCGTTTCGGGACGAGCAGCCACTCAAGACCCTGGGGACCAGCGTGCGGAAGTTCTGCGCCGATCCGGAACGACGCGCCGCCGCGACTGCGGAGGAAACCATTGCCCTCATCTCCTCCAAGGTGGACGAGACGGAGCACGTGGATCCGGATGCCCTGGCCGAGGCAGCCGTGGGGGGCACCCTGTCCCTGTGGGTGGGGCGCCTGCGGGAAACGAGTCCCAGCACCTGAGATCTCGGACCGTCTCCTTCCGAGGCGCGCCCCAGAAGTGGCCACCGGCTGAGGCAGGATGGGGAAATGGCGATGTCTCAGATGAGTCCCGCGCAGCAGCGCATTCTGGACTACTGGTGGATGCTGGAGCTGTTCAGTCCGCAGCCGCTCCCCAAACTGACGCCCCGGTCAACACGGCCCGAGGACCGGCAGGTCGTGGCCTGGACATCCGATGCGCCCCTCCCGTGGGATTCACTGCCCGAGCCTCGACCTATGGGAAATACCCCGCGGGAGTGGCGGCATACGGTCTATCTCGGTGTTTACAAGGTGGAGGACACCTACGAGGTCATGCACTGGGTGTTCGCGGACGATCCGGACGCCTACGACGAGCGCCCCGGCGGTCGGAGCGCCTGCGCGGGGGTTCTGGTGGGCCACGACGGAAAGCTGATCGGGGACACCGCCACGCTCTCGTCCTGTCTCTGGGCGGTGGGCCGCCTCCTCCACCCGGGCCCGCGGGATCCGTCGTGGATGTCCGGTTTTGAGGCGGCGCAGGAATCCTTCGTGGAAGCCCTCGACGAGCTGGGGGGCCGTCGTCTGGAGCAGGAGAACTCGCACGAGGTTCCCCGGCTGGGCGAGCCGTATCTGAACGACATTCTGCGGGCCGCACACGCCGGCGCCGGCGTCCAGGGCCGCGAGGATCTCGCCACCCACCAGATCGTCATCGAAAGTCGAGTGGTCGCCGTACGCCCGCACGACAGCGTCAGCGACATGGACTTCCTCAACAGCTTCTACCTGCAGGATCTGGGCACCGTACGGCAGGCAGCGGCAGCGGGACGCAGCGGAACCGCCCTACTTGAGTACCTGACCGAGGACGGGAAGGAGACGTCCGCTGGACGAGTGGATGTCATCCAGCACCCCGAGGCAGTCGATGCCCGGACCCGTGTGGGCCAGCTGCCCTTGGGCCGCTGGCCTTCGAACCCCGAGCACCCGCTTGCCCTGAGCCAGCAGTTCGCGGTGAACCGCGCCCTTAACGACCTGCGCCAGAACCTCGGCGTCATGGGCGTCAACGGCCCGCCGGGCACCGGCAAGACCACGATGCTACGGGATGTGCTGGCGGGCAACGTGGTGGAACGAGCCCGCCGACTCGCAGCTCTCAACGATCCGTCCCGTGCCTTCACCGGATCAATGCACCGCTGGACGTCGGCGTCCGGGTACAGCAGATCGGTGCCGCAGCTCATTCCCGAGCTCACGGGGTTCGAGATGGTCGTGGCATCGGCGAACAACGCCGCTGTGGAGAACGTGGCGGTCGAAATCCCTTCTGCGGATGCGATTTCTTCGCCGTGGGAGAAGTCTGCCGACTACTTCAAGGACATTGCGACGGCGACTCTGCGGGCGGCCGCCGGAAAATCAGCAGCCGACGAGGCGGACACTCCAGGCTGGGGACTGGTGGCAGCCAGACTGGGCAAGAAGTCCAACCGCATGGCTTTCCAGAGCGCTCTCTGGTTCGACGAAAAAGCGTCGCGGGACCGGTCCACCGGGTCCGACGGCGCTCCGTCCCACAGCGGCGGGAGGACCTCGCCCCGGGTGGAGAGGGAGGGTCTCGACACCATTCTCAAGCACTGGGCCGAGGGCACCCGGCCGAAGCGCACCTGGGGAGAAGCCCAAGCAGTGTTCCAGCGTGCGCTGGAGCGCGTGGAGAACCTGATGGGGCAGCGCCAGGCCGCTGAAGGACGACGGGAAGAAGTCCAGTTACTGGTGCGTAAGATCGCCCGCCGGGAAGAACACCTGCGCACTCTCCGGGCGGAAGAAGGCCGGGCGCGCGAGATCCATCGCGCGCAGGTCCTGAGAGCCGGTGACCTGCAGAACGAGCTGGACACCGCGGCCGCCGCCTACCAGCAGCACATGGGCGAGAAGCCAGGCATCCTGGAAACCATCTTCACCCTGGGCGCCGCGCCACGTGAGTGGCGAACGCACCTGAGCCCGCTGAGCACGGCACTGGAGACCGCCCGGCAACGGTCCGCGTCCCACGTGGCCGAAATCGACCGCGTCCAGCGCCATCTGGCCAGTGTCCGGCAGGAGGCGGAGACAGCTGAACGGGATCTGGCAATGAAGACGTCGCGCAGGCGTTCCCTCGAGGCCCAGTGCGCCCAGGACCGCACGAGATACGGCAAGCACCACCCGGATGCCCACGCGTCCGTCGAGGACCGGGAGTTGCACGCCCCGTGGCTCGACCACGATCTCAGCAAGGCGCGTTCCGATCTCTTCCTCGCTGCCCTGGAGCTGCACCAGGACTTCATGGCCGCCACTGCCACCACCATGAGACAGGGACTGAGAGCAGCTTGCGAAGTGGTGGCGGGAGACCACCCGCGGAAACTGGAGCGGGAGAAACTGCGCACCGCATGGCAGCTGTTCTTCCTGGTGGTGCCGCTGGTGTCATCAACCTTTGCGTCGCTGGGGCGAATGTTCGGTGACGTAGGCCCCGAAGCATTCGGGTGGCTCCTCATCGACGAGGCAGGACAGGCATGTCCCCAGTTCGCGGTGGGAGCCATCTGGCGCGCACAGCGCGTTCTCGCGGTCGGCGATCCCCTGCAGCTGCAGCCGGTGGTCACGATTCCCCCGAAATCGCGGCGAGACATCGCTGCGGCGTACGGCGTCTCTGCGACGTGGATACCGCCCCGCGCCTCCGTTCAGACCCTTGCCGACCGAATCTCTCCCTACGGCACCGTTCTTCCGCAGGGCGAGCAGGACGTGTGGGTCAGCGCCCCGCTCAAGGTGCACCGGCGCTGCGACGACCCCATGTTCTCCCTGTGCAACCGCATTGCCTACAACGGGATCATGGTGAACGGGGTTCCAAAGCCCCGCGCCAAGGACGCAGCCGTCGACCCCTTCGAGGACACGGGGACGGGGCCGGCAGTCGCGTGGAGCTACTGGGCGGATGAGCCCGCGACCACCCCCGGAACACACCTGCAGATGGGGCAGGTCAAGCGGCTGGAGAAGGCGCTTGAGTATCTGGACGAGAAAGGCGTGGACCCGTCACGAGTGATTGCCATATCCCCGTTCCGTGATGTGTCGAACCATCTGCGGCAGCTCGTGGACCGCAAGAAGTATCCCGGTCTGCAGGCGGGCACGATCCACACGGCTCAGGGCCGAGAGGCGGATGTCGTCATCCTGGTTCTGGGAGGAGATCCCGCAAGCCCGGGGGCCAAGGCCTGGGCGGCGTCAACCGTGAATCTGGTGAACGTCGCGGCCAGCCGCGCCAGGCGCCGGCTGTACGTCATTGGTGACCGTTCAGAGTGGTCCGGTCACCGATACTTCTCGGACCTGTCCGATGCCCTGAAGTGAGCATCTGAACGGTCCCGGAGGAGGGCCAAGGCCACCGCGTCCGAGGAGAGCTTCTGCCACCGAAAGGCGCGCTGTCGGTGGCAGAACTTCCCCTGACGCGTCAGGCGCCTGTTGCGGGGCACCGCCGCAGGGTAGAACCCGCCCTCCGCAGTTCGGCTCGGTCCCCACCCGCGGAGCCGCCCCTACTCCCCCTCGAACGGCCAGCCGTGGGCCTCGAGCATCGCGCGGATGCGTGCGAGTTCCTCGGGCTTGGGCTCGTCCTCGGTGGCGCGCTGGATGGCGGCGCGGGCGTCCGCCTCGGAGGGCGCCACCCCCTGCTCGCGGGCGTCGTGGGCGAGCTGGTCCGCAATCGCGGCCATGTCCTCGTCGTTGAGCTGCGGGCGCAGCACCGCGAGCACGGGCAGGTAGTCCTGGGCGGGCACCCCGTTGGGGTAGTCGGCGCGCAGCCAGTTCATCACCCGGGCCACGTAGCCGGGCTGGCGGGGCGGCTCGTCCTGGCTCGCACCCGCGAGAGGCCACCCGGCGCGCGCGAGCTCCGCGGCGACGTCGCCCAGCTGTTCCGCGGAGGCCGCGGCGGGCCCCAGGAGGTCTCCCGCCGGGATGTCCAGGGTCTCGAGCAGCCGCTCGGTGCGGTGGGGGCCCACCGTGCGGGCCAGCAGCTCCGCGAGCGCCACGTGCTGCTCCGGGGGAACACCGTGGGGGTAGGCGGCGCGAATGTGGTCGAGTGCCGCATCAAAGGTCATCATCCGAACACCGAGATCCCTAGGTAGTGGTCCAAGCTCTTGCGGGTGATCCACAGGACCCCGATCACCACGGCAGCGAGCACGATCGCAAAGCAGAGTACCGCCCCGGCGAGCGCCAGCGGTTTGCGGCGGGCAACGCCGTCCGGGTCGGGCTCGGGGGTGGCCCGGCTCCACAGGGTGATGCCCACCGTGAACAGCGCGGGCAGTCCCGCCCCGAAGCACAGCCCGGCGAGCAGCACGGCGAGGACAGATCGGGACATCTCGACAATCATCAGCGGGCCACCTCCTGGGCGTCGGCGCGGTCGGAGTCGGCGGGGACCACGGAGTGCGTGTCCTCGTCCCAGTCCGCGTTCACGTTGTGGCGGTCCACCTTCTGGTGCCGGGACCGCGCGAAGATCACGGCGGAGGCCACCACCAGCAGCAGGAAGATCACCACGGCGCCGGACAGCCCGCCCACGGCCCGAGCGATGATGAAGCACACCGCACCCACCACGGCCGCGGCGGGCAGGGTGAGCAGCCACCCCACGACCATGCGCCCGGCCACACCCCACCGCACGCGCGCGCCGGGCTTGCCCACGCCCGAACCCAGGATGGAACCGGTGGCCACGTGCGTGGTGGACAGCGCCATGCCGAAGTGGCTGGAGGTCAGGATGATGGCCGCCGAGGACGCCTCGGCCGCCATGCCCTGCGGCGGTTCGATCTCCACAAGGCCCTTGCCGAGCGTGCGGATCACGCGCCAGCCGCCCAGGTACGTGCCCAGGGCGATGGCCACCGCGCAGCTCACGATGATCCACACCGGCAGCCCGCTGCTCTCGATCCCCTGGACGCTGAGGCTGCCGTGGGCGATCAGCGCCAGGGCAATCACGCCCATGGTCTTCTGCGCGTCACCGGTGCCGTGGGCCAGGGACACCAGCGACGCCGTTCCCACCTGTCCCCAGCGGAACCCCCGGTCCCGGTGCGCCTGGGACGCCGCGCGGCCGATGAGGTAGACCAGGGCGGTGCCCACGGCGGCCACGCACCCGGCGATGAACGGCGCCAGCGCGGCCGGGACAAGGATCTTCTGGACCACACCGGCCCAGTTCACGCCGGCCACGCCCAGGGAGGCGAGCCCGGCCCCGATCAGCCCGCCGAACAGCGCGTGAGAGGAGCTGGAGGGCAGCCCGAACAGCCACGTGGCAAGGTTCCAGAGGATGCCCCCGATCAGCCCGGAGAAGATGAGGGTCAGGGCAATGGTGGGGTCCAGCCCGGAGACGAGTCCGCCGTCCTTGGTCTGGATGAGCAGCACGTCCCTGGTGACCGTGGTGGCCACTTCCACCGACAGGAACGCGCCCACCAGGTTCAGCACCGCGGACAGGGCCACCGCGGTGCGGGGCTTGAGCGCCCCGGTGGCGATGGAGGTGGCCATCGCGTTGCCGGTGTCGTGGAATCCGTTGGTGAAGTCGAAGGCCAGAGCGGTCACGACCACCAGGCCCAGGATCACCAGTTCAACTGTCATCTGACCAGGATGACCGCACCGGGCGTCGCAGACCAAACCCGGCCCCAGGACGGCCCGGGGGGCATGCACCCGATAACCACCGCATGCGAACGCACACACCCGACCGGCCCTGGAACGCCGCGCCGGACAGCACGTGCATACTTTCTCCATGACCTCAGACTCCCACCGCGATCCGAGCTCCGGCGAGACCTGGCACGAGCGCTCCCCCGCCACGGGAACCGGCGAGCTGCCCATCCTCAGCCCGCGCCCGGATCCCCAGACCCACCGGGGCTACGCCCACGGCACGGATCCGCGGCGGTGGCGGATCCTGGCGGTGCTGCTCGTGGCCATCTTCATGTCCCTGGTGGCTGTGAGCATCATCAACGTGGGGTTGCCCTCCATCCAGGAGGGGCTGGGCGCCTCCGAGTCCCAGCTGCAGTGGATCCTCTCCGGCTACGCACTGACCTTCGGGGTGGTGCTGGTGGCGGGTGGCCGCGCCGGGGACGTGTTCGGGCGCGGGTTCCTGTGGATGCTCGGGGTGGCCATCTTCACGCTGTCCTCGATCGCCGCGGGCCTGGCCCCGGATCCCACCATGCTGATCGTGGCGCGCTTCGTGCAGGGGGTGGGCTCCGGGCTGCTCAACCCTCAGGGCGTGGCCATGATCCAGCAGTACTTCAAGGGAGCGGAGCGCGGGAAGGCGTTCGGCATGCTGGGCAGCGCCGTGGGTGTCTCCGTGGCCATCGGCCCGGTCCTGGGAGGTCTGCTGATCCAGACGGGCGGCGCGTCCGAGGGGTGGCGGTGGCTGTTCGTGGTGAACGTCCCCGTGGGCGTCGTCGCGCTTGTGCTCGCGTTCCTGTGGTTCCCCCGCCCGCTGCTGCGCGGGCCCGAGGGCACCACCATCCGCCACGCCCTGCGGGAGATGGACCCCACGGGTGCGGTGCTCCTGGGCATCGCGCTGCTCGCCACCCTGCTTCCGTTCATCGAGGCCGGCTCCCCCGGCACGAGCCCGTGGGTGTGGGCCCTGCTCGCGGTCGCCGCCATGTTCCTGGCCCTGTGGATCGCGTGGGAGAAGCGCTTCAAGGCCTCCGGGCACCAGCCCATGGTGGACCTGAACATCTTCAGGGTCAGCAGCTTCCTCAACGGCACCCTGCTGATCTCGCTGTACTTCCTGGGCATCACGAGCGTGTGGGTGCTTGTCACCCTCTACATGCAGAAGGGGCTCGGCCACACCGCGCTGGCCGCCGGTTGCGTGGGCCTGCTCAACGCCCTCGCGAGCGCGGTGGCCTCCAACCTTGCCGGCAGCCGCGTGAACCGGATGGGCCGCAAGATCGTGGTGCTCGGCATGCTCAGCGTGGTCGTGGGCCTGCTGCTGAGCATGGCGGTGATCCTGCTGCACGACTCATGGCACATCAGCGAGTGGTGGCTCGTGCTCACCCTGGGCTTCGTGGGTTTCGGCCAGGGCGCCGTGGTGAGCCCCAACCAGACACTCACGCTCGCGGAGGTGCCGCTCGAGTACGCGGGCAGCGCCGGTGGTGTGATGCAGACCGGCCAGCGCGTGGGCACCGCCGTGGGCATCGCCATGATCACCGCGGTGGCGTACGGAGTGATCGCCGGCCAGGGCTGGTCCGTGGGCATCGCGGCGGGACTGGGCGTTGTGGTGCTCGTGGTGCTCGTCGCCCTGGCCGTGGCCCTGCGGGACATGCGCCACCGCGCCCGGCAGGACTCCCGCGCCTGAGTCACGGCGCCCACACCACGACGCCGCCGGAGCGCTCACCCCCCCGGTGGGCCCGCGCTCCGCACCGTTCCGGTGGTACGACGCCGCCGCCGCCCCCCCTGCCTGGGCCCCCTGGCGGGTGGGGTCCATGAAACGCAGAGGTGGCGCGGCGGTGCCGTGAACCGGGATGCCTGCCGGGTCAGCCCTTCTTGAGGGTGATCTGCCAGCTGGCGTCGCCCTTCTCCACGAAGTCGGTGACCTCGTGGCCGTCCGTGGCTGCCCACTGCGGGATGGCCTCGGTGGCCTGGGTGCAGTCGAAGTCGATCACCAGGTGGTCGCCGGTCTGCAGGGTCTGCATGACGTCCTTGGCCTCGATCAGCGGGAACGGGCACACGGCACCGAGCGAGTCCAGGGCGTAGTAGCCGTCGCCCAGGCCCGTGAGCTTCTTCGACGGTGCACCTGCCGGGTCCTTGACCATGAGCGCGGTGGGTGCCGCGGCGAAGCCCGAGAACACGTTCCCACCCGAGGTGCGGGGAGCGCCCGCGGTGGGGGCGGCGTCGATCGAGTTGTCGTCCGGTGCGGTGGCGTCCACCGTGTGGTCCAGGCTCTGGACGGTGGAGTAGGTGCCGTCTTCGCCGGTGGCGGGCTGCGTGACGGTGGGCTTGAGCCAGATCTTCGTGGCCACGGCCACGCCCAGGGCGATGAACAGCAGCGCGATCCAGCCCTGGAACGTGAACAGGCTGGTCTGGACCATGCCGTTGCCCACGGTGCAGCCACCGGCCAGGGCCGCGCCCACACCCATGAGCAGGCCGCCCGCGATGGAGCGCACCGTGGTGGTGGCGTCCGGGACGCGCACGCGGAACTCACCCGTGGACTTGGCGGCGATGAACGAGCCGACCAGGATGCCGAGCACGAGCATCACGCCCCAGTCCAGCTTCCCGTCCGCTCCGGTGACCAGGAAGTTCAGCAGGTTGGCGGTGGGGGTGGTGATGCCCAACCCGTCATTGCGGCCGGTCGCGGCGGACAGCGGCCACGCGATGACGCCGATCAGACCCACGAGCGCACCGGCGGTGTAGACGTGCAGGGGCTTCTTCCATGCGGGACGACTGTTCAGCCGTGCGGGCTTCACGGTGTTCTTCTCGCGGTTGAGGAAGTGGCGCACCATCACACCGGTGACCGCGGCCAGGACGATCACGAACAGCCACGGGGAGACGCCCAGGGCACCGGGGATGGTGGTGAGCCCGGTGTCCCACTGCTTCATACCGGAGTTGAAGCCCTTGAGCACGCCGGTCTTCATGGCGGACGCGGACAGCGCGTACATGGCCAGCGCAATCCAGGAGCCCACCAGCCCCTCACCCGAGCGGTACCACGTGCCGGAGGCGCAGCCACCGGCCAGGATGATGCCCACCCCGAACATGAACCCGCCCACGACCACGGCCAACGGCATGAACGAGGGGTAGTCGGGGGAGATCACCCCGAGGGTGGTGAGCGCCGCGAGCCCCACGGCGTGCACCGTGATCACCACGAGCAGAGCCGTGAACGTGCGCCACGAGCGCTGCAGGAAGATGTCCCGCAGCATGCCCGTCACGCAGAAGCGTCCGCGCTGCATCACGATGCCGAGCACGGCACCGAGGACGAGTCCGGAAAGGATCATGAGTGTGTACCTGGTTCCTGTGCGCCCGGGAGAGCGCACGTGTCGGAAATGGTTGACGAGGGAAGGACCACTACTGAACTACGCTCGGGCGCCGAGGTCCAGGGAGGTGTCACACGGCGCAACAGTGGGCCCAAGTTTGCTGCCCGAGTCGATGTTCCAGACTGAGGTATGCAGTCCACCCCCGCACCACCCCCGAGCAGGCTCCCGGCGACCACAACGGCGTCGTGATCCCCGCGGACACGCCTTTTGGGGTCAGAGGCACCGGCGGGTCCACCGCGCCCGCGTGGTCCGGGGCGTGTGCCAACAACTGTGCCACCCAGCTGATCGGGGGAGATGACTCAAGCCGATCACCCGGAGCAAAACTGAGGTTTTGTCGGCCATGATGAGAGGCCCCTGCTCAACACCGCCTTGAGCGCCTCCCCCACCCGCCCCACCGACATCGGCACCTGCCCGAACACCGATCTAGGGATCGGACGGCGGCACAGCTCCGCCGTGCGGGGCTCGTCCCAGTCCACGTAGACGTACCAGCCGCCGGTGTCGCCATCACGGACCTCCGGGGGGTCGGCCTCCACACCGCCCACCTCGAACGCCGTCCGCCGGACCCTCCCCACCGCGCACAGTTCCTGCCGTTTGGACAGGTACGCCCAGATCACGTCCCCGGACTTCATGGTGCGGAAGCCCGTGGGCAGGCACCAGCGGTCGATGGGCTGCGAGCGCCCGATGGCCTCCCACACCTCGGTCGCGTCCTCACGGGTGCGCCAGTCCGCGGGCATGTGCTCCGCGTGCGATGCGGGGTTGATCGGCAGGAACCAGTGGACGTCCTCGCTCATCCTCGCCCCACCCACGAGTCCGCGGAGCCGTCCGCCAGCAGCGCGTCGTACCCCTCCCGGTACGTGGGGTACCGCCATTCCTCGCGGGGCACCAGGCCGTGCACCAGCTCCCCGTCCACGATCTTCCCGAGCGGCCCCTCCCCCGGCCCGGAGTCGTCCGGGGGCACGGGCACGCCCAGCCGGTGCGCGAGGTGCGCGGCCACGTCACCCAGCAGGGCGGCGTCGTGGTCCACGGCGTGCAGCAGCCGCGGGAGCCGGGAAGCAGCCGACGACGCCGCCGCGCCGCCTCCCCCCGCGACCGTCCCGTTCTGCGGGACGTCCGTTCGCTCACTCTCTGCAGCACCGCCCCCACCGGTGGTCAACGCCCGCTCGCCCGCCACGGTGCCGCGCTCCAGCAGCGTGGCCAGGACCGTCACGAGGTCGTCCCGGTGGATGCGGTTGGTCACCCGCCGGTGGGCCAGGGGCGCCCCGCGGCGCACGCGCTCGACCATGGACGTGCGTCCCGGCCCGTAGATGCCCGCGGGCCGCACGATCACGCGGTCAGGGAACAGCTCCGCCGCCAGCTCCTCCGCCGCGAGCAGCACGTGGGCGGTGGGCCGCTGCGGATCGGGCGGGGTGTCCTCGGTGACGCGTTCGCCGTCGCCACCGCCCAGCACGCCCGTGGAGGACACCAGGACCACGAGCGGCTCCTGCTCCCCGAGCGCGCGCCGCAGCCCACGCAGGCCGCCCAGGTAGGTGTGCTCGTAGCCGGCGACGTCGTGGCCGTCCGACGTGAGGGTGACCACCACCGCGTCGACCGCAGGAAGCAGCGTGTCCCCGGGCTCGGTGAGGTCCAGCGTAAGGCCGGTGAGCGGCGCGGGCAGCCGGTCCGCGTGGCGGCGCACACCCGTGGCCGCCCACCCCCGCTCCACCAGTCGCAGGCCCAGCGCGGTTCCCACGTCCCCGCAACCGGCCAGCAGAACGCGTCGTGATTTCGTCCCAGTCATGCCCCCACCCTGCCACGCGGCTCCGCGCGGACCACACCGCAGGGTGTCGAACAAAATGTCGTCACCCCACTTATCACCGCTCCGGGAACGGGCTACGCTGAGAAATCCCAAGCCTCGCATCACCTCGTCGGCCCTCCGGGCCTGAATGGAGATCACACCATGATCATGAAGACCCTGCACGACGCCGGTATCCGCTCCGAGTACGCCTACACCGCAGGCATGGGCTCGATCGCCTTGTCCTTCGTGTCGTGGGGAATCTCGCGTCTCAAGAGCGACGACTCCAAGGCCCAGTCGGACCGCTGGGGCATCTTCGTGGGCCACTGGGCGCCCACCTTCATGAGCGTGGGCCTGGCTCTCGCCCAGTACGAGCAGACCCTCGAGAACAAGAAGAAGTAGCCACCGACTCCGCAGCCACTCGGCGCAGAAGAACCGCCCCGCACCTTCGTGGTGCGGGGCGGTTCGCCTGTCAGCGGCTGCCCGGTGCGGTGCTCAGTGCCCGTAGCCCTGGGACTGCTCCTCCGTGCCGGCCTGCTCCTCGAAGAACTCCCGCTGCTCCTGGGTGTTCGCCTGCTCGGCGGCCTTCTGGCGCTGCTCGTCGGTGTCCACCTGGCTGACCGACTCGGTGTTCTCGTCCTGCGGGTTCTTGCCCATGGCTGCGCTCCTTCGCGGTTGCGTGGTGCGCCGCCCCGAGCTCCGCGGCCCGGACGACGGCGCCGTGCCCCGAGCATCCTCACCTCACCGGGTCGTGTCAATGGGGGCGATGCCTCCCGTTCGCCACGGGGCGTCCGCGAGCGCGCGCTGCACCCACACCGTCACGGGCCCAGGGGCCCACGCACCCACACCGTGGATCTCCCCCACGGGCCGGGCACCCCGCAGGGCGTTGGTCACAAACACCTCCGACGCCCCAGCGATGTCCGTGAGAGTGATGTCTTGTTCACGGACCTCGTACCCGGCGGCCCGCAGGGTCGGGAGCACCCGGGCGCGCATCACCCCGGGCAGGATCCGGCCGTCCACGGGCGGTGTGGTGACCACGCCGTCGCGCACCACGAACACGTTGGCCCGCCCGGTCTCCAGCACCGTGCCGTCCTCGTCCACCAGCAGCGGATCGCACACCGGGGACCACGGACCGGGTGTCGTGTCCAGGGCGCGGCGGTCCGCCCACTTGTGGCGGCCCCACCCGCCGGGCACCACCACCGGGTGCAGCACCCACGGATCCACGGGAGGGGCCGCGCCGGGAGGGTTCAGCGGGGCGTGGGTCATCTCGAGACACAGACTCCCAGCGTCCGGAACTGCCGTGACCCGCAGCCGGTGCGGGCCATCCAATCCGGCGGCACGCTGGAGGAGCTGCTCTGCGAGCGCGCCCGGCAGCTCATGGGAGAAGCACGCCCGCACGCTGCTCCCGAGCCTTGCCAGGTGCTCCACCAGCTGCTCGGGACGCCCCTCGCGGACGAGCATCGTGGTGAAGACCCCCAGGGAGGGGTCGGGGGTCGAGCGGATCACGGGCGCGTCCCGCAGCGAGGCTGCCGCGCGCGACGGCGCCCCACCGCCTCCCACGCACGCCGGGGTCGCCACCTCCGAGGACTCCGCGTGCTCACACCACTCCCGGGACAGCTCGGGCCCGAAGCGGGCGCCGACCGCATCCAGCAGCGGGGCGGCCTTCACGAGGGTCTCGAACGCCTCCCCGTCCGGGTCCGAGTCGGCGACGATCCCGCCACCCACACCCAGGCGCACCGTGGCGCCCGAGAACTCGAACGTACGGATGGCCACGTTCATGGCCAGCCCCGCCACGGGACTCGCGTACCCGATCCCACCGGTGTAGACGCCCCGCGCGGTGGTCTCCAGTGCGTTGATGATCTCGGTGGCCCTGACTTTCGGCGCCCCCGTGCACGAACCGGGCGGGAACGTGGAGCGCAGGAGGGCGGCGTCGTCGAGCTCCGGGCGCAGCGTGCCGTGGACGTCCGCGACCAGGTGGTGGACGCCCGTGTGCGGCTCCACGCGCGGCACGGCGGGGCTCAGGACGGAGCCGGGGACGCACGCGCGGGAGAGGTCGTTGCGCATGAGGTCCACGATCATCACGTTCTCCGCGCGGTTCTTGGCGGAGGCGTGCAGCTCGCGGGGGTCCGAGTCCGCGGGCGCGGTGCCCTTGATCGGGGACGTGAGCACGGCGGTGCCCGTCCGACGCAGGTAGAGCTCGGGTGAGAAGCTGGCCACCGCGCCGCCCGGCACGCGCAAGAACCCGGCGAAACGCGGCCGCAGCCGCTCGTACCCGGTGCAGAACAGGTCCAGTGGGTCACCGTCGAATGCCGCCGTGAGCTCTCGGCAGATGTTCGCCTGGAAGATGTCCCCGTCCCGGATGTGCGCCAGCGCGCGCCGCACGGCCTCGGCGTGGGCCGCGCCGGTCACGGCGGCCTCGAACGGCCCGCACCGGTACGAGCGCGGCGCGGACGCCCCGGACGATGACGCCGGGCCGGCCCCGAGCGCCCGTTCCACCACCGCGATCGTCTCGGCCGCCCGGGCAGGGTCCGCACCGGGCAGGGACTCACAGAACCAGCGGTCCGCAGCGCTGTCGTGCACCAGGACGTGGTCGTAGCGCGCCAGGTGGTGCTCCGGCAGACCGCCCGAGTGCGGAGGTGCGGGCGGGAGCGACTCGAGGCGGCGCGAGAGCTGGTAGCCGAGGTAGCCGATCCACCCGCCGCCGAACCGGGCGGGGTTTTCAACGGTGCGTTCGGCGGAGGCGCGGGCCGGGGCGGCGACACCGCGCCGGCCCCCGCCCGCGCTGGGCGGTGCGGCACCCTCCGCAGTGCGCGCGGCGACGTCGTCCCCGGAACCCAGTGCGACGAACGGGTCCTCGTCCGCACCCAGCACGCGCGTGGGCCGGATGCCGACCACCGCGTCCCCGTGCATCCAGTCCTCGAGCAGTGCCGCAAGCCCGGGCTCGTCGCGCAGCGCACGCAGCATCTGCACGGGACTCACGCGGTGCGGCAGGGCGGTGCGGGGCACGGGTTCCTCTCGAAGGCGGGGGCTGGCCGAGCCCATGATACGAACCCGCCGCCCCTCGCGGGTGCGCGGGGCGGCGGGTTCGACGAGGCAGGGGCGGGTGGCAGCGGCGTCGCCGTCCCGGGCCGCACCCGCGCGCTCAGTCCTCGGAGGCGGCCTCCAGGGCGGAGGCGTGGTGCGCGGCCTGCGAGCCGGTCTTCTCCGACTCGACCACGTGCACCGGATCGTCGTCCGTGGCCTTGAACGTCTGGCCCTTGAACTCGAACTCGTCCGTGTGCGTGGACCGGACCGTCCCCTGGGTGGGCCCCTGCGGGGTGTTCCACTGAACGCGGTCGCCCGTGCTGAACGCCATGGTGTGCCTCTCCTCAGTGGTGCGCGGTGATCAGATCTTCACGACCATCTTGCCGGTGTTCGCGCCCTTCATCATGTCGATGAAGGCGTCCACGGCGTGGTCCAGGCCCTCCACCACGGTCTCGTCGTAGGCGATCTTTCCGGAGGTGAACCACTCGGTCATCCGGGAGGTGTACTCCTCGGTGACGTCCCAGTGGTCACCCATGGTGAAGCCTTCGAGCATGAGCGAGTTTTTGATGATGTTGCCCATGTTGTCCGGACCGCAGGGGCGCTCGGTGGAGTTGTACTGGCTGATCGCGCCGCACACCGCCACCCGGCCGTGCCGGTTCAGCACGTCGAGGGCCGCCTCGAGGTGGTCGCCGCCCACGTTGTCGTAGTAGACGTCCACGCCGTCCTCGCCCACGGCCTTCGCGAGCTGCTCACGGATGGGGGCGTCCTTGTAGTTGAGCACCGCGTCGAAGCCGTACTTCTCGGTGAGCAGCTTCGCCTTCTCGTCCGAACCGGCGGAACCGATCACGTAGGAGGCGCCCAGCTGCTTGGCGATCTGACCGGCCGCGGAGCCCACGGCACCGGCCGCACCGGAGACGAACACGCGGTCGCCCTCCTTGAGCCCGGCAATGCGGGTGAGTCCGGTGTAGGCGGTCATGCCCGTCATCCCCAGGATGCCCAGGTACACGGACAGCGGGGTGTCCGGGAGCTCCTGGATGGCGGTGAACTCGTCCGCGGCGCCCTGTGCGAGGTCCCGCCAACCGTACTGGTGCAGCACGGGGGTGCCCTCGGGCAGCTTCTCGGAGCGGGACTCGACCACGCGGCCCACGGCGCCGCCGGTCATGGTCTCGTTCAGCGCGAACGGCGGCACGTAGCTCTTCTCGTCCCGCATGCGGCCGCGCATGTAGGGGTCCACGGAGATGAACTCGTTGCGCACGCGCACCTGGCCGTCCTGCAGCTCGGGCAGCTCCACGGTCTCGGTGCGGAAGTTCTCGGGCTCGGGCCACCCCTCCGGGCGGGAGACGAGCTGGATCTGGGTGCTGGTGGAATCGTTGGTAGCCATGTCTGCATCGTGGCACGCCCAGACGCTTGCCGCAGCAAGGATTCGCGTGGAGCGGACGGGTAGGAAATCGGGAATAACCGATTGATGGCTTCTGACGCACATCTGGCGGTGCCTGTCCCGTGCGCACCGCGCCCGCGGTGACGGCTCCCGGGACGCGAGCGGGCGGCGTCACCGTCCATCCCCGCGGCACTGCCCCCGGGCGACGACGCCGCCCGTCCAGCGCGCACCACAGCGCCCAGCAACGCTCCAAGCGGTTGGGTGCGAGGAAACCGTGAGGATCCGCAGGGGGCGCGTATGGGTTCCGTGAGGGGGCCTCCCCCCGGCGACGGGGGCGGGCGTCTACTGAGGTTCTGCACCCAGGGAGGGTGCGGCGGCCGTGATCCTGCGGCCGGTGATCTCCGATCGGAGCCAGCAGTGCTTGATGTGGTGTACGTCCTGGGCGTGGTCGCCCTGTTCATGGTCGTGGTGATGGTGGGCAAGGCGGTGGACAAGCTGTGATCGTGCTCAGCGGCATCGCGTTCGTCCTGGGCGTCGCGGCGATCGCGTACCTGGTCTTCGCCCTGGTGAACCCGGAGAGCTTCTGATGGAGTGGGTTCCCTTCCTCGCGTCCCTGGGCACCCTGGTGCTGGCCCTCGCGCTGGCCTACCGGCCCCTGGGCGACTACATGGCGTGGGTCTTCCAGACCCGCACGCACTGGGCCCCGGAGCGGGTCCTCTACAGGCTGACCGGCGTGGCCGCGGACCAGGAGCAGTCCTGGCAGGCGTACCTGCGCTCGGTGCTGTACTTCTCCCTGGCGGGCGTGCTGCTGCTGTACCTGCTGCAGCGCACCCAGCAGTGGCTGCCGTTCTCCACGGGCGCGGACAACCCGGAGCCGGGGGTCGCGTTCAACACGGCCATCTCCTTCGTGACCAACACCAACTGGCAGGCGTACTCGGGTGAGAACCTCGCGTACACCGTGCAGTTCGCGGGCCTGGCGGTGCAGAACTTCGTCTCCGCCGCCACGGGCATCGCGGTGTCCGTGGCCCTGGTGCGCGGCTTCGCGTACCGGCGCAGCGGCACCATCGGCAACTTCTGGGTGGACCTCACCCGCACCACCGTGCGCGTGCTGCTGCCGCTGTCGGTGCTGGGCGCGCTGGCGCTGATCGCAGGCGGTGTGGTGCAGAACTTCGACGGCTTCACGGACGTCACCACCGTGGCCGGCGGCACCCAGTCCATCCCGGGCGGGCCCGTGGCCTCCCAGGAGGTCATCAAGGAGCTGGGCACCAACGGCGGCGGCTTCTACAACGCCAACGCCTCCCACCCCTTCGAGAACCCCACCGGGTGGACCAGCCTCTTCGAGTGCTTCCTGATCCTGGTGATCCCGTTCGCCCTGCCCCGCACGTTCGGGCGACTGGTGGGCGACAACCGCCAGGGCTACGCGATCCTCGCGGTCATGGGCGTGCTGTACCTGGCCTCGGTGTTCGCACTCGCCGCGTTCGAGTCCGCCGGGCAGGGCACCGCGCCCGAGCTCGCGGGTGGTCCCATGGAGGGCAAGGAAGCCCGCTTCGGCATCCCCCAGTCCGTGATCTTCGCGGCCACCACCACGCTGACCTCCACGGGTGCGGTGAACTCGATGCACGACTCCTACACCGCCCTGGGCGGGATGGTCCCCATGCTCAACATGCTCCTGGGTGAGGTGGCCCCCGGCGGTGTGGGCTCCGGGCTGTACGGGATGCTCGTGATCGCGGTGATCGCCGTGTTCGTGGCCGGGCTGCTGGTGGGGCGCACCCCCGAGTACCTGGGCAAGAAGATCGGCCCCCGCGAGATGAAGCTCGCAAGCCTCTACATCCTGGTGATGCCCGTGCTGGTGCTCGCCGGGGTGGGCCTGAGCTTCGGGATCCCCGCCCTGCGGGACAGCATCGAGAACGAGTCGCTGACCAACACCGCCCCGCACGGGCTCTCCGAGGTGCTGTACGCGTTCGCGTCCGGCGCCAACAACAACGGCTCGGCCTTCGCGGGCCTCACCGCGGACACCCCCTGGCTCACCGCCGCGATCGGCGTGGCCATGCTGTTCGGCCGGTTCATCCCGATCGCCCTGGTGCTGGCCCTGGCCGGTTCCCTCGCGGCGCAGGAGAAGGTCCCCGCCACTGCGGGCACCCTGCCCACGCACCGGCCCCTGTTCGTGGGGCTCACCGCAGGCACCGCGGTCCTGGTGACCGCCCTCGTGTTCTTCCCCGTTCTCACGCTGGGTCCCCTGGCAGAAGGTCTGATGCAGTCATGAGCACCACCGTCACCGAAGCACGCCCCGAGGCCCCCGCGGCCCGGACGGCCGCACCCCGCAAGACGCTCACGTGGCAGCAGCTGCGCGAGGCCCTGCCCGGCGCCGTGCGCAAGCTCGACCCCCGCACCCAGTGGCACAACCCCGTGATGTTCATCGTGTGGGTGGGTGCCGTGGTCACCACGGTGTTCGCCGTGGCGGAGCTGTTCACCGGCGGCGCGCAGGACTCCGGCGGCACCGCCGTGCCCGGCGCGTTCACGTGGGCGATCGCCGTGTGGCTGTGGCTCACCGTTGTCTTCGCGAACCTCGCGGAGTCCATCGCGGAGGGCCGCGGCAAGGCCCAGGCGGAGTCTCTGCGCCAGACGCGCACCAGCACCACCGCGCACCGCGTGCGGGACTACGACGACGCCGCGGACCCGGGTGCCCAGCGCGCGGCCACCGAGGAGGCGTCCTCGGCGGACCTCACCCTGGGTGACGTGGTGGTGGTCTCCGCGGGCGAGCTGATCCCCGGGGACGGGGACATCGTGTGGGGCATCGCGAGCGTGGACGAGTCCGCGATCACCGGCGAGTCCGCCCCCGTGGTGCGCGAGTCTGGCGGGGACCGCTCCGCGGTGACCGGCGGCACGCGCGTGCTCTCGGACCGGATCGTCGTGCGGATCACCTCCAAGCCCGGTGAGACGTTCGTGGACCGGATGATCTCCCTGGTGGAGGGCGCCGCCCGCCAGCGCACCCCCAACGAGATCGCCCTGAACATCCTGCTGGCGTCCCTGTCCATCGTGTTCGTGGTGGTCACACTAACCCTGAACCCGATCGCCTCCTACCCCGCGAGCCCCGCGAGCGTGACGGTGCTGATCGCGCTGCTCGTGTGCCTGATCCCCACGACCATCGGCGCGCTGCTCTCCGCGATCGGCATCGCGGGCATGGACCGGCTGGTGCAGCGCAACGTGCTGGCCATGTCCGGGCGCGCTGTGGAGGCCGCCGGTGACGTGACCACCCTGCTGCTCGACAAGACCGGCACCATCACGTACGGCAACCGCCGCGCCACCGCGTTCGTCCCGCTCACCGGGGTGGCCGAGGAGGAGCTCGTGCACGCCGCGGCGCTCTCGTCCCTGGCGGACCCCACGCCCGAGGGCTCCTCGATCGTGGACCTGGCCCGCGAGCGCGGGGCGAGCCTCGAGCAGGAGGCCGCGGGCGACGTCGTGCCCTTCACGGCGCAGACGCGCATGTCCGGGCTGGACCTGCCGGGCGGCTCGCAGATCCGCAAGGGCGCGGGCTCCGCAATCGTCGCCTGGCTCGCGGAGGACGGCGCGCAGCCGGACGACGCCGCCCGGGGTGAGCTCCAGGAGCGCGTCACCGAGATTTCCCGCTCGGGTGGCACCCCGCTGGTGGTGGCGCACAAGAGGGCCGACGGCGCGGCGCGCGTGCTCGGCGTGGTGCACCTCAAGGACGTGGTCAAGGAGGGGCTCACCGAGCGCTTCGCGCAGCTGCGGGCCATGGGCATCCGCACCGTGATGGTCACGGGTGACAACCCCCTGACCGCCGCGGCCATCGCGCAGGAGGCCGGCGTGGACGACTACCTCGCCGAGGCCACCCCGGAACAGAAGCTCGCCTACATCCGCACGGAGCAGGAGGGCGGGAACCTCGTGGCCATGACCGGGGACGGCACCAACGACGCCCCCGCGCTGGCCCAGGCGGACGTGGGCGTGGCCATGAACACCGGCACCTCCGCGGCCAAGGAGGCCGGGAACATGGTGGACCTGGACTCGGACCCCACCAAGCTCATCGACATCGTGGCGATCGGCAAGCAGCTGCTCATCACCCGCGGCGCGCTCACCACGTTCTCGATCGCCAACGACATCGCCAAGTACTTCGCGATCATCCCCGCGATCTTCATCGGGGTGTTCCCGGGGCTCGCGGTGCTCAACGTGATGGGCCTGCACTCACCGGCCTCCGCGGTGCTCTCGGCGGTGATCTTCAACGCGATCGTGATCGTGTTCCTGGTCCCGCTGGCCCTGCGCGGCGTGAAGTACCGGCCCATGAACGCGTCCAAGACCCTGGGGCGCAACCTCGCGGTCTACGGGCTGGGCGGGATCATCACACCCTTCCTGGGGATCTGGCTGATCGACCTGGTGGTCCGGCTGATCCCGGGCTTCTGACCCGCCCCCGAACGCGCCGCCCGCCACCTCGCGAGCCGTCGGCGGGCGGGGCACCACCGCACCACCGCACCACCGCACCACCGCACCGCAACATCCCACCCCGCACCACAGAGTTTTCGAGTCGTCGAGAAAGAAGCGATCGTCATGAGCATTGCCGCACACTCCTCCGGGCGCACCATGTCGGTGGCCGTCCGCACCCTGATCGTGCTCACCCTGCTGCTGGGCGTGGGCTACACCGCGGTGGTCACCGGGCTCGGGTACCTCGCGTTCCCCGAGCAGAGCCACGGGTCCATGATGACGGACGGCAACGGTGAGGTCCGGGGGTCCTCACTGATCGGGCAGTCCTTCACGGACGCGGACGGCAAGCCCCTGCCGCAGTACTTCCAGCCCCGCCCCTCGGCGGCCGGGGACGCAGGGTACGACGCGGCGTCGTCCTCCGGCACCAACTGGGGCCCTGAGAACGGGAACCTGGTGGAGGCCATCACCCAGCGCAAGCAGGCCATCGCGGAGCTCAACGGCGTGCCCGACTCCGAGGTCCCCGCGGACGCCCTGACCGCCTCCTCCTCCGGGCTGGACCCCCACATCAGCGCGCGCTACGCGGACATCCAGGTCGAGCGCGTGGCCCGGGAGCGGGGTCTTCCGGTAGAACAGGTGCGAGAGCTCGTGGGCCAGCACACCAAGAACCCCGACCTGGGCTACGTGGGTGACCGCGTGGTGAACGTGGCCGAGCTCAACCTGGCACTGGACGAGACGAGGCGCTGACATGACCGCACCGGGGCGGCTGAGGGTGCTGCTCGGCGCCGCTCCCGGCGTGGGCAAGACCTACCGGATGCTCGCGGAGGGCAGGCGGCTGCTCGCCGAGGGCCGGGACGTGGTGATCGGGATCGTGGAGACCCACGGGCGCGCGGCCACCGCCGCCATGACCGAGGGCCTGCCGCAGGTCCCCCGGCTGCGCACCCGCTACCGGGACATGGAACTCGAGGAGATGGACGTGGCCGCGGTGCTGGAGCGCGCCCCGGACATCGCCCTGGTGGACGAGCTCGCCCACACCAACGCCCCCGGCTCCGAGCACGAGAAGCGCTGGGAGGACGTCCAGCAGCTGCTCGCCGCGGGGATCGACGTGATCTCCACCGTGAACATCCAGCACATCGAGTCCCTCAACGACGTGGTGGAGCGGATCACCGGCGCGCCCCAGCGGGAGACCGTGCCGGACCGGTTCCTGCGCGGCGCCCACCAGATCGAGGTGGTGGACCTGGCGCCCCAGGTGCTGCGGGACCGGCTCTCGGAGGGGCTCGTGTACCCCGCCGAGCGCGTGGACGCGGCGCTGTCCAACTACTTCCGCCTGGGCAACCTCACCGCGCTGCGCGAGCTCGCGCTGCTGTGGCTCGCGGACGAGGTGGACCAGGCCCTCATGCACTACCGCCGCGAGCACGACATCAACGGCAAGTGGGAGGCCCGCGAGCGCGTGGTCGTCGCCCTGACGGGCGGGCCGGAGGGTGAGACCCTGCTGCGCCGCGGCGCCCGGGTGGCGGCGCGCTCGGCGGGCGGTGACCTGCTGGCCGTGCACGTGATCGCGCAGGACGGCGTGCGCACGGAGAACCCGGCCGCGCTCGCGCAGCAGCGGGCGCTCGTGGAGAAGCTCGGCGGGACCTACCACCAGGTGGCGGGGGACGACGTCCCCGCGGCGCTCGTGGAGTTCGCCCGGTCGGTCAACGCCACGCAGCTGGTGCTGGGCATCAGCCGTCGGAGCCGGCTCGCCGCGGCCTTCACGGGTCCGGGGATCGGGGCCACGGTCACCAAGGAGTCCGGGGAGATCGACGTGCACATGGTCGCCCACGCGCAGGCGGGCGGGCAGTTCACGCTCCCCCCGCTGGGTGGGGCGCTCTCCGCACGACGCCGCGTGCTCGGCTTCCTGGTGGCGCTGCTGGGCGGTCCGGTGCTCACCGTGGCGCTGGCCGGGGTGCGCTCCCCGGACGCCATCACGAGCGACGTGCTCGCGTACCAGCTGCTCGTGGTGGTCGTGGCCCTCGTGGGCGGGATCTGGCCCGCGCTGTTCGCGGCGGTGCTCTCCGGGCTCACGCTGGACTACTTCTTCATCGACCCCATCCACACCATCACCATCGCGGATCCCCTGCACCTGCTGGCGCTGATCCTCTACACGGTGATCGCCGCGCTCGTGAGCTTCGTGGTGGACCGCGCGGCCCGCTACACCCGCGCCGCCCGCCGGGCGGCCGCGGAGTCCGAACTGATCCAGAGCATCGCGGGCAGCGTGCTGCGCGGCGAGGACGCCGTGCAGGCGCTCGTGGACCGTGCGCACGAGGTGTTCCGCGTTCCGGGGGTGCGCATCATGGCGGGAGACACGGTGGTCGCGAGCGCGGGGGACGTGGAGCCCGGGGACGAGCCCACGGTCATGCCCCTGGACGGCGGGGGCACGCTCGAGCTGCACGGCGGGCACCTGGCCTCGTCCGAGCGGCGGCTGCTGAGCGTCGTCGCCGTGCAGATGGGGGCGGCCCTGGAGCGGCAGCGGCTGCAGGCGGTGGCTGAGGAGATCGAGCCCATTGCGGCGTCGGACCGGGTGCGCGGGGCGCTGCTGTCCGCGCTGAGCCACGACCTGCGGCGACCGCTGGCCTCCGCCACGGCGGCGGTGGGCGGGCTGCGCGCGGCCGGGGACTCGCTCACGCCCGAGGACCGGCAGGAGCTCATGGACACCGCGGACGAGAGCCTCGCCGCACTGGCCACCCTGGTCAACGACCTGCTGGACGTGAGCCGGGTGCAGGCCGGGGTGCTGTCCCTGGGGACCACACCCACGGACCCGGCGGACTCGGTGGCCTCCGCTCTGGACGAGCTGCAGCTGGGGCCCTCCGAGGTGCGCCTGGACCTGGCCCACCACGGTGCCACGGTGCTCGCGGACCCGGTGCTGCTGCAGCGCGCACTCGTGAACCTGCTGGCCAACGCCGAGCGGCACACGCCCGAGGGCGTTCCGGTCTCGGTCACCACCAGCACGTTCGCGGACCGCCTGGAGATCCGCGTGATCGACCACGGCCCGGGGATCGCCCCCGAGCGCCACGACGAGATGTTCGTACCGTTCCAGCGCCTCGGGGACACGGACAACACCACCGGTCTGGGGCTCGGGCTCGCGCTGTCCCGAGGTTTTGTGGAGGCCATGCACGGCACACTCACCCCGGAGGACACACCGGGTGGCGGGCTCACCATGGTGGTTTCGCTGCCGCTGCTCACGGAGCGCGCCGGGGCGGATCGGTCGGAGGCGGGTGCCGCCCGGGCGACGACGCCGCAGGCCGGCTCGGCGGCCGAGGTGACGGTTTCGTCCGGGGCGGGGACGGCGTCGTCGTCGCCCCGGGCGCGTGGACGGGAAGGGGTGCCGGGTGAAGATCCTCATCGCGGATGACGACCCGCAGATCCTGCGGGCGCTGCGGATCATCCTGGGAGCCAAGGGCTACCGGGTGGTCACGGCGGCGAACGGCGCAGAGGCCGTGAGCGCGGCGGTGGACGAGCAGCCGGACATGTTCCTGCTGGACCTGGGGATGCCGCAGCTGGACGGGATCGAGGTGATCCAGGGGATCCGGGGGTGGTCCCAGGCGCCCATCCTGGTGGTCTCGGGGCGCACGGGCGCGGCGGACAAGGTGCAGGCGCTGGACACCGGCGCGGACGACTACATCACCAAGCCGTTCGCGATCGACGAGCTGCTGGCCCGCATCCGCGCGCTGACCCGTAGGATCCCGCAGGAGAAGACCGTGGCGACCGCGCGGCTCGGGGACGTGACCGTGGACCTCGCGGCCCACAGCGTGACCCGCGCGGTGGCGGGCGGGGTCAAGCAGATCCGGCTCACGCCCACCGAGTGGCAGGTCGTGGAGGTGCTGCTGCGCAACGCGGGCAAGCTGGTGACCCGCCAGACCCTGCTCACCCACGTGTGGGGCACCGAGCACGTGCAGGACAGCGGGTACCTGCGGCTCTACATCTCCCAGCTGCGCAAGAAGCTGGAGGCGGACCCGGCCAAGCCCCGGCACATCCTCACGGAGCAGGGCATGGGGTACCGGCTGGTGGGGGTGGAGGGGTGAGAGCACGCGGGCGCTGAGATCCGGTCTCCCGGACGCGCCCGCGCGCGTCAGCCCTGACGAGCCTTCATGCGCGGGTTCTTCTTGTTGATCACGTAGGTCTTGCCCCGGCGGCGGACCACCTGCGAGCCGGGGACCTTCTTGAGGGAGCGGAGCGAGTTGCGGACCTTCACGGAGCCTCCTTTTTGCGAATAATTCTCATTCAGGAGAATAGCACGGAGCGTCGGCGTCCACGGCCCGCTGCACCGGTTCGCCCTGCTGGGTCGCCAGGGGGAGATCCAGCGTGACGGTGGTGCCTTCCCCCTCCGCCGACTCCAGGGCCACGGACCCCCCGTGCTGCTCCACGATGGTGCGCATGATCACGAGCCCCAGTCCCGTTCCGGGCACCTGCTGGGCCGTGGCGTTGGAGGCCCGGGTGAAGCTCATGAAGAGGGACCCCACCTCTTTCTCGGGAATGCCCATCCCGGTGTCCGTGCACGTCAGGCGGACTCCCGTGCCGCCGGGCGTGTGTTCCAGCGTCAGCGTGACGGCGCCGTGGGGCGGGGTGAACTTGATGGCGTTGCCCACCACGTTGGTGACGGCCCGCTCCAGACGGTCGCGGTCCCCGAACACGGGCCACGAACCGTCCGTGTCCGCGTGGACGGTCACTTCGCCCGCCGCGGCCTGGGGAACGAGATTGGTGACCACCCCGGACACGCACTCTGCGAGGTCCAGCACACGGTGGCGCGCCGAGCGGTTCTCGTGGTCCTGGTCCAGCTTGTTGATCAGCAGCAGGTCCTCGATCAGCAGCCGCAGCCGCTCCGTGTTGCGCCGCACCACTTCCAGCACGCGGGCCTGTTCCGGGCCGACGCCGCCGAAGTCCCCGTCCTGGAGCATCTCCACATAGCCACTGATGGACGTGAGCGGGGTTCGCAGCTCGTGGTTGGTGGTGGAGACGAACACGGACTTCTGACGGTCCAGCTCCGTGAGCTGCTCCAGCGTGCGCTCCCGTTGCTTCACCACGTCCCGGGCCTCGCGGGTGAAGGCGTTGAAGGACGCGGCGAGATCCACCACCTCCACAGCGCCGTGGGAGGTGTCCGCGACGGCGTCGTGGTCGCCCGCGCGCTGCCTCGCCACCGTGCGCTGCAGCGCGAGCAGCGGTGCCCCTAGGGCGCGGTCCGCACGGCGCAGGGCGAGGAGCGTCACCGCGATCGACAGCACCGCGGCAGTCACCACGGCGGCCGCGGCCAGGGTCATGGACCGGTTCAGGTCCGCTCTGCGCTGCTCCCGCAGGCTGGAGACCTCCGCCCTGACGTCTTCCAGTGTGCCGAGGGCCCGGTCCATGGCGGGTGCCGTGCGGGAGAGGTCCATGGATCTCCGCGGGGTGTCCCTCCCCGGTTCCCGAGTGAGGCCGAGCCACGTGTCCACGGACTCGTTCAGGGACCGCAGCTGCGGCACCCGTCCGGCCGCCACCTCGCCCAGGACGTCCTGGGCCGCAGTGAGGTCCGCCGTGGCCTCAGCGTACTCCTGCGCGAAGGCCCGGTCTCCGCTGACCGAGTAGCCGCGCGCGGCCGTCTGGGCACGCAGCAGCGTGGCCTCCACCTGGTGGGTGGCATCCACCAGGGGGGTGATGGTGGTGCGCGTGGTGGCCACGTTCAGCTGCACCGTGTGCAGGCCCCACAGCGCGGTGGCGCCGGTGAAGAGCAGTGCGAGGCACAACAGGGCGAGCACCTGCAGGAGGATGGCGCGCACCCCGCGGTGGCGGACACCGTCCCGCACGCGGGCCAGGGCCGGGAAGCGGGCGCTCATCCGTCCACCTCCGTGAAACCCGAACGGGTCATGGTGCCCCACTGCTGGCGGCGCCCCAGCAGGGAGGCCACCCAGCCCTCCATGCGCCACCACGCCGTGAGCTGGCGGTAGCCCAGGTTCTCCAGGACCACCGCGCCCAGCGTGATGCCCAGGTCCCGCCAGCGGGGGTACTTGTGGTAGCTCAGCTCCTCGATCGTCACGGCCGCGAGGGTCACGATGATCGCGTACGCGTAGGCCACGAGCATGAACAACAGGAAGTACTGCCAGGACACGAGTCCCAGCGCGAAGCCCAGGGCGATCAGCACCAGCCCGGCGAGTTCCAGCAGCGGGGCGATCAGCTCGAAGAGCCAGTAGTACGGAACCGCCACGAGACCCAGCCGGCCGTAGCGGGGGTTGCCGAGCATGTCCCGGTAGGCCCACAGGGTCTCCCACAGACCCCGGTGCCAGCGGGCGCGCTGCCTGCGCAGCACGGGCAGGGTGCTGGGGACCTCTGTCCAGCAGATGGGCTCCGTGAGGAAGGTGACGCGGTAGGGCCGACGCTGTTTGCGGAACGTGCGGTGCAAGCGCATGACCAGTTCGAAGTCCTCACCGATGCTGCTGGCGTCCAGGCCTCCCACCGTCACGAGAGCATCCCGGCGGAAGACACCGAACGCGCCGCTGATGAGCAGCAGGGCGTTGATCCGGGACCAGCCTGCGCGCCCCAGGTGGAAGGCCCGCAGGTACTCCATCACCTGGATGTCCGCCAGGGGGTTGCCGGGCATCCGGACCTCCAGCACGCGCCCGCCCTTCACGCGGCACCCGTTGACGGCGCGGATCACTCCCCCGGCCGCCACCGTGGAGATCGGGTCCTCGATGAAGGGCCGGGACACCGCCAGCAGCGCCCCGGGGTCCAGGATGGAGTCCGAGTCCACGAACAGCACCAGGTCCTCGCGGGCCAGGTTGACGCCCACATTGGTGGAGTCGGAGCGGCCCGAGTTGCGCTTGTGCACCACGGTCAGCCGGGTCCGCCCGTCCCGTGGAACGTGGATGCTGGTCGGTGCCTCCCGCACCGGAACGTCCTCGGGCATCTGCCGGGACACCGGCACCAGGTCGAAGGCCCGGCGCAGCACCTCGAAACCGTTGTCGGTGCTGCCGTCGTCCACCACGATCACCTCGTGGCGCGGGTGCTGCAGCGACAGAAAGGACTCCACGGCCACGCGGATGCCGACCTCCTCGTTGTGCATGGGTGCCACCACGCTGATGCCGGGCATGGTGCGGGAGTGCATCAGCTCCTCCCGCCCCGCGAACGGGATCCGGCGGCGCTGGGCCACGAAGTCCACCGCCGCCAGGACGATCATCACCAGGTAGGACGTGTTGATCAGCAGGAAGTAGATCAGCACCGGCACCGCGATGAACGCCAGGATCCCGGCCACGGCGCCGCGCAGCAGCTCAAGCCACTCCACGGCCGGCCCCTCTCATGGCGCTCAGCTGCAGCGCGTAGTGGGCGGGGTGCACGGCGGGGGTCTCGCCGTCCAGGGCGCCCAGCAGCCTCTCCCGCCCGGCAGGGCCCAGTTCGGTGAGTGCCACCGCGGCCCGCTCCGCCAGCCGGGGCCGGGTGTCCTCGACCAGGGGGGCCAGGGCCGCCACGGAGGCGGGCAGGCCCAGCCGTTCGAGGGACTCCACGGCGGCGAGCGCCACGCTCTCATCCCGGTGGCGGGCGAACTCGGACAGGACGGCGAGGTCCTGCGCTCCCCCCACCCATCCCAGGGCGTCGACGAAGGCGGCGAGGGCACGGGGATCGGTCTCCTGCGCCAGGCAATCACGCACGACGGGAGCGGCACCCGGCACGGGGCGCACTCCGATCACGGTTGCCGCCACGTGGCGCACGGCGGGGTCCGGGTGCAGGGTGGCGTCCGCGATCACGGGTGCCGCGTCGTCGTCGAAGGCGCACAGGGACTCCACGGCCACCCAGCTGGGCAGTCCGCGGGGACGACGCCGCGGGGCCACCGCGCGCAGCACGGCGCGCGCCGCGGAACCGTCGCCGAGCGGCGCCAGGGCACGGGCGGCGGCGACCACCACGTCCGCGGAACGGTCCTGGAGCAGGGGGACCAGGCGGGGCGCGGACTCGCGGGCGCGCATCAGGCCGAGGGTCCAGGCGGCGTGGGCGCGGCGCACTGCACTGTGGGAGGAGAGCCCCGCGAGGGCCCACTGGGCGCGCCCGTGGGCTTCGAGCACCCGGGCCAGGGCACGGGCGGGTTCCCCCCTGACCTTGGAGAGCATCGCGGAGACGGCGCGGTCCACCACCGGCACGCGGCGCCGGGGCACCGCGGTCAGGCGGCGCAGGGCGGAGGCGTCGTCGTCCTCACCAGATGCGACCTCGAGCATTGCGGGGCGCAGCTCACCGAGCAGCTTCGCATCCCGGCGCTCACGCCACTGCCGGCCGGCACGCGATCCCAGGACGGTCGCGAGGAGCAGGACCGCGGCCCACACCAGAACCCACAGCGCCCAGGACAGCAGCTGCGCGGAGACCACCGTGGGGGTCACCACCGCGGGGTCACCGGCCCCGGCCGAGGAGACTGTTCACGCGGTGCAGCAGCTCGCGGGGGCTGAAGGGTTTGGTGACGTACTCGTCCGCGCCGGTGCTGTACCCGTCGTCCACGTCCGTGTCACGGGCGCGGGCGGTCAGCAGGAGCACCTTGACGCTGCTCAGCCGCTCCGTGGCGCGGATCTGCCGCAGCACGTCCAGGCCGCTGAGACCGGGCATCATGACGTCCAGCACCACGAGGTCCGGGATGGCGTCCTCCAGCGCGCCCAGCGCAGCGGTGCCGTCCTCCACCGCCCGGACCTCGTATCCCGCCTGCTGCAGTTTGAAGACCACGAGGTCGCGGATGTCGGGGTCGTCGTCCGCAACGAGGACGGACGGGTGTTCAGGGCTCACGAGGGCGCTCCGTGTGTCTGGGGGATGGACACGCTCCGGGTCCGCGGCAGCGGAGGAGATGAGGCCAAGAGTATTCGAATACATGCAGGTTGGTGGGAGGTGACACTTCGCGCGGTGGAATCAGCCGCGGGGCTTCATCTCCTTCTCCACGACCCACTTGTGGTTGGTCATGGTCATACCGTCCGCCTCGTAGTCCACCATGTAGACGGTCTGGGTGGTGGAGGAGGCAACGGTGCCCGTGGCGCCCTTCATGCCCTCCATGTGGTCCGCCTCGATGGTGACCTCGGTGCCGTCCGCGAGGCGCTCGGAACCGGCGCCCTGGAGTTCCTCCTGGACGACCCACTTGTGGTTGGTGACCTCGGGTCCGCCGTCCGTGGGGGTGTAGTTCACGGCGTAGGCCACGGTCTTGTAGGCGCCCACCACGGTGGCCGGGGCGCCCTCCATGCCCTCCATGTGGTCGGTGGTCAGCGTGACCTGTGTGCCCACGGGGTAGGTGGGCTTCTCCGCGGCGGCGATGCCCTCCGGGGCGGGGCCGCCGTCCATGGCGTGCATGTGCTCGTGCCCGCCCTGGCTCGCACTGGGCGTGCCGCTCGCGGAGGACGACGTCGCCTGGCTCGTCGCGCTGGAGGTCGCGCTGGTCTCGTGGCCCTCGTGGGCGGAGTGGTCCGCGGAATCGGAACCGGCGGAGCATGCGGTGGCGGTCACCAGGATGGTGAGACCGGCGAGGGTGAGGGGAAGTCGACGCATGAGACGGATCCTTTCTGGGGGCCCGCCCGGGTTGCTGGACCCCGGTAAGGGCGGGTTTCTGGTGGGAATGCGCGGTGGCAGCGGGGCCCCGCTGTGGTGGTTCTCTACAAGAGGGTGCCGAGGGAGGCGACGAAGCCGCCCAGCATGAACGCGCTGATGCCGTACGCCAGGGGACGGTTGTCCATGGGGCCACCACCGGAGGCGTGGTGGGTGATGGCGTGGCCCTTGCCGCGGCGCAGCAGAGCCTGGTTCACCGGGTACGCCGCGAAGTATGCGATCACGAGGGACACAGCCATGGAACCCCAGAACAGGGCGTCCAGCAGGCCGGCGTCCATGGCGCCGGGGACCAGCCACATGACGAGGTTGTCCACGACCTCCATGGTGAGGATGGAGACGGTGTCCGCGGCGAGCACGAGACGCAGGGCCTGACCCACGCCAATGCCGGAGCGCAGCAGGGGCAGGGAGGACAGGGCATAGCCGAACACGAAGGCCAGGGCGATGGCCACGGCGGTGCTGGTGACGTTGCCCCACCCGAACACGGTGGCCAGGATCAGGCCGAGGATCTCGCCGATGGAGCAGCCGGTGAGGCAGTGGAGGGTGGCGCTGGCGGCCATGTTGGACATGTCGTGGCCTGCGTGGCTGGAGGGGGCGTGGTTCGCGTGGGGGTCTGCGTGGTCGGTGGCGGGCGTGTTCATGCCATCGACTATATACCCCGCAGGGGTATAAGGTCAGAAGTCAGAACGCGCCCTCCCCCCGGGCTGCGACCGCTCCATATCGCCTTACCTCAAGTCCAAGGCACCGGGTGCGCGGTGAGACGAGCGAGTTGTACCCGGCAGGATAGAAGTTCATCAACAACCCATCCACGAAAAAAACAGAACCCGCTCATGACCCACGATTGAGCACCCCTGCCCCAGTCTCCGGGTACGCCTGGAGGAACCCAATTCAAGCCAAACCTTCACCGGTATCATCGAGAGTGTTGGCCTGTCTGGGCCACAGAGCGAGGGAGGACCAACTTGGCTGAGCCGTGGCTGTCCGCAGAGGGCACCGCCACCCACCCCGGGGCCGCCCACAACACCCTCTACACCTGGATCGCAGAGAAGGCTATGCCCGCCCACAAGGTCGGGTGTCTCTGGAAGTTCCAAGCCAGCGTGATCGACGACTGGGCTCGACGAGACGGCGCCCCTGAGGACGACACCCCGTGAAGGCTCGAATGTCAGAGGTTCCTGCTGAGATGGAACCCGCGATGAAGTCCGTCGTGCGCCAGATTCGTAACGCCTCGCTCCGGATAGGTGACGCGATGTGCGTGTCGGGAAGGAGGACAACCGAGAAATGACGAGGTCTCGTGTTGCTGAGAGCGACTTTACGCTTGGCACGTTGCGGACGACCGCCAGTCATACGATTGGCGTTCCCCATCTGGTGGAGCTTCTCCGTGAGGTGCCGTCCGACGCGCCTGCCGAGCAGTATCGCCAAGCAGTGATCGAAGGCAACGTCCTCGGGCGGCCAACTCTGGCCGGGCGGCAGCGTTCGTTCCGTCATCTGCGTGAGCTGTACTTCCTTGACCCGGGGCGAGCGGAGTTCACGGCCTTGCGGTATTTCTGGGACATCGACCCATCATCACGCCCACTCCTTGCGGCACTGTTGGCGGTCATCCGCGACGAGGTTCTTCGCGCGTCGTTTACTGCGATCGCGGACTTGCCTGCGGGTTCGGGCGTGACATCGGCGGACCTCACCGCCGCGGTCGCCGCGCAGTTCGGCAACGAGATGTCGGAGTCGACACTCGGTAAGACCGGCCGCAACACCGGAGCCTGTTGGACCCAGACCGGTCATCTCACGGGTCGGGCCAAGAAAGTGCGCATCGACGTTGAAGCACAGCCGGCGGCCATCGCGTATGCGGCGTACCTGGGGCACCTCGCCGGCGGGCGAGGCCTCGGCGTACTTGACAATCCATGGTCGCAGATCCTCGGCCTCGCACCTGGGCGCTCCTTGGAGGCATTGCGCGACGCGCACACGCAGGGACTCCTCGATCTACTCGTGGCGGGCAATGTCGTTGACGTATCGTTCCCTGCCTTCGGAGGTCGCGCATGAGCCGCGTCTCCGATCTCATCGACGCTTATAAGGCCGAGTTGTCCCTGGCATGGAAGGACAACATCTCGGGTGGTGAGCGCGTCTGGATGCTCGTCTACCCGCCTGACCTGGAACGCCAGATGCGGCACGCTCTGCCGAGCATCGAGTTGGCGACCACTCAGGCGGGTCGCGTGTGGGTCGTTCTCGACGTCACCGACGACTTCGGGCGCTGGCTGTCCGCTCACCGACACGCGCAGGCCTTCTATGAGGAACCGAGCGACCTTACTCAGTCGATCCTGGACCAGTTTGAGAAGACACTGGTCGCGCGCATCCGAGGGGCTCTCGAAGGAGCACCTGAGAATGCCGTCGTGGCCCTTGTCGGCATTGGCGCGATCTTCCCGTTCCTGCGGGCATCGAGCGTGATCAAGTCCATCGATTCCGCCGTGACTGGCCGCCTACTCGTCTTCTTCCCCGGGCTTCACGACCCGGAAACTCATTCATTCCGCTTGCTCGACGCGCGCGATGGGTTTAACTACCGCGCACGCGTCATTGACCCGCAGAAGGACATCGCGTGACGACCAACAACGACCTGTTCATCCGGCCTCCGCTGAGCTTTGAGATTCCGAACGATGGTGTCACCAACGTCGACCGGCCCGAGGACTCCAACCAGTGGGATGTCCTGAAGTACGAGCTGGAGAGCTTCGTATGCGAGGGTGAGTACGAGCATGGCCTCCAGCGCATCCTCGACTCCTACACCGGGCATCGGAATCGGACGACCCAGCCGGCCGTGTGGGTATCGGGCTTCTACGGCAGCGGTAAGTCCCACCTCGTCCGTGTCCTCCAGCATCTGTGGGCCGACACGAAGTTCCCGAACGGCGCGACCGCGCGCGGTCTGACGAACATCCCCCAGGGCATCCAGGACCAATTGACGGAGCTGACAACACTCGGCCGACGCGACGGTGCCGCATCGTGGGCGGCAGCGGGCGCACTCGACCGCAGCGGCGACACCCTCAACTCGGTGTTCCTCTCCATCGTCCTCGGGGCCGCAGGGCTGCCCACGCGCGTCGCGCCCGCCCAAGTCGCACTGTGGCTCGCGGGCAACGGTCACCTCGATGCCGTTAGCGACCACGTTACGGTGAACGGAGGCGACCTCGTCGAGGAACTGGGCGAATACAATCTCAGCACGCGGCTCGCGAACGCGATCCTCGCGGTCGACCCCGCGTTCGCGTCGTCAGCCCGGGACGTGCGCGCCGCGTTGCGCAACCAGTTCCCACCGGACACTCGCTCGTTCTCCACAGACGAGACGATCGCGCTGCTCAAGAAGATCCTTGAGCACGTCGGCGGCGGCCAAATTCCGCCGTCGCTGATCGTCCTCGACGAAGTGCAGCAGTACATAAGCGGCGACGGCGGCCGAGCGATGGAGGTGCAGAACCTCGTCGAGTCCGTGTCGCGCGAACTGAACGGTCGGGTGCTGCTCGTCGCCACGGGCCAGCAGGAACTGACGGCTGATTCGACACTCCAGAAGATTCAGGACCGCTTCACCGTCAAGGTCGTGCTCAAGAACCAGGACGTCGACGCCGTTGTCCGACGTGTGCTTCTGAGCAAGGAGCCCGCGAAGAAGCCTGATCTTGACAGCACGCTGTCCTCGGTCGCAGGGCAGATTTCTCGACAGCTCATCGGTAGCAGGATTCAGCACACCGCGGCGGACGACAAGGACCTCGCCGACGACTACCCGTTGCTCCCGTTGCGCCGTCGTTTCTGGGAAAGTGTGCTCCGCCAGGCCGATGCCGGCCGCGCTGGTCAGCTGCGTTCCCAACTCCGCATCGTGCATGAGGCGAACCGCAAGGTCGCTCCCGAGCCGGTGGGCACTGTGGTCGGCGCCGACTTCCTGTACTCGCAGAAGAACGAAGACCTCAACGGCGCGGGCCTTCTTCTTAAGGAGACGCAGACGCTTATTCACGAGCAGGGGCAGAAGGACCCCTTGCGCGGCCGCATCCTCGGCCTCATCCACCTCATCGGTCTGCTCCCTACGTCGGGTCACGGCGACATCGGCGTCCGCGCGACGGCAGACCATCTCGTCGACCTCCTCGTCGAGGATCTCGCCCACGACGGTGACCAGCTTCGGCAGCAGGTTCCTGCGGTGCTCGAAGCGCTCGCCGAAGAGGGCGTCATTCAGCAGGATGGCGAGGAGTTCCGCCTTCAGACCAAGGCGGGCCGCGAGTGGGACGAGGCCTTCCGCAGGCACCACGCTCAAGTCACGGACAGTGAGGTAAGCACCGATCGTGATTCGCTGTTGCTCACTGAGGTCGGCCGGTCGCTACCCGCTTCGATCCAGCAGGGCCGTGCCAAGGAGTCCCGCAGGCTTGCGCTGCACGCCGACGCCTCGCTTCCGCCGGAGTCCGATGCGATCCCGGTGTGGCTCCGCTCCGAGTGGGACGAAGGAATAACCGCGAAGCAGTTCGACGAGGCCGCGCGCAGCCTCGGCATCGAGTCGCCGATTGTGCTCGTCCACCTTCCCCGACTCCAGGCTCCCGCGTTCGTAGCTGCAGTCCGTAACAAGCTTGCCGCGCAGCGTGTAATCGACCAGCAGGGAATCCCGCAGGACGACGAGGGTAAGCAGGCCCGAAGCGCGATGCAAACCCGCCTCAACCGAGCGACGGACCAGGTAAATGCCCATGTTCGTGATGTGATCTCCAAGTCGAACGTGCTCCTCGGGGGCGGCACGGCCCCGAACGGTATCTCACTGCGCGAACGCATCGAGGCCGGCGCACAGTCCGCCGCGACCCGCCTGTTCCCACGGTTCTCCGAAGCAGACGACAACCGGTGGCCCCAGGTCATCGCGCGCGTGCGGAGTGGATCGGCGGCCGACGCGCTCAAGGCCGTCCAGCACGACGCCGACCCAGAGCAGCACAGCGTCGTCAAGGAAGTTCTCAGCCACGTCGGCCCGGCGGGCACGTCCGCGAGTGATGTCGAGAAGGCCGTGACATCGAAGCCGCTCGGCTGGCCGCGCGACGCGCTCATGGCCTCCCTCGGCGTGCTCCTCGACACCGGAGTGATCCGTGCGACGCTCAACGGGAGCGACGCGACCACGGCCGATGTACTCAAGCAGACCCGCCTTGGCAACGTGCAACTCCGTCGCGAGGTCACGGTGCTCAAGCCTACCGAGAAAATCCAGGCACGCCAGGTGCTGAGCAACCTCGGCTTCTCGACGGACAACGACGGACTCGTCTCGGCCGTCGAACAGGCCGTCCAGTCGCTTGTCGACCGCGCGAAAGGCGTGAGTGGGCCTGCTCCGCTCCCTGACATCACAGTGCCAGGCAGCATCCAGGTGATCGTGAGCACGTCGGGAAACGACCGCGTGCACGCCCTGCTGGCAGCGAAGAGTGACCTCACGAGCTTCAACGACCAACTCGGAGACCTGGAACGCAGGCTCAAGAGTCGCACGCCTTCGCTCGAGCTAGCGCGTTCGCTTGCATCCTCGGCCACTGGGCTGGAGCCCGCGTCGGCGGCCCGTGAGCGGCTCGGCGCACTGGCCGCGAGCCGCGATCTCCTTGCCGAGGCCGATCCAGTCGCCCCGATCGTGAAGGAACTTGCCGAGGCACTGCGCAATGCTATCCACGAAGCAGCAGTGGCGTTGCGCGACGCCCGAGCGACGGCTGTGGCAGACCTCGAACAGCAGCCAGCCTGGATGGCTCTCGACGATGCGCAGCGCGAGGCTCTTCTCACGGAGCACCACCTCGGCACCGAGGTGGAGCCCAACCTCGCAGATTCGGCCGCCGTCCTGGTGGCGGCGCAGGCGCGGCCGCTTCAGGGATGGACCGCTGAACTCGACGCCATCCCGCAGCGGGCTTCACGGGCGCTGGAAGCCGCTATTCAGCTCACGACACCTGCGGCCAAGATGACCACGGTGCGGGTTTCGGCGGCGAGCCTGAGCGGCGCCGACGAGGTAGAGCGCTACATAGAGGCCCTGCGGGTGCAGCTTCTCGACGCCCTGAACAGCGGTAACGACACCGTGGTGGTGAAGGGCTGACCATGACGACGGTAACGACCAAGGTCCTCAACTCCGACCAACGACGTTTTCTCGACGCCCAGACGCAGCGCGCCCGCGAGGCTGCACAACGCGCTGCCGAGGATGCTCTGCGCGCTCTGGCGGTTGCCGAGCCGAGCCGTCCGAGCTACTTGAATGGCGAGCAGAACAAACTCCGGCTCGCGCTCCGCGATAAAGCACGGCAGCTCGGCGATGACACCGCACGCGCGGGTGCGGTGCTCACCAACCTGGTACACGACGTCGCCTACGAGCAGTGGCACCGGTTACTCTTCGCACGATTCCTCGAAGTCAACGGCCTACTCCGGCACCCGGAGTACAGTGAGATCTCGCTATCTCTGGAGGATTGCAGCGACCTCGCCTCGGACCTCGGCGAGCCGGACGCCTGGGCCGTTGCCGCGCGGTTCGCCTCGGAGATTCTGCCCGGCGCGTTCCGCCTCACCGACCCCGCGGTACAAGTCCGGTTCGCAGCCGAACACCGCGACGCACTGGAGCGTCTCCTCCTCGACATCCCTTCCGAGGTCTTCACGACGGAGGACGCGCTCGGATGGGTGTATCAGTTTTGGCAGACGGCCGAGAAGAAACGCGTCAACGAGTCTGGCGTCAAAATCGGCGGGGCCGACCTCTCGCCCGTCACGCAGCTGTTCACCGAGAACTATATGGTTCGATTCCTGTTGGAGAACTCGCTCGGAGCATGGTGGGCCGCACGTCACCCGGGGTCCGCGCTCCTTGAAGGCTGGGAGTATCTCCGCCGCAATGAGGACGGCACGCCTGCCGCCGGTTCGTTCAGCGACTGGCCCGAGCGAGCTGCCGACGTGACGGTGATGGACCCCTGCTGCGGCTCCGGCCACTTCCTTGTCGCAATGTTCGGGATGATCTGGCGCATGCGTGCCGAGGAGGAGGGCCTCACTCCGGCTGAGGCACAAGATGCCGTCCTCCGCGACAACCTCCACGGTCTCGAACTCGACCCACGTTGCACTCAGATCGCCACTTTCAACGTGGCCCTTGAGGCCTGGAAGCAGGGTGGGTTCCGTGAGTTACCTGCTCCCCAAATCGCCTGCTCTGGTGTACCGATCCGGGGCAAGCGCGAGGAGTGGGAGGCCCTTGCCGGCGCTGACACGGAGCTTCGTGCGCTCCTTGGGCGGCTGCACAGCAGGTTCCAGGAAGCAGATACGTTGGGCTCGTTGATTGACCCCCGGCCAACTTCGTCAGATGACGCACTTTTCGGGAGGGACTTAAGCGTCGGAGTTGACTGGTCTCGAACTCGCGATGCGTTGCGGCAAGCGTTGTCGGCTGAGCAAACGTCAGAGTCGGTTCTTGGCCATGCCGCAGAAGACGTGGTCAACGCTGCAGCGCTCCTCGGTGGGGTCTACACGCTGGTCGCCACGAACCCGCCGTTTCTGGGCCTGGAGAAGCAATCCGAACTCTTAGAGTTGTTCGTCAAAGCCCACTTCGACGAGGCAAAGCGTGAACTTGCGCTGGTGATGCTGCGGCGGGTGGAGGGCTTTCTTGCCCCCGGCGGTACATACGCGGTGGTTCTTCCAAGCGAATGGATGCACATCCGAGCGGGACGCCGGTTCCGGCAGCATCTTCTGCGGGAGCACGCGGTGAGCGCTCTCGCACTGCTGGGGATGAACAGCTTCTCGACTCCGCTGAGGGTGAACCCCGTACTGATGGTTGGTTCCCGCGCTAGGACGAGCACCGTGTCAGTCGCGACGTTGAACGTGTCCGAGACTGCGTTGCCCGAGAAGGCGGCAGCTCTGAGGACGGCTACGATCATTTCCCAGTCGCAAGCTGGTTGGTTGGCGTCGGTTGACAGCCGGATCGCACTGGTTGGGCAAGATCACAACCCCCGCGCGAAGAGGCCGAACTCCACGGTGCGCGATTTCGCCGACGCTCGTAACGGCTTGTCAGCGGGTGACGGGAACCGCTTCGAGAATCTCTTCTGGGAAGTCGCCGAACTCGGGGACCGGTGGGAGTTCTTGGCCAGTTCGCCTAGCGGAGACGAGTTCTTCACTGGGCGCCAGAAGATCGTGCTCTGGGAGAAAGAGGCGGGTGCGATGGCTGAACTTGCAGACTCGGTGAAACACCTGAATCACGCGGCACAGAACTGGCGTCGCGGGAAGCCTCTCTGGGGGAACAAAGGTGTACTTGTAAGCCAGATCGGAGCGAGAACAGACATCTATCTGGGCGAGATGTACGACTCTAGTTGTTTTGCGATTGTTCCCAGTCAGCAAAGAGACTTGCTGCCATTGATTGCCTTTGCGGCTTCTGGGCGCTTGAAGTCTGAACTGGCCAAGATTAGCCCGACATGGAAGTTGACCTCGCCCCAGACCCTCCTCCAACTTCCTTTCAACGCTGAAGAGTGGCGCGTCGAATCCGAAGCAATGTTCCCTCAAGGGCTTCCGGTAGGAGAGTCGGAAAGCCCAACGCAGTGGCTTTTCGGCGGACACCCCAAAGGAGCCACTGAGCCGTTGCAGGTCGCCGTTGCACGCCTGCTTGGCTACCGATGGCCGTCTCAGGGGACTGATGACCTCGATGGCGTTGCGGATCAAGATGGCATCGCTGCGCTGCAGTCTCTCCCCAATGAGCCAGACCTTGCGACGCGCTTGCGGGGGCTCCTGGCCCGTGCATACGGACAGGGGTGGTCAAGCACTCTTGAGCGAACGCTTGTCACGGAGGCCGGTACGAAGAACGGCCGCTTGGAGGATTGGCTCCGCGACTCGTTCTTCGCCCAGCACGTCAAGGTCTTCGATAACAGGCCTTTCCTGTGGCACATCTGGGATGGCCGAAAGGACGGGTTCTCGGCGATCGTGAACTACCACAAGCTTGACCGTCAAACTCTGGAGAAACTGACCTTCACCTCCCTCGGTGCCTGGATTGATCGCCAGAAGTATGAGGCGCGCGCAGAACGTCCCGGTGCCGATGCGCGACTCGCCGCTGCCGAGGAACTTCAGCGCAGACTCCAACTGATTCTTGGCGGCGAGCCGCCCTACGATGTATACGTCCGGTGGAAGGAAATGGCTGAGCAACCCATCGGGTGGGACCCTGACACTGATGACGGCGTTCGCTTGAACATCCGACCGTTCGTGACCGCTGGCGTGCTCCGGTCCAAGGTGAACGTGCATTGGGGGAAGGACCGTGGAACGAATCCCGATGGTTCGGAGCGGCTCAATGACCTGCACCCGACGCTTGAGGAGCGCCGTGCCGCCCGGCGCGGAGCGGAGGCTGCCGAATGACGCTCGTCCGTGCCGTTGTCGCCAAAGCTCTCCGTGACGCTGCTGTCTTCAACGCTGGGGTGAACTCGGCCCCAGCGGCTGTTCTGTGGGCCGACCCTGAGCGCACGTGGGAGCCGGTGATTCGCAGCCTCCAGGAGGCAGTGCCCATTCTCGTGCTCGGTGAGTACGCTTCCGCAGCCGCACAAGGTCCGGCGCTTTGGCTTCGGGCCGTTCTTGCCTCGCCCGAGTCAGCGGAGCTGCCAGCTCATCTTGCCGAACGAGACGAGCGCAATCCGTGGGTGATCTACCTGCCTGGTGTCAGTCGAGGCTCCGTGGCTGAGGCAGCGGCTCTCGATGACTCGCTCGCGCCGTTGGCCGAGGTTGCGATCCGCTCGAACTGGTGGCCCTCCGCCCACGGCCAGACGCCATGGACGCCGCACTCGTTCCTTGCGTCGAAGCAGGGTGCGGGGCTCGACATCGCGAGCGACAGTGCGACGAAGGCGGCCCTCGCTCAGGTACTACACAAGTTCCTCTTCGAGGACGTCGACGATCTTAAACGTATGGGGCGTCTCGATTCGTCTCGCCTGCACCACCTCGTGCTCGATGACACAGTTCGCACCCTCCTCGAATGGATGAACGAGCCGGACAACGTGAGGGCTTCGCTCGAAGGTGCTCAGTGGCAGGCCCTTGTCGCCTCCTGCAAGTCCGTTTACGGCTTTGGCCCTGAGAAGGACGGCGCGCTCACCGCAGCCAGCAAGCTCGGCGGCCGAACGGGCGAGTGGGGAGCTGTCTGGCAACGGTTCGCGGAGAACCCAAGCCGCTATCCGAACCTTCCTGCCTTGCTCGACCAGGTGCGGCCCTCTGTGGTGCCGCTCTTTGGGGACACCGACCCACACCCTGATTCGTGGCCTTCGTGGAACCGCGACCAGGAGGACGCCATTAGGTCCGCGCTTGATGCATTGGGCACTCATCCCGACCCGCGTGGTCGCGTTCAGGAACTCGCTGCCGCGCACACGTCGCGCGAAGACAACGTCTGGGCTGCTCTTGGCCAGGCACCTCTTGCGAAGGCCGTCGGCCACCTCGCCGAACTGGCAGACCGCGTCGCAACCGCTCCGACAGCAACAGACCTCAAGACTCAGATTGCCTGGTACAGCGACGAAGGCCACGTGATCGACGACCTCGCGCTACGGACGATCGCGACGGCCAAGACCGCACAGGATAGGTCCGCTGTCGCTCACGCGCTCGGTGCGATTTACGACCCGTGGGTTGATCAGTCGGCACGAGCATTCCAGAAGGCCGCAGTTGGCGCCTACCGCGGCGAGACGGGCCTCGACGTAGCTGCCGGAACGTGCGTGGTCTACGTCGATGCACTGCGTTACGACCTGGCCACCCGTGTTGCTCGCCGTCTGTCGGGGCTGGCGGCGGTCGTGGAGCCGCGCCAGGCGGCTTTCCCCAGCGTCACGCCAACCGGCCAGCCGGCGGTGGCGCCAATCAAGATCAGCATCACCGGCGGCGCTGCTTTCGACGCGGCCGACGATCAGGGGCGATCTGTGAAGGGTGCAGTGCTGCGGTCGTCCCTCGCTGGTGCGGAGGTGCAGTTCCTCGACTGGGACACCGCTCAGGTCGGCGACCCGGCCGGAACGGCCTGGACGCAGACGAACATGATCGACTCGTTGGGCCACTCGCACGGGCACCAGATGGCGGACCTCATCGACCATCACCTCGACCTCATCGCCGAGCGTGTTCGTGCACTAATCGACGCAGGGTGGCGGAAGGTTGTCGTGGTCACCGATCACGGCTTCCTCTTGCCCGGCGGAGCAGCGCAGAAGGTCAACCTCCCGATACAAGTCACGGAAGGTGATGCGGCCCGCAAGCCGCGCGTGGCACGGTTGAAGGCCGCCGCGGCGCGCCCGGACTTCCCGATCCTGCCCTGGACTTGGGACTCATCCGTCGACATGGTCAGTGCACCGGGAGCTGCTGCATTCGAGTCGGGCTGCCTGTATGAGCACGGCGGGCTGAGTCTCCAGGAGTGCGTAATCCCGGTCGCCACCGTGACGCGCGGCGATTCGGCCGTCGCGCCCGCCCAGATTGAAGCTGTTCGGTGGACCGGACAGCGCTGCCGCATCGACTACGGCCCCGCAGAAGCCGAAGTGGTTGCCGAAGTTCGGGTTCGCCCAGCCGACGCATCGAGCGCCGTCGGTGGCCCGAAGTCGCCCACCGAGCCGGGCGAGGTCAAGGTGCTCGTCGACGAGGAACAGGCCCCTGCTGGGGCGAACGCATGGGTCGTACTACTCGACCCGAGCGGTGGAGTTCTAGCACAAGCACAAACCACGGTAGGAGGCGTCGAATGACCGAGGCAATCACGCTCGACGAGATCGACACGACCGCAGCGTCAGCCTTCGACGGGTACGTCGTTCGCAAGGATCTCGCCCAGCAATTCAAGGGCGCATATCCCGTTCCGACCTACGTCGGCGAGTTCCTTATCGGGCGCTACTGCGCCACGACCGACCCGGAGGAGATCGAAGAAGGGCTCCAGGTCGTACGGCGGCTGCTCGCCGACCGCACAGTACGGGCAGGTGAAGAGGAACTCTTCAAGTCGCGCGCGCGTGAACGCATGACCGTCAAGCTCATCGATCTCGTCAAGGCCCGACTCGATGCGAAGTCGAACGCCTACGTTGCCGAGTTGCCGAGCCTTGGACTCCGAGACGTGCGCATCGACGATGCCGTTGTTCGCGAGAACGAGCGCATGCTGACCGGTGGCTTCTACGCCGAGGTTGACCTGTTCTACGATGCCGCGATCGCTGGTGAGAACAACGGCAAGCCCTTCGCTATCGGGTCGCTTCGCCCCATCCAGCTCTCAACCCGCGATTCGCTCTCGCGTCTGGCCGAAGGCCGCTCACGGTTCACCACAGAGCAGTGGAAGCACCTCCTGCTTCGGTCAGTGGGCTTCGAACCTGCGCACCTCACCGAGCGCGAGCAAGACGTGCTCCTGCTGCGCATGGTCCCGTTCGTCCAGCGGAACTTCAACATGGTCGAACTAGGGCCTCGTGGCACCGGCAAGTCCCATCTGTTCCAGCAGGTCTCGCCCTACGCGCACCTGATCTCCGGCGGCAAGGCCACCGTTGCCCGGATGTTCGTCAACAACGCCACTGGACAACGCGGCCTCGTCGCGCAGTACGACGTCGTCTGTTTCGACGAAGTCTCCGGCGTCTCCTTCGACCAAAAGGACGGCGTCAACATCATGAAGGGCTACATGGAGTCGGGCGAGTTCTCCCGCGGCCGTGAGTCCATCCGTGCTGACGGTTCGATCATGTTGGTCGGGAACTTCGACGTGGATGTCGCCCACCAGCAGCGGATCGGCCACCTGCTCTCTCCGCTGCCCCCGGAGATGCGCGACGATACGGCGTTCATGGACCGCATCCACGCATACCTGCCCGGCTGGGATGTTCCGAAGCTCAACCCGACCTACTTCACTCACCACTTCGGACTCGTGAGTGACTTCCTTTCCGAGTGCTGGTCGCGCCTTCGTGACCAGTCGCGCCTTACCTCGATCCAGGGGCGGGTCAACTACTCCGATGCACTGTCGGGCCGAGACCTGTCGGCGGTCAACAAGACGGTAGGTGGTCTACTCAAGCTCCTGTATCCCGACGCCGAAGCCGCGATCTCCGACGACGACCTCGAATGGGCGGTGCGCATCGCCCTGGAGTGCCGCCGTCGCGTCAAGGAACAGCAGCGTCGCATCGGCGCAGCAGAGTTCCGTAACACCCAGTTCGGCTACCGCCTCGGCGAGGGAGTCGAGCAGTTCGTCTCGACCCCCGAACTCGCGAGCCCCGACTCGATCGGCCTCGATCCGCTGCCCCCCGGTCAGGTGTGGGCGATCTCCGAGGGCGGCGGCGACGTCGGCCCGGGACTCTACCGAATCGAGGCGGCGGACACGCCCGGCTCTGGTGGTCGTGGACTCCTCAATCAGGCCGCACCTGCCGCGCTCCGGGAAAGCTTTAAAGTCGCAGAACAAAATCTTATCGCTCAAGCGAGCTCGCTGGTCGGTGACCGCAATCCGGGCGAGCATAATCTCACTGCTCAAGTCCGCGCATTCGATGCAGCCAAGACCGGTGCCGGTCTTGGTCTGCCAATCCTCCTCGCGTTGGCCTCAGCGATGCTCCAGCGGTCTGTCCGGGGCGGCATGATTGCTGTTGGCAACTTATCCCTCGGTGGCGGTGTAGAGACGATCCCCAACGCTGCACAGCTCGCTGAACACGCTATGGATAAGGGCGCGACGGCGCTATTGCTGCCGGTGTCAGCCCGCCGCCAACTACTCGACGTCAGCGACGAGGTCGCCACGAAGGTCTCGTTCGTTTTCTACAGTGACGCGCAGGACGCCCTCGTGAAAGCGCTCGACGAATAACGGGACTGTTGCCACAACGGGCTTGGTTACAACTCCTCCCCCGGCACAAACAGTTCCTCGATCCGACACCCGAAAACCTTCGCTAGCCGGAACGCCAGCGGGAGACTCGGGTCGAAGCGGCCGCGTTCGATGGAGATCACCGTCTGACGCGAGACCCCCAGCCGTTCCGCGAGCGCAGCCTGGGACCACTCCCGTTTCTGGCGTTCCTCCGCAATGTGGTTCTTCACTGGACTGTGCGGTGCTTGAGCACCTGGTACCGGACCGCCACGTCCGCGGCCGCCAGGACCAGCACCCACAGCAGGACGGTGGGTCCCGTGACCTCCACCCGGGACATGGACAGGACCAGCAGGGCGACGCCGCCCATCGTGAGGATGTCGTGGAAGGCGCCGTAGGCCGCCTGTTCGTACCATCGGTGCTCCACACCATCCTCCGCGTGTGGTTCCACCGTCACGGCGTACCGGGAGACGAACATGAACCATCCGAGCATCGCCATGGGCGACAGGGTGCACCCCGCAAAGACGGCGAAGGCCAGCCATGGATTCTCCGGACGGGTGAGGGAGGCAATCCCGCCGACGGCAGCTACGCCGACGAGCGCCGTGGCGAGCATGCGCGCATAGGCACCGGCGGGCGCTCTGCCAGTCGCCTGGGTCGTGGGGATCATGTCGTCCTCCTGGTGAACGGCGTAAAGCCTGCTTGACAGCAGTCAAGCAGGCTTTACGCCGTTCGGCAAGATCCCTGTACCCCAGCGCAGAGGCGACGGCGCGCGCCCACCAGGCCACGCGCCGTCGTCACCCCCGAGCAGTCCCGGGAAGGCAAGGGGCGCGTGGTGAAAACCGCGGGCCCCGAGAAAGAATGAACCTCAGTCCACCGCGAGCCGCCCCCGCTTCGCGTGCGGGTGCCGGCCGTGCACCGCGTGGTAGAGCAGCGCCGCCACGACCACCAGCACCGCCAGCACCGTGTACATGGTGCCGAACCCGGTGGCGGAGAGCAACAGGCCCAGGACCACGGGGCCGATGCCCACGCCCACGTCCATGAGCAGCAGCAGGGTGGAGATGCCGGTGCCCAGCTTGTGGGCGGGCACCGCGCTCACGGCGATGGCCTGCGCGGCGGGCATGAGCGTGCCGTAGCCCAGGCCAGTCATGGCGCCGGCCACGACCACCTGCCAGTCCTGGCTGGCCACGGCCAGGATGCCCAGGGCCACCGCGAAGCAGATGAGGCCCAGGTAGACCACCACGTTGTCCCCGCGCTGGTCCTGCACCTTGCCCAGCACCAGGCGCATGATCAGCATGGCCACGGCGTACGCCACGAAGAACAGGGCCGCGCCGGTGGTGACTCCGCGGTCCTCGGCGTAGGCGTTGAGGTAGGTGATCACGCCCGCGTAGCAGACGCCCACCACCAGCATGAAGGAGCCGATGGGCAGCACGGACGGGTGCGCGATGTCGCTCAGGGAGAACTTTGAGCGCTCCGCCTTCGCCTCCTGGTGCGCCAGCGGCTCCCGCAGGAAGATGCCCAGCACCAGGCCGAGCACCGCAGTGACCAGCGTGGTCCAGAACAGCCACGTGTAGTCCAGCGAGCCCACCAGGAACAGCCCCAGGGCGGGCCCGATCGCCGTCGCCAGCGTGGTGCCCAGTGCGAAGTACCCGGTGCCCTCGCCGCGGCGGGAGTCCGGGATCACGGACTGTGCAATCGTCATCACGGCGGTGCTCGCGAACGCGTAGCCGAAGCCGTGGACCATGCGCACCGCGATCAGCACCGGCAGCGATCCCGCGGGCAGGTACAGCGCGCACGCCACCGCCACGACCACCAGGGCGATCAGCAGCATCCGGCGCCGCCCCAGCGCGTCCACCAGGTAGCCCGAGACCAGCCGCGCCAGGGTGGCACCCACCACGAACGCGCTGGACGCGAAGCCGCCCACCGCGTCCGACGCCGCGAAGCTCTTCACTGCGTACAGTGCCATGGTGGTGACCAGCATGTAGAAGGTCAGGTACTGCAGGAAGTTGACCACCCACGCCACCACGAACGTGGGCGTGACCAGCCGCTCGGGCCCCGCGGAGTGCGCCGGGCCGGACCTGCTGTGCTCCACGACCACGGGCAGCTGGCCGGTGGGTACGTGCTCCTGGGTGTCGACGGACACGGGCGCCTCCTTGGGGTCTCGGATTTGTATAGTGCAAAATACTACTCAGGGATTTGTACAATGCAATCCCAGGAGCTGCGCTCCATACGCTCGTGACCCCCGCCTCCGCGCCCGCCCCCGCCATGACGACGACGCCGCCCCCACCCCGCGGCCCACGCACCCCGCGCGCAGACCGCCCACGAACGAGAGATGAAAGGATGGACCCGTGCAGAGCGAGGATTCCGTGAGCGAGCTGGTCTACGAGCACATGCTGCTCTCCCGATACGCCCTCCAGGGCGCGCCCCCGCAGTCACGCACCGAGGCGCTGGACCGCAGCTCCACCGTGCTCCTCGCCCGCCTGCAGGCCGGCGGCCCCATGAGCGTCGCCGAGCTCGCGCAGTCCTTCGGCCTGGACATCTCCACCGTCCACCGCCAGGTGGCCGCCGCCATGAAGAGCGGGCTGATTGAGCGCATCAAGGACCCCGAGGGCGGCGTGGCCCGCAAGCACCGCCCCACCGAGGAGGGCCTGCGCCGCCTCGAGGAGGAGTTCCACGCCCGCCGGGAGTCCTTCGAGCGCTTCACGCGGGACTGGTCCGCGGAGGACGTCGCCACCCTGGCCCACCTCACCCGCCGCTTCAACGAGAGCGTGGAGGCGAGCCTCGGCCACAGCTGGCCGCGCGACTACCCCACCGAGTCCTAGCGCACGACGCCGCCCGGGCCGTCCTCAGCACCCCTCCACCTCCGCGATCAGCAGCGCCACGTGCAGGGACGTGCGCGACTCCGGATCGTCCAGCGACACCCCCAGCCTGCGTTCCAGCCGGGCCAGCCGCCCGTAGAGCGCCGGGCGGGAGAGGTGGATCCGCTGGGCCAGCAGGCTCTTGTTCCCCCCGCACGCCAGGAACTGTGTCAGCAGCTCACGGTCCTCGCGGCGCTCGGCGTCCAGGATGCTCCCGAGCTCCGCCCGCGCGAACATCTGCACGCGCTCGTCACCCCGCAGCATCGCGAGCAGCCCGCGCAGCCGCACGTCCCGCGCTCGGAAGCACCGCCGTCGTGGGGTGCCGGACCGGGCGGCGTCGTCCTGTGCCGGACGGTCCACCGCGGTCCCGTCCGGCGAGGAGCCGACATCGACAGAACCGTCCCGTGCGAGCAGGGACACCGCGGCCTCCGCGATCATGCCTGCCTCGTCCAGTCGGGCGGCCGCGCCGATCATCCCCGACTCGAAATCGGAAACCCCCGCGAGCACCCGCCACGCTCCCCCCAGGCGCTGCTCCGCCACCGCAAGCACACGTTCCACCACGGCGTCCTGCGGGATGCGCGCGGCCAGCGGCACCAGCACGGCCACGGAGGCAGCGCCGAGACGGCCAGCGAGCGCCGCCGTGCCCTCCCGGCCCAGCGCCCACGCGAGCGCGTCGAGCACGGCACCACCGCCCTGGTGCTCCCCCAGCGGGTCCGCGCCCGGGCGCTCCCAGCGCACGACCACCGGCAGCCACGCGGCCGGGGCCGCCTCGCTCAGCACCCCGTGGCGCAGCACGCCGATCCCGAGCTCGTGCGCGCGCCGCTGCGCGGAGTCCTCGTCCACGTTCCACGGGCGTCGCAGCTCGTGCAGCAGGGCGGTCTCCGCCTGGCGCTTCTCGTCCCGGCGGCTGCGCTCGGACAGCAGCGTGAGCGCCACCGCCTGCGCCGCCCGCTCCAGCACGGTGGCGCGCAGCGCGGGCCCGGCACCCTGCGGCTCGGCGGACAGCCACCCGACCATCTCCCCCGCGACCACCACGGGCACGGTCCCCCCGTTGTCCCCCGGTGACGACGACGCCGCACGCCGCCACCACACGACCTCGGCGCCCAGCAGCCGCCCGGCTTCCGCCACGATCCGCTGGACCGGAGCGGCCTCCAGGGTCAGCTGGGTGAAGACCTCGTGGATGCGGCGGTCCGTCTCCAGCTGCTCGAGCTGACGTGCGGCGATCCGGCGGTGTGCCTCCTGCGTGACGGCCACGAACCGTACCTGACGGCTCAACAGGTACACGGGCAGCTCCCGGTGGGCGGCCGCCGCGCGCAGCACCCGCACCACGGGCTCCCGCCCGGAGAGCACCTCGATCGCGAGCGCCACTGCCCCGGCCTTCTCGATCCCGTCGAGGAACGCGGCGGCGGCCTCGTCCCCGCGGCCCTCGGCGAGCGCGGCGTCCAGGATCCGCACCGTGGAGAGCACGAACTCCCCGCCCTCCAGGAGCCCGGTGGCGTCGCTCGTCTCGATCACGTGCACCCACCGCACCGGCTGGCCCGTGGCGGCCGCGGCGCGTTCGGAGAGCAGCTGGGGGTTGCCACGGCGGAACGGTTCCAGGGCGGCGACGCCGCCGACCGTGAGGGCGGCCGGATCGGAGCCGGTGGAGGCGGACGGCGCACCCGGGGCGGGGGCGGCGCGGTGCAAGTCGCGGGCGGGGGCGGCGCGGTGCAAGTCGCGGGCGGGGGCGTGGCGAGGCGCTCCGGGACGGAGGGCGGCCTGGTCAGCAGGGGTCGCGGCGTCATCGACCGCGGAACGGCCGGTGAAGCCCAGGCCCGCGGTCGAGGAGGCGGGCTGCGCGCCGGAGGCGGGGGCGGCGTCGTCGTCCGGGGGCGGGCCCGGAACGCCGGGGCGGGAGGTGCGTGCCATGGCCACAGCCTAGGCCGCGGAGGGCAACACCCTGTCAAGAACTCCAGGCCACAGGGTGACAGATCGTCTCTGGTGGCCCACCCCTCTGCGCTCCGAGGATGGAGACAGACGCCCCGCGCCGGTGCCCTGTCGGGCGCCGCGGGGCCGGACAGCAGACCGCGAGGGAAGGACAGCCCGTGGAGACCATCCGCCACTGGATCAACAACGAGTACACCGCCGGAGCCCCGGAGGACCGCGACACCGCGGACGTGACCAACCCGGCCACGGGCGAGGTCACCGGCCGCGTGCACATGGGCACGGCGGCCACCGCGGACGAGGCCGTGGCGGCGGCGAAGGCGGCGTTCCCCGCGTGGCGGGACACCTCGCTGACCAAGCGCATGCAGATCCTCTTCCGTTACCGCGAGCTGCTCAACGCGCGGAAGGAGGAGCTCGCCGCGCTGATCACCGCCGAGCACGGCAAGGTGCTGGACGATGCGCTGGGCGAAGTCACGCGCGGGCTGGAGGTCGTGGAGTTCGCGTGCGCCATGCCCCACCTGCTCAAGGGCGGCTACACCGAGAACGCCTCCACCGAGGTGGACGTCCACTCCGTGCGCCAGCCGCTGGGCCCGGTGGCGATCATCTCCCCGTTCAACTTCCCGGCCATGGTGCCCATGTGGTTCTTCCCCATCGCGATCGCCACCGGCAACACCGTGGTGCTCAAGCCCTCGGAGAAGGACCCCTCCGCCGCGAACTGGGAGGCCGAGCTGTGGAAGGAGGCCGGGCTGCCGGACGGCGTGTTCAACGTGCTCCACGGCGGCAAGCCCGCGGTGGACCGGCTGCTGGAGCACCCGGACATCGCCTCCGTATCCTTCGTGGGCTCCACCCCCATTGCCCAGTACGTGTACGAGACCGCCACGGCCACCGGCAAGCGCGTCCAGGCGCTGGGCGGCGCGAAGAACCACATGGTGGTGCTGCCGGACGCGGACCTGGACGTGGCCGCGGACAACGCCATCAACGCGGGCTTCGGCTCCGCCGGCGAGCGCTGCATGGCCATCTCGGTGCTCGTGGCCGTGGGGGACATCGCGGACGAGCTTGTGGCGAAGATCGCCGGGCGCGCCCGCACCCTGCGCACCGGTGACGGCCGCCGCGGCGCGGACATGGGCCCCCTGGTCACCGCGGCCCACCGGGACCGCGTGGCCGGGTTCGTGGACGCCGGCGAGCAGGCCGGGGCCACCGTGGTGGTGGACGGTCGCCAGGGCAGCTACGACGCCGAGGGCTCCGGCTTCTTCCTGGGCCCCACCCTCTTCGACCACGTCACCCCGCAGATGTCCGTGTACACGGAGGAGATCTTCGGGCCCGTGCTGTGCGTGGTCCGCGTGGACACTTACGACGAGGCCATCGAGCTGGTCAACAGCAACCCCTACGGCAACGGCACCGCCATCTTCACCAACGACGGCGGCGCGGCCCGGCGCTACCAGAACGAGGTGAGCGTGGGGATGATCGGCGTGAACGTGCCGATCCCCGTGCCCATGGCCTACTACTCCTTCGGCGGGTGGAAGAACTCGCTGTTCGGGGACTCCCACGCCCACGGCACCGAGGGGGTCAACTTCTTCACGCGCGGCAAGGTGGTCACCACCCGCTGGCTGGACCCCTCCCACGGCGGCATCAACCTGGGGTTCCCGCAGAACGGCTGAGCCCGGCGCCACCCGCACCGTCCCATCCCTCCGCGCTGCCACGGCGCGCACCGGAAAGAGATGATCATGACCGACACCGTTGCCACCCCCGCCCGCCCGGCGCTCGAGCCCGCCACCCGGGACCCGAAGATCAGCGACGAGCTGCTCGACCAGGGCCGCGAGGCCTACCGCGTGGACCGCGAGCACGTGTTCCACTCGTGGAGCGCGCAGCAGAAGATCACGCCCATGACGGTCGTCAGGGCCGAGGGCTCCCACCTGTGGGACGGCGAGGGGCGCAAGCTCATCGACTTCTCCTCGCAGATGGTCAACACGAACATCGGCCACTCCCACCCGGCCGTGGTCGCAGCCATCCAGGAGCAGGCCGCGAAGATCGCCACCATCGCGCCCTCCCACGCGAACGACGCCCGCTCCGAGGCCGCCCGGCTCATCTGCGAGCTCGCCCCCGCGGGCCTGGACCACGTGTTCTTCACCAACGGCGGCGCGGACGCCGTGGAGCACGCCATCCGCATGGCCCGCATCCACACGGGCAGGCACAAGGTGCTCTCCGCGTACCGCTCCTACCACGGTGGAACGGACCTCGCCGTGAACGTCACGGGTGACACCCGGCGCTTCGACGCGGACCGCTCCAGCGCCGGCGTGGCCCGCTTCCTGCCGCCCTACCTCTACCGCAGCTACTTCCACGCGCAGGACGAGCAGCAGGAGTCCGAGCGCGCCCTGGAGCACCTGGAGCAGGTCATCCAGCTGGAGGGCGCCAAGAACATCGCCGCGATCATCCTGGAGACCGTGCCCGGCACCGCGGGGATCTACGCCCCGCCGCCCGGCTACCTGGCCGGGGTGCGGGAGCTGACCCGCAAGTACGGGCTGCTCATGATCGCCGACGAGGTCATGGCCGGCTTCGGCCGCACCGGGAAATGGTTTGCATTCGAGCACTGGGACGTCACCCCGGACCTCATCACCTTCGCCAAGGGGGTGAACTCCGGGTACGTGCCGCTGGGCGGCGTGGTGATCTCGGACGAGGTCTACGGGACGTTCGCCGAGTACCCGTACCAGGGCGGGCTCACCTACTCCGGGCACCCGCTCGCGTGCGCGGCCGCCGTGGCCACCATCACCGCCATGCGGGACGAGCAGATGGTCGAGAACGCGGAGCGGATCGGCCGGGAGGTCATCGGGCCCCGGCTCGAGCAGATCAAACAGCGCCACCCCTGCGTGGGGGACGTGCGCGGGCTCGGCGCCTTCTGGGCCGTGGAACTCGTGAAGAACCGCGGGACCAAGGAGCCGATGGCCGCCTATGGGGGGACCAGCCCCGAGATGAACGAGCTCGTCGCCGAGTGCAAGCGCCTCGGCATGCTGCCCTTCAACAACTACAACCGCGTGCACGTGGTCCCGCCACTGAACACCCCGGACGACGTCCTGCACCGCGGCCTGGACATCCTCGACCAGGCGCTGGAGCTCACGGACCGGCACGTCACGGACTGACCAGCGTCCTTCCACGGACTCCACGCACGACGACATCGCGGGGCCGCCCGGTGCGGTCCCGCGACGTCGTCTCGCCGAGGCCCACCCACCCCGCACTACTGTGGGCCCATGACACGCATCCAGAACTTCACCCGCCAAGGACTGCGGTTCGACGTTCTCGACCAGGGCCCGGAGGACGGACCGGTCGTGATCCTGCTGCACGGATTCCCGCAGGACGCCCACTGCTGGGACCAGGTGGCGGCCATGCTCAACGCCCGGGGGTTGCGCACCCTGGCCCTGGAGCAGCGCGGCTACTCCCGCGGCGCGCGCCCCCGCAGGGTCGAGGACTACCGCCGGGCGGAACTCTCCGCCGATGCCCTCGCACTCGCGGACGCGGCGGGAGCCGAGCAGTTCCACCTCGTGGGCCACGACTGGGGCGGCGTGCTCGCATGGGACATCGCCCAGCGGTCCCCGGAGCGCGTCACATCCCTCACGGTGCTCTCCACGCCGCACCCCACCGCGCTGGGCCACGCCCTGAAGACACCGGACCAGCTCAAGAAGTCCTGGTACATCGGCATGTTCCAGATCCCCGCGCTCCCGGAACGGCTCCTCGCGGGGAGGATCGGCGGCCTGACCCGCAAGGCCGGGATCCCCGAGGAGACCGCCGAGCGCTACGGCCGGCACTTCGCCACCGCAGAGGACCTGCGGGGTCCCATCGACTGGTACCGGGCGATGTTCCGCAAGGACGGTGTCTCGGGCGTACATGCCACGCAGGGCATCATCACCGTGCCGACCACATTCGTGTGGGGCAACCGCGATCCGGCCCTGGGTCGCACCGCCGCCGAGGAGACGGCGGTCTACGTGCACGCGCCCTACGAGTTCGTGGAGCTCGACGCCGGCCACTGGCTCCCTGACCTCGAGGCCGCGGCCGTGGTGGAGGCGATCACGAAGCGCGTGACGTCGACGGGTTCCGCCGCCGCATAACCGCCCCTCTCACCCCGCGGAGCTCAGCACCTCCAGGACCGCATCCCCGTACTCCTCGAGCTTCTTGGCGCCCACGCCGCTGACCCCGCTGAGCTGCGCCGTGGATGCCGGTGCGGCCTCCACGATCCCCACCAGGGTGGCGTCCGAGAACACCATGTAGGGCGGGATCTGCTTCTCCTTGGCCACGGAGGTCCGCCACTCGCGCAGCGTCTCGAAGACGTCCTTGTCCGCCGCCGCGAGGGTGTCTGCGGCCCGCGAGCGCCCGCTGCCCCCGTTGCTGCGGGCGCGTCCGTTCGCGCGCGCCGTCGGCGCCCTGTCCACCGCCAGCTCCAGGGTGCCCTCGCCGCGCAGCACGGGACCCGCCTCCGGCCCGGGAACCAGCACACCGAAGTCACCCACGGCTTCCACCACGCGGCGGGCCAGCAGCTGCCGCAGCACGGACCGCCACTCCCGCTCGGAGAGGTCCTGCCCGATCCCCCACACGCTCAGCTCCTGGTGGCGCGACGCCTCCGTGCGCTCGTTGTTGCGACCCAGCAGGATGTCGAAGACCTTGCCGGAGCCGAACTGCTCACCGCGTTCGCGCTGCAGCCTGATGAGGGTGGACAGAAGTTTCTGGGCGGGCACGGTGGCGTCCCAGACCTTGGGCGGGTTCAGGCACGTGTCGCAGTTGCCGCACGGCTCGGAATCCTGGCCGAAGTACCGCAGCAGCTGTACGCGGCGGCAGTCCGTGGTCTCGCACAGGGCGAGCATGGCGTCCAGGTGCGAGCGCGCATTGCGTTTGTGCAGGTCAGATCCGTCCCCCTGGTCGATCATGCGCCGCTGATTGACCACGTCCCCCAGGCCGTACGCCATCCATGCCGTGGCGGGCATGCCGTCGCGCCCGGCACGGCCGGTCTCCTGGTAGTACCCCTCGATGCTCTTGGGCAGGTCCAGGTGGGCCACGAAGCGCACGTCCGGCTTGTCGATCCCCATGCCGAACGCGATCGTGGCGACGACGACGATCCCCTCCTCCCGAAGGAACCGCACCTGGGTCTCGTGGCGCACCGCGGCGTCGAGACCCGCGTGGTAGGGCATGGCGTCGACCCCGCGGGCGCTGAGCCACGCGGCAGTGGACTCCACGCTCTTGCGGGACATGCAGTAGACGATGCCCGCCTCCCCCGGGTGCTCCGACTGGATGAGCCGCAGCAGCTGGTCCTTGGCACGGTCCTTCGGCTCTATCCGGTACTGGATGTTGGGGCGGTCGAAGTTAGAGACGAAGTGCCGCGCGTTCTCCATGCGCAGCCGCTCGGTGATCTCCTGGTGGGTGGCCCGCGTGGCGGTCGCGGTGAGTGCGATGCGGGGGACGTCCGGGAAGGCGTCCGCAAGCACGGACAGCCCCATGTAGTCGGGGCGGAAGTCATGCCCCCACTGGGAGACGCAGTGCGCCTCGTCGATCGCGAACAGGGCGATCGGCGAGCGCTTCAGCAGGGCGATGGTGCGCGACAGGATGAGCCGTTCGGGGGCCATGTAGAGCAGGTCGATCTCGCCGGCGCCGAGCTGCCGTTCGACCTCCTGGGCCTCGTAGGGCTCCAGGGTGGAGTTGAGGAAGGCCGCGCGGATGCCCACGGCTTCGAGCGCGGCCACCTGGTCCGCCATGAGCGCGATCAGCGGAGAGACCACCACACCCGTGCCCTCCCGCAGCAGCGCGGGGATCTGGTAGCACAGGGACTTGCCGCCGCCGGTGGGCATCAGCACCACGGCGTCCCCGCCACCCACCACCTGGTCGATGATCTCCGCCTGCTCACCGCGGAAGGCGTCGTACCCGAAGACCTCCTGCAGAACGCCCAGGGGTGTGGTGGCAGTGGCGGTGGAAGTCATGCCTCCAGGGTAGGTGCTGAGCACTGGAGCTCAGGGCGCGGGGAGTCCAGGTGTGCAGGACGTCTCAGCGGTGAATGATCGTCGGGGGCAGGCCCGGCCCATGGAACCGCAATGGGTGATGGTGGCTCGCGGGATGTCGGCCAGCGGTGGTGGGGAACCCGTCGGTGGATCTAAACTGTCCCCGTACGTTTTCGAGATCCACAGCCGTGGAGGGACGAGGCTTTCGTGCGTCAGGGGGTTGCCGGCTTCTTCAACGCCGGCACTAGACAGCGCTGACCGGACGCGGCGGGTGAAGACCACCCCGTCGTGCGCTTTCACCCACCCCTTTCCACCTCCCCGAGGCGACCGCGCTCCACGAGCGCGCCGAACGCCGTCGCCCTCCCGCAGCACGCGGCACGACGACGCCGCCCGCACCCACCGCACTCCTTGGCACCCGGGTGCCCGCGCGCCGTCCTGACCCACACGTGGCAGGCAGGGGGAGACCATCCTCGAAAGACCAAAGAACATGAATACGCATACAGAAACCGAGATCCGCAAGAGCTTCGTCAACTGCTCCAAGGGCGCTGCGCAGCGCATCAACATCCCGCAGGACGTGCTCCACGGGGACTGGGAGTCCCAGATCTTCCTGGGCTGGTACGACCCGAAGTCACCGCGGGCGGGCTACGTCGTCGTCGAGACCGAGCACGGGCTGCGCGGGCTGGTGCTCGAGAAGAGCGCGCAGAAGGCGAGCGGTGGCGCACGTATGTGTCAGATCTGCCTGACGTTGCACCCGGCCAGCGGCGTCTCACTGGTGTCGATCCAGCGTTCCAAGACCGCGAAGGACCGCTACAACTCCGTGGGCACCTACGTGTGCTCGAACCTGGCGTGCAGCGACTACACGCTGGGGCGCCGCAAGCCCGAGGGCATCCGGCAGATGGAGGAGACCATGAGCCCGGAGGAGCGCGCCGATCGCGCGCTCGCCAACATGCGCGGGCTCGTGGAGCGCGTGGCCGAGGCCATGGGGAAGTAGCGGCCTCCGCGGCGGGGCGGACGCGGGCAGGACCCACCTCGCCGCCAAGCGCGCAGCGCGGACCGCCCCAGCTTGATCTGTGCCCGCGTCAGCTGGTGAAGGGCTTGGAGAAGATGGGAACCATGATGTCGCTGAAGTTCTCCTCGTTCGCCATCTCGCGGCGGAACTTCTGGCCCGGGTGGTGACGCACGAACTGGCGACGCCGCCCGGCCCAGAGGATCTCGGACGCCACGTACTGCCCGAGCATGCCGCCCATGCACAGGCAGAACGCGGTGATGGCAGCCTCGAGGACGTTCTCCCCGGCGTCTTCGAGGCCGAAGATCACGCCCAGGACACCCTGGTAGACGAGCATTCCCGGGAACAGCGGGAGCAGGACGACCATGAGCGTGGCGTTCGAGGCCAGGTTCAGGGCGCGGGTGAGGGTGACGCTCAGGATGCCCGCGACGATCGAGGCGATCAGAATGGCACCGAAGGAGCTGATGCCCAGAGAGGTGATGGCCAGGACGCCCAGCTGCACCAGACCGCCGAAGAGTCCGAGGGACGCCAGCTTCCACCCACGACCACCCGAGGCGAGCGCGAAACCGGCGGAGACCACGGCGGCACCGAGGACGGTGAGGGCCCAGCGGGAGTCGTCCATCTGCAGCGTCTCGATGTAGTCCACGGAGTCCCCCACGAGCGGCCGCATGGCGTGGATCCCGATGGTCACACCGGCCACCAGACCGGCAGTGCTCGTGATGGCCTCGAAGATGCGCCCGGAGGCGGAGACGTACCACCCGGTGATGACGTCGTGCACCGCACCGTACGCGGCGATCCCCGCGAGCCACGCGGCCAGCGCGGCCACGACGCACACGGCCGTCTGGGTGATGTCGAAGAGGACCCCCGCCACGGTCGCCCCCAGCACCGCCATCAACCCCCCGGCCGCGAGGCTGAAGACCTCCGGGGCCTTGATCCGCTGCACGAGGGCGTAGACGCCGTACACGATCGCGGAGACGATCGCGGCCGTGATGGCGGTGGGCCAGCTTCCGCCCAGGATGAGGGCGAACCCGACACCGAACATCGCGAAACCGGTCATCGTCAGACGGTGGCCGATGTGCCGTGACTCCGCGAGGATCTCGTCCATGCGCTGGATGCCCTCCTCCGCGGAGATGCGTCCGAGCACGAAGTCCTCCAGCACCTGGCCGGTGTCCGTGCGCAGCTCGATGTCCAGGGTCCCGGGCTGGGACTCGAACACGCGAGTGCTCGGCGCCTCGTCCGGCGCATTCTGGTGGCTGATGGTCACCTGCCCCAGGCCCACGCTCACCGTGACGTCCCGCAGGTCCGTCTTGCGAAAGATCGACAGCACGGACTTGGTGGTGTTGGCGGACCCGGCCCCGCTGCGGATCAGGGCGTCCGCAATCTGGAAGGCGAGTTTGTAAGCAGCCTGTTCAGTGGTGAGCACCAACAAAGCGTAGTGGGACGGGCCGGTTACGAGCGAGGTGGGTGCGATCCCAGGGGGTGGGAGGTTGGACGCAAGGCGCAGCTCGGCTCGCCCACAGCGCAGCACAAGACGGGGAGCTGAAGACTTTAGAACCCCTCCAGCGCCATGTTCGCGAACCGTGAGTAGTGGCCCTGGAACGCCACCACGATGGTCTTCGTGGGACCGTTGCGGTGCTTGGCCACGATCACGTCCGCCTCACCCGCGCGCGGCGACTCCTTGTCGTAGACGTCCTCGCGGTGCAGCAGGATGACCATGTCCGCATCCTGCTCGATTGACCCCGATTCACGCAGATCACTCACCTGCGGCTTCTTGTCCTGGCGCTGCTCCGCGCCTCGGTTCAGCTGGGACAGCGCCACCACGGGCACGTCCAGCTCCTTGGCGAGCAGCTTGAGGGCACGGGAGAACTCGGAGACCTCCTGCTGGCGGGACTCCACCTTCTTGCCGGAGCTCATGAGCTGCAGGTAGTCCAGGACCACGAGCTTGAGGTCGTGCTTCTGCTTGAGCCGGCGGCACTTGGCGCGGATCTCCATGAGAGACATGTTCGGGGAGTCGTCGATGAACAGGGGCGCCTCATTCATCTTGCCCATGATCTGCGCGATCTTCGCCCACTGGTCGTCCTGCAGGGTGCCCGCCCGGAGGTCCTGCATGTTGAGGGTGCCCTCCGCGGAGAGCAGGCGCATGGCGATCTCGTTGCGGCTCATCTCCAGGGAGAAGATCACCGAGGTCATCCCGTGCTTGATGGAGGCCGAACGGGCGATGTCGAGGGCGAGCGTGGACTTGCCCATGGCGGGGCGCGCGGCGATCACGATCATCTGCCCGCCCTGGAACCCGTGGGTCAGCTCGTCCAGTTCCAGGAACCCCGTGGGAACACCCTGCATGCCCGAGCGGCTGCCCGCGGCCTCGATCTCGTCCACGGTGGCTTCCATGACGTCCTTGAGCGGGACGTAGTCCTCCGCGGTGCGGCGTTCGGCCACCTGGTAGATCTCGCCCTGGGCCTCGTTGACGATGTCATCCACTTCACCGTCCTGCGCGTAGCCCAGCTGCACGATCTTGGTGCCGGCCTCCACGAGCCGCCGCAGCACAGCGCGCTCACGCACGATCTCCGCGTAGAAGCCGGCGTTGGCCGCCGTGGGCACCGAGGCGATCAGCGAGTGGAGGTAGGCGATCCCGCCGATCCGCTCGATCTCCCCATTCTTGGTGAGCTCGTCCCCCACGGTGATGGCGTCCGCGGGCTCCCCGCGCCCGTAGAGGGAGACGACGGCGTCGTAGATGTTCTCGTGCGCGGGCTTGTAGAAGTCCACGCCCCGCAGCACTTCCACCACGTCCGCGATGGCGTCCTTGGAGAGCATCATCCCGCCCAGCACCGACTGCTCGGCCTGGTTGTCGTGCGGCATGGTGCGGCCGTAGTCCTCGCGGGACCCGGAGGTGTAGTCCGACACCCTCACTCACTTTCTGTCAGGGGAGGCACCCCGATCCCCGGGGCACCGGTCCCATTCTGGCACCACCCTCCGACCCTCACCGCAGGTCCCGGCAACGGCCCACGACACTCGTCACGCCTGTGGAAAACCCTGTGGGCAACGTGTGGAACACGCCACGCAGCACTGTGCACAGTGTGTGGACAGAGCTGTGGACAACCAACGGATCCTGTGGGCTGCTCAGCTCAGCAGGGCCAGGGCCACGAGCCAGAGGAGCGGCGAGCACAGGATCGCCAGGACCAGCACCAGGATGTAGCGCCCTCGCAGTGCCGGGAACGCCACGACCCCGGCCACCCCGATCACGGCGGCCACCAGGGAGGCGATCACGCTCAGCACGAGTCCCGCCAGCAGCACCCCCATCGCGGCCTGGGCGCTGAACGAGTTGCCCGCCAGGAACGCCCCGAGGAAGCACCCCACGGTGAGCACCACGCACCCCAGCCCCGCCCAGAAGAGCCGTCGGCCAGTGGTGGATCGTGCTGAGGTCCCTCGACCGGTGCCCGGCCGGCTCGTGCTCGCGGAGATCATGGTCCGATCCTCCCACGACGCGCTGCGGAGTCACTGGGCGGCCCCGGGTGTGGACGAGCCCCGGAGGCCAGCCCCGGGGCTCGACAGGATGAACGTGGCGTGGGTGTGCAAGAACCCCGTGGAACATCGGTTCCACGGGGTTCCCACGAATCGTCCGACCATCCGCCGTGCACGCCGCCGTCTCGCCCGCGGTCACGGGCACCCGGTGGACGCTCCACGCACCGCGCTGCGGTGGTGGGGCACGGTGATCAGGCGGGGACGACCTCGAACTCGACGTTCGCGTTGACGTCCTCGTGCAGGTGGACCACGGCCTGGTACACGCCAGTGGTCTTGATGTGCTGGGTCAGGTCCACGCGACGCTTGTCGATGGAACCCAGACCGGCGTTCTCCACCGCGGAAGCGATGTCGCCGGCACGTACCGTGCCGAACAGACGACCCTCAGCACCGGCCGTGACCGGAACGGTCAGCGTGGTGGAGGTCAGCTTGGCGGCGAGAGCCTGGGCGTCCTCGAGGGAGGACAGCTCACGGGCCGCACGAGCCTGCTTGATGGATTCGATCTGCTTCTCGGCGCCACGGCTCCACGGGGTGGCGAAGCCGCGGGGGAACAGGAAGTTACGGGCGTAGCCGTTCTTCACGTCCACCACGTCGCCTGCGGAACCGAGCCCGGAGACTTCCTGGGTCAAAATGATCTTTGCCATGAATTCTCAGTCCTCTCTGATCAGCGGCCGGCGCCGGAGTAGGGCAGCAGTGCCACTTCGCGAGCGTTCTTGATCGCCTGGGCGATCTTGCGCTGCTCCTGGACGGACACGCCGGTCACGCGGCGAGCGCGGATCTTGCCGCGATCGGAGATGAACTTGCGCAGCAGAGCGACGTCCTTGTAGTCGATCTCGGTGACGTCGGCCGCCTTGAGCGGGTTCTGCTTCGGTTTCGGCTTGCGGATCTCAGCCTTGGCCATCGTGGTGCTCCTTTTCTGGTGCGGAGCCCGCAGGCGGGCCTGCGGGATGGGGTTGATTGGTTGTGTTTAGAAGGGGGGCTCGTCCTCGGAGTCGGCACCCCAGTCGTAGTTCCCGCCGGAGGACTGACCCCAGGGGTCTCCTGCCTGCTGCGGTCGCTGCTGGCCACCACGGCTGCCCTGGTTCCCGTTGAACCCGCCGCCCTGGTTGCCACCCTGATTGAAGCCGCCGCCCTGGGAGTCGTTGAATCCTCCCTGGCCGCCGCCCTGGCCTCCACCGAAGCCCTGGTTCCCGCCGTAGGAGTTGCCTCCGCCGCGCGAGTTCCGGTTGATCTTGGCGGTCGCGTACTTCATGGAGGGGCCGATCTCGTCCACTTCCAGCTCGGTGCTGGTGCGGCGCTCCCCTTCTTTGGTCTCGTACGAGCGTGCCTTGAGGCGGCCCTGCACGATCACGCGAGTGCCCTTGGTGAGGGACTCGGCGACGTTCTCGGCGGCCTCACGCCACACCGAGCAACGCATGAAGAGGGTTTCCTGGTCCTTCCACTCGTTGCTCTGCCGGTCGAAGGCGCGCGGGGTGGACGCAACGGTGAAGTTGGCCACCGCGGCTCCGGACGGCGTGAAGCGCAGCTCGGGGTCTGCGGTCAGATTTCCGATCACGGTGATGACGGTGTCGCCAGCCATGTGAACCTCCGGATGTGTGGACGCTGGATGCGAGACTCAGTGGGTTGACAAGCATCTCACGGGGCCCGTAGGACCCTCGCGGGAGCATGTGGTGTGCAGTCCGGATGGACGGCACGTCACCTCACTTGCCGTGGATCTTCTGCTCTTCCGGGCGGATGATCTTGGTACGCATCACGGCCTCGTTGAGGCTCAGCACGCGGTCCAGTTCCTTGGCGGTCTGCGGCTCGGCGGTGAAGTTCACCACGGCGTAGATGCCCTCGGACTTCTTCTGGATCTCGTAGGCCAGGCGACGACGGCCCCAGATGTCGAGCTTGTCGACGGTGCCGTTCTCCTTGGTGACGACCTCGAGGAACTTCTTGAGGGTCGGCTCGACGGCGCGCTCCTCCACCTCGGGGTTGAGGATGACCATCAGTTCGTATTCACGCATGTAAAGAACCCACCTCCTTCGGGCTAAGCGGCTGCGGTCCTTCCGCAGCAGGAGGTTCTGTGCGTTTGTCGGTGCCGGCACACGTTCGACGCACGGCACACAGACTTGCCCACTTTACTACAGCGGGGGCTCAGTAGCCACTCACGCGGCGGGACAGCCGGGCGTTGAGCGTGGCCACGCGCAGCGGGATCACGAAGATGTCGATCAGCAGCAGCAGCCACAGCGGGAACAGCAGGAACCAGCCGATGAGGATCCCGGTGGTCAGCCACCCGATGACACCCAGGGTCAGGTAGATCAGACCCTGGAAGGGTTGCGCGAGGTAGAACTTGTGGATCCCCAGCTGCCCCAGGAAGAACCACAGCACGTAGGCCAGCAGCGTGGACTTGCCGCCCACCACGTTCACGTTGACCACACCGCCGGAGGGGCCCTGCTGACCCCACTGGGTGGCGCCGCCGGCCGGGCCGAACGGTGCTCCCTGCCGATGGCCCCCGACTGCGCCGTCCCGCGGCGGCAGGGGCTGCGCCCGGTAGTACTCGGGTTCCTCGGCCATGTCGACCTCCTGTTCTCTCCCCGGCTGCCGTGATGCAGCCATCTCGATTCTAGGAGGGCCGGGCACCTGCCGTCCGGTGGCTCTGCGCTGGGCGCAGCCGCACGTCGACGTTCGCGTGCTCGCCCGTGGTCCGCGCCGTGGCCTCGATGTCGAAGAACACGGGGCGGCTGAGCCTCTGCCCGTTCTGCAGCCACGTGACGGTGGCCTCGGCCCTGCGGAACTGCGCGGCGTGGAACGCCAGCGGATCGTTCGCATCCTGGTCGAGCAGCAGCGCCGGGCGCGCCTTCAGCTCCCACTGCACGTTCGACACCCCCGGAGGCAGCTTCCCGCTCGCCGCTGACCCGCCGCTCACGGAACTCCCGGTGGAGGACGACGCCTCCCGCTCCAGTTCCCGGGGCAGCGGGCACTCGGCCGCGTCGAAGCGCAGCACGTTGCGGCACCGACCCACGGCCTCCTGCACAGCGCGGTCCACGGCCCGCCACAGCCGCGGGGAGGGCGTGAACGTGACCCGTTTGCTCGCAGGTCTCGGCGCGTCCAATGATATGAACGCTGACGCATGTTGGCTGGCCATGAGGTACGAGTCCTCCGGCAGGGCGACGTCGTACCGGCCGGGGAGCCCCTCGAAGCGCCACGTGCGCTCGGGCGAACCGGGTGCGGCCCCCTCCGTGCCGATGGTGCTGGCCTCCTCCGGGCGCACCTTCTGGCCGTTGACGGACAGTGCGTCCACGGCCGCGGGCAGCCGGACCGCCACGGTGGCGTTGTCCCGCTCGCGCAGCTGCCACGAGTCGTTGAACGGCCCCCAGGCGGTGACACGGTGCACGGTGTACCCGCGCCGCACCGTGGAGCCGTCCCCGAGGGCCACCTCCACGTCCACGCGTGCGCGGTCCCTGGACACGCGGGTGTCCACGACCTCGTGGTGGACAGGCCGGTCCGCAGCCGCCCGGTAGGCCGAGTTTCCCAGGATCTGGTGCAGCTCGGGATCCCCCGCCACGCGCAGGGGCGCCATCACCTGACGGGAGCTTCCCCCCTCCAGGTACCGCAGGTAGGTGTCCACGGGAGCCGCGGGATCCCGCGCCACGAGCACGTAGTTGGCTGCGGTGGACCACGCCGTCACGGCCACCACCACGAACGCGAGCACCAGGGCGAGGGGCAGCCGCAGGGCGCGCATCGGGGGCAGGTCGAGACGGTGGACGATCCGCGGATCGCGCGCTGGGGGAGGCGCCACGGTTCACTCAGCCCGTCACTGGACGGCCGAGGCGCCCAGAGCGGCGGCCTTGCGGCCCCGGAACATGTCCACGACCACGGCCACCACCAGGTAGACGAGGAACAGGTAGCGCACCACGGCCAGCAGGTCCTGCGCGTTCCACCCGAACTCCTGGATCCACGGCAGCGTGGGCCACGCCGAGGCGGGCAGCACCACGGTGGCCCAGTAGAGCATCTCCACCACCTGCCACAGGGCGAACTCCACCCAGTTGCGGCGGCACAGGATCACGAGCGGCACGAGCCACACCACGTAGCCCAGCGAGTACTCCTTGGCCAGCAGGATGTAGAGCGCGAGCAGCAGGAACGTCACCTGCACCACGGAGGGCTCCCGCTTGCTCAGCAGCGAGATCAGCAGCACGAACACCAGGGCCAGGACCATGCTCAGCAGCACGAACTGGCCACCGTCCCCCGCGCCCAGCGACACCCCGGTGCGCGGTTCCACGGTGGAGCTCCACACGTTCCACAGGGAGGGCTTGGACGTGCCCGAACGGAGCATGTCGTTGAACTGCGCGAGCCACCGGTCCCACGCGGTGATCATGTAGGTGCCGTTGATCACCGCCCACGCGAACACCGCCCACAGCAGCGCCGAGACGATGTCCTTGAGGAAGCGGTGCCGCGCCGCCATGATCAGAATGGCCACCAGCACCACCACGGGGAAGAACGCCACGGACGCCCCGAAGCCCACCATGATGCCCGCGACCGCGGGATTGCCCCGCACGTAGCCGAGCAGCGCCAGCATCATGAACAGCACAGCCCACAGGTCCCAGCTCTGGAACCCCACCAGCACGATCACCGGTGACAGCGCCATCACCAGCGCGTCCGCGCGCCGGTTGCCGCTCAGCGAGGACACCACGCCCACGATGGCGAGCCACACCAGGGCCAGCAGCACCACGGAGAGGTCCAGGTAGAAGCCCTTGCCCACGTCCAGCCCCATGAGCGCGGACAGGTTGGAGGCGAACCACCCGATGATGGTGGTGATCATGCCCACCAGCACGGGCTGGTCCCCGGTGGGCCCGCCCGTGAAGAACCCTCCCGCGACGTCCGAGGAGTGCACCCCGAGGTCCCCGGAGTCGATCACGGTGGCGCACAGCTGCGGCACCTGCTGCGCCATGTTCCAGTCCGGCACGTGGCACGGGATCCGGATCAGGTAGGCCATCATCACCGTGTAGAGCCCGACGCCCAGCAGCATCAGACCGGCGCTGCCTCCGGCTCTGTTGCGCGCACCTTCGAGGCTCATGCGGGTCTCCTGGGACGTGGACGGGAATCGAGCACCAGTGTTCCACGGGTGCGCGCACGGAGGGCGTCATGGCGCGTCACGAGCGCGACGCGTCCACGGCCCGGGCCGCTCGGCCGCCCCGCCGCGAGCACACCGGGTCCGGGCCGCCCCTTCGCGGGCGCACCGGGTCCGGGCCCGCCGCGTCACCACGGTTCAGGCGTCCGCCCGCCCGGTCGCCGACGCACCACCCGCCGCCGGGCACTCCGGGGTGGCGGTCGTCGGCCGGTGGAACCCGGGGTCAGGAGTCGATGATCCCCTTCTCCCGCGCCCACCGCAGCAGCCGCTCCCGGGCGACGTCCTCCCCCACGGCGCCCTCGTCCAGCCGCATCTCCAGCAGGAAGGCGTAGGCCCGCCCCACCTGGGGTCCCGGCGGGATGCCCAGGATCTCCATGATCTGCTGACCGTCCAGCTCGGGCCGCACGGCCTGGAGCTGCTCCTGCTCGGCGAGCTGGGCGATGCGCCGTTCGAGCTCGTCGTAGTGCCCCGCCAGGCGGGAGGCCTTGCGGCGGTTGCGCGTGGTCACGTCCGAACGGGTCAGCCGGTGCAGGCGCTCGAGCTCGTCCCCGGCGTCCCGCACGTAGCGGCGCACCGCGGAGTCGGTCCAGTCCGCCTCGCCATATCCGTAGAAGCGCATATGCAGCTCGACGAGCCGCGTGACCTTCTTGACGGTGTCGTTGTCGAAGCGCAGCGCCTTCATGCGCTTGCGGGTGAGCTTGGCGCCCACCACCTCGTGGTGCCGGAAGCTCACCGCCCCGGACGGCTCGAAGCGCCGGGTGGCGGGCTTGCCCACGTCGTGCATCAGGGCGGCGAAGCGCAGCACGAAGTCCGGGGCGGGGACCGGGCCGTCCGGGCCCGTCTCCTTCTCTGCGGCCTGTTCCATGACCGTGAGGGAATGCTGGTAGACGTCCTTGTGGTGGTGCGCCTCGTCCGTCTCCAGCTGCAGCGCCGGGACTTCAGGGAGCACGATCTGCGCGAGCCCGGTGTCCACCATGAGCTCGATGCCCCGCCGCGGGTGGGCACCGCAGACCAGCTTGACCAGCTCCTCCCGCACGCGCTCGGCGGAGACGATCTCGATCCGCTGGGCCATGGCCGTCATGGCCTCCCGCACGGGCTCCGCCACGGTCAGCCCCAGCTGGGACGTGAACCGCGCGGCACGCATCATGCGCAGGGGGTCGTCCGTGAAGGAGTCCTCCGGGGTCCCCGGGGTGCGCAGCACACCGGCGTGCAGGTCCCTGATACCCCCGAACGGATCCACGAGCTCCAGGCCCGGCAGCCGCAGGGCCATGGCGTTGACGGTGAAGTCGCGGCGCCGCAGGTCCTCCGTGAGGTCGTCCCCGAACGCCACGGTGGGCTTGCGGGACCCGGGGTCGTAGGCCTCCGCGCGGTAGGTGGTGACCTCCAGCTGCATCCCCGCCTTGCGCATCCCGATGGTCCCGAAGTCCCGCCCGATCTCCCAGTGCGCGTCCGCCCAGTCGCGGATGACCGCGAGCGTCTGGTCCGGGCTCGCGTCCGTGGTGAAGTCCAGGTCCAGGGCCTCGCGCCCGAGCAGCAGGTCCCGGACCGGCCCTCCCACGAGGGACAGCTCGTGCCCGGCGCGCTCGAAGAGCCGGCCCAGTTCGAGGGAGACGGGATGGAGGGAGGAGGTGTCCAGCAGCTGCGTCATGATGCGAGCCATTATCGCATCACCGCACCCACGGGACGGGCCCGGGGAAGGCGGCGTGCGGCGTCGTCGTCGTGTCCTGCGGCCCTCCCCGCGAGCGCCGCGAGAGCTCGGGGACCGGGGGCTGCGCGCCGGCGGGGTCGGTGTGGCGCACCGGGTCCGGCGTGGCGGGCGCGCCGGGGTGCGCCCGCACGGTACCGCCGCCCGGACGCCCCACCCCGTCAGGGAGTGCCAGGGGAATGTGGCTAAGGTAGACGGCATGGCTTTCCCCGTACCCAGCGCGCCCAAGAGGCGGCCGAACCAACCGGTCTCCGCGCTGCCCACGGTGGAAGAGGTCTCGGCCGGTGGGATCGTGGTCAATCTGTCCGACCCCACGCATCCGGTGGCCATCATCGCTCGCATCAACCGCGGCGGGAGGCTCGAATGGTGCCTGCCCAAGGGTCATCCCGAGGGCGAGGAGACCAATCAGGAAGCCGCCGTGCGGGAGATCGAGGAGGAAACCGGGATCATGGGCCGGGTGCTCTCCCCGCTGGGCAGCATCGACTACTGGTTCACCGTCTCCGGGCACCGCGTGCACAAGACCGTCCACCACTTCCTGCTGGAGGCCACCGGCGGGCACCTGACCACGGAGAACGATCCCGACCACGAGGCCGTAGACGTCGCGTGGTCCGGGATCGACGACCTCGGCCGCAAGCTGTCCTTCCCCAATGAACGGCGCATCGCCGACATCGCCCGGGAATACATCATCCACCAGTTGTAGGGTGTCCCGTTCGAACCGTTCCGCGCCGCGGGCGGTCCCACCCCTCGTGCAGGAGGCCTTGTTCGATGCAGAAGTCCGGGGCGCGCGCCAGCGCCGTCATGGCCTCCGGGACGCTGGTGTCCCGGATCCTGGGTTTCGTCAAGACCTTCCTCATCACGGTGGCCATCGGCTCCGCGGCCACCATGGCGGACGTGTTCCAGCTGGCCAACACGCTGCCCAACCTGATCTACGTGCTGATCGCCGGCGGCGTGTTCAACGCGGTACTGGTCCCGCAGATCATCAAGGCCTCGAAGGCCGAGGACGAGGGCGCGGACTACATCTCCCGGCTCATCACGCTCGCGGTGATCGCGCTGCTGGTGATCACCGGTGCGGTGCTGCTGTGCGTGGGGCCCATCATGCGGCTCATGGGTCCGGGCTGGTCCGACGCGCAGCTGGCCATGGGCACGATGTTCGCGGTGATCACCTTCCCGCAGATCTTCTTCTACGGCCTCTACACCGTGGTGGGCCAGGTGCTCAACGCCAAGGGCGCGTTCGGCGCGTACATGTGGGCTCCGGTGCTCAACAACGTGATCGCGATCGCGGCACTGCTGATGTTCATCTACCAGTTCGGCCCGTTCCGCACCCACCCGCACTCGCTGGAGAACTGGACGTCCGCGCAGACCTTCTGGCTCGTGGGCATGGCCACGGTGGGCGTGGCCGCGCAGGCGTTCGTGCTGTTCTGGCCCCTCGCCCGGCTGGGGCTGCGCATCCGCCCGCGCTTCGGCTGGCGCGGCATCGGACTGTCCACGGCGGGGCGCCTGGGCGGGTGGACCCTGGCCACGGGTGTGATCGCCAACCTCGCGTTCATGGCCCTGTACCGCACCGCCGCCATCCCCACGGGTGCGCGCTCCGACGCTCCCGCGGGCCCGGGCGGTCCGGCGCCCATCGCGGGCACGGCCGTGCTGGACCAGGCCACGATGCTCTACGCCCTGCCCCACGGGGTGATCGGGCTGTCCATCGCCACCGTGCTGTTCAACCGCATGGCGGCCGCGGCGGCGGAGAAGGACCGTGAGTCCCTCGTGGCCTCCCTGTCCTCGAGCCTGCGGGTCACGGGGGTGGCCACGGTGTTCTGCATGATCGCGCTCATCGTCTACGCGGGGCCGCTGGGGATGCTGTTCTCGGGCGGCGTGCCAGCGGCGGGCGCCGTGATCGGCCAGGTGATCACCGTGATCGCCATCGGCGCGCCGTTCATGTCCACCGCGTTCATGCTGGGCCGGGCGTTCTACGCGCAGGAGGACGCCCGCACCCCGTTCATGGTGCAGCTCGCGGTGTCCGTGTTCACGGTGCTCGGCGCGGTACTCATCGCCCGCCTCCTCCCGCCCGAGCAGATGGTCTTCGCGATCGCCGCGTGCTACGCGGTGCAGAACATCCTGGCCACCGTGGTCTACCACTACGCCCTGAAACGGCGGATCGGGGACTACGGGCTGTCCCGCATCGTGGGCTCGCACGCCCGCATCCTGGCGGCGTCGCTGGTCTCCGGTGCCGTGGGCGCCGCGGTGCTGTGGCTCATGGGCGGGTACGCCACGGACGGGTTCCCGTGGGGCGGTCAGCTCTCCGCGCTCATCAGCATCGCCGTGGGCGGGGCCGCCATGGCGCTGAGCTACGCGGTGGCCCTGAAGGTGTTCCGGGTGCAGGAGTTCACCGGTCTGGTGGCCCCGCTGAGGGCCAGGCTCGGCCGGTAGACTGCCGGAAATTTCGTTCTCGCGTCCGTGCGACCGCCGCGGCGCCCGAAGCAGAGGGAGCCACCGTGTCCCAGCCCATCGCGCTCGGAGCCATCCTGGGTGGCCGCTACAAGGTCAGCGCCTCCTTGCTGAGCACCGCGGACGACGACCACGTGCTGCAGGGTGAGGACCAGATCCTGCGGCGTCGTGTCTCCATCCTGGTGCCCGCCGCCGCCCACGAGGCCACGGTGGTGGAGAACGCCCGCGCGCTGGCCGCCGGCGCGGGCCACAGCGGCTTCCAGGTGCTGGACATGGGCCAGACCGAGGAGGCTACCTACCTCATCACCTCCTACGCACCGGCCCCGGACCTGCTCGACGCCCTGCTCTTCGCGGACGAGAACGCGGACGACTACTCCCTCTCGGACGACATCTTCGGCAACCCGCGCACCGCGTCCTCCGCCTCGTACATCTACCAGGAGCCCGATCCCACCCAGCCGCAGCTGAGCGTGGCGCCGCGCGAGGAGGGCCAGCCCCCGACCGAGCCCGCCGTGACCCGCTGGGAGGCCTCGGACTACGACGACTACGACTCCGCCCCCGCCGCCCCCTCCGTGCGCAACAAGCTGGGCCTCGCCCGGAAGGTGCGCCCCGGTGCCGTGCGCTCCACACTGTTCGACCGCGCGGCCTCCCGCGGCGGTTCTGCCGGGGCCACCGTGGCCGCCGGCGCGATCGACCCCACCTACGACGGCGACAACCGCTACGACAGCTACCAGCGCACCGAGGGCAAGCCGGACCGCCTGGACGAGCGTCACGGCGCCTCGCGCACGTCCCCGTCCCCTGACGACGACGCCGCACGCCACTCCCCGGGGTCGGGCACCGTTGGTGCCGAGCACGACGCCGCGGGCCCGGGTGCTCGGACCCCCACCGGTTCCGGCTCCCCGAACACGGCGGACGGAGCGGAGGCGGCCGAGCAGGGCGAGGCCGGTGAACCCACCTCCGCGATGCACGTGGCGGCCGGCGGATCGGATGCGGCGGTCGCCGCCGGTGCCGTAGGAGCGGACGCGGGGAACGGACCCCGGCACCACGGCGATGCGGATCCCGCGGATCGCACTGATGCCGCGGCCCCCGCGGATTCCGTGACGGGTGCCGACACCTCCGCGACGAACCCCACGGACGCGGACCCCGCCAGCCCCGCGGACGGCCCGGACGGTCCTGCGGGCGCCCACCCCGCGGCCCCCGCCGACGAGTCCCGCAAGGGACCCCTGCGGTGGCTGCTCCTCCTGCTCCTGGCCATCGTGCTGATCGCGGCCATCGTGATGGGCTTCCGCGGCCTGGGTGCCCTCACGGGGCAGTTTTCCCAGCAGGGCCCCGCCCAGCAGAACGCGGCACCGGGCGACCCGCAGGGCACACCGGGCTCGTCTGCGGCCCCGAGCGCCTCCGCCGCCCCCGCGATCGACTCCGTCAAGCGTGTGACCGCAGACCCCAACTTCATGGCGGACACGGACGCCACCTTGAATCAGGCCACGGACGGCAACCCCGCCACCTTCTGGCTGAGCTACGGCTTCTCGGACGCCCGGTTCGGCAGCCTCGCGGAGTATGTGGGCCTAGCCGCCCAGCTGAAGGAGCCCGCCACCGCGCAGGAGCTCACCATCCAGCAGGCCAACGGCAGCGGCGGGCAGTTCACGGTGTACGTGGCGGACGAGCCCAGCTTCGAGGGCGCGCAGGAAGTGGGGAAGGGCTCCTTCGCGGGCCCCGAGACCCGCGTGCCCCTCTCGGACGCCGCACGCAGCACCCCGCACCGCTACGTGCTCGTCAAGTGGACCGAGCTGCCGCGGCTCACCAGCCCCATCGGCGGGTACCCGTTCGGGCTGCGGATCGGCGAGATCGGACTCCGCTGAGCGCCCGCCGCCCCGCCCGCCCGTCGGGCCGCGGCCTCCGCACAGCCTGCCGGGCCACCGGCCGAACGTCACACAGGCCTCTCGCACCGGCCTCCCCGGCTCGCCGGACGGCTGCGTGTCCGCCCTACCACCGGCGCGCCCGTCCGTCGGGCCTCGTGGAACGGCGAGCACCGGACGTGGCGAGCCCACCGCGCAGAGGGCGCGGGCGTCGTCGTTCTCCGTGCGGTGGGCCCTGCCCGGGTGCCCCCGGACACCGGAATATCTGAACGTGCTCCCCACGTTCTGACGTGTAGTTGACCTCCGCACACGCGGAGACTCGTGGAAAGGCTTCCTACCAGTGAGCAATCAGTCCGGCATCTTCTCGAATGCTGTGAACCTCGGCGTCACGGGCGTCCCGCAGTCCGCCACCACCCCGGCGGAGCGCTCGGGGGACGACGCCGTGCACGACGTCGTCATCGTGGGTTCCGGCCCCGCGGGGTACACCGCCGCGATCTACACGGCGCGCGCGAACCTCAAGCCCGTGGTGCTGGCCGGCTCCGTGACCGCGGGCGGCGAGCTCATGAACACCACCGAGGTGGAGAACTACCCCGGTTTCATCGACGGCATCATGGGCCCGGAGCTCATGGACAACATGCAGCAGCAGGCCGAGCGGTTCGGCGCGGACATCCGCTACGAGGACGTCGTCTCCGTGGAGCTCGAGGGCGAGGTCAAGACCGTCACCCTCGAGGACGGCACGGTGCTGCGGGCGCGCGCGGTGATCATCTCCACCGGTTCCGAGTACCGCAAGCTGGGCCTCGAGGATGAGGAGCGGCTCTCAGGCCACGGCGTCTCGTGGTGCGCCACGTGCGACGGCTTCTTCTTCAAGGGCCAGGACATCGCGGTGGTGGGCGGCGGCGACTCCGCGATCGAGGAGGCGACCTTCCTGACCAAATTCGCGGACAAGGTCACTCTGATCCACCGCCGGGACCAGTTCCGCGCCTCGGACATCATGAAGCAGCGGGCCCTGGACGATCCCAAGATTGAGATCCTGTGGAACACCCGGGTCACGGGTATCCGCGGCGAGAACAAGGTGGAGTCCCTGGCCCTGGAGGACACCGTGACCGGAGAGAGCTCCGAGCTGGCGGTGACCGGCCTGTTCGTGGCCATCGGCTCCGACCCGCGCGTGGGCCTCGTCAAGGACCAGCTGGAGCTCACGGTGGACAACACCATCGCCGTGGACGGCCGCTCCTCCACCACGTCCCTGCCCGGCGTGTTCGCCGCCGGGGATGTCGTGGACCCCACCTACCGCCAGGCCATCACGGCGGCAGGCTCCGGGTGCGTGGCCGCAGTGGACGTGGAGCACTACCTCGCCGCCCTAGACAGCTGACCCCCGCCCCCAACACTCCCCGCACGCACGGCACCGGCCGAGGGCCCGTGCCGTGCGGCACCGACGAAAGGACACAGTCATGAGCGCAGCAAAGGACGTCACCGACGCCACCTTCCAGGCCGAGGTGCTGGAGAACTCCAAGCCCACCATCGTGGACTTCTGGGCCGAGTGGTGCGGCCCGTGCCGGCAGCTGGGCCCCGTGCTCGACGCCCTGGCCGCCGAGCACGCCGAGCAGGTGGACGTGGTCAAGGTCAACGTGGACGACAACCCCGCCATCGCCTCGCAGTACGGCATCACGTCCATCCCCGCGGTCTACCTCTTCGCCAACGGCGAGGTGGCCAAGACCTCGATCGGCGCGAAGCCCAAGTCCGCCCTGGAGAAGGAGTTCGCGGAGTACCTCACCCCCTCCGCGTGACACCCCCTGCCCGGGCCCGCACCGTACCTCCGGTACGCGGGCCCGGGTTTTCTCTGAGACGATGCACTGCAGACCGAACACCCGCCCGTGCGGGCCCATCGACCACAGGGAGATCCACGTGCCGCACCCCACTCCCGGAGCCGCCCTCCGCCACGGTATGACCGATCGACGTGTCGCGGGGCTCAGGGAGCGTCTCGTCCGCGCGGGAGCGGACGACGCCGCCCTGTCGCCCGACGCGGCCACGGACCCGACCGTGTTCGACCACCGCGTGGACGGTGCGGTGCGCGGGTTCCAGCAGCGCAAGGGACTCATCGTGGACGGCGTGGTGGGGCCGGACACCGAGGCCGCCCTCAACGACGCTCAGTACGCCCTGGGCGACCGGCCCCTCTCGCACCAGCGGGACACCCCCATGCGCGGGGACGACGTCGAGGAGCTGCAGAACAACCTGTCCCTGTTGGGTTTCTACTACGGACACCTGGACGGCACCTTCGCCAGGCAGACGGAGTACGCCGTCAAGGAGCTGCAGAGCAGCCTGGGTGTTCCGGAGGACGGCGTGGTGGGTCTGGACACCCTCACCGGACTCGCGCGGGTCAGCAAGAAGATCACCACGTCCAAGGCCTTCTCCCTGCGCGACCACCGGCGGCTGCAGTCCCTCCACGAGGCGCTGCGCGGACGCGAGGTGATCCTCGTGCCGTCCTCGGGCACCTCACCCACCGAGCCCCACGGGGCGCCGGACAGCTTCGGTCCCGAGCAGGACGCGATCACCCGGGACGTCGCCCTGCGGGCCCACGACCTGCTCTCGACCGTGGGGGCGGTCCCCGTCCTGGTGGACGCTGTGCTCGCGGGCCCCGACGCAGAGGCAGCAGGGCAGCACGGGCAAGCGGCTGACCGCCTCTTCCTGTCCAGCTACGCCGACGCCATCACGGCACACCCCGGGGCTTTGGTGCTGTGCCTGCAGTGTGACTGGAACACCTCCCCCCAGGCCCAGGGCGTGGCGACGTTCTACTGGGGGGATCCTGTCACGGGTCAGTCCTACGCCCCCATTGGGCACGCGGCCTCCGACATGGTCCTGCGAGAGCTGGTGGCCCGTACCGGGGCCCAGGACCTCGGAAGCCACGCCCGTCAGTGGAGCGGCCTGCGCACCACCGGCGCGGCGGCCGCCTGGGTCGACCTGGGTTACCTCTCGCACGAGGCCGAGGCGGCCAAGCTGCACGATTCGACCTACAGGGCTCGGCTCGCGGAGGCCCTGCTGTGCGGACTGCAGCGCATGCTCGTCCGCACTCCGGAGTCAACGGCCACGGGCACGATGAGTCTCGCCGACATCCAGGCCTACTACAGGGAGAACCACTCCTGACGGCCCCTGGGTGAGAACCGGGTCTCATGAAGCCCTCCCTGGCACCGTGATGATATGAGAACGCCCCGATGTTTTACGTGAAACATCGGGGCGTTCTGCCGTATCGGCCGGTGGAGCGCTGACCTGCGACCCCGTCCCGGGCGAGGGGCTACCCCGGGATGCAGGAAATCCCCAGACCCGTCGACGAGGTCATCGGCCCGATCAGCTCTCGGTGTCCATCTTGGGGTCCAGGACGTCGATGATGCGGTTCAGATCCTCCACGGAGGCGAACTCAATGGTCATCTTGCCCTTGCGGGCGCCCAACTGGATCTTCACGCTGGTGTCCAGCTTGTCCGAGAAAGCATCGGCGATGTAGCCCAGCCGGTCATCGTGGCGGGTGGACGGCGCCTTGCGACGCCCCTTCGACCGCTTGAGGCCGTCGGAGAGCGCCACGGCCTCCTCCGTGGCGCGCACGGACAGCCCCTCCGCCACGATGCGCTGCGCGAGCCGCTCCATGTCTGCGGGGTCAGTCAGAGCCAGCAGCGCCCGCGCGTGGCCCGAACTGAGCACCCCGGCCGCCACCCGTCGCTGCACGAGAGCCGGCAGTCGCAGCAGACGAAGGGTGTTCGAGATCTGCGGCCGTGAGCGTCCGATTCGCTCCGACAGCTGCTCCTGGGTGGCCCCGAACTCCTGCATGAGCTGCTGGTAGGCCGCCGCCTCTTCCAGGGGGTTGAGCTGTGCCCGGTGCAGGTTCTCCAGCAGGGCGTCGCGCAGGAGGTCGTTGTCCGGCGTCTCCCGGATGATGGCAGGGATAGTGTCCAGCCCGGCAGCCTGGACGGCACGCCAGCGCCGCTCACCCATGACGAGTTCGTACCGCTCCGGGCCCTCGTCACGGCTGGGGCGCACGACGACGGGCTGCAGAACACCGAGCTCCTTGACGGAGAAGGCGAGTTCCGCCAGTTCGTCCTCGTCGAACACCTGACGTGGCTGCTTGCGGTTGGGGTGGATGTCTGCGACCGACAGCTCCGCAAACACGGCGCCGGGAACCTCGCGGAGCTCCTCAGCTGCATGGTCGTCATCCCCGCCGCGGTTCGCGGCGGTCTTCTTCTGGCTGCCCGAGGCCGATCGAACCCCGGCCTTCTGTGCATCCGGGTTTTCAGCCGAAACTTTCCCCTCCCCGCTCGTACCGTCGACGTCGGAGGAACTCGTTCGATGATCCTCCACCGCCGTACCGGCCGCATCTGACTGAACGGAGGTCGCCGCAGGTGCCTCGTGCTCGGACGTGGCCGGCTGAGCTTGATGCGAGGACACCGTAGGAGATGATGTTTCACGTGAAACATCGTCACGCGCCTGACTCTTTGTAGGAGCTGGTTCAGTACTGGGACGTGACGCTACGCGTTCTGCGCCGGATGGTGCACCATGGTCAGCGGAATGTGCCATATCCGACGTTCTCGTTGCGCGAGCCTGCTTGCGCCCGGCACCCTGAGACTCGTCTGCCAGCTGCTCCCGGGGCTGAGCGACTCTTTTCTGCGCGACCCCAGGCGCCGGCCTCTGAGTACGGCCATTGGACCCATCATTGCGATCGTGTGGCTGCGCTTCCTGCTCGGACGGCAGGAAGAACATGTCGACGGGACGGCTCACCGACGTCGTGCTCCGAAGAGCCTGCACCATGTCGCGGCGCTTCTTTGTCTTCACGTCAGCTGGGCGACCCGCGTTCGATGCGGCTCGCGATGTTTCACGTGAAACATCGTCAACCCGGGAGCCCTTGGAGGCGCTGGTTCGCTGTCCCGCAGAGGTGGCTGCGGCGTTATCGGCGTTTTGCGACCTGGTTGAAGACGGCTGCGCTGCCTTGCTGCCAGCATTGGGTGCGGTCCGAGACGCGGACGACGCGGTCTTAGCAGATGTCGCGGACTTCTTTGCCGGGGTTTTCATCTTGATGCCGTTGCTCCGTGATGAGCTGGACGTTGCCGTCGCCGCCTCAGCACGATCTTGCGGTGCGTTCGACGGCGCGGAGGCCGCATCGCCCGCGCGCGGCGACGATGCCCTGTCCGACTGCTCCTCGGAAGTGTCCCCACTGGGGATGAGGGCGCCAAGTCCTCGTCCCAGGCCCCGTCGACGTTCAGCCACTGTCATGTCCTTTCCCTACGGATGTTCCACCCCATCGTAGTCGGTCGCGAGAAGACAGACGCGGTGCCCGCTCCATCGGGGCTCGCCGATGGGGTCGCTGGTCATCCCCCGCAGGATGGAGTTCCGGAGGAACCTGTGGTGACATAGGAATGGTCTCCGAACATATGCCACGCACGGGCTAGGGAGCGGGGGCTCCCGGGCAGGCTTTGCTTACCGTGAGGACCAGGAATGTTTCACGTGAAACATGGCCGGAAAGAGAGCGGGGTCAGGCCCGTAGGTCCACACAGCGGCCGTTGCCGAGTAAGGGTTACTTCGGGGCGGGAACTCACTCGCAAGACGACAGACCGCCCGTCAGCCGCAGCGAACCGCCTTGTTTGCCAACTGGTGGACCAGGCGCCGCGCCGTATGTACATCATTTCGCGCCCTACAGCCCTACAGCCCTACAGCCCTACAGCCCTACAGCCCTACAGCCCTACAGCCCTACAGCCCTACAGCGATGATGATGTCCCACGCCGCGCCTCAAAGCACTACGAGCGCGGTTCCCGCGTGGCGAGTTCGGCCGCGGCCTCAAGGTAGGACAGTGCGCCCGTAGAGCTGGGATCGTACGTGATCACGCTCTGCTGGTAGCTGGGCGCCTCGGAGATGCGCACGGAGCGCGGAATCATGGTTTCCATGACCTCGTCGGGGAAGTGCTGACGCACCTCGTCGGCCACCTGGGAGGCCAGGTTGGTGCGCCCGTCGTACATGGTCAGCAGGATGGAGGACACCGTGAGCTTGGGATTCAGGTGCTTCTGGATCATGGAGATGTTGTTGAGCAGCTGGCTCAAACCCTCCAGGGCGTAGTACTCGCACTGAATGGGGATCAGCACCTCGGTAGCGGCCACGAATGCGTTAATGGTCAGCAGCCCCAGGCTAGGCGGGCAGTCGATGAACACGTAGTCCAGTCGGGGGAGCCCCTGATCTTCACGCGCCGTGGCGTAGTCGGCCAGCGCGCGCTGCAACCTCTGCTCACGGGCCACCACGGAAACGAGCTCGATCTCGGCACCGGCCAGGTCGATGGTGGCCGGCAGGACCCAGAGGTTCTCCATCTCCGGGGACTCCTTGACCACGTCGGCCACGGGCACCTCGTCGATGAGCACGTCGTAGACGGAGTCGGCGTCCGAACCGTGGGGGATGCCCAGGGCCGTGGAGGCGTTGCCCTGAGGATCGTTGTCCACCACCAGGACGTTCTGCCCCTGCTTGGCCAGGGCAACCGCGAGGTTGACTGAGGTGCTGGTCTTGCCCACCCCGCCCTTTTGATTGCTGATGGTGATGTAGCGGGTGGCGGTCGGCGGATCCAGCTGCACGTTCTTCAGCTTGGCCCGGCGTTTGTTCTCTTCCACGAGTTTCCTCCCCAGGGCGGTATCAGCCACCGCGTCTTGTGCTGCGAGACCAGCGTGGCCCTCTGTTTCACGTGAAACGTGCTTCCCGCGATCCGGGACAACCTTTTCCGGCTGATTCGCGGGGTCGGGAGGGAGCCCGAAGTCGTGTCCGCGCGTCACGGCCTTGTCGGCGTGCTCCGGAGTGGTCATCGACGGTTCCTTCCCTGGCTGATGCGGTGCTCCCCGTAGCTTATCGGCATCCACACCCATCGCCCGGTGGGCCTCAGAGGACCAGGCGGACCACCGTGGTGGGCTCGGCCAGCAGGGACGCCCCAGCGGTGACCACCTCGGAGGAACGCACCCCGAAGCGACCGAACTTCTTGGACGCCCTGTCCATCTCCTCCTGGGCGGACCTCCCCTTGAGCGCGAGGAGCTCCCCCGAGCCCTTGAGCAGGGGGAGGGTGATGTCCACGAGACCGACAAGTGCGGAGACGGCACGCGCGGTCACCACGTCCACCGGTCCGACGTCCTTCTTCGCCTGTTCCGCGCGAGCCCGCAGAACCGTGACGTTGTCCAGTCCGAGGTCCGCAACCACCTCGTCGAGCCACACGACACGGCGCTCGAGAGGTTCCACGAGGGTGAGGTGCAGATCCGGCCGGGCGATCGCCAGGCAGAGCCCGGGCAGACCCGCACCCGAACCCACGTCCACCACCCGGGCGTCCGGAGCGATGAGCTCCTGCACCACGGCGCAGTTGAGCACGTGGCGTTCCCACAACCGGGGCGCCTCCCGGGGCCCGATCAGGCCGCGCACGATGCCCGAGGAGGCCAGGTACTCCGTGTAGCGCTGCGCGAGCTCCAGCCGCTCGCCGAAGATGGTGCGCGCGGCACCCTCCAGCTCACCCAGGGCGGGCGCGGGCTGGGGCTCCGGGGCCGCGCGGTGCTCGGAGGTCCCGTCGGTCCGTTCCTCCGCGGAGGGTACCGAGCGATCAGTCTGCCCGCTGCCGCTGGACGCCCGACGGCCGTGGGCGCGGTCCGCCGAGCTCACGCGCCCGCCGAGATGACGATGTGGCGGTCCGCTCCGTCACCCTCGGACTCGGACGTCAGACCGGCCTCGGCCACGGCGTCGTGCACGATCTTGCGCTCGTAGGCGGACAGCGGGGGCAGGTGGACGGGCTGGCCGTCCGCGCGGACCCGGGCCGCGGCGTCGTCGGCCATGGTGTGGAGCTGGGAGGCACGCTCGTCGCGGTGTCCGGCGACGTCCAGGATCAGCCGGCTGCGCCGCTGGGTGGCGCTGAGCACCGCCAGCCGGGCGAGCTCCTGCAGGGCGTCGACCGTCTCGCCGTCGCGGCCCACGAGAGCCTGCAGCTCGGCGTCGTCGTCCTCGGCGACCACGGACACGTAGGTGCGGCCATCCCGCACCTCGATGTCGATGTCACCGTCGATGTCCGCGGTGTCGAGGAGCTCCTCGATGTAGTCCGCGGCGATCTCGCCCTCCTCCTCGAGGGGGGAGAGCGAGGACTCCTGGGCGTCGACCTCGCCCGCCTGCGCCTGGGCGTCCTGCGGGGTGGTCTCCCGGGTGTGGTCCGTCTCGTTCATGGCAGGCGACCTCTCAGCCGTTGTTCTTCTTGGTCTGCTGCTTCTGGCGCTTCTTGGACACGGGCTGGTTGCGCTGCCCCGCGGCCGCCCGCACCCGCTGCTCCTCGAGCTTGTCCTCGTGCTCCTTCTTGGACATGCCCACGGGAGGCAGACCCCTGGCCGCACGACGCTCGTTGAGCTCCCGCTCGGCCTGCGAGCCCTTGGTGGGGTTGTTGCGGATGACCCACCACTGCTGGCCCATGGACCAGAGGTTGGACACGGTCCAGTACACGAGCACGCCCAGCGGGAAGTTGATGCCGCCGATCGCGAAGATCAGCGGGAACAGGTAGAGCATCATCTGCTGCTGGCGGTACATGGGCGACTCCTTGGCGGAGTCGCTCATGTTGCGGGAGGTCAGCTGCTTCTGGGTGATGAACTGCGTGGCGCTCATGGCCACGATCATCACGAGCGCGAGGACCACGGTGGCCGCGTGGTTGCCCGTGCCCGGTTGCATCAGCGTGGAGAACAGGGGAGCACCGAAGATGGTGGACTCGTTGAACTGGTGCACCATCTGCGGCGTGAGCAGGTGGATGGCCTCGTTGTTGGCCGCCGCCTGCGGCACCGAGCGCAGCACCTGGAACAGCGCGAAGAAGATGGGCATCTGCACGATGATGGGCAGGCACGCCGCGAACGGGTTGGACCCGTGCTCCTTGTACAGCGCCATCTGCTCCTCGGCCATGGCCTGGCGGGAGAGCTGGTCCTTCTTGCCCTTGTACTTGGCCTGCAGCTTGGCGAGCTCCGGCTGCAGCTCCTGCATCCCCCGCATGGACTTGATCTGCTTGAGGAACAGCGGGATGGTCAGCGTGCGCATCACCAGGGTCAGGCCCACGATGCACAGCACCCAGGTGAAACCGGAGGTGGGGTCCAGCCCGATCAGGGTGAACAGTTCGTGGAACGCCCACAGGACCGCGGAGACGATCCATTTGAAGGGCAGCAGAATCATGTCGAAGAAGTTCATCGAGCCTCAGCTCCTTGAGCCGCGTGCTGGCGGTCCTGGCAGTCGTGCGTGTACTCGCGCACGAGGTTCGGGTGGTTGAGCAGAACGATCTTGGGGGTCTCGACCGCGGAGGAGAACTCCCGGCCCCCCGCAGGGACCCTGTCGATCCCCCCGGCCGCCCACGGATGGCACCGCAGCAGCCGCCGGACGCTCAGCCCCAGACCGCGCACCGCCCCGTGGACCGTGAAGGCTTCCAGCGCGTAGGCGGAGCAGGAGGGGAAGTAGCGGCACACGTCCCCGTACAGCGGGGACACGATGGTGCGGTAGAGCTTGAGGAGCGCGATGCACAGGTTCTGCGGCGCCTTCTTGACGGCGCTCAGCAGCCCCCCGGAGGTGTCGTACTCGTGCGGTGCGCGCGCAAGGAGCTGTTCAGGAGTCACCCGTGACGCCACGCGCACCTCCTTCTCGATCGACTACCCGGCAGGTTACGGCATGGTGCCCGGGGCTTGCTGGGAAACTCACGCGCAGCGGCGCACGGCGGTGGCGACGGCGGACCGGTAGTCCCGCGCCAGTTCGTCCCACGGCGCGGTGGCGGCGGGAGGCAGCGCGCGGACCACCAGGTCCATGCCCTCCGGCCGTTCGCGAACCGTCTCGGCGCTCAGCTCTCGGAGCCTGCGCTTGACCTTGTTGCGGGTCACCGCGTTGCCCACGGCCTTGGAGACCACGAACCCCACGCGGCTGGGTGCGCCCGTGCTCAGGCGCACGGATACGACGACGTTCCGGCGGCCCCCACGGGCGCCGGAACGTACAGTGGTCGAGAAGTGCGCAGAGGTCCGCATCCGGTGCCTGGTGGGCAGCACGATGCGAACCTCGCGGGGTGGGGAGGGCTCAGGCCGAGAGGCTGGCGCGGCCCTTGCTGCGGCGGGCGCCGATGATGGCGCGGCCGGCACGGGTGCGCATGCGAGCACGGAAGCCGTGCTTGCGGGCGCGACGGCGGTTGTTGGGCTGGAAAGTCCGCTTGGGCATTAGTCACTCCACGAGGTTGGACAACGGTGAGCCAACTGCAGGATGTCGCAGGGGGCGCACGCGGTAGGTTTCAGGGGGCGTGCAGGCACGCAGAAATCACGGCCCAACACGCACAAGACTAATTCACAGTAGTCGATCCGCCCCCGGGGGTCAAATCCCGTGCCCGTCCGCGAGCCCTCCCCGCAACGGCCCACCAGGGGTTCGCGGTCTCTCCACATCTGTGCAGACGGACCTCCACAGCGGTGTGGAAAACGGGTTCTGCACCCCGCCGGGAGGACGGTTATCCCCAGCCCGGAACTACATCTTTGTAGTTCTCCGGGCCCGCGAATCCGGGCTATGAACTGCCCCGATCCATGTTCTAGGCTGATCCCCACGGCCGCCCCCTCATGATTTATCCACCGCTGTGAACAACTCTGTGGAAAACTGGGCCGTCCCAGTCCATCACGTCAGGAGTCGCTCATGCAGCAGGACAACCAGGCTTTGCTCGAACAGTGGGCAGAGTGCGTCCGCGCCATGAACGAGAACCCGCGTGTGAGCGGCAGGGCCCGGGGGAACATCGCCGTGTGCGAGCCCCGGGGGCTCATGGGCACCACGCTGCTGGTGGCCGTCCCCAGTGAGGTGACCCGTGAGTATCTGCAGCACCGGCCCATGTCCGACGTGCTGGACGAGACCGTGCACCGCGTGTTCGGCACGGAGACCCTCGTGGCCTTCGTGGTGGACCCGGAGCTCGAGATCCCCCGCTCCACGAGCGGTCCCGCCGCATCCCCCCGGCACGAGGACGCCGCCGCACCGCACCCCGCCCCCTCCCGGACCGAGGGTTCAGGAGCGCAGCGGTCCCACGACGCCCGCACCGGCGCCTCACGACCCTCCCTCACGGAGATCGAGGCGGAGCGGGCACCCGGGTCCTTCCTGACTCCGCAGGAGCAGGCCGCCGATCCGGGTGAGCGCTTCGTGCGTCCCGCCGCGGGCGAGGACCGGATGCGCACGGACGAGCAGATGAGGACCATGCCCCCGCGCCGGGACCAGGAACGGCCCGCCCCGGCACACGAGCCCCGCGAGGTCCTGAGCACGGGCAGCGGCTCCGACACCAGCCCGGCCGACTCCGAGTGGGACAGCTCCGCCCGGTTGAACCCCAAGTACGTCTTCGACTCCTTCGTGATCGGCCAGTCCAACCGCTTCGCCCATGCCGCAGCCTTCGCCGTGGCCGAGACGCCGGCCAAGGCATATAACCCGCTGTTCATTTACGGGGACTCGGGGCTGGGCAAGACCCACCTGCTGCACGCAATTGGGCACTACGCCAAGCGCCTCTACCCCAAGATGCGGGTGCGGTACGTGAACTCCGAGGAGTTCACCAACGACTTCATCAACTCCATCCGGGACGACGAGGGCTCGTCCTTCAAGGGCATCTACCGCAACGTGGACCTGCTGCTGATCGACGACATCCAGTTCCTCGCGGGCAAGGAGCACACGCAGGAGGAGTTCTTCCACACCTTCAACGCGCTGCACAACCACGAGAAGCAGATCGTGATCACCTCGGACATGCCGCCCAAGCAGCTCACGGGCTTCGCGGAGCGCATGCGGTCCCGGTTCGAGTGGGGTCTGATCACGGACGTCCAGCCGCCCGAGCTGGAGACGCGCATCGCGATCCTGCGTAAGAAGGCCATCAGCGAGGGGATGGACGCCCCGGACGACGTGATGGAGTACATCGCCTCGCACATCTCCACGAACATCCGCGAGCTCGAGGGCGCGCTGATCCGCGTCACGGCGTTCGCGTCCCTGAACAAGCAGCCCGTGGATCTCCCGCTGGCCGAGCTGGTGCTCAAGGACCTGATCACGGACGACGGCGGGCAGGAGATCACCGCGGCGTCGATCCTCGGCCAGACCGCGGCGTTCTTCAACATCACGCTGGACGAGCTGAAGTCCAAGTCCCGCACGCGCACCCTCGTGACGGCTCGCCAGATCGCCATGTACCTGCTGCGCGAGCTCACGGACATGTCGCTGCCCAAGATCGGGCAGGAGCTGGGCGGCCGCGACCACACCACGGTGATGCACGCGGACCGCAAGATCCGCACCCTGATGGCCGAGCGCCGTCAGATCTTCGACCAGGTCACGGAGCTGACCAACCGGATCAAGCAGCAGTCGCGCGAGGGCTGAGCCGGGCGCCGCAGGGCGCCCGCCACGGGGAACCACCGCTGAGGGGTCCCGGACACCGCGTCCGGGGCCCCTTTCCTGTGATTCATCCACAGGCCGCAACCACGCGCCGACGGGAGAGACGCCCCCGGATCCACAGGCGGAAAAGGCCCTGTGGACACCGTGTGCACGAGCGGAAATCCTGCGATGTGGAAAAATCTGTGGACAGCGCGTCCGGATCCGTGGACAACTGCCGCGCAGCGGTGGGCGAAGCTGTGGAATCCCCGGAATCACGCGGAAGTTACGCACTCCACGCTCACAGACCGGCATCGAATCCTCCACAGCGCGTCAACACCCCGGACTCGCTCGGGAACTGGGATGCAGGCAGTTATCCACAAGTTCCACAGGGGTTATTAACACTTCTGACCCTTAAGAGAAGCTCCGCCGAACAACAAAAATCCCGACCGTCCGACCCCGAGCACCACACCGCGATCTCTGTAATTACAAGAATCTCCGAGGTACGCGGTGCAGCCACGCTGCACACGCCCACGGCACCGTTGGGGCGGCGTCCTCCCGGCCGGATACGATGCAGGCAGACACTCCCGTCCACAGCCAGAAGAGGGGCACCCCCGTGAAGTTCTCGGTCGAGCGCGACGTACTCGCTGAAGCAGTCACCTGGACTGCTCGTTCGCTGTCCCCGCGACCCCCCGTGCCCGTGCTCTCGGGTCTGCTGATCAAGGCCGAGAACGGATCCCTCTCCATCGCGAGCTTCGACTACGAGATCTCAGCACGCCTGACCATCAGCGCGGATGTCGTGGAGGAGGGCACCACCCTGGTCTCGGGCCGGCTGCTCGCGGACATCTGCCGCTCCCTGCCGTCCGCACCGGTGCAGCTCGAGGCCGAGGGCGGCAAGGTCACGCTCACGTGCCGCTCCTCCAAGTTCAACCTCGCGGCCATGCCCGTGGACGACTACCCCCAGCTACCCGGTCTTCCCGAGCTCTCCGGAGTGGTCGCCGGGGACGAGTTCGCCCACGCCGTGGCACAGGTGAACATCGCCGCGTCCAAGGACGACACCCTGCCGATCCTCACCGGCATCCGCATGGAGATCGAGGGCGAGAAGATGACCCTGCTCGCCACGGACCGCTATCGCCTGGCCATGCGGGAGCTCACCTGGCGGCCCACCGATCCCACCATCTCCACCGCGGCGCTGATCAAGGCCAAGACCCTCAACGACATCGCCAAGACCCTGGGATCCTCCGGGGACGTGAACATGGCGCTAGCCCCGAACACCGAACTGGTGGGCTTCGAGTCGGGCGGGCGGCGCACCACGAGCCTGCTGATCGACGGCGAGTACCCCAAGATCCGCTCACTGTTCCCCGAGAACACGCCGATCACCGCGGTGGTGCGCACCTCCGAGCTCGTCGAAGCCGTGCGGCGTGTGTCCCTCGTGGCCGAGCGCAACACGCCGGTGCGCCTGGCCTTCAGCGACGGCCAGGTGGCGCTCGACGCCGGGACCGGTGAGGACGCCCAGGCCTCCGAGGTACTGGACGCCCAGCTCAACGGGGACGAGATCACCGTGGCGTTCAACCCCACGTACCTCTCCGAGGGGTTGCACGCCTTCGACTCGCCCTTCGTGCGCTTCTCTTTCACCGCCCCGCCGAAGCCCGCGGTGCTCTCCGCGCAGGAGGAGCTCGACGGCGAGGACACCGTGGAGTACAAGTACCTGCTCATGCCGGTCCGCCTGCCCAACCAGTGATCGTGTGTTCGTAGACCACCTCTCGCTGCTGGACTTCCGGACCTACGCGGGCCTGGACCTCGCGCTCACCCCGGGGCTCACGGTCTTCGTGGGGCCCAACGGGGTGGGCAAGACCAACATCGTGGAGGCCGTCGACTGGGCCGCGACCCTCGGTTCCCACCGGGTTTCGGGCAACACCCCGCTGATCGCCACCGGTGCGGAACGGGCCATCGTGCGGCTGCGGGTGAACCGCGGTGGCCAGCGCACGGTCCTGGAGCACGAGCTCAACGCCACCCGGGCCAACAGGGTGCGGATCAACCGGGCGGCGCCCGTCCGCGCGCGCGAGTCCCTGGGGATCCTGCACACCGTGCTGTTCTCGCCGGAGGACCTCACCCTGGTCAAGGGGGACCCCTCCCACCGGCGGCGGTTCCTGGACGACCTCGCCACCGCGATGCGCCCGGTGCTCTCGGCCGCGCGCTCGGACTACGAGCGTGCCCTCAAGCAGCGCAACGCCCTGCTGAAGTCCACGCGGCGCTCACGCGGTCTCTCCGACTCCGACCGCGCCACCCTGGCCGTGTGGAACGACCAGCTGGCCCGCGCCGGTGCCGCCGTGATGGCCGCGCGGCTCCAGCTGCTCAAGGCGCTCGAACCGGAGGTGGACCGCGCGTACCAGCAGCTCACCGAGGGTCCCAAGCACGTCACGCTCGAGTACGAGAGCTCGTCGGTTGCCCCCGGTGCGCAGCAGCAGGCCCTGCAGCACTTCTCCGTGGCGGACCTGCACGAGCTCATGATGCAGGCGTTCGAGCGTATGGAGCGCCAGGAGCGCGAACGGGGCATCACCCTGGTGGGACCGCACCGGGACGACCTCGTGATCCGCCTGGGCGACACGCCTGCCAAGGGCTACGCCTCCCACGGGGAGACCTGGTCCACCGCTCTCGCCCTGCGCCTGGGCTCGTGGTACGTCCACCTCGCCGACGACCCCTCGCCCGGTGCGGCCCCCGTGCTCATCCTGGACGACGTCTTCGCAGAGCTGGACGCCCGGCGCCGGCGCCGGCTCGCGGAGCTCGTGCGGCAGGCGGAGCAGGTGCTGGTCACCGCCGCCGTGGACGAGGACCTCCCGGCGGCGCTGCTGGAGCACTCCCACACGGTGGTGGATGTGGAACCGGGGGCGGTGCGCGTGCGGGGCGCCGCGGCGTCGTCGTCCCCGGCGGCCGCCCCGAGCGAGGTGACGACGCCGCACGCGGACCTGCCGCGCGAACCACCCGCCCCGGCGGGGTCACCGGAGCACGCGTCGGAGGCACCGGGCAGCACGGCACCGGACGGGCGCCGCCTGGAGACGCAGCGCTCCCAAGAGCAGCAGCCCGAACGGCAGCGGCCCGGCCAGCAGGACGCACGGACGCAGCAGTCCGACCTGCGCCGCCCCGAGGAACGAGAGCCCGGCGATGAGTGACACCGTCCCCCGGGACGTGGTGGACGCTGCGGCGGTGGCCCTGCAGCGGGCACGCAAGGCGGCGCGGGACCGAGGTGACATGCCGCTGTCCCAGGCGGCCGCGGCCAAGAACATGCGCGCCTTCGGCCTGGCCATGGAGGAGGGCACGGGCTCCCCGGCGCTGCGCAGCCGCAACCGGTACGGCACGGACCCCCGGCAGCTGGGCGGTTTCTCGGGCCCGGGACGCTCGGCGCGCGATCCGCGGCCGCTGTCCTCCGTGGTGGACACGCTCATGACCCACCGGGGGTGGAAGACCCCCGTGAACGTGAGCACCGTGCTCGCGGACTGGGCCTCCCTCGTGGGCCCGCGCAACGCCGAGCACACGTGGCCCGAGCACTTCGAGGACACCGTGGTGCGCGTGCGCTGCGACTCCACGGCGTACGCCACCCAGCTGCGGCTGATCCAGTCCGAGATCCTGCGCAGCTTCGCGGACAAGCTGGGCGAGGGCATCGTCACGCGGCTCGAGATCCAGGGGCCGGTGGGTCCCAGCTGGAAGCGCGGCCGGTGGGCGGTGCAGGGGCGGGGACCGCGGGACACGTACGGATAGGGCGCGGGCCGCCGAAAACCCGCCAGAATCGCGCGAGCCGCACCGCACCCCGGAAATGGCCTCACCCAGCCCCGCGGGGTCCCGGAGCGTCTGGGGGCCGTTGAGCGCTTGATCCGTGGGAACATCCGCTAGAATGGGAAGCCACAGATCTCTTCGCCCCGCCAGCCGATGAGCCGCGAGCCGTCTCATCGGCTGTACTCATGTGGGCCGGGCGGCGAGCGTCACCGATTACGCAGGAGGACCGGAAACCCCGTGGCTACAGAGGACTCCCCACAGCACGAGTACGGCGCGAGCGACATCACCGTCCTGGAAGGCCTCGAGGCGGTCAGGAAGCGCCCGGGGATGTACATCGGCTCCACCGGGCCCCGGGGTCTGCACCACCTGGTCTACGAGGTGGTCGACAACTCCGTGGACGAGGCCCTGGCCGGCTACTGCGACCACATCGAGGTGACGCTGCAGGCGGACGGCGGCGTGCGAGTGTCCGACAACGGCCGCGGGATCCCCGTGGACATGCACCCCACCGAGGGCAAGCCCACCGTGGAGGTGGTGATGACCATCCTGCACGCGGGCGGCAAGTTCGGGGGCGGCGGCTACGCGGTCTCCGGTGGTCTGCACGGCGTGGGCATCTCCGTGGTCAACGCCCTGTCCCGGCAGGTGGACACCGAGGTGCGGCGCCAGGGCCACGTGTGGCGGATGAGCTTCGCGAACGGCGGCCGCCCGCAGGGTGAGCTGGTCAAGGGCGAGGCCACGGAGGAGACCGGCACCACGCAGGTCTTCTACCCGGACGCCGAGATCTTCGAGACCGTGGACTTCGACTTCGAGACCCTGCGCGCGCGCTTCCAGCAGATGGCGTTCCTGAACAAGGGTCTGCGCATCACCCTCACGGACGAGCGTGCCTCGGACGAGACCGGCGAGGAGATCGCCGGGGATACCCCCTCGGACGCCTCCGGTCCGCTCGAGGGCCAGGACGGCGGCACGGCCGGGGGCGACGACGCCGCAGCGGCCGGCGCGCGGCAGGTGGTCTACTGCTACGAGGACGGCCTGCTGGACTACGTGACGTTCCTGAACTCCTCCAAGAAGGCGGACCTGATCCACCAGGACGTGATCTCCCTGGAGGTCGACGACCCGGACAAGAAGATGTCCCTGGAACTGGCCATGCAGTGGACCACGGCGTTCAACGAGTCCGTGCACACGTACGCCAACACCATCAACACGCACGAGGGCGGCACCCACGAGGAGGGTTTCCGCACCGCGCTGACCACGCTGATCAACCGCTACGCGCGGGAGAACAAGCTGCTGCGGGACAAGGACGACAACCTCACGGGCGAGGACGTCCGCGAGGGTCTCACCGCGGTGATCTCCATCAAGCTCTCCGAGCCGCAGTTCGAGGGCCAGACCAAGACCAAGCTGGGCAACTCGGAGGCGAAGACCTTCGTGCAGCGCGAGATGTTCGAGCTGTTCGGGGCCTGGCTGGAGCGCAACCCGAACCCGGCCAAGGACATCATCCGCAAGGCCATCTACGCGTCCCAGGCCCGGCTCGCGGCCCGCAAGGCCCGTGAGACCACGCGCCGCAAGGGTCTGCTGGAGTCCGGCGGGATGCCCGGCAAGCTCAAGGACTGCTCCTCCAAGGACCCCACGCTCTCGGAGATCTACATCGTGGAGGGCGACTCCGCCGGTGGCTCCGCGGTGCAGGGCCGTGACCCCGCCCACCAGGCGATCCTGCCGCTGCGCGGCAAGATCCTCAACGTGGAGCGCGCCCGCCTGGACCGTGCGCTGTCCAACGCCGAGGTGCAGTCCATGATCACCGCGTTCGGCGCGGGCATCGGGGACGACTTCGACATCGACAAGGCCCGGTACCACAAGATCGTGCTCATGGCGGACGCGGACGTGGACGGCCAGCACATCACCACGCTGCTGCTCACCCTGCTGTTCCGCTTCATGCGCCCGCTGATCGAGCACGGCTACGTGTACCTCGCGCAGCCGCCGCTGTACCGCATCAAGTGGTCCAACGCGCCGCACGACTACGTGTTCTCGGACGCGGAGCGGGACGCCGCCCTGGCCAAGGGGCTCGCGGGGAACCGCCGGCTGCCCAAGGACAACGGCATCCAGCGCTACAAGGGCCTGGGCGAGATGGACTACACCGAGCTGTGGGAGACCACCATGGACCCGGAGCACCGCACGCTGCTGCAGGTCACCATGGACGACGCCGCGGCCGCGGACCAGATCTTCTCGGTGCTCATGGGCGAGGACGTCGAGTCCCGCCGGGAATTCATCCAGCAGAACGCCAAGGACATTCGGTTCCTCGACATCTAGGCATGTCACCCGCCGGATATTCCCCAGCCGGCATGAACAGTGGACCGTGAGAGCTCACAAGGAACGGACAGCAACGCATGAGTGACGAGACCCAGGACGGCAACGGCCCCGTGGACCCGGAGAACACCCCCGAGGGCGTGGTGGTCGAGGACGTCGAGGTGACCTCCGACCGCGTGGAGCAGATCGACCTGCAGACGGAGATGCAGCGCTCCTACCTGGACTACGCGATGGCCGTGATCGTGGGTCGTGCGCTGCCGGACGTGCGGGACGGTCTCAAGCCCGTGCACCGCCGCGTGCTCTACACCATGTACGACGGCGGCTACCGCCCGGAGCGCTCGTTCAACAAGTGCGCGCGCGTGGTCGGCGACGTGATGGGCAACTACCACCCCCACGGCGACTCCGCGATCTACGACGCCCTGGTGCGTCTGATCCAGAACTGGACCATGCGCTACCCGCTCGCGCTGGGCCAGGGCAACTTCGGCTCCCCGGGCAACGACGGCGCCGCCGCGCCCCGGTACACCGAGACCAAGATGGCGCCGCTGGCCATGGAGATGGTCCGGGACATCCACGAGGACACCGTGGACTTCCAGGACAACTACGACGGCAAGCAGCAGGAGCCCACGGTGCTGCCGTCCCGGTTCCCGAACCTGCTGGTCAACGGCTCCGCGGGCATCGCGGTGGGCATGGCCACGAACATCCCGCCGCACAACCTGCGCGAGGTGGCGGACGGCGTCCAGTGGTACCTGCAGAACCCGGACGTGGACCGCGAGACCCTGCTGGAGGAGCTCATCAAGCGGGTCAAGGGCCCGGACTTCCCCTCGGGCGCGCAGATCCTGGGCCACAAAGGCATCGAGCAGGCCTACCGCACGGGCCGCGGCTCCATCACGCAGCGCGCGGTGGTCAGTGTGGAGGAGATCCACAACCGCACGTGCCTGGTGGTCACCGAGCTGCCGTACCAGGTCAACCCGGACAACCTGGCCATCAAGATCGCGGACCTCGTCAAGGACGGGAAGGTCCAGGGCATCGCGGACATGCGCGACGAGACCTCGGGGCGCACCGGCCAGCGCCTGGTGATCGTGCTCAAGCGGGACGCCGTGCCCAAGGTGGTGCTCAACAACCTCTACAAGCACACGCAGCTGCAGGAGAACTTCTCCGCGAACATGCTCGCGCTCGTGGACGGTGTGCCGCGCACGCTGTCCCTGGACGCGTTCGTGCACCACTGGGTGAGCCACCAGATGGACGTCATCGTGCGGCGCACCCGGTACCGCCTGAAGCAGGCGCAGGAGGAGGCGCACATCCTGCTGGGTCTGCTCAAGGCCCTGGACGCGCTGGACGAGGTCATCGCCCTGATCCGCCGCTCCCCCACCGTGGAAGAGGCCCGCAACGGGCTCATGGAGCTGCTGGGCATCGACGAGGCCCAGGCCCAGGCGATCCTCAACATGCAGCTGCGCCGCCTGGCCGCCCTGGAGCGTCAGAAGATCCAGGACCGGCACGCGGAGCTGCAGCGGCTGATCGCCGAGTACGAGGAGATCATCGCGTCCGAGGCTCGCCAGCGCGGGATCATCTCGGAGGAGCTCGCGGAGATCGTGGAGCGCTACGGGGACGACCGCCGCACCGAGGTCCTCTACGGCTTCGACGGGGACGTGTCCATGGAGGACCTCATCCCGCAGCAGCAGGTGGTGGTCACCATCACCCGCGACGGCTACGTCAAGCGCACCCGCGCGGACGAGTACCGCGCCCAGCACCGCGGCGGTCGCGGCATCAAGGGTGCCCAGCTGCGCGGGGACGACGTCGTGGAGCACTTCTTCGTGACGAACACCCACAACTGGATCCTGTTCTTCACCACCCTGGGCCGGGTCTACCGCGTCAAGGCCTACGAGTTCGTGGAGGCCGGGCGGGACGCCAAGGGCCAGCACGTGGCCAACCTCATGGAGTTCCAGCCGGAGGAGCGGATCGCCAAGGTCATGGAGCTGCACTCCTACCAGGACGCCCCCTACCTGGTGCTGGCCACGCGCAACGGCCTGGTGAAGAAGTCCCGCCTCACGGACTACGACACCAACCGCTCCGCCGGGGTGATCGCCATCAACCTGCGCGACGACGACGAGCTGGTCTCGGCCATGCTCGTGGACACCGACGACGACATCATGCTGATCTCGCGCCACGGCCAGTCCCTGCGCTTCACCGCGGACGACGACGCCCTGCGCCCCATGGGCCGCGCGACGTCCGGTGTCACGGGCATGAAGTTCCGCTCCGGTGACGAGCTGCTCTCGGCCAACGTGGTCAGCGACGACTCCCACGTGTTCGTGGTGACCGAGGGCGGCTACGCCAAGCGCACCGCGGTGCAGGAGTACCGGGTGCAGGGCCGCGGCGGCCTGGGCATCAAGGTGGCCAAGCTCGCCGAGGTCCGCGGGGGTCTCGTGGGCGGTCTGATCGTGGGCGAGAACGACGAGGTGCTCGTGGTCATGGAGAGCGGCAAGGTGGTGCGCTCCACCGTGAGCGAGGTGCCGGCCCGCGGCCGCGACACCATGGGCGTGATCTTCGCCAAGCCGGGGCCCAACGACACCATCGTGGGCGTGGCCCGCAACGCCGAGCGGGAGATCGAGAAGGAAGTGGCCGAGGAGGACGCTGCGGACGCCACCGGGCCGGGCGGCGTCGTCGTGGCCGAGACGGACGTGGCGGCGGACGGGTCCGTGCCCGAGGCCGAGGAGCAGGACGGCCCTGCGTCCGATGCGCAAAACGATGCAGTAGCGTTGGAGGACAACGACAACGGAGGTGACGCATGAGCGCGAGCTCGGCCTCGAAAGCGGGTCAACCCGCGAAGACTTCTGCCCCCAGGAAGTCGCCGTCCCAGCAGAACGGGAAGAGCTCCGGCAAGGGCCTCGTGCGACCCGCCCCCCGGGCCAAGGTGCGCCGCGCCCGCCTGGTGGTGTCCAAGGTGGACACGTGGTCTGTGCTGAAGCTGGCGTTCCTGCTGTCCGTGGCGCTCGGCATCATCACCGTGGTGGCCTCGCTGGTGCTGTGGCTCGTGCTGAACCTCACCGGGCTGTTCGAGGGCATCAACGAGCTGCTGTCGATGCTCGGCGGCAGCGCCGAGGGCACCGACATCAAGCAGTTCCTCTCGCTCGGCAACGTGGCCCTGTTCGCCACCCTGATCTCCGTGGTCAACGTGATCCTGCTGTCCGCGCTGTCCGTGCTGGGTGCGATCCTCTACAACATCGCGGCGTCGCTGATCGGCGGCATCGGGGTCACCCTCACCGACGACTGAGTGCGGCCCCGCCCAGATTTGGTGCGGGGATCAACCTCCGGTAAAGTCTTGGCGTGGCCAGCCAGAGAATGCTCTGTGGCGGTCACGCTGAGGGCGTATAGCTCAGACGGTTAGAGCGCTTCGCTGATAACGAAGAGGTCCCAGGTTCAATTCCTGGTACGCCCACCCATCGAATTCCCACCGCGAGTCGTCACTCGTCCGGAGGCTCCCGTGAAGTCACGCATTGCGGCACTGATCGCCGTGGCCGGCCTGTCCGTGGCGGCCTTCAAGTCCTGGCGCGAGTCCGAGGCTAAGCGGGACGCCTGGAATTCGGCAGTGGACCCCGTGGACTGAGATCCGCGGCACGGCGCTCCCGCCACCGGTGGAGGGCGCCACAACCGAATACGGGGCCTTAGCTCAGTTGGTAGAGCGCTGCCTTTGCAAGGCAGATGTCAGGAGTTCGAATCTCCTAGGCTCCACGGCAGCCCAACCCCCGGTCACCTCACGTGGCCGGGGGTTTTCGCGTTCCCGGAGCGTTGCGGCCGCTCCCGCTCGAGGTCCTCGCCGGTGCCGCGACCTCCCGGTGCCACGACCTCCCAGTGCCGAGGTCCCTGGCCGGTAACCGGTGACGACGCCGCGGGGCGCCACGGTCCGCCACCGTCGCGGTCCGCGCCGGGCTCCGTGACACACTGGTCACCACTGGCTGTGACGTCCCCCATATCCCGAGGTGCGGAGTACCCGAATGCGCGACAAGACCCCCCTGCAGCCCCTGGCGTCGGTGGACCCCCATGAACCGCTCGAGAGGATCGAACGGTGGAAGCTGATCGGCCCGGGTCTCGTGGTGGCGGCCACGGGTGTGGGGGCCGCGGACATGGTGGCCACGCTCACCGCCGGTTCTCGCTACGGCTACACCCTGCTGTGGGCGGTGGTGGCGGGCACCATCATGAAGATCGTGCTGGTGGAGGGCGCCGGGCGGTACTCGCTGGCCAGTGGCCGCACCATCTTCGAGGGCTGGCGCTCTCTGGGCCGGTGGACCTCGTGGTACTTCGGCCCGTACATCCTCATCTGGGGCTTCGTGTACGGGGCCACGGCCATGTCCTCCTCCGCGCTGCCCCTCGCGGCGCTGTTCCCGTTCCTGCCCCTGTGGGCCTGGGCGATCATCATGGGCCTGATCGGCTTCGCAATCGTGTGGGCCGGACGCTACGCCGTGGTGGAGAAGCTCACCGCGGCCATGGTGGGCATCATGTTCCTGGTGATGGTGGGCCTGGCCGTGATCACCCTGCCCAACATCCCGCAGATGATCACCGGGCTGATCCCCGTGATCCCGCAGGGCGGCGTGGTCTACACACTGGCCCTGGCCGGCGGCGTGGGCGGCACCATCACCCTGGCCGCTTACGGCTACTGGCTGCGGGAGAAGGGCTGGCACCAGCCCCGCTGGATGCGCGTGATGCAGCTGGACAACGCCGTGGCCTACACCGTGACGGGCATCTTCGTGCTCGCCATGCTCGTGGTGGGCGCCGAGGTACTCTACTCGGCCGGCTACGCCATCAGCGCCGGGGACAAGGGCCTGCTGGACCTGGACAAGGTGCTGCGCGAGCGCTACGGGGACGTGATCGGCGTGACCTTCCTGGTGGGCTTCTGGGCGGCCTCGTTCTCGTCCGTGGTGGGCGTGTGGTCCGGGGTGTCCCTGATGTTCGCCGACTACTGGGGCAACGTCCGCAAGAAGCCCAGCGGCCACCCGGACACCGTGAACGGCGGCAAGTACTTCAAGTTCTACCTGCTGTGGCTCACGTTCCCGCCCATGCTCCTGCTGCTGCTGGACAAGCCCGTGTTCCTGATCCTGCTCTACGGCGTGCTCGGGGCCCTGTTCATGCCGTTCCTCGCCGTGACCCTCCTGGGGCTGCTGAACACCTCGCGCACCCCCAAGCGGTGGCGCAACGGGATGTTCACCAACGCGGTGCTGGTGGTGTGCGCCGTGCTGTTCATCATCCTGGGCGTCTACCAGACCTACGACACGGTGGCGGGCATCTTCTCCTGACCCGCCCGGGCCCTGCCCACCGACGACGACGCCGCGCCCCTCCTGAGAGGGACGCGGCGTCGTGGTGGTCACGGGGCTCCGCGGGGGAGCCTCACGGAACCTCAGTGCTTGGTGTCACCCGGGTTGTGCTTGGAGGCGTTGTCCGGGGAGCCCAGCTTGGTGTCGTCGGTCTTGGAGCCCTTGATCTGCTCCTTGACCTCGTTGACGGTCTGCTTGGCGTCCTCGGCCACCGACTTCACGCTCTCCGTGGCGCGGTGGGCCGCCTGGGAGGCGGTGCCCTCCTTGTGCACGGAAGAGGTGGGATCCTTGATGTCGTCCACCTTCACACCGGTGCCGGCGGCCACGGTGGAGTTGGTGTTGACGGGGGAGGCCGACACGCGCGGGGACGCGGTGGCGGGGGTCTTCCAGGGATCCTGCACGGGGCGGGAGGCACGCCACGCGGCCACGCCCGCCACACCACCGGCCACGAGCAGACCGAGGACCAGCAGGCCCTTGTGGCCGCCCTGGGCCTTCTTCTGCTGCTTGGCGTACTCCTTGGCCGAGTTCTTGGCGGCCTTCTGGATGCGCTTGACGGTCTTCTTGTCACCGGTCAGCTTGGCCACGAGGGCGTCGAACTGGTCCGAGGTGTCAGCGTCCGCGACCTTGCCGGCCAGGGCGGCGACGGCCCCGGAGTACTTCTCCTGGGCGGCGGCGCGGCCGTGCTCGGTCTTCTTCGCGGCCTTGGCGGCGAGGGGAGCCGCGGCGGCGACACCGGCGGCCTTGGCCTTCTCGCTGCGCTTCTTGGCGTCCTCGCCGAGGCTCTGGGCCTTGCCCAGCCCCTCCTGCACGTACGGGCCGGTGGCCTCGACGCCGCTGGCGAGGGCGGAGGCGCCGGCCTGCACACCCTGCTGCAGCTTCTCACCGAGCTCACCGATCTCGGTGGACAGCCAGTCTCCTGCGTGGACGACCTTGGACTCGGCGGCCTTGTTGGCGGCCTTGACCTGCTTCTGGGCCTTGCTCTTGAACAAGCTCATGATGTCTCCCTCCTACGGTGGTGATCGCGTACATCTCCACCCCCAGCATACGTTCTGTGAGCTGGGAGACTCCCGGTGAACGGGAAGCACGCGGGGCTTTTCACTGTGCGCTGAACGGCTCCGGCCCGTCCTGACGGCGCCGCGGCGCGCGTGCCAGAATGGCAGCCATGACTTCCGCTATCGCCACGCACAAGGCCACCATCCACACCAACCACGGGGACATCGTGGTGGAGCTCTTCGGCAACCACGCCCCCAAGACGGTCAAGAACTTCGTGGGCCTCTCGGACGGCACCCAGGAGTGGGCCGACCCCCGCACCGGTGAGAAGCAGGACGGCCCGCTCTACAAGGACGTGGTGTTCCACCGCATCATCAAGGACTTCATGATCCAGGGCGGCGATCCCCTGGGTCAGGGCATCGGCGGCCCCGGGTACAACTTCGACGACGAGATCCACCCGGAGCTCAACTTCAACGCCCCCTACATGCTGGCCATGGCCAACGCCGGCACCCGCAACGGCCGCGGCACCAACGGCTCGCAGTTCTTCATCACCACCGCGCCCACCACGTGGCTGCAGGGCAAGCACACCATCTTCGGCGAGGTCGCGGACGACGCCTCCAAGAAGGTCGTGGACGAGCTCAACGAGGTCCGCACCGGCGGGCAGGACCGCCCCGTGGAGGACTGCGTGATCACCTCCATCGACGTGGAAGCCGTCTGAGTCCTTCACACCGCACAGCGTGGAGCCCACCCGGTTACCGGGTGGGCTCCACGTCTATCCGGGGGGCATGGTGCCTCCTACCAGTAGACATGCCGGAGCAGACATGAGCAATGAGCCCGAGAACCCCTACCCGGGGAGCATGCCGGAACCTCCCCCGGGCGATGTTCCGCCCCGCCCGGTCCGGGCCCGCGGCCACTGGCCGGTCACATGGAGCATCATCGGGCTCTGCGGGGCGGGGTGGGCGCTGCAATGGGCCACGTGGCTGTTCACGCCCTACGACCTCTCCTCGCTGCTGGGCTATGCGCCGGCCCTCACACAGACCCAGCCCTGGCGCATGCTGACCAGTGGCTTCGTGCACGCCATGCCCTCGCCCGTGCACCTGCTGCTGAACATGTACACGCTGTACCTCTTCGGCCGCATGCTCGAACCGCTGCTGGGCCCGTGGCGGATGACGGCCCTGTTCCTCGGATCCGTGCTGGGAGGTTCCGTGGGCGTGGCGCTGTGGGGTGACCCCGGGGTGCTGGTCATCGGCGCGTCCGGGGGGATCTTCGGGCTCTTCGGGGCCATGTTCGTGTTCATCCGCCACTTCCGCGGCAGCGTGACGCCCATTGCGGTGCTGATCGGGATCAACCTGGTGTTCGGGTTCCTGGTGGCGGGTGTGGCATGGCAGGCCCACGTGGGCGGCCTGGTGGCGGGGGCGCTGCTGGGCGTGCTGATGCTGCCAGGGCTGCGCGAACGAGCATGAACCCCGGTCATCCGAGTTCTCCACAGCGGTTGTCCACACCTGTTAACAACTTACAAAGTTGTAATTCCACAGCTGTGAACCTTGCTGTGGACAGTGCTCCGGCGGGCCCGAGCGGCCCGGAGCACACATGTGGGACGAGATATTCACACGTTCGTCCACACCTGTGGAAAACTCTCGTGCACCGGGTGGGGAGAAGCGCCCGGTGATCTCCCGCACAGCCCCGGCGGGACGCGAATAATCCGGCGGGGTGGGGTGTTCCAGTGTTCTGTGCACTATCGCGGATGTGTTTCCTGAACCGTCCCGCGCACACCACCCGCTCACTGCCGTACCCGCCGACGCGTGCGCCGAGCCGTTCGGGACGCACGGGCCTCCCGTGCCGTCCACACTCCCCGGATCCACGAAAGGCAGCGTGGTCATGACCCAGCTGACTCCCGCCCGCCGTCGACTCGCACTGCTCGCCCTGGCCCTGGGCGGGTTCGGCATCGGCTGCACCGAGTTCGCCTCGATGGGGCTGCTCCCGCAGATCGCCCAGGACCTCCTGCCGCAGCTCTACGGCCGCTCCCCGGAGACCGGCATCGCGCGCGCCGGTCAGCTGGTGAGCGCGTACGCCGTGGGTGTGGTGGTGGGTGCCCCCGTGATCTCCTTCGTGGCGGCGCGGTCCTCCCGCACCGTGATGCTCCTGGTGATGGCCGCGGCGCTGCTCGCGGGCAACCTGGCCTCCGCGCTGGTCCCCTCCTTCGAGTCGCTGCTGGTGCTGCGCTTCCTGGCAGGTGTGCCCCACGGCGCCTACTTCGGCCTGGCGTCCCTCGTGGCCGCCACCGTGATGGGCCCCGGCAACCAGGCCAAGGGAGTCGCCCTGGCGCTGTCCGGTCTCACGGTGGCCAACGTGGTGGGTGTGCCGGTGATGACGGCCATCGGTCAGGCGTATGGGTGGCGCACCGCCTACGGGGCGGTGGCCGTGGTCTTCGCCCTCACGGTGCTGGGTCTGTGGGCCACCGTCCCGCGTCAGGAGCCCGTGGCGGGCGCGAGCCGGCGCGGTGAGCTGCGGGCCTTCGCCCTGCCGCAGGTGTGGATCGTGATGGGTGTCGCCGCCGTGGGCTTCGGCGGGTTCTTCGCCATCTACACGTACCTCTCCCAGATGGGCCGCGAGCTCGCGGGCCTTCCCGCGGCGGCCATCCCGTGGCTGCTGGCGGTGGTGGGCATCGGCATGACCGTGGGCAACGTGCTCGGCGGGATCAGCGCGGACCGCAGCGCACGGCGCACCATGGCCGTGGGGTTCCCCGCCCTCGCGCTGGCACTGCTGCTGATGGGCGCACTGGGAGGCTCCCCCGTGGGCATCTTCGTGGCCGGCTTCGTGATGTCCCTGGTCAACTCGTTCATCATGCCCAGCATCCAGAGCTGGCTCATCACCGCCGCGGGCTCCGCGCAGCTCATGGGGGCGTCCCTGAACCACGCCGCGTTCAACGTGGCCAACTCGATCGGCGCGCTGCTGGGAGGTGCGGTGATCTCCGCGGGCTTCGGGTACCGGTCCCCGGCGGTCGTGGCCTGCGCCCTGTCGATTGCGGGCGGGCTGCTCGCGCTCGCGGGCGTCCGACGGCAGCGGGCGGACCGACGACGCCGCCTGGCCGCCGGACACCCCGTGACGGCCTCCCAGACGGCGGTCTGAGCGGGGCGCTCAGCCGATCAGGAAGCGGCCCAGCCCCAGGAACGCCCCCGCGTCCACGAGCATCACCAGGGCGGCGAGCCCCAGCAGGGCGGTGACGAGCAGGTTCACCCACGGGGCCACGGCGGTCCACGCCCTGCGCATGACACGGGAGAAGCGCTCCTGGCGCCCGGCCACGGTCAGCAGCACCAGCAGGGTGAGGGGGAGCTGGCTGATCAGCGCCCACGCGATCCAGCCGAGCACGGCACTCACGAGGGGCTGGGTGGCGGCGGCCGCCACGTGCACGTCGAACGGGAGGTCGAGCACCACGATCGCCACGAACACCAGGGCCGTCACGTACAGCGCCCAGGGGTTGGTGGCGGGGGGCTTCTCCTCGGGGTCGCGCCCGCGCGAGCGGCGTCGTGCGACGGCCCGCCACACGGCGTAGCCGCCCACCACCAGGCCGAGTGCGAGCTCGATCCACGCGGCCACGGCGCCGTGGCGCACCAGAGCCCACCAGCCCACGCTCTGCAGCCGGGGCCCCACGAGCAGCGTGAGGGCAGTGCCCCACGCCGCCGTGCCGGCCAGCAGCAGCGCGGAGGCACCCATGATGTGGCGGTGCCGCAGCCCGGCGCCCAGGGCGGCCGCCATGATGATCATGGGGGCGGGGTCGAAGCCGCCCACGGCGGTGGCGAGGACCGCCCCTGAATATGCCAGACCGTTCATGCGGTGCGCGCCCGGGGCTCAGGCCGGGACCGGTGCGAACGCGGGTGACGTGTGGCCGAGCCACGCGAGGGAGGCGTCCAGCTGGGCCGCCCAGAGGGCCACGCGGTGCCCGCCGCTCTCGGAGATGTTGGAGGACAGACCCGTGGGCCCGGACACCGAGGGCGCGAAGGCGCGGATGGCCTTGAGGGAGATGGTGTCCTCACCACCGGAGAAGAACCAGATGTCCACGTCGGGCTTCTCCCGCTCGACCACCCGCGCGAGGTTGTAGGACGCGGGATCCCTGGTCTTCCACTGCTGCCCGGGGCTGTACATGGGGGTGAAGTACCCGGCCAGGTTCACGCTCCTGGACCACACGTCCGGGTGGCGCACCGTGAACATGGTGGAGCACCACCCCCCGGCGCTGTACCCGTAGGTGCTCCAGGAGTCACGGTCGTCGGAGACCCTCAGGTTCGAGCGGATCCATGACACCACGTCCCGGCTCACGTAGGTCTCCCAGAGTCCGTGGTTGCTGTCCACGCACTCGGTGTCGTTGTTGCCCGGGTAGACGTCCGCGATCACCACGATCGCCTCACGCATGGTCCCCTCGGACACCGCGGAACGGATGTGCTGGCCGATGTCCATGGCCTTGGTGTAGGTCCGCACGTCACCGGGGAAGCCCGTGAACGCGGTGATCACGGGGTACGCGCGCTGCGGGTCCTGCGTGTAGGAGGGCGGCAGCCACGCGGTGGCCTCCTGGGTGATCCCGGACTCCTTGCCGGGCAGGGTGAACTGCACCCACTGCCCAGACGTGCTGCCCGGGTCCACCTGCGAGCCGAAGCTCTTGTTCCTGGCGGGATCGGTCTGGGCGGCGGAGAAGGGCTGGTGGGGGAGGTCCTTGAGGGCCTTCGCCGCAGCGGGGGCCGCCCCGAAGCTGGAGGCGTTCACGGCCCCGCCGCCGTTGGAGAACAGGTCCCCCCAGCTCGAGTACCACTGGTTGTCCATGTTCATCTTGAGGAACACGCTGATCAGGGTCAGCACCACCACCAGCACCACGCACACCAGCTGCAGCACGTACTTGCCCACGCCGGGGCGGCGGCGCCGCGGCAGCACCAGCACCGTGTACGCCAGCAGAAGGACCGCCGCCGCGGTGAACGCGAAGAAGACGGGCCACCCGGTGAGCTCGAAGAACGCCATTGCAGAGTGCTCGTTTCCCGTGAAGGTCCATGGACGGGGTGCCGGGGGTGCACCGGTCACCGTAGGAACACAGCATAGGGAAAACCCCTCCGGTCCACCGGTTCGCCGTGCGCGCCCGGCGAGTTCGCGGGGGATCTCCAGGGCTTTCACGGCCACCCGCCGGGTGGGCCCGCCCGGCGGCCGCGGCGGGGCTCGAGAGGGGCGGGAGGGCGGCGTCGTGCGCGCACGGGATGCCGCGGCGCCGGCGCGGGCCAGGCATACTGGGACACCATGACGCCTGAAGTGATGCACACGGCCGGGATCCTCGCCCCGCAGCTGATCCCGCTGGGGGACCCCGCCCAGCTGCTCGAACAACTGGGCCCGTGGGCGCTTGCCGGGATGAGCGTGATCGTGTTCATCGAGTCGGGTCTGCTGTTCCCATTCCTGCCCGGCGACTCCCTGCTGTTCACGGGCGGGCTGCTGCACGAGCCCCTGCACATCCCGCTGTGGCTCATGATCCTGGTGCCGTTCCTCGCCGCGGTGGCCGGGGACCAGGTGGGGTACTACCTGGGGCACCGGTTCGGGCGCCGCTTCTTCTCGGACGACGCCCGGTTCCTGAAGACCAAGTACCTCACGCAGACCGAGGAGTTCTTCCGCCGCTACGGCGGCCGCTCGATCGTGCTCGCGCGCTTCGTGCCGATCGTGCGCACCTACGTGCCGCTCGTGGCGGGCACCGCCAAGCACCCGTACCGCGCGTTCGTGGGCTGGAACGTGCTGGGCGGCTTCCTGTGGGTGACCATCATGGTGGTCGCGGGTTCCCTGCTGGGCGGCATCCCGCTGATCCGCGACCACGTGGACCTGATCGCCATCCTGATCGTGCTCCTCTCCCTGATCCCCGTGGCGATCCAGGTGGTCACCAGCATGCGGAACAGGGGTCCCGAGGACGACGCCGCGGACGCGCGGGACTGAGCCCGGCGTCGTCGTCCCCCGGGCGGGTCACGGGACGATCGTGAACTTCACCTCACCGTCCCCGCCGCGCTCCGCGCGCCGCAGGACGTCCAGGGTCTCCTCGAGCGTGTGCACGGGGCCGAGGCAGTAGTCGACCTCGACCTCCCCGGCGTGGATGCGCCGCACGGCCTCGTGGAACGAGATGAGCCCGGGCTCGGACTGGGCGGCCACGGAACCCTGCAGCCGCACGCACTTGCGGAAGACCTCGTAGACGGGCACCGGGGCGGGGTCGAAGCTCTCGTAGAGTCCGAACCAGCCCACGATGCCGCGGTGGGCCACGATGTTCACGGCCTCCGCGCGCAGGGTGTCCGATCCCACGGCCTCGATCACGAGGTCCGCACCCGCGCCGTCCGTGAGCTCCGAGACCACCTCGGCCAGGCTCTCCTCCGGCACCCGGACCGTGACGGCCCCCAGCTCGCGCGCGATGGCCAGGCGGGACTCCTCCCTGTCGGAGACCACCACCCGCTCGAAGCCGCGCGCGAGGGCGTCCTGCAGGAAGAAGAGGCCCGCGGAGCCCGCGCCCATGACCACGCACGTGCCCGCGCGCCGGGCCGGCACCTCGGTGGGCCAGTAGAGGTTCATGGCGTAGAGGCACGTGCCCATCTGCTGCGCCATCATGTAGCGGCGCATCTGGGTGAGGTCCTCTGGATCCACCTCGGGCGGCAGCGCCACTGCGTGCTCCTCGTCCAGGAGCATGAGCTCCGCGAAGGTGCCGCCGAGCTCACCCGGGGGCAGGCACAGCACCGCCGTGCCCACGGGGAACCTGGGCGACCGGGACTCCGTGACCACACCCACGCCCTCGTGCCCCGGGTAGCCCGCGAGCTCGGGAGCCCGCTCGTGCAGGGTGCCGTGCAGCACCGAGTGCAGGTCCGAGCCGCACACGGACGCGGCCACCACCCGGACCACGAACTGGCCGTCCTGCGAGGCGCGGGGATCGGGCCACTGCTTCACGAGCACGTTTCCGCTGGTGGGGACATGGGTGGCGCGCATGCACACTCCTTCGGGGGCGGGACCGGGGCTGGGCCTTCACCGTACGCCATGGTGCGAGCCCGCTCACACGTGCCCGCTCGCACGAGCCCGTGCACCGGGCCGGTAGCCTGGGGCGGTGAAGCTCCCCCGCGCCCTCGAGCCGTTCTCCTCGCGCACCTACACGGTGCTGGCGCTGGCGATGGGCATGAGTGTGTTCGGCTCCGGGCTGTGGGCCGTGGCGATGGTGGCCCGGGTCATGGCCCTGGGCGGTTCTGCGGTGGACCTCTCGCTCGTCACCGCGGCGGGCGCGGTGGGCATGGTGGTCTTCGTGCTGATCGGCGGGGTGGCCGCGGACCGCTTCCGGCTGCCCGTGATCCTGCGGTGCGTGGAGGTGGTCAACTTCGTCACCGCCCTGAGCATCGCGGTGCTGACCTGGACGGGCACGCTCGCCCTGTGGCACCTGGGTGCCGCGGCCTTCGCCTTCTCCGGCGCGGTGGGCTTCTTCTACCCCGCGTACTCCGCGGCCCTGCCGAGGATCCTGCCGCCGCACCAGCTGCTCGCGGCCAACGGGGTGGAGGGCACGGCCCGGCCCCTGCTGCAGCTCGCCGCCGGCCCCGCGGTGGGTGGCGCCCTCACGGGGCTCGCGCTGCCCGGCGCCTCCGTCCTGGCCATCGCGGTGTGCCACGCCGTGGCGCTCGCGTTCATGCTGCGCCTGCGGCTGCCGGAGGGTCGCCCCGCGGGGCACGACGCCGCCGGATTCGCCACTGCTGGGCACGACGCCGCTGACCACGACGACGTCGTTGACCACCACGACGTGGCGGGGCACGACGCTGCGGGGCACCACGCCGCAGGATTCGACAGTGCGGGGCACAAGGAGGCGGCGCACGACGACGCCGCGGCGTCCGGCCACGCCGCAGGTCCGGGCTCGATGCTGGCCCAGATGCTCGACGGCTTCCGCTACTGCGTGCGCACCCCGTGGCTGCTGTGGACCCTGCTGTGGGCCATGAGCGCGATCTTCATGTTCATCGGACCCCTGGAGGTGCTCGTCCCGTTCCTGGTGGTGGACCGGCTGGGCGGCACGGTGGCCGACTACGGCGCCATGCTCGGGCTGTACGGGATCTCCACCGCCGTGGGCTCCAGCGTGATGGCGTCCCTGCGGATGCCACGGAAGTACCTCACCACCATGATCTGGCTGTGGGGCTTCGGCACCCTGCCCTTCGGTCTGGTGGGGATGACCGGCTCGTGGTGGGTCATGGCCGCGGCCCTGTGCGTCTTCGGCGCAACGGGCGGCGCGGGCCAGGTCATCTGGGGCACGCTGCTGCAGCGCCGCGTGCCCGGGCACATGCTGGGCCGGATCTCCTCGCTGGACTTCTTCGTGTCGCTGCTGCTCATGCCCATCTCGATGGCCGTCGCGGGCCCGGTGGCCCAGGTGGTCCCGCCCGCGGCGATCTTCTGGGGCGTCGCCGTGCTCACGCCCGCCCTGGGGGTGCTGGCGGTGCTCGCCGGGCGCATGCACCGGGACCAGGAGGCCCACCCGCTCGGGTGACGGTCGGCGCTCGCCGCAGTGGGCACCGGCCGGGCAGGCGCGGCGAGGCCCTCCGGGTGCGACGACGCCGCGGTGACCGCCCCCGGGGAGGGGCACCGCGGCGTCGTCCGCTCTAGGAGTGCGCTTTGACCAGTGTTTATACGCGGCTCAGTATGCCTTCTGGCGCTGCTGCACCACCAGGTGGACGAGGGCGAACGTGTGGTCCTCGTCGATGGCGCTTAACGCCTCCTCGAGGGCCCCGGGAATCTCAGACTCCCGCTCCACGCGCACCCCGAAGCCGTGGAACGCACGCGCCATGCCCGCGAAGTCCGGGTTCTTCAGCTGCGTGCCGGACACGTGGCCCGGGTACTGGCGCTCCTGGTGGGTGCGGATGGTGCCGTACTCCTGGTTGTCCATCACGATCACCAGGGGCGTGGCGCCGTACTGCGCGGCCGTGGCCAGCTCCTGCCCGTTCATCAGGAACTCGCCGTCACCGGCGATCGAGATCACCCGGCGGCCCGGGAAGTTCAGGGACGCCGCCACGGCCGAGGGCACCGAGTACCCCATGGAGCCGTTGCGCGCCGAGATCATCGAGGCGTAGCCGTTGGTGGGGAAGTAGCGGTGCGCCCAGTTGGTGTGCTCACCCGCGCCGAACGTGACCATCGCGTCCTCGGGCAGGGCCTTCACGAGCTCCGCCATCATGGTGTCCATGGTGGCGGGACCATCCTGCTCGGGCAGGGGCTGCGGGGCAGAGAACTCCTCCTGCTGGCGGCGCATCCGGCGGCACCAGTCCCGCCAGGTGTCCTTCACCGGGAGGGTCATGCGCACCAGGTCCCGCACGAACACGTCCGGCTTGGCCACGATCTGGTAGGTCACGGCACCCGAGCGGCCGCGCATGGAGGGGTCCATGGTCACGATGAAGTTCTTCTTGGACCAGTCCTGGCGCACCAGGAAGCCATTGGTGATCACGTCCCCGGGAACCGTGCCCACGAACACCAGCAGGTCCGTCTCCTCCAGCAGATCCACGGTGGGCTTGGGGCGCCCGTAGCCGATGGGCCCCACGTAGGAGGGGGACCCGAAGGGCACGGTGCCCTCGCAGCGCCACTCCGCGGCGGCAGGGATGTGGTGCTCCTCGAGCCACTGGGTGAAGCGCTGTGCGCCGGCCACGCTCCAGTCGTTGCCGCCGAACACGAACAGCGGCTTCGTGGACGCCTTGAGCGCCGCCTTGAGGGCCTTCCAGTCGTCCACGGTCATGCCGCCGCCGGCCACGGGGATCTCGGGGTGCAGCGTGGGCTCGATCTCCCGGGTGATGATGTCCTCCGGCAGGCCCACCACCACGGGGCCGGGGCGGCCCGAGCGCGCCGCGAACATGGCCTCGGCCACGTACTCGGATGCGCGCTCCGCGTGGTCCAGGACCATCACCCGCTTGGCCCCGGAGGCAAACCACTGGTGCGGGTCGAACTCCTGGAACGCCTCCTTCTCACGGTGCTCGAAGGGGATGAGCCCCACGAACAGCACCATGGGGGTGGAGTCCTGCCACGCGGTGTGCAGCCCCACGTGGGCGTTGGCAGCCCCGGGACCGCGCGTGACCATGGCCACGCCCGGAACCTGGTTCATCTTCCCGTCCGCCTCCGCCATGTAGGCGGCCCCGCCCTCCTGACGGCACACCACGGTCTCGATCGAAGAGTCGTGGAGGCCGTCCAGGACGTCCAGGTAGCTCTCCCCGGGGACCACGTAGGCCCGCTCAACGCCGTGCGCGGCGAGGGAGTCGACGATCACGTGGCCGGCCGACTTGCGGCCCGACGCTGCGGTGGCGGTGTGCTGGGTCATGGCAGGTTCTCTTTTCGCCGTCGAAAGAAGGGTGCGCCGCCCGGCCCGGAACCCGGACGCACCCGCGCGTGTCCTGCCGAAAATACCCGACCGTAGGCTCGGGGTGGACATTGCGTCCAGCATGCGACATGACCGGGTCCCGCAACGCAGCGCGCCCCGGACCGCTCGAGGGCGGTCCGGGGCGCGCTGCGGCACGGGGAGGGACTCAGTCGGTCATGTCCTCGAGCTCCACGTTGTTGGTCTCCCGCACCATCTTGATGGTGAAGATCAGGGACACCAGCGCGAAGAACGCGTAGACGCCGTACGTGAGGCCCAGCGAGTAGTTGGACATGGACGGGAAGGAGACCGTCACGGCCCAGTTGGCGATCCACTGCACCGCGCCCGCCACGGCCAGGGCCGCACCGCGGATGTGGTTGGGGAACATCTCGCCCAGCAGCACCCACATGAGCGGACCCCACGAGACGCCGAAGAACACCACGAACAGGTTGGCGGCGATCAGCGCCACCGGGCCGGCCACCGGGCCGAGGTCCGGGGTGAGCTGCCCGTCCACCATCACCTTGCTGGCGGTGGCGAACACCACGGCCATGACGCCGAGGGACAGCGCCATGCCGGCGGAGCCCACCAGCAGCAGCGGGCGGCGCCCGATCCGGTCCACCAGGAAGATGGCCACGATGGTCACCAGCACGTTGACCACGGAGGTGGCCACCGAGATGGTGAAGGAGTCGGACTCCTTGAATCCCACGGACTCCCACAGCACGTTGGAGTAGTAGAAGATCACGTTGATGCCCACGAACTGCTGCAGGGCGGCGAGGCCGATGCCCACCCACACGATGGGCTTGAGCCCGCCCACGGAGCCGCGCAGGTCCGAGAAGCGGGGCTTGCGCTCGTTGTTCACGGTGTGGCGGATCTTCTCCACGCGGCCGTCGAGGGCCACGTCCCCGTAGATGCGGGTGAGCACGGAACGGGCCTGGTCCTCGTGGCCCGCAGAGATCAGGAAGCGGGGGGACTCGGGGATCATGAACGAGCCGATGCCGTAGAGCAGGGCGGGCACGGCCATGACCAGGAACATCCACCGCCAGGCCGCGAGGCCCAGCCACAGCTCCTGGGAGGCACCGCCGGCCCACGTGGCGAGCAGCGCGTCCACCAGCAGGGACAGGAAGATGCCGAGCACGATGCCCATCTGCTGCAGGGACCCGAGGCGACCGCGCAGGTGCGCGGGAGAGACCTCGGCGATGTAGGCGGGGGCGATCACGGAGGCCACGCCCACGCCGATGCCGCCCACCACACGCCACACGATGAGCCAGTCGATGGTCTGGGTGAGACCGCAGCCGATCGCGGAGACCAGGAACAGCAACGCCGCGACCTTCATCAGGGGGATCCGCCCCAGCCGGTCCGCCACGCGCGATCCGAAGAACGCGCCCACCGCGGCACCCAGCAGGGCGGCGGCCACGGCGAAGCCGAGCGGGCCGGGGCCCACCTCGAACCTGGACTGGATGGAGGAGACGGCGCCGTTGATCACGGCGGAGTCGTATCCGAAGAGGAGACCGCCGAACGCGGCCACGGTGGTGATGCGGACTACCGCACCGGTGTTCGTCCGGTGGTGCTCCGCCGGGTGTGTTTGTGCCGCTTGGCTCATCCCACAGCTCCCTTGCTGTCCCGAAATTCAACGCTCAGTGGGTCCCGCACCCGAGAACTCGCCATGAATCCGAGGCACGGTGCCGGCGGGCGGTCCCGAGGGGACGGGAGGCGCGGCCCACCGGGTGCGGATGAGGCGGCTGTCGGGGAAGGACAGTGACCCAAGACTAGGACCCCGGTCACAGAATGTCCATGAGTCGAACACAACGCGGATCGTGTCGCCCCGGCACCCCGAGTGCCCTCGTCGGTCCGTCCGTCCCGCGCGAGGTTCCGGCACCGCGCGGTCACACCGGCAGGGGAGTGTCCTCGCGGGCCAGCAGCAGCGCCCCCGTGAGGTGCGCCCGGGGTCCGAGCTCGGAGGGCACCACCCGCACCGGGGAGCTGCCGTGGAGCGTGTACCGGTCCACGGCCGTGCGCAGGGGCTCGAGCAGCAGCTCTCCCGCGCGGGCGAGGTCGCCGCCGAGCACCACGAGCTCGGGGTTGAGCAGGTTGCACAGCTGCGCGACCACCACGCCGATCACCCGGCCGGTGTCCGAGACCACCCTGGAGCACCCGGGGTCCCCGGCGAGGGCCGCGTCCACGACGTCCGAGACGCTCTCCACGGGCTGCCCGGACGGACGCACGAGCTCGAGCACCGCGGCGGAGGACACGAACGTCTCCAGGCAGCCGCGGTTGCCGCAGCGGCACAGCCCGGCGCGCTCGTCCAGGGTGATGTGCCCGATCTCCCCGGCCGCCCCGGTGGCTCCGCGGTACAGGGTGCCACCCAGGACCAGCCCGGCGCCCACGCCGTGGGAGACCTTGAGGTAGGCCATGTCGCGGGCGCCGCGGCCCGCGCCGAGGGCGTGCTCGCTCACCGCGCCGGCGTTCGCGTCGTTCTCCACCACCACGGGGCATCCCAGCACGTGGGCGGCGAGTTCCCGCACGTCGAGCCCGGACCAGTGGGGCAGGATCACCGCTGAGTCGAGTCCCCGACCCTGCGCGTCCACCGGGGCGGGCAGGCCGATTCCGGCGCGCAGCACCCGCTCCGCCGGGATCCCGAGCTCATCCCGCAGCTCGTCGGCCATGCCCCGCACGGTATCCAGCACCTCCCGGGCGCCGTGCCGCGGGGAGAGCTCCGCGCGCCGCTGGGCGAGGATCTCCAGGTTGAGGTCCGCGAGAGCCACCGCGACGTGACGGTGACCCACGTCCACCCCCAGGAGGTGGCCGGCGCTCGCGCTGAAACGCACCCGCTGTCCCCGCCGCCCGCCGTGGTCCGGTTCCACGGTCAGCAGATCGCACGCGGTGAGCTCCTTGACGATCGAGGACACGGTCGACGGAGCCAGGGCCGTCTCCCGCGCGATCCTCGCCTGGGTCACGGCGCCCAGACCGCGCACGGCGTCCACCACGCGCCGCCGGTTGGCCAGCCGCAGGGCCGCCTGGGACCCGGGCGCGCTCGCACGGTCGGCACCCCCGGCCGGGGTGGAGGCGGACGACGACGCCGCGGCACCGGGTGCGGCGGTCTCCCCGGGGGTCCGGGGGGAGGTTGCGGGGTCCGGGGGCGAGTACTCCATCGTCTCTTCCCTTCTCGAATGCTTTGTGGTGCTTGAGTGTAGTCATCGTTCGAGCAGTGCAGACGGGATGAGGGCATTGCCCGCCGTCCGGGAGGCGCCCATGGGCGCGTGCACCGGGCGGCTGCGACGGCGAAACCTTTTGTCTCTACATATAGCTATCCAGTCATGCATACGAATAGCGTTGATTTGCAAATGTCGTTTCACGTGAAACACGACGCCCTACCACGCCACGGCGGTCATGACACGCCGACACCAGGAATCGTCCGGTGTCTCGTGTCACCATGGGAGGCATGACCAATCCGGCGCAGTACACTTCCCCCTCGCCGGGCGGGTCCCCGTGGCACTTGCCGCAGTTGCGTCACCGCGTAGCCGTTCCTCTGGTCGTGGTGCTGATGACGGCGACAATAGGACGTCTGCTGGTGCTCTCACCGCAGGTGACCGACGGGGAGACCGCGTTGCTCGAGGGGCTCTCCCAGCATCGCAACGTCCTTCTGGACACCATTGCCACGATCGTGCAGTTCGCGCTGTCCAACGGCGCTGTCGTTCTCATCATCGCGGCCGTCATCGGCTGGCTCGCCGTCATCCAGCGCCGCCCCCTGGACGCCACGGGCTTCGGGATCACCGCCCTGGCCGGCTGGGGTGCCGTGGGGCTCGTGAAGGTGGCCGTGGAACGCCCCCGGCCCGCACTCACGGGTGACCCCCTCAGCGTGGTCACCGGCAGCACGTCGTTCCCGTCGTCGCACACCGGAGCACTGGTGTCCATCGTCCTGGGTCTCGCCCTCGTGGCCGCCACGGCGCGGTCCCGGCACAGCATCCTCCTGTGGGGGACCGTGGGTGTGGCGCTGGTGGGCGCGGCCCGCATGTACTCCGGCGCCCACTACCCCCTGGACGTCCTCGCTGCCCTGCCGGTGGCGTGGGCCGGGGTGATGGCGGGCGCGCCGCTCGCGAACATCGTGGTGCCGGCCCTGGCCTTCGGATTCGGCTGGCAGCAGGCGGGGGTCTCCGTGGCCGCCCCGGCCGCCCGACGCACCGGTTCCACGGCCCCGGCTCCTGCGCAGCACACGGACACCGTTCAGGCCTCCCGTGCGGACGCGGCGGACTCCAGCGGATCGCACGGTGGCGCCGCACGCTCCGCGCAGCGCACCGGATCCTCCCGCGAGGAGCACCGGGCGGACCGCGCAGCCTGACCCGCGGGCGAAACCCGGCGGGGCCCACCCGCCGCGCCTTCTCGCCCTCGCGGAAACGACGAGCCGGACCGTGAAAGGTCCGGCTCGTCGTCGGCGTGGGTCGGGTCGTTCGCCGTGGAGCAGGGCGGTCGTCGTGGAGCGGAGCGGAACACACCCTGCGGACGGTCCACCCCTATGCCGTCACACGGGGCGCCACCCTGCGTCACTTCGCAGGAACCTCCGCCCCCGCAGGACGGGCGCCTGGCGCACGGTGTTCGGTGCCCACGGCATCCGGTTCCGACGCCGTCCGGGGTCAACGCGCCCGGGTGCTCAGCGGGCTCGGTGACGACCCCGCGCCGTGCCCGGATCAGGCGGACTCGTAGCCCTCCTTGACGCACAGCACCGGGCAGCCGGCCTCGAGCAGCAGGCGCTGGGTGGTGGGAGCCATGATGAGCTTGCCCACCGGGGTGCGCCTGCGCGTGCCGATGACCAGCAGCTGGGTGTGCTCGCGGTCGGTGACGTCGAGGATGGTGTCCGCGGGATCGGCGTCGTCCGCGACGGGAACGAGCTCGTACGGGACACCGCTCGCGTCGAGGGCGGCGCGGTCCTCGCGCACGGCGGTCTCGGTCTCCTCGGGGCCGGTGTGGCGGCCCCAGCGCCTGGTGTGGTGGCCCTGGACCACCACGAGGCCGGCGGAGCGCAGTGCCGCCTCGTCCATGGCGGCGCGCAGCGCGGCGCGGCCAGCGGGCGTGGGCAGGTAACCGACGACGATGTTCATGACTTCTCCAGGTCCGTGAAGGGGCGGTGGTGGGGCGGCGGGGTGGACCTCAGCGGTCCACGTCCTCGAGGTGGGCGATGTCCTCCGGGTGCTGGAACCGCGTGCGCCGGCCGGTGAACAGTCGTGCGTAGAGGAAGTTCAGCACCCACAGCACCACGCCGAGGGCGATCAGCACCAGGGCGATCTGGTACTCGATGGTGTCCTGCGCCCACGGGCCCAGCAGGAACGCGCACGTGATGGCGCCCAGGTAGGGCAGCACGCGCGGTGCGTGGAAGTAGTCGTGGCCCTCCTGGGTGCGGTCCCGCCGCAGGATGATGGCCGCGATGTTGACCACCGTGAACACGCCGAGCAGCAGCAGGGCGGTGGTGCCGCCCAGGGCGGACGCGGTGCTCTTGCCCATGGCGTTGTTGACGATCACGATCAGCACCATGCCCAGGGCGGTGGTGAAGAGGATGGCCGTCCAGGGGGTGCGGCGGCCCGGCAGCACCTTGGACAGCACGCCGGGGATCACGCCCTGCTTGGCCATGCCGTAGAGCAGACGGGAGGCCATGAGCATGTTGATCAGCGCGGTGTTGGCCACGGCGAAGATGGTGAGGAACGGGTAGATGGTGTCGATGGGGATGTTGGGCGCACCGATCTTCACCACGTCCAGCAGCGGGGTGGTGGACTCGCCGAGCTCGCCGATGGGCACGATGGCCACGGTGAAGAGGGAGACCACCACGTAGATCACGCCGGTGATGCACAGCCCGAACAGCATCACGCGGGGGAAGTTGCGGGTGGGGTCCTTGGTCTCCTCGACCATGTTGACGGAGTCCTCGAAGCCCACGAAGGAGAAGAACGCCAGGGAGGTCACGGAGGAGAGCGCGAGGAACATGTTCTTGTCCTCGGAGGTCTCGAAGATCATGGTGCGGCTGAAGTCCGCGTTGCCCTGGAACGCCGCCCACAAGCCCACCAGGATCACGATCAGCAGGCCGGTGAGCTCGATGCACGTGAGCACCACGTTGAGCTTCACGGACTCGGACACCCCGCGCAGGTTGATCAGTGCCAGCAGCGCCATGAAGCCCACGGCCACCATGGTCACGCCGAAGGGGCTCAGGTCCAGGTGGAAGCCCTTGGCGAAGTTCGCGGCCACGGTGGTGGAGGCGGTGGAGGCGGAGGTCAGGCCGGAGCACAGCACCGCGAAGGTCACCAGGAAGGTGAGGAAGTGGATGCCGAAGGCCTTGTGCGTGTACAGTGCCGCGCCGGACGCGCCGGGGTACTTGGTCACGAGCTCCAGGTAGGAGAACGCGGTGATGGTGGCCACCACGAACGCCACGAGGATGGGCGCCCACGCGGCGCCGCCGATCTCGCCGGCGATGTTGCCGGTCAGGGCGTACACACCGGTGCCGAGGATGTCCCCCACGATGAACAGCAGCAGCAGCCCCGGGCCCATCACGCGCTTGAGCTCGTGGTCACCTCCCGAGGGGTCCGTGCCCCCGCCGGTGGTGGCCGCGGACGTGTCCCGGCCCTTCGCCACCGGTGTGGCACCGTGCGGTGTGTTTGCGTCACTCATGTCGTCCTCCGCGGTTCGACCTCGTCCGGCCGCGCGTGGACAGGCAGCCCTCGCAGGACTGTGACTCGCGGCTCATGCGTACAGGACACCATAGGCGATGAGCGGGGCGCGTGCGGCACCTGCGGGCCGCGCGGCGTCGTCGTCCGCCGTGGGACGGGATCCGGGGACGACGCCGCCCGCGCGCCTGCTGCCCACGGGTCCGGTCGGTGCCGCGGTACGGGCAGAGTGCCCCGCACCCGGGGGTGCGAGGCGCTCTGCGCAGCGGCGGTGGGCTCAGCGGATGCCGCGCATGAGCTTCAGGATGGGCTTGGCCACCAGAAGCATCACGACGCCGAGCGCGATGGTGATCGCGCCCATGGTGCCGAAGTACCCGACCTCGTTCTCGCGGGAGTAGAACTCCGCGAGCGAGCCGGACAGCGCGGTGCCCAGGGCGATGGACAGGTTGTACAGCGCGACCATCTGCACCGGGTACCGGCGCGGGGCCAGCTTGGTGGCCAGGGAGAGGCCCACGGGGGAGAGGAACAGCTCGCCCAGGGTGGCGAAGAACAGCACCAGGACGATCCAGCCGACGAACACGGACTCCGTGTGGGCCTGGGTGATGAACAGCAGGAACGCCACACCGATCAGCAGCAGGGCGATGCCGAACTTCACCGGGGTGCTCGGCTGACGGGTGCCCAGCTTGGTCCACACCGCGGCGAAGACCATGCCCATCAGGATGATGAACACGGGGTTGATGGACTGCGTGGCGGACGGCTTGAAGTCGATGCCGAAGATCGACAGCTGCAGGCGCGTGTCCGCGTAGATGGCCAGCACCGTGAACTGTTGCTGGAAGAGGGCAAAGAATGCCGCGGTGGCGATGAACAGCGGGATGAAAGCCACCACGCGGGAGTGCTCATCCGCCGAGAGGCCCTTGTCCCGCAGCATGGTGGCGAACAGCACCACGGCTGCCACCACGACCACCAGGATCACGGCGTCCGAGAGGTTTCCGGGATTGAGGATCCCGGTGAGCAGCAAGACCACTACCACGGCGATGAATGCCAGTGCGATCCCGATCCACTTGCCGTACTGCGAGCGGGGAAGGGGGTTGGCCACCGTGTGCACGGTGTCGGGCAGGCCCTTGCGGGTCAGCAGGTACTGGACCAGGCCAAGGGCCATGAAGATGGCGGCGATGCCGAAGCCGGCGTGGAAGCCCCACGTGCCCCATGCGAAGCTCGTGAGCAGGGGGCCGAACAGTGCGCCGATGTTCACACCCATGTAGTAGATGGAGAACCCGGCGTCACGGCGGGGGTCCTCCCGCTCGTAGAGGGTGCCCACGAGGTTCACGCACGTGGTCTTCAGGCCACCGGAGCCCACGGCGATGCACAGAAGACCCACGGTCAGACCGGCCACACCCGGGATCAGGGCCAGCGCGATGTGGCCGAACATGATGAGCACCGCGGAGGTGAGCATGGTGCGCTCGGAGCCGAGCAGGCGGTCGGCCACCCAGCCGCCCAGGATGGAGCACAGGTACACGGTGCCGCCGTAGGCGCCCACAATGCCCGCGGCGACGCCCTCGTCGAGGCCCAGACCGCCGTCCGACACGGCGTAGTACATGTAGTACAGGACGAGCGCCTGCATGCCGTAGAAGGAGAAGCGCTCCCACATCTCCACGGAGAAGAGGTTGGCCAGCATCCCTGGCTGGCCGAAGAAGGTTTTCCGACCCGCGGGGTTGTGCGGATCCACTGTCGTTTCGGGGCTGACGGGGGCGCCGCTGGTGTGGCCGCCACCCGGTGTGTGCTGACTCATAACTCACCATGATGCACCCGGTGGGGCGGTGAACGGTTCTTCGACGCACCTCGCGAATTCCCCCGGCTCCCTGGGAGCAGGGGGCCGGGGGTTGCGCCGCGGGGCCGTGGAACGGCCCCGCGAGGGATCAGTCGTTGAAGTCCGCGGGGTCCGAGCCGATGCGGCCGTCGTCCCTGGTCAGGGTGCTGATCTGGTCCACCTCGTCCTGGGAGAGGGTGACGTCCTGGGCGTCCCAGTTCTCCTGGATGCGCTCGGGGGTCACGGACTTGGGGAACACCACGTTGCCGATGGCCAGGTGCCACGCAATGACCACCTGCGCAGGGGTGGCGCCGTGGGCCTGCGCGATGCTCTTGACGGTCTCGTCCTGCAGGTCCTCCTTGCCCTGGCCCAGCGGGGACCACGCCTCGGTCACGATGCCGTGCTGGGCGTCCATGTCCCGCATGGCCTGCTGGTTGAAGTACGGGTGCAGCTCGATCTGGTGGGCCGCCGGGACCACGCCGGTGTCCACCACGTCCTGCAGGGCCTGGGGCGTGAAGTTGGAGACGCCGATGGAGCGGGCCCTGCCGGACGCCTTGATCTCCTGGAAGGCCTTCCAGGTCTCCAGGTACATGCCCTTCTCCGGCTGGGACCAGTGGATGAGGTAGAGGTCCACGTAGTCCAGGCCGAGGCGCTTGAGGGATGCGTCGAAGGCCTCGAGGGTGGACTCGTAGCCCTGGTCGTCGTTCCACAGCTTGGTGGTGACGAACAGCTCCTCGCGCGGGATGCCGCTGGCGGCGATCGCGCGGCCCACGCCCTCCTCGTTGCCGTAGATCTTGGCGGTGTCGATGTGGCGGTAGCCGATCTCCAGGGCCTGGCTCACCACGTCCTCGGCCACGTCCGCGTCCACCTGCCACACGCCGAAGCCGAGCTGGGGGATAGTGTTCCCGTCGTTGAGCTGGAGGGTCTGGTTCCTGGGCATGTCGTTCAAGTCCTTTCGTTGACAACTACCTCTCAGTGAACTGCCGCGGGGGTGGGTCTGACAAGCGGTTAAGTCGAGGGTGAAGTCCTCCCCGCACTGCCCCGGCACGCAAGGGGCTGCCAGGGAAGCATGATGAAATGGGAACATGACGTTCGATTTCCAGCGCGCGAAGACCCCCGCCTACATCACCTCCCTGGCCCTGGTGGTGATCGGGTTGCTGTGCGCCTCGGGTTCGGTGGCGGTGCTCAGCTGGATCCTCACGCTCCTGGGCCTGGCCCTCAACGTCGTGGCCGTGAGCATCACCTCGCTCGACGGCCCCGGGCGCGCCCGCCGCACGGGCACCCGCGTGGTCGAGGAGCCCGAGGCGGACACCGAGCAGCACGACGTCGTGGCTCCCTCGCGTGCCCAGCGTGAGGTCTCCGGACGGTCCGGCGCCGCCCGACCCGAGCACGATGCCGCTCGCGGTGGATCTGCCGCGTCCGGCTCCTCGGCGGTCCGTGCGACGGCGCCCGTGTCCCCGGAGCGCTCCGCGTCCTGATCCACCGTGTGCCCCGTGCGCTCTCCGGCGTGCGGGCCACGGCAGCGCGCGTCCGCGTGCGGACGTCCCGGGTTCCTGGGCGTCAGTTCATGGCGGCTGCGCGGTAGATCTGCTGCACCTTCTCCTCGTCCAGGCGGGTCTCAATGCCCACCGTGCCCTCGGGGTCCGAGCGCAGGTAGCGCACCGGGCCGTGGGCGCCCACCTCGAGCTTCTCGGCGTCCGCGACCGCGTAGACGGCGTCGACGGTCCCCGTGAACGCCGGGCCCTGCGTGGGGTTCACGCGCACGGTCAGGTGGGCGGTCACGGTGTCCGAGACGCCGTTCTCGTCGAACGGGGACTCCACGTCCAGCTCGCGGATGATCCCCACGCCGTGGCCGATCACGCCGGGCAGCCGCGAGGCCAGGTGTCCCTGCGCCCTGGCGAAGGACCTCCGCAGCACCGCGACCCACCCCAGCGCGGAGACCACCAGCACCACGGCGACGAGTCCGAGCCACAGCCCGTTGCGGGTGTCCGCGAAGCGCAGCGCGGCGAGCACCACCACCGCGGCGCACACCAGCGGGATCACGAGCAGCAGGGAGGCCACGAGGCGCTCGCCGACCGAGGGTTTCCGGGCCGCCCCGGCTCCGGGAGCGCCCTGCGCCCCACGCTCCTGAGGGGCGTCGCCCTGCGGGCTGATGCCCTCCGCGGTGTCGCCCGCCCCGTCCGCGGGCCCCGGTTCAGCGGCCCCCGCTGACGACGCCGCTGTCCCCGCCCCCGACGGCGCCCGCCCCAGCTGGCGCATGGCTGCGGCGTCGAAGCCGCGGTCGTTGACGGTGCGGGGAGTGGGCCAGGTGGCGAGGGAATCCATGGGGTCCATTATGAGGGCACCGCTCGACGTCGGACTGGTCATCCGGGTTCGGCCAGAATCGCGTGGGCGAGGTGGTGCGCTACCCGAAGTAATCGACTGGATGGGTCTTGTTCAATGTCTGGCCCTTGCTGAGGGTGACCGCGATGTCGGCGAATGTGCGAATTCTCTTGCTGCCTCTGGCCACGTCGGAATCCGTCACTGCAACCACACCCGTGTAGTAGACGGGAAAGCGTGATGACGACCCGCTGTTGAACATCTGGCCACCGGTGGCATCGGTGGTGTACACCGTCACCGAGGCCCGGGCCGCTGACCAGGTCAGGTTGATGTCGAAAGACTTGACCACCGACCCATCCGGATAGGTTTCGCTGACCCTGCCTGTTCGCGGTGGCCCGGTGGGATTCGTCGGAGCGGGGACGAACGGGGGAGAAACATTTGCAGCGGCAATATATGCACACTACAATTGGGCGCATGACTGAGACGAAGTGGCTGTCCGAGGACGAGCGGGAGGCGTGGCTCGCGCTCGTGTCGATCATGTTCCGTCTGCCGGGATCCGTGGAGGGTCAGCTGCGCAGCGAGGAGGACATGTCCCTGGCCGAGTACCTGGTGCTGGCCATGCTGTCCGAGGCTCCGAACCACCGGCACAAGATGTCGGCGCTGGCCACCGCCACGAACACGTCCCAGTCGCGGCTGTCCCGCATCGTCGCCCGCATGGAGCGGGACGGTCTGGTCACCCGGGAGGGCCGCCAGGACGACCGCCGCGTGGTGATCGCTGAGATCACCTCCGCCGGCCTGGAGCGGGTCAAGGAGGCCGCGCCGGCGCACGTGCGCCACGTGCGGGAGATCGTCTTCGACCGGCTCAGTCCCGAGCAGGTGGTGCAGCTGCGCGAGATCGGCCGCGCCCTCAACTCCGGGGCCAACGCCCGCAGCGTGCTCGGGCTGGACTGCCCCGCCTGAGTCCGTGGCCCCTCAGTGGGCCGCGCGGGAGCCGTTCGACGCGTCTGAGCGCGGGTCTACAGTGGCCGCGTGAGTATGCAGAGCGCCCACACGGCCTTGTGGCGGACCATGAGCGGGCAGGACAACAAGGGTCGCCGGATCAGCTGGGACACGATCAGGCGGATCGCCACCTTCGCCCGCCCCCACCGCGGGGCCATCCTGGCGTTCGTGCTGGTGTCCGTGGTGCTGGCCGTGCTGGGGGTCGTGACCCCCGTGCTCGCCGGGGACGTGGTCAACGCCATCACCGGCGGCCACGACGTCTCCGCGGTCATGTGGCTGGCCATCGGGATCGCCGTGGTGGCCGTGGCGGACGCCGGGCTCTCCCTGCTGAGCCGGCTGCAGTCCGCGCGGATCGGCGAGGGGCTCATCTACGACCTGCGCACCGCCGTCTACGACCACGTGCAGACCATGCCCCTGGCGTTCTTCACCCGCACCCGCACCGGTGCGCTGGTGTCCCGGCTGAACACGGACGTGATCGGCGCGCAGCGCGCCTTCGCCGGCACACTGTCCGGCGTGGTGTCCAACGTGGTGTCCCTGCTGCTCACCGTGGGGGTCATGGTCACCATCTCGTGGCAGGTGACGCTGCTGTCCCTGCTGCTGCTGCCCATCTTCCTGGTCCCGGCCCGCGCCATGGGCGGCAAGCTCGCCGCGCTGCAGCGCCAGTCCGCGCAGTACAACGCGCAGATGTCCACCCGCATGACCGAGCGGTTCTCCGCGGGCGGCGCCACCCTGGTCAAGCTCTACAGCGATCCCGCCCAGGAGTCCCGCGAGTTCGCGGCCCGCGCGGCGGACGTGCGCGGCATCGGCATCCGCTCCACCATGCTGCAGACCACCTTCGTGACCGCGCTGACCCTGGTCTCCGCGCTCGCCCTGGCCCTGGTGTACGGCGTGGGCGGCACCCAGGCGCTCATGGGCCACCTGGACGCCGGGTCCGTGGTGGCCCTCGGCATGCTCCTGACCAGGCTGTACACGCCCCTGACCATGCTCGCGAACGCCCACATGGACATCATGAGCGCCGTGGTGAGCTTCGAGCGCGTGTTCGAGGTGCTGGACATCAAGCCCCTGATCGTGGAGAGCCCCACGGCCCGTGCGCTGCCCGAGGGCCCCGTGGCCGTGGAGTTCGACCACGTGAACTTCTCCTACCCCTCCGCGGACAAGGTCTCGCTGGCGTCCCTCGAGGACGTCGCGGTGCTGGACTCCCGCGGCGGGGAGGAGGTGCTGCACGACGTCAGCTTCCGCGCCGCCCCCGGGCACACCGTGGCGCTCGTGGGCTCCTCGGGAGCGGGCAAGTCCACCATTGCGCAGCTGGTCGCGCGGCTGTACGACGTGGACTCGGGCGAGGTGAGCATCGGCGGCCAGGACGTGCGGGAGACCACCTTCGAGTCCCTGCGCCACGCGGTGGGCATGGTCATGCAGGACGGCCACCTGTTCCACGACACCATCCGCGCGAACCTCTCCGTGGCCCGCGAGGGCGTCACGGACGCTGAGCTCTGGGACGCGCTGGAACGCTCCCGGCTGCGCCACGTGATCGAGTCCCTGCCGGACGGGCTGGACACCGTGGTGGGCGAGCGCGGCTACCGCCTCTCGGGCGGTGAGCGCCAGCGGCTGACCATTGCCCGGCTGCTGCTGGCGCGCCCGCGCGTGGTGATCCTGGACGAGGCCACCTCCGCGCTGGACTCCACCAACGAGGCCCACGTGCAGGCCGCCCTGGACGAGGCCATGTCCGGGCGCACCGCCGTGGTGATCGCCCACCGGCTCTCCACCATCCGCCGGGCGGACCAGATCCTGGTGGTCGAGGCCGGCCGGATCGTCGAGCGGGGCTCCCACGAGGAGCTGCTGGCGCACGGCGGTCGCTACGCGGAGCTGCACGACACGCAGTTCGCCGCCGCACACACGGACCACGACGCCGCCGGGTAGCGTTCCCGGCGGACGGAGGTTCCCCACGAGCTCAGGAGGCGCGCGTGACCGGGTGGGACGCACTGTGGGCGGAGCTGGGCATCACCGCGCCGCACGCGGTGGGTGTGGTGCTCTCCGCCGCGGGGATCTACGTGGTGTTCCTGGTGTTCGTGCGGGTCCTGGGCCAGCGGGTGCTCTCGGGGATGTCCACATTCGACGTGGTGGTCACCGTGATGCTCGGAGCGGTCGCGGGGCGCGTGATCCTGGGGCACCCGCCCACGCTCACGAGCGGCGTGCTGGGCCTGGCCACCCTGTTCCTGCTGGAGGTCGTGTTCGGCCAGCTCGGGGCCCGGCCGCGGTGGCAGCGGCTGTTCAACGCCCCCGCCCGGCTGCTGATGGTCGGCGACGCGGTGGACGAGGCGGCCCTGCGACGGGCCCACATCACGCGCTCCGAGCTCCACGGCGCGCTGCGCAGGTCCGGGGTGCGCTCCTACACGGAGATCGCGTGCGTGCTGCACGAGCCCGGGGGTGGCATCAGCGTGCTGCGCCGGGGGGTGCCCATCGACCGTCACCTGGTTTCGGACGTCGCGGGCGCGGAGCGGATCCCGGAGGAGTTCCTGGCCCCGGAAAACAGCGATGAGTTCGTCCGCTGATTGTTGCAGGTGACTATGATGAGGGCCACGCCTACGAAGGGACACGGACCCCATGACCGACATGGCCATCCGCTATCGCGGTGTGAGCAAGGTCTATCCGGATGGGACCACAGCGGTCGACAATCTCAACCTGGACGTCCCGGCGGGATCCCTCACCGTGTTCGTGGGCCCGTCCGGCTGCGGCAAGACCACCTCGCTGCGCATGCTCAACCGCATGGTCGATCCCACCGAGGGCGTGGTGGAGGTGGACGGGCAGGACGTCTCCAGCATTCCCGCCGCGCAGCTGCGCCGCTCCATGGGGTACGTGATGCAGCAGTCCGGGCTGCTTCCGCACCGGACCGTGGAGGACAACATCGCCACGGTCCCCCGCCTCAACGGGGTCTCCAAGCGTGAGGCCCGCGCAGGTGCCCGCGAGCTGCTGAGCTCGGTGGGCCTGGACGAGTCCCTGGCCGGGCGCTACCCCGCCCAGCTCTCCGGCGGGCAGCAGCAGCGCGTGGGGGTGGCCCGGGCGCTCGCGGCAGATCCTCCCATCCTGCTCATGGACGAGCCGTTCTCCGCGGTGGACCCGGTGGTGCGCCAGGACCTGCAGCACGAGCTGCTGGACCTGCAGAAACGGCTGCACCGCACCATCGTGTTCGTGACCCACGACATCGACGAGGCCATCCTGCTGGGCAACCGTGTGGCGGTCTTCGCCCGCGGCGGCCGCCTGGCCCAGTACGCCAGCCCCGAGGAGCTGCTGCGCGCACCCGCGGACGACTTCGTGGCGGACTTCATCGGCCGGGACCGCGGCTTCCGCTCCCTGAGCTTCGACAACGCCACCGTGGAGCTGCAGCCCGTCACGGTGCTCAGCTCCACCACGGGTGAGCGCACCGTGCTGGGCCCGGGAGTCGAGAACCCGGCGCCGTGGCAGGGCGGCGGCGCGGCGTCGTCGGACTGGGTGCTCGTGGTGGACGAGCGTCGCCACCCCCTGGGCTGGCTCCCCGTGCACGATGGCGGCCGGGCCGCCGGGCGCGAGGAGCTGCGCGTGGGCGGGACCCTGTGGCACGACGGCGGCTCCCTGCGCACCGCGCTCGACGCCGCCCTGTCCTCGCCGTCCGGGCAGGCCGTGGCGGTCCACGACGACGGTTCGGTGGCAGGCGTGGTCCCGGGCGATGTGGTGATGCGGGCCATTGAGGCCCAGCGAGCCACCCGCACCGAGCGGGTGCGGCGCCCATGAACTGGCTGACCAACAACTGGCCCGCGGTGCTGGAGCTCGCGGGTGCGCACCTGGTGCAGTCCGTGATCCCCGTGGTGGTGGGCCTGCTCATGAGCGTCCCCCTCGCGCGGCTGGCAGCCGGCAACCGCTGGCTGCGTCCCGTGTTCGTCACCGGGTCCTCGTTGCTCTACACCATCCCCTCCCTCACCCTGTTCGTGGTGCTGCCCCTGGTGCTCGGCACGCGCATCACGTCCGTGGTCAACGTGGTCGTGGCGCTGACCCTGTACGTGATCGCCATCCTGGTGCGCTCGTGCGTGGACGCGTTCGAGTCCCTGGACCGGGACGTCCTGCAGGCGGCCACGGCCATGGGGTACAAGCCCGCCCGCCGGTTCTTCGGGGTGGAGCTGCCGCTGGCCGTTCCCGTGATGATCGCGGGGCTGCGCGTGGCCACCGTCTCGAACATCTCCATGGTCTCGGTGGGTGCCGTGATCGGCATCCAGTCGCTGGGCACCCTGTTCACGGACGGGCTGCGCCGCTCGATCATCGCCGAGATCGTGGTGGGCATCGTGGCCACCGTGGTGATCGCCGTGGTCCTGGACCAGCTGCTGCGGCTGCTGGGTCACGTGCTGACCCGCTGGCAGCGCACGGGCACGGGCCCCGGGAAGCCGGGCGGGCGGCGTCGTGGTGCGGTGCGCTCCGAGGCCGCCGGAGGCTCCCGGGACGCTGCGGGCTCCCTGGCCGCTGTGGAGTCCGGAGGTGCCCCCGCATGAGCCTGTTCACCGAAGCCGCGCAGTTCCTCACCAACCCCGCCAACTGGACCGGCGCCACGGGCATCCCCCAGCGCCTGCTCGAGCACGCGGGCTACAGCGCCCTGACCATGGCCATCGCGCTGGTGATCGCGGTTCCCCTGGGCCTGTGGGTCGGTCACACCGGCCGCGGCGGGGGAGCGGTCGTGGGCCTGGCGGGGGCGCTGCGCTCGCTGCCCACCCTGGGTCTGCTCACGCTGTTCACCCTGCTCATGGGCCTGGGGCTGATGCCGCCCATCCTCGCACTCGTGCTGCTGGCCGTGCCGCCCATCCTCTCCGGCACCTACTCAGGGATCGCCGCGGTGTCCCCCTCGCTCGTGGACGCCGCGCGGGCCATGGGCATGACCGAGTCGCAGACCCTGTTCAGGGTGGAGATCCCGGTGGCGCTGCCCGTGATCCTCGGCGGGATCCGCAACGCGGCCCTGCAGGTGCTCGCCACCGTGACCATCGTGGCCTACATCAACCTGGGCGGGCTGGGCCGCTACCTGATCGACGGGCTCGCGGTGCGTGACTACTCCCGCATGCTCGCGTCCGTGGTGCTCGTGGCGGTGCTCGCGCTGGCCGCCGACGCAGTTCTTGCTCTCACCCAACGCCTGGTGACGTCACCGGGTCTCAGACTGACAGGAGATCGCCCATGACCTCGCAGCACCCGTCCTCCCGCGCCCGGTGGCGCCCCGCGGCATTCGCCGGGGTGGCCGCCTCCGCCGTGCTCGCGCTCACCGCGTGCAGTGGCGGTTCGGACCCCCTCGCGGACAAGGACGACGACGCCTCGGGCGGCTCCTCGGACTCCGTCACCGTGGGCTCGGCGGACTTCCCGGAGTCGCAGATCGTGGCGGAGCTCTACGCCGGCGTGCTGCGTGACGCCGGGGTGAAGGTGGAGACGAAACCAGGGATCGGCGCCCGCGAGGCATACGTGGGGGCGGTCAAGGACGGCTCCGTGGACGTGGTCCCGGACTACTCCGGCAACCTGCTGCTGTTCGCGGACAAGAACGCCACGGCGGCCTCCGCCGAGGACATCGTGAAGGCGCTGCCGGACAGCCTCAAGAGCCAGGACCTCTCGGTGCTGGACGCCTCCAAGGCGGAGGACAAGGACGCACTGGTGGTCACGCAGGCCACCGCGGAGAAGTACGGGCTCAAGTCCGCCACGGACCTCTCCTCCGTGTGCAAGGACCTGGTGATGGCCGGTCCCCCCGAGTTCCAGGAGCGCGCCTACGGCACCAAGGGACTGAAGGAGAAGTACGACTGCTCCTTCAAGTCCTTCCAGCCCATCAACGACGGCGGCGGGCCCCTCACCGTGCAGGCCCTCACCAAGGGGGACGCGCAGGTGGCGGACATCTTCACCACCACCCCTGCCATTCAGGACGAGAACCTGGTGGTGCTGGACGACCCGAAGAACAACTTCATCGCGCAGCAGGTGATCCCGCTCACCGCACCGGACCGGCTGCCCCAGAAGGCGGTGGACGCGCTCAACCAGTTCTCCACCAAGCTCACCACCCAGGACCTGATCGACCTGAACCGCGAGGTCAGTGGGGGCGAGCAGCAGAACCCTGGGGATGCCGCCAAGCAGTGGTTGGCCGATCACGGGTACGACAAGGCCTCCTGACACCCGTCGTCCTCCGGGGGCAGCGCGCAGCGCCCGGGCGTCCCGTTTATCGGACGGGACCCCGGGCGTTCGTCATGCCCCATTCAGGTGCGTGGTCGTCAGATCGTCGTGACGGGGGCGCACTCTTCCACACAGGGTTGTCCACACACGGCAGGGATGTGCACAGCCCACGCTGACCTGCGGCGATGCCAGTATTCTCCCACGTGGGACCGAGGCGTGGTCCCGAGGTTTCCACACCTGTGGACAACGCTGTGCACAAGCTGTGCAGTGAACGGAGGATGAGCAGGTGGTCATGCGCCCGCCACCTTCGAGCCGCGATGTGATGCGTGCCTGTGCTGGACGGGGCCGCATCAGCGCGGACGTCACCGGCCAGGGCCAGCTGCTGGAGGTGCCGCAGGAACACATGCGCCGGGACACCCGTGCGAGCCCCTGTGATCCCGATCCGCGCTGGGTCTGGTCCACGTTCCACGGCTTCCAGTGGGACCTCCACTACTCCAGTCCGCAGGTCTCGACGCCATGGCCGTGGAACCGCTGTTCCTGGCCAACCAGGGCGCACAGGTTCTGCGCCTGGATGCGGTGGCGCTCATCTGGAAGCAGCCGGGGAGCACGTGCGGGTCCCAGCCCCGGGTCCACGACCTGCTGGGTGCGTTCTGGCTCCCCTCCCCGGGCTCGAGACCGAGCCCGGCCCGGCCGTCGACCGCATCCTGCTGGCGTACTTGCTGGCCATGGGCACCGGGGGCGTCCCCTGAGCTACCTGGGGAACGGGGTGGGGCAGCGGAGTTCGAGGGCGCCACCTTGATCCCGGTCAGCACCCACAATCCCCACGTCCTCGGATATCAGCGGCCCGCCAGGCGCAGCGTGGTGCTGTGCCTGGCCAACTTCAGCGACTGGTCCCAGTTCGTCACGGGAGAGACCCTCAGTAAGTTCCTCCCCGCAGCCGCGCCCCTCCACGCGAACGCGTCGGTGGACCTTCTCGGGGGCATCCTCATGGAGGCCCACCGATTCCGCTGACTGCCCGTGAGCGCCGTCCCTGACGCCCCTGACATAACACTGTCACACAAGTGTCCCCTTATAAGTGGACAGGTCCATCCAAAAGTGTGGACAAAACGTGTTATCCACACGTCTTCTCCACAGGGGTGGATAACTGATACTACGGGTGCCCCGGTTGCGACCCGAGCCGATCGCGGATCGTTTCCCCAGGTCAAAAGCATGTCACTGGCAGCTCGTGCCGCCATCCGAGAATGTGGCTCGAGCATGCGTTCAGGTTGTTCACTGGCTTCTCCACCCCTGTGGGTAACCCTTTTCCACCGCCTGTGCACGGTCCATCCCCCTCAACTGAGATGACGCGTCATCATTTCTGCATCACACTGATTCGACCGACTATTTGCGTGCAGTTGCTACCCGGTGGGACGGGCGGCACGGGGAGGCACGCTCAAGGGGGAATCATGTCCGTTCGCATCACCCAGGTCGAGAACGCCGACCGCAGTTTCACCCTGCTCGCCGAGCAGGAGGTACCCGTGTCCGTCGAGGAGTTCGACCGCCTGATCGGCCGGCCCAAGGAGATGGGGGAGTGGTTCGGGGTGGAGTTCACCTGGCCCACGTCCCCGGAACAACAGCTGGATGTGGGGTCGGCACTGGAGTTCGAAGTCCCGCTGGGCCCGTTCAGCGTGGATTTCATCCTGATCGTCGCGGATCGGGTGCCCGGTAAGTCACTTCTCCTGCGCACCACGCGGGGGGCCGTGGACATGACCCTCGAATACACGTGGGCGCCCACGGACACCGGGGTCGATGTGCACATGTGTGCGGACTTCCGCGTGCGCGGTGCGCTGTGGTGGAAGATCCCCTGGACCCGTAAGGTTTCCCGTCACAAGATCGTCCGCGGACTGGAGCGGATGCGGCAGGATGTCACGGCCCGGGCGTCGAGCGGAGTCGCCGTTTCACCGGCCCGGTATCCGAAGGGGACGCGTGCGCCTGAACCCGCCGTGGCCGCGCGTTCGCGGTCGGCGGCGCACCGCAAGGCTTTGAGGCGGCGCTGCGCGCACCAGGCGTAGAGCGCGGCGGACCTGTGCGCCGACCGCCACCTGGCCGGCGTTGCGGGGCCTGTTCTGCGCGGGTGGCAGAGGTGGCGGTGTGCGGCCTCAGCCGTTTGCCGTGCTCCCGGTGTCGTCCCGCGGGGGCAGGGTGCGCTCCATGCGGATCAACCTCACCCGGTAGTCCATGCCGGGCACGTCGAAATCCACCTCGCCGCGGGGCGTGTAGCCCAGCCCTGCGTAGAACGGTTCCAGAACGGGGCTGGACTTGTCGCAGTCCAGGCGGGACACCGACCGACCGGACGCGGCGATGACATCTTCGGCCGCGCGGACGAGCCGCGGGCCCGTTTTCGTGCCGCGCAGGCGGCGGTCCACGGCCACCCCGTGGATGTATCCGGCGGGTTCGGACTGCTGCCCCCAGATCATGGGGTCCTCCCAGATCACCCGGACGCTCGCGAGAACCCGCTCGGGGTGGCCCGGGGAATCCATGACCCACCACTCACCGCGTTCGATCTCCTGCTCCACCTGGGCGGCGGTGAACTCGCCCTCGCGCCACTGGTCGATGCCGCGCGCCTGCATCCAGCGGGCCAATGTGTCCCGGAGCTCGACGATGCCTGCGGCATGACGGTGCTGGGCAGGCGTCACATCCAGGACGTCGAGACCCGCCGTGCTCGGGGCGGGACGGGAACTGGTGCGGGCGGCGTCGGCGACTGGCATGCCCCGAGGGTAGGGCAGGAGTGGGCGCGGGGAACGTGGTGTGACGCAACGTGACCGGGGCCCGGGAGTCGTACGCCAGTGGCTGAACATCCTTGACCTGCGGAACGGCGGCGATGGACAGTTGAACCATCACGCCCGCAAACGAAAGGATGTTTCACCATGGCTGAAAAGTTCACTCTCCCCGACCTCCCGTACGACTACGCCGCGCTGGAGCCGCACATCTCGGCCCAGATCATGCAGCTGCACCACGACAAGCACCACAACACGTACGTGACCGGTGCTAACACCGCGCTGGAGAAGATGGAGGAGGCTCGTGCCAACGGTGACGCCGCCGGCGCCGCCAAGCTCTCCAAGGACCTGCAGTTCAACCTGGGTGGTCACATCAACCACTCCATTTTCTGGAAGAACCTGTCCCCCGAGGGTGGCGACAAGCCCACCGGCGAGCTCGCCGCGGCGATCGACAACTTCTTCGGCTCCTTCGACGGCTTCCGGGACCACTTCACCGCTGCCGCCACGAGCATCCAGGGCTCCGGCTGGGCCATTCTCGCGTACGAGCCCGTTGCCGGGAACCTGGTGATCGAGCAGATGTACGACCAGCAGAACGGTGTCCCCGTGGCCACCATCCCGCTGCTGCAGCTGGATATGTGGGAGCACGCCTTCTACCTCGACTACCAGAACGTCAAGGCGGACTACGTCAAGGCTTTCTGGAACATCGTGAACTGGGCGGATGTCTCCGAGCGCTTTGAGAAGGCGCGCGCCGGGGCCAAGTCCCTCATCTGATCCCGTCGTGGTGCGTCGCCCCGCGATGCCATGACCTCACGAAACCCCGCGCGGCGCTCGCCGTGCGGGGTTTCGCGCTGCCAGCCACCCCTCCCGAGGAGTCCCGCCCATGAGCACGCCCCGTTTCCTGGTGACCCAGCAGATTCCCGAGCCCGGCCCGAGCATCCTGCGCGACGCGGGAGACGTGGAGATCCGAAGCGGTATGAGCGCCGAGGAGCTGCGGGAGGCGGTGACGGGTGGCGAGTACGACGTGGTGCTGTCCCAGACCTCGGACGCCTTCTCCGCCGAGCTTCTGGGTGAGGCGAGGATCAGGGGCATCGCGAACTACGGCGTGGGGTACAACAACATCGACGTGGCGGCGGCCGCGCAGCACGGGATCGCGGTGGGCAACACCCCGGACGTGCTCGACGACGCCACCGCGAACCTGGCCGTGCTGCTCCTGCTGGGTGCCGCCCGCCGCGCGCACGAGGCCTCCGAGTTCCTGCGCGCGGGCAGGTTCGAGGGACTGCGCCCCGGTCTGCTGGTGGGCCAGGACGTCACCGGCGCCACCCTGGGGATCGCGGGCATGGGCCGGATCGGCAAGGCCGTGGCCCGGCGCGCGCTCGGGTTTGGCATGACCGTCCAGTTCACGCAGCGCCCGCCGCACGACCGCGTGGTGTCCGACGAGGAACTGGGCGAGCTGGCGGGGCACGTCACCCAGGTGCCGTGGGACGAGCTCGTGGCCACGAGCGACTACCTCTCGCTGCACGTCCCGCTCACGGAGCAGACCACGCACCTGGTGGACGCGGACGTGCTGCGCCGCATGAAGTCCACGGCGGTGCTGGTCAACACGGCGCGCGGGCCGGTGGTGGACGAGAAGGCCCTGGTGCACGCCCTGCGCGAGGGTCAGATCTTCGCCGCCGGGCTGGACGTGTTCGAGAACGAACCCGCCGTGGAGCCCGGCCTGCTGGAGCTGCCCAACGCGTTCCTGCTCCCGCACATCGGCTCTGCGGAGGCGGGTACCCGGGCCGGCATGGCGCGGATGGCCGCAGAGAACGCCGTGGCCATGGCCCGCGGGGAGAAGCCGCCGTACCCGGTGGAGGTGTAGCCCGCGCAGGTGGATCGCGGCGCCGACTCCTCGCTCCGGGTCGGGGCCTGGGCGCCGGGAACTCCCGGGAGCCCGGCGCCCGGGGCAGGGACCGGGATGCCGGGCTCACCGGGCCCGGTGTGCGGCGTCGGACGTCGAAGCGGCGACGGCGGGATCAGCCGCGGCCCTGCAGTGCCGCGACCACGTCCGCCGTGGCGGCAATCGCGGTGTCGACGTCCTGCGCGGTGGTGTCCCTGGCCAGGCTGAAGCGCACCGCGGTGCTCGCCACCTCCGGTGAGAGGCCCAGTGCGGTGAGCACGTGGGACGGTTCCGTGGAACCCGCCGAGCACGCCGACCCCGAGGACACCAACACCCCTCGGTTCTCCAGGTCCACCAGCACAGTTTCCCCGTTGACGCCCGGGAAGCAGAAGCTTGCGTTCGTGGCCAACCTGTTCCCACCGGCGCTCGAGTCCGGGCCCGTGAGCAGGGCACCGGGCACGCGGCCGAGGATGCCCTCGATGAGCCGGCCCCGCAGCGCCACCGTGCGCCGAACATGCTCCTCGCGCTCCGCCTCGGCGCGTTCCAGGGCGACGGCGAGCCCCACCGCCCCCGCCACGGTGGAGGTCCCGGACCTGCGTCCCCGCTCGTGACCACCGCCGCTGAGCAGCGGCCGCAAGGGCGTGCCCCGCTTGATCCAGAGCAGCCCGATGCCCGGGGGCGTGCCGATCTTGTGACCCGCAAGGCTCAGCGCGCTCACCCCGAGGGTCCTCACGTCCAAGGGGAGCACGCCCGCGGCCTGCACGGCGTCCGTGTGCAGGGGCACGCCATGCTCGGTGGCGATCTCCGCCAGCGCGGCGATGTCCTGCACCGTGCCCACCTCGTTGTTCGCAAGCATCACAGAGGCCACAGCGACCTCGGCCCTGTCGTCGTCGCCCCGGAGCAGCGCGCGGAAGGCGTTCGGAAGCGCGACACCGCTCGTGTCCACGGGTGCGGTCCGCGCCTCGAAGTCGTCGTACCGGGCGAGGTCCGCCGCCGAGTCCAGGACGGCGTGGTGCTCGATCGCGCTCGTGACGACGCGGGTGCGGCCGGGCCCGCGTTCGCGGCGGGCCAGCGCAATGCCCTTGACCGCGAGGTTGTCCGCCTCCGTGCCACCGGAGGTGAATACGACCTCACCCGGACGGGCATTGAGCACAGCGGCCACGCGCTCGCGGGCGTCCTCCAGGGCGTGGGCCGCACGACGCCCGCGCTCGTGGTGGCTGGACGCGTTGCCGTACTCGCTCGTGAGCCACGGCCACATGGCCTCGAGCACGTCCCTGCGGGGAGCGGCGGTCGCGGCGTGGTCCAGGTAGATCATGGGTGTCCTCTCACGAGCGGAAGGATGACGGGCGGCGGAAGCTGCGGTAGACAGGGAACATGGATGCGAACTCACTCACCACACTGGCCCGCACACTGCTGGAGCAGGCCCACGAGGTCTCCAGCGGACGCGCCGCGCACAACCTCCACGGGGGCCGTGGCCGCCGCCTGCAGCAGACGGTGATAGCGCTCGTACGGGGCGAGAAGCTCAAGGAGCACGAGAACCCCGGTGAGGCCACCCTGCAGGTGATCGAGGGACGCGTGGAGCTCGCCGCGGGCGAGGACCCCGTGACGCTGTCCGCGGGGGAGCACGCCGTGATCCCGCAGCAGCGGCACTCCCTCCATGCCCAGGAGGACTCCGTGGTCCTACTGAGCCTGGTGAACAACCACTAGCCCACGACGATGTCCAGGCCCAGGTCGAGTGCCTGCGCGGAATGGGTCAGGGCACCCACCGAGATCACGTCCACGCCCGTGGCGGCCACCCGGCCGATGGTCTCCAGGGTGATCCCGCCGGAGGCCTCCACGGCGGCGCGACCGTCGATCATGGCCACCCCGCTGACCAGGTCCGCGGGCGCGAAGTTGTCCAGCAGCACCACGTCCGCGCCACCGGCCAGGACGTCCTCGATCTGGTCCAGCCGGTCCACCTCTACCACCATGCATGTCGTGTGAGGCATCTTCCGGCGAAGGTCGCGCAGGGCACGGGACAGGGGTGCGCCCCCGGCGGTGAGCACGGCCAGGTGGTTGTCCTTGAGCATCACGGCGTCCGAGAGCCCGAAGCGGTGGTTGTGACCGCCGCCGCACGTCACGGCGTGCTTCTCCAGCGCTCTCAGCCCCGGAGTGGTCTTGCGGGTGTCGCACACGCGGGTGCGGGTGATGGTTCCGGCGGGAAGCTTGTTCGAGCGCTCCACCTCCGCCACGGTCTCCTCCACGGCGGAGACGTAGCGCGCGGTGGTCGTGGCGATCCCGGACATCCGCTGCACGAGGTTCAGCACCGTGCGCTCGGCAGTGAGGATGGCCCGCGCCGGCCCGCGCACCGTGGCCACGGCGGTGCCGGGGTCGAGCTGATCCCCGTCCGCGACGTGCAGTTCCACCTCCGCGGCCGAGTCCAGCACGGTGAAGCCCACCCGGATCACCTCCGCGCCCGCGAACACTCCGTTCTCCCGGGACACCACCGCGGCGGTGGCGTGTGCGTCCTCGGGGAGCGCGAGCTCGGAGGTGAGGTCACCCCACGGGGCGTCCTCCGCGAGTCCTGCCCGGATCACGGTCTCAACGGCTGAGCGGTGCAGCATGTGCTGTCCTTTCGGTGCTGGTGGGTGCGCTGACGTCGTGGTGTCCTCCGGGGAGGGCCGTGTTCGCGCTGCTGGGGATGCCGGGGTGTCCGGCCCCGTCAATGCCCCGGGCGGCATGACGTGCGGTTGACGGGGTTGGGTGCTGGGAACCGGTGGATGCCGGATCGTCGGCGCGGTGGTGGGCCCCGCGGGACTCGGTCCGCCGCCGCGCCGCTCGCACGAGTTCGCTCGCCACGGTCAGCAGGTTCCGGTCCTCGTGCTCCGCGAGGGTGTCCACGTCCGTTCGGGGCCCCCCCGACGACGACGCCGCGAGCCACCCGTCCAGCGCCCGTTGCGTCTCCGCGAGGCCTTCCTCGGTGCGGATCACTCCGGCACCCCCCCACATCACGGCCTGCAGGGCCGCACGGGTGAACGGTGCCGTGCTGCCAGGGGTGGTGTGCCGGTCCGGTGAGGTGGGAGGCGCGTCATGTCGATCGGACGCCGGCCAGGACGTGGGATCGGCCGGTGCGTCGGTCACGAGCCGCCCGATGCGATTGCCGAAGACCACGGCCTCCAGCAGCGAGTTGGACGCGAGCCGGTTGGCGCCGTGCAGTCCCGTGGCGGCGCACTCGCCCGCGGCCCACAGCCCGGGGACGGTGGTGCGTCCGGCGTCGTCGGTGGTGATCCCACCCATGAGGTAGTGCGCGGCGGGGCTCACCGGAACCGGTTCGCGGGACCAGTCGATCCCGCGGTCCCGCAGTGCTCGGTCGATCGTGGGGAAGCGACGGGCCAGGTGCTCGGCCCGGGTCAAGCCGTCCGGCACGGGCACCGTAGCGCAGTCCAGCACCACGTGCGCTCCGGGGGCGGAGACCCGTTCGGCGGCAATGGCCCGGGCCACGACGTCCCGCGGCGCGAGTTCCGCGCGGGGATCCACCGCCTGCATGAATCGTTCTCCGCGGTGGTTGCGCAGCACGGCCCCCTCACCGCGCAGGGCCTCTGAGATCAGGAACGAGCCCGGGGCTGCCAGCGCGGTGGGGTGGAACTGCAGGAACTCCAGGTCGCGCACCGCGGCCCCCGCACGAAGGGCCAGGGCGATGCCGTCCCCCGTGGCCACCTCGGGGTTGGTGGTGAACGGGTACAGGTGTCCGGCGCCGCCGGTGGCGAGCACCACGTGGTCGGCGGCCAGGACGTGCTCGGGGCCCAGGCAACCCGCCGGATCCACGGAGCGCGCGGTCACGCCGGACACGGTTCCGCCCCGTTGCAGGATGCCGGTGACCAGTGTGTATTCCTGGACACTCATATCTGCCGAATCGCAGGTCTCCCGCACCCGTGCCGCGAGGGCCTCCTGGATCATCCGTCCGGTGGCATCACCCCCGGCGTGCAGGATCCGCGGCACGCTGTGCGCACCCTCGAGCCCCTGGACCCACGGGGAGTCCGCCCCGGCCACGCGGTCGAAAGACACGCCGTGCCGGGTAAGGAGCGTGATCGCGTCCGGGGAGTCGGCGACGACGCCGCGCACCACCTCCGAGTCGCACAGCCCGACCCCCGCGGCCTGGGTGTCCCGGGCATGCAGCTGCGGGGTGTCCAGGGGCTGCCCCCCGGGGAGGCCGCGGGTCATGGCGGCGATTCCGCCCTGCGCGCGGTCCGTGGCGGTGTTCCCGAGGGTGGACTTGCTCAGCACGGTGACCCGGGCGCCGCGGGCGGCGGCACCCAGCGCGGCGGTGAGTCCGGCGGCACCGGAGCCCACGACGAGAACGCGCGGAGCGGCGTCGTCCTCCGGGCGATCCCGTGCCTCACGCACGCGGCACCGCGGCGAGCATGCGCTCCAACGCCACCGACGCCTCGGCGGCGACTTCCGGGGCCACGCTCACCCGGTTGACCACGCGCCCGGCCACGAGCTCCTCCAGGACCCACGCGAGGTAGCCGGGGTGGATGCGGTACATCGTGGAGCACGGGCAGATCACGGGGTCCAGGCAGAAGATGGTGTGCTCCGGGTGCTCCGCGGCCAGGCGGTTGACCATGTTGATCTCGGTGCCGATGGCGAAGGTCTGTCCCGGTTCCGCCGCGGCCACAGCCTTGCGGATGTGGTCCGTGGAGCCGGCGGAGTCCGCGGCGTCCACCACCTCCATGGGGCACTCGGGGTGGACCACCACGGTGCACCCGGGGTGCTCGGCGCGGGCCTGCTCGATCTGGGCGACGGTGAAGCGGCGGTGCACGGAGCAGAAGCCGTGCCACAGGATCACCCGCGCATCATCCAGTGCCGCGGGAGAGTTGCCGCCCAGCGGCCTGTTCGGGTTCCACAGCGGCATCTGCTCCAGCGGCACGCCCATGGCCTTGGCGGTGTTGCGGCCCAGGTGCTGGTCCGGGAAGAACAGCACCCGCTGCCCGCGGGCGAAGGCCCACTCCAGCACGGTGGCGGCGTTGGAGGACGTGCACACGATGCCCCCGTGGCGCCCGCAGAACGCCTTGAGCGCCGCGGAGGAGTTCATGTAGGTCACGGGGACCACCGAGGCCAGCGGTTCGCCGCGCTCATCCGTGAGCACGGTGCCGTGCTCGTCCGTGGCATGGGGGCCCAGGACGTCCACGAGCTCCGCCCAGCACTCCTCCACGGAGTCCTCGTCCGCCATGTCCGCCATGGAGCAGCCCGCGGCCGGGTTGGGCAGGATCACGGCCTGCTGCTCCGTGGAGAGGATGTCCGCCGTCTCGGCCATGAAGTGCACGCCGCAGAACACGATGGCCTCGGCCTCCGGGTGCGCCTTCGCCTGCTGCGCGAGCTGGAACGAGTCCCCGATGAAGTCCGCGTGCGCCACGATCTCGTCCCGCTGGTAGAAGTGGCCCATCACCACCACGCGGTTCCCCAGAGTCTGCTTGGCCGTGCTGATCATGGCATCCAGCTCCCCGGGGCTCGCGTCCCGGTAGCGCTGCGGGATGGCGGGCTGCGCGGGGGAGCCCGGGGGAACGACGTCGTGCTGGGACGCCCCGGGGCCGTAGCCCTTGGTGAGCGGGGCCGGGAAGTCCCACGGCTGCTCCGCGAGGGCGGCGCTGCACGAGCCGCCGGACGTGCCGGGCTGCGCGGCTGCGCGGTCCCCGGGGCGGGAGGACAGCAGGGTGAGGCGGGTGGCGACGGAGGTCATGGTGTCTCCTGGCTCGTAGGACTCTCGGGTGATGGCGGACTCGGCAGGCTCGAAGGTCCCGGCGGGCCGGGACTGCTCGCGTGGCCGGGACGCTCCGCGGCGTGCGGGCCGGAGCGGGTGAAGTCCGGGGCGGTGTCCTCGGTGAAGCGGTACAGCGCGGGGGGCCGGTGCGGGGTCCCGGCCACACGCTCGCCGGTGTCCTGCAGCCGGCCGGAGCGCAGCGCGTGGCGGCGGAAGTTGGGGGCGTCCACGGCGCGGCCCAGGATGGCCTCGTGCACCTCGCGCAGCTGGGCGATGGTGAAGGAGTCGGGCAGGAAGGAGCGGGCCACGGTGGGGTCCGCGATCCGGTCCCGCAACCGGTCCAGGGCGTGGGCCACCACGAGCGAGTGGTCGAAGGCCAGGGGCGGCAGGTCGGTGGCCCGCAGCCACGTGACGTTGAGGTCGTCCTCGCCCCCGGCGGCCTCCCGGGGGGACAGGGCGGCCCAGTAGACCACGGTGACCACGCGCTCGTCGGCGCCCTGGGAGCGGGTGAGACCGCCGAACGTGGCGAGCTGCTCCAGGTGGGCGGCATCGAGGCCCGTGGTGAGGCGCAGGTACGCGGCGGCGGAGTCCTCCAGGCCCTCGTCCTCACCCAGCGGGCCGCCCGGCAGTGCCCACCTGTGGCGGTGGGGATCCCGGATCCGGCGCACCAGGGGCAGCCACAGCTCGTGTCGCCCGTCCGGTCCGGTGGCGCGCACCGTGAAGATCACGGTGGACACGGCAATGCTCGTGCACGGGGTGCCCATGGCCACCGCCCTCCGCCCGTTGGGCCGGGCCGGTGCCCGGATGGTGTCGAGGAGACTCTAACCGCTAAAAGTCACTGTGACACTAAGGGCGGTCGTGTGACGCGGCCACGGCGAACAGCGGGGCCGGGCCGCGGTGCCACATTGTCCGCGCGCCCGTGTCCTGCCCCGAGCCGGGCCGACGGTTGCGTACGTTAGGCAGATCACACGTCGGCCGTCAGAACGGAACCCGCCATGTCGTCAACCGCGCCCAGCGCCCGTCCGAAAGGATCGGGCAACCGGGGGACCGGGGTCCTGCTCCGGGTCCTGAACTGGATCGAGTGGGTGGGCAACAAGCTCCCCGACCCCTTCTGGCTGTTCCTGCTGCTCGCGGGCATCGTGCTGCTGCTCAGCTGGATCCTCTCCGCGATGGGCCTCAGCGCGCTCAACCCCGCCACCGGCGAGACCGTGGCGGTGACCAACCTGCTGGCCCCGGACGGGCTGCGGAAGATGGTGTCCGAGTCCGTCACCAACTTCGTGGAGTTCCCACCGCTGGGCCTGGTGATCGTGGTGCTGCTGGGTGTGGCCGTGGCCGAGCAGTCCGGCATGCTCTCCGCCGCGCTGCGCGGATCCGTGGCGCGCGTGGGCCCCAAGTGGCTGACGTTCGTGCTGGCGCTGACCGGCATCACCGGCTCGATCGCCTCTGACGCCATGTACGTGGTGCTCATCCCGCTGGGCGCGCTCGCGTTCAAGGCCGCCGGGCGCTCGCCCGTGGTGGGGCTGATCGTGGCGTTCTGCTCGGTGGCGGCCGGCTTCAACGCGTCCCTGCTGCCCACGGCGTCCGACGCGCTGCTGGGCGGGATCACCACCGCGGCCGCCGGGCTGATCGACAAGAGCGTGCTGGTCACCCCGGTGTCCAACTACTTCTTCACGTTCGTCTCCTCCCTGGTGCTCGCGGCCATCATCACCGTGGTCACCGAGACAGTGCTCTCCAAGCGCGGTGAGGCGCTCGCCGAGGACACGGACACCAAGCAGCAGGACATGGGCGACTTCAACGACATGCGCCTGAAGCCCCGCGAGAAGCGCGGACTGCGCAACTCCGGGATCTCGTTCGTGGTGATGCTGGCCATCTACCTGGCGCTGCTGCTGATCCCCGGTTCCCCGCTGCGCGCGGAGGACGGCTCCATCCTGATGTCCCCGTTGCTGCTCAACGTGGGGATCGTCATCGCCATCATCTTCGCGGTGGTCGGCTGGGTCTACGGCCGGGCCGCCGGGACCATGACGCAGGCTCGCGAGGTTCCCGAGGCCATGGCAAAGGGGCTGGCCGGTGTGACCCCCGTGCTCGTGCTGTTCTTCGCCGCCGCCCAGTTCACCGCCTACTTCCAGTGGTCCGGGATCGGGCCCGTGCTGGCCGTGTACGGCGCGGACTTCATCGGCTCCCTGGGCCTTAGCCCCGTGCTCACATTCGCGGGCATCGTGGTGATCGTGGCCGTGATGAATCTGCTCATCACCTCCGGCTCCGCCCAGTGGACCCTGCTGGCCCCGGTGATGGTGCCCATGCTCATGCTGCTCAACGTCTCCCCGGAGATGACCCAGGCGCTGTTCCGCATCGGCGACTCCCCCACCAACGTGATCAGCCCCGTGAGTCCGTACTTCGCCCTGGTGCTCGGCTACTTGCGCCGCTACCAGAAGGAGGCCGGTGTGGGCACGCTGATCTCCCTGGTGCTGCCGGTGTCGATCGCCATGCTCATCGGCTGGTTCCTGCTGTTCGTGGTCTGGTACCTGCTGGGCCTGCCGCTGGGGCCGCAGGACCTCTGAACCCGGGCGGCGCGGCGGCAGGACGACGACGCTGCGCCGCCCCCTCCGCGGCCCTCGCCTTCCCTGCCGGAGCGCCTCCGCGGCACCCTCGACGCCCCTGGCATGGCGGGGCCACCGCGTCCACCACGCACGAACGCCCCTCCCCGGGCGAGGGGAGGGGCGTTCGGTGTCACCGCGGTGGGCGGTGGCGGGTGGGGATCAGTCATTCGTCTTCACGGTGATCTTGTCCCCGGACACGGTCACCGTGCCGGAGGTGGAGATGCTCGTGGTGGTGTCCCGGTCCTTCCACTTGGCGGGCTTGTCCTCGTCCCACTGGTCGTTGTACTGGGAGTCGAGCCGTGCCTCACCGGACTTCCTGGTGGTGAAGGTGGTCTCGCCTCCCAGGGAGGACACCGAGTAGGTGGGGTAGCGCTCGATGGTCCAGGAGGGGTTGCGGTAGTCCTCCTCGTCCCCGAAGATCGGATATCCGAACGCGCAGCCCTGCGGCTCGAACTCGGACTTCTTGGCGCACGTGTCCAGCGAGGCGTTGAGCTGCTTGGTGAGGTCCTGCTCGAGCGCCGGGGTGTAGGACTGGTCGAAGCTCATGGCGGAGCTCATGGGCTCGGACCCGGCCCGGATCTCGGCCACCTGCTGACCGCCGTAGCTCACGTACTTGCTCGCGGAGTCGATGCCCACGGCGTAGTCACCGGGCAGCACCGTGAACTGGGTGCTGTGGGACTGGTCCTGGGCGTCCACCGGCACCTTCTTGTCGTTGACGGTGAGCTCGCTGACGCCCGCCGGGACCTCCACGCTGAACGTCTGGTACAGCGGGATTCCCGCGGAGCCGTCCACGCGCCAGGATTTGAACAGTCCGTTGCGGGAGTCGCTGACCATGGGCACGTCCACGGGGGTGGTCACGCCGTCCTGGGTCACGGTGGCGCTCACGGTGGCGTGGTCGCCGTCGATGCGCGTGTCCTTGATCTCGTAGGAGGCGATCCGGTGCTGCGCGGCGCCGTACACCTCGTCCGTGAGCAGGGCGCGCTGGGCGGTGCTCACGTTCGGGTCCGCCACGTCCGCGACCGCGGAGGCCTTGCCGTCCCTGGCGGACTGCAGCAGGTCCTCGGCCTGGTTGTCCGGGCCGAACACGGTGCGGCTCAGGATGGAGAACACCACCGCGGCCACCACGCCCAGCAGGATCAGGGCGCCCACGACGACCGCGATCCACCGGATCCGCTTCTTCTTCGCGGGGTCCATGGGCGTGCGCTGCGGGGGCAGGCTCGCGGTGTGCTCGGCGTCGTCGTACGTGGGCAGCACGCGCGTCTGCTCGCCGGGCGCGGTGGCGTCCCGCTGGGCGCTCACGGCCTCCTGGGCAGGGTGCTGCGCGGACGACGCCGCTGCGTCACCTGCCGGGCCCGCGGCACCGGGCGCCGCGGCGTCGCCCTCCCGGACGTTGCCCTGGGCGGGAGCGGTGCGGGCGGCGGCCGCAGCACCCATCCCGGCGGCGGAGGCCACCACGGCGGCGCGGCCGCGGGCCCGGTCCGAACCGCGCAGCACGCGGGTCAGGGGAGCGGGCAGGGAGTGCATGAAGGCGGGTGCCACGAAGCGCGCGAGCAGCTCGATGGCCGCGCCCCACAGCAGGAACACCAGGCAGGTCCACCCGGCCGGGCGCATGCTGAAGCCCGCACCCTGGGAGCGACTGGAGCCCTGCGCGGCGTAGCCGCTGACGGTGAGCAGCCACATGAGCAGCAGCCCCAGCAGGAAGTATGCGACGGGCAGCACGGCCCACGCGAACGGGTTGCGTGCCACCCGCTGGTCCACGGGGCGCACGTGCGCCCACGCAATGGCCGCGCAGACCACGGACACGAGCGCCAGCAGGATGCACAGCACCACGGCCCACGCGGGCACGGTGCCCTCGGTCCACAGGTAGAACGCGTGGGAGCCGCCGGTCAGCTCCGTGAAGGAGACGGCCGCACCGCCCGCGGTCAGCGCGGAGAGCAGCGAGAGCACGAACAGCCAGCCCACCGCGATCGGCAGCCAGAACAGGGCGGAGAACCCGGCCATGGCGCCGCCCTTGACGAACGCCCAGATCAGCAGGCCCAGCCCGGCCACGGCACCGAACACGCAGAACTGCACCACCACGGGGCGAAGCACCTGCAGCACGCCCGGAGCGGTGCGTTCGGCGCCGATCACCACGCGGCCGGGGGCGGTCTGCGTGGAACGGGAGGCGAGTACGGAGGCGGTGGTCAGCAGCCCCACCATGAACAGCACCAGGAACAGCCCCGGGCCCACCGCGGAGATCCGCACCTGGACGCTCGAGTAGAACACGGGGATGTCCAGGCGCAGCACGGTGATGGCGGTGACGATCAGTGCCAGGGCACCCCAAACCACGCCGGCCACGGCGGCCATGACCCACTGCACGGCGCGGGTCTCCACGCGCGTGCGGGACGTGAGGGCGCGCGTGACGAACCACGCCGCCGCGATCCCGCAGGCCAGGGCGAAGTACTGCGGCACGGTAACGCCCGCGGTGCCGCCCTCGCCGCCGAAGCTCGCGATGACGCGCAGGGGCACCAGCGCCGCCATGGCCGCGAGCTGGAACGGGATGGAGAGGAACCACGCCATGCCGGAGAGGTCCGGGGCGGTGCCCGTGAAGTCGTTGATCTGCTCGTCCACCTGCTCCGTGAGGCTCCCGCTGGAGTCACCCGAGAGCGCGGCGCCCAGCACGGTGAGCACCAGGGCCAGCACGGTGCCGAGCACCATGCCCGCGTAGCCGGCCACACCGGCCACGGCGGGGACCCACCAGTGCCGGGGGGTCATGCTCGCGAGGGCGGCGGGCGGGGTGTACGCCGGGGCGGCCGCGGTCTCGGCGCTGGGTGCCGCCGTGCCGGGGGCTGCAGCGTTGGGCGCTGCAGCACCGGGTGTGCCACCCGGTGCTGCCTCGGGGGCCGCGGTGGGCTCCTGGGCTGTGGGTCCCGTGGTGGAGGGCCCCGTGGTAGTGGCCGGGTCGACGGGGTGCTCCGCGCCGTCGCCGGCGGGCCCACCTCCGCTGCGGTGGTGCTCCGGTTCCCGGGACGCGCCCGCCGGATCGTGTGCCGAAGAAGGCATGATGTTCTCTCCCCTGGATGTGCAGCCGATGCCCAAAATGAAACCTGGGCAATTCCTGAATATCAGAAGAGGAGTGCCAGGCCGGGGAGGACCTACCGGCAGGGGGACATGTTTATGAATAAGTCACTACATGGCGGGCCCACGGTTCACGCGGGGTACGGCCCCTGCGAACCTGCGGGGTACTCCTGCAGCGGCGCGCACGTGTCGTAGGCGTGCTGGATGAGGTCGATGATCCGCCAGCCTTCCTCGGTGGCGTCCGCGCGCACGGTGAAGGTGGGGTCCCCGTCCAGGATCCAGCGCATCACGGAGCCGTACGCGGTGAGCCCGGGCTCCGGCACGCCGCTGGAGAGGGTCAGCCGGTTCATCCCGCGGGAGTCGAAGGGGCTGCCCACGTTCGCCTCCAGCTGCACGTGCTCCTCCTCGAAGCCCACGCTCAGCGCGTTGGGTGCGGTGGGGTGCGGCCAGCCCCGGTACTCGTGCGGCGGGCGGCGGAAGGTCACGCGGATGTGCTGGGAGGGGTTGCCGATCGCCTTGCCGGAGCGCAGCGTCACGGGCACCCCGTTCCAGCGCCAGGTGTCCACCTCCAGGGTCACCTGCACGAAGGTCTCGGTCTCCCGCTCCGGGTCCACGTCCTTCTCCTGCGCGTAGTCCGGGACGTCGTGCCCGCCGGTGGTGCCCGCGGTGTAGCGGCCGCGGACCACGGGGGTGATCCCGGGGTGCTCGGCGGCGTGCATGGTGGAATCCTCGTCCCACAGCCGGGTGGCACGAAGGATGTGGGCGGTGTTCGCGGGGACCTCCACGGGGTCGAAGCGGGAGGGCGGGTCCATCATGGTCAGCGCCATGACCTGCAGCAGGTGGGACTGCAGCATGTCCCGGGCGGCACCCGTGGAGTCGTAGAACTCGCCGCGGCCCTCCAGCGCGAGGGTCTCATCGAAGACGATCTCGATGGACGCGATGTGCCGCCGGTCCCAGATGGGCTCGAACATCCGGTTGGCGAAGCGCAGCCCCACGATGTCCAGCACGCCGGGCATGCCCAGGAAGTGGTCCACGCGGAACGTGTGCTCCTCGTCCACCAGCTGCGCCACCTGGGCGTTGAGCGCCCGCGCGGAGTCCAGGTCCGTGCCCACGGGCTTCTCCAGGGCGAGGTACAGGTCCTCGGGCAGCGCGTCCAGCTCGGCCAGGGCCGCGCACGCCTTCTTGGTGATCGCGGGCGCCAGCGCGAAGTACAGGCACACGGGGCCCTCGACGTCGCCGAGCAGCTTCTCGAGGTCCGCTGCCTCGGTGACGTCGCACGAGACCCAGCGCGTGTTCTCCCGCGCGTGGTCCACGGCGGGGCCGGTGGCGTCCACGGACGAGAACGCCTTGGCGACGGTCTCCTCCCAGGTCTCCGCGCGCACGTCGTCGTCCGGGCCGAGCGGACCCGGGAAGTCGTCCCGGGCGGAGCCGATGACCGTGATCTCCCGCTCGGGCTGCATGGCCAGCAGCGAGCCCAACCCCGGGAGCAGGAGGCGCGCGGTGAGGTCACCGGAGGCGCCGAGAATCACAAGGGTCCTGATGTTGTCCATGGGATCAGGGTAGGTGGTGAGGTGGAATGCGGGCTCGCCCACTCTTCAGGTCGCCGGCCTTGCGCAGCCCGACTCGAGTCAGCAGCGCCATGCCCTCCTGCATCTAGGTAGAGGTCATCACGATCCCTGCGCCCAGGAGATCTGCCCCCATCAGTCCGCGCTCTTGGCTCTTGGTGTACACCCGGGCGTACTCAATCAGCTTCCCCGTACTCCGAAACCACCTTCTGCCTATCCTGCAACCGACCATCAGTACCCCGACCGGGGCGACCGGCGGAGAGACAGCGCTACGAGACAGGGTGGGGCCCAACACTCCGGCACCGACTTTGGGGGCATCCCGCGACGACGCACAACCCATCCCTTCAGAACTCCACCAAAGGGTCGGGTCCGCCCACAGCCAACGCGCAAGAACCACCGCAGGGTGAAGCTTGCTGCTACAAGTCATCATATCTGATGAAGCGCCGTGAAAACTGGCCACATGGCCAATTGACACGAATTCCTGGGTGTGTATAGTTTCCGTCACATACCTAGCTTGAGGGGTCATAATGCTTCTGAAGAACATCGGCAAAGTAAAAATTTTGACTGCAGGAGCACTATCCTGCGCACTAGTCGCAGGGACTGGTTCGGCCGCCCTTGCGGGGCCTGGGCAGAGCAATCTCAATGAATCAGAAGTCAAGGCCATGGAGCATGCAATCACCCAATCCTTGCCCACGGGCAAGCTTGCGGAAAACTCTGGCCTCTCTTCAGGGGCTGTTTCGAAAGATTCACCCAACCAGATCAACCTTGACGGCGCATCTCTGTCAATCCCCCTCGACAGCAATTCAAAGCACGGCACCTTGTCAGATGATTCCCTGGTGGTGTCGGGAGATTCCACAGACTACATGTTCAGAGAAACTGAAGACGGGGCACAAGTTCTTTTCAAGATCGATTCCCCTAAGTCATCTCATGAAAAAACTTTCACAATCTCAGGTGACAAAGAGCTCGTTTCATCTGAAGCCCTCGGAGCTGACAGCGGGGAAGTTTTTGTGAAGAACTCAGATGGAAGCATGCATAGTTCGTTCGATGCTCCGTGGGCCTACGACGCCAACGGCAACAGTGTGCCCACGCACTTCGAGGTGAGCGGTAATAAGCTGACGCAAGTTGTCGAACCAACTTCCGAGACCGCCTACCCAATTGTTTCTGACCCCGATTGGGGAAAAATTGGGATGTGCGCGGGGACCATCGCAGGAAACGCGGCCCTGTACATCGTCCCTGGTGGAATTGTGGGAAAGCTCCTGACGAAGACGAAGTCTATTCGAAAAGCTGCAGAAATTCTTGTGAGGACTCTCAAAGCGAAAAGCTACAATGATAAGCTGAAGGCATTGCGTTCGCTTGCCTTTGGGCTTGGCGCTGATCTCACTGGGATTGGAGCAATCGCAAAGGCGTGTGGGTAATGCGGACAAGCTCACTAGCAAGAGTGGCAATAGCCCTACTTTTCGTTGGGATTATTTCTATAGGGCCGTACTCCCTAATCCATAATGATTTCATCCTTGGAGCTGGCGCTGTAGGTTTCTTGATAGTCCTTGTTCTTCTAATCCCCACAGCTAAGAAGAGCAGTAGAGGGTAATTATAGGTGGCGACCCCTCCCCTCGGAATTCCGAGGGGAGGGGCCGCCACCTATAGAACTCAAGGGCAAAGGAGCTCGCTTTGCTCACACTCAGTATTTCTGCCCTTCAGCTCTTCCTCAGTTCCTCGTGTGGTCTTGTTCTTGACGGGACCTACCGTTCAGTCTGGAAGGGAGTGAGGGAGCTGAAGGGCAGGGTGATGCCTTGGACGCTCCGGGGTACACCTCCGGTGGAGGAGGGTGGGGAACGTCTAAGGCATCTTGAACACGTGCGGATCAGCCCGGTCGGTCGATCGGTCGCACCGGTTAACCACCCGTTGCGGGTGGTTGAAGAAGGCCCACGGCATTACTCGTGGGCAGTGGCGGCATGTGCGCACAGCTCCGGTGCTCACCTCGTGGCAGGGCTGCTGTCCACGAGCGGCACTGTAGGGCTTGGCACTCCTTCGCTGCCCAGGTCTTGCGATCCCGGGTGACGGCCCCCGTCTGTGCGCTCGGCAAAAAGAACCGGCTCTGACCCGGGTAGCACCGCTTCTCAGGCGGCTGGTGATGTTGATCTACGGTCGCATCTCAGACCGACACCAGGTCTTCCATCGCTGGTGGCTCCACTTGAAGCCGTTGGCGCGGGGCCTTCCGCTTTTAACCCGGATCGTTCACGACGCCGCGGAGTGATCGGCGCGTAGAAGCACGGAAGCGCCTGCACAGCAGGGGAAACTTGTGACTGCGATGTCCCAAGTTCTCCAAGTTGGAAGGCCCTCCGTAGGTGAAGCGTACTTCGTGGTCGACGGGTCTGTCCGTGACGGCCGACGGTGTCGGCGTGGTGGCTCACACGGGCAGCATCATGACCAGGCTCCTGGCCGACCGGACCGGCCTGACCGACGAGCTGTCCAAGGCGATGACCCGCCGCAACTTTGTCCCTGGTCACGACCGGGGTCGTGTCCTTGCTGACGTGGCGGTGATGCTCACCGACGGTGGCGAGGCGATCGCCGCCATCGACGTGCTGCGGCACCAGGCCGGTGTCCTGGGCCCGGTCGCATCGGCCCCGACGGTGTGGCGCACGCTGAAGTCGATGACGGCCGGTCGACGGAATCAGATCGCGGCCGCCCGTGCTCGGGCCCGGCGCCACGTGTGGGCCCAACTGCCCGGCGACATCCCGGCGTCCAAGGTCGCCGGGGCCGACCTCGCCGACGTCATCGTGCTAGACATCGACGCCACGATCGTGATCGCGCACAGCGAGAAGGAGAACGCGGCCGCCACGTTCAAGCGGTCCTTCGGCTACCACCCGATCGGGGTTGGGTGCGACAACACCAGTGAGTTCCTCGCCGCCAAGCTGCGGGCAGGCAACGCCGGCTCGAACACCACTGTCGCCCACATCGAAGTGCTGACCGAGGCGATCGCCCAGGTCCCCGGCACTCACCACAAGAAGCTGCTCATCCGCTCCGACGGCGCCGGTTCGTCCCACGGGCTACTGGACTGGCTCACCGAACAGGGCACGGGCCGCGGCCGCAGCGTCGAGTACAGCGTGGGATTCGCGATCACCGGGAAGCTCCGCGATGCCATCGATCTGGTCCCGAAGAAGGTCTGAACCCCAGCACTCGATGCCGACGGCGGCGTTCGTGAGGGCGGCGACGTCGCCGAGCTGACCGGCCTCATCGACCCGAAGGTTCTCGCCAAGTGGCCAGCCGGGATGCGGGTGATCGTGCGCCGCGAACGCCCCAACCCCGGGCCAACCTGACCGCGTGGACCCGCCTGCTCGGCTGCATCGGCGACGTCGCCACGTTGGCGACCTGCGAGCCGAAGGCGCTGCGCTACCGATTCCTCCACGTGCCCGCCCGACTCGCTCACAGCGCACACCGACGTCGCCCCAAGACCCCGGAGTCGTGGCCCTGGGCAGGCGCGATCGTCGCGGTCTTCGCGAACATCGCCGCCATCCCGCAGCCGGCCTGAGCTGGCCCGTCCGCCCTCGATCACACGGCTCCGACACGGTCCCGACCGCCGTCATGAAAGACCGGGGCTAGCCCTGGGCCTCGCCGAGGCGCGCTTCGGGCGTGAGCTCGGCGCGGAGACCGCCGCCGGTCGCAGCCCGTGCAAGAGCGCGACCCAGCGCAGGTGCCTGCTTGAACAAATTGTGACCGGCCACGAAGAAGACAGAGCCTGCCTCCCACACGGCCACGCCGTCCTCACTCCACGGGAGGTCGGTCACCCAGCAGTGGAGGAAGTCGCGCGGCTCTGGGTGGAGACCGGGCAGCGCCCGTGTCACGTATTCGCGTGCGCGTTCGTCCAGTGATCGAATCGCCGCCGGGTCGATGAAAGTTCCGTCGTCGCGGACGCCGACGGTGTCGCTGAGTCCGACCGAATAGCTGCTGTTGCCCGGTAGCGGTGTCGCGTAGACGCCGACTTCCCCGAAGACGCCGCTGCTGTCCTGCAGGCAGGCGACTCGTGCCGGGGCGGCGGCTTTCACGTCGAAGGTCAACCGCACGTGTGCGGCGAGGCGAACCGGCAGCGACAGGCCGACGCTGCGTGCCAGGCGGGCGGTTTCGCGGCCGGCGCACACGACCACCTTGGAGTAGACAGCCCGGTCGGTGACGCTGCGCACCTCGACCGTCCCGTCGGCGCGGGGATCGATGGAGATGACCTCACTGGTGGTGACCACATCAGCTAGGGCACCCGTGAGTGCCGTGATTGCGGCGCGGGTGCGGATCGCGCCGCCTGACTCATCGAGCACCGCTGGCCCCGAGTACCCAGCGAGCAGCGGCATCCGCTGGGCGACCTCGGCCGCGTCGATCTCGTGCGCTTCCACGCCGCCGACCTGGTCGAGCACCCGCAGCCGCGCCAGGGCGCTGTCTCCGATCGCCAGGACACCGTCTGATGAGACCAGCTCGACGTCGAAGTGTTCGGCCCACTCATCCCATATGCCGCGACTTTCGCGCGCAAAAGCGACGAGTCGCGGGTCGTCGTGGGCATGCCGGAAGATCCGCGACTCGCCTGCGGACTGACCCGTCCCGGGCATACCAGCCTCGTACAAGCGCACCGGCACGCCCTGCTCCTGCAGCGCGTACGCCGTCGACAGACCGACGATCCCGCCCCCGATCACTGCTACCTCGGGTGAACGCGTCGTGGCAATGCCGTCGTCAGTTCCTGTCATCGCGGTTCCTCGATCTGTTGGTGAGTAGCGATAGGCCGCAAGAGAAGGGGCCGCTGCCACGACGTCAGCGGGCTGCGTAAGCCCGAAGTCACCGCGCGCAGCGACCCTTCCTCTCTGGGCCGGTACTCCCGGTCTGTGGTGTCAGGCGGGGAGTTTGGAGCCCAGGACGTCGAGCTTCTCGATCGTGGGCTCGCTGAACAGCTTGCCGGTCTGCTCGCCGAGAGCGGTCGCAACTGCGCCGGACAGGTGCGCGTCGCGGCCGGCGTCGTCGGGGAACACGTCGAAGATCCCGAAGGAGGACGGGCCGAGACGGATAGCGAACCACGCGACGGTGGCCGGTTCCTCCTCAACGAGCCCTCGCCCGATGCCGAGGAATTCCTGGACCTCGTCTTCCTTGCCGGGCAGGGCCTCCAGCCTGACAAGCAGTCCCTTAGTCACGCTCATGACATCACCTCTTCCTGGGTCGAATTGCTCGCAAATTGCGCCACGATTGTATCGCAGAACACAGGCAGGTGATCGGGCGAGCGGCTGGTGATCAGGTTCCCGTCCACCACGACGTCCTGGTCGCCGACGTCAGCACCGGCGTTGCGCAGGTCCGTGCGGATGCTCGGGAAGGACGTCAAGGTGCGGCCTTCGACCACACCGGCCTCGATCAGCGTCCACGGCCCGTGACAGATCGCCGCAACGGGCTTGCCGCTTTCGACGACCTCGCGGACGAAGGAGACCGCGTCGGGGTCAACCCGGGGGTGGTCGGGGTTCACCGTGCCGCCCGGGAGAAGCGGGGCGTCATAGTGGGTGACAGAGGCGTCCGCGACCAACCCGTCAACGGTGAACGTGCCTGCTGTATCCAGATCGTTCTCACGCGTCTGAATCTCACCGTCATGGATCGACAGCACCTCGGTCTGTGCGCCGGCCCGCTCCGGCCGGGTCCAGGACGCCGCGCGGCTCATGCGCACCACGGTGGGCTTCGCCTCGGACCTCGGTCTGCTCTCCGAGGAGTACGACGCCGCACGGGGGCGTCTGGCGGGCAACTTCCCCCAGGCGTTCAGTCACCTGGGGATGATCCGCGCCGCGGACGCCCTGACCGCCGCGCTCACGTAACCGGGCCGGCGGCGTCGGCCCGCCGCGCGCGTGACCAGGCATTGTCGGCCCGTCGCGCTCGCGTAGCCAGGCGGCGTCGTCCCGCGGAACGGAGCAGGCCCACCCCGGTGCGGGATGGGCCTGCTCTGCGGTGACGGTGCGTGCCGCACCCGACCGCGGGACTAGGCGGCGGGTGCGGCACGCACTGCTCAGCGACCCCCGGTGAGGGTGGTGGTGTTGAGCATCAGGTTGGGTGATCCGTTGACGTGGTCGATGGTGCTGGGGGTCGCGGCGCTCTTGAGCGCGCGCTCCACCTCGGCGACGCTCGCGGTGGGGTGCTGCTGCAGGTACAGGGCAGCGGCGCCGGCCACGTGGGGTGTGGCCATGGAGGTGCCGGAGATCGTGTTGGTCCCGGAGTCGCTGGACGGCCACGCGGAGGTGATGTCCGTGCCAGGGGCCAGGATGTCCACGCACGAGCCCCAGTTGGAGAACTCGGAAAGCTGGTCGCGGCGGTCCGTGGAGCCCACGGTGATGCCCGCGCTCGCACGGGCCGGGGAGAAGTTGCACGCGTTCTCGTAGTCGTTGCCCGCGGCCACCAGGGGCACCACGCCGGCGCGGGACATCCGTCCGATCGCGTTGTCCAGGGCGGCGGAGGCGCCGCCACCCAGGCTCATGTTCGCCACGGACGGGCCGTTCACGTTGGAGGACACCCAGTCCATGCCGGCCACGATACCCGCGGTGGAACCGGTGCCGTCACAGCCGAGCACGCGCACGGGAACCACGTTCGCGCCCTTGGCCACGCCGTAACTGGAGCCCGCGGTGGTGCCGGCCACGTGCGTGCCGTGACCGTTGCAGTCGTTGCTGCCCCGGCCGTCCTCGATGGAGGTCACACCGGAGGCCACGCGGCCCCGGAACTCGGAGTGGGAGGCGCGGACGCCGGTGTCGATGATGAACGCGGTGACGCCCTGGCCGGTGGCGTTGTAGGAGTAGGTGCCGTTGAGCGGCAGGTCCTTCTGGTCCGCGCGGTCCAGGCCCCATGTGGCGCCGTTCTGCGTGGCACTGGCCCGCACGGTCTTGTTCTTCTCCACCACGGCCACGCCGGGGTCCGCGTCCAGGGCCTTGACCTGGGCCGGGGTCAGGTCAGCGGTGAAGCCACCCAGGTTCTTGAACTTCTGCTTGACCTTCACGCCCTTGGACTGCCACTTGTCCGCCTGCTTCTGCGTGGTGCTGGCCACCGCGCTCTTGGCAGCCGCGCTGGTGGTGGCGCCGGACGCCGAGGCCGGCATCTCGAGCATGACCACGTACTCGCCGCCCGTGCCGTCCAGGACCTTGGCCTGCTGGTTGATGCTGTTCCCACCCGAGGCGGGGGCTGCGGGGGGAGCGGCCACGCCGGGGGAGACGGTGCCGAGGACGACTGCCGCTGCAGCCGCCGTGGCGAGGATCGTGTTCTTTTTGCTCATGGGGGAACCTTCGATCGTGGGTCGGGCGAGAGCCAGGGGGGTCTCAGGAATAACAAGGACAGGCCGGTGAGTGTGTGGCAGCACGGAGCCGGCGGAGTATCACATGCGCACCCTCTCGACGTGTTCGCCGGTCACCGCAGATCAGAGGCGGGTCGCTGAGTGCTTCTTCACCGTAATCTGACCGTTATCTGCAAAACAATGGCCATCTGGCCACTCTTGCTGGCCGGTCGGCCATTCTTTTTCTGGGCAGCCGTGGTGTGACGTATTTGCCAATGCTCATATGTAGGGGGGTATTTCCCGCCGCCCACAGCATTCGTTATCACCTAGTACGTCGTACGGCGCAGCGCAGCTTGCGCGGCCCTGGCGTGGCGCAACCAGATGTAGTGGTCAGAGGGCAAGAGCAGCCCACGTGTAGTGGTGCAGCGCCGACCGAAAGAGAAGACGTGATGGTGAGATGAGCGCGAGCCTCGCAGGGCCGCCCTGCAATTCCAGGACCTCGATCCGCACGACTCGCCCGACCTGGTCTATTCCTCCAGCGTTTCCGAGAACACCCGTCGACGCGTGGAACGGCTGGAGCGGGAGGCCGTGCGCATCCCCCTGCGGCCACGGGCTGAGGGGATGATCCGGGTCTCCCGCCCGTACGTCCTGGTGCTGCCCACGTACGGCGGCGGGGAGCGTTCCGGAGCCGTCTCCAAGCAGGTGGTCCAGTTCCTCAACGACCCCGTCAACCGCTCCCTGCTCCGAGGGGTCATCACCTCGGGCAGCACCAACTTCGGGGAGCACTACTGCATTGCCGGGCCCATCGTCTCCGCGAAGTGCCGCGTGCCGGAGCTGTACCGCTTCGAGCTGCTCGGCACGGACCGGGACGTCACCCGTGTCACCGAGGGGCTGCGCGAGTTCTGGTCCGCGCAGCCACCCCCGCCCACCCACCGGAAGGACACCGCGTGAGCATCACCGCACCACCCTTGTCAGCACAGCCCGCACCCCCGGGGGATCGGCGAACGCCAGGACCCCCACGCGCTGAACGCACAGCTGAACCTCTTCGCCCCGGACGGCTCCATCCAGTTCGACAGGGACCGCGAGGCGGTGGCGGCCTACCTGTCCCAGCGCGTGGCACCCTGCAGGCGGCACTTCAACTCCGTGCGGCACCGGCTCGAGTGGCTGATCCGCCACGGGTACTACGAGGTGGCCTTCCTGCGGTCCTACGAGCCGGACTTCATGGTGCAGCTGCACGAGCGCGTGAGCCGGGCCGGGCACCGGTTTCACACGTTCCCGGGGGCGTTCACGTTCTACACGTCCTGAGCCCTGAGGAGCTTCGACGCTCGCGGCGATGGCGGCGCTCCACGCAGCCCTCCTTTCAGAAGGTTGCCCGCCCCCGGGCGCCCACGTACCGTGGGGTCGTTTCGTGCGGGCCCACACGCCTCGCGCGATCGTACGACTCCCGGCCGCTCATCCGTGCCGCCGGCGGTGTTCGACAGTGGGGAGATGTGGCCGTGGCGCTCAGTGCTCTGGATTTGTTCTCGGTGGGAATCGGACCGTCGTCCTCCCACACCGTGGGTCCCATGCGGGCCGCCCGGCTGTTCGTGGCGGGCCTCGCCGACGACGCCCTGCTGGGCTCCGTGACCCGCGTGCACTCCCAGCTCTTCGGCTCCCTCGGCGCCACCGGGTGGGGCCACGGCTCGGACAAGGCCGTGGTGCTGGGCCTCATGGGCGAGGACCCCGAGACCGTGGACACCGACCACGCGGACGAGAAGGTCGCGCTCGCGAGCGAGAAGGGCGAGCTGCTGCTGGGCGGTGAACACCCCATCGCGTTCGACCGCGCGCAGGACGTGGTGATGCACCGCCGCAAGTCCCTGCCCACCCACCCCAACGGCATGAGCTTCACCGCGTACGACGCCGCCGGTGACGTGATCCGCGACAGCATCTACTACTCCGTGGGCGGCGGGTTCGTGGTGGACGACTCCAAGAGCAGCGCGGACAAGATCGTGGAGGACACCACCCCCGTCAAGTACCCGTTCAGCACGGGCGACGAGCTGCTGGCCATCTGCGAGTCCGCGAACCTGACCATCGCGCAGGTGATGGCCGCCAACGAGCTCTCGTGGCGCCCCGCGCAGGAGACCCGGGACCAGCTGCTGCACATCTGGTCCGTGATGCAGGAGTGCGTGGAGAACGGCTGCACCCGCGAGGAGAAGACCCTGCCCGGGGGATTGAAGGTGCGGCGTCGTGCGCCCGAGATGCGCAAGCGGCTGCTGGCCAAGGAGCCCGGCAACGACCCCCTGTACGGCATGGACTGGGTGAACCTCTACGCGCTCGCCGTGAACGAGGAGAACGCGTCCGGCGGTCGGATCGTCACCGCCCCCACCAACGGTGCGGCCGGGATCATCCCCGCGGTGCTGCACTTCTACACGCGCTTCATGAAGGACGCCTGTGACGACAAGATCGTGGACTTCCTGCTCACCGCCGCCGCGATCGGGATCGTGATCAAGGAGAACGCCTCGATCTCCGGTGCGGAGGTGGGCTGCCAGGGTGAGGTGGGCTCCGCGTGCTCCATGGCCGCGGCCGGGCTGTGCGCCGTGCTGGGCGGCAGCGCCCGCCAGGTGGAGTGCGCCGCGGAGATGGGCATCGAGCACAACCTGGGGCTCACGTGCGACCCCGTGGGCGGGCTCGTGCAGATCCCGTGCATCGAGCGCAACGCGATCGCCAGCGTCAAGGCCATCAACTCCGCGCGGCTGTCCATGCAGGGGGACGGTATCCACAAGGTCTCCCTGGACCAGGTGGTCAAGACCATGCGCGAGACCGGCGCGGACATGAAGATCAAGTACAAGGAGACCTCTCGCGGCGGCCTGGCCGTGAACGTCATCGAGTGCTGAGCCCCCGCACACCCCATCACCAGAAGGACCCCTCAGCCATGACCGCAGCCCCCTCCACCCGACCTGCCGAGACGAGACCGGTGCTGCGGGAGATGTCCTTCCTCGACCGCTGGCTGCCCGTGTGGATCCTGGTGGCGATGGCCGCCGGGCTGCTGCTCGGGCGCTTCGTCCCCGCCCTGGGTGCGGCACTGGAGTCCGTGACGATCGGCCAGGTGTCCCTGCCCATCGCGGTGGGCCTGCTGGTGATGATGTACCCGGTGCTCGCGAAGGTCCGCTACGACGAGACGGCCCGTGTGACCGGGGACCGGCGGCTGATGGCCCTCTCCCTGCTGCTGAACTGGGTGGTGGGCCCCGCGGTGATGTTCACCCTGGGGTGGCTGCTGCTGCCGGACCTGCCCGAGTACCGCACGGGGCTGATCATCGTGGGCCTGGCCCGCTGCATCGCCATGGTGCTGATCTGGAACGACCTCGCGTGCGGTGACCGGGAGGCCGCCGCCGTGCTCGTGGCCGTCAACTCCGTGTTCCAGGTGCTTGCGTTCGGCCTGCTGGGCTGGTTCTACCTGCAGGTGCTGCCCGCGTGGCTGGGCCTGCCCACCACGTCCGCCGAGTTCTCCGTGGGGGCCATCGTGGTCTCGGTGCTCGTGTTCCTGGGCATCCCGTTGCTCGCGGGGTTCCTCACCCGCGTTCTGGGGGAACGGGCCAAGGGGCGGCAGTGGTATGAGGAGCGCTTCCTGCCCAGGATCGGACCGTGGGCGCTGTACGGGCTGCTGTTCACCATCGTGGTGCTCTTCGCCCTGCAGGGGGACGCCATCACCTCCCAGCCGTGGGACGTGGTCCGGATCGCGCTGCCCCTGCTGTGCTACTTCGCCGTCATGTTCGCCCTGGGGATGCTCGGCTCCCGGGCCGCGGGGCTGGGCTACGCCCGGTCCACCACCGTGGCGTTCACTGCGGCGGGCAACAACTTCGAGCTGGCCATCGCGGTGGCCATCGGCACGTTCGGGGCCACCTCGGGCCAGGCGCTCGCGGGCGTGGTGGGTCCGCTGATCGAGGTTCCGGTGCTCGTGGCGCTGGTCTACGTCTCGGTCTGGCTGGGCCCGCGCCTCTTCCCGGGCGACCCCACCGTCCCCTCCCGCTGAGCCCCCTCCCGCTGAACCCTCGGCCGCCACGTTCTCAGGCCGCCCGGCTGCTGCTGCGCACGACGACGACGCCGCGCACCGTCCCCGGGGCGCCGGGCCCGGCCACCGCCTCCGGCGCGTCCCCCTGAGTCGCGTGGCTCTGCGCCGCCGGGTGCGGACCGTTCACGCGCGCGAGAATGGGGAGCCCGTGCGCAACGGCGCTCGGTGTTCCTCGGTCCGTCCACTCGCGCGCGAGAATGGGGCCATGGCCACTTCTCTGCTGCTGCTCGCGGACACCCACCTGCCCAAGCGCGCCAAGGACCTGCCCGCTCAGGTGTGGCGCGAGGTCGAGGCCGCGGACGTCGTCGTGCACGCCGGTGACTGGGTGGACCTGGCCACGTTCGAGGCGCTGCGCGAGCGCTCCCGCCGGCTGGTCTGCGTGTGGGGCAACAACGACGGGCTGGAACTGCGCGCCGAGATGCCGGAGACCGCCCGCTGGGAGCTCGAGGGCCTGCGCTGGGCCATGACCCACGAGACCGGGGAGAAGCAGGGCCGGGAGAAGCGCATGGACGCCGCGTTCCCGGACACGGACGTGCTGGTGTTCGGCCACAGCCACATCCCGTGGGACACCGTGGCACCCTCCGGCATGCGGCTGCTGAACCCCGGGTCCCCCACGGATCGCAGGCGGCAACCGCACTGCAGCTACATGCGGGTCGCGGCGGATGCGGGTGCGCTCACGAGCGTGGAACTGGTGGAGCTGCCGCGGCGGTGAGGGCCGGAGCGTCCGAATCTCAGTCGTCCCTGCCCACGATGAACCGGGACAAGTACACGGCCAGCATGCACAGCAGTCCGGCCACGGCGAGCCCCGCCGTGAGCATGCACATCATGCCCGCGCCGATGTTCGCCCCGCCCACCGGGTTGCGCGCATCCCACAGCAGCCAGCCGTAGCTGGCCAGGAAGCCCAGCAGGCCCACGCCGGTGAGGATGATCGAGAACTTCATCTCCGATGTCATGGTGGCGTCCTCTCATGTGCGGTGGGACCACCCTAGCCAGTCCGGTGCCCCGCCGGCACCGTGTGCCGATCGCGTGAGCGCCGTTGGGGCTGCCGGATCGCCGCCTACAGTGGTGCCATGAGGCTCTTCGCCGCCGCCCACCCGCCGCGGGCCGCCCGCGAGCACCTGGTCCGCGCGATGACCGAGGTCCGCGCCCTGACCGGCACCGCCCTGCGCTGGGGTGATCCCGAGCAGTGGCACCTGACCCTCGCGTTCTACGGGGACCAGCCGGAGGGGGCCGTGCCCGATCTCTCGGAGCACCTGCGGGAGGTCGCCCGCTCGTTCCCGCCGCTGCGGGTGAGCCTGCACGGGGCGGGCTCCTTCTCCGGCACCACGCTCTGGGTGGGGGTGGCCGGTCAGACCGCCGAGCTGACCGAGCTGATGCACGCGTGCTCCCTGGACCCTGATGAACGTGCCCGTCAGCGCGCGCACCTCACCGTGGCCCGCACCTCGCGCACCGAGCGTGCGCGCCAGGCCAAGGAACGACGCCGCGGCTCACGCGTCCGCGCGCACACCGGCCCCGAGCTCGCGCACGTGGTGCACGCGCTGTCCGTGTACGAGGGCCCGGAGTGGACCGTGGGGGAGATCCGCCTGGTGTCCTCGGAACTGGGGGAGGGGCGGTCGGGAGGGGCGCTGCACACCACCGTGGAACGTCATCCACTGTCCGGCGTCTGATCCTGCCGGGCCCGGGGCACCTACGCTGGAACGCATGGCCCAGAGCACCCGCGCACCCCGTTCCAGCACGTGGCTGTGGATCCTGGTGGGGTGTGCGGTGCTCACGCAGTCCGGGCTGAACCTGTTCCGCCCGATCACCTCGTACAAGCTGCTGGGCCTCGGTGCGGACCCGGTGGTCATCGGCCTCACCACCGCGGCCTACGCCCTCCTGCCCCTGGTCAGCGCGGTGTGGCTGGGGCGCATGTCGGACCGGATCCCCCAGCTGCGGCTGCTGATCCTCGCCGGCGTGGGCCTGCTGGGTGTCGCCGGCGTGGGCCTGGCGCTCGCGGACTCCGTGTGGCTGATCTTCACCGCCAGCGCGGTCCTGGGCATGGGCCACCTGTGCTTCACGATCGGCGGGCAGACCGCGATCGCCCGCTACGCCCAGGACAAGGACCTTGACAAGGGTTTCGGGTGGTTCACCGCCGCGTTCTCCGCGGGCCAGATGATCGGCCCGGCGCTCGGCGGGTGGATCGTGGGCCACGGCTCGGACGTCGCCTCCCCCGAACGCCTCGCCGCGGTGAACGAGAGCCTGTGGATCGGCGTGCTCGTCACGGTTGCCGCCGCACCGCTGCTGGCCTTCCGCCTGGGCCCCGCCTCGCGCCGCCCCGGTGCAGGGGCGCCCCCCGACGACGACGCCGCAGCGGACCCCACACCCCACGGCACCTCGGTTCCGGACACCTCCGCGTCGGCGTCCGGCACCCCCGGGACCGGTGTGGCGTCCGGGGCCGGGGGTTCGACCCCGGAGGGAGCGACCGGGGGGTCACCCGCCGCACCGTCCGGCGGGGACGACGCCCCGAGCGCCGCCAAGCGCGCACCACGCGCCGACGAGCGGCCCGACGTGCTGCGCATCCTCCGGGCCCCGGGGGTCATGTCCAACATGGTGGCGTCCCTGTCCCTGCTGGCCATGATCGACATCCTCACCGCGTTCCTGCCGCTCGTGGGCGAGGAGGCGGGAGTGGCCCCCTCCGTGGTGGGTGTGCTCCTGGGGGCCCGCGGACTGGCATCGATCGCGTCCCGCCTGCTGCTGCCGCTGCTGTCCGGGAGGTTCTCGCGCCGCGCGCTGCTGATCGCGAGCCTGCTGGCCTCCGGGCTGGCGCTGATCGTTCCCCCGCTGTTCCTGGACAGCTTCTGGTGGGCCGCCCTTTTCCTGGCCGTGGGCGGGTTCTTCCTGGGCCTGGGCCAGCCCCTGACCATGACCCTGATCTCCACCGCAGTCCCGGGCACATGGCGCGGCTCGGCGCTCGCGGTGCGGCTCATGGGGAACCGGCTGGGGCAGGTGATCCTCCCCGTGGCCGCCGGCGCGGTGGCCGCCCCGTTCGGTCCGGGTGGTGCCATCTGGCTCACGTGCGCGCTGCTCGTCGCCAGCGGTGTGGAGAAAGCGGTGCGACGACCGCGGGAGGGGTAGAGCGGCGTCGTCGTCCCAACGCTCTGCCGGACGGGGGAGACGAGAGGGCCGTAGCGGCGCGCAGGCCGGCGTGTCCGAGCCGTCGGCCGATCCCAGGAAGGGTCGCCCCGCTGCCCGTCCCCGCCGCGTCGGCTGGCCGGAGATGCGCTCCGCACGAGATGCGCGTCACACCCGGCACGTAGCATGGCCTCACGATCACCGGCGGGGTTCCGCCCCGCTCCGACGCGCCTCGGGAGGCTCCCTCATGACCCAGCAGCACGGCTCCGACTTCCTGGACGCGTTCGCGCAGATGTCCCGCAACGGCGGGCTCGAGTCCGGCGGGGTCGAGCGGCAGGCGGCCACCGAGGCGGACGGGCTGAACCGGCAGTGGTTCGCGGGCTGGCTCACGGCGCGCGGCGCCACGGTGCACTACGACGCCGTCGGCAACCAGTTCGGCCTGTTCGAGCGCACGCCCGGCGCTCCCTACGTGCTGGTGGGATCGCACCTGGACTCGCAGCCGCGGGCCGGGCGGTTCGACGGCGCGTACGGCGTGCTCGCGGGGGCGCACGCGTGCGCGGAACTGTTCCGTGCAGCGTCGTCGGGGGAGGTGGAGCTGAGCCGGAACCTGTGCGTCGTGAACTGGTTCAACGAGGAGGGCTGCCGGTTCAAGCCGTCCATGATGGGCAGCTCGGTCTACACGGGCAAGCGGGACCTGGAGGAGACGCTCGAGGTCCGGGACACCGCCGGCGTCAGCGTGCGAGAGGCCCTGGATGCCCTCGGCCAGCGCGGCGAGGACAGCATTCCGGAGGCCACCGCGTACGTGGAGCTGCACATCCAGCAGGGCAAGTCCATGGAGGAGGACGGCTTCACCATTGGTCTGGTGGAGGCCACGTGGGGCGTGCGCAAGTACGAGTTCCTGGTGCTCGGGGAGCAGGCGCACACCGGGTCCACGCTCATCGAGGACCGCAAGGACGCGCTGCTCGGGGCGTCGCTGCTGATCGCCTCGGCGCGGAAGGTGGCGCTGGAGCACGACGTCATCACGTCCTGCGGGGAGCTGCTGATCGAGCCCAACTCCCCGGTGGCCGTGGCCCGCGAGGCCCGCCTGGTGATCGACCTCCGCAGCCCGGACGCCGAGCGCCTGACCGCCGCGGACGAGCACTTTGCCCGGGAGGTGGAGGAGGCCGCCCGGGCCGCGAACGTGGAAATTCAGACCGTGAACCGCCACGCGTGGGACGTGCTGGAGTACGCCCCGGAGGGTCTGGCGCTCGCGCAGGAGGTCGTGACAGAGCTGGACCTGCCGCACACCCGGATCATGACACTGGCCGGCCACGACTCCACGAACGTGAAGGACGTGCTGCCCACGGTGATGCTGTTCGTGCCCTCCCACAAGGGCATCACGCACAACGAGTACGAGTTCACGTCGGACGAGGACATGCTCGCCGGGCTGGAGATGCTCACGGCCACGCTGCGCAGGGTGGCGCAGGGTGAGCTGGGCTGAGCCGACGCGCAGGGCGGGGTGAGGCGGAGCGGGCGCGAGCGGCGTCGTCGTCCTTGCCATTCCGGGCGGGTGCCCGATGGGTGTGGTCCCGGTCATAGAGTGGGGAGGAACCCCGACCCTAGGAGGACCCCGTGACCGATCCCCTGCCCCTGGACGGCGTGCTCGTCGCCGACTTCTCGCGCGTGCTCGCCGGGCCGCTGTGCACCATGACGCTCGCGGACCTGGGTGCGCGCGTGATCAAGGTGGAGCGCCCCGGCACCGGGGACGACACCCGGCACTGGGGCCCGCCGTTCTCCGAGACCGGGCCCACATACTACGAGTCCGTGAACCGCAACAAGGAGTCCGTGTGCCTGGACCTGCGGGAGGACGAGGGCCGGGAGCTCGCGCGTGAGCTGGCCCTGCGCGCGGACGTGGTCGTGGAGAACTTCAAGCCCGGCGGGATGGCCAAGCTGGGACTCGGCTACGACGAGATCTCCGCGGAGAACCCCGGCGTGGTCTTCGTGTCCGTCTCCGGCTTCGGCACCGCGGGCGGCGCGCACCTGGCCGGCTACGACTTCCTGGTGCAGGCCGTGGGCGGGCTCATGAGCATCACCGGCCGCGCGGACGGCGAGCCCACCAAGGCGGGCGTCGCGCTCGTGGACGTGCTCACCGCCAAGGACGCCACGATCGGCACGCTCGCCGCGCTCGAACAACGACGCCGCACGGGCCGCGGCGCGCACATCGACGTCAGTCTGCTCTCCAGCCTGCAGGGCGCGCTGGTGAACCAGGGCCAGGCGTACCTGGGGGCCGGAAAGGTGCCGCAGCGGATGGGCAACGACCACCCGTCGATCGTGCCGTACCAGCTGCTGCAGTGCTCGGACGCGCCCCTGGCCGTGACGGTGGGCAACGACCGCCAGTTCCGGAAATTCACCGAGGTGCTCGGCATCCCCGAGACCGCCGAGGACGAGCGCTACGCGAGCAACGGCGCCCGCGTGGACCACCGGGAGGAGCTCACCGCACTGCTCGAGGAGGCCCTGGCCGCGCGGACCGCCTCCGAGTGGCAGGAGGCCCTGACCGAGGTGGGAGTGCCCGCGGGCAAGGTGGGCGGCATCGACGAGGGCGTGGCCCTGGCCGAGGAGCTCGGGCTGGAACCGACCGTGGACGTCCAGGACCGCACGGGCACGACCGTGGGCCGCCAGTTCCGCCATCCGGCGCAGTGGACCCCGCCGCTGGCGTCCCCCACACAGGCCCCGCCGCAGCTGGGGGAGGACACCGAGACCGTTACCAAGTGGCTGCGGCAGCCCCGGGAGCGGCAGATGTGAGAAATCAGGCTCGGCACCCGGCTACGCGCGGTGTGTCCGAAGTCATACAGTGGACCCATGAGTGAACTGATTCCCGTGGACGTCATGGACCTGGTGAGCTTCGACTCCCTGCTGTCCGAAGAAGAGATCGCGCTGCGCGCGAAGGTGCGCGAGTTCGTGGATGCCACCATCAAGCCGAACATCGCCGAGTGGTACGACAACGCCGTCTTCCCGCTCGAGATCGTGCCGGAGATGGCCAAGCTGGGCCTGCTCGGCATGCACCTCAAGGGCTACGGTTGCGCGGGCCGCTCCGCCGTGGAGTACGGCCTGGCCGGTGCGGAGCTGGAGGCCGGGGACTCCGGTCTGCGCACGTTCGTGTCCGTGCAGGGCTCGCTGGCCATGAGCGCCATCTACAAGTGGGGCTCCGAGGAGCAGAAGCAGCAGTGGCTGCCGCAGATGGCCGCCGGTGAGGCCATCGGCTGCTTCGGGCTGACCGAGCCCACCGCGGGCTCCGACCCCTCGTCCATGAAGACCTTCGCCCGCAAGGACGGCGAGGACTGGGTCATCAACGGCGCCAAGCGCTGGATCGGGCTGGCCAGCGTGGCCAAGGTGGCCGTGATCTGGGCGCAGACCGACGACGGGATCCGCGGTTTCGTGGTCCCCACCGACACCCCGGGCTTCAAGGCCACGCCCATCACGGCCAAGCTGTCCATGCGCGCGTCCATCCAGTGCGACATCGAGCTCACGGACGTCCGCCTCCCCGCCTCCGCCATGCTGCCCGAGGCCAAGGGTCTGCGCGGTCCGTTCTCGTGCCTCAACGAGGCCCGCTACGGCATCATCTGGGGTGCCATGGGTGCCGCGCGCGACTCCTTCGAGGCCGCGCTGGCGTACTCGCAGGAGCGCATGCAGTTCGACCGTCCGCTCTCCGGCTACCAGATGACGCAGCAGAAGCTCGTGAACATGGCGCTGGAGATCGACAAGGGCTTCCTGCTCGCCCTGCAGCTCGGGCGCCTCAAGGACGCCGGAAAGCTGCAGAACCACCAGATCTCGGTGGGCAAGCTCAACAACTGCCGTGAGGCCATCAAGATCGCCCGCGAGGCCCGCACCATCCTGGGCGGCAACGGCGTCACCCTGGACTACTCGCCGCTGCGCCACGCCAACAACCTGGAGTCCGTGCGCACCTACGAGGGCACGGACGAGGTGCACTCCCTGATCCTGGGCCAGCAGCTCACGGGGGTGGGCGCGTTCCGCTGAGTCCCCGTGTGACGAACCGGGTGCCTCCCACGGGGTACCCGGTTTTTCATGTATCCGCATCTTTTTCGTGGAACGACGACGCCGGGTCGGCCGTTCCCGGGGCCTCGTTATGCGTCGCGGTCATGGTGGGCAAGGGCGGGGCCACGGAACTCGGCCTGCGCGGCCAACCCGGGGCGCAGCGGGCGAGCAGCGGCGCCCCCAGGACCGGTTCGCGGTCCAGGAGGGTCACGGACAGGCCCTGCCCCTGCAGCAGTTCCGCCACCCGCTGGCCCACCGCGGACCCGGTGAGCCCTCCGCCCACGACCACGGGCAGGGGTTCGGCCATGGCGCGCGCCACCGTGAGCACGAGGTCCGCGAGGTGCTCCGCGGCCGCCGCCGTCAGCGCGGCCGCCACGGCGTCCCCGGAGGTGGCCAGCTCGCACACGGGGCGCGCGAGCCCTGCCCAGTGGGACCGGTCCGGATGGTCGTGGAACGCGCCGATCAGGTCGGTGGGCTCGGCCACTCCGGCGTGCTCCAGCACCACCCGGGTGAGTGCGTCCTCCTCGCCCCCGGCAGCGGATTGCTGGGCCCGCCGCAGCACCCGGCGCACGGCCTCCCGGCCGATCCAGTAGCCGCTGCCCTCGTCACCGAGCAGGTATCCCCAGCCGCCGGCGCGCACCTCGCGGCCAGAGACGTCCACACCCCAGGCCACCGAGCCGGTTCCCGCGATGAGCGCGATCCCGGACGTGTGACCGCCGGCGGCGAGGATCAGGCGGGTGTCGTGCACGGCCGTCACGCTCGCGGACGGGTCCAGGGATCCGGCGGTACGGATGAGACCGGCCAGCCGAGCGGCGTCGTGCGCGGTGTCCACGCCTCCGGAGCCCGCGACCACAGGTGTGGCGGGGGAGGCCCCGAGCTCCGTCAGGACGGACTCCAGGGACGCGCGTGCCTGCTCCGCAGGGACGTTCTGCACGTTCGCGGACCCGGCGCGCGCCTCGCGCACGGGTGTCCGCCCGCGGAACAGGACGCCGCGCGTGTGGGAGCCACCGATGTCCAGGCCCACGAGGAACTCACCCGTGCTGCCCGCGTCATTGAGGCCCGGGTGACGGGCCCCGCCGGGACCGGTGAATCCGGTCCCACCAGGGCCCGGTCCCGCGGGCTCTGCACTCACCGCGGCGGCCGGGTCAGTTCGAGACCTGCACCTCGCCCATCTCCTCCCAGCCGTCCCCCTCGACCTGGCGGGAGATGATGCGCGGGGTCTTCACCAGGTACTGCGGGAACTGCTCGGTCATCTTCCGGAAGTGCTCCGAGTTCACGTGCGCCTCGGCGGCGTCCTCCTCGAAGGCCTCCACCAGCACGTACTCGTTCGGGTTCTCCAGGCTGCGGGACCACTCGAACCACTTGTTGCCGGGCTCCTGGCGGGTGGCCTCGGTGAACTCGGCCACGAGCTCCGGCCAACGCTCCACGTACTCGTCCTTGGCCTCGAACTTGACCACGATGAAGATCATTGAGTTGCTCCTTCGGATGCCTGCAGGGGTGATTCGTCCGGCCCCAGCATAGGACGTCCGCCAGGGTCATGCGGCGTCACGGACCCCGCGGTGGCGCACAGAGGTGGACTAGCGTGCAGGCATGAGCAGCGCACCCGTTCAGCACCCCGTCACCGGCGACCAGCGGGCCACGGCCCGCCGCGCGGTGGTGGCCTCCTCGATCGGCAACGCCCTCGAGTGGTTCGACATCATCGTCTACTCGTCCCTCGCGGTGGTGATCTCCCACCTGTTCTTCGAGTCCGAGTCCGTGGGCAGAGTCACGGGCACCCTGCTGACCCTGGGCACGTTCGCCGTGTCCTACCTGACCCGCCCGATCGGTGCGCTCGTGCTTGGCTCCTACGCGGACCGTCACGGGCGCCGCCCGGCCCTGACCATCACGATCGGGCTCATGATGCTGGGCACGCTCATCATGCTCGTGGCCCCCACGGCCGCCGTGATCGGCCCGGCCGCAGCGCTGCTGATCCTCCTGGCCCGGCTCATCCAGGGCTTCTCCGCGGGCGGCGAGTTCGGCACGGCCACCGCGTTCCTCATCGAGAACGCCCCGGACAAGCGCGCCTTCTACGGCTCGTGGCAGGTGGCCACCCAGGGCGTGTCCATGTTCCTGGCCTCCGCGTTCGGCTTCGGCCTGCACACCCTGATCAGCGAGGAGGCCCTCTACTCGTGGGGCTGGCGCATGCCCTACCTGTTCGGGCTGCTCATCGGGCCCGTGGGCCTGTTCATCCGGCTGTACATGGACGAGACCCCGGACTTCCGCGAGCTGCAGGACGAACGCGCGCGGGCGGCGTCGTCCCCCGGCGCGCGGACCGGGCAGGCGGGTACGACGACGCCGCGCGGGCGCCGCGGGCCCCTCGCCCAGACCATCGTGCACTCCGCGGGCCGGTGGCTCACCGCGTCCGGCGTGGTGGGGCTGGCCTCGATGTCCGTCTACACGATCCTGTTCATGCCCACGTTCTCCATCCAGAACCTGGACCTGCCCTCGTGGGCGGCGTACGTGGGAGGGATCGTGGCCGGCCTCGTGACCCTGGTGGGCTCACCGTTTGTGGGGCGCCTCGCGGACCGGGTGGGCTGCGGCAGGGTCATGCTGGTGGCCGCCGTGGTGGGTGTGCTGGCCGTCTACCCGCTGTTCGTGTGGCTCGTGGCCGTCCCCACGGTGGCCACCCTGACCGCCGTGCAGGTGGTGCTGGGGCTGATCATGGCGCTGTACTTCGGGCCCATGCCCGCGCTGCTGAGCGAGATGTTCCCCACCGCCATCCGCACCACGGGCATGTCCATCGCGTACAACGTGGGGGTCACCGTGTTCGGCGGCTTCGCCCCGCTGGTGCTCGCGTGGCTGATTTCCGCGACAGGTTCCCTGACCTCCCCGAGCATCTACTACGCCGCGGTGGCGGCGCTGTCCCTGGGGAGCCTGCTGATCGCCCGCCGCCGCTACGGGGTGCGCTGAGCGGTCCGGGCATGCGAAAGGCCCCCGTCGTGACGACGAGGGCCTTCCGGTTGAAAGGTTGCGGGTGCGGAGCTCAGCCCAGCCCGTCCTTCAGGTTCTTGCCGGCGTCCTTGACGTTCTCCACGGACTGCTTGGCGCCACCGGACATCTTGTCTGCAGCGCCTTCGGCCTGCAGGTCGCGGTTGTCCGTGGCGTCGCCGACCTTCTCCTTGGCGGCACCGGTTGCCTTCTCCGCAGCATTGCTGATCTTGTCACCGAGTCCCATAGACACTTCCTTCCGTGGAGCGAACAGGTGCTCACAATGTAGTCCCGCGCGGAATCGATGGGAAGACATGGACGGGGGATTTCCTCCGGGGGCGAACTGCGCGCGGTCCCCACGGCCCCGCCCCCCGGTCACTGGTAGGAGACGAACCAGGGCTTGGGGGTGATCCCGAAGGTCTGCTGCGGGGTGTACATGGGGGTGTCCTCGTCGTAGAAGTTCTTCCACGCCATGCGGATGCCCTTCGGCAGCCCCTCCTGCAGGGCGTTCCACGTGCCCGTCTTGAGGTCGGGGGTGCCGTGGCCGTCCGCGTGCAGCACGAACGCCAGCTCGGGGTGCTGCGTGTTGATCGCCTCGCGGTTCTGGATCATGGACATCGAGAACTGGTGCAGGAGCAGGGTCTTCTGCGGCAGCCGGTTGTCCCGGGTGAGCGCGACCAGCCAGTCCGAGGTCCTGTTGATCTCCGCGGCGTCCACGGAGCCGATCTGCTGCAGGGGCAGCTGTCCCGGGGCCAGGCGCCACTCGGGATCCAGGGCCAGGCCCACGTTCGGGTGCTTGAGCAGCTCCTCGTACTGCTTGGCCTGCGTGAGGAAGTCCGCCTGCCCGGGCTGCAGGTCCAGCACCACGTAGACGTCGTTCTTCTCCGCGGCCTCCACGTAGGGCTTGAGCTGCTCCACGGTGGATTCCGTGGAGTAGTTGCCGTCCGGGCCCGGTTCCGAGGACGCCGTGGTGGCGATGATCTCGAACGCGGGGACCACCTTCTCCTCACTGTACGGCTCGTAGCTCTTGGCCAGTTCCTTGACCCGCGTCACGGACGCCTCGGGCCCCTGCTCGCCCAGCGCCCCCAGCCCGGGGGTGCCCGGGTGCCCGTACAGCGCCACGAAACGGCGGTCCGGGAACAGCTGCGTGCCCCCGCCGATCAGCTCGGCCGGCTCCTCAGGGGTCGGGGTGGCACTCGTCTCCTGGGACGACGACGCCGCGTCCCCGCCCGCGTCGTCGTGGTCTTCCGCGGGGCCTCCGCCGCAGCCCGAGAGCAGCAGGAGGGCACAGAGCGCGGACGCGAGAGGGACGGAACGGGAACGCATCGGGGGAACACCTCGATCGTGATGGGGACAGGGGGTGTACCGCGCAGGGGCCGCGGATGAAAACCACGGTACGCGCCCGAGCCGCGAAATTCGCGGATGGGAAGGGCGGATCGCGGCGCCTGTGCAAGGATGAGCCAAACATCACCACGGTGCGAGGTGTTCATGAGTACTGCATCCGGCCCCACTCCCAGCGAACCGCCTTCGGGCCGTCCGGAGGGCTCGCCGACCAGCACCCCCTCCTGGAAGACCGCTGCCCCGGCGCGCGAGGGTGTCCCCGCGGGGGTCGCGGTGGCGCTCGCCGCGGTCGGGGGCCTCGTGATCCTGCCGGTGATCGCCCTGCTCGCCTACCTGGCCGTCAGGACCGTGGAGGTCGGAGGCGGGGAGGACCCGGCTCCGGTGGTCACGCAGGACGGGACGGCCGAAGAGACGTCCACGCTGGCGGCGTCGTCGGCGCAGGAGGCACAGACCCCGGCGGCGTCGAAGCAACCGGCGGAGAGCGCGTCGACCCACGCACCGGTGGCTGTCGAGGGCGCCCGGGCGCTCGGCGTGCCGAGCGGCAAACCCCTCTTCCGCAGGACCGGGACGTTCGCGAAGACCTCGATCAACGACGAGGACGAGAACGCCATCCCCGTCCCCGCGCACGACGGCCCCGTCCTCGTGGTCTGGAGCTCCACGGGTTCCGGTCGGGGAACACTGTTCGTGAACGGCCACGAGAAGAAGGGCGGCCAGCTCTCGGCGTCCCTGCCGATCGTGCGTCCGGGAACATCCGGAACGGGACTCATCAACACCGGGGGCTACCAGCGGACCACGGGCGTCCTCCACGCCCAGGGCAGCGAGGGCGTGAGCTGGGAGGTGCGGGGCCATGCGCTCTCGGACGTTCCCACGGTGGAACGGGGCAGGCCCGTCACGGGCAAGGGGCCCCGCGTGTTCCGCGTACCGGCGGGCGCGGCGGCCGACTACCGGCTCAGCGTTAGCGGTTCCGAGGACAGCGACACCCCCGATGTGAAGGTCTTCGCCGCGCAGGACCTCTCCCTGAGCGAGCAGCACAGGTATGGCCGGGCGCCCGCGGACCTGGAGGTAGCCGTGGGTGACGGCGAGAAGGTCGTGGTGGTGGAGTCCGGGCAGGAGTGGAGCTTCTCGCCCCGGTAGTCCTCGGTGATCCCCGGCGCGTGCCGATGATGCCCGGTGAGCCCCGATGATCTTCGGAGAGCCCCTGTGCGCGCCTGCGAGCCCCGGTGAACGCCCGTGGACCCAGGTGAGTGCCTTTGGACCCCGGCGAGTGCCTGTGGGTCCCGGTGGGTGGCGCCGGGAGCAGCAGCGGGCAGGGGCCCGGGCGGGTTCAGTCCGAGAGGATCGTCTGCAGGACGGTCGCCTGGCTGATGTCCACGGCCTTGGACGCCGTGAGCAGCGTCAACCGCTTGCCCTGCACGCTGTCCCGGAGCTTCTGCAGCCCCTCCTTGCCCTCCCCGGACTCCAGCTCCTTGCGGTACCGGGTGGAGAACTCCTCGAACTTCTCGGGGTCGTGGCCGTACCACTTGCGCAGTTCGGTGGAGGGCGCCACCTCCTTGTTCCAGTCGTCCAGGTGCGCGTCCGCCTTGCGGATGCCCCGGGGCCACACGCGGTCGACCAGCACGCGGGTGCCGTCGTTCTGCGCGGGCTCGTCATAGATCCGTTTCACGACAACGTCCATGCCCCCGGTATACACCCCATGACGTTGCCCGGCGCGCCTCCACCCCCGTGCAAAGTGCAGCTTTTGCCACTTTCGCCGCCGAGAACGGCAAAAGCTGCACAATATCTGCGGGCCGTCAGGGGGCGACGCCGCCCGCGCGGCCCCGCGCCGAGGTGCGCCTGCCGGGGGGGCCGCAGCGGCGTCGTCGCCGGATCAGCCCCGCGGGCGCAGGACGGCGTTCGGCAGCTCCGGTGCGGGCAGCGGGTCAGCCTGCCCCGGCGGGAAGGTGCCGAACTGCGGGAAGGGGCGGCCGTCGTCGTAGGCGGTGCCGAGCAGCTCGTCGAGCTCTGACCCGCCCACCGGCTGCCCGGCGCGGTCCGGCGCCAGCGGCGAGTCCGGACCCGGCGCCACGAAGCCCATCTCCTCCATGTAGGCCCGCCGCCAGGTCTCGATCTCCTCGTGGGAGCGGCCCACGAAGTTCCACCACATCACGATCTGCTCGTGCAGGGGCGCCCCGCCGATGAGCAGGACCGTGGCGGCGTCCTCCCCCGTGGTCAGGCGCAGGCGGGAACGGCCCGTGCCGGTGAACCCGATGCCGTGCCGGGGGATCTGCACGCCGTCCAGGGAGAGCGGGCCGTCCACGCGCAGCGCGCCGTGCTCGTGCTCGGGCGGCACGTCGATCTCCACGGTGGTGCGCGGTTCGATCCGCAGCTCCGCGCCCGTGAGCGGCAACCGCGTGGCGATGGGGGAGGTGGTCCCGAGCAGCGAGCCGATGAACACGCGCGCGGAGAACCCCTCGCCGGTCACCGGCTCGGGGCGGTGGGTGTCCAGGCTCGGCTCCCCGAAGCGGTCCGCGTCCGGGAACGCGTACCAGAGCTGCACGCCGTGGAGCACGCTGGTGTTGGCCGTGGAGAACTCGGAGTGGGTGATCCCGCGCCCGGCGTTCATGAGGTCCACCTCGCCCGGGCGCACGGTGGCCCAGTTCCCGGCGGAGTCCACGTGGTCGATGCGCCCCTCGAACAGCCAGGACACGGTGGCCAGCCCGGTGTGGGGGTGGCGGGCGACCTTCATCCCGCCGGTCGCGGCGACGTCGTCCGGGCCGTAGGAGTCCAGGAAGCACCACGCGCCGATCAGCGAGCGGCCCTTCTGCGGCAGGGTGCGCCGCACGGTCATCCCGCGCGGCCCGCCCAGGGGCACGTCCCGGGGTTCGAGGATCTCCACGGGCCCGTCCTGCCCGTCCACCACGACGACGCCGCTGCGCAGCCCACCGCGGACGGGTGCGGCTCCCGGGCGGCACACGGTGGGCTGCGGGTTCTTCTCGGGGTTGCTCACCGTTCGCCTCCGGTCCGGTCCCGCCCGGCGCCCGACGTCCAGGGGGTGGGCTGGTCGGAGCGGTCGCCCGGGAGTGCCCGGGCAGTCCCGGACGGGTCCGGGGTCGAGGCGCCGGCGTCCTCCCCGGTGTCGCGCCCGGCCACCCACTTCTGGAACACGGCCGAGTCCTGCTCTCCCAGGCCGGCGTCCACGAGCTGGCGCGCGGCGTCGAGCAGGGGCCCGCCCAGGACGGAGCGCGTGCCGGAGGCGCGGGCGGCGTCGAGGTAGGCGGAGACGTCCTTGTGCACGAACGATGCCCGCGCGGAGACCTCGTAGTCGTGGGCCACGAGCTTGGGAGTCTTGTCCTCCAGGATCACGGACCCGGCGTAGCCGCCGCCCATCAGCTCCAGCAGCTCGGCGAGGTCCAGCCCGGCGCGCTCGGCCACCACGGACGCCTCGGACAGCGCGACGATCTCCGCCGCGCACACCAGCTGGTTGCACGCCTTGGCCACCTGGCCCGCGCCCAGCGGCCCCAGGTGGACGGGCCGCCCGCACGCCGCGAGCACCTCAAGGGCCAGGGCCGCCGCGCGGTCCTCGCCGCCCACCATGATGGACAGCTCACCCCGCACCGCGCCCGCCTCGCCCCCGGACACCGGGGCGTCCACGAGGGCGAGGTCCGGGTGCTCGCGGTGCCAGCGGGCGACGTCCTCCGGGGACACGGTGGAGCCGACCGCGATGACGACGCCGCCGCGCTCGCCGTCCCGCTCTGCCGCACCGTCCGCGAGGTGCGGCAGCAGCGTGTCGATCTCGGGAGCGCCCGGGACCATGAGGAGCACGAGGTCCGCCTGGCCTGCCATGTGGCGGGGGTCGTCCACGGGGCGCACACCCTCGGTCTTGTGGAGGCTGTGGTGCAGCACCACCACGTCGTGGCCCGCGGCCACCAGGTGCGCGGTCATGGGGGCGCCCATGGCGCCCAGGCCGATGACGCCCACGGTGCGGGGGGTGGTGGTCATGGTTGCTCCTGCGGTCGAGGCCGGTGGAGGTCCATTGTGACCCGCGCGGGCGGTTTCCCGGGAGGACACGCCCCCACGGTTAGATAAAAACGATTCTCATCTGATGCTACGGTGCTTCCATGCAGAGAACCTCTCCCCACCATGGATCCGTCCGTCCGGGCACCGTGCCCTCCCCCTCCGTCCGCAGACGACCTGTGCCGCTGACCGTGGCTGCACTGGGGGCGACCGCGCTGCTGCTGAGCGGGTGCGCGCAGGGTGGCGGACGGCGTCGTCGTCCTCGGGGAGCCCGGCCGAGGAGACGACGCCGTCCGTGAAGGAGGTCTCGCACCTGGACCCGCGCGCGGTGGTCTCCTACGACGGCGGGCTGCTGACCGTGGACACCGAGTCCGGGGAGGTGGTCGAGGACACGAAGGAGGACGGCTTCCTGCGGCTCAACAACGGCGGGGACGGGCGGCACGTGATGGTCTCGGACGGGGACCGGTTCCGGCTGTTCGACACCGGGCTGGAGGCACGGGCGCACGGTGACCACTTCCACTACCACGAGTCCGCACCCGCGCTGACGGACCGCGCCTTCGAGGCTCCGCACGCGGGGCACGTGGTGGCCCACGCCGGCGCGACCACGCTGTTCGGCGACGGGGACGGGTCCATCCAGACCGTCGAGTGGCCCGCGCTGCGCGGTGCGGACGGCGGAGCGGTGGAGCGGAGGAAGGCGCAGGCTCCGCACCACGGCGTGGCGCTGAGGCTCGCCGACGGCTCCCTGTTGACCACCCAGGGCACCGAGGCCGAGCGGCACACCGTACAGGTGCTCGCCCCGGACGGGTCCGTCAGAGCCGAGACCATCGACTGCCCCGGCGTGCACGGGGAGGCCGCGACGGCGCCCGGCACGAGCACGGACACCGTCATGGTCGGCTGTGAGAACGGGCCCGTGGTCTACCGGGACGGGGCGTTCCACAAGGTCCCCGTGAAGGACGCCTACGCGCGCTCCGGGAACCTGGCGGGCTCGGAGGCGTCCCCGATCGTGCTCGGCGAATACAAGGTGGACAAGGACGCGGAGCACGAGCACCCCACCCGTGTGGCCCTTTTCGACACCCGCAACGACACCCACCGGCTCGTGGAACTGGGCTCCTCCTACTGGTTCCGTTCCCTGGCCCGCGGGCCCCACGGCGAGGGACTCGTGCTGACCTATGACGGTACGCTCGCCGTGATCGACCAGAACACCGGGAAGATCACGCAGCGGATCGCGGTGGTCGAGCCGTGGCAGGAGAAGGAGGACTGGCAGCAGCCCGGCCCGGCCGTGAAGGTCGCCGGGGGCAAGGCCTACGTCACGGACGCCGAGCACCGGAAGCTGCACGTGGTGGACCTCTCCGCGGGCACGGTGGCCAGGACCGTCGACCTGCCGCATGCCCCGGTGGAGCTGGCGGTGACCACGGGCCGGTCCGAGGTTCCGGGTGGCGAGGGGCACGGCGACTGAGGCCGCGCCCGCGCGCGGCGTCGCCGGGGTGTTGTGGAGGGGTGGGGTCCGGAGGAGGGGTTCAATAATGAACAGCAATCATTTAGAGTGATCCCAGTTACTCACCGTCGCGGCCCCACCTCACCTGGGTGGCGCGCGAGCCGGACGAGACAGCCACAGCGAGGAGACTTCCCATGTCGGACATGCTGCAGAACTTCATCAACGGACGATTCGTCCCCGCCAAGGGGCAGGACCGGATCGACATCAAGAACCCCACCGACGGTTCCGTGGTGGCGGTGTCCCCGGTGTCGAACGAGGAGGACGTCAACGACGCCTTCGAGGCCGCGGTCGCCGCGTCCAAGGCGTGGGGCCGGACCACCCCGGCCGAGCGCCAGAACGCGCTGCTGGCGCTCGCGGACGCGCTGCGGGACAACAAGGACGAGATTGTGGAGGCGCAGCACCGCAACACCGGGCAGCCCCGCGCCCAGATCAGCGCGGAGGAGGTGGACGCCGGTGTCGACAACCTCCGGTTCTTCGCCGGGGCCGCCCGCACCCTGGAGGGGCGGGCCGCCAGCGAGTACATGACGGACCACACCTCCTACGTGCGGCGTGAGCCCGTGGGTGTGGTCGCGCAGGTCACCCCCTGGAACTACCCGCTGCTGATGGGGATCTGGAAGATCGGCCCCGCGCTCGCCGCGGGCAACACCATCGTGCTCAAGCCCAGCGACACCACCCCCGAGTCCACCCTGGTGGTCGCCCGTCTCGCCGGTGAGATCCTGCCCCCGGGCGTCTTCAACGTGGTCCTGGGCGACGGCGGCACCGGGCAGCTCATGACCCGCCACCCCGCGCCCGCCATGGTCTCGATCACCGGTTCGGTCCGGGCCGGGCGCGCCGTGGCGCGCGGCGCCGCCGACGGTCTCAAGCGGGCCCATCTGGAGCTCGGTGGCAAGGCCCCCGCCGTCGTGTTCGCGGACGCGGACCTGGAGCGCGCGGCGGAGCAGCTGATCGCCTTCGGCACCTTCAACGCCGGGCAGGACTGCACCGCAGTCACGCGCATCCTGGTGGAGGACAGCGCCCACGACCGGCTCGTGGAGCTGCTCGCCAAGTACGCCGAGGCCGCGAGGACCGGCTCCGCGGACGACTCCGAGAACGACTTCGGCCCGCTCATCAACGAGCGCCACTACGCGGACGTCTGCCAGAAGCTGGAGAACATCCCGTCCCACGCCACCGTGGTGACCGGTGGCAGGCCCGTGGCCGACACCCCGGGGTTCTTCGTGGAGCCCACCGTGATCACCGGGCTGCGCCAGGACGACCAGCTGGTGCAGGAGGAGACGTTCGGCCCGGTCCTCACCGTGCAGCGCTTCAGCACCCCGGAAGAGGCCGTGGAGCTCGCCAACGACGTCTCCTACGCCCTGGCCTCGAGCGTCTGGACCTCCGACCACGGCACGGCCATGCGGGTCAGCCGGGAGCTCGACTTCGGGTGCGTCTGGGTCAACACCCACGTGGTGTTCGTGGCCGAGATGCCGCACGGCGGGTTCAAGAACTCCGGCTACGGCAAGGACCTTTCCATCTACTCGGTGGAGGAGTACACCCGTGTGAAGCACGTGATGCACTCCCTGGAGGCGTAGCCGGGTGTCACCGCGCCGTGGTGAGTTCCGACAGCCGTGCGCGCAGCCCGTGCAGCATCGCGTCCAGCGCCAGCTGGAAGGCGCGATCTGCCGGGGAGAGCGCAGGCGGCGTCGTCGCGTGCTCGTCACGGTGCTGCACCGCGGCGGCGAAGTTCGGGGCGGCGTCGCGCAGGGCGCCGGGGTCGAAGATGTGCGGCGGGGCCACGGAGTCGTAGGCCGAGCCGAACACCAGGGACTCCACCGAGACGATGGCGTCCACGATCCACTCGCGCGGCCACCCGGCCTCCGAGAGCGCGGCGGTGACCGTCTCGTACATCCGCAGGGTGTGGGGCGAGTCCGCCACTGGCATGACCGCGATGACCGCGATCAGCGGGATGTTGCGGGAGTAGACCTCCCGGTAGGACCAGGCCCAGCGCTCCAGGGCCCGGTCCCAGGGCTCGGAGAGGAACCCGGAGCAGTCGATCTCCTGGTTGATCCGGTCCTGGAGCAGGATCAGGATCTCCCGTTTGGAGCCCACGTGGTTGTAGAGGGCGGAGGTGGAGACGCCCAGCTGCCGGGCCAGGGCCGCCATGGTCAGGGCGCGGTAGCCGTGGGACTGGATGATCAGCAGGGCGGCGTCCCCGATTCTCCGCTGGGTCAGCACGGGTGCCGTGGGTCGTCCTCTGCCTCGCCCTGATCTCACGTCACTCACAACACTGTCCTCCGCCCATCGCTCCTACTCCGGCCGCACCGCCGGACGGCGGGCGGGCGGGATTCACGCATCTCCCATAATGAACCTTTTTCATTATCCACTGAAAGGTGAGAACCATGACTGAACAGCGCACCGTAGGGTCCGTCGACGCCATCGAGCGCGACGTCGTTGTCGTCGGCGCAGGACCGGCCGGACTCATGGCCGCACGTCGGCTGTCCGAGGCCGGGAGGTCCGTGGCAGTCCTGGAGGCCCGCGACCGCGTGGGCGGCCGCACCTGGTCCAACGTGATCGACGGGGCGTTCCTGGAGATCGGCGGTCAGTGGATCTCCCCGGACCAGACCGAGCTGCTGGGACTCGTGGAGGAGCTGGGGCTCACCACGTTCGAGCGCTACCGCGAGGGGCAGTCCGTGTACATCGCCCCGGACGGCTCCCGGCACCTGTACGACGGCCACATGTTCCCCACCTCCGAGGGCACGGAGAAGGAGATGGACCGGCTGATCCACCTCATGGACGAGCTCGCCGCGGAGATCGGGCCCACCGAGCCGTGGGCGCACCCCAAGGCCCGCGAGCTGGACACCGTGTCCTTCCGGGACTGGCTGCGGCAGAACTCGGACGACGAGGAGGCGTGCAATAACATCGGCATCTTCATCGCCGGTGGCATGCTGACCAAGCCGTCCCACGCGTTCTCGGCGCTGCAGGCCGTGCTCATGGCCGCCTCCGCAGGCTCCTTCTCCAACCTGGTGGACGAGGACTTCATCCTGGACCGCCGCGTGGTGGGCGGGATGCAGTCGGTCTCCACCACCATGGCGGAGCAGCTCGGTGTGGCTGCCGGGACCGACGTGGTCACCCGGGATCCAGGTTCCGTGGTGTTCCTCAACTCCCCGGTGCGCACCATCCAGTGGGCGGGCGAGGACCAGACGTACGAGGAGCACGACCCGGACTTCACCGTCCGCGTGCTCTCGGACCGGGTCACGGTCAAGGCCAAGGACGTGGTGGTGGCCGTGCCGCCCAACCTGTACTCGCGCATCTCCTTCGAGCCGCCCCTGCCGCGGGCCCAGCACCAGATGCACCAGCACCAGTCCCTGGGCATCGTGATCAAGATCCACGCCGTGTACGAGACCCCGTTCTGGCGGGAGAAGGGCCTGTCCGGCACGGGCTTCTGCGCCCACGAGCTCTCCCAGGAGGTCTACGACAACACCAACCACGAGGACGAGCGCGGCACCCTGGTGGGCTTCGTCTCGGACGAGAAGGCCGACGAGGTCTTCCGGCTCCCGGCCGAGGAGCGCAAGCGGCAGGTCCTCGAGTCCCTCTCCCACTACCTGGGCGAGGAGGCCAAGAACCCGGTGGTCTACTACGAGTCCGACTTCGGCTCCGAGGAGTGGACCCGCGGTGCCTACGCGGCGTCCTACGACCTCGGTGGCCTGCACCGCTACGGCGCCATCCAGTCCGAGCCCGTGGGCCCCATCCGCTGGGCCTGCTCGGACCTCGCCGCTGAGGGCTACCAGCACGTGGACGGGGCCCTGCGCCAGGGTGCACTGGCCGCGGCGCAGATCAACCAGAAGCGGGGCGCGTGATGGCGCGCACGACTGCGGAACGGGACACGGCGTCGTCGTCCGGCGCGGCCGGAACATCCCCCATGCGCTACGTGGTGGGGTACGGGGCGGACAAGCGCAGCAAGGAGGCCGTGCGGCTCGCGGTGGCCCTGGCCCAGGCGTTCCACGCGGAGCTCGAGATCGTGTACGTGGTCCGGTCGGGCGATCCCTTCAGTACCGCCTATCCGCCCGTGGGTGACATCTCCCCCGTGGTGCGGCGGGAGGCGGTCTCGTGGCTCAAGGACGCTGAGGCGCTCGTCCCGGACGGTGTGGTGGCCCGCAGCCACGTGCGCACCGCCCAGTCCATCGCCGAGGGTCTGGTCTCCGCGGTCCAGGAGTTCGACGCCGGTCTGCTGGTCGTCGGCGCGGCCGCCGGGAAGTACGCGGTGAAGTTCTCCGTGGGGCCCGTGGTGGACGCGCTGCTGCACCGCGCCCCGGTGCCCGTGGCCATGGCGCCGCGCGGCTATCGGGCAACGGAGCCCATCACCCGGCTCTACGCGGGGGTGGGCGCCCGCCGGGGAGCCCAGCAGATCCTGCGGGAGTCCCAGCAGGCGGTGGAACGGGGCGGCCAGGAGCTCGTGCTGCTGAACTTCCTGCCCCTGGACCAGGTGGCGGACGAGCCCGAAGCGGCGGTGGCCGCCACCGACGCCATGCTGCGCGAGGCGGCCCGGGAGCTGCCCGCCGAGCACCGTGTGAGCGTTCACGTGGCCACCGGCAAGAACATCCGGCGCACGGTGGCGGACATGGACTGGGCCCCCGGCTCGGTGCTGTTCGTCGGATCCTCCCGGCTCGCCCAGCACCGGCAGATCTTCCTGGGGACCACGGCCGCGCGGGTCCTGCGGCACCTGCCCGTGCCCATGATCATCCTGCCCGCGGCAGCGGACCCCACCGGGGACGTGTCATGAGCGAGGCCGTGGACACCACCGGGGGCAAGGGCCTGAGCTCCGGGTCGGTCGGGCTGCTGGGCGCCGTGGTGATCGGGATGTCCTGCATCGCGCCCGCCTACACGCTCTCCGGGGCCCTCGGTCCCACTGCGGCGGCCGTGGGCACGCACCTGCCCGCGATCTTCCTGGTCGGGTTCCTGCCCATGCTGCTCGTGGCCGTGGGCTACCGGCAGCTCAACCGCGCCATGCCGGACTCCGGCACCACCTTCACCTGGACCTCCAAGGCCTTTGGCCCGTGGCTCGGGTGGATGGGTGGCTGGGGTCTGCTGGCGGCCACCATCCTGGTGCTCTCCAACCTCGCGGGCATCGCGGTGGAGTTCTTCTACCTCCTGCTGGCGCAGGTCACGGGCAGACCCGAACTCGGGGACCTCGCGGACAACGTGGTGGTCAACGTGGCCACGTGCCTGGTGTTCATGGCGCTCGCCTGCTGGATCTCCTACCGGGGGATGGAGACCACCAAAAAGGTGCAGTACGTCCTCGTGGCGTTCCAGCTGGTCGTGCTGGTGTGGTTCTCCGTGGCCGCGCTGGTCCACGTGGCCAACGGGACGGCGGAGAGCGGGATCCACATCGACGCTGAGTGGTTCAACCCCCTGGGCGTGGGCTCCTTCTCGGCGTTCGCCGCCGGGGTGTCCCTCTCGGTGTTCATCTACTGGGGCTGGGACGTGGTGCTCACCATCAACGAGGAGACCGAGGGGTCCTCCACCACCCCCGGCCGCGCGGCACTGGCCACCATCTTCTCCATCGTGGTGCTCTACCTGCTGATCGGCGTCTCCGTGGTGAGCTTCGCCGGGCTCGGGGACACCGGGGTGGGTCTGACCAACCCCGACATCCAGGAGAACGTGTTCGCGGCACTCGCCGGGCCCGTCATGGGCCCCGCCGCGATCCTGCTGTCCCTCGCGGTGCTGTCCTCCTCCGCGGCGTCCCTGCAGTCCACGTTCGTCTCACCCGCGAGGACGCTGCTGGCGATGGGGTACTACGGTGCCCTGCCCCGGCAGTTCGCCAAGGTCACCCCGCGGTTCCAGTCACCCGGTTTCGCCACGGTGGCCGCGGCGGTGGTGTCCTCGGTGTTCTACACGTTCATGCGCATCGTCAGCGAGGACGTCCTGTGGGACACCATCACCGCGCTGGGGATGATGGTCTGCTTCTACTACGGCGTCACCGCCCTCGCGTGCGTCTGGTACTTCCGGCGGTCGTGGTTCCGCTCCGTCAAGAGCTGCCTGGTGAACCTGGTGGCGCCCCTGGTGGGCGGTCTGCTGCTGCTCGTGTTCTTCGTGCAGACCTCCGTGGACTCCATGGACCCCTCCTACGGCTCCGGGTCGCAGATCGGCGGGGTGGGTCTCGTGTTCATCCTGGGGGCGGGCATCCTGGCGCTCGGCCTGGTGGTCATGGTGATCCAGAGGCTCCGGAGCCCCTCCTTCTTCCAGCAGCGGTTCGAGACCACGGAGCTGCCGGTCGTGGACTGAGGTGCTCCCGCACGGTGGGGGGCGGGTCTACGTGTCGCGCCTGCCCTCCACCAGCTGCGTGAAGGCGTCCAGGTCATCGGGGCTGATGAAGCGGTCCCCGTGCTCGTCCGAGATGTCGTTGTGGTAGCTCACGCCGTCACCGGCCAGGATGGCCAGGCGCGCGAGGAGCGGGTGCCCCAGGTGGGCCACCATGACGTCGAACCACCGGTCCCGCGCCCAGCGCAGCACGGCTCCGGCGTCGGTGCTGCCGGAGTGGGCGAGTCTGGTGGCGGCGACCACCATCCGTTCCAGCTCCGACTTGGAGTCGAGGGACGTGGCCAGGTAGTAGTGCACCGCACCCTCCGGGGCATCGCGCATGCTCACGACGTCGCGCTCCACCAGGTCTCGCAGCCGCGCCAGCAGAGCCGCGTCCAGGCCGGCGCGGGAGCCGAAGTGGTGCAGCAGTCCCGCCTTGGAGAGCCCGCACCGGCGGGCCACGGCCTCGATGGTGGCCTGCCGGACCCCCGACTCCACCAGGATCTGCACGTAGGTGTCGAGGATCCGGTCCGGCTGCTCGTGCCGCACGGTCAGCTCACCCCGCCGGGGCGCCGGGTGGGGGTTCCGGGTGCGGAGCGGCGGACGGCAGCCCGGGTAGCTGCCGGACCGGTGCAGCCGGTGGGGACGTGGACGAGCATGGGGTTCTCCTCGGTGGGGGGGTGGGGGTTGCAGCGGCGGGGTCTCAGGGAGTCTCCGGCACCAGCACCTCCGTGTCCCGGTTCAGGGTGCGACCCTCGAAGTAGGGGCGGGCCTCGGCGAAGCGCATCCACACGAACATGACCACCAGCCCGAGGGCCAGGGAGCCGACGCCCATCACGAAGGTGCCCGAGGTACCGAGCAGCGTGGTGGTTCCGTAGTCCGGGTCGAACATGTTGATGGCGGAGTACACGAACACCGCGGTCATCATCAACCCTCCCAGAAGTGGCAGGACCAGCCGGAAGACGACGTTGCGTGCGGAGTCGAACAGGTGCTTGCGGAAGTAGAGGATGCAGGCCAGCGAGGTCAGCGCGTAGTACATGGCCACCGCGAGGGACGTGGACTCGATCGTGTCGGCCAGGATGTCCCCGCTGAGGATGGTCATACCCACGTAGAAGGCCGCGGAGACCACGCCCATGAAGATCGTGGAGAAGCCGGGCGTCTGGTACTTGGGATTGATGTGGGCGAACCGCCGGGGGAGGGCCTTGTAGATGCCCATGGCGAAGGTGGCGCGGGCCTGGGGGAGGATGGTGGTCTGGCACGTGGAGAGTGCGGATACGAAGATCGCGAAGACCAGCACCCACCCGTAGGACCCCAGGGTGTCCTCGCGGAGGGAGAAGAAGACGTCCTCCGCGCCGTCCGGGTTGGCCAGTCCCTTGCCCTCGGTGCCCACCCCGGCGTACATCATGGCCAGCACGGTCATCCCCACGTAGGTGACCAGCAGGCACACCGTGGACAGCAGGGCGGCGAGTCCCGGCGTGGTGCGGGGATTCTTGGTCTCCTCCGCGAGCGAGAGGCACGTGTCCCAGCCCCAGTACATGAAGATGGCCAGCAGGACCGCCTGCATGAAGCCCACGGGGTTGTCCGCGGCGAACGGGTTGAACCACTCCCACGAGAAGTCGAGGGCGTGGCGGTCGTCGCTGATCGCGAGCCACAGCCCGATGCAGAACGCGATGATCGCCATGTACTGCAGCGCCATCAGGGCGTACTGGGCCTTGGCGCCCGCCTCCACCGCGCGGAACGAGACCCAGGTCATCACCGCGATGATCACGGCCCCCAGGGAGGTCACGATCACGGGTGAGTCCGCGAGGGTCTCCCCTCCCACGAGCAGCAGCAGGTAGCGGGAGGCCACCTGCGTCTGGCTGGACATGACGATGACCCCGGAGACGAACGCACCCCATCCGGCGAACCAGCCCGTGCGGGGGCCCAGCGCCTTGGCCGCCCAGGTGAAGGCCGTGCCGGCGTCGGGCACCGCGGTGTTGAGTTCCCGGTACGCGAACGCGGTGAGGCACATGGGCACGAACGCCATAATCAGGGCGATGGGGGCCTGGGCGCCCACGGCCATCACGACGAAGCCGAGGGTGGCCGCGAGCGAGTACAGCGGTGCCGTGGAGCCGAGTCCGATCACCGTGGACGGTAGGAGTCCGAGCTTTCCGGCCGCCAGGCCCTTGCCGGTCACACCGTGATCCGGGGCGGAAGGTGTCATGGAACCCACGTCCTCTCCGGGGAGGTACGGGTCACCTCCCAACCAGTTGGTAGGCTCACGGTATGAGGTGGATCACATGCGGTCAAGGGGCTCGCGCTGACGTCTCGCGCACCGAGAACGAGGCCGGACCGGGGCGTTGTCCCTCCGCGGAGTACCGTGGGATCCATGCCCACCAGTGATCCCGCGAGCGTGCGGCTGGACGTGTGGCTGTGGTCCGTCCGGCTGTTCAAGACCCGTTCCTCCGCCACCCAGGGCTGCCGTGCCGGGCACGTGCGGCTCAACGGCGCCCCCGTGAAGGCCGCCCAGCCGGTGCGCGTGGGGGACCGGGTGAGCGTGAAGCGCCCGGGGTGGCAGCAGGAGTTCGAGGTTACCCGGCTGATCGTCAAGCGTGTGGGCGCTCCGGTGGCCGTGAAGTGCTACGTGGACCACTCCCCGCCGCGCCCCGCGGAAATCAGTGTGCCGGTGGCTCGCCGGGACCGGGGTGCGGGCCGGCCCACCAAGAAGGACCGCCGGGAGCTGGAGCGGCTGAGGGGTCAGCGATAGCCGGGACCGGCCGCCGGAAACCCGGCCGTGCGGCGTCGTCGTCCCCCGGGCTCAGGAAGCCCAGCGCAGGTCCGTGGACCCGTTGGCGGGGGTGGGCCCGAACCAGCCCTTCCAGCCGCCGTGCGTGAGGAGGGCGCGGGTGCGGCGGTCGAGCAGCGCGAGGTAGAGCGTAAAGGCCACCGCGATCACGAACGCCACCTGGGACACGCTGACGCTGAGGTCGATGAACGGCCACACGGAGAGCTGGTCCTGGGCGCCGAAGACCACGAAGAACGTGATCACCACGTAGATGATGCGGATCTGCCAGTTGTCCTTGATGCCGGTGGCGGCGAGCAGGGGCAGCAGCCACAGGATGTACCAGGGCTGGATGATGGGGGACAGCAGCACCACGGCGGCGAAGGCCACGGCCATGCGGCGCACGATCTTGCGGTCTCCGCCCACGAACATGAGCACGAGCACCAGCAGGATCGCGCTGCCCTGGAGCAGCCGGCGGAACCCTCCGGCGAGCCCGCCACCGTCGAGGCCGAGGGCGTCACCCACGCGCTCCACCTGCTGGCCGAGGAACCCGGAGGGGGAGTATCCCGTGTAGCCGGGGGTGGGGTCCAGCAGGGCCCACGCCCAGCCGAGGCCGAGCCCGTCCACCGCCCCGCTGAGCGCGAGCAGCCCGAAGCTGATGAGGGCGGTGGCCGCCCAGATCACGAAGCGCCGCAGCCAGGAGGCACCCTTGCCGGCCCACAGCAGACCGATGAACGGCAGCAGCAGGATGGTGATGGGTTTGATGCCGATGGACCCCGTGACCAGGAGTATTCCCAGCAGGGGATGCTTTCTCGCGGCGGCGTACACACCGGCCACGGCGAGGCCCACCATGAGGGCGTCGTTGTGCGCGCTGGCCACGAAGCTGATGAGGAACAGCGGGTTGGCCACCGCGATCCACAGCGCCCGGGCGCCGTTGACCCCGTGCAGCCGGGCCAGTTTGGGCACGTACACCATGCACAGCACCACGCCCACGTACGCGGCGAGGCGGAACAGCATCACGGACAGGTCCGGCTGCGCGTTGGTCAGGCGCACCACCCCCGCGGCGATCCACAGGAAGTACGGCCCGTACGGGGTGCGGGCCTCCGCCCACTCGGGGTCCGCGCCCAGCATGAACCAGTTGTCCAGGGAGGAGATGCCCTCCACGTAGGGGTCCTTGCCCGCGAGCATCAGCCGCCCCTGGCCGATGTAGGCGTAGACGTCCCGCGAGTAGATGGGCACCGCGAACAGCAGGGGCAGGGACCATGCGATCACCGCGGTGACCACGGTGCGCTGGGAGCCCGGCGGCCAGCCGCGCAGCCGCTGCCCGAGCCGCAGCCACGAGCGGATCAGGAGCATGGCCCCGAGGGTCAGCAGCACGGTGCACGTGTACACGCCCCACACGTTGACCCGCAGCTCAATCACCAGCGGGTGGCGGACCATGGGGGAGCCGTTGGCGATCCACCCGGTCCCCAGGGACCCCAGGAACATCATCAGGGAGCCCACGAAACCCTGGATCACGGCCACGTGGGCCCGCAGCTCGACGGTGGCGGTGGAGCCGGTGTGGGGGTCGGCGGGCGGGGCCACAGGACCTGACGCGCTCATGGACTCCAGCCCCCTCGACCAACCAGTGGTGGGCGAGCCGAGGTGATCAGCGGCTCCGCCCCCCGACTTTACAGGACGCCCCCTGCCCAACCCGGGACGCTCACACGGGTCCCACCGCCCGGAACCCCATAGAATCGGGGCGGTGTGGAACGGCGCCCGGAGCCACCGGGGTGCGCGTCCCGCCCACGCCGCCCGACCGACCCGCGGTCACCGCACCCCGGACCGGCCCCGCCGAGCCAGAACAGAATCCCGCGCGCATTCGGACAAGGACCTTTCGTGCCCACTGAGAGATACTTCGCGGCCCTCACCCGGCTGCGCGACGCCGCGATCCCCCGCAGCTGGCAGCAGCGGCTGCTGACGTCCCGCGGTCTGCTCGCCGGGTTCGTGGTGGTGCACCTGGGCTTCCTGATCTTCGCGCTGATCGTGTCCCTGCAGGGCAACGCGTTCAGCGACACCAACATCTACCGTGCGTGGGCCGCGGCCGGTTTCGACGAGGCCAATCTCCCCTCCGGCCCCAGCCCGTGGGTGTACCCCGTGCTTGCGCAGATCCCCATGGCGCTCGCAGGCATGTTCGGCCCCGGCCCGTTCTTCTTCCTGTGGGTTCTCATCATCAGCGTGCTCAACGCACTGGCCATGGGCACGCTCACCGGCTGGGGCCGCAACCGCGCCGCCCTGCCCGCCGCGTGGTGGTGGCTCGTGTTCATCCTGCTCATGGGCTGGCTGGGCTTCGCGCGCGTGGACGGCCTGACCGCCCCGATCGTGCTGGTCGGCCTGGTCTACGGCGTCTCCCACCCGTTCGTGGCCTCCGCGATCCTCAGTGCCGCCACGTGGGTCAAGGTGTGGCCCGCCGCGGTGGTGCTCGCGCTGCTCGCGGCCGCACGACGCCGCGGCGCGGTGCTGCTCGCCGGTGTCCTGGTGACGCTGGGCGCGGTGGCGGTGGCAGCGGCGTCGGGCTCGGTGCACAAGATCGCGGACTTCCTGACCCAGCAGGGTGACCGCGGCATGCAGCTCGAGGCCACCTTCACCACGCCGTGGCTGTGGCTGTCCGTGCTGCACCTCGGCGACTCGCACATGTACATGAACACGGACATCAACTCCATGCAGGTGGACGGCCCCGGCTCGGACGTGATGTCCAAGCTCATGCAGCCGCTGTTCGTCGTGGCCGCGCTCGTGGTGGTCTGGCTGATCGTGCGCGGCCTGCGCCGCGGTGTGGCCGCCGGGCACCTGGACCGCACCGCCCTGTTCCTGGCCGGCTCGCTGACCATGGTCACCGCGTTCATCGTGTTCAACAAGGTGGGTTCGCCGCAGTTCATGGTGTGGCTCGGCCCCGTGATCGCGGTGGGTCTGGTCTACGACCGGCACGCCTGGCGCACCCCCGCCGCGCTCGCGGTGCTGATCGGGATCGCCACGTTCCTGATCTACCCGCTCTTCTACACCGCCCTGAGCCACAACAACCCGGTCATGGCCCTGGTGCTCACCGCGCGCAACGCGCTGCTCGTAGTGCTCATGTGGTGGTCCGCGCGCAGGCTGCACCGCCTGGGTTCCGCCCCGGAGGAGGCTCCCCGTGCGGCGCCCCACGCCTGACGACGACGCCGTTGCCGCCAGGCCGCGCGGGCTCGAGCGTCTCATGCGCCCCGCCGCCGTGTGGTGCGGCTTCGCCGTGGCGCACCTCTACTTCCTGGGGTGGATGGCGTCCTTCTTCCTGCACGGTTGGGCGTTCAGCGACACCGAGCAGTACCGCGAGTGGGCCATGGCCGGTTACAACGCCCCGGTGGAGGGCTCGGTGAGCCCGTGGGTGTACCCCGTGCTCGCGCAGCCGTTCATCCTGCTGCCCAGGATCATGGGCCACGGCCTCTACCTGCTGGGCTGGACGCTGATGATCACCGTGCTCGACGCGGTGGCCCTGTGGTTCCTGCTGCACCGCGCCCACCGCCCCGCCGCGTGGGAGCTGCCCGGACCGCGCGGCGGCACCCCGGACCCCGGAGCCGTGGCGCACGGCAGCTCCGCGGTGCTCAGCCGACGCCGCGCGGCCGTGGTGGCCGGCTGGTGGTGGGTGGTGTTCACCGTCTTCATGGGCTACCTGAGCTTCGCCCGGGTGGAGGGCGTGGCGGCGCCCATCGTGTTCATCGGGCTGCTGCACGCGGTGCGCCACCCCGTGGTGGGCTCCGCCCTGCTGAGCGTGGCCACGTGGATCAAGGTGTGGCCCGCCGCCACCGTCCTGGCCATGGTGATCGCGCTGCGCCAGCGCGTGCGCATCGTGGTCACCGGGGTGGTGGTGAGCGCCGCCGTGGTCGCCGGGGTGCTCGTGATCGGCGGGATCGACAAGATCGCGGACTTCGCCCTGAACCAGGGCTCCCGCGGGATGCAGCTCGAGGCCACGCTCTCCACCCCGTGGGTGTGGGCCGCCGTGCTCGGCATCGGGGGCTCGCGGATCGCGGACAACACCGCCATCAACTCCACCGAGGTGTACGGCCCCGGTGTGGAGACCATGGCCTCCCTCATGCAGCCCCTGCTGCTCGTGGCGGTGCTCGCGTCCGCGCTGCTGCTGGTGCGCGCGCTGCGCCGCGGTGCGGACCGCGGACGGCTCGTGTACGCGGGATCCCTGCTGCTGACCCTGGTGCTGATCGTGTTCAACAAGGTGGGTTCCCCGCAGTTCATGATCTGGCTGGCCCCCGTGATCATGGTGGGTCTGCTCCACGACCGCGTGCGGTGGCGCACCCCGGCCCTGCTCACCCTGGGGATCGCGGCCACCACGTTCGTGATCTACCCGCTGTTCTACACGCCCCTGATCCACGCCAACCCGGTGATGGCCGCGGTGCTGACCACCCGCAACGCCCTGCTCGTGGCGCTGCTGGTGTGGACCGTGCGGCGGATCTGGCGCCTGGGAAGCCGTGCCGCGGTGGACGCCGCGGACCTGGGGTGGAGCGCCATCTCCTGACCCGGTGGGGTGCCCCCCGCTCATGCCCCGCTGCCCGGCCGCGCCACACCGGCGCGGCCGGACCGGGCAGCGGCACGGTGTCACCGGGGGTGGCGCCCTCCGGCACCGGTCCCCGCACGAAACCGGGCTGGGTATCGTGGCCGGGATCATCGGCGTGGTCGTGGGCACCGCGGCGCTGATCCACCCCTTCGCCGGGGTGGCCGCGCGCACGTTCCTCATCGGCATCTTGCTGGTGCTGCGCGGCACCATCGACTTCGTGGCCGACATCAGGGGGCCCGCGGGCGGCAGGTCCCGGGTCTGGCTCGTGGTCAGCGCCGTCCTGTGGATCCTGGGCGGTGTGCTGTTCATGGTCAACCCGGGCATCGGTGCGCTGACCATCACCCTGTGGCTGGGCGTCCTCGCGATTGCCTGGGGCGGCGCCCTGATCGGAGCGGACTTCGTCCTGCGCTCGCAGTGCCGGGACGTGGAACGGGCAGACGCCCCCGCGTCCGGCTCCGGCAAGTGACGCGTCTTCGCCACCCGGCCGCCGCGATGCTGGCCCCGGCTCTCGTAGCCAGGGTCAGCCCGGCGACCACGACGTATCGCCGCTCGGTCACCGCGCCCTCGTACGGCTGGGCGTCGGACCAGTCCAGGGCCAGGCGCACGAACACGGCCCCGAGCAACCACCCGCCCATGAAGGTGAGGACGCTCTTCCAGCGGTGGTTCACAGCGGCGCTCCAGAGGTCGACGGTGGGCAGGTCGGGCGGTCCCCCGGGTCACCCGGTTCGGGTGGGGGTCATGCGAGAGTGCGCCCGCACCGAGGCTGGGCTGCTACGAGTCGTCCCCGCGGCGCCTGATCCGGTGCATCGCGTAGCTCAGCAGGGAGGGGGCCTCCTCGGGCTGGCGGGCCTCGGCGCTGCGCAGCCGGTCCTCGCGCTTCTCGCGGTGGCGCTGCAGGTGGTCCTCGTAGCGCTTCTGGTTCAGCCGCTGCTGCTGCTGTTCCGCGGCCTCGCCGCCCGGGTCCTCCACCTCACGGGCCGGATGCCGCCCCGGTGCCACCCGGGTGAGCGGTGCGGTGCGCTCCTCGGCCTCGCGCTCGGCCTCCACGCGGGGCAGCCGCCGCCGGACCGCCTCCCGCTCGGCGCGCTCGGCCAGGCGCCGCTGGGACCTGCTCTGCCGCCGCGGTTCCGCGTACCGCTCCCGGATCTGCTCGATCACGGGCAGCTCGTCCGTGGTCTCGTAGGGCTCCTCGGGGTACCCCGCGTCCTGGCGGTACGACGACGCCGCCCGCTCCCGGCCGCGCGCGGGTGGCACCGCGGCGTCGTCGTCCGCGTAGTGGGTGACGCGCGGGGCAGGCTCCGGGCCGTAGGAGTCCTCCGACAGCGGGGTGACTCGGGGAACGGGGCCGGTGTCCACCACCAGCTCCGCGGGGGTCTCCCAGCGGGTGTCCGCGAAGACCCGGTGACTGCGCCAGCCACGGAACAGCTTCCAGCCCAGGAGGGCGACGCCCAGCAGCAGCACCGTGGCGGGTTCGCCATAGCCGGTGGAGTAGTAGACCGTGGCCACCACCAGTGCCAGGACACCCACCACGAGCGGGGCCAGCGCCACGGGGGACTGGACCGCCAGCAGGCCCAGTAGATCCCTGCTGTAGCGGCTGTCGTGGTGGCGTCCGTGCAGGGCGTGGGCGCGGATCTTCACGCCCGGCGGGGTGTGCTCGGTCAGCTTCAGCACCGTGACGGGTGGCTCGTCCGGTTCGTCCGGGTTGAGCACCACCGTGCGGGCACGCCCGGCGGCCAGCGCGGCCCGCTGCGTGGCGGTGGCCCCGGCCAGCAGCAGGTAGCCGCCCGTGGAGACCAGCACGTACGGCACGAGCACCGCCAGCGCGAGCGTCACCGCCCGCCACACCCAGGCGACGTCCCCCGCCGGGAAGTTGCGGAACTGCAGGGGCCCGTGCGTGAACCACAGCAGGCCCGCGCCCGCCACGAGCGCACCCAGGCCGTTGAGCACCGCGTGCAAGCGCAGGCGCGGCCAGCCGCGGGCCGAGCGCGCGGCCCAGCGTTGCTCGCGTGTGCGCATGGGTGCTCCTGGGATCCCGGGGACGTGGGGTGCTCTCAGCGTAGGCGGTGCGGCGGACACGCACGAGGCACCTCGCGCGGGGCGCCGGGGCCGCGGCGGACGGCGCGAGGTGCCTCGCGCGGGGCGCCGGGGCCGCGGCGGACGGCGCTCGACCGCAGGGACGGAGGGTGCGTGCGCAGTGCGGGGCCGGGGCGGTGTGCGCGCACCCTAGGATCGGTGCGTGGCCCGCTTTCTCCTCGACGTCTCGCCCGTGCGCGAGATCCCCGCCTTCCGCCGGCTGTGGGCGGGCTCCACGCTGTCCATGCTGGGCAGCCAGTTCACGGTGATCGCCATCAGCCTGGAGGTCTTCGAGCTCACGCACTCCACGTTCGCGGTGGGGCTGGTGGGCGTGTTCGCCCTGGTGCCGCTGATCGTCGCTGGGCTCTACGGCGGGTCCATCGGGGACGCCCACGACCGCCGGCTGGCCGGGCTGTGGACCACCGTGGGACTGTTCGCCATGACCGTGGCGCTCGCCGCCCACGCGTGGCTGGACGTCCGCAGCGTGGGGGTGCTCTACGCGATCGTGTCCCTGCACTCCTTCGCGCAGGGGCTCGGCCAGCCCGTGCGTGGCGCGATCGTGCCCCGCCTGGTGCCCGCCCGCCAGCTGCCCGCGGCCAACGCGCTGTTCCAGCTGACCATGGGCTCGTGCCTCATGGTGGGGCCGCTGCTCGGCGCGTTCACGGTGGCCGGTCTGGGCTTCGCGTGGGCGTACACGCTGGACGCGCTGAGCTTCGCGGTGAGCCTGTGGGCCATGTACAAGCTCCCGCCGCTGCCGCCCGAACCGGGGGACGGCGAGGTCACCAGGCCCGGGCTCCGCTCCGTGGTGGAGGGCTTCCGCTTCCTGGCCACCCGCCCGAACCTGCGCATGACCTTCCTGCTGGACATCGCCGCCATGGTGTTCGCGATGCCGCGCGTCCTGTTCCCCGTGCTCGGGGCGTCCGTGCTGGGCGGGGACCAGCTCACGGTCGGGTTGCTCACCGCCTCCCTGGCAGCGGGGTCCGTGATCGCGGGCGTGTTCTCAGGAATATTCATACGCATCAACCATCACGGCCAAGCATGCGCCGCCGCGGTGGCGGGCTGGGCCGTGTGCATCATGGCGTTCGGCGCGGTGGTGCTGCTCACCTCCCGGGGCGCGGGGGCGGACACCGCCTGGCCTCTGGCGCTCGCCTGCGCGACCCTCGTGGCCGCCGGGGTCATGGACTCCGTGTCCATGCTCTTCCGCACCACCATCCTGCAGGCCGCCACCCCGGACGCCCTGCGCAGCCGGCTGCAGGGCATCTTCATCGTGGTCGTCGCCGGAGGACCCCGCCTGGGCGACGCCGTGCTGGGCGCCGGCGGCCAGCTGCTCGGCCCGGGCTGGGCCGCGCTCGGCGGAGCGGCGGTGTGCCTGGTGCTCGTCCTCCTGCTGGTGCGGGTGTTCCCCGGCTTCCTGCGCTACGACGCGCGCGACCCCCAGCCCTGACCGTCCTGGACCCTCGCGGGGGACGACGCCGCCCGGGCCGCCCGAGCGGCTCGCCGCACCGCCGCCCCGGTCACCCGAGCAGGCGCGCCCGCTCCCGCGGGTCCGCAGACGTCAGGTCGACGGCGCACGGGTGCGCCGCCCCGTGGGCACCGACCACGGACCCCGCCTACCCTGGAGCGGTGCCCTCCTCCCCCGCGCAGCAGCCCACGCCCGACGACCCCGCTCAGCCCGTCTCCGATGCTCCCGCACCGGCCTCTGACGACCACCCCGCATCGTCTCGGACCGCCACCGGGCCGAAGAGTGGCCGTGGCGCGCCGGGCGACCCTGCGGCGTCGGCCCCCTCCCGGGGTCCGAGCCTGAACCGGCAGATCCTTGCGCTCGCCGTGCCCGCGTTCGGGGCGCTGATCGCGGAGCCGCTGTTCCTGCTCGCGGACTCGGCGATCATCGGGCACCTGGGCACCGCGGAGCTCGCGGGTGTGGGGGTCGCGTCCACCCTGGTGCAGACCGTGGTGGGGCTCATGGTGTTCCTGGCCTACAGCACCACACCGGCGGTGGCACGACACCTCGGGGCCGGGCGGATGGCGGACGCCCTGCGCGTGGGCCGGGACGGACTGTGGACCGCCGCCGGGCTGGGCATCCTCCTGGCGGCCGTGGGCGCGGTGGTGATGCGGCCGGTGCTGCGCGCAATGGGTGCGCAGGGGGAGGTGCTGGACCACGCGACATCGTACGCGCTGTGGTCCCTGCCCGGCCTGGTGGCCATGCTCGTGGTGCTCGCTGCGGTGGGGGTGCTGCGCGGACTGCAGGACACCACCACCCCGCTGGTCGTCGCCGGTGTGGGCGCGGCCGTGAACGCCGGGCTGAACGTCGCGCTCGTCTACGGTGCGGACCTGGGGGTCGCGGGCGCCGCCATCGGCACCAGCATCACCCAGTGGGGCATGGCCCTGACCTACCTGGTGATGCTGGGGCGCCGGTTCCGCGCTGAGGGCGTGGCGGTGCGGACCGGCTGGGCCGGGATCCGAGGCCACCTCACCGTGGGCTCGTGGCTCATGCTGCGCACCCTGTCCCTGCGAGTGGCGATCCTCTCCACCGTGGTGGTGGCCACCGCCCAGGGCGCGGAGAACCTCGCGGCGTACCAGCTGACGATGACCATCTTCAACTTCCTGGCCTTCGCCCTGGACGCCCTCGCGATCGCCGCGCAGGCGCTGCTCGGCAAGGAGCTGGGCGCCCGCAACCTGGACCGCCAGGAGGACCGGGACGCGGTGCGGCTGCTCATGCGTCGGCTGCTGCGCTGGGGGCTGGGCTTCGGCGTGGTCACCGGCCTGCTGGTGGGCGTGCTGGGCCCGCGGCTGGGGTTCCTGTTCACGGACTCGCAGGACGTCCAGGCGCTGTTCGGCGTCTCCCTGCTGGTGGTCGCGGTGGGGCAGCCGGTCGCGGCGTTCGTGTTCGTGCTCGACGGCGTGCTGATCGGCGCCGGGGACGCCCGCTACCTGGCCCTGGCCGGGGTCGTGAACCTGGTGGTCTACCTCCCTCTGCTGTGGGCCGTGGCCCAGTGGGGCGGCGCGGGGGCGGCCGGGGCGGTGTGGCTGTGGCTCGCGTACGCCGGCGGCTACACGGGCGCCCGCGCGGCCACCCTGGGCTGGCGGATCCGCGGCTCGCGGTGGATGTTCGCCATGGCGTGAGGCCGGGGCGGCACCGCTCTCCAGCCCCGCGGCAGCTGCGTGAAGCGCCCCGGGACCTGCATGGGTCGCCCCGGGACCTGCCGCGGCGTGCCGCTGCGGGGAGCGCGGCACCGGGCCGGGCGGCGTCGTGCACCGGGGCCCGCGAGCACCGGTACGACGCGTGGTGAACCGTTCCGTTCACAGCTCACGGGACTATCCTTAAGGCATGAACAAAGACGTTCGCAGCACCTCGTCCACCGCTCCCGTCCTCGTGGGCATCGACGGCTCCGAGATCGCCCTCAGGGCCCTCGACCGCGCCCTCGCCGAGGCCCGCGCCCGCAACGTTCCCGTCCGGCTGATCGGCGCCTACCCCGTGGCCATCGTGGGGGAACCCGGCCTGGAGGCCCGCTACCGGGAGGCCGTCAGCCAGGAGTGCGAGAAGAACCTCCTGGCCGCCGTGGAGCACGCCCGCCAGCAGGACCCGCAGGTCCCGATCGACACCATCTCCGCGGAGGGGGACGCCGCCCGCTCGGTGCTGCGTGCCGCCAAGGACTGCAGCCTGGTGGTGCTGGGCAAGCGCGGCCGCGGGGGTGCCCTGCGCGGACGGATCGGCTCCGTGTCCAACGCCGTGGCCGCCCACTGCCCGGTGCCCGTGATCGTGGTCCCGCCCGGTGAGCACCAGGACTCCTCGGACCGGGAGCAGGCCGCATCCCAGGCCCAGGAGGCGCAGGACGTCCAGCTCACCGAACGGCAGGACACGCAGCGCGTGCCCGCGTCCGAGACGGACTTCTCCGGCACCGTGGTGGTGGGCGTGGACGCCGCCGGGGACGAGAACCCCGCGGTGGCCCAGGCCATCGAGTACGCCGCGGCCCACGGGCTGGGGCTCAGCCTGGTGTCCGTGAACGGCGCCCTGTCCGGGACCCCCGAGTGGTTCCAGGACCAGTACAACCAGACCTACTACTTCGAGGAGTCCCTCAAGAAGCTCTCGGCGCTGGCCCGCAGCATCGCGGAGCGGGAACCGGGTGTGGAGGTCACGGACTACGCCTTCCTGGGCCGCCCCGGCCGCGTGCTCGTGCAGGCCACCCGCACCGCGGACCTCGTGGTGGTGGGCTCCCGCGGCGTGGGCGGCTTCACGGGCCTGCTGCTGGGCTCCGTCTCCCAGGCCGTGCTGGCCGGCGCCGCCGGGCCCGTGATGGTGGTCCCCACCAAGCACTGAGCCCGCCCCGAACACCCCCATCCTCCAACCGAGACAAGCAGGTGCACAGACATGACACAGAACATCGTGGTGGCGTACGACGGCTCCGACCACAGTGAGCGCGCCCTGGACTGGGCGATCGCGGAATCGCAGCAGCGGCAGCTGCCGGTGAAGATCGTGCTCTCCACGGGGCGCCAGACCGGGCTGGACCAGTCCCTCTACGGGGTCTTCGCGGAGGCCCTGCAGGAGGAGTCGGAGAAGCTGGCCAAGCACGCGGTGGAGACGGCCAAGACCGCCGGGGTCACGGCGCAGTGCATCATCGAGCGCGGCGACGCCGCCGGGGTGATCGTCTACGAGGCGCAGGACGCCGCCATGGTGGTCATGGGCAAGCGCGGCCACCACGGGGTGCGCGGCCGGGTGGGCTCGGTCTCCGCGGCCGTGGCCTCCCACTCGCAGGTGCCCGTGGTGATCCTCCCGGAGAGCTGGAACCCCGACGAGCGGGAGTCCCGTCCGGAGGGTGAGACCTTCGCGGGCTGCGTGGTGGTGGGTGTGGACAAACTCGGCGCCAAGAACCAGGCGGTTCCGCTGGCCGCCCGCTACGCCGCGGAGCACGGCCTCACGCTCGCGGTGGTGAGCGTGGTCCCCACCACCAGCTACCTGCCCATGAACTCCTACGAGCTGGACCGTGCCGTCCAGGAGCAGCTGAAGGCCCCGGCCAAGGAGCTCACGGAGTCCGTGGCCCAGGAGCTGCGCGGTGACTTCCCGGACCTGCAGATCGTCACCCGCGTGCTCGACGGCCGTCCCGCGGACGCCCTCGTGGACGCCTCGCGCACCGCGGACCTGCTGGTCGTGGGCACGCGCGGCTACGGCGGCTTCCGCGGGCTGCTCATGGGCTCGGTCTCCCAGGCGGTCCTCGCGGACACCGAGTCGCCTGTGATGGTGGTCCCCACCGCCCGCAGCTGACGGTCACGACGCCGCACGGCTGGGTTGCGCGGGCCGGTTCCCCTCCCCGGGGTGCCGGCCCGCGGCCGTGTTCCGGGGGAGATCCGGAGCGCCCGGACCCCGCGGCCCGGACGATGATCCGAGAACCCTGCCGGGCGGTGTGGTCCCCGCCCAGGTGCCGGAACCGCAGGGCGGTGCGGCCACGACTCACGGGGCACCGGCGCGGTGTATGCCGTCCCGCGCACGTAACCTGGGGGCAGGAGACGGCGCGAGGCGCCGGACGTCGAGAACCTGGAGGACCCGTGCACGGCCGAGAAACGAGAACCGCCCCGGTGGGGCGCACCCTGGCCACCGCCGCGGTCGGCGCCCTGCTGCTGCTGGGCAGCGCCGCCCCCGCCCACGCCGTGGACCTCCCGCCCCGGCCGACCGAGGGCGCCGTGCAGGACCAGGCGGACCTGCTCACCACCCAGCAGGAGGCCACTCTCAACCGGCTGATCGGGGACCGGAACAAGGACAACGAGTACATCCGCACCGCCGTGCTCACCGTCAACGACACCCGCGGCGAGGACATCGAGGAGTTCTCCCGGCGGGTGGCCACGGACTGGGGCGTGGGGGAGGACGGCCGCAACAACGGCGTGCTGGTGGTCGCGGACATGGGGGACCGCAAGCTGCGCATCGAGGTGGCGGACGGTGCCCGCGAGGTGCTCTCCGACGCGGACGCCGAGGACATCATGAAGGACCAGCTCGAACCGGGGTTCAAGGACGAGGACTATGCCGGGGCGTTCACGGACACCCTCACCGAGGTCTACGACCAGGCCACCCCGGAGGCCGCCGCGCAGCGCGACGCGGACAGCAAGACGGTCCTGGGCATCGTGCTGCTGGTCGTCGGGGGCGCCGTGGCGGCCGTGGCCACGGCCTTCGGTGTGGGCGCGCGCCGGAACAAGCGGATCCGGGCGCAGGCGGACCGGGAGATCGAGCAGTTCCAGCGCGAGCACCCCGAGGAGAAGGTCACGGAGGGCATGCGCCGGGCCTACTACCGCTACCGGCAGCAGAACCGGAAGGCGCCCGGTCTGAACCAGAAACCCCGCCGGGTCAAGGACAAGAGCGGCGTGGAGCGCGAGGTCCAGTACGCGCCCTCGTTCCGCGCCTGGTTGCCGCTGTACGCGATGTACCCGTCCGTGTACAACGGCACGGCGCACACGCCCGGCGCCTCGGGGTCCAACTACGGCGGCGGGGCGTCCAGCTCGTTCGGCGGCGGCGGGGGCTTCACCGGCGGCGGTGCGTCCGGCAGCTTCTGAGCGCGGCCCGTTCGGCCCGCCGGGGAACGACGCCGCTGCGCTGCCGCCCGCGGGGGCGCGGTGGCCCGGGCGAGTGCCGGGCGGCGTCGTCGTGCTCCGTGGTGCTCGCACGGGACGGCAGGCGAGAACGTGCTCAGACGGCGTCGAAGACGTTGAGGTAGCGCTGGATCCGCTCGTTGTCCGAGGCGAAGAAGTCCTCCGGGGTGCCGTCGAAGCCGATCCCGCCGTCCGCGAGGAAGACGATGCGGTCCGCGACCCGGCGGGCGAAGCCGATGTTGTGCGTGACCACCACCAGGGAGCGGCGCTCGCGGGCCAGGTCCACCATGACCCTGATGACCTCGGCCTCCAGCTCGGGGTCCAGGGCGGAGGTGGGCTCGTCGAAGAGCAGGTAGTCCGGCTCCACGGCCAGGGCCCTGGCGATCGCCACGCGCTGCTGCTGCCCGCCGGAGAGGTTGTCCGGGTACTCCTCCAACCGGTGGCCCATTCCCACGGACTCCAGCAGCTCCACTGCGCGAGCCCGGGCCGTGGCGCGGTCCGCCTTGCCGTTCAGTGCCGGGGGCATGGCCACGTTGTCCAGCACCGTCTCGTGCGGGAAGAGGTTGTAGCTCTGGAAGACCATGGCGGAGCGGCGGCGGATCGCGGAGATCTGCCTGCGGGTCAGCTGCGCACCGAAGGTCACGGAGTCCCCGTTGATGTCCAGGCGCCCGGACTCGGGGACCTCGAGCAGGTTCATGGTGCGCAGCAGGGTGGACTTCCCGGAGCCGGACGGCCCGAGGATCACGGTGGTCTCCCCGTTGGGCAGCGCCAGGGTGATCCCCCGCAGGACGGTGGTGTCCCCGAAGCTCTTGGAGACGTCTGTCAGCTCAAGCATGGGAACTCCTGATGTAGCGGTTGGACACCCGTTCGAGGCGGGACTGCAGCAGCGAGAGGACAGTGAAGATCGCCAGGTAGATCACAGCCACCTCCGCGTAGAGCGCGAGGGGCTGGAAGTTGGTCGCGGCGATCTGACGGCCCACCTGGAACACGTCCGCCAGGGTGATGACCATGACCAGGGAGGTGCCCTTGACCAGGTCGATGAGGTCGTTGCCCAGGGGAGGCAGCGCGATCCGCAGGGCCTGGGGCGCGACGACGTGGCGCACCGTCTGCCAGCCCGTGTAGTTCAGTGTCCGGGCGGCTTCGAGCTGGCCCCGGGGGATGGACTGCACGGAGGCCCGCAGGGTCTCGGCCGCGTAGGCCCCCGTGTTCAGGGTGAACGCGAGGATCGCGGAGGTCCACGCGGAGAGCGTGATGCCGGCGGCGGGCAGCCCGTAGAAGATGATGAACAGCTGCACCAGGATCGGGGTGCCGCGGAACAGCCACACGTAGAAGCGGGAGATCCACTGCAGGGGGCGGATGCCGCTCAGGCGCATGGCGGTGGCGAGTACCGCCACCACCAGGGCGAGGACGAAGGCGATGATGCTCAGCGGGATGGTCACCTTGACGGTGGCCAGCAGCAGCTGCGGAAGGGAATCGGCCCAAAGGCTCAGGAAATCGGTCATGACTCCGGGGTGAGGTCGGTGGACACGTATTTCTCGAAGATCTTGGCCAGATCGCCGTTGTCCATGTGGGTGGTCAGGGACTTGTCCACGGCGGCTCGCAGCCGTGGCTGGTTGCGGGCCATGAGCACCGCGGACTCCGAGGCGTCTCCCACCTGGCCGTCCAGGAGACGGATCCTGGCGTCAGGGCGCTGCTCGAAGAACGCCTGGAACGTCACGAAATCGTTGGCGGTCATCTCCACGCGCCCGAAGGTCACGAGCATGATGGCCTCGTCGAACCCCGTGGTGGGCACCAGCTGGGCCCCCAGGGCGGCCATGCTCTTGCCGAAGTTGGAGGTCTCGGTCTGGGCGGAGGTGTGCCCGGAGATCTCGTCAACGGACGTCAGCGGGGAGTCCTGGGCGACCCCGGCGCGGCCCTGGGAGATCGCGTAGGGGATGGTGAAGTCGAAGTTCTCCCTGCGCTCGGCCGTGGGTGCGATGTTGTTCATGACAAGGTCGTAGCGGCCCGCGTCCACCCCCGCGATCAGCGAGTCCCACTGGGTCTCAACGTAGGTGGCGCGCACCCCGAGGTCCTTGGCGATCAGGTCCCCGATCTCCTTTTCATAGCCCACCAGGGCGCCGGAGTCGTCATGGTAGCCGTACGGGCGGAACGTGCCCTCCATCCCGATGCGCACCTCACCGGTGCGCTGGATCCTGGCCAGCAGGTCCTCGGAGGCACCCGAGTCCTCGGAGCCGCCGCCCGGTGAGCAGGCGGCCAGCACGGCAACCAGCCCCGCCAGGCCGGTGCCGCTGAGCACGGCCCGGCGGGATGCTCGACGTGAGTCCACGGTGGGTTCCCCTCTCAGGCCGCGTCGAGGGCCTGGGCGAGGTCCGCGATGAGGTCCTCGACGTCCTCGATGCCCACGGCCACGCGCAGCAGGTTCTCGCTCAGGTGCGCCAGCTCGCGGTCCTCAGGTGAGTATGCCCCGTGGGTCATGGATGCGGGGAGGCAGATCAGAGACTCGATGCCGCCCAGGCTCACTGCGAAGCCGAAGATCTCCAGGCGGCCGAGGAACGCCCGGACGTCCTTGCCCGGGAGGAGCTCGAAGGAGAACAGCCCCCCGAGCCCGTCCGCCTGGGCCTCCTGGATCCGGGCCTCCTCCTCGTCGAAGGATCCGGGGACGAGGACTCGCGCCACCTCGTCCCGGCCGCGCAGGAACTCTACGATCCGATGGGCGTTCTCCTGCTGGCGGTCCAGGCGGATGCCGAGGGTCTTCACGGACTGGATCAGGCGGTAGGAGTCGATGGGGGAGAGCACCCCGCCCGAGACCATCTGTGCCAGGTGCACCTGCTGGGCCATCTCGTCGTCGTTGGTGCTGACCACGCCGCCCAGCAGGTCCCCGTGGCCGCCGAGGTACTTGGTGGCGGACTGCACGGTGACGTCCGCGCCCAGCTCCAGCGGGCGCTGCAGGTACGGGGTGAGGAACGTGTTGTCCACGACCACCATGGCGCCGTGGCAGTGGGCAAGCTCGACGACACGTCGGATGTCGGTCACGCGCAGCGTGGGGTTGGACGGCGTCTCGAGGAACACGATGCGCGTGCTCTCGTCGAAGTCCTCGTCCGAGAGCCGGTTGAGGTCGTCGTGGAAGTGCGTGGTGATCCCGCGCTTGGGCAGCTCAATGGTGGCCCACCGGTAGTTGCCGCCGTAGACGGGCAGGCCCATGATCACCGAGTCACCCGCGTGCAGGGTGCCGAGCACGGCCCCGGTGGCAGCCATGCCGGTGGCGAACGCGAAGGAGTGCCGGGCGCCCTCGAGCGCCGCCAGGGTGGTCTCGGCATCGGTGCGCGTGGGGTTCGACCCGCGCTGGTACTCGAAGGGACCCTCACCGCCCTCGGTGGGCTGCAGGAACGTGGAGGCGGTGTGGATCGGGGGCACCACGGCACCCAGGGCGACGTCGTGCAGCGCGTGGATGGTGCGTGTGGTGAAGCCGGCCAAGAGTTCCTCCGTCGTGAGTAGTCGGAGAGGCCAGGTCTACACGGATCGGCGCGCCGGTGCGAGTCTGTTGCGCCGGAAGTCGTGATGTGGCGCACCGGGGTTTCCCGTCCCGGTGCTGGTCGGGGGGGCGTCCTGCGCCCTGCCCGAGTTCGTCTGGGCGCTCACCCCGACCGTGCTCACCCCCGGCGGGCGGCCACCTGCTCCAGCAGCATCCGGTGCAGGGTGGTGTCCCCCGTGAGCTCCGGGTGGAAGCTGATGCCCAGCACGCTGCCCTGGCGCACCGCCACCACCGCACCCCGGTGGCGCGCGAGAACCTCCACGCCGTCGCCCGCACGGGTCACCTCGGGGGCGCGGATGAAGGCCGCGCGCACCACGTCACCGGGCGCCACGACGTCGCTCGCTGGGCCCTCCCACGCCAGCTCCACCTCCGCAGAGGCCACCTGTGAACCGAACGCGTTGCGGTTCACGCTCACGTCCAGCACCCCGAGGGACTGCTGGCCGGGGGCCGGATCCTCGATCTCGGAGGAGAGCATGATGAGCCCGGCGCACGTGCCGAGCGTGGGCAGGCCTCCGCGGACCACCCGTTGCAAGGAGTCGAACAGTCCGAACGTACGGCACAGCCGGTCCACCGTGGAGGACTCCCCGCCGGGCAGGATCAGCGCGTCGACGCGGGGGCCGCCGTCCGGGTCCACGAGGTCATCGGCGGAGCGCACTTTCACGGCGCGGGCGCCCAGGGACTCCACCGCGCGCACGTGCTCCACGACGCCGCCCTGCAGGGCGAGCACGCCCACAGTGGGGTGGGCGCTCGGGCCCGGCAGGGCGGCGTCGTCGTGGGGGTGGTGCTGCGAGGGGGACCCGCTCACCAACCGCGCTCCGCGAGGCGGTGCGGTGCGGGGAGGTCCGCCACGTTGATGCCCACCATGGCCTCGCCGAGGCCGCGGGAGGCGTCCGCGATGCGGGCGGGGTCGTCGTAGTAGGCGGTCGCGGCCACGATGGCGCGGGCGCGCTCGGCGGGGTTGCCGGACTTGAAGATGCCCGAGCCCACGAACACGCCGTCCGCGCCCAGCTGCATCATCATCGCGGCGTCCGCGGGGGTGGCCACGCCGCCGGCGGTGAACATCACGACCGGCAGGGACCCGGTGCGGGCCACCTCGGCCACGAGCTCGTAGGGTGCCTGCAGCTCCTTGGCCTTGACGTACAGGGCGTCCGGGGCGGCGGTGTAGAGCGCCTGCAGCTCCGCGATCTGCGCGCGGATGGTGCGGATGTGCTTGGTGGCCTCGGAGACGTCACCCGTGCCGGCCTCGCCCTTGGAGCGGATCATGGCCGCGCCCTCGGTGATCCGGCGCAGCGCCTCGCCCAGGTTGGTGGCGCCGCACACGAACGGGACGTCGAAGCGGTGCTTGTCGATGTGGTTGGCGTAGTCCGCGGGAGAGAGCACCTCGGACTCGTCGATGTAGTCCACCTTGAGGTGCTGCAGCACCTGTGCCTCCACGAAGTGCCCGATCCGCGCCTTGGCCATCACGGGGATGGAGACGGTGTCGATGATGGACTCGATGAGGTCCGGATCGCTCATCCGGGCCACGCCGCCCTGGGAGCGGATGTCCGCGGGCACACGCTCCAGTGCCATCACGGCCACGGCACCGGCGTCCTCGGCGATCCGTGCCTGCTCCGCGGTGACCACGTCCATGATCACGCCGCCCTTGAGCATGTCTGCGAGACCGCGCTTCACGAGGCGCGAGCCGGTCACGGGGGTGGCGTTCTGGGCGGAGGTCTGGGAAGTCTCAGTCATGGGGTCCATGCTGACGCGCGGAAGTGGTCCAGTGCCAGGGCCATAACTGAGGGAAATGGCTGGTCCAGATGCCGTGGGGCGGTGGTGGTGCGATAACGAGGGAAATAGTGGCGGGTATATGAAATTTGCTATACCCGCATAGAATTTCCTGCATGGACCTCGCTGCCAATCCCTACAGCCCCGGCTCGGGCCTGCGCCCGAAAGTCCTCAGCGGCCGCGCGGCGGAAGTCGAGGCCTTCGACCTCATGATCGCCCGTACCAAGCTGCGCCGCCCCAACCGGGGAATGGTCCTCACCGGGCTGCGCGGTGTGGGCAAGACCGTGCTCCTGAACGTTCTCCGGGCCCGGGCAGACCACCACGGCTGGCTCACGGTCCAGTTGGAGGGTCGTCCGGAGGGGCGGGGCCGGGAGGAAGTCCGGGACAGGCTCGCCCGTGAGCTCATCGTCGCCGCCCGGCGGCACCACGGGCGTCACCCGGGACCCCGCTTCGCGGAAGCCCTGTCCACCATCCAGTCCTTCAGCGTCTCGGTGGGCCCCGGTGGGGTGTCCGCAGGGGTGGATCTGACGGGCGGGCGGGCCGGTTCCGGGCGTCTGGACGTGGACGTGGAAGAACTCGTGGCGGACCTCAGCGAACCCCTCGCGGCTGAGCACAGTGCCTTCGGCCTGTTCGTCGACGAGATGCAGGACCTGGATCCGGAACTGATGAGTGCCATCATCACCGTGCAGCACATCGCCGGGCAGCGGGACTGGCCGTTCTACCTCATCTGCGCGGGACTGCCCACCTTGCCCGCGACCCTCAGTGCCGCACGCAGCTGCGCAGAGCGCCTCTTCAACTACCGGAGCATCGGAGCGCTGAACCGAGAGGCGGCGGGTCATGCCCTCTCCAGGCCCGCGAAGGAGGTCGGTGCAGCATTCGAGCCCGAGGCGCTCGATGCGCTCGTCTCCGCCACGGGCGGCTATCCCTACTTCATCCAGGAGTTCGGCCAGGCCGTGTGGGAGGTCGCCCCGTCCACCCCTTTCACCGCTGAGGATGCGGAGCTGGCCATCCAGCGGGGATGGGCGCAGCTGGACGCCGGGTTCTTCCCCGCACGGTGGGGGCGGGCCACTGGCAGGGAGCGTCAGTACATGAGCGCCATGGCACAGGATGGCGACGGGCCGTCGAGAACCGGTGAGTTGGCGGCACGCCTCGGTGTCACCACGAGCACGCTCGGTCCCACCCGCGCGCAGCTGCTCCACAAGGGCATGATCTACGCCCCTGAGCACGGGAAGGTGGCCTTCACGGTGCCTGGTATGGCCGGATACATCGCTCGGCAGTTCGGGGCATGAGGCACCCCCGGGACATCGACCTGCCCCTCGCCGTGGACCGCACCTCCGGGGTGCCCCTGGGTGAGCAGCTGGTGCGTCAGGTCCGTGACCTCGTGGCGCGCGGCGTGCTCCGCCCGGGGGATCCGCTGCCCTCCTCCCGGGCGCTCGCGGCCCGCCTGGGCACCTCCCGCGGCACCGTGACCGCGGCGTGGGACGTCCTCACGGGGGAGGGCTACCTCGTGGCGGACCGCGGCGCCACGCGGATCACGCCGTCCCTGCACCTGGACCGGGAGCTCGCACCGGCCACGACGACGCCCCCGGTTCGCACGACGCCGCCCCTGCCCCTTCCAGCTCCGCCCTCGTCTCAGACGCCCCCGCCCCGCGCGACGGACCGCACGAGCACGCCCCGCCTCACGACGCCGCCCGATCTCACGACGCGGTCCGCGCGCCCGGGCGCCGAGCGGCATCCCGGGTCTGCCGCCACGCCACCAGGGGTCCCGCGCCCGAGCGTGAGCCCCACGGATCGGGTCCTCGACCTGCGCCCGGGCACGGGCTCCGTCACCGCCCTGGACACCCCCGCGTGGCGCGGCGCGTGGCGGGACGCCGCGGGCGCGACCGCTCGGGGGGAGACGCCGGGAGCGTCCCTCCAGGAGCACCTCTCGGCGTACCTGCGCCTCAGCCGCGGCATCGTGCGCGCCCCGGAGGACGTCCTGGTCACGGCCGGGGTCCGGGACGGGCTACAGCTGGTGCTGCGCGTGCTCGGTCTCGCGCGGCGTCGCACCCTGCGGGTGGCCGTGGAGAACCCCGGCTACCCCGCGCTGCGCTGGGTGGTGGAGGCCACCGGTCACACCGCACTGCCCGTGGCCGTGGACCACCACGGTCTGGACCCCGCGGCTCTGCCCACCGGACGCTGGGGTGGTGTGAGCCGCTGGGACGTGAGCGCACCCCCGGACGTCCTGGTGCTCACCCCGGGTCACCAGTACCCGTTGGGCGGCACCATGCCGGTGAGCCGCCGCGCCGAGCTGCTGTCCTGGGCGCGCGAGCACGGCGCGGTGGTCATCGAGGACGACTACGACTCCGAGCTGCGCCACACCGGCCAGCCCCTGCCCGCCCTCGGGGCCCTGGACACCGCGCGGGACACCGTGGTCACGCTCGGCAGCTTCGCCAAGGTGCTCGGCAGCTCCGTGGGGGTGGGTCACCTGGTGGCTCCGGACCCGCTGCTGCCGGAGCTGATCCGCGCGCGGGAGGAACTGGGCTCGCCCGTGTCCCGCGTGGCGCAGGACGCGATCGCCCGGTTCATGGACACCGGCGAGTTCCAGCGCCACACCGCGCGCATGCGCCGCTCCTTCCGACGACGCCGCTCGCTCGTCTCGGACGCGCTCGCGGACCTCCCCGGGGTGCTCGTGGTGCCCATGGCCGGCGGCGCCCACGCGGTGGTCGAGGTGCCGGACGAGGACGCCGCGGTGGCCCGGGCCCGTGAACGGGGTGTGCTGGTGAGCGGTCTCGGGGACTACTGGGCCGGGGGCGCAGGGCATCCGGCGCGGGGGCGTGGCGAGGCCCGGACGTGGACGGCCGTGCTCTCGGGGACCGACGAGGCAGGGAGGGGCGGGACCGGAGCAGCAGCCCGGGAGTGCACCGTGGTGCGCTCCGGGACGGATCGGGCAGGAGCGGGCCGGTCCGCACCGCACGCGGGGGGTGCAGGTGCGACGCGCGGGGAACCGGTCGGGGCGGCGTCGTCGTCCGGGGGCGGGCTGGTGCTGGGGCTGACCGCACGGGACGAGGATCTCGCGCGAGGCACGGGTGTGCTGCGGGAGGTGCTGGGCGGCGCTGCGGCCGGCGGCGCTCCGGATGCCGGGGAACCCACCAGGGGCGCTCGCTAGACTGACCGAAACACCTTCGGAGAATTCAGGAGTTTCCGCGTGCCCCCACAGATTTCCGCACCGCACGGCGGCCAAGACCGCGGCGCTGCCCGGGGAACCGATGTGCGCCACGACCTCTGGGCGCCCACGCTGGTGCGCGCGGCGGTGGCCCTCGTGTTCGCGGCGGTGACCGTGTTCTGGCAGGAGCCGTCGCTCGAGGCTGGGCGCTGGGTCATGGCGTTCTTCCTGGTGGGGACCGGGGCGTCCGCGATCTTCCTGCAGGTGCGCCTGAACCGCCGCGAGGACGTGGACCTCGGTGCCAGCCGGTCCATCCCGCAGTCCTACGGCGTGCTGTACGTCCTGGGCGGTGTGCTCACCGCGGTGGTGGCCCAGAGCAACTGGCTGTTCGTGCTGCTCTCATCGGTGATCCTCGTGCTGTGCGGGATCACGGAACTCGTGCTCGGCATGCGCTTCCGCGGGCAGTTCCCGCTGGGGCGGGACTGGACCCTGTGCGGGGCCATCACCGTGTTCGCGGCCATGGGCATGGTGCTCGTGGAGACCCTCGGCGCCAAGGCCGAGCTCGGGGTGGTGGGCGGTGCCGCCATCCTGATCGGCGTGACCCAGCTGATCGCCGCGCTGAGCCTGCGCCACGACGCGCGGGTGGCGGACGGCCCCGCCTCGGGCCCGGCCCGCGAGGCCTGACGGCGTAGACTGACCCCTTGAACCGACGGGCGGGAAGCCGCCCCCGACGCACATCCCCAGCACTGCCAGGAGGAATCACGTGGCCCAGCGCACTGAGCACAACGGCCGGCGCAAGACCGACATCAAGGGGCCCCTGGTCATCTCGGCGGTGCTCGCGGTCGTGGCGTTCGTGATCGTGTCCGTGGTGGCCGCCGGCGGTTCGGACAACGCCGCGCGCGTGGGCCTCGGGCTGATTGCCGCGGGCATCACGTTCATCGCCTCCGTGGTGGTGTGCGCCACCCTCATGCTGATCGAGAAGCCCAACGCCGAGGAGCTCGGCCAGGGCACCGGCGTGAACCGTTCCTCCGCCAAGCTCTTCGCGGAGAACAAGGCCCGCCGTGAGGCCGAGCGCGCCCGCCGCGCCGAGCAGGGCGGCACCGCGTCCACGGCCTCGGACGAGCCCGAGTTCGGCCAGCGCGTCCACCCGGACACCCAGGGTGAGGAGCCGGGCTCGAGCGCCCGCTGATCCGCTCACTGATCTCTTGACGGCTCCGCCCCGGTGACTTCTGGTCCCCGGGGCGGAGCCGTTTGTGGCACACCGCTCCGGAACCGAGGGAGCCCCGCATGGCGCAACCCCACGGGGCACGTACTCCGTGGGGCTGCGCAGTGTCTGCGCCCATTCGGGCGGGGTCGTTCGCGGGGTGGGGCACGGCGGCGTCGTGCCGGACACCGACGCCGCCCGCGCCCTCAGCGGGCGAAGCCCCGCAGCCGCAGGGAGTTCAGCACCACGAACACCGAGCTGAACGCCATCGCGGCACCGGCGACCATGGGGTTGAGCAGCCCCAGGGCGGCCACCGGGATGGCCACGGTGTTGTACGCGAACGCCCAGAACAGGTTGGACTTGATGGTGGACAGCGTCCTGCGCGACAGCCGGATGGCCAGCGGAACGGCGGTGAGCTCGCTGCGCACCACGGTGATGTCCGCGGCCTGCATGGCGGCGTCCGTGCCGGAGCCCATGGCGATCCCGAGGTCGGAGGTGGTCAGGGCCGGGGCGTCGTTGACGCCGTCGCCCACCATGGCCACCACGTGGCCCTCGGAGCGCAGCTTCTCGATGGCCTGGACCTTGCCGTCCGGGGTGACGTCCGCGATCACGTCCGCGGTGTCGATGCCCACCTGCTCGGCCACGGAGCGCGCGACCGCGGCGTTGTCGCCGGTCAGCAGAATGGGGCGCAGCCCCAGGTCCTTGAGCTCGGCGATCGCCGCCGGGGCCTCGTCCTTCACGGTGTCCCGCAGGTCGATGAACCCGGCCAGCCGCCCGTCCACCGCCACGAGGATGGTGGTGGTGCCGCCCGCGCGGGCCAGCTCCAGGGCGTCGGACTCCTCGGTGTTCAGGCGCACGCCGTTCTCGTGCAGCCAGGACTGCCGGCCCACCACCACGAAACGGGCGTTCATGCCGTCCGGGACGTAGCCCCGCACGCCCCCGCCCGGTGCGGACTCGAAGCGGGTCACCTGGTAGCGGTGGGGAGTGGCGGCCGCGATGGCGTGGGCGATCGGGTGCTCCGAGTAGCGCTCCACGGCCGCGGCCAGGTCCAGCACCTGGTCCTTGGACCACGCGTTCAGGGGGGTCACCGCGCTCACGGCCATCTCACCGTGGGTCACGGTGCCGGTCTTGTCCATCACCACGGAGTCCACGGAACGGGTGTCCTCCAGGACCTCCGCGGACGTGATGAGGATGCCCAGCTGGGCGCCGCGCCCGGTTCCGGTGAGCATGGCCGTGGGAGTCGCAAGGCCCAGGGCGCACGGGCACGCGATGACCAGCACGGACACCGCCGCCACGAACGCGCGGTTGGGGTCCCCGGTCACCAGCAACCAGATCACGAGCGTCAGCAGGGCGATGCCCATGACCACGGGCACGAACACGGAGGAGATCCGGTCCGCGAGCCGCGCCACGGGGGCCTTGGTGGCCTGGGCGCGCGCGACCGTGCGGCTCATGGAGGCCAGCACGGTGTCCGAGCCCACATGGGTGGCGCGGGCCAGCAGCCGACCCGTGGTGTTCACGGTGGCTCCGGTCAGCTCGTCCCCGGGCCCCACCTCCAAGGGCATGGACTCACCGGTGAGCATGGAGGCGTCCACGGCGGACTCGCCCTCCAGCACCACGGCGTCCGTGGCGATCTTCTCGCCCGGGTGCACCGCGAAGGTGTCTCCCACCCGCAGCTCGGACACGGGCACTGTGCGTTCGGTGCCGTCCTCGGCCACCACGGTGGCCTGCTGCGCGCCGAGGTCCAGCAGGGCCTTCAGGGCCTCACCGGAGCGGGACTTGGCGCGGGCCTCGAGCCAGCGCCCCAGCAGTAGGAACGTGGTCACCAGGGCGGCGGACTCGAAGTACAGCTGGTGCCCGGACATGTCCATGGCCGCGCCCGGGTGGGCGTGGGCGGTCATGCCCGGATCGGCCACCAGGTGCCACAGCGAGAACAGGTACGCGGCGGCCACGCCCAGGGACACGAGCGTGTCCATGGTGGTGGACAGGTGCCGGGCGTTCACGGCGGTGGCCCGGTGGAACGGCCACGCCGCCCACGTGACCACGGGCAGCGCGAGCAGCGCCGCCACCCAGCCCCAGTGCGGGAACTGGGCTCCCGGGACCATGGACATCACGAACACGGGCACGGAGAAGGCCGCCGCGACCCAGAACCGCCTCTTGAGGTCGTTCATCCGGCGCTGCGCCGGGGTGGTCTCGAGCGCCGGATCGCGGTGCTCGTTCTCGGCCGGGCCCTGCTCGAGGTCCTCCGGCTGTCCCGCGGTGCGTTCCGGGGCATCGGGGGGCACGGCACCCACGGAAGTTGCGTCAGGGGAGGCGGGCGACGACGTCGTGCCCGCCGTTGCGTCCGGTGCGTCCGCCTGGTCGGGGGTTGCGTGGGAGACGGGGTTCCCGCCCTGGCGGGGAGTGCCGGTGGGCTCGGGTTCCGTGCCACGAGGGGATGTCCCGGACGGCGCCGGGGACGCGCCCGGGGCGGGGTTCGCGGTGGCCCCCCGGGCGGCGGCGGGCCCGCCGGTGCCGCCCCGCACCTGGGATGCCGGCGCGCTCTGCTGGGCGCCGCCCGTGATGCGGGCCTCGTACCCGGCGCGGTGGACGGTGTCCACGATCTGCTCGTCGGAGACGTCCTGCGGGACCTTCACGGTCGCGGACTCCAGGGCCAGGTTCACCGCCGGGTCAACGCCGTCGATCTTGCGCAGCTTGCGCTCGATCCGGCCCACGCACGAGGCGCACGTCATGCCCGAGATCTCCAGCTCCAGCTCCCGCAGGGGTCCGTGGACCTCGCTGTCGAGGGTGTCGGTGGATGTGGTGGGGTCACTCAACGGTGTACCCCGCTTCCGTCACGGCCGCGGAGATCTCCTCCGGGCTCAGCTCGCGCTCGCTCGTGATGCTCACCGGGGACGTGCCGCCCGCGTGGAGGTCCACGTCCACGGACGTCACGCCGGGGATCTCGGACAGCTCCTCCGTCACGGAGGAGACGCAGTGGCCGCAGGTCATGCCGGAGACGTTGACGGTGGTGTTCATGGATTTCTCCTTCGAGTCGGTGGGCCCGGGGGCCCGGAAGTCTGAGGGGGCGTGCGTCAGCTCTTGACCAGGCGCGCGATCGCGGCGTTGGCCTCCGCGAGCTTCTCGTCCATCTCCGAGGTGTCCCCGGTGTCGTGGGCGTGCTCCACGGCGTGCTTGACGCAGTGGCCCAGGTGCTCCTCCATGAGCCCCAGGCTCACGGACTTCAGGGCGGACTGGATCGCGGAGATCTGGGTGAGGACGTCGATGCAGTAGGTGTCCTCGTCGATCATCCGCTGGATCCCGCGCACTTGGCCCTCGATGCGCTTGAGGCGCCGGCCGTAGGAGGCCTTGTCCTGGGTGTAGCCGTGGGTGGGGGTGTCCTGGGTGCTCATAGCCTCCACGGTATACCCCTTGGGGGTATGCGTTCAAGGTGGGGGCGGTCACGCGGGATGTCGGGGCGATTCGGGATCGCCGGGCCATGCCGGGCGGAGTGGTGCGGGGATCGGGGCGCGAGGCACGCCCGGGGCGACCGGGCGGCGTCGTGGACGGGTGCTGCGGAGGTGGCGAGGGCTCAGGAACCGCTGCGCAGCACCGTGCGCATGGTGCGCTGCAGCGCGTGGGCCATCTCCTCGGTGCCCACCGCCGAGGCGGGGGAGTCCGCGGCCTGCTGCCGCAGGACCGTCATGAGCCCGCCGGCCACGAAGTAGGTCCGCAGCCACTGGTCGGGGTCGAGGTTGTCCAGCCCCGTGTCGAAGGCGGCCCGCGCCACGCGCTCGGCAAGCCACAGCTCCACGATGGGGCGCACGCGTGAGGCGAGCTGGCGGTTGCCCACGGTGGCCAAATTCCCCATGCCGTGGGTGTGCACGAAGTCGATCAGCCGCTCCAGGGGCTTATCGATCCCGGAGCCCTCGAACGTCTCGAACTCGCGCGCGGTGTGCGAGAGCTCCTGCTTCACGATGTCGGCGTAGACGTCGTCGAGGCCCGAGTAGTGCTGGTAGAAGGTGGGGCGCGAGATCGCGGCCTTCTTGCACAGCTGGGAGATGGTGATGCTGCGGGCGTCCTGGACCTCCAGCAGCTGGAGGCACGCGGCGCGCACAGCGTTGAGGGTGTGGGCCACCCGGGCGTCCACCGGGGGGCCCTGGGGGGTGTCGTCGGCCGGGGCGTCCATGGGGCCAGGGTAGCAGTGGGCGGACGTTTCCTTACATTTGAAAAGGACATTTACAGGTGTAAGGTAGGCCGACATGTCCTCACCTCAGCCACCCGTGGCCGGGTCCCGCGTTCCGGCCACGATGATCCTCGTGGCCATGCTCTTCCCCGTGTTCATGGCGTTCGCGTACCCCGCCTCCTACGTCTCGGCCATGCACCAGCCCGCGCCGCACCACATGGAGGTGGAGGTGATCGGCACCGGGGCACCCGCCCAGCGGGTGGCCCGCCAGGTGGCGGCGCAGGGCAAGGACGCGCTGGACGTCAGCACCGTGGCGGACGCGGACACCGCGCGCCAGGACGTGCTCGCACGCAAGACCCGGGCCGCGTTCGACCCCGCGAGCGGGGACCTCTTCGTGGCCAGCGCCGGCGGTCGGCAGGCCACCGGGGTCGCGCAGGGGGTGTTCCAGCAGGTGGCCTCCCAGACGGGGGTGCCGCTGAAGGTCCAGGACCAGCGCAAGCCCGAGCCCAAGGACACCCTGGGCATCGCGTACATGTACCTCATGACGGCGTGCGTGACGGCCGGCTACGTCACCTCCACGATGCTCGGGAACCTGGGCAAGGGGATGCGGCTGCGCTCCAAGCTGGCGCTGATCGGGGTGCTGTCGGTGGTGGCCGCCGTGCTCACCACCGGCGTCACCTGGGGTTTCTACGGGGTGTACGACTCGCACCTGGTGGCCGCCGGTCTGGTGGCTATGGGCGCGTACCTCACCGCTGCCGTGTTCCAGCTCGGCGTGGGCGGTCTGCTGGGCCAGGCCGCCACGATCATGGGGGTCACGGTGTTCGTGATCCTGGGCATCCCGGCCTCGGGGATCGCCACCAGCCCGGACCTGATGCCCGGCTTCTTCCAGGTGATCCACCGCATGATGCCCACCGGCGCCATCGGCGAGCTGCTGCAGCGGATCGTCTACTTCGACAGTCACGGCGTGGGCCCCTGGATCCTGCTGCTGGCCACCTGGCTGCTGCTGGGTGCCGGGCTGCTGTGGCTGGGGTCCCTGCGCTCGCCGCGCCCGGGTGAGGACCGCGGCGTGATCGCGGACCAGGTGGACCACGCCCGCAAGCATCCCGACGAGCCTCTTCTCACGGCTTACGACTCCGACGACTCCGATGACGACGCCGCCGCGCGCCCCGCGCGCGCACGGCACCGGGCCCAGGAAGTGACGCACGCATGAACGATCAGAACCCGACTCCCGGCCAGGACTCTGAGGATGCCCCAGTGAGTGCGGCGGGCTCCACGGTGGTCTCCGAGTCCGAGCGCCCGCTCGAGGACGGCTTCATGGGCCGGATGGCGCAGATGCCCCCGGCCTCGGCCATCGGCGCGATGCAGAATCCCACGGCCCCGCCGCGCCGCACGATGGACGCGAAGCTTACGCAGAAGCGCATGGTCACGGTGGGCATGCTGCTGCCGCTGTTCATGATGTTCGTGATGCCCATGCTTATGGTGGGCACCACCGTGGACGTCACACCCCGTGACATGCAGGTGGCCGTGATCGGCACCGGGGCGCAGACCTCGGACCTCGCCCAGCAGCTCACGGACGGCTCCGCGGGGGACTTCGACGTCCACCGCGTGGACGCCGTGGACGACGGTCGCCACGAGGTGCGCACGCACGACGCCCGTGCGGCCTACGACCCCGCCACCGGCACCCTCTACACCGCCGGGGCCAACGGCCGCCAGGTGAACGCCGCCGTGACGCAGCTGTTCACCCCGGTGGCGCAGAAGGCGCAGAAGCAGCTGCACACCGAGGACGTGGCCCCCGCGGCGGAGAACGACCCGAACGGCACCACCATCACCTACCTGGCCCTCGGGGCGATCCTGGGCGGGTTCATGACGGGCATTGTCAGCAGCCTCATGCCCGCCGGCACCAAGCTGCGCGTCGCCCTGTGGTTCCTCATGCCGGCCGTGGTGGCCACGGGCATGGTGGTCTACGGCTGGGCGGTGTTCGGGATCTTCAGCGGTAGCGCGTTCGTGCCCTGGTGCATGCTCTACATGCTGTGCCTGTCCTGCGTGACCGTGACCACCGGGCTCATGCTCGTGTTCGGGCCCGTGGCCATGCCGGTGTGCATCTTCCTGATGCCGCTGCTGGGTCTCGGCGCCTCGGGGCTGACGACGCCGCTCGACATGGTCGGCGGTTTCTACGGCTGGGTGCACGGCTGGCTGTACTCGCCCCAGGGCGTGGCGGCCATCCGGGACGCCATCTACTTCCAGGGCGTGTCCCTCGCGGCCCCGGTGTGGATCATGATCGCGTGGATCGCGGGCGGGATCGCCCTGGCCGTCTTCGGCACCCTGCGCCAGAAGCGCCGCCACCTCTTCGCCGTACTGAGCGAACGGGAAGAGGCCAGCACCGTGGCGGCCGTGGCGGCGGCGTCGGTCTAGGGGTCGGCTGGTGGGGCGGGCGCAACAGGTCCGGCCACCACTTGTCGTGACCGGGGCGCCCCTCAGCCGGGGGTGGCCTCCCGCTTCGCCCGAGAAGTCAGGGCCACGCCGCGGTTGTGCCGCACGGTGAGAATGAGCGACGGCATCATGAACGCGACCACGGCGGCGGAGGCCCATGCGCCCATCTCCTGGACTCCCCAGATCGCGCCCCACATGAGCAGACCAAGACTGGCCGCCAGCACGAGGTAGAAAACTGCGGGACGTCGAGGACTGTGCGGCGCGCGCCCGAAGATCACCGGCAGTCGGGAGTTCTGGTTGGCCGCTGCCACCATGCGCATGACGCAGAAGTTGAGCAGCGCCCCCAGAGCGATGACGATGAGCCACACCATTGCCGATACCGCCTCACGTTGCCGAAATTGATGGTCGTCGTGCAGGGCCCGCGACTGTACCCGTCGGCTGCGGGTCCACCCGTCAGGCGCGCCAGGGCGGTGAATGTCGGCGCCGGTGCTCGCAGGAGAACTGCGGCAGCGGCTCCGGTGCGGTTGTGAGACCCGGAAGATGACATGACCGTTTTCGGTCGGGACAGACAGGCATTGTGTGCGGTCCCCTCCGGCGCGAATCTGCCGGAGCCGGGAGGACGGCACCCTACCGAGGGGCGTCCACTGCGGGGTCCTGTCCTCGGCGCTCCACCGCACGGTTGTGCATCCACAGCCGCGCCATCGGGGGGACGACCACGGGAAGGAGGACCAGGAGGCCCCAGTACCCCAGGGAATCGGTGACCACGAAAGAACCGGCTCCGACCAGAATGACGCCTACGATGCGCAGAACGTAGGTCCGAGGGGGATTGTGCGGGGGCAGACCGGCCCACATCGGTATCCGCGATGCGGCGTTCGCACGGCTCAACTCGTGGATGCCCCAGAAGTAGCAGGCTGCGCCGACTGCTATGAGGAGTACTCCGGCCATGGCATGTCCCGCCCTTTCTGCCCGGGTCGGCCCAGGCTGCGTCTGCGGCGTTCAGGGCTCGCGACTATACCCGTGAGCTGCGGGCTGCTCCCTTATGTCTCACGGTGGTGCTGAGGCTCGAACGCCCTGCTGCTGCGGGACAGGAAGCTGAGGCGGCGTCGTCGTGCGGGAAAGTCAGGCCGCGACGACCGGCGCCTGCGGCGCGGGCTGCTCGGCGGTGGTGTAGTCCAGGGTGACCTGCGCGAACGGGGAGCCAATGATCGCTTCCAGGCCTGGGAGGAGTTCGTGCCGGATCTCGTCCTTGATGCGCTGGTTCTCGGGGCTGGGGGTGAACGCCAGGGTGAGGGTGAGGTGTGGCGCCCGGGGATCACCGGTGATGGCGAACTCTGCGGAGGACACGGAGGGGTACACCTGCACACCCCTGGTGGCGGCGCGGGCCACGGAGGCGAGGGACACCTGCTCCTCGCGGTCTCCCGCGGGCGCGGAAACAACCGGGGGGACGTTGGCTGCGTCCGGTGCCGGGTCCTGTGCGAGCAGCATTGCGAGCCCTCCGCTCCTCCTGAACAGGGCTTTGGGGGAGCGGCGACAGGTTGATGATGAAACTAACTGTTAGCTAATCTACTGGACCTATGCAGACGACATGTGCACCAGCCGCGAATCGCGCCGAGAACGACGCTGTATGACGTCCGAACCCGCCGTCCCCCGGCACTTCTGGTACGACGACTCCGTGGAGTCCGCGAGCGGCGTCGACGTTCTGAACCTCCTGCGCCGCTACCGCGACGCGGAGACCACCATGCGCTCGCGCGTGCGCGCGGACATGGACATGGGCGAGAAGGACATCCTGGCTCTGCGGCACCTGATCTCGGCGGACAAGACGGGCACGGCTCTGCGCCAGAAGGACGTCGCCGCGATGCTCGGGATCACCAACGCCTCCACGAGCGCGCTGGTGGACCGCCTGGTCCGCGACGGCTACGCCGAACGCATCCCCCACCCGGACGACCGCCGGTCCGTGGCCGTGGTCCCCACCGAGCACGGCACGGAAGAGGTCCGCACCACCCTGCGGGACATGCACGGTCGGATGATGGCCGTGGTCAACGAGATGTCCGCTGCGGAGCGGGACGTGGTGGCGAACTTCCTGCGGAGGATGATCGAGGGCGTCACGCAACCGCCGGCGGCACCGCCGCTCGGTGAGTGAGTCGACCCGGTGAGACCCCGCGCGGACGGTGCGGTGGCAGCGCTCACCCACCGGTGGCGAGACGGCGGAGAGCCCTCATGCCCGCAGCAGCTAGGGCGCGAAGATCAGCATGGCCATGACGAACACGGACGCCACCAGGATGCACAGAATCATGGGCAGGTAACGGCGGGAGAGGCCCCCGGTAATGGCCCCACCCAGTGCCACGGGCGCCGACAGCATCCACACGGGGTTGTCCAGCACCGTCCCCACCACCAGGATGGCCAGGGCCACGAAGAACAGAACCCAGGGGACCGCTGGATGGATGCGGTGCTTCCCAGGGGTGGAGGGCGTGTAGCGCTCGTACGACATGGCGGATTCACCTTCCAGGGTCGAAGCCCAGGCGATGAGGAGCGCCCGGATGTCCACGGTATCGCCTTAGGAATTCTCCGGCGCCGTTGGGAGAGGTGCGTTGCGGCATTCCCGCGCTCAGATGCTTTGGGGGAGCACTATGAGGGCATGACGCCCACAAAGCCCGTTGTCGAACTGCGAACCGCTACAGCGGCGGACGCAGAAACTTACGCACTCTGGGGAACCGACGAGCTCTTCTGCCGGGCGGCGGAATGGACCCTTGGGATCCCGCTGGCCGATCGCGCGGCCTCGTTACGAGGCCTGAACACGGCCCCGCCCGTCGACCTCCTGCGCTTGAGCGCCTGGTGCGACGGGGTACTCGTGGGGTATGTGGATATTCAGGGCACTGAGCCCACCCGGCGTGAACTGGGATACCTCATCGGTCCGAGCACTTCATGGGGGCGGGGGCTGGGCCTGGCCGCTGCGCGGGCCGGGGTCCATTTCGCTTTTGACCGCATGGGGCTGGGGACGGTCTGGGCGGAGGCCCTGGATGCGAACGCCGCGTCAGTGAAGATCCTGCAACGACTGGGTATGACAGAGACCGGGCGAGGTGCGGCGTCCACCTACCTCGGCCGGGCCACGCACTACCGTCAATTCAGCTTGGACCGCTGGAGCAGGACCTGACTGCCGCCGCCAGAGCTCCCGGCTCCCGTTTTGCTAGTCTCCCCATCATGTCGGTCGCGAAGCTCTCGGTGAGCCACCAGAACTACCTGAGGGCCATCTGGAACCTGGGGGAGTGGTCTGCGGAGCCCGTCAGCACCTCCGCGGTGGCCGCGAAGGTCGGTCTGCGACTGTCCACCGTCTCGGATGCGCTCAAGAAGCTCACGGAGCAGGGTCTCGTGGCGCACAGCCCGTACGGCGCCATCGAGCTCACCGAGCAGGGCCGGGCGCTCGCGGTGGAGATGGTGCGCAGGCACCGGCTGATCGAGACCTTCCTGGTGGAGATGCTCGGCTACCGCTGGGACCAGGTCCACGACGAGGCGGAGCACCTGGAGCACGCCGTCTCGGACTTCATGATCGACCGCCTGGACGACCTCCTGGGGCGCCCCTCGCGCGACCCGCACGGCGATCCGATCCCCGCCAAGGACGGCACCATCACCTCTCCCGACGCCGTCTCCCTCACCACCGTCCCGGACGGTTCCCGCGTGCGCGTGGAACGGATCTCGGACCGGGACTCGGGACTGCTGCGCTTCTTCGCCGAGCAGGGCATCGGCGTGGGGGTCCCCCTGGACATCCGCTCCGGCGGCCCCTACTCGGGCTCGGTCCAGGCCGTGCTGGACGACGGCGCTCGCAGCGTCCCCCTCGGGCAGACCGCCACCGACGCGGTCTGGGTCTCGCTGGGCGAGGTCGGTTCCTGACAGGACCGGGGCCGTCGAGGCGAGCCCGGCAAGCCCAACGACAGAGAGGGGTGCGAAGGCGGAGACTTTCTGTCCCGTGGCCCTCGGGCGCCACCCTGTGCCAGGCCGCGGGTCAGAGGATGCAGAACTCGTTGCCCTCGGGGTCCGCCATGACGGCCCAGCCCAGGTCGTGGCGGCGGTCGTCGACCATGACTGCCCCCAGTCGAAGTGCCCGCGCGACCTCCTCCTCCTGGGAGGCTCCCTGGGGAACGAGGTCCATGTGGGCCCGATTCTTCACCTTCTTGGCGTCCGGGACCCGGAAGAAGAGCACGATGTAGCCGTCGGGGGTCACCAGGTAGCACTCGTCGGAGCCCGGGTGGTAGCAGTCGGGTTCGTGGATCGCCCAGTTCGTGAGCTCGCGCCAGAACTCGGCGACGGCGTGCGGGTCGATGGCGTCCCAGGTGGTGTGCGACAGGCGGAGCGACATGAGGGGTCTCTTTTCTCGAGTGGCCGGCCGGTGCGTGGCTCTCACGGGTGAAATTGCTGTTGCTTGTGAGAGTCAAACCCGGATCCCCCTCACATGCAAGACTTGACCTGTCTGTGAGGAGGGTGCATGGCGGCGTTCAGCCACATTTCGGGCGACCGGATGCTCGACCTGGTCAACACCGTGGAGTGGCGGCTCGGCGGCCCCGCGCGGGAGGAGGATCTGACCTCCTACGACCGCGTGCTCACGTGGTGCCGGGAGTCCGGGCTGCTCGATGCGACGGAGCAGGAACAGCTCCGGGTTCTTGCCGGAGAGGATCCGTGCACCGCCGCCGCTGAACTGGATCGGGTTGTTGCGCTGCGCGAGCGGCTCTACGAGGCCCTGTTCCACGGTGACGAGCACGCCGCAGAGACCATTGCCACTGCCTTCCGGGACACCCTGGGCCACTCCCACCTGTCCCGGCGCGGTGCGGGCTGGTGCTGGTCCGACAACGAGCTCACGCTGGCGACCGTCCGCCACCGCATCACGCGCGGCCTGGTGGAACTCATGAACCGGGACGACCTCGACCGCCTCCACCAGTGCGAGGACGCCACCTGCGGATGGGTCTACCTCGACACGTCCCCCCGGCGGAACCGGCGCTGGTGCGTCACGAGAGATTGCGGGGACCGGAACCGCTCCCGTGCCTACTACGCGCGGCAGCAGGAACGGAAGCGTGCCGCCCGGGCCAGGGACCGGAGCTCATAGCGCTGCCGCTCGGGCGGCGAGGCATGGCGGGGAACGACGCCTGCTCGACGCGCACACGCAGGTCTCGTGTCGCAGGGGAAGGGCACGGGACACCCCGACCCTGCCCGGGCGCGGAGGCGACCTACCCCGCCACCGCCCGCCGGCGACGTTGTGCCGCGAGTCTGCTGCCCAGCACCCCGTGCGCGGGGCTGAGCAGGTACGCGAGCGCGAAGGCAGCGGCGTGGACGAGCACCACCAGCCCGCCGGGGGAGGCGTTGAGCCAGTAGCTGAGGTAGATGCCCAGCACCGCGGACGTGGCCGAGACGCACGGCGCGATCACCAGCATGGCCCCGAACCGGTCGGTGAGCAGGTGCGCGGTGGCGCCCGGGATGATGAGCATGGCCACCACGAGCACCACTCCCACCACCTGCAGGGCGGCCACGGAGGTGACCGCGAGCAGCCCCAGCAGCAGCCCGCCCAGGAACCGGGGGGAGAGCCCGATCGCGTGGGCGTGCTGGGGGTCGAACGCGTAGAGGGTGAGGTCCCGCCGCTTGAGCACCATCACCGCCAGCGCCACCACGGCCAGCGCGCAGATCTGCAGCTGCTCCGCCGCGGAGATGCCCAGCACGTTGCCGAAGATGATGTGGGTCAGGTTTGTCTGGCTGGGGGTGACCGAGATGAGCACCAGGCCCAGCGCGAACAGGGACGTGAACACGATCCCGATGGACGCGTCCTCCTTGACCCTGCTGGTCCCCCGCAGCCCGCCGATCAGCACCACGGCCAGCACGCCCGCGACCAGTGCCCCCACGGTGAACGGGATGCCCAGGATGTAGGCGAGCACCACGCCGGGCAGCACCGCGTGGGACACGGCGTCGCCCATGAGCGACCACCCCACGAGCACCAGCCAGCACGAGAGCACCGCGCACACGGATGCCGCGGCCACGGTGGTGACCAGCGCGCGCAGCATGAACTCGTACTCCAGCGGCTGGGTGAACAGCTCCAGGGCGCTCATGCGCGGCCTCCTCGGTGCGTGGTGGGTGCGCCGGGTTTCGTCGCGGCGGCGGATCCGTTGCGCGGGGGCACGACGCCGCCCGGGGTCGTGACGGTGCCCGGCGCCGGGGTGTCCCCCGCGGCAGGGCCCGGTGGCGGACCCTCGTGGGCCGCGCCCGCGGTGAGCGGCGTGCGGTCCGCGGGAGCGGCGTCGTCGTCCCCCGGGGACCGCGTGGAGGACGGGTCGGAGAGCACGTCCAGGCCGAACGCGCGCACGAGGTGCTCGGGTGCGAGCCCCTCCGCGACCGGCCCGTGGAAGAGCACGTGGCGGCGCAGCAGGACCACGCTCTCGGCGAGCTGCGGCAGTGCGTGCAGGTCGTGGGTGGCCACCACCACCGCGCAGCCCTGTGCGGCGAGCTCGTGCAGCAGCCTCACGATGGTCGCCTCGCTGCGCTTGTCCACGCCCGCGAACGGTTCGTCCAGGAGTAGGGTCCGCGCGCCCTGGGCGATCGCCCGGGCCACGAACACGCGCTTGCGCTGCCCGCCGGACAGCCGCCCGATCTGCCGCCCGGCCAGCTCCGTGAGCTCCACCCGTTCCAGCGCGTCCGCCACGGCGGTCCGGTCCGCGGGACGCGCCCGCCGGGTGGGGCCCATGTGCCCGTAGCGCCCGGTCATGACCACGTCCCGCACGGACAGGGGGAACGTCCAGTCCACGTCCTCGCTCTGCGGCACGTACCCCACCACGCCCTGCTTCCGCGCGGTGCGGGGGTCCAGCCCGTCCAGCCGCACCTCGCCGGCCTCGAGCCGCACGGTGCCCATGAGCGCCTTGAACAGCGTGGATTTCCCGGAGCCGTTCATGCCCACCAGCCCGGTGACCTGCCCGTGGGCGATCTCCAGGTCCACGCCGTCCAGGGCGCGCACGCGGCCGTAGTCCACGACGACGCCGCTCGCCCGGATCGCGGGCGTCACCGCGCCCTCCCGGACAGGCCGTTGGCAATGGTGTCCGCGTCGTGGCGCAACAGGTCCAGGTAGGTGGGCACCGGGCCGTCCTGCTCCGAGAGGGAGTCCACGTAGAGGGTGCCGCCGTAGCGGGCGCCGGTGGCCTCCGCGACCTGCTGCATGGGCTTGTCCGAGACGGTGGACTCGCAGAACACCGCGGGCACCCTGTGCCGGTCCACGAACTCGATGGCGGAGCTGACCTGCTGCGGGGTGGCCTCCTGCTCCGCGTTGACGGGCCAGATGTACTTCTCAGTGAGCCCGGTGTCCCGCGCCAGGTAGGAGAACGCGCCCTCGCACGTGACCAGCGCGCGCTCGTTGCGGGGCAGGGCCTCCAGCTTCCGGGTCAGGTCCGTGCCGATCGCGCGGATCTGCTCCTTGTACTTCTCCCCGTTGTCCCGGAACTGCTGGGCGTGCTCTCCGTCCAGCTCGCTGAGTGCGGTGACGATGTTGTCCACGTAGCGCTCGCCGTTGCGCGGGCTCATCCACGCGTGGGGGTTGGGGGTTCCGGGGGTGTCGGCGATGTCCAGGGGTTCCACGCCCTCGGAGACCACCCTGTGGGCCACGTTGGCTGAGGAGGTGAACTGCTCGAGCCACTGCTCCAGGTGCAGGCCGTTGTCCAGCACCAGGTCCGCGCGGGAGGCCTTGGTGACGTCCTGCGGGGTGGGTTCGTAGTCGTGGATCTCCGCGCCCGGCTTGGTGATGGACTCCACGCTCACGTGGTCACCGGCCACCGCGGCGGTCATGTCCTGCAGCACGGTGAACGTAGTCAGCACGGTGGGCTTCTCGGAGCTGCCGCCGCCGGGCTCGGCCCCCGCGCAGCCGCTCAGCACCAGCACACCCGCGGCTGCGGTAGCCGCCACTGCCCATCCCGGACGACGTCCCATCCCAATTCCTCGCTCCCGTGGATCCTAAAGTTCGGTGTACCGAACTTTAGACCGGGGAGGTGGCCCGGGCAAGGAGCGACGCAGTCCTACCTCCCGGCGGGCATGACGGTCCCGGGGGCGGGCTGGGCGTCGAAGCGCACACCCCGCGGGTCCGGGGGCAGGGCGGCCATGATCAGCAGGGCGATGCTGCCCAGGAACGGCACGAGGATCAGCAGGTACAACCAGCCGGACAGGTTGCAGTCGTGCAGCCTGCGGACGTTCAGGGCGATGGTGAAAATGGTCAGAAGAAGGCCCACAACAAGAATTATCAAGGCCACGACGATCCCCAGGGCGCTGCCGAAGACACCGGTGTTCTCCAACCAGTTCTCGTTTTGGGCTTGGGCGAACTCCAGGGCGCCTGCGAACAGGAACGAGTACAGCGCGATCCACCAGTACTCGGAGCGGGAGGCTCTGCCGGAGAACTGGAACCCCTTGCGGAAGTAGTTGCCGATCGCCTTGATCGGACCCACCGGCTCGCCGGGCTGGGTGCCCCGGGCCGCGGGCTGGTACGGCATGGTCATGGGTGCTGTCCTCCTGCATTGGTTGCGGCCCCGTCCATGCGGTTCGAGGGCCGCAGAGGGCCCTGGAACCGCTCGGCCGGAAACCAGTGAGCCATCCACCGTACCGAGGATTCATTCAGCCCACATCGGCCGCACGGCCAGTGTCCCGTGCGAGGTGAGCCGCCCGCGCGTTCGTGAGATTCTGGGGGCATGGCTTCAAAGATCGAGGACTACGCCCTGCTGTCCAACATGCGCAGCGGGCCGCTGGTCTCCCGGCACGGGTCGGTGGACTGGTGGTGCGTGCCGCGCTTCGACTCCCCGGCACTGTTCGCGGCTTTGTTGGGCACCCCGGACCACGGCCGCTGGCTGCTCGCGCCGTACTGCGCGGTGGACGACGACGCCGCGGTGGACATGTCCCTGCCCGGTGTGATCGCGGTGGAGCGCTTCTACGCGGAGAACACGTTCGTGCTGCACACGGTGTGGTCCACGGACACCGGCACGGTGCGCGTCACGGACTTCATGCCGCTCAACGCCCGCACCGAGCTGATCCGCCGGGTGGAGGGCCTCACGGGTGAGGTGGAGATGTTCCAGGACCTCCGGCTGCGCTTCAACTACGGCTCGTCCGTGCCGTGGCTGAGCCGCTTCGACGTGCTCGAGGACGAGTCGGAGGACGCCGAGGCCGAGTCCGTGCTGGTGGGCATGGCCGGTCCGGACTCCGTGGTCTTCCACGGCGATCCGCTGCCGGAGGCGGATCCGGACAAGACCAAGCGCCGCCACGCGGGCTCGTTCACGGTGGCGGCCGGTCAGACCCGGGACTTCACGCTCACGTGGTTCCCGTCCCACGGCGTGCCCCCGGAGGCGGTGGACGTGAACGAGACGCTGACGGCCACCGTGAACCTGTGGCAGGAGTGGACAGAGCGCTACGAGCCCTACGACCCCCTCACGGATCCCGCGGCCATGAACCACACGGACCCGGACGAGCAGCCGCCCGCGCTGCACGCCTCCGGTGCGGGCGCCGGGGACCTCGACACCTCCGAGCGCCCCTCGGCACGGGACGTGGGTCGTCACGGGGACCGCCCCCACCACGAGGGCGCCGCCCTGGGCGGGTTCACGCTCACGGCCACGGACGACGAGCCCGCGGACCTCGTCCGGCGCAGCCTGTTGGTGGTGCGCGGACTGATGCACCAGGCCACGGGCGGGCTGATCGGTGCCCCCACCACGTCCCTGCCGGAGGTCGTGGGCGCGGAGCGCAACTGGGACCACCGGCTCTCGTGGCCCCGGGATGCCGCGTCCGCGCTGGAGGTCATGCTGGACCACGGCCACGACCGTGAGGCCGCCCAGCTGCGCAACTGGCTGCTGCGCGCGGTGGCCGGGGACGTCAACAACCCCTCGAACATCTACACGCTGGACGGCTCACCCCAGATCCGCGAGCGGCTGGTGGACCTGCCGGGTTACGAGCGCTCGCGGCCCGTGCGCGACGGCAATTCCTCCGGCAGCCACTACCAGTCGGACGTGGCCGGGCACGTGCTGCGCGTGTTCGAGATGCTGCGCCGGCGCGGTGTGCAGGAGGACCACCTCTCGTGGCCGCTGCAGCAGGCGCTGCTGCGCGCCGTGGTGGCCAACTACGAGGAGAAGGACCAGGGCATCTGGGAGATGCGCGGCGAGCCCCAGTACTACACGCACTCGCGCGTGATGATGTGGGCCGCCATGCAGGCGGGTGTGGACGCGGTGCGCATCCACGGCCTGCCCGGTGACGTGGAGACGTGGGAGGAGCACCGGGACCAGCTCGCGCACGAGATCTGGACCAGCGGCTACGACCCCCAGGTGGGATCGTTCGTGCAGTACTACGGCTCCACGGACGTGGACGCCTCCCTGCTGCACCTGCCCATGGTGGGCTTCGTGGCCTACGACGACGAGCGCATGCTCGGCACCGTCCAGCGCATCCGTACCGAGCTCACGGACAGCTCCGGGCTGCTGCACCGCTACCGCAACCTGCCGCAGCTCACGGACCTGGACGACGTCGAGGCGTTCGCGTCCTCGATCGGCCAGGACGGCTTCGCGGGCCAGTCCGCGCCGTCCGTCTCCGCCACGCTGCAGCTCGCCGAGCAGCTCGCGCTGTGCGGGCACACGCAGGACGCGGTGCGCCTCACGGACGTGGCCCTGGGCACCGCCAACGAGCTGGGTCTGCTGCCCTCCACGTACTCGCCCACCCAGCACCGCGCCACGGGCAACTTCCCCCAGGTGGAGGCGCACCTTCGCCTGATCCGCGTGCTCGACATCCTGCAGGCGGAGACCGCCCCGGACGCCTCCTGACGCAACGGGCCACGACGCCGCCCGGGGAGCCGTGCACGGCCGCCGGCAGCCGGGTGCGGGGCGCGCGGGAGGCGGCCGTGCGGCGTCGTCGTGACCCCCGTGCGAGGCGGACGACGGTGCGGGGCGTCATGTGCCGGGTTCGGGGCGGAACCGATTACTGGCGACCCAGAGGCGCACGGTAGCGTGAGCGCACCAGCTACGCCGGGCCCGGTGTGACTCGGCTGGTGGCCGAGGGAGTGCCTCGGCACCGTCGCCGGGCCGAGACCTTGGAGGCGCTGCAATGGCACGCACCGTCAATACCGTGACTGATCCCCACGCCCTCGCCGACTCCGCCGTGGAGCTCGTGCGCACCTGGCTGCAGCGGGCGCAGGAGAATCAGCGCAGGAACAAGCAGAAGAACCCTGCGGAGGACCGTCTGGCCGCCGTGCTCCAGGACCCGAACGGGCTGGAGTTCACGGTGGGCTTCGTGGACCGCGTGATCCGCACGGAGGACACGAAGGCTGCGGCAAAGGCGCTGCAGGACATCACCAAGCTGACCCCGCAGTCCATGTCCGTGGCGGACCGTGCGCAGATCCAGGCGGGCACCGTGCTCTCCGGAGCGCTGCCCTCCGTGGTGGTCCCCGCCGCGCGCACCCGGCTGCGCCAGATGGTGGGCCACATGGTCGTGGACGCCCGCCCCGGGCCGTTCGGCAAGTCCGTGAAGAACATCAAGCAGCAGGGCCACCGGCTCAACATCAACCTCCTGGGCGAGGAGGTGCTGGGCGAGGACGAGGCCAAGAAGCACCTCGCGGACGCCGAGGGCCTGCTGCGCCGCGACGACGTGGACTACGTCTCCCTGAAGGTCTCCTCCGTGGTGCCGCAGCTGTCCCACTGGGGCTTCGAGCGCACCGCCGAGCGCGTGGTGGAGCGGCTGCTGCCGCTGTACGAGACCGCGGCCACCAAGGGCACCGGGAAGATGTTCATCAACCTGGACATGGAGGTCTACTCGGACCTGGAGCTGACCATCGAGGTGTTCAAGCGGCTGCTCGACAAGCCGCAGCTGAAGAACCTCGAGGCCGGCATCGTGGTCCAGGCCTACCTCCCGGACGCGCTCAGCGCCGTGGAGCGGCTCTCCGAGTGGTCCGCGCAGCGCGTGGCGGACGGAGGCGCCCAGATCAAGGTTCGCCTGGTCAAGGGCGCGAACCTCGCCATGGAGAACGTGGACGCCGAGATGCACGGCTGGCCGCTGGCCACCATGGAGTCCAAGCAGGCCACGGACACCAACTACAAGCGGGTGCTGGCCTGGCTGTTCCACCCCGAGCGCATGAAGGGCATGCGCCTGGGCGTGGCCGGGCACAACCTGTTCGACATCGCGTTCGCGCACCTGCTCGCGGAGCAGCGCGGCGTGACCGAGCGCATCGAGTTCGAGATGCTGCAGGGCATGGCCACCGCGCAGAGCGAGGCCGTGGCCACGGACGTGGGCCAGCTGCTGCTCTACGTTCCGGCCGTGAAGCCCGCGGAGTTCGACGTCGCCGTGTCCTACCTGGTGCGCCGGCTCGAGGAGAACTCCGCGAGCGAGAACTTCATGTCCGGGATCTTCGACCTGGGTCCGGACAACTGGGTGTTCCAGCGCGAGGAGGGCCGCTTCCGCGCCGCCCTCGCGGACCTCGAGCAGGACCCGCAGGTGCCCTCACCGCGCCGCGTGCAGGACCGCAGCGCGGAGACCGTGGGGGAGACCCCCACCATCCCGCTGGACGAGCCGTTCCGCAACGAGCCGGACACGGACGTCTCCGTGCCCGCCAACCAGCGCTGGGCCGAGACCCTGGCCGAGAAGATCGGCAGCAGCGAGTGGTACGCCTCCGTGGCCGTGCCCGAGCTGCTGAAGGACTTGGACCAGGACTCGGACGAGGCCGTGCAGGCCGTGAACGACGTCGTGGCCACCGCCAAGGCCGCAGGCACGCGCTGGGCGGACACCCCCGCCCGTGAGCGCGCCGAGATCCTCAACCGCGCCGCGGACATCCTCGCCGCGCGCCGCGGCCACCTCATGGCCGTGGCGGGTGCCGAGACCGGCAAGGTGCTGGAGCAGGCGGACCCCGAGGTCTCCGAGGCCGTGGACTTCTGCCGCTACTACGCCCGCCGCGCGCTGGAGCTGGAGTTCGTGGACGGCGGCGACTTCGTGCCGCACGCCGTGACCGTGGTGACCCCGCCGTGGAACTTCCCGCTGGCCATCCCCACGGGCACCACCGTGGCGCCACTGGCCACCGGCTCGGCCGTGATCCACAAGCCGTCCCCCGAGTCCCGCCGCTGCTCCACCGCGGTGTGCGAGGCGCTGTGGGAGGCCGGTGTGCCGCGCGACGTGCTGCAGCTCGTGGACGCCGTGGAGGGCGAGGCCGGCAAGACGCTGATCTCCCACCCGGACGTGGAGCGCGTGGTGCTCACCGGCGCGTACGAGACCGCGCAGCTGTTCGCCTCGTGGGATCCGCAGCGCCCGCTCACCGCGGAGACCTCCGGCAAGAACGCCCTGGTGATCACCCCCAGCGCGGACCGGGACCAGGCGGTGTGGGACCTCGTCTCCAGCGCCTTCGGGCACGCGGGGCAGAAGTGCTCCGCGGCGTCGCTCGGCATCCTGGTGGGCTCCGTGGCCACGTCCGAGCGGTTCCGCCGCCAGCTCGTGGACGCAGCCTCCTCCATGGTGGTGGACTGGCCCGTGAACCTGCAGGCCACCGTGGGCCCCACCGTGGAGCAGCCCTCGGACAAGCTCCTGCGCGGGCTCACCAAGCTGGAGCCGGGCGAGGAGTGGCTCATCGAGCCGAAGCAGCTGGACGACTCCGGTCGGCTGTGGCGTCCCGGGATCCGCACGGGCGTGAAGCCCGGATCCTTCTTCCACCTCACCGAGTGCTTCGGCCCCGTCCTGGGGCTCATGTCCGCGGACAGCCTCGAGGAGGCGGTGGAGCTGCAGAACGCCACCGACTACGGGCTCACGGCGGGCATCCACTCCCTGGACGCGGACGAGATCCTGCGCTGGATCGACTCCGTGCAGGCCGGCAACCTCTACGTGAACCGCGGGATCACCGGTGCGATCGTGCAGCGCCAGCCGTTCGGTGGTTGGAAGCGCTCCTCCGTGGGTCTCGGCGCGAAGGCGGGTGGCCCCAACTACCTGGCGTCGCTGGGCCGCTGGAAGCGCGCCGGGTTCTCGGACTCCAGCACGGACCGGGGTGCGGCCGGTGCGTGGGTCCTCGATCCGCGCGTGCACCGCGCGCTGGACGCCGTGACCCCGCTGATCTCGGCCGATGACCTCGTGTGGCTGCGCCGTGCCGCGCAGTCGGACCAGTCCGAGTGGCAGCGCGAGTTCGGCCAGGTCAAGGACCCCACCGCCCTGCGCAGCGAGGCCAACCTGTTCCGCTACCGCCCCCGCACCGTGGTGGTGCGCGCCCAGGAGGGTGCGTCCCTCACGGACGTCCTGCGCGTGGGCCTCGCGGCCGTGCGCTCGGGTTCGCAGGTGGTCCTCAGCGCCGCGGACTCGCTGCCCGCAGCCGTGAACGGGCTGTTCGCCACGGTGCTGAACCCGGCGTCCGACGCCGAGTTCGCGCATGCCCTGGGCACCGGCTCCCTGGGCCCGCTGGGTCAGCTCTCGGACCTGCGCGCCCTGGACGACGACGCCCTCGACGTCCGCCACGGCGCCCGCGTCCGCGTGATCTCCCCGTGGGACGGCTCCGAGGAGGACCTCAAGGACCTCTACGCGGTGCGCGCCGAGCACCCGGACATCGCCCTGATCACGGAGGACGTGGTGGGCACCGGGCGCGTGGAGATGATGTACATGCTGGCCGAGCAGGCCGTGTCCATCACCATGCACCGCTTCGGCAACCACAGCCAGTCCATGCAGCGGGTGGTGGACGAGCTGGTGCGCTGACCCGGCGGCGTCGTGCCTGACGCCCGGCGCTCGGCGGCCTGCGGGTCCCGGGGGCCGGGCGCTCGCAGGCCGACCGGCTGCTGGCCCCGGACATTCGAGGTCTGGGATCGGAGCGAACGCGAGCCGCGCTCCCGGGAGGCCGGGGGCGCGGCTCGTGTCATGTCCGGGTGCGGTGGGGCGGTGCGACCCCGCGAAGCGCGGGCCGCTTCGAGGGTCTCAGGCTCGGTGGGTGTCCCTCCGCTGCTGACCGCGACGGATGCCGCCGGTCACCACCAGGAGCAGTGCCACCAGCAGCAGTGGCCAGCCGATGAGGCCGCGCCAGGCGAGGTCGGTGAACGTGATCAGCGCCGCGGCCGCGACGGCCAGCAGGACGCCGAGAACGACGAGCCAGGGGGCTCGGGACGAAGTGGTGGTAGCCATCCCACCACGGTAGGTGCGACCGGGGAGGCGGCACCATGGTCGAACGGCCAGTCTTTTCGAGGGTGGCACCAGGGATCCATGACGGGATTTCATCATGTCGAAGTGTGGGTGGCTGATCTGGCTCAGGCGCGGTCCGAGTGGGGTTGGCTCCTCGAGGAACTTGGGTTCAGCCAGTCGGGTAAGTGGGTTGAGGGCGAGTCCTGGTCAGGAGGGGGCGCTTATCTCACGCTGACCACGTCGCCAAATCTTTCCGGTGCTGTCCACGACCGTCGAGCCCCGGGGATGAACCATCTCGCATTCACCGCGGGCCGATCCGCACGTGTGGATGAGATCATGCGAGCTGCCCCCGAGCATGGCTGGCGCCCGCTGTACCAGGAGCGCTATCCCCGTGCCGGTGGCCCTGAGCACTATGCTGGCTGGCTGGTGAATTCCGCAGGATTCACAGCGGAACTTGTGGCTGCGGGGGCTTGATGGTGTCCTGATCCCGTACAGAGATCACTGCGCGCGGGATTTGATGTAGGTTACTTCTTCCACGTCGCGCCCATCTGTGCTCAGAGAGCGGGAGGCGAGCGTCATTCCCACCCGCTCACACAGCAAGCGGGAGGCCCGGTTGTCAGCATCGGTTCGCGCACTGACCCGGGTGAAGCCCCATGCGCCGAGGGCTGCGGAGAGAACACCGGAGACAGCTTCGGAGGCCAGGCCCAGCCCCATGTAAGCAGGGTTGAACACGTACCCGATTTCGGCGGCGTTGTCCGCGTCGGTCCACGTCAGCCCCACCTCGCCCACGACTTCCCGGGTGGCGCGGAGCTCGGCCAGGAGCACCAATTCGTCGCCGGGTCCATTCAGCTGTGCATCGGCATAGGTATCGATTTCCTCGCCAGTTTTCTGGCGGGTCCACGTTCCTGCACTCAAGTAGCGGGCGACATCTGCTCGGGACCGGTAGGCATAGACGGCATCGATGTCAGCGGGGCAGGGCCTGCGAAGTAGGAGACGACTGGTCTCAATCATGTCCGAATACTAGTCCTGGGGACAAAGCCAAAGCACCAATTGAATATCTGTTCGCACATCACTACCCCCATCAGCAGCGGTGCAAACGTACAAGGTGCACGCTTTCGGTATGGTCTCCGTGACGCTTTCCCAGTTCCGCAACCAGCAGAGCGACTACATCGCAATAGCTCAGCGCGAGCCAGTCGAGATCACCTCGAGGGGCGCGGGACGACGCGCCGTCGTGGTCTCGCCCGAGTTCTACGACCGTGTGGTGGCGGCCCTCAAGGACGTGGCCGATGCCCGGGCGGCGGCAGAAGCGCGCGCCGAGCAGGAGCCACGGGTCTCCCACGAGGACCTGCGGCGAGAACTCGGCATCTGAGACCCTGCCATGGCCTACGCGATCAGCTATGCGGCCTCGGCGTCGACGACGCTGCGCAAGCTGGGCCAGCGCACTGCGCGGCGTCTTCGGGAAGCAATCGGGAAACTTGCCCGGGCCCCACGCCCACCGGGCTTCATCCAGTTGAAGGGCGGCGCGGGGGAGATGCGTATCTGGGTGGGCGACCATCGCGTCATCTACGAGATCCTCGATGGGGAGCTGGTGATCCTGGTGCGGAGGATCGGACACCGTCGGGAGGTCCACCGCCAGATCCGAGGTGTTCTCAGCGCCCGAAGCGCATGAGGTGCATTTCTGCCCGCCTAGTCGCGAAAATCCTTGGCAGAACCGCACCTCACGCGTCGCCGCCCGAGACCGCGCCCGCGTCTGCGACGGGCGCCCCTCAGGCCCCCGTCAGCGCGTCCACGAACACCTTCTGGATGTCCTGCGGCGTGCGCGCCACGTGGGACGAGCCGCCGGTGGCCTCCGCGATCTGCCGCAGCACCGTGGCGTCCGCGTCTTTCGAGACCCCCACGGTGATGATCCGCACCGGGTTCTCGGCGTCCTGCTCGGCCTTCAGCGTGGAGAGCAGCTCGTCCAGCGCAATCGAGTCGGGGTCGTGGTTCATGCCGTCGGACAGCACGATGACCGTGCGCAGGTGACCGGGGGCGTCGTCGTGGAGCACCTGGCGGTAGGCGGCCAGGGTGGTGTCGTACAGGCCTGTGTAGCCGTCCGGGGAGAACGTCAGGGACTGGACGTCCTGGGAGAGCTGGTCCCGCTGGGTGCCGCCGTCCACGGAAGCGGAGAGCTCGCGCACCGGGGTCACGCTGCGGTAGTCCTTGTCCCCGTCCAGGTGCCGCTCGAACGTCCACAGCCCGAGGGCGTCGTGCTCGGGGAACAGCCCCACGGCAGTGGTGGCCGCCGCCTTGGTGAGGTCCATGCGCGTGGAGCCGTCCGGCAGGGCCTTCGTGCCCATGGACCCGGAGACGTCGATGGCCACGAGGGCGTGGAACGGCTCCGCGAGGTGCTGCCACTGCCCGAGGGCCTGCGTCAGGGCGGCGTCGTCCGCGGTGGGTGCCTCGGAGGCGGGGCGGTCGCCCGGGGTGCTGGCCACGAGCGTCGTGTCCGCGTGCCGGGAGCGGTAGTCCTCCCATTCGCCGCGCGTGACCACGGTGGCTGCGGGGTGCTGCGCGCCCGCGGCATACGCGGGGGCGCTCGGGTCCGCCGCGGGCGCAGTGCTTGGTGCGGGGTCCTCGGCGACCTGCTGCAGGCGTCGCGCCGCGTCCTGCACGGGGGCGGCGTCCCCCTCCGTGCGGGCGCGCCGCTTCATGGCTTGCTCGGTGGCCGCGCGCTCCGCCTGACCGTCCCGCGCCTCGCCCAGCGCACGGGAGATCAGCTCGCGGGTCCCGGTGTCCTCGCCCGGGGCGCCCAGCTCCACGGCGGGGTCCTGCAGCACTGCGGCCCACGTTCCCGCTGTGGTCTTCGACGGGCCCACGACGACGGGCTCCTCGCCTGCCGCGCTCGCGGCACTGGAGGGGCCGTTCGCGTCGGAACCGCCGGGGGCGGCGGCGTCGTCCGGGGCCAGGCGGGAGAGCGCGAACACGGTGGAGGCGATGATCGCCAGCACGGCGAGGGTGATCCACAGCAGGGCCCTGCTCGGGCCTCGGCGCTCGGCTCGGTGGGCGGCGTGGCCGCGCTGCTTCTCGGGCTCGGTCATCTCGGTGTTCCCCCGTCCGGCGTGGGACCCCGGTGGACGACGTCGAACGGTCACCCCCGGCGCGCCCCCGCACGCGGCAGCCGTGGCAGGACCCCCGTGCCGGGGTGCTGCCACGCCCCGACGTCCCTTCCGGGATCCACCCTACGGTGTCGCAGGTCACACCGGGCGGAGCCCGGCTCAGCCGAGGCGTGCGAACGGTTCGGCGTACTCGTAGCATCCGTGCGGGCCGCGGTACTCGCCCGGGTCGACGCCGCCGCCGTGCCCCAGCGGCGCGGCCTGGAAGAACTCGCCCCACTCGGGCTCCCCGGTGATGCCGATCCGGGAGGCCGGGACGAACCCGAAGCGTGAGTAGAATTCCGGGTCGCCCAGCAGCACCAGGACCGCCTGCCCGGCCTCGGCGGCGCGCTGGACCAGGGCGGTCATGAGCCGTGAGCCGATGCCCTCGCCCTGCCGGGCCGGGTCCACGGCCACGGGGCGGACTCGAAGGCGAGGGCGGCTAGCGCGTGGACGGCCGCGGCGTCGTTGGAGTGCTCGGGGCGCAGCTGGCGGCTCATGCGGTCATTGCGCCCGCAGCGGTAACCGGGCCCGTCGCGAGAGCCGCCGGAGGGGATGAGAACGGTTCACAGCGCAACGGAGAACGCTTTTCAGCAAGGCCCAGTTCAGGGAAATTTCTGGCATTTCCCCAGGGCATCGGCAAGGATGGGCCACGGTGCCGCCAACCGACGGCACCGTCCCTGTGGCCCCGCGCCTCGCGTGCGACGGGTCCGAAGGAGTGGTGAAGATGGCAGACGGCAATCGCGCAGTAGTGTTCCACGGCACCGGCAACATGCAGGTGGACACGGTGGAGTACCCAAAGCTCGTCATGCCGAACGGGAAGAAGGCCCCGCACGGCGTCATCCTCAGGATCGTGGCCACGAACATTTGCGGTAGCGACCTGCACATCTACCGCGGCTCGTTCCCCGTGCCTGAGGGCATGCGCATGGGCCACGAGATGACCGGGGAGGTCGTGGAAGTAGGCTCGGACGTCGAGTTCTTGAGCGAGGGAGACCTCGTCTCCGTGCCGTTCAACGTGGCGTGCGGCCGTTGCCGTAACTGTCGTGCCGGACGCACCGAAGTGTGCGAGACCACCAACCCGGACACCGCGTGCGCCGCGTACGGGTTCAACCTGGGCAACTGGGACGGCGGACAGTCTGAGTACATGTTCGTGCCGTACGCGGACTTTCAGCTGCTGCGCTTCCCGGACCGGGACCAGGCCATGGAGAAGATCCGGGACCTCGCTCTGCTCTCCGACATCCTGCCCACCGCATTCCACGGCCTCATGGAGGCGGGCGCCAAGCCCGGTTCTACGGTCTACATCGCGGGCGCCGGGCCCGTGGGCCGTTGCGGGGCCGCCGCGGCACGGCTGCTCGGGGCGTCCTGCATCATTGTGGGCGACTACAGCAAGGAGCGGCTGGATCTCGTGCGGCAGAACGGCTGCGAGACCATCGACCTCTCCGAAGACGTCCCGCTGACCGAGCAGATCGAGGCGATCCTGGGCGAGCCCATGGTCGACTGCGCGGTGGACTACGTGGGCACCGAGGCCCACGGCATCGGCTCCGAGGCGGAGAACATGGATCCCGCGTACGCCGTGAACCAGGTCCTGGACGCCACCCGCGCGGGCGGTGCCACGGGTATCATCGGCGTCTACGGCCCGGATCCGCTGGCATCCTCGAAGGCGGAGCAGGAGGGTACGTACCCCATCGACTTCGGCAAGGCATGGATCAAGTCCCCGCGCATCTCTGCTGGCCAGGCGCCCATCATGCACTACAATCGTCAGCTCATGATGTCGATCCTCTGGGACCGCATGCCGTACCTGAGCAAGATGCTCAACACCAAGGTCATCAGCCTCGACGAGGTGCCTGAGGCCTACGCGGCCTTCGATGCCGGCTCGGATGACAAGTTCATCATCGACCCGCACGGCATGATCAAGGCCTGAGCAGCCGCCGTCTGACCGGACCGAGTCCGGACAGACGGAGGAACCGCGGACGACGACGAGCCCCACCGTACGGCACTCACGGTGGGGCTCGTCGCTGCTTGAGAAGGTCTCCGTCAGGCCATGACGGCCTTCAGGTACGGTGCTGTGGCGCTGTCCGCGTGCGCGGCGACGTCGTGCGGGGTGCCCGCCGCGACCACCCGGCCGCCGTCGGCTCCCGCGCCGGGGCCCATGTCCACCACGTGGTCCGCCTGGGCGACCATGCGCATGTCCAGCTCGGCCATGACCACCGTGTTGCCCGCGTCCGCGAGCCCCTGCAGGTGGTTCATGAGCCGGTCGCTGTCCGCCGGGTGCAGCCCCGCGGTGGGCTCGTCCAGCACGTAGAGGGTGTCCCCGCGGGAGGCCCGCTGCAGCTCGGACGCGAGCTTGACCCGCTGGGCCTCACCGCCCGAGAGCTCCGTGGCCGGCTGGCCCAGCCGCAGGTAGCCGAGCCCCACGTCCCGCAGCACGCCCAGGCTGTGGTGGATGGAGTCCTCACCCTCGAAGAACGCGTGCGCCTCGTCCACGCTCATGCCCAGCACGTCCGCCACGGAGCGCTCCCGCCACAGCACCTCCAGGGTGCTCGCCTTGTACCGGGTGCCGTGGCAGTCCGGGCACGGGGCGTACACGCTGGGCAGGAACAGCAGCTCCACCATCACGCTGCCCTCGCCCTCGCACGTGGGGCAGCGCCCGCCCACCACGTTGAACGAGAACCGCCCGGCCTTGTACCCGCGCTCCTTGGCCTCGTCCGTGGCGGCGTAGAGCTTGCGGACGTCGTCGAACAGCCCCGTGTAGGTGGCCACGTTGGAGCGCGGCGTGCGGCCGATCGGCTTCTGGTCGATCACGACGACGCGCCGCACGCCTCGCGGCACCGAGGTGACCTTCCCGCGGACGTCCTCGGCGGCGTCGTCGGCCGTCAGCAGGTCCGACTCCGGATCGCCCGTGATCTCCTGGGGCTCGCCCGTGCGCTGGCCCAGGCGCTCGCGCACGAGGACCGGCAGGGCCTGGCTGACCAGGCTGGACTTGCCGGAGCCGGAGATGCCCGTGACGGCGGTGAGGCACCCGGCGGGGAAGCTCACGTCCAGGCAGCGCAGGTTGTTGCGGGTGACCTCTTCGAGGGCGAGCCATCCGCGCGGCGTGCGCGGTGCGCGGGCTGCGGGAGCGGTGGCCTGCTCCGGGAAGAGGTAGCGGCGCGTCGCGGACTCGGGAACGTCCGCGAGGCCCCGGGGATCCCCGCTGTAGAGCACGCGCCCGCCGCGCTCGCCGGCGTCGGGGCCGATGTCCACGAGCCAGTCCGCCTCGTGGATCACCGTGAGCGAGTGCTCCACGATGAACAGGCTGTTGCCGCGGTCCTTGAGCCCGTGCAGGATCCCGATCAGCGCGTCCAGGTCACGGGGGTGCAGACCCGCGGAGGGCTCGTCCAGGACGTACGCCACCCCGAAGAGCTTGGAGGAGAGCTGTGTGGCCAGGCGCAGCCGCTGCCGCTCACCCCCGGAGAGCGTGGGCGTGGTGCGGTCCAGGGAGAGGTAGCCCAGGCCCAGGTCGATCATGGGCTGCAGCCGCGCCACGAGGTCTGCGGCCAGGCGCTGGGCGGCGGCACGCTTCTCCACCGAGAGGTTCGGGGTGCGCCGGACGTCCGGGGCGGCGTCGTGCGAGGCCCCTCCCTGCGCCACCCGCGAGGCGGTGGAGGCCGCGCGGGACTCGGCGTCCAGCACGTGGTCCGGCAGGTGACCGGCCTCGCTCGGGGTCCAGCCGTCCGCGGCCACGGCGCGTGCAATCTCCGCGAGGCGCGCGAGTGGGAGGTGCGAGAACGCGGCGATGTCCAGGCCCTCGAACGTGACCGACAGGGCCTCCTTCTTGATCTTCTTGCCGTGGCACTCCGGGCACAGCTCGCTGGTGAGGTACTGGGCCGCGCGCTTCTTGGTGCTGGGGCTCTTGGCGTTCGCGAAGGTGTCCAGCACGTAGCGCCGCGCCCCGATGAAAGTGCCCTGGTAGGTGGGCTCCACACCCTCTTGCTGGGCCTTGCGCGTCTGGTTGGGGCTGAGCCCGCGGTACACGCCCACCGTGGGGCGCTCTTCGGTGTAGAGGATCCAGTCGCGGTCCTTCTGCGGGAGGTCCTTCCAGGGGGTGTCCACGTCGTAGCCCAGGGACACGAGGATGTCCCGCTGGTTCTGTCCCGCCCACGCCACGGGCCAGGAGGCGACGGCGCGCTCGCGGATGGTCAGGGACGGGTCCGGGACCATGGAGTCCTCGGTGACCTCGTACACTCGCCCGATGCCGTGGCAGGTGGGGCAGGCGCCCTGCACGGTGTTCGCGGAGAAGTCCTCCGCGTAGAGCATCCCCTGCCCCGGGGGGTACCACCCGGCGCGCGAGTACAGCATCCGGACCAGGCTGGACAGCGTGGTCACGGTGGCCACGTCCGAGCGCGCTCCGCCCCCGCCGCGCTGCTGCTGGAGGGCGACGGCAGGCGGCAGCCCCTCGATCACGTCCACATCCGGGATGCCCGCCTGGTCGATGAGCCGCCGCGCGTACGGCGCCACGGACTCCAGGTAGCGCCGCTGCGACTCCGCGAACAGCGTGCCGAACGCGAGGGAGGACTTCCCCGAGCCGGACACCCCCGTGAACACCACGATGGCGTCCCGGGGCAGGTCCAGGGAGACGTCCCGGAGGTTGTTCTGGCGCGCGCCGCGCACCACTACGCCGTGCTGCCAGGATGCGGTGCCGTTCTGCTCGATAGTCACCCCGGCGACGATACCCGAGGCCGACGACGCACCGTCCGGTCAGGTGCCGCGGGCCTGGCGTTCGGCGGCGTCCAGGATCACGCCGATCCCGAAGCGGAAGACCTCCCTGTCCTGCAGCTCCCCGAGCTGGCCGCCCAGGCGCATGAGCAGGGGGTGGGCCGTGGGATCGGCCGTGGGAACGGCGTCGAACCACGGGACGGAGGGGTCGGTGGCGCCCGTCTCCATCACGGCTCGGGCGAGGCCGGAGGCGGAGGCCATCATGTACTGCGCGAACAGGGCGTAGTGGGCGACGGCTGCGCGCTCGTCGAGACCGGCGGTGGTGAAGGCGTCGAGGATGAGCTCCACGGAGGCCTTCTCGCCCGGTCCGTGCGTGGTGGCGGTGATGGCCTCCACGCCCACAGCGGGGTGGGCGGTGTACTGGGCCAGTGAGGCCTCGGAGAGCTGCGTCAGGCGCTCCCGCCAGTTCGCCGCGGGGGCGTCGACCGCGGCCACGGCGCGGGCGGTGAGCGTGTCCAGGAGGTGGAGGACGAGGTCCTCCTTGTTGCGGAAGTGCCGGTAGATGGCCGTGGGGTCGGAGCCCAGGCGCTGCCCCAGGTCCCGCACGGACAGGGTGCGCGTGCCGGGCCGCGCCGTGATCTCCAGGCCCGCCTCGATGATGGACTCCCGCTCCAGCCGGGGGCGGGGGCGTCGGGGGGTGTCCTGCTCGGCGCGCACGGCGGTTCCTCTCTGCATCCACCCCATGGTGCCACGTGGTCTGCGGTCTCCGGTGCCGCGGAACGGCCTGCTGCACAGTGTTGTCAACACCGTTGACATCTGCGCGGGGGCCGCACTACCGTCGAGCACCACGGGGTGAGGTCGAGTGCTGCTCGAACCCCCCGCCGAGCAGCCCGGACCGACCAGGGACGGCGCTCGACCCGACCACGATCAGCGCGGCACCCGTCAACCGCTGGAGGAACCATGCAGTCCCGTCCCACCGTCTTCGAACGTCAGGCCCCGTCCGAGCAGGCGGTCACCGAAGCGCTGAGTCAGAGCGTCCAGTCCACGTTCTGGCTGGACGACGTGCGGGACCAGCAGGTCCAGCACCCTCCCCTGCAGGGCAGGGACACCGCGGACCTGGTGGTCGTCGGCGCCGGCTACGCGGGGCTGTGGACCGCGTTGCGCGCCCTCGAACGCCATCCCGGCTCCCGCGTGGTGGTGCTGGAGGGCCAGCGGGTCGGCTGGGCCGCGTCCGGGCGCAACGGCGGCTTCTGCGAGTCGAGCCTGACCCACGGGGAGGAGAACGGGCGCAGCCGCTGGCCGAAGGAGTTCGACACGCTGGAGCGCCTGGGCCTCGAGAACCTGGACGCGATCCAGGAGACGGTCGAGCGCTACGGGATGGACGTGGACTTCGAGCGCACGGGCAGCCTGGACCTGGCCGTGGAGCCGCACCAGGTGCAGTGGCTGAACGAGCCCGATGCCGAGGACGGTTCCAGCATCTTCCTGGACGCCCGGGCGGTGCGCGAACAGGTCAACTCGCCCACGTACCTCGCCGGGCGGTGGAGCAAGCGGTCGTGTGCCCTGGTGCACCCCGCGAAACTGGCCCTCGAACTGGCCCGGGTGGTCACGGAACTGGGTGGTGAGATCCACGAGCACAGCCGCGTGACCGAGCTGGACACCTCCGGTGACGGCGTGGTGGCCCACACCGAGGCCGGGCTCGTGCGGGCGCCCCGGGCCGTGCTGGCCACCAACGTGTTTCCCTCGCTGCTCAAGCGCAACAGGCTCAAGACCGTCCCGGTCTACGACTACGCACTCATGACCGAGCCGCTCACCGACGAGCAGCTCGACTCGATCGGGTGGCGCAACCGGCAGGGCCTGGCGGATCTGGCCAACCAGTTCCACTACTACCGACTCAGCAGGGACAACCGGATCCTCTTCGGCGGCTACGACGCCATCTACCACTACGGCGGCAAGGTCCGGCACCGCTACGAGGAGCGCGACGGCAGCTACCGGCGGCTCGCCTCCCACTTCCTGACCACGTTCCCGCAGCTCGAGGGCATCCGGTTCACGCACCGCTGGTCCGGTGCGGTGGACTCCTCCACCCGGTTCTGCGCGTTCCACGGCCTGGCCCGCGGTGGCAGGGTGGCCTACGCCGCCGGGTTCACGGGGCTGGGCGTGGGCGCCACCGCCTTCGCGGCGGACGTCATGCTGGACCTCCTGGAGGGCCGTCACACCGAGCGCACCGCCCTGGAGATGGTCCGCAAGCAGCCCGTGCCGTTCCCCCCGGAGCCCGTGGCCAGCGCGGGGATCAACTTCACCCGTTGGGCCATGGACCGTGCGGACCACCGTGAGGGCAGGCGGCACCCACTGCTCAGGACCCTGGATGCCATGGGCCTCGGCTTCGACTCCTGAGCGCGGCGGGGGTCGGCGGCCCTGCCGCGGTCAGAACAGGAGCACCAGCACCACGATGACCGCCACGATCACCGCGAACACGATGGCCCAGTTGCGGGCCGCGTGGCGGTCCTCGGCCCGGGTCTGCTCGCTGTCCGGGTCCCGGTCCGCGTACCGGTCGCTGCCCACCCCGTAGTACAGCTCGTTGGTGGATGGTTCGCGCGGGGGCACCGGCGGTCCGTGGCGGTCGGCCGAACCCGCGGGACCGGCCGGGCGGGCGGCGCCGTCCCCGTCCCGGGACTCGCCGGCCGCGGGACGTCCCGAGAGGCTGCCCGGCTCCCAGGTCTGCCGCGGCGCGCCGGCGCCGGGGCCCGCGATCGAGTCGCGCACAGGCACGCCCTCGCCGGGGTAGCGGTTCCCGGGCCGGGCGGGCTCGTCCAGCTCGTCCTCGCCGAGCATCTCGGAGGCCGGGATGCCGGTGGTCGTGACCGCGGGGCCCTGCGAGCCGACGGGACCCTGCGGCGTCGGCATCGAACCGGGCGCGGACGACGCCGCCGCCCCACCGTCCCGGGGGCTGTCCGCCGCCGCGCGCAGCACCTCCGAGAAACGGGCCAGCGGCTCGCGCTGCGCGGGGGCCGCACCCTGGGCGACCTGGTCCGCACGGTCCGCGACGGAGCGCAGCACCGCGGCGTCGGACAGCCCGAGGTCCCGCGCCGCCATGGCGAGTTCGAGGGGCGGGCGCGAGGGGTCCGCGGTGGTGGCCCACTCCAGCAGGCCGGTGCGAACGGGGGAGGACAGGGATTCCCGCAGGGCGGGCCGCAACGCCGGGACCTCGGCGAGGTCCAGCAGCTCGGACGGAGGGGTGCGGCCGTAGCCGTGGGCGGCCTGGTCCAGTGGGCCGCGGTGGCCGAAGAGAGCGGCGAGCATGGCGGCCGCAGCGTACCGGTCCTCCACGGTGCCCGCGTCCGAGGTGCGGCGCATCAGTTCCGCCTGGGCAGGGGAGCCCGCCTGACGGACCGTCTCCAGCAGTGCGGGGTCCGCACGCACCAGCCGCGCCGGTTCCTGCAGGGCCCGGGCGAGGTCCGGATCCAGTGAGTCACTCATGACGTCCGCCTTTCTCAGTCGTGGGGAAAGCCTACGGGAGGCCGAGGGGGCAGTGCGGGGCTAGGGTGAGCGACTGTGACCCGCACCCCATCCGCGCCGACGCGCAAGGCCCCCGGCATCCTGCTGGCGGTGCTCATGGCCGCGATGGCCGCCGGGCCGGTGTTCAACTACGGGGTGGGTGCACTGAGCGCCACCATCGTGGAGAGCTACGGGATCACCGAGGGGCAGTACGGGTTCATCATCACCGCGGTGTTCGTGATGGCGGGTCTCGCGGCGCCGCTGCTGGGGGTGCTCGCGGACCGCATCGACACCCGCGTGCAGCTCACCCTGATCTTCGGGGGTGTGCTGGTGGCGTTCCTGCTCAGCGCCACGTGGCAGTCCTACGCCATGCTGCTGGTCGCGGCCCTGGTCGCGGGGCTCGCGCAGTCCTTCTCCAACCCGGTGACCAACCGGATCGTCGCGCAGCGTGTCCCGCTGACCCAGCGCTCCGCGTGGATGGGGTGGAAGCAGTCCGGGGTGCAGGTGGGTCTGCTGGTCGCGGGCCTCACGTTCCCCGTGGTGGGCGCGGCGTTCGGCTGGCGGGGTGCCGCGCTGTTCGGCGCGCTGCTGTGCGTTCCCCTGCTCGTCACGGGGTGGACCGTGGTCACCCGGCTGCGGCGCCGCGCCCGCGAGAGCACCCCGACGACGACGCCGCCCGCTCCCTCTCCCGCGGCCCCCTCCGCCGCGGGGCGCGCTCCCGCACCACCGCGCGACCGCCCCTCCGCCGGTCTGCGCAGGCCGACCCATGGGGGACCGTTCGAGTCCGCCCACGTGGAACTGTCCGACGCCGCGGCCGACGGCGTGAACCCGGGCCCCGGCCAGGTCTCTCAGGAACGAACGGGGGAAAGGTCCGGGCTGCGCGCGGCGGGTGCGGGAGCCCCGGGAAGGGGTGCCGCGGCGTCGTCGGGCGCGCTGCCGCCTGCGGTGTGGCTGCTGACGCTGACGTCCTTCCTCAACGCGGTGGGTACGCAGGGCGTGAACGTGTACGCGTCCCTGTTCGCGGTGCGGGCCATGGGGTACACCGTCACGGTGGCCGGGCTGCTGCTGGGCGTGATGGGTGTGATCGGGATCGGAAGCCGGATCGGGTGGGGTCGGGTGACCGGCAGACTGGGCAGGCCCGCGCCGCTGATCCAGGTCATGAGCGTGGGCGGGATTGTGGGGCTCGGGCTGCTCGTGCTCGCGGAGACCACGCAGCAGCACTGGCTCATGTGGCTGGGCGTCGCCTTCCACGCAGCACTGCCTCTGGCTGCGAACGTGGTGATCAACTCGGGCATCGTGGCCGCCGTGCCCAAGGAACGGATCGGTGTGGCGTCCGGGCTGGTGGCCACCGGGATGTACCTGGGTTTCGCGCTCGGGCCCGTGGTGGTGGGCCAGCTCGTGGACCTCACGGGAGCGTTCACCGCCGGCTGGGCCGCCGTCGCCGGGGCGTACGTGCTGTGCTTCGTGGCAGCGCTGGTGCTGGGGCGGGTGCAGGCACGCAGAGCCTGAGATGTGAACGGGGCCCGGGGCGCGCAGCGCTCGCTTGGGCCTGGTCCCCGGCCCGTTGCCTGTGGGGAACCGCACGGGAAGACGGCCCTGCCGCGTGCCCCGGCCAGCGCACATGTGGTGCCATGGACCCATGAGCTCACCGCGCACGGACCTCGCCCAGACCCTCCGCCGCCTGGACGGCGGCAGCTACGGCGCCTACAAGCAGCTCAAGGGCTCGTGGCGGCTGGGTGATGCGGAGCTGATCGTGGACCGGGTGCAGTCGGACCCGTACGCCCCGCCGTCCCTGGCCCGGATCCGGCTCTCCCTGTCCGACACCGGGATCCCCCGCGAGCTGATCGCCACCCGGGACGCCCGCGTGGCCGCCGGGGACTTCCTCACCCGTGAGTTCGCCCGGGCCGCCCGGGACCTGGGCCCGCGCGGCGGCAAGGACTCCGGTGGCATCTCGATCCAGCGCACGGGCCAGGAGATCCTCGAGCGCTCCTCCGTGATCGTGCCGGATCCAGGGAGCGCGGTGGATCCCGCCCCGGCACGCGAGTCCGGGATGCACCGGGCGGGGGACGCCGGGGCGGTGGACCGGGGGCGCGGAGCCGGCCGTCCGGCGTCGTCGACCGCTGAGGCGGGGGCCGTCGAGGTGCGCTGCGAGATCGCCCTGCCCGCCGCAGGGCGGCGCATCAAGGGCCACGCCGCGCACCGGCTGCTCACGGAGGTGCTGCCGGGCGTCGTCGAGCGCTCGCTGCGCTGGGAGAACCTGGACCCCGCCGCGTTCGAGGCGCACGTGACCTCCCACCTGGACGCCCAGCACCTGCGCGCGCAGCTGCCCCAGCGCGGCCTCGTGGCGTTCGTGGCCGACGGCGCCGTGCTGCCCCGCGCCTCCGGTCACCGGGACGAGCCGCTCGCCCGCGGGGCGGTGCCGTTCGAGACCCCGCCGCGGCTGCGGGTGGAGCTGGAGCTCGAGGACGGCTCCACCGTGAGCGGCATGGGCGTGCCGGAGGGCGTCACGGTGGTCGTGGGCGGCGGCTACCACGGCAAGTCCACGCTGCTGCAGGCCCTGGAGCGCGGGGTCTACAGCCACGTGCCCGGGGACGGCCGCGAGCGCGTGGTCACCCTGCCGAGTGCCGTGTCCGTGCGCGCGGAGGACGGTCGGGCGGTGTCCCACACGGACGTCTCCCCGTTCATCACCAACCTGCCCACCGGCGCGGACACCCGCGACTTCAGCACGTCCAACGCGTCCGGCTCCACGTCCCAGGCGGCCGCCACGGTCGAGGCGGTCGAGGCGGAGGCCGGAGTGCTGCTGCTCGACGAGGACACGTGCGCCACCAACCTCATGGTCCGGGACGAGCGCATGCGCGCCATGGTTCCGGGCGAGCGCGAGCCCATCACGCCGTTCGTGGACCGGGTGGGCGCCCTCTACGCCGAGCGCGGGGTGTCCTCGATCCTGGTCACGGGCGGCTCCGGGGCGTTCCTGGACGTCGCGGACCTGGTGATCGCGATGGACGCCTACCGCGCCCTGGACGTCACCGACCGCGCCCGGCAGGTGGTCCGCGAGTTCCCGCGCCCCGAGGACATGCGTCCCGCGGAGTCCTTCGGGCAGATCCGTCCGCACGTTCCCGGTGGCGTCCCGGGTGACGCCGCGTCCCGGGCCTCGGGGCACGACGCCGCCCGGCCCGGTCCGGGGGCGGGTCCCGGAGCCCACGGTGGTCGCGGCGGTGGGGTGACCGAGCGCGTGGCGGGTGCCCGGGACGATTCCCGTGGACGCAGCGAGCACCGCGGCGGTGGCCGGGGACAGCATGGCCGGGGAGGATCGGACCGCAGCTCCGGCCGCCCCGGGGGCCGGGACAAACCGGCACGCGCTCGCGGCCTCGACACCATCCAGCTGGGGCGCGAGGACGTGGACCTCTCCGCCCTGAGCCAGCTCGTGGACCCCTCGCAGACGGAGGCGATCGCGCGGCTTCTGGAGGAGGTCGAGCGCACGGCGGACGGTCGCACGCCCCTCACCGAGCTCGTGGACGCCGCCCTGGAACGGGTGGTCCGTGAGGGCCTTGACGCCCTCGCGCACCACCGCGGCCACCCGGGCCACCTGGCGCTGCCCAGGGCGCAGGACGTGGCGGCGGCCTACCACCGGGTCCGCCGCTGACGGGAGCTGTGCCGCGCCGCCGGGTGCGTTGCTGACGGGAGCTGTGCCGCTGACGCGGGGCGTGAACCACGGCCAGCGCTCGCGGCACGTCCGCCCCGGCCCGTGCCTGCCCCCGCCACCACGTGCGCGCGCGTGCATTTACTCCGCCAGTGCAGATTTCCGGGCCGATTTCTGCACCAACGGAGCAGTGGCAGGCGCCGACGTTGCTCGCGGACGGGGGCGGGCGGCGTCGTCCGGGGCTAGTTGCCCACGGCGCGGCGGATGTCCTCGAGCGAGGTGAGCTCGCCCGCGCTGATGCGCTCGCGCACGGACTCGTACTGCTCCTGGGAGGTGGCGAAGGGAACCTCCCGGCCCTGGGCGTCCAGCAGACGGCCGTCCACGAACTGGTCGCCGTCCTGCAGGGCCCCGGCCTCCCGCGGTGAGAGCACCCGCAGACCCACGGTGCCCAGGCCCATGGCCTCGGTGGAGCTCTTGTGGACGCTGAGCTCGTTGAAGAAGAAGTTCATCACCAGGGCCACCACGGCGGCGGAGGAGATGCCGGAGGAGAAGATGATGCCCACCCAGGACGGGAACGCCGCGTAGAAGGTGGGGGCCACGATCGGCACCATCCCGAAGGACAGGGACACCGCCACGATGATCAGGTTCATCCCGCCCCGGTAGTCCACGCGCGCCAGGGTGCGGATGCCCGAGGACATCACGGTGCCGAACAGCACGAACCCGGCGCCGCCCATCACGGGCAGCGGAATCGCGGCGATCACCTGACCCAGCACGGGCAGCATGCCCAGCAGCACCATGAACACACCGCCCAGGGCCACCACGTAGCGGCTCTTGACCTTGGTGATCGCCACCAGGCCCACGTTCTGCACGAACGCCGTCTGCGTGAACGAGTTGAACACGGGCGCCACGGCGGAGGACAGCATGTCCGCGCGCAGCCCGTCCGCGATGCGCGCCGAGTTGATCCGCGAGCCCGTGATCTCGGACAGGGCCAGGATGTCCGCGGTGGTCTCCGCCATGTTCACCAGGATCACGATGCCCATGGCCACGATCGCCGCCATGTGGAACGTGGGCGCGCCGAAGTGGAACGGGGAGGGCAGCGCAACCCACGGCCCCTGCCCCACCTGCGAGAAGTCGGCCATGCCGGTGGCCCACGCCACCACGGTGCCCACCACGATCGCCACCAGGATGGCCAGCCGTGACAGCACCGCCCCGCCGAACTTGGACAGCAGCAGCACGGCGAGCAGCGTGACCCCCGCCAGGGCGATGTTGCCCAGGGAGCCGTAGCCGGGGGCCTTCTCGTCCCCACCCATGGACCACGACGCCGCCACGGGCACCAGGGTGATGCCGATGGTCGTGATGATCGACCCCGTGACCACGGGCGGGAAGAAGCGCAGCACGCGGGCGAAGAACGGGGCCACCAGGAACCCGAACGCGGAGGCCACCATGATGGAGCCCATCACCGACTGGATGCCGCCGCCCGTGGCCAGCACGGACAGCATGGTGGCGATACCGGTGAAGGAAACCCCCTGCACCAGCGGCAGCTGGGAACCGATCCGCGGCAGCCCCCACGCCTGCAGGAACGTGGCGAACCCGCCCACGAACAGGGCGGCCGCCACGAGCAGGGCGGTGGTGGCGGCGTCGTACCCCGCGGCGCTGGCCACCACGAGCGGTACGGCGATGAGACCGCCGTACATGGTGAGGATGTGCTGCACCGCGTACGCCACGGTGCGCCCGGCGCCCAGCCGTTCGTCCTCGGGGCGGGACCCCCGCTCGTCGGACGGGACGGACGGTGCGCTGCTGGGCATGAGGATCCTCGGTGGGGACGGAGACGTGGACTCACGAAAAGTGTAGGCGGGGTGCGGCACGTGCAGTTCCCGCCGCGCAAAACCGACTACCCTACGAAAATGGCCTTTCACGCGGACTCCACCGAACTGGACAACAAGGAAATCCTGACCTGGGAAGGGTTCGGGACCGCCACCCGGGAACTCGCCCAGCAGATCGTGGACTCGGAATTCGTCCCGGACATCATCATCGCGGTGGCTCGCGGCGGACTGCTGCCCGCCGGTGCCCTCTCCTACGCCATGGGCGTGAAGCTCTCCGACGCCGTGAACGTCGAGTTCTACACGGACGTCCACGAGACCCTCCCGGACCCCGTGCTGCTCGCCCCCATGCTGGACACCGAGTCCATCAGCGACAAGAAGGTCCTGGTGGTGGACGACGTCGTGGACTCCGGGCGCACCCTGTCCCTCGTGCTCGAGCTGCTGCGCGGCTACGGCGCCGAGTGCCGCTCCGCGGTGATCTACGAGAAGCCCCGCTCCGAGGTGCGCCCCGACTTCTCCTGGAAGTCCACGGACGAGTGGATCGTGTTCCCGTGGTCCGCGCAGGAGCCGGTCACCCGGTCCAGCTGACCCGCGCCGCAGGACCCGGCTGCCGCGAAGCCTCGTTACCCTTGTGAGTTCCTCCGGCTCACCGCCCCCCGGGCCCGTGGTGCCGCGCCCGCGGGTGCCCGCGGGTGAGCAGCACACCGCCAGCCGCGTCCCCTGAGTCTCAAGTGCAGATATTGCCGCCTACTGCCTGGTAGGCGGCAATATCTGCACTTGGGACCGGGAGGTGCGCCGCCCCGCGGGTCAGTTCTTCACGCGCTCCCACACCAGGGCCGCGGTGGCCTCCGCGATGGCGCGCTCCTCATCCGTGGCGACTACCAGCACCTCCACGGCCGAATCGGGGGAGCTGATGCGGGCCACGTTCCCCTCGGGGTGCTCGTTGCGGGACGCGTCCAAGCGGACACCCAGCGCCCCCAGCTGATCGCACACCAGCGCGCGGAAGCCCGGGGAGTTCTCCCCGATCCCCGCGGTGAAGATCAGCGCCTGCGCACCGCCCACGGCCACGTGGTACCCGCCGATGTACTTGGCCAGCCGGTACGCGGCCATGTCCAGGGCCAGCTGGGCGCGCTCGTCCCCGGAGTCGGCACGCTGCTCCACGGCGCGCATGTCCGAGTCCCCGCAGATCCCCTGCAGCCCGGACTCGTTGTTGAGGATCCGGTTCATGTCCTGGGCGCTCATCCCGGGCTTGCGCTCCAGCATGGCGGTGACCACGGAGGGGTCCAGGTCCCCGCTGCGGGTGCCCATGACCAGCCCGGCCAGGGGGGTGTAGCCCATGGAGGTGTCGTAGGAGCGACCCTCGCGGATGGCGGTGACCGAGGCGCCGTTGCCCAGGTGGGCCACCACGGTGTTGAACTGTTCCCGCGGGATGCCCAGGAACTCGCAGGCCTTGCCGGTCACGTAGTCGTGCGAGGTGCCGTGGAACCCGTAGCGGCGCATCCCGTCCATCTCGTACCACTGCTCGGGGATGGCGTAGCGCCAGGCCTTCTCGGGCATCGTGCGGTGGAAGGCGGTGTCGAACACGCACACCTGCGGCATGCCCGGGTAGGTCTTCTGGATGGCCCGCAGCCCCAGGGCGTGCGCGGGATTGTGCAGCGGGGCGAGCGGGGCCAGGCGCTCGATCGCCCGGATGATCTCGTTGTTCACCAGTACGGGGGCGGAGAAGCGCTCGCCGCCGTGCACCACGCGGTGGCCCGCGGCGTCGATGGTGCGCCCGCCGAGCTCCTCGTCCAGGCGCCGGGCGAGGATCTCCAGTGCCTGGGTGTGGTCCTGGATCTCGGACGTGCCGATGCTCTCGATGAGCCCCTTGGTGATCACCTGGTCGCCGGCCATGCCCGCGGTGGCCGTGGCCAGGGGGATGTTCTCGTTGATCGCGGGCATGGAGGAGGTGTACGGGCTGGGCTCGGAGCCCTCCGGGGTGACCTCCCGCACCTGGTACTTGATGGACGAGGAACCGCAGTTGACGACGAGGACGAGCATGGTGGTGTCCCTTCAGAGGCAGGAGTGCCGTGGGTTGTGGAGGAGTTGGCTGCCGAGGCGTGCGGCCTGGTGGGGCGGCCGACGACGACGGCGCCGGCGGCGCCGTCCCGCAGCCCCGGCCGCGTCCTCCCGGGTCACAGCGTCTGCGCCTGGATCGCGGTGATGGCCACCGTGTTGACGATGTCGTCCACCGTGCAGCCGCGCGAGAGGTCGTTCACGGGCTTGCGCAGCCCCTGCAGCACGGGGCCCACGGCCACCGCACCCGCGGACTGCTGCACGGCCTTGTAGGTGTTGTTGCCGGTGTTCAGGTCCGGGAACACGAACACGGTGGCCTGCCCCGCCACGTGCGAGCCCGGGAGCTTGGACCTCGCGATCGAGGCGTCCACGGCGGCGTCGTACTGGATGGGGCCCTCCACCTCGAAGTCCGGGTCCGCGGCGCGCACGAGGTCGGTGGCGGCGCGCACGCGCTCCACGTCCTCGCCGGAGCCGGAGCCGCCGGTGGAGTAGGAGAGCATGGCCACGCGGGGGTCCACGCCGAACTCGCGGGCGGTCTGCGCGGAGGCCAGGGCGATGTCCGCGAGCTGCTGCTCGTCCGGGTTGGGGTTCACGGCGCAGTCGCCGTAGACGAGCACGCGGTCCGCGAGCAGCATGAAGAACACCGAGGAGACGATGTTCACGCCCTCGCGGGTCTTCACGAACTCGAGCGCCGGGCGGATGGTGTTCGCGGTGGTGTGGGTGGCGCCGGAGACCATGCCGTCCACGTCCCCCATCTGGACCATCATGGTGCCGAAGTAGGAGCCGTCCATCATGCGCTCGAGCGCCTGGCCCTTGCTCACACCCTTGTGGGAGCGCAGCCGCACGTACTCGTCCGCGTACTTCTCGCGCAGGGCGTCGTCGTGCTGGAAGTCCACGAGGTCCAGGCCGTCGGCGTCGAAGTCGAGCTCGATGCCCTCGGACTGCGCGAGCGAGCGGACCGTTTCGGGATCGCCCAGCACGGTGAGGTCGCAGAAGTTGCGCCGGTGGATGAGCTCCGCGGCGCGCAGGATGCGGGGGTCGTCGCCCTCGGGCAGCACGATCCGCTTGCGGTCCGCCCGCGCGGACTCCACGAGCTCGTGCAGGAACCGCAGGGGGGTGCGCCGCACGGGCCGCGGCAGGGTGAGCCGCCCCGAGAGCTCGTCGCTGTCCACGTGCTCCGCCCACGCGCCGCGCGCGGCGGCGATCTTGCGGGAGTGCGCGCCGGCCAGGGTGCCGCGCGTGCCGGCCACCGCCTGCGCGGTGGTGAAGGTGTCCCGCTCCGTGGTCAGCACCGGGAAGGGTGCCGCGCCCAGCAGCGAGCCCACCGCGCCGGCGGGCCGGAAGCCCCCGGTCAGCAGCATCCCGGCGGGCACCGGCAGTGTGGGCGCCAACGACGACGCCAGGGTTGCCGAGACCACGTCCGTCCGGTCCCCGGGGGTGATCACCAGGTCCCCGTCCGCCATCTGGTCCAGGAAGTTCCCGGCGGTCATCGCGGCCACCTTCACGGCCTTGATGTCGCGGTCCAGGGACGCGGAGTTGAAGTCCGTGCCGTAGCCCTGGGCGTCCACGAGCTCGGCGACGGTGGGGTTGGAGATCGCGGGGATCTCCGGGATCACGTACGCGGGGAGGTTGTGGTTGCCGGGCTTGGCCTCCCGGCGGATCTGCTCCGCCTGCTCCGGGTCCGCGCGGTTGACGATCACGGCGTAGATGTCGCACCCGGCCTGGCGCAGCTCGGTGCGGGTCACGTCGATCGCGTTGAGCACGTCTTTCACGCGCCCGGACTCGTGGGCGCCGATCACCGCGGCCACGGAGCAGCCCATGTTGTTGGCCAGGCGGGCGTTGAGGTCGAACTCGGCGGTGACCGCGTTGTGGGCCAGCAGGTCGGTGCCGTCCACGACGATCACATCGCACTCCAGCGCCATCTCGGAGTACACGGCCATGGCGGCGGAGTCGAGGTCGTCGTGCTCACCGGAGGCGAGGATCTCACGGCAGCGCTCCAGGGACACCGCGCCCCGGCACCGGGAGTCCGGGAGGTCGAAGGTGCGCTTCATGAGCTGCAGCACCGAGTCCTCCTCGGGGGAGGTGCCGTCGAAGACCGGGCGGAAGAAGCCCAGGGCGTCCGTGCGCTTGAACATGGTGTCCGTGAGCCCCAGTGCCACCAGCGTCTTGCCGCTCAGCGGCGTCATCGCGGAGATGTAGATGCCCTGCGTCATGGAACGTGCTCCCTCGGTAGCGTCCGGCTGTGCCTCCAAGTCTATGGACTCCCCACGCGGCCGGGGGTGAGGGGTAACGCACACCGGGGATCGGTGCCACACTGGTCACATGCTGGTCGCCTTCTCCGTCTCCCCCAGCGGTGGGGACAATCCCGATGCCTCCGTCCACGACGCCGTGGCCGCCGCCGTTCACGTGGTGCGCGAGTCCGGGCTGCCCAACCGCACCGACTCCATGTTCACCACCATCGAGGGTGAGTGGGACGAGTGCATGGCCGTGGTCAAGGAGGCCACCGCCGCGGTCGCCGAGTACGGGCCGCGCGTGTCCCTGGTGCTCAAGGCAGACATCCGCCCGGGCCACACCGGTGAGCTGACGGGCAAGCTGGAGCGCCTGGAGTCCGCGCTGTCCCACCACGAGCTGGGCCGTTCGCAGGAGCGCCGCGGCATCACCTCGGGCACCGCCGGCTCGAACGGCCCCGCCGCCTCGGATGGCACCGCTGGCACGGAGGGCACCGCGAGCTCCGACGCCGTCGGTCGGACGTGACGGCCCCGCGCACCTCGTGAGCAGGAAGAGCAAGAACGCCAAACGGGCCGGTCGCGCGGAAGCCGGCGCCGCGGCGTCGTCGGACGCACCGGGGCTCGTGGCGCGCACCTGGGTCACGGACACCGGGACCGTGGAGCTGCAGCAGGACACGTACGTGCCCGGCGCGTGGGTGCTGCGGGTGAACGGGGTGCCGTCCTCGCACATCGTCCCAGACCGTCCGGACCAGCTGGAGTTCGAGTACATGCGCTGGTTCTCCACGGTGCTCGAGGACCACGTGTCCTCGCACCTGGATCCCACCGCGCTGCGCGTGCTGCACCTGGGCGGCGGTGCGTGCTCGATGGCCCGCTACCTCGCGTGGCGCTACCCGCAGTCGCGCCAGGTGGTCGTGGAGCTCGACGCCGCCCTGGCCACCCTGGTGCGCGAGTGGCTGGACCTGCCCCGGGCACCGCTGCTGCGGATCCGCCCGGGGGAGGCGCGGGCGGTCACGGAGTCGCTCAGCGAGGCCTCGCGGGACATCGTGATCCGGGACGTCTTCGCCGGGGAGCAGACCCCGGGCCACCTGCGCACGCTCGAGTTCGCGCACCACGTGGACCGCGTGCTCGCGCCGGACGGGCTGTACCTGCTGAACGTGGGGGACACCCGCAACCTCAAGGGCACCCGGGCGGAGATCGCGGCGCTGCTGGAGGTCTTCGAGCACGTGGCCGCGGTCGCGGATGCCCCCATGCTCAAGGGCCGCCGCTACGGCAACGTGGTGCTCGCCGCCTCGCACGCGCCCCTGCCGGCGGCCGGTTCCGCCGACGCCGCCGCGCTGGGCCGCGAGCTGCTCGGCGGCTCCCTGCCGGCCCAGTACAAGGACACCGCGTGGTGCCGCGAGCTCGCGGCGGACACCCGCCCGTGGCTCGACAAGCCTGCGGACCCGGTCCCCGAGGGGCCGGACGCGGCCTGACGGGCAGCCACGACGAACGCCGCCCGCGCCTCACGGGAACGGGCCCGTGGGAGGCGGCGTGCGGCGTCGTCGTCAGGAAAGCTGGATCAGCCCGCCCAGCCGTGGATCACGCCGATGCCGAAGAACGCCACGAACGCCAGGGCCACCACGTACATGAGCGGGTGGACGTCCTTGGCGCGGCCCTGCACCAGGCGGATGAACACGTAGGAGACGAAGCCCGCGCCGATGCCGTTGGCGATCGAGTAGGTGAACGGCATCACGGCGAAGGTGAGGAACGCGGGGATGGCCACGCCCCAGTCGGTCCAGTCGATGTTGACCACGTTGCGGGCCATCAGGAAGCCCACCACCACCATGGCCGGGGCCACGGCCTCGAAGGGGACCACGTTGACCAGCGGGGTGAGGAACATGGCGGCGAGGAACAGCACGCCGGTGACCACGTTGGCCAGGCCCGTGCGGGCGCCGTCCGCGATGCCCGTGGAGGACTCCACGAAGATCTGGTTGGAGGACACGGAACCCGTGCCGCCGGCCACCGCACCGAGGGCGTCCACGAGCAGCACGCGGTCCACGTTCTCGATCTGACCGTTCGCGTCCTCGAGCCCGGCCTGGCGGGAGAGCCCCACCATGGTGCCCATGGCGTCGAAGAAGATGGACAGCAGGATGGTGAAGATCAGCAGCGCGCACGCGATCCCGCCGAGCTGCGTGAAGGCGTCGATGGGGGCGGCGGAGCCCAGCAGGGAGAGGTCCGGCACCGCGAAGAGACCCTCGGGGGCGGAGGGCACCACCAGGGACCAGCCGTGGGGGTTCTCCACGGAGGAGCCGGACGGGGAGACCGCCTCCAGCACGTGGGCCAGCACGGTGGTGAGTACCACCGAGATCAGGATGCCGCCCTTGACGTCCCGCACCAGCAGCGCCACCGTCAGCAGCAGACCTACGGCGAACGTGAGGGTGGGCCAGCCGAACAGCTCGCCCCCCACGCCCAGCTGCACGGGCACGGTGGTGTGGGCGGCGTCCGGGATGCGCCGCACGAACCCGGCGTTCACGAAGCCGATCAGGGCGATGAACAGACCGATGCCCACCACGATCGCGGCCTTGAGGGAGTCCGGCACCGCGTTGAACACAGCGGTGCGGAAGCCCGTGAGCACCAGCACCACCATGATCATGCCGGCCCAGATCACCAGCCCCATCACCTGCGGCCAGGTGAGACCGGGGTTCGTGGCGATCGTGACGGCCAGGAACGCGTTCACGCCCAGCCCCGTGGCCACACCGAACGGGGCCTTGGCCCACGCGCCCATGAGGATGGTCAGCACACCGGCCACCAGGGCGGTCATGGCCGCCACGCGGTCACCGCCGAGCGTGTTCCCGGCGCCGTCCGGGCCGTAGCCGAGCACCAGCGGGTTGAGCACCACGATGTAGCTCATGGCGATGAACGTGGCCACGCCACCGCGGACCTCCCGGCCCACGGTGGAACCACGCCGGGTGATGGAGAAGAAGCGGTCCAGCCCGCCTCGGGGCTCGCTGCGCTGGGCGGGCGGGGTGGATGACGACATGGGGATCCTCACGGGTGGGCGCGTTCGGGCGCCGAACGGGACGGGTGGGGGATGTTTGTGTAGAAATACTACGCCGACGCCGCCCGCTCACCGCGGCACCGCGCACCTGCGCGGCCGGTCCCGCGGGGTGGGGTGCGCGGTGCCCGCGCGGGCGCCCCGCGTGGTTAGGCAAGACTGACCCGCGTTCACTACCGTTGATCCCAGTCCCTGCCAGCACGCGGGATCCGTGTGCGCGTCGAAAGGAATCACCACCGTGACAACCCCCAACTCCCGCCCGCTCCGCGTGGCCGTGATCGGTGCAGGCCCCGCCGGCATCTACGCCGCGGACATGATCACCAAGACCGAGGCGGTGCGCGAGGGTGAGCTCGAGGTCAGCGTGGACCTGTTCGACCGCTACCCCACCCCGTTCGGGCTCATCCGCTACGGCGTGGCCCCGGACCACCCGCGCATCAAGGGGATCATCACGGCGCTGCGCTCCATCCTGGGCCGCGGGGACATCCGGTTCTTCGGCAACGTGGAGTACGGCCGGGACATCACCCTGGGGGAGTTCCTCACCCACTACGACGCCGTGATCTTCGCGACCGGCGCCGTCAACGACGCCCCCCTGGACATCCCCGGCGCGGACCTGGACGGTTCCTACGGCGCGGCGCGCTTCGTGGCGTGGTACGACGGCCACCCCGACTACCCCCGCACGTGGCCGCTGACCGCGAAGGAGATCGCGGTGATCGGCAACGGCAACGTGGCGCTGGACGTGGCGCGGGTGCTGTCCAAGCACGCGGAGGACATGCTGGTCACGGAGATCCCGGGCAACGTGTACCAGGGGCTGCGGGAGTCCCCGGTCACGGACGTGCACATCTTCGGGCGTCGCGGCCCCGCCCAGATCAAGTTCACCCCGCTGGAGCTGCGCGAGCTGGCCAAGTCCCGGGACGTGGACATCGTGGTCTACGACGAGGACTTCCAGTTCGACGAGGCCTCCGAGAAGGCCATGGTGGCGAACAACCAGACCAAGGTCATGATGAAGACGCTGCAGAAGTGGCGTGAGGACGAGACCCCCAAGACCGCGTCCCGCCGGCTGCACCTGCACTTCCTGCAGACCCCGGATGAGATCCTCGGGGACGAGGACGGCAAGGTCCGCGCCATCCGCATGGAGCGCACGCGCCTCAACGGGGACGCCTCCGTCACGGGCACGGGCGAGTACACCGAGTACCCCGTGCAGGCCGTCTACCACGCGATCGGCTACCTGGGCTCGCCCCTGCCGGAGCTGCCGTTCGACCCCGAGCGCGGAGTGATCCTCAACGAGGAGGGCCGCGTGGTCGAGGCGGACGGCACCCCGGTCCCCGGCGTCTACGCCACGGGCTGGATCAAGCGCGGGCCCGTGGGCCTGATCGGGGCCACCAAGTCCGACGCCCTGGAGACCGTCACCCACCTGGTCGAGGACCGTGCCTCGCTCGCGGACCCGGACCGGCCGGAGCCGCAGGCCGTCGTGGAGCTGCTCGAGGACAAGGGCGTGCAGTACACCACGTGGGACGGCTGGCTCGCCCTGGATGAGTACGAGCAGAGCCTGGGCCAGTCCTCCCACGACGCCGAGGGCAACCCGCGCGAGCGCGTCAAGGTGGTGGAGCGGGACGAGATGATCTCGGTCTCCCGCGGAGCTGTCCAGCAGTAGCGCCCATCGGGTCGTCCTCCCCTCCCCTGCACGCCCTTGGGCCGCCGCCTGCCCAGGCGCGCAGTGGGATCGGGTTGTGTGTCCTTGAGTGACGTGGCGCATAGGCCTCAGCTCCGTCAGCCGTAGCGTGGCCTGGACCGGACAGCTACGACAGGAGTGTTTCCCATGGCCCCGATTTCCCTCCACTGGTTCCTCCCCACCGCGTCGGATTCCCGCGGCATTGTGGGCGGAGGCCACGGGGCGAGCATTCAGGCCACAAAGACCCTGCGTGGACCGCGTCTGCCCTATTTGGTGCAGGTGGCGCAGGCGGCGGAATACAACGGTTTCGAATCCGTGCTTTCGCCCACGGGCCTGTGGTGCCAGGACGCCTGGTTGACCACGGCCGCCATCTCCCAGCACACGAAAAGACTCAAGTTCCTCGTGGCGTTGCGTCCCGGAGCCATGTCCCCCACCCTGGCGGCCCAGATGGCGGCCACGTACCAGGACCTCACGGGGGGACGGCTCAACGTCAACGTGGTGGCCGGCGGGGAGTCCACCGAGCAGCGCGCCTTCGGAGACTTCTTGGACAAAGACGGTCGCTACGCTCGGACCGGAGAGTTCCTGGACATCGTGTCCCGCCTGTGGGATCACGAGCCACCCTTCGACTACCGAGGTGAGCACCTCGCCGTGGAGCAGGCCAGGCTGGACTTCCCGCCTGCGCCCCGTCCGCAGGTGTACTTCGGGGGTTCCTCCGCAGCTGCGGCCACCGTGGCTGCGGAGCACGCGGATGTCTTCCTCACGTGGGGTGAACCACCGCAACAGGCAAAGGAGAAGATCGACCGGATCCGTGAACTCGCGAGGGCACGCGGACGCAGCGTGCGCTTTGGCATCCGTCTGCACACCATTTCGCGGGAGACGTCGGCTCAGGCATGGGCGGTGGCCGAGGGCATGCTCGCGGGCGTGGACGAACGGATGATCCAGGAGCAGCAGGAAGCGCTGCGCCGTTCAGAGTCCGAGGGGCAGCGCCGGATGCTGGATCTGCACGGTGGTTCCGCAACCAAGTTGCAGGTCCACCCCGGCCTGTGGGCAGGAGTGGGCCTACTGCGTGGTGGAGCGGGGACGGCCATGGTGGGGTCCCACCGGGAGGTGGCCGACCTCATCGCGGAGTACGTTGCCGCGGGCATCGACGAGTTCGTGCTCTCCGGATACCCGTGCCTCGAGGAGGCCTACTGGTTCGGCGAGGGCGTCCGTCCGCTCCTCCAGGCCGACGGTCTGCTCTGAGCAGTGCAGGCTCCGCGCAGGGGCGGAACGTGCGGGCATTAGAGTCCCAGCAACCTTCGGAGGTGGGGGTTGAGCAGCGTGCCCTGAGGGTCCATGGCGGCGCGCAGGGTGAGGAACTCGTCCCACTGTGTGTAGAGCGGTGCGAGGTCCTCGGCGGTGCGGGTGTGCAGCGTGCCCCAGTGGGGGCGGCCGCCGTGCTCCACCAGGATCTGCTCCGCGGCGGTGAGGAAGGACTGGCTGGGGCGCCGGCCGTACTGGCGCAGGTTGATCCACCCCGTGTAGCGGCCCCCGGCGGGGGAGAGGTGGCCCTGGTCCGGCGGGGAGCAGCGCACGGTCATGGGGAACGCGAGGTCGTAGACGTGAGCGTCCACCAGGGCGCGCAGCTCGCGCACCGCGGAAGCGGTGGCCTCCAGCGGCAGGGCGTACTCGGCGGCCACGTAGCGCACCGGACGGGCCACCGTGAACACGCGGTAGGACACGTCCGTGTAGCGCCGGGAGCTCTCCGCGAGGGACTCGATCCGGTTGAGCCCGTTCACGGCCCGCGGGATCAGGTTCCCCACGCGGCCCAGCCCGGCGGTCAGGGAGGTGCGCAGAACGGCGTCGTCCGCGCGGCGCAGCGCCCGGGAGATCGGTGAGGCGGGGCGCGTGTAGGTGTCCGGGAGGCGGTGCAGCCGGCTCAGGATGCGGGTGTGGGCCATGGTGGTGCCCGGCATCCAGGAGAACTCGAAGTGGTCCGCGGCGGACATCCGCTCCTGCAGGGTGTCCAGCAGGGAACCGATCGGCTCGCGGAACTCGGCGCAGTGCAACCGGAACGCGTTGACGCACTGGAACGTCACGGACACCACCACGCCCAGCACGCCCAGGTTCACCCGGGCGGCGTCGAACAGCTCGGGGCGGTGGGTCTCGGAGCAGGAGATCAGCTCGCCCTCGGGGGTCGCGAGGCTCAGCCCGATCACCTGACCGCCCAGCGAGGGCTGGCCCAGGCCCGTGCCGTGGGTGCCCGTGGCGAGCGCCCCGCCCACGCTCATGTGTGAGGAGTCGGGGAGGTTGGCCAGCGCCAGGCCGTGCTGCTCCAGGACCAGGTTCAGCTCCTGCAGCGTGGTCCCGGCGAACACCGTGACCCGCTGGTGGTCCTCGTCCACGGACACGAGACCCTTGAGCGCCGAGGTGTCCAGCAGCACACCCCCGGTGGGGACCAGTGGGGAGCAGCTGCGCCCAGATCCTGCGGGCCGGACCGCCGTTCCCGCGGCGCGCGCCTCACGCAGCACGTCCAGGACCTGGTCCGAGGTCGTCGGGCGCACCGTCGCGGCGGGATCGGCGCTCTGGTTCCCACCCCACGAACGCCACGCACCGCCCCTCACCTGGGCCGTCATGCGCGGCTCCGATGCTCCGCGTGTGCTCACGGCTCACCTCCGTTCCCGGGGACCGTGCGATCCCCTCGATCCTCGTCCGTCCGGCGTCGCCCACGGGCGCTGCCGGTCCCCCGCGGGGTGGTGTCCGCGCGGGCCGCGGCCCCTCGGGGACCCTCGGTGCGGGAGCGCTGTGCCCCGCGGCGTCGTCGCCCGGTGCGGACCCTCCCATCATGTCACCGCGCCCGCCCCGGGAGGGACCCCGGGGCTAGGCTGGACGCAGGAACCGTGACCCGGGGAGGGATCAGCATGAACGCACCGGACGCCGAGATCATCGTGGGGGTGGACGGCTCCGAGCAGAGCCTGGGCGCACTGCACTGGGCGGCCCGCGAGGCCCGACGCCGCGGGGCGCCCCTGCGCGTGGTCACCGCCTACACGGTGCCCATGATCGGCGGGTCCACCTTCGACGTCGGCTACGCCGCGTTCGACGACGCCGCCATGAACCGCGCCGTGGAGGACCTCGTCGCGGACGCCCGACGCCGCGTGGCCGAGCTGGACGTGGAGGTCCGCTCCACGGTCCAGGCCGGGGACCCCTCCGGGGTGCTCGTGGACCTCAGCAGGGACGCCCAGCTGCTGGTCCTGGGATCCCGTGGCCGGGGCGGGTTCATCGGACGGCTGCTGGGCTCGGTGTCCACGGCCGTGCCCGCCCACGCGCACTGCCCCGTGGGGATCATCCCCCTGCAGTGGGGCACCGAGTACCGGGTGCACGAGGACGTCAGCCGGCGCTCCGCCTTCGTGGACGGTGTCACGGTGGGCTCGGACGGCTCCGAGCACGCGAGTGCCGCGATGCTGTGGGCCGCGGACGAGGCCGAGCAGCTGGGCGTGCCGCTGACCGTGGTGTGCGCCGCCCCCTCGGACGCAGGCACCTCCGCGTGGCTGCCCTCACCCGTGGACTTCGACGACCTGCGCGGCGAGGTCCGCGCGGCACTGGACGCCTGCGTGGCCTGGCTGCGGTCCCACTTCCCCACGCTCGAGATCACCGGTGAGCTCGTGGACGGCTCTCCCATCGACGTGCTCGTGGAACGCTCCGCCCGCAACCAGCTGGTGGTCACGGGCACCCGCGGCCGCGGCGGCTTCGCGGGGATGCTGCTGGGCTCCACGTCCCAGGGTGTGCTGCACAACTGCACGAGCCCGTCCATGATCGTGCCGGGCTTCCAGGACCCGCGGCTCTCGGACCGGCCCCACGTGGCGGTCTGACGAGCGGCCGTCCCATACCACGGGTGTTTGTGGAACGGGTGGTTTGGCTCTAAGCTACTGGAGGTCCATCGTCCCATGGTGCACTCTGTGCTCCCGGACGCTGTTCTGGCCCCCATCGTCTAGCGGCCTAGGACACCGCCCTTTCACGGCGGCGGCACGGGTTCGAATCCCGTTGGGGGTACGGTTTCCACGGAGGAGCCCGCCGGACGCTCGATTTGCACAGCGAACCGTTCGTCCTGGTAGGATATCCACTCGTTGGAAACAACCAAGGCCCTGTAGCGCAGTTGGTTAGCGCGCCGCCCTGTCACGGCGGAGGTCGCGGGTTCAAGTCCCGTCAGGGTCGCTCAGGCGGCGATGAAAAGGTAACTTTTCGCGCCGTCGCGGCATATCACCGAGAGGTTTCTTCCCGGCGTGTGCCTGGCTCTGTAGCTCAGTTGGTAGAGCGTACGACTGAAAATCGTAAGGTCACCGGATCGACGCCGGTCGGAGCCACTGAACCCCCGCGTGGCTTCTACACGCGGGGGTTCTTTGCTGTCCTCGTCCGGCGGCCCCGGGGGTCTGCCGCCGCTGCTCCTGGTCGCGTCTCCCGCGGCGCACCCGGCGCAGGACCCGCCCACCACACCCCCAGGGCACGCCGAGGTTGCCCGCCTACCGTCAGGGGTGTCGGCGGGAGGTCCGCCGCGTGCGCGGGCGGCTCCGCTCCGGGGGAGGAAACGGTCATGGAACGGCGGATGCGTGTGATGGGCGCGGCCACGGCCCTGCTCGCGGTCTCCGCCGTGGCCACCGGGTGCGGCCTACAGCACCAGCGCGGCACCGCCATCGAGCTCACCCCCGTGAGTCCCAGCCCCTCCGCCCCGACATCCTCGGCGCGCGGCTCGTCCCAGCCCTCCCCGGCCACGTCCCAGGAGTGCTTCGAGGTGGCCGAGCTGTTCAGCGGTGTGGAGCTGCTGCCACTCACCGACCAGGCGGAGGACGAGACCACCGACGACGACGCCCTGGACCACGCCCGCGCCGCCGCGGACCGGATGCGCGGTCAGCTGCCCTCCGAGGTGCAGCCGGCGTTCGACGAGGTCCGCTCGATCCTCGACGGCGCGGGGGAGACCCTGCAGCCGGGGGAGGCCGCCAAGATCCACCGGGCCCTCGACCCCGCGGAGGCCTGGCTGCAGTCCCACTGCACGGCCACCGCCCGCCCCGGCCCCTCCGGTGCGGCCAGTACCCGTCCCGGCGGCTGAGCGGGGCGGCTCACGGGCTGAGCCCCGGGCCCAGGGCAGGAGCTGGACACCAGGTCCGCGCCAAGCGCCATGAGCACGAGCGGGGACTCCCGCTCACAAGCTGAACTTCACCCGAGCGACGCGGCCCTGCGGTCCCCCGGGCCTGCGGTCTTGCGGCTCTGCGTTCTTGCGGGCCGGGCCGACGCCGCAGAGCCCCGCTCAACCGGTCACAGCTCCACCCACACCGCGCTGTCCACGGTGAGCCGGTCGTTGACCACGGCGTCCTGGCCGCTCGTGAGCAGCAGCGTGCCGTTCCCGAGCTCCGCGACCTCCGCCTCGGTCTCCCCGAGGTTCGCCGCCACCAGCACGCGGCGGCCGCCCCGGGTGCTGAGCACGTAGGCCAGCACGCCCTCCGGGCCGTCGCTCAGCGGGTGCCACGAGAAGTCCGCGGTCCCCAGCCGCAGCTCGTCCCGCAGCGTCAGCGCACGCCGGTACAGGTTCAGCGTGGACTGCGGGTCGCCCAGCTGGTGGTCCACGGTGATCTGCGCGAAGGACTCGGGCTGCGGCAGCCACGGTTCCGCACCGAAACCCAGCCCCTCGCCCACGGGCGACCAGGGCAGCGGCACGCGAGCGCCGTCGCGCCCCAGCTCCGCGCCCGCGGTGCGGTGGAACGTGGGATCCTCGCGGGCGGCGTCGGGAAGGGACGTGTGCTCGGGCAGACCCAGCTCGTCCCCCTGGTAGACGTACGCCGACCCCGGCAGGGACAGCTCCACCAGTGCGGCGGCGCGGGCGCGGCGCAGGCCCTGGCCGGGGTGGGGCTGCTCGTCCTGCGCGCCGATGCCGTTGGGGTACGCGGTGCGCGAGCCCAGGCCGTAGCGGGAGGCGTGGCGCACGGTGTCGTGGTTGGAGAGCACCCAGGTGCACGGCGCGCCCACCTCGTAGTTGGCGCGCAGGGAGATGTCGATGGTGTCCCGCATGCGGTTGCGGTGCCACCCCGAGATCAGGAAGTCGAAGTTGAAGGCCTGCTGCGCCTCGTCCGGGCGCACGTAGCGGGCCAGGCGGGACGCGGGGCCCACCCACGCCTCCACCACGAGCATCCGGTCCCCGGGGTACTCCTGCAGCACGCGGTGCCAGTCCCGGTAGATCTCGTGCACGCCGTCCTGGTCGAAGTACGGGCCGGTGTCCATGGTCTTGGCGGGATCGTCCGCGTTCGCGCTTTCCTCGTCGCCTCCGACGACGACGCCGCCCGGCTCGGTTCCGGCCCCGCACGCCTGCTCGGCGCCGACCGTCTCCGGCCCGGAGGGTGCCGGGCCGGTCTCGGCCGCGGCCGTGGAGTCCACGGGGACCTCCTGAGCGGCGGGGCCGGTGCGGTCCGCTGGGGCGCCGTTCGCGGCGTCGTCCTCCGCGGCTGTGCCCTCCACCATGTGCACCTGCTCGTCCCAGTCCGGCAGGCCCTCGGCCTTGATCATCCCGTGGGCCACGTCCACCCGGAAGCCGTCCGCACCGCGGTCCAGCCAGAACCGCAGGATCGCGCGGAACTCCTCCCACACCTCCGGGTTCTCCCAGTTCAGGTCTGGCTGGGAGGAGTCGAACAGGTGCAGGTACCACTGGCCGTCCGCCACACGGGTCCACGCGGAACCGCCGAACAGGGACTTCCAGTTGTTCGGCGGCAGCTCCCCGTTCTCACCGGACCCCTCGCGGAAGATGTAGCGGTCCCGCTCGGGTGAACCGGGTGCCGAGGCCAGGGCGGCCCGGAACCACTCGTGGTCCTCGGACGTGTGGTTGGGCACCAGGTCCACGATGATCTTCAACCCCAGCCGGTGGGCCTCCTCGCGCATGCGGTCGAAGTCCTCGAGCGAGCCGAAGCGGGGATCCACGGTGCGGTAGTCCGCGACGTCGTAGCCGGCGTCGTGCTGCGGCGAGAGGTAGAAGGGGGAGAGCCACACGGCATCCACGCCGAGCCGCTTGAGGTACGGCAGCTTCTGGGTCACGCCGCCCAGATCCCCCATGCCGTCACCGTTGGAGTCCTTGAAGGAGCGGGGATACACCTGGTAGATCACGGCATCGCGCCACCACTCGGAACCGGAGGGGGCAGGGAAGGAAGTCTGGGAGAAAGTCACGCGTTCCAGGCTACCCACGTCCGGGCGCGGGGGGCCAAGGGGCACCACGCCCTCTGCAGGGGACCCGCCCCACGGCGCGCTACCCCGTGCGACCCCCCGCCCGCCCGCTGCATTTGCTCCGTAAGTGCAGAAAACAGGACCCTCAGCTGCATTTGCTCCACTGGACAGCGTCCACATCTCGGGGCGGGTGCGCCGAGGGGCGGTGCAGCCCCCGGCCCAGAGGGTGTGCGGGGCAGGGTTGTGGATAACCTGCCCCGGTCAATGGATCACCTACCTACAGTTCGGGCATGGTGTTGTACCAGCAGCGTCCAGTCCCGTTTCCCCCTGAGCCCCTGGTGGTTCCCACGGCGGAAACCGGCCGACGCGCCTCACAGTTGCTCGGCAGCCCGGGCGTGCAGCGACTCGCGCGGGGACTGTGGGTGCTCCGGGACCAACCGCTCACGGCGGTGGAAAGAGCCGTTCTCCTGCAGCGGCATCTGTGCCGACCCGAGTCCGGGCTCCTGGTGAGCGGTCTGCACGGGCTGGAGCTGCTGCGGCTCCCCGTGGGCGGAAGCGAGGCGTGGGTGCAAGACGTGCTTGCGCGGCCCCACCAGTCGCGTGGCCAACGTCAGGGGGTGTTCAGCGCTTCGTCACTGAACGCCGCGTACCACTGCGTTGAGCTGCTCTGGACTGGTCACCGCGCCCAGTCCAAGCAGGACGGAGTGCGCATTGCCATGTCCCACGGTCTGCCCGGCCTCGAGGGCCCATGGGGCAGCAGGGTTGCCCACCCACTGGAGATGCTGTCCCGGATGAGCACCGTGCTGTCTCCATGGCGGATCACCGCGTGCCTGGACGCGCTGCTGTCCACCCGGTTCGTCATGCCCGGCACGTCCCGCCCGCTGCAGTTCACGCGAGACCAGTTGGAGGAGAGTCTGGACCAGCTTCCTCCGGCCGCCCGAGGGGTCATCCGGCTGCGCCGCGCGTGGCGTGACGCCCGGTCACCGTGCTGGTCGGCGGCGGAGACCCTGCCCCGGTTGATCATTGCCCGCCACGACCTGCCTGAGCCGTCCCTGAACCATCAGGTGACGATTGCAGGGCGCACGTTCTTCCTGGACCTGGCATGGCCGGGTGCGCGAACGGCCGTGGAGTACAACGGCGGTGTTCATGCTCGTGAGGTGTCCCAGTACCGGGACGAGATGTACCGCCTGTCCCTCCTGCGAGACGCGGGGTGGGACGTTACGGTCCTCACGTGGGACGATCTCCGCTCCCCGGCGCGCAGGATGACGTGGCTCTCACGCATTCAACGGAACCTGAGTCGCTCGCACCGTGCTCTCTAGTGGAGTAAATGCAGCCACACGGCCTTGAATCTGCCGTAACGGAGCAAATGCAGCACCTGCAGGACAGGCCCCCAGGCTCACCGGCCGGCGGGGGTGCCGCTTCCCGGGTGCGGAGAGCGGGGGCGACGGCGCTCGGTTCCGCCCCTCCGGGTCAGTTCGCCTGCTGCAGCTGCGCCAGCGGGGCCCAGCGCCGGAAGATGCGCCGCAGTGCCGCCGTCGCGGATCCGAACTCCCCCTCACGCAGCAGATCCAGGGCATCGGCCATGTCCTGCGGGGACTCGTCCGGCTGGATCCGGTCCGCCAGGGAACCGTAGTCCAGGCTCACCAGGGAAGCAGAGCTGAACGAGCCCAGCCAGCGGCCCAGTCGGGTGAGGTCCTGGGCGAAGGCGGCGGCCTGTCGGGCCTCGTCCGGGAGGTCGTCCTCGGGGGCGTTGCCGGAGACGGCCCGCCCGGCGTCGTCGACGGTCCGTGCGGCGTCGAGCGCGCGCCGTGAGGCGGTGTCAGCGGGGGCGATGAACCGGTGGATCTCGTGCCCGGAGTGCTGCGACGCCACGTGGTCCGCCGGTTCGAAGGCCGCGAACCACGCGAGGGGGACGGCGTAGGCGGCCTCGCGGGTGTAGACGGGTTGGAAGGCCTCCGTGGAGGTGGCCCGGGCGGCGTCCTCGACCTCGCGTTCGGGGACGAGGAGGGGCAGGAGCTGGGCGCTGTCCTCGTTCTCCGCCGCGGTGAACAGACGCAGGGAGCGGCGCAGCCTCTGGGTGGGGTGGAACACTGGGAAGTCCCCGGGGTGGTTCGGGGACGCACCGGGAACAGGCCCCGGGGAGCCCGAAGTGTCCGCGGACCCCGAAGCGCCCGGAGCCCCCGCGGAACCTGACGCACCTGCAGCGCCCGAGGCGCGAGCGGCCCCCGGACGGCCCGGAAAACCGGAAGCGCCCGCAGCGCCGGGGGCACCCGCAGAACCCGAGGCACCCGCGGCGCCCGGGGAACCGGAGGAACCCGACGGCCCCGCTGCACCCGGCACCCCCAGCAACCGCCACGCGCCGGCCGGTGCCGTGGAGAACGGCATGGTCCACAGGGGTTCGCGGGCCGGGGGCAGCAGGGACTGGGAGGTGTCCGTGAGGCGGGCGAGCTGCTCCGAGAACTCGTGCACCCCGCCGGTGAAGGGGTCCAGGGCGCGGGGGATGCCAGGCGCGTAGTGGGCGTCGAGGTCCTGCTGGGGCACGTAGACGCGCAGCGCGAACCGCACGGGCGGGCCCGTGATGCTGCGGTACGCGCTGCCCGCGTTGATCAGGGGCACGGGATCAGTCGATCTCGATCACGACGGGCGCGTGGTCCGAGGCGCCCTTGCCCTTGCGCTCGTCGCGGTCGATCCAGGCGTCCTGCACGCGCGCGGCCAGTGCGGGGGAGCACAGCTGGAAGTCGATGCGCATGCCCTCCTTCTTGGGGAAGCGCAGCTGCTTGTAGTCCCAGTAGGTGTAGACGCCGGGGCCGGGGTGGCGCGGGCGCACGACGTCCTGGTAGCCGGCGTCCTCGATGAACGCGTGGAATGCCGCGCGCTCGGGTTCGCTGACGTGGGTGTAGCCGCCCTCCTTGAAGAGCTGGATGTCCCACACGTCGTCGTCCTGCGGGGCCACGTTCCAGTCGCCCACCAGGGTGATCTGCGCGTCCGGGTCCTCCTGCAGCCACTGCTTGGCATGGCCCTCCAGCACGCGCAGCCACTCGAGCTTGTACGGCATGTGGGGGTCGTCCAGGCCGCGGCCGTTGGGCACGTAGAGGGACCACACGCGCACACCGCCGCACGTGGCGCCGATCGCGCGGGCCTCCTGCGCCGGCTCCTGGCCGGGCTTGCCGAACGTGGGCTGGTCCGGGAAGGTGCGCTGCACGTCCGTGAGCCCCACGCGGGAGGCGATCGCCACGCCGTTCCACTGGTTCACGCCGAAGTGGGCCACCTCGTAGCCCGCGAACTCGAACAGCTCCCACGGGAAGTTCTCGTCCTTGGCCTTGGTCTCCTGGATGGCCAGCACGTCCACGTCGGAGCGGTCGAGCCACGCCTCGATGCGGTCGGCGCGGGCGCGGATGGAGTTCACGTTCCACGTGGCGATTCTCATGGGCTCCACCGTAGCCATCCGCGCCGCACCGGAGAAACCGGTGCAGTGCGCTCCGCACGGGTCGCCGTCCGGGGACTTCCACCGGAGCCCCAGCCGTGGCACGGCACCCCCGTGAACGCCGGGCAGTAGGGTGGCGGGATGAGTGCTTCGCGTGTGCTGTCCGAGATCAGAGAACGCCGGATCGTCGTCAAGGCGGCGGGGATCGGCGCGGGTTCCCTGCTGGGGGCACAGGCAGCGGTGGTGGCCTCGCTCGCGGGCATCGACTGGTGGAAGCAGCGCGGGCGCAAGCAGCGTGACGCCCCCCGTCCGGGAACGTACACGGCCCAGGTCCAGGACTCGGAGCTGACCATCTACACCTCGGGTGAGGACGTCTACGAGGACATGCTGGAGGCCATCGACGGCGCCGAGCGCTCCGTCCACATGGAGACGTTCATCTGGAAGAACGACGAGATCGGGCAGCGCTTCCTGGACGGCATGAACCGTGCGGCGGAGCGCGGCGTGGACGTGTTCGTGATCTACGACGGCTTCGCCAACCTGGTGGTCCCGCAGACTTTCTACCGCTTCGACAGCAAGGTCCACGTGTTCCGCATGCCGTTCCTGCGGCGCCCGTTCTGGAAGGGGCCGCTGCGGTTCTCCGGCCTGAACCACTCCAAGATCCTGGTGGTGGACGACGAGATCGGTTTCGTGGGCGGGTTCAACATCGGGTCCATGTACTCGCGGCAGTGGCGGGACACCCACATCCGGGAGGTCGGCCCGGCGGTGTGGGGGCTGCGCAACGCGGTGGCCACCGTGTGGAACGAGGACCGCGAGCCGGGCACGGCCATCGAGTGGGTTCCGCCCAAGAGCTGGGACCCGGAGGTCCGGGTCAACGCCAACCTGCCCATCCAGATCGTGTATCCCATCCGCGAGATGTACATGAACGCGATCGACCGGGCGCAGGACCACATCTGGATCAACACCCCGTACTTCATCCCGGACCAGCAGGTGCTCGACACCCTCCTGGACGCCGCGGCCCGCGGGGTGGACGTGCGGATCATGGTCCCCAAGGACTCCAACCACATCCTGGCGGACTGGGTGTCGCGCGGCTTCTACGGCCAGCTGCTGCGCGGCGGGGTGACCATCCTGCTGTACGCCGCGAGCATGATCCACTCCAAGACGGCCACGATCGACGGCGAGTGGTCCACCGTGGGCACCGCCAACCTGGACCGCCTCTCCCTGTCCTTCAACTACGAGACCAACGTGGAGATCGTGGACCCGGACTTCGCCGCGCAGATGGAGAAGGTGTTCCTCGCGGACAGCGAGCACTGCGAGGAGCTCACCTCCCCGCGCTGGCGGGACCGTCACCCCATGGCGCGCGTTGCCGAGGTCCTGCTGGTCCCGCTGCGCCCCCTGCTCTGACATCCCCGCCGGACGACGACGCCGCACGGCCGGCTCCCGCGCGCCCGTCCCCGGACCGCCGCCGCCCTCGCGGAACCCTGCACCCCCCAAGATCGGGCTCCCCGCCCCAGCAATAAGCCCCCCACCCCAGGGTTAAGTGCAGGTTTTGCCCCTCAGGGGCCGAAAAGTGGCAAAAGCTGCACTTAAGAATGTGGGCGGGGGCGCTGGCGAGGTTGTGGCCCCCGGGAAGGGGCGCGGCGGCGTCGTCGTGCGGCGGGTGTCAGCCCAGCGTGAGGTGACCGCGCAGCGTGGTGGCGGTGTACTCGGTGCGGAACAGGCCGCGGCGCTGCAGCTCGGGGACCACGAGGTCCACGAAGTCCTCGAGCGAGTCCGGCTGCACGGATGGCATGAGGTTGAAGCCGTCCGCCCCGCCGTTCTCCAGCCACTCCTGCATTTGGTCCGCAATCGACTCCGGGGTGCCCACCATGGTGCAGTGGCCCCCGCCAGCGGCCAGGCGCCCGAGCAGCTGGCGGACCGTGGGGTGCTCCGCCTCGACGATCCGCAGGATGGTCCCGTAGCGGCCCTGCGGCCCGGTGAACTCCTCCAGGGGCGGCAGCGGGGGCACGGGCGCGTCCAGGTCCCAGGCTGAGCAGTCCTGCTCCACGAACGTGGAGAGCTGCGCGAGGGACTGCTCCACGGGCAGCAGCCGGTCCACGCGGTCCTGCTTCTCCTGCGCCTCCTCGTGCGTGCGGCCCACATAGGTCACGAGTCCGGGCATCACGGCCACGGACTCCGGATCGCGCCCGGCCCGCGCGACCTCTGCCTTGACCGAGGAGTAGTACTCCTGGGCGGCGGGGAGGTCGTAGGCCACGGCGTAGATCCCCTCCGCGTAGTCCCCGGCCAGGGCCTTGCCGGGGCCGGACGCACCGGCCTGGAAGAGCACCGGCTCGCCCTGCGGGGAGCGCGGGACCGTGAGGGGTCCGTCCACCAGGAAGTGGCGGCCCTCGTGGTCCAGGCGGTGCAGCTTGGAGGGGTCCGCCCACCGGCCCTCGGGGTCCGCGGTGACGGCGTCTTCGTCCCAGCTGGCCCACAGGGCGCGGGCCACCTCCACGAACTCGCGGGCGCGCTCGTAGCGCTCGTCCTTGGGCGGCATGGCCCGGTAGCCGTGGTTGCGGGCTTCCGCATCCCACATGGAGGTCACCACGTTCCAGCCCGCCCGGCCGCCCGAGATGTGGTCCAGGGACGCGAGCATCCGGGCCGCGTGGAACGGGGTGAAGAACGTGGAGGAGACCGTGCACACCAGGCCGATGCGCTCGGTGGCGCGCGCCATCGCGGACAGCGCGGTCAGCGGTTCGAGCGACCAGTGGGGTCCGCCGGACACGTCGCCCACGCTGTGGCCGTCCGCGAAGAACACGGCATCGAACAGGCCGTGCTCGGCGGTCTGCGCGAGCTCCTCGTAGTAGGTGATGTCCGTGAGGCGGTGCACCGAGGAGTTCGGGGCGCGCCACGCGGCCTGGTGGTGGCCGGCGCCGTAGAGGAACGCGTTGAGGTGGAGGCGGCGGGCCGGTGCGGTCGTGGGCGACGACGCCGCAGCCGCCGTCCCGAGCGTCGGCCCGGCTTCGGGGGTGGTTGCCGACGCCGCGCCCCCGGCAGGTGCCGTGCGCGCGGGACCGGGCTGGGCGGCGTCGTCGTGCGGAGAGGGGGCGGCCATGTCAGTCCATCACCAGCCCGCCGTCGACCACCAGGTTCTGGCCGGTGACCCCGCGGGACCAGTCCGAGGCGAAGAACAGGGCGGTGTCCGCGAACTCCTCGGGGGTGGTCACGCGGCCCAGGGGAGTGCCGGCGGCAATGAAGTCGAAGACCTCGTCCGGGGTGGCGGCGCTCGCGTCCGTGGTGCGCAGCAGGCCGCCGGAAATCATGTTCACCGTGATGCCCTGCGGGCCCAGATCCTTGGCGGCGGTGCGGGTGAGGGAGAGCAGGGCGGCCTTCGCGGCGGTGTAGTCGTGGTAGGGGACCACCGGGTTCTGGAAGAGGTTGGTGCCGATGTTGATGATGCGCCCCTCACCGGCCTCCGCCATGCCCGGGGTGACCGCCTGCATCACGTTGAGGGCACCCACCACGGCGCCCTCGAACTGCTGGGTCAGGTTCTCCGCAGTGAGGGTGTCCAGGGTGGGGCGGGCATCGCCGTTGAAGCTGAAGTCCACCAGGGCGTTGTTCACCGCCACCGTGATCGGCGCGCTGAAGTGCTCCCGGGCCCGGGAGACCATGTCCCGCACCTGCTGGGCGTCGGTCACATCCGCCTGGACCGCGAGTGCCCTGTCCTCCCCGAGTTCGCTGACCAGCGCACGGGCCCGCTCCTCGCTGGAGTGGTAGTTCACGACGACGCGCGCGCCCTCGCGCGCGAACGCCCGGCTGAGGTGCTCCCCGAGCCCGCGGGCTCCCCCGGTGACCAGGACAATGATGTTCTCGATCCGCATGCTCACTCCTGTGGCTCACGGCGAAGAAAGCGGTGCACCCCCGAGCGGGAACCCCGTGACATCCCTTCGCCAGTACTAACTGGACAGGTTCGACGGGTGTCATCTCAGCCGCTGCGGTCCTCTGTCTGCCCGCCCGGTGGGCGGGGAGGGTGGCGGCACCCCGTGTCACTGGTGGCCAGTGTAGACGGAGCCGCTCAGCCTCATGGCAGCCGCCCCGCGTGCGCCGCCCAAAAGCGCACTGCTACCCTTGCTGGCTGGTGTGCCGGGAAGTCTGGTCGGCGGTAATGAGCGTGATGCCCGTCGACACTGGAGTGATCCATGCCCCCGCACCACAGCACCACCCCTGCCCACGTTGAGCCCGGAACCCCGGGAACCGTGGTGCAGGCAGAACCCTCCGGCTTCGTCTCGGAGCCCGGTTTCTTCAACCATCCTGAGCCCCCGTGCGAGCCCGACCACCCCTCGGGCGGCCTCTTCTCCCGCCTCCAGGACGTCCTGCGCCGCGAGACCGTGGCCGGCATCCTCCTGGTGGTCGCCGCCGTCCTCGCCATCGTCTGGGCCAACTCGCCCTTCGTGGAGAGCTACTTCGCCCTCCGGGACCTGAAGGTCGGCTACGAGCCGTGGCACCTGGACCTCAGCCTGGGGACGTGGGCCGCGGACGGGCTGCTCGCCGTGTTCTTCTTCCTCGTGGGCCTGGAGCTCAAGCGCGAGTTCGTCGCGGGTGATCTGCGGGACCTCGGGAAGGCGGCGGTGCCGGTCGCGGCGGCCGTGGGCGGCGTCGTCGTCCCGGCTCTGATCTACGCGGGCGTTAACCTCGGCAGCCCCGAGACCCTGGGCGGTTGGGCGATCCCCACCGCCACGGACATCGCGTTCGCGGTGGCCGTCCTCGCGATCGTGGGCTCGCACCTGCCCAGCGCGCTCCGCCTGTTCCTGCTGACGCTCGCGGTGGTGGACGACCTGCTCGCCATCACCATCATCGCGGTCTTCTACACCGACGAGGTGCACGTGCTCCCGCTGCTCCTCGCGCTCGTCCCGCTGGCCGTGTTCGGGCTCCTGGCGCACCGCTTCCCGCGCTTCTTCGCGCACCGCACGTGGGCCGCCTGGGCGATCCTGGTGCCGCTGGCCGTGATCACGTGGGCCCTGGTGCACGAGGCCGGGATCCACGCCACGGTCGCGGGTGTCCTGCTCGGTTTCGTCGTCCCCGTCCTCGCGGGGAAGGCCTCCGGGGAGCCCGTGGAGCTCGCCGAGCACCTGGAGCACCGCGTCCGGCCACTGTCCGCCGGGTTCGCGGTGCCGGTCTTCGCGTTCTTCTCCGCGGGCGTCGCGGTGGGCGGCTGGGACGGATTGACGACGGCGCTCGCCGTCCCCGTCACGCTCGGCATCATCGCGGGCCTCGTCCTGGGCAAGCCCCTGGGCATCATGGGTGCCACGTGGCTCACCACCGTGCTCACCGGACGCAAGCTGGACCCGACCTACCGGTGGATCGACCTGGTGGGGATCGCGCTGCTGGCCGGGATCGGGTTCACGGTGTCCCTGCTGATCTCGGAGCTCAGCTTCGACCCGGCCGCGGACGCCGGGGACCAGGCCAAGGTGGCCGTGCTGACCGCCTCGGTCCTGGCGGCCGTGCTGGCCGGCGGTGTCCTGGCGGTCCGCAACCGCCGCTACCGCAGCGCGTCACCCCGGGTGTTCGGGAACGACGCCGCAGAGGCGTAGGGACCGGGGGCTTCCGTCCCCTGCGGTGGTCGTTGCGGAGGTCATGTGCCGGGCGCTTCCCGGGGCCGAAACTGTGTCAGTCGCGAGGTCGGATCGCGTGGAACGGAAGCCGTGCCATGGCACTCCACGACGCGCTGAGGGCCCGCATCACCGGGGCCCCCAATCAGTGACGCCGCCGGGCACGACCCGCTCGGCGGCGTCGGCGCTGAACGGGAGCGGGTTCAGCCCTCCCGCCACCACGCGTCCGCCGGGGTGACCGGCACGGTGCGCTTGTGACGGGAGCGCAGGAAGATCTGCTCCAGCTTCTCCGCGACCTCCGCGGGGACGTCCTTGCCCTCGAGGTAGTCGTCGATGTTCTCGTAGGTGAGCCCCAGCTCGTCCTCGTCGGTGCGGCCGGGGTTGTCGTTGAGCAGGTCCGCGGTGGGCACCTTCCCGACCAGCTGCTCCGAGGCTCCCAGGTACTCCAGCAGCTGCCGGTTCTGCCGCTTGTTCAGCCCGGCCAGGGGCAGGAGGTCCGCCCCGCCGTCCCCGAACTTGGTGAAGAACCCGGTGATGGACTCCGCCGCGTGGTCCGTGCCGATCACCAGCAGGTTGTGGTCCCCGCCCACCGCGTACTGCGCGGTCATGCGCACGCGGGCCTTGGTGTTGCCGCGTGTGAAGTCGCTGAGCTGCTCACCGGTGGCGGCGGCGTAGGCGGCCTCGAATCCGTCGACGGCCGGCGCGACGTCGTACGTGACCACCCGGTCCGGCTCGATGAAGGCGAGCGCGGCCTGCGCGTCGTCCTCGTCCTGCTGGGTGCGGTAGGGCAGACGCATGGCCACGAACTCCGCGGGGATCTCGTCCTCGCGCAGCCTCTCCACGGCCAGTTGCGCGAGCCGCCCCGCGAGCGTGGAGTCCACGCCGCCGCTGATGCCCAGCACGAAGCCCCTGGTGTGCGTCGCCCGGAGGTAGTCGCACAGGAAGTCGACGCGCCGCGCCGCCTCCGCCTCCGGGTCGATCTGCGGGGCCACCCCGAGCTCGGCGATGATCTGTGCCTGCAATTCACGCATGCCGCCATGCTAGCGACCGTGTGTTTCCGGCACGTCACGTCCCACCCGCCGGATGACGACGACGCCGCGCCGGCGCCTGCTCCGGTTCGCGCCGTGTGTGAGGCGGGGCAGGGCGGCGTCGTGAGATGCTGGTCACATGACTGAGAACACCTACGACACCATCCTGGTCCGCCGTGAGGGACGCGTGGGCGTGATCACGCTGAACCGCCCCAAGGCGCTGAACGCGCTGAACGTGCAGACCATGACCGAGCTCGTGGCGGCCGCCACCGACCTGGACCGCGATCCGGAGATCGGCGCGATCGTCCTGACCGGCTCCGAGAAGGCGTTCGCCGCGGGCGCGGACATCAAGGAGATGGGCTCCAAGACCGGTTCGGACATGTACCGCGAGGACTTCTTCTCCGCGTGGGACACCTTCGCCCGGCTGCGCACGCCGAAGATCGCGGCGGTCGCGGGTTACGCCCTGGGCGGTGGCTGCGAGGCGGCCATGATGTGCGACATGATCATCGCCGCGGACACCGCCAAGTTCGGGCAGCCGGAGATCACCCTGGGTGTCATCCCCGGTATGGGCGGCACGCAGCGGCTCACCCGTGCGGTGGGCAAGGCCAAGGCGATGGACCTCATCCTCACCGGCCGCCAGATGGACGCTGAGGAGGCCGAGCGCTCCGGACTCGTCTCCCGCGTGGTTCCCGCCGACTCCCTCATGGACACCGCGCTGGAGGTCGCCGCGAAGATCGGTTCCATGTCCAAGCCGGTGGCCCAGCACGCCGTGGAGACGGTGAACACCGCGTACGAGACCACCCTGGCCGCCGGCCTGCAGTACGAGCGCCGCGTGTTCCACGGGCTGTTCTCCACTGCGGACCAGAAGGAGGGCATGGCGGCCTTCACGGAGAAGCGGAAGCCGAACTTCTCCCACGAGTGAGCGCCAGAGGTGCACCGCGCGGGGTGGTGCACCACCCGGTGACACGCATCGACGGCGCCGTTCCGGGGGAGGCCCGGGAGCGGCGCCGTCGTGCTGCCCGGCGGCGGTCGCAACAACGGAGCAGATGCAGAATTTGAGCGGTTCTGGTGCGTTTGCTCCGTTCTTGCGCGGGGGTGGAGGTGAGAGGTGGGCGGTTTTCTGGGGGCGTGCACCAACGGAGCAAACGTCGACATCCGGGCCGTTGCGTGCACTTGCTCCGCCAGTCAGCGCCGGAAGGGCGCCAGGCCGACGCCGCGAGCCCGTGACCACGGACTGTCCCCGCATCTGCGGTCCTCTTGGTGCCTATGAACCGCAGCTGCGGATAGGGTGTGTCCATGACCTTCCTCCGCGTGGCCCAGGCGGCCACCTTCCTGGGCGTCAGCGACGACACCGTGCGGCGGTGGATCGAGCAGGGCGCGCTCACCGGGCACAAGAACTCTGCGGGGCACACCGTGGTGGACGGGGCGCAGCTCGCGCAGCTTGCCCGCCGCAATGCCGTGAGCCCCGAGGACCCCGCGAAGGTGGGCAGCTCGGCCCGGAACAGGCTGGTGGGGCTGGTGACCGCGGTGAAGTCCGACCCCGTGATGTCCCAGGTGGAGCTGCAGTGCGGTCCGCACCGGATCGTGTCCCTCATGAGCACGGAGGCGGTGGAGGACCTCGGGCTCGAACCGGGATCCGTGGCCACTGCCGTGGTGAAGTCCACCGCGGTGATCGTGGAGACGGAGGGGCGCAAGTGATGGCGCGCGCAGAGCGAAAGACACCGGGCACCGCGGGTAAATGCCGCCTCACGGCCCTCGTGGCCGCTGCGGGTCTGGGTGCCCTGGTGCTCACCGGCTGCGGTGGGCAGAGCGGGGGAGGTGACGCATCGGCGTCGTTCTCGGAGGCCGGGGGCGGGGACAAGACCCTGCGGGTGTCCGCGGCGGCGTCCCTCACCACGTCCTTCGACCAGCTCTCCGACGAGTTCGAGAAGGACCACCCCGGCGTGAACGTGGACGTGAACTACGGCGGGTCCTCGGGGCTCGTGCAGCAGCTCACCGAGGGCGCACCCGCGGACGTGTTCGCCTCCGCGGACCAGAAGAACATGAAGAAGCTCACGGACGCGGATCTCACCCAGGGGGAGCCGAAGATCTTCGCGACCAACGTGCTGACCCTCGTGGTGCCCAAGGACAACCCGGCGGGGATCACGAGCGTCCAGGACGTGCTGGACAAGAAGGTCAAGCTCGTCACGTGCGCGCCCGAGGTGCCGTGCGGCGCCGCCACCCAGAAGGTGGAGAAGGCCAACGGTGTGGAGCTCAAGCCCGTGAGCCAGGAGAACGCCGTGACGGACGTGCTCGGCAAGGTCACCAGCGGCCAGGCGGACGCCGGGATCGTGTACGTCACGGATGCCAAGGCTGCCGGGGACAAGGTCACCACTATCGAGATCCCCAAGACGGACGAGGCGATCAACACGTACCCGATCGTGGCACTGAACAAGTCCGAGCAGCCGGAGCTCGCCGCGCAGTTCGTGGACCTGGTCACGGGTGAGCGCGGGCAGAAGGTGCTGAAGGACGCGGGCTTCGGCACCCCGTGACGCGCGGCTTCTCCGCCACCCCGCGGTGGGTGCTGCTCCCGGCGGCCGTGGGTGCCCTGCTGATCCTGCTGCCCCTGGTGGGGATGCTGCTGCGCATCGACTGGGCGCACCTGGGGGAGCTGCTCACGAGTGAGTCCTCGCTCGCCGCGCTGTGGCTGAGCCTGCGCACGGCGGTGGTCTCCACCGTGCTGTGCGTGCTCCTGGGCTGCCCGCTGGCCCTGGTGCTGGCGCGGTCCACGGCCCGGGGCCTCACCGTGTTCCGCTCGCTGGTGCTGCTTCCGCTCGTGCTGCCCCCGGTGGTGGGCGGCATCGCGCTGCTCTACACGTTCGGGCGCATGGGATTCCTGGGGCGTCCTCTGGGCGCGCTGGGGGTGGACATCGCGTTCTCCACCGCAGCGGTGGTGCTCGCGCAGACCTTCGTGGCACTTCCGTTCCTGGTGGTCTCGCTGGAGGGCGCACTGCGCACCACGGGCACCCGCTACGAACAGGTCGCCGCGGGCCTGGGCGCCTCCCCCACGCGCACGCTCTTCCGCGTGACGCTGCCGGTCGCCCTGCCCGCTGTGCTCTCCGGCGCCGCGCTGTCCTTCGCGCGCTGCCTGGGCGAGTTCGGCGCCACCCTCACGTTCGCGGGCAGTCTGGAGGGCGTGACCCGTACACTGCCGCTCGAGATCTACCTGCAGCGCGAGACCGATCCCGACGCCGCCGTGGCCCTCTCCCTGCTCCTCGTCCTGGTCGCGCTGCTGGTCGTCAGTCTCAGCGCCCCCGCACGACGACGCCGCGGGGCCGGCTTCCGCGCCAACCTCACCCGGTGGGTCGGCCGGGGTGGCGCCGACGGGCCGGGCGGTCGGGCCGATCCGGAGCCGCGCGGGGAATCCGCCGCGCCGGGCTCGACCGAGGGGGTCCTCGCCGCGCCGGCCGAGTCGGTGGAGTGGCGGGTCGGTGCGGGTGTGGGGGACCGGTCTGAGGCGACCTGCCACCCGGACCGCAGTCGGGCGGGCGTGGGCGGGGTGTCGGACGCGGCGGCGCCCAGAACCCGGGCTGCGGGCGGGCTCTCGCCGTCCGCGTCGCTGCCGTCGACATGGGAAGATGCGCCGTCGGCCACGACCCCCGTCTCACCTGCCAGTCCGGCGCAGGGGTCCCACCGCCCCATCGGGCTGCGCGTGGACGTGCTTCACGAGCAGCGGCATGCGGCGGCCGAGTTCACCGTGGAGCCGGGCGACACCGTGGCGCTGCTCGGGCCTAACGGGGTGGGGAAGTCCACGGTGTTCGGCGTGATCGCCGGACTGGTGGCACCGGATCGCGGTGCGGTCCAGGTGGGGGAGCGGTGCGTGGTCCGAGCGGGCACCGGAGCTCGGCCCGTGTGGGTCCCCGCGCACCGTAGGGGGGTGGCCCTCATGGCGCAGGAGCCTCTGTTGTTCCCTCACCTGAACGTGCTGGACAACGTGGCGTTCGGGCCGCGGGCGAGCGGGGCAGGGAGGGCGGAAGGGCGGCGTCGTGCCCGGGCATGGCTGCGGGAGGTGGGCGCGGAGGAGTTCGTGCAGCGGCGCCCGGACGAGCTCTCGGGAGGGCAGGCGCAGCGGGTCGCGATCGCGCGCGTGCTGGCCGCGGACCCGCGCGTGATCCTGCTGGACGAGCCCATGAGCGCACTGGACGTGGCGGCCCGCCCGCGGATGCGCGAGGTGCTTAAGCGCGTGCTGGCCGGGCGCACCGCGGTGGTCATCACTCACGACGACGCGGACGTCGCCGAACTCGCGGACGGGGTGGTGCGGATGGATCGGGTCATCCGTGGTGGGAATGGCCGGTCGCACCAGGCTGAGACGACGTAATTCCACCATGACCGGCCCGCCTGTTCCACAGGTCAGGGCCGGTCCTCGTCCGTACGGAGGACATCGATGTCCGCTGTGCCGGACAAGCCCTGGCCGTCAGCCCTGTGTGGGCTGATCTCCCCTTGCGATCACCCGCGGGGGCCCTACTTCACTTCGCGGGTGAGCACCCGCCAGATGCCGATCAGCAGCGGCACCCCGATCCACAGCAGCGAGGACGTTCCCAGCTGACCCCACTGCGTGGCGGTGAGGTCCACTCCCTCCATGAGCGGGGCGGAGGCCGCGGTGATGCTCACCCACGCGCCGAGATCCTGCAGCGCGGGCACCATCAGGGCAGCTGCCGAGTACAGGATGGGCAGGACGAAGTACGCGACGATCGCCAGGGGCACGGACAGCAGCGCCAGCCCGAACGCCACACCCTGCAGGAGGGCGAGCATCTGGCTGAGCCACTGGCCCGCCAGCTGACCGGGAGCGAGGTCGATGTTCACCGGGCTGCCGGAGAGACCGGCGGAGATCAGGTGGGCGATCAGCGCCAGGACCCACGCGGCTGCGAGGGCGATCGTCCCCAGGACGAGTGCCGCGAGCAGCTTGGCGAGCACCACACGGAGCCGGCGGGGTTCCTGCGTGAAGGTGATCAGGGCGGTGCGCTGACTCCACTCGTTGCACGCCGTGATGATCCCCAGCACGGGCAGCAGCAGCCCCTGCGGCGTCAACGTCACGACGAACAGCCCGGGGAGGTCGGCGCCCTGCTCGCGGGTCAGCCAGGTGGCGAGCCCCAGCGCGAGGGCGGTGAGCACGCCGATGGCGATCAGCAGACCGCGCCCGGCGCGCGTGTCCACCTGTTTGCGCAGCTCGACGCGCAGCAGGGTGAGGAACGAGAGCCCGCGGCCCGTCGGTTCGGCGTGGCCCCACGGGGCCGTGGTGGTGGGTACGGTGCTCATGCGGTGGGCTCCTCTCGGGCGGGCAATCCCTGGGCGGATGGCGGCTGCGCGGGCGGTGTGGTGGCGGACGACGCCGCCGCGCCGGGTGCGGGCGTTCCGCGCCCCCGCTCGTCGCGGGCGGTGTCCACGGTGAGCTGCAGGAACATGTCCTCCAGCCGGGTGCCGTCCGCGGGGCGCAGCAGGCTCAGGGGCACGTCGGCGTCGAGCGCCACGCGACCCACGCGGGCGGCGTCTGCCTCGATCTCGGCGGCACCGTCCGCGCGTCCCGAGAAGGCGATGCCTGCGGCGCTGAGCGCGGTGGCGAAGGCCGGGCGGTCCTCGGCGTCGGCCACGCAGCCGGGGCGGGTGGCGAGCAGGTCCGCCATGCTGCCCTGGGCGACGATCCGGCCGTGGCCGATCATCACGAGGTCGTCCGCGACCTGCTCCACCTCGTGCAGCAGGTGTGAACTCAGCAGCACGGTGCCGCCCTGGTCCGCGAAGTCCCGGAGCAGGCCACGCATCCAGCGGATGCCGGCGGGGTCCAGGCCGTTGGCGGGTTCGTCGAGCACGAGTACCTGGGGTTTCCCCATCAGTGCGCCCGCGAGCCCGAGGCGCTGGCGCATGCCCAGGGAGTAGTTCTTCACGCGGCGGCGTGCCTCGGAGGGCTCCAGCCCCACGAGGTCCAGCATCTCGTCCGCCCGTGCCTTACCCGCACCCGTGATGGTGGCGGCGAGCTGCAGCACCTCGCGGCCGGTGCGCCCGGGGTGCTGCGCGGCGGCGTCGAGCATCACGCCCACGTGCCGGCTGGGGTTGGGCAGCTCGGCGTAGCGTCGGCCGAGCACGAGCGCCTCGCCCGAGCTGGCCGGCGTGAGACCGGTGAGCATCCGCAGGGCCGTGGACTTCCCGGCGCCGTTGGGCCCCAGGAAACCGGTGACCCGGCCGGGCTGTGCCACGAACGAGATGTCGTCCACCGCGGTGAATCCGCCGTAGCGCTTGGTGAGGTGCTCGATGCGAATCATGCTCTCCATCCTGACGGCCGAACGGGGCAGGACGGTGGAGGTGGGGATGCGGGCGAGTCCCGTAGAGCGGTGCGGCAGGAGAGAAGCGCCGACGAATTCACGCAGACAGGGTTCTCAGGCACGCTCGGAGCGTGAGCGGACGACCCGCCTTCACCGAGGCAGGCGTGGTTCGTCGACGCGCACCTCCCACGGGTGCAGGTCGATGGTGACCTCTGGGCCCACCGCGTCTCGCACCCTCTCCGCGAGTCGTTCGCCCTCGCAGCGGCTGGCCTCCCGCTGCTCCGGCGTGGGCCAGCCCTTGTCGTGGTCGAAGTGCTGGTTGAAGTTCCGGGTCCACGCCAGGATGTCCCGGGTCAGTTCCGGCGGGAGGGGGAAGTCCTCCTGGTCCAGGAGACCTTCCTCTCCCCACAACGGCCAGCCGCAGCCGTATTCGTTGAACATGCGAACGGTCGTCGGCGTGGACACGGGGTCGTTCCTCTCGGGGGACGGCTGGTCCCACGATCTTCGCCCGCCTCGAGGTGTTCGACAAGGGGTGGAGACTGCGCCGGTCGGCGGCGTGATTGCAGAACGAGCCCCCGCCGTCCGGCGCCCGCCTCCGGATCGGTAGCATGAGCCGGGCCGGTGACCGTCCGGCGTCGACATCGAGAAAGGACAACCCATGGCCTTCGTCTGCAGCGCCACCTGGACTGCGAAGCCCGGAGAGGAGGACACCGTGCGTGACGCGCTCTCCCACCTCTCCCCGGCCGCTCGCCAGGAGCCCGGGAACCTCTACTACCAGGCGTACCAGAGCCCGGAGGAGCCCGCCGTGTTCCGCATCTTCGAGGTGTACACGGACGAGGATGCGTTCAAGGCCCACGTGGGCTCCGAGCACTTCGACCAGTGGGGAACAAGCCAGGCGATCCCCGTCCTGGCGGAGCGTGCGCACAAGACCTACGAGACGCTCGACTTCTGACCGCCACACGTGACCAACCACGCGGGGACAACGCCGCCGCGCCCGGATTCTGTCCCGGCTGAACGAGGACCCGCGTGGGCCCTTGCCCTCAGCGAGGTCTTCCAGGCGCCGATCGTGCTGGCCGCGCTGCTGGTGGTCCTGCCGTGGACCGTGCACAGGAGCCTCGGGGCACTGCTGTGGGGCGTGGTGGCGGCGCTGGCGGTCTGCGGGGTCTCACTCGCCACGGTCACTGTGCTGGCGCGCCGGGGTGTGCTCACCGACCACCACGTGAGCGTCAAGGAGCACCGCCGCCCAGTGATGGTCGGAACGTTCCTGCTGGTGGCGGCGTTCCTCGCTGTGACTCTCGCGTTCCACGGGCCCGTGGAGATCACGGGCCTGCTCACCGCCACGCTCGCCGCGAGCGCGGTGGTGGCCCTGGTGAGCCCGTGGTGGAAGATCTCGGTGCACGGCATGATGATGGGCGGCACCGCGGTGATCCTGCCCGTCGCGTGGGGGCCGTGGGGCCTGCTCTTCATCCCGGTGGCGGTGGCCGTCTGCGTGAGCCGCCGCGTCCTGGGCGCGCACACGTGGCCGCAGCTGGTGGCCGGTTCCGCCTACGGGGTGGTGTTCCTGGGCGGGATCTACTGGCTGATCACGGTTTGACGTGTTGAGCCGGTGCACCCCCCCGGGGATGACGACGCTGCACCGCGCCCGGCTGTTTCTCTGCGCTCTTAAGCTGCGTACCGTCGCTCAACCCAGTGGCAGTCTGCGGTGTCGTGGTGGGCCGGAAGCGAGGGTGAGCAGGGGCCGGGTACTGGGGGGTGTGGGCCAAGGTGAGCCGGCGCCTGACGGGCGCGGGCGGCATCGTCAGGTCAGCGCCACGAGCAGCCCGGCCGCCAGCAGGCCGCCCACCACGACCCACCCGGTGACGAGCAGTGTGGTGCGGATCCCGAAGTGGCGGGCGACCATCACGATGGACGGGATGCTCAGCGCCGGCAGGGTGATGAGCAGGACCCCGGCCACCCCGTAGCTCGCGCCCGCGGCGGTGAGGCCCACGACCACGGGGATCTCGCCGCCCGTGGGGATCACCAGTGCCGCACCGATCACGCCCACCAGGAGCAGTGCGAACGGCCCGGCGTGCTGGCTCAGGGCCGCGAAGTCCGAGAGCCACCCGGAGAAGAACCCGACGAGCACCACCAGGAGCAGGTACTCCGGGACCAGGATCAGCAGGTAGCGGCCCAGGGCCCTGCCGAAGCGGGAGGGCATCTCACCCCACGTCTGCGGATCGGCGGGCAGAGCCTCGGGGGTCTCAACCTGCACGGTGGAGAAATGACGGCTCACGAGCACAGCCGCAATCAGGACCACCACGATGCCCACGACCACGCGCGTGGTTACGAACGGCCAGGACATGGTGAGTCCCAGAAATACCAGCACTGCGGGATTGAGCAGCGGATTGGCCAGCCAGTACGCCACGGTGGCCCCCGCCGGCGCCCCGGAACGCCGCAGACCGATGGCCACGGGGGCGGTGCAGCACGTGCACATCATGCTGGGCAGAGCGAGCAGCGCTCCCGAGATGCCCTGTCCCCAGGACGTTCTGCGGCTCAGCGCCCGCAGCAGCCAGCGGCGCGGCACCAGGGACTCCAGTGCGGCGGCCACCAGAAGGGCGACGAGCGCGGCCTTCCACACGGCCTTGAGGTAGACCACCGTGAAGTCGAACGCGCCCTGCAAGGACGGAGTGGAACCGGCCGCGCCGAAGATCGCCTCGCCGTCCCACACGCCGGTCTCTGCCAGCTTGTGGGCCTTGAGGTCGTACGGGAGCCACTTGGCCCACAGCAGCCCGGCCACCAGGATCACCAGGGTGAGGGCGAGTCCTGCCCAGCCCATGCGTTTCGCACGGGCGGGGGTGGCGGCCTCGGGGGGATCGAGGGGCGTGATGGGGGTGCTCACCGGGGAGCCTTTCGGGGCGGGGACTGGGCGCGATGTCATCACCGGGGGCGACGCCGCCGGCTCAGCCTACGCCCGAGGCTCGCTTCCGCGCGGGCGGCCTCCTACAAGGGTGAGGGCGGGCTCACTCCCAGCTGGCAGTGTCGGGGTCAATCCTGTGGAGCCGTGCGCTCTCGTCGATGGCCTCTCGAAGCCACATCGCGAGCCCGGGGTGCAGCGCGTCGTAGTGCGCGGCGAACGCCGGGTCTGACTCGTATACCCGCCCCAAGCAGACCTGCATCTGTCGTGTGAGGGGAAAGTGCCGGCTGAACAGGTTGCGGTGCCGTTCCACGAGATCGTCTGCCCGGGCGTCTCCGGGGACTGCGCCGTCCTGCATGGCCCGGACGAAGTCGCCGTCGAGCTCCTCCGTTTCTCGGGTGAGTTCCGACCACCCCTCCGGCGCCCGTACGGCCGCCCGTTCGGCGTACTGCCGCCACTGCGCCGTGTGGCCCCAGCGAGCCTGGCCTGTGCGGGCCAGTCGGGGTTCCACCCCTCGCCCAGCACCTCTTCCTGACGCTCAGGGCCCACGAGCGGCCCGCGTTCGTGCGCCTCGATCATGTTCCGCAGGCTGCCCTGCAGCTGCTGCAACCGGTGGATATGTTCCTCTGTCCGGGCGCTCTGCTCGTGCAGGGTGGCCACGGCGTCCATGTCGGGATCGTCGAGCAGGCCGCATATGGCGTTGAGCCCCAGGCCGAGCTCGCGGTAGAGCACCACCCGCTCCAACCTGTCGAGGTCCGCCGGCGTGTAGAGCCGGTACCCTGCGGCGGACCGCGCGGAGGGCTGGGCAAGACCCTCCGCGTCCCAGTGGTGCAGCGTCCGAACGGTCACGCCGAGGCGCTCCGCAGTCTGGCCCACTGTCAGCTGGTCATTCGTCATGCGGTTCATTGTGATCTGCCTCGGAGCCCGGGGCGGTGATTCCCACGGCCCGGAGGTTCGCCGCTTCCCGGGTTGTGGGGTCATACGGCTTCGCCGCGGTAAAGACCACCCGAACCCGTTCGGGGGTCACGACCTCCACCTCGCGGCTGTTCCAGGGCGTGTCCCGCGGGTCGGCCACGACGACGTCGTCGAACCGTCTGCACGCCGCCACGAGCGGCTCGATCTGGTGCAGCACGCACGAGAAGTTCACGACGGCGGAAGAGGCGGCTTCACCCGCACGGGCCCCGGGAACCAGGAGCACGTCCTGGAATGCCCACCTCCGCAGATGAACCAGCTGTCCGGGGATCTCGAAGAGCGTGAAGAAGCCCAGCGCGTGGGTCCAGAATCTCACGGAGGCGGGCAGATCAGCGGTGCAAACGGTGGTGAACGCCGGCATGCCGTAGATGCCGTGGTAGTCCTCGGGTGGGGTGGCGTCCCAGGCGGGGGTGGGAACGGGGCTGATGTCGAAGGCGTCGAAGTGAGTGTTCATGCCGGTGACTGTCCCGCCTCACGCGGCGTGAGGGTCAAGCGGGGAACCACGCACTGACATCTGAGGCACGAGATGCCCTCTCGGCGGCCGATCCCGTGGGCATTCCGCGCCTCAGATGTGGAGTGGGACGGTGGCAGTTCCTCAGGCGCGGATAGATTGGCGCCATGACCGAGATGGTGTCCCTCCGCCCCCTGCGCGTGGCCGATGCTCAGGAGATGGCCACGGTGTTGGCCGGTACTGAGCTGTACTACTTCATGGGTGGTGAGCCACCGACTGCGGAAGAACTGGAGCGTCTGTACACCGTGCAGGTCCGCGGCCGGTCGTCGGACGGAAAGGAGACATGGCTCAACCACGTGGTGGTGGCGGGAGCAGAACAGCACGCGGTGGGATACGTCCAGGCGACCATTCCGGTGGACGGTTCCCCCACGGAGGTCGCGTGGGTGGTCGGAGTTCCATGGCAAGGGCGGGGATATGCCACTCAAGCCGTTCTTCGCCTGGGCCGGGAGTTGCAGGCGCGGGGTGTTGTGACGATCATGGCTCACATCCATTCTGAGCACGAAGCCTCTCAGCGGGTGGCCCGATTCCTGGGGATGGAGCCCACCGGCACCATGGTGGATGGGGAGATCCGGTGGACTGGCGCCTTGGACCGTCCTTTCTCTGACATCTGAGGCACGACATGCCCATGGGATCGGCCGCTGGGCAGTCATTTCGTGCCTCAGATGTTGGGGCGGGCCGGTGCAGCCGCTCACTGGGTCGTGTCCCGCCGGGTCATGGGGGTGACGGGTGTCATACTTCCGCTGTGGAGAACCCCCGGCAGCTGCTGCAACCCCATCTGCGTCCCGACGAGGAGCTCCTGTGGGCGGGACGCCCGGATCCGCGCGTGCACTTCATGCCGTTCGACGTGTTCCTGGTGCCGTTCAGCATCTTTTGGTGCGCTTTCGCGGTGTACTGGACGTGGCTGGTCCTGACTTCTGCGAAATCACCCCGGTGGTTTGCGCTCGTGGGCCTGCTCTTCGTGGCGGTGGGCCTCTACCAGATGGTCGGACGCTTCCTCGTCAAGGCCCGGCGCAAGCGACGCACGGTCTACGGCCTCACCGACACGCGTGCCATCGTGGTGGAGGATGACCGCCGCATCTCGGAGGTCCGGGTGAAGGACGTGGCCGTGAAGATTCGGAAGAGTCGGGACGGCGGCCGCATCGAGGTTATCTCCGGGGAGGGCGGACTCCCCGGTATCTACCTCAACAGCGGCGTGGAGTTCTTCTCCCCGACAAGCTTGGCGCCTATGGCGTTCTTCGACGTCCCCAACCCGGAGGGACTGCTTCCCGTGCTGGAACGGGTGCGCTGACGGCATCAGGTGCGCCGCGGGTGGTTGGGGCTCACCGCGAGCAGCGCCTCGGCCCGCCCCGTGCCCGCCGCGGGGCTAACGCGGTGGGGACTACACGGAACTGAGAAGACCACCGTCTGGCTCACCGTCGGGGAAGTTTCCTCGCAGCTGCTCCATGAAGCCGGTGGGAGTCAGACCGTCCCAGTAGGCGCTGCCACGTTGCGGTTCGACGGCCGGATCGAAGGGCAGGACCTCGAGAGCTACGGGTCCGCGGTCCACGGGCGTGATCTCGCGCCGGTACTCACGCCGCGAGGTGCCGTCCGATACGACCACGTGCCCGTACACCTCCTGCAGACGCGCCGAGACGACCCGGAGGTCCGGGTGCAGGTCGTCGAGCAGCGCGGGGGTCAGTGACAGGTCGTAGAGGAACCCCGCCCAGTTGCACCGCAGGTTCTCCGGGAACTCGCCGTACTCCAGCGCCACCCGTCCATCCTCTGCCACGGTGATGCCCACGATGTCCTCCCCGGCGGCGACATCGCACGCCCGGTGGTAGAAGTTGTGCGTCTTTCCCATGGATGATTCTCCGTGCTACGAGTGGGAGGCCGGGCGGTACGGTCGGGTCTTGGGCTCGTCGAGAAGCGCCTCACCGCTGGGGCCTCATGATCCCTGAAGGAGTGTCCCATGAACCACGAAGACCTCTCGTCGGTCCGACCCCTGTCGAGTCGGGACGGCGACGCTCTCCGTGCGGCCACCCTGGGCAACATGAACTGGTGCGGAGAACGCTTCTCGCGCGAGGACGTTCTTGCCGACCCCGCAATCGCCCACTACACGGTGTTCGAACCTGAGCGCGGAGACTTCGGCTTCATCATGGTGGACCCTTCGGGCGTCGTCGGCGTGGCCTGGGCGCAGTTCCTGGGCACGGGGAACCCCGGGTACGGGTTCGTTGCCGCTGACGTTCCGGAAGCCAGTCTGTGGGTGGCCCCCGAACGCCGGGGTGCCGGGCACGGACGTCGTCTGCTCCGACGACTTCTCGCGGAGAGCGCCGCGCGCGGGCACGACCGCGTCAGCCTCTCCGTGGAGGACGGCAACCGCGCGAGAGACCTCTATGAGTCCGAAGGGTTCTTAGCGGTCCCCGGACGAGAGCATGACGGGGTCCTGGTGTGGAAGGCGGGGTGACACGGACCGCTCGCTCCGCGGGAGCACTGCAGGGAATCACCAGCAGCGACCTCGAAGATCGACACTGCCCTGCGGCCAGGTGCCCACATCGCGCGTTCCAGAACACACCATCACCGGGGCGCCTGTTTCTTCCACCGTTTGGCTGGAACCGTCGCGGGAACGGAATCGCTCGGTGACCTCAATGCGCTTGTACCCGCACGACTCGTAGAACGGGACTACCTCTTCTCGACAACCGAGGTATCCGTAATCGGCCGGTGCAATGGATCGGGCGGCGTGCTGCGCGGCAGCGAGCAACCGCGCACCACAGCCTTGGCCCCGATGCGAGGGGGAGACCAGCACTCCGCCGGTGCCCGCAACCAGCACTTCGCGGTCACCCACGAAAATCATCCGCCGCTGGGTGCCCACGTGACCCACGACCCTCCCGCCCTCCACTGCCATGACGTGCAGCTCGGCGGGAGCGTAGCCGTAGGGTGCGTCAGGGTTCCACGGCCCCTCGTCGGTTCCGTACTCCGCATCGAAGAGCTGCCCCAGCTGGTCGGTCTGCTCGGTTGTCAGCTCCCGGTGCCACACCGAGCTGATCTCAGCCACCAGGCTCACTCACCCCGCAGCGACGGGAAGTCCGTGTCCGCATACTCCACGGAGTCGCCGGAACCGGCCCCGCCTGACGACTCGTCCGCTCCACCCGACCCCGCACCGGCGTCCCCCAGCGTGTCCGGGTGCAGCAACGCCTCCCGGCGGCGCAGCTCCACCCGGCGGATCTTGCCGGAGATGGTCTTGGGCAGCTCGGCGAACTCCAGCCGGCGGATGCGCTTGTACGGTGCGAGGTTCACGCGGCAGTGGTGCAGGATGCTCTCGGCGGTCTCCGCAGTGGGCTCGTGGCCGTCCGCGAGCACCACGTACGCCTTGGGCACCGCCAGACGGATGGGGTCGGGGGAGGGAACCACGGCCACCTCCACCACGGCCGGGTGCTCGATCACCACGGACTCCAGCTCGAACGGGGAGAGCCGGTAGTCGGAGGCCTTGAACACGTCGTCCGCGCGGCCGACGTACGTGAACACCCCGCTGGCGTCCCGGGAGACCACGTCGCCCGTGTGGTAGACGCCGTCCCGGAACGCGTCCGCGGTCTTCTGCGGGTCCCCGTGGTAACCGGGAGTGAGGCCCACGGGCCGGGGGTCCAGCCTCAGGCACAGCTCGCCCTCGGTCTCGCTCTCCTGGTCCGTGTTCGGGTCGATCAGCACCACGTCGTAGCCCGGCAGCGCCCGCCCCATGGATCCGGGCTTCACGGGCATGCCCGGGGTGTTGGCGATCTGCAGGGAGGACTCCGTCTGCCCGAACCCGTCCCGGATGTCCGTGCCCCAGGCGGCCTTCACGCGCGAGATGATCTCCGGGTTCAGCGGCTCACCCGCGGCCACGGTCTTGCGCGGCGGGTTCTTCAGGTGGGACAGGTCCGACTGGATCAGCATGCGCCACACGGTGGGCGGCGCACAGAACGAGGTCACGTGCTCGCGCTCCATCTGGTCCATCAGTGCCACGGCGTTGAAGCGCGTGTAGTTGTAGAGGAACACGGTGGCACCGGCGATGAACGGCGCGAAGAAGTTCGACCACGCATGCTTGGCCCACCCCGGCGATGCCACGTTCAGGTGCACGTCCCCCGGCTCCAGCCCGATCCAGTACATCGTGGACAGGTGCCCCACCGGGTAGGACGTGTTCGTGTGCTCCACGAGCTTGGGCAGCGAGGTGGTCCCGGACGTGAAGTACAGCAGCAGCGTGGCGTCCGCGGGGGAGGGCTCGAGCACCTCGAACGTCTCCGGCCCGTCGACGGACCGCGCGTAGTCCAGCACACGGTGCTCCCCGATCGGTGCCAGTTCCACGTTTCCGGACGACGACGCCGCTGCGCCGCCTTCCGTACCACCCGCCCCGTCCACGGTGCTCGCATCATCCCCCGACGTCGTGCCCGAGGAGGTGTCCGCGCCGAAGGTGGACGCGGTGGTGCCCCCGGAGGCGCCGGGGCCCGCAGAACCGGCCGGGGCGGCGTCGTCGTCCGCGGAGGAAGAGGTGAAGGCCCCGGAGGTGGGACGCACGCGGTGGTCCGGCTGATCCGGGACCTCGATGATCGTGAAGTTCCCGGGGACGTCCGCGAACTTCAGCGCGTTGCTGTGGGAGGTGGCCACCCACGAGGCGTTGCCGCGCTCCACGCGGTCCCGGAGGTCGTTCTCCCCGAGCATCACGGTGGTGGGGATCATGGGTGCGCCCAGCTTGGTGCACGCGAGCATGGTCTCCCACAGCTCCACCTGGTTGCCGAGCATGAGGATCACCCGGTCGTCGCGCTGCACCCCCTGCCTGCGCAGCCACGTGGCGAGCTGGGACGAGCGCCGGGAGAGTTCCGCGTAGGTGCGGCGGGTCTGGGCGCCGTCCTCTTCGACAATCACCAGGGCCTCGCGGTCGGCCTCCTCGCCGGCGCCGAGGGCGTCGAACCAGTCGAGGGCGAAGTTGAAGGTGTCGAAGCGCGGCCACTCGAACTCGGCGTGGGCGGCGTCCAGGTCCGTGCGCAGGCGCAGCAGCTGGTCCCGTGCGGCGCGGAAACGCTCCGTGACGGACTGCCCGTCGGTGGGCTGGGCTGCGGTGGTCTCGCTCATGGGGATCCTCGTTCCAGTGCGGGGACCCCGTGCCGCGCCCGTGAACCACGGTGTTCACCGGGGCCGTGCGGTCACCAGGGGTCCGGGTGAGAACTTTCCCCCAACGTACTGCAGGAACCCGCCCGGATGTGGTCCGTGTCACGGGAAATATCGAGGGGTCGAGGGAAGTGGTCGACACAGCCGCCTGGGGAGTGCGTTCCGCAAGGTTCGGCGGCGGGAGGAGCGAGGGGCACCGCGGACGCGCCCGCCCTGGGCGGGCTCCACGGCACGAATTGAGGGCGCCCACCATGAGTGGACCGTGCGGCGCGGTCAGAAGGATTCCGCCGTGGAGGGCACCCGCCGCGCTCTGCCGCACGCGGCACAGTCCGGGTGTGACGTGAACTACCCCGCCCGGGCCCGTACGATCGGCCGGGACAGCAACCGGGCGGCGTCGTGCGCCGCGCACCACAACGGCAGGAGCGGACATGGACATCACGGGTACTTCGGCGATCGTCACGGGGGCGGCCTCGGGGCTGGGGGCGGCCACCGCCGCGCAGCTCATCGAGGGTGGAGCGAAGGTCGTGGGCATCGACCTGCCGGGCGGCATCGAGAAGGCGCCCCAGGTCGAGGGGCTCACGTACGTGGCTGCGGACGTGACCAACGAGGAGCAGGTGCGCGCCGCCGTCGCCCGTGCTGCGGAGATCGCCCCGCTGCGCACCGTGGTGAACTGCGCCGGGATCGGCCCGTCCGCGCGCGTGGTGGGCCGCAACGGCGTGCACGACCTCGCCCTGTTCGACCGCGTGGTGCGCATCAACCTGGTGGGCACGTTCACCGTGCTCGCGCTCGCGGCCGAGGTGATGACCGCGCAGGAGCCGGTGGACGAGGCCGGCCAGCGCGGCGTCGTGATCAACACCGCGTCCGTGGCCGCGTTCGAGGGTCAGATCGGGCAGGCGGCGTACGCGGCCTCCAAGGGCGGCGTGCACTCGCTGACCATCACGGCCGCGCGCGACCTCTCCTCCAAGGGCGTGCGCGTCATGACCATCGCCCCCGGCATCGTGGACACCCCCATGCTCGGCAGCGTGGGCGAGGACTACCGCGCAGCGCTCGCGGAGTCCGTTCCGTTCCCGCACCGCCTGGCCCAGCCCAGGGAGTTCGCGCAGCTCGCCGGGATGATCGTGGAGCACGACTACCTCAACGGCGAGACCATCCGCATGGACGGTGCCCTGCGCATGGCGCCGCGCTGATCCTCGCTGCCGCGCGCCCGTCCCGTCCCGGCCACGCGGCCACGGGCGACGACACCGCACGGCCCCGCACATGACGATGCCTCGTCACGGTCCACCCGTGACGAGGCATCGTCGTGATGTGGTCAGAGCTCCATGGCTCCGGCCTGCGCAAAAGGCCCCCGGGAGTCGCCTCGCTGAGGTCGAGGCGTCCCCCCGGGGCGTTCCGCGGATCAGTCGACCGTGAGCACGACCTTGCCCACGGTGTGGCCCTCCTGGCTCGCGGTGAATGCGTCCGGCAACTGCGCGAGCGGGAAGGTGCGGTCCACGCGGACGGTGAGCTTGCCGTCATCGGCCAGGCGGGCAAGCTCGGTGAGCTGCTCTGCGTCCGGAGAGACCCACATGTAGTGCCCGCCGTGCTCCTCCACCTCGGGGTCCGCGATGGAGGCGTGCTGGCCGCCGTCCGCGAGCACCGCGACGGAGTCCTCCACCACGCCGCCCACGAAGTCCACGACGATGTCCACACCGTTCGGGGCGAGCTCCTTGACGCGCTCCACGAGGCCGTCCCCGTACTCCACGGGCTCCGCGCCGAGCTCACGCACGTAGTCGTGGTTCTTGGTCGATGCGGTGCCGATCACCCGCGCGCCGAACGCCTTGGCGATCTGCACGCCCATGCTCCCCACACCACCGGAGGCCGCGTGGATCAGCACGGTCTTGTCCTCCGCGAGACCCAGTCGGGTGAGCACCTGGTACGCGGTGAGTCCGGCGAGCGGCAGCCCTCCGGCCTGTTCCCAGGAAAGACTCTTCGGTTTGGGGGCAAGTGCGCGCACCGGGACCGAGACGTACTGGGCAAACGTACCGCCGTGGATCCAGTCCTTGCGGGCGTAGGCGATCACTTCATCGCCCTCGGAGACGCTGGGGGTGTCGAAGCCCTTGCCCACGACGACGCCCGCGACGTCCCAGCCGGGGGCCGCCGGGAACTGGACGGTCATCATGGGATCCAGCCCGCCGGACATGACCTTCCAGTCCACCGGGTTGATGCCCGCGGCCTTCACCTTCACCAGAACCTCGCCGGGGCCCACCTTGGGCATGGGCTGGTCGGTGAGCTCCAGCACGGAGGTGTCACCGTACTGCTGATATGTCTGCGCCTTCATTGTGGTCATGTCTGTCTCAACGGCCCCGGGCGGGGCCTTATTCCATGCCGCGGCAAGTTTCTCGTGCGCGCTGCCGGACGACGCCGCCCGGTGGCCTTGGTCTTCCAGTCTCCCCGGGGGTGCCCGGGCGAGTGGGGGAGCAGCGTCAGGCGGAGATCAGCGCAATGCCCGTGAGCACGGCGGCGCAGCCGATGAGCCGCGGCACCAGGCGGTTCTCCTTGTAGATCCACCACGCGAGCAGCGAGCCCACTACGATGCTCGACTCCCGCAGGGGAGCCACGAGCGCCACCGGGGTGGACTGCATGGCGAAGAGCACCAGGATGTACGCGAGCGGGGACAGCAGGCCCACCGCGACGATCCGGTTCCGGTCCACGGCCCACGAGCGCACCATGTCCTGGCGCTGCCGCCACGCCTTGGGCGTCAGGGTGAGCACCAGGACCACCGAGGTCAGCGCGAAGTACAGCACGGGCGGCAGGTCCAGGGTGGCCATGGAGTGGTCGTCCCACAGGGTGTACCCGGCGATGCACGCGCCCACCGCGGCACCCCACAGCACGCCGGTCAGGGCGGACCCGCGGGTGGGTGTGGCAGCGGAGTCGCCCCCCGGTGAGTGCCCGTCCGCTCCTTCCGGGGTCGACGTTCCGGACGCGGAGGAGTCCAGCGGGGCGGCGTCGCGCGCGATGACCGCGCCGGGATCCGACGCGTCGGACGAACTCGGCGGGGCGGCGTCGTCGTCCCGGGTGGAAGTGGGCGTGCCGAACGTGGCGACCACGGCCACGCCCACGAGCACGGCGATCGCCCCGGCGGCGGCCGTGAGGGAGAGCTGCTCACCCAGGAACAGGACCGCCACGATCATGGTGATCATGGGCCCGGTGCCGCGGGCCACCGCGTAGACCACGCCCAGGGGTGCGCGGTCGTAGCCGGTCTGCAGGGCGGTGCCGTAGACGGTGTGCAGCAGCCCGGAGACCACGGCGGCGCCCACGAGCGGCCACCCCCAGGACTGCCACGCCCCGGGTTCCAACAGGCTCACGGGGATCAGCACCACCGAGGAGACGAGCCCGTACCACCACACGAACAGGGTCCCGTTGCCGCGGATGCCCTTGGCGAGGATGTTCCAGACCGCGTGCACCACGGCGGCCAGGAGGATCAGGGACACGCTGAGAGTGGACATCACCGTCCATTGGAGCGCACGCGGGGACGCGCGGCCGAATCGGAGCGCGGATTGCGTCGCCGCGCCCGCCCGCCGGGCGGCGGGCAGCGTCCGGGACGGCTCAGTCCCGCCGGTACTTCAGCAGCTCCGCCATGGCCGCCACGGTCTCCCGGGCGATCCCCGTGCGGTTCTCCACGTGCAGCTTGAACATGACGCCCTCCCCCAGGGAGATCACCAGCTCCGCGGGAATGCTGGTGCACCCGCTGAGCCGCAGCAGCTCGCGCGCCTGCCCCTCGAGCCGCACGCGCTCCTCCGCGAGCACGGTGGCCAGCTGCGCGTTCTCCCGGGTGGTGTCCACGAGCCAGCACAGGGTCCCGCGCAGCTCCGCGTCCTCCAGCCCCCGGCCTGTGATGACCCGGAGCATGCGCTGCGCGGTGACCTCCGGGTCCGGGCGGGCGGCGTCCGCGGCCGCCTCGGCCAGAACCCGCCGGGCCTCGGCGTCCCGGCGGGACTCGATGTCCTCCACGCACGCCGTGAGCAGGGCGTCCCGGGTGGCGAAGTAGTAGCGGATGGAGCCGTTGGGGACCCCCGCCCTCTCGGCCACCTGGCGGTGGGTCACGGCGGCCGTGCCCCCGTGCGCGAGCAGCTCGCACGCGGCGGCGAGGATGTCCGCCCGGCGCTCCACGGCGCGGGCCTGTGTGCCTGCGATGACCACCACTCCTCAAAACTAGTACGGGCGTACAACTATGCTATATCCTCGTCGAGTGCCACCCGCCGTGCGGGCAGAGACAGCAAGAAGGCAAGCTCAGCCATGACAGCAACCCTTGACACCCCCGAGGTGATTCCGGCCCCCGCGGCCCCGCCCCGTTCCTTCCTCCTCTCCCTGGCCGCCGTGCTGGGCGTGGGTCCCTTCGCGATCGACATGTACCTCGCGTCCCTGCCCGAGATCGGCGCTAACTTCGCCGCACCGTCCTGGACGGTGCAGCTCACCCTCACGGGCTACCTCATCATGCTCGGCGCGGGGCAACTGGTTGCGGGGCCCGTGACGGATGCTTTCGGACGGCGCCGCCCGCTGCTGCTGGGCCTGAGCATCTTCATCGCGGCCTGCCTGCTCGCGGCCGCGGCGCCCTCCATGGCCGTGCTCGTGGTGGCCCGCATGCTCCAGGGCGCGGGGGCCGCCATGGCGTTCGTGGTGGTCAACAGCGCCGTGCGGGACCGCGTCTCCGGCGACGCCGCCACCCGCGCCTTCGCCGTGCTCGTCACCGTGACCTCGGTGATCCCCATGATCTCCCCGGCCGTCGGCGGCTGGGTGGGGGAGCTCTTCGGGTGGCGCCCGGTGTTCCTGGTGCTCGCGCTGATCGGGGCCGTGTCCCTCGGCATCGTGTTCCGGTGGCTGCCCGAGTCACTGCCCGCCCAGCGGCGGGTCCCGCTGGCCTTCGCCCCCGTGCTGCGCGCCTACGCCGGGCACCTGCGCTCCCGCCGGATGCTCGTGCCCCTGGGGGCGCTCGCGGGCACGTTCGTGTACCTCTTCTGCTACCTGGGCGGGGCGTCCTACGTCTACCAGGGCCACTACGGGGTGGGTCAGGCGGACTTCGGGATGATCTTCGGGGTCACGGGCTTCGCCTCGGTGGGCGGCGCGGTGATCGGCCACCGCCTGGCGCACCGGCTGACCACGGGCCAGCTGGGCGTGCTGGGGATGCTCATCATGGTGGCGGGCGGCGTCATGGCCACCGCGGCCGCGCTGTGCACCGACTCCCTGTTCCTGCTGGCCCTGAGCGTGGGCTTCGGGCTGCTGGGCCTGGGCGCGTGCGAACCCGCGTTCATGTCCCTGTGCATGTCCTCGGCCACCAGCAACGTGGGGGCGGCCTCCGCGCTGCTCGGCGCCACCCAGTTCCTCTCCGGCGCGCTGACGACGGCGCTGATCGCCTTTCCCGCCACGTTCGCCCCGTGGGCGTGGGCGGCCACGATGCTCGGGGTCGCGGTGGTGTCCCTGGGGCTCGCGCTCCTGGCGTCACGGTGGTCCGTTCCGGTCCGTCAGGTTTGAGGGCCCGGGCCGCGTGGAGGCCCGCCGGGCGGTGCCGTGCCCGCGCCGCGCGGCCGCATGCGTCCCCGGGAGCGCCGGGGCATCCAGGCCGCCCCTGCCGGCGACGGCTAGTGTGAACTGTGTGCAGCATACGGCCGGGGCAGGGGCCGTGACCTCCCAACCTCTGCCGGCATGGAAAGGCGTTCTCCCGTGAAGAAACGACTTGTCGCCGAATGGGAGCCCGCGCTCGGGGCCTTCGTCACCTGGCCCGCGGCGCTTCCGGGTGCCCTGCTGCGGGACCTCGCGCTGGACGCGCACCTGTGGGTCCTCGTCACGGGCACCGCCTCGGAGACCGACGCCGCCGCGTGGTTCGCGTCCCAGGGCGTCTCCCCGGACCGGGTCACGTTCGTGCGCGCGCCCCAGGGCGACGACGCCGTGTGGGTGCGCGACTGGGGCCCGCACCCCGTGATGGACGAGCACGGTCAGCTGTGGTGCGTGGGCCCGCGGTACGTCTACGCCACCCCGTTCACGGCCCACGAACCGGGCGCGCCCCTCGAGACCGCGGACCGTGAACCGCTCGCCGCGCTCGAGTACGAGCCCGTGGACCAGCGGGCCCAGCCCGCGCTCGCACGGGCGCTGGGGCTGCCGTTCGAGAAGCTCCCGCACGCCTTCACCGGGGGCAACGTGCTCTCGGACGGCCACGACCTGCTCATCAGCACCGAGGTGCTCGTGGCCGAGAACGCGTTCGACGGCGCCACGTGGGACGAGGTGCGCCAGGACGCCTCCGCGGCCACGGGCATGAGTGAGCACGTGGTGCTGCCCGACTACGAGAACTGGGGCATCCAGCACGCGGACTGCCTGCTCAAGGTCCTGGACGAGGAGCGGCTGCTGGTGCTGCGCCCGCCCGCGGACCACCCGCTGCGGGAGCGCTACGACGTGATCGTGACCGAGCACCTGGAGCCGCTGCTCACCCGCTGGGGGCGGCCCTTCGAGATCCTGCGCATGGACACCGGAATCAGCCCCCACGGCGGGCTGGCGCCGTACGTGAACTCGGTGGTGCTCAACAAGGTGGTCTACGTGCCGCGCTACGGCATCCCGGAGGACGAGACGGCCCTGGAGCAGTGGCGCGCGGCCATGCCGGGCTACGAGGTCCGCGGGTACACGTTCTCCTTCGACAAGGAGCCCCACGCGGTGCGCAACCCCCGCAACACGGGCCCCACCGGCTGGCGGGACGGGGACGTGCTGCACTGCCGCGTGCGCGGGGTGTTCGACCCCAGGATGATGCACGTGTCCGTGCGACGCCCCGGCCCCGAGAACCCCTCCCTGGTGCGCGTGCGCGCGGAGGGCTGCGGCGGCACCCGGGTGAAGGCGGTGACCCTGCTGAGTCGCCGGGCGGACGGTGCGGAGACCACCCGCACCCCCATGCGGGAGACCGCGCTGAACGGCGAGTACACGGCCCACCTGCCGCAGGGGCCGGACTCCCGGGAACTTGAGTACGCGGTGGAGGCCACCTCCGAGGACGGCCGGGTGCAACGCTGGCCCCGCCCGTCGGCCGCGTGGCTGCGCGCGTCGATAGACTGACCGACCGTGGCCAAGCTCTACTTTCGCTACGGCGCGATGAACTCCGGGAAATCCACGGCGCTGCTCCAGGCCGCCTACAACTACGAGGAGCGCGGGCAGCGTGTGCTGCTCGCCAAGCCCCGCGTGGACACCAAGGGTGAGGACCAGATCCTCTCCCGCCTGGGCGTCACCCGGTCCGTGGACTTCCTCATCCCGCCGGGGGAGAGTGTCATGGGGCTGTTCAATCGCCACGCCCTGGGCGACGACCCGGACGCCCTGCTCGAGCACGTGGAGGCCCAGCCTGTGGCGTGCCTGCTGGTGGACGAGGCCCAGTTCCTCCAAGCCGAGCAGGTGGACGACCTGCTGCGCATCGCGGTGCTCTCCGAGGTTCCCGTGATGGCCTACGGCATCCGCACCGACTTCCGCACGCGTTCCTTCCCCGGCTCCGAGCGGCTCATGGAGCTCGCCCACTCGCTCGAGGAGCTCAAGACCATCTGCCGCTGCGGCCGCAAGGCGGTGTTCAACACCCGCAAGGTGGGGGACGACTTCGTGTTCGAGGGGGACCAGGTGGCCATCGACGGCGTGGCCGTGACCTACGAGTCCCTGTGCGCGGCGTGCTACCTGCGCGAGTCCGGCGGCCGGCTGGGGTGAGCGGGCGCCGTCGTCCCCGCTGCCGTGCCACCTGGCCACGTAAGCTGGGCGCATGAGCACCAACTTCTCTCCCGTGGACCTGGACACCGCCCGCGAGCGCCTGCGCGACCTCATCAAGGGCCTCGCCGTGGTGCGGGGCAAGGTCACGCTGGCCAGCGGCATCGAGACGGACTACTACGTGGACCTGCGGCGGGTGACGCTGCACCACGAGGCCTCCCGCTACGTGGGCCAGGTGATGCTGGGTCTGCTGGACGAGGCGGGCATCGCGTTCGACGCCGCCGGCGGCCTCACCATGGGCGCTGACCCGGTGGGTCACGCGATCATGCGCACCGCCGGGGACCAGGACCGCGCGATCGACACGTTCGTGGTGCGCAAGGCCCAGAAGTCCTACGGCATGGGCCGCCAGGTGGAGGGCCCCAGCGTGAAGGGCCGCAACGTGGTGGTCGTGGAGGACACCTCCACCACCGGTGGCTCCGCGCTGACCGCGGTGGAGGCCCTGCAGAACGCGGGCGCGAACGTGGTGGCCGTGGCCGTGATCGTGGACCGCCGCACCGGCGCCAAGGAGCGCATCGAGGAGACCGCGGGCGTCCCGTGCCTGTACGCCTACTCCAAGGACGAGCTGGGGCTTGACTGATCCGGGCACGTCCGCCGACGACGCTGCCCGCGCGCGGCACGTGCCCGCCCGCACCGTGACCGCGACTGTGGCTGTCCCGGCGGGCGCCGGGGAGGAGGCGCAGGGTTTCGACGCGCCCGCCCCACCGGCGCCGGAGGAGCGCGCGGTGGGTGTGGGTCCCTGGCAGGGTGAGTGGCCCACCGGGGAGCACTGGGACCCCGAGCTGCTGCGCGACGGCGACCGTCGCAACGTGGCGGACCCGTACCGCTACTGGCGCATGGACGCGATCATCGCGGACCTGGACTCGCGCCGCCACGCCTTCCACGTGGCGGTGGAGAACTGGGAGCACGACTTCAACATCGGTTCCGTGGTGCGCACCGCCAACGCGTTCCTGGCGCGCGAGGTCCACATCATCGGGCGACGCCGCTGGAACCGCCGCGGGGCCATGGTCACCGACCGCTACCAGCACGTGCGCCACCACGCGAGCGTCGCGGAGTTCGTGGAGTGGGCTCGCGGCGAGGAGCTCGCGGTGCTGGCCATCGACAACGTCCCCGGTTCGCAGCTGATCGAGACGTTCGACCTGCCCGAGCGCTGCGTCCTGGTCTTCGGCCAGGAGGGCCCGGGCGTCTCCGAGGAGCTCGTCGACCAGGCGGACGCGGCGCTGGCCATCGAGCAGTTCGGCTCCACCCGCTCGATCAACGCGGGGGCCGCAGCAGCGGTGACCATGCATGCCTGGATCCGGCGGCACGTGTTCGGTCAGCGGGTCGCGGCGGGCTGAGCGGCCCGCCCCCGCGCGGCAGGGCGCCGCACACCACTGCTGGTCGCGGCGTGGAACGGCGCGGGCACAGTGGACCGAAGCGAGCGCCGGCGTCGGGGGCGCTCAGGAAGGGCGCGGCGCGTCCGCGCCCACCTCGTCGGCGGCCCGCCGCAGCGCCTCCAGCACCGCCTGCGCCGCCCGGTGGTTCCGTGCACTCTTCCGCCACGCGGCGGTGATCGTGCGGCACGGGGCGGGATCACCCAGGGGCAGGGTCACGATCCCCTCGGAAGCGGAGCCCAGTGCCAGCTCCGGCGGCACGGCCACCGCGTGTCCGCCCGCCACGAACGCCGCCTGCACCGAGAGGTCCTCGGAGACGCACGCGACGCGCGGTTCGAAGCCGCGGCGTCGGCACTGCTCACCCAGCCACGCGCGTGGCGGGGTGTGCTGCGGTTCGCCAGCCCACGCGGCGTCGGCCAGCTGGGCCAGGACGTCCTGGCTCGGGTCCAGCAGCGCGGCCCGCTCCGCGCTCACGGCCAGCCGCAGCGGATCCTCGAGCAGCGGCACCGGCACCACTCCGGGCGTGGGCGGTGCGACGGTTGGGCGCGGTCCGACGATGGCGGGGCGTCGCCGGAGGCCCACGCCACGCCCCCGTCAGCGGCGCTGCTGGGTCACGGCCCCTGTGTCGTGGCTCAGTGTGTCACGCGGCGGGCAGGGGGTTGGCGCCGAGCCCCACGGTGCTGATGAGCAGCACCACGAAGTCCTCGTCCAGCCCCAGCAGCTCGCGCACCCCGGCCAACGACGCCGCTCCGCGCGGCCCCGAGTCCTGCCCCAGTCCCTGCAGGTCGCCCACGGCCCGGCGGCACTCGTCCTCGGTCACGGACATCGCCGCGCTCACCCCGTCCCGGATGGTGGGCCACCCGATCCCGGACGGGGTGCCGCAGTTGAGTCCGGCCATCATCGTGGGGGCGGAGGTGTCCACAGTGACGGGCTCACCGGCCCGCAGCGACTGCGCGGTGCAGTCCGCGGTGCGCGGTTCCACCGTGAGCAGGGCCTCCGTGCTGCGGGCCACGCCCCGGTAGTGGTCCACCATGGCGTGGGCCAGGGCCCCGACTCCCACGGGGCAGGCCACGAGGTCCGGGCCGTGGGTGCCCGCGGCGGCAAGCTGCTCGTCGGCCTCGGCGAACAGGGTCATGTAGCCCTCCACGATCCAGCGCGGCACCTCCTCGTAGCCCGGCCAGGAGGTGTCCTGGACCAGGAGGTCGTCCGGGCCGGCGGCCGAGCGCGCGGCGGTGGCCACGGCGTCGTCGTAGGAGGGCCCGCCGAAGATGACGGGGGCGCCCTCCGCCTCGATGGCCCGCACGGCGGTGTCAGCCACGCCGCTCGGGATGTAGACGCGGGCGCAGAGGCCCAGCAGGGCGGCCATGCGGGCGACGGCGCGGCCGTGGTTGCCGTCCGTGGCGGTAACGACCGTGAGCTGGGGGGGGGAGCCTGCGGCGCGCAGACCTTCCCGCAGGCTCTCCACGGTGATGTTCTCGGCGGGCAGTCCGATCCGCTGCGCCACGGCGCGGCACACCGCCCACGAGGCGCCGAGAATCTTGAAGGCCGGCAGGCTCAGGCGGTCCGACTCATCCTTGACGAACACCCGGCCCACGCCGAGCTCCGCGGCCAGGGCGGGCAGCTCGCGCAGGGTGGTGGGGGCGTAGCCGGTCATGCTGCGGTGCAGCTCGTGGGCGGAGGCCCGCCCGGGGGTGGTGCGCCACTGGGCGGCGCGAGAGTTGAGGTACGGGGAGACGGTCTGTGTGGTCATGACTCCATGCCTCCGCCACCTGGCCCATCAGAAAAGCGGGAATGTACGGATGGTTCTTTCCAGCTCTGCTTCATAGTGCAGCGGTCCGAGGTCTGGTCGATCGGCTATGGCCAGGGCCCGGTGGTTACCTTAGGGTCATGTGAGTCGCATCACATTCCGAAAGGGTCACAGGACCATGTCACGATCGACCAGGCCACTGCCCCTTCGACGCTCCGCGGGAGCCCTGGCGCTCGGCGTGGGACTGCTGCTCGGGGGGCTGCAGCCGGCCACCGCACAGACCGCACCGGACACCGCACCGGACGGGGGATTCTCGCAGCTGCCGCGCTCCGCTCAGGACCAGGCGCTCCAGGAGCAGGGCGTCACCCGGGAGGACGTCGCGCGGGGCCAGGCCCTGCAGAAGCTCTCCGCCACCACGGGCGGACAGTTCTACGAGACCCCGGCCCAGCTGCCCGCCACGGACGGGGACGTGGTGCGCTCGGAGGCCTCCACGTTCTACCTGGACCCGGTCAAGCTCATCAAGCCCAACGCGTCCTCCACGCGCATCATGTACAGGACCACCAGCAGCAAGGGTCAGGCCGTGCCCGCCACGGGCACGGTCCTGGAGTCCAAGGCGGCGTGGAAGAAGTCCACCCCGCGGCCCCTGGTGGTGCTCTCCCCGGGAACGCAGGGCATGGGCGACTCGTGCGCCCCCTCGCGGCAGCTGGCCATGGGGTTGAACTACGAGGGCATCAGCCTCTCCGGGCTGGTCAACGCCGGGTACAACGTGGTGGTCCCCGACTACATCGGGCTGGGCACCCAGGGCGCCCACACCTACATGAACCGCGTGGACCAGGGCCATGCCGTGCTGGACGCGGTGCGCGCCGCCCAGCGGCTCGGGGTCAAGGGTGTGGGCCCGAAGACCGCCGTGGCCGCCGTCGGCTACTCGCAGGGTGGTGGGGCCACGGCCTCCGCGGTGGAGATGGCACCCCGGTACGCCCCGGAGCTGCAGATCAAGAGCGCGTGGGTGGGTGCTCCTCCCGCGGACCTCGTGGCCACGGGCAAGAAGATCGACTCCAGCCTGTTCACCGGGCTCTCGTTCTACGTGATGGGTGCCGCCCAGGACTCCGGTGTGGATGTTCGGGGCAAGCTCAACGCGGACGGCCAGAAGCGCTACGACAAGGCGCAGGGCAGCTGCGTGGTGGGCACCGTGCTGGGTGAGGCGCTCGTGTCCTCCAAGAAGCTCACCGCGGACGGACGCTCGTTCTCGCAGCTGCTCGAGGACCCCGAGCTGAAGGCGCACCTCAAGGCTCAGGACAACGGCGCCGCGGGCCGCCACCCCGCCGTGCCGGTGCGGGTCGCGCACGGGCTCGCGGACGACGTCGTGCCCTACCAGGCCGGGCGGAACCTTGCCAAGAGCTGGTGCACCTCCGGAGCGAACGTGTCCCTGCAGACGCTGGTGACCCCCACGCACCTGGGCGGCTACGTGGAGGGGATCCCCTCGATGCTCGCCTACCTGGACGCCCGCTTCAACGGCATCCCGCAGACCAGCTCGTGCTGGCGGCTGTGACGCCGTGAGGTGGGCTGCCGCGCCCCGGACCCCGCACGGGTCCCGGGGCGCGGTGGCGAGCGGGCGGCGTCGTACACCGGTGTCCCGAACGGTGACGGACGGGCGGGTCCGCCCGGAATCATGACCCGCGCCACAGGTGCGCGCCCCCCGGTCGCCTAGACTGGAAACAGGCCTCAGGCCACGGTCCAGCCGTGCATCGGGAACCCAGAAGAAGGAGCACTCCATGCCCATCGCAACCCCTGACGTTTACTCCGAGATGATCGACCGGGCCAAGGAGAAGGGCTTCGCGTACCCGGCCATCAACGTGACCTCCTCGCAGACGCTGAACGCCGCGATCCGCGGGTTCGCCGAGGCCGGTTCGGACGGCATCATCCAGGCCTCCACCGGCGGTGCGGCGTACTGGTCCGGCTCCTCCGTGAAGGACATGGTCACGGGGTCGCTGGCCATGGCCGCGTTCGCCCGCGAGGTGGCCAAGAAGTACGACGTCAACATCGCCCTGCACACCGACCACTGCCCGCAGGACAAGCTCGAGGGCTTCGTCCTCCCGCTGCTGGCCGAGTCCGAGAAGGCCGTGGCCCGCGGTGAGGACCCCATCTTCCAGTCGCACATGTGGGACGGCTCCGCGATCGCCCTGGACGAGAACCTGAAGATCGCTCAAGAGCTGCTGGAGCGCACCAGCAAGGCACACATCATCCTGGAGGTCGAGATCGGCGCCGTGGGCGGCGAGGAGGACGGCGTGGTCGGCGAGATCAACGACTCCCTCTACACCACCGTGGCGGACGGCATGAAGACCATCGAGGCGCTCGGCGCCGGCGAGAAGGGCCGCTACATCACCGCCCTGACCTTCGGCAACGTTCACGGCGTCTACAAGCCCGGCAACGTGCGCTTGCGCCCCGAGCTGCTCAAGGAGATCCAGGACGAGGTCGGGAAGAAGATCGGCAAGGACCGCCCGTTCGACCTCGTGTTCCACGGCGGCTCCGGCTCCACCGCCCAGGAGATTGCGGACGCGGTGTCCTACGGCGTGATCAAGATGAACGTGGACACCGACACCCAGTACGCGTTCACCCGCCCCGTGGCCGGCTTCATGCTGAGCAACTACGACGGTGTCCTGAAGATTGACGGCGAGGTCGGCAACAAGAAGAAGTACGACCCCCGCGTGTGGGGCGCCGAGGCCGAGACCGGCATGGCCGCCCGCGTGGTGGAGGCCTGCCAGAACCTCGGTTCCGCGGGCACGTCCATCAAGTAGCCCGCACGTCCTTCCCCGGTGCCCCGCACGTCCGCGTGCGGGGCACCGCTGTGCTGTGGGTCATGCCCCTTGCTACTGTCCTGGGCATGGCATCCCCGCACGAGCAGTCCACGCCGCCCGCACCACGGTCCGCCCCGGAGCACGAACCGCCTGAGCCCTCGCGCGCCTACCTGGGCCAGCTGCAGCGGGACACGGAGCGCCGCAAGAGGGAGCTGGCGCACCACCTGCGGGACCACCACGGTGCGGGGCCCACGGCGCAGGAGCGGCTGGAGGCCCTCGTGGACGCGCAGTCCGAGGACCTCGTGCGCATCCTGCACGAACTCCACCGGGACCCGGAGACGGCGTTCCAGGAGCACCGCGCCGCGCGGCGCATCACGGAGCACCTCACGCGGCACGGGGTCGAGGCGCAGAGCCCCGCGTTCGGGCTGGACACCGCCGTTCACGCGGAGGTCTCCTCCGAGGACTTCGACCCCCGATCCCACCGCACCATCGCCGTGATGTCCGAGTACGACGCCCTGCCGGGGATCGGCCACGGCTGCGGGCACAACGTGATCGCGGTGACGGGCCTCGGGGCGTTCGTCGCGCTCGCCGAACTGCTGCGGGAGGAGCCCGGCGCGTTCTCCGGGCGCGTGGTCTACCTGGGCACCCCCGCCGAGGAGGGGGAGGGCGGCAAGGAGATCATGGCCCGCAACGGTGCGCTCGAGGGCGTTGACGCCGCCGCCATGGTCCACCCCTACATGACCGACCTGACGGACCAGGTGTGGCTCGGACGGCGCCAGTGCGAGGTGACCTTCCACGGCCGGGCCTCCCACGCGTCGTCGCACCCCTTCATGGGCCGCAACGCGCTCGACGGCGCCGTGCTCGCCTACCAGGGCCTCGGGCTGCTGCGTCAGCAGACCCCGCCCACGGACCGCATCCACGCGGTGCTGCCCGAGGGCGGCGAGCGGCCGAACATCATCACCGAGTCCGCCACCCTGCGGCTCTACGTGCGGTCCCAGCGCCCCGAGACGCTCAGCGCCCTGTCCCAGCGGGTGGGCGAGGTCATGGAGGGCGCAGCGCTCATGGCCGGGGTGGGCGTGAGCGTCGCGTGGGACACCTCCCCGGCCACGCTGCCCGTGCTCAGCAACGGCCCGCTGTCCGACCGCTGGGTCCTCGCGCAGCAGCGGCGCGGGCGGGACCCCTACCCCGCGGGCACACTGTCCGAGGTGCTGGCCGCTTCCACGGACTTCGGCAACGTCAGCTACCGCGTCCCCGGGATCCACCCGCTCATCGGCATCGCCACGGAGGACACGGGGCTGCACTCCCGCGAGTTCGCGCAGGCGGCGGGCTCCCCGCGCGCGGAGCGCGCCGGTCTCGACGGCGCGTACGGACTGGCCGCTGTGGCCCTCGACTACCTGACGGACGACGAGCTGGCCGCCGACGTCGCGGAGGACTTCCGGGCGAGCGGTGGCGGGATCTCCGTACCCGACTACTTCGACTGAGCGCCCGGGACGGGGCGTTCCACCGTTTCTCCGGCACCGGCTCGACGCCGCCGCCCCGGCTCCGCCCCGGACCACACCTTCCACACCACCGACCACCACGGAGCACCCATGAACGCCACCGCCACCACCAGGCCCAGCCGGGGGGATCGTCTTCTCTCCGGAATCGAACGGGTGGGCAACAGGCTGCCCGAGCCCTTTGCGCTGTTCACCATCCTGTTCCTGATCACCGCGGCGGTCTCCACGGCCATGGCGTGGGCCGGAGTGGTGGTGCAGGTTCCGGGCAAAGACGAACCCGTGGCCATCCAGGGCCTGTTCACGGGGGACGGGATCGCATGGTTCACCACCACCCTGGGTGAGAACTACATCGGCTTCCCGCCGCTCGTCACGGTGGCCACGATTCTGCTGGCCATCGGCATCGCGGAGAAGTCCGGATTCCTGGCCGCGGCCATCCGCTTCACGATCGGCAGCGCACCGCGGTGGATGCTGCCCTACACCGTGGGGTTCGTGGGCGTGGTGGGCTCGATCATGGCGGACTCCGCGTTCGTGGTGATTCCTCCGCTGGCGGCCCTCGCGTTCAAGGCGGCGGGGCGCCACCCGGTGGCGGGCCTGCTGGGCGGGTTCGCCGCGGCAGGCGCGGGGTACTCCACCAACATCTTTCCCACGTCCCTGGACGCGCTGTTCGCGGGCATCACCAACGCCGTGATCCCCACCGTTCCGGCGCTGGCGGAGAACGCCACCGAGGTCAACCCGCTGTCCAACTACTGGTTCAACATCGTCTCAGCGATCATCCTGTCCCTCGTGGCCGGGTGGGTGATCGACAAGGTCCTGGAACCGCGCGTGGAACGGGTGGGCGTCTCCCGCGAGGAGGTCAACCCGCAGACCCAGCAGCTCATGACGGACACCCGCGCCATCCGCATCGTGGGCGACGAGCAGACGGTGGCCGAGTCCCAGGAACCCGATGTGGAGGCGGCGCTGTCCCCGCGCGAGAAGAAGGCCCTGCTGTGGGCCGGGATCACCTTCGTGCTGATCGGCGTGGCCCTCACGGTCTTCGCCCTGCTGCCGGACTCCCCGTGGCGCAACGAGGCAGGGCACTTCCTCCCCAAGTCACCGCTGCTGGCCTCGATCGTGTTCATCATCTTCACGTTCTTCTCGGTGAGCGGCTACGTCTACGGCCGGGTGGCGGGCACCGTGCGGGGCTTCAAGGACGTGCCCGTGATGATGGGAGCCGCGCTGCGGGACATGATCTCGTTCCTGGTGCTCGCGTTCGTCCTGGGGCAGTTCATCGCGCTGTTCAACTGGTCCGGGATCGGCTCATGGATCGCGGTCACCGGCGCCACCGCCCTCGAGGACGCGGGGGTGACCGGATTCCCCGTGATCATCGGCTTCATCCTGCTGTGCTCGCTGCTCAACCTGTTCATCATCTCCGGGTCCTCCATGTGGACCCTCATGGCCGCGGTGTTCGTGCCCATGTTCGGTCTCCTCGGCTTCGAGCCCGCCTTCATCCAGGCCGCGTTCCGCGTGGGCGACTCCGCGACCCAGGTGATGACTCCCCTGAACCCCTACATGGTGGTGCTGCTGACGATGCTCCGGAAGTACGAGCCCTCGGCGGGGCTCGGTACGCTCATGGCCCGGATGCTGCCGTTCGTCGTGCCCTTCTGGCTCGTGTGGGTGGCCATCCTGGTGGTCTTCTACGTGGGCGGGCTGCCGCTGGGTCCCGGCGTGGGGATCATGATCGGCGACTGAGCGCACCCCCGCGGCGAACGGCGTGGAGCGGCGTCGTGAATCGTGCGTACAGTGGCAGCGAACCCCGCACGACCGTGGAAAGGAACCACCGTGGCACTGCTCGGCAAGAATCTGCTGGACGAACCGGAGCCCACGTACCTGGAGGAGAACGAGGCGATGAGCGCGCGCTTCGAGGCCGGTGACGAGGCCGAGGACCTCGCCGCCGCGTTCCCCAAGGAGCAGCTGCCGTGGGCGGTCCTGGCGGAGGAGGCGCTCGCGGACGGGCGCACCCTGGAGGGCTACGCGTACGCGCGCGTGGGCTACCACCGCGGCCTGGACTCGCTGCGCGCCCACGGCTGGAAGGGCCACGGCGCCGTGCCGTACGCGCACGAGGCCAACCGTGGGTTCCTGCGGGCGCTCGCCGCGCTCGGCCAGGCCGCCGCGCAGATCGGAGAGTCGGACGAGGCCACGCGGATCGAGAAGTTCCTCAACGACTCGGACCCCGAGGCGGCCGCGCAGATCCAGGCCCGCTGACCTCCCGCTCCGCCGCGCGGAGCCGAGCGCCCGTTCCCGTGTGGGGGCGGGCGCTCGGTCACATTCGGGAGGCCCCTGCTGCCCGTGGGCCCTGTGGGACACAATGGGGACTCATCAGGGGCTCAGCGCGGAGCCCGGGCGCATCCCCTCGTGCCCCGCGCCGCCCATGGACTTCCCACGAGGAGCGTGCCGTCATGAGAATCTCCGTCCCCCGCGAGATCAAGCCCGAAGAAGCCCGTGTGGGCCTCACCCCCACCATGGTCACCGCGCTGACCGCGCAGGGCCACGAGGTGTTCGTGGAGGAGGGTGCCGGTCTGGGTGCCGGTTTCTCCGACGACGACTACCGCCAGGCGGGCGCGCAGCTCACCTCCCAGGAGGATGCCTGGGCGCAGGCCGAGCTGCTCGTGAAGGTCAAGGAGCCGATCCCCGCGGAGTACGGTTTCCTGCGCTCCGACCTCACCGTGTTCACGTACCTGCACCTCGCAGCCAGCCGTGAGCTGACGGAGGCCATGCTGGACAGCGGCGTCACCGGCATCGCCTACGAGACCGTGCGCGTGGGCCGGACCCTCCCGCTGCTGCGCCCGATGTCCGAGATCGCGGGGCGCCTGGCGATCGCCAACGCCGCGCACCATCTGCAGTTCCACGCCGGCGGCTCGGGCATCCTGCTGGGCCGCGTGCCCGGTGTGGTGCCCTCCACCGTGCTGGTGATCGGCGGCGGCACCGTGGGCGAGCACGCCGCGCGTGCGGCCGTGGGTGCCGGCGCGGACGTGACCATCCTGGAGGCCAACGGGGACCGCATCCGCCAGCTGGACGCCCTGTTCCCCCACGCCCGTGTCCTGATGAGCGACGCCCACCGGATCGAGGAGGAGCTGCCCCGCGCGGACGTGGTGGTCGGCTCCGTGCTGATCCCGGGTGCCGCCGCCCCCAAGCTCGTGCGCCACGAGCACCTGTCCCTGCTCAAGCCGCACGCCCTCATGGTGGACGTGGCCGTGGACCAGGGCGGCTGCTTCGAGACCACCCACCCCACCTCCTACCACGACCCCGTGTACGAGGTGGACGGCATCCGCCACTACTGCGTGGCCAACCTCCCGGGCGCGGTGCCCGTCACGGCCACCCAGGGCCTCACGCACGCCACCACGCCGTACGTCATGCGTCTCGCCGCGGGCATCGACGCCGCCCTGGAGTCCGACGCCGCCCTGGCCACCGGGCTCTCCACGCGTCACGGCAAGCTCCACACGCCGGGCGTGGCCGAGACCTTCCCGGACCTGCCCTCGGCGGTCTGAGGTCCGCGGCTCGGGCTGCACCACGCGTGCGGTGCGGCACCGCGCACGACGACGTACCGGCACCGGCCGTCGCGGGGAACGGTCCCTGCGACGGCCGGTGCCGTTGCCGTGGATGACCCCCGGCCGCGTCCACCGACCCCGTCTGTGGTGCAGGCCGGTGCCGTGGCCGGAGGGCTTGCACCCTGGACCGGGTCCGCGCCGCGGTCAGGAGGTGCGCGCGGGGGTGGCCCGGGCGGCGTCGTCGTCCCGGAGGAGGAGTTTGCACGCGAGGGCGATCAGGCAGACCAGCACGAACGTGGCGATGAACTGGATGCGCACGGTCGGGTCCAGCAGCCCGATGACCACGATGGCCGCGAGCAGGGCCAGCGCGAAGTAGGAGAGCCACGGGAAGGCCCACATCCTCAGCGGCGAGGACTCCCCGGCGCGGTCCATGCGGCGGCGCAGGATGATCTGCGAGACCAGCGCGATGCCCCACACCACCAGGCACGTGGAGCCCAGCAGGTTGAGCATCACGTTCAGCACGGTCTCCGGCCAGAGGTAGTTCAGCACCACGGCGATGAAGCCGAAGACCACCGACGCAACGACGGCGGCGCGGGGCACACCGCGCGCCGTGGTGGCCGCGAGTGCGCGGGGGGCCGAGCCGCGGCGGGCCAGGGAGAACAGCATGCGCGAGCTGCCGTAGATGTTGGCGTTCAGCGCGGAGAGCAGCGCCAGGACGATCACCACGTTCATGAGCACGTCCGCCCCGGGGATCCCAGCCTCGGTGAGCACGGCCACGAACGGGCTGGAAGAGAGCCCCTCGTTGTTCCACGGCAGCACCACGACCATCACGGACACGGAGCCCACGTAGAAGATGAGGATGCGCACCAGGATGGTGCGGATGGCGTGGGCCACGTTCTTCTGGGGGTCCTCGGTCTCGGCCGCGGCGATCGTGACCAGCTCGGTGCCACCGAACGCGAAGACCACCACCAGCAGAGCGGAGGCCACGCCCGTGAGCCCGGTGGGCATGAAGCCGCCGTGCTCCGTGAGGTTGGAGAGCCCCGGGCTCGGGACCTCCAGCGCGCCGATCAGCAGCAGCACACCCACCACCAGGAACCCGACCACCGCCGCCACCTTGAGCAGCGCGAACCAGAACTCCGCCTCGCCCAGGGTCCCCACGCGCACCAGGTTGATCACGGTGAACGCGGCCATGAAGACCAGCGCCCACGCCCACTGCGGCAGGGAGGGCCACATCTCCGTGACCAGCTGCGCCGCGGCGGTGGCCTCCGCCGCCACGACCACCACGATCTGCGCCCACCACAGCCAGCCGAGCGCACGGCCCATCGTGGGCCCCAGGGCCTTGCCGGCGTAGGTGGAGAACGCGCCGGAGGAGGGGTCCGCCGCGGCCATTTCACCGAGGGCCCGCATCACGAGCACCAGCAGCGTGCACGCCACCAGGTAGGAGATCAGCACGGCAGGCCCGGCCGTCTGGATCGCCGCACCCGTGCCCACGAACAGTCCCGTACCGATGGCCGAGCCGAGCGCCATCATCACCAGGTGGCGGGGCTTGAGGTACGTGCCCTGCGCGGGCTGTGACGGCACGTGCGGGGTGTGCTCGCGCTGCCCCCCGTCGATCACACTGGCCGAGCCGCTGCGGGCGGGCTCGGCGGGTGGCTGCTGGGCGGGCGGTTCCTGGGCGGCGTGGGGCGGGGTCATGGGAGAACAGAGTACCGGCTGCCCGGGGGTGGGTGGCGCCCGTCCCCGGGGCGACGACGCCGCCCGGCGCGCCACCGCGCCCCGGGGCCCTTCTCCGCCGGCCACGGGGGCCCGCTCCGCCCGCGTCCGCTCGACCGCGCCCGTCAGTCTGCGTCCGGGCAGGTCTTCGGTGCGTCCCGCGCGGGGCCGGGGGTCGATGTCATCCACCCGCGCCGGGGACGGCCCCCGGGTACTGTGCCCCCATGCGCAACCTCCTGAAGGACCACCGCCGGGTGCCGCCGTCCCGCAAGCCGCCCATCTACCTGATCTCGTGGGCGGGCTACCCGAACTTCGGGGATGAGCTGATCGCCGCCACCTGGGTCAACCACCTCGCGAAGGTCGCCCCCACCACGGACGTGTGGCTGGACGTGCGCGAGCCGGGGACCGTCACCAGCCTGCTGCGCGGCATCCACCCCCGCCTGCACGTGGTCAACACCGTGTTCCGGGCCATGCACGAGATCCACCACGGGCTGGAACGCTCCATGCGCAGCCTGGTTGCGGATCTCGGTTCCCCGAAGTACGACGCCGGCCTGCTCGCCCTGCGCGAGGCGGGCACCGTGCACCTGCTGGGCGGAGGGGTGCTGCACAGCGACTGGTCCGAGAACCTGAGAGTCGTGGAGGCGATGCGCACCGTGCGTGAGCTCACCGGGGCGCGGCTGTTCGCCACGGGGCAGGGGCTGATGCCCTACGCCGGGGACCCGCTCTCGGACCTCGACCACCTCAGCGTGCGGGACCGTCCCAGCGCCGAGGCCGCCGGGGTGCCCCTGGGCTACGACGACGCCTTCCTCCTGGCCGAGGACCCGCGCCACGCCCGCGCCCTCGGGCTGCTCGCCGGGCAGAAGGGGGACAGACCCGGCGCGCAGCAGGACGATCCGCCGCGCGAGGTGGTGGTGTGCGTGCAGTCGGACACCCTCGCCGAGGGCTCCTTCGAGATGATGCTGGACTTCGCCAGGGCCCAGCTGCAGCGGTGGGACCTGCCTCGCGACGCCGTGCGGTACCTGGAGGCCATCCCGGGTGACGACCACGAGGGGTACGACCGGCTGCGGGACGTGATCGCCCCGGACGGGTTCATCCCGTTCCAGGCCGCGTGGGACGGGGACTTCACTTTCGGGCCCCACCAGCTCTGGCTCACCACCCGTTTCCACCACCACCTCGTGGCTGCCCTGCACGGGGCCAGGGGCGTGGCCCTCAACGGCAAACCCGGCTACTACGACGTCAAGCACCAGTCCGTGGTGGAGGCCGGCTCCGGCTGGCCCGTGGTCCACGCCGCCCGGCAGTCCGAGCCCGTGGGGCTCGAGGAGCTGGCCCGGCCCACCGGCTTCGCCGAGGCCGTGCGCGCCAAGCGGGACGAGGCGGCACAGCTCTACGGGCGGTAGCCGCGGGGCGGCGGCACCGGGCGGGTGCCCGCCGCGGTGGACGACGTCGCCGTGGCGCCGTGCCCACGGCTCGCACGGCTCGCACGGCTCCCACGGCTCGCACGACTCGTGCGGGTCCGGGGAGCCGGTGCCCGCAGCGCACGACGTCGCGGGAGGGCGTGTGTCCGCCCCCGCGCCGCCGCACACGACCAGGGCCCCTCGGCATCCACACCGTGGATGCCGAGGGGCCCTGGCGGTCGAGGGGATCAGCGGTCCTGCCCGATCCCGCTCTCAGGTGCTACTTCTGCTGGTCGTAGCGGTAGAGGAAGGCGGCCATCTGGTCGCGCTTCACCGGCTGGTACGGACGGAAGGTGCCGTCGGACCAGCCCTTGGCGATGCCCTGGCTGCTCATCCAGGCGATCTCCTTGTAGAAGACGTGGTTGGTGGGCACGTCCTTGAAGGGAGAAGCCTTGGGAGCGGTGTACGCCGGGGATCCCGCCATCCGGTAGAAGAACGCGGCCATCTGGTCACGGTTGATCTGCTGGGTGGGGCGGAAGGTGCCGTCGGACCAGCCCTTGGTGATGCCCTGCTCACTCATCCAGGCGATCTCCTTGTAGAAGACGTGGCTGGTGGGCACGTCCTTGAAGGGAGACTTCGTGGGAGGGGTGTACTGGGGCGAGCCGGCCATCCGGTAGAGGAAGGCGGCCATCTGGTCGCGCTGCACGGCCTGGTTCGGACGGAAGGTGCCGTCCGCCCAGCCCTTGGTCACGCCCTTGTTGGCGAGCCACGAGATCTCGTTGTAGAACACGTGGTCCTTGGGGACGTCCTTGAACATCGGGTTTTGCGTCTCGGGCGGCACGGCGGCGGACTGGATGGTCTTCACCTCGGCCTTGGAGCCGTCCTCGCCCTTGCGGATGCCGGAGAGGTCCCCGGTGCCGTTGTGCATGTGCAGGAACAGCGCGTCACCCTTGACCTTGTCCGAGCTGCGGTGCGCGGTCAGCTTCTTGCCGGGCAGGTCCGTGAACAGCGACGCGTTGAACTTCTCGCCGGTGAAGGAGACCTTGGGGGACACCGGGTTGAACTGCACCGCATCGGAGCGGTCCACCGCACCGCTGACGTTCGCGGAGTAGGTGTTCACCTGGTAGGTGAGCTTGGTGTCCGCCTTGGCGGGGTCGATGCCCAGCTTGGCGGCGCTCACGGGCAGCACCACCGCGTTGGTGTCGAAGGTGTTGGTGTCGGTGTCACCCCAGGAGCCGTTGACCGGCTGGCTGTCGATGACCTTGAGCTCTCCGTTGACGTAGCCGTAGAGGTTCGCCAGCGGGTAGTCCAGCCCGTCCGTGCGGCCGAGGGCCGCGAAGAAGTCGGGGCGGCCGTCACCGGAGGTGTCGATCGGGATCTCCATCTCCACGTCGGGCTTGATGGTGGACGCGGTGCCCCAGCTGGAGATGCCGAAGTTGATCATGCCGTCCTTGGCCACGTCCCCCTTGTCAGCCTTGAGCTGGGGGATGTTGGAGGACGTGCCCACGTACTGCAGGTCGGCGAACTGGGAGTTGCCGCCGGCCAGCTTGGTGGAGTCCAGACGATCGGACTTCGCACCGAGCTCGAAGGCACCCACGGCCGACTTCCAGCCGCCCTTGTCCAGGCCGGTGCCGGTCAGCGAGACGGTGGAGTTGCCGTCCTTGTCCCACTGGTCCAGCTTGGCGTTGTCCACGCGCATGTCGGCCGCTGGCTTCGGGGCGATCGACATCGGAAGGCGCATGTCCTGGCCGGCCTCGGTGAGCACCAGGCGTCCGGACTCGCTGGCCAGGAACTGGCGGGCGCGGCCCAGCTGGGTCACGGCCTCCGAGGGGTCGTGGGTCTTCTCGAGCTGCGCGCGGTCCACGGTGGCGGTCACCTTCACGGTTGCCTTGCCGCCCTTGGCCACGGTGACCGAGCTCGGGGCGGAGATGCTCACACCAGGGACGTCGGTGGAGGCGTCGAAGCGCACCTTGTAGGTGTGCGCAGCGCCACCGGCGTTGTCCAGCACCAGCTCACGCGAGAAGGTCTGCTTGCCGTCCTTGATCTCGGTGACACCGAAGGTCGAGGAGACCAGCGTGGGATCCGCCTTGTCGTAGACCGTCACGTCCTGGTCCACGGCGCGGCGGGCGTCCACACGACCGGAGCCCACACGGTCCACCGCGGAGGTGGCGCCGTTCGCGGCGTGCACGTCGTGCACGGCCGAGTTCATGATGGCGGCCTTCACGTGCTGCGGATCGTAGTTCTGGTGCTTCTGCTGCACCAGGGCGGCGATGCCGGCCACGTGCGGGGTGGCCATCGAGGTGCCGGTCTTGATCGACACGCCGTTGCCCTGGGCCACACCGGCGGAGCCGATGTTCGTGCCGGGAGCGGCGACGTCCGGCTTGATCACGCCGTTGCTGCCGTGCTGGCCGCGGGAGGTGGAGTCGTTGACCTGGTCCTTGTTGCCGGTCTCCGCGCGTGCGGCACCGACCCACTCCGGAGCCAGCTTGATCTTCGCGCCGCCGGCCTGAACCGCGGGCTTGATCTTGTCCACGGACTTCTTGCCCATGAGCAGACCCGGGATCTTCGCGTTGCCCGCGATGGCCGAGGGGTCGACCGTGTAGTCGGACTCGAGGACCACACCCTTGCCACCGGCGGCGGCCACGTTGTCGAAGCGGACCTTGGAGCCGCACGGGAACGGTCCGTTGTCCTCCCAGTCGAGCATGACCCACTTGCCCGCGAAGTTCTGGGAGAAGGGGGAGCAGCCGAACTTGTTGTCGGCGGGTGCCGCCACCACGTCGCCCTGGAGGTCCTCGGGCTTGGCACCCTGGTAGTCGTAGCTGCCGCTGTAGGAGCCGGTCAGCTCACCCTTGGCGCTGTCCGGGGAGAGCCCCTCGGCCTTGTCCTGGACGGCGGTGCTGCCCTGGGAGTTGGCCACGGTGAGCGCGGAGCGTGCGCTGCCCGGGGAGCCGGAGATCTCGTGGGCGTCCCCGGCGTTGCCGGCGGCGATCACGGAGAGGATGCCCTGGCGGGACAGGGCGTCGATCACGTCGTTCTGGGGGTCGTCCGCGGGGCCGAAGTCGGAGCCGAGGGACATGTTGATGATGTCCGCCTTGTCCGAGAAGTCCCCGTCCATGTTGGGGTCGAGGGCCCGGTCCAGGGCCTCGAGCACCAGGTTGGTGGAACCCTCGCAGCCGAAGACGCGCAGGCCGATCAGCTGGGCGCCGGGCGCGGTGCCCGGGCCGATCTTCATCTTGAGGACCTGGTCCTTGGTCAGCTTGGTGTGGTCGCCCTTGAAGGTCTTGCCGTCCTCGCCCACGCCGTAGCCGCCGATGGTGCCGGCCACGTGGGTACCGTGCCCACCGGCCTCGCAGTCCAGCGGGTTGGTGTCCGGCTTGGGAACGCTGGAAGCCACGCGGGCGTCGTAGGCGTCACCGGCGAGGTCGTAGCCGCCCAGGAACTTCTCGGGGTCGTACAGCCCGGAGTCCTTGGCCGGCATGTCGGTGGAGGCCTTGGCCTTCTTGTAGCCGTCCGTGGTGCCCGGACCGCCGAAGTCGGCGTGGGTGTAGTCCACGCCGGAGTCGATCACGGCAACCTTGACACCCTTGCCGGTCTCCTTGGTCTGGGTCCAGGAGTCGAGCGTGCCGGTGTCCACCACGGAGCCCGCGTTGTTGCGGTACTTGGGGACGATCTTGGAGATCTTCACGACGTCCGAGCGCTTGGCCAGCTGCCGCAGCTGCTCAGCATCGCCCTGGAGGGCCACGCCGCGCATCGCGTTGGCGGTGGAGTAGAGCACCTTGGAGTTGGACTCGGAGGCCATGGAGGAGCTGGCCGTCTTGACGGACTGGCGGATGGCCTGGACCTGCGCCGCTGCCTGCACGGGGGCCTGGGAGCCGGAGCGCACGCCCTTCGGCTGGGTGGCCTCGAAGGCGCTCGGGCCCTGCAGCTGCACGAACACAGCCACCTGGCCCTCGGCGCCCTTGAGCTCGGAGCTGATCAGGGCGTCGGGGTTCTGCGGGTTGACGTCGTCCGCCTTGGGAGCGGAGGGGACGTCGACGGCGCTGGCGGGCAGCGTCGTCCCCAGGGCCAGTGTCAGGCCGAGGGCTGTTGCCAGGCAGGTCTTGGCGGCTCTGCCACGACCAGCTCGTGTCTCATGGTTCATGTCGTGTCCTTTGACATTGGGGGATGCCGTGAGGTGCATCACAGTGACCCAAGAGTGCGTCCTGGTGCAGTGAAAAGCAAAAATTTCGTAAAAATCCCCTGTGTTACACCTGAAGAAGACCTGGGTACCCCGATCTCGGGCGCGTCCGGCGGGGTCCGGAGGGGGTGTGCCCCGGGTGCCGCCGAGCGCCGTCGGCCGCGCCGGGTAGACTTGGGGGCTGGTTCCTCCGGCCGTCTGGCCACACCCGGATAGAGAGTGCTTCCATGCCAGCAATCGTGATCGTCGGCGCCCAGTGGGGCGATGAAGGCAAGGGCAAGGCCACGGATCTGCTCGGCGGGCGCGTGGACTACGTGGTCAAGCCGAACGGCGGCAACAACGCCGGGCACACCGTGGTGGTGGGCGGCGAGAAGTTCGAGCTCAAGCTCCTTCCCGCGGGCATCCTGAGCCCCAACGCCACCTCCGTGATCGGCAACGGCGTGGTCATCAACCCGCAGGCGCTCTTCGAGGAGATCGACGGTCTCGAGGCCCGCGGGGCGGACACCTCGCACCTGCGGATCTCGGCGAACGCGCACCTGGTGGCCCCGTACCACCAGACCCTGGACCAGGTCAGCGAGCGGTTCCTGGGCAAGCGCGCCATCGGCACCACCGGCCGCGGCATCGGCCCCACGTACATGGACAAGGTGGGGCGCCTGGGCATCCGGGTGCAGGACGTCCTGGACGAGTCCATCCTGCGGCAGAAGATCGAGGGCGCCCTGCGGCAGAAGAACGAGCTGCTGGTCAAGCTCTACAACCGCCGCGCCTTCGAGGTGGACGAGATCGTGGAGTACTTCATGGGCTTCGCGGACCGCCTCGCGCCCATGATCGTGGACTCCACCCGACTGCTGAACGAGGCCCTGGACCGCGACGAGGTGGTGCTCATGGAGGGCGGCCAGGCCACCTACCTGGACGTGGACCACGGCACCTACCCGTTCGTGACCTCCTCCAACCCCACCGCCGGCGGTGCCTCCGTGGGCTCCGGCGTGGGCCCCACGCGCATCACCCGGGTGATCGGCATCCAGAAGGCGTACACCACCCGCGTGGGTGCCGGGCCGTTCCCCACGGAGCTCTTCGACGAGATGGGGGAGCGGCTGCGCACCAAGGGCGGCGAGTTCGGCGTGAACACGGGCCGTCCGCGCCGCACCGGCTGGTACGACGCCGTCATGGCCCGCCAGGCGGCGCGGATCAACGGCTTCACGGACCTGTTCATCACCAAGCTGGACGTGCTCACCGGGCTGTCCGAGATCCCCGTGTGCGTGGCCTACGAGGTGGACGGGCAGCGCTTCGACGAGATGCCCATGACCCAGTCCGACTTCCACCACGCGGTGCCGGTCTACGAGAACTTCCCCGGGTGGACCGAGGACATCACCGGCGCGCGGTCGCTCGAGGACCTGCCGAAGAACGCCCAGGACTACGTCCACGCGCTCGAGGCCATGTCCGGCTGCCGGATCTCCGCGGTCGGCGTGGGCCCGGACCGGGACGACACCATCGTGGTGCGGGACCTCATCGCCGACTGACTCCCCCCAGGACACCAACGGCGCCGCCCCGCTCTCCCAGGGAGAGCGGGGCGGCGCCGTTGGTGCTGGGACTCAGTGGTGAGCCGGTGCCACGTCCGCGGTGCGCAGGTCCGCGGGCTTGTCCTTGGTCACCAGCTTGTGGCCGAGCCACAGGGCCAGGAACACGGGCAGGCCCAGGTAGGAGGACAGCAGGCTCAGGGGGTTGACGTCCCCGGAGGTGAAGATGCTGTACCCCTGGCCCACGATCACGATCGCGCACATGATCAGCGCCACGATGGGCCCGATGGGGAAGAACCGCGCCCGGTAGGTGAGGTCCTTGGGGTCCCCGCCCTGCAGCACGTAGGCCCGGCGGAAGCGGTAGTGGCTCCACGCGATGCCCATCCACACGATGAAGCCGGCCAGACCGGAGGCGTTGATGAGCCACACGTACGCCTCGCCCTCGCCGATCAGCGTGGTGAGGAAGCAGAACATGCCGATCAGCGTGGTGGCCAGCAGGGCGTACATGGGCACGCCGCGGCGGTCGACCTTGGCGAGGAACCGGGGTGCCTTGCCGCTGCGGGCCAGCGCGTAGAGCATGCGCGTGGAAGCATACAGGCCGGAGTTGCCCGCAGAGAGGATGGCCGTGAGGATCACGGCGTTCATCACGGAAGCGGCGGCCAGCACGCCCGCGTGCTCGAACACCAGGGTGAACGGGGAGATGGACACGTCCGAGACGTCGCTCGCGAGCAGGTGCGGGTCCGTGTAGGGGATCAGGAAACCGATCACGGTGATGGCGCCGATGTAGAACAGCAGGATGCGCAGGAACACGGTGCGGATGGCCTTGGGGACCGTCTCGCCCGGGTTCTCCGCCTCGCCCGCGGCCACACCCACCAGCTCGGTGCCCTGGAAGGAGAAGCCGGCGACCATGAAGATGGCCATGATGCCGGTGAAGCCGTTGACGAACGGCGCCTCGCCCGCGGTCCAGTTGTGGAAGCCGGGGGAGGGTCCGCCCAGGATCCCCAGGATCATGAGCACACCCAGGACCAGGAAGATCAGCACGGTGATCACCTTGATCAGGGAGAACCAGAACTCGCCCTCGCCGTACGCCCGGGCGCTGAGTGCGTTGAGCGTGAACAGGATGGCCAGGAAGGCCGCGGACCAGATCCAGGCGGGAACGTCCGGGAACCAGTACCTCATCACCAGGGCGGCGGCCACGAGCTCCGCGGCCACGGTGATCGCCCAGTTGTACCAGTAGTTCCAGCCGATCGCGAAGCCGAAGGAGCGGCTGATGTACCGGGTGGAGTACTCCTCGAAGGAGCCTGCCACCGGCAGGTGGGTGGCCATCTCGCCCAGGGACTGCATGAGCAGGAACACCATCAGGCCGATCGCGGCGTACGCCATGAGGGCGCCACCGGGTCCGGCGGTGTTGATGGAGTTGCCCGAGGCCACGAACAGCCCGGTGCCGATCGCACCGCCCATGGCGATCATCGTCAGGTGGCGGGACTTCAGCGAGCGCTGCAGCGTCCCCTCGCCGGGTTCCTCCTGACCGGGTGGCCGGGGATCGGAGTGGTGGGCGGCGCCCTGAGCGGGCGGCGTGGCGGCCGCCCCGGCGTGGCCTCCACCGGACGTTGTTGAAGACACTGGGTCCTCCCAGGGATTGTTGGTCCGGTGCCGAGCAGAAGTGCTGCGGCTGAACGCCATTATGCGGTGCGTGCCGGGTGAACGGGTCGTTCCCACGCCAGGGTCCGCCGAAATGGTGACAACTGCTCAGAAACGCAGGATGGCGGTGATCCCCAGCGCCCCCAACAGTACGCACGATCCCGCGGTCACGAGCACGGCCGGCGTGTCCGGGGTGATGCGTTCCCCGCTGATGCCCGCCGCGGAGCGCCGGTAGCGTATGCGCTGGGTGACATAGATCCCGGTGGCCAGCCCGAGTGCCACGGTCACCAGGCTCAGCACGAAGCCGCCGTGGCTCGGCAGCCACCGCAGGTGCAGTGCCGCCGCGGTGCACAGCGCCAGCATGGTGCGTCCCCAGGAGAGCACGGTCCGCTCGGGCTGCAGCCCGGGATCCGGGTGGGGGCACGCCGGGGCGGGGGAGGTCATCGCGTGAGCACGACCGTCACGAGCACGCCGGATGCAACGGCACCGCCGAGTGCCACGAGCGGGGCGATGAGCGGCAGGGGCAGGGGAGTTCCGTGGCGCATGGCGCGCTCCACGTTGAGCCACCGCACGGCCGCGCCCGCGCTCAGGAGCATGCCCAGCAGCAGCAGGACGATGGCCAGCACCTTGCGCACGGCCGGGTCGAAGAGGTCTCCGGCGAAGGCCTCCACCGCGATCCCCCCGGCCAGGAACGCCAGGGACGTGCGGATCCAGGCGAGGAAGGTTCTCTCGTTGGCCAGGGTGAAGCGCGGATCGGGTTCGCCGCCGCCGCGCAGCAGGCGCCGTCCCCACGGTTCACGACGCCGCTCGTCCGGCTCTTCGGGGTGGCTCACGGTCCTCCTCGGGTGCTGGTCCCTCGATGGTATGCCGCGCGGAGCACGGGTGAGGACCACGGGCGGGGGTTCCTTGTTCCCGGGCCGGGCCTGGGAGAGGATGGTTGCACCCGCACACCGCGACCGCACGGAGGACACACCTTGAGCTCGAACCAGCAGCCCACCGGGAACGATCGAGCAGCCCAGGGTGCGTACCACTTCGGCCCGGACTCCGGGTCCGGCCCGTTCCGTGACTCCCACGGGGTGCCCGTGGCCCCCAACCAGTACCAGCCCTATGCCCAGCCCGCCGGGCGCTGGGAGTACGTTCCCGGCAGCCCCGAGGACGCGCAGCGCTATGCGCAGGCCACGAGCAGCACCGACACGTCCCTGGTCCTCGGCATCCTCTCCGTGACCGTCCTGCCCCTGCTCGCGCCGTTCGCGCTGTGGCAGGCGAGCAAGGCCGAGAAGCTCGGCGGCCGCGCCACCGCAGGCAAGGTCCTGGGCTGGGTGGGCCTGGTCGTACTGGTGCTCGGGATCCTCTGGCTCGTGTTCATCCTGGTGATGTGGGGGGCGCTCGTCACCCAGGTGCCGGGCGTGGCGGACTCCTCGGTCTGACGTTCCAGGGCGGAGCACTGGGCGGGCTCGCAGCACCGCTGCGCACACCCTGTCACGTGGCGCCCACCCGTGAGGTGCCCCGCCTCTCGCCCAGACGGTTCGGTGGGGCACCGCGGGCAGGCTCCACGGGCCCGTGACGACGACGGCCGGTCCCCTCGAGCGCGAGGGAACCGGCCGTCGTCGTACCCGGGGAGCGGGTCACCAGATGGTGACCCGCTCCTCCTGCGGCAGCCACATGCCGTCACCCTCCGAGACGTCGAACGCCTCGTAGAAGGGGTCCACGTTGCGCGGGGTCTGCCCGGCGCGGAACTCCGCGGGGGAGTGCGGGTCCGTGGCGATGCGCGTGCGCAGCGCCTCGTCCCGGGACTTCTCCTGCCACACGTAGCCCCACGAGATGAACAGCCGCTGCGCGGGGGTGTAGCCGTCGATGCTCTCCGTGTCCGGCGTGGGCATCTTCTCCTGCGCGCGCTTCCATGCCTTGTAGGCGATGGACAGCCCGCCCAGGTCACCGATGTTCTCGCCCAGGGTGAGCTCGCCGTTGACGTGCGGTGCGGCGTCGTCGTCCCCGAACTGGGCGGGCACGAGCGCCGCGTACTGGCCCACCAGACGGGACGTGCGCTCCTCGAAGGCGGCGCGGTCCTCGTCCGTCCACCAGTTGCGCAGCCTGCCCTCGCCGTCGCACGTGGAGCCCTTGTCGTCGAAGCCGTGGCCGATCTCGTGGCCGATCACGGAGCCGATGCCGCCGTAGTTCACGGCGTCGTCCGCGGTCTCGTCGAAGAACGGGGGCTGCAGGATGGCCGCGGGGAACACGATCTCGTTGCGCAGCGGGTGGTAGTAGGCGTTGACCGTCTGCGGGGTCATGAGCCACTCGTGCTTCTCCACGGGCTGCCCGGCCTTGCGCGCGAGCTCGTCCACCGCGAACTGGGTGGTGCGCACCACGTTGCCCACGAGGTCGTCACCGCGGATCTCGAGGGCGGAGTAGTCCTTCCACTTCTCCGGGAAGCCGATCTTGGGCGTGAAGCCGGAGAGCTTCTTGAGGGCTTCGGCGCGCGTGCCCTCGGTCATCCAGTCCAGCTGCTCGATGGAGTCCCGGTACGCGTCCAGCAGGTTGGCCACCAGCTCGTCCATGCGGGCCTTGGCCGTGGGAGAGAAGTGCTCCGCCACGTACAGCTTGCCCACGGCCTCGCCCAGTGCTCCGTTCACCAGCCCCACGCCGCGCTTCCACCGCTCGCGCAGCTGCGGGGTCCCGGAGAGCACCGTGCCGTAGAACGCGAAGTTCTCGGCGACGAACGCCTCCGAGAGGTACGCGGCGCGCGAGGAGACCACGTGCCAGCGGGCCCAGGACTTCCAGGCCCCCAGCTCGTCCGGCGTGAGGAGCTCGTCCAGGCCCGCGAAGAAGCTCGGCTGCGCGTTGACCACGGTGGCCAGGTGCTCCGGCGTGAGACCCATGCCCTCGAGCATGGCGTTCCAGTCGAGGTCCTGCGTCTGGCCGGCGAGTTCCTCGAAGCTCATGGGGTTGTACATCTTGGTGAGGTCCCGCACCGTGACCTTGTCCCAGTGGTGGGAGGCGATGCGCGTCTCCAGGTCCACGACCGCGCGTGCCTGCCGTGCGGCGTCGTCGAACCCGGCGAGCTCGAGCATCGTCTGGACGTGCGCCGCGTACTGCTCGCGGATCTGCGCGTACTGCTCCTCGCGGTAGTACTCCTCGTCCGGCAGACCCAGCCCGGACTGGCCCACGAACACGAGGTTGCGCTGCGGGTCCCCGGGGTCCGAGTCGAGGTCGATGTCCAGTGCCGCGCCGATGCCCCGCCGCATGGCCGTGCCGAACCAGCGGGACAGCGCCTGCGGCGAGTCGATCGCGGCCACGGCGTCCAGGTCCTCGCGCAGCGGCTCGGCGCCGAGCTCCTCGATGCGCTCGGTGTCCATGAACGAGCGGTACAGCAGCGCGATCTTGGTCTCCGCGCTCTGCTCCACCGCCGACGCCGCCTGCTCACCGTCCGCGCTCGCGCCCGTGATGATCTCGCGCACCGCCTGCTCGGCCTGGTCCCGCAGCTCCACGAAGGCACCGGTGCTGGCCTTGTCATCGGGGATCTGCGCGGTGCGCAACCACGTGCCGTTGACGTGGCGGAAGAGATCGTCCTGGGGACGGACCGAGCGGTCGAAGGCGTCGAGGTCGAACACGGAAGTCGTCATGCCCACACGCTAACCACCCGCGCGGTGCGGCTCCACGGGTGGCGGGTCGAATCTGCGGACGGCTAAACCCGTCCGGCAGGCCCGCAGCGTGTCCGGAACCGGGGAGTCCGGGCCGCTGCATGCCAAGATGCCAGCAGGGACGGACACGGAACAGGGGAAGGACACGGGATGGGCGCGGTGCTCGCGGGTGTGGTGTCCGTGGTGGGCCTCGGGCTGGTCATGGGGTTCTCACCCACCATCTACGCCCTGGTGCTGCGGATCCTCACGCGCCGCCCCCACCCGTCGCGCTCCGTGCACCGGCTGACCCTGGGCATGGTGCTGGGGACCACGCTGCTGCTGATCGTCTTCCGCTCCGTGGACCCGCAGACCATCACCGCCCTGGTCGAGGACCGCACCAAGGAGCTGCTGGTGCGGCGCGGGGTGGACCTCACCGCGGGCATCCTCCTGCTGGTCCTCGCGGGTGTGGAGTTCCGCCGCTGGTGCACGCGGGCGCGACCGCAGCGGCGTCGGCCGCGCAGGCCCAAGACGGACTCCGTGCGGCACATGACCACCCTGGGCTTCGTCAACACGGTGGTGGGCGTGAGCGGGCCGGCCACCATGTACATCGCGGGTCGCCTCATCACCGGGCTCAGCCACCACCTGGCGGTCCAGGCGGCGTACTACGCCCTGTTCCTCGCGGCGGTGGTGGGGCCGTACTGGCTCCTCACGTGGGTGTGGGAACGGGTCCCCGCGCTCGCCGGTCACGTGGAGCGCCTCACCCGGTGGGTGGCCGCGCAGGACCCCCGCCCCGTGCTGGCATGGGGACTCACGGCAGCCGGTGCGGTGTTCCTCGTGCTGGGGGTCACCGGCTGAACCAGGATGAAGTGCAGGTATTGCCGCTCAGGGGGTGAGATGTGGCAAAAACTGCACTTTTTCCTGGGGACGGTTGCTGTGGAGGGCCTCACCGCGCCGGCCGGGACGGGGCTGGTCAGGCCTCCGCGGGCTCCGCGTCCGAGATCTTCTCCCCGCGGCGCTCGGCCATGAGCAGCTCCCACGTGCGGACCAGGCGGGGGAGCGAGATGATCGCGAGCCCGCCCAGCATGTTGAACGGGATGACCCACGCGAACCAGCCGAGCCAGTCCAGGTAGGAGTAGTCCCACCCGGCGTGCATGGCTCCGAAGATCACGATCGAGTTCAGCGCTCCGTGGAGCATGCCGAGGCCCACCACCAGGAAACCGCCGATCAGGGAGATCACGGCGGTCATCATGTCGCTGTTCGTGCCCTGCTGCATGCGGGTCATCAGGGTGATGGTGGACCCGGCCAGCAGTGCGAGGCACACGGTCTCCGTGCCGAAGCCGTCCGAGACGTACCCGGTGGCCACCTCCACGAGCGTGGCGGAGAAGTCCGGGAACGCGGCAACCACCACCCACATGAACGCCCACCCGCCCACCAGGTTGGTCACCAGGATCACGACCCACAGCCGCAGCAGTGTCCACCAGGTGCCGTGCCCGGCCACCACCGCGTTGATGGGCAGCAGGAAGTCCTCCGTGAACAGCTCGGAGTGGGCCAGGCGCAGGGCCAGCAGCCCGATGCCGAACGCCGTTCCCGCCAGCAGTTTGGAGCCGGTGGCATCCATGACGGCGAGCATGGCCATGATGCCGAGACCCACGTCGATCCCGCCGAACAGCCCGGTGACCACCAGTGCCCGCCACGTGCGGTGCAACCGGTCCGTGCCCTCCTGGACGGTGTTCTTGAACCCCTCGACCAGCTCGTCCTCGAGGGGCTGGTCCGTGCGCCCCGAGGAACGCCGTGCGGTCTCACTGTCTCGGGTGGCGGCCATGGAGTTCAGCGTAGGACACGGCAGCCACCCCGGGGCGTGCCCGCACCGCCGCACACGGTGTGCATTGGCGGAGCAAACGCAGTATGGGCGCCGGATTTCTGCACTAACGGAGCACATGCACCGGGCGTCCAGGGATGCCCGGGCCTGCTCCAGAGGTGCCCGGGCCTGCTCCGGGGACGTTTCGGGGGTGGCCCGCACTCAGCCCTTGCCGGTGAACTCCGGCTTGCGCTTCTCCTGGAAAGCCTTGAAGCCCTCGCGGTAGTCGGCAGTGGCGCACAGGGCGGTCTGCGCGGCGTTCTCCGCGGCCATGGACTCCCACAGCCCGATCCGCTGGTCCCGGATCTGTGCCACGAGCTCCTTGGACGCCACGAACGCCTGCGTGGCCCCGTCGGCGGCACGGCGCACCCGCGTGAGCGTGAAGTCCATGAGCTCCTCCGCGGGCACCGCGCGGGAGAACAGACCGGACGCCACGGCCTCCGCGCCGCTCATGAGCTCGGCGGTGTAGATGAGGTCCAGCGTGCGGTGGGCCCCCAGTCGCTCGGTGAACAGCGCGTGCCCGCCGGAGTCCAGCGTGGCCCCGAGATTCGCGAAGGGGGACCCGATCTTGGCGTTCTCCGCCACGTAGACCACGTCCGTGGCGATCGCCAGGCCCAGCCCCACACCCAGGCACGCCCCCTGCACCGCCGCGAACGTGGGCGCGGGGAACGCGGACATCCGCTGCAGCAGGGGTTGCAGGGTGCCGGTGAGGTAGCCCTCGGTGTCGTCCGTGGCCGGATCCACCCCGGAGATGTCCCGGCCCGCGCAGAAGCCCCGGCCCTCACCCGTGAGCAGCAGCGCCCGCACACCGGCCGCCTCCGCCTCGGTGTAGGCATCCGTCAGCCCGCGCAGCGCGGAGACGTCCAGCGAGTTCATCTTCTGGGGTGCGTTGAGCACCACGTGGGCAATCTCGTCCTCGATGGTCAGGTCGATCACGGTGTTCTCCTCGGGGTTGGGGTCTCGGCGGGGTGCGGTGGGCGCTGGCTGACAGGGCGGCGTCGTTCCGGCTCAGCAGGCCCGCGCACCGACACCGCATGGCAGCCGCATACGCGCCGCGTCCGCACGGTGCGCGCACCACGCGAGCGGGCAGGTACGGCGACGACGCCGCCCGGGTGCCGGTGCGGCGTCGTCGTCAGAGGGGTGGGTCAGGCGTCGAAGTCCACGGCGAGCTCGTCCGAGGTGGGGCGGGTCTGGCACGTGAGCACGTAGCCGGCGTCCACCTCGTCCTTCTCGAGCGCGAAGTTCTCCTCCATCTCGAACTCGCCCCTGGTGACCTTGGCGCGGCACGTGCCGCAGACGCCGCCGGCGCATGCGAAGGGGACGTCCGGGCGCACGCGCAGTGCGGCGTTGAGCACGGTCTCCGCGGCGGACTTGGGGGACTCCACCTGGGCTGAGGTGCCGTCCAGGTTGAAGACGATCGTGTAGTTCTCGCCCTTGGGGTCGGCCACGACGGGGCGGCCCTGCTGGCCCTGGGGTGCGGTGGGCTTGCCCGTGGTGAACAGCTCGAAGCGCACGCGGGACTCGTCCACGCCGCGCTCCTTGAGCACGTCCCGGCACAGCTGCACGAGCTCGAACGGGCCGCACAGGAACCACTCGTCCGCGGAGTCCACCTGGATCACGCGGTCCAGCAGCTCCTCGAGCTTGTCGTGGTCGATCCGCCCGGACATCAGCGGCGAGATCCGCTGCTCGCGGGACAGCACGTGGTGCACGGCCAGGCGCGCGGGGTACTTGTCCTTGAGGTCGCCCAGCTCCTCGGCGAACATCACGTCCATGGAGGAGCGGTTCGCGTAGATCACGTCCATCTGGGCGGTGTCCGATGCGCGCAGCAGGGCGCGGGCGATCGCCATGATGGGGGTGATCCCGGAACCGGCGGCGAAGGCGACCAGGTGCACGTTGCGCTTCTTGGCCACCTCCTTCTCCGCGAGCTTCTCGGGGTCGTTCATGGAGGTGATGTTGACCTTGGAGGTGAACGCGCCCTGCGGGTTCATCACGTCCAGGGTGTCCCCGGCGGCCAGCTGCTCGTTGGCCCACGTGGAGAACACGCCGCCCATGTCCTTCTTGATGGCCACGCGGATCTCACCGGGGGTGGGATCGGCGCAGATGGAGTAGGACCGGCGCACCTCGTGGCCGTTGATCTGCGCGCGGATGGCCACGTACTGACCCGGGAGGTAGTCGTAGCCCGCCACGAGGTCCTCGGGCACGTCGAACGTGACCTCCACGGAGTCGGAGGTCAGCTTGCGCACCTCGGAGACCGTGAGGGTGTTGAACACGGCACGGCGCCTGCCGCCGCCCGCGCTGGCCTCGGTGGCGTCCTCCAGCGTGGAGGTGTCCGCGGTTTCGCTCATGATCAGTGCACCTTGAAGTAGTCGAAGGGTTCTTTGCAGTCGTCGCAGACCCACAGGGCCTTGCAGGACGTGGACCCGAAGCGGGTCATCTCGTGGGTGCGCAGGGACTCGCAGCGCGGGCACTTCACGGCCAGGCTCAGCCGCACGGGCCCGGAGTTGTGACCGGCGGCGGTGCGCCCGGTGGGAGGCGCGATGCCGTACTCGTTGAGCTTGGCGCGGCCCTCGGCGGACATCCAGTCCGTGGTCCACGCCGGGCGCAGCACCTGCACCACGCGCACGTTCTCGTAGCCGGCGGCGGTCACGGCCGCCTCGAGGTCCGCGGCCATGGTGTCCATGGCGGGGCACCCGGAGTAGGTGGGGGTGATCACCACCACCGTCTCGTCCTGCCCGGCCACGGCGTCCCGCAGCACCCCGAGGTCCTCGAGGGTGAGCACGGGGATCTCGGGGTCGCACACGGTGGCGGCGACGTCCCACAGGGCGGCGTCGGCCGGGTCGTCCGGGCGCTGCGAGGGCCCCAGGGGGACCTCACGGGGTGCCACGCCACCGGTGGGCGGCAGGGAACGGGGCGGAACGCGGGAGAACACGGAACTCACCACGTGGCGCCGGGATGCTGGCGGGCGAGCCACTGCATCTCGGCGAGGATGTACCCGCGGTACTCGGAATACGCGCCGTCACGGGGCTCCGCGGAGAGCCGGGCCTGGGCCACGTTGGGGACCTCGAGCTCGGCCTCGGCCAGCAGCGCGGTCACGCGGTCCATGGTCCGCTCGCGCAGCGTGGAGGGGCGCACGGCCACGCCCTCGAGCTCGTCGTGCAGCGGCTCGTCCGCGAACAGCTCGTCCAGGTAGGGCCACATGTAGTAGAGCCCGTCCTGGATGCGCCGCTTGGACTCCTCGGTGCCGAGGCCCAGGCGCAGGATCCACTGGGCCGCGTGGTCCTGGTGGTACTCCACCTCCTTGAGGGCCTTGTCGGCGATCGCTGCAAGGGTCTGGTCCGTGGAGGACTGCAGCGCGGAGTAGAGCTCGTACTGGTAGAAGGAGAACAGCAGCTGACGCGCGATGGTCTGGCCGAAGTCCCCGTTCTCCTGCTCCACGAGGCGCACGGAGCGGAACTCCTCCTCGTTGCGGAAGTACGCGAGCTCGTCCTCGGTCTTGCCCCACGCGGAGCCCGCGTAGGTCAGCAGGAACCGGGCGTGGCCGATGAGGTCCAGCGCGATGTTGCCCAGCGCGATGTCCTCCTCGAGCTCGGGTGCCCGCGAGATCCACCAGCCCAGACGCTGGGACAGCATCAGGGCGTCGTCGCCGAGCCGCAGCGCGTACTGGGCCACGGCCTCGGGGGCCCTTCCGCCGGTCTCCGCGATGTCCTCGGCGGTGATGGCGACGCCCGCGGACTGCTTGGTGGCGGAGTCGTGGGAGGCGAACGCGCTCACAGGTGCTTCACCCCTTCGCTCTTGGTGTAGTACGTGGCGTGGCGGTAGCTCTTGCCCTGCGCGGACTCGAAGTAGCCGCCCTTGGAATCCGGGTCCGAGGCGGTGATGGCGTCCGCGGGGACCACCCACACGCTCGTGCCCTCGTTGCGCCGGGTGTAGAGGTCACGCGCGTTGCGCACGGCCATGGTGGCGTCCGGGGCGTGCAGCGAGCCCGCGTGCACGTGGGACAGCCCGCGCGAGGAGCGCACGAAGACCTCCCACAGGGGCCAGTTGCCGTTCTGGTTCTCGCTCATGCTCACGCTCCGATCAGCTCGGCGGAGCCGCGGCCCGCCATGACGGTGAAGTCCTCGTTCGCGTCCTCCTGGGACGACGACGCCGCAGCCTCCGCGGCCTCGCGCGCCTGTCGCTGGGCGTAGGCCTCGGCGGCCTCGCGCACCCACGCGCCGTTGGCGTGCGCCTCACGGCGGCGCTTCATGCGCTGGACGTTGCAGGGCCCGGAGCCCTTGATCACGGACATGAACTCGTTCCAGTCCAGCTGGCCGTAGTCGTAGTGCCCGCGCTCCTCGTTCCACTTCAGGTCCGGGTCCGGCAGGGTCAGGCCCAGGGCCTCGGCCTGCGGGACGATCATGTCCACGAAGCGCTGGCGCAGCTCGTCGTTGGAGAAGCGCTTGATGTTCCACTCCATGGACTGCTGGGAGTTGGGGGAGTCGGCGTCCGGGGGGCCGAACATCTGCAGGGCGGGGCCGTAGAAGCGGTTCACGGCGTCCTGCGCCATCTGCTTCTGGGCCTCGGTGCCGTGGGAGAGCTCGTAGAGGATCTCCCAGCCCTGGCGCTGGTGGAAGGACTCCTCCTTGCAGATGCGCACCATCGCGCGGCCGTAGGGGCCGTAGGAGGCACGGCACAGCGGGACCTGGTTGCAGATCGCGGCGCCGTCCACGAGCCAGCCGATCGCACCCATGTCGGCCCACGTGCGGGCCGGGTAGTTGAAGATCGAGGAGTACTTGGCCTTGCCGCTGAGCAGCTGCTCGTTGAGCACGGAGCGGGGAGTGCCCAGGGTCTCCGCGGCGGAGTAGAGGTACAGCCCGTGGCCGGCCTCGTCCTGGACCTTGGCCATCAGCACGGCCTTGCGCTTGAGGCTCGGGGCGCGGGTGATCCAGTTGGCCTCCGGCTGCATGCCGATGATCTCGGAGTGCGCGTGCTGGGAGACCTGGCGGGTCAGGCTCTTCCGGTAGGCCTCGGGCATCCAGTCGCGGGGCTCCACGCGGGAGTCCTCGCTGAGGAGGTGGTCGAAGTGCTGCTGCTCGGCGGTGGTCGCCTGGTCCGCAGTGGTGGTCTGCTCAGTCATGGTGTGTCCTCGGTTCACGGGTGAGATGGGAGCGGAGGATGAACTCTGTACGCTGCCGACGATAATAACCGACCGCTCGTTCAGAATATAGACCCCCAGCGTGGCCGTCAACACATCTTCCGCCCCCGGTCAGGGGGTGCGTCAACGGTGACGGCGCTGCAACGGAGCGGGGACTGGTTGACACACGTCACAATTCGCGGTTGTCTACTGACCGATCGTTCTGAAAATCGGAAGGAGCTCCCCGGTGCCACATCATCCGGTGCTCACGGGGGATCGAGCCTCCGAGTGGCTGGGCATCACCGTGCAGCGTGCTGACCCCGGGCACTGCGTGATCTCCATGCTCGTGCGCGACGAGATGCTCAACGGCTTCGGGATCGCCCACGGCGGCATGATCTTCGCCCTGGCCGACTCCTGCTTCGCCATGACCTGCAACGACCCCGACCCCGACGGCACCTCCATGACGGTGGCGCAGGGCGTGGACATCAACTTCCTCAGCTCTGCACAGCCCGGTCAGACCCTGGTGGCGGAGGGCCGCCAGATCGCCACCACCGGACGCAGCGGCCTGTGCGACATCACCGTCACCACCCAGGAAGGGGACGTGATCGCCCAGTTCCGCGGTCGCAGCCGCACCGTGCCCCTTCGCCAGAAAGCGTGAATCCCATGACGTCGTGCTCCGCCCCCAACCCGTACCGGCCCGAGGCCTCGCAGGATCCGACCCAGCCGGATCCCGAGGAGCTGATGAGCCGGGACCAGATCGAGGCCCTGCAGACCGAGCGGCTGAACTGGACCCTGCACTACGCGTACGAGAACGTCCCCGCGTACAAGGAGCTCTTCGACGAGCACGGCGTGCACCCGGACGACTTCCGCGAGCTGGAGGACCTGGCCAAGTTCCCGTACACGGACAAGGAGTTCCTGCGGAAGGCCTACCCGTTCAAGTCCTTCGCCACGCCGATGTCCGAGATCCGCCGGATCCACGCGTCGTCGGGCACCACAGGCCAGCCCACCGTGGTGGCCTACACCGAGGACGACCTGCTCACCTGGGGCTCCCTGGTGGCCCGCTGCTTCCGGATGTCCGGGATCAAGCCGGGGGACAAGGTGCACAACGCGTACGGCTACGGCCTGTTCACCGGTGGCCTGGGCGCCCACTACGGCGCGGAGCGCTTGGGCTGCGCCGTGATCCCGATGTCCGGCGGACAGACCGAGAAGCAGGTGCAGCTGATCCGGGACTTCGAGCCCGAGGCCATTCTCTCCACGCCCACCTACCTGCTCACCATTGCGGACGGGTTCCGCAAGCTGGGCTTCGACCCGCGGGAGACGTCCCTCAAGCACGCTGTTCTGGGTGCGGAGCCGTGGACCGAGGAGATGCGCCACGAGATCGAGAAGACCTTCGACATCACCGCGTGCGACATCTACGGGCTGTCCGAGGTCATGGGCCCCGGCGTGGCCGGCGAGTCCTCCGAGACCAAGGACGGCTCGCACATCTGGGAGGACCACTTCCGCCCGGAGATCATCGACCCGTTCGACGACACCGTGCTGCCCACGGGCCGCCCCGGAGAGCTGGTGTTCACGGCCCTGACCAAGCAGGCGCTGCCGATCATCCGCTACCGCACCCACGACCTCACCCGTCTGCTCCCGGGCACCGCGCGTCCCGGGCACCGCCGCATGGGCCGCATCACGGGCCGCTCGGACGACATGATCATCCTGCGCGGCGTGAACCTCTTCCCGTCCCAGATCGAGGAGCTCGCGCTGAAGATCCCGGCGCTGTCCCCGCACTTCACGCTGGAGATCACCCGGCCGAACCGCATGGACCAGATGACCATCCACATCGAGCGCCGCGAGGACGCCACGGTGGAGGAGGCCCAGGAGGCCGGGCGCGCGCTGCAGCACGAGATCAAGACCAAGATCGGTTCCAGCGCGGCCATCGACATCGCGGAGCCCGGCACCCTGGAGCGTTCCTCGGGCAAGCTGCGCCGCGTGTACGACCGCCGCGACAAGTAGCCCGCGTGGTGCCGCCGGTCGTCCGCGGGGCGGGTGCCGGGTGACGAGCCGGTAATCTGAACATCCCGTCCCCCGGAAGATCGAGGCCCACTCCCATGTCCCCCGAGCGCACCGCCACCGCCGACGACGCCGCTGCCGCACCCCGGCGCGGCCGTCCCGGCTACGACCGCGAGACCCTGCTGTCCGTGTGCGTGGACGTGTTCAACCGCTACGGCTACGACGCCACGTCCATGGGGATGCTGTCCAAGCACCTGGGGATCTCCAAGTCCGCGATCTACCACCACGTGGAGTCCAAGGAGGAGATCCTGGGGCAGGCCCTGGACCGTGCCCTGGACGCCCTCGAGGCGGTGTTCGCGGAGGTCCTGGCGAGCGACAGCGGTCCCGTGGTCAAGCTCGAACGGATCCTGGACGGTTCCGTGCGGGTGCTCGTGGCGCAGATGCCCTACGTGACGCTGCTGCTGCGGCTGCGGGGGAACTCGGAGGTCGAGGAGGCGGCGCTGCAGCGGCGTCGTACCCTGACCCGCAACCTGGAGGACCTGGTGCGTGAGGCCCAGGAACTGGGCGAGCTGCGCTCGGACATCTCCGGGAAGTCCGCGCCGCGGCTGATGCTGGGGATGGTCAACTCGATCGTGGACTGGTACCAGCCCGGGCGCTCCGGCACGGTGGACCAGCTGGCCGCAACCGTGGTGACCATGGTCTTCGCGGGTCTGCGGGCGTAGTCCGCGCTCCCACCGAGGGCAGGTGCCCGCACCCGCCTAGGGTGAGCTCATGGACATCTCCCGTTTTCGAGATATCGACTCCGCGGCACTGATCCGGCTGTACGACGCCGTGGGGTGGAGCTCCTACACGCGGCGCCCCGAGGACTTCGGGCCCATGATCCGCAACGCGTGGCTGGTCATCTCCGCCTGGGACGCGGGGGAGCTGGTGGGCCTGGTCCGGGTCGTCGGCGATGGAGTGACGGTTGCCTACATCCAGGACCTTCTGGTGCACCCGACCCACCAGCGCCAGGGCATCGGACGCGCGCTGCTCACCGAGGTGCTGGCCGAGACGCCCCACATCCGCCAGGTCTACATCACCACGGACGACGCCGCTGGGAACAGCCACGTGGTTGCGCTCTACCGCTCCCTGGGCTTCCGCCCCACCCCGGACCTGGGCTGCACCACGCTCGCGATCATGCGCTGAGCGGGCCCGCCCGCCAGGAAGGCTGCCCGGCAGTGCACGCGCGGCGGCCGTCGGCACACGCTGAGGCCCCGCGACGCGTCGTCGCGGGGCCTCAGCGTTCAGGTGCGGTCCGGTGTGTCAGCGGAACCCGCGCTGGGGCTCAGGCCTCCCGCACGGGCCACTGCTTGGCCACCAGGGTGAGGACGTCGTAGGTGGCCACGATCTCGTCCTTCTGGTTGGTCAGGCGGGCGTCCCACGCCACTTCGCCGTACTCGTCCGTGACACGCGGGGTGATCTTCTTGGCGGTCAGGGTCACGCGGATGGCGTCGTCGTAGGTCACCGGGGTGATGAAGCGCAGGTTCTCCAGCCCGTAGTTGGCGAGCACGGGCCCCGGGGCGGGCTCCACGAAGAGCCCCGCGGCCCAGGAGACCAGCAGGTAGCCGTGGGCCACGCGGCGCGGGAAGAACGGGTTGGCCGTGGCGGCCTCCTCGTCCGTGTGCGCGTAGAAGGTGTCCCCGGTCTTGTCCGCGAACTCCAGGATGTCGTCGAGCTTCACGGTGCGCAGGTCCGAGATGAACTGGTCCCCGATCCGCAGGGTCTCCAGGGACTTGCGGAAGGGGTGCTCGCCCGTGCCGTTCTCCACGTCCTCGCGGGTCACGGTGTTGGCGGTGGCACCCCAGTGCCACTGACCGGTGATGCCGGTGAGCAGGTCCGGGGAGCCCTGCACGGCGGTGCGCTGCATGTAGTGCTTCACGGCGCGCACGCCGCCCAGCTCCTCGCCGCCGCCGGCACGGCCGGGTCCGCCGTGCACCAGGTGGGGCACGGGCGAGCCGTGACCGGTGGAGGTCCTGGCGTCGTCGCGGTCCAGGAACAGCACGCGCCCGTGGTGGGCGCCGATCCCGGACGCGAACTGCGCGGCGAGCTCGGGGGAGTGGGTGCACACGGTGGCCACCAGGGAACCGCCGCCCAGGGCGGCGATCTCCACGGCGTCCGCCACGTCACCCGAGTAGCCGAGCACGGAGGTGACCGGGCCGAACGCCTCGACCTCGTGCACGGCGGGGGTGCGGGCGTCGTCGAACGAGAGCAGGGTGACGGGGAAGAACGCGCCGTCCTGGGGCACGGAGGACAGCTCCTCGGGCCCGCCCAGCTCCACCGTGGCTCCGGCGTCAATCAGGGTGCGCACGGAGCGCAGCACCTCGGAGGCCTGGTCCTCGGACGCGAGCGGGCCCACGGTGGTGGCGGGGTCCCGGGGATCGCCCACCACGCCGCGCTGCGCGACGCGCTCCTTCAGGGCCGCGACCACGGCCGGCTTGATCTCCTGCGGGACGATCACGCGGCGGACGGCCGTGCACTTCTGACCGGCCTTGGCGGTGATCTCCAGGACCACGGACTTCACGAACGCCTCGAACTCGGGGGAGTCCTCGGTGACGTCCGGGGCCATGATGGCGGCGTTGAGGGAGTCGGTCTCCGCGGTGAAGCGCACGCCCTTCTCCTGCACGTGGCTGTGCGCGCGCAGGGACCGGGCGGTGGCGGCGGAACCGGTGAACGCCACGTGGTCCCGGGCGTCCAGGTGGTCCAGCAGGTCCCGGGCGGAGCCGGAAATGAGCTGCAGGGAACCCTCCGGCAGCAGCCCGGAGTCCAGCATGAGCCGCACGCACGCCTCGGTCACGTACCCGGTGGGGGTCGCGGGCTTCACAATGGTGGGCACCCCGGCGATGAACGCGGGCGCGAACTTCTCGAGCATGCCCCACGCGGGAAAGTTGAACGCGTTGATCTGCACGGCCGCGCCGGGCAGCCGGGTGTAGATGTGCTCGCCCAGGAACGAGCCGTCCCGGGAGAGCTGCTCCACGGCGCCGTCCACGATCACGTTCGCGTTGGGCAGCTCGCGGCGCCCCTTGGAGGAGAACGTGAACAGCGTGCCGATGCCGCCGTCGATGTCGATCAGGTGGTCCTTGGCCGTGGCACCCGTGGCGTAGGAGATCTCGTACAGCTCCTCCTTGTGCTCCCCGAGGTACTGGGCCAGCTGCTTGAGGATCAGCGCGCGGTCGTGGATGCGCAGCTGCCCGAGCGAGGCCTGCCCCACGGTGCGCGCGTACTCCACGGCCCCGGCGGTGTCGATCCCGTCCGTGCTCACGCGCGCCACGAGCTCGCCGGTGGTGGCATTGCACACGTCTGCGACCCTCTGCGGGTTCTCCGGGCGCCACCAGGCACCCTTCACGAAGCTGGGCAGGATCTGCGGCTGCGGGGTGTCGATTGCCTGGTTCTGGGTGCTCACGCGGGGTCCTCCGGACTGTCGCGGCCGTTAGCCGAACGATCGGTCAGTATTGCCCCCAGGATAACCTAGGTCACACAGGCACACCATGGCCGTCACCCGGGTTGACCGCTCACGACGCCGCTCGGCGGCCTTTCCTGCGCAACGCACCCGGGCGGCGTCGTGGGCCCGGTGGGCCCGTGACGACGCGGAGGCCAGCAACGGCAGAGGCCGATGACGACAGCGACTCGACAACGACGAGAGACGCGGAACGAAGGAGCAGATATGCACGAGGACCCCACCCCCGCGGACGCACGCGTGGAGAACGAGCGGCGCGCGGCGTCGTCGGACGAGCAGAAGGGCAGGGCGTTCGACCCCTGGAACATCGAGCTGGGCGAGCTGGACCGAAAGATGGGTGTGGAGGTGGAGGAGCAGTCCGCCGAGCGGATCGTGGCCACCATGCCCGTGGCGGGAAACCGGCAGTCCCTGGGGCTGCTGCACGGCGGGGCGTCCGTGGCGCTCGGGGAGATGCTGGGCTCGTGGGCCGCGGTGATCCACGGCTCCACCATGGGCAAGGTGGCCGTGGGTGTGGACATCAACGCCACCCACCACGCCTCCGCCACGAGCGGACGGGTGCGCGGCGTGGCCACCGCCATCCGGCTGGGCCGCACCATGACCAGCCACGAGGTGGTCATCACGCACATCGACACCGGCCGCCGGCTGTGCACGGTGCGGATCACCAACTTCCTCAAGGACGCGCCGAGCTCCTGAAACCGGGCACACGTCAAGCGCCCCGGCGCCGCAGGGTTGCGGTGCCGGGGCGCTTGGTCGTCCGCGGGAGGGCTGAGGAGCCCCTCGGAGCGGACGAGGTGAACGCGGGGGTCGGGGTGCGAAGTCAAAGGCCCCAATGACCGTGCTGCGACCCCCGCGGGTCCGGATCAGTCCGTGGCCGCCGGGCGGCTCAGAACTGAGCGCTCTCGGTGGAGCCCTTGAGCGCGATGGTGGAGGAGTTCGGGTTGACCACCTGGGAGACCAGGTCGAAGTAGCCGGTGCCCACCTCGCGCTGGTGCTTGGTGGCGGTGTAGCCGCGCTCCTCGGCGGCGAACTCCCGCTCCTGCAGCTCCACGTACGCGCTCATCTGGTTGCGGGCGTAGCCGTGTGCCAGGTCGAACATCGAGTAGTTCAGGGCGTGGAAGCCCGCCAGGGTGATGAACTGGAAGCGGAAGCCCATGGCGGCCAGCTCGCGCTGGAACTTGGCGATGGTGTCGTCGTCCAGGTGCTTCTTCCAGTTGAAGGACGGCGAGCAGTTGTACGCCAGCATCTGGTCCGGGAACTCCTCGTGGACGGCCTCCGCGAACTGCTTGGCGAGTTCGAGGTCCGGGGTGCCGGTCTCCATCCAGATGAGGTCGGAGTACGGCGCGTACGCCTTGGCTCGGGCGATGCAGGGCTCGATGCCGTTGCGGACCTTGTAGAAGCCCTCCGCGGTGCGCTCGCCGGTGATGAACTCGGCGTCCTGCTCGTCGATGTCCGAGGTGATCAGGGTGGCCGCCTCGGCATCCGTGCGGGCAATGATGATGCTGGGCACGTCCTCCACGTCCGCCGCGAGGCGGGCCGCGTTGAGGGTGCGGATGTGCTGCTGGGTGGGGATCAGCACCTTGCCGCCCAGGTGGCCGCACTTCTTCTCGGAGGCCAGCTGGTCCTCCCAGTGCACACCCGCCGCACCGGCGTCAATCATGGACTTCATGAGCTCGAACGCGTTGAGCGGTCCGCCGAAGCCGGCCTCCGCGTCCGCGACGATCGGCGCCATCCAGTTCTCCACGGTGTGGACGTCCTCGGCGTGCTCGATCTGGTCCGCACGCTTGAGCGCGTTGTTGATCCGGCGCACCACCTGGGGAACCGAGTTCGCCGGGTAGAGGGACTGGTCCGGGTAGGTCTGGCCCGCCAGGTTGGCGTCACCGGCCACCTGCCAGCCGGAGAGGTAGATGGCCTTCAGGCCCGCCTTGACCTGCTGGACCGCCTGGTTGCCGGTCAGAGCGCCCAGAGCATTGATGTAATCCTCCGAGTTGAGCAGGTACCAGAGGCGCTCCGCCCCGCGGCGGGCGTTGGTGTGCTCTTCTCGAAAGGAGCCCTGCAGACGCAGGACCTCCTCGGGCGCGTAGTCACGGGTCACACCCGCCCAGCGCGGGTTCTCCTCCCAGTCACGGGCCAGTTCGGCGGCGCTGCGGAGGTTGCTGTTCTCGTTGCTCATCTCGGTCTCCTTTGATCGTTCGAGCCGGCGGCCTGAATGGAAGCTCCGCACGGGTAACTTGATGTGTTCTACTTTTGCCGCGATCTGCACCCCTGCAAAGGGGTTTTCCAGGTGAAGAATCGTGTTTCTTCACGTCTGAGAAAATTGGTTTTAAACTCGGGGTATGACCCCGACCACAGGCCCCCGCAGACGGCGTCGCACCGCCGATGCCGCTCCCTCCCCCTCCGCAGCCGGACCCACGAGCTCCGCGGCCACCGCCGGGCGCACCCCCGCGGACACCTCCGGGCGGACAACCCCCGCCGTGCGCGGCACCGCGGGCGCGCGGACCTCCTCGGCGGCCTCCATCGGCCGGGACGGCAGGGGTGCCGAGCGCGGGACAGTCGGCGCCGCGGCGTCGTCCTCCGGGGCCCGCGACGGCCTGCGGGGCGCACGCGCCGGAGCGGGAACCGGTGCGGGCGGGCGCACGCAGGCCCCGGTGCCGCCGGAGGAGGCGGGGGACCCCACGGACCCGATCGTGCTGGGGCGCCGCATCCGGTACCGCCGCAAGCGGCTGCGCATCACCCTGGAGGAGCTCGCGCGCACGGTGGGCATCGCGCCCAGTGCGCTGTCCCTGATCGAGAACGGCAAGCGCGAGCCCAAGCTCAGCACCCTCTCGGCCCTGGCCGGCGCGCTAGACATGGGTGTGGAGCAGCTGCTCGGGTCCAAGGCGCCGTCCCGCCGCATGGAGCTGGAGATCCAGGTGGAGCGGGTGCAGCGCGGACCCATGTACGCGGCCCTCGGGCTGCCCACCGTGCGCGTGGGCCCGGGCATGAGCACCGAGACGCTCGAGGCGCTCGCGGCCCTGCAGCAGCAGCTCGGCCAGCGATTGGAGGAGCAGGCCGCCACCCCGGAGGAGGCCCGGCGCGCCAACACCCAGCTGCGCGCGCGGATGCAGGGCGTGAACAACTACTTCGAGCGCATCGAGACCATGGCCGCGGAGCTGCTGGCCGCGATCAAGCACACGGGCGGGCCGCTGTCCGAGCACCACATCTCCCGGCTCGTGGAGCACGTGGGCTTCGAGATCCACCAGGTCCCGGACCTGCCGCACTCCACGCGCTCCGTCACGGACCTGCGCAACCGGCGGTTCTACCTGCCCACCTCCGCCGGGGCGGGCTCCCCGTGGTCCGTGCTGCTGCAGGCCGTGGGGCACCACCTGCTGGAGCACCGCCGGCCGGCGGACTACGGCGAGTTCCTGGAGCAGCGCGTGGAGACCAACTATTTCGCCGCGGCGCTGATGATCCCGGAGGCCTCTGCCGTGGACCTGCTCGCCCGCGCCAAGTCCCAGCGGGAGCTGTCCGTGGATGACCTCCGTGACGCGTTCGCGGTGTCCCACGAGACCGCCGCGCACCGGATGACCAACCTGATGACCCACCACTTCGACATCCCCACGCACTTCGAGAAGGTGCACTCCTCCGGGATCATCCACAAGGCGTGGCAGAACGACGGCCTGCAGTTCCCCACCGACCACAGCGGTGCCGTGGAGGGCCAGCGCGCGTGCCGGTTCTTCTCCGCGCGCCAGGCGTTCTCGGGCACCAACCGGCTGCTGTCCCACTTCCAGTACACGGACACCCCGCACGGCACGTACTGGTGCTCGGCGCGTGTGGAGGGCTCCGAGCACGGCGAGTTCTCCATCTCCTTCGGGGTCCCCTACGAGCACGTCAAGTGGTTCCGCGGCCGCGCCGCCGACTACCGCCGCACCTCCACGTGCCCGGACCCCGCGTGCTGCCAGCAGCCCTCCCCGGCTCTCGCGGACCAGTGGGAGGGACAGGCCTGGCCCTCGGCGCGCCCGGCCACCCACATGCTCGCGGCCATGCCCGCGGGCGCGTTCCCCGGTGTGGACGAGACCGAGGTGTTCCGCTTCCTGCAGCGCCACGCGCCCACCGTTGAACTGGATGCGGACCTCGCGTAACGTCCATCACGTTCCTACTGCCGCGTAGCCTGCCGTCCGCGTGCCCGTGGATGCCCCGTCCCGGGGCGCCGTGGGGCCCGCCACCACCGGACCGCCCCCGGGGGACGACGACGCCGCGCGGCCCCGTTCGAGACGAAAGGCCAGTCCCATGAGCATCTCCACGTGCGACCTCTACGACGAGCGCGGCGACGAGCTGCAGTCCGTGACCACCCAGTTCATCTCGGTGGGCGGTGTCCACCGGTTCACCGGCCCCATCCGCACGGTGCGCTGCTTCGAGTCCAACGTGGACGTCAAGAAGCTGGTGGCCACCCCTGGTGAGGGCGCGGTGCTCGTGGTGGACGGGCAGGGCTCCATGAACTGCGCGCTGCTGGGCGACAACGTGGCCCGCACCGCCATGCAGAACGGCTGGGCCGGTCTGGTGATCAACGCCCCCGTGCGGGACCGGGTGGAGCTCGGCACCCTGGAGATCGGCGTCAAGGCGCTGGGCACCAACCCCCGCAAGTCCTCCCCCAACGACTTCGGGGAGACGGACGTGATCCTCAACTTCGGCGGCGTGACCTTCCGCCCCGGCAAGACCCTGTGGGCGGACGAGGACGGGATCCTCGTGGAGCGCTGACCCCCGAGCCCGGTGCGGGCGCAGATCCCTCAGCGCGGCGTCGTCGTTCTCTGCGGCTGGGTGCTCGGGGACGCTGCCTCGCGCGCGGCCTGCCGCGGCGTCGACGAGGTGGATCCGGCCCCCGGGCCGGAGCCGGGAGCACTCGCGCCGCGGGCGCAGTTCCGTTGCCGAGCACGCAGCACGGGCGCGCCCCCGAGGGGGCGCGCCCGTGCTGTACGTAGGAAGCCAACCGTGCCTACTTCTTCAGCACGAACGTGGAACCGTTCCAGATGTACTCCAGGGTCTTCCCGTTCGGTGCCCCACCAGGGGCCACGTCCTTGATGAGGATGGTGGGCTCGCCGGAGGCATCGATCGTCAGCCCCGCCGGGTTGGTCGGGTACGGCGTGATGACGTTCGCCTCGGGGATGGTGCCGTTGGACGAGTAGCCCTCGTCAGTGGGTGAGATCACCGTGACACCCTCGCCGGAACTGAGGTACAGGTTGCCGTACTTGTCCACCGGGGTGCCTCCTGCCACGTCCCACACCTGGTCCCCGATCACGGGGGCCGGTCCGAACGACACCAGGGTGGTTGCATCCCGGTTGACCTCGTATTCACGGGGGTGTTGCCCTGGTAGACCGCAAAGCTGGGCTGCTTGCCCTGGGGTGCGGTGTCGGCGTGGGTCACACGTTCGTAGGACACGACCTCCATGGACCCGTACGCGGGGTGGTTCATCTGGAACCGCCCCGTCGCGGTGCACACCCCGGCGCAGGGGTCCTCAACGGCGGGAAGTGTGGAGCGGATGGGGGCGGTGCTCGAGGACGGTTGCGCCGACTGCGCCGGTGCCGTGTGCACCGCGCTCTGGGTCCCCTCGCTCTGGTTCGCCGCCTGGGTGCTCGGCACGGCGCTCGGGGTGCTGCTCGCCGAGGCGGCGGTGCTCGCGGCGGGCGACGACGCGGTGTCGGCGGCCTGCGAGGGGTCGCTTCCCTGGGCGCACCCCAGGAGCAGCGGGGTGGCCAGGACGGCGGCGGTCAGCGTCTTGGTCTTCGTGGAGCGCATCTCAATCACCTCTCGGCTGCGGAGATCTCTGTGATCGCCAGTGCCTCCACCCTCCGCCAGATGATTTGCTATTGCAACCGGCCGTGACCGGATCGTGACCGGTTCTTCTCGAGGGGCGGGATGACCGCCGAGCACCCTGGCCCTCGCGCACACGGGAAGCGGCCCCGCCGCAGCGGGACCGCTCCTCTCGTCATCCGGGTCGGGCGCCGGCGGCCGGATTGCGGGCTACTTCTTGACCACGAACTGGGAGCCGTTCCACGTCCACTTCACCGTCTCGCCGGTGTACACGTGGTCCTTGCCCAGAACCTTCTGGGTCACGGTGGGTTCCCCGGCGGGGTCGATGCTCGCGCCCGCGCTCTGGAACGGGAACCCCGGCTTCACCGACCCGGGCAGCGTGCCGTGGGAGTCGTAGCCCCTCTCGGTGGGGCTGATCACCGTGACGCCCATGCTGTCCGAGAAGTAGACGTTGCCGTACTTGTCCACCGGATGCTTGGGGTTCACTCCCCACATCTGGTCCCCGATCACGGGCTCGGGGCCGAACGACACCACGGTGGTCTTCTCCGGGGGCGACGCGTACCCCACCGCGTGGCCGTCCTGGTACACGGCGTAGCTGGGGCGCTTGCCCTGCGGGGCGGTGTCCGGCACGGTGGTCAGCGTGTAGGCCACGATCTCCATGGGGCCGAACGCGGGGTGCTCCACCTTCACGCGGGCGGCCTCATCGCACACACCGGCGCACGGGTCTTTCACAGTGGGCAGCGTGGAGCCGGAACCGGGCGCCCCGCTCGCGGACGGCGCGGTGGTCGCGGCGGGCGAGCTGGCGGCGTCGCCCCCGGGGGTCGTGGCGGCGGAACTGGCCGGTGCGGACGACGCCGCTGCGGCTTCCGTCTGCGACGCGGCCGGGCTGCTCGCCTCGGCGGACTGCCCGCCCTGCCCGCATCCCACGAGCATCGGGACCGCCACGACCACGGCCGTCAGTGTCAGGGTCTTGGTGGACTTCATCTCGATCACCTCTCGAACGGGAGTCATCTGACATGTCGAGCACGCACCACCATTCCGACTCGTGTTTGCGATAGCAACCCCCTGTGATCGGATCGTGACCTCGACCGGCAGACGGGAGGGGCGAGCGGGGGAGCGCCTGGCGGCGAGAGCGGCGCCACGAGAACGAGCGGCCCACGCAGTGCTGCGCGGACCGCTCGTCTTCGCCCCCTCCGGGTCCCAACCCCGGTTCTCTCCCCTTCTCCCCGCGCCGGGTCCCAACCCCGGCGCCGGCCCATTTCTCCCCTCCGGGTGGGGGCCCGGATCCTCCAGGTGGGACATGACCCACCCTGCGGGATCCGATTTGCGTGTGCAACCGTTCGTGATCGAATCGTGACCGGAAGAAGCCCGCCACCCGGGGTCCCCGGGTGGCGGGCTGCAACGCACAACATGCCTCTGACCTGGTCAGACGCTGGTCACGGGGTCAGGAGTAGTCGTAGAAACCCTTGCCGGACTTCTTGCCCAGCTCACCGCGCTCCACCATCTCCCGCATGAGCTGCGGAGGAGCGAAACGGGGTCCGAGCTCCTTCTCCAGGTACTCCGCGATGCCCAGGCGGACGTCCAGGCCCACGATGTCCGTGAGCGCGAGCGGACCCACCGGGTGCTTGTAGCCGAGCACCATGGCGTTGTCGATGTCCTCGGGGGAGGCCACGCCCTCCTCGACCATGCGAATGGCCTCCAGGCCCAGTGCCACTCCCAGGCGGGAGGACGCGAAACCGGGGGCGTCCTTGACGGTCACGGGGGTCTTGCCGAGACCTGCGACCCACTGCGCGGTGAGATCCTGCATGTCCTGACCGGTGCGCTCGCCCACCACGATCTCCACGAGCTTGGAGGCCGGGACCGGGTTGAAGAAGTGCATGCCGCAGAAGCGCTCGGGGCGCTGCAGCTCGGCGGCGAGCCCATCGATCGACAGGGACGATGTGTTGGAGGCGAGCCACGCGTCCTCACGCAGGTTGGCCTCCACGTTCTGCAGGGAGGAGACCTTGAGGTCCCAGATCTCGGGAACGGCCTCGACCACCAGCTCGCACTGGGCGAAGTCCGCGTAGTCCACGCTGACCGCGAAGTTCTCGGTCCACACGTCCAGGTTGCCGTCGATCTTCCCGCGCTCCAGGGACTTGGCGAGGTCGGACTCCACCCGCTCCTTCGCCGCCTCCGCGGCGGGGGCGTCCACCTCCACCACGGTCACGCGGGATCCCGCGATCAGGAACGCGTGGGCGATGCCCGCACCCATGCGGCCACCACCGAGCACACCCACGGTGGCGGGCACGGCAGCTGTGGTCTTCTCGGTCATTTCGTGGGCTCCTTCTTGCGGTCCAGGAACGCTTGCATGCGGTCGAACTTGGCCTGCGACTCGAACAGGACGGCCTGCGCGAGCTCGTCCACGTGGGGGTGTGCCTCGCGCGGCATGGCGAAGACCCGCTTGGAGATCCGCACGGCCAGGGGGTCCTGCGCGGCGATCCGGTCCGCGAGGGCGTCCGCGGCGGCCAGCAGCTCGTCCGGCTCGTGGATCTCGGTGATCAGGCGCGCCTGCAGGGCCTCGTCCGCGGAGAGGATCCGCCCGGCCATCAGGATGTCCTTGGCCAGGGCCTCCCCGGCGAGCTCCTTGAGCCGCCACAGGGCTCCCGCCGCGGCGATGATGCCGAGCCCGGTCTCCGGCTGGCCCACCTTCAGACGCGGCGTGCCGATCCGGAAGTCCGCGGCCCACGCGAGCTCCGCGCCGCCGCCCAGGGCGTACCCGTCCAGGGCCGCGACCACGGGCATGGGCAGCTTGGCGATCCGGTCAAAGATCTGCGAGTTCACCCCGCGCAGGGCGTCCTCACGACGCCGCTCGCGCAGCTGGGCGATGTCCGCACCGGAGGCGAAGATCCCTTTCCCGTTCACGCGGGTGCCGCTGAGCACCATGATCTTCGGCTCACGCTCCAGGTGCGCGCACACCGTGTGCAGCTCGTCCACCATGACCTGGTCGATCGCGTTGCGCACGTCCGGGCGGTCCAGGGCCACGTGCAGGCGGTCCGGGCGCTGGCTCACGCGCAGCGCCTCGAAGTCCGCGGCCCACGCGGGGGTTCCGGCCGGGGTCCGGCCCTCCGGGGTGGCTGCCGAGGGGGAGCCGCCGGTGGCGGTGCCCGCCGCGCTCCCGTTCGCGGAGGACGACGCCGCGGCGGTGCCGTCCGCGCGGTGCTCGCGTGCGGCGTCGTCGTGCGTGGGGTTCGTGTCCGTCACGGCCGGATCACACCCGCTCGATCAGCAGGGCGGCGCCCTGACCCACGCCGATGCACATGGTGGCCAGGCCCTTGGCGGTGCGCTCGCGCTCCATGCGGCCCATCAGCGTGATCGCGATGCGCGAGCCGGAGGAGCCCAGCGGGTGGCCGAGGGCGATGGCGCCGCCGTCCCGGTTGACGATCTCGGGATCCAGGCCGAGGCGGCGGATGGAGCCGAGGGACTGCGTGGCGAAGGCCTCGTTGATCTCCACGGAGCCGAGGTCCCCCACGGACCAGCCGGCGCGCTCGAGCACCTTCTCGGACGCGGGCACCGGGCCCAGGCCCATGATCTCGGGGGCGAGACCGGCGGAGGCGCCGTCCACCACGCGGGCCCGGGCGGTGAGACCGTACTTGGTCACGGCGCGCTCGCTGGCCACGATCACGGCCGAGGCGCCGTCGTTGAGGGAGGACGAGTTGCCGGCGGTGACCACGGAACCGCCCTTGACCACCGGGCGCAGCTTGGCGAGCACCTCGATGGTGGAGCCCTCGCGGGGGCCCTCGTCCGTGTCCACCACGGTGACCGCACCCTTGCGGCCCCTGACCTCCACGGGGACGATCTCGTCCGTGAAGTGCCCCGCCGCGATGGCCGCGAGCGCCTTCTCGTGGGACTGCGCGGCGAACTCGTCCGCGTCCTCGCGGGAGATGCCGTCCACGCGGGCGACCTCCTCCGCGGTCTCCGGCATGGAGTAGGTCATCTTGCCGTCCCGGGAGAGCGGGCCGTCCAGGAACGCGGGGTTGGGGAAGCGCCAGCCGATCGAGGTGTCGTAGACCTCGCCGGGCTTGGCGAACGCGGTGGCGGGCTTCTCCATGACCCACGGAGCGCGGGACATGGACTCCACGCCGCCGGCCACCACGATGTCCGCGGCACCCGACTTGACCATCTGCGAGGCGATCGTGATCGCGGACATGCCCGAGGCGCACAGCCGGTTGACCGTGATCCCGGGAACGGTGTCCGGGTAGCCGTTGAGCAGCCACGCCATGCGGGCCACGTTGCGGTTCTCCTCACCCGCGCCGTTGGCGTTGCCCAGGATCACCTCGTCCACGAGGGAGGGGTCGATCCCGGAGTCCTCCACCACGGAGCGGATGCACAGGGCGGCGAGATCGTCCGGACGCACGGAGGACAGCGCCCCGCCGTAACGGCCCACAGGGGTGCGGGCTCCCCCGACGAGGAAGGCTTGCGGCATCTCGGACATGGTGTCTCCTTGGCGTGGTTCCTGGATTTGTACTCTGCAATTTTTGCCGATCGTGTGAGCTGCGTCAATGGACGACGCTGCCGTCGGCACGCGCACGGCCCGGCATCCGAGGGGATGCCGGGCCCGTGCCCCGACCGGTCGGCCCCCGAGTCCCGCCGACCGGTCGGTGCGGGAGGGCGGGTCAGTGGCGGGTGGTGCCGGCCACCGCGCCGCCCTCGGGCTCTCCGGCCACCGGCGGGACGACCTCGTCCGGGTGGGACTTGACGTACTCCTCATGCACCTCGGCCACGTGGAGGTCCTTGCCCTGGTCCGAGCTGCGCACGAAGCACACGGCGATGAAGGAGACCAGGGACAGGGCGGCGATGTACAGGCCGATGGTCCAGGCCTGCCCGGTGCGCCCCAGCAGCAGCTCGGCGATCATGGGGGCGAAGGCGCCGCCGATGATGGAGCCGAGGGCGTAGCCGATGGAGACGCCCGAGTAGCGCACGCGGGCCGGGAACATCTCCGCGTACATGGCGGACTGGGGGCCGTAGGAGGGGCCCAGTCCGATGGTGAGGATGAAGATGGCCAGGGCGAACAGCGGCAGGGAGGCCGTGTTGAGCAGCCACCACATGGGGATGGCCCACACAATGATGATGCCGTAGCCGATCATGAACGTGCGCCTGCGTCCCACCTTGTCCGACATCCAGCCGCCCAGCATGGTGAAGATGAGCCAGCCGATGCCGCCCACCAGGGAGGCGACCAGGGTCTCCGGCCGGGACATGTGCAGGACCTTCGTGCCGTAGGAGGCGAAGAACGCGATCACCAGGTAGCCCGCGGCGTTGTTGCCGGCGAAGATCAGCGCGGCGAGCAGGACCTCGCGGGGGTTCTTGCGGAAGAGCTGGCCGAGGGGCGCGGAGGACTCCTTGGCGCGCTGCTGCATCTCCAGGAACACCGGGGACTCGTCCACCGAGCGGCGGATGAGCCAGCCCACGAAGATCAGCACGATGGAGAACAGGAACGGCACGCGCCAGCCCCAGGACTCGAACTGCTGGGGCGTCAGCCCCGTGCTCAGGCCGAACATGAACAGGGTGGCCATGAGCATGCCGATCGGCACGCCGATCTGCGGGTACGCGCCGAAGAGTCCGCGCTTGTTCACGGGGGCGTGCTCCACGGACATCAGGGCCGCGCCGCCCCACTCACCGCCGGCGGAGAAGCCCTGCAGGATGCGCAGCAGCACCAGCAGGATCGGAGCGGCAATGCCGATCTTCTCGTAGGTGGGCAGCAGGCCGATCAACGTGGTGGCCGCGCCCATGCCGAACAGGGTCATCACAAGCGTGACCTTGCGGCCGAAGCGGTCGCCGATGTGCCCCGCCACGATCGCACCCAGTGGGCGGAACAGGAAGCTGATGCCCAGGGAGGCCCACGAGACAACCTGCGCGAGCTGCGCGTTCTCCGCCCCGAGCGGGTTGAAGAAGTGCGCGGCCAGGATGAACGCGGCGGCCTGGGCATAGATGAAGAAGTCGTACCACTCGATGGTGGTGCCCACGAGGGTGCCCGCAAGGACCTTGCGCTCTTCTCGTGACATGGTGTGGCCCTGCGCGGGCGCTGCGGTGGTGGATGCCATGTGGGGTCTCCAGGATCGTCGGACCGGAGTCCGTGGGGTGCCAGTGGCGGGGCCGGCGCATTTACCGACCGATTGGTCTTGACGTGAGTGTAGGGGTGCATGTGAAGCGCGTCACCCGCGTCGTGTATCAAATCGTATATGTTACGCGGGTCACGGGGAAGCCCCTCGATGCCGCGGGCCCGGCCCCCGCGGTGGGTGCCGGGCCCGCGGAGTGCGCGTGCGGCGTCGTCGTGCCCGGGGTGGAGCCGGGGGCGGGGCTCAGAAGAGGCGCTGCGAGGCGATCCGCGCACCCTCCACGAGGGACTCGAGCTTGGCCAGCGCGATCTGCGGGTGCAGCCGCCCGCCCAGACCGCAGTCCGTGGAGGCGATCACGTTCTCCTTGCCCACCACGGACGCGTACTGCTCGATCCGGTCCGCCACGAGCTCGGGGTGCTCCACCACGTTGGTCGAGTGGGAGACGAAACCGGGGTAGACCACCTTGCCCTCGGGCAGCTGGTGGTCCGTCCACACCTTCCACTCGTGGCCGTGGCGCGGGCTGGACGCCTCGAAGCTGTAGCCCTGCGCGCGGATGGTGAGCATGAGGTCCACGAGGTACTTGAACTCGAGGTCGGTGGTGTGCGGGCCGTGCCACGAACCCCAGCACAGGTGGAAGCGGATCTGCTCCTCGGGCAGGTCGCGCAGCGCGTAGTTCAGGGCGTCCACGCGCAGCTGGGTGAAGGCCAGGTAGTCCTCCACTGTGGGCTCGGGGTTGATCTGGTCCCAGGACTCGGCGATCGAGGGGTCGTCGATCTGCACGATCAACCCGGCGTCCGTGATGGCCTTGTACTCCTCGCGCATCGCGTCCGCGCACGCGTAGACCAGTTCCTCGTCGCTCGCGTAGTACTCGTTCTTCACGCGCGCGCACGAGCCGGGGGACAGCGCTGCCACGAACCCCTGCGTGGCCCCGGTCTCGGCCATGGCCTCCTTGATCCGGCGGATGTCACCGGCCACGGCTTCCTGACCCGTGTAGGTCAGCGGGCCCGTGATCTTCGGCTGGGACACGCTTGCGCGGTGGGCCAGGACCCCGGCCGTGGGATCCTCGTAGGCCTCCCGGAACTTGGAGCGGTCGCGGCGGTCCGGGAAGCTCGTGAGCACGATGTTGCCCGGCGACGAGCGCAGCGTCTCCGCCGTCTGCCAGCGGTCCTCGTCCGTGGGGGTCAGCCCGCCCAGGCGGTGGAACGAGTAGTTCCACCAGGCCCCGTAATCCACGGCGCCGGACGTGGTGTGGCCGTACTCGCCGTCATTGACGATGTCCAGGCCGATCTCCCACTGCTTGCGCACGACGTCGATCACCCCGGTGTCCAGCGCCTCACCCAACTGCGCCAGGTCGATCTCCCCGGCCTGGAAGCGGTTGTTGGCCTCGAGCAACTGCGGCGTGCGGGGGAGGGACCCCACGTGGGTGGTCTGGATGCGATCGGTGTTCAAGGGCATGGCTGTGCTGATCCTTTCCATCGGTTCTGGCATTAGCACCGGGTGTGATCCGGTTGCTGCGGCGTGATCGAGCCAGATCTCTGAGCCGCTCTGGATGGGCACCCCTCACCGGGTGTCCGCCCATCCAACCTCACGCACGGGTGGCCGGGCGAATCACGGGCCTGCGTACCCTGGAGTGACCCGGGCCACCGTCCGGGAACCAGGCCGCCGTCCCCGAGGAGTCCGCGCATGACCGAACAGTCCCTGCAGGAGAAGAAGGCACTCGTCACCGGAGGTGCCAGCGGCATCGGTGCGGCGGCCGTCCGGGCGCTCGCCGCGCGCGGTGCGCACGTGGTGGTCGCGGACATCGACCACGACGCCGCCGCGCGTCTCGCGGACGAGGTGGGCGGTGAAGCCTGGGCTGTGGACCTCACGGACACCGCCGCGCTGGCGCGGCTGCGCCTGGACGTGGACGTGCTGGTCAACAACGCGGGCATCCAGAAGGTCTCGCCCGTCCAGGACGTCGATCCTGCGGACCTGCACCGGATCCTCACGCTCATGCTGGAGTCCCCGTTCCTGCTGATCCGCGCGGCCCTGCCGCACATGTACGAGCAGGGCTGGGGCCGGATCGTCAACGTGTCCTCGGTGCACGGGCTGCGGGCCTCGCCGTACAAGGCCGCGTACGTGGCCGCCAAGCACGGCCTGGAGGGGCTGTCCAAGGCGGTGGCCCTGGAGGGCGCGCCGCACGGCGTCACGAGCAACTGCGTGAACCCCAGCTACGTGCGCACCCCGCTGGTGGACAAGCAGATCAAGGACCAGGCGGCCACGCACGGCATCCCGGAGGAGCAGGTGGTCGAGAAGATCATGCTCACCGAGTCGGCCATCAAGCGCCTCGTGGAGCCCGAGGAGGTTGCGGAGCTGATCGCGTTCCTCGCGGGCCCGTCCGCCGGGATGGTCACGGGCTCCTCCTACGCGATGGACGGCGGCTGGACCGCCTCCTGAGACGACGCCGCCCGCGCGCCTGCCGTGCCACGCTTTCGGCAGCCGGGACGCGGACCGTCTACGCTGAGATGCGGATCACATGTGCAGGCAACGCGAAAGGGTGGGCATGTCCAAGGTCAGAGAGGACGTCGCCGGGCTGCTGGCGGAGACCCTGCGGGACGGGATGACGCTCGCGGTGGGCGGTTTCGGACTCTCCGGGATCCCGCGGGACCTCATCGAGGCGGTGCGGGACAGCGGGGTCACGGACCTCACGGTGGTCTCCAACAACATGGGCGTGGACGGCAAGGGCCTGGGCGTGCTGCTCGAGAACCGTCAGGTCTCCCGGGTGCTGGCCTCGTACGTGGGGGAGAACAGGGAGTTCGCGCGCCAGTTCCTGGAGGGTGAGCTCGAGGTGGAGTTCAACCCCCAGGGCACGCTCGCGGAACGGCTGCGCGCCGGCGGTGCGGGGATCCCCGCGTTCTACACGGCCACCGGTGTGGGCACACCCGTGGCGGAGGGCAAGCCCACCGCGGAGTTCGACGGCCGCACGTACGTGCAGGAGCGCGGGATCGTGGCGGACGTGGCCCTGGTGCACGCGTGGCGCGGGGACACCGACGGCAACCTGGTGTACCGGCGCACGTCCCGGAACTTCAACCCGGTGTGCGCGGCGTCCGGGAAGGTCACCTTCGCGGAGGTCGAGGAGATCGTGGCCCCCGGTGAGCTGGACCCGGACCACATCGTGACCCCGGGGGTGTATGTGCAGCACGTGGTGCAGTACTCGGGGGCGCCCAAGGAGATCGAGCAGCGCACCACCCGGCCGCGGCCGGGCGCGGGCGGCGTCGAAGGAGGAGCGGCATGAGCTGGACACGCGACGAGATGGCGGCCATCGCGGCGTCGGAACTGGCCGACGGCGACTACGTGAACCTGGGGATCGGCATCCCCACGCTCGTGGCCAACAACCTGCCGCCGGGCGTGAGCGTGGTGCTGCAGTCCGAGAACGGCGTGCTGGGCATGGGTCCGTTCCCGTACGAGGGGGACGAGGATCCGGACCTCATCAACGCCGGCAAGCAGACCATCACCCTGCAGCCGGGGGCAGCGATCTTCGACTCCGCCACGTCCTTCGGGATGATCCGCGGCGGGCACGTGAAGATGGCCATCCTGGGCGCCATGCAGGTCTCCGAGACCGGGGACCTGGCCAACTGGATGATCCCGGGCAAGATGGTCAAGGGCATGGGCGGCGCCATGGACCTCGTGGCCGGAACCCCTCGCGTGCTGGTGCTCACCGAGCACGTGGCCAAGGACGGCTCCGCGAAGCTCAAGCACGAGTGCGACCTCCCGCTCACCGGTGTGGGCGTGGTGGACCGCATCATCACGGACCTGTGCGTGTTCGACGTGGAGGAGGCCGGACTGGTGCTGCGCACCCTGGCCCCCGGCGTGACCGAGGCAGAGGTGGCCGAGAAGACCGAAGCGAACTACCGGGTGGATCTCGTGGACGTGACCCCCGATTCCGTACCCGTTCAGGAGGAACAGTGACAGAGAACGCCAACGACATCGTGATCGTCAGCGGGGCGCGTACCCCGCAGGGCAAGCTGCTGGGGGCCCTCGCGTCCCAGAGCGCCGTGGACCTGGGCGCGCACGCCATCAAGCACGCCCTCCAGCGCGCGGGTGTGGCACCGGAGGACGTGGACTACGTCTACATGGGCAACGTGGTGCAGGCCGGCGGCGGGCAGAACCCCGCCAAGCAGGCCGCCGTGGCCGCGGGGCTCCCCATGACCGTGCCCGCCATGAGCCTGAACAAGGTGTGCCTGTCCGGGCTGGTGGCCGTGACCGAGGCGGCCCGGATGATCCGCGCGGGCGAGGCGGACGTCGTCGTGGCCGGGGGCATGGAGTCCATGACCAACGCCCCGCACCTGGCGCTGGGCGCTCGCAAGGGGAAGTCCTACGGGGACATGACCCTCGCCGACTCCCTGTCGCACGACGGTCTGGTGGACGTGGAGCTGCAGATCCCCATGGGCGAGCTGACCGAGACCGGCAACACGGACCGCTCCATCTCCCGCGAGGAGCAGGACGAGGTGGCCGCCCGCAGCCACCAGCTCGCGGGCAGGGCGCAGCAGAACGGTGTGTTCGCGGACGAGATCGCGCCGATCGAGATCCCGCAGCGCAAGGGCGATCCGGTGACGGTGTCCGAGGACCAGGGCGTGCGCCCGGACTCCACGGCCGAGGGGCTCGGTAAGCTCCGGGCCGCCTTCACCAAGGACGGCACCATCACCGCGGGCAACTCCTCCCCGATCTCCGACGGCGCGGCTGCCATGGTGCTGACCACGCGCGGCTACGCGCAGGAGCACGGCCTGGACTGGCTCGCCGTGGTGGGGAAGCCCGGGCAGGTGGCCGGGCCGGACACGTCCCTGCACTCCCAGCCCTCGCGCGCGATCGAGCACGCGCTGTCCCGTGCCGGGTGGACCGCGGACGAGCTGGACCTCATCGAGATCAACGAGGCGTTTGCCGCGGTCTCCGTGCAGTCCGTCCGGGACCTCGGCGTGGACATGGACAAGGTCAACATCCACGGCGGTGCGATCGCCCTGGGCCACCCCATCGGGGCCTCCGGCGCCCGCCTGGCGCTGCACACGGCCATGGAGCTCGCGCGCCGCGGCTCCGGCAAGGCCGCGGTCTCGCTGTGCGGCGGCGGCGGTCAGGGCGAGGCGCTGCTGCTGAGCCGCTGAGACGGGCGGTGCCGCTGAGCGGCGCCGCGTGACCTACGGGGTGTCCCGCTCACCAGAGCGGGGCACCCCGTTCTCGTGGCCCGGGGCGTGGGCGGAGGGTCGGGTCCGGGCGGGGTGGTGGCCCCGCAGGTCCGGGCGGACACGTCATGTCGGCCGCTACGGGTGCGGGACCCGTGCCACGGAGCGCACACATCAGTAGGCTGATGACGGCAAGCAGTCCGAGGGCGGGCGGCGGTGCGGTTCACGCTCGGGACACGCGCGCTGCGTCCGACCCCGGGCCACCGCGCGACCCGGGAGGGAACATGGCACATCCGGAATCCACACCCGCTGCGCCGTCCGCAGGATCGGTGAGGGGCGAGAGGACGGCCGACCGGGCGGCGTCGACCCCGGACATCACCCGCACCCGGAAGCGGGCCGCGCTGTCCGGGTTCCTGTTCGGCTGCGGGATTGCGGCGGCCATGATCGACCTGTTCATCTTCCACCTGGGCCTGCAGTGGCACCACTTCTACGATCTCTCCACGCACGAGGTCGCTCTCGTGACCGACGGCTTCTTCCATGCCTTCGCATGGTTCATCACGGTGTGGGGTCTGTTCATGCTGGCCGACGTGCGCCGTCGTGGCGGGGTGCGCTGGCTCCACTGGGTGGGTGCGGTGATCCTGGGCGCCGGCTCTTTCCAGCTCTTCGACGGGATCGTGGACCACAAGCTGCTGGGCATCCACCAGATCCGCTACGGCGTGGACCTGCTGCCGTACGACCTGGTGTGGAACGGTACGGCCGTGGTTCTCATGCTCGTGGGGTACCTGGTGATACGGCGCGGCGCCCGGGCGTACCGGGCGGCGTGATGGGCTCGGGGACTCTGATCCTCCCCGGGTTCCGGACGCTCTCCGCGCCCCCGGGGCTTCTCGCGGCTGCGGTGGGCGCGGGGGAGCAGGGGCACGGGGACCACGGGCAGCACGGTGGCGGTGCCGCTGGGCACGCGGACGCCGCAGTGGCCGCCCCGTGGCCGCTCTTCGAGTGGTTGGTCCTCGCGCTCGTGCTGCTCGCCGCAGTGGCGTACTGCTGGCGTCTGTGGGCCGGGCGCGGGCGACGCGGCGTGGCCCCCTGGCGCCCGGTCAGCTTCCTCGCGGGACTGGCGTGCGTGGGTGCCGGGCTGGTGGGGCCCGTGGCCCACGCCGGTCACGCGAGCTTCACGATGCACATGGTGGGGCACCTGCTGGTGGGGATGATCGGGCCGCTGCTCCTGGTGCTGGGCGCCCCGGTGCGGGTGCTGCTGCGCGGTCTGCCCACGGCCGGGGCCCGGAGGGTCACGCGGGCGCTGCGCTTCCCGTGGATCCGGTGCGTGATGCACCCCGCGGTGGCCGCCGTGCTCAACGTGGGCGGGCTGTGGCTGCTCTACACCACTGGGCTGCTCCACTGGATGCACGCCTCAGCGCTCGGCCACGCGGTGGTGCACACGCACATCTTCCTGGCCGGGTACGTGTTCACCGCCTCGATCGCCGGGCCGGACCCGGATCCGCACCGTTCGTCCTTCCGCGTGCGTGCGGCCGTCCTGGTGGTGTTCATCGCCGCCCACTCCATCCTGGCCAAGTGGTTGTTCGCGCACCCGCCCGCGGGAGTGGCGCCCGCGGACGCGGAGGTCGGAGCGCAGCTCATGTACTACGGCGGGGACGTGGTGGACGTGGCCCTCATCGTGCTGCTGTTCCTCGGCCACCACCGGGCCACAGCGCCGCGAGAGCCCGACGCCCGGCACCCGGAGGTCACGGCGCGCGATCGGGCGTGAGCGGACGGGCCGGGAGCGGGGCCGCGTGGGCCCGCGCCGCGCCGTCGTGAGCACGTGGCACGAGGCGGGGAGATGGGCGGGGCCGCGGAGACGCACGAGGCGAGGAGACGCGCGGGACCGTCACACTGCCCGCACAGCATGTAACGCATGTCACTTTCCCTAGGATCGGGGCGGTACCTGATCCAAACCACCCCTGAGGAACCCCCATGAGCTCCCCCCAGCACTCCCCGGCCCGAACGGCCTCCCCCGAACCGGTCCTGGCCCGCGCCATGCGCCCCGTCAACTATGTGGTGGAACGGTTCATCCCCTCCGCGCTGATCTTCGCGATCGTGCTGACCGCGGCGGTGGGCGTCATGGCGTTGCTGCTCACCGACGCGAGCCCCGTGACCGTGGTCGAGGGCTGGGGCAAGGGGCTCTCGGGGCTGCTCGAGTTCATGACCCAGATGGCGCTCGTGCTCCTGCTGGGCCACGCCCTCGCGAGCACCCGGCCCGTGCGGGCCCTGCTGGGACGGCTCGCGGCTGTCCCGCGGAGCGCGCTGGCCGCCTACGTGTTCGTGTTCGTGGTGGCCGCGGTGGCGTGCCTCATCACGTGGGGCTTCGGCCTGGTGGTGGGTGGCCTGCTCGCGCGTGAGGTGGCCGCCGAGTTCTCCCGGCGCGGCACGCCCGTGAGCTTCCCCATGCTCGTGGCCGCCGGTTTCTCCGGCATGGTCGTGTGGCACATGGGCTACTCCGGATCCGGTCCGCTGACCGCCGCGACTCCCGGCTCGTTCATCGAGAAGCAGGTGGGCCACGTGATCCCCATCTCCGAGACCACGTTCTCGTGGTGGAACATGACGGCCGCAGCGGTCACCGTGGTCCTGGTCTCGCTGGCCCTGTGGCTCGTGGCCCCGCGCGCCGTGCCGGGGTCCCACACCATGACCGCCGAGGCGCTCGCCCAGTCGGAGCAGCAGATCCCCGAGCCCGCGATCGAGGCCCCCGCCGACCGGCTGGACGCCTCGCGCATCCCCACCCTGTTCGTGGGCCTCGCCCTCGTGGCCTACCTGGTCACCCACTTCACCGGGGGCGGCAGCGTCACCCTGGACATCGTGAACTGGATGTTCCTGGCCCTGATCTTCCTGCTGTCCCGCAACGCGTTCGAGGTCATGGCCCTGGTGAAGAACGCCGCCGCGAACGTGGGGGACATCCTGCTGCAGTTCCCGCTGTACGCCGGGATCATGGGCATCATGACCGCCACCGGGCTGATCCAGGTGCTCTCCGACTCCATCGTGGCGGTCGCCACCCCGCAGACCCTGGGGCTGCTCGCCTTCCTCTCCGCGGGCCTGGTCAACTTCTTCGTCCCGTCCGGCGGCGGTCAGGTGGCCATCCAGGCGCCCATCCTGCTCGACGCCGCCGCCCGCCTGGGCGTGGACCCGTCCGTGATCATCATGTCCGTGGCGTACGGGGACCAGTGGACCAACATGATCCAGCCGTTCTGGGCCCTGCCCCTGCTGGCGATCGCCGGGCTGAGGATCCGGGACATCCTCAGCTACACCACCGTGGTGCTCATCGTCTCCGGTCTGGTCTTCGGGGCCACCATGCTCGTGGTGGGCGCGGGCGTCTGACGCCGAGCAGGCAACGGCCCCGCGGGATCCGAGGATCGCGCGGGGCCGTTCTGCGTTTCTACGGCGGGGCTCAGGCCTTGTCCGGGTCCCAGCCGGGGATGGCGCCGTCCGGGGCGGCGTACTTGGCGATCAGGCTGCAGTCCTTGTCCGCGAGCCCCTCGTCGATGAGCTCCTGGAAGCGCTCGGCCACCAGGCGCGCGGCGGGCAGGTTCACGTCCGTCTGCTCACCGGCGGCCAGGGCCAGACCGATGTCCTTGGCGGCGAGCGTGGCCGAGAACGTGGCGTCGAAGTTGTGGTTTGCCGCCGCCGAGTCCGTCATTCCCGGCACGGGGTACCAGGTCTGCAGCGCCCACGAGTCGCCGGATGAGACCGAGGCGATCTCCCAGAAGACCCTGGGGTCCAGGCCCAGCTGGTCCGCCAGCACGGAGCCCTCCGAGCACGCCTCCAGGCAGATGAACAGCATCATGTTGTTCACGATCTTCGCGGCCTGCCCGGTGCCGGCGGCTCCCGTGTGGACCACGCGGCCCGCCATGGGCTGCACGACCTCCTCCGCGCGGCGGGCGTGCTGCTCCTCCCCGCCGATCATGAAGGTCAGAGTGCCGGCGGCGGCGCCGCTGATCCCGCCCGAGACCGGCGCGTCCACGAACGCGAAACCGGCCTCCGACGCGGCGCGGTGCAGCTGCTCCGCGGTGGCCACGTCGATGGTCGAGCTGTCCACGAGCAGCGCGTCCTTCGGGGCCAGGGCGAGCACGCCGTCCTCCCCGAGGTACACGGCGCGGGAGTGCTCGCCCTTGGGGAGCATGGTGATGACCACCTCCGCGCCGTCGAGGGCCTCCCCCATGGTGGAGAAGGTCTGCACGCCGCCCTCCCGCGCGGCGGCCATCGCGGCCTCACTGAGGTCGAAGCCCCGGACGTCGTGGCCCGCGGCCACCAGGTTGGCGGACATCGGCGCGCCCATGTGGCCCAGACCGATCCAGGTGATGGTGCTCATGTGGTGTGTCCTCTCGTCGTGCGTGTCGGCACCGTGCTCGGTGCGCGCTGGAAAAGGGGGTGTGCGGCCCATGGCGGGTTGCCGCGTCTGCCGTGCGCGGAGGGCCCGGGGGGGTCCTCCGCGCACGGGACCGGCACACGGGGTGACGACGGCGCGGGGCCGGGCCGTGCGGCGTCGTCGGCCGTGCCGTGGGTGTCAGGCGGTGGCGCGTTCGGCGTCCAGGCGGCGTCGGTCCTCGGCGTCGATCGCGTGCAGCGAGATGCCCCTGGTCTCCCGCAGGGTGAGCACCGCGAACAGCGTGATGAGGCACGCGACGGTGATGTAGATGGAGATGGGGACCCACGAGTCGAAGCGGCGCAGCAGGGACGTGGCGATGATGGGCGCCAGGGACCCCGCGACGATCGAGGTCACCTGGTATCCCAGGGAGACGCCCGAGTAGCGCATGCGGGTGGGGAACATCTCGGCCATGATGGCGGGCTGGCCGGCGTACATGAACGCGTGGATCACCAGGCCCAGCACGATCGCGGCCAGGATGATCCAATCGTTGCGGGTGTTGAACATGGGGAACGCCACGAACGCCCAGCCGATCGCGAGCACCGCACCCGCGGCGTAGACGGGGCGGCGTCCGATCCGGTCCGTGAACCGGCCCATGAGCGGCACCACGATCACGTGCACCACGTGCGCGACCAGCAGCAGGAGCAGGATGTTGGACGTGTTCATCTTCAGCTGGGTGGACAGGTACGTGATGGAGAACGTGACCACGATGTAGTACAGGATGTTCTCCGCGAACCGGATGCCCATGGCGCCGAAGACGCCGCGCGGGTAGCGGCGGAACACCTCGGCCACGCCGTAGGAGGCACCCTTCTCCTCGATCAGCTCCTCCTGCGTCTGCGTGAAGATCGCGGCATCGCTCACGCGGGTGCGGATGTAGTAGCCGATCGCCACGATCACCACGGACAGCCAGAAGCCCACGCGCCAGCCCCAGGAGAGGAACTGTTCGTCGCTGAGCGTGCGGGAGAGGAACAGCAGCACGATGGTGGCCAGCAGGTTGCCCAGCGGCACGGCGGCCTGCGGCCAGCTGGCCCAGAATCCCCGTTCCTTGTTGGGGGAGTGCTCCGCGACCAGCAGCACCGCTCCGCCCCACTCGCCGCCCACCGCGAAGCCCTGCGCGAAGCGCAGCACCACCAGCAGCGCGGGAGCCCAGTAGCCCACCTGGTGGAACGTGGGCAGGCAGCCCATGAGGAACGTAGTGGCACCCACCAGGATGATCGCCAGCTGCAGCAGGTGCTTGCGGCCGAACTTGTCCCCGAAGTGCCCGAACACGATCCCGCCCAGCGGCCGCGCGATGAAGCCCACCGCGTAGATCAGGAACGCCTTGATGATCCCGTCCAGCGGGTTGCCGGTGTCCACGAAGAACAGCGGGCCGAACACGAGCGTGGATGCCGTGGCGAAGAGGAAGAACTCGTACCACTCCACCACCGTGCCCGCCATGGACGCCGCCACCACCCGTTTCAGACCGCTGCGGGTCTCCGGGTTGTCGTTGGGGTCCATGTCGACCGCCGGGGCGGGGGTGCCCGCTGTGCTCATGTTCGCTCCTCGTGCTGACTGGATGTGATGCCGATCACGGTCAGTGTGGCACGGGGCCGGCCGACGGCCCGGCACATCGCCGCGCGGTGTCGGCTCATGTCATCCCCGAGGGGGCGCTCGCCGTTCTGGTGCCCACGGGTGTCGGCGACGCCGCTGAGCCAGGACTGCGCGCACGCCCACCTCTCAACGTCTGCAATAGCGGAGCAGGTGCAGATTCGCGGGCGCGGGGCTGCATGTGCTCCACCTCACAGCGCCTCGTTCATCGGACCCCTCCGCGCCCGGGGCGCGCCTCAGCGCACCATGCGGATCTCGCGGAGGTCCTCCAGGGCGGGATCCGTGAGAGTGGCTCCGTCCGCGCGGAAGCCGTTGCGCTCGTAGAAGTGGATCGCGCGGGGGTTGGCCTCGGCCACCCACAGCTGCGCAGGTTCCTCGCCGAGAACGACGTCGAACAGTGCCGGCCCTGCCCCACTGCCGTGGTGTGCCTTGAGCACGTAGAGCATGTGCAGGGCCAGATCCCGCGACGGCTCCGTCTCCTCGGGTCGACCCACGCCGGCGAAGCCCACGATCGCCCCGTCCACCTCGGCCACCCGGATCCGGTCGCGTCCGGCCGGGTCAGCGAGCAGAGTGGTCCACAGCCTCAGCCGGGCCTGCCGAGCGGCGTCCCCGAAGAAGCGCTCCGGAACCAATCCCGTGTAGGTCTCCCGCCAGGACTGCACATGAACCTCCGCGATCCTCGGTGCGTCCTCGGGCGCAGGCGCTCGCAGGGTGAAAGGGGCCGTGGTCATGCGGGCATTCTGCCCCGTCCGGCTCGCACACGACAGAGGGCGACGACGCCGCTGCACTAGGACCACACGCACGCCCGCCACTCAATGCCTGCAGTAACGGAGCAGGTGCAGATTCGCGGGCGCGAGGCTGCATTTGCTCCACCTCACAGCGTCCCGCCGGTCGGGCTCCGCCTCGCACAGCGCACGACGACGCCGCTACGCCAGGATCGCGCGCACGCCCGCCTCGAACTCGGCGTCCATGGTGGCGGTAGGGAGGTCCATCGACTCGCGGGTCTGCTGGGCGGTCACGGAGCCCAGGGTGAAGCGGGTGAGTGTGAGGGCGAGCATCTCGGCGGCCTCCGGGTTTCTGCCCCGGCCGGTCAGCGCCGTGATGAGCAGCGGGACGGGTTGCATCCCCAAGGGGTCCAGTGCGTGCGCCACACTCACCACGTCCGCGCCGTCCCGCACGGTGAGCACCGCAGAACGGAACCGGGCGATCAGCAGGAGCGCGGCGGCGTCGTCGTCCGCGGTGTGCGCGGGGCGGACCGCGGGGGTCTCGAGCGGGGCGACCATGCGCTGGGCGAGGACCGCGAGCAGCTCCTGCTTGTTGGCCACGTGCCAGTAGAGCGCTCCCGGCTGAACACCCAGCTCACGAGCCAGGCGGCGCATGGAGAGGTCGCCGAGACCGTACGTCTGCAGGATGTGCCACGCGGCATCCACCACCTGGCTGCGGTCCAGTGCCACGGTGCTCCTCCCTGCTCTCGTGCCCGGGTGCGGGCTCCGCGGAAACTCTACCGAGTAGTGGTGTGTGGGCTGTGTGCTGTGCGGGCGCCGTGGTTCGGGGCCCTGCGGGCGCTGGGGAGTCTCGGGCGCCCGGTGTGCCCGCGATGGACCGTTCTGCGAGGTCAGACCGGCCACGAGCAGAGAGGGCGCCGGGGTGCGGCCCGGTGCGTGCTCGTGCCCCGTCACGAATTGACTTTCCTGAACACCGTTCAATAATTGAACAATGTTCAAGAACCCCGCAGAGCTGGCCGACCGCGTTCTCGCCGGCACCCCCGTGACCCCGGATGAAGCCCTCGACCTGCTGCGCACCGACGATCCCGGCATGCTGGATCTCGTGGCCGCCGCGGCACGCCTGCGCCGTGAGCACTTCGGCATGACCGTGAAGGTGAACTACCTGGTCAACCTCAAGTCCGGACTGTGCGCGGAGGACTGCGGCTACTGCTCGCAGCGCTTGAATGCCGGAACGGACATCCTCAAGTACTCGTGGCTGAGCCCCGAGCAGGCCGTGGAGCAGGCCGAGTACGGCATCAAGGGCGGGGCCAGCCGCGTGTGCCTCGTGGCGAGCGGTCGCGGCCCGTCCAACCGTGAGGTGGGCAACGTGACCCGCACGGTCGAGGCGCTGAAGGAGCAGCACCCGGATGTGGAGGTCTGCGCGTGCCTCGGCCTGCTCAAGGACGGCCAGGCGGAGTCCCTCAGCAGCGCGGGTGTCAACGCCTACAACCACAACCTCAACACCGCCGAGTCCCACTACGAGTCCATCTGCTCCACCCACACCTACCAGGACCGCGTGGACACCGTGGAGCGTGCCAAGGACGCGGGCCTCTCCCCGTGCTCGGGGCTGATCGTGGGCATGCGCGAGACGGACGAGCAGCTCGTCGAGGCGGTGTTCGCGCTGCGGGATCTGGGCTCGGACTCCGTGCCCGTCAACTTCCTCATGCCGTTCGAGGGCACGCCCTTGGCCGGCACCTGGCAGCTCAGCCCGCAGAAGTGCCTCAAGATTCTCGCCGTGGTTCGCTTCGTGTGCCCGGACAAGGAGATCCGGATGGCCGGCGGGCGTGAGATGCACCTGCGCTCGCTGCAGCCCCTCGCGCTGCACGTGGTCAACTCGCTGTTCCTGGGCGACTACCTCACGTCCGAGGGCCAGGCCGCCGAGGCGGACCTGGCCATGATCGCCGACGCCGGGTTCACCGTTCTCGGCGCCGGTCCGGACCCGTCCCGGGACCGTCACGTCGGCCCGGCCGACGTGCAGGGCAGCGGTGCGGAGCAGGGTACGGGGGAGCGGACGACGACGCCGTGCGGGTCCGCGTGCGGATCGGCCGCCGGTTCATCGTCAGGTGACGGTTCTGCGCCGGACGGTGGGCGTGCCCCTGCGGACGTGTCCCGGAGCGGGCCTGCCGAGGCGGTCGGCAGTGCCCCCGAGGATGGTTCTCGAAATGCTGGCGGTCCAGCCCGCACCCGTAGCGCGGCGGCGTCGTCCGCGCCGACCGGCGCCGGCATGTCCCCGGCCCTCGCGGCGCTGCTGGGCTCGGGCGACGGCCCCGAGCAGGACGAGGACGACACCAGGGTGAGGGTGGAGCTGAGCCCGACCTTGCGGCGTCGTGGTGCGGGCACGTCGGTGGCGCCGAATGCCTGAGTCCGGCGCCATGGCAAACATGCCGTCGGGCGAAAGTCTCGCCGCGCGGGACCGCGGGTTGCTGTGGCACCCGTACGCCGCGCTGGACGGCCCCGCGCCGTACACCGTGGAGGCGGCGGAGGGCGTGACCCTCACGCTCGTGAGCCCGGAGGGTGATCGGATCGAGGCGATCGACGGCATGGCCTCGTGGTGGTGCGCCGTGCACGGGTACCGGAACCCGGAGCTGGACCGCGCGATCGTGGACCAGGTCACCGCGTTCTCCCACGTGATGTTCGGAGGGCTCACACACCGCCCCGCGGTGGAACTCGCCGAGCTGCTGGTGGAGGTCACGCCGCCCGAGCTGCAGCACGTGTTCTTCGCAGACTCGGGCTCCGTGAGCGTGGAGGTCGCCCTGAAGCTCGCGGTGCAGTACCAGGCGGCCCTCGGGCGACCGGAGCGGCGGCGCATCCTCACGGTGCGCGGCGGCTACCACGGGGACACCACCGGGGCCATGAGCGTGTGCGATCCCGAGGGCGGGATGCACGCCGAGTTCTCCGGGTTAGTGGCGGAGCAGCTGTTCGTGGCACCGCCCCCGGCGGCGCACCCCCGGCTTAGATCCGGGTACGAGGATCCCGAGGGGTTGCGGTCCCCGGAGAACTTCGGTGCCGCGGCCTCGGACACCGCTGGTTTCGTGCCTTCCGGGGACACCGAGGGGCCAGGTGGGAGCGGCGCGCAGGGTGCGGGAGCGCCGTCGTCGACCGGGGCCGTGGACTGGGACGCCGACGACGCGGCCGTTGAGGCGTGGATCGCGGACGTGCGCAACGTCGCCCGCGCCCACCGGGACGAGCTCGCCGGGATCATCGTGGAACCCGTGCTGCAGGGCGCGGGCGGGATGCGCACGTACGACCCGCGGTGCCTGCGGGTGCTGCGAGAGCTGGCGGACGAGCTGGACCTGGTGTTCATCGTGGATGAGATCGCCACGGGCTTCGGACGCACCGGGAAGTGGTTCGCCAGTGAGTGGGCGGACGTGGTCCCGGACGTGATGTGCGTGGGCAAGGCCCTGACCGGCGGGTATGTGTCCCTAGCCGCGGTGCTCGTCTCCGCGGCCGTGGGGGAGGTGATCACCGGGTCCGAGCAGCGCGCGCTCATGCACGGGCCCACGTTCATGGCCAACCCGCTGGCATGCGCCGTGGCCCTCCAGTCGGTGCGCATGCTCTGCGAGACATGGTCAGAGAACGTGGCACGGCTTTCTGCGGCCCTGAACGAGATTCTTCCTGTCGCGGCTGACCTTTCGGTGGTCAAGGACGTGCGGGTGATCGGTGGGGTGGGCGTCGTCGAGTTCCACGAGGCACCGGACCCGGTACCGCTCACGTGCGCGGCGCTGGATCAGGGGGTGTGGTTCCGCCCCTTCGGGAGGCTGCTCTACACCATGCCGCCGTACGTGTGCTCCGATGAGGAGGTCCGCACCATTGCCTACGCCCTGCTCCGGGCAGCGCAGGAGGTGGAGCTCACGAGCACGGGCCGGGGTGCCACGCCGCACGGGGCGGGCGCATGACGGCCCACCGCCCGGACGCGTTCACGACGGCGCCCGCACCCGCCCACTCGATCGCGGAGTTCCGCATGGCCGCGTCAGGGGGCAACGCGCCAGTTCCGGAGCACCCGGACGTCTCCGCTCCGACCGCTGCGGGCCCCCTCGACGACTGGCTCCGCGACCGGCGGCAGCGGCGCGATGAGGCTGGACTGCGGCGTCGGCTGCGGGCGCTGTCCGGGGCGTGCGTGGACCTCGCCTCGAACGACTACCTGGGGCTGTCGCGGGATCCGCGCGTGGTCACGGCGGCGCGCGAGGCGCTGGACGCCCACGGCACGGGATCGCGCGCCTCGCGCCTCGTCACGGGGACATTGGGGATCCACGAGCGGCTGGAGCGGGAGCTGTGCGCGCTTACCGGCCAGCCCGCGGCGCTGGTGTTCTCGAGCGGCTACGCCGCCAACACGGGGGTGCTCACGGCACTGGGAGATGCGGACACGCTCATCGTCTCGGATGCCCACGCGCACGCGTCGCTGGTGGACGGGGCGCGGCTGTCACGTTCCCCGGTGCGGATCGCGCGGCACTCGGACGTGGCCCACGTGGCGCGGCTGCTGGCCGAGCGCTCGGAGGCACGCGCCATCGTGGTGGTGGAATCGGTCTACTCGGTGTGGGGAGACCACGCGCCACTACAGGAGCTCGCGGAGATATGCCGGGCGTGGAATGCCCTCCTGATTGTGGACGAGGCACACGGCATCGGCGTGGCCGGCCGCGGGCGGGGGCTCGTGCACGAACACGGTCTCGCAGGATCCCCCCACGTGGCGGTGGCCCTCACACTGTCCAAGGCGCTCGGTGCGCAGGGCGGGGCGGTGCTCGGCTCACCAGCCCTGCGGGAGCACCTGGTCAACACGGCTCGCCCGTTCATCTTCGACACGGCCCTGGCGCCGGCGCCCGCGGCGGCCGCGACCGAGGCCGCGCGGATCATTGGTGAGACCCCCGAGCTGGTGGACCGGCTGCACGAGCGGGCGCGCTTCGTGGCCTCGACCCTGGGCATCCTGCAGGCCAGGGCGGCGGTGCAGTCGGTGCAGGTGGCCACTCCTGAAGCCGCACTCCGGGCCGCGGAGGAGCTACGGGGCAGAGGTGTTGCGGTGGGATGCTTCCGCCCGCCGTCGGTGCCGGACGGCATCAGCCGCCTACGCATCACAGCACCGGGAAACATGGAATTACAGGAATTGTCGCGAGCGCTGCATCACGTCCGGGAAGTGCTGGCGGGCGTGGCAGGAGACGAATCGGCCACGCCGTGAGCGTTCTGGGGTCACGGGCACGCCCGCCCGATCGCACCGGTGACCCATGGGATCACGTCTCCGGCTGCTGCATCAGTGAGCACACGTGGGCACCGGCCCGGCGGGCGCTCATCACCCACCCCACGGACGGGCAGGAGACCCCCATGACCAATCCTCTGCGCGGCATCTTCTCGTCACTCGGCTCCACCGTCCTGGTGACCGGCACGGACACCGACGTCGGCAAGACCTACGCCACAGCAGCCCTGGCAGTGGCTGGGTGGTACGCGGGCCGGCGGCGGATCGCTGTCTACAAGCCGCAGCAGACCGGCATGCGCGGTGACGACCCGGGGGACGTGCAGGACGGTGCTCGGCTGGTCCGCGCTGCCGGTGTGCCTTCCGGGGCACTCACCATCGCGGAGGGACAGCGGCTGAGCGAACCCATGGCACCCCCTCCCGCCGCGGCCATCGACAGGGTGGAGCTGCTGCCGATCACGGCCCACGTGGCGAAAATCGTGGAACTACAGAAGTCCCACGACCTCGTGCTCGTGGAGGGCAGCGGGGGCGTGCTCGTGGAACTGGACGGGGATCGGCACACCATCGCGGACCTGGCAGTGGGTCTGCAGGGAATGGCTCCGCACGGAGCGGCACACCAGTGGCCGGTGAACCAGGGGCCAGCCCCCGTGGGCCGGGCTGGTGTGGGACAAGCACGTGGGAGCATCCCTGACACCGTTGGCCCGGCACCGGTGAGCACAGTGCTGGTGGCTCGCCCGGACCTGGGTACCCTCAACCACACCCTGCTCAGCTTGGAAGCTCTGCAACGCCGCGGGGTCAACGTGGCCGGGGTGGTCCTGGGCAGCTGGCCCGCAGAGCCCGATCGTCTGCACACCTCCAACCGCCAGTACCTGGCGGACCTCCCACCACTCGACGGGCATCGCATTCCGCTGCTGGGTGCCGTCCCGCAAGGGTGGGGGCACGGGAGCCGCTGATCTGTTTTTGCCACTCAGAGCAGCACCGGCCAAGTGGAACTGACCGGAGACAGCGGGGCAGCCACTTATAGATAGCGACGTGGGCCACATAGGACACGAGTGCGGTATTGCGGGGTTGGTCCTCGACGTTGAGTGAAGGGTGATCGCCGACGAACATAATCGCGACATGGATTGCGGCGTTCATGACATTGGTGGTTCTGCTGTGCGTCACGGATTCCTTCGTGGCGCAGAAGGAAAATTCCCTCCCGCAGGGCGCGGACTCAGGGATTGTCCTGGACTTCCGCAAGTCCAAGATCTCCCAGCAACGGGCGATCTAGGACCTGGACGAACTCTCCGACGACAGAGAGGATACCCATCTCGCCCAGGCGGTGGCGGGCAGGGACGACTTCCTCGGTGGCGTGTAGGCGTTTCGAGGCAGTCCCGTCCTTGGTGGGAGCAGGGTTGAGAGTCCGCTCATCATCGGGGACCTCGACGTCTATCCCCAGCTGCACCACACCACCGGCGCGCCCACAGTCATCTCTGAAGAGCCCCATACCGCCTGCGTCGATCAGCCCACGGCGTCACGCACCCCGACCCGAGACAACAATGTCACGCCCTACTGCAGCTAGACACCTCCAGCCCGACCAGAAGAGGCCCGTTTCTTCATGCCCACCCCAGTGACCACAACCTCATGAGCTACAACAAATTAGCCTCCACCCATGGTGCCCCGTGGACGGACCAGTTTGCCGATCGGGTCCCGCAGCGGGGCTCTGCGGCGGAAAGGATCACATGCGTGGAGTCGCCTCCGCTTGTGCTCTCGCATTCGCTTCGCGGATCTGGTCTGTCATGTCGGTATAGAACTCGTCGTGGGGGTCCTTGATGCCCCACCCGCGTCCGAGGTTCTCGATATAGCCGCACCAATGCCAACCGATAATCCAGGGCTCTGCAACGGCCCGTGCTAGACCGCTGGCGTAGTCCGCGCCGCGTTCGGCTTGGGTGTCCATGTCACTCGTGCGGTGAGGATTCATGTCTGTGGGAACCCAGTTGCCGATGTCCGCGATGACCACTGGCTTGCCCGTCAGCTCGTGCCAGCCGCGGAGGTCTTCGATCATGGTTGCATACTCTTCAGCGGATTTCCCAGTGAAGTACTGGACAGAGAGGACGTCGACGAACGGCACCATAGCGCGCAGGACCGCTTCAGGAATGCCCTTGTTGCCGTTGTACCGGTCCCCAAGAATCAAGTGGTCTGGGTCATAGCGCCGAATTGCCTCGGTGATTGTCCGATAGTACTGAGTAGCCACGTCAAACAGCTTCTGGTCGTGCTCGTCCTGGCTCAGTCCTTCGAATCCGGGCCAGAATCGTCCGGAGGCATGGGGCAACCATCCGGGGATGTCGACGAGGAAGTAGCCAACCAGGTTCGCGCTGCCCTTGTGATCCGACACCATGCGCCGGGCGATCCAGTCTGCGTACTTGTGGAAGTCCTCGCCGTACACGTCTCGGTACGCCGGGTGGCCGTTCCAGTCCTCGATCTCCTGCACCCGGATCTGCACCACATAGGGCATGCCGGCGTCGAGAAGGTGCTGATCGGGCCAGGGATGGGAGTGGCCGAGGTCGACTGGGTCGCCGAACCAGTCCAGCGTCTCGCCCCATCCCCCGCTGATGTACTGGGATGTCCATCCGATGGTGTTGAAGTTCAGGTCCTGGAGGTCGCGGACAACTCCCTCGGTCCATGCTTGGCGTGAGCCGTACTTGCGTTCGAAGATCTCCACGTTGTGCGGATAGCGGAGGTCGGTGTCGTCAATGTGGTTGAGGGCCAGCGAGAAAAACGGCTTGCCGTCCGGATCGATGAAGCACCAGGAGCCGCTCTCGCTTTGTGCCACGCGGAAGAATGCACCGGAATTTCCTGGGGTTGATGACATTGTTCGTCGTTCCTTTCAGTCCTGGCGTTGCTGATGGTCTCGGCTGACCGGGTCCCGTATCCGGAAGCGGTGCACCCGAGGCCCCGGGCGCTCGGTCGCCCGGGGCCTCGGGATGCTGCTATTTGCGGCCGAAGAAGTCCAGGTAGGCGGATGCCAGCGCTTCGGGGTCTTCCTCCGCCAGCTGGTGGCCCCACGGGAGAATGACTCCGCGCACGTCCTCGGCGACCTCGCGCATCTGTCGCTCGGTGTCGGCCCCGATGAAGTACTCGCTGCCGACCGCGAGGACAGGCATCGTGAGCTTGGTCTTCGCTGCCTCACAGTTCTGGTCCGCGTCGTCGAGGGTTGCGCGGTAGATCTCGAGCATGCTGCGCAGCCCGCCCGGTGACGAGTAGCAGCGGACGTACTCGTCCAGGGCGTCGGGGGTGATGGCCTGGGGGTTGTGGGTCTCGTGCTTGATGAAGTAGTTGAAGTACTCTCGCTCTTTGCCGCTGATGAGGAATTCGGGGAAGTGGGGGACGCTGTAGAAGTTGATGTGCCAGAGCCACACGTAGGTGCTGACGTTTTCACGGGTGAGGAACGAATAGTCCTCCAGACCGAAGCCGGGGAGGATCATCTCCTGGTACACGAGCTTCTTCACGCGATCGGGGTACTGGGCCGCGACCTGGTAAGCGGTCGAGGCCCCCCAATCCTCTCCGACGAGGTTGAAGGTCTCGTATCCGAGGTGAGTGGCCAGCTGGGCGATGTCCTCGGCCATGTTCTTCATGTCGAAGCCGTCCTGAGGATGCTCCGAATCTCCTAGCCCGCGCAGGTCCGGGGTGATGACCGTGTAGTACGGCGTCAGCAGCGGAACGACACGGCGCCAGTGGTAGGACGTCTTTGGCACTCCGTGCAGCAGGAACAGCGGTTCTCCCTGGCCGGCGATGGCGTAGTGCAAACGGACACCGTTGACGAATGCCCGTCCATGCTGGGCCGGGCGGCCGGTGTGGTCCTGGATGATCTCCATGATTTTTTCCTCCTATGTTGCGTTGTGGCGGCCGGTGTCGGCCGGCCAGGGTCAGTTCTGGTGGCTGAAGGCGGCGTCGAATGAGGACTCAGGGGTCTTCCAGAGCAGGGACCGGACATGGCGCAGCGCTTCGGGGGCACCGTGCAAGCGGTCCATTCCGGCGTCCTCCCACTCGATGGAAACCGGCCCGGTGTAACCGATAGCGCGCAACGCCCGGAAGGCGTCCTCCCAGGGCACGTCCCCATGCCCGGTGGAGACGAAGTCCCACCCGCGCCGCGGATCACCCCAGGGGAGATGCGAGCCCAGGATCCCGGCCCGGCCGGTGGACGGACGCAGGCGGGTGTCCTTGCAGTCGACGTGGTAGATCCGGTCGGCGAACTCGATGATGAAGCCGACAGGGTCGATGCCCTGCCACATCATGTGGCTGGGGTCCCAGTTGAAGCCGAACGCCGACCGGTGCTCGATCGCTTCCAATGCCCGGACGCTGGTCCAGTAGTCGTAGGCGATCTCCGAGGGGTGGACCTCGTGGGCGAAGCGCACCCCCTCGCCGTCGAAGACATTGAGGATCGGATTCCACCGGGCGGCGAAGTCCTCATAGCCGGCCTCGATCACCGAGGCCGGCACCGGGGGGAACATCGCCACGTACTGCCAGATCGACGACCCGGTGAAGCCCACCACGGTATCAACCCCGAGTTTGCGGGCGACCTTCGCGGTGAGCCGGAGCTCCTCGGCAGCACGGGCCCGCACACCCTCGGCCTCACCGTCGCCCCAGATGCGGGAGCCGACGATGGCCTGGTGGCGGAAGTCGATGGGGTCATCGCACACGGCCTGGCCGGTGAGGTGGTTGGAGATCGCCCACACCCCCAGCCCGTACTTCTTCAGGATGTCGGTGCGGGAGGCCAGGTAGGCGTCGTCCTGGGCGGCCCGCCACACGTCGAGGTGATCGCCTGAACAGGCGATCTCCAGCCCGTCGTAACCCCATTCAGCGGCTAGCCGGGCCACCTCCTCGAAGGGCAGGTCGGCCCACTGGCCGGTGAACAGGGTGACGGGGTGGGATTTTTCGTGAGTCATGATGGGTTCCTTTTCGAATTCGCCGACGAATCCGTCGCGCTCCGGAAGCGAGCCGGTGGGCAAGGGAGTGTTTCGGGGCAGAGGGTGCATTATTTGATGTCCACCCACCGGCCGGAGGAGGCGGAGGCGAGGACGGCGTCGGTGAGAACGGCTGCGCGCAGGCCGTCGTCGAAGGTCGGCAGCCCATCGACCTCCTCGCCCTGGGCGGCACGGTACGTGTCGGCGACGAAGGAGGTGAAGGCATCGCGCCACCCCTGGGGATGTCCTCCCGGGGACTGGTCGTAGGCGGTCGACAAGGGCGAGGCGTCCTCGTCAGCTCGATTCCAGATGCGGGTCTGCTGCCGCGCCCCGATCCACAGGGTGTTCGGTTCCTCCTGGTGGAATTCGTAGGAGTGCACGGGGGTATCCACGGCGAGGCGCAGGTCGTTCTTGTGCCCCGGTGCCGCCTGCGAGATCGTGGCGCTGCCCAAGGCGCCTCCGTCGAGCCGGAAGACGAGCACGGCCGCGTCCTCGGTGCTCACCGACTCTGGGCTCGCCCCTCGGGTGTCGTAGACGGTGGACAGGTCGGCGGTGAGGGACGTGATGCGTTGTCCGGTGATGAACTCCAGGAGGTCGCACCAGTGGACACCGATGTCGGCGAAGGCGCGGGACCGACCACCCTGGGCGGAGTCCACCCGCCAGTTCATGTCCGTGGGACGCGACAGCCAGTCCTGCAGGTAGTTGCCCCGCACCAGGTGCGGTGTCTCTTCCCCCGAGGACAAACGGGCCCGCAGCTCTCGGATGGAGGAGTAGAAGCGGTAGCCGAATGGGACGGTGGCCACCAGATCGGTGGCCCGCCAGTGATCGACCATCGCCTGCGCGTCGGCCCGGCCGGTGGCCAGCGGCTTTTCGCAGATCACGTGTTTGCCGGCCCCCAGGGCGGCACGTACGAGATCGGGGTGGGTGTCGTTGGGTGAGCAGATGTGCACCACCTCGACGCGGGGATCTTCGATGAGATCCAGGGGAGTGGAGTGCACTTCTCTGGCCCCCGTCTGCTGCCCTGCGCGTTGACCGGATGCCGAGTCTCGGCCGGCTGCGGCCAGCACCTCGTGCCCCGAGGCACGCACGGCGTGAGCGTGGACGCGGGCGATCATGCCCCCGCCGATGATTCCTGCACGCACTGCGCTACTTCCTTCGAGCCAGGGCCACGGCGAGGATGATGATCACGCCGCGAACGATGTTTTGTTGGCTGGTGTCCAGGCCCGCCAGCACCAGACCGTTGTTGATCACGCCGATCAGCAGCGCCCCGATCACGGATCCGACGACGGCCCCACGGCCGCCAAACAGGCTGGTGCCGCCGAGAATGACCGCCGCGATGACCGACAGTTCGTCTCCGCTGCCCCACTGGTAGCGGCCGGATTCCAGGCGGCCGGCGTAGAGCATGCCCGCGATCGAGGCGGCAATGGCTGAGGCCATGAGGACACTGAAGATGATTCGGCGCGTGCGCACGCCGCTGTAGATGGCGGCCTGCTCGTTGCCGCCGGTGGCCAGCACTCGACGGCCGTAGGCGGTGCGATGCATGACAATCGCACCGATGATGGTGGCGATGACGACCCAGATGAGCAGGGCCGGGATCGGGCCGATCGATCCACCGCCGAAGAAGGCGTTGAACCCGGGGGAGAGGATGGGCTGAGGGGCGGAACCGGTGATCCACATGGCCACGCCCAAGGCGATGCCCATCATGCCCAGAGTGACCAGGAATGAGGGAATCCGGGCAAAGGCCACCAGGCTGCCATTGACCAGCCCGACGAGCACGCCGGTGCCGATGCCGGCCAGGGCACCGGTGACCGGGCCGCCAGTGGCTACACCCATGGCTGCCGTGACACTGGCCAGCCCGGCGACGGCCCCGACGGAGAGGTCGATCTCCGCGGAGGCGATTACGAACGTGACGGCCACCGCCATGAAGGCAATCATGGCTGTCTGGCGAAAGATGTTCAGCAGATTTTCGGTGGTGGCGAAGCCTGAGCTGTGCAGGAAGAGGACGCAGATCCCGTACACCAGGACCAGGCCGATGTAGATGATGTAGTTGCGCCAATCCACCGAGCTCCTGCGGGCAGTGGTGTCCGCCTGGGTGGGGGCTGAAGTGGAGGTAGGGGTGGACATGGTCAGACTCCCTGAATGGTCAATTGGAGCGACTCTTCATCTTCGATCTCGGAGCGGTCCAGGGTGGATTGGAGGTGGCCCTTGCGCAGGACCAGGATGCGGTCGCTGACGGCCAGTAGCTCGGTCAGTTCCGAGGAGATCAGCACCACGGAGGTGCCGGTTTGAGACAGTCCTCGGATCAGCTCGATAACTTCACCCTTGGTACCAATGTCGATGCCAGCTGTCGGCTCGTCCAGGATGAGGATCTTGGGTTCGGTGGAGACCCAGCGGCCCAGAACGACTTTCTGCTGGTTGCCGCCGGACAGCATTCGGATCTCGAGGGCGGGGGCCGCCCCTTTCACCTCGAACTTCTTCAGCACCTCGGTCACGAACTGTCGTGAGCGCCGTTCGTCCATGAGCGGGCCCCGGCGGAATCGGCCCAGCAGTGGCAGCAGGAGATTGTCGCGGATGCTGTGCGAAAGCACCAGTCCTTGTTCACGGCGGTCTTCGGGCACGAGAGCGAATCCGGCTTCCATGGCCGAGACCGGGGTCGTGACGGAGACAGGCTCACCGTCGACAAAGATCTCGCCGCTGCGGTGCTTGTCGATGCCGAAAAGAGCGCGCGCGAGCTCGGTACGGCCTGAGCCCATCAGCCCGGCCAACCCGAGGACCTCCCCAGGGTGAACAGTGAAGGAGATGTCCTCCAAGCCGTGATCGGTGGACAGGCCCTTCACCTCCAGCCGCGGAGTCCCGGAACGATCCACGCCGTGGGTCTCATAGGCCAGCGCGTTCTCCAGTCGACGCCCGATGATGGCTTCGACGAGGTCCTCCGGGGTGATGTTGACGGCGTGGTCCGTCAGCACCACGGCCCCGTCGCGCATGACCGTGATGCGGTCGGTGACCCGGTAGATCTCCTCCATACGGTGGGAGATGTAGACGATGCCGATCCCTTGGGAGGTCAACCGGTTGATCAGTGCGAAGAGAATCTCCGATTCCTTCTTCGACAAACTCGCGGTGGGCTCATCGAGGATGAGCACCCGGGCGTCCTGGGAGATGGCCTTGGCGATCTCGGTCAGTTGCCAGTACGCCGTGCTCAACCGATCGACGGAATCCTTGGGGTTGATCGGCAGCTGGAAGGTCTCGAAGATCTTCTCCGTCTCGCGCTCCATGGCCTCCTCGTCGATCAGCCCCAGGGCAGTGCGGGGTTCACGGTTGAGGAAGACGTTCTGGGCAACGCTCAGGGTGGGAACCAGGCTGAACTCCTGGAAGACCATGCCCACCCCCGCCTCACGGGCAGCGATCGGGGAGGTGATGGTCACGGGCCGCCCGCCCACGGCGACCTCCCCGGCGTCGGCGCTATAGACGCCTTGCAAGATCTTCATGAGTGTGGACTTGCCGGCTCCGTTCTCCCCAGCAAGGGTGTGGACCTCACCGGCGAGCACTTCGAAGTCCACTCCCTGCAACACCCGATTGGCGCCGAAGGCCTTTTCGATGCCCTGCATGGACACGGCGACGGTCCCGGTCGCGGGTGAGGGGGCCACGGTTGTGCCGGACATGGTTACTGCAGCCCTTCCACGGTCACCCATTGCCCGCTGTCTGAGGACTCCAGGATTGCGTCGGCGATCTTTTCGATCTGGTAGCCATCGGCGAAGTCAGGGCTGGCTGGGGTGCCGTTGATGATGGCGTGGAAGAGGTCGTGGGCTTCGATGATCTTGGTTTCGCCGTATCCGATGCCCAGGGCGGGGATGGGCCACAGCGCTTCCCCGTGCGGGTGGGCGGGACCGGTATAGATCGTCCGAAAGCCTCGTTCGGCGGGATCGTCGGAGGCGAAGATCACCTGCAGCTGGTCCCGCTTCTCATAGTCGAAGGTGATGGAGCCTTCGGTGCCGTGAATCTCGAAGGTCAGGAAGTTATTCCGACCCCAGCCGTTGCGGGTGGCTTCGATGCTGCCGATCGCCTCGTTGTCGAAGCGGAGCATGGTCATGACCTCGTCGTCGACATCGACAGTCTCCTTCGGGGCATTGGCGTCACCACCGGCGCCGAGCTTGTCGACGGTGCCGCTGGGTACGGGGCGTTCCGGGATCCAGGTGCGGGCCTGGGCACTGACCGCAGAGATCTCGCCCACCAGGTACCGGGCGATGTCGACAACGTGGGTGCCGATGTCACCCAGGGCACCGCTGCCGGCGATGTCCTTGCGGAAACGCCAGGACAGCGGGGAGTCCGGGCTGGCCGACCAGTCCTGGAGGTACGTGCCGCGGAAGTTGAGGATCGTGCCGATGCGTCCTTCGTCGATGAGCTTCTTGGCATAGGTGATCGCGGGGGTACGGCGGTAGTTGAACGCGACCATGGTGGTGCGGTCCGAGGCCAGCGCCGCCTCATACACGGCCTTGGCCTCCTCGGCACCCCGGGCCAGAGGCTTCTCGGAGATCACGTGCTTGCCGGCCTGCAGAGCGGCGATGGCGATCTCCGCGTGCAGGTGGTTCGGGGTGGCGATGTCGATCACGTCGATGCTCGGGTCTTCGACGGCCGCACGCCAGTCCGTGCCCGAACGGTTCCACCCGTAGCGGGCTGCGGCGTCGGCTGCAGACGCCTCGTTGACGTCGATCAGCAGTTCTCGCACCGGGCGGGCCGGGGCGGGCCAGAAGAACATCGGCATGGTCGCGTAGGCCACGGAGTGCGCCTTGGCCATGAATCCGGCTCCGATGATGGCGATCTTCAGTTCTTGCATTGTCATTGCTCCATTTCTTGGGCTGGCTCAGATGTCAGTTCGTGGGCGGGGTGCACTCGACGTAGGACTCCCGGAGGGGCTCGGGAACGTCCTGGTGGTAGATGTCCTGCCAGGCCTCCAGCAGATTGCCGTGGTGCACAGGCAGGGCACCGAGGGCTACATAGGGCGGTGCGTCTTTTTCGAGCAGTCCGTAAGCGGCCAGGGTGGCTTCGGCCACACCTTGGTCGTAGGGGCGTTGAGCGCCCAGCCCGGCCACCGCAGTGTTCTGGGCCGTGGCGATCGCCACGTTCAAGCCCAGATCCTCGGTGGTGATCTTGATGTCATCGCGTTCCGCCGTACGGGCGGCGGCCATGATCCCCTCTGTGGGCACGTCCCAGACACCCCAGAGGCCGTCGATGTCGTCCTGGTGCCTCAGGAGCATCGCGTTCGCGGTGTTCTGGGCTTCTCCGGCTAGGTCGTCGCCGGAGATGCCCCGCTCGGCGATGATGTTGATGCCGGGGTATTCGTTCCGGATGGTCTCGGTGAACCCCTCGTAACGCTGATTAGTCACGAAGAAGTCGACCCCATACTTGATAACCCCGATGTTCCCCTTGCCCTGCAGCGCCTGGGCCATCAGGTGGGCTGAGACGACCCCGTTGCCGTAGTTGTCGGCGGAGACCGCGGAGATGTAGTCCTCGCCCGGCACGAAGCCGGTCGGAACGTTGTCCATGAACACCAGATCGATCCCCGCTTCGGCTGCCCGGCGATAGGCTCCCGCCGTGGCCACAGCATCCGTGGGGATCGAGACCATGATGTCGGGCTGGCGCGCGATCATGTTTTCGATGTCCGAGACCTGCTTGCTCGGGTCCTGACCGGCGTCGGTGACGCCGATGACCTCGATGCCGAGTTCGGCGAACCGTGTTCTCAGCCCGTTTAGCTGTGCAGCCGTCCAGTCGTCGCCGGTGTAGTGCATGACGATGGCCGCGGTCGCCTTTTTGCCCTTGACCTCCTCGACCTCGGTGCCGGTCAGGCCCAAGGTGTCGGCGGAGACCGGTTCCTCCCCCTGGGGTCCCTTGCTGAGGACCTCGCCCTCCATCTTTTGCAGGGCTTCCTGGGCCGGGGCGTAGTCGGGCAGCAGGCATGTGCTGTTTGCGGTGCTGGAGGCACATGCTGTCAAGGAGACCGACAGGGTCACCAAGCTGGCTGCTGCCGCCAGACGGGCTCGGCGGTTCACAGTCCCAGGTCTCTCAGGTACTGGCGGCTGCGGCGAGCGGCTTCCGCAGGATCCCCGTCGTAGTAGTCCAGTTCCACGACCACCCAGTCGTCGTAGTGTGCCTCCTGGACGGCGTCGAGAACGCCCCGAAAGTTCAGCTCCCCATCCCCCAGCGGCAGGAAACGACCGCTGGTGGAGTCGTAGTCCTTGAGATGCACCAGCGTCAGGCGGTCGGAATATTTGCGCACGGCTTCGGCCGGGTTCCCACCGCCAGCGGCCAGGTGGGCGGTGTCGGGGCAGAAGCCGATGCCGGTCTCGGCGAAAACGGTCTCCAACTGCTCGGGGGACTGCACGATCGTGCCCAGATGGGGGTGGAAGCATGCGCGCAGGCCGTTGCTGGCGGCGATCTGCGCCACGGTGTCCAGCGCACCACCAAGCCGCTTGTAGTCGTCCGCACGGGTGCCGGCCGCTCGGATGGCGCCACCACCCAGGACGAGGTGACCGGCCCCGGCCGCCGCGGCGAGTTCGGCCGTGGAACGGACCTTGTGCAGCTCGTCCTCGAGTGCGTCCGCGTAGATGAAACTCCCGCCGGTGTAGACGCTGACCAGCTCGAGTTCGTGGTCGGAGAGCCTGGACTGGAGATCTCCCAGGTGGGAGGAGAAGTCGTGGAGGTTGCCCTCGAACATTTCCACCCCGGAGTACCCGGCCTGCTGGATGGGGGCGAACGAGTCCGTCACCGTCCCGGCCGAGCGGTAGTAGAGGTCCTTGATGCTGGTGACGCCGGTCGGGTCGCCGATGACTCCGCCCCACGTGATCGAGTGGTACGCCAACTTCACTGTCTGCTCCTTGGGATGTGAGGGAACTCACGTGTTATGTTCTTCACACGCAGACTATTGCCGTTCATACACAGAAGTCAAGGGTGTTCGGTGCACGTTTCGACGGAAAAGATGTTGGATAGGACTATGCCCACTCCCGCTCTTCTGTCCGGCATGGACGCCAACCTTGCCCACAGCGCCGCTCTCACCCTTGACATCATCCGCAGGCAAGGGCCCCAAACCCGCCCAGAACTGGCGGCCAAGACCGGTCTCGGCCGTACCGCTCTCACTCAGCGCCTCACCGTCCTGCAGGAGTCGGGCCTGGTAATGGAGGGCGAGTACGGGGAGTCGACCGGTGGGCGAAACCCTCGCCTCCTGCGCTTCAACGCCTCAGCCGGACTCATCCTCGGCCTTGAGCTCGGAGCCACCTCATTCACGGTCGGCGCCACGGATCTGGCCGGCAACGTGCTGGCCCTGGGCGGCGCAGTTCATGAGATCGCAGCCGGACCCGAGTCCGTGCTCTCCCGAGCAGAAAAGGTGCTCAAGGACCTGCTGGCGGAGACTGATCTCTCGGAAGGGGACGTCTGGGGCGTCGGCGTAGGACTGCCCGGCCCCGTCGAATACGCCACCGGGCGGCCCAGCGAACCGCCGATCATGCCCGGATGGGACAACTACCCCGTGCGAGAACGACTCACGGCCACGTTCCAGGCACCGGTATGGGTCGACAACGAGGTCAATGTGCTGGCCCTCGCCGAACTCAGATCCAGGCGGGAACTCCGGGGTCAGGACTTCATCTACGTGAAGATCGGCACTGGCATCGGAGCGGGGCTCGTCTCGACCGGGCGGTTGCACCGCGGTGCCCAAGGCAGTGCCGGAGACATCGGGCACGTTCCCGTGGCGGGGGCGGAGAACGTGGCCTGTCGTTGCGGCAAGTACGGCTGCCTCGAAGCCATCGCCGGCGGCGGAGCCCTGAGGCTGCAGGGGCTGCGCGCCGCCCAGAACGGCCGTAGCCCCATCCTCCAGCAACGATTCACCGAGACCGGGACCATCACAGCCCAAGACGTCATCATCGCAGCCCGCGATGGAGATCACTTCTCCGTGGAAGCCCTCACCCACAGCGGTAGGACCATCGGCTCGGTCCTGTCGACGCTCGTCAACTTCTTCAACCCATCCATCATCTTGATGGGTGGAGGTGTCGTTTCGAGCGGCGGACAATTGCTGGCAAGCATCCGTGAGACCGTCTATCAATGCTCCCTGCCCCTGGCCACGCGGGACCTGGTCCTGGGCCCCGCTCACCTGAACAGCGCCGGAGAAGGTGGAATCATTGGCGCCGCCCACCTGGCACTCGACGAGATCTTCGGTCCGGACACCTTCCAGCGCCTCCTCACTCATGGGCCGCCACGCAGTGTGGAGGAACTGCACGCCGCGACTGTTTTCGCGTAGGAGCGAGGACCTACCGCAGTAACGGATGTCAGGACGGGGGTGAGCATCACGGTGGTCATGGCCCGCAGCCATCCGCGGCTCGCGGTGACGCGCGGCGGATGGGCCCCGCTTCAGACGGACTGCTTAGATCGGCTGTGCCGACCGGGGGAGTGTGGTGCTCAGGGCGGTGAGCTGGGCGGCTTCGACGAAGGCGCGCGCCGCCCCGTGTTCGTTGTCCTGGCGCCAGGCCACACTGACCGTGGAGGGAGACAGGTCGGCCACGGGGACGAAAGCCAGGCCGGGGCGACTGTAGAAACGTTGGGTGGAGGCTTGCGTGAAAGCGACGCCCTGCTGACTGAGGATGGCCTCGAAACACTCGTCGACGGTGCTGGCCTCGGAGCCGATGACCGGGGGGTGGCTGTGACGGGCGTCGACGGCAAGCCAGAAGTCTCGCCACAGATCCGGAGCGTTGCGGGCCACGAAGGGCTCCTCGAGTAGTTCTTCTACCCGGACCGAGGACCGGGTAGCGAACTCCGAGGCCTCTGAGACCACCAGCACCCGGGGCTCCGTGAAGAGGGGGGCCATTCGCAGATCCTTGAACTGCGGCAAGGGCGGGCGCACAAAGGCAACGTCGGCGCTGCCATCGGCCAACCCCGCGGTGGGGTCGCTGAAGTGGTAGGAGCGCATTTCCACCTGGACCGCTGGATTCTCGTGGCGGTAGGCCGCTAAGACGGCCCGGGTGAGTTCGGCGGCGGCGTTGGCTTGGAAGCCCACCACCAGTTTCCGGCCCGGTTCCCGGGCTGCCTGCCGGGTCAAGGAAGCGGCCGCCTCAGCGGCCTCCAGCAGGCCCCGGGCATGGACCAACAGGACCTCCCCGGCCGGGGTCAGAGTCACCGCCCGGCTGGTCCGGTTGAGTAAAGGCGTGTCGAGGGAGCGTTCGAGATTGCGGATCTGCACGCTCAGCGACGGCTGGGTGATGTGGAGCCGGGTGGCGGCGCGTCCGAAGTGCAACTCTTCCGCAACAGTAACGAAGTAGCGCAGAACCCGCAGCTCAAAGGAGGGCTGCATGGCCCAATGCTAGTGACCACCCCGTTGGCTGGCCAATAGCTGTGGCCTATCGCTTCATTGGAGAGGAGTATTGGATTCGTGACGCAGGTCACGCTCTAATGAAAGAGGCAATCGCCACGGACAGAGCACGTCAGGCGGGAAGGACCACAACATGACTGCCACCACCTCCACTACTTCGACCGAGCAGTGGGTTGACGCCTTCACGGCGGCCAACGACCAGGACCCCGAGCTTCTGGCGCACGGGAAGTACTTCACCTGCTCCTATCTGCTGGACATGGACGAGCACTCCTTCGTAGTGCGAATGAACGCGGGGAAGGTCGCTGAAATCAGCGTCGACCCCGGACCTCTCGACGCACCGTACCAGTTCGCCATCCGCGCCAGTGCGGGCACGTGGCGGGAGTTCGGCACCGAGATGCCGGCCCCGATGTTCCACGGAATTTGGGCGGCGTCCTTCCAGCGCGACATGTCCCTGGAAGGCGATGTGCTGGTGCTGATGCAGAACCTGCGCTGCCTCACCCGCCAGATCGAACTGCTGCGCACCGTCGGCGTCCCCGTCTGATCCCTCTGCCCCGCCTGGAAAAAGGAGAACTCTCATGGCTGTAATCTCACCTGTCACCGGCCACTACGTCACCGTGGAGGTCGACGGGTTGGAGTACAAGGTCTTCTACCTCGAAAACGGCACCGGCCAGCCGCTGGTCTGCCAGCACACCGCCGGCTGCCACAACCACCAGTGGCGGGATCTACTCGAGGACGAAGAGATCACCGCCAACTACCGGGTCATCGCCTACGACCTCCCCCGGCACGGGAAGTCCGACCCGCCGGAGAACACCGCCTGGTGGACCGAGGAGTACAAGCTCACCGCCGATCATTTCGCCAACTTCATCATCGCCCTGTGTGATGCCCTGGAACTGGAGAAGCCGATCTTCATGGGCTCCTCCTTCGGCGGCAACATCGCCCTGCAGCTGGCCTACCGGCGCCCGGACCGCTTCGATGCGGTCATCCCGGTCGAGGGGGCGGACTACTCCCCGGGCTTCTACCTGGACTGGTGGCAGCACCCGCACGCCAATGCCGCCCAGGTCTGTGCCTCCGGTACCTGGGACCTGATGGCTCCGCAGTCCCCGGATGAGGACCGGTGGAAGACCTGGTTCTACTACTCCCAGGGGTCGGAGTCTTTCAAGGGGGATTTGCACTTCTACTCGGCCGACCACGACCTGCGCGGCAAGCTCGGGGAAATCGACACCGATCAGTGCGCGGTGGTGCTGATGACCGGAGAGTACGACTACCTCACCACTCCCGAAGACGGTGAGCGGACGGCCTCGCAGATCCGCAACGCGGAGTTCATCGAGATGAAGGAGATCGGCCATTTCCCGATGAGCGAGAACTACCCCGTGTTCGGCAGATACCTCAAACGCGCCCTGGAGATCGTCAAGACCAAGAAGGATGTCTCGGTCCGCACCTGACCCCGGCCTGCCACCGTCTTCCTGCCCGGAAGCTACCTCCCATGGAGAAGATCAAGTGTCTCCGAGGGAGAGGACGCATCGTAGGCTCCTCGCCCACTGGCAGTGGGTGAGGAGCCTACGATGCGTTCCGGGAAGCACGTGGTCTCAGCTGTGGTCCACCGGAGGGCGATGTAGTCGGGGACCTGATTCCTGAAGGGGCATTGAACCGGTTTTGGGTGGAAGCGGCTAGTCCGCCTCGCTGCCGGTCATGATCCACTGGGGTGCCTCAGGTTGCGCGGTGCTGGTGCGGGCTCGTGTGAACGGGCCAGCGGCAAGGATTCTCGCGGTGCGGATGAGGTTGTAAGCCATCACCGCACAGGCCGGCCGAGCGAAGCTGGATCCGACATGCCCAGAAGGCAGGTGGACCCAGGCACTGTCCCTCAGATTGGCGTTGGCCTGGGATCACCGGTGCCGTGTCAGTGGTGCTGGCGGTGGTCAACAGTGCGTTCAGGCCGGGCACCCCAGAGTGCCCGTGACCCGAGCCCTGCTTCTGGTAACCGTGGACCTCGATGATGGCGTCGTCCACGTCAACGAACACGAATCGTGGAGCCGGGCCGGTATCGGTCGAGTCACTCAGCAGTGGGGCCCGCTGAGTCAGCCCGGCCAGGAAGCGGGAGGCGACCGCGTCGAGCTGGCGGATGCGCATTAAGAGTTGGTCTCGTAACTCGGTCGCCTGGCGCGGTCGGCGGAGGGTGATGAGCGTGACGGCGAGCAGGGGGCAGCGGGAGCAAAGTTGCCTCGGTGCGGTCGTAGCGAAGCCCGAGGCGCTTGAACCGCAGCACCCAAGAAATGGTGCGCTCCACGACCCAGCGTGCCGGCCCGGATGGGTCTTGGCCTCGGTGCCGCGCCGGGCGATCCGAACCTTGATGCCCCGCCGATGCAGGTAGCGGCGGCACCTCGGGTAGTCGTAACCCTTGTCCGCGTGCAGCTTCTCCGGCCGGCGGCGAGGCTGCCCTGGGCGACCACGGCGAACGCGCACTGCCGGATTGGTCTCCAGCAGCGGCTCAAAGAGCTTGCTGTGGTGCGTGTTGGCTGCTGAGGCCAGTACGTGCAGGGGGAGGCCGGTCGCGTTGGTGAGCAGGTGGTACTTCGTCCCCGGCTTCCCTCGGTCGGTGGGGTTCGGGCCGGTTAGCTCGCCCCCCTTGGCCCGTACGGACACCGCGTCGATGCTGGCCCGGGACCAGGCGAGGATCTCCTGCTTGGAGAGCTCCTCGAGCACGGCCCGGTGCAGCTTCTCCCACACCCCGGCCTCCTGCCACGCGCGCAGCCGGCGCCAGGCGGTGTGACCGGATCTGCACCCCAGTTCCACGGGCAGGTCCCGTCAACGGCACCCGGTGTGGAGTACGAACAGGATCCCCTCCAGGGCCGCCCGGTCCTCGATCCTGGGGCTACCACCGGGCCCTCGAGGCGGTGGCTGGGGAGGGATCAGCGGAGCGATCAGCTCCCACAGACGGTCATCGACCATCCGCGACTGCGTCCGCGTCGTCCTGCAGGCACTGTGAACCGTTCCCAGGCAGGTGGGCAACGATCGATCAGGTTTTGAGACCAGGTCTACGGTGAAGAAGCGCAGGAATCAGCCCAGCGTCGAGGGCGCATGACAGGCGTTGGAGAGCCGCCTCATCGCCGCCCGGCGTGAGATGGCCATGTTGTGGAAGCTGTCGGCGTCGGCGCACCTGCCGGCCACCAGGGCAGCGGCTTTCGCACCGGCGTTGGCGGCCTTGTTCGTGGGCACCGTCAGCTGCCGACCGGCCAGTGAATGCAGGCCCGCCTCGGCCGCAAGTTTCATCACCGGCGCCAGCCCCGCGGAACCCACGAGAGGGGGGCTCATCCAAGGAAGCTGACAAGGCAGAGCGGGGGAGGGAAAGTGGCATCTGCGAGATGCCTTCTCATCGCGGTGGAACGGAATCTTGGGCAAGTCCCATTCTTCCCGGTCAGACAAGCAATTTCGTACAGAATGACGTTCCCCCACCCAGCACAGCGCCTCGGGCCTTCCTCGTCGGGGTGGTCGCGGCGTACGCGATGTAACCGGTGTCGGCAATCCACCCGACGTCTTTGGCGATCTGGGTCCAGCTGCCCGGGCCGAGGGGGTCCAGAGGCGTGCCGAGCACCGGGACCGGCATCGAGAAAGCAAAGAGGGTCCGTTCAGCGTGGCGGCGACCTGGGTGTTGAGGCACTGCTCGTGATGTGTGCCGGAGCAGGTCGGGTGGACGGTGATGGCGCGGTTGCCGGTTGGGGTGTAGGTTCCGTCGACCCGCACGACCCGCACGACCCGCACGACCCGCACGACCCGCACGACCCGCACGACCCGCCCCGGGCGACGTCGGCAGGGTCCGGGGGGGTACGACGCCGCTCTGACGCTTCCGCAGGCGCGGCGCCTTCGTAGCCTCCTTGTATTGAGTCCGCTATGTGAGATGCGTGCCCGAGATGTGAAACCCGCTGCGGGGCCGCGCGTAGGCTGGTACGCAACACGTGTGCCGGGGCGGGGTCTAGAGTGACGCCCCGTCCCGGCACTGTCTTTCGGGAAGGAACCACAGTGCCGCAGCTGCGTTCAGCAACGTCCACCACCGGCCGCAACATGGCGGGAGCGCGTGCCCTCTGGCGTGCCACCGGCATGGGGAGCGAGGACTTCGGAAAGCCGATCGTGGCGATCGCGAACTCGTTCACGCAGTTCGTCCCGGGCCACGTGCACCTCAAGAACATGGGTGAGCTGGTGGCGTCCGCGGTCCAGGAGGCCGGAGGCGTGGCCAAGGAGTTCAACACCATCGCCGTGGACGACGGCATCGCCATGGGCCACGACGGCATGCTGTACTCCCTGCCCTCCCGGGACATCATCGCCGACTCCGTGGAGTACATGGTCAACGCCCACTGCGCGGACGCCCTGGTGTGCATCTCCAACTGTGACAAGATCACCCCGGGCATGCTCATGGCCGCACTGCGGCTGAACATCCCCGTGGTGTTCGTCTCCGGTGGGCCCATGGAGTCCGGGGAGGGTGTGGAGGGCGTGGTGGAGCACCGCGTGGACCTGGTGGATGCCATGTCCCTGGCCGTGGACGAGTCCGTCACGGACGCGCAGCTCGCGCAGATCGAGGAGAACGCGTGCCCCACGTGCGGCTCGTGCTCCGGGATGTTCACCGCCAACTCCATGAACTGCCTCACCGAGGCACTGGGACTCTCCCTGCCCGGCAACGGCACCACGCTGGCCACCCATGTCAACCGCAAGCGGCTGTTTCTGGAGGCCGGCCGCCGTGCGGTGGAGTCCGCCAAGAAGTACTACGAGCAGGACGACGAGTCCGTGCTGCCGCGCAACATCGCCACGAAGGCCGCGTTCGAGAACGCCATGGCTCTGGACATCGCGATGGGCGGCTCCACCAACACCGTGCTGCACATCCTCGCCGCCGCGCAGGAGGCGGAGGTGGACTTCAACCTCTCGGACATCGACGCACTCTCCCGCCAGGTCCCGTGCCTGGCCAAGGTGGCGCCGAACTCCACGACGTTCCACATCGAGCACGTGCACCGCGCCGGCGGCATCCCCGCGATCCTGGGGGAGCTGCGCCGCGGCGGGCTGCTGAACGAAGACGTCCACACCGTGCACTCGCAGACCATGGGCGAGTGGCTGGACGAGTGGGACATCCGCTCGGGCAAGGCATCCGACGCCGCCAAGGAGTTCTTCCTGGCGGCACCGGGCGGCGTGCGCACCACCCAGGCGTTCTCGCAGGCCAACGAGTACGAGGACCACGACGTGGACGCCGCCGAGGGCTGCATCCGCTCCGTGGAGCACGCCTACACGAAGGAGGGCGGGCTGTGCGTGCTCTTCGGCAACATCGCCGAGGACGGCGCCGTCATCAAGACGGCGGGCATCGACCCGGAGCTGTTCCACTTCACGGGCCGGGCGTTCGTGGTGGAGTCCCAGGACGAGGCCGTGCACGAGATCCTCTCCAAGAACGTGAAGGAGGGGGACATCGTCGTCATTGCGTACGAGGGCCCCAAGGGCGGCCCCGGCATGCAGGAGATGCTCTACCCCACCAGCTACCTCAAGGGCCTGGGACTGGGCAAGAAGTGCGCGCTGATCACGGACGGCCGCTTCTCCGGTGGCACGTCCGGGCTCTCGATCGGCCACATCTCCCCGGAGGCAGCGGCCGGTGGTGCCGTGGGTCTCATCGAGCACGGTGACGAGATCGAGATCGACGTGGAGAACCGCGTGCTGCGCGTCAACGTGGACGACGCCGAGCTCGCGCGCCGTCGCCAGGAAAAGGGGGACGCCCCGTGGAAGCCCACCAAGCCGCGTGAGCGCAGGGTGTCCAAGGCGCTGAAGGCGTACGCCTCCATGGTCACGAGCGCCGACAAGGGCGCCGTGCGCGTCGTGGAGGACTGACCCCTCGCAGCGACCCCGGATGGTCTCGGCCCGGGTGGGAATCGGATAATCTGTGCTGAATTGGTGTGGCAGCACACATTCTTTTCCTACCCGGGCCCTCGCGCGACTGGAACAGTCCCACGGCCCGGGCATCCCCGAAGATCCCGGAGTTTTCCATGGAAGCACTGACCGAACTCGTCGGAACGGTGGGCGAGTACGTCTGGTACGTCGTCTTCGCCGTCCTCATCGGCGTGGGCCTGTACCTGACCGTCCGCACCAAGGCCATCCAGCTGCGCGGCATCCCCGAGATGTTCCGGGTGCTCACCGATCCGGCCGGTGAGGAGGACGGGCGCAAGGGCATCTCCTCGTTCCGTGCGTTCACGGTCTCCGCCGCGGCCCGCGTGGGCACGGGCAACATCGCCGGTGTGGCCATCGCCATCACTCTGGGCGGCCCGGGTGCGGTGTTCTGGATGTGGATCATCGCCGCGATCGGCGCGGCCAGCGCGTTCGTGGAGTCCCTGCTGGGCCAGCTCTACAAGGTCAAGACGTCGGACGGCTACGTGGGCGGCCCGGCGTACTACATGGAGCGCGGGCTCAACAAGCGCTGGATGGGCGTGCTCTTCGCGGTCATCATCACCGTGACCTACGGCTTCGTGTTCAACTCCGTGCAGTCCAACTCGATCGTGGACGCCGTGGCCGGCTCCTTCAGCGTGGACGTCACCGAGGGCCAGAACATGTGGCTGCGCGTGGTGCTGGGCCTGGCGCTGGTGGTCATCACCGCCCTGGTGATCTTCGGCGGCATCCGCTCCATCTCCGCGGTGACCCAGATCCTCGTGCCCGTGATGGCCGTGCTGTACCTGGTGCTGGGGCTGCTCGTGGTGGTCCTGAACATCACCGAGATCCCCGCCATGTTCGGCATGATCATTCAGGGGGCCTTCGGCATCCGCGAGTTCATCACGGGCGGTCTGATCGGCGTGATCATCCAGGGCATGAAGCGCGGACTGTTCTCCAACGAGGCCGGCATGGGCTCCGCCCCGAACGCCGGCGCCACCGCGTCCATCTCCCACCCGGCCAAGCAGGGCTTCGTGCAGTCCCTGGGCGTCTTCTTCGACACCATGCTGGTGTGCTCCATCACCGCGTTCATCGTGCTGCTGTCCAACCCCACCTACGGTGACCAGCGCCAGGGCGCGTCCCTCACGCAGACCGCGCTGGGCATGCAGCTCGGCGACTGGGCCGTGCACTTCCTGACCGTGGCGATCTTCCTCTTCGGCTGGTCCTCGGTGATCGGCAACTACTACTACGGCGAGTCCAACATCCGCTTCATGACGCGCTCCCGCGTGACCATGGGCGTCTACCGCTTCGCCGTGCTGGTGTGCGTGTTCATGGGCGCGGTGCTGGCCCTGGACCTCGTGTGGTCGCTCGCGGACCTGTTCATGGCGTTCATGGCCACGCTGAACCTGATTGCGCTGGTCATGCTCGCGGGGGTCGCGGCCAAGGTGCTGCAGAACTACATGGACCAGCGCAAGGCCGGCGTGGAGCCCGTGTTCAAGGCGGGCGACGTCCCCGGCCTCCACGGCCTGTCCGCGTGGGACGGCACGGACACCGTGACCCTGCCGATCTTCTGGGAGCAGCGCACGCAGGAGAAGAACGCCGCCCGCGGCTGAGCCCTCCCGCGGGTGCGCGGCGGATCCTTCCGCACCGGATCACGACGCCGCCCGCTCCCGTTCACGAGGAAACCCCCGGCCGCTGCCGGGGGTTTCCTCGTACCCTGCCCGGCAGCGCGGGCGGGGTGGCCTGCCGGGGCGACCCGGCGGCGTCGTCAGGAGGAGGACTTGTCCTCGCCGAGCTCGCGCTTGACCTGGACCTCCATGGCGCCGGTGAGGGCCTCGTTGTCCGCGGGGGACTCCTCGGTGGCGTCGCGCAGCTGGTTCTCGTTGTACTCGGTGAACTCCTTGCTCTCGTCACCGCGCTTGGTCATGAGGGCGCGGATGCGGGTACGGCGCCCGGCCTCGACACCGATGGCCTTGCGGTTGCGGAACCACCACACGAACATGACGACCACCAGGATCATGCCCACGTAGCCGATCACCGGGTAGACCACGCTCATCAGCGTGCCGAAGCCCACCAGGCTGATCACGTAGCCCAGGGCGCAGATGCCCAGGAACACGGGGACGTAGCGCTTGCGGTGGTTGACTGTCATGCGGCGGCCCAGCGCGTAGAACATGCTGATGGTGGTGTTGTAGATCATCAGGAAGGTCACGAGCACCATGGCCAGGGAGGCCACCGGGTGCATGCTCTCGAAGAGCTTGAGCATGGGGACGTCCGCGTCCCCCACGGCGTTGAAGTTCACGAGCAGCGCGAACGCGTTCATCACCAGCAGGATCGTGTAGACCACGCCGCCCAGCAGGCCGCCGCGCCCGGCGTCGCGCGGGTCCAGGGTGTTGCCGCCGATCATCAGGGACATGGACACGCCCAGCATCAGCGCCATGCAGGTGTAGTTGATCGCGGAGAGCCACCACGGGCTCACGGGGGAGTCGGCCTGCACGGCCAGATTGCTCATGGCGTTGAGGTCCACGGGCAGCTGCATGAGGGTGTAGACGAACGCCACGATCACGGCCACGAAGATCACCGGGGTCACGCCGGAGATGATGTTGGTGACCTTGTTGACGTCCAGCAGACCGGTGAGCATCACGATGGCCACCATGATCGCGGAGCCGATCCACGCCGGGAGCCCGAACTGCTGCTCCAGGGTGGAGCCCGCGCCGGCGAGCATCACGATGCCCATGGCCAGCAGGGTGAGGGACACGGAGATGTCCAGGAAGCGGGAGACCACGGGGGCGGAGACGGAGCGGAACACCCTCAGGTGCTCGTCGGCCAGGAAGTAGCTGCCGATGTTGATGATCACCGCTCCCGCCGTGATCATCAGGATGCCCGCCATGACGGCTCCCGCGAGCCCCCAGAGGCCGAACGAGACGAAGTACTGGATGACTTCCTGGCCCGTGGCGAAGCCGGCGCCCACCATGAGGCCGATGAAGGCCAGGGCGACTTGGAGGGTTTTCTTGGCGGACACGAGAGCATCTCCTCGAGGGGTGGGTGAATGTCGTGGCGCGCACGCCGCGGCGTGACAACCTGTCGGGCCAAGCATAGAGAGTGCGCCGGAGCCGGATCGCCCGGGCCCCGCGGCGGTGGGATACTCGAGGGCGGACGACGAGTGGAGGGAGTGGCCGTGGTGCAGCAGTGGCAGTCGGATCTGGAGGCCTGGGCGGCGGGGTGGAACGCGGTCGCGCAGGACGCTTCGCCGCGCGAGGTGCGGGCGTGGGACGGCGCCCTGCCCGGTGGGCGCGGTCACGGTGCGGTGCTCGTGTGCGGCCCCGGGCAGGCGGAGGGGGTCCGGGCTGCGGCACGGGCGGCGGGCCGGGAGGTGCTCGCCACCGAGGTGCTGCTGAGCGGTGACGTCCAGGAGCTGGACCGCGGGCTGGACTTGCCCGGGGACGCCGGGATGTTCGACGCCCCCATGGGGGACCACCTGCGCTTCGAGGTGGACGAGTGGGGCTGCCCCGTGGCGCACTCGACCCTCTCCGTGCAGGGGGACGTGGCGTTCATGGGGCCGCTGGTCGCGGGCACCGCCGAGGACCGGGACCCCGCGGAGGTGGTGGACCCGCTGGTGTCCGCGATGGCCAACGAGGCGTTCCTGGCGGACGCGCAGCGGCTCTACACCGTGGTGCCCGAGGAGGACGTTCCCGGGCGTGAGCCCCAGGGGTGGCGGCGCGCGGCCGCGGTGCTGCGGCTCTCCTGAGCGGGTGGCACCACCACAGCGGGCCTGAGCGGGCGTTACCACCAGCGCGCGCCGGAGCAAGCCGCACCAGCAACGCACGCGTGCGGCATGCCCGGGTGCCCCGGAGTGCCGCGTCAGTCCTGCGGGTCCCCGGGCGCCGGGTACCGGTCCGGGAAGCTACGGTGCAGGTTCTCCCGGGCCACCGACGTGAGGTTCTCCAGCGGCAGCCCCGCCGGGCACACCTCCGTGCAGTCGCCCAGCAGGGAGCACGGCCCGAACTCCTGGTCCGCGGCGTCGAGCACCTTGGCGGCGCGCTCGTCGCGCTCCTCGGGGGTCTTGGCCAGCGGCGGCAGGTGCTTGAGCATGGTCCCCACGAACAGCTGCCCGGAGCCGTTGGGGCACGCGGCGATGCACGCCCCGCAGCTGATGCAACCTGCTGTGTTCAGGGCCTTCATGGCCAGCGGGAACTTGGCCTCCTTGGACACCCGACGCAGGGACTTCTTGTCCACGGCCAGGTCCTTCTTGACCGGCAGCGCCCCCGCGCGCATGGGCTCGACGAAGATCTCGTCCCCGTCCCGGTATGCGTTCAGGGACTGCATGCACGAGGCCCTGTTGCGGTCCGGGCCGTGCGGGACACCGTCCACGGTCACGCCGCACTTGCCGCAGATGCCCTCGCGACAGCCGTCGTCGAAGCTCACCGGCTCTTCACCCTGGCGCTCAAGCGTCTCGTTGACGGAGTCCAGCAGCTCGAGGACGCTCATGTCCTCGCGCGCCTGGACGGGGTGGACGGTCTCGAAGCCCCCGGGGGTGTCGGCGTCCGGCTGGCGCCACACATGAACGGTCAGCAGCATCAGCGCACCACCTTTAAGAATACGGCCAGGGGAATACTTGCGTTGCCCACGGCAACGACGGCGCCCGCGGCCTTCGCGGCCACGTCCACCTGGCGCACGCGTTCCGCGGTCCCCGACAGCCCGGTGTCCAGCGCGGCCGTGCGGAGCCCGTGGACCATGTGCCCGGCCAGCGCGGCCATGGAGGCCGTGTAGAACACCGCCACCACGGGCCGGGAGAGGCTGCCCACCAGGTTCCCGTAGGCGTCCCCGTGCTCGAAGGAGCGCGCCGCCGCCGGGCGGGTGCCCGTGGTCAGGTCCAGCACGTGGTAGGTCACGAACAGGCCGAGCACCGCACCCGTGGAGCGCATGGAGCGGGCGATGACCCGGGGGACCGAGCGGCGTCGTCCCCGGGGGCGACGACGGGGTGCGTCGGCCTCGAAGCGGCCCGGGAGGAAGGCGCCGTCGAGCGGCGCGCGGCGGTAGACCTGCGGTCTGCTCGTCGGCATTCCGGCTGACTGCTCGGGCACGCCCCCGGGTCGCCCGGGCAGCGCGAGGTGGGGGCGCCGGTCCACCCCCGTGGCGATCTGCCGGGTGACCTGCCGGACGGTGCTCGCCACGGTGCGACCCTCCCGGCGCATGCTGCGCAGCGTGAGCTCGGTTCCCGCGAGAACGTGCACGCCGGCGCTCGTGAGCAGCCCGATGCGCGCCGCCCACAGCAGCGTGTTCGTGGGCAGGACCGGCGCGCCCGCGTGGCGCAGCAGCAGCGCGTACCGGTTGTACCGCTCCCGGCCCAGGTAGACCTGCATGTTCCCGGCCATGTGCCCCACGGTGAACACACTCAGCACGGTCCCGGAGGCGGCCATCGCGAGTTTCAGGTCCGGGTTCGACGCCGCTCCCAGGGTGGGTGCCCACGCACCTGCGGGTGCCGGGGCGGCGTCGTCGACCCCGTGCGGTGCGGTGGGGGCGGTTGTAGCGCGCGGGGAGCCGGCGGAGCCGGGCGCGGCCGCGCGGTCTCGCTGGGGAGGCGTGGTGGGAGTCATCACCTGCCAATCCTAGGAGTTCGGGCGGGTGGGGGCAGTTCCGGAAGTCACACGCGGTCATTCCCCGTTGCGCGCTGGGTGCGGCAGCCACGCCGGGGCCGCACGACGCCGCTGCGGCGCGTCCCGGGCTCACGTCCCCGTGCGTCGTGGTCGGGGCGGTTGCGCCGTGCGTCCCTTGAGGTGCCGGCCGTGGTGTGTGAGCGTGGAGGCCATGCAGCCCGTATACGACCACCTCGCGGCGGAGTACGAGCGCGCGTTCCCCACCAAGCTCAGGAGTGCATCATGAGCAGCAAGGCCAAGGAATGGGGCGCGCTGGCGGAGCTGTGCCTGGTGCTGGCGGGAGCCCCGCTGGCGGTAATGGCTCCCCACGTGCTGTGGCAGGTCTTCGGGGAGCACCAGGCCACCGGGCCGCTCACCCTGCTGGCGCAGTTCCTGGCCACGTGCGTGGTCCTAGTGGTGCTCATGATGGTGGACACGCTCGTGGACGCCGCGTTCCTGGCCCTGACCCGGAGCCGGGTGGCCACCCAGATCTGCTCCGCCGTCGTGTTCGTGCTGGTGATTGCCGCGCTCTTCTCCGTGTGGGTGCCGTGGTCCGTGGGGCTCGTGCTGGTCAGCGTCGTCTCGGCACTGCTGGTGCTGTTGTTCTCCAAGCTTGTGACCGAGCGGTACCAGGGATTGCTGGAGCGGGACGGCTGAGCGCGGGGCCGTGATGGCTTCGATCTCCAGACAGCGGACCCCGGCCACCAGAGGCGAGTCATAGCAACATCGCGAGCGCCCCGACGGGAGAACATCACGAAGCGGAGCACTGCCCGGAAGTGGGACCGCGCCCAAACCTGTGTCGGCTGGGTTGCCATCCTCCTTCTAGGGATCAGCCTGACGGGCAGCGACCTGGGCATCGGGCCGGTCAACGTCTCTCACTCGCCGCGGCTGGGCGGGCTCGTGTTCCTCGTCGCCCTCCTGCAGATCGGCGTGAACATCCGCCGGGATGTGCGGGCGGCACGGCAGGCGGCGTCCCCCTAGACGTTCCCGTCGGCACCAGGGGCAGGGATGCTTCCCCTCATTCCCCCGTGACCCCGTCGAGCGCCTCGCGCAACAGGTCCGCGTGGCCGCAGTGGCGGGCGTACTCCTCGATCATGTGGGTGATCACCCAGCGCGCGCTCGTGCCTCCGCCGACGGGCCGTTCCACCGGGGCGTCCAGCGGGTTGGCGTGCTCCGCGGCGAAGAGGACCCACCGCTGCCGGGACGTCTCCACGGCGGAGGCCCAGAGGGCCCGCAGCTGCGTCGCGTCGTCGTCGGGGGCCGAGTTCCAGTCCCAGTCGGGGTCCTGCTGCCACTCCACGGCATCCCACGGTGAGCACGGTTCACCCCCGCTGAGCACGTGGCAGAACCAGTGGTCCTCCACGTAGGCGAGGTGTTTGACCATCCCGCCCAGCGTCATGGTGGTGGGCAGCGGAGTGCTGTGCAGCTGTTCCGTGCTCAGTCCCTCCGTCTTCCAGCGGATCGTCGCGCGCAGGAAGTCCAGGAACCCGAACAGGGTGGTGGTCTCGTCCCCGTGCTGGGGCGGTTCCGGGCGGCCGTGCTCGTCCATGGTGAGTGATGTCATGCGGCTCACACTAGGTCTCGCGGCACCCGACCCCCGTGCGCCACACCGGCGGACGCCGCCGCCGGGTCCCGTCCGTCTCGTCGGCCGCGCCAGCCCCGCGGCGTCGCGGTGCGCAGGGGCGGGGTCTGGGCCGCCGGGCGCAGATGTTACTCCCGAGTTGAAATGGTCCCGCGAGCCGGTGTTCTCCCGGTGTGACGCGGCCTACAGTGACAGTGCAGCCCACATGTGAAGTGCACATCCGAACACGCTGCAAAGGAGTCAGCCATGAAGGTCTTCGGTCACGCAGAGCCCGGTGCCCCGGCGGAGGAGATGGACATCGAGCGTCCCGCGCTGGAGGGCACGGACGTCCTGGTCCGGGTCACGAACTCGGGAGTGTGCCACTCGGACGTCCACTGCCAGGACGGGTACTTCGACCTCGGCGACGCCGGACGCCACGAGCTCACCGCCGCGGGGGCCCAGTACCCCGTGGTGCTCGGCCACGAGATCGTGGGGGAGGTGGTGGCCACCGGTCCGGACGCCACCGTGCAACCCGGTGACACCAAGTACATCGTCTACCCGTGGATCGGGTGCGGCGAGTGCCAGGCGTGCCAGGAGGACCGGGAGAACTACTGCAGCGGGAAGAAGCGCAACCTCTCGGTGCAGCTGGACGGCGGCTACGCCGAGGAGGTTCACGTCCCGGGAGAGCGCTACCTGATCCCGCTGGGCGACATCGACCCGTCCTTCGGTGCCACGCTCGCGTGCTCCGGGCTGACCTCGTACTCCGCGGTGCAGAAGATCATGCCGGTTCCCGCGGACAAGCCCGTGGCCGTGATCGGCGCCGGCGGCGTGGGACTCATGACCATCGCCGTCCTCAAGGCCCTGGGCCACGAGAACATCGTGGCCGTGGACATGAGCGAGGCCGCGCTGCGCAACGCCACCGCGGTGGGCGCCTCCGCGACCGTCACCGTGGGCGGGGAGAACCTGGTCAAGGACATCGTCGCGGCCGGCGGGGAGAAGATCGCCGCGGCAATTGACCTGGTCAACAACGGGGACACCTCCAGCGCCGCGCTGTTCGCCATGGCCAACGGCGGCACCCTGGTGAGCGTGGGGCTGTTCGGTGGTCAGTACTCGTTCCCCACCGCGCTCGCGGCGTTCAACCTGCTGAACATCCGCGGCAACTTCGTGGGCAGCCTCCCGGAGCTCAAAGAGCTCGTGAAGCTCGCCCAGGACGTGGAGCTGCCCCGGCCGCCCATCATGGAGGTCCCGCTCAGCGCCGAGCAGGTCAACGCGTCCCTGGACGGCCTGCGCAACCGCACGCTCAACGGCCGCGCGGTGCTCGTGGCGGACTGACCCCGCACCGGGTCCTGGACCCACCGCGCACGACGACGCCGTCGCCGCCCCGATCTCACGGGCCGGCGACGGCGTTCGTGCACCCGGGCGCACAACGCGCACGCGGGCACACCCCCAGCGCGGCCCGCCCCCCATGCCGCACCCGGGCCGCCCGACTCCGTGTGGACAGCACGGAGTCGGGCGACGCCGAGGGGACGGACGGTGCCCACCCGGCCGTGCGGCGTCGTCGTCGGAAGCGCTCAGAGCAGGCCGGAAGTGAGGCGGCAGACGTTCTCCACGAACTTGCGTCCCAGGGACCGCTTCTCCCAGGCGTCGAGGTCCAGGCGCGTGGAGTGCGCGGTGAACTGCTCCACGATCCGCTCCATCCGCTCGCGGAACCCGTGGTCCACGATCATCACGGAGACCTCGAGGTCCAGGGCGAACGAGCGCTCGTCCATGTTGGAGGAGCCGATCACCGAGACGATGTCGTCCACCAGCACGAACTTGGCGTGCAGCACCGTGGGGGAGCTGTAGCGGTGGATCTCCACCCCGGCGCGCGCGAGCTCCGAGTAGTAGGAGTTCTGGGCGTGCTGCGCGAGGAACTGGTCCGAGGTCTCACCCACGAACAGTTGGATCCGCACCCCCGCCTGGGCCTCCGTGGTGAGCGCGTGCAGCAGGGACTCGTCCGGCACGAAGTACGGGCTGGAGATCACCACGCGGTGGTTGGCGTTGTAGATCAGGTGGTTGAACAGCCGCAGGTTGTTCTCGGTCTCGAACCCGGGCCCGGAGGGCACCACCTGCGCGAACATGGGCCCGGAGGCCTGCTCGAGGGCGGCGGGGGACTCGTCCAGCAGCAGGTCGTCGGTCTCCGAGTACCAGTCCGAGACGAACACCGCGTTGAGCTCCGTGACCACGGCGCCGGTGCCCCGGATCATGAGGTCCTTCCACTGCCGGCCCTTCCGCACGTTCTTCGCCTTGTTGTACGAGCGGTGGATGATGTTCTGCGACCCGGTGTAGGCCACCTGCCCGTCCACCACCAGGATCTTGCGGTGGTTGCGCAGGTCCGGGCGCTGCCACTCACCGCGCCACGGCCGGACGGGGAGCATCCGCCGCCACGGCACCCCGGAGCGGTCGAACTCGCGCACCAGCTCCGCGTAGCCGGGGTAGCCCAGGGACCCCACGTGGTCGATGAGGATGCGCACCCGCACACCGCGCTCGTGGGCACGGATCAGGGCGTTGAGCAGGTCCCGGGAGACGTGGTCCACGGCCACGATGTAGAACTCGAAGTGCACGTAGTCCGTGGCGGCGTCCACCTCCGCGGCCATCCGGGCCATGGCGAGGTGGTTGTCCGGGAGGATCTCGAAGTCGTTGCCGCCCACCATGGGAAGCGCCCCGAGGTTCTGGTTGAGCTCCGCGGTGGTGCGCACCCACTCCGGGTACCGGTCGAACTCTGGGCCCGGGGTCACGCCCTCGGGGGTGTTCTCCTGGATCACGTGGTTCATCCGGGCCTGCTTGGCCATCCGGGCCCGGGGCAGGCGGCTGGAGCCGATCACCACGAACAGCACGATGCCCGCGTACGGCACCAGGAAGATGCCCAGCAGCCACGCGAGCGCCACGGAGGGCCGCCTCTGGTGGGGGATCCAACCCAGCGCCACGAGCTTCAGCAGCAGGTCCAGTGCGACCAGCGCCAGCCGGATCCACTCCGGGGCGGTGTCCGCCGGGAGCAGGTCGAAGGGTATCCAGGGATTCATGGCAGCGTCTCGTCAGGGGCGGGGCAGACGGTACGAGATCTCAGAATCCGCGCAGTGGCGCCGCACGAAGCCGCGGCCCACCAGCAGCCGGTGGGCGGGTGCCATGTCCTCGGGCACGGCGGCGCGCACGGCCCGGACGCCCGGGACTTCGAAGGCCCGCTCCACGAGGGCGTCCAACGCCTCACCGGCCGGGCCCCGGCGGTGCGTCCCCGGCACCAGGGAACTCTCCATCTCGAACTCCCCGTCCATGACGGGGCCCGTGAAGCCGGCGGTGCCCGCCGCCTGCCCCGAGGCGCGCTCCACCACGGCCAGGCGCGTGTGCTCGGACTCCGTGACGAAGCGCTCCCCGGCCTCGATCGCACTGCGCGCCCAGACCGTGTTCTCCGCGGAGGAGAAGCCCCACGCGAAGTGGGTCATGGTGGGGGCGTCCGCGGCTGTCTCCAGCTCGTCACGCGTGAACGGACGCAGCTCCAGGTGATCGGCGTGCAACGGCTGCGGGGGTTTCGGTTGCGACAGTGGCTCCGGCATGGTGCGGCCCTTCCGTGGTCTCTCGTCCTGTCGTCTTGCGGTGGTCTCCCTGTCCTCAGCCGAAGTGGCGAGGCAGCGTGGACTCGTGGGCGCTGCGCAGCTCCTTCAGGCCCACCGCGAACTCGCCCTGGAAGTCCAGGGAGCCGCTCTCGGTGTCCACCACGCCGATCCTCGCGAACGGGTAGTTGCGCACGGTGCACATGTCCCGGAAGCGCACCTCCTCGGAGCGTGGCACGGCCACGACGGCGCGCGCCTGGGTCTCCGAGAACAGCAGCGTGAACAGGTCCAGGCCGTCCCGCTCGGCCACCTCGCCGAGGCCGATCCGGGCACCCACGCCGAAGCGCAGGGCCATCTCGGCGAGCGTGGCGGCGAGCCCGCCCTCGGCGACGTCGTGCGCGGCGTCGATCATGCCGTCCCGGGACATGTTGATCAGCATGTCCGCGAGCACGCGCTCACGCTCCAGGTCCACGCGCGGGGGTGTGCCGCCCAGGTGGCCGCGGATGCGCGCCCACTCGGAGCCGTCCAGCTCGTCCGCGGTCTCGCCCATGAGGTAGATCGCCTGGCCGTCCTCGCGCCAGCCCGAGGGGGTGCGGCGCGTGACGTCGTCGAACACGCCCATCATGGCCACCACCGGGGTGGGGTTGATGGCCACGCCGCCGGTCTGGTTGTAGAGGGACACGTTGCCGCCCGTGACGGGCACACCGATGGCCTGGCAGCCGTCCGCGAGACCGCGCACGGCCTCCGCGAACTGCCACATCACGTCCGGGTCCTCGGGGGAGCCGAAGTTCAGGCAGTCGGAGACCGCCACGGGGCGGGCGCCCGCGGTGGCCACGTTGCGGTACGCCTGGGCGAGCGCGAGCTGCGCGCCGTGGTACGGGTCCAGGCGGGTGTAGCGCCCGTTGGAATCGGTGGACAGGGCCACGCCCAGGTTGCTGCGCTCGTCCACGCGGACCACGCCGGCGTCGTCGGGCATGGCCATGGCCGTGTTGCCCTGCACGTAGCGGTCGTACTGGCTGGTGACCCACTCCTTGGAGCACAGGTTGGGGGAGGCCATCAGCTCGAGCAGCGCCGGGCCGAGCTCCGCCCCGGAGGGGCGCACGGCGTCCTCCGGGGACCCCGTGAAGTGGGCCGACTGCAGCGCGTCCTGGGACTCCGGGCGGGCGTAGGGACGCTCGTAGACGGGGCCGTCGTGGGCCACGGTGCGCGGATCCACGTCCACGATCACCTCGCCCCGGTAGTCGATCACCAGCCTGCCGGTGTCCGTGACCTCGCCGATCCACGAGTACTCCACGTCCCACTTGGCCATGACCGCCTCGAAGGCCTCGACCTTCTCCGGGGTGACCACGGCCATCATCCGCTCCTGGGACTCGGACATGAGGATTTCACCCGGGGTCAGCGAGGGGTCCCGCAGCAGCACCTCGTCCAGGTTCACCCGCATCCCGCCGTCCCCGTTGGAGGCCAGCTCGGAGGTGGCGCAGGAGATCCCCGCCGCCCCGAGGTCCTGGATGCCCTCCACCAGGGAGTTGGCGAACAGCTCCAGGCAGCACTCGATGAGCACCTTCTCCGCGAACGGGTCACCCACCTGCACCGCGGGGCGCTTGGAGGGCTTGGAGTCGTCGAAGGACTCGGAGGCCAGCACGGACGCACCGCCGATGCCGTCACCGCCGGTGCGCGCCCCGAAGAGCACCACCCTGTTGCCCGTGCCGGAGGCGTTGGCCAGGCGGATGTCCTCGTGGCGCATCACGCCCACGGCCAGCGCGTTGACCAGCGGGTTGCCCTGGTAGCAGGGGTCGAACTCCACCTCGCCTCCGATGTTCGGCAGCCCCAGCGAGTTGCCGTAGCCGCCCACGCCGGCCACGATCCCGTGCACCACGCGCTGGGTGTCCGGGTGGTCGATCGCGCCGAAGCGCAGCGGGTCCATCACGGCCACGGGGCGGGCGCCCATGGAGATGATGTCCCGCACGATCCCGCCCACGCCCGTGGCCGCACCCTGGTACGGCTCCACGTAGGAGGGGTGGTTGTGGGACTCGATCTTGAACGTCACGGCCCAGCCGTCCCCGATGTCCGTGACACCGGCGTTCTCCCCGATGCCCACCATGAGGTTCCGGCGCATCTCCTCCGTCACCTTGTCCCCGAACTGCTTCAGGTGCACCTTGGAGGACTTGTAGGAGCAGTGCTCGGACCACATCACGGAGTACATGGCGAGCTCGGCGGCGGTGGGGCGGCGGCCCAGGATCTCCTGGATCCGCTCGAACTCGGACTCGCTGAGCCCCAGTTCCGCCCAGGGCAGCTCGGTGTCCGGGGTGGCGGCGGCGTGCTCGACGGTGTCCAGGTTGAAGTGCGTTTCACTCATGACGTCTGCGGGTCCCTTACGTGAACGGGGTGGGAGGTGTGGTGCGGTCGCGCCGGTGCCCGGCGGGCGGGAGCGTGGCGGGGCTGCGCGTGCGAGCCGGAGCGGACGACGCCGCACGGGGCCTCCCGCGCGGCGCGGCGCCTCAGCGGGTCAGGTGCTCCAGGACGGAGAGGAACACGTCCAGCCCGTCCGTGCCCTCGCGCATGCCCACGGTCCCGGCGCCGGAGAGGTCCGCGCCGAAACCGGGTTCCACGGCGTGCTCGGGGTGCGGCATGAGCCCCACCACGTTGCCCCGCGCGTTGGTGATCCCGGCGATGTCGTTGCGGGAGCCGTTGGGGTTGCCGCCCGTGTAGCGGAACGCCACCCGGTGCTCGGCCTCGAGCTCGTCCAGGGTGCGCTGGTCCGCCACGTACTGCCCGTCCTGGTTCTTCAGCGGCACCACGATCTCCTGGCCCGGGGTGAAGCGCCCGGTCCAGGCGGTGTCCGTGGTCTCCACGCGCAGGCGCTGGTCCCGGCAGATGAACTTCAGCTGCTCGTTCTTGATCATGGACCCGGGCAGCAGGTGCGCCTCGGTGAGCACCTGGAAGCCGTTGCAGATCCCGAGCACGGGCATGGCGCCGTCCGCGCTCGCGGCGTCCACGATCCGGTCCATGAGCGGGGCGAAGCGTGCGATCGCACCCGCCCGGAGGTAGTCGCCGTAGGAGAAGCCGCCGGGCAGGACCACGGCGTCCACGCCCTGCAGGTCCTCGTCCGCGTACCACAGTGGCACGGCGGTGCCGCCGGCGATCTCCACGGCGCGGGCGGCGTCGCGGTCGTCCAGGGTGCCGGGGAAGGTCACCACGCCTACGCGCACGTCCGCGAGGCGGGAGTCCGGGGCGGGCTGGGAGAGGTCCGCCACCAGGGGCGTCTGCTCGGGGCTCAGGTCCTGGGCCACGCTCAGTGCTCCTCGGGCAGTGCGCTGACGTTGACCACGTCCTCGATCACCGGGTTGGAGAGCAGCTTCTCCGCAGCCTCGCGGGCCTGCGCGAGCACCTGCTCCGTGGCCTCGCCGTCCACGGTGAGCTCGAAGCGGCGGCCCTGGCGGACCTCGGTGAAGCCGCTGAGCCCGATCCGGGGCAGCTCGTTGGCAATCGCCTTGCCCTGCGGGTCGAGGATCTCCGGCTTGGGCATGACGTCGACGACGATTCGGGCCATGGAACGCTCCTTGCTGCGGTGGGGTGTGCGCCGCGCGGAGCCGGTGCCGTCTCACGCCGGGCGCATCCGGGGCGGATCCCCGGGCGACGACGACGCTCCGCGAGCTTGCGCACCCCACTCTAGTGGGTGCCCGCGCCCCGCCCCGGCATCAGCGGACCGTGATCCCCAGGTGCCGTGCGAGCAGGGGAGCGAGAACCTGCAGCTGGGCCTCGTGGACGACGCTCCCCCGCAGGGACTCCAGGCCGTCCAGCTGGTGGAACTCCAGGCCGCGCAGGTCCACTGCCTGCAGCTGCGCCGATCGGACGTCGAGGGACTGCGCGCTGCACTCGCGGAAGGCCACACGCTGCGCCCGGGCGCTGACCAGGTCCACGTCCCGGAACGTGCACCGTTCGAAGACGACGTCCTGGAGGGAGGCGTCGCGCAGGTTGAGGAAGTCGATCCGGCACCCGACCACCAGCACGGAGGACCAGGTGCTGCCGTGCAGCACGGCCGCGCCCGCACGGCTGTCGTGCAGCGTGACCGTGGACCAGGAGGAGTCCGGGGCGTCCAGGGTGGGGGCATGGGCGACCTGCACCGCGGTGTCGCGCAGCCGTGCGCCCTGCAGCACCGTGCCGTCCAGGTCCGCGCCGCGCACGTCGCAGTCCAGCAGCGTGAGGCCGTGCAGGTCCAGACCGGCCCATGCGGCGTCGTCGACCGTGAGGCCCTCCAGCGCGTCCTCCGCGCGGACGTCCCCGGAGAAGACCTCCACCGCGCGGGGCCGGCACGGTGCGAGCCGGGGCTCCGCGGCGTCGTCACCCGGTGACGTGCGGGGTGGGCGGTGTGACGGACGGCGGGCCGCAGGGTTCATGGGGCCACTGTACGCACGGGACGAGCGGGCCCACCCGGAGGTGGACCCGCTCGAAGCGGTGGGGGAGGCGCGCTCAGCCGATGGTCACCGCACCCACCACCACGGCCACGACCAGCATGACGAGCGAGACCACCAGGGCGCGCCACAGCACCTTCTTGTGGTGGTCGCCCAGCTGCACCCCGGCGAGGGACACGAGCAGCAGGATGGCCGGCACCAGCGGGGACTGCATGTGCACCGGCTGGCCCGTGATGGACGCGCGGGCCATGTCCACCGCGGGGATCCCGTAGTGCGCGCCGGTCTCGGTGAGCACCGGCAGGATGCCGAAGTAGAAGGCGTCGTTGCTCATGAAGAACGTGGCCGGGATGCTGATCAGCCCGGTCAGCACCGCCATGTACGGGCCCATCGAGGAGGGGATGACCTCCACGAGCCACTTGGACATGGCCTCCACCATGCCCGTGCCGGAGAGGATGCCGGTGAGCACGGCCGCGGCCATCACCATGGACACCACCGCGATCACGGAGGAGGAGTGGGACGCGAGCATCTTGCCCTGGTCCGACATCTTGGGGAAGTTCACCACCAGGGCGATCGCGCTGGCCACCATGAACAGGTACGGCAGGGGCGCCACGTCCGCCACGAGCAGCACCATCACGGCCACGGTCATGGCCAGGTTGAACCAGAACAGGCGGGGGCGCAGGGACTCGCGGTTGGGGTCCAGGGCGGTGTCGGTGAGGCCCTCGCCGGTCAGCAGCGGGGTGTTCGAGCGGGACGTGCCCGTGCCGGGGGCACCGGCGCCCACGGCCGCGCCGCGGCCCCAGCGGGCGGGATCGGCAGTGGCCAGGCGGCGTCGTTCGGAGCGGCCCAGCAGCACGGCGAAGACGAAGATGACCACCAGGCCCGCGGCCAGGGAGGGCAGCATGGGCAGGAAGATGTCCGTGGCCTCCACGTGCAGCGCGGCGGCGGCGCGGGCGGTGGGTCCGCCCCACGGGACGATGTTCAGGGCACCGTTGGTCAGACCGGCGATGCACGTGAGCACCACGGGGCTCAGGCCCAGGCGCTGGTACACGGGCAGCATGGCCGCGGTGACCACGATGTACGTGGTGGAGCCGTCCCCGTCCAGGGAGACCAGGGCGGTGAGGATCATGGTGCCCACCACCACCTTGGCGGGATCGTGGCCGGTGGCGCGCACGATGAGGTTCACGAGCTTGTCGAACAGGCCCACGTCGATCATCAGGCCGAAGTAGATGATCGCGAACATCAGCAGCGCGGCGGTGGAGGACATGTCCTTGACGGAGTCCATGACCATGTCCCCGATGCCCAGCCCGGCGCCCGCGAAGAGGCCGAACACGGTGGGCACGATGATGAGGGCGAGCAGCGGTGTGAGCCGCTTGGTCATGATGAGGCCCATGAACGTGGCGATCATCAGGAACCCGAGTACGACCAGCATGAGTCTCTCCTGGGGTCTGTGGGTGGGATGGGTGCACGGCGAACGTGCGGCTGATCACACCGTACGAGTGAGAGCCCGGTCACGTCCCCGTTGTGCTCATTGCCGGGGGTTGTGCTCATTGACACGTTTGTGCTCATTCTGCTCAGTGGTGTGGCGCACCCTAGGATGAGCGCATGAGCACGGCGCGCACCCCTGCGGGGACGTTCACCACCCGCATGATGGTGGTGCTGCTCGGCATCGTGGCCGGGATCGTGGTGCTGTGCCTCGCGGCGGTGCTCGTGCTCACGGTCGAGCGCGTGTACGACCAGTCGGAGCAGGAGGCCCTGGGCATCGGACGCACCCTCGCCGCGGACCCGGTGCTCGTGAGCGCGGTGGCGCGCGAGTCCGGCGCCCAGCACCTGGACGCCGGGACCCTCGTGAAGGGGTCGGTGCAGCAGCGCGGGGAGGCTGTGCGCCAGGGTACCGGTGCACTGTTCGTGGTGGTCACCAACGACCAGGGCATCAGGATGTCCCACCCCAACCCCGGCTCCCTCGGGCAGCCGGTCAGCACTGCCCCGGACGCCCTCGGCGGGCGCGAGTCCGTGTCCCGCGACGCCGGGACCCTGGGGGAGTCCGTGCGGGCGAAGGTCCCCGTGCGCCAGGGCGAGCGCGTGGTCGGCGAGGTCAGCGTGGGCGTGCCCGTGGCCACCGTCACCGGGCAGCTGCAGCAGGCGGTCGTGTCCATCCTCATCATCGCGGCACTGGCCATGGCGCTCGCCGCGGGGGCCGCGGCCCTGCTGGTCCGGTGGCTGCGCCGCACCACCCTGGGGCTGGAGCCCGAGGAGATGGCGCAGCTGGTGCGGGACCAGGAGGCCGTGCTCTACGGCGTGGAGGACGGGGTGATCGGCATCGGCCCGGACGGGCGGATCAGCATCCGCAACAAGGCCGCCCGCGTGCTGCTCGAGCTGCCGCGGCGCACCGAGGCCGCGGACGTCGTCGGCCGCCCGTACACCGAGGTGGGCTTCGACCCCGCCCTGACGGACGCGATCACCCGCCAGCGCAGCGGGGGCGCCCCGGAGGAGTCCGTGGTGCGCCTGGACACCTCCCACCGCACGATCCGCGCGCAGGTGCAGAGCGTGCACCGGGACGGCGTGGACCTGGGGCAGGTGGTCATGCTGCGGGACCTCACGGCCCTGGAGGACCTGCGCAGCCGGCTCAGCGCCATGCAGGCCATCACCGATGCCCTGCGCGCCCAGCGCCACGAGTTCGCCAACCGGCTGCACACCTTCTCCGGGCTGCTGGGCAACGGAGAGCACGAGCGCGCCCGGCAGTACGTCGCGGAGATCATGGCCTCGGGGCCCGTGCGGGACCCGGTGGAGAACGTCACCGCGGTCGAGGAGCCGTTCCTGCGCGCGTTCATCGGCGCCAAGGGCGTGCAGGCCCACGAGCGCGGCGTGCAGCTGCGGGTGGGTCTGGAGACGGCGCTGGAGGGCCAGCTCGTGGAGGCGCAGGACGTCACCGCGATCCTCGGCAACCTCGTGGACAACGCGGTGGCCGCGGTCATCGACTCCGCCCCCGCCCGGCAGGACGAGCGGTGGGTGGAGGTGGACCTGCTCAGCGAGGGCTCCACGCTGCACCTCGCCGTGGCGGACTCCGGCGCCGGGGTGGCCCCCGGCCTGGACATCTTCGCCTCCGGCGTGAGCACCCGCGCGGGCGCCGAGTCCGGGGTGCACGGCCACGGCGTGGGGCTCAGCCTGTCCCGCAGGCTCGCCCGCACCATGGGCGGGGACGTGTGGCTCGCGGACCCCGGCGGCGCGGAGGACGGGCTCGGGGCGGTCTTCGCGGCACGCCTGCCCGGGGTCCTCATCACCGCTGACACCGCACCCCACTTCCCGGAGGAGAGCCCGTGAGCGACCTCAGAGTCCTGATCATCGACGACGACTTCCACGTGGCTGCCCTCCACGTGGGCTACGTGAACGCCGTGCCCGGCTTCGAGGCGCTGCCCCCGGTGCACGACCTGCGCGCGGTGGCGGCCGCCGTCGAGGAGCACCGCCCGGACCTCATGCTCGTGGACGTCTACTTCCCCCAGGGCTCCGGGCTGGACGTGCTGCGCGCCGTGGACGTGGATGCTTTCGTGCTCTCGGCCGCTTCGGAGCGCGCGACCGTGGCGGCGGCGTCCCGGCGCGGGGCGCTCGCGTACCTGCTCAAGCCCTTCGAGCCCGAGGTGCTCAAGGCCAAGCTGCGGGCCTACGCGCGCTACCGGCGCCAGCTGGACGCCCCCGGGCCCCTGAGCCAGTCCGCGATCGACCGCGCCCGTCGTGCCATGACGGGTTCCGACGACGCCCCGGCGGGCACCGCGGCCTCGGCCACCGAGTCCGCGGTGGCGGATGCCGTTGCGGACGGCGGCGAGGTCACCGTGATGGACGTGGCCCGCGCGGTGGGGATCTCCCGGGCCACCGCCCAGCGCTACCTCTCCCAGATGGTGCAGCGGGGCGCGGTGCAGCTCGAGCTGCGCTACGGCAGCCGGGGCCGCCCGGAGCACCGCTACGTGGCGCGGGACTGAGCCTGGCCGGGACTCACACGTCCACCTCGAGAAGTCCGGCCACCTCCCGGCACGGGAGCTCCGGCAGGTTCTTGGCGGGGTCGGGCGGTGCGGTGCGTCCCAGGTCCAGGGCCAGTCGCGAGCCCTGGAACGTCCCCGCGAGGTCGAAGACCCAGTAGTGGTTGGGACACTCCAGCACATCCGCCCCGTGCTCCGCGGCCCGGCACACCGTGGCGCCCTGGTGCGGGCACGCATTGCGCAGGGCCCGCACGGTCCCGGCGGCGTCCCGGGTGAGCACCAGGGCGGTGTCCCCGACCCACACCGGGGCCGCGCTGGACGGTGCCGCGAGCGCGCGGGCCACCGCGGCGGCGCCGGGAACCTGCTGCCAGCTCACGCGGCGGCCTCCAGGATGCGGTCCGTGGCGGCGACCAGACGCTGCCGCAGCTGCGTGCCGCGCGCGGCGAACGCGCGCTGGCGCCGCACGTACTCGGCCTTGCCCTCGGGCGTCTCGATCCGCACGGGCTCGTAGCCCCGGTCCGCGAGGTCGTACGGGGAGGCCTCCATGTCCGTGACGCGCACGTCCCACGCGAGCTCGAAGCAGTCCGCGAGCAGCTCCGAGTCCACCGCGGGCAGCAGCTTGTACGCCCACTTGTAGAGGTCCATGCTCGCGTGCAGGCACCCGGGCTGCTCCATGGTGCGCTGGGTCACGCGCGTGGGCCGCAGCTCGTTGCGCTCCACGGCCTGCGGCTGGAAGAAGCGGTACGCGTCGAAGTGCGAGCAGCGGATCCGGTGGCTCTGCACCACGGCGTCCGTGCCGCTCGCGCCCAGGCGCAGCGCCGCGTTCTCGTGGCGCACGCCGTTCTCCTCCGCGCGGTACGCCATGGCCCACTCGTGCAGCCCGAAGCAGTCGAACGTGCCGGGCTTCGCCGCGGTGTTCGCCAGGATCTCGCGCGTGAACCTCACGGCCGTCTCCCGCTTGGCCAGGAACGCGCGCGCATCCACGACGACGCCGCTCGCGCCCTCCCGCGCGCCCGGCGCCGTGGGCTCTGCGGCGGTCGCGGGGCGGTAGAACTTCCAGTCAGCACGCTCGGGGGCGTCCAGCAGGACGACCCCGGGGCCCGGGTGCCAGCGGGTGAACTGCGCGGGGGAGAGCGTGTAGTAGGTGAAGAGGAAGTCCTCCACGGGGTGCTTCTCCCCGCGGGAACGGCGGTCCAGGAACGGTTCGGTCCAGCGGGAGACCCGGTGCCGGTGGGCCCGTTCCCTGCGGGTCCACTCCTCACGGGTGAGGACCTCAGGCACGGGTGCCGTCCTGCGCGTTCTCCTTCGAGGTGACGATCAACAGGTGCATCTCCTCGTTGAGCCGCTGCACCTGCTCCGCGGTGACCCGCAGCCGCTGCATCATCTCCTCCGGGACCTGCACGGCCCGCTCCCTCAGCGCCGCCCCCTCGGGTGTGACGGTCACGGCCAGGGCGCGCTCGTTGCCCGGGTCCCGCTCCCGGGTGATGAGCCCCCGGGCCTCCAGGCGCTTGAGCAGCGGGGAGAGAGTGGCCGAGTCCTGCATGAGGTCCTCGCCGAGGTCCTTGACCGTGCGCGGGTGGCGGTCCCACAGGGCCAGCATCACCAGGTACTGCGGATGGGTCAGCCCCAGCGGCTCCAGGACCGGGCGGTAGCTGTGCACCACCATGCGCGAGGCCACGGACAGGGAGAAGCACAACTGGTTGGACAGCGCCAGCGGGTCGTCGGCCGGGTCCTGGGGCGGGACGGTGCCCTGGGCTGGGGCGGCGTCCCGGTGGTCGGGGGAGGCCACGGGGTTGCGTGCCGCAGCGGACGGGGCCCCGTCCGCCGGGCCCGGCGCGGCTGCGGGGGCGTGTGCGGAACCCGCCGCGGCACAGGGACCGGGCGCCGCGGCGTCGTCGTTCCCGACGCCCAGGGGTGCGGTGTCGCGGGTCATGGGGTGCGCCGGGGTCAGCGCCCCGTGCCCCCGTAGACGGTGGCCTCTTCGCTGGAGTCCAGGCCGAAGGCGGTGTGGACGGCGCGCACCGCCTCGTCGAGCTTGTCCACCGAGGTGACGATGGAGATGCGGACCTCGGAGGTGGAGATCATGTCCACGTTGATGTTCGCGTCCGCCAGCGCCTGGAAGAACTGGAAGGCCACGCCCGTGTTCGTCTTCATGCCCGCGCCCACCAGTGACAGCTTGCCCACCTCGCTGTTGTAGTCCAGGCGGGTGTAGCCGATCTTCTCCTCGGCGGCGCGCAGCAGGTTCATGGCCAGGGCGCCCTGGGACTCGTCCAGCGTGAAGGACACGTCCGTGAGGGGGTGCTCGCCCGTGGAGACGTTCTGCACGATCATGTCCACGTACACCTCGGAGTCCGCGAGCAGGCGGAAGATCCGGGACGCGATGCCCGGGTGGTCCGGTGCGCCCACGATCGTGATCTTGGCCTGGCTGCGATCATGAGCGATACCGGCGATCAGCGGCTGTTCCAAGGGGATCTCCTTCTGGGGCGTGAGGATCTCGTCGGGGCTGGGGATCACCCAGGTGCCCTCGTTGTGGGTGAAGGACGAGCGGACGTGCAGCGGGACGTTGAAGCGGCGGGCGTACTCCACGCAGCGCAGGTGCAGGATCTTGGCGCCGTTCGCGGCCAGCTCCAGCATCTCCTCCGAGGAGACCCGGTCCAGCTTCCGGGCCGAGGGCACGATGCGCGGGTCCGCGGAGTACACGCCGTCCACGTCCGAGTAGATCTCGCACACGTCCGCGTCCAGGGCCGCGGCCAGGGCCACGGCGGTGGTGTCCGAACCGCCGCGACCCAGCGTGGTGATGTCCTTGGACGAGCGGTTCATGCCCTGGAAGCCGGCGATGATGGCCACGTTGTCGTTGTCCAGGGCCTCCCGGACCCGCAGCGGGCTGACCTCCACGAGCTTGGCCGCCCCGTGGGCGCCGTCCGTGATCATCCCCGCCTGGGAGCCCGTGAAGGACTGCGCCGGGACGCCGAGGTCCGAGATGGCCATGGCCAGCAGCGCCATGGAGATCCGCTCGCCGGAGGTCAGCAGCATGTCCAGTTCGCGGGCCGGGGGCTTGCGGGCCACCTCGTTCGCGAGGTCCAGGAGGTCGTCGGTGGTGTCGCCCATGGCGGAGACCACCACGACCACCTGGTTGCCGGCGTTGCGGGTCTCGGCCACACGGCGGGCGACCCTGCGGACACCATCGGCATCGGCGACCGACGAGCCGCCGAACTTCTGGACAATGAGACTCATGCGTTCCTCTCGCGGGCGGTGGCCCGCACTGGGCGGGCGGACGGTCTCGGGGGTTCAGTGCCCCATGCTACTGGTTCGGGGGAGCCGCCGGTCACGGGATCACGGGGCGGTGGCGGGCCCGGGGGCGCACTGCCCGGCGGGTCGGCCCGGTGCGCTATGTGGCCTCGGAGACCACCGTGCGGCCCTCGAACGCGCGGCCCAGCGTGACCTCGTCCGCGTACTCCAGGTCACCGCCCACCGGCAGCCCCGAGGCCAGCCGCGTGACCCGGATGCCGAGGGTCTTCAGCAGCCGGGACAGGTACGTGGCGGTGGCCTCGCCCTCGAGGTTGGGGTCCGTGGCCAGTACGATCTCCTGCACCGTCTCGTCCGACAGGCGGGTCATCAGCTCACGAATGCGCAGCTGGTCCGGGCCCACTCCCTGCAGCGGCGAGATGGCACCGCCCAGCACGTGGTAGAGCCCGCGGTAGCTGCGGGTGCGTTCGATGGCCATGACGTCCTTGGACTCCTCCACCACGCAGATCACGCTGCGGTCCCGGCGGGCGTCCCGGCAGATGGCGCACTCCTCCTGCTCGGTCACGTTGCCGCAGATCACGCAGAAGGACACGGAGGTCTTCACGGTGGAGATGGCGTCCACGAGCTGCTGGACCTCGTCCTTGTCCGCGTCCAGCAGGTGGAACGCGATGCGCTGCGCGGACTTGGGGCCCACACCGGGCAACCGCCCCAGCTCGTCGATGAGGTCTTGAACCGGTCCTTCGTACACCGTGCTCCTTCGTGGTGGTGGTCGTGATCGGGCGGTGCGCCGCAGGGCGGCCGCGGTGAGCGGCACCCGTGCGAGGTCACCGGCCGGTGTCGTGCGACCGTTCGTCGATCAGCATGCCACCCAGGATGCGCTCGATGGCGGCCTTCCCGTACAGGGCGGAGTCCTCGAGGGACTCGTCGTCGGCTCCGGGAACGAAGTTCTCCTCGTCCACGCCCGGGCTGCGGGTGCTCGGCGGGGCGATGCCCGGGGAACCGCTGGTGGCCGCGGCAATGGCAGCGGCGTGGCGCTCCCGCCAGCCGCGCCGCTGTCCTCCGGCGGGCGAGGGGGTGGCCCCGCCGTGTGCCGAGGGGCTCGCGGACTCCCGGCCGGACGCGGTGCGCTCCCCGGCGCCGCCCCCGCCCCCGGGGGTGCGGTGCGGATCCGGGCGGTCCCCGTCCCGCACGGGCCCCGAGCCGTCGCCCCGACCCTCGGGGCGGCGTCCACGCCGCGGGTACGACGACGCCGCGGGCCCCGGTTCGTCGTACATGTCCGCCGGGGGCTCGTCCTCCGGGGGAGGGGGCGGCTCCTCAGGGCTCCAGTACTCGGGGCCCCGGTCCGGTCGGGCGCCCGCACCACCCGGGGTGACGCCGCCCATGCCCTGGTCCCGGTGGTTCTGGTCCCCGGTGCTCTGGTTCTCGGTGCTCTGCTCCCCACGGTGTTGGCCCCCCCGGCCCTGGATCCCGCTGCTTGGGGCCCCACTGCCCGGGGTCCCGCCGCCCGGGTTCTGGGCTCCACCGGAGTGCGGACGGCTGCCGTCCGCGGGGGTGTTCTCACCGGGTGCCGGGGGAGATGCGTCGGGGCGCTCGGACGGCCCGCCCTGCACTGCGTCCTGCGGTGCCTGGTGCTCCGTGGGCGCCTGACTCGGGGACTCGGGACCCTGGGCGGAGCCGGGCGCGGTGGCCTGCCCCGACTCGAGCGCGGTGTCGGACTCCGGCCCGTGCCCCGTGCTGGATCCCGAGCCGGGCCCCGTACCGGAGCGTGGTGCAGTGGTGCTGTCGGTTCCGGCGGCCTCCCCGGACGGCGCGGCAGCGGATTCCGAGGCACTGGCCCGCGCGCCCGTGGAGGTGCCGCTCTCTTCCGCAGAGTGCTCCCCGGTGCCGGACCGGTCACCACCCGTTCGGGTGCCGACCCCCGGCTGGGGAATGGGCGCCACGGACCACGAGGTGACGGGTTCGTCGTCGTCGCCGGACGGCTCTCGGTGAATTTCCTGCGATGCGGAGCGGCCGCGCTCCCCCGACCGGCCCGCCCGCCGATCCTGCCCCCGGTCGCTCCGCGAGGGCCCCGAGGAGGCATCCCGCGCGGGGGCGGGCGACGCGTCCCTCGACGCGGGGGACGCGCTGTCCTGGCCACCCGAGGGGTTGCTGCGCCGTCGGTTGACGCCGAAGCCCTCCGGCTCCCGGAAGTAGTCCGGCTGCTCCTGGGATGAGCCCGGGCCACCGGTGCTCCTGGGGGCCGGGCCGCGCCCACCGGAACCGCCGCCGCGCGGGTCTCCGCTCGAGCCCGGGGGCGGGCCTCCGGCGGGGCCGCCGTGCTGTCCTCGCGTGTCCCCCGGGCGCACGGCCTCCACCGCGCAGTCCAGCCCCACCACGTTCTGGATGGCGGTGCGGACGTCCCCCTCGAAGCGGGGGAAGTTCATGATGTCCCCGTCACCCTCGAAGGCAATGCGCAGCGTGGAGTTCTCGTAGGAGATGGGCGTGCCGCGCACCGTGATGGCCCACGCCACGCGGCGGATCTCCGCGAGGGCGGAGACGATCTCCGGCCACGAGGAGCGCAGCAGCTCCAGCTCGCCGCTGGTGACGTCGCTCGCCGCGGCGGTACCCGCCGCGGCACCGTCGTTCACACCGTCTCCCGCGCCCTCTCCAGCGCTTCCAGTGGAGGGCGACGGCGCGGCGGGGTCCCGGTCGTCCGACGGTGCGGTGTCCGGTTCGCCGCGGGCGCCGGAGGATGCCCCGGTCTCCTCGCCGGGGGTGGCGGCGCGGTCCTCTCCGGGAGTGGTGGCGTGGGACGGGGCGTCCGAACCCCGGGCGTCGTAATCGCGCCCACGAGAACCCTGTCCGTCGGAGCGCGGCGCGGACTCCCGGCCGTCCGGTCCGTGCCCGCTCGCTCCATCGCGCGTGTCGTCCAAGCGCTGGACGCCGGAACGTGACTGCGCCCCGGAGGTGTCCTGGGCGTCGTCGGGCCGGGAGGGCATCGTAGAGGCCGGCGACCCCGACGGGCCGGCGGGCGCACCGGTGGCCGGAGAGCGCTCCTGCCCCGCGGCGTCGTGCTCGGTGGTGGTGCCGTCCGCGGGCGGGTGGTTGCCCTGGGGTCCGCGCTCACCCCGCGGAACGGGGTCACCCGCGGCGGGGTGGTCGCTGCCGCGGGGGTCCTCGGCCTCGTCCTCCGGGATGGACGGCTCGGCGATGTCCGGGGTGGTCATGGCGGAACGGCCCGGCTGCGAGCCGTCCTGCCGGACGGGTCCGGACGGGGCAGGGTCCGCGGCCTCCCGTGCGGGTGCCGCGGAGGCGTCGGACGAAGGGGAGTCGGGCGCCACGGGCGCCATGGCGTCCGCACCGGGTGCGTGGGGCGCGGCCGGGTCGACCCCGTCCGCCGCGCCGGGCGCCGGAGGAATGGAGGGCCCACCGGGCCGGATGCCCGCGCCCCGGGGAATGCTCAGCCGGCGTTCCAGGCGGTCCACGCGGGAGGTGATGCCGCGGGTGGTGTCATCCGCGGAGGGCAGCAGGATGCGGGCGCACAGCAGCTCCAGGTGCAGCTGCGGGGAGGTGGCTCCCGTCATCTCGTTGAGCGCCTCGTTGGTGATGTCCGCGGAGCGGGAGAGCTCCGCGGCGCCCAGCTGGGTGGCCTGGTTGCGCAGCCGGTTGATCTGGTCCGTGGGCATCCCGTGCAGGATGTTGGCCGCGGAGTCCGGGACCGCGTTGACCACCACGAGGTCCCGGAAGCGCTCGAGGAGGTCCTCCACGAAACGGCGCGGGTCCTGACCGGTCTGGACCACGCGGTCCACGGAGGAGAACACGGTGGCGGCGTCCCCGGCGGCGAAGGCATCCACGACGTCGTCGAGCAGCGCGGCGTGGGTGTAGCCGAGCAGGGCGACGGCGAGGTCGTAGCTGATCCCGCGCTCGTCCGAGCCCGCCATGAGCTGGTCCAGCACCGAGAGCGAGTCGCGCACGGACCCGCCGCCGGCGCGGACCACCAGGGAGAGCACACCCGGCTCGGTGCTGACGCCCTCCTCCTGGCACAGCTGCTCCAGGTAGCGCATGAGCGGCTCGGGCGGCACCAGCCGGAAGGGGTAGTGGTGTGTGCGTGAGCGGATGGTGGTGAGCACCTTGGAGGGCTCGGTGGTGGCGAAGATGAACTTCACGTGCTCCGGAGGTTCCTCCACGATCTTCAGCAGGGCGTTGAAGCCCTCGCGCGTGACCATGTGGGCCTCGTCGATGATGAAGATCTTGTAGCGGTCCCGCACGGGCGCGAAGGTGGCGCGTTCGCGCAGGTCACGCGCGTGGTCCACGCCGCCGTGGGAGGCGGCGTCCATCTCGATGACGTCCAGGGAGCCGGCGCCGTCCCGGGCGAGGTCCCGGCAGGACTCGCAGCGCCCGCACGGCGTGGCGGTGGGCCCCTCGGCGCAGTTGAGGCAACGGGCCAGGATGCGCGCGGACGTGGTTTTGCCGCAGCCGCGGGGGCCCGAGAAGAGGTAGGCGTGGTTGACCCTGTTCTTGCGCAGCGCGGTCATCAGGGGCTCGGTCACGTGCTCCTGACCGATGACGTCCTCGAAGGTCTCCGGGCGGTAGCGGCGGTACAGGGCGGTAGTCACACAGAAGACTCTAGCGGGGGTCTCAGACGCCCTCAGCGGGCCCGCGAGCATGGGGAGCCAGGAACGTGAAGACCCCCCGTGCACCCGCCAGAGCCCATATACCCTTGCTGCCTTCCGGCCCTGGGGGAGTTTTACGAGATGGCGCCACACGAGGGGCTGATCACTACTTTAGCCCAAGCGCGCGCGGAGTTCGAACCGGCCGCCACCGGTGGCCGCACCCTCCGCCCGGGTGAGGATTCGCGCGCTGGACGGGAGTTCCGCTATGCTGATTGCCGCACGTGCCCCGCGAGAGCGGAACGCGTGTTTGCCTGGAGGATTCGCCTAGCGGCCTATGGCGCACGCCTGGAACGCGTGTTGGGTTAACGCCCTCGGGGGTTCAAATCCCCCATCCTCCGCAGCACCGCGAAGCCCCTGATCCGCCACCTGGCGGGTCGGGGGCTTCGTCGTTGCCCTGGTGCCCCGCCGCGTGACGCGCGGATCACGTGAGGCGGCCTGCGTAGTCTGCCTCCATGGTCGGGCTCCCCTTCTCCCTCTCGCGCGCGGTGGTCGTCAGTCTTGCCGACAGCGACCGCAGGCCCGGTTTCTTCGCCCAGCCGCTGGGGGAGATCTTCGAGGTGTTCGACGCCTTCCACGGCGCCACCCAGGACTGGACTCCGTACTTCGACGCGGAACGGTTCGCGGGAAACTACCTGCGTCCCCCGGCCCCTGCCGAGATCGGCTGCGCCATCAGTCATGCCCGGGTGATCCGCGCGTTCGCGGCGGAGACCGGGGACGATGCGGACCTGCTCCTGGTGGCGGAGGACGACGCCCGGTTCACCGCCGACCTCCCCTGTGCCCTGCGTGCCGTCACCGAGGGTCCGCTGCCGCACGACGTGGTGGTCCTGACGGACGGGTTGAGCCTGGACCCCGCGCTGCACCGCAGGCGGTTCCTCACCTCCATCTCCCAGCTCTCCCTCCTCTCGCGCACCGTCTCGGGCCCCGAGCGGCGTCACCGGATCGGGCGTTTCGCCGGACAGGGGGACTGCTCGGGGCTGTACCTGATGACCCGCGGCGGCGCGAGGAAGTTCGACGACTACGTGCGGGCGCTGCCGGAGGGGAAGCTGCAGCGCGTCGCGAATGTGTGGCCGGACCTCCGTGACGAGGGCGGGGTGGACGTCGCGCTCGTCCGCCCCAGCCTCGTCCGGTGGTCGGGCGGATCCACCATCCGCGCCTCGGAGGACGGGCCCGCCGCGCGACGGGAGGCGCCCCTCCCGCCGTCCCTGCGGGACCGGATTGCCGTGCGCTCCAGGCTCCGGGGCGCGGGTCCTGCGCTCCGGGCCACGGTCGAGGACGCGGGGTACCGCATACGGGGCGTGTTCCGTTCCTGAGTCGCCCATGACGAGGGCACCGCAGGGTCGCTCGTGAGACCCGCGGTGCCCTCGTGCCCACCTCCGGATTGCCCCGAGCACGGGGCAGTCCGGAGGGTGCGAGTACCCGCTACTTGCGGCGCGGGGTAAAAGACGTGGAGCACTTCCACGTGGTCTTGCCGGACACGGCGGTGACGTCCACGACCACCTTGACCCCCGGGGTGGCCCTGGCAATGGCGTACGGAACCGCTGCCGTTCCCCTGGTGGACGCCGTGGCGTTCTTGACGGTGGTGGTGGTCTTGTAGCGGGCGCGCGTGGTGACCTTCGCCTTGGCGCCCACCTTGGAGACGTTCACGGTGGTGGTGGTGTTCTGCTTCGGCTGCGTCACGGACATGCTCGCGGCACACGGCTTGGCGGCCGCGGCCGCGGCCTCGGCCGGGGCGGCGTCGGCCAGGGAGAGGCCGGCGGTCAGGGAGAGGGCCACGAAGGCGGTGGCGAGGGAGCGGCGCAGCGGTGCGGCAGTGACCATGGTGGGTCCTTTGTGGGAGGGGGCGCGCTGGGGATTCTGCAGTGCTCGCTGATCGACAGCCCGGCCGATCCGTTCCCGCGCCCAGGAGATGAGAACAGCAGGATCCTAGCCGCGCCTGCCCCACCCAGGGGGTTTGCGCGCGAAAATTACACATGGCTTCTCATTGACCTGCCCGGTGGCCCGCCCCTCCCGGACGGATGGTCACGACGGTGCCCCTGCGACCGCCCGGTGGCGGCCACAGGGGCACTCCGTGTGCGGCGAGCTGCTACCGGCCCGCCCGGAATCCGGCAATGGCCGGGTCGTGGTCGGAGGACGCCGCGGCGTCCGGGCGGTAGTAGTCCAGCGCGGTGGTGCGGTACTGGGCGTACTGCAGCAGGGGTGACTGCCCGGAGTTGATGTTCCACACGTCCGCACCCATGGTGCGCTGCTGCAGGCTCCGTGACACCAGAAGGTGGTCCAGGGATCCCACCTGCCCGCCGTGCACGTAGGTGTGTTCGTCCGCAGCGGGAGCAGACGCGAAGCCGGCCGAGTAGAAGACCTGCATGGGGTCCTCCTGCGTGTAGGAGTTGAAGTCGCCCAGCAGGGCCACGTCCGCGGAGCCGGCGCGGTCCGCGAGCTCCGGGATCCAGTCCACCAGCGCCTCGGCCTGGGCCACCCGGGCCGCGTTCCAGGCGCCCTGCCCGTCCCCGGCGTCCGCGTTGGGGCCGTTCTTGGGCCCCGAGCCCTTGGACTTGAAGTGGTTGATCACCACGGTGATCGGGGCGTTGGTGCCGCGGCCCTTGCCCCGCGTGGCGGTGAAAGAGGCAGCCAGTGGGGTCCGGGCGTTCTCGAAGGCCCCGCCGGCGCCCGCTTTAGCCCCGAGTGCCTGGGCCTCACCCATCAGGCTCGCCTCGGCAGGCTGGTAGATGATCGCGTTGATGATGACGTCCTGGTCCGCCACCGGCTGCAACTGGGAGGCGTCCACGGGGGCGATGGCCCACTTCTCGTAGCCGGCCGCGCCGTTGAGTGCGCTCACCAGGGTGGCCAGCGCCTCGTCCGGCTCCTCCCCCAGCTTTGCGGAGTTCTCGATCTCCATGAGACCCACCACTGAGGCGTTCAGCTGGTTGATGGCCGCCACGGTCTTGGCCTGCTGGCGCTGCAGGTCCGCCGCGTCGTAGGCACCCCGGACGTCACACCCCTGGGCCACGTTGTAGGTGCCGTCGGTGGAGAAGTTGCCACCCTTGCACTTCTTCTGCTGGCCCGTGGTGGTGAAGTAGTTCAGCACGTTGAAGGAGGCCACGGACACCTGGCCGCCCACGCGAGGGGTCTTGTCTGCGGAGGTGGTGAAGCGCGCCGGCTCCGCACCACGGGTGATCTCGGAGGTGGGCTGGAACCGCCAGGAGTCGTGCCGGTAATCCACGATCACGGGTGCGGTGATCTTGGCGCGGTCGCCCACCTCCACGGGGTTCTGCGGATCCAGGTATGGGACGGTGCGCGCCTCCTGCTGGGGGCTCGCGGCGAAGCCACGGTTGGTGCCGTCGTCCAGGGTCACCGAGATGGCCTCGTTGCGCGCGGCCTGCGCCTCGGCCTCGGGGCTGCTGGGCAGGGCGACGTCGGTGGGCTGGGTGGGCAGCGCCGGGCCCGCCGAGAGTCCGAGCTCCCCGTAGCGGCCCACTCCGTAGGTGTCCGCCACCCGGAAGTTCTCCCGGGGCTGGTACACCATGGACTCCAGGTTCTCCCGGTAGGAGGCGGTGGAGGCCCAGTCGGTGGTGACGGGCTTGACCGGTGCCACCTTCTTGACGACCTTCTTGACGCTCACGTTCCCCGAGAGCTGCGTGAGGCCCTGGTACTCGCCGGCGGTGCCGGTGACCTGCACGGCATCGCCCCTCTGCACGGTCACGGGAGCCTGCCCGGTGTGGACGAACAGCCCGGTGGAGGCGGTGGTCCCAGTGATCGTGCCCCCGGATCCCGGCGTCTGGATCACGAACCCGCCGAGGGACCCGGGTTCTGGCGGGTACACCGCGGTGACCACCGCGGGTTCCGTGGTGACGGTCTGGCCCGCCAGGGGAGTGCTCTGCCCGGTGCCCTGGATGGTGGCGATGCTCGTGGTGCTCGGCGCGGCGATGGCGGGGGTGGCACTGAGTCCCGTGGTGAGCAGCGCGGCGCTGAGCGAGATGGCCAGCGCGCCTCGGCGCACTGCGCCGGCGGGGGCGGAGGGGTGGGGTGTGGGCACGGTGATCTCCTGGGCAGGGGCTGTGAAAGGGGGGTCTGAGTGGGGTGAACGGTCGAGGGGGATCGGCCGGTTCTCTTGGTTCAGCACTGCTGCCAGTGAGCGTAAGGACAGCACAAGACCAGGTCGTGACGGGACAGTGAATTCCCCGTGAGGTGCGTCACCCAGCCCCCAGCCCCCAGCCCGGGTGTTCGAGGTGACGGAGGCGTTCCACGGCGCCACCCAGGACTGGACCCCGTACTTCGACGCGGAGCGGTTCGTCCAGCTCTACCTCGACGAGCGGGCCCCACCACCGGCCGGATCGGTCACCGGGCGGGAGCGGCGAGCATGCGGGCCCGGTGGCCGGGCCAACCCGGTGACCGGGCCGCCGGAAGCCCCGATCCCGGCAGCTGGGCACCAGCGGGAGCAGGTCAGCGCTTGCCGGGAACATCCATGTCCACCCAGACGAGGTGGTGGTCGGTGGCCAGGGCGGGGTCGCTCGTGAGCCCCGAACCGGGTTCGCCGAGCTTCGGCCAGAACACTCCGTTCCGGCTCACGGACAGGTGGTGGTCACGGAATGCCTCGGCGGCCCTGCCGCCCGGCACGTGGTCGAACTCGTGGACCAGCACCACGTCCGGCGCGTTGATCTGGATGACCTCCGCGATGTTCTGCGCCTGCTCGTTGCCCGGCGTGCTGAGATCGCGGAGCAACTGCCCCTCCGCGCCGCGGTTCAGGGACGCGTTGCACGTGGCCACACGCAACGGCGAGTTCTGGTGCTGGGCCTACGTGGGGTCCCGGGGATCAGGACACCGCGCTGAGCTGCGGCGGCTGCTGGGGCAGGCGCACGGGGCGCATCTGGGCGTCGAACTGGGCACCCAGGCCGCGCTGGATGAAGCGGACGGTGGCCAGCGTGCGCTGCTGCTGGGCGCGGGTGCTCTCCACGGAGGTGGTGCGGTCCGCGGTGGAGGTCAGGGAGCCGTGCACCAGCTGGGAGAGCTCGTCGGTGTCGCCGTGGGGCAGGTAGCCCTCGTCCATGGCGCGCTGCAGGATGCCCGCGAGCACGGTCTGCAGCTTCTGCACGTGCGCGCCCAGCTTCGCGAAGTCCTCGGGGGAGAGCACCGTGCGCATGGCCTGGCCGGGAGGCAGGTGGCGGCGGCCGAGGTCCTCGATCTGGTGCTGGATGTAGACACCCAGCTGGTCCACGGGGTTCTCGGTGTCCGCGAGCTCGCGGTTGAGGTCCGCCACGAAGCGCTCGGTCTTGTCCAGGGCGTAGGCCACGAGCAGTTCGCCCATGTCCGCGAAGTAGTTGTAGACCGCAGTGCGGCCCACTCCGGCGGTCTTGGCGACGCGGGTCATGGTGAGGTCGGTGAGCCCGTTGCTGTACAGCAGCTCCCCGAACGCATCCAGGATCGCGCGCTGGGTGCGCTCTCGCTGGGCGGCGTTGCTGGGGGCTGTGATGCGGGGCATGATGACACCTTACCTTGTTCTGTCAGCAAAGTGCGGGTTGCCGACATCGCGTGCGGGTTCGATGTCCATTCCACCCTATGGAAACGGGGAATGCCCTGCGGAACAGGGCATTCCCCGAAGGCCCCCAGGAACCTCGGTGGCGCTGTGCGGCTACGCGTCAGCGGCGTATCCGCCCTGCCACAGGGAGTCGAACGGCAGGTGGGATGCCAGACGGTGCCGGATGCCCGCGGTAACGAAGCTCTTGGCGGTGCGGGCGGCGTCGAGCGGGGTGGCGCCCTTGGCGAGCTCCGCCGTCACGGCCGCCGCGAGCGAGCAGCCCGCGCCGGACACCGGCACCTCGCCCACCTTGGGCTCGGTGAGCACCTCGAGCGTGGATCCGTCGTAGAACACGTCCACGGCCTCCGCCCCGGCCAGCCGCACGCCGCCCTTGGCGAGCACGGCGGCACCTGAGGAGTCGTGGATGCGCTTCGCGGCCTCCTTGAGGTCCTCCACCGAGTCGATGGACTCCATCCCGGACAGGGACAGGGACTCGAAGTGGTTGGGGGTCACGAACGTGGCCAGCGGCAGCACCTCCGCCTTCAGCGCCTGGTCCGTGTCCAGCGCGGCACCCGGCTCCTGGCCCTTGCAGATCAGCACGGGGTCCAGCACCAGGTGGCGGGGCTTGAGCTCCTTCATGGCGGTGGCCACGGTGCGGATGGTGTCCGGGTGGCCGAGCATGCCGATCTTCACGGCGTCCAGGTCGTAGGCCGCGGTGATGGTCTGCAGCTGGTTCGCCAGGGTCTGCTGGTCCACGGGGGTCACGCGGTGGCCCCACTCGTTCTCGGGGTCGAACGCGACGATGCACGTGAGCGCCAGCGAGCCGAAGACCCCCAGGGACGTGAAGGTCTTGATGTCCGCGAGCGCCCCGGCGCCGCCGGTGGCCTCGGAGCCCGCGACGGTCATGGCGACGGGCGGTTGGTTGCGTGTGGTTTCGCTCATGCACAGTATTGTGCTCCGCCCGGCACCGGCCCCGCGAGTTTCGAACGCCGCACTACACTGGTGCGCGACGTCGGGTGGCAGGCGACGTCCCCTCATCGCACGCGACGACCCCAAGGACACCCGTGTCTTCCCACGCCACCCCGCCCCGCGGCTCCACGCACCCCGCACCCGCCGCTGCGGCCACTGCCACATCCCGGCCCTCCACCGCGGCGCCCGCCTTCGCGCACCGTCCCCGCACGTACTTCGACCTGATCCTGGCCGCGTACTGCGTCATCCTGGTGCTCTCCAACATTGGCGCCACGAAGGGTGTGCAGTTCGGCCCGGTCATCACGGACGGCGGGTTCTTCCTCTTCCCTCTGGCCTACGTGCTGGGGGACGTGGTCTCCGAGGTCTACGGCTTCCGCGCGGCCCGCAAGGCGATCCTCACCTCGTTCGTCTTCGGCGCGTTCGCGTCGGTGGTGTTCTGGATCGTGATCATCCTGCCCGCCGCCCCGTTCTACGAGAACCAGGGGGCGTTCGAGGCTGTGCTGGGCCCTGTGCCGCTGATCGTCGCGGCGTCCCTGCTGGGCTACCTGGTGGGCCAGCTGCTCAACGCGTACGTGATGGTCAAGGTCAAGCAGCGCACCCAGGAGAAGCACCTGTGGGCGCGGCTGATCTCCTCCACCATGGTGGGTGAACTGGTGGACACCCTCATCTTCTGCACGATCGCCGCGCCCATCATCGGCATCGACTCGTGGTCCGGGTTCCTCAACTACGTGCTCGTGGGCTACGTGTACAAGTGCCTCGTGGAGGTGGTGATCATGCCGGTCACCTACGCCGCGATCGCGTGGATCAAGCGCCGCGAGCCCAGCTACGTGGAGTCGGCCCCGCTGCAGGGCTGAGCGCCGCAGGGAACGGCGCGTGCGGCGCCGTCGTGCGCTGCGCTCAGCGGCCGAGGTGGTCGAGGTGCGCGAGCTGGGCCGCGATGGAGTGCTCGGCCGCGCGGCGCACCTCGGCGGGGACGTCCGGGTAGACGGCGTCCGTGACGGTTTCCACGCTCGCGCGCTCGCCCAAGTCCGCGACGACGCCGCGCACCTGCTCCAGGCGCTCCAGCCGGTGCTCGGCGAGCTCGTCGCACGCGTCCTGCAGGCCCGGCAGGGGTGCACCGTGGGCGGGCAGGCCCATCGCGCCGGAGCGCCTGCCCAGGCGTTCGAGGGAGCGCAGGTAGTCGCCCAGGGTGCCGTCCGGGTGGTCGATCATGGTGGTGCCGCGGCCCAGGACGGTGTCCCCGGTGAGGATGGTCTCGGGCTCGTCGTGGTGCAGCAGGAACGAGACGGAGTCCGAGGTGTGGCCCGGGGTGGCGAGCACGCGGATGCTCACGCCTGCCGCCAGCACGAAGTCCCCGTCCCGCAGAGGCTCGCCGCTGTCCCGGCAGAACTCGGGCAGCGCGGCGCGCACGGGGGCGCCGGTGATCTCGTGCAGGCGGTCGATGCCGTCCGTGTGGTCCCTGTGGCGGTGCGTCACCAGGATCAGCACGACCCTGCCGGTGGCGGCCACGGCCTGAAGGTGGTCCTCGTCCAGGGGTCCCGGGTCCACGACGACGACGTCCGGCCCCGGCCACTCGCCCCGCCCCTGCGCGGACGGGTGCTGCCCGTAGTTCGGGTGCTCGGGCCCTGAGCCGGGGGCGGAGAGGATCCAGGTGTTGGTGCCGTCCAGGGTCATGGGCCCGGGATTCGGCGCAAGGACCATCCCGGCGCACGCGCTCACGCGGTGCAGCACGCCGGGGACGGTGTAGTCGGGCTGGGCGCTCACGCTCGCGGGTCCCGTCCCGTGGCTCCCACGCGGACGACGACGCCGCTGCCGCCGGCGCGCGCGGCCCCTGTCACCGTGCGCGCGGCGCGGCAGAGCGGTCCCGTGGTGGGGACGCGCCTGGTCTCGCTCAACACGTGGGGCCCTCGAACCTGCGGATCCCTGAACCCCCGCCTGCTGCGGCAGGAGAGCCGGGTGGACCCACCGGGGCCGTGGATCCGCGTGCAGAGGACTCCCGGCGGGTTGAAGAAGTTCACGGAAGTCTAACGCGGACAGCGGGTGTCCCGGTCCGTGCATGCCGCTGTCCAGGGTCACGCTCCCAACGTTTGCAGGGTGACGACCTCGTAGAGTCAGCCCATGATCGTCGAGATGACCCGCTTCCGAGTGCGGCCCGGCGCGGAAGAACGCGCAGCCGAGTGGATGAATTTTCTCCGTTCGAACCCGGAGGCTTTCCGGGAAACACTCGAACCGGAACAGATGTACGTGGAGACGATCTTCAGCGAAGTTCTCGACAGTGTCATGTACCTCTACTGGTATTCCGTTCAGGGTGAGGGCCGGCGATCCGTGTTGGAGTCGGAGCACTGGCTCGACGCGAAGCACCTGGAGTTCTGGCGCGAGTGCATCGACCCGGAATTCCCGCCCCAGGAGCTGACTCCCCAGGTACACATGGCACCGGAGAGGGTGGAGGCGGCGATGCGGCCGCGTGGCTGACGATCCTCCGGCGTGCGGCACCGGGGCGAGAACCGTCTCAGGGGTGCCGCTGCGCGGCACTGCATGTGGATCTGTAGTCGCCGGGGGTGATCCCGAAGGCCGACTTGAACTCTCGGCCCAAGTGGGCCTGGTCCGTCATGCCGAAGTGGACTGCGACGTCCGCGAGTGATTCCCCTGGGTGGAGGCGGATGCGTTCAGCGATCTCCTGGAGGCGTCGCCGCCTGATCATGCTGTAGGGGGACACCCCCACGTAGCGTCGGGCCAGCCGGTAGAGGCCACTCTGGGAAACTCCCACGGCATCGGCAAGTCCTGACACGGAGGTGATCTGAGGGTCGGTCGTGGCAAGGCGCCCCATGTGATTGGCGGTGAGAGCCGAATCGTCGAGCGCTCCGGCTCGGGCCACGAGCCACCGTGACAGGACGTCGACGGCGCTGTCGAGGTGACCTGTCGCTGCACGGTCCGCCACGCGGGAGTGCAGCCCGGGGAGGTGGAGCGGCTCCAGTCGGTTGCGCAGCGAGGCCGGATCGAAGGTGAACACCGGGGTCGCGGCAGGTTTGAGGAGTGCACCGATCACCCATCCCCGGCCCGTCAGCTCGCGGGTGGAGGCCGAGCTGGTGGCACCGGAGATCCCGGCTCCACGGTCGTCGACCGTGAAGTTCAGGGCGGGGAACGCGAGGACCTGCTGGTTCGAGTGCTGCCCTACAGGAACGTCCCACTCGCAGATCCACCACCACGCGACCAGTTCATCGGTCTGCACCGAGGCGGGCAGACGCCGGAACGTCACCGGGAGATGTTCGGGGTAGGGGACCCCGCGGCCGTTCGGCACGGTCTTCGCAACCATGGCAAGAATCTACAAGTCCAGGGGAATTGCCATGACCTACGGTTGTGACATGGCTGACAACAAGACCACCGGTGAGAATTCCTCCTACATGCTCCACGGCCGCCTGCGCTCCACTGCGGGCGAGGGTGACACGCTGGCAAGCATCCTGAGCGAGCAGGAGCGCAACGAGCCGATGCCGGGATGCCGTCTCTACCTGGTCGCCCGTGACCCGCAGGACGCCGACGCCGTGTGGGTCACCGAGGTCTGGGACACCGAGGCCGCCCACCGTGCCTCCTTGGAGATCCCGGCGGTGCAGGAGCGGATCGCCCGGGCCATGCCCATCATCGACCGGGAGGGGATGACGCAGCAGGAACTCGTGGCCGTCGCGGGCATTCCCTCGGCGCCCTGAGACACCACGGTCCCGGCGGTGCCGCGCGTGGGCTGGCCCGGCGGGACCAGCCGGCCCCGCGGCGTCGTCGTCAGGCGGTGGGCCGGGCGGTGCCGTAGTAGGTGCCCAGGAACTCGTCCCGGTACTCGAAGTAGGTGTCCGCCTCGATCGCGGCGCGGGCGCCGGCCACGAGGTCCAGGACGAAGCGCTCGTTGTGGATGGACGCCAGGGTGGCGGCGTTGCGCTCCTTGGACTTGAACAGGTGCCGCAGGTACGCGCGGGTGTAGTGCGTGCACGTGTAGCAGGGGCACGTGTCCGAGATGGGCGTGAAGTCCCGCTTGAAGCGGATGTTCGTGAGGTTGAAGCGGCCCGTGGGGGAGTAGACCGCGGAGGAGCGCGCCACGCGGGTGGGGGAGACGCAGTCGAAGGTGTCCACCCCGTTGTCGATCGCGGTGAAGATGTCGTCCGGCTCGGAGATGCCCAGCAGGTGCTTGGGGGTGTTCTCCGGCAGCTCCTCCGTGCACCAGCGCACGATCGTACCCAGCTGCGACTTCTCCAGCGCGCCGCCGATCCCGAAGCCGTCGAAGCCCATCCCGGAGAGGTCCCGGCAGGCCTGGCGGCGGAGATCCTCGTATTGTGCGCCCTGGATGACGCCGAACAGTGCCTGGTAGGGCTTGTGAGCGCGCTCTTCCGTGAGCCGGCGGTGCTCCGCGACGCAGCGCAGCGCCCATTTCCGGGTGCGCTCCAGGGCGGTCTCCTGGTACTCGCGGGTGTTGTGGAGGGTGGTGAGCTCGTCGAAGGCGAACATGATGTCCGCGCCGATGTTGTGCTGCACCCTCATGGAGACCTCCGGGGTGAACCGGTGCAGGTCCCCGTTGAGGTAGGAGCGGAACCACACGCCGTCGTCGTCCACGCGCGCCATGCGCTTCTGGCCGGGCGCCATCTGGGAGTCGCCCAGGGGGTTGGCCACGGTGGACATGTCGATCACCTTGCCCAGCCCCGAGCCCAGAGACATCACCTGGAACCCGCCAGAGTCCGTGAACGTGGGTCCGGGCCAGTTCATGAAGGTGCCCAGCCCGCCGGCCTCGTCCAGCACGTCGTCCCCGGGTTCGAGGAACAGGTGGTACGCGTTGGCCAGCATGGCCTGCGCGCCCTCGGCCGCCATGGACTCGGGCAGCACGGCCTTCATCGCGGCCTGGGTGGCCACGGGGATGAACGCGGGCGTCCGGATCTGCCCGTGCGGGGTGGTGATGGTGCCCGTGCGGGCCTGGAACTGTCCGCCGTTCTCGCGCACCCGCTCCTCGGGCAGGGTGGGGCTGTCACGCAGCCGGGTGTGGAGCTCGAAGCTGAACGGGGGCACGGAGTCTGTGGTGGGCACCCGACCATTGTGCCGGGTCCGGCGGCCGCAGGGGTCCCGGGCCCGTGCCGACGCGGGGACGACGCCGCTCGGGGCCACCGCGCGGCGTCGTCGCAGGGGTCTCAGCGCGCCATGCCACGGTGCCTCCGAATCCCGGTGCGGGCGTCGCTGAGGCGCCCGGGGTCTTGGGGTGCCGCTTCCGCGGGGGCCCGGGATCTCAGCCGGCCGGGGGAACGTGGCCGAGCCGCTGCGAGACCTCCCGTGCCGCGTCCGTGCACGCCGCCACCATCAGGGCCACCTGATCCTCCGTGACCCGGTACCGCGGGGCCGCGATCACCACCGCGGAGACCAGCTCACCCCGGTGGTCGAAGACCGGGGCGGCCACCCCGACCTCGTCCACGGAGGTCCGGCCGTAGTTCACGGCCACCCCGGCCTCCCGCACCTCGGCGAGCTCGCCCAGGTAGGCGTCCACGGCGGCGTCGGCCGTGGAGTGGTGCGTGAGGGTGCCCGCCAGCAGCAGCGCGCGCACCCGCTCCTGGGGCTGGTGGGCCAGGAACACCTGGACCGTGGAGCTGGGCGCGGAGTTGTAGCGGGTGCCCAGCGGGACGGTGTGCTTGATCTCCCGCGGGCTCGGGATCTGCTCCACGCACACCGTCTCCGTGCCGTTCCACACCACCAGGGCGCTGGTCTCACCGGTGCGCTCGGTGAGCTCCTGCAGCACGGGGTAGGCCACGCGGCGCTCGTCCAGCTCTGCGAGCAGCGGCCCGGCCAGGGTGATCAGTCCGAGCCCCAGGGTGTACTTGAGGGACTGCGGGTCCCGCTCCACCAGGTTCTCCTGCTCCAGGCTGGTCAGGATCCGGGACACGGTGGACTTGTGCAGTCCCACGCGGCCGGCGATGTCCGTGACGCCCAGGTGCGGCTCATCCACGGTGAAGCAGCGCAGCACGCCGATGGCGTTGGAGACCACCGGGGTGGTGCGGGAGTCGTTGGTCGCAGTAGTCATGGTGCCCCGTATTCTCCCGCACGCAGCGGGGCGGCGCCGCGCGCACGCGACACCGCCCCGCTGCGTGACGGGGTTCTCACGCGTCCACGATGTTGTGCTCGGGGCCGTAGGGGAACTTGGTGATGTTCTCCACGGTGTCCTCCCCGATCACCAGGATGTCGTGCTCGCGGTAGCCGCCGGCGCCGGGCTGGCCTTCCGGGATGGTGATCATGGGCTCCATGGAGATCACCATGCCCGGTTCCAGCACGGTGTCGATGTCCTCGCGCAGCTCCAGCCCGGCCTCCCGGCCGTAGTAGTGGGAGAGCACGCCGAACGAGTGGCCGTAGCCGAACGTCCGGTTGGCCAGCAGCCCGTGGGACACGTAGATCTTGTTGAGCTCGTGGGCGATGTCCTTGCACACCGCACCCGGTTTGATGAGCTCCTGGCCGCGCTCGTGGACCTCCACGTTGATCTCCCACAGCTCGCGGGAACGGGCATCCGGCTCCCCCAGGAACAGGGTGCGCTCCAGGGCGGTGTAGTACCCGGAGGTCATCGGAAAGCAGTTCAGGGACAGGATGTCCCCGCGCCGCAGCCTGCGCGTGGTGGCCCAGTTGTGGGCGCCGTCCGTGTTGAGCCCGGACTGGAACCACACCCACGTGTCCCGGACCTCGCGCAGCGGGAACGTGGTGGCGATCTCGTGGATCATCGCCTCGGTCCCGGCCAGCGCCACCTCGTACTCGGTGATGCCCTCGCGGATCGCGTTGCGGATGGCCTCACCGCCCAGGTCGCCGATGCGCGCGCCGTCCTTGATCACCGCGATCTCCTCCGCGGACTTGAACATGCGCTGGCGCATGGACTCCAGGGAGATGTCCACCAGCTCGGCGTCCGGGAACGCGTCCTGGATGCGCTGGCGGTTCAGCAGCGGCAGGGCGTCGTCCTCCACGCCGATCCTGCGGGCGGTGATCCCGCGCTGGCGCAGCACCTCCTGCAGTGCGAAGTAGTAGTTGTCGCGCTGCCAGTCCGTGTAGACCACGTTCTCGCCGTAGCTGGTGCGCCACGGCATGCCGGCGTCGATGTTCGCGGTCACGGTCACGGAGTCCTCCGGGGTGACCACCAGCGCGTAGCTGCGCCCGAACGTGGTGTAGAGGAAGTCCGAGTAGTACTTGATGCCGTGGTGGCTGGTGAGGATCACGGCGTCCAGCTGCTTCTCCGCCATGATCCGGCGCAGCCCGTCCAGGCGGCGCTCGAACTCGGCGTCGGAGAACGTGAGCTGCTCCTTCTGGCCGTTGTGCATGACCTTCAGACGGGCCAGCTCCGAGACATCGGTGGCGGGTGACGTGTTCATGATCCTCCTTGGTGGTGGGGTTGGTGGGTCCGGGACGGGGGCGACGCCGCGGCGTCGCCGTCCCTGCCCCGGTGGCGGTGGGTCGGTGGCCTCGTGCCGCCCGCCCCGGGCGGCGGGGCCGGTGGGCGGTGCGGTCAGCGGGACGTGCGGGTCAGTGCGACAGCGGTTCGCGGTGCGTCTCGTGGGAGAGAGCGACCGCCACGAAGGACACCGCGGCGGCGGCCATCAGGTACCAGGCGGGGGCGAGCTGGCTGTGGAACGCGGAGATCAGCAGCGTGGCCATGAAGGGTGCGGTGCCGCCGAAGATCGCGTTGGACAGGTTGAAGCTCACCGCGAAGCCGCTGTAGCGGATGCGGGTGGGGAACTGCTCGGCCAGGAAGCTGGGCAGGGTGCCGTCGTTGAGGGTGAGCATGGCGCCCAGCACCACCTGCACCAGCAGCACCACCAGGAACGAGCCCTCGTCCAGCAGCAGGAACAGCGGGACGGTCAGCAGCACGAAGCACACGGACGCGGCCATGAGCAGCTTCTTGCGCCCGAAACGGTCCGAGGCCAGGCCCGTGAGGAAGATGAAGCCGATGTAGGACAGCAGCGCCAGGGACGTGGCCAGGAAGGACTCGGTCTTGCCGAAGCCGATCTCCTCGGAGAGGTACGTGGGCATGTAGCTGAGCAGCATGTAGAAGCCCACGGCATTGAGCAGCACGGCGCCGCACGCGCGCAGCAGCGTGGCCCAGTGGTGGCGGAACATGTCCCGCACGGGGGCGTGGATGACCTCGTCCTCCTGGGCGAGCTCCTGGAACACGGGGGTGTCCTCGAGCTTGGTGCGCACGTAGCGTCCAATCAGGCCCATGGGGGCGGCCAGCAGGAAGGGGATGCGCCAGCCCCACATGTTCATCTGGTCCCCGGAGAGGGCGGCGGTCAGGGCGGCCACGAACAGGGAGCCGAACAGCAGACCAGCAGCCGTGCTTGCGGGCACCACCGCGGCGTAGAGCCCGCGGCGGTGGGCCGGGGCGTACTCCACCAGGAAGGCCGAGGCCCCGGCGTACTCACCGGCGGCGGAGAAGCCCTGCACGATCCGCACCACCAGCAGCAGGATGGGCGCAAAGATCCCGATGCTCCCGTAGCCGGGGATCAGGGCCATGCAGAACGTGGCGCCGGTCATGATCAGGATGGACAGGGACAGCGCGGTGCGCCGCCCGAGCCGGTCCCCCAGGTGGCCCCAGAAGAAGCCGCCCACGGGCCGGACGAAGAACGAGATGGCGAACAGTGCGAAGGTGGCGAGCAGCGCCGTCTGCGGGTCGGACTCCGGGAAGAACACCACCGCGATGGTCGCGGCCAGGTAGCCGTACACGGCGTAGTCGAACCACTCCACGAAGTTGCCGATGAAGCTGGCCCCGATCACCCGGCGGCGCGTCCCGGCGGACACCGCCGCCGCTGCGGCCGGTGGTCCTCCCGCGGGGGCCGCCTGTGGAGTTGCAGCATCGTGCGTCATGGATCCCCCAGGGGTCGGGGGTTGCAAGGCGTGCAACCCGGTTGCCACAAGCTACGGTGCGGAACGCTGTCCGGTCAATGGAGGACCGGTAACTTACGGGCCCGGAGGTAGGACGCCGCGCGGCCCGGAACCGTCATGGGTTCCGGGCCGCGCGTGAAGGCAATGGTGTTGCGCCGGGGAGGGTGACGCCGTGGAGGGCCGCTCAGCGACCCCAGCCCGCGTGGGCGATCGCCTGCCGGATGAGGTCCTCGCGTCCGCCCTCGAACTCCTCCTGGACGTCCAGGGACAGTGCCTCGTCCGGGGTCATCCAGGACAGCTGCAGCGCGTCCTGGCGGGGTTCGCACTCGCCGCGCACGGGGATGATGTAGCTCAGGGCCACGGCATGCTGGCGGTCGTCGGTGAGTCCCGTCTCGGACGGGGACGGGAAGAACTCTGACACCGCGAACGGCACGGTGGTGGAGGGCATCTGCGGCATGGCCAGCGGGCCGAGGTCCTTCTCGAGGTGGCGCAGGAGTGCGGCGCGCACCGTCTCGCGGTACATCACGCGCCCGGAGACGAACGTGCGGACCATCCGGCCCTCGTCGTTGGCGGTGAGCAGCAGCCCGATCTCAGAGAGGCAGCCCAGGGGGTCCAGGCGCACCGGAACGGCCTGGACGTACACGATGGGCAGCGTGGCGCGGGCTCGGTTGAGGTCCTCCTCGCTGAGCCAACCAGGGTTCGGGTCCGGGGTGCGTACTAAGGTCATGCCTCGTTTCTACCCCCGGCGTACCCCTGCGGGCCAGAGTCCGCGCGCGTGGCGGGCCCGGTTCAGCGGTCAGCCGAACGCGCGGCCGCCTCCAGCACGGTCCACGCCTGCACCTGGGTGCTCAGCTCCACGGGCGCGCCGGTGCGCTGCGCCTGGTTCGCGTGCTCGGCGGGCTCCGGGGAGAACACCGCCACGGTCTCGCCGCCGTCCGCGCCCGGAGTCGAGAAGTCCTCGTCCGGGTCGAACTCGCGCCGCCCGTCCCACAGGGCGTCCGCGGTGTCGCACACCAGCGCCTTCGCCGTGCGGCGCGTCTCGGCATCCACGTCGGACGACGACGCCGCCTCGCCCAGGTACCGCGCCAGGATCCCCGTGAACAGTCCGGCATCCCCACCGCCCTGGCCCGTGAGCACGGGAGCGCCGTGCGGGCCGGGGACCGTGAACTGCTGCGCCGCTCCCTGCACGAGCTGGGAGGCGCGGGAGAGCCAGAGCTCGCGCTGGGCGGCGTCGTCCGTCACGCGCGCCAGCGCGAGGGCGGCACCCAGGGCGGGGCCGCTGTTGTAGGTGTAGACGTGCGGGTCCACCGCCGTGATCTCCGAGCCGGAGCCCGCGGCGACCATGCGGATGCCGTCCAGGAACACGCCGCGCTCGGCGTCGAAGAGGGTGTCAAACAGCCACGTGAGCAGCGCGCAGGCCTCGTCCACCCGGTGCATCCGCAGGAAGCTCAGCGCCACCGGGGCCGTGGACGCGGTGTTCTTGTAGTCGCGGGTCATGTTCCACCATGCGCCGCCGCCCAGGTTCTCGTCGCACCCCGCCTCGAGCCGCTTGGCCAGAGCGACGCCGTCGTCCTGCACCGTGCGCGTGGTGCGGCCCGTGGCGGCGACGTCCTCGTGGCGCAGCCTCCCCAGCGCGAGAGACAGCCATGCCATGTCGTCGAAGAACACGTTGTTGGTCACCCGGCCACCGCTGTGCACGGCGATGCCCCGCAGCAGCTGGTGCGCGCGGGAGCGGGCCAGGGCGGCGTCGTCGTGGTGACCGGCCGCGCGCTCGCGGGCGGTGGCGTCCACGAACGCCTCCAGCAGGTGCGCCTGCCACCAGTAGTGCCACGGGCCGCGGCGCGGGTGCGGGAACGCGACGGCGCCCAGGTACGTGCCCGGCACACGGAACGCGCGGGAGCCGAACAGCCGGTCCACGGAACGGGCGGCCGTGGCGGCGCGGTGGGCGGGGGGCTCGGACATCGCGGGGCTCCTGCGGGACGTGGCGGGGTGTGGCAGAAGCCTAACGGCCCGAGCGGGAGGGGTGCGCTGTGCCAAGGGACTGTCAGCATTGAGCCGCCGCCTGGTTCGCAGGGGTGGGCATCCCGGCCCCCTCCTGCGGGCCGCGAGCCTCCCTCAGCCCAGCGCCTCCCGCAGCGCCGGCTCCCGCACCTGGTCCCCGAGCCACGGGCTGAACGCGTAGGGGGCTGACTCCACCGCCGCAATCAGGTCCCGCGGCGCGGTCCAGGCGTACTCGGCCACCTCCGATTCCGCGGGCTGCGGGTCGGTGTCGGTGACGGCCACGAACACGGGGCAGAACTCGTTCTCCACCACGCCGGTGGCGTCCGTGGCGCGGTACTGGAACTCGGGGACCACCACGGTGAGGTTGCGGATCTCCAGCCCCAGTTCCTGGCGGGCGCGGCGGGCGATCGCGTCCTCGAAGGACTCGTGCGGCCCCGGGTGCCCGCAGAAGCTGTTGGACCACACGCCGGGCCACGTGCGCTTGCTCAGCGCTCGGCGGGTCACGAGCACCCGACCGTCCGGGTTGAGCACGTGGCACGAGAACGCCAGGTGCAGCGGGGTGGCCTCGGTGTGGACCTCGGACTTCAGTGCGGTCCCGGTCGGCTGGTGCTGCTCGTCCAGGAGCACGACGCGCTCCGGGGTGCTGTTCTCGCTCACGGTGCCGCCTCACGGTGGTGTGTTAGGTTCCTCGCCATGGTATCGGCCGGGTCGGACACGCAGTGAGACGCCGCGTGACCCCTCCGCTGCCCATCGTTCGCGGCGTGGGCCCCACCCGCGTGCGGATGCCCGGCCCGGGCGCCCCGGACCCCGTTCTCGACTCCCTCCCCGGTCTGCCCGCCACCGCGGTGGACTACGTCCGGGCCCGCTTTCCCGACGACGCCGCGTGGTTCGCCGAGCAGGTGGCGGCCGGTCGTGTGCTCGGGGACGGCGGCGTCGTCGTGACCCCGGAGACCCCCTACGAGCCCGGGGTGTCCGTGTGGTTCCACCGCCCCGTGCCGGACGAGGACGCTCCGCCCGTCACACTGGACGTGCTCCACGAGGACGAGTGGATCGTGGCCGTGGACAAGCCCCACGGGCTGTGCAGCACACCCAAGGGGGAGAACGTGCGGCGCTCGGTGGTGGTGGCCGCGCGCTGCCAGTTCGACAACGACGAGATCTCCGCGCTGCACCGCCTGGACCGCTCCACCGGCGGGGTGCTGCTGCTGTGCAAGCGCGCGGAGGACCGGGGCGCGTTCCACCGCCTGTTCCAGGAGCGCACGGTGCGCAAGACGTACTGGGCCGTGGCGGGTGTGAACGAGCGCGTGGGGGAGCAGACCGTGCGCGTGGAGTCACGCATCCGCAAGATCCAGGGTGTGGTGCAGGCCTTCGAGGAGCCCGGTGAGGTCAACGCGGTCACGGACGTGCGGCGCGTGGAGACCTTCACGGACGCGGACGGCACGTGGGGGCTCTACGAGATCGCCCCGCTGACCGGGCGCACCCACCAGATCCGCGTGCACATGACGTCGCTCGGGCTGCCGCTGCGCGGGGACAAGCTCTATCCGCAGCCGCGGCAGGACTTCGACGTGGAGGACCCGGAGAACCCCCTGCAGCTGATCGCCCGCTCCATCGAGTTCGTGCACCCCGTGACGGGTCGCGCGGTGCGGATCGACTCGCGACTGACCCCCGGCAGCCATGCGGCGGCCACTCGGAGCGCCACGTAACGATTGCGTAACATGTGACGGGTGGCACACGCCGATGCCCTCCGGGGGTACCGTAGCGCGCGGGTCTTCCCCCCTCATCGGGCCCACCTCGGAGCCACCGCCGCAGTGCGGGGGCCCGGACCGGTTGGCGTCAGCCACCGGGAGCTGTCCCCACAGCGTGCACGACCCGTCGCACCCGGCGGGACCCTCGTGCCCGCCCGACGACGAAACGGCCCTGCATGTCCACACACCTCACCTCTGCGCCCCGCGTGCAGAGTCCGATCCGCCGTGCCCTGACCACTCTCGCCGCCGCCGCGTCCGCGGCCACCGTGGTCCTGACGGGCAGCCTGCTCACTGCGCCGCAGGCGCAGGCCAGGCCCTCCGACATCGTGGCCGTGTCCTCCGGGACCCGCGCCGCCGACTCCCAGAAGCTGCTGGACCAGGTCAACAGCCACCGGGCGTCCCGTGGTCTGAAGCCCGTGAAGTACTCCAAGTCCCTGTCCGGGCTCGCCCAGGGGCAGTCGGACCGGCTGGTCAACCAGGAGGTCATCAACCACTCCAACACCTTCCTCACGGACCGCCGGGCCGCGGGGTACAGCGCCGCGGGTGAGATCCACGCCCTGTCCTGGAAGAACTCGGTCACGGACCTCACCACCTGGTGGAAGGGTTCTCCGGCGCACAACAAGGTGCTCACCGATCCGCGCATGGAGGTGATCGGCATCGGGCTGACCTACGTGGACGGCAGCCTGGGCGGCAGCGGTCAGGGCTGGCGGCTGGTGGGCACGGTGAACTCCTACGGCTTCCCGGCCGGGCGCGCCCCCGCGGACACGAGCACCCGGGTGGCCGGCGCCGTCGCACCCCGCGCGAGCGCCGTGAAGCCCGCACCTCCCAAGGTCGTGGTGCGTGGTGCCATCAGGGGCCGCTACGACGCCCTCGGCGGGGCCTCCGTGTGCGGTGCTCCCCTGGCCAACGAGCGCGGCGGTCTCGTGGGAGGCGGCGTCTACCAGAGCTTCCGCGCGGCCAACGGCGCCCAGTGGAAGATCCTGTGGACCCCGCGCACGGGCGCGCACGCCGTCAAGGAGTCGGGCGGGATCGGCAGCGCCTGGAAGGCCGCGGGCTTCGAGCGCGGCTGGGGCTACCCGCTCACCGAGGAGTACCGCGCGGGCTCCGAGGTCCAGCAGCGCTTCTCCAACGGCTACACCGCGCACTGGTCCCGCACCACCGGCCGCACCTGGGTCACGCGCTGACACGTACCGCACAGCCGACGACGCCGCCCCGCGGACTTCCTGCCTCGGCACGGGTCCGCGGGGCGCTGCGTTTTCCTTTCGCTGTGGCCCGGGCAGCGCAGGTGGGTGGGGGCAGGGTCCATGGGCCGGGCAGCGGTGCCCATCGCCCCGGCCCGAAGCGAAGACCGCGTGCTTCGAGTACGTGAGCGGGCGGCGTCGTGCGCGGTGGCCGTGCCCGGGGGCGCGCGGTGACGTGCCGGCCGGCTGCGTCAGGCCGCGGCCTGGCAGCGGGGGCACCACGCGATGGTGCGCAGGTGCTGCACCGCGGTGCGTGAGGGGGCGGGGTCCACGGTGAGCAGGGCGTCGTCGATCTCCCCGCGCTTGAGCTGCGTCCCGCAGCGGCGGCACGGCTGACCGTCCTTGCCGTACGCCCAGAACAGGGGGCGGCCCTGCGGCGCCTGGCCCACGGTGGAGCGCATCGAGCGGTCCTTGTTCAGGTGCAGCAGCTTGTGGGCGAGCACGACGATCTCGCGCAGCTTGCCCTCCGGCAGGGAGTCCACCCGGGCCCAGGGGTTGGTGCGGGTCATGAACAGGGTCTCCACGCGGTACACGTTGCCGATGCCCGCGAGGTTGCGCTGGTCCATCAGGGCGGTGCCGATCGCCCGGTCCGGCTGGGCGCTCAACCGTTCCAGGGCCTTCTCCAGGTCCCAGTCCGGGCCGAGGATGTCCGGGCCCAGGTAGCCCACGAGCTCCTGGCCCTCCAGCCGGGTGGGCACCAGGCGCACGTCCTTGACGTCGAAGCCCACGGCCTCCACCTCTTTGGTGCGCAGGATCGCGCGGATGGTGTGCGAGCCCTGCCCGATGGCCACGTCGGCGCTGAGCCGGGTGCGCGCCTCGGCGGCGGAGCGCACACTTCCGCCCTTCCGGGCCTGGCCGCGCGGTCGGTACGGGCTCGCGCCGGGCCGGCTCCGGCGCCCGCCGGGGCGCGCGGCGGCGTCGTCCTGCTGCCGGTCGAAGACCCGCCAGGTGCCGTCCATCATGAGGTGCGAGTGCAGGGTGAGGGGCTCGGCGCCGGACGTTATCTGCTCCGCGTCCGGGGCCGCGGAGAGCCGGATGAGGATGTGCTTCCCGCGCGGCACCACGGCCACCACGGTGCGCCCAGAGACGTCCGAGGTGGCGAGCGCGGGCACCCGGAAGTCCGAGCTCTCGATCACGGCACCCTCCAGCGCCTCGCGCAGCATCTTGCACTGGCGGTAGACGGAATCACCTTCGGGCACGGGTCCTCCTCGGTTCGCGGTGGGGTGTTCAGCGTACGGCGTGTTCCACCAGATGCTTCTGGTGGATTTTCCGGAGTCGCCGAGCGTTTGGCGGTTCACTCCAACTGCGAGGAGCCCTGATGAGATCCGAGGAAATCGCGAGAAACGCCGAAGGATGGACCCCGCCTCCCCTGTGGGCGCCGGTGTCCGGACACCTGATGATGGGGGCCGTCAAGGTGCCCGTCATGGTGCTTCTGCTGTGGGCCGCCACGCTCACGGGGTGGCTGGCGGCCGCGCCCCTGCAGAATCTGGTCGTCGCAGGGGTGGCCGCAGTGGTCGTGGGGGAGGTCCTCACCACACTGGCGGAGCGGCCCTTCGTGGTGAAGCGACGGCTCTCCGCCCCGGGCGGCTGGGACTACGCGCTCGTGCCCGTGGTGATCCACGCGGTCGTGGGTCTGGGCCTCGGCGCCCTCCTCCTGGGTGGTCTGCGGGGCGGCATCGCTCTGGGGATGGCATATGCAGTGGCCACGGTGGGCGAGACGATCCTGTCGAAGTCCTGGCTGCCGGGTGACACCCAGGCCGAGTTTGACGAGAAGTGGCGCCAGACCAAGCAGATGACGCACGAGACGTTCGATGACGATGTGCAAGACCTCAAACGGCAGGCCGGTCAGAAGGTCCGGGACAGCTACGACAAGCGCAAGGGAAACGAGTGACGCAGGAGCAAGCGGTGTCCATGGTCCACACGTAGGCCCATCTCCGCCGGTGCACGTCCGGTCCCGCCTATGGTGACGAGATGATCGACGTTGAAACGCTGAGGCAGTCAGCCCGGCAGCGAGCAGCCGCGCGGCCACGGTCCCCATTTGACGGTGTGATCCGCGATGAGCACGTGGGCGTCGTTGCGACGCGGTCCTACACCCCGCACGAGAGGATGACCAATGCCATCGTCTACTTCTCACACGGTGGGTACGGGGTGTTCGGTGACCTCGACCTGCAGGACGCCTACTGTCGTCGTCTCGCAACGGTCTTGCACCGTCGAGTCGTGGCCGTTGACTACCGCCTGGCGCCCGAGAATTCATTCTTCGATGCAGTCGACGATCTCGAGAGCTGTGTTCGGGTCCAGGCAGGGACCACGGGCGTCATTCTCTGTGGAGATTCGGCCGGGGGTGCCGTAAGCGTCGCCGCGGGGGAACGGATCGGAGCCACGGTTCGCGCTGTGATGCTCACCAACCCGAATCTCGATCTCACTCTGCAGTCCTTCGACCGTCAGGCTCTCCAGGGCCCGGACTGAGAACTGAATATCGTGGACGGGCGCGGTCACGGTTTCATGAGTGACCCCGGCAGTGCAGACCTCGCACTCCGGCGGGCGGGCGCTTTCATCTGCAGGCATCTTGCCGTGCCCTGATCACGGACTCCCGCACAGAACAGGACGAAACTTCACTGAGGTTGACGGGCCTTCTCAAGGTGACCCGTGGAGACGGGCCCGAACCGTCACCCCCGGCCCCCACCCACCGGTGCCCGCATCCGCACGCCCTTCGGGGTCTGGTAGAAGCCGCCCGCCAGCAGCCCGTCCCGCACCGCGGTGACCAGCTCCTCCGAGGAGAGCACCGAGTCCCCGTTGACCTTCTCCACCACCAGCGAGTCCACGGCCTTGCGCTGTACGAGAGCGGCCACGGCCTCCGCCGCGAGGTGCAGCAGCGCGGGGTCAGAGGCGAACGCCAGCGCCGTCTTGCCGCCGCGCTCCAGGTACAGGGTCAGCGCGCCGTCCACGAGCACCACCACGGCACCGGCCTTGCGCCCCGGCCGGTGCTTTGTGCTGGACTCCAGCACCACCGCCTCCGGCCAGTCCAGCGCCGCGCCGTACGGGTTCGCGGGGTCTGTAGCCGCGAGGGCGAGGACCTGGGGATCGGCCTTGCGGGCGGCGTCGTCGTCCGTGAAGCTGCGCAACACATCAACCGTTGCCGGTTGCGTGAACTGGGCGGCTCCGAGACCCTCGATGAAGTAGCCGCGCCGCGCCCGCCCCGCGTCCTCCAGGGCACGCAGCACCTTGTAGACCGTCGAGAACCCGCCGGGGACGTCCTCCACCGCCACGGGTCCACGCGTGAGGATCCCGTAGCGGTCCAGCAGCAGCTCCGCCTGGGCCTGCGCCCGCACGGTGGGGTTCAGCGGCTCGGGGCGCAGCGCGGACCACCGGCCCGCCGTCGTGCGCTCCTCGCCGCCCCCGGAGGCGCGGACCACGCGCGTGCCGGACGGAGCGGCGTCGTCGGCGGAACCCGCGGGGTCGAAGCCGGCCGGACCGCGCCCGACCGCGCGCAGCCGCGCCGCACCCCGGCGCCCCGCGGAGCGGGAACGCCCCGGCCGCTTGGGCGTCTTGTGCGCGGAGTGCCCGCCGGAGATCAGTGCGCGCACGGGGGCGTACGTGTCGTTGGTGATCAGCCCCGCCCACAGCAGGTTCCACAGCGCGGTGCGCAGCTGGGCCATGTCCACGCTCACGCCCGCCGCGGCGAGGGGCTGGATCAGCTGCCACGCGAAGTACGCGCCACCGCCCTGCAGGACCGTGAGCAGCTCCCGTTCGAGCGCGGAGTCCAGGGCGGCCGCGGTGGCGTCCAGCTGGGCGACGGGCGGCAGCGAGAGCTCCGCGGACTCGGCCAGGTGGAACGCCACCCAGCCGTCCTCACCACCCAGGGACCCGGTGCCGGAGAAGACGACCTCGCCCGTGGCCATGAGCTCGTCCAGCATGGCGGGCCGGTAGTCCACCACGCGCTGCGCGAGCACGAGCGGCTCCCACGCGGACGCCGGGATCGGCACCCCGGCGAGCTGGTCGATCACGGTGAGCACCCCGTCCAGCCCGCGCAGCTGGTGTCCCTTCACGGCGTGCTGCCACGCGGGCAGGAACGTGGCGTACGCCTGCGGGTCCACCGGCTCCACGTCCGCGCGCAGCGCCGCCAGCGAACGACGCCGCAGGGTCCGCAGCACCTCGATGTCGCACCACTCCGAGTCCGACGCCGCCGGGTCACCGCTCGGCCGGAACGCCCCCTCGCTCACCCGCCGCTGCCTGGCCAGGGACCGCAGCGCGGACTCCACCACGGCAGGGCCCAGGCTCAGGGCCTGCGCGGCCTCGGCCACACTGAACGGCCCGTGCGTCCGGGCGTACCGGGAGACGAGGTCCCCCACGGGATCCGCCACCGGTTCCAGGAACGCGAGCGGCACCCCCATGGGCAGGGGCTGACCGAGCGCGTCCCGCATCCGGGCGGCGTCCTCCACCGCGCAGTACACCTCACGCCCGCCCACGCGCAGCACGATCGCGCGGTTGGTCTCCACGAGGGCGTCCAGCAGCTCGCGCGCGGCCTCCGGGGAGATTGCCCGGTACGCGGGGTCCTCGGCCCGCCCCGTGTCCTCCTCGTCCTCAGGGCCGCCCGACGCCGCCGTGTCACCCGGGCCGCCTTCGTCGCCGATCCGGGCGGACGCGGCGGCGCCCGGCGCCTCCAACGCCGCTGACGAGGCCGCCTCCGACGCCCCGGTGCTGGGCGCCGGAGCGTCGGGGGGTGCGGCACCTGCCCCAGCGGAGGCGGACCCCGCGGCCGGCGACCCCGCAGGAACGGAACCGTCCCCGCGCAGGCGCAGGGCGGCGTCGTCGGCGGTCATGGGCCCGAGCAGGCGCAGCAGGTCCGCCGCGCCCTCCACCCCGCGCAGGCGGCGGTCGGGGGCGAGGCGCTGCAGCTGCAGGACGGTGGTCTCGATGACCTCGGGGTCCAGCAGCTCGCGCAACTCGGCGCGGCCCAGCAGCTCGTTGAGCAGGGCGGGGTCCAGGGACAGCGCGGCGGCCTTGCGCTCGGCCAGCGGGGAGTCACCCTCGTAGAGGAACTGCGCCACGTATCCGAACAGCAGGGTGCGCGCGAAGGGTGAAGGGGAGTCCGTGGTGGTCTCCACCACCCGCAGCTTCCGTCCGGCCAGGTCCCGTTGCAGCTGGAGCAGGGCGGGGACGTCGTACACGTCCTGGAGGCACTCGCGCACCGTCTCCAGGATGATCGGGAACTGCGGGTACTTCCGGGCCACGTCCAGCAGCTGCGCCGAGCGCTGGCGCTGCTGCCACAGCGGCGTGCGCTTGCCGGGGTCCGCGCGCGGCAGCAGCAGGGCGCGCGCCGCGTTCTCCCGGAACCGGGAGGCGAACAGCGCGGAACCGCCCACCTCCTCGGTGACGATCTGCTCGAGCTCCTCCGGCTCGAAGAGGAACAGCTCCGCCCCGGGAGGCTCTTCATCCGTGGCGGGCACGCGCAGCACGATGCCGTCGTCCGCGGCCTGCGCGCTCGCATCCAGACCCCAGCGCTCGTCCAGCCGGGCACGGACGGCCAGCGCCCACGGGCCGTGCACGGGCGTGCCGAATGGGCTGTGCAGCACCACGCGCCAGTCCCCGAGCTCGTCCCGGAACCGCTCCACCATGAGCGTGCGGTCGTCCGGCACGTGCTCCGTGGCTTCGCGCTGCTCCGCGAGGTACGCCAGCAGGTTGTCCTGGGCCCACTCGTCCAGCCCGGACACCGCCAGGCGCTCGCGGGCCTCGGCGTTCGCGGCACCGGCCAGCTCCCGGGTGAAGCGCCCGACGGCGCGCCCCAGCTCCACGGGCCGGCCCAGCCCGTCCCCGTGCCAGAACGGCAGCTTGCCCGGAACACCCGGCGCCGGGGCCACGACCACCCGGTTGTGGGTGATCTCCTCGATCCGCCAGCTGGAGGCGCCCAGCGCGATGATGTCCCCCACGCGGGACTCGTAGACCATCTCCTCGTCCAGCTCGCCCACGCGCTTGGGGGACTTGGAGTCCTGCTCACCCACCAGGAACACGGGGAACAGTCCCCGGTCCGGGATGGTGCCGCCGCTCGTGGTCGCCAGGCGCAGCGCTCCCGGGCGGGCCTGGAGCGTGCCCGTCTCGCGGTCCCACACCAGGCGCGGGCGCAGCTGGGCGAACTCGTCCGAGGGGTACCGCCCGGCGAGCAGGTCCAGCACGGCGTCGTACGCGGAGCGCGGCAGGGAGCGGAACGGGGCACTGCGGCGCACGGTGTCGTACCAGGCCTCCACGTCCACGTCCTCGGCGGCCACCGCGGAGACCGTCTGCTGGGCCAGGATGTCCAGGGGGTTGGCGGGCACCGAGAGCGGTTCCAGGTTTCCGGCGAGCATCTGCTCCGCGATCACCGCGGCGTCCCGCACGTCCCCGCGGTGCTTGGGGTAGATCCGCCCGATCGACACCTCACCCACCTGGTGCCCGGCACGCCCCACGCGCTGCAGCCCGGAGGCCGCCGAGGGCGGGGACTCGATCTGGACCACCAGGTCCACGTGGCCCATGTCGATGCCCAGTTCCAGGGACGAGGTGGCCACCACGCACCGCAGCCGCCCGGTCTTGAGGTCCTCCTCGATCAGGCTGCGCTGGTCCTTGGACACCGAGCCGTGGTGGGCGCGCGCGAGCACCGGGGACGCGCCCTCGTGCCGGTTGCTCTGCCGGGGGATCGCGGCGGGCTCCCGCTCGTCGGACGCGGGGCGGACGACGCCGCCCGGGCCGTCGGGCGCGCCAGTCCCGTCCCCGGGGGTGCCGAACAGCGCTGCGTCGCCGGGCGCTCGCACTGGGTGGCTGGGACCGCCCGAGGGTGCACCGGGGGCGCCCGGCGTGTCGTACCCCTCGACCGCGAAACCGTCGAGGCCTTCGGGTCCGGTGTCCTCGTCCCCGGCCGCGCGCCGCGCGCTCTCCGCGAAGAGGTGGTTCAGAGCCTCCCCCACGGCCACGGGATCCCCGGAGCGCTCGCCACTTGGGAACTGCTCCGCGGCGTTCTCCAGGCGGAACTCGTGGATCTCGTTGAGCCGCGCGGTCAGCTTCTCCGCGAGCCCGCGGGAGTTCGCGAACACGATGGTGGAGCGGTGGGCCTCCACGAGGTCCACGATCCGCTCCTCCACGTGCGGCCAGATGGATGCCGTAGCCTGCTGCCCCGCACCGTCCAGCTCGGCGTCCAGGGAGGGGGAGCCGTCCGATGACGGCGACGCCGCCGCCCCGCCCAGCACGGTCATGTCCGGGATGGGCACGGAGACCGTGAGGTCCCAGTCCTTCTCGGACGGCGGGCGCACCACGTCCACGGGCTGCGAACCGCCCAGGAATCCGGCCACGGTGTCCACGGGTTCCACAGTGGCGGAGAGCCCGATCCGCTGGGCGGGCTGCTCCAGCAGGTCGTCCAGGCGTTCGAGGCTGACGGCCAGGTGCGCGCCGCGCTTGGTCCCGGCCACCGCGTGCACCTCGTCGATGATCACGGTGTTCACGTGGCGCAGGGTCTCTCGCGCCTTGGACGTGAGCATGAGGTACAGGGACTCGGGCGTGGTGATGAGGATGTCCGGCGGGTGGGCCAGCAGGGCGCGGCGGATCGCTTGGGGGGTGTCGCCCGAGCGGACCCCCACGGAGATCTCCGGGGGCTCACCCCCGGCGGCCCTGACCGCCTGGGTGATCCCGATCAGGGGTGCGCGCAGGTTGCGCTCCACGTCCACGCCGAGGGCCTTGAGCGGGGAGATGTAGAGCACCGAGGTGCGGTCCTCGGACGGGGCGGCCGCGGCGTCGTCGTCGCCGGAGGAGCCCGGCGCGGTGGGGCCGCTCGGCGAGCTTCCGTCAGGGGAGCCCGCGGGGGACTTTGCCGCGAGCAGCCGGTCGATGGACCACAGGAACGCCGCGAGGGTCTTGCCGGAACCGGTGGGTGCCACCACGAGAGCGTGGTGGCCCGCCGAGATGGCCTCCCACGCGCCGCGCTGGGCCGCCGTGGGCCCGTGGAAGGCGGCGTCGAACCACCGCGCGGTCGCGGGGGAGAAGAGGTTCAGGGCCGAGTCAGGATCCAAAGCCTCTGACCTGGAGCTGGGAGACCTTGGGGTTGCCGCAGGCCTGCCCCGGGTAGGAGACCACGAGGGACTCGTGGCTGCCCGGCGGGTAGACGCGCAGGCCGGTGACGTCGTGCGGGTTGCACACCTGCCCGATCACACCCGGCTGGGTGATGCTCAGGCTCGTGCTCGTGGAGGCCCCGGGCTGCAGCGTGACCGCGGCGGCCGCGGACTCGGTGCGGGAGGCCGGGGCGCCCACCATGGCGCCGGCGGCGTCCACGAAGGACACCCCCGGGTACCCGCTGAGCACGCACGGGGTGGAGCCGGTGTTGGTCACGGTGAGGCTCGCGATGACGTGCCCGGCCGCGCCGTTGGTGGGTGCCGCGGTGCCGCTGAGCTGCGACGCGCTGCACGCGCCGCCCACGCCCTGCTGGTCGGCCTTCTCCTTGTCGAACGGGCTCGCGGTGGGCATCCCGACCTCGGGGGCCGACGCCATGCGGGTCTCCTCCGGCTGGGGCTGTGAGGCGTCCGCCGCCGTGGCGGTCTCCGAGGGGGCCGGCGTCTCGCTCGCGGAGGAGCTGGCCGAGGAGCTGGCCGACGCGCTCGGGGACGCACTCGGCGAGGCCGAGGTGGCCGATGCGCTCGCGGACGTTGAGTCTGTGGTGGGGGAGTCGTCGGAGGAGCCGCACGCGGAGAGCGCCAGCAGGGCGGTCAGGGCAGTGGCGGCGAGCAGCGGACGGGAGTGCTTGCGGGTGCCCCGGGGGTCGGGCGATGAGGTCGTCATGGTGACAGTGTCCTACGTTTCGTCCGCAATGCGGCACACATCACTTCCGCGAGGTGCACCGCGTCGGCCCCGGTGCCCTGGGAGATCTGCGTGCGGCACGAGAAACCGTCCGCCAGCACGATCGCCCCGGGCTCGGCGGCCCGGATCGCGGGGAACAGGTTGCGCTCGCCGAGGGTCTGCGAGATCTCGTAGTGCCCCGGCTCGAAGCCCCAGTTCCCGGCCAGCCCGCAGCACCCGCCGCCCACCACGGAGGTGTCCACGCCCAGCTTCTCCAGCACGGTGAGCTCCGGGGAGTAGTCCCCCATGGCCTTCTCGTGGCAGTGCACCTGGCACACGGCGCTGCTCGGCCCCTGCCGGGTCTCCAGCGGCTCGAACGGCCAGTCCCCGCCGGCCTCCAGGTGGGCCGCCGCGAACTCGCCCAGGGTCCGGGTGAGGCCCTTCACTGCATGGGCCCGCGGATCCTCGGGCAGCAGCTCGGTGATCTCGTGCTGCAGCATCACCGTGCAGGACGGCTCCAGTCCGATCACCGGGTACCCGGCCTCCAGCAGCGGTGCCATCACGTCCAGGGTCTGGCGCAGCACCTTCCGGGTCATGTCCAGCTGGCCCGTGGAGTGCCACGTGAGCCCGCAGCACACGTCCCCCATGGGCATCAGCACGCGGTAGCCCATGGCCTCCAGGACTTCCACGGCGGCCTTGCCGGGCCCGTCCGCGGAGTAGGTGGTGAACGTGTCCGGCCACAGCACCACGGACGGGCGCCCGGCGGGGTCCGCGCCCGCCACCCCGTCTGCCAGGGCGCCGCGGGCCGACGACGCCGCACGGCCGCCTCCGCGCGCAGCCGCACCGGCGGCGTCGTGGCCCGCGTGACGGGAGCGCGCGCGGAACCACGCGGTGAACGGGGTGTCGTTGAAGCGGATCATGTCGCGGCGCGGTTCGATGCCACCGAGCTTCTTGGTGAGCGCCTCCACGGCCGGGATGCGCTCGAGGGCGTTGACCGCGCGCAGGGAGCCGGGCACGCGGGCCGCGATCCGCATGAGCCACGGCATCCACCCCATGGTGAGGTGCGCCATGGGCCGGCGGTCCCGGCCGATGAACGAACGGAGGCCCTGCCGGAAGTGGTGGTGCAGGAACTCGGCCTTGTAGGTGGCCATGTCCACGTTCACGGGGCACTCGGTGGCGCACGCCTTGCACGAGAGGCACAGGTCCAGGGCCTCGTAGGTCTCCTGCGACTTCCAGCCGTCGGTGAGGTGCTCGCCGCGCAGCATCTCCGCGAGCGAGCGCATGCGGCCTCGCGTGGAGTGCACCTCGTCCCCGGTGGCGTGGAAGGACGGGCACATCGCACCGGAGTCCGAGCGGCACGCTCCCACGCCCACGCAACGGTTCACGGCCTGGCCGAACGAGCCGTTGTCGTGGGAGAACGCGTGCACCGGGGTGAGCTCGAACGTGCGCGCACCCGGTCCGGGGCGGATGCCACGGTCCAGCGGCTCCGGATCCACCAGCACACCGGGGTTGAACAGGCCCTCGGGGTCGAAGATCCGCTTGAAGCGCGCGAACGCGGCCAGTGCCTCCGGTGTGTAGATGGTGCTCAGCAGTTCGGAACGGGCGCGGCCGTCCCCGTGCTCTCCGGAGACCGAACCGCCGTAGCGGTGCACCAGCTCGGCGGCCCGCTCGATGAACGTGCGGTACTGGGCCACTCCGTGGTCGGAGTTGAAGTCGAAGGAGATGCGGATGTGCACGCAGCCCTCGCCGAAGTGCCCGAACGGTATGCCGCGCAGACCCATCTCGTCCAGCAGGGCGTAGAGGTCCCGCAGGTACTCGCCCAGCCGTGCCGGGGGCACCGCGGAGTCCTCCCACCCGGGCCACGCCTCGCCGCCGTCCGGCAGGCGGGTCACGATGCCTGCCCCGGCCTCTCGGATGTGCCACAGGGCCCGGGCCTGCGTCGGATCCCCGACCACCACCGAGTCCACCACCGTCTCCTCGACCAGCGCGGGGAGTCTCCGGGCGGCGTCGTAGGCCTGCTCGGGGGTGTCCCCGGAAACCTCGCAGTACAGCCAGCCGCCGCCGCGCGGGAGTTCGGAGCCGGCGTGCTCCTGGCCGGGGCGGGTGCGCAGGGCGTCCAGGAGGTCCGAGCCCATGCCCTCGATGGTGGTCACGCCGGAGACGCGGAGCGCGGGTGCGGCGCTCGCGGCGTCGATCGCGTCCTGGAACCCGAGCACCGCCAGCGCGGTGTGCGCGGGCCTGGCCACGAGCTTGACCGTGAGCTCCGTGATGATCCCGCACGTGCCCTCGGTGCCCGCGAAGGCCTTGGCGGCGTCGAAGCCGTTCTCGCCCAGCAGGTAGTGCAGCCCGTAGCCCGAGACCTGCCGGGGGAACTGGCCCAGCTCGGTGCGCAGCATGGCCAGGTGCTCGTTGCGCAGCCGCTCCAGCTGCGATGTCAGTGCGGGCTCCGAGGTGCCGCCCGCGTCCAGGGTGACCAGGCGGCCGTCGGCCAGCATGACCGTGACCGACACGAGGTTCTCCGCACTCGTGCCCCACGCGACCGAGTGGGAGCCGCACGCGTTGTTGGCCACCATCCCGCCCACCGTGCAGCGGGAGTGCGTGGAGGGGTCCGGTCCGTAGGTCAGGCCGAACTCGGAGGCAGCCTCCCGCAGCTGGTCACAGATCACCCCGGGCTCGATCCGCGCCGTGCGGGCCTGCGGGTCGATCTCCAGGATGCGGCGGAAGTGGCGGGAGGTGTCGATCACCAGTCCCTCGCCGATCGCGTTGCCCGCCACGGACGTGCCGCCGCCGCGGGGGACCACGGACCAGCCGTTCTCCCGCGCGGTGGCGAGCAGCTCGCGGATCTCCGCGACCGAGCTCGGCTCGGCCACCGCGGCCGGGAGCCTGCGGTAGATCGAGGCGTCGGAAACGTACGCCGCGCGCGTGGTCAGGTCGTCCCGCAGGACCGTCATGGTGCTACCTCTTCCTCCGCGCACTGCCGCGCTGCTGTCACCGGTGGGCGCTCACCACTCCGGGGCGATCTCGATCTCCGCGCCGTCCAGGTCCTCGGACCACTCCACCTGGCAGGTCAGGCGGGAGTTGTCGTGGCGGGTGTCGTCCAGCATCTCCAGGAGGTCCTCCTCCTCCTCGTTGGTGCCGCCCGTCTTCACGAACGTCTCCTGGTCCAGGTACGAGTGGCACGTGGAGCACGAGGCGTTGCCGCCGCACGTGGCCAGGATGGGGAACTTGTTGCGGGTGAGGCACTCCATGAGGGACTCGAAGTCCTTCCACTCCACACCCTGGGTGCGCACACCGTCGCGGTCGGTCACGTTGATCTGGATGCTGCTCACTCGCCTGGACCTCCTGGGGCTCTCACCCCGTCCGAATTGTTCTGGGAATCAGCCGCCATTCTACGAGCGCCCGTCAAACCCTGCGTCATCGCACGACGCGGCCCGGGCCTCAGCCCATGCGGCGGACGGTCAGCGCCTGCGCCACCCGGCCGATGGGGCCCTGCTCGTCGAAGAGCTCCGAGTGGGTCAGGCCCACGCCGTCCCCGCCGAACTCCACGTTGGTGTCCAGGCCCACCCATGCGGAGACGGGGGCGCGGAACATGTGGATGGTGAGGTCCACGTTGGGGAACGCCCACGGGCCGATCTCCACGCGGGGCGCCAGACCGTTGGCGGCGTCCACCGCGCTGATGAACTGGGCGGTGGGGGAGGAGTCCTCGCCCTCCACCACGGCCTTGCTGATCCGCAGCCAGCCCGCGCCGCTGCCCGGGCGGGGCATGCGCGCCACGCGGGCCTCGAGGGAGCCGATGTAGCCGCCGCCCCACTGCTCGTACATGTTCAGCTCCTCGCACTGCTCCAGCGGGGTGAGCGGTTCGATCTCGCCGCCCGCCACGTCCTGGGTGTCCGAGGTCTTCAGCCGCCACATGCTCAGCCGGATGCAGTCCCGCCCGCCGCTGCTCATGGTGGCCTCGACCAGCTCGATGGTCTTGCCCGGGCGCAGCACGCGGGTGTGCACCTCGATCTCGCCGCCGGCGATGAAGCCCAGGATGTCGAACGAGAACCGCACCGGGATCATGTCCTCACGCGGGTGGTTGCGCTCGATCTCGTGCACCAGCAGCCCGGAGGACGCCGCCATGTGCTGCTCCAGGGGGCTCCACGCGCCCTGTGTGTACACGGTGGTGCGGAAGCTGTGCTCCCCGGTGCGGATGTAGTGGGCGTCCGGGGTGTCCTCGCCGTTCACGCCCAGGTGCCCCACGGGCTGCTCGTCGCTCATGCTCTGATCCTCTTCCTGTCCGGGCCGTGGGTGCGCGGCGCGTCCCAGGGGACACCCCCATCCACGACCGAAGTGTGTGCCGGATTACACCCTAGGGGGAGGGCCGTGTGAACGCCTACCGGCGCGTAGCGCGGGCTCGCGCCTGCCTCGCAGAAGTTCTCGGCGAGTCGAGCACCTGTCCCGGACTCCGGGTGAGATCAGGGCAGGGCCAGCCTGAACACCTTGCGCCACGCCTGGAAGACCTGCTGGGGCAGCGGGCCGGAGGTGTACCGGATCCCGTACTGCCGGCAGATCTCCCGCACGCGCGGTGCGATCTGGGACAGCCTGTTGGAGGGCATGTCCGGGAACAGGTGGTGCTCGATCTGGAAGGACAGGTTGCCGCTCATGAAGTGCATGAGGCGGGAGCCGTCGATGTTCGCGGATCCCATGGCCTGCCGCCGGTACCAGTGCCCCCGCGACTCGTTCTCCACCTCGTCCTCCGTGAAGGTCTCCGCGCCGTCCGGGAAGTGGCCGCAGAAGATCACCGCGTGCGCCCACACGTTGCGGATCACGTTCGCCGCCAGGAAGCCCTTGATCGACGCCTTCCCCGACCCGGTGAGGGATGCCAGCAGGGGGGAGACCAGGAAATCCTTCGCGGACTGCCTCCCGAGCTTCTTCATCACCCGCTTGAAGTCCTCCCAGGTGGCTCGGCCGGACTTGGTCCCGGCGCGGAACTGGTCCAGCTCCACGTCGTAGATGGCGATCCCCCACTCGAACGCCGGGGCCAGCAGGAGATTGATCACGGGATTGAGCAGGTGCACGGGCCGCCACGGCTGGTCCGGGTCCATGCGCAGCACGTTGTACCCCACGTCCCGGTCCTTGCCGAGCACGTTGGTCCAGGTGTGGTGGAGATCGTTGTGGGTGCGCTGCCAGCCGGCGGACGGTGCCACGAAGTCCCACTCCCACGTGGTGGAGTGGATCTCCTTGTCGTTCATCCAGTCCCACTGACCGTGGAGCACGTTGTGGCCGATCTCCATGTTCTCCAGGATCTTGCCCACGCTCAGACAGCCCACGCCCGCCCACCACAGGGGCCGGTGTTTGGAGAAGATCATGCACGCGCGCCCCGTCATCTCCAGGCCGCGCTGCAGGGCCACCACACGGCGGATGTAGCGTGCGTCCGACTGCCCGCGCTGGGAGAAGATGTCCTCCCGCACGGCGTCGAGCTGTGCCGCGAGGTCGTCGAGTTCCGCCCGTGTGAGGTTCAGGGGATCACCCGGTGGACGCGGCGCTGTTCTGGTGTTCTGGGTGGGGGTGACTGAGGTGAGCGTCATGGTGGTTCCTTTGTTCCGGGGGTGCAGGCCGGAGGGATCGGTGCCGGCGGAGAGGGGAGGGTGGTGGGTGTCAGGCATCGAACGCGGCATAGGGGGCGGGCCGCGTCACGCAGGTCTGGATGGGTCCGGGTTCCCGGTGGAGCTCACCGGTGCGGATGTTGGTGACCGCTCCGTCCGTCATGGGAATCAGGCAGCTGTGGCAGATGCCCATCCGGCAGCCGTGGGGCAGAGGGTGCTCGGCGCGTTCGGCGGCCTCCAGGATGGTGTCGCGTCCGCCCACCGCCACCGTGAGGCCGCTTTGCTGGAGACGGATCTCTCCCGGGCGCCCGCCGGTGGCTGCGCGCGCCACGTCGAACCTCTCCACCACGGGGGCGTGACCGGAAACCTCCCCCAGGGCCTCCACGGCCGTGACGAAGGAGTCCGGGCCGCACGCGTACGTCGCGCGCGCCCGGTGGTCGGGGCACAGCGCGCCCACTGCACCCGGGTCCGCGGCGTCGAGCCGCCCGCGCTCTTCGGTGAACCAGAAGACCGGGCGCAGGCCCCGGAACTGGTCGGCGAGCTCCAGGATCTCGTCGTGGAAGATGCACGACTCCCGGTTCCTGGCCACGTAGACCAGGACCACGTCGTGATCCGGTCTGCGCGGCATGAGGGTCCGCAGCATGGACATCACCGGGGTGATGCCGGAACCGGCCACCATGAAGAGCAGCGCCGTGGGCATCTCCGGGAGGATGAACTGCCCCTCCGGGCGCTCCAGGTACAGCACGTCCCCGGGGGCGGCCCGGTGCACGAGGTGCTCGGACACGGTCCCCTGGGCCCTGACGGTGATCGAGGGGTCGCCCTGCTCGGGAGCGCTGAGGGAGTAGGGGCGCCAGATCCGCTTCCCGTCCACCTCTACGCCGATCCGCGCCCACTGGCCCGCGCGGTGCGGGATCCAGCCGTCGCCGGCGGTGAAGAACGCGGTCACGGTGTCGGGCGTCTCTCGGTGGATGCGGGTGATCCGCCCGCGCGTGTAGTGGGCGCTCGAGAGTGCGCCGAAGAGTTGTGCAAACGAGCGCGGATCCTGGGGGTAGCTCAGGATGCCGGCTGCTGCGTGGAGGAATCTCACGATCCCGGAGCGGCCCATGCCCAAGTTCTATCCGAGTGATAAGCAGGCCGGCAATCCCTGCGGGCCCTTTTCATCCTTCGGGCTTCCTGGACGCTCTGCGGCGTGGTGCTCCCCTGCAACGGAGAACACCCCGAACCTGAGGTTCGGGGTGTTCTCCGAGTCCCTGATCGGGACAGTGGCGGTGACGGTGGGATTTGAACCCACGTTGGCTTTGACACCAAACATCATTTCGAGTGATGCACCTTCGGCCGCTCGGACACGTCACCAGCTCCCAGCACTTTACAGGCCGGGACGCAACCCCTCCAAACCGGAGCCCTGGGCTGGCAGGCTGCGCGGCGGCGTCGGGGAATGCGGCGCTCAGCGGTGGGTGCGGAAGAACTCGCGCAGCAGGGCGGCGCACTCGTCCTCGCGCACGCCGCCGGTGACCTCCACCCAGTGGTTGAGGCGGGGGTCCCGCACTATGTCGAACACGGAGCCGCACGCCCCGGCCTTGGGGTCCCACGCGCCGAACACCACGGTGGGCACGCGGGCGAGCACGACCGCCCCGGCGCACATGGCGCACGGCTCCAGGGTGACGACGAGGGTGCACCCCTCCAGCCGCCACTCACCGCGGTGCGCGGCCGCCTCCCGCAGGGCGAGCACCTCCGCGTGCGCGGTGGGGTCCCCGCACTCCTCTCGGCGGTTGCGCCCGGTGCCGATCACCCGCCCGTCCGCGTCCAGCACGACGGCGCCGATGGGCACGTCCCCGGACGCGGCCGTGAGCGCGGCCTCGGAAAGGGCCAGGTCCATCCAGCTCGCGAGCTGGATGGACCTGGCGGTGGGCGGAAGAGCCATGCGACTCAGCGCCGCACGCTGTTCTGGTTGAACCAGGCGGTGGTGGGGGCCTTGTACGCGGTGACGATCCAGAGGATGTCCACGACGATCTTGACGACCCCCAGGACGATGCCTGCGATGTAGATGCCAGTGCTCATGCCGCTGGTGCCGGTGAACAGGCCGAAGATGCCGGACAGGATGGCAATGGCGGCGAACACGGTACCCAGGATGCGGGCCCAGTTCCGGCCCTTCTTCAGGTTGAAGTAGACCAGCAGGTACAGGCCGATGGAGATGATGAGACCGATGACGCCGACCACCGTGCCCATGGTGCCCACCATCTGGGCCACGTCTGCGGCGCCGGCCTGCGATGCGGCGGCGCCCCCCTGCTCGCGCAGCAGGGCGTCCGTGTCCGCAGTGAGGACTCCGATGATGCTGAGGATGCTGCTCAGCACGGAGATCCCCAGCGACACCAGCGTCAGCTTGAGCAGCCGGTCGATCGTGGAGGGGCGCTCCATCAGGCCGGTGTACTGCCCGGGGTTGTACTCCGCGGTGCCGAACTTGCCTCCGGCCTGACCGTACTGCTGGCCGTTGGGGCCACCCTGCGGTGCGCCGTTGACCGCGCCCTGGCCGTAGGGCATGGGCTGGCCGGACTGTGCGGGGCCGGGCTGTCCGGGGATGCCGGACTGCGGGTTCTGCGGTTCGTTCGGAGTGGTGCTCATGACTGCCGTCCTTTCATGTGGTGGTGCGAGTGGTGGTGCAGGTGTGGGGGGTCACTCGTAGCGCAGGGCGGTGATGGGGTCCTGACGGGCGGCCCGCACGGCGGGGATGGTGCCGGCCAGGAAGGCGATGAACATGACCGAGAGGATGATCAGGGCGATGTTCACGGGGTTGAACAGGAACAGGCTCAGCCCGGGCAGCGACGACAGCAGCCCGTTGGAGAGCACCCCGCTGAGGATGCTCCCGGCTGCCACGGCCACGCCGGCGCCGATCGCGGAGCCCAGGAAGCCGATGAAGATCGCCTCGAGGGAGAACAGGCCGAAGACCTTGCCCCCGCTCATGCCCAGCGCCTTCATCAGCCCGATCTCCCGGGTGCGCTCCTGCACGGACATCAGCAGCGTGTTCACGATGCCGAAGCCCGCGGCGAGCAGCGCGATGATGGCGAAGGAGTTGAGGATCCACACGATGCCGTTGATGACCGCGCGGAACATGCCCAGCTGGTCCTCCACGGTGCGTCCGAGCATGTTCTCGTCCGAGAGCTGCGACTTGATGGCGCCCACCTTGGACATGTCGTCCACGGTGGCGGTGGCGGTCAGGTACGAGTTCGGGACCTTCCGGGGGCTTCCGGAGACCTGGTAGTCGTAGAGCTTCTTGTTCAGGCCCGCGGAGGGGATGGGGTTGTCGGAGGAGCCCGCCAGTGAGGCCTGGGCGACGCCCGAGACCTTGACGGTGAACGTCCTGTCCTGGTCCACGGCGTTGCCCAGCGCGATCTTCACGGTCTTGCCCACGGCGTCCTGGTTGGATCCCAGGCCCAGGGGCTCGACCCACGAGGAGGGCAGCAGGATCTCGTCCTTGCCGCGCTCCGGGGCCTCACCGGACTCGAGCTGCGGCCCGTCCGCCTCCGGGGGCGAGCCCAGGCTGAGCGTGAACTTCTCGCCGCCGGGGGCCTCCAGGTACTTGGGGGTGACCATGTACATGGGGTCCACCGAGCCCACGCCGTCGATCTTCTCGATCTTGTCGATGTCCGAGTCGGTCAGGCCGCTGATGGAGCCGAAGCCGAGCTGCACGTTGGTCTCGTCCGGGTTGTACTCGGTGGGTCCGTCCTGCTCGCTGGAGCCGGGGGCGGACTGCTCGGAGACCTTCTGGACGAACAGGGCGTTCTCGTTGCCGAACGCGGCCACGGTCTTGTCGATGTAGTCGTTGACGCCCGTGCCGATCCCGGAGGTCAGGGTGAGCGTGAACGAGCCGATGAAGATCGCGATCACGGTCAGGATGGTGCGCGCCTTGGACCGGAACGTGTTCCCGATCGCCGTGCGCAGCAGATCGATGAATTTCACGCGGTGGCTCCTGGCTGCTCGGGGGTGGGGGCGGGCGCGGCGTGCTTGCCGGGGCGCGGTGGTTCCTGGGCGGCGCGGGCGATCTCGGCGGCGTCGGCCTGGCTGATCGTGACCACCTCCCCGGTGGCGGGCTCGGTGACCTGCAGGGTCTCCGCAGCGGCCTCGGCGGGCTGCTGGGCCCACGGGTGGGCCGGGGATCCGGGGGCGACGTCGCTCGCGGGCTTCTCGGGGCTCGGCACGATCTGCCCGTCCACCAGGTAGATCTGGCGCGAGCAGCGCTTGGCGAGGTCCTCGTCGTGGGTCACGACCACCAGGGTGATCCCCTTGTCCCGGTTGAGTCCGAAGAGGATGTCCTCCACCACCTTGGAGGTCGCGGAGTCCAGGTTGCCGGTGGGCTCGTCCGCGAAGATCACGGAGGGGTCGTTGATGAGCGCGCGGGCGATCACCACGCGCTGCTTCTGCCCGCCGGAGAGGTCGGTGGCCTTGTTGTCCGCCTTGTCCGCCATCTCCAGCTGCTCGAGCGCCTCGAGGCCCCGGCGCTTGCGCTCGGACGCGGGGACGCCCGCGATCTTCAGGGGCAGCGTGACGTTCTCCAGCACGCTCTGGTTGGGTGTCAGGAAGAACTGCTGGAACACGAAGCCGAACGCGGAGTTGCGCAGCTCGTTGAGCTCCTTGGCGCCGAGGTCCCCGGTGGGCCTGCCCTCCACGGCCACCACGCCGTGGGTGGGGGCGTCCAGCAGCGCGAGCAGGTGCATGAGGGTGGACTTGCCCGAGCCGGACTTGCCCACCACGGCCACGGACTCGCCCTTGCCGATCTCCAGGTTGATGCCCTTGAGGGCGTCGAAGCGGGTGTCGCCCCTGCCGTAGATCTTGACCAAATTCTCCGTCTCGAGAACCGGTGCCGTCATGTGTGGTGCCCCTTCCGAGGGTTGCCGTGCGCAGGACTGGGTGGAGCGGGATCGCATGTTCCCTACGAGAGTAGGGCACGGCACTATCCTGCACGGCGTGCGGCGGTGTCCCGTGACGAAGTCGTGACGTGACCCGTCCGGCCGGGGACGGCGGCGTCGTGGGCGCGTGGGCCGGGGCCGGTGGAGCCCGCTCCGGCGATGGTCCGCGCAGCCGGCGCTACTGCTAGATTCTGGGTATGCGAGTCACTGTCTTGGATCACCCGTTGGTCGCCCACAAGCTGAGCGTGTTGCGCGAGAAGGACACCCCGTCCCCCGTGTTCCGCCAGCTGGTGGAGGAACTGGTCACGCTGCTGGCCTACGAGGCCACCCGGGATGTCCGCGTGGAGCCGGTGACCATCCAGACCCCGGTGGCCGAGACGCAGGGCACCGCCCTGACCCGCCCGCGCCCGCTGGTGGTTCCCATCCTGCGCGCCGGGCTGGGGATGCTCGAGGGCATGACCCACCTGATCCCCACCGCGGAGGTCGGCTTCCTGGGCATGGCCCGGGACGACGCCACCCTGGACATCATCACCTACGCCGAACGGCTGCCGGACGACCTCACGGGGCGCCAGGTGTACGTGCTCGATCCCATGCTCGCCACGGGTGGCACCCTCAGCGAGGCCATCAAGTTCCTGTACCGCCGCGGTGCGCAGGACATCACGTGCGTGTGCCTGCTGGCCGCCCCCGAGGGGCTCGACCGGCTCGAGAAGGAGCTCGGGGACAGCGAGGTGAACGTGGTGCTCGCCTCCGTGGACGAGCGGCTCGACGAGAACGCCTACATCGTGCCGGGGCTCGGGGACGCCGGGGACCGTCTGTACGGCGTCGTGGACTGAGCTGCCCGGCAGCCGCCGACCAGCGAAAGACGTGCGGGATGTGATCCCCCACCATGATGCGCCACACCTGACCCCTAAGCCCGGGCGAATTGCAACCTTTTTTCGCTCCGGACACGCCAGAGGTGTACCCCATCTCACCATGTGAGAAAAAAGCGCATATATTACTTGCCAGTCCAGCCCCATGTCGCGGAACATGGGATATAACACCGTTTTCCAGGAAATTCACGGGAACGGGGCTTCACGAGGCAGGGGTACGAATGTCAGGCGCACCGGGCTACGTCCACATCTCCCAGCGGCACCGGCTGTCCGGCGCCCAGGCCCCTGTGCGCGCACGCGGAGCCCACCGCGCTCCCGGGGCTCCCGAGGAGCACCGCCACCTGCGCTCCGTCTCCGCGGACTACGCCCCCGAGGTCCGGGACCCCCAGGTGCCCGACCAGCAGCCCACCGAGGCCCGCGGCTTCGTGCTGTACGTGGGCGTGGACGAGCAGGCCGCGGCGGACCGGGGGATCAACCTGGTCCAGCTCGTGCAGGAGATCCGCCAGCACATCCGTTCCACCGTTCCCGGGTCCGACTCCTACGCCGCCGTGGCGCTCGCCCCGGTGAACGCGCAGGGCACGGACCTCGAGGTGGTGCGCAGCGCCCTGGGGGACCCCACCTTCACGGATCCGGTGATCGAGCCCATCGCGCCGCTGCCCGCGTGCGGTGCCGGCAGCCGCATCGACCACCAGCGCGTGGGCGTGCTGATCGACCTGTCCCGCCGCGAGGTGTTCCTGGACGGGGACCTGCTCAACCTCACGCACCGCGAGTTCGAGCTGCTCAACTACCTGGTGGAGAACGGCACGCGCACCGTGGGCCGCACCGAGCTGCTCGACAACCTGTGGGAGGACGCCGAGGAGGTGCCCTCCGAGCGCACCATCGACGTCCACGTGCGGCGGCTGCGCTCCAAGCTGGGGCGCCTGGCCAACACCGTGCGCACCGTGCGGGGCCAGGGCTACCGCTTCTACGACCACCCCGAGGTGGTCGTGTGGGCGGCTCCCGAGTACTCCATCTGACGGCGCCGCGGCCGCACGTGCGCGCCGCCGCGAAGCGTGCACGACGCCGCCCGCAACGGTGCCCGGCGGCGTCGTCACCCGGGGTGGGCGGCCCGTGACAGACTGGCCTGCATGACCCGCCACGACCTCAAGCACCTGGTGATCATGCGCCACGGGCAAGCCGACTACCCGCGGGACGTCCCGGACCACGACCGTCCGCTCGTGCCGCGCGGTGCGCGGGAGGCCGCGGCGGCGGGGGCGTGGCTGGCGGAGAACGCGCCGCCCGAGATGATCCTGGTCTCGCCCGCCCTGCGCACGCGGCAGACGGTCACGTGGGTGTGCCACGAACTGGGGGAGAAGGCGCCCACTCCCCAGTTGTGGGAGGGGCTCTACAACGGGGCGGACGCCCAGCTGGTCGCCGCGGTCAACCACGTGCCGGAATCCGTGCGCACCCTGCTGGTGGTCGCGCACATGCCGGGTGTCCTGGACGCCGTGCTGCGCCTGGCCTCACGCGACTCGGACCCGGACGCCATGATGGACGTGGCCGGTGGCTTCCCCACCGCGGGCACCGCGGTGCTGGAGGTCCCCGGGGACTGGGCGCTGCTCGACGGTGCGGACGCCCGCCTCACCGCGTTCCACGCACCGGAGGTGTGACCCGCCGCCGGCGCGCCTCACGCCGGGCGCGGGCGATGACGAACGCCAGGGAGATCCCCGCGCTCATCACGCTCAGCAGGAGCAGGACGAACCCGATCACGGCGGTGCCCAGACCGTCGTCGTCCGGGACGAGAGGCAGGCCCAGCAGCGCGGCACCCCACAGCACCGCGGCCAGCGCCACCAGGACGCCCGCGGTGAGCCACAGGCTCCGCAGCGTGCGGTGGAAGGGTCTCATGCGGCCTCGTGCAGGGGTCAGTGCTTGGCCTCGCACGCTACACCGTCGCCGTCCCCGTCCAGACCCGGTCGGTACCCGGGGGATCCCGCGTACAGCGGCGCCATCCCGGCGGCGCGGGCCTCGGCGCAGCGGGAGAAGTACACGTCCCCGCCGGGCGCACCCGCACCGGCCGGGGGCTGCGCAGAAGCCGGCAGCCGGGGTGCGGGCGCGGCCGGGGCGGCGGGTGCCGCCGGCACGGCGGGCGGTGCCGCGGGTTCCGCGGCGGGTTCGTCCGCCGGGGCCGGAACGGCGCGCGGGCCCGGCAGTATCTGCTCGGGGCACGTGTCCAGCACGCGGATCAGCGCCTGCTTCTCCGCGTCCGTGACCCACAGCTCGTAGGTCTTCTTCACCGCGATCTGCGTGGCGACGTACTCGCAGCGCTCGCCCCTGGCCGGGGGCAGCCAGGTGGCGGCGTCCCCGTCGGACTTCGCAGTGTTGCTCGGGCCGTCCACGGCCAGCAGGTTGAGGGGGTCGTTGGCGAGCTCGGTGCGCCGGGCGGCGTCGAGCTGCTGCGCACCCTTCTGCCACGCGTCGGAGAGGGCCACCACGTGGTCGATCTGCACCTCCGCGCTGGTGTCCCGGCCCGCCGTGAACGCCATGGCCTCCCCCGTGTACGGGCTCAGCAGCGAGCCCGCGGCCACCTTGCAGCCGTGCGTGCCCGGCTTCACCTCCACCCCGGTGAGGTCCCGCCGCAGGATGTCGTTGCGGGTGTCGCAGCCGTTGTGGTCCGTGTCTGCCCAGCGGGGGCCGAACTCGTCCCGCGAGTAGCCGGTCCTGGGCGCGCGGCCCTTCACGGGGATTTCTCCCAGTGCCGCGAGCGCCGTTCCGGGTGCGGCACTGCGCGTGCGGTCGGAGGGGGACGACGACGCCGTCCCCGCCCCGGCTGCCCCGGTGCGGCTCGCGGCCGGCGTGGGGGAGGGCGCGGGCGGCGTCGTCGTGTCGGTTGTGCGCGCAGCGGAGGCGGTCGGCGCGTCCGACGAGGGGGCGGACGTGCCCGGGGCGCCGCACCCGGCGAGGGCGACGGCGAGCACCGCGGCCACGATGGCGGTGCTGCGGGCGGGGGAGGTGCGGGGGGAAGTCAGGGAGTCCTCGATCCTGGCGGCGCCGGCGGGGCGGCGGTTAACGCAAGGACCCCGCATCCGGTGGATGCGGGGTCCCGATGGAGTGCGCCCGATAGGATTCGAACCTACAACCTTCTGATCCGTAGTCAGATGCTCTATCCGTTGAGCTACAGGCGCCCTCGTGCAGCGGCACGCGGCCTCTGCAACGGGTAACAACTTACACCCGCGTGCCCCCGGCGACAAATCGCGGAGCTCTCCGTGCGGGGTGGATGTGGTGTAACTCTCGTCCGGGGTTCCCGGCACCGCGATAGACTCCAGGCACACCCCCGTGCCCCCGGGGGAGGCCCGACCCCGGCGCCGTTGCACAGCGAGGTGCGGCGCGTGAACCGGCGGCCGCGGCCCCGCGGTGGTGCGGCACGCACGACGGCCTCAACGAGGAGACATGTCAATGGCTGACAACAGCACAGCAAGCACCGGGACCACCGAGCTCAACCGCGAGGTCCAGCAGTCGCTGGACAACCCGCCCACGGACTACCGGGAGCTCGTGGACTGGGTGCGCGAGGTCGCAGAGCTTGCCACGCCGGACCGCATCCACTGGGCGGACGGCTCCGAGGCCGAGTGGGCCCAGCTGACCGACCAGATGGTCGAGGCCGGCACGCTGGTGCGTCTCGCGGAGGACAAGTTCCCCAATTCGTTCGCGGCGTTCTCCGACCCCGAGGACGTCGCCCGCGTGGAGGAGCGCACCTTCATCTGCACCAAGACCCAGAAGGGGGCGGGGCCCACCAACAACTGGGAGGACCCGCAGGTCATGAAGGAGACCCTGCGCAAGCGCTTCAACGGCGCCATGCGCGGGCGCACCATGTACGTGATCCCGTTCGTCATGGGCTCCCTGGACGCGCAGAAGCCCCAGTACGGCGTGGAGATCACCGACTCCCCCTACGTGGTGTGCTCCATGCGCATCATGGCCACCATCGGCACGGACGTGCTGGAGAAGATGTCCCGGGACAAGGCCCCGTTCGTGGAGTGCGTGCACTCCCTGGGCGCCCCGCTGCAGCCGGGCGAGGAGGACGTCCCCTGGCCCTGCAACCCGGCCAAGTACATCGTGCAGTTCCCCGAGGACCGCGCCATCTGGTCCTTCGGCTCCGGCTACGGCGGCAACGCACTGCTGGGCAAGAAGTGCTACGCGCTGCGCATCGCCTCCGCGATCGCCCACGACGAGGGCTGGCTGGCCGAGCACATGCTGATCCTCAAGGTCACGGACCCCGAGGGCGACTCCCGCTTCATCGCCGCGGCCTTCCCGTCCGCGTGCGGCAAGACCAACTTCGCGATGCTCGAGCCCACCATCGAGGGCTGGAAGGCCGAGATGGTCGGGGACGACATCGCCTGGATCCGCTTCGGCAAGGACCGCACCCCGCGCGTGGTCAACCCGGAGGCTGGGCTGTTCGGCGTGGCGCCGGGCACCGGGTGGTCCACCAACCCGAACGCGATGCACGCGATTGCCCGCGGCAACACCATCTTCACCAACGTGGCGCTGACCGACGACGGCGGCGTGTGGTGGGAGGGCATGACCGACGAGGTCCCCGAGCACCTCACGGACTGGAAGGGCAACGACTGGACCCCGGAGTCCGGGCGACCCGCCGCGCACCCCAACTCCCGGTTCTGCACCCCCATCAAGCAGGTGGAGATCCTGGCCCCGGAGTACGACGACCCCGAGGGCGTGCCGCTGTCCGCGATCATCTTCGGCGGGCGCCGCAAGACCACCGTGCCCCTGGTGTCCGAGTCCTTCGGGTGGGAGCACGGCGTGTTCCAGGGCGCCACGCTGTCCTCCGAGACCACCGCCGCCGCCAAGGGTGCGGTGGGTGTGGTGCGCCGCGACCCCATGGCCATGCTCCCGTTCATCGGCTACAACGCCAACGACTACCTCGAGCACTGGCTGGACACCGGCGCCCGCATGGGCGAGGAGAACATGCCGCGGATCTACTACGTGAACTGGTTCCGCCGCACCCCGGACGGCGGTTTCGCGTGGCCCGGCTTCGGTGAGAACTCGCGCGTGGTCAAGTGGATCGTGGAACGCCTCAAGGGCACCGCGGGCGGCCACGAGACCCCCGTGGGCATCCTCCCGGCCAAGGAGGACCTCGACCTCACGGGTCTGGAGATCTCCGACGAGGAGATCGAGGCAGCCCTGCGCGTGGACAAGGACGAGTGGCTCGCGGAGCTGCCCGGCATCGACGAGTGGTTCGCTCGACTGCGCGACGTCCCCGAGGTCATCCTCGAGCAGCGCGCCGGTCTCGAGGAGCGCCTGAAGAACGACTGACGAGGGCCGGCACCCGCCGGACCCCCTGTGCGATTGCGCCGCGCGGCCGAGCTGGCCGCGCGGCGTCGTCGTGCGTGCCGACGGACGGCACCGAGGAGAGGAAGACCATGCGGCTCACGGCGTTCTCGGACATCGCCCTGCGCGTGTTGCTGCTCATGGGCGGGCTGCCGCAGGGCACCATGCTGTCCACGCAACGCATCGCGGAGGGCGTGGGTGCCCCGTACCACCACGTGGCCAAGACCGTGGCGCGGCTGCGGGGGATGGGCCTGCTGTGCTCGCAGCGCGGCCGCGCGGGAGGCGTTGCCCTCACGGCCGAGGGGTGCGGGGTGAGCGTGGGCCGGGTGCTGCGGGAGCTCGAGGCGGACACGGCGATCGTGGAGTGTGAGGCGGACGAGGCGGCGTGCCCGCTGAACCACGGGTGCCGGTTGCGCCGGGCGCTGAACAGTGCCCGGGAGGCGTTCTACCGGGAGCTCGACGGCGTCACGGTCGCGGACCTGGTGAACCCCCGCCAGGTGGGGCCGATCGCCGTGCAGCTGGGGCTGCGCCCGCCCGCCGGGGGCACTGCACCGGGCGAGGGGGCGGCGGGCGTCACCCCGGTCACTCGCACGGGTGGGGGACCCGACAGCACCGCTCACTAAACACAGCATATGAAATGCTAAATTGGTCTCGTCAGGTTCAGACGAGAGGAAGCCGCCATGCTGTCCGAGAAGTCACGCCCGGTCATCGCCCAGACCCTGGGGATCATCGCCGAGCGGATCCCCCACATCACCCCGGTGTTCTACCGGTCCATGTTCGAGGCTCGCCCGGACCTGCTGGACGGGATGTTCAGCCGCGCCAACCAGAAGAACGGCACGCAGCCGCAGGCGCTGGCCGGGTCGATCGCCATGTTCGCCTCGCACCTGCTGAACCACCCGGACTCCTACCCGGACGAGGTGCTCTCCCGCGTGGCGCACAAGCACGCGTCCCTCGGGCTCGATCCCCGGGAGTACCCCACGGTGCACGAGCACCTGTTCAAGGCCATTGCCGCGGACCTCGGGGACGCCGCCACCCCGGAGGTCGTGGCCGCATGGGACGAGGTCTACTGGCTCATGGCGGACGCGCTCATCGCCCTCGAGAAGGACCTCTACGCCCGGCAGGCCAACCGCGTGGCGTTCGCGCCCTTCCGTGTGAGCGCCAGGGAGGCCGTGGCGGACGGTGTGCTGGCCTTCGAGTTCGAGCCCGCGGACGGCACCCCCATGACCCCGGCGGTCCCGGGGCAGTACGTGACCGTGCAGGTCACCGTGACCGACGGGCTGCGCCAGCCCCGCCAGTTCACGCTGGTGCCGGGCCGCCCGGGCCACCGCCGGGTGATCGTGCGGGAGGACCCGCAGGGGGAGGTCACCCCGGTGCTGCACCGGGACGTGGCCGTGGGGGACGTCCTGGAGCTCTCCAATCCGTACGGGGACGTGGTCCTGGACCCGGCGTCCCCCGCTCCGCTCGTGCTGGTGTCCGCGGGCATCGGGATCACGCCGGTGCTCGCGTTCCTCGACCAGCTCGTGCGCGAGGATCCCGAGCGGGAGGTGCTGGTGCTGCACGCGGACCGCTCCACGGCGGCCTGGCCGTGCCGGGAGCAGGTGCGGGAGTACGTCTCGCAGCTGCCCAACGCCCGCCTGGTCTCGTGGCTCGGGGTTCCGGGGGAGGGGGACCACGAGGGGCGGATGGACGTCTCCCGGGTGGAGGTCCCCGCGGACGCCGAGGTGTTCATGTGCGGCCCGCTGCCGTTCATGCAGGCCGTGCGCTCGCAGCTGGTCGACGCGGGCGTGCCCGGCCGCGCAATCCACTACGAGATCTTCGGCCCGGACCTGTGGATGCTCCACGACGAGGCCCGCGCCGCGGCCTGAGCCCCGTCACCACTGCCACAACGCGCGCGACCGCTCGGCGGGGCGCCGGGCGGCGGTGACCCGGTGGGCCGGTGACGTCGCCCGTTCGCGGTGCCCCCCGCCCAGCGCCCGCGGGCACGCGCGGAGGGCTCGGGCACCCGCGGAGGGCCGGGTACGTGCGGAGGGCCGGGGGTACGACGACGCCGCGCGGCCGGGTGGCTGCGCGGCGTCGTCGTACCCTGTCCGGAGGCGGGGATGGTGCCCGGGGTGCTCAGCCCTGGCGGACGATCCCGAGGACGGTGTCCCGCACGGCCTCCATGGCCGCGGCGTCCGGGGCCTCCACGTTGAGCCGCAGGAAGGGCTCCGTGTTGGAGGGGCGCAGGTTGAACCACCAGCCCTGGGTGGGGTGCGTGAACGTGGTGCCGTCCATGTCCTCGACCGTGACCGCGGGATCGGTCTCGGCGAAGTGCGCGCGCACGCGGTCCACGGCGGCGGCCTTGTCCTCGATCTCGGAGTTGATCTCGCCGGAGGCCACGTACGGGTCGTAGCGGTCCATGAGATCGCTGAGCGTGCCGGTCTGCTCGCCCAGGGCGGCCAGCACGTGCATGGCCGCGAGCATCCCGGTGTCCGCGTTGAAGAAGTCCTTGAAGTAATAGTGCGCGGAGTGCTCCCCGCCGAACACGGCGCGCTCGGAGGCCATCACGGCCTTGATGAAGGAGTGGCCCACGCGGGTGCGCACGGCGCGCCCGCCGTTCGCCTCGATCAGCTCCGGCACGGCCTGGGAGGTGATGAGGTTGTGGATCACCACGGGGTGCTCCTCGCCCGCGGCCTGCGCACGGGCGATCTCCCGCTCCGCGACGATCGCCGCCACGGCGGACGGGGAGACCGGCTCGCCGTTCTGGTCCACCACGAAGCAGCGGTCGGCATCCCCGTCGAACGCGAGGCCGATGTCGGCGCCGTGCTCCCGGACGGCCTTCTGCAGGTCCACCAGGTTGGCGGGCTCCAGCGGGTTGGCCGGGTGGTTGGGGAACGTGCCGTCCAGCTCGAAGTACAGGGGCACGATCTCCAGGTGCAGGGCCTCCAGCAGGGCATCGCCCAGCACCGCGGGGGTGGTGAGACCGGCCATGCCGTTGCCGGCGTCCACCACGACCTTCAGCGGACGGATCCCGCTCAGGTCCACGAGCGAGCGCAGGTAGCGGGCGTAGTCGCCCAGCACGTCCCGGCGGGTCACCCGACCACCGCGCGGCACGGCCTCGATCTCGCCCGCGTCCAGGTACGCCTGGGCGGCGTCGCGGATCTCGTACAGCCCGGTGTCCGAGGACACGGGCACCGCACCGGCCTGGGCCATCTTGATCCCGTTGTACTGCGCCGGGTTGTGGCTCGCCGTGAACGTGGCGCCCGCGCAGTCCAGGGTGCCGCACGCGAAGTACAGCTCGTCCGTGGAGATGCTGCCGATCACCGTGACGTCCGCGCCACGGCGGGTGGCACCGGCCGCGAAGGCCTCGACGAACTCCGGGGAGGAGGGGCGCATGTCCCCGCCCACCACCACGGAGGAGCCGGTCAGGCCCAGGACGTCCACGAAGGCCGCGCCCGTGGCCCGCACGCTCTCGGCGGTGATGCTCTCGCCCACGATGCCGCGCACGTCGTAGGCCTTGAATGATGAGGAAAGGTCTGTGGTCACGGCCCCGATTCTACGGGAGGGGCCCTGGGGGTTCGCGGGGTGCCAGGGTCCGCGCGGGGCGCTGTGGTTACATGTGTGGCATGGCCGAGTTCCTGAGGATGAGCAACCCGATCCAGCACTACGCCTGGGGGTCCTGCTCGGTGCTCGCCGACATGCAGGGCCGCCCCGGGCCCACCGAACGGCCGGAGGCGGAGCTGTGGATGGGCGCCCACGCGAGCGCACCGTCGCGCGTGGAGCTCGCCGGGCAGCAGCGGGGCCTGGACGAGATCGCCCCGCACCTGCCGTTCCTGCTCAAGGTCCTGGCCATCGACGCACCCCTGTCCATCCAGGTCCACCCCTCCTCCGACCAGGCACGGGAGGGCTTCGCGCGGGAGAACGCCGCCGGGATCGCCCCGGACGCACCCCACCGCAACTACCGGGACGAGCACGCCAAGCCGGAGACGGTCATCGCCCTCACGGACATGTGGCTGCTCGCCGGGCAGCAGGAGCCCGGGCGGCTCGCGGAGCTCGCCGAGACGCTGGACCTGCCGTGGCTCGCTGCGGCGGCCGCCTCCCCGTGTCCCCTGCGCCACGCCCTGGAGCTCGGTGACGACGACGCCGCCGCGGCCGTGCGCGTGTGCGTCACCGCGGCCGCCTCCGCACGCGACACGGCGGCGTCCTCACAAGAGGGGACCGGGTCGCTGTCCCCGGAGCAGGGCCCGGCCGAGCGCGCCGTGCACCTCATCGAGCTGCTGAGCCGGCACCACCCGCAGGACCGGGGGATGCTGGTGGCCCTGTGCATGAACGTGGTGCACCTGGCTCCGGGGCAGGCGCTGTTCACCCCCGCGCAGCAGGTCCACGCCTACCTCAGCGGCACGGCCGTGGAGATCATGGGGTGCTCGGACAACGTGCTGCGGGCGGGGCTGACCTCCAAGCACGTCGACGTCCCCGAGCTGCTCGCCGTGATGGCGCAGACCCAGGAGCCCGTGGAACTGCTGCAGACCCGCACCGCCGAGGACGGCGCCGTGCACTACCCCCTGTGGGATCCGGCCCTGTCCCTCGTGTCCGCGCGGGTGGCACCCGGTGCGCCGCTCGTGCGCGAGGTCGCGGACACCTGCATGGTGCTCGTCACCGAGGGCTCCGTACGGGTCTCCGCCACGGCGGGGCCCGAGGACGGCGGCGCGCAGGACGAGGGCACGGCCGCGGCGGCCGGGGAGTCGCTCGTGCGCCTGGGCGGCGCGTGCACCGTGCGGATCACCGGCGAGGGGTGTGTGTTCCTCGTGGAGGCCGTGACTCCCGGCCGGCCGCACGGGCCCCGTCTCACCCTTTAGATGGTCGCGCGCGGCCGCCGAGAGGCGTTGAATGGCTGGGCCCATGTTTGACGAGCAGTGCTAGGGAGTGCAGATGGACCGGCGGATCGAACGCACCCGCGCGGCAGTGGTGCAGGCCACCGTGGAGCTGGTGGCGTCCCGCGGTTCGCAGGTCGGGATGACCGAGATCGCTGACGCCGCGGGCGTCAGCCGCAAGGCCGTGTACGAGAACTTCGGCTCCAGGGACCAGGTGCTGTGCAGCGCCACCCAGAGTCTGCTGGCCACGGTGCCCCTGCGCGTGAGCGCGCTGGACGCCGAGCGGCCGAACCCCTGGGACGTGGTGCTCGCGCCCATCGCCGAGCACGTGGAGCAGTTCCGGGACTTCTACCGCGCGGTGCTCTCCGGACCCGGCTGCTTCCTGGTGCGGGACGCCGTGGTGGACCACGCGGTCACCGGGCTGCGGGAGGTGCGCGGGCGCATCGAGGACCCCCGCGTGCGGGACGCCGGCGAGTGCGACCGCTTCATCGTGCACGGTCTCGTGGGCGTGATCGCCGAGTCCCTCGTGGCGCAGCCGGGCGTGAGCGTGCAGTCCCTGGCCCACTCCCTCAGTGCGGGGCTCGCGGAGTCGATGAGCTGCTGCTGAGGGCGGGCCCACCACGCCCCCTGCCGGAATAATCACGTCCTCACAGCCGCTGTACGGAGTCCAGGGGCGCGCGAGCACCCCTCACAGATCCGTTCCGACAGGAAGGACTCACAATGTCCCAGATCACGATCATCGGCGGCCACGGCAAGGTGGCGCTGCAGCTGAGCCGGCTGCTCTCCTCGCAGGGGGACACGGTCAACGCCGTGATCCGCAAGGAGGAGCAGAGTCAGGACGTGCAGGACGCGGGCGCGAACCCCGTGGTCGCGGACGTGCAGGAGATGGACGTGGCGGCGCTGAGCGAGCTGCTGGCCGGGCAGGACGCCGTGGTCTGGTCCGCGGGCGCCGGCGGGGGCTCCCCCGAGCGCACCTACGCCGTGGACCGTGACGCCGCCATCCGCTCGATGGACGCCGCCGAGGCCGCCGGTGTGAAGCGCTACGTGATGGTCTCCTACATGGGCGCCGGGCAGGACCACGGTGTGCCCCAGGACAACGACTTCTACGCCTACGCCCAGTCCAAGGCGGACGCGGACGACCACCTGCGGGCGAGCTCCTTGGACTGGACCATCCTGGGCCCCGGAATGCTCACCGACGACGCCGCCACGGGCTCGATCGCGATCGGCAGGGCCGAGGAGGACGGCAACCGGGACACCGCCCGCGGCAACGTGGCACTGGTGGCCGCCAGGGTGCTGGCCGACCCCGCCCACACCGTGCACCGCTTCGTCGAGTTCGCGGACGGCAGCACCCCGATCGCCGAGGCCGTCGACTCGCTGGACTGATCCGCACACCGATCGCCCGGTCCGCGCCGCCCCTGCCGGGGTGCCGTGCGGGCCGGGCGATCTTCTAGGCTGAGCGCATGGACATGCCATCAATCCAACCCGAGGCCTCCGACGGCCACCCCCGGGAGCGCATGGACCTCAACGAGGTCATCGCCCTGACCACCGTGGTCCACGGGACCGTCCAGGGGGTCGGCTTCCGCTACTGGTGCTGGCGGCAGGCGGAGAAGCTCGGGCTCACCGGCACTGCGACCAACCAGGAGGACGGCACCGTGGGCGTCGTCGCCGAGGGGCCGCGCTGGGCCGTGGGGGAGTTCCTGCAGGCCCTGATCTCCCGCGACACCCCCGGGGCCGTGATCACCGTGGACGAGCACTTCGGCCCCGCCACCGGTCAGTACACGGACTTCACCACCCACTGATCCGCGGCCGTGTTCACCTCCGGTTGGTCTGCGGACCCTACCGTGGGGGGGTCCGACCGACCGCCCGCGAGGAGGAGTCCATGACCGTCACGAGTTCCCCGGGGACCGGCTCCCGGCCCGAGCCCGCGGCCCGGTGCCTGGGCGGCGTCGTCGAGCTGCTGGAGCGCATCCGTGAGGCCCGTCGCGCACGTCTCGCGGACGTCAACCGGGTGGCGCCCCGGCACCGGCACTCCGCGCTGAACCTGGTGGACTACACCGCCGTGCGCTCCTAGGACCTCAGGGAGCTGCAGACTGAGCTCGCTGCTGGGGGTCTCCTCCCTCGGGTGCATGGGGTCCGGGGTCGCGGAGCACCTCGTGGCGGTCGCGCTGACGCTGGCCGCCGTGGCGGGCACGGATGCCCGGCTGCCCGACCTCGACCCGGGCCTGCCGCCGGGGGAGGACGCCCTCCCCGGACCACTGACGCTGGAACGCGACACCGTGCGCCTCGTGGGCCAGGCCCGTGAGCGCCGCGCCACGCGCATCATGGTCAGGATGCCCACCGACGCCGCCCGGGACCCGGCGCTCGTCAGGCGCATGGTGGCCGTCGGCATGGACGTGGCGCGCATCAGCTGCGCCCACGACGGGCCGCGGGAGTGGGCCGCGATGCTCGAGCACCTCCGGACGGCGGCCGCGGAGCTGGGCACCGACCTGCGGGTGGCCATGGACCTCGCGGGGCCCAAGGTGCGCACGGGACCCGTGGCACCGGGCCCGCGCGTGGAGAAGATCAAGCCCGAACGGGACGCCACGGGCCACGTGCACCGCCCCGCCCGGCTGCGGCTCGGCACGCAGCGCTCGGAGGACGTCCCCGCGGTGCCCGTGGAGCCCCAGGGGTGGCTCGCCGCGCGCACCGAGGGCGAGCGCCTCCGGCTGCGCGATGCCCGGGACTCCGGACGCACCCTGCGCGTGGTGGAGGTCCACGAGGACGCCGTGCTGGTGGAGTTCTCCAAGACCGTCTACTTCGCCACGGGGATCGTCCTGAGGGCCCCGGACGGTGCGGAGGCCGTGCTCGGCGAGCTGCCCGAGACCGAGCAGTCCCTGCGCGTGGCGGTGGGCGAGACCCTGCGCCTGCTGAACCACACGGACCCCGTGCCCGCGGAGGGCACGGCTCCGCTCGGCATCGGCTGCACCCTCCCCGAGGCCTTCCGGGACGCCGCCGCCGGGCACCGCGTGTGGCTGGACGACGGCAGGATCGGCGGGGTGATCCGCTCGGTGCACCCGCAGCACATGGACGTGGAGATCACCCACGCCGGGCCCACGGGCAGCAGACTCCGGGCCGAGAAGGGCATCAACTTCCCGTACACGGACCTGCACCTGCCCGCGCTGACGGAGAAGGACCGCGAGGACCTGGCGTTCGTGGCCCGCCACGCGGACATCGTCAACATGTCCTTCGTGCGCAGTGCCCAGGACGTGGCGGACCTGCTCGCCCGCCTGGAGGCGCTGGACGCCCGCTCCGTGGACGTCACCCTCAAGATCGAGACCGTGGGCGGGTTCGAGCACCTGCCCATGATCCTGCTGGAGGTCATGCGGTGGCAGGACTCCGGTGTCATGATCGCCCGCGGGGACCTCGCGGTGGAGACCGGTTTCGAGCGCATGGCCGAGGTGCAGCAGGAGATCCTGTGGCTGCGCACGTCCCGGTGGTCTGGGCCACCCAGGTGCTGGAGACCCTCGCCAAGAAGGGCCTGCCCTCCCGCGCCGAGATCACGGACGCCGCCCAGGGCCAGCAGGCCGAGTGCGTGATGCTCAACAAGGGGCCCTTCGTGGTGGAGGCCATCCGCACCCTCTCCTCTGTGCTGGAACGGATGTCCGGGCACGCCTCCAAGAAGACGGACCTGCTGCGGCAGCTGCACGCGTGGCGGGACTTCGTGCGCTGAGGGGAGCGGGCCCGTCCCGTGAACCGGAGCCGCGAACCCGCCCCGCGACCCACGGCTGCGGGCCCGTCCTGTGAGCCCTGGGCGTACGGCGGCGCGCGGTGGCGGGCGCTGTGTCATAGTGAATCCGGAGATTTCCGGCGCACCCGCCGAACAACCCCCCATCCGTGTCGAGGAGTGGACAGAGATGCGCGTTAACCCCCTGAACAAGGCGTTCGACGAGAACGGCCAGCCCTCGCCGGGCGTCAACAAGTTCCTCAACCACGCGCTGCGCATGCAGAAGCCCTGGGTGGTCAAGATGATCAAGCACATGCGCCGCCAGCACCCGGACGAGACCCCCGCCCAGCTGGCCAAGCGCGCCCAGAAGCTCTACGTGCGCTCCGTGACCGCCGGCGGCGGCGCGGTGGGCGCAACGGCCGCGGTGCCGGGCATCGGCACGCTGGCCTCCTTCGGGCTCTCGTCGGTGGCCGTGACCGGCTACCTCGAGGCCACCGCGCTGTACGCGCAGGCCGTGGCGGAGCTGCACGGTGTGGAGCCGCAGGACGACGAGCAGAACCGCACCATGGTCATGGCCCTCATGCTCGGCGAGGACGGTCAGGCCCTCATGGGCCAGCTGCTCACCAGCTCCTCCGCGAGCAAGAGTCTCTCCGGCAAGTGGGGGCTCATGATGGGCAAGTCCTCGGACCACTCCAAGCGCTTCGACGTGGGCCGGTCCATCCGCAACATGTTCGTCAAGCGGTTCATCGCCCGCCAGTCCGGCGCGATGCTCGGCCGTGCCCTGCCCTTCGGCATCGGTGCGGTGGTCGGCGGCGGCGCCAACCTGGCCATGGCCCGGCAGGTCATCAAGTCCGCGCAGGAGGCGTTCGGGGAGTTCCCCTCGGACTTCCCGGCCACGCTGGCCGTGGACGAGCGTGCCGCGGCGTTCGAGGGCGGGACCACCGCCACCCAGCAGGAGGCCGTGGAGTCCTCCGCGAAGGGGCGCACCCGGGGCAAGTAGCCACCCGACCACGCGCGCACGGGCGCCCGGGTGACCACGGTTCCCCGGGGCGCCCGTGCGCGTTCACGCGGACGTCACCGGGAGGTCACCTCCGCGTCGGGCGGCGCTCGGACCCGCGTTTCCCCCGCCTCCTAGCGTGGGGCCGTGGCCACCCCGACCGAACCGCCCGCCGCCCGCCCCCTGGTCTACGCGCACCGCGGCTCCTCGCAGCGCTATCCCGAGCTCACCCGGGCCGCGTTCGTGCAGGCCCTCGCCGATGGCGCCGACGGCGTGGAGTGCGACGTCCACCTCACCCGTGACGGGCACCTGGTGCTGCACCACGACGCCCACCTGGGGCGCACCTCGAACGGCAGCGGACCCGTGGGCCAGCACACGCTCGCGCAGCTGCGGCGGCTGGACTTCACCACGTGGAAGGGCGTGCGGATCCCGCCGACCCACGGGGCACCGCACGAGCAGCTCATGACGCTCGACGAGCTGCTGGACCTGCTGCTCGCCGCGGGGCGGCCGGTGGGGCTGGCGGTCGAGACCAAGCACCCCAGCCCCCACGGGCAGGGACTCGAGGAGGCGCTGCTGGTGCTGCTCATGCGCCGCGGCTGGAACCCGGAGACCGGCAGGCTCGGCACCGTGACGGTGTCGATCATGAGCTTCCACCCCGACGCCGTCCGCTACGTCCTGGGGGTGGTGGCCCCGCGGCACGTGTGCCAGCTGGTCACGCAGTCCACCGTGGCCTCGGTGCGCTCGAGCCTCGGGGTGGGCTCGGCCACCGCCGCCGTGTGCCGCGCCGGGATGCGGCTCGTGGTGCCCCCGGCCGTCCCGCTGATCTCCCGCGGCGAGGTGGAGATCGCGGGGCCTGGGATCCGGTTCGTGCGGGAGAACCCGCGGCTGGTCGAGCGCTGGCGGGAGCGCGGCTCCACCCTGCGGGTGTGGACGGTGGACACGTTCGCGGACACCCACGTGTGCCTGGCCCTGGGAGTCCAGCAGATCACCACGAACGTTCCGGCCCTGGTGCGGAGCTGGACCGATCCGCACCGGGCCCCGGTTCCGGGGCACCGGACGCGCGTCCCCCAGGTGCTCGGGTCGGTCTGAGGGGAGACCCGCTGCGGCTGACTCATTCCTCGGGCCCATCCCTCCGGCCCATCCCTCCGGCCCGGGTGGTCCGAGAACGGCCGGCGGGCCCTGCACGGGACCGCCGCCCGGCGGTGCGGCTCAGAGGCCGTAGGTGTCCACGAGCTCCTCGGCCAGACCGGTGTAGCCGCCCGGGGTCAGGGCGCTGAGCCGCTGCGCGGTCTGCTCGGAGAGCCCCAGCCCGGCGATGAACTCGCGCATCCGGTCGGCGTCCACGCGGTGGCCCCGGGTGAGGTCCTTGAGCCGTTCGTAGGGGTTGTCCATGCCCTCGCGCCCGGCGATCGCCTCGGCCCGCATGGCGGTCTGGACGGCCTCGCCCAGCACCTCCCAGTTGCCGTCGAGGTCTTCGGCGAGGGTGGCCTCCGCGACGTCGAGGCGCTCCAGGCCCTTGACCACGTTGGAGATGGCCAGCAGCGAGTGGCCGAAGGCCACGCCGATGTTGCGCTGCGAGGAGGAGTCCGTGAGATCGCGCTGCCAGCGGGAGGTCACGAGGGTGGCGGCCAGGGTGTCCAGCAGCGAGCAGGAGATCTCCGCGTTGGCCTCCGCGTTCTCGAAGCGGATGGGGTTGACCTTGTGGGGCATGGTGGACGAGCCCGTGGCACCCTCCACGGGGATCTGCTGGAAGTAGCCGATGGAGATGTAGGACCACACGTCCGTGCAGAGGTTGTGCAGGATCCGGTTGAACCGGGACACGTCCGCGTACAGCTCCGCCTGCCAGTCGTGGGACTCGATCTGGGTGGTCAGGGGGTTCCACGTGAGGCCCAGCCCGGTCACGAAGGTCCGGGAGACCGCGGGCCAGTCGGTGTCCGGGGCGGCCGCCGTGTGCGCCGCGAACGTGCCGGTGGCGCCGTTGAGCTTGCCCAGGAACTCGGTGCCGGCCACCCGCTGCAGCTGCCGGTCCAGGCGGTGGGCGAACACCGCGAGCTCCTTGCCCAGCGTGGTGGGCGTGGCCGGCTGGCCGTGGGTGTGGGACAGCATGGGCGTGGCCTTGGCCTCGCGCGCCATGGTGGACACCGCCGCCACCAGTCCGCGGGCCGAGGGAAGCCACACGTTCTGCACGGCGTCCTTGATCCCGAGTGCGTAGGCCAGGTTGTTGATGTCCTCGGACGTGCACGCGAAGTGCACCAGGGGCGTGAGGTGCTCGAGACCCAGCTCGGGCAGCCGTCGGGCGATGAAGTACTCCACGGCCTTGACGTCGTGCACTGTGACGGCTTCGAGCTCCGCGAGCTCCGCGACGGAGGCGGCGTCGAAACCGGTCACGAGCGCGCGCAGCCCGGCCTGCTGCTCCGCAGTGAGGGGGTCGAGCCCGGGCAGGGCGCGCCGCTCGCACAGGTGGATGAACCACTCCACCTCCACGTGCACGCGCTCCCGGTTCAGGGCTGCCTCGGAGAGGTGGTCCACGAGCGCGGAGGTCTGCGGGCGGTAGCGGCCGTCCAGGGGCCCCAGGGCTATCGCGGGGCTCTGCTGGCCCAGGGCCACTCGTCCGGACGGGAGGGTCTGCGCGGCGTTCGACATGGCCCCCATTCTTCCACGGGCCCGCGGCCCGGTGCCGCGGCGAGCGCACTGCACCGCGGCACGCTCCGGGGCCTGTGGCGCCGCGGTGTCCCGGGGGCCCGCGACCGGCCCGTGCCGCCGGGCACCCCGTCCTAGCCTGGTCCCGCGCGCCGGCCGCCTCGCCCGGGCCGCGCGGAGAGGACACGAGATGACATCCACGCTCAACGCGGCCCCCGGGCTGCACCCCGGGCTCGGCGCCATGGTCCACGAGCAGCTCACGGCGCTCGCCCAGCGCTACGACGACGTCGCGGAACGGCTCGGCGCGCTGGGCCACCGGGTCGGCGGCCTGGGACAGGCCCACGGCGCCTGGACCGGGCCCGGGTCCCGGGCCTTCCGGGCCCGCGTGGAGCGCCACGAGCGCACCCTCGCCCGGGACGTGGAGGCGTGCCGTGAGGCCGCGCGGTCGGTGCGCTGGGCGGCTGCGGTGCTCGCGGAGCGCCTTGCCGCGCTCGAGACGGCCGCGGAGCTGGGCGCGCCCCTGGTCTCGGTGCTGAGCACCCTGCTGGGTCCCGGCGTCGTGCTCCCGTCACTCGGGTCGGAGCGCCGGGGATGAGCGCCGCGGAGGGTGCGGGCCGCGGTGCGCCGCCCGCGGGAAGCACGGCGGGTGCGCCGTCGTTCCCTGCCGGGGGCGTGACCGAGGTCCGTGGCCCCGCCCAGGACGTCCAGGCGCAGCTGTTCGGCGAGGGGGACCCGTGGCGCCCTGCCGCGCAGGGGTTCACCTCCGCCCGGGAGGTCGCCGCCGCGGCGGAGGGCGCGCGGCAGAGCATGAGCGTGCACGGGGGAGCGGCGTCGGGGCAGGGCGGCGGGATCGTCACGGTGGACGGCGACGGCCTCCGGGGCACCTCCGAGGACCTCGGGCGCGCGGCGGGCGAGCTCGGGGAGGCCGCGGCCGCACTCGTGCCGCTCACGGCCGAGCTGGAGCTGTGGGCGCTCACGGGTCAGGTGCTGCTCGGGGACGCCGCCGCGCTGTCGGGCGCCCTGGTGGCGAGCGTGCTGGAGCACACGGCCGGGGTCGCCCTGACCGCCGGGCGGCTCGGCCGGGCCGCGCTGCGCTACGACGTCACGGAGCACGCCCTGGCCGGGTCGTTCACAGCCGCGGCCCTGGGCTCGCCGCTGGGGGGACTGAGCGCGTCCTTCGCGAGGGAGGCGGCGCGGACCGCGGAGGACGTCGAGGTGGCCCTGGCACGGGCGGACGTGGACTCTCCCGCGGCGTTGCGCGAGCGCGTGCGGTTCTCGGCCCTGGGGGTGATCGTGCGGGGCGGCGGCCCCCACGGCACCGACGCCGTGATCCGCGGCCCCGGGGTGGACGACCTCCTGGACGGGGTGTTGCAGCTGCCCGGTCCGGGCGGGGTGCCGGGACGGGAGGACCCCGGCGCTGGGCACGCTCCCGGTGGCGCGGCGGCGCCGGGATCCTCGCCCCTGACGCTCGGCCAGTACCTGCGCGGCGTGGTGGTGGGCCGGCTCGACGGCGCGGGCCGGCGGCTGGCCCGCGGGCCGGGGGAGGGCGACCTGCCGGCCACGGACGCGGAGCTCCTCGACTCCCTCGAGCCCTCGGTGGCCGCCATGATGCTCGCGAATCCCACGACCGCGGGGATCTACGCGCTGTACCGCACCGGGCGGCGGCTGAGCGCTGCGGAGCGCCCGGGTCCGGGGCTCACCGGGGTGCTGCGCGGCCTCGAGAAGGAACGGGCTCTGTACCCGGCGCGCCGGGAGGTGTTCACGGGGGTGACCCCCGCGACCGCCGCCGCCCAGCACATGACCCCGCTCTCCGGGCGACCGTTGCCGGTGGGCGTGCACCACGACGGCGCCGTGCCCACCACGGTGGCGGGCACGGCGGCCGCCCTCAAGGACGCCAAGAGCATCGTCTCGGGGACGGACGCGGACGGCCGGCCCGTGGAGAACAGCACCGTGATGGTTCAGAAGGCCACCGGGGCGGACGGGCGCACCGCGTACTCCGTGGTCCTCACCGGCACGGAGAAGTGGACGGACAGCGCCGGGGTGCACGACCTCAAGGGGATCGGCCAGGGAATGACCACCGTGCCCTCGGCACCGCTCAGCGAGCTCCCCCAGGCCCAGCGCATGGCGGTGCAGGCTCTGCGGGACGCGGGGATCCGCCCCGGGGACACCGTGGTGCTCACGGGTCACAGCCTGGGCGGGATCGACGCCGCCGGGCTTGCCGCCAACCAGCAGTTCCGGGGGCTCTACGACGTCGCCGCGGTCACCACCTTCGGCGCGCCCGTGGGGGACTTCGCGATCCCCGGGGAGACCTCCGTGATGGCCGTGGAGCACGTGGACGACGTGGTGCCCACCCTGGACGGCGTGCCCAACCCGGACGGCGCGCACCGTTCCACGGTGCAGGTCAACACCCCCTACGCGGGCGCCCTGGAGTGGTACGGCGGTCGCACCGGGGCCACCGCGCACGAGATGCACCTCTACACCGTGGGGGCCCAGGGCATCTCCGGCTCCGGTCACCCGGTGGTCCTGGCCCACGAGCAGCGGCTCGCGGACGCGGTGCCCCACGGTCCCGGGACCCGCACCGAGAGCTACGTGTACGAGGGGTGGGAGGAGCACACCGGGCTCGACGGCGTGGTGAGCCCCCGGCGGGCCGCGGACCGCGTGCGGTGAGCGGCGCCCTCCGGGCCCGGGCCCGGTGCTCGGGCACGGCACCGGGTGAGTGCCCAGGTCAGGGCGGGGCCGGCAGCGGTCCCCTCCCCGGGTGAGGTGCAGGGCCGGACTAGCATGTCAGGCATGGATTCAGCCACGCACGCATCCGGACCGTCCGAGACCCCCGGGGACGTCACACGCGTGACCCCGCGCGCGGCCCTCGCCAAGCTTCCCGCGTACGCCGCCGGCAAGCCGGCCTCCCAGATCCCGGGGCTGGTGGCCTACAAGCTGGCTTCCAACGAGAACCCCTTCGGGGCAGTGCCCGCCGTGCGCGAGGCCGTGGCGGGCTTCGACGCCTACAACCGCTACCCGGACCCCTCAGCGACCGCGCTGCGCGAGGCTCTGGCCGACTACCTGCACGTCCCCGCGGAGGACATCGTGGCGGGGGCCGGCAGCCTGGGCGCCCTCAACCAGCTGCTCGCGGCGTTCGCGGGCACGGGGGAGGACGGCAGGCCGGACGAGGTGGTCTACTCGTGGCGCTCGTTCGAGGCCTACCCCATCTCGGTGGGCCTCGCCGGCGCCCTCAGCGTCCAGGTGCCCAACCTTTCCGACGGCTCCCACGACCTCGACGCCATGGCCGCGGCCGTGACAGAGCGCACCCGCGTGGTCCTGCTGTGCACCCCCAACAACCCCACGGGTCCGAGCCTGCGCGCCGACGCCGTGCGCGAGTTCCTGGGGCGGATCCCGTCCAGCGTGGTGGTCGTGGTGGACGAGGCGTACTGGGAGTTCCAGCGCGGTGAGGGACTCGTGGACGGCATCGAGCTGTACCGGGAGCACCCGAACGTGGTCTCCCTGCGCACCTTCTCCAAGGCGCACGGCCTGGCCGGGCTGCGGGTGGGCTACACCGTGGCCCAGCAGGACGTCACCCGCCACCTGCGCCAGAGCGCCCCGGCCTTCGCCGTCACGGAGCTCGGGCAGCTCGCGGCCACGGCCTCGCTCGCCAGCATCGAGCAGGTCGAGCAGCGGGTCCAGAGCCTGGTGGACGAGAGGGAGCGCGTGCTGCGCGGACTGGCCGAGCTCGGGTGGCAGCACCCCCGCACCGAGGCCAATTTCGTGTGGTTGCCGCTGGGCGAGCGCAGCGCGGAATTCACCGAACTGTGCGACCAACACGCCCTGTCTGTGAGGTGTTTCACTTCCGAAGGGGTCCGTGTAAGCTTCGGTGAACCCGAGGCGAACTCCCGATTCCTGGAACTCTGCGCTGCCTTCCCGCACCCCAGCACCATGCCGACACCCCGGCAACCCTGAGGTGGTGGAGCGCACCGAGAACTCTGTGTTCGCAAGGCTCGACATGACCGGGGCGATCCTCCGGTCATGAAGACAGCGGAAGGACCGAGACCGACCATGGAATCAGCCATTCACCCGGGTGTCGTGGAGAGCACTCTCCCGCGCCACCAGCTGCTGGACGAACGAGGCGTCGTCACGCAGGACCCCCTCCTCTCCCCCCACGTGCAGGACATCACCGTCGATGACCTCAAGCACCTCTACCGCTCCATGACCCGGGCGCGGCGGATCGACGAGGAGGGCACCTCCCTCCAGCGTCAGGGCCAGCTCGTGCTGTGGGTCCCGCTGCGCGGCCAGGAAGCCGCCCAGATCGGCTCTACGTGGCCCACGCGGCCCACCGACCGGCTCTACCCGTCGTACCGCGAGCACGCCGTGGCCTTCGAGCGCGGCGTGGAGCCCTCCGAGCTGATGCGCTACTTCCGCGGGCTCACCGCCGCCGGCTGGGACCCCGAGGAGCACAACCTCAACCTCTACACCGTGGTGCTGGGCTCGCAGGTCCCGCACGCGGTGGGCTACGCCATGGGCACCGTCATGGACCGCCGTGCCGCCGAGGAGGCGGGCACGCCGCTCGAGACCGAGCCCGAGGCCGTCGTCGCCTACTTCGGGGACGGCGCCAGCACCGAGGGAGAGGTCCACGAGTCCATGGTGTTCGCGGCCTCCTACGACGCTCCCGTGCTGTTCTTCATCCAGAACAACCAGTGGGCCATCTCCGTGCCCTTCGCCACGCAGTCCCGCGTGCCGCTCGCCACCCGTGCGGCGGGCTACGGCTTCGAGGGGCTGCGGGTGGACGGCAACGACATCCTGGCGGTGGTGGCGGCCACCCGCTACGCGCTCGACAAGATCCGCCGGGGCGAGGGCCCTGTGCTCATCGAGGCCGAGACCTACCGCATGGGCGCGCACACCACGGCGGACGATCCCACCAAGTACCGCAAGCGCGAGGAGGAGGACCAGTGGGGACTGCTCGACCCCGTCGAGCGGCTCACGGTCCTGCTGCGCACCGAGCACGGCGTGGAGGACTCCTTCTTCGCGGCCGTGGCCACCGAGAACGACGAGCTCGCGCGCCGCATGCGCGCCGACGTCCTGGCCATGACCCCGCCCGAGTTCGTGGAGCGCTTCGAGAACGTCTACGCCGAGCCCCACTCCCTGGTGGAGGCCGAGCGCGCCGAGTACCTGGACTACCAGGCGGGATTTGACGTCCCGGACGATGCCCAGGACGCGCACACGGAAGGAGCGGGAGCATGAGCAGGCTGACCATTGCCAAGGCCATCACGGCGGGGCTCTCGCGAGCCATGGAGGAGGACCCCAAGGTCGTGCTCATGGGGGAGGACATCGGCTCCCTGGGCGGCGTGTACCGCGTGACCGAGGGGCTCAAGGACCGTTTCGGGGCCCACCGCGTGCTGGACAGCCCGCTCGGTGAAGCGGGGATCGTGGGCACCGCGGTGGGGCTCGCGCAGCGCGGCTACCGGCCCGTGTGCGAGATCCAGTTCGACGGCTTCAGCTTCCCGGCGTTCAACCAGATCACCACCCAGGTGGCCAAGATCCACGCGCGCTCGGAGGGCAGGCTCACCCTGCCCATGACCATCCGCATCCCCTACGGCGGGGTCATCGGATCGGTGGAGCACCACTCGGAGTCCCCGGAGGCGCTGTACGCGCACACGGCCGGGCTGCGAATCGTCTCGCCCTCCAACGCGCACGACGCCTACTGGATGGAGCAGCAGGCCATCGCGTGCAACGATCCCGTGATCATCTTCGAGCCCAAGCGGCGGTACTGGCTCAAGGGCGAGGTGGACGAGACCACCTCCCCCGGCGACCCGTTCTCAGCGTCGGTGATCCGCCAGGGTGACGACGCCACCGTCGTCGCCTGGGGTCCGCTCGTGCCCGTGGCGCTCGCCGCGGCCGCCGCCGCGGAGGAGGACGGGCGCAGCGTGGAGGTCATCGACCTGCGCAGCATCTCGCCCATCGACTTCGACACGCTCACCGCCTCGGTGCGCAAGACGGGCCGCATGGTGATCGCCCACGAGGCCCCCACCTTCGGGGGACTGGGCGGGGAGATCGCCGCTCGGGTCACGGAGCGGGCGTTCTACTCGTTGGAGGCCCCGGTGCTGCGCGTGGGCGCGTACCACCAGCCCTACCCGCCCGCGGCCGTGGAGGACCACTACGTCCCGGACCTGGACCGCGTGCTGGAAGCACTCGACCGGTCCTTCGCCTACTAGACGTCCGCTGTTCAGCGCCGCCGCCCGGCACGGGCGTGGCGCTGCCTGGAGGGAGAACAGATGTCCCAGGTTTTCACACTGCCCGACGTGGGCGAGGGTCTGACCGAGGCCGACATCCTGGCCTGGAAGGTGTCCAAGGGGGACACCGTGTCCGTCAACCAGGTGCTGGTGGAGATCGAGACCGCCAAGTCCGTGGTGGAGCTGCCCTCACCGTTCGAGGGAACGGTGCAGGAGCTCATGGTCGCCGAGGGTGACACCGTGGATGTGGGCACGCCGATCATCGCGGTGAGCTCCGCCGACGACGCACCCGCCGGCGGCACCGACCCCGGGTACGCGGGATCCGTGCCGCAGGACGGCCTCGAGCGCGGCGCCGTGGCTGGCTCCGACGCCGCCGGCACGGAGGCCGCCACTGCCGCGGAGGCGGCTCCCGAGGAGCCCGCCGAGCCCGGCCAGGGCAAGGCCCTCGTGGGCTCCGGTCCGAAGGCGGACCCGGTGCGCCGGCGGCGTCGTTCCCGGGTGGGCATGCGCATGGACTCGGACACGCCCCAGGCGCTGACCGGCGCCGGTGCCGACTCCGAGCTCTCCGGCGGGTCGAACGCCCAGCGCCGCTCCGCGTGGGCTGACCGGCTCTCGCGGACGGGCCTGGGCGGCGCGGCCGTGGACCTCGCCGAGCGCGCGGGCAAGATCCGAGGGCGCGGCGGATCGCTGCTGCGCTCGCTCGAGGAGCCCTCGGGGGATCAGGCCGCTACGGTGCCCCGGCGCCCTGGACTGGCGAAGCCGCCGGTCCGCAAGGCCGCCAAGGAGATGGGCATCGACCTCGCGGACGTGAAGGCCACCGGCGACGGCGGCCAGGTCACCAAGCGCGATCTGCTCGCCCACGCGGAACGGGCCGGGAAAGCCACGGACGCGGTGGGTGTGCCCGAGGCCTCCGCAGCCCGTCTGCCGGACGACCGCATCGAGCGGATCAAGGTCAAGGGCGTGCGCAAGGCCACCGCCCAGAACATGGTGAAGTCCGCGTTCACGTCCCCGCACGTGTCGATATTCGTGGAGGTGGACGCCACCCGCACCATGGAGTTCGTGAAGCGGCTCAAGGAGTCCCCCAGCATGGAGGGGGTCAAGGTCTCCCCGCTGCTGATCGTGGCCAAGGCCGTGATATGGGCCGCCGAGCGCAACCCCCACGTGAACGCGACCTGGGCGGACACCGAGATCCTCGTGAAGCACTTCATGAACCTCGGGATCGCGGCGGCCACCCCGCGGGGTCTGCTGGTGCCCAACATCAAGGACGCCCAGGACCTCACCCTGCGCGAGCTGGCCGTGGCCCTGCAGGACCTCACCCAGACCGCCCGCGCGGGTCGCACCCAGCCCGCGGACATGCAGGGCGGGACCCTCTCGATCACCAACATCGGTGTGCTGGGGGCGGACACGGGCACCCCCATCATCAACCCGGGCGAGTCCGCGATCGTGGCGTTCGGTGCCATCAAGCAGAAGCCGTGGGTCGTGGACGGGGACGTGGTCCCCCGCTGGATCACCACCCTGGCCGGGTCCTTCGACCACCGCGTGGTGGACGGCGAGCTGGCCGCCCGGTTCATGTCCGACGTCGCCCGGATCGTGGAGGAGCCCGCGCTGCTCCTGGAGTGATCCCGCGCCGCGCTGCGGCCGTGGCGCCGTACCGCGACGACCGCGGTGCCCTCGTCGGTGCGGTGCGGTGCGGTGCGGTGCGGTGCGGCCACGGCTAGCCGAGGGCACCCGCCCGGAAGCACCCCGCGACGTGCCCGGGGGCGCGGCCGATGCGCTGCAGCCACCGGTGGGCCGTCACCGGCCCCACGAGCACGATGCCGCGGGTGCGCAGGATCTGGGAGAGCCTGCGGGAGGCCTCGGAGGAGCTCGGGAGGTCGAGAGCGTTCTCGGGAGGTGCCTCCGGTTCGGGGATCTGCGCCTCCTCGACAATGTCGAGCCACCGGGAGAGGTCCCAGTCCTGGCAGACCCCGGCGTTGTGGATCACCGCCTCGATCTTCGCGCGGTTGCGGATCAGCTCCGGGTTGACCAGGAGGTCCTCGACGTCGTCCTCGTCGAGCAGCGCCACCCGCGCCGGGTCCAGCCCCGCCATGTGCAGGTACCAGGAACCGTGGCGTGCGGACTGGGACCAGCGTGCGAGGCCGGAGTCCACGAGCTCCAGCGTGAGGCTCGCGAAGTGCTCCCGCGCGCTGCCCGCGGGGGTGCCCCAGGCGTCGTCGTGGTCCGCGAGGGTCCCCGGCGCGCCCAGGGCCCAGGGGCAGCGCTCCAGCCCGTCCCCGCACCCCACCGCCTGGAACGCGGCCCGCGTGGGCGCGGACCCCGGTGGCGGCGCATCGTGCTCGTGGGGTCCGGCCGGGGCGGTGGAGTGCGGCTGTGCGTCCGCGGATGTGGGCGGTGCGATCGTCGTCATGCCTGGAGGCTAGGAGCGCGCGAGGGCCCGGGGCAGGGCCGAGCGCGGGCCTGGGGACCGTGGAACCGCTCAGGACCGTAACGGCGGGGCTGTGCAGTGCCCTCGCCGCGGGCTCGGACTCAGAAGGCCGAGGCGATCCCCGTGCCGTCCTCGATCTCCACGGCCACGGGATCGGCGTCCGGGTCCTGGGAGTCGTGGACGATGAGCACCGCCGCGGGATCCCCCGGGGGCAGTGCTCGGACCGTGACCACGCCGGAGCGCGCCTGGGAGAGGATCTCCGAGAGCTGCTTGGCGGTCGAGGCGAGCACCTCCGGAGAGGGCGGCGTGCCGCGCTCGTCCAGGATGTCCACCGCGACGCCCCGGGCGCGGGCAGCGCGGGTGAGTTCCAGGACGTGCGGGGTGGCGATGGAGCGGCCGCGGATGCTGTCCCGCAGCTGGGCCTCGGTGAGGCGGAACTGCTTCAGGTCGTAGTCGGTGACCACGGAGGACTCCTGGGCGATCTGCTCCAGCAGTCCGCCCGCGAGGCGCCGCACCTCGTCCACGCGGCGGCTCGAGGCGTGGCGCATGTCTTTCTCCGCTGAGTCCCGGCTGCGTGCCGCGTCCAGGATGCGCTGGGTCTCCTCGCGGCGGTGCATGAAGAAGACGTACTGGCGCTCGACCATCCAGGTCACGATCATCACGGCCACGCCCACCACATGGTATGCCTCGATGGGAATGAGCGTGCCGTTGACCACGGGCCAGCGCAGCACGGACATCACGGTCACGCCCAGCCACACGAGCAGCGCCCAGCCGCGCCGCCGCCGCATGCCCAGGGCGAACAGCTCGGCGATGAAGCCCAGGTGGAACCACGGGGACTGCCCGGCGTCCATGGTCACCCGGGTGGCCTCGTAGCCCTGCTGCGCCGCCACCAGGAACAGCAGCGCACTCGCGGCGGTGGCCGTGACATGGAACCGGCGCCCGTTCCACGGCGGCACGGCCACGGTCAGCCCGGAGACCGCGTAGGCCGCGAGCGAGACCAGCATCTGCCGCGGCCGCTCCGCGGTGTCGAAGTGGATGACGGCGTCGATGAAGGGCGCGGCGAACGCGGCCAGCACGAACACGCCCATGAACCGGTTGGCGAACACCGTCCGCTGCACGGTCCTCACGGCGTCACGTCCCTGGGCCACACGAGGCTCACGCGGGTGCCGCGGCCGGGAGCGGTGTCCAGCTGCACGCGCCCGCCGATGGCGTCGAGGTTCTCCATGATGGACACCCGCACCCCGAGCCGGCGGTTGGGGACGTCGTGGTAGTTGAAGCCGCGGCCGTCGTCGGTGATGGTGAAGCGCAGGCAGAAGCCCTCGGGGTTGATGGCGCTGGGCTCGCACATCTCACCCTCCATGGACACCGTGGTGACCTCGCAGCCGGAGTGCCGGGCGCTGTTGGACACCGCCTCGGTGACGGCCTGCGTGAGCCCGTGGGCCACGTAGGCGGGGACGAACACGCGCGGCTCACCCACGGGTCGCATGGGCGCGCGGAGGTTGGTGAAGCGCACGCGGGAGCGCCAGGGGGCGAGGGAGTCCATGAGCTCGTCCATGAGGTCGTGCACCATCACGGTGTGCGCCCCCGTGGACCGGCTGGACTCCTCGGCCAGCACGTCCAGGGCCCGGGCCGCGAGCTGGCGGGTCCGCCGGTGCAGGACCCCCTGGGACCGGGAGGCGTCCAGCAGCGCGGCCATGACGTTGTCGTGGATCAGCCGGTCGATCCGCTCCTGGTCCTCGGTCTCGGAGCGGCTGCGGCGCATCGCGAGGGTCTCGGAAAGGGCCTCGGCGTAGTTGAGGTCCATCCGCTCCACACCCCGCTTGCCCACGGTGATGATCATGATCAGCATCAGGCTGAACACGATGCGCGAGAGCCCCTCGCCCACCCAGGACTCCGCGGTGGGGTTCACGGTGATCATCTGGCTCGCCACCACGGCGTAGACGAATTCGATCAGCAGCATGTACAGGATCGCCGCCATGGGGCTCCACAGCACCGCGGCCGCGCCCACCGCCAGGATGATGAATCCGGAGATCCACGGGTTCTGGGGCAGTGGGTCGCCGGTCCAGGCCATGGGCAGCGCCAGGATGGAGGCGGCCACCACTGTGGTGTAGGCGAAGAACACCCGCGGCCGCACGGAGTGCCGCAGCCCGAAGTAGAGCGTGAATCCCGTGAGCACGCCCAGTGCCACCAGGAAGAACGTGTACCACCCGCGCAGTGACGTCTGCTGCTGCGCGAAGATCGGCAGCACCTCGATCAGGTGCGTCACCCCGAACACCCCGAAGCCGATCATGGCCAGCCAGTGCGCCCGGTAAGTGTAGACCCCCAGCTCACCGGGAGCGGTGGTCGCGAAGAACCGCTTCCACCGCAGCTGGGTGTTGACCATGCGGTAGGAGCGGGCTCTGTTCCCCGTGGTCCTGCCCGGACGGATCACGGAGCCCCCGGGGCGGGGGTCACAGCTTCTTCTCGGCGGTGGTGACGTCGTCCTCCGGGTCCACCAGGCCGTCCTCGATGGCGCGGATGCGCAGGTCGATCTTGGTGGGCGCGGGGCGGCCGATGCGCGCGTACTTCTCGCGGATCCGGTCGATGTTGGTCTTCACCGCGGACTGCTTGATGCCCATGCGGCGCGCCACCTGCACCTGCGCGAAGCCCGAGGCGTACAGCCGCAGGGTCTCGCGTTCCCGGGGGGACAGTGCGGCCCGGGAGAACTCGACGTCGCCGTCGATGGCGGCGGCCAGCTCCTTGGTGATCACGGGCTTGCCGTCCGCGATGGCGCGCGCCTCCTCGATGGCGTGCTCGAGCGGGTCCGACTTGCGCACGAGCCCCAGCGCTCCGGCTCGCAGGGCCTCGCGGATCAGCCCGGCGTTCTCCCCGATGCTGAAGATCAGCACCTTCATGCCGGCGCTGCGCAACCGCTCCACGTTGCTCGCCGGGCGGGACTTGTCCGCCAGCGAGAGGTCCAGCAGGACGACGTCGCACTCGATGCGCTTGGCCCCCTGCGCCGTGAGCGCGGGATTCTCCGGGTCCCGGCCCAACTGGTCCAGCAGCGTGGTCACCGAGTCCGAGGACCCCACAAGCTTGACGTCCGCGAGCGATGTCATGGACACCAGCCGGACGCCCTCACGAACCACTTCATGATCGTCGACTACTGCGACGAGTGTTGAAGGCATAGATGTTTCCTCCGTACTCCCCTGTGGAGGCCCAGCCCAGGCCTCCGACAGTACGGAAGTCTACTATTCCCATGCATTCGACATGGTCCATGCGTCCACTTTGCGGTGGTAGCGCATGCCCCACGCGCCGCCGAGCACCGCGCCCAGCAGCCCGAGCACGAGCAGCCCGGCCAGGGCCACGAGTCCCACGCCGGGGTTCGCGCCCACGAGTTCCTGCACGACCCACCGTGAGCCCTCCCGCGGGGTCGCACCGGTGGCCCACAGCAGGACCGCCGCGGAGGCGGCCGCGCGGGCGAGCAGGGACCACAGCCACACGCTGATCCCCTGCGCCACTCCGGAGAAGCGGGCCATGCGCCCCGCGGTGTATCCCCCCGCGAGCATGGACAGCAGCTCCACGAGACCCAGCACGACGACGCCGCCCCACAGCTGCGCTGCCCCCGGTTCCGACCACGCGCGGTCCAGGGTGCTGCCCGCGCCGCCGCTCACATCGAGGCCCACGCCGGGCCCGGCGAGGTCCGCGAGCCCGAGCAGCAGCGCGCCGAGGGCCAGGGCGACCAGCAGGCCCATGAGCCCGGGCAGGATCCGCATGCCCCCGAACCGCTGCCGCTGCCGCGCCCGCACCTGCTCCGCGCTCGGCCGTGCGACGGCCGTGGCACCGTCCTGCCCGGAGCGCACGGCCGGGCGCATGGTCTCCCACGAGGCCTCCGCCGAGATCCGGTCCGGGGAGCGGGTGAGGTGGTCGTCGCCCACGGGGTCCGCCGGCCCGCTGCGCTGGCTCCGCGGCTGCAGCCGACCCGAGGCCACCCCGGTGCGGCCCGTGGGCGCCACCCCGCCCCGGGTGGGGACGGCGGCGTCCTCGGAGGAGGGCAGGGGAGCGGTGCGCGCGGCGTCGTGCCCGATGGGGACGGGTCCGGTGGCGCCCTCGGCGCCGGAGCCGGTTCCCGGGCGGGGCAGCGGGCGGGTGTCCTCGCCCGAACGGTCCGGGCCCACCTCGGTGTGGGCGCCGGTCCAGGGGGCGTTGCCGTCGTCGAAGGGATCGCGGGCGGTGGAGGGGGACATGCGAGAGGCCTCGATTCGGCGGGGAGTCCGGTGGGCGGGTCCCCAGAAGTGTATCGAGGGACCGCGTGCGGGCGGGCAGCGTGAGGCAGGTAACCTCGCAGTCATGGCTGACGTGAATTCCCGTGACTTCCTGGCGACCCGACCCTGGACGGCGAGCTACGACCCCGGGGTCCCGCGGGACCTGGACCTGCCCGAGACGTCCCTGGTGCACATGCTCGAGAAGTCCGTGGCCCGCCACGGCGCCAAGACCGCCGTGGAGTTCTTCGGCGCGGGCACCACCTACGCGCAGCTGGGGGAGCAGGTCCAGCGCGTGGCCGAGGGGCTGCGCGTGCTGGGGGTGCAGGCCGGTGACCGCGTGGCGATCGTGCTGCCCAACTGCCCGCAGCACATCGTGGCGTTCTACGCGGTGCTGCGCCTGGGAGCGATCGTGGTGGAGCACAACCCGCTCTACACCACCCCGGAGCTGCGGCACCAGTTCGAGGACCACGGTGCCCGCGTGGTGATCGCGTGGGACAAGGTGGCCTCGCGGATCACGAGCATGCCCCAGGATCTCGCCGTGGAGCACGTGGTGGCCGTGGACATCACCACCGCGATGCCCGCCCCCATGCGCCTCGGGCTGCGGCTGCCACTCAAGAAGCTCGCCGCCCAGCGCCGCGAGCTCACCGGCGCCGCACCCGGCACCATCTCGTGGGCCTCCCTGCTGGACTCGACGCCGCTGCGCGCGGACCACCCGCGCCCCACCGCCACGGACACCGCCCTGCTGCAGTACACGTCCGGGACCACGGGCCTGCCCAAGGGGGCGATGCTCAGCCACCGGAACCTGGAGTCCAACGCCCTGATGGGTCAGCACTGGCTGGACAGCTCCTCCAACGAGGTGGTCTACGGCGTGCTCCCACTGTTCCACGCCTTCGGGCTCACGCTCGGGCTGACCTTCGCCATGTCCCTGGGTGCCAAGCTGGTGCTGTTCCCCACGGTGCGCGCGGACCTGATCCTGCGGGCCATGAAGAAGAGCATGCCCACCGTGCTGCCCGCGGTCCCGCCGGTCTACCAGAAGGTGCTCGACGCCGCCGAGGAGCAGGGCAAGGACCTCACCGGGGTCCGGGTGGCGGTCTCCGGCGCCATGAGTCTGCCCGTCCCCCTGGTCGCCACGTGGGAGGATGCCACGGGAGGCATGCTGATCGAGGGCTATGGGCTGACCGAGTGCTCCCCCCTAGTCGCGTGCAACCCCCTCAACGAGCACCGCCGCGCGGGGTCGATCGGCGTCCCCTTCCCCAGCACCGACATCCGCATGGTGGATCCCGAGACCGGCGAGGACGTACCCGTGGACGCCGAGGGCGAGCTGCTGGTCAAGGGCCCGCAGACCACCCAGGGCTACTGGAAGCGCCCGGAGGAGACCGCCAAGCTGTTCACGGAGGACGGCTGGCTGCGCTCGGGCGACATCGTGACCGTGGACCAGGACGGTTTTCTGCGCGTGGTGGACCGGATCAAGGAGGTCATCATCACGGGCGGGTTCAACGTAGCGCCCACCGAGGTGGAGACCGCCCTGAAGCTGCACGACAGCGTGGCCGACGCCGCCGTGGTGGGGATACCCAACGACGACGGCAACGAGACCGTGGTGGCCGCCGTGGTGCTGGAGCCCGGGGTGACCCTCGACGAGGCCGCCCTGCGCCAGCACTGCTACGACAAGGTCACCCGCTACAAGGTCCCGCGGCGGATCATCGCCATGGACGACCTCCCCCGCACGATGCTCGGCAAGACCCTGCGTCGCGCCGTCAAGGAGGAGATCCTGTCCCAGGACTTGCTCAAGGGCTGAGGACTGCCCGCCCGGCGCACCCGTGGACCGGTTGGTCCGGGGCGGAGAGGAGAACGGTGATGGAGCTGCGGCAGCTCAGACAGTTCATCGCGGTGGCGGAGGAGCGGCACTTCGGGCGCGCGGCCGAGCGGCTGTCCACGGCCCAGCCCGCGCTGTCCCAGCAGATCCGCCAGCTCGAGGAGCGGCTGGGGGTCACGCTGCTGGAGCGCACCACCCGACGCGTGGACCTCACCCCCGCCGGTCAGCTGCTGCTGGACCGGGGCCGTCGGATCGTCACCGACGTGGAGGCGCTTGCTGCGGACGTCCGCCAGGTGGGTCGGGGATCGGCGGGTGCCCTGCGGCTGGGCTTCGCGGGTTCGGCCACCTACGGGACCATGCCGCGGCTCGCCCGTGAGGTGGCCCGCCGGCTCCCCGGCGCCACCCTGAGGCTGCAGGGAGAGATGTCCACCCCGGACATGGAGGCCGCCCTGCGTGAGCGCACCCTGGACGCCGCCGTCCTGCACCCTCCCGTGGCGTCCCCGGGGCTCGAGCGCCGGCTCGTGCGCCGGGAGCGGCTCGTGCTGGCCGTGCCCACGGGGTGCCCGCTCGCCACGGGCCGGCCCGTGCCCGCGAGTGCGCTCGCGGGCCGCCCGCTCGTGTGCCATGCGCCGGACTCCGCGGTCCACCGCGCGCTGGAGGAGATGTGCCGGGCCGCGGGCTTCGCGCCGCTGATCGGGCAGGTGGCCCGGGAGAGCTCCGCGGTGCTCTCCCTCGTGGCCGCCGGTGGCGGTGAGGCCGTGGTGCCCGAGGCCCTGCGTGCCCTGCAGCTGCACGGTGTCGCGTACGAGGAGCTCGCCGATCCGCCCGCGGTGGATCTCGCCGTGGCGTGGCGCAGCGAGGACCGCTCCCCGCTGCTGCGCACGGTCCTCACCATGCTCCAGGAGCTCGAGGACGCGGAGTGAGCCGGCGCTCGCGGGGCGGGCCGGGGCAAAGTACGTGTGGTCCTACCTGGGGACAAGGAGCTCGGGGGGGTTGTCGCACAGTGTGACGAACGAAGACATGGTCCTCGTCACGTCGCGACGCATCGTCCCAGGTGGGAAAGTATTTGCGGATTTATCGGATGGTTTACTTGCGTCTGGATGGACTTGCCACATAATGTGTTGATGTCGGTCGAAGTGGCCCGGGCGCATCCCCCCAAATACGCGCCTGGATGATCCCCCGGCTGGCCGGCGTCCCGATCTCCCCCAGATTCGGGATGTCCGACGGGTCCTGCCGATCCCCCAAGTGGCAGGACCCGTCCCCTGTTAACGGGTCTTTTCCCCGCCACCGCAGCCCCACTCCACGCCTCGGTCCCCTCGTGGGGTTCGTTCCACAGTGTCCAGAACGCGGCGCGGGTCCCTGACGGCGACGCCGCCGGAACGCTCGCCGGGGCGAGCCGGGCGGGCGCGGCGTCGGGCCGGAGCCGGCCGAGGACGGCGGCGGGTCAGGTCAGGTCAGGCCCAGCTGCTCCAGCCTCGGCAGCACCGCGCGCGCAATGCGCACCAGCGCCGCCCGGTCCTGCTCTTCGAGCCGGTCCACGAAGGCCTCGCGGACCATGAGCAGGTGCGCGGGGGCGGCCCGTGCGATGGTGCGGCGGCCGTGCTCGGTGATCCCCACCATGAGTCCGCGGGCGTCCGTGGGGTGCGGGGAGCGGCGGATCATCTCGCGCCACTCCATCCGCGAGAGCATGTGGGACAGCCGCGAGCGCTCCCAGCCCAGGGCACGCAGCAGCTCGCGCGAGGCCAGTTCACCGGTCTCGGACTCGGAGAGCGGCACCAGGATCTCGTACTCCGAGCCGGAGAGTTCGCTGTCCCGCTGCAGCTGCCGGTCCACGGCGCGCTCCATGCCGCGGGAGAGCCGCAGGAAGCTGCGCCACACCTCCTGCTCGGCGTCGCTGAGCCACGGGACGGGGCGGTCGGTGGGTGTGCTGTCCATGTTCCAGTGCTCCTCCGTGACGCGCCGCACCGCGGGACGGGTTTCTCAGGTGCGGGGATCGCGCCGGATCCAGTCCGAATCGTAGTAGTCGCCGCCCTCGGGGCGCTCACGCTCCCGGAGGCGCTCGGCGTAGTCGGTGGGGCGCAGCGGGGAGTCGTCGTCGTCCGGGCGGGTGAAGCGCGCCGTGGCCACGAGCCCGAAGCCGAGCCCCGCGCCCACGATCATGGTCATCCCGCCCACGATGAACGCCAGCACGTAGTCGTCCAGCAGGTCCGCGGGAACGGTGGGGCCCAGCCAGGACGGTACGACGAACGCCATGCCCAGGCACGCGAACCCGGGCAGCAGCAGGACGGCGGGGATCAGCCACAGCTTGGACCACGAGCGCCGCTCGGGCTCACCCGGGTCCTGGAGCACGGGCAGCGCGCGCGTTTGCACGAGCGCGTAGCCCAGCGCACCGAGCACCACGAGCACCGTGCCCACGACCCAGCCGAACCACACGTCCATGGCCACGAGCGCCAGCCCAGCCAGCACCCCCAGCATGATCACGGTGAAGGACAGCCCGCGCCCCATCCGTCGTGCCGCTCGGGCCGCGGCCGAACGCGCCGCAGGGTCCTCCGCGGCGGTGGCGGGGGCAGTGCCCGCCCCGGACGACGACGCCGACCGCGCCCCCTGCGCGGCGCTCCCGCGTGCGGTGCCCCGGCCCCCGGAGGTTCCCTGCGGAGCGTCGGGGCGAGCGGGCGGCGTCGTGCCCGCACCGGGGCCGGAGGCCTGCGCGGAGGGATCGAGGCGGATGCCGTACTGCGACCGGTCGCGCGCATCCCGGGTGCGGTCCTTCGTGGCCCCCGTTGCCGGGGCACCCGGCGCCGAGGCGTCGGGATCCGAGGCCTCGTGAGCCGAGGCGCGGGGATCCGGGGCAGGGGAGTCCGAGGGGCGGGGGTCCGACGAGCCGTGCTCGTCCCGTGGGCGCTGAACGGGGTTCATGGTGGCGATCCGGTGGAGTTCTCGGCGGTGCCGCGCGGGCCTGGCCGCGACGGACTGGACACCGCCACTGTAGTCCTCCCGGCCCGCGGGGTGGCGGGCCCACCGGTCATGCGCTGCGCCGTGCGTGGCGTAGCATCCAGGCACACCGAGGGCATCCAGGCACACCGAGGGAAGGGGCCGCCATGGCGCAGGAGACCGGAGCGCACGAGGACGAGCAGTACTCGACCGCGGGGCACTACGTCCACGCGGGGGAGGAGTTCACCCGCGACACCAGCTACATCGAGGACCGCATCGTGGCGGACCCGGAGCACGCCGAGCTCGCTGCGGGAGCCAGGGCGTGGCCCGTGGCGCCCGGTCGCTACCGGCTGATCGCGGCGCGGGCCTGCCCGTGGGCCAACCGCACGCTGATCGTGCGGCGGCTGCTGGGTCTCGAGGACGCGATCTCGGTGGGTCTGCCGGGCCCCACACACGACTCGCGCTCGTGGCGCTTCGACCTGGACCCGGACGGCCGGGACCCGGTGCTCGGCACGCAGGGGCTGCAGCAGAACTACTTCGCGCGCTTCCCGGACTACCCGCGCGGCATCACGGTGCCCGCCATCGTGGACGTCCCCTCGGGGCAGGTGGTCACCAACGACTTCTCTCAGATCACCGAGGACTTCGCCACCGAGTGGCGCGCGTTCCACCGCGAGGGCGCCCCGGACCTGTGGCCCGCCGAGCTGGTCCCGGAGATGCGCCCGGTGATGAAGCGCATCTACACCGAGATCAACAACGGCGTGTACCGCTGCGGCTTCGCCGGTTCCCAGCAGGCCTACGACGCCGCGTACGAGCGGCTGTGGACCGCCCTCGACTGGGTGGAGGACCGGCTGGGCACACGGCGCTACCTCATGGGGGAGCACATCACCGAGGCGGACGTGCGGCTGTTCACCACCCTGGTGCGCTTCGACCCCGTCTACGTGAGCCACTTCAAGGCCTCCCGCAACAAGCTCACCGAGATGCCGAACCTGTGGGGCTACGCCCGGGACCTGTTCCAGACCCCCGGTTTCGGGGACACCGTGGACTTCCAGCAGATCAAGGAGCACTACTTCGTGGTGCACCGGGACATCAACCCCTCGGGCATCGTGCCGCTCGGCCCCGACCTGTCGAACTGGACGACGCCGCACGGCCGGGAGTCCCTGGGCGGCTCGCCGTTCGCTCCCGGCGCCACGGCCCCCGGCCCGGTGCGCGCCGAGGAGCGGGTGGACCCGGAGCACACCCCGCTGGTCTCCTGAGCGGCGCCGGGTCGAGCCGGCCCGGGCGGAGCCGGCCCCGGGGTGAGCGGGCGGGGCGCTGAGCCGCTGCCGGGCCGATCCGGCGCGGGGCGCGGTGGTGGGAACCGCACAAATCACGGGCGGGGCCTTTTGTGCCCACCCCTCGGGACCGGTCCCGCGCGGGGCCACTAGGGTGGATCGGGTGCCTTGCGCCGGATCCCTGCGGCACTTCCGCGCGTCCACGGACCCTGTGGTGGTTCGCGCGCGCCGTGTCCGGGACCGGGCCGGGCGGTCCCTCCAGGGCCGCCGCACGCCCCGCCCCGGTGCCACCTCCGGGGTCCACCGTCCCACCCGATCGAGGAGATCCATGGCCCCGTACCGCAACCAGCGCGCAGCAGCACTTCCCGCACGGCTCTCCCGCTCGTGGCTGCTCACCTCCGCGGCGGACACCTCGCTCTTCGCGCCCGCCATGGCCTCGGAGGCGGACTCCGTGGTCCTGGACATCGAGGACGCCGTGCCGGAGGAGGACAAGGACCGCGCCCGCGAGGAGATGGTCGCCGCCATGCAGGACGGCGTGAGCGCGTGGGTGCGCATCAACGACATCTCCACCCCGCACTGGGAGAAGGACCTCGCCGCCCTGAGCGAGGTCCCCCAGCTGCGGGGCATCGTGCTGGCCAAGACCGAGCACCCGGACCACATCACCAAGACCGCCATGATGAGCCGAGCGGGCACCCCCGTGGTGGCGCTGATCGAGTCCGCCGTGGGCCTCATGAACGCCTACGACATCGCCCGCGCCCCGGGCGTCTTCCGCCTGGCCTTCGGCGTGGGGGACTTCCGCAAGGACACCGGTGCCTCGGGGGATCCCATGGCGCTCGCGTTCGCGCGCTCCACCCTGGTCACGGCCTCGCGCGTGGGCGAGCTGCCCGGGCCCATCGACGGGCCCAGCAACGGCGTGTCCGGTGAGGAGCTCGAGGCGGCCTGCAAGGTCACCCAGTCCATGGGCATGACCGGCAAGCTGTGCCTGGACCCGGCGCAGACCGACACGATCAACCACGCGCTGGCCCCCAGCGAGCAGGAGATCCGGTGGGCCCGGGAGATGATCGAGCAGGCGAACTCGGGCCACGGGGGCGCGGACGGCTCCTACCTGCCCCGCCTCGCGCGCGCCCGGAAAGTCTCCGAGCTCGCCGAAACCTACGGCCTCTGGAACAGCTGAGGTCGCGCGCCCCGCGGCGTCAGCGCTCGAAGCCCCAGCCGCGCAGCAGCCGCCCCATCGCGGGGTCCGCGAGGGACTCCACCAGGAAGTGGGTGGCCATGGGCTCGGTGTGGCCGAGCGGCGCCCCCAGCACCCACAGTCCCGCGGTGCGCGCGGCGGTGCTCCCTGCGGGGGAGTCCTCCACCGCGAGGGCGTCCGCAGGGTCCACGCCGAGCCTGCGCACGGCCTCCTGGTAGATGTCGGGCGCGGGCTTGCCGCGCGGCACGTCCTCCGCGCTGACCCAGGTCCGCAGCAGGTCCGCGATTCCCACACCGTGCATCTTGCGGTCCAGGATCGCGCTCGTGGAGTTGCTCGCCACGGCCACCGGGACGTGCCGGGCCACCGTGCGCACCGTCTCGACCGCTCCCGGCAGGGCCTCGATCACCGCTCCGACCACCTCGGCCTCGGTGTCCACGAGCCGCGCGAGGACCTCGCCCTGCCCGGGGGCCGACGTGCCCCGCTCGCGCGCCACCTCGCCGGCGCGGCCCGTGATGAACGCGGCGATGTCCTGCGCGCAGAGTCCCATCAGGTCCGCCTCGGTGCGGGCGTCGATGTCCACCCCGTAGCCGGCCGCCACCCGCTTCTGCACGCGGGCCCACGCGCTCTCGGTGTCCATCAGCACGCCGTCGCAGTCGAAGACGACGGCGCTCGGGCGCCACTGCGGGTCCGGTCCGGGCAGGGTGGGTTCCATGCCTCCAGTCAACCACGCACCCGGGCGGGCGGCGCGCGGCGGCCGGGTGCGGCGTCGTCGTGCGGGGCGGGGGCCGCGCCCCGCGCTGACTAGAGTGTGGGGCATGGCTGAGCAGGCAGGGAATTCAGGGGACACCACGGTGCGGCGCCTGGCCGCCGAGTACGGTGTGGCCACCGAGTACGAGGGCTTCGACGGCGAGCACGAGAGCGTTCCGGACGCCACGCTGCGCAGCGTTCTCACCGCGCTGGGGGCGGACGTGTCCGACGACGACGCCGTGGCCCGCTCCCTGCGCGAGCGCGAGTCCGCGCCGTGGCGGCGGCTGCTGCCGCCCGTGGTGGTCACCGAGGTCGGCAGGGCGGCCACCGTGGCCGTGACCACCGCCCCGGGGGACACGGTGCGCGTGCGGCTGTGGCCGGAGGGGGACCAGGACGCGGAGCGTGCCCTGGAGCCCGCCGCGGACGAGGAGCCCGAGACGCGCGAGGTGGACGGTGAGCAGCGGCGTCGTGTGCCCTACGCGCTGCCCGCGGAGCTGCCCCTGGGCTGGTACCGGCTCGAGGCGGTCACGGGATCGGGTGAGCGCGCGAGGATCGACGTGGCCGTGACGCCGCGGCGGCTGAGCACCACCGACCGGCTGCGGGGGCGTCGGCGCTGGGGGTACATGGCGCAGCTCTACTCGGTGATGTCCTCGCGCTCGTGGGGGGTGGGGGACCTCTCGGACCTCGCCTCGCTCGCGGCGCTGAGCGGTGTGCAGGGCGCGGACTACGTGCTCATCAACCCCCTGCACGCGGCCGAGCCCGAGCCGCCCGTGGAGCCCTCCCCGTACCTGCCCTCGAGCCGCCGGTTCTTCAACCCCCTGTACCTGCGCGTGGCGGACGTCGCGGAGTTCCCCTACCTGCGCCCCGCGGACCGTGAGGTGGTGGACCGCCTGGCCGCGGTGCAGCGCAAGGCCGTGCTGGACCCCTCCTCGATCGACCGGGACCCGGCCTACGCCGCCAAGCTCAAGACCCTGGAGCTGCTCTACACCGTGCGCCGCTCGCCCTACCGCCAGCAGCAGCTGGAGGCGTTCGTGGCGCAGGCGGGCCAACCGCTGCAGGACTTCGCGCTGTGGTGCGCGCTGCGCGAGGAGTTGGGGGAGGACTCCCCGCTGTGGCGGGACGAGGCGCGCTCGCCCGAGTCCCCGTACGCGCAGGAGGCCCGCACCCGGCTGGCCCACCGGGTCAACTTCCACGTGTGGCTGCAGTGGCTGCTGGACGAGCAGCTCGAGGCGGCGCAGCGCGCGGCGCACCGCGCGGGGATGGACATCGGCGTGGTGCACGACCTCGCGGTGGGCGTGCACAAGCACGGCGCGGACGCCTGGGCGCTGCAGGACGCCATGGCGGCGGGCGTGAGCGTGGGTGCCCCCGCGGACATGTACAACCAGCTGGGCCAGGACTGGAGCCAGCCCCCGTGGCACCCCGAGAAGCTCGCGGAGCTGGGCTACCGGCCGTGGCGCCAGATGATGCGCACCATCTTCCGGCACGCCGGAGGGGTGCGGATCGACCACGTGGCGGGCCTGTTCCGGCTCTGGTGGATCCCCGAGGGCAACACCGCCTCGGACGGCACGTACGTCTACTACGACCACGAGGCCATGGTGGGCGTGCTGGCGCTGGAGGCCGAGCTCGCCGGCGTGGTGGTGGTGGGCGAGGACCTCGGCACGGTCGAGGACAGCGTGCGCGAGTACCTGGAGTCCAAGGGCGTGCTGGGCACCTCGATCCTGTGGTTCGAGATGGACGGGGACGTCCCCCGGGACCCGTCCCGCTACCGGGAGCTGTGCATGGCCTCGGTCAACACCCACGACCTGCCGCCCACGCCCGGGTACCTGGAGGGCGTGCAGCTGCAGCTGCGGGAGGACCTCGGGCTGCTGGCACGCTCCCCCGAGGAGGAGCGGGAGGACGCCCGCGCCCAGCTCGAGACGTTCTTCGCGGCCGTCACGGAGGCGGGGTACCTGCCCGGAGGTGCGGACGCCGACGCCGAGACGAAGGTCGAGGCGCTCTACCGCTACCTGTGCGATGCGCCGTCCCTGCTGCTCAACGTGTCCCTCGTGGACGCCGTGGGGGAGAAGCGGATCCAGAACCAGCCGGGCACCAGCGACGAGTACCCCAACTGGCGCGTTCCGCTCGCGGACGCGGACGGCCGGCCGGTGATGCTCGAGTCCCTGCCCAGGATGCCGCGCGTGCAGCGCCTCGTGGACGTGGTCAACGAGGCTCTGGGCACCCACCGGCGCACCTCCGCCGTGACCGCGCCCGAGCAGCCGGAGCGCCGGGACCTCGCGGACCCGTTCCGCAGCGCGTCCTGAGTTACGCCGTGCGGGGGTTGCCCCGGCCGGGCAATTAGGTGAGACTTCTCTTACCTAATCTCCTGGGTGAGGAGATGGGGCCGAAGGAAAGGCATCGGGGTGGCGGGCGCGGGTCATGGACGCGCCCCCACCCCGTTGCGCTATCCCGTGCATTCCGCCGGGAGCATTCTCGATGCGCACCCACGGGGTGCACGCCCGCAGGCCCACCGGGGCGTGGATCGGGGTCCCGAGAGGGGGTGCCGGGCCCGCCAAATTGGTCAGGCGAGCCCCACCGGCTAAGATCGAGGGGCGCTCACTCGCACCGTTCTGCTGTTCCACGTTTGCGAGAGAGCCCGCAGAAGCCTAGAATCTAAGGCTGTCGTGTGGTGGAGTCCATCTACCGGCGCCTTGATCTTCACCGTCTTCGTCGTAGCGAGTGCCCTGACCGGTACTGCCGCGGGGTAAGCACACATCACGCCCGGCGCGCGAACGGTGGCATTTTCTTGAGGTGGCGGATCACTCGTGGCCACGGCTGCTGGCGGAACACCGCCCGGCGGTCACCATGCGTGCCGTCATTTCGTCGACATTGGACATTGGAGGAGAACACTATGGCAGCGCACTGCCAGGTGACCGGGGCCCAGCCGGGCTTTGGCCACAGCATCTCGCACTCGCACCGCCGCACGAAGCGCCGGTGGAACCCGAACATCCAGAAGAAGCGCTACTGGGTGCCCTCGTTGCGCCGCAACGTGACGCTCAACCTGAGCGCCAAGGGCATCAAGGTGATCGACGCGCGCGGCATCGACGCCGTGGTCAACGAGCTCATCGCACGTGGGGAGAAGATCTGAGATGGCCAAGGACAAGGACGTACGTCCCATCATCAAGCTGAAGTCCACGGCCGGCACCGGGTTCACCTACGTCACCCGCAAGAACCGCCGTAACAACCCCGACCGCCTCGTCATGAAGAAGTACGACCCGGTGGTCCGCAAGCACGTCGATTTCCGCGAGGAGCGCTGAATCCATGGCCAAGAAGTCCAAGATCGCCAAGAACGAGCAGCGCAAGGTCATCGTCGAGCGCTATGCCGCCAAGCGCGCTGAGCTGAAGAAGACCCTCGTGGACGAGAACGCCTCCCCCGAGGCCCGCGAGGAGGCCCGCCTGGGTCTGCAGAAGCTGCCCCGTGACGCCTCCCCGATCCGCGTGCGCAACCGCGACCAGATCGACGGCCGTCCCCGTGGCACCTTCCAGCGCTTCGGCATCTCCCGTGTGCGCTTCCGCGACATGGCTCACCGTGGCGAGTTGCCCGGCATCTACAAGTCCAGCTGGTAATTTCTCACCCGGAAGGGCCGAGTGACCCCCGGTCGCGGTCCGTCCCAGAGAACGCCAACCAAGTCCAGGAGGACAAGCACATGGCTATGAACCGCAGCGAACTCGTTGCCGAGGTTGCCGAGAAGTCCGGCAACACCCAGGCCGCCGTCAACGGCGTGCTGGATTCTCTCTTCGAGGTCTTCGAGAGCTCCGTCTCCAAGGGCGAGAAGATCACCATCCCCGGGTGGATGTCCGTGGAGCGCACCGACCGTGCCGCTCGCCAGGGCCGCAACCCGCAGACCGGAGAGGCCATCCAGATCCCGGCCGGCCACGGTGTCAAGCTCACCGCGGGCTCCAAGCTGAAGGCTGCCGTCTCCTCCAAGTGAGGCAGGTCTGCACGGGTGCCTCACCCGTGACTGCTCAAGGGACCGTTCACGCACTCGCGTGAACGGTCCCTTCGTGCATCCCCGCCCGCATCCCCCGCACCCCGCCGTGTTCCCGCCGCCGGTGTTCGGGCCCAGGTGGCCCTGGGCGCGAACACCTGCACCCCGGCGCACCCTTCGAGTGCGTGGGGCGCGTCACGGGCCAGAGGGGAGCGCGGTCCGTGTCCCGGCGGTGGTCGAACTCCCGCGGGCCGTGGCGCATAATGGAGGACGAATCCCATTGCGTCTGCCTCGGAGGTGTCCGGTGTCCCCTCGCGCCCACCGGCTTGCCCGGGGATGGGTTGCCGCCGTGGTGGCCACCACCCTCGCCGCGGCCTCCCACGCCGCCGTGGGGGGAGGCTGGCCCTCGCCGCTGCTCGTGGCACTGTCCACGTGCCTGGCCGCACCCGTGTGCATGCTGCTGGCCGGGCGCGTCCTCTCGCGGGGCGCCGTGGCAGCAAGTGTCGCGCTCTCCCAGGCGCTGCTCCACACGCTGTTCGCCCAGTCCGGCGGCGCGGTGCACACCGTGGACCACACCCACCACCACCTCGCGGCCGCCACGGACGGCCCTACCGTGGTGATCACCGCGGCCCCCGTCGTGGCCCACCACGGTGGCGGCATGCTCGTCGCCCACGCCGTGGCCGCGCTGGCCACCTACCTGCTGCTGCGCCACGGGGAGGTCGCGGCCTTCCGGCTGCTCGACGCCTTCTCCGTGCGCGTGCTGCGCATCCTCGCGCCCGTGCTGCGCCCGGTCACGGTGGAGGTGCCCCGGCGCACCTCCTGGACCTCGCCGCGCGCACTCACGCCCCAGCTCCTGCTGCCCTCGGTCTGCGGGTACCGCGGACCGCCCGCGTTCGCCTAGGCATCGGACGGGCCCCGCGCCCCGTGGATCCGATGCCGCCCCGGCGTCCATCGCATCCACCCCGCCGCACCAGTGCGGCCCGTCCGCGCCCTTCGGCGCAGGAGCACCCATGTCACACCGTCACACCCGTTCAGATTCCACCGTGCGGGCGGTCGCCCGCACGGCACCCCCGCTCTCCGCCGGTGGGCCGCCCGCGACGGCCGCCCTCCGAGGGCCCGGGGCGGCGCTCACCGCGGTCCTCGCGGTGCTGCTCGCCATGGTCCTCGCGCTGGCCGCCTCCGGCCCGGCGCAGGCCCACGACGAGCTCGTGCGCACCACCCCCGAGTCCGGTGCCACCCTGGAGAAGGCGCCGACGACGCTGGACCTCACCTTTTCCGGCAACATCCAGGACATCGGCAGCGAGGTCCGGGTCACGGACTCCCACGGGACGGACATGACCCGCGGCAAGCTCGCGGTGCAGAACACCAAGGTGTCCCAGCCGCTGCGCGAGGGCGGGAGCACGGACGAGACGTACACGGTCACGTGGCGCGTGGTCTCCCAGGACGGGCACCCCATCGAGGGGACCTTCTCCTACTCCGTGGGCAAGGGCTCGGGGACCACGGCGGCTCCGGCGCCCGTGGCCTCCACTTCCCAAGGTGCGGGGGAGGCCAGCGGGGACGCCGGCCAGCAGAACGTGAGCGGCACGGGGGTGCCCAGTTGGGTGCTGCCCGTGATCGGCGGCGTCGTCGCGCTGATCCTGCTGCTCGTGGTCCTCGCCTTCGCCACCCGTCCGCGGCAGCGCTGACACCCGGACCGGCAGGCAGGGCGCGCCCCGCGCCGGTCCCGACCACTCATCACACTCATCGACCGAACGGTGCCTGCCCCGTGAGGCCGGGCCTGCCCACGCGGTGGAGTCCGAGCCCCGGAGCGGACCGCGCGGGCACGGCGGGGACCTCGGCGTCCCCGGCCCGGCACCCGCACCCCGCGGGAACCACCACGCAGGGCGAGCCGCGGTACATGCCATGGGCAGCATGCCACCCGTGGCGGCCCGCCGGCACCCGACGGTCGCACACTCGAAGGATTCACACCATGAACACCACCACCCACACCTCCTCCCGCCCCGACCGACGCGTGCGTCCCGCCCACCGGGCGGTGGCGGCCGTCACCGTGCTGGGGCTGGGCCTCGCCGCGCTGACCGGCTGCTCCGCGCAGAACGGTGAGCAGGCGCCGTCGGCCTCCGGCAGCAGCTCCGCCTCCCACGCCGCGGCCGCCGGGGCCCTGAAGATCGAGGACGGCTGGGCGAAAGCCGCGGACTCGGGCATGACGGCCGTGTTCGGCAAGGTCACCAACACCTCGGACAAGGAGGTCACGCTCAAGAGCGCGGCGGCCCACGGCACCGCGGACGACGTCCAGATGCACGAGACCGTGAAGGATCCAAAGACCGGGGCCACGGAGATGAAGGAGAAGAAGGACGGCTTCACGATCGCCCCCGGGCAGAGCGTGAACCTGGAGCCGGGCGGGAACCACATCATGCTGATGGGCCTCACGTGCTCGCTCAAGGCAGGCAGCGACCTCACGCTGCAGCTGGAGACCGACGGCGGCACCCAGGACGTGAGCGTCCCGGTGCGCGACTACTCGGGCGCCAAGGAGAACTACGCACCGGGCGAGGAGGCGAGCGCGTCCGCGAGCGATCACGGCTCGGACGCCTCCCACGGCTCCCACGGGAGTGGCTCGGGCGAGCATGCATCCCACGGCGGGATGGACATGTCCTCGCCCTCCTCCTCCGCACTGCCGGAGTGCCATGCCCACTGATCCCAGCCCTTCCCCCTCGGGATGGAGTCGGCGATCGCTCCTCACGGGAGCGGTCGCCGGCGCCGGCGCCACGGGTCTCGGCGCGGTCTCGGCCGCCGCCCTGGGCGCCGGGGATCCCCGCTTCTCCTCCGAGCAGGGCCTGCCCCGGCACGGGCTGGCCACGGAGCCCTTCCACGGCGCCCGGCAGGCCGGCGTGGCCACGCTGCCCCAGGCCTTCAGTGCTTTCGTCGCGCTTCGGCTCGCGGACGGCGCCACCAGGGACTCCCTGCGGCGGCTGCTGCGGGTGCTCACGGACGACGCCGCGGCGCTGACCCAGGGCCGGGCCCCGCTCAACGACCAGGAACCGTGGCTCGCGGAGAACCCCTCGCGGCTCACGGTCACCGTGGGCTTCGGCCCCCGTGCAATGGAGCTCGTGGACCGCACACGCTCCCCGTCCTGGCTGCGGCCCCTGCCCGCCTTCGGGGTGGACCGGCTGCAGCCCCGGTGGGGCCAGGGCGACCTGCTGATCCAACTGTGCTGCGACGACAAGCTGACCCTGGCCCACGCGCAGCGCGTGCTGCTCAAGGACGTGCGCTCCTTCGCGAGCGTCAAGTGGGTCCAGGACGGCTTCCGCAACACCGTGGGGGCCACCCCGGACGGTCAGACGACACGGAACCTGTTCGGCCAGCTGGACGGCACCGTCAACGCCTACCCGGGGGAGCCCGACCACGAGAAGGTGGTCTACGGCCAGGGCGGCTTCGAGCCGTGGATCCAGGACGGCACCTCCGTGGTGATCCGGCGCATCCACATGAACCTGGACACGTGGGACGAGGCGGACACCCCCGCCCGCGAGGACGCCGTGGGGCGCCGCCTCTCGGACGGGGCGCCACTGACCGGCGGCAGCGAGCACGACGAGCCGGACTTCGAGGCCAAGGGACCCCTGGGGTTCCCGGTGATCTCCTCCTACAGCCACGTGCGCCGCTCCCGCAGCGAGAACCCGGACGAGAAGATCTTCCGCAGGGTCTACAACTATGATCTGGCGGTGAGCAACGCCTCCGGGCAGAGCCGCTCCGGGGACGTCTCGGGCGGGGTGTCCAACACGGGGCTGATCTTCGCGTCCTACCAGTCGGACCCCGACAGGCAGTTCGTGCCGATCCAGAAGCGGTTGGACGAGCTGGACATGCTGAACACGTGGACGGTGCCGATCGGCTCCGCGGTGTTCGCGATCCCGCCGGGCTGCCAGCCGGGCGGGTTCATCGGGGACGTGCTGTTCAACTAGCGCGTTCACCACGCACGGTCCCGCCATCACGGCGCCAGGACACCACCGCGATCGGTCGAGGGGCCGAAGGAGCACTGATGAGCACCACCGCACGGAACCGGGGCCGAACCCGGGAGCGCACGAACGGCCCGGCCGGGCGCACCTCTGCGCCCGGGGACGGCGGGGTGAGCGTCAGCCCGTGGAGCATCTCGCTCGTGCTGGTGGCGGCCATGCTCGGCATGGCGGCCGCGCTGCTGTACGGCGGCGCGGCCGCACCCCGGCAGGTGGCGGATCCGGGCACCCTCGTGCGCTGGGGGCTGCCCGTGGTGGAGACCGTGCACAACATCGCCATGACCGTGGTGATGGGCGGACTGCTGCTGGCCATCGGGGTGGTGCCGCGCTTCGCGGACACCACCCGCAAGCGCCCGCCCCGCAACAGCAAGGAGCAGGTGGGGGAGCCCGAGCACCCGGTGTACCGCTCCGTGCTGCAGCTCGTGGAGGCCGCGTCCGTGGTGTGGACGGTCTCCGCGGTGGCGGTGCTGGTGTTCACGTACGCGGACGTCTCCGGCTCGGGCTTCGGCCGGGGAGCGGGCTACACCCAGCAGCTGCTGCACTACGTCACGGAGATCTCCACGGGCCAGTCCCAGGCGGTGATCGTGATGGTGGCCGCCGTGGTCACCACGCTGGTGTTCGGCGTGCGCGCGCTGCTGGGGCTGTTCTGCACGCTGGCGCTGTCCTTCGTGGCCCTCGTGGCGCTGGCCCTGAACGGGCACGCCGCCGGCGGTGCGGACCACATGGGCGCGGTCAACTCCCTGGGGCTGCACCTGCTGGGCGTCAGCCTGTGGGTCGGCGGGATCCTGGTGCTGGTGTGGGTGGGGCCGCTGCTGTCCCGCGAGTCCACGGTGGTCAGCCGCCGCGGTGGCACCACGCACCGGGAACCGCTGCTTGCGGTGGTGCTGCGCCGCTACTCCGTGGTGGCCCTGGGCTGCTACGCCCTGGTGTTCTTCTCGGGGATCGTCAACGCCGCGGTGCGCATCGGCACGTGGGAGCAGCTGGGCTCGTCCTACGGGGTGCTCGCCCTGACCAAGCTCGTGCTGACCCTGCTGCTCGCGGCGGCGGGCTTCGCCCACCGGCAGTGGCTCATCCCCGGGGTCGCGGAGGGCTCGCGCTCGCGCACGGCCACGCTGTGGCGCGTGATCGTGGTGGAGGTCTTCCTCATGGGCCTGCTCATGGGGATCGCCACGTCCCTGAGCCGCACCGCCCCGCCCGTCCCGGAGGAGCTCGCCCCGGACGCCTCACCCGCACGGATCCTCACGTGGTACGAGCTGCCCCCGGAGCCCACCCTCGCCCACTGGTTCACCACGTGGCGCTGGGACTGGTTCTGGGTGGCCGTGGTGCTCTTCATGGCCGTGGTGTACCTGTGGGCCGCGGTGAAGGTGTGGCGCCGCGGGGACACGTGGTCCGCGCTGCGCACGGTCTCCTGGTTCGTGGGCCTGGTCGCCCTGGTCTACGCCACGTGCGGCGGGGTCTCGGTGTACGCCCGCGTGCTGTTCTCGGCGCACATGGTGGAGCACATGACGCTGACCATGATCATCCCGCTGTTCCTGGTCTCCGGCGCGCCGGTCACGGTGATCCTCAAGGCGCTCGAACCCCGCCGGGACGGCACCCGCGGTCCGCGCGAGTGGATCCTGCGCCTCGTGCACTCCACGTGGGGCAGGATCGTGACCAACCCCATCTTCGCGGGGGCGAACTTCGCGTTCTCGATCGTGCTGTTCTACTTCACGGACCTCTTCCGCTTCACCCTGCGCTACCACGTGGGCCACGAGTTCATGATGGTCCACTTCCTCTTCACGGGGTACATGTTCGCGCTCGTGCTGATCGGCATCGACCCCATTCCGCGCCGTCCCAGCTACCCCATGCGCCTGGTGCTGCTGCTGGCCACCATGGCGGCGCACGCGTTCATCGGCATCAGCATCATGAGCCTCACGTCCGTGATGCAGGCCTCGTGGTTCGGCAACATGGGCCGCCCGTGGGGGCTCACCGCGCTGGAGGACCAGGAGCTGGGCGGCATGCTGATGTGGGGCATCGGGGAGTTCCCCACGTTCCTGCTGGCCGTGATCATGGCGGTGCTGTGGGCCATGGAGGGCAGCAAGGAGAACCGGCGCGTGGACCGGCAGGCGGACCGCACGGACGACGCCGAGCTGCGCGCCTACAACGAGATGATGGCCGAGCTCGCCGAGCGGGACGAGTCCCGCCGCTGACCCCGCCTCCCAGCGGGCCCGCCACCGTGCGCGTGGGCACGACGCCGCACGGTCGCCGCGGGAGCGGTCGTCCCGTTCCCGGTGCGGGCGGCGTCGTGGCCCGTGACCGGGTGGGCCGGGCCCCGCGGCCTGGCCGGGCGGCGTCGTCCCCGGCGCCGTGGGCAGAGCCTGTGTGACGAGCCGCGTGTGCGGGGCGTCATGCGGCGCGCGGGAAGCGTGGGCGCGCCGCTAGCGTTGGCAATGACAGACACCTGACCCCCGTGGAAGGACCCCCGTGACCGCTGCACGCATGACCACACCCGTTCGCGCCTCGGAGCTGGAGGGCCGGGCCTGGCTCAACACCGGCGGCGAGGCGCTGGACCTGCAGTCGCTGCGGGGCAAGATCGTGATCCTGGACTTCTGGTCCTTCTGCTGCATCAACTGCCTGCACGTGCTGGACGAGCTGCGCCCGCTCGAGGAGCAGTACGCGGACGTGCTGGTCACGGTGGGCGTGCACTCCCCGAAGTTCGAGCACGAGGCCGATCCGGACGCCCTGGCCGCCGCGGTGGACCGCTACGAGCTCACCCACCCCGTGCTGGACGACCCCGAGCTGCGCACGTGGGACGCCTACACGGCGCGCGCGTGGCCCACCCTGGTGGTCGTGGACCCCGAGGGCTACATCGTGGCGCACCTGTCCGGGGAGGGCCACGTGCAGGGGCTGGAGTCCCTGGTCACGGAGCTCGTGGCGGAGCACGAGGCCAAGGGCACGCTGCACCGCGGGGACGGACCCTACGTGCCGCGCCCGCAGCCCGAGGGGGACCTGCGCTTCCCCGGCAAGGTGGTCGCACTGCCGGACGGCTCGTTCATGGTCAGCGACACCGGCCATCACCGCCTCGTGCAGCTGGAGTCGGACCTCACCACGGTGCGGCGCGCCATCGGCTCGGGTGCGCGCGGCTGGTCGGACGGCCCGCGGGACGTGGCCCGGTTCAACGAGCCGCAGGGCATCGCGGTGCTGCCGGGCAGGCTGCGCTCGGAGGTCGGCTACGATCTCGTGGTCGCGGACACCGTCAACCACCGGCTGCGCGGGGTGGACCTGGGCTCCGGCTCGGTGCGCACCCTCGCGGGCAACGGTGTGCAGCGCCTGCTCGACGACGCCCGCGCCCGGGGCGTGGACCCCAACGAGATCACGGACACGGAACCCACGTCGGTCGCGCTGTCCTCCCCGTGGGACGTGGTGTGGTCCGACGCCGCGGACGCCCTGGTGGTCGCCATGGCCGGAACCCACCAGCTGTTCTCCTTCGACCCGCGCACCGGGGCGCTCGCCGTCCTCGCCGGCACGGGAGACGAGGGGCTGCGCGACGGCTCCGCCCACGAGTCCTGGTTCGCCCAGCCCTCGGGTCTGGCCCAGGACGCGCACGGGGACGTGTGGGTGGCGGACTCCGAGTCCTCCGCGCTGCGGCGCGTCCGGCTGCCGGGTCACGACGCCGCCGCGCCGGGTGCCGCTGCCGCCCCGGCTGCCGGGGCGGAGGGGATCTTCGCCCGCGCGGTGGACGCGCTGCCCTCCGGCGCGGCCTCCACGACACCCTCCACGGGGGCGGCGGCGCCCTCCGACGGGGCGACGACGCCCGGGGGCGTGGGTGCCCCCGGCACCGGCGCGGCCACGGTGGACTCCGCCGTAGGGCTGGGGCTGTTCGACTTCGGCTTCCGGGACGGCCCCGCCGCGGACGCCCGGCTGCAGCACTGTCTGGGGGTCACCGTGCTCCCGGACGGCTCCGTGGCGGTGGCGGACACCTACAACGGTGCCGTGCGGCGCTACGACCCCGCCACGGACGAGGTCACGACCCTCACCCGCGGCCTGGCCGAGCCGTCCGACGTGCTGCTGGACACCACCCACGAGGACCCCGTGCTGGTGGTGGTGGAGACCAACGCGCACCGGCTCGTTCGGGTGCCGGTGCCCCGGCAGGCCCTCACGGTGGACGAGGGGGCGGCCCAGGTGCAGCGCAAGCGCACCCAGCTGGCCCCCGGTGAGCTCGAGCTCGCGGTGCGCTTCGCCGCCCCCGCCGGGCAGAAGCTCGACACCCGCTGGGGGGATCCCACCCAGCTGAAGGTCTCCGCGTCCCCGGAGGAGGCCCTCGCGTCCGGTGGGGGAACGGCCCAGGGGCTCACCCGCACCCTGCGCCTCGCCGAGGGGGTCACCGAGGGCGTCCTGCACATCTCGGCCCGCGCGGCCGCGTGCGACGGCTCTCCGGACGGGGAGATCCCGGACCACGCCGCGTGCCACCTGTACCAGCAGGACTGGGGGATCCCGTTCAGCGTGGATCCTGCGGCGCCATCCGAGCTCACGCTGGACCTGCGCGGCACGGACTGAGCGGCACGGGCGGCACGCCGGAACCCGACGCCGCCGCCCGGCACGGCTGGGGTGGACCGCCCTGGCGCGGGACGGCCCGTGCGGCGTCGTCCCGCGGGCGCGTCCCAGGGCGCGAGGTGGCCCGGGCACCCGCTGGCCACCGCGTGGACCGCGCCCCCGCGCGCGGCAGACTTCGGACCCGGTGTCGGGCCCGCGGGCGGCTTCACCGTCCGCGGTGCGCGCGGCACGACACCCGGGCCGGGCGGCGTCGTGCGGAGGCGCGCCGTGGTGCGGGCGCTACTTCGGGGTGACCGTGGCCTTGTCCCCGGTGACCTGCAGACCCGCGGAGAACGTGAAGGGGACGTCCCGCGAGACCTTGGTGGTGTGGCCGTCGTAGAGGTCCACGGCAGTGAACTCGAGGTGCGCCGTGCCCCGGCTGTCCGGCAGCGACCACTGGTCCGCGTGGGCGCCACCGAGGCGGACCTCCGGGCGCGGGTAGTCCTTGATGCTCCAGGAGACCGCGCCCTGGATCCGGCCCGGGAAGTCCGCGGAGAACGGGCACCCGGCGGGGTAGAGGCTGTCCTGGCGCGCGCACGCGTCCAGGTGGTCGTGGACCTGCCGTTCCACCTGCTGCTTGAGCTGCTCGGAGGGCACGGCGGTGAGCTCCATGGTGGTGCGCTGGTCCTCGTCGCTGACCGGGACCTCGCGCGGCTCGGCCGTGATCATGGGCGAACTGTAGGAACCGGTGTACACGCCGGGGTAGAACACCGCGAACTCGCGGGACGAGCCGCGCAGCGCCACGGACGCGCCGTTGATGTCCACGGCGGTGGAGCCCGGCATGGACACGGTCATCGTGGGCAGTGTGGACGGGTCGAAGTCCCACACGGTGAAGAAACCCCACTGGGTCTCCGCCGGGTGCAGGGTGAACTCCGAGGAGGCCTCCTTGCCGTCCAGCAGGTAGCTGGCCCGCACCACCGCGCGGTCCCCGTCCGAGGACACCGTGGACACCGCGACGTCCTCCAGGTGGCTGCCCGCCTCCGCGAGGGCGTCCCCGTCCAGCAGCGCCGCATTCGAGTCCGGCACGCGGGCGTTGAGCAGACCCAGTGCCTTGCCGCCATTGCCGTCCTGCAGCGCCTGGAAGTACTCCCGCACGTCCGTCTCCGGGCCGTACTGGTACTTGTTCACGAGCGCGATGGTCACCGCGGCGGCCGCGACCGAGAGCACGATCAGGAAGAACCACGCCCCCACGGCCCTGACGATGCGATCACTGCGTTCCATGACCACTCACGGTAGTTGATGCCCGGGACTCCGGCCGACCTGTGTCCCCGCGCGGCCCGCCTGCGGTGCCGTTAGGCTGAACGGGGCGACGCCGCGGCGTCGCCCCCGCGGCACCGACCGGTCGGAGCCGCCGAGCGGCGGCCGCACCCGGACACGGGGCCGCCACGGGGTCCGCGCCACCGTGCGGACCGGCACCCGCAAGCACGAGAGCAGCCCATGGCAGAGACCGTCCGACAGATTCCCGCCCGGTACGGCACGCCCGAGCACGTGTTCCACCCCCGCATCGGGTCCTACGGCAGGCGGCTGGGCGCCGCGCTGCCCCCGCTGCTCGTGGTGGGACTCGCCGTGGCCATGCTGTACTACCGCCGCCCGGGTGCGCCCGCGGCGGCGGTGCTGGTGCTGCTCGCCCTCGTGGGTCTCGTGGTGTCCTACGCGTACCTGCGGCCGGCGCTCGCGGTGCTCACGGCCAGCCACGTGCTGGTCTCCCGCTGGGTGGGGTTCCGGGCCGTGCCCCGCGAGCGCATCGCGGAGGTGGTCACCGTGGAGGCGCTGCTGCCCCCGCGGGTCGGCGGCGGCACGCCCCGCGGGCGCCCGCAGCTGTGGTTCGTCACCGGGGCCGGGCGCAGCGCCCTGGCCCTCGACGGCACCGTGTGGGACGGGAAGAGCCTGCAGGAGATCGCCCGGCTCAGCGGCGCGCGGCACCTGAACTTCCGGCGGGCCACCCCGGCCGAGGTGCGCGAGCACCGGCCCCACCTGGTCTCCTGGCGGGTGCGTTATCCGCGGCTGCGGTACGCGGTGTCCTCGCTCGCCCTCGTGGCCGCGATCGCGCTGGCCGTGTGGTGGGCGCTCGCCTCCCGGGCCGGGTGAGCGGCGGGCCGTCACTCCGCCCGCCGGCTCCCACGATGTCCCTGCACGCCCCGCAACGCCGCTTCACAACGAACGGCCGGTCCCCCCGGGAGGGGACCGGCCGTTCGCGGTGGTCCGGTGGCACGTGCACCCCGCACGTGCCCGGCGGTGCCCGAACCTGCCGCCTCGCAGCGGTTCCGCGGCGGATCCTGCTCAGCGGAACCGGTTCAGCGGGCGCGGTTCGAGGGATGCGGCTCAGCGGGCGGCGCTGCTGCCGCCGTCGCCCGGTCCGGCGTGGCCGCCGTGGGCCGGGGCATCCGCCGCGCGCGCGTCGTCGTGCCCCGGCGCGGTGGGGCCGCCCGTGCGGTCCGTGCCCTCGTGCTGGCGGGCGCGGTCGATCTCGGCCTTGCGCTCCTCGTTGGCCTCCCGGGTCAGCTCGGCGCCGGCCTCGGCGTCGCGCGTGAGGTTCTCACCCGTCTCGGGGTTGAACACGTGCATCCGGCGGCTGTCCAGCCAGATCTTGGACGTGGACCCGCCGCGGATGCGCGAGGACGCGTCCAGGGAGACGATCACCTGCGCCGGCATCTCGTCCGCGTCCAGCTCCTGGGCCAGCTCGTTGAGCTTGTGCTGGACCGTCTCGTCCTGCTGGTAGCGGATGTAGCCGTACTGCTGGTTGCCCAGCCACTCCGTGTGGGTGAACTCGGCGTCGAACGTGGTGCCGTGCCCAGCCTTGGCCTCGTCCACGAACTTGGCGTCCTCGAAGTGCTCCGGGCGCAGCCCCAGCAGCACGATCTCGGGAGCACCCGAGAGCGAGGCGCGCACGCGCTGCGGGATCTCGATCTCGCCGATGGGCGTCTGGAACACACCGCCCTCGATCCGCGCGGGGATGAAGTTCATGGACGGGGCTCCGATGAACCCGGCGACGAACAGGTTGACGGGCTGTTCGTAGAGCTCCCGCGGGGACGCGATCTGCTGCAGCTGACCGCGCTTGAGCACGGCCACGCGGTCCCCGAGGGTCATGGCCTCGGTCTGGTCGTGGGTCACGTAGATGGAGGTGATGCCCATGCGGCGCTGCAGCTGCGCGATCTCGGTGCGCATCTGGCCGCGCAGCTTGGCGTCCAGGTTGGACAGCGGCTCGTCGAACAGGAACGCGTCCGCGTCGCGCACGATCGCGCGGCCCATGGCCACACGCTGGCGCTGACCGCCCGAGAGGTTCGCGGGCTTGCGCTCGAGGTGCTCGTTGAGGTCCAGGGTCTCCGCGGCCTCGCGCACCTTGCGGTCGATCTCGTCGTCGCTGAACTGGCCCTTGGCCAGGCGCAGCGGGAACGCGATGTTCTCGTACACCGACAGGTGCGGGTACAGGGCGTAGTTCTGGAACACCATGGACAGGTTGCGGTCGCGCGGCTGGCGGTCGTTGACCCGCTCGCCGTCGATCAGCAGATCGCCGCTGGTGATGTCCTCGAGCCCCACGACCATGCGCAGCAGGGTGGACTTGCCGCAGCCCGAGGGGCCCACGAGGATCAGGAACTCGCCGTCGGCGATGTCGATGGAGATGTCGTTGACCGCCGGAAAGCCGTCGTCGTACTTCTTGACGAGGTGCTCCATGGTGATAGCTGCCATGTTCTGTCAGTCCTAACTGTGTCCGAGCGTGAATGGGGAGGGCCGGGCTCAGCCCTTGACGGCGCCCTGGGTCAGACCGGAGACGATCTGGCGCTGGAAGGCCAGCACGAGGAGCACCACGGGGATCGTCACGATGATGGCGGCCGCGGAGATCGCGCCCGCGGGGTCCTCGAACTGCGAGGCGCCCGTGAAGAACGCGAGGGCCGCGGGCACCGGGCGGGCCGCCGAGGTGGAGGTCAGGCCGATCCCGTACACGAAGTCGTTCCACGCGATGAAGAACGCGATGATCGCCGTGGTGAACACACCCGGCAGGGTCAGCGGCACGATCACCTTGCGGAACGCCTGCCAGGTGGTGGCGCCGTCCACTTGGGCCGCGCGCTCCAGGTCCCACGGGATCTGCTGGAAGAAGGCGGCCAGCGTCCAGATGGAGATCGGCAGCGTCAGGGAGAGGTAGGGGATGATCAGGCCGAGCCAGGTGTCGTACAGGCCCACCTGGCGCCACAGGTTGAACAGCGGCGTGACGATCGAGATCACCGGGAACATCGAGACCATCAGCGCCGTGGTCAGCACGAGCTTCTTGCCCGGGAAGTCCAGGCGGGCGATCGCGTACGCGCACAGCGTGGCCAGCACCACGGCGATCAGCGTGGCGATCAGGGAGATCCCGATCGAGTTGCGCAGGGCCGGCAGGAACAGGTCTTTGGCGTCGCCCACGAAGATCTGCTGGTAGTTCTCGGACACGAACGTGGTGGGGAGGAACTTCCCCGAGTTCAGGTCCGAGGGGGACTTGAAGGAGGTCATCAGGATGGACAGCACCGGGAACAGTGCGTAGACCAGCACCAGGACCGAGACCACGGTCCACCCGATTTTCTGCTTAGTGCTCAACATGACGGGTCACTTCCCCTTCCCAGAGCCACCGGTGAGGTCCACCTTGAAGATCTTGATCGCCACGAGCGCGATGAGCATCACGCAGATGAAAAGGATCACCGAGATGGCCGAACCCAGGCCGATTTCCAGACGACCGATGGACGTGCGGTACGCGAGCAGCGAGAGCGTCTCGGTGCCGTACTGTCCCTGGGTCATGATGAAGACGTTGTCGAAGATGCGGAAGGCGTCCAGCGCGCGGAACACCACGGCCACCATGATGGCGGCCTTCATGTTCGGCAGGACCACCCGCACGAGGCGCTGCCACGAGGACGCGCCGTCCACGCGGGCCGCCTCGGAGAGCTCACCGGGAACCTGGGCCAGGCCGGAGAGCAGCAGCAGCGAGATGAACGGCGTGGTCTTCCAGATCTCGGACGCCATGATCACGGTCAGGGACGGGCCCGCGGAGGCGAACCAGTTGAAGTCCGGGCCGATCACGGGCAGCCACGAGAGCCAGTTGTTCACGTAGCCCGTGGTGATGTCGAACGCGTAGAACCACGCGAACGCCGAGACCACGGTGATGATGCCGTAGGGGACCAGGATGGCGGTGCGCAGCAGCCCGCGGGTGGCCTTGACGGCGCTGTGCATCACCAGGGCGAGCGCGAGGCCCAGCACGAGCTCCACGAGCACGGTGACCACCGTGATCAGCAGGGTCACGCCGAGGTCCCGCCAGAAGAGGCTGTCCGAGAGGACCGTGGCGTAATTGCCCAGGAACACGAACTCCTTGTCCCCGGGGGCGGTCAGGCGGAACGAGAACAGCGAGTCCCAGAGGGCCTGCACGATGGGGTACAGGGTCACCAGGAGCATGATCACGAAGGCCGGGCCGGCGAGCAGCCACCCCAGCTTCCGCTCGGAGCGGGCACGGTCCGAGAGCTGCGCCTTCTTGCGGGGCTTCCCGGGCGCGGCGTCGCGAGCGCGAGAGTCGACGGTTGTGCTCACAGCAGCGCATCTCCCTTCAGGACTTCCTGGATGAACTCGGTAGTCTCACGAGGGGTGTCCTCGGTGACCTCGCTCGGCGGGGTCCAGTGCTGCTGGATGGCCGTGGAGATCTCGTTGTAGTACGGGGTCTGGGCGCGCGGCTTGGCGTCGTCCAGGGACTTGCGGATGGTGTCTGCCATGGGGAACGCCTTCCGAGCGGCGGGGTCGTCGAACGCCTTGGCGGACGAGGGCGGGTTGCCGTTGGTGGCGAAGTACTGCGCCTGGTGCTCGGTGGAGACGATGCACTGCACGGCCTGCCACGCGAGGTCCTGGTGCTGCGAGTTGGCACCCACGCCCAGGTTGATCCCGCCCAGCGGGGCGGCGGCGGTGGTGTCCGCGTTGACGCGCGGCCACGTGGTCCACTTGATGTCGTCCACCACGGACTGGTCCAGGGAGCCCTCCTCCACCGCGCCCTTGGAGGCGGAGTAGATGAAGGGGTAGTTGACCATGAAGGAGCCCTTGTCCCCCTGGAACTGGATCATGGAGGCGTTCTCGTCCTGGGTGGCCAGGCCCGGCCCGCCCAGGCCCTCACGGCCGATGGTCCCGATGATGTCCGCGGCCTTCTTCCCGGCCTCGGAGTCCAGGCTCACGCGGGCGTCCTGACCCTCCTGGCCGTCGGTCACGATGTGCCCGCCGTTGGACTCCACGAGACCGTTGACCCACACGGACATGGACTCACCGCGGATGCCCTGCACGCCCAGGTACTTGTCCTGGGAACGGGCGGCCTCGATGATCTGGTCCCACGTGACGGGCTTGGACATGTCCAGCCCCGCAGCCTTGGCCACGGACTCGCGGTACCACAGCAGCTGGGTGTTGGCCCAGAAAGGGACGGCCACGAGCTCGCCGTTCCATGTGGCGCCCTTGAGCGGACCCTCCAGGGTGTCCTGGGTGGTGGCCTTGGCAACGTCCTGCGGCGGCTTGGCCAGGAACCCCGGCTCGGCGAGCTCGGCCACGAAGGGCGGGTCCAGGCTCATGATGTCCATCGAGGAGTCCCCGGCGGCGAGACGGCGCGCGAGCTGCTCACGCTGCGAGGAGGCGTCGCGCGGCAGCAGGGAGGTCTGGATGGTGTACTTGCCGCCCGAGGCCTCGGAGCAGTCCTGCGCGATGACGGCCTGGCCGCCGTCGTCGGGGTTGATGTACCAGGTGAGCGTGGGCGGTCCGGATTCCCCGCCGCTGCACCCCGTGAGCAGCATGACGGACGCGGCTGCGGCGGCCGCGGCGCTGCGGACGGCACGCGGTGTCCCGGCCCTGCGTGAGTGGTGGGTGGGCTTCACTGTGGTTCCTCCCCTGGCGAGCGCGAGTGCTGAGCGGATCTGCCCGGCGGCCCCGCGGGGATCCCAGCCGGTTCAGCATTTACACAGTCTACGGGTGGCGTGGCTCACTTCGCCCGTGTGACTCGACATCAGGAGAGGAAAGCCGCGATGCCTGCCATCGCAAGCATGGAGACCACCGTGGTGAGCAGCACGGTGTCCCGGCACACGGTGGTGGCGCGGTCGTAGCGCACGGCCGCCACGTACAGGTTCTGGGCCGTGGGCAGGGCCGCCATGACCACGGCCGCGTACAGGGCCGGGCCGGTCAGTCCCAGGGACACGGCCAGGCCCCAGGCGAGGGCGGGGTGCAGCAGCACCTTGGCACCCGTGGCGAGCAGCGTGTCCGCGCGCGCACCGGGCGCGGACAGCGGCCGGGCACCCACCAGGGAGATCCCGAACGCGAGCAGCATGGCGGGCACGGCGGCCCCCGCGACGATCCGCACGGGCTCCATCACCAGCTCGGGCGGCGTCACGCCCGTGGCCGAGGCCGCGATGCCCAGGGCGGAGCCCACGATTAGCGGATTGCTCACCACGGTGCGCAGCACGGAACCCACCGTGGGGCGCCGACCACCCGTGATCGTGTCCATGGCCGTGAGGTACAGGGGGCTGTTGACCGCCAGCTGGAACAGCATCACGGGCGCCACCTGGGAGGCGTCCCCCAGCACGAACAGGGCGATGGGGATCCCCAGGTTGGCGGAGTTCACCTGCCCCGCGGCCTGCGAGCCCATGACCACGGTGGCGGCGTCCCGGTGCAGCGCGAAGCGGGAGACCAGCCCGTAGCCGAGCATCGTGAGCCACGCGGAGCCCGCCGCCACGAGCAGCGGCGCCGAGAACACGTGGCGGACGTCGGCCTGGGCGAGCGTGGTGAACAGCAGCGGTGGGGAGGCCACGTAGAACGCGAGCCGGGAGAGCACCTGCTGGCCGTTCTCGCCCAGCACGCCGAGCCGCCCGATCACCCAGCCGAGCCCGATCACGGCCCACACGATGAAGAACCCGGAGGCGACGCCGCTCACGCCGCGGCTCCCGTGCCGCGCCTCACGCGCGGGTGGTGGCGGCGTCCTCCCGGGCGCGGCCGTGCTCTCGGGCGTGCGGCGGGCGCACCACGTCCCCGACCACGGCGTCCGCCGGGTCCGAGCCGAGGGCCACGATCCTGTTGCGCTCGTCCACGTGCACCACGCGGGGCTCGTACGTCTGCGCCTCCGCGGTGTCCATGAGGCCGTAGGCGATCAGGATCACGAGGTCCCCGGGGTGCACCAGGTGCGCGGCGGCGCCGTTGATGCCCAGCACACCGCTGCCGCGCTCACCGGCGATCGTGTAGGTCTCGAGCCGGGCGCCGTTGGTGACGTCCACGACGGCCACGAGCTCACCGGGGAGGATCCCGGCGGCGTCGAGCAGGTCCTGGTCCACGGTCACGGAGCCCACGTAGTGCAGGTCCGCCTGCGTGACGGTGGCCCGGTGGATCTTGCCGGTGAACATGGTGCGCAGCATGGGTGCTCCTGGGGTGAAGAGGGGACCGGTCCCGCGCGGGGTGCCGGGCGGGGCCCGTCCGGCGGCCCGGGGGCCGGCACGCAAACACCCCGGGTCCGCAGTGGGTGCCCGGGGTGGTCGTCGTGGAGCGGCTGACGGGAATCGAACCCGCGTATCAGGCTTGGGAAGCGTGCGCTCTACCATTGAGCTACAGCCGCGCGGTTCCTCGGGTGCCGGACCAGCCGACGTTCCCGATCGAACGCCCACCACTGTACAACACGTTCGCCGCGCGCGTGGCGGCACGACGCCGCAACCCCCCCCCGCACGACGCCGGCCCGCTCCCCGCGCGACCTTCCTCGCCTCCCTGCCCCACAGTGCCGGTCGCGGCACGCGGCCGCGCATCCCGCGGACACCCGGGGGCGGTGCGGGGACCGGGCTGTCGGTGGCACCCGTGGACTACCGTGGGAGCGTGCTCATCTCAGACCGCGACATCCGCCGTCACCTGGACTCCGGGCGCGTGCGCCTCGAGCCCAGCGATCCCGCCATGGTCCAGCCCGCGAGCGTGGACGTGCGCCTGGACCGCTGGTTCCGGCTGTTCGACAACCACAAGTACGCGCACATCGACCCCGAGCAGGAGCAGCCCGAGCTGACCCGCCTGGTGGAGGTGGCCCCGGACGAGCCGTTCGTGCTGCACCCGGGGGAGTTCGTGCTGGGTGCCACGTACGAGAAGGTCACGCTGCCCGACGACATCGCCGCCCGGCTCGAGGGCAAGTCCTCGCTCGGACGCCTGGGGCTGCTCACCCACTCGACCGCCGGGTTCATCGACCCGGGGTTCTCGGGGCACGTGACGCTGGAGCTGTCCAACATGGCCACCCTGCCCATCAAGCTGTGGCCGGGCTCCAAGGTGGGCCAGCTGTGCTTCTTCCAGCTCTCCTCGCCCACCGAGCACCCCTACGGCAGCGGCGCGTACGGCAACCGGTACCAGGGCCAGCGCGGCCCCACGGCCTCGCGCAGCCACCTGAACTTCCACCGCACGGTCATCGAGTAGCCGCGCTCACACCTGCGCGGTGGTGAACCCCTCGGGCGGCCTGGGCGTGAGCAGCAGCAGCGCGAGCCCCACCGCCACGACCACCAGGATGCCCAGGATCCCGTAGATCTGCGCGCCCAGCAGGGACACGAAGATCCCGAACAGCCCGGGGGCCATGAAGCTCACCGCGCGCCCGGTGGTGGCGTAGAGCCCGTAGATCTCGCCGTCGCGCCCCGGGGGGATGAGCCGCCCCAGGTACGTGCGCGACGCCGCCTGCGCCGGTCCCACGAACAGGCACAGCGCCAGCCCGCACACCCAGAACGCGGGCTTGCCGTGCCAGAACAGCAGCACGACCCCCGCGGCCATCACGCCCACGAGGGAACCCACGATGACCCGCCGGGGCCCCAGGGCGTCGTCGAGCGAACCGCCCACGAACGCACCGAGGGCGGCAATGAGGTTGGCGGCGACCGCGAAGAGGATGACCTCGGTGAGGGAGAAGTCGAACGAGCCGGCCGCGAGCACCCCGCCGAACGTGAAGACCCCGGCGAGCCCGTCCCGGTAGACCGCGGAGGAGAGTAGGAAGAACACGGTGGCCCGGGACACCCGCCACAGCCCGGCGACCGTGGCGAAGAGCTCCCGGTAGGGGCCGATGATCCCGCGCCGCCGCGTGGCGGGCGGGGACACCGGGACGTCGGGGCCCGCGAGCCCGCCCAGCGTGGGAGTCGCGGCGGGGGAGGGGCCGTGCACGGCGCCGTCGTGCGCCCGGAACGGCATGGAGCGGGCCGCGAGGCTCATGGGCAGGCAGAGGACCAGGATCCAGGCGGCGCTGAACAGGGCCACGGCGCGGTAGTTCAGGGCGTCGTCCGTGGGGATGCCCAGGAAGCCGGGCGTCACGAAGCCGAACAGCACGAACGCGAGCGCGAAGATCCCGCCCACGTAGCCCGCGCCCCAGCCCCACCCGGAGACCTTGCCCATGCGCGCGGGTCCGGCCAGGGCGGGCAGCATGGCGTTGTAGCTCACGGTGGCGAACTCCTGCGCCACGCTGCCGGCGGCCACCAGGCCCACGCCCAGGTAGAGGTAGCCGGGCTCTGGGCGGGCGAAGAAGCACAGTGCCGTGCACGCGACGAGCACCGCGGTGTTGACCGTGAGGAACGAGGCCCGGGAGCGGGGGGTGTCGCTGCGCTGGCCCACGATCGGGGCGGTCAGTGCGATGGCGAAACCGGCCACGGTCATGGCCACGCTCAGCACGGTGGAGGTGTACTCCGCGGAGCCGAACGCCGAGCTGGTGAGGTACACCGTGAAGACGAACGTGAGCATCACGGAGTTGTACGCGGAGGTGCCCGTGTCCCACAGGCACCACATCAGCACCCGGGCGCGCGAGCCGCCCTCGGGGGAGGGGTCCGTGCTGCGTGGGGGGCGTGCTAACGCGTGCGCGTGCTGACCGGTCATGGGGTTCACCCTACGGTGCGGCGCCGGTCACACGGTCCGGGAGTCGGCGCGGTGCAGTGTGGTGCGGGGCTCCCGCGGGGCCGTCCTGTCGGGGACGCGTCAACAGTCCGTTTTGTTACGATGGGGTCTCGACAGTCCACGACTTCCCCTCGACTGCCACTGTGCCCTTCCCGGGGGTGCGCGTGAGTGCTCTGCGGCCCGAAAGGTAGGGTTCCATGATCCCGGTGCTGCTCCTCCACGGGCTGATGGCCCTGTGCGCACCGTCGATCCTCAAGCGCACCGGACGCTCCGGCTTCTACGTCGTGGCCCTGGCCCCGCTCGCGGGCTTCGCATGGCTGCTCTCGCAGACGGCACGCGTGTACGGACCCGAGGACGGGTGGTCCACCTCTTTCGACTGGATCCCCCAGCTGGGGATCAGCCTGGCGTTCCGCATGGACGCGCTCGCGTACATGATGTGCGTGCTAGTGCTCGGGGTGGGGGCCCTGGTGCTGGCCTACTGCGCGCGCTACTTCAAGGCGGACGCGCAGGACATCGGATCCTTCGCGGCCCAGCTGGTGGCGTTCGCCGGCGCGATGTTCGGCCTGGTCACGGCGGACGACCTCATGGTGCTGTTCGTGTTCTGGGAGATCACCTCGGTGCTCTCCTTCCTGCTGATCTCGTACTCGCGCACCAAGCTGGCAGCGCGCCGGGCCGCGCTGCAGGCCCTGATCATCACCACCGCGGGCGGACTGGCCATGCTCGTGGGCCTGGTGATGCTGGGCACCGCGGCCGGCACGTTCCGGATCTCCGGGGTGCTCGCCGCGGCCCCCCAGCTGATGGGCTCCACCCCGGTGGACGTGGCCGTGGTGCTCGTCCTGGCCGGGGTGGTCACCAAGTCCGCGCTGTTCCCCACGCACTTCTGGCTGCCCGCGGCCATGGCGGCGCCCACCCCGGTCTCCGCCTACCTGCACGCGGCGGCCATGGTCAAGGCCGGGATCTACCTGGTGGCGCGGCTGGCTCCGGGCTTCGCCGAGACGCAGTTCTGGCTGCCCGTGACGCTCACCCTGGGCCTCGGCACCATGGTCTTCGGCGGCTGGGTGGCGCTGCGCCAGTACGACCTCAAACTGATCCTCGCCTACGGCACCGTGAGCCAGCTCGGCTTCATCACCGCCGTGGTGGCCTTCGGCACCGCGGACACGGCCATGGCCGGGATGGGCATGGTCATGGCCCACGGGCTGTTCAAGGCCACGCTGTTCCTCAGCGTGGGCGTGATCGACCACCAGGCGGGCACCCGCGACATCCGCCGGCTCTCCGGGGTGGGGCGCATGGCGCCCAAGCTGTTCGTGGTCTCCGTGATCGGTGCGGCCTCCATGGCGGGCATCCCCCCGCTGCTGGGCTTCGTGGCCAAGGAGGCCGTGCTCACGGCCTTCTTCGAGGAGGTCTCCGAACCCGTGGGCCTGATCGCGCTGGTCTGCGCGGTGCTGGGCTCGGTGCTCACCGTGGCCTACAGCGCGCGCTTCCTGTGGGGCGGCTTCGCCCGCAAGTCGGCCGAGTTCTCGGATCTCGACGCCGCCCCGGACGGCCAGTCGGTGATCAGCGAGTTCACCCCGGCGTCCTGGGCCTTCCTCATGGCACCCATCGTGCTGGCCGTGGCCACCGTGGTGCTCGGCGTGCTCCCGGCACCCCTCGAGGCCGGGATCGCCCCCTACCAGCGGCTGTTCCCGCACGCGGACGAGTCCCACGTGCACCTCGAGCTGTGGCACGGGCTGACCCCGGCGCTCGGGATCTCCGCGGGCATCATCGCCGCGGGCCTCGCACTGCACGCCCTGCGCGGACCCGTGGCCCGCTTCCAGCGCCGCCTCCCCGAGCTGCCCACCGGCGACTACGTGTACCGCCGGATCATCAACGTGCTGGACATCGTGGCCGTGTGGCTCACCGGGCGCACCCAGCGTGGTTCGCTGATGTTCTACCTCTCCGTGATCCTCGTGACGGCCATCGTGGTGCCGCTCGTGGCGCTGTTCTGGTTCGAGACCCCGCCGCTGGCCGGCTTCCGGCTGGCGGACTCGCCCGCGCAGGTGGTCACCGGGATCGCCATGGTGGTGGCCGCGCTGCTCGTGCTCACCGCGGGCAAACGGTTCCTGGCCGTGCTGCTGGTGTCCGTGACCGGATACGGGCTGGCACTGACCTTCGCGCTGCACGGCGCCCCGGACCTCGCCCTCACGCAGATGCTCGTGGAGACCATCTCCCTCGTGGCCTTCGTGCTGGCGCTGCGCTCCCTGCCCGGGCCCCTCTGGAACCGGCGCCGTGCCGGGCGCCGGGTGCTCCGCGCGGTGTTCGCGGTGGTGTTCGGGCTGTTCATGATGGCGCTCGCGGTGTTCTCCATCTCCTCGCGCAGCGCCGAGCGGATCTCCCTGGACATGCCGTCCATGGCATACGAACTGGGCCACGGCCAGAACGTGGTCAATGTGATCCTCGTGGACATCCGCGCGTGGGACACCATGGGCGAGATCTCCGTGCTCACCGTGGCCGCCACGGGCATCGCATCCCTGATCTTCGTCAAGGGCCGCGGGGACCGGCTGCGCAGCGAGCGCCACCAGCTGGACACCCGCCGCCTCCGGGCGCTGCGCGGCGCGGACTCGGCGGCGCACTCCCAGCAGGGCGTGACCCGGGAGATCGAGGTGGCCCGGCGGTTCTCCTCACGCCCGGACGCGGACCCGTTCCTGCTCGCCGGGCGCACCCTGGCCCCGGAGCGCCGCTCGATCATCTTCGAGGTGGTCGCACGGCTGCTGTTCCACACCTTCATGCTGGTCTCCCTGTACCTGCTCATCGCGGGCCACAACGATCCCGGCGGCGGCTTCGCGGGCGGTCTGATGGCCTCCCTGGCCCTGGCCCTGCGCTACCTCGCAGGCGGGCGCTACGAGCTGGAGCGCGCCACCCTGGTCAACGCCGGCTGGATGCTCGGTGCCGGTCTGGCCCTGGCCTCCTTCTACGCGCTGAGCCCGCTGTTCTTCGGGGGAGCGGTGATGGAGAGCTACACCTTCGAGTGGGACATGCCCCTGTTCGGCCACGTGAAGTTCGTGACCGCGCTGGTCTTCGACGTGGGCGTCTACCTGATCGTCGTGGGCCTGGTGCTGGACATCCTGCGCTCCCTCGGCGGGCGCATCGACGAGCGCATCGAGCGCGCCGCCCTCGAGGCGAGCACCCAGCGCAGCGGTCGCGGCTCCCGCATCCGCCTCACGCGCAAGGGATCGGCCATGTCCGCCACCCGCTCCGAGAGCCCGGACCTGCCGGCCGGCTCCATGGCCTCCGGCGACGAGACCTCGGAGGTGCGGCCATGACGGTCAACGTGACCCTGCTGGTGGTTATGGGGGTGCTCTTCGCCGTGGGCGTGTACCTGCTGCTGGAGCGTTCCCTGACCCGCGTGCTGCTGGGGCTGATGCTGCTGACCAACGGGGCAAACCTGCTGATCCTGCACACGAGCGGCGCCCCGGGGGCGGCGCCCCTCTACGAGTCCGGGCTGGACCCCTCCGAGTACTCGGACCCGCTGCCGCAGGCGCTCGTGCTCACGTCCATCGTGATCTCGCTGGCCACCACGGCCTTCCTGCTGTCCATGATCTGGCGCTCGTGGATCCTGGCGCGCCGGGACGAGATCCAGGACGACCTCGAGGACCGCCGCGTGGCGCAGCAGTCCTCCTACGACGCCGAGGACGACGACGCCATGCCGCAGGACACCTCCGAGTTCAACCACGGGGACCCGCGCTACTCGCCGGCCCGGCACAACGAGGACGAGGCCACGGAGTCCCCGGGCCACCACCGGGTGGAGCGGCTGCAGCAGGACGACAGGAGGGATCCGCATGAGCACTGACCTGGCGCAGCTGGCACCGCTCGCGGTCCTCATCCCGTTCGTGGGCGCGGCCCTGAACTTCGTGATCGTGCACCGCAACAAGCTCCAGCGCACGGTGACCGTGGGCACCATGGCCTTGACGCTGGTCCTCAACTGCCTGATGCTCGCGGACGTGTGGAACCAGGGCCCGCAGGCCGTGCACCTGGGCGGCTGGGCGGCCCCGTACGGGATCGTGATGGTCGTGGACCAGCTCTCCGCGCTGATGCTCGTGGTCTCGGTGGTCGTCTCCCTCGCGGTGCTCGTGTACGCAGTGAGCGAGGGCGTGGCCAGCGGGGACGACGAGGGCCCCATCTCGATCTTCTACCCCACGTTCCTGCTGCTCGTGGCGGGGGTCTCCAACGCGTTCCTCGCCGGGGACCTGTTCAACCTCTACGTGGGCTTCGAGATCCTGCTGACGGCCTCGTACGTGCTGCTCACCATGGGCGGCACCGCGCAGCGCATCCGGGCCGGGGTCACGTACGTGGTGGTCTCGGTGATCTCCTCGATCCTGTTCCTGATCTCCCTGGGGATGATCTACGGGGCCACGGGCACCGTGAACATGGCGGACCTCTCCCTCAAGCTCGCGGACCTGCCGCAGGGCACGCAGATGCAGCTGCACCTCATGCTGCTGATCGCGTTCGGGGTCAAGGCGGCGATCTTCCCGCTGTCTTTCTGGCTGCCCGACTCCTACCCCACGGCCTCGGCGCCGGTCACCGCGGTGTTCGCGGGCCTGCTCACCAAGGTGGGTGTCTACTCGATCATCCGCACGGAGACCCTGCTGTTCCCGGGGCGCCAGATCAACGACCTCCTGATGTGGGTGGCCCTGCTGACCATGCTGGTGGGCATCCTGGGCGCCCTCGCCCAGATCGACATCAAGCGCATGCTCTCCTTCACGCTGATCAGCCACATCGGGTACATGATCTTCGGCATCGCGGTGGGCACCCCGCAGGCCCTCGCGGCCGTGGTGTACTACATCGCCCACCACATCGTGATCCAGACCAGCCTGTTCCTGGTGGCGGGGCTGATCGAGCGCCGCGGCGGGTCCACCAACGTGGACCGGCTGGCCGGGCTGCTGCGGATCTCCCCCATGCTGGGCGTGCTGTACCTGGTCCCGGCGCTGAACCTGGGCGGGATCCCGCCGTTCTCAGGCTTCCTGGGGAAGGTGGGTCTGATCGAGGCCGGCGTGCAGAGCGGAACCTGGCTGGACTACCTGCTGGTGGGCGTGTCCGTGTTCGTCTCGCTGCTCACGCTCATGGCCCTCGTCCGGGTGTGGAACCGAGTGTTCCTGCGCCGGGTGGACGACGCCGAGTACCCCGATCCCGTACTGCGGGCCACCACCGCGCAGGGCCACCGTCCGCGCACGTCCCGCGTGGTCGCAGGCAACCCGGCGAGCAGGTTCTCGGACTCCGCCCCCGTGGTGCTGCTGCCCAAGACCATGGTGGGCGCCACCACGGCGCTCGTGGCGGTGGGTGTGGCCCTGACCGTGTTCGCCGGACCCCTGTTCGACCTCGCGGGCAGTGCGGCGGACAACCTGGTGAGCCCGCAGCGCTACACCAACGCCGTACTGGCACCCATGGGTGACGGCGGCGTGAGCGAGGAGGGCCAGTGAGCACGTCCGCGATCCGTCGGCAGTCCCGCAACTCCCTGCGGGCCGAGCTGCCCCTCATCCTGTGGCTCGTGGTGGTGTGGGGTGCCCTGTGGGGCGACTGGAGCCCCGGGAACCTGGTGTTCGGGCTGCTGCTGGCCCTGCTGGTCACGCGCACCCTGGTGCTGCCGCCCGTGCGACTGTCCGGGCGCTTCAGCGTGGTGCACTTCGTGCTGTTCGTGGTGACCTTCATCTGGCAGGTGGCCCGGGCGAGCATCCACGTGTTCCGGGTGGCGCTGACCCAGGGCCCCCGCGTGCACAACGCGGTGCTGGGCGTGGCGCTGCGGCAGAACAACGACCTCCTGATGACGGCCGTGGGCCACACCATGGCACTGATCCCCGGCTCGCTGGTGGTGGAGGTGGACCGCGGCAACGGGATCCTCTACTTCCACGTGCTGGACATCGCCACCGCGGAGCAGGCGGAGGCCTTCAAACGCTCCGTGCTGGACGCGGAGGCCGCGTGGATCCGGATCATGGGCTCCCGCGAGGACCTCGCGCTGCTGCCCGTGAAGGGGGATCCGGACCGCACGGAGGCCACGGGTGCCGTGGAGTCCCCGACCGAAGACATGGACGAGGCCGAGCGCGGGCCGGGACAGGAGCGATCATGACCATGTTCGACGTGGCCGTGTGGGTGTGCGGGGTGCTCCTCGCGCTCGCGGCGGCCGGAACCATCTACCGGCTGGCCAAGGGGCCGTCCCTGCTGGACCGGGTGATCGCCACCGACGTGCTGCTCGCGATCGTGGGCGCCGCCCTGGCGGTGGACATGGTCTACCACCACCACACGGACAACATCGTGCTGCTGGTGATCGTCTCCCTGGTGGGCTTCCTCGGCTCGGTCACAGTGGCCCGCAACGTGGGGCTGGACCGCTCATGAGCTGGCACACCGTGGTGGACGTGGCCGCCGTGATCTGCCTGGTGGTGGGGACGTTCATGTCCCTCGCCGCGGCCGTGGGCCTGCTGCGCTTCCCGGACCTGCTCTCGCGCATGCACGCGGGCACCAAGCCGCAGGTCTTCGGGCTGCTGCTGCTGCTCACGGCGGTCGCCCTGGAGAGCGGCGAGCCGCGCATGATCCCGCTGCTGCTGCTCGCGTGGATCTTCCAGCTGCTCACGGTCCCGGTCTCCGCGCACATGGTGGGCCGCGCGGCCTACCGCTCCAAGCACCTGCACGAGGAGAACCTCGTGGAGGACGAGCTGCGGGACGTGGTGGCGCGCGCGGGCGAGGAGTCCGGCTGACGGCGCCACCAGGGCGCCTCCCCCGCAGCGGTGTCCCCGGACACGCGCCGAGGTTCGTATGCTGGGGGAGGAACACCGCGCCGTCGGCCACCCTGCGCCGGCGGCACTCACGAGAACCAAGGAGAACTCCATGAACAAGGCGATGGACCTGCTCGGCACGGCCGCTTCCCTGGGCGGCGTGGCCCTGTCCAACAAGGCCCTGACGGTGGTCTGGAAGAAGGTCACGGGCAACGAGCCCCCCGCCAAGAACCCGGACGAGGACGAGGCCTGGCGGGACATCATCCTGTGGTCCCTGCTCACGGGCCTGGTGGGCACCGTCATCAAGGTGGGGATCTCCCGCCAGGTGGCCAAGATGCAGTCCGAGGACTCCGAGTCCGGCAAGAGCTCGCAGACCGAGGTCTGAGCCCGGCGTCGGGCACCGCGGCGCCCCTGCGACGGCGGGCGGGCGAGGCATCCAGGATGCCCCGCCCGCCCGCCGTCGTGGTCTAAGCTGGAGCCTCAACGACAGGGGAGCGCCACCGCGGCGCTGAGAGTGCGCGCGAGCGCAGACCCTCGAACCTGATCCGGTTCATACCGGCGCTAGGGAGTCGAGCATCTCAGGAGCCCGTGCGCAACGGCGCCCGGTGCTCTTCCCCTCCTGGAACCTTCAGGAGGACTTCTCATGACACAGACGCGCAGCACCTCGCCCCGGGCCGGACACGGCACGACGCGTGCCCGTTCGTGGCGGGTGGTGGACATCGTGGTGGCCGCGGTGCTCGCGGCGGCGTGCGCGGTGATCTTCTGGATGTGGTCCAACCTGCTGTACCCGGTGGTGTCCACGGCCTCGGTGGCCTACCCGCCCTCGGCCGGGCTCCTCGCCGGCGGCTGGCTCGTGGCAGGAACCCTGGGCGCCCTGATCATCCGCAAGCCGGGCGCGGCGCTGTTCTGCGAGCTGCTCGCGGCCGTCCTCGAGGGGTTCCTGGGCACCCACTTCGGGTGGACCGTGGTGATCTCCGGGCTCGTGCAGGGCCTGGGCGTGGAGCTCGTGTTCCTGCTGACCGGGTACCGCCGCTTCGGCCTGGCCACCGCCACGGCGGCGGGTGCGCTCTCCGGGCTGTTCCTCGGCGTCAGCGAGGACATCATGTACAACTACGAGTGGGCGCTGGACCAGAGGGTCGTCTACGCCGCACTCACCACGCTCTCCGGCGCCGTGATCGCCGGTGCGCTCATGTGGCTCGTGGTGCGCGCACTGCAGGCCACGGGTGTGCTCGGGGCCCTGGCCTCCGGCGCCACGCGGCGTCGATGACGGGGGAGGGGCCCGCCGCCCGCAGGGGCGCCGAGGTCCGGCTCGAGGGCTTCGACTGGCACTACCCCGGCCGTCAGGACCCGAGCCTGCGGGACGTCACCGCCACCATCACCCCGGGGGAGCGCGTGCTCCTGCTCGGTCCCTCCGGTGCGGGGAAGTCCACGCTGCTGCAGGCGCTCGCGGGTGTCGAGCAGGACCCGGACGGTCAGTCCCGCTCCGGGGGTCTCACCGTGGACGGCGCGGACCCCCGGGACGTCCGCGGCACCGTGGGCTTCATGCACCAGGACCCTGAGACCCAGGTGGTGCTCTCGCGGGTCGGGGACGACGTCGCGTTCGGACTGGAGAACCTCGCGGTGCCCCGGGAGCAGATCTGGCCCCGCGTCACGGAGGCACTGACCCGCGTGGGGCTGCCGCTGCCCCTCGAGCACTCCACCACGGCCCTGTCCGGGGGCCAGAAGCAGCGCCTCGCGCTCGCGGGCGTGCTAGCCATGCGGCCCCGGCTGCTGCTGCTGGACGAGCCCACGGCCAGCGTGGACCAGGAGGGTGCCGAGGACCTCTGCCGGGCCGTGTCCCGTGCCGTGGCGGAGGAGGGCATCACCCTGGTGGTCGTGGAGCACCGCGTGGCCCTGTGGGAGTCCGTGGTGGACCGGGTGCTCGTGCTGGACGAGCACGGCGGCGTGGCCTTCGACGGACCCACCCGGGAGACACTGCACGAGGCCCGGCGCCTGCTCCAGGAGCAGGGCACGTGGGTTCCCGGCTGGGTCCCGAGCACACGGACCCCGGCCCCCGAGACCGCCCGCGGACCCGACGCCGGGCAGCTGCTGCTCAGCGCGCGGGACGTCGCGGTCTCCCGGGTCCAGCCCCCCGGGCGCGCGGTGGCGCGCGAGCGGCGTCGTGCGCGCAGGTCGTGGCGGCGGGGCGGGGACGCGCCCACCCGGCGCCCGGCGGGCTGGGACCCGCCCGTGGCGGCCGAGGGGATCAGCCTGGAGGTGCGGGCCGGGCGGGCGCTCGCGGTCACCGGGGTCAACGGCGCGGGCAAGTCCACTCTGGCCCTCACGCTCGCCGGGCTGCTCGTGCCGGTGCGCGGCACGGTGCGCGCGGCGCCGCTGCTCGCCGGGGACGCCCCGTCCGATCCGTGCCTGTGGGACGGCGCCGAGCTGGTCCCGCGCGTGGGCACCGTCTTCCAGCACCCCGAGCACCAGTTCCTGCGCCCCACCGTGCGCGAGGAGCTCGAGTTCGGCCCGCGTCAGCTGCGGCTGCGCGCCGGCCACGGGGACGACGAGCTCCCGGAGGACGACGCCGCCCGCGTGGCGGAGCTGCTGGCCCGCCTTCGCCTCGAGAACCTCGCGGACGCCAACCCGTTCACCCTGTCCGGGGGCCAGAAGCGCCGGCTGTCCGTGGCCACGGTGCTCGCGGCCGCGCCGCGCGTGGTGGTCCTGGACGAACCAACGTTCGGGCAGGACGCCCAGACCTGGCGGGAGCTCGTGGACCTGCTCGTGGCGGAGCTGGACCGCGGCACCGCCGTGGTCACCGTGACCCACGACCGCGACCTCCTGGCCGCCCTCGACGCCCAGGAAGTGAGACTCGGCCCATGAGCACCACCGCAGCACCCTCCGTGTTCGGAGCCCGCAGCGGGCTGCTGGCCCGCGCGAACCCCGTGGTCAAGCTGCTCGGCGCGCTGCTGATCACCGTGGTGGTCGTGGTGAGCGCGGACCCCGTGACCAACGCAGCCGTGCTCGCGGGCCAGCTCGTGCTGCTCGCCGGGGTGGGTCTCGGCCCCGTGCGGCTGCTCGCCACCCTGTGGCCCGTGGTGGTGGCCGCGCTCGTCAGTGGCTGGGGCACCGCGATGCTCTCCCCGGAGGGCGGGACCGTGCTGGTGCAGCTGGGCTGGGTCACCGTGACCACCGGCTCGCTGGCCGCTGGCGGGGCGATCGCCCTGCGCGGGCTCGCGATCGCGCTGCCCGGGATCACCGTGCTGCTGACCACGGACCCCACGGACCTCGCGGACGGACTCGCGCAGACCCTCCGGCTGCCCGCCCGGTTCGTGCTGGCCGCCCTGGCCGCGATGCGCCTCGTGGAGGTCATGATCACCGAGTGGAGCGTGCTCGCCGCTGCGCGCCGCGCACGCGGTGCCGGGGGCAGGCGCGGCCCGTGGGGGATGCTGCGGGAGTTCGGCGGCCAGGCGTTCACGCTGCTCGTGCAGTCCCTGCGCCGCGCCACCCGACTCGCGATGACCATGGAGGCCCGGGGCTTCGGGGCGGGGCCGCGCACGTGGGCCAGGAGCCTGCACTACAGCCGGGTGGACGTGGTCGTGGGGGCCGCGGTGCTGCTCACCGCCCTCGGCGGGCCAGCGTTGTCCCTGGCGCTGGGCACCCACCGGTTCATCTGGCAGTGACGGCGCGGGCGTCGTCGTCCGGTCCGGGCGCCTGCACCGGGAGCCGGAGCGGAGCCGCGCGCGGGTGAGGCACCGGCGGCCCCCGCGGCGTCGGGGGTGCGAGCGGCGTCGGGGGTGGGAGCAACGTCGGGGGCGCGAACGGGACGGAGCGCGGGCCGGTACGGGACACCCGAGCCGTGTGTCCCCGGGACGTGGGCGGGTCCGTCGGCGCGCGCGGGGCGCGGGCGGAGCTCCCTCCTCAGCGGCCCCCGGTGCCGTGCCCGATGTCGCGCCCCACCAGGAAGCCGGTGAGCGTGCGCGTGAGCTGCGGGTCCGTGGACACGGGGTGGCCGTCCACGGCCGTCACGGGCACCGCGAGCCGCACCGAGGAGGTCAACCACACGGCGTCGGCGCGCAGCAGGTCCCCGGGGTGCAGGGGGCCGTGGTCCACGCCCCACCCGTGGGCGCGTGCCACGTCGAAGATTCTGGCCTGGGAGGTCCCCGGCAGGACCCCGCGGGAGGGCTCGGGGGTCACGAGCGTGGGCGGGGCACCGGGTGCGAGGCGGGCGCAGACCACCGAGGAGGTGGCGCCCTCCAGGATCCGGCGGTCGGAGGACGCCGTGAACACGGCGTCCTGGGCGCCGTGGGCGCGCGCGTGGCGCAGGGCGGCCACGTTCACGGCGTAGGAGAGCGTCTTGACCCCCGGCAGCAGCCAGGGCAGCCCGGAATCCTCCGCGGGGTCGTGGCCGCGGTCCAGCAGCACCACGGACACCCCGTCCCGGCGCGCGGCGAACGTCGAGTCCGGCACGGGGGCCGCGGTGAGCCACGCCCACGGGGCGTCCCCCGGGGCGCCGCGCGAGATGCTGAGCTTCACGGAGTGCTCCGCGCCGAGCCCCAGGGCGGGGTCCTGGGAACCGGGCCCGGCGGCGTCGAGCGCCATGGCCAGGGCCGCGCGGCACGTGGCCGCCGTGGGAGCGGGCAGGTCGCAGCTGCGCGCGGACGCACTCAGGCGGGCGTGGTGGGCGTCGAACTTGTAGGCGTCCCCGTCCAGCACGTGCAGCGTCTCGAAGACACCGTCCCCGCGGGTGAGCGCCTGGTCCTCGAGGCCCACGTGGGGGTGGTGCGGGTCCACGAGCCGCGGCTTTCCCGTGACGGGGGAAATGATCACGGCCGCCGTGCCGGCACCCCGGGAGCTCATGCCGGGCCCCGGTCCTCCGCCGCGGGTTTCTCCGAGGACGGGCCGGGGTGGATGACGTCCGCGGCCTCCCACACATGGTCCTCCGCGAGGTACTCCTCCTCCTGCGCGGCCCACTGCTCCCAGTGGCCCTCGTACGCGGCGCCGTCCCGCTCCAACGCGCGCTGCCTGCGCTGTGCGGTGGGCAGCTCGACCCACACGGCGGTGTCCAGCAGCCCGCGCGCCTCGCGGTGGCTCGCGCCCACGCCCTCGAGCAGCACGATCTCCGCGGTGCGCGTGAGCCGCGGGGTGCCCGGTTCACTCGTCAGCCAGTCCCACGCCGTCCAGTGGGCGTCCTCGCCGCGGCGCAGCGGCTCCAGGATCTCGGTGCGGTAGGCGTTCATGCCCGCCAGCAGACCGTCCCACCCCGGGTAGATGTCCTCCAGGCGGAACACCACCACGTCGTGCGAGCGGCGCAGCACTGCGGCGAGCTGGTCGGTGAGGGTGGTCTTGCCCGCCCCGGAGCGTCCGTCGATCCCCACGAGGAACGGCTTGCGGGTGACCGGGGGCAGGGTCCGGGCGAGGTTGACGCCGTCCGGGTACCGCTCCAGCTCGTGGTCGTGGAACGCCTCGCCGGGGCCGATCACCGCTCGGACACCCGCTCGCGGACCCACTCCACGGCCCCGGGGGTCGCCGCCTCGATCTGCTCCCATGCGGTGTCGAAGTCCTCCGAGCCGCCGTACCACGGGTCGGCGATGTCGAGGTCCTCGTGGGAGGCCACGGCCTGCGGGTCGAAGCTGCGCAGCAGACGCACGGTGTCCCGGGCGCCGTGGGGCAGCCGCTCCCGCAGCCGCCGCGCGTGCTCCCCGGTCATGGCCAGCAGCAGGTCCGCGTCCGCGAGCTCGCGGTCGGTGACGCGGTGGGCGCTGTGCGCTGGCAGCTGCAGACCGTTGCGCTCAAGGACCTCCCGGGCGCGCGGGTCCACGGGGTTGCCGTGCTCCTCGTCGTTCACACCGGCGGAGCCCACGGCGGCACGCTCGCCCAGGCCCGCCCGTTCGAGCTCGCGGCGCAGCAGCGCCTCGGCCATGGGGGAACGGCAGATGTTGCCCGTGCACACCGTGACGATTTCGATCATGGCCACCACTGTACGAAAAATCCGGCCGCCGCGAGGGGGCTCAGCGCGGTGCGTCGGCGCTCCACGTCTGGCGCTCGATGCCCGACAGCAGCAGGTTCAGCCCGGCCGCGTACTCGGCGCGGCCGTCGTGGCGGCGGAACTCCCCGAGCACCGAGTGCACGAACGGGAAGTCCTGCGTGCTCGCGTGCTCCCAGCGCTCGAGCTGCTCGCGGAACTTCTGCTCGGCGTCCTGCTCGTTGCGCTGGGCCTGGCGCTGGGAGATCTCCGCACCCATCCCGGTGGCGTAGGTGGTCACCGCCATGGACGCGTGGAACTGCTGGGAGGTGCTCAGCTCCATGCGCTGCAGGATCTGCCCGGTGCACTCCCACGTGCGCAGGGCGTTCTCCTCGTCCGGGCCCGCGTGCATCAGCTGCTCCGCGAGCCAGAGGTGCTTCAACATCTGCGCGAACAGGCACAGGGACAGCCGGCGCAGGTCCACGAGGGCCTCCCGGGTGCGGGCGCTCGTGCGGGGGGCCGGTTCCGGGGCCGGCAGCTGCGCGAACTGCTCGGGCGTGCTCCACCCCGCCACCCGCAGCGCCTCGAACTCGGCGAGCGCGCGGCCCAGCACCTCGTCCGCGACCATGGCCATGAGCTCGTCCTTGCCGGACGCGTACCAGTACAGGCTGGCCACGCCGCTGTCGAGCGTGCCGGCCAGCCCCCGCAGGGTCAGCCGCGCGGCCCCCTCCCGGTCCAGCATGGCGATCGCGGTCTCCACGATCGCGTCCACGGACAGGGACGCGCGACGCCGCCCGCCCGCCTGCGTGCCGCCCCGCCGGCCCCGTCCGGGCCCGCCCGCCCGCCGTTCGGGGCCCGACTGCGCGGCGTTCTGGGCGGGGGACGTCCGGTCCGGGGAGGGTTCACGCGAGGCTGTCATGGCGCTCACGGTACGCAGGGTGTTGCGCAGTATCAAACAACGTTCTATTTTCGAACACAGTTCGACTAATCGAACAGTGTCTGACACTAAATAAGGGCCTCCCACGACACAGCTCACCGGCACCGCGCCCGGCACCGCGCCGGGTCCTCGCCCCAGAGCCCGCGCGCCGGGTTCGTGTGGCGCGAGCGCACCGCGGCGGACCCGATGCTGGACCTCTCCCTGCTGGGCATCCGCACGGTGCGCGGCTCCGCGATCCTGCAGACCTCGGTGATGACGGCGATGGCCGGGGTGATGTTCGTGTCCACCCAGCTCTACCAGTTCGCGTGGGGCTGGACCCCGCTGCAGACCGGCCTCGCCAACCTGCCGTTCGTGGTGGGCATGATGGGCGCGGGACCCTTCGTGGACCGGGCCGTGGCCGGGTAGGGGCACCGGGGGACCTCGCTGGGCGCCGTCGTGCTGCTGCTCGCGAGCCTCGCGGTGTGGGTCTGCGCGGTGGCCCACGGCTTCGTGTGGTGTGCCCTCGGGATGCTCATGATGACCGTGGCCATGCGCACCGTGATGACCACCGGGGCCGTGGCGCTGATGGGGGCGCTGCCCGAGAGCCACACCTCCATGGGGTCGGCCATGAACGACACCGCCCAGGAGGTGGGCAACGCGGTGGGGCTCGCCATCGTGGGCACTGTGATGGCCTCCGTGGTGGGCACCGCGCTGCCCACCGGGGCGTGGGACCCCGCCACCGTCGCGGGGTTCATCCACTCGCAGCAGATCTCGTTCTCCCTGCTGGCGGTGCTCGTGCTGGTGCTCGCCGGGGTGGGCATCCGCACCCTCACGGACTCGCGGGACACCGCGGAGCACTGACGCGACCGGTCGAACGGACAACGGGGTGCACGTCCGCGGACGTGCACCCCGTTGCGTGGTGCGGCTCAGGTGGGCGCCGCCCCCTGGCTACTTCTGGTTGGCGTTGTGGGGAGTGGTCTGGTCCCAGGGCGCCTCGCCCTCGGGGGTCTGCTCCACGATGTCGTCCACCGCGGAGGAGACCCAGCGGGACTTGTACTGGAAGTCCGTCTCGTCCCCGTTCTCGTCCGTCTGGCGGTACCACTCGGTGATCGCCGGGTCGTGGGAGTCGAACGAGTCGCCGGCGGCGCGGTAGCCCTCGGCGTGCTCCACCTGCAAGGCGAAGTTGTCGCCGTGCTCGGCCAGACCCGTGGACACGGCCTTCTCCACCGCAGACAGCGCGAAGCGCGTGCGCAGGGTGGCGGGGTCGTTGCGCAGGTCCCGGTAGAGCGCCACCATCATGAACGCCATGATCACGGCGAACGGCAGCGCGGAGACGATCACCAGGTTCTGCATCCCGGCCAGGGCGTCGTCGCCGCCCACGAGCAGCATCACGATCGCGATGCCGGACAGGCACACGCCCCAGAAGACCACGATCCACTTGCTCGGGTCCGGACGCCCGCGCTGGGTCATGGTGCCCATGACCACGGAGGCGGAGTCGGCGCTCGTGATGAAGAAGATGCCGATCACCACCATCGCGAGCACGGAGGTGACCCCGGTCAGGGGCAGCTGGTCGAACAGGCCGAACAGCATGGACTCGGCGCCGTCCTCGACCGAGAGGTTCGCACCGTTCTTGGAGAACCACATGGCGGAGCCGCCGAAGACGATGAACCACAGCACGCACACGGAGGCCGGGACCACCAGCACCACGGTCACGAACTGGCGGATGGTGCGCCCGCGGGAGATCTTGGCGATGAACATGCCCACGAAGGGGGACCAGGACAGCCACCAGGCCCAGTAGTACACGGTCCAGGTGTTGGAGAACTTGGCGCTCTCCGGGCCCCAGGCGGCGGACTGGCCGGTCATGAACAGGTACTGGGACACGTACGTGGAGAACGTGGAGGGAATCAGGGTCAGCAGGAAGACCGTGGGGCCCACGAAGAACACGAACAGTGCGAGCACGAACGCCAGCGTCAGGTTGATGTTCGAGAGGTAGCGGATGCCGCGGGAGACGCCCGAGACCGCTGAGATGATGAAGCCCACGGAGAGCACGGCGATCAGCAGGATGAGCACGTTGTTGCCCAGCTCGCCCAGGCCGCTCACGATCGAGATGCCGGAGCCGATCTGCAGGGCGCCCATGCCCAGGGAGGCCGCGGTGCCGAAGAGGGTCGCGAAGATCGCGAACACGTCGATCAGCTTGCCCAGCGGACCGTCCACGCGCTTGTGCCCGAGCAGGGCGGTGAACACGCGGGAGATCAGCGGTGCGCGGCCGCGCCGGTAGGCGCCGTAGGCCACGGACACGCCCACCACCGCGTACACGGCCCACGGGTTCAGGGCCCAGTGGAACGCGGACTGCACGAGGGCGTAGACCGCCATGGAGTCGCTGCCGGCCTCGGCCATGTGCGAGAAGCCGGGGATCCCGCCCTCGAAGTAGCTCATGGGCTCGAACGCCCCGTAGAACATGAGCCCGATGCCCATGCCGGCCGCGAAGAGCATCGCGAGCCAGGAGAAGAAGGAGTACTCGGGCTTCTCGTCGTCACGGCCGAGCTTGATGCGCCCGGTGCGCGTGAAGCCGATGAAGAGCATGAAGAACACGGCCGCGGTGGACAGCAGGATGAAGAACCACCCGGTGTTCGCGGTGACCCAGGCCAGGGCGGTGGAGGAGACGGAGGACAGGCTCTCCGTGCCCAGCACGCCCCAGGCGATGAACCCCACGATCAGCAGCGCGGTCACGGTGAACACCGTCTTGTCCGTGTTGAAGCGGACCTTGCGGTCCTCGACACCCACGCCGGGGACCAGCGCGGGGTGGATGCCGTGGGGGTAGGTCAGCTCGTCGATGATCTGCCGCGGGCGGCTGCGGGCGCTGGATCCGGAGGTGGAGCCGTGCTCGACGGCGGGGGTCTCCTGCGGGTCTCGTGGCGAGGAGGGCGGTGGCGTGCTCAAGACAGTTCTCCTGACTGTGGCGGGGCAGTGATGTGTGGCCTGAAGAGTGTGCGTCTCCCATGGACGTGGTGGGTGGTACCAGGGCGACACCATGTTTCGCCCCGGGCGTGCAAACTCACGATTGTAACGCGCAACGGGTAGGCGGCCTAACTCGCCGCGCATCCTGCCAGATCGGGCGGCCAGTAAGTTGAGTGGGTGGCACTCAACTTAGGTTGACACGGGGTGCTCAATGTGTAAACTTGAGTCACGAAAGCTCAAGTATTGGCGGCACCGCGGACGCACCGGCGTCACCGGCGGGCCGCACCGCATCAACGAAAGGATCGACAATGTCCCGTGCAGTAGGAATCGACCTCGGCACCACCAACTCCGTGGTGGCGGTTCTCGAGGGCGGCGAGCCCGTCGTCATCGCGAACGCCGAGGGCAACCGCACCACCCCGTCCGTCGTCGCGTTCTCCAAGGACGGCGAGACCCTCGTGGGTGACGTGGCTAAGCGCCAGGCCGTGACGAACGTGGACCGCACCGTGGCCTCCGTGAAGCGCCACATGGGCACCGACTGGACCACTGAGATCGACGGCAAGAAGTACACCCCGCAGGAAATCTCCGCCCGCACGCTCATGAAGCTCAAGGCGGATGCCGAGTCCTACCTGGGCGACACGGTCACGGACGCCGTGATCACCGTCCCCGCGTACTTCAACGACGCCGAGCGCCAGGCCACCAAGGAGGCCGGTGAGATCGCCGGCATGAACGTGCTGCGCATCGTCAACGAGCCCACCGCCGCGGCCCTGGCCTACGGCCTGGAGAAGGGCAAGGAGGACGAGCTCATCCTGGTCTTCGACCTCGGCGGCGGCACGTTCGACGTCTCCCTGCTGGAGGTCGGCAAGGACGAGGACGACTTCTCCACCATCCAGGTGCGCGCCACCGCCGGTGACAACCGCCTCGGTGGCGACGACTGGGACCAGCGCATCGTGGACTGGCTGCTGGAGCAGGTGAAGTCCAAGACCGGTGCGGACCTGTCCAAGGACAAGATCGCCCTGCAGCGCTTGAAGGAGGCAGCCGAGCAGGCCAAGAAGGAACTGTCCTCCGCGACGTCCACGACCATCTCCCTGCAGTACCTGTCCGTGACCCCCGAGGGCCCCGTGCACCTGGACGAGAAGCTCTCCCGTGCCAAGTTCGAGGACCTCACCAAGGACCTGCTGGCCCGCACCGAGAAGCCGTTCAAGGACGTCATCTCCGAGGCCGGGATCAACGTCTCCGACATCGACCACGTGGTGCTCGTGGGTGGTTCCACCCGTATGCCCGCCGTGGTCGAGAAGGTCACCGAGCTCGCGGGTAAGGCCCCCAACAAGGGCGTGAACCCGGACGAGGTCGTGGCCATCGGCGCCGCGATCCAGGCCGGTGTGCTCAAGGGCGACCGCAAGGACGTGCTGCTGATCGACGTGACCCCGCTGTCGCTGGGCATCGAGACCAAGGGCGGCGTGATGACCAAGCTCATCGAGCGCAACACGGCCATTCCCACCAAGCGCTCCGAGACCTTCACCACCGCCGAGGACAACCAGCCCTCCGTGTCCATCCAGGTCTTCCAGGGTGAGCGCGAGTTCACCCGGGACAACAAGAACCTGGGCACGTTCGAGCTGACCGGCATCGCGCCGGCCCCGCGCGGCATGCCGCAGATCGAGGTCACCTTCGACATCGACGCCAACGGCATCGTGCACGTGTCCGCCAAGGACAAGGGCACCGGCAAGGAGCAGTCGATGACCATCACGGGCGGCACCTCGCTGTCCAAGGAGGACATCGACCGCATGGTCAAGGACGCCGAGGCCAATGCGGACGCCGACAAGCAGCGCCGTGAGGCCGCGGACCGCCGCAACAACGCGGAGCAGACCGCATACTCGGTGGAGAAGCTGATCAAGGACGACGAGGGCGCCATCCCCGAGGACGTCAAGGCCGAGGTCCAGGCGGACGTGGACGCCGTCAAGGCCGCGCTCGAGGGCGATGACGACGATGCCGTGAAGACCGCGTTCGAGAAGCTGCAGTCCTCGCAGACCAAGATCGGCGAGGCCCTGTACGCCCAGTCCCAGGCCGAGGGGGCCGCGGGTGCTGGGGCCGGTGCCGCCGGTGCCGAGGGCGCCCAGGCCAAGGAGGACGACGACATCGTCGACGCCGAGGTCGTGGACGACGACAACGACGGGAAGAAGTGAGCATGAGCGATTCCGAGAACACCCAGGGCCACGGCCAGTCCGTGCCGGAGGATCCGGAACAGCCCGCTCGCACCGGTCAGGACGGCACCGAGGGACAGGAGGGGCTCACCGTGGACGACATTCTCGGCACCCCCCAGTCCCAGGAGGCCGGGTCCGCGGACGCGGCGTCGTCGTCCGGCGACGCCGCCCCGGCGGGCGGCTCCGAGGTCCAGAAGCTGGCCGACGAGCGGCTCGAGGACCTGCGGCGGCTGCAGGCGGAGTTCGTGAACTTCAAGAACCGCACGGCGCGGGAGAAGGACCAGCTGCGGGACTTCGTCTCGGGTGAGCTGATCTCCGCGCTGCTGCCGGTGCTGGACGACGTCGACGCCGCCCGCAAGGCGGGCGACCTCACGGACGGCCCGTTCGCGGCGATCGCCACCAAGCTCGAGGACGCCCTGGGCAAGAAGGGACTCACCCGCATCGGTGAGGTGGGGGAGAGCTTCGACCCCAACGTCCACGAAGCCGTGATGCAGCAGCCCACCGACGAGGTGGAGCCGGACCACGTGTCCATGGTGCTGCGTTCGGGCTTCAAGGTGGGCAACCGGGTGGTCCGGGCGGCCCAGGTGGCCGTGGCGGCGCAGCCGTAGCGCACACCAACACCTCGGGGCGGGTCCACATGACGGGACCCGCCCCGAGTCCTACTGAGGAAGAATTCACAGGAAGGAGGCGTCATGGCCAGTCAGGACTGGATCGACAAGGATTTCTACAGCGTCCTGGGCGTCTCCAAGGACGCATCCCCGGAAGACGTCAAGAAGGCGTACCGCAAGCTGGCCCGCAAGTACCACCCGGACCAGAATCCGGGGGACGCGGCTGCGGAGAAGAAGTTCAAGGACATCACCGAGGCGAACTCCGTGCTCTCCGACCCGGAGGAGCGTGAGCAGTACGACGCCATCCGGGCCATGGGCTCGGGTGCGCGCTTCACGGCCGGCGGGCCCGCGGGAGCGGGCGGCACCGGCGGCGCGGGCTTCGAGGACATCTTCGGGGACCTGTTCAACGGCGGTGGCGGCGGCCGCAGGCGCTACACCACGTCCAGCGGCGGCGGCGGGTTCGAGGACCTGTTCGCGCAGTTCGGCGGTGCCCAGGGCGGGGACACCCGTTTCAGCACTGGTGGCGGCTTCGGCGGCCAGGGTGGGTTCGGCGGCTACCAGGCCCCGCCCACCAAGGGCGAGGACATTCACACGACCACCACCATTCCGCTGCGCTCCGCGTACCACGGCACCACCGTGAAGCTGCGCCGGGGCAACGGGCAGACCACCACGGTGCGCGTGCCCAAGGGCGTGAAGGACGGCCAACGGCTCAAGATCGCTGGCAAGGGCCACACCGGCCCGGGCGGCAACGGGGACCTGTTCGTGACCGTCAAGGTCAAGGAGCACCCGTTCTTCACCCGGGAGGGCCAGGACGTCCACGTCACGGTCCCGGTGACCGTGAGTGAGGCCGGTCTGGGGGCCACCGTGCAGGTGCCCACCCTGGACGGGGGCCACGTGAGCGTGAAGGTTCCCGCGGGGACATCGTCCGGGCGCCGGATGCGCGTCAGGGGCAAGGGCTTCACCACGGGGTCCAGCACGGGCAACATGATCGTCACCGTGCAGATCCAGCTGCCCGCCGACCTCGACGACGCCGCCAAGGAGGCCCTGCGCACGTTCGCCGAGGCCACGGGGGACTTTGATCCCCGTGCGTCCTTGACCGAGGAGGCCGCGGTCTGAGATGTCCATCGACTTCGCCCAGCCCGTCTTCGTGATCTCAGTCGCGGCCGAGCTCGCGGACATGCACCCGCAGACGCTGCGCCAGTACGACCGCCTGGGCCTGGTGACCCCGTCCCGGGCCTCCGGGCGGGCGCGCCGCTACTCCCAGATGGACGTGCAGAAGCTGCGCCAGATCCAGGAGCTCTCCCAGGATGGGGTGTCCCTGGAGGGCATCAAGCGGATCATGCAGCTGGAGAACCAGGTGCAGGCGCTGCAGTCCCGGGTCACGGAACTCTCCGAGGAGCTGGAGCAGGAGCGGGAGGCCCGGCGCGAGCGGGACATGATCTTCACGGCGGGTTCCGAAGGGGACGTCGTGCGGATCGCCCGCGGCTCGCTTCGGGCGCCGCGCAAGGTCTCGCAGGCGCTCATGCTCTACCGCCCGGCCCGGCCGGAGCACGGTGGCCGCGACACCGGCGCCGCCGATGCCCCGACCGCACGCGGGATGAAGCGCGGCCGTAGCGCGTCCTGAGCGCACCTCGGCATGCAGGGGCCCCGCACCACCTCGTGGTGCGGGGTCTCTGCGCATCTGCCCACTCCGTGGCGTCCAGAACGGGGGGCGCGGGGTCACATCCGTGGTCTCAGCGACCGAACTGCTCAGCGACCGAACTGCCCCGGCCGGGATCCCTGTGGCCGCAGGGTCAGCGATGCCGGTAGGTCAGATCCCGGGGCACGCGGCCGGCCTCCGTGGCCTTGCGCTCGAAGCTCGTGAGGACCCGCCCGTCCCAGCGCGGTGCCCACCCCGTCTCGGGGTGCTCGTCGTCGGCCACGGGCCCGGGGTGGAGGTTCTCGAAGTCGGCGTCCGCGGCGTCGAGCACCTCGCGCATCACCACGGCGTACTCCTGCCAGTCCGTGGCCAGGCGCCACAGCCCGCCCGGCTCGAGTACGCGCGCGGCGAGCTCGGCGAAGCGGGGGGAGACCAGGCGGCGCTTGTGGTGGCGGGTCTTGTGCCACGGATCGGGGAAGAACACCCACAGCTCGCACACGGATGCCGGTTCGAGCATGTGCTCGAGCACCTCGGGGGCATTGGCCTGGGCGACCCGCACGTTCTCCACCCCGGCCTGCGCGGCCTTCATGAGCAGGTCCGCGATCCCGGGCTTGTAGACCTCCACCGCGAGGTGGTCCAGCTCGGGGTGCGCGGCGGCGTGCGCCACGATCGCCTCGCCCAGCCCGGAGCCGATCTCCACCACGAGCGGCGCGGTGCGGCCGAACACGGCCTCCCGGTCCAGGTGGTAGGAGGGGTCCACGGAGGTGTCGGTGCGCACGCGGGGGATCTCCAGGACCCACTGCCCGGCATGCTCTTCCCACGCCTTCTGCCGCTTGGGGGAGAGCCGGTCCCCGCGGCGCACGAACGAGAACGGCTGCCGGTGGAACGCCGCGGGGGTCGCCCCGGGGCCGTCGGTGCCGGGCTCGCCACCCACCGCGTCCCCGGACGACGACGCCGCCGCGCCGCCCCCGCCGTCCCGCGGTGCGGCGGCCCGCTCGCCGTGCTCGGCGTCCGAGTGCTGGGCGGTGGTCGCCGGCGCGGTGTCCGGGGTGCCCGGGGCGCCGGCCGGGGTGCCCGGGGCGGACGAGTCCGGCAGGGCGGCGTCGTCCCCGGAGGGGAGGGCGGAGGACTGGGTGCGATCGCTGGATTCCATCGTGGAACATCCTAGGCGGGCCGTCACGGGAGGTCACGGCGCGGCGGGCGGACCCTACGATTGAGGCCCACCCTCCGCCGGCGCCGCGCAGGAGACTCGCATGCCCCAGGACCACGAGCCGCCCGAGTCCCCGCCCGGCGACCCCCGGAAGGGGGATCCCGACGAGCAGGGCCCCGCGATGCAGGATCCCGGGCCGCGCGATCTGCTGCGCAGCCGGCTGGGGCTGCGGCCGCGGTGGGACGCGGTGGTGCTCGTGGGATCCCTGGGCGTGCTCTCCGCCGTGAGTCCCATGGCCACGGACATGTACCTGGCCTCCATGCCGGAGATGGCGCAGTGGTTCGGCGCCCCGGCCAGCGTGATCCAGCTGAGCCTGACCGCCTACATGGTCGGGATGGCCCTCGGGCAGTTCCTGCTGGGGCCGCTCTCGGACGTCCTCGGGCGCCGTCGGCTGGTGCTCGGGGGAAACCTGGTGTTCCTCTTGAGCTCCGCGGCGATCATCGTGGCCCCGCACATCGGGCTCGTGCTTGGGCTGCGGCTGCTGCAGGGCGCCGCCGGGGCCGCCGGGGTGGTGATCGCGCGCGCCGTGGTCTCGGACATCGCCCGCGGGCACCGGGCCGCGCAGCTGTACTCCGTGCTGTCCCTCATCACGTCCCTCGCGCCCGTGGTGGCACCGCTCGCGGGCGGGGTGATCGCCACCGTGGCGGACTGGCGCACGGCGTTCGCGGTGCTCACCGTCTTCGGCGCCGTGATGCTCGGGTGCTCGCTGCTCGTGATCCCCGAGACCCTGCCGCCCGAGGCCCGCTCGCGGGGCGGCATCGGGCGCATCCTCCGCAACGCCCGCGCGGTGCTCGGGGACCGGCGGTTCACGCTGCACGCCCTGAGCTTCGCGTTCGCGTTCGGGGCCCTGTTCTCCTACATCTCCGCGTCCCCGTTCGTGATCCAGGACGTGCTGGGCTTCAGCGCGCTCGGGTACTCGGTGGTCTTCGCGCTCAACGCGTGCGGGTCGATCGCCACCGGCGTGGTCAACACCCGGATCGTGGGCTCCCGTGCGCCGGAGTCGCTGCTGCTGGCCGGGGTCACGGGGCTCGCCGCGACCTCCGTGCTCAACCTCGTGCTCGCGCTGCTGGGTGTGGTGGGCCCCGCCACGCTCGTGCTGATCTTCCTCTCCCAGTCCTGCATGGGTTTCGTGCTCGGCAACGCGGTGGCCCTCGCCCAGCGACGCGCCCAGGCCCGAGGCCTCGCCGGGACCGGCGCCGCGGTGGTGGGCACCGCGCAGTTCGTGATGGCCGGGGTGGTCACCCCGCTCACCGGACTGGCGGGCGAGTCCACCGCCGTGCCCATGCTCGCGTGCATGGCCTCGTGCGCGGTGGTCTCCGTGGCCCTCGTGCTCGCCGCGCGCCGCTAGCGCACGACGCCGCCCGCGCCCCCAGCGCGCTCCCGCACCCCGGCGCGCGCTCGGGCGGCGGGCCCCTCGGCCGCGGCGCCGCAGGGACCCGTACCCGGCGGGTCGAGCGTGCAGGGGTCTCGTCATCCCCTCGTGCGCGGGTGCTCCGGCACCCCGGTGACCCGGCACCCGGGTGCGCAGGGCAAAGGGGCGGCCGCGCGGCGTCGTCGTGCCCGAGGACCGGCGGGGCCGGCAACACCGCCGCGCCACGCGGCGGATGGGCCGGGAGCCGCGGCGCCGATGTGGTTCACTGTGCCAAACGGTGACGTGATTCACAGTTGATCCACGGCTTCGCGCCTCCAGCACGAACGAGAGACACTTCCATGCTCGATGCGATCCAGAACCTCCTCGACGCCGTGGACGGCGTCGTCTGGGGGCCCTTCATCCTCATGCCGCTGCTGCTCGGCACCGGCATCTACCTCACCGCCCGACTCGCCGGGCTGCAGGTCACCAAGCTGATCCCCGCGCTGCGGCTCGCGCTGTTCGAGCGCAAGGACAAGGACGCCCCCGGCGGGGACGTCTCCCAGTTCCAGGCCCTGACCACCGCGCTCGCCGCGACCGTGGGCACCGGCAACATCGTGGGCGTGGCCACCGCCATCTCCGTGGGCGGGCCCGGCGCCCTGTTCTGGATGTGGGTCACCGGCATCCTCGGCATGGCCTCCAAGTACTCGGAGGCGTTCCTGGGCGTGCGCTTCCGCGCGCGGGACGCCAAGGGCGAGATCTCGGGCGGCCCGCAGTACTACCTGTTCCGCGGCATCCCCAACGGCTTCGGCAAGTTCCTGTCCCTGTTCTTCGCCGTGGCTGCCGTGCTGGCCTCGTTCGGCATCGGGAACATGACCCAGGGCAACTCCATCTCCGCCAACGTGGAGTCCTCGTTCGGCGTGCCCGTGTGGGTCACCGGCCTGGTGCTCGCCGTGCTGACCCTGCTGGTGCTCGTGGGCGGCATCAAGTCCATCGGCAAGGTCACCTCCGCGCTCGTGCCCGTGATGATCATCTTCTACGTGCTCGGCGCGCTGTTCATCCTGGTGGTCAACATCGACGCCGTCCCGGCGGCCTTCGCCACCATCTTCACCACCGCGTTCACCGGCCACGCGGCCGTGGGCGGCTTCGCGGGCTCGGCCATCATCATCGTGGTGCAGATGGGTGTGGCCCGCGGGATCTTCTCCAACGAGTCCGGCATGGGCTCCGCGGCCATCGCCGCCGCCGCGGCCCAGACCACCCACCCGGTGCGCCAGGGGCTCGTGTCCATGACGCAGACGTTCATCGACACCATCATCGTGGTGACCTGCACGGGCCTGGTGATCGTCACCACCGGCGTGTGGGAGCAGGGCAAGGACTTCGCCGCCACCATGACCGGTGACGCCTTCAGCCACGGCCTGCCCGGCGGCTGGGGCCACCTGATCGTGACCGTGGGCCTGGTGCTCTTCGCGTACTCCACCATCCTGGGCTGGGCGTACTATGGCGAGCGCTGCATGGAGCGGCTCTTCGGTCGCGGGGCCGTGATGCCCTACCGCGTGTTCTTCTCCGCGGTGGTGTTCGTGGGCTGCAGCGTGCCGCTGGCCATCGTGTGGTCCTTCGCGGACCTCATGAACGGGCTCATGGCCATCCCGAACCTGATCGGGCTGCTGATCCTCTCCGGGCTCGTGGCTCGGGAGACCAAGCACTACCTGCGCAACGACCCCCACCTGCGGGCGGACAAGCTGCAGATCGACGGGTTCATGGACGGCCGCCCCGGTGCGATCGACAGCTACGTGCTGCCGCAGAGCGCGGCATCGGGCGGCGTGCGCTGAGCCCGCCCGCGGCGGGTGCCCGCCCCGGCGGGGATCCGCCGGGGCGGGCCCTGGGGTGATCCACCCCGGCCCCCAGCACCCCGGGCCCCGCGCCGCCTGTTCACGACAGTGCGACGCGGGGGCCGCGTCGTGCCCGGAGCACCCTCGAAGGCGTTCCCGGCACCTGACGGGCACGGTCCCCAGCATCACGCCGGCACGGCCCTCGGGGCGAGGTCGACGTGATGCCGGAGTGGTCCCCGGGTGGGTCCGACGCCTCGCCGACCCGGCTCCTGGGCGAGGCCGACGCGGCGCCGGCGCAGTCCCCGAGTGATGCCGAGGCGCCGCCGGCCCGGTTCCCGGACGACCCGCGCAGGGGTGTGGTCCAGGCCACGGCCACGCGCGGTGGCGGTGTACCCTCGGGAGCCATGACCAACAGCTCCACCGCGGTGTCGCCGCCCCACGCACACTCCGGCCCCACCCGTGGCCTGAGCAACCGCCACATCCAGCTGATCGCGATCGGCGGTGCGATCGGCACCGGGCTGTTCATGGGCTCGGGCCGCACCATCTCCCTGGCCGGTCCGGCCGTGGTCCTGGTGTACATGGCCATCGGCTTGTTCCTGTTCTTCGTGATGCGCGCGATGGGTGAGATCCTGCTGTCCAACCTGCACTACAAGACCTTCGCGGACTTCGCGGCGGACCTGATCGGACCGTGGGCCGGGTTCTTCGTGGGCTGGTCCTACTGGTTCTGCTGGATCGTCACCGCGATCGCGGAGCTCGTGGCCATCACCGGGTACGTGCAGTTCTGGTGGCCCTCGGTGCCCCTGTGGCTGCCCACCGTGGCCGTGCTCGTGGTCGTGTTCCTGCTCAACGCGGTGAGCGTGAAGAGCTTCGGGGAGATGGAGTTCTGGTTCGCGCTCATCAAGATCGTGGCCATCCTGGCGCTGATCGTGGTGGGCGCGGTCATGGCCGTCACGCACTTCACGTCGCCGGACGGCAACGTGGCCCAGGTGTCCAACCTGTGGAACGACGGCGGCTGGTTCCCCCACGGGGCCATGGGAGTCGTCGCGGGGTTCCAGATCGCGGTGTTCGCCTTCGTGGGTGTGGAGCTCGTGGGCACGACGGCGGCCGAGGCGCGGGACCCCCGCACCACGCTGCCCCGCGCCATCAACTCCGTGCCGCTGCGCATCCTGATCTTCTACGTGGGCTCCCTGCTGGCCATCCTGGTGGTCACCCCGTGGCGCTCGATCAACCCGGAGCAGTCCCCGTTCGTGGACATGTTCTCCCTCGCGGGCCTCGGGGCGGCCGCCTCCGTGGTGAACTTCGTGGTGCTGACCTCGGCGATGTCCTCCTCCAACTCGGGCGTGTACTCCACCTCCCGCATGCTGTTCGGGCTCTCTGCGGAGGGCAGCGCACCCCGGCTGTTCAAGGGGCTCAACCGTGTGGGAGTTCCCGTGCGGGCCCTGTTCTTCACCGCCCTGGTGCTGCTGCTGACCATCCCGGTGCTCTACGCCGGGGCCTCGATCATCGAGGCGTTCACGCTCATCACGTCCGTGGCGTCCATGCTGTTCATCTTCGTGTGGTCCATGATCCTGGTGTCATACATGTGCTTCCGCCGCAAGCACCCGGAGCGCCACGCGGCCTCCGAGTACAAGATGCCGGGCGGGCTTCTCATGTGCGTGGTGGTGCTGCTGTTCTTCGCGTTCGTGGTGTGGACGCTGACCACCGAGGTGGAGACGGCGACGGCACTCGTGGCCCTTCCCGTGTGGCTCGTGCTGCTGGGGATCTCCTGGGCCTTCGTCCGCCGCTCGGAGTCCCACCGGCAGGCCTTCGAGTGGTTCAAGCAGGAGGTCGCGCACCCGGAGTCCGCGGAGCACGCGGACTCGTAACCCGGCAGTAACCTGCCGTGCTGCTCCCCGGCGCAGGCCGGGGAGCGTGCTTAGGTGGGGGTATGACACGACTGCCCGAACCCCTGACCCTGTCGGGCCCCCACGGCACCGGCGCCGTGCTGAGCTACGGCGCCCACGCGGTCTCCTGGGCCCCGGAGGGGCACGAGCCCGTCCTGTGGATGTCCTCGCGGGCCTACAGCGAGACCGGCCGGGCGCTGCGCGGCGGGGTGCCCCTGTGCTTCCCGTGGTTCGGCCCCGGGCGCACGGGGGAGATGGAACCCGCCCACGGCTTCGCGCGGATCACCGAGTGGGCGCTCACGGAGCAGGGCGAGGACCAGCACGGTGACCCCTTCGCGGAGTTCACCCTCACGCCCGAGGACGTCTCCGACGAGCTGCGCGCACCGTTCCCCCACGAGTTCGCCGCCCGGTTCCGGATGACCGCGGGGCGCAGGCTGCGCCTGGAGCTCACGGTCACGAACACGGGCTCCGAGACCTTCGAGGTCGAGGAGGCCCTGCACACCTACCTGCACGTGGGGGACGCCACCCGGATCACGCTCTCCGGACTGGACGGCGTGTCCTACTACGACAAGGTGGCCAAGGAGCAGCGCACCCAGGTGGGCGGGCTGCGCCTCACGGGCGAGACTGACGCCGTGTTCGCCCACCGCGGCGAGGTGCACGTGGACGACCCCGCCCTGGACCGCGTGCTGGTGCTCGGCAAGGAGGGCTCGGACAGCACCGTGGTGTGGAACCCGTGGGCGGACAAGGCCGTGGGGATCAGCGACTTCGGGGACGACGAGTGGCGGACCATGGTGTGCGTCGAGGCCGGCAACGTGATGGGCTCCCCGGTGCGCCTGGTGGCGGGGGAGTCCCACACGATCGCCCAGACCGTCGAGGTGCGGGCTCGGGACTCCGGGCAGGCCTGAGCGGGCAGCCCGGGGACCCGGGGCTCAGGAGCGCGCGGCGGCGTCGTTGCCCGTGATGGCCGGGGGCGTGGGTGCGGAACCCGTCTCCGAGAGGGCGGGCGTGGGCGAGGTGAGGTCCACCTCGTGGCCGATCTGCGCGTCCAGGGCGCCGGGGTGGCTGCCCATGAACGCGTTGATCTCCTCGGTGGTGGCGGTGAACTTGGGGTCGTGGTCCAGGTAGAGCCTGGTCTCCCGGACCACCAGCCCGGAGAGCATCACCAGCCCGATCAGGTTGGGGATGGCCATGAGCCCGTTCATGATGTCCGAGAACGTCCACACGAGCGCCAGGGGGGCCAGCGCCCCGAGACCGGCGGCGACCGAGAAGACCACGCGGTACACGATGGCCGCCCGCGCCCCCGCCAGGCGCTCCACGTTGCGCTCGCCGTAGTACGCCCAGCCCAGCACGGTGGAGTAGCCCAGCAGCACCAGGCAGATGGTCACGATGGTGCCGCCCCACTCACCCGGCAGCCCGGTGGCGAAGGCCCGGGAGGTCATGGTGGCGGTGTCGCCCTGGGTCCACATGCCGGTGGTGAGGATCACGAAGCCCGTGATGGAGATGACCACCAGGGTGTCCACGAACGTCTGGGTCATGGACACGAGCCCCTGGCGCACGGGGTGGCTGGTCTGGGCGATGGACGCCGCGATTGAGGCGGTGCCCATGCCGGACTCGTTGGAGAACAGCGAGCGCGCCGCGCCCATGCGCATGGCCACGAGCACCGTGGAGCCCACGAAGCCGCCCGTGGCGCCCATGGGGGTGAACGCACCTGTGAAGATCAGCCGCAGGGCCTCGGGGATGCCCTCGTAGTTCACGCCGATGATGTAGAGACCGGAGCCGATGTAGAGCACGATCATCAGCGGCACCATGTAGGTAGTCACCTTGGCGATGGACTGGATGCCGCCCACCAGGGCCAGCCCGGTGCCCACCGCGAGCACCACGGCGGTCAGCACGGGCGGCACGCTGAAGGAGTGCTCCAGGTTGGACGCGATCGCGTTGCCCTGGGTCATGTTGCCGATCCCGAACGTGGCCACCACGCAGCCCACCGCGAAGACCACGGACAGGGCCCGGCCGAACTTGTTGGGGATCCCGCGGGCCAGGTACACCTGCGGTCCGCCCGTGAGCTGTCCGGCGGTGTCCCGGGTGCGGAAGCGCACGCCCAGGAAGCACTCCGCGTACTTGGATGCCATGCCGAACAGCGCCGTGATCCACATCCAGAACAGCGCGCCCGGCCCGCCGATGGAGATCGCGGCGGCCACGCCCACGATGTTGCCGGTGCCCACGGTCGCGGCCAGCGCGGTGGACATGGCCGCGAAGGAGGAGATGTCCCCCTTCTCGCCCTTGGCGCGCGAGCGGCGCCCGAAGCCCAGGCTCACGGCCTTGGTGAACAGGCGGAACTGGATCCCGCGCAGGCGGAACGTGAGGAAGACGCCCGTGCCGAAGAGCAGGGGCAGGAGCAGCCACGGCCCCCAGATCAGGTCGCGAACGGTGTCCAAGCTGCTTTGCAGGGATTCCATGGGGGGGACGGAGCTTTCCGTGAGGGATGGTGCGGATTGCTGACCAACCTAGCAGTACCCCTTGGGGTGCAGGGCCCGCCTTTTGTGCCCGGGGCGGAAAAGGCGACGACGCCGCAGGGTGGCCTGCGGCGTCGTCGTGACCGGATGCGTGTGAGGCGCTACTTCTGCACCATGAGGGCCGCGCCGATCGTGGCGAGGAAGGCGTCCTTGGAGAGCTGGATGCCCTGCTCGGACGGGCGGATGCCGTCCTCCTGGGTCATCTCCGGGTTGCGGAAGTACATGGTGAGCAGCCCGGCGCTGAACGCGAGCAGGCCCGCACCGGCCAGGCGCTTGGACACGAACGGCGTGACCAGGGCGGCTCCCACGGCCAGCTCGGTGCCCGCGATGAACGTGGCGAAGGTCCGGGAGTCCCACTCGGCGAACTGGGGGACGCCGGTGGCGGCGAACTGCTTGAGGCCCTCGGCCGCCTGGGCGTCCATGCCGAGCTTGCCGTAGCCGGACTGCAGCAGGTAGGCGCCGGGAATGCCGCGGAGGATGGCGTTGGAGATGCGCATGGGAAGAGCCTTTCGTTGTGGTGGGACGGGGCCGCGCGGGGGTCGGAGCACCCCGCCGGGGATCGCTGCTCATGCTAACAGCGGGTTCCCGCACCATTCCGGCGGCGCCGGGCACGCCCACAGCGAACGTCCCGGACCCGGGGCTGCGGCGCTTGTCTAGGGTGGTGCCACGCCGCGCGCGCCGCGCGCTCACGAAAGGAGACCCCATGGACATCACCACCATGAAGAAGATCCTCCTGGTCCTGACCAGCCAGGACACCCTCGGGGACACGGGTGAGGCCACGGGCTACAACGTGGCCGAGGCCGCGCACCCCTGGAAGGTGTTCCGGGACGCCGGCTACTTCGTGGACTTCGCGTCCATCGCCGGCGGGCAGCCCCCGCAGGACGCCGTGCAGCAGGACGATCCCGTGCAGGTGGAGTTCACGCAGGACGAGACCGCCAAGGCCTCCCTCTACAACACCCCCAAGGTCTCGGTGGTGGACCCCTCCCAGTACGACGCCGTGTACCTGGTGGGCGGGCACGGCACCATGTGGGACTTCACGGGCAACCGGGACCTCCAGAAGCTCGTGGCCGCCGTCTACGACGCCGGCGGTGTGGTGGGCGCGGTGTGCCACGGCCCGTCCGGGCTGGTGGACGTGGAGCTGGCCAACGGCGTGAACCTGCTCTCCGGGCGGAAGGTGGCGGCCTTCACCACCGCCGAGGAGGAGGAAGTGGGCAAGAAGGACACGGTGCCCTACCTGCTGCAGGAGCGGCTCGAGGAGCAGGGGGCCACGGTCAAGGTCGCGGAGAACTGGGAGGAGAACGTCCAGGTGGACGAGCGCCTCGTCACCGGGCAGAACCCGCAGTCCGCGGCCGGCGTGGCCAAGGAGATGACCAAGCTGCTCACCGAGGTGGTCCGCGAGCAGAAGGCGCAGGAGGAGCAGTCGGCCCAGGAGCTGCGCGCGGAACACGACGCGGAGAAGGCCGCGGACGAGGAGGAGCAATCGTGACGTCCTTGGCGCTCGTCACCGGCGCATCATCCGGAATCGGGTTCGAGATCGCGTCGCAGCTCGTGGCCCACGGGTACGACATCCTGGGCGTGGGCTCGAGCGAGCGGATCGAGTCCCTGCCGCAGAAGTTGCAGGAGGCTGCGGGCGATTCCGCTCCGACGGTCAATGTCATCCCCGTGCGCGCGGACCTCAGCACCGCGGAGGGAGTGGCGCTGCTCTGGGCCCGCTACGAAGAACTTGCCATGCCCCTGGACGTGGCGGTCCTCAACGCAGGCAAGAGCCTGGGTGGTTCGTTCGTGGACACGGACCTCGAGGACGAGCTGCACATGTTGGATCTCAACGTCGCGGGCCAGGTGCGGCTCGCCAAGCGCGTGGTGCGCACTATGGCGCGGCAGCGTTCGGGCAGGATCCTGATCACCGCGTCCCTCTCCGCGCTGACTCCCACTCCCTACGAATCCATCTACGGGCCCACGCGCGCCTTCGCATACGCCTTCGCGCAGGGGCTGCATGAGGAGATGAAGGAGTACGGGGTGTCCGTGACAGCCCTGCTTCCCGGCGCCACGGCCACACAGTTCCACCACACCGCGGGGATGGACAACACGGTCTTCGGCTCGAACGAGTGGAAGAACGACCCGGCCGAGGTCGCCCGCCAGGGTGTGGAGGCCATGTTCGCGGGCAAGGACCACGTCATCGGCGGGGACCGGGCCACACGCCGCGCTGCCCTGCTCAACACGGTCCTGCCCGAGCGGGTCAAGGCGCGTCGCTTCGCGAGGGACAGCAGACCGCAGGCGTGACGCCGTGGAACGGCCGGCTTCGTTCTCCCGCGTGGCTGGTCTCGTCGTGCATGAGGATCCCGGTGGGAACGCCGCAGTCCGCGAACCGCGGGTGTTCCCACCGTCTCATGTGCGCAACACCTGGCCGTGGCGTGTCCCGCCGGTAAGACTGGAGGGGTTCACACCGACATCGACACCCAGGAGTCCCCATGTCAGAGTTCACATCCCGAGTAGCACTGGTCACCGGAGCGGCTTCGGGGATCGGCGCGGCGATCGCGAAGGATCTGGCGCGCCGCGGCGCCAAGGTGGTGGTCACGGACATCGATGCCACGGGCGTCGACGACGTGGTGCAGGCCATCATGGCCGCCGGTGGTGATGCCGCGGGCATTCGCCAGGACGTCGCCAGCAGGGACGACGCGCAGGCCGCCGTGGACTTCGCGGTCCAGACATACGGCGGGCTGCACTACGCCGTGAACAATGCTGGTGTGGGCGGGCAGGCCGAGGCGCTGGGGGAGACCGACATCGCCGCCTGGGAGCGCACGGTGGCCATCGACCTCAACGGGGTGGCCTACGGGATGCACGCCCAGCTGCCGGTGATCGAGCAGCACGGGGGTGGGGCCGTCGTGAACGTGGGCTCCATCCACTCCACCGTGGCCACCATGATGGGCAACTCCGCCTACACCACCGCCAAGCACGGCCTGGTGGGTCTCACCAGGCAGACCGGTGTGGACTACGCCCAGCGGGGGATCCGCGTGAACGCCGTGGGCCCCGCGTACATCGACACCCCGCTGCTGGAGAACCTGCCGCCGCAGGTGCTCGCGGAGCTGATTGCCAAGCACCCCATGGGGCGGCTGGGCACCCCCGAGGAGGTCGCGCAGCTGACCGCGTTCCTGCTCTCGGACGCCGCATCCTTCATCACCGGGTCCTACTACCTGGTGGACGGCGGGTACACCGCCGTCTGATTCCTGGCGCCCGGGCGGGGTGCCTGCACCCCCACCGGGCTGCGCGGGCACCCCGCCGGTGCGGCGCGCAACCTGCCCGCGCGAGCCGACGGCGTCGGGCTGGGACGAACTCCTCTGAGCCACCCGGTTCGTGGCGCCACACATACTGCGTGTAGACTTGCCCAGTTCCCCCGCACCGAGTGCGGGGTCGAAGCGCGCCGGTCCGAGGCGCGCAGGCCGCGTCCCATGAGGCGCGAGCGCGCGGAATCGTTTCGCGTGGACCAATTCTGAAAGACGTTCCTTGTCTCATTCTTTCGAAGACCTCGGTGTGCCCGAGGCGCTTTCCGCCGATCTCGCCCGCGTGGGCATCACGGAAGCTTTCCCCATCCAAGAGAAGACCCTCCCCGACTCGCTGGCCGGTCGGGACGTGCTCGGCCGCGGCCGCACGGGCTCCGGCAAGACGGTGGCGTTCGCGCTGCCGCTCGTGGCGCGGCTCGCTGGCATGGCCCCGGGTGCGTCCCGCGCGTCCCGCCGCGCGCACCGCCCCACCGGCCTGGTGCTGGCTCCCACGCGCGAGCTCGCCACGCAGATTGACCGCACCGTGGCCCCGCTGGCCAAGGCCGCCGGGCTGAACACCACCGTGATCTTCGGCGGTGTGTCCCAGAAGCGCCAGGAGAAGGCGCTCGCGGACGGCGTGGACATCGTGGTGGCCTGCCCCGGTCGCCTCGAGGACCTCATCAAGCAGGGCCTGCTCACACTTGACGACGTCCGCGTCACCGTGCTGGACGAGGCCGACCACATGGCGGACATGGGCTTCCTGCCCGTGGTCACCCGGATCCTCGCCAAGACCCCCAAGGGCTCGCAGCGGCTGCTGTTCTCCGCCACACTGGACAACGGAGTGGACGTGCTGGTCAAGAAGTTCCTCCAGGACCCCGTCCTGCACTCGGCGGACAACGCCCAGGCCGCGGTGACCACCATGGACCACCAGGTCCTGGTCACCCACGCGGACGACAAGCAGGCCCTGATCGAGGCGCTCGCCTCCGGCACCGGGCGGCGCATGATGTTCACGCGCACCAAGTACCGCGCGAAGAAGATGGCCAAGAAGCTCAGCCAGGCCGGCATCCCCGCCGTGGATCTGCAGGGCAACCTCTCCCAGGGCGCGCGTGACCGCAACCTGGGCGCGTTCTCCGACGGCGACGTCCGGGTCCTCGTTGCCACGGACGTCGCCGCGCGCGGCGTGCACGTGGACGACGTCGAGCTGGTCGTGCACATCGACCCGCCCGCCGAGCACAAGTCCTACCTCCACCGCTCCGGGCGCACCGCCCGCGCTGGTGCCTCCGGTGCCGTGATCACCATCGCGACCACCGAGGAGCGCTCGGACGTGGACAAGCTCATGAAGAAGGCCGGCGTCAAACCCCGCGTGGACGAGGTGCGTCCGGACTCGGAGGTCGTGAAGGAGCTCGTGGGTGAGCGTGCCGAGCGCGTGGCACCCACCGCGGCCCCCGCGGTCACCCAGCCCGGCGGCGGCCGCGGATCCGGCGGGCGCTCGGGTGGTCGTTCCTCGGGCGGCCGCTCCGGTGGTCAGCGCCAGGGCGGGTCCCGTCAGAGCGGTGGACGTTCCGGCTCGGCCGGGCGCTCCGGCAAGGGTGGCGGCCAGCAGGGCCAGGGCTCCGGCCGTCCCTCTGGCGGCCGCTCCGGTACGAACCGCTCCGACGCCGGGCGCGGTGGCAATGGCGGCCGGTCCGCCACCACCCGCCGCTCGGGTGGCGACGCCGCCGGGCCCGGTGCCGCGCGCAGCTCCTCCCCGCGAGGCGCGCGCGGCGGCGCCGCGGACCGGGTGCCGGATCGCGCCATGGCGGCGGCGCAGCGTCGTCGTGAGAGCAACCGCTCGGGGCAGTCGGCGCGCTGACCCCTGAGGCGACCGGGTCGACCCCCGGACGCACGACACGAAGGACCCCCGGCCCGAGAGCATCGAGCCGGGGGTCTTTCGTGCGCGGGTGGGCAAGTGCAGGCGCAGGCGGGCGCGGTGCGGCCCGTCAGGCCGGCGGGGTGAGGGAGCGCAGGAAGTCCAGGGTGACGTCCTCGTGCGCGGTCACGAACACGCGGTGTGGCCCCTCCGGGACGGGCTTGTCCCCGGGGACCACCACCACGGTCATGCCCGCGGCCACGGCGCTGCGCACGCCGGGCTCGGAGTCCTCCACGGCCACGCAGTCGCGGGGCGCCACGCCGAGCAGCTCGGCACCGCGCAGGTACGGCTCGGGATCGGGCTTGGCGTGGGTGACGTCGTCGTGGGAGACGATGCGTGTGAGGACCTCCGGGGCGCCGGCCGCGGTGTGCCGTGCCACCGAGGTCAGGGCATTGGTCACGATGGCTGCGGGGATGCCGGCGTCCGCCAGCTCCCGCAGCAGGGAGCGGATGCCCGGGAGGAACGGGATCTCCTCGTCCATGCTCCCGATCACGTGCTCGGCCAGCTGCCGGGTGATGTCCTCCACCGAGTCCGGGGCGCCCCGGTCCACGAACGTGCGCGCGGCGTCCTGGACGGTGCCGCCCAGGGTGGCGTGGTCGTCCGCGACGCTCCAGCTCTGGCCGTAGCGTTCGGCGACCTTCCGTTTGGCCACCGCCCACTGGGGCTCGGTGTTCACCAGGGTGCCGTCGTGGTCGAAGAGCACGGCGAGGGGATAGCTCATGTCCGCCTTTCGGGAGCAGCCGCGAGGGGCGCGCGGTGGGTAAGCGCCGGTGGCCGTCGGAGCGGTGCACCGGGATGGGGACAGTGTAGTGGTGGACCGCCGGCGGCCGCGCGGCTGCTCAGTCGCGGGGGTCGAGGGAGCGCAGCAGGTCGAGGGTCACGGCGGAGTGCTCCGGGACGTGCACGACCCCCGGTCCCTCCGGGACCTGCTGAACCCCGGGAACCACCACGGTGACGATGCCCGCGGCCACTCCCGCGGCGGCGCCGGACGGGGAGTCCTCGACCACCACGCAGGCGCGGGGGTCCACGCCCAGGCGCCTCGCTGCTTCCAGGTACGCGTCCGGGTCCGGTTTGGGGGTGACGCCCTGCGCCACCTCCTCATCCCCGATGATCACCCGGAACAGGTTGTCCGGGGCCAGCCCGGCGGTGTAGCGCGCCACCTCCGAGGTGGCGTTCGTGACGATGGCCGCCGGGATGCCGGCCCGGTCCAGGTCCGCCAGCAGCGGCCGGATGCCGGGGATGAACGTGGGAGGGTTCTTCGCGAGGACGTCCTCCAGCACCTCGTAGAACTCGCGGAAGACCTCCTCCGGCGAGCCGGGGACGCCCAGCTCGGACAGCCGCTGCACCGTGGCGGCCAGGGGCTCGCCCAGGGTGTCCCAGGTGTCCCGGTCGGTCCACTCGCCGCCGTGGGCGGCCACGATCCGCTGCTTGCCGGTCTCCCACAGGGGCTCGGTGTCCACGAGGGTGCCGTCGTGGTCGAACAGGACGGCTCGGGGGAAGTCTGCGTCGCTCATGACTCCACGGTACGTGCCCGCCCCGACACGTCCCAGCGCCCTACCATGGGCACATGAGTTCCCAGGACCGTGAGCCCGCAGCCCTCTCGAGACCGGGATCGGCGCTGTCCCGCAGCTTCCCCGCGGTCATGGTGGTGGTGGCGCTGCTGCTGGCCCTGTGGGTCGGCTTCGGCCGTGCCCTGGCGGGTGTGCTGGGCGGTCTCACACCGGTGTACGCCGTGGCGATCGCCCTGCCCGTCCTGGTGCTCCACATGATTGCGACGGCGCTGTTCCGCCGGGACGCCCTGAACTACCCGTCCCACGCCGTGAGTCGGCGGGCCGTGCTCACCGCGGTGGGCGCCTGGCTCGTGACGCTGGGGTTCGGCTTCTTCCTCCCGGACGCCACCGCCCAGGGCATGCAGTCCGTGTTCACGCGTGCGGCGGGAGCGGGGTACCTGGAGCTCGGCTACGGGTTCGTGAACATCTTGGGCGTGCTGTCCGTGGCCATGGCGGTGGCCCTGGTGCTGCTGGCGGTCACGGAGCTGCGGGTCACCGCGCGGCGGCTGCGCGGCGAGCCGCTCACTGAGGACGAGCTCCTGGACCGGCTGGAGGCCCAGCGGGAGGACGACGCCGCACGTCCGGGCACCGCGGCGTCGACCGGGGGCCGCTCGTGACGGTTCCCCTGCGCACCTCGCGCCTGCAGCTGCGGGCCTACGACGCCGCCGCGGACGCTCCGTTCGCGCGCGATCTCTACTCCCGAGCGGAGGTGCAGCGGTGGCTTGGAGACGGCACCCAGCGCGTGCGGACCCTCGCGGCGGCGGGGCAGAAGATCGAGCGCTGGAACGAGCTGCACGGCAGCCACCCCGTGCACGGGGTGTGGCTCGTGAGCACCCGCGCGGGCGAGCCGCTGGGAACCCTGCTGCTCAAGCCCATTCCGGACTCGGGCGCGGCCACCGCCCACGACATCGAGATCGGGTGGCACTTCCACCCGCACGCCTGGGGACACGGCTACGCGACCGAAGCCGCGCACGCGGTGCTGGCCCACGCCTTCGCGGCGGGCCTGACCCGCGTGGTGGCCGTGACGCACCCCGCCAACGAGGCGTCCCAGGTGGTGTGCCTGCGGCTGGGCATGACCCCGCGGGGCCTCAGCCGCGCCTACTACGACGCCGAGTGCGCCCTCTTCGAGCGCACGGCGCCCGCCGCCGCCCCGAGCGGGACGTGCGGCGAGGCACCGCTGACGGGAGCGGCCTCGTCGGCCGCGGCCACGGGGCAGAAGGGGACGAACGACCATGGGTGAGAACCCGGACCTGGTGGTCGGCTCGGACGGCCTGGCCCGCCCGGTGTGGGCCGCGAGCGATCCGCTGCTGCGCGAGTACTACGACACCGAGTGGGGCATGCCCGTGCGGGACGAGACAGGGCTGCTCGAGCGGATCGTGCTCGAGGGGTTCCAGGCAGGACTCTCGTGGCGCACGGTGCTGGCCAAACGAACGGCGCTGCGCGAGGTGTTCCACGGTTTCGATCCGGACGCGGTGGCCGCCATGACGGACGCGGACGTCCAGCGGCTCATGGCCGACGCCCGCATCATCCGCAACGAGCGCAAGATCCGCGCCGCCCTGACCAATGCCCGCGCGACCGTGGCGCTGCGGGAGTACGAGGGACTGGTGGAGCTGGTGTGGTCCTTCCGACCCTCCGAGACCCCCGAGCCGGTGCGGTTCGCGGAGGTGCCCACGGCCTCGCCCGAGAGCGCGGCGCTGTCCGCGGAACTCAAGCGCCGCGGCTTCGCCTTCGTGGGGCCCACCACCATGTACGCCCTCATGGAGGCGATCGGCATGGTGGACACGCACCTGGTGGGCAGCCATCGCCGCGGCAGCTCGGGTCTCTGGGCGTGCGGGCGGGCCGACGGTGCAGTAACGGGTGGCGGCGCCGCTCGGTCGGGGCCGATGGCGCGTGGTAGGGCTCAGCCCTCGCGGCGGCGCAGGTAACTCTGGCCGTGAGCGTCCTTGACCAGCTCGTACTCCGACTGCAGGTTGTCGTACCACTGCTGCGTCTGCTCGTTCATCCGCTCCTTGCCCCTGAGATCCACGGGGCTGCGGTCGGCGGGCCCGACGAACTTCATCACGAAGTCGTCGAAGCGCCGGAAGAGACTGCGGCGCGGTGGATCGGCGTCGTGGCTGCGGGGCATGGCTGGTCCTTCCCACGGGGCGGGCGGGGCGGTCTCGCCTCAACAACTAATGCACTAAGCATAGCCGGTGCAACGGAGCGGTTCCCGAAGTCCCCAAGGCTCCGGCCTTCCCAATGCGACTTGAGCGGGGTAGACTCAAGGCAACTGATAAAACGTCGATCAAGTACGAGGAGATGCCATGGACACCAAGTTCACCACCAAGTCCCAAGAAGCCCTGAGTGCCGCGGCCACGAATGCCGCCACGGCGGGCAACCCCACCATCGAACCGGCCCACATCTTGAAGGCCCTCATGGACCAGCGGGAAGGCGTGGCCGTGGCGGTCCTGAAGGCCACCGGCGCGAACGCGGACGCCGTGTCCATCAAGGCCAGCAACCTCATCCAGGAGATGCCCAGCGCGTCCGGCAACTCCACCGCGCAGCCGCAGCTGGGCCGTGCCGCCCTGCAGGCGCTGCAGGCTGCGGAGAACTACGCCCGCGAGTTGAAGGACGAGTACGTCTCCACGGAGCACATCCTCTACGGTCTGGCCGCGGGCCACGACAAGACCGCGGAGGCGCTCAAGGGTGCCGGGGTCACGGACGAGGCCCTCGGCGAGGCCATTCCGCAGGTGCGGGGCGACCGCCGGGTGACCAGCCCGGATCCGGAGGGCACGTTCCAGTCGTTGGAGAAGTACGGCACGGACCTCACCGCGATCGCCCGGGACGGCAAGCTGGATCCGGTCATCGGCCGTGATTCGGAGATCCGCCGCGTGGTCCAGGTGCTCTCCCGGCGCACCAAGAACAACCCCGTGCTGATCGGTGAGCCCGGCGTGGGTAAGACCGCCGTGGTGGAGGGCCTCGCCCAGCGCATGGTGGCCGGGGACGTCCCCGAGTCCCTGCGCGGCAAGACCCTGATCTCCCTGGACCTCGGGTCCATGGTGGCCGGCGCCAAGTACCGTGGAGAGTTCGAGGAGCGGCTCAAGGCCGTCCTGGACGAGATCAAGAAGTCCGAGGGTCAGATCGTCACGTTCATCGACGAGATCCACACCGTGGTCGGTGCGGGTGCGTCCGAGGGGTCCATGGATGCCGGCAACATGCTCAAGCCCATGCTGGCCCGCGGTGAGCTGCGCCTGATCGGTGCCACCACGCTGGACGAGTACCGCGAGAACATCGAGAAGGACGCCGCCCTGGAGCGCCGCTTCCAGCAGGTCTACGTGGGGGAGCCCTCGGTGGAGGACACCGTGGCCATCCTGCGGGGGCTCAAGGAGCGCTACGAAGCGCACCACAAGGTGCAGATCGCGGACTCCGCCCTGGTGGCCGCCGCGCAGCTGTCCGCCCGCTACATCCCCAGCCGTCAGCTTCCGGACAAGGCCATCGACCTCATCGACGAGGCCGCGTCCCGGCTGCGCATGGAGATCGACTCCGCGCCGGAGGAGATCGACGAGCTACGCCGTGCCGTGGACCGGCTGACCATGGAGGAGCTGGCCCTGGAGGGCGAGACAGACCCCGCCTCCGTGGAACGCCTGGCCGCACTGCGCCAGGACAAGGCGGACAAGGAAGCCGAGTTGGACGCGCTCAACGCGCGCTGGGAGGCGGAGAAGGCCGGGCTGAACCAGGTGGGTGAGCTCAAGGCCCGCATCGACGACCTGCGCTCACAGGCCGAGCGTGCCCAGCGCAACGGCGACCTGGGTGAGGCCTCCCGGTTGCTCTACGGCGAGATCCCGAACGCCCAGAAGCAGCTCGATGCCGCCCAGGCCCAGGAAGAAGCCGGTGGCGCGGCGGAGGACACCATGGTCTCCGAGGAAGTCACCGCGGACGACATCGCGGAGGTGATCTCGGCCTGGACCGGGATCCCCGCGGGCAAGATGCTGCAGGGCGAGTCCGAGAAGCTGCTGCACATGGAGGAGGTCCTCGGCAAGCGCCTGATCGGTCAGCGCAAGGCCGTGACCGCCGTGGCCGACGCCGTGCGCCGCTCCCGCGCGGGCATCTCGGACCCGGACCGGCCCATCGGCTCGTTCCTGTTCCTGGGCCCCACGGGCGTGGGCAAGACCGAGCTGGCCAAGTCCCTGGCGGACTTCCAGTTCGACGACGAGCGCGCCCTGATCCGCATCGACATGTCCGAGTACTCGGAGAAGCACTCCGTCTCGCGCCTGGTCGGTGCCCCTCCGGGGTACGTGGGCTACGACGAGGGCGGGCAGCTCACCGAGGCCGTGCGGCGTCGTCCGTACTCCGTGGTGCTGCTGGACGAGGTGGAGAAGGCTCACCCCGAGGTCTTCGACATCCTGCTGCAGGTGCTCGACGACGGCCGGCTCACCGACGGGCAAGGCCGGACCGTGGACTTCCGCAACGTGATCCTGATCCTCACGTCCAACATGGGCAGCCAGTTCCTGGTGGACCCCACCCTGGACGAGAAGGCCAAGAACGACGCCGTGATGGGCGTGGTGAACGCGTCCTTCAAGCCGGAGTTCCTGAACCGGCTGGACGACATCATCATGTTTGAGCCGCTGAGCACCGAGGACCTCGCGAAGATCGTGGACATCCAGGTGGCCCAGCTGGCCACGCGTCTCGCGCAGCGCCGCCTGACCCTGGTGGTCACGCCTGCGGCGAGCGAGTGGCTGGGCATCACCGGCTACGACCCCGCCTACGGCGCACGCCCGCTGCGCCGGCTCGTGCAGCGCGAGATCGGGGACCGGCTGGCCAAGGGTCTGCTGTCCGGGGCCATTCTGGACGGGGATACTGTGGTGGTGGACGTCAACCCGGACGTCGCCGAGGACGGCCTCACGGTCACCGCCGAACGGGGCGAGTCCGACGCCTCTGGGGCCATGGGCGACGACGACGTCGTGGACGCCGAGATCGTGGACGAGTGACCTCCGCGTGAGACGAGGGCGTGGGGAACCCGTGTCCTCGTGCACCGGAGACAGAAGTGCCGGGCCGGATTCCTGGGAGTCCGGCCCGGCGCTTCGTCGCGCGTTCCGGTTCCCTGCCGGGCAGGTCGCCGACGGGGCACCGGGCGGGGACCGTGTGCGGCGGTGCAGCGGGCGCGCGAGGCGGGCGGGCAGCGTCATGCCTCAGTGGTGCTCGGGCGAATCCGGCTCCACGCAGCTGTCCCGGGCGTAGTCGCAGGTCACGGGGCGGCCGTCCGCGTCCGTGCGCCGGTCCCACGAGCTCATCCGCTCGCCGGTGAAGTCCACGTCGGGGCCCGCAGCCGCGGGCCCCGACGTGTGGCGCACCTGCAGGGCGACGTCATCGCCGTGCTCGCCCACGCCCTGGCGAACGGCGTTCTCCAGCGCGGTGCGGGCGTAGCGGTGACGCAGACTGATGGGATCGGTGGAGACCGCCCCCTCACCACGAAGCCGATGACCAGCGCACCGGCCATGCCGAAGGTGATGCGGTTGGTGCGAGCGCACCCGCTGCTCCTCCACGGACACCCGGGCACCAGACCGGAATGGGCGTCGTGCGGGCAGCGACTTCCGGCGGGCGGGTCCTGGCAGGGGGGAGCTCATGGGAACCTGCGTTCCGGGGTGGCGGAGCGCGGGTCGGGGCGCCCGGGCCGCCCCACTGTACCGGCGCGGCTCCACGCCCTGGCAGCCCCCGATCGGCCGGGGGTGAACGCAACGGGCACTGGTGCGCGGGAAGCGTTCAAAACATGTACCCTGGACTCACGAAAAACTGACAAGACACTCCGGGGCCGTACTGTGTGTTCAACACGGCACCGCCCACCGGACACGAGACGCAGAGGGGGTCACGCCATGGGGCGCGGCCGTCAAAAGGCGAAGGCGACACGACAGGCGCGGGAGATCAAGTACTTCAGCCCGCAGACCGACTACTCGGCCCTGCAACGTGAGTTGCGAGGCACGACACCGTCCTCCCGAGCCGTGGACCACGAGGAACGACCCGAGGACGAGGACGACTACTCGACCTACGCGGAGAAGTACTCGGACTACGACTGACCCCGCGCCCGGCGCGGTGAGCGCGCCGCTCGACACCAGTTCGGCATCGGACCGTGGCGCAGCCTGGCACCCAGCGCAGTCCTGACCGCAGCGAAGCTGCGGGAGGAGAGTCTCCGCGAACCGAGCGCCTCTCGAGCACAGTGCAGCAAGAACCGCCCACACGACCGTGTGGGCGGTTCTTTGCGTGTCGTGGGCCGGGCCCCCGTGCTCAGTGCGCGTAGGAGCCGGTCATCAGCACTCCGCCGCCGGACACACCCTTGGCGCCCTGCACCCAGTCGCTGCCGTGGTGCGCGGCGTCCGGGTCCACCGGCCCCACCCCGCCCATGACCCACGAGGGCACTCCGCGCGCGTTCAGGTGGGCCACGGCGGCGTCGGCCACCGCGGGGTCCACGATCGCCACCATGCCCACCCCGAGGTTCAGGGTGCGCTCGAGGTCCGGCTGCGGCACGCCGCCGAGCTCGGACACCAGGCGGAACACGGGGGGCAGGGACCACGTGGAGCGGTCCACGGTGGCCTGCAGCTCCGGCGGCAGCACGCGGGCGAGGTTCGCGGCGAGCCCGCCACCGGTCACGTGGGAGAAGCCGCGCACACCGTGGCCCGTGGCGCCGTCGTCCCCGTTGACGGGAAAGGCTCGGGCGAGGTCCAGCACGTCCGCGGCGTAGACGCGGGTGGGCTCCAGCAGCTCCTCGCCCAGGGTGCGGCCCAGCTCGCTGACCTGGCGGTCCAGCTGCCAGCCCGCCATGTTGATCACGCGACGCACCAGGGAGTATCCGTTGGAGTGCAGACCGGAGGACGCCATGCCGATGACGACGTCCCCGTCCCGCACGCGCTGGGGGCCGAGCAGCTCGTTGGCCTCGACCACGCCCGTGGCGGCCCCGGCGACGTCGTACTCGTCCACCGCCAGCAGGCCGGGGTGCTCGGCGGTCTCCCCGCCCACGAGAGCGGTCCCGGCGGCCTCACAGGCCGCGGCGATCCCGCGCACGATGTCCGCGACGCGCTCGGGCACCACCTTGCCTGTGGCGATGTAGTCGGTCATGAACAGGGGCGTGGCGCCCACCACCACGATGTCGTCCACGACCATGCCCACGAGGTCCCACCCAATGGTGTCGTGGACGTCCAGGGACTGCGCGATGGCCACCTTGGTGCCCACCCCGTCCGTGGAGGTGGCCAGGTACGGCCGGCGGTACGCGGTCAGCTCGGAGACGTCGAAGAGCCCGGCGAAGCCGCCGACGCCGCCCACCACGCGCGGCGTGTGGGTTGCCCTGACCGCGGCCTTCATGAGTTCGACGGCGCGGTCCCCGGCCTCGACGTCCACACCCGCGCTCGCGTAGGTGACGGACCTGTCCTGCTGGGGCTGCTGGCTCATGCGCGGGTCTCCTGGGTGGCGGCGTCGTCGGGTCGGTCGGTGAGGGGCTCCACGAGGTCCGCGGAGGGCTCCGCGTGGGCGCCGGGTGCTTCGAGCACGGCCTTGCCGAGGCGGTCCGCCTTGGGCAGGGCCGTGGGGTACTCGCCGGAGAAGCACGCCGTGCACAGGTTGCCGCGGGACTGGGCGGTGGCCTCGATCATGGCGTCCTCGGAGATGTAGCCGAGGGAGTCCGCGCCCAGGGACGCCCGGACGTCCTCCACGGTGATCCCGTTGGCGATCAGCTCGGCGGGGGAGGCGAAGTCGATGCCGTAGAAGCACGGCCACTTGATGGGCGGGGAGGAGATCCGCACGTGGATCTCCGCGGCTCCCGCTTCGCGCAGCATCCGCACCAGGGCCCGCTGGGTGTTGCCGCGCACGATGGAGTCGTCCACGACCACCAGGCGCTTGCCCGCCACGATCGAGCGCAGGGGGTTGAGCTTGAGCCGGATGCCGAGCTGGCGGATGGTGTCCGAGGGCTCGATGAACGTGCGCCCCACGTAGGAGTTCTTCACGAGTCCGTGGCCGAAGGGGATCCCGGCGGCCTCGGCGTAGCCGATCGCGGCCGGGGTGCCGGACTCGGGGGTGGGCATCACGAGGTCCGCGTCCACGGCGTGCTCGTGCGCCAGGCGGCGGCCCATCTCCACGCGGGACTCGTACACCGAGCGGCCGTTGATGGTGGTGTCCGGGCGCGCGAGGTACACGTACTCGAACACGCACCCGGCCGGGGTGGGCTCCGCGAAGCGGCTCGAGCGCAGCCCGTTCTCGTCGATGGCGATGAACTCCCCGGGTTCGACCTCGCGCACCAGGGAGGCGCCCACGATGTCCAGCGCGGCGGTCTCGGAGGCCACCACCCAGCCGCGCTCCAGCCGTCCCAGCACGAGCGGGCGCACCCCCAGGGGGTCGCGGGCCGCGTAGAGCGTGCTCTCGTCCATGAACGTGAGGCAGAACGAGCCCACCAGCTGGGGGAGCAGCTTCATGGCCGCCTCCTCGAGCGAGTTCAGCGGGTGCTCGGCCAGCAGTGCGGTGATCAGAGCGGTGTCCGTGGTGTTGCCGCGGGCCATCTCGCCGCGGGACGGGAAGCCGGACTTGTCCAGCAGCAGGTCGTAGAGCTCCGCGGAGTTGGTGAGGTTGCCGTTGTGCGCGAGCGCCAGGGTGCCGTGCGGGGTTGCGCCCAGCGTGGGCTGCGCGTTGGCCCAGTGGGAGGCACCCGTGGTGGAGTACCGGGCGTGGCCCACGGCCAGGTGGCCCTTGAGAGTGTTGAGCGTGGTCTCGTCGAAGACCTGGGACACGAGCCCCATGTCCTTGTAGACCGAGATCCGCTCGCCGTCCGAGGTGGCGATGCCCGCGGACTCCTGCCCGCGGTGCTGCAGCGCGTAGAGACCGTAGTAGGTCAGCTTGGCCACGTCCTCCCCGGGGGCCCACACGCCGAACACGCCGCACGCGTCCTGGGGGCCTTTTTCGCCGGGAAGAAGGTCGTGAGAGAGTTTTCCGTCAGCTCGAACCACGCTGACAGTGTCTCATGCGCCGGACTCGGGCTCCGCTTCGTGAACGTCGCTGACCTCCGCGGAGACCTGGCGGGAGCGCCGCAGGGAGATCCGGTCCAGCAGCAGCCCCACCACGGCCCCGAGGGCCGCGCCGAGGATCAGGAACGCCATGAGGAAGAAGCCGAGGATGGCCGCCCGGGTGTAGGCCAGGGCTCCCGGGCCCAGTGCTCCCACGAGCAGCCCCGCGATGGCGCCCACCCCGGCGCCCGCGGCCACGAACGCCACGAGGTTGGGTGCGCGGCGCACGGTCATCCGCTGGGTCTCGGACGTGGTCTGCGCTGCGCGGTCTGGGGTCTCGGGGCTCGCGGAACTCATGGTCTCCAGGTTATCGCGGCCGCGCGCTCCCGCGCTCCGTGCGGGCTGTGGGTGCTCTTGCGGTCCGCTGGGAGTTCGCGTCACCCGAACAGGGGCAGCCACGCGCTGAGGTCCGTGCGCGTTCCCGACGCCGCCACGGTGCCGCGCCCGACGGCGCCCGCCCACGTCTCGGTGCCTGTGGCCAGCGCGAGCCATGTGGCGGCGTCCGTCTCCACCACGTTGGGCGGGGTGCCGCGGGTGTGTCGCGGTCCCGGAACGCACTGGGTCACGCCGAACGGGGGCACGCGCACCTCCACGGAGTTCCCCTCGGCCCGTGAGCCGAGCTCCTCGAGGCAGTAGCGCACCGCGGTGGCGGTGGTCCTGCGGTCCGCGGCCGCGGGGTCCCGGCGCCAGCGCGCGAGCGCGAGGGAGCCGTCGGCGGGGTCGATCCTGCGTCGCACCACGGAGCCGCCCTCAGTCCACGAGGTCGAGCAGCGGCTGGGCGAGCTCGATGGCGCCCACGGGCTTCCCGGCCCCCGTGATGGGGTGTGTGACGCGCGCGAGGACACGGTCGGCGTCGGCCCGGGAGATCGCCCCCGCGTGCGCGAGCAGGGTGAGGCCCACGAGCGAGTTGGCACGCGAGGAGCCGTCGAGCATCTTGATGGCCACGGACCAGCCCGAGCGGGTGCCGAGGCCCAGCACGCCCTCTGCGCCGAGCTTGGTGATCACGTCCAGCTCCTCCATGATCACGGTGTTGGAGCGGCCCGGCCCCTGGACGTACTCGGGGTAGTCGAGCATGGAGGTGGCCACGGTGGCGGCGCGGGCGTCCGCCTGGATGTTGCGCGCGGCACGGCCCAGGGTGGAGTACATCCGCGCCAGACCCGTGAGGGTGACGGCCGCGAGGGGCGCACCGCAGCCGTCCACGCCCAGGTGCGCCGCGCGCTCGCCGGAGAACTCCTCGATGGTCTCCACCACAAGCTGCTGCAGCGGGTGGGAGGGGTCCAGGTACGAGTCCGTGGGCCAGCCGTTGGTCACGCACGCGAGCAGGAACGCCGCGTGCTTGCCGGAGCAGTTCATGCACATCCGGTTCTTCCCGCGCTCGGTGCGGATCAGCCACGCGCGGGTGTCCTCGTCCTCGGGCCAGTCCGGCGGGCACTGCAGTGCCTCGGGGCCCAGCTCCGCGGCCTTCAGGATGGAGCTCACGGCGTCCAGATGGTCGAACGTGCCGGTGTGCGACGCCGCCGCGATCGCCACCTGCTCGCCGCGCAGCGCGGCCCCGGCCTTCATGGAGGCGATGGCCTGGAACGGCTTGAGCGTGGAGCGGGGGAACACCGGGACGTCCGGGGCCCCCAGGGACAGGGCCACGGAGCCGTCCGGGGCCAGCACCACGGCGGAGCCGCGGTGGCGCGACTCCACGAAGCCGCTGCGCTGCACCACGGCGAGGTCCACGGCCTGATCCGAGCTGAAAGTCTGCATGGCCCCAGTATGTCAGCGCACCGCGCGGCGTCGTTGCCCCGGCGGGGGCCCCGGCCGATACGCTGAGCGCGTGAAGGTATTGGTGGTGGGCCCAGGCGGCCGCGAGCACGCGATGATCATGTCCCTGCTGCGGGACCCGCACGTGAGCGAGGTCCACGCGGCCCCCGGCAACGCCGGGATCGCCCGTGACGTCCCCGTGCACCCGCTCAACGCCCAGGACCCGGACGCCGTGGTGGCCCTGGCCCGCGAGCTCGCGGTGGACCTCGTGGTGGTGGGTCCGGAGGCGCCGCTCGTCGCGGGCGTCGCCGACGCCCTCACGGAGGCCGGGATCCCCGTGTTCGGCCCGTCCCGCGAGGCCGCCCGGATCGAGGGCTCCAAGGCGTTCGCCAAGGAGGTCATGGCCGCAGCGGATGTTCCGACCGCGCGGGCCGTGGCCACCTCGGACCTGGCGCAGGTGCGCGAGGCGTTCGAGCAGTTCGGCGCGCCCTACGTGGTCAAGGACGACGGTCTGGCCGCGGGCAAGGGCGTGGTGGTCACGGACGACCGCGAGCGCGCCGAGGCCCACGCCCGCGAGTGCCTCGACGCCGGGGGCTCGGTGCTCGTGGAGGAGTTCCTGGACGGTCCCGAGGTCTCCCTGTTCGTGCTCAGCGACGGCACGCACGTGGTGCCGCTGCAGCCGGCGCAGGACTTCAAGCGCGTGCGGGACGGGGACCGGGGCCCCAACACGGGCGGCATGGGGGCCTACACGCCGCTGGACTGGCTTCCCGAGGGCTTCGCCGGGGAGGTCGTCGAGCGGGTGGCCCGGCCCGTGGTGGACGAGCTGCGACGCCGCGGCACCCCGTTCACGGGCGTGCTCTTCTGCGGGCTGGCCGTCACGTCCCAGGGCATGCGGGTGATCGAGTTCAACGCGCGCTTCGGGGACCCCGAGACCCAGTCCGTGCTGGCGGTGCTGGAGACGCCGCTCGGGCAGCTGCTGCTCGACGCCGCCACGGGACGGCTGTCCGAGGAGCAGCCCCTCGACTGGGAGCCCGGTGCGGCCGTGACGATCGTGCTCGCGGCGCACAACTATCCCGGGGCCCCGCGTACGGGGGACGTGATCACCGGGCTCGAGGACGCCGCCCGTGAGGAGGACACGTGGGTGGTCCACGCCGGCACGGCCCGCGACGCCGCAGGGAACCTGGTCTCGGCCGGCGGGCGGGTGCTCGCGGTCGTGGCCCGGGGCGCTGATCTGGGGGAGGCGCGCGAGCGCGGCTATCGTGGCATGGAGCACATCACCCTGGACGGATCGCACCACCGCACGGACATTGCCCTGGACGCCGCGCACGGCCGCGTGGCGCTGCCCGGGGTGGGGGCGGCGTCGTCGTCCCCGGCGGACCCGGACGGCGGAACCGGTGTGGACGCCCCGCCCACGGCGCGCACGGCAGAGGAGCAGGCATGAGCGAGCACGGCACACCCCGCGAGATCCCGGGCTGGAAGCACGTCTACTCCGGGAAGGTGCGGGAGCTGTACGTCCCGGACGAGTCCCGCATGACCGCCACGGGAGTGGCCATCCACGACGACGCCGAGTACCGCGCGGGTGCCGTGCTGGTGGTCGCGAGCGACAGGATCTCCGCGTTCGACCAGGTGCTGCCCACCGAGATCCCGGACAAGGGCACGATCCTCACGCAGCTGTCCCTGTGGTGGTTCGAGCAGCTGGACGGGATCCCCAACCACATCCTCTCCACGGACGTGCACGAGTCCGTGCGCGGGCGCGCCGTGGTGTGCAAGAACCTGTCCATGTTCCCCGTGGAGAACATCGTGCGCGGCTACCTCACGGGCTCCGGTCTCAAGGACTACCGCACCACGGGATCCGTGTGCGGGATCGAGCTGCCCGAGGGGCTGCGGGACGGCGACCGCCTGGAGCAGCCCATCTTCACGCCCACGGGCAAGGCCGCCCTGGGCGAGCACGACGAGCCCATCACCTACCGCGAGATGGCGGACGTGGTGGGCAACTCCGTGGCGGACCGGCTGCGGGAGCTGTCCCTGAAGATCTACACGCGCGCCGAGCGGATCGCCCGGGAGCGCGGGATCATCGTGGCGGACACCAAGGTGGAGTTCGGCCTGGACTCCTACCGTGGCGCGATCACCCTGGGGGACGAGGTGCTGACCCCGGATTCCTCCCGCTTCTGGGACATGGAGACCTACCGGCCCGGCCGCGCGCAGCCCTCCTTCGACAAGCAGTACGTGCGCGACTGGCTGCGCTCGGACGCCTCCGGGTGGGACGGCCACGGGCCGGTGCCCCAGCTGCCCGAGGACGTGGTGGCCCGCACGCGCGAGCGCTACGTGGAGGCCTACGAACGGCTCACGGGTCGGGTCTTCGACCCCCGCGGCCCGTTCCTCGAGGTCACGGGATCCCGCGAGGGCTGAGCGCCCCGCCCGGTCCGGCCCAGCGGGCGCGGGCCATGTCCACCCGGACCCAGTGCGCCGCGGTCTCGAGCAGGGGCGTGCCCTCCCGCTCGTAGTGCTCCCGAGCGCCGATCTGCAGCCGGTCCGGCAGGGTGCCGTCCGCACGCACTACGCGCCACCACGGAATGTCCTCACCAGCCTGGCCCAGGGCCATGATGCGCGCGGCCAGCCGCGGGGTGCCCAGCCCGGCGAGCTCCGCGACGTCCCCGTAGGACAGCACCGCGGCGGGCGGGACGGCCAGCACGACGCCGCGCACCGCCTCGACCGCGTCCGCCCCGGTGCGGGTGCCGCGCCCCTCGCTCACGAGAACGGGATCCGCACGTCCAGGTGCCACACGTGGTTGCGGGGCCCGTAGGCCACCTCCCCGTCGAGCAGCGCAACCCGCTCGTGGATGCCCCGCAGCCCGAAACCGGAGGCCAGCTCCCGGTGGTCGAGCTCCACGGCCCGGTGCGGGATCCGGTTCTCCGTGTGGATGTGCAGCGTGGAACCGCGCACGCTCATCCGCACCAGGCACCGGGAGCCGGTGGGGGCGTACTTGATCATGTTCGTCACGGCCTCCTGCATCACCCGTGCGGCGGTGCCGCGGATGGAGGTCGGGAGGTCGTCCACGCCCTCACCCAGCTCGAAGCGGGGCAGCAGACCGGCGCGCTCCAGGCTCCCCTCGAGCGCCTGGGCCACGCCGTGCAGGGACCCGGTGGTCAGCCCGGACGCGTTGCCGCGCTCCTCGGGTCCGTCCGGGTCGGGGTCCGTGTCCGAGGAGCCGGGGGAGTCCCGCAGGATGTGCAGCAGGGTCCGCAGCTCGGTGAGTCCGGAGCGCGCGGCGGTGTCCATGGTGTCGATCGTGCGGTGCAGCTCCTCGGGGTCGCTCTGGCGCTGCGAGCCCGCGGCCTGCATGGTCACGAGGGTGAGCTCGTGGGCCACCACGTCGTGCAGGTCCCGGGCCAGGGCCAGCCGCTCCTGCTCGCGCAGCCGCTGGTGGGTGGCCTCCATGGCGGCGAGCCGGCGCGTGCTGAGGCGGTACTGGCCCAGGAAGAAGCGCACCGCCACGCCGATCAGCGCCGCGATGCCCAGGGGCAGCCCCAGGGCCCAGAGAAAGTCGGTGCTCTCGAGCACCCACGCGGTGACGGCGATCCACACGGCGGTCACCGCCAGGTGGACGAGCATGGCCGTGCGTTCGAGCATCGCGAGCGCGGCCACCATCACCACGCACCCGCACAGCAGGGTGATGGAGTACTCGTCGAGCACGAGGCACAGCGCGTAGGACAGGGCGATGGCCGCCGCTCCCGCCACGGCGGACCACGCGAGCAGGGCCACCGCGCCGTAGCTGAGCACGATCCAGGCCGAGGTCAGCACCCTCTGCCCGGGGGACAGGGCGGGCCAGTCCAGGGCGTGGAGGTCGTCGAAAAGTGCCACGGCGGCAAAAAGCACCAGCACGATGCGCAGCCAACTGGGCATCGTGCTGGTGCGTGCGGCGGGATCCCCGTCCGTGACGGCGGGGGCCGAACTCACCGGGGGTTGCAGTAAATGGGGAAGAAGCGGCACAGGGCGCTGCCCGGGCCGCGCACCGAGGCGTCGTCGGGCAGGGCCATGGCGGGTGCCGCCGAGGCGAAGAGCATGGAGAACACGAGGGCGGCGGCTGCGGCCGCGCGCAGAAGGGTCACGTTGCGAGTGGGGGCGGCGGTGCCGGAGCCCTGAGAAGTGTGAGTCATGCACCCAGTTTATGATCAAGATCATGGATTTGTGCAGGCTCATTCTCGTGGACGACCACCCCCTCATGCGTGATGCCCTGGCCAACCTGTTCCGTGCGGAGCCGGGTTTCGAGGTGGTGGGCGAGGCCTCCGAGGGCGCGGAGGCGGTGGCCGCGTGCCTGGACCTGTCCCCCGACGTGGTGCTCATGGACATCCGCATGCCGGGGATGGACGGCATCGAGGCCACCGCGCAGATCGTCGCGCAGTGCCCGGACACCAAGGTGCTGGCCCTCACCACGTTCTCCACGCTCGAGTACGTGGTCCCGGCCCTGCGCGCCGGCGCCTCGGGGTACCTGGTCAAGGATGCGCGGCACCACGAGATCGTCTCCGCGGTGAGCCTGATCCGGGAGGACGAGCTCGCACTGTCCCCGTCCGTGGCCAACTCCCTGGCGAACAACGTGCTGGGGGACGTGCCCGTGCCGTCCGTGCGGCGCGGGCGCCAGCGCGGCGCGATGACGCAGGCGGCGACGTCCCCGCCACCGGGCCCGCACCCCGGTGCTCCCAAGCTCACCGACCGTGAGCAGGAGACGCTGCAGTGGATCGCCAAGGGGCTCAACAACGCCGAGATCGCGGAGCGGATGTCCGTGTCCCACGGCAGCGTGAAGTCCTACGTGTCCCACCTGTGCGAGAAGCTGGCCGTGCGGGACCGCGTGCAGGTGCTGATCTCCGGCATCCAGTGGGGCCTCGTGCACCCCGAACTGGAGCCGGAGGGCACCCTCGGCCCGCGCTGACTCCCAGTCCCCGCCCAGCTTCGGGGCGCAACTCTGGCCGTTCGGCCATGGTGGGCGCGGCACCCCGTGCGGCAGAGTAGGTGGCGGACACCCCGAGAGGTGTCCCCACGCTCCACCGGGGCGGGCGGATGTACGGCGTCCGTCCCGCGCAGGAGCGGATCGCTGAACTCGCAGCGGGGGTCCTCGTGCCCCTGGTGTTACCGGATGAGTACCGTGAGGCCTGGATCACCTCACGCGAAGCTCCGGGACCTCCGCTGCGTCAGCGGTCCAGGGCAGAGACAGGCCTGGCCCCGGCGTCCTCCGACCAGTGGGCGCCGGGGTTCCTCTGTTCCCGGACCCGGCGGCACCCGCGGGCACCTACTCCCGGTGGCGCGGCGCGTCCGGTGCGTGGCCGTAGAACCACATGATGTGCTCGCGCAGCAGCCGGGCGGCCAGAGCGCCGTCGCGGGCCTCGGTGGCCCTGTGGATCGCGTGGTGCTGCTCCTGCAGGCGGGCGCGGATCGCGGGCCAGTCGGAGGTTCCCGCCACGGTCTCCTGGACGTAGCCGATGGTGGCCTCCCGCAGGGACGCCATGATGGTCTCGAGCACCACGTTGCCGCCCAGCGAGGCCAGGTGCAGGTGGAACTGCGCGTCCAGGATGTGGAACTGCTCGTCGTCCACCGCGGGGTCGTCCATGCGGTCGAGCATCTGCGCGGCCTGCTCCAAGATTTCCTCGCGCTCGGGGCATGTCGACGATGCCGCGTCCAGGCTCGACTGCGTCTCCAGAAGCACACGGGTGCTCACCACGTCCGCGACCGGCAGGGACCGGGTGGCGATGTGCATCCGCAGCGCCCAGCCCAGGGCGGCGGAGGGGTCCGAGATGACCGTGGCCCCGGACTGCGGGCCGGACCCCGTGGCCGAGCGCACCAGGCCCATGGCCGCGAGGATCCGCACGGCCTCCCGCACCGAGGCGCGGGAGATCCCGAAGTCCTCGGCCAGCGTGCGCTCCGCGGGCAGCTTGTCGCCCACGCGCAGCGCTCCCGAACGCAGCTGCCGTTCGAGCCAGTCCAGCACCACCGTGTAGGCGGGTGCAGCGCTCATGCTTCCTCCAAGGTCCTCACGTGCAGTGGCCCGCCGTCGCGCGCGGCGACGACGGGCCATGGGTGCTCACCGTTCTCGGGCGGCTCAGGCCGCCGGGAGCATCCAGGAGAGCACGTTGGACTGCAGGAACACCAGGCAGCACAGCACCAGCAGCATGCCCAGGGACCACGGAACCACGGAGCGGAAGATCTGAGACTCCTTGCCCTGCATGCCCACCGCTGAGGACGCGATGGCCAGTGACTGCGGCGAGATCATCTTGCCCACCACACCGCCGGACGTGTTCGCGGCGGTCATCAGGTGCGGGTCCAGCCCAGACCCCAGGGCCGCGGTCTTCTGCAGGTTGGCGAACAGTGCGTTGGCGGAGGTGTCCGAACCGGTGACCGCGGTGCCCACCCAGCCCAGCACGGGGGAGAAGAACGCGAACGCCGCGCCGAGACCGGCCACGAACGTGCCGATCGCCAGGGTCTGGCCGGAGAAGTTCATCACGTACGCCAGTGCCAGCACGGACATGATGGTCAGGGCGGAGAAACGCATCTTCCAGAAGCTGCGTCCGATTTCGGCAAGGGCGTTCGCGATCGAGAGCCGGAACATCCCGTGGTGGGTGAACAGAGCGTAGATCACGGCCACCAGCAGCCCGGTGATGAGCAGCAGCGTGCCGGGGCTCGAGAGCCACTGGAAGGAGTAGACCGTGCCCGAGATGGCCTCGCCCTTGGCGTTGAGCAGGTGGCCGTTAAGGCCGGGCCACGGGATCTTGATGTCCGTGGACGCGAGTGCCTTGGGCACGTTGATTCCGGCGGTCCAGAGCTTGGCGATGCCGAAGACGACCACCACCAGCAGGTAGGGCAGCACCGCCATCCACACGCGTCCGGGCGTGAGGACGGCCGCGTTCTCCGGGCGGGCAATGCCGAGGTCCGCGCGCACGGCCTCGGCGCCCTTGGGCCGCCAGAAGCGCATGAGGATCACCACGCCGGCGAGTCCGGCCAGGGACGCGACCACGTCGGTGAGCTCGTACGAGAAGTGCGTGGCGCACCACCACTGGGCGATCGCGAAGCTGCCACCCACCACGAGGGCGGCGGGCCAGGCCTGCTTGAGGCCGCGGGCGCCGTCGACGATCAGCAGCAGGAAGAAGGGGACCACGAACGCGAAGAACGGGGCCTGGTGCCCCACCACGGCACCGATGTGGGCGGGGTCCAGATCCGTGAGCGTGCCCGCGGTGGTGATGGGGATGGCGATCGCGCCGAACGCCACCGGGGCGGTGTTGGCGATCAGCACCAGAGTGGCCGTCTTGAGCGGCTTGAGGCCGAGGGCCAGGATCATCGTGGCGGTGATCGCCACGGGGGCACCGAAGCCCGCCAGCGCCTCCAGCAGGCCGCCGAAGCAGAATGCGATGAGCATGGCCTGGATGCGCAGGTCACCGCCGCCGATGGTGTCGAAGATGGTGCGCAGGTCCTCGAAGCGCCCCGAGAGCACGGTCACCTGGTAGAACCACAGGGCCATGACTACGATCCACACGATCGGGAACAGTCCGTAGACGGCGCCCTGGGTGGCGGCCAGCGCGGCGAGGTGGGCCGGCATGCCGAAGCCCAGGATGGCCACCAGCAGGGCCACGGCGAGGGACGTCAGCCCCGCCACGTAGGCGCTGGCCTTGAAGGCCAGCAGCATCACGAAGAAGGTCAGCAGGGGCAGGCAGCCGACCAGGGCGGACAGCCCGACGCTGCCGCCCACGGCGTCGGTCGCGGCGGTAAAGGTGTTCACGCGTTCTCCAAGGGGTGGGGCCGGATCGGAACCGTGGTTCCCGGGTCGAGAGGATGGTCCCGGCGGGGCGGTGTGCTCCGTGTCCGGGACCGGTCGTACGATAAGTGGTCAGACCACAGTGGTCCGACCACACAGCGTACATGATCCAGGTCACACGGTGAAGATCTCGCGCCCGGCGGCGGGGAGCCCGTGTGCGGGCCTCCATGCACATCCCCGATGCCGCGCGGTGCGTTGTTGTGACCGGACTCACGGGCGTAGCCTGGTCTGGCCACAGAGATGGACCGGGGCACAGCATGACCGGGGCAGACGGTTAGGAGACCACACCCATGAAAATCGCGCTCTTCGCCACATGCATTGTGGATGCCATGTATCCCAAGGTGGCGCTGGCCACCGTGCGGATCCTCGAGCGGCTGGGACACGAGGTCGTGTTTCCCCAGGGGCAGGGCTGCTGTTCCCAGATGCACGTCAACAGCGGGTACTTCCAGGACGCCGTGCCGGTGATCCGCAACCACGTGCGCGCGTTCACCAGCGTGGACTACGACGTCGCTGTGGCCCCCTCCGGCTCTTGTGTGGCCTCCCTGGGGCACCAGCAGCCGATGGTTGCGCGCCAGTGCGGCGAGGACGCCCTGGCCGAGGATGCCGCCATGGTGGCCGAGAACACCTACGAGCTCTCCGAGCTGCTCGTGGACGTGCTGGGCGTGACGGACGCCGCCGAGCAGCTCGGCTCCTGGTTCCCGCACCCGGTGACCTACCACCCCTCGTGCCACGGCATGCGCCTGCTGGGACTCGGGGATCGCCAGAAGGACCTCGTGCGCTCCGTGGCGGACATCGAGTTCCATGAGCTACCCGACGCCGAGGAGTGCTGCGGCTTCGGCGGCACGTTCTCCTTCAAGAATCCGGACGTCTCCGGTGCCATGGCGGACGCCAAGCTCAACAACATCCGCAGCTCGGGCGCCTCGCTGTGCACCGGCGGGGATGCCTCGTGCCTGCTGCACCTGGGCGGAGCCGCGTCCAAGCGGAACGTGGACGTCCAGACCGTCCACTTCGCGGAAATCCTCGCCTCAACCCGGGCCAACCCGCTGCAGGTAGAGGGTCCCGTTGAACTGTCCATCTCCCAACCCGGCCGTCGCGCGGCGAGCCCGGCCACCACTGCAGGAGCAACTCGATGAGCGTCACGTCCCTCGGCATGCCCGCCGTGCGTCCCGTGCACGGGCAGGGCAACCTGCATGCGCAGGTCGCCTTCCCCAAGGCCGCCAAGAAGGAGCTGCAGAACAAGCAGATGCGCGCCAACATCCGGCACGCCACCCACACCATCCGCGCCAAGCGCGCCGGCGTGGTGGGGGAGGTCCCGGACTGGAGCGAGCTGCGCGACGCCGGTTCCGCCATCAAGGAGACCGTGATGGCGGGGCTGCCCGAGCTGCTCGAGCTGTTCGAGGCGAACGTGACGGCGCGCGGCGGCGTCGTCCACTGGGCCCGGGACGCGGACGAGGCGAACGCCATCGTGACCCGTCTGGTCCAGGAGCAGGACACCACGGACGTGATCAAGGTGAAGTCCATGGCCACCCAGGAGATCGGGCTGGACGAGCACCTCTCCGAGCACGGGATCACCGCCACGGAGACGGACCTCGCCGAGCTCATCGTGCAGCTGGGGCGGGACAAGCCCTCCCACATCCTGGTGCCCGCGATCCACAAGAACCGCGAGGAGATCCGCGAGATCTTCAGCCGCGAGATGCCCGGCGTCACCGAGGAGCTCACGAGCGAGCCCCGAGTGCTCGCGGAGGCCGCGCGGCAGCACCTGCGGGAGAAGTTCCTCACCTCCAAGGTGGCCATCAGCGGCGCGAACTTCGGCATCGCGGACACCGGCACCCTGTCCGTGGTGGAGTCCGAGGGCAACGGGCGCATGTGCCTGACCCTGCCCGAGACCCTGATCACCGTGATGGGCATCGAGAAACTGTTGCCCACCTACCAGGACCTCGAGGTGTTCTTCCAGCTCCTGCCGCGCTCCTCCACTGGCGAACGCATGAACCCGTACACCTCCCTGTGGACCGGCGTGACGCCCGGGGACGGCCCCAAGAACTTCCACGTGGTGCTCCTGGACAACGGGCGCTCCGCGGTGCTCGCGGACCCGCAGGGTCGCTCCGCACTGCACTGCATCCGGTGTTCCGCGTGCCTGAACGTGTGCCCCGTGTACGAGCACGCGGGCGGGCACTCCTACGGCTCCACCTACCCCGGTCCCATCGGGGCGATCCTCTCGCCGCAGCTCACGGGCATCACGTCCGAGGAGAATGCCTCCCTGCCGTACGCGTCCTCCCTGTGCGGGGCGTGCTACCAGGTGTGTCCCGTGAAGATCAACATCCCCGAGATCCTCGTGCATCTGCGGGACGAGGACATCCGCGCCCAGCACGGGAAACGCGCGGACCACGCCAACCCAGCACCGGTCTCCAAGGACCCCGCGGTGGGCGGGGACGACAACTGGCGCGAGGAGAAGTCCCTGACCGCGGACGAGGGCCGGGGTGGGCAGGACACTGCCCCCCAGAAGGGCACCCTCCAGGAGCTCGGTTCTCGGGCGCGTCGCGCAGGACGCCGCATCCGAGGAGCCGTGCCTTCCCGCGGTGTGCCCACGCAGATGGACGCCATGATGAAGGGCGCCTCCTTCGTGATGTCGTCGGGCCAGCGGATGTCCTTGGCGGAGCGCGGGCTACCCATGGGCCGTGTCATCGCCGGCCGCGACCGCGCCATCGGCTGGCTGCCCGGCATGGTGGGCGGCTGGACCGCCGAGCGCGACATCCCCGAGCCCCCCAAGGAGTCCTTCCGCAACTGGTGGAAGAAGCACGAGGGGGAGACCGACGAGCGGCTCGAGCGCGACGGCGTCACCGCGGCGTCGGGAACCGCGCGCACCGGTGCGGGGCCCGCGCAGGGCCACCCGACGGCGTCGTCCCCCGGGGAGGCGAGCCCCGCGGGTGCGCACGGCGAGTCCAAGGCCGCCCGGACCGAGGAGACCGCCGCGGGCACCGGCAAGGACGCCGCCACCCCGGGTGCCGGCGCGGACGCCGTGGCCGGAGCGGACAGTGCCGCCACGGGCGACCCCCAGAAGGACAACATCGCACCCCGCAACGGCCACGCAGGCCGCGGGAACCAGGACGGAGAGCGGGCATGAGCGCCGACGCCAAGACCGAAATCCTCGAGCGGCTCAACGGCGCCCTCGCGGACCATCCGCGGGCTCCCCACGTGCCTCGCGACTACCGGCACACCTCGGACCTCGGGCGGGACGAAATCATCGACATGCTCGAGGACCGGCTGCTCGACTACAAGGCCAACGTGTACCGGGAGACCGCGCAGACCGTGGCGCAGCGCGTCGCCACCCAGCTTGGGACCTCCGCGCGCTACGTGATCCCCGAGGGCCTCGACACCGCGTGGCTGCCCGAGGAGACCGCCGCGCGCCGGGCCATCGTGGACCCCAACGACGCCCGCAAGGCCTCCGCGCTCACCGTGCGGGACCTCAACCAGGTGGACGCCGTGGTGACATCCTCCACGGTCTCGTGCGCGCAGACGGGCACCATCTTCCTGTCCGGGCGCCCGGACGAGGGGCGGCGCGCCATCACCCTGGTGCCGGACCACCACATCTGCATCGTGCCGCTGGACTCCGTGGTGGAGCTGATCCCCGAGGCCATGGCCCGCGTGGAGCCCACCGCGCCCACCACCATGATCTCGGGCCCGTCCGCCACGTCGGACATCGAGCTCGAGCGCGTGGAGGGCGTCCACGGTCCGCGCACGCTGGACGTCATCCTGCTGGGCTGACTTTCCGACGGGCTGATGCCGAGGCTCACCCCGCGGGATTAAGTGCAGATATTGCTATCTACCAAGCGGTAGATAACAATATCTGCACTTTTTTCTGGGTCAGGAGGGTGCGCGGTTGAGGTGCGCTCGCGGCGCGTGGCCTCTTGCGCTGCTCAGTAGCGCGGCAGCGTGGGGTCCACGTCCTCGATCCACGCGAGGACGCCACCGTCGAGGTGCTTCAGGCGGTCCTCCCGCAGGGCGTAGTCGGCTCGCAGGGCCGCGAGTGCCTGTGCGGAGCGCACCCCGGCCTTGCAGTGCAGGACCACGTCCCCCTCGGAGCCCGCGGGCAACGCTTGCACGCCGTCGGCGAGCAGCCGGTCCAGCGGCACCGGCACGGATCCGGGGATCGAGACGAGCTGCCGCTCCCAGTCGTCACGCACGTCCACGAGCGTGAACGTTGTCTCGCCGCGCTCGCGGGCCGCCAGCAGCCGGGCGAGTTCGGTGGCGTCCACGGTCTCCGCGGCGCTCGGTGCGGCCGGCGGGGTGCCCGCCCCGGCCCCGGGCGCGGCGGGCGGGACGTCCCCGCGGTCCGCCGCGTCGTTGTCGGGGGCCGGGAGGCCGCACGCCACGAAGACCTGCGTGAGGTCGGTGACGGGTTCGCGCTGGGGGTCCGGCAGCACGGTGAGGGTGCGCCACGTCTGGGCGAGGGCGTCGTGGACCAGCACGCGCCCCACGAGGGGCGCCCCGATGCCGGTGAGCAGTTTCAGGGCCTCTGTGGCCATCACGGAGCCGATGGTCGCGGGCAGCACGCCCAGCACCCCGCCCTCCGCGCACGAGGGGACGGAACCGGCCGGGGGAGCCTCCGGGTAGAGGTCCCGGTACACCGGCCCTCGGCCCGCCCAGAACACCGAGACCTGGCCGTCGAAGCGCAGGATGGATCCCCACACCACGGGGATCCCGGTGAGCTCCGCGGCGTCCGCCACGAGGTAGCGGGTGGCGAAGTTGTCCGCGCCGTCCAGCACGAGGTCGTACTGCCCGAGGATCTCCAGGGCGTTGTCGGTGCTCAGGCGCGTGTCGTGGGTCCGCACGGTCACGAGCGGGTTGAGGCGGGCCAGGGCGTCCGCGGCAGAGTCCACCTTGGGACGGCCCACGTCCGCCACGGTGTGGATCACCTGGCGCTGCAGGTTGGACACGGACACCACGTCGTCGTCCACGACGCCCAGGGTTCCCACACCGGCGGCGGCGAGGTACTGCAGCGCGGGCGCGCCCAGCCCCCCGGCCCCCACCACGAGCACGCGCGCGTTCTTGAGCCGCCGCTGCCCCACCGGTCCGAACTGCGTGAGGGTGAGGTGGCGCGAGTACCGTTTGAGCTCCTCGCGCGTGAGCTCGGTGGCCGGTTCCACCAGGGGATCAAAGGGGGAGGGAGCGCTCATCGGGTGACGTCCCCCGCGCTTCCGCGGGCGCCGGGGGAGGCGTCCACCACGTCACGCGGTGCGCCGCCACCCCCATCCATACGGGGTCCCACCGGGGACGGGCGGTTCCCTCGAGGGTTCCGCGCCGCTCCCTCGCCGGTGACGGGCTCACCCGCGGTCTCGGTCACGGACCGGGCGGGCCAGTCCCCGCGCGGGGTGTCCTCATCGGTGCCGATCCGCCCGGCCATGGGCGAGGATGCCAGCGCGTGGGTGCGGCGCGCGATCCGCCCCGCGCCCCGCGCGAGCTGACCCGCCTGCACGGCGTGCTTCATGGCGTGGGCCATGGCCACGGGGTCCTGGGCGCGGGTCACCGCGGAGGCGAGCAGCACGGCGTCGCACCCGAGCTCCATGGCCAGCGCCGCCTCGGACGCCGTGCCGATGCCGGCGTCCAGCACCACGGGCACGGAGGCGCGCGAGGCGATCAGCTCGATGTTGTGGGGGTTGAGGATGCCCAGCCCCGTGCCGATCGGCGCGCCCAGGGGCATCACGACGCTGGCCCCTGCGTCCTCGAGGCGCAGCGCGAGCACGGGGTCGTCGGAGGTGTACGCGAAGACCGTGAAGCCGCGTCGCACGAGCTTCTCGGTGGCGTCCAGCAGCTCCACGCCGTCCGGCAGCAGGGTGTCCTCGTCCGAGATGACCTCCAGCTTCACCCAGTCCGTCTCCAGGGCCTCGCGCCCGAGCTCCGCGGTCAGCAGCGCGTCCCGGGCGGTGTAGCACCCGGCGGTGTTGGGCAGCACCCGGATCCCGTGGCGGCGCAGGATCCCGTACAGGCTGTCCTGCGGGGCCCCCGACGACGACGCCGCTCCGCCGGCACCGCTCGCCGGTCCGGTTCCGTGCGGGCCCTGCCCGGTGGGGCGGTCCGCGGAGGGTACCCCCGGGGAGAAGCGGCGCAGCGCCACCGTGGTCAGGTCCGTGCCGGAGGCCAGCAGGGCGCGTTCGAGCATCGCGAGGTCCGTGAGACCGCCGGTGCCCATGATGAGCCGTGAGGACAGCTCCACCCCGGCCACGCTCAGGGCGGGCAGCGAGGGGTCACCCGCTGTCCGGGCTCTGCGGGTGTCACCGGAGCCGCGGGCACGGCAACCGGCGGCGGTGGCGGGGTTCTCCGGCGTGGCGGGGCCTCCGGTCACGGGATCGGTGTTCGGGGTGCCGGTCCGGTGTGCATCCGTCATGCTCAGCCTCCCTGCACCGCGGTGACGATCTCCACGGACTGCCCCGGTGCCACGGCGGTGGCGGCCCACAGGGAGCGGGGGACCACGGTGTCGTCCACGGCCACCGCGATGCCCAGGGGATGCCCGTCCGTGGCGGTGCCCCGGGGGGTGATCTCCCGCCCGGTCAGATCCGCCACGGCGTCGGTGAGGGTGAACCCCTCGCGCACGGGCACGGGAGCGCCGTTGATGCTCGCGGTGCCCGCGGCGGCGTCATCGTGCTGCGAGACCACCGCGGTCTGGGGCTGCGGGGCGGAGGTGACGGCGGGTGTCAGCGGAGAAGCGGCCGGGGTGGCGGGGCCGGGCGTGTGCGGTGCAGGGGTGCTCATGCGAGTCCTCCCGAGAAGTCAGGGGTGTCGTGCGGGTCGTCGTTGCGGGGGCTGTGCCGGCCCGGGTCGGTTGCTGCCAGGAACTGCGCGTCCTGCGCGTGGTCCACCGCCGGGTCCAGGACCCCGGTGACGAGTTCCGCGGCCAGCCGCGAGGCCACCGGGGTGAGCAGGATGCCGTGGCGGAAGTGCCCGGTGCTGATCACGAGTCCGGGCACGGAGGTGGCGCCGAGGTAGGGGAGGTCGTCCGGGGTGCCCGGCCGTGCGCGGGCCATCATCTCCAGGACGTCGCAGTCGTCGATCGCGGGGACCACGGCTCGGGCGTCCCGCAGCAGCTGGTGCACCCCGCCGGCCAGCACGGACTCGCGGCCGTCCTCACGGCTGGTGGCACCCACCACCAGGGTGCGGTCCACGCGGGGGACCATGTAGACGGGCCGCCCCATCACCTGGGCGCGCACGGTACGGGTGAGCAGGTGGTCCTCACCGGGGGCCAGGGCGGCGTCGGGAACGCGCAGCCGCAGGATGTCCCCGAACACGGGACGCAGGCGCAGCTCGAGGTCCTCGGGCAGTCCGCCCACGGTGTTGGCGGTGAGCCCCGAGGCCACCACCACGGCGTCCGCGGGCAGGCGCTCGCCGTCGTCCAGCAGTACGCCCTCGGCGCGGCGGGGGCCCCTGCGGGGGACCTGCACGGAGTCCACGCGGCGGGTGCGCCACAGGGCGGGCCCGGCGTCGGGCACCCCGGCGAGCGTCTCGGTGTGCGGGGCGTTGAGGGCCTCGACCATGGCCGCGGCCAGCATGCGGGGGTCCACCTGGCGGTCGGAGACGATGCGCACGGCGCCCGCGAGGCGGGGGGCGAGCGCGGGCTCCATGGCGCGGGCCTCGCCCGTGGAGATCTCCTCGACGTCCATGCCGGAGGCGATCTGGTGGGAGGCGAGGTCAGAGAGGGAATGGGCGTCCGCGGCGTCGGCGGCGACCACCAGGGTCTCCTCCGTGCGGTAGCCCGTGGGCAGCCCGGTGGCCGCGCCGATGCGCTCCACGAACCGGGGGTACTCCTCCGCAGAGGCGCGCATGAGGGGGTACAGCCGCTCTTGGCCGTACTGGGTCTCCGCGACCGGTGCGAGCATGCCCGCAGCGGCTCGGGTGGCGCCCCACGCGGGCTGGGGGTCCACGACCGTGACGGCGGCGCCGCGGCGTCGCAGCTCGACCGCGGTGGCGAGCCCGATCAGACCCGCCCCGGCCACGACGACGTGCACGGGTGCGTTCTCGGACATCCTCATCCTTCCTCCGGCGGCATGATCCGCATCAGGTGACCGGTCGGCGTCTCACGCCCTCTCAGCCGGATGCGGTGGTCGGTGACGTGTGCGGGCTCCCGTGGACCTCGTCGCGCGGTGCGGCGTCGGCAACCGGACGACGCCGCCAGTCTAGTCCTCCTTGCCGGTCGCTTCCCCGGGGGATTCGCGGCCGGCTGAGCGGGCGCTGCACCCCCGGTGCGCTGTTCGTGCCACCATGGCGGCATGGAACGGAGCGAGGACCAGGGACGACGACGACGCCGACAGCTGCGGGACGCGCGGCTCTACGTGTGCGTGACCGCTCGGCGGGAGCGCGGTGACCTGCGGGATTTCCTGCACACCGCGTACGAGGGCGGGGTGGACATCATCCAGCTGCGGGACAAGACGCTCGAGGCGGCCGCGGAGATCGAGGCCATCCAGGTGCTCGCGGAGGTCGCCCGTGAGCACGGCAAACTCTTCGCCGTCAATGACCGCGCGGACGTGGCCCTGCTGACCGGCGCGGACGTGTTCCACGTGGGCCAGGGAGATCTCACCACGCGGCAGACACGCACTGTGCTGGGCCCGGACGTGGTGCTGGGCCGCTCGTGCCACTCGCCCGCGCAGGTGGACGCCGCGCTCGCGGACCCCGGGCTCGACTACTTCTGCACCGGGCCGGTCTGGGAGACCCCCACCAAGCCCGGCCGCGCGGCCGTGGGGCTCGAGCTGCCCCGCTACGCCGCCGAGCACGCGGGCACCACCCCGTTCTTCGCCATCGGGGGTGTCGACGCCGCCCGGCTGCCCGCCGTGCTCGGCACCGGTGCCACGCGCATCGTGGTGGTCCGCGCCGTCACCGAGGCGCGGGACGTCACCGCCGCCGCGCGGGAGCTGCGCAGCGCGCTGCCCGCCTGACCCGGGCGGCGACGCAACGCGTTGTCGTCCGGGGTGGTCCCTCCCGGCGTCTCCGGCGGGGAAGCTGGTGCGGGGGCTGTGCGCGAGGCGGGGCAGAACCGGAGGTCAGGCATCCCCGGCGCACTGCCCTGGGTGCTCCTCGCACCACGGGGTGACCCCCGGGAAGCGGCCCCGGTGGGTGGCCACCCAGCGGTAGACGGCCTCCTGGGTGCGGCCCACCAGTGGCAGGCCGTGGAACGCGCCGAAGCAGCGTGTGCCCAGGGCGGTGTCGAGGATCGCCGCGACTGCTCGGGCGCCGCTCACCGCGTGCCTCCTCGTGGCCTGCGGGCCTCCGCGCCCCGACCCGAGGTCACCGGATCCGGACTCCGGAGCGTCCGGCGGCGCAGCTCCAGGCTGCGGACCGTCGCAGGCACTGCCCGAGGCTCCGCCCCCGCGGGGGCGCTGCGCGGCGATCACGGTGCTCTCCCCGGCCTGGGGCACCGCCCACACCGAGGCGTCGCACTCCTGCGGGGTCAGGCCAAACCGTTCCGGCACGTCCGGCTGCTGCCACGCGTGCAGCTCGACCCGCCCGTGCCGGTCCAGGCGCCGCACCCAGCCCACGGCGCGGGTGCAGAAACCGCACCGGCCGTCGAAGACCACGTGCAGCCGTGCGCTCACAGCTCCACGCTCCCGGTGATGCGCACCGCGCACTCGCCGCCCACCAGCACGGCGCCCTGCCGGTCCGAGATCACGTGCACGAGTCCGTGCCGGCCCACGCGGGTGCCCTGCCGTGCCGTGTACTCGCCGGGTGCACGCCCGGTGCGGATCAGCCACTGCGCGAGGGCCGCGTTGAGGCTGCCCGTCACGGGGTCCTCGTAGCCGCGGGCCCCGGGCACGAAGGCCCGCACCTCGAAGCGGTGCCCGGCCCCGTCCGGCGCCGGGCCCACCACGCCCACCTTCCGGTCCCCGAGCGCGGCGTAGTCGGGCTCGACGCCCAGAACGTCCTCGGCGGAGGCGAGCAGCAGCGCGGCCCACCCGGGGCCGTTGTCCACCCACTGGTGGTCGCGCACCTGCCCCTCGGCCAGCCCGAGCGCCACGGTGACCGCCCGCAGGTCCCCGGGGTCCAGCCCGCCCGAGCGGAGGATGGGTGGGGCCTCGAAACGCAGCGCGGCGGCGTCGTCGTCCGGGGACGGGACGTGGATGCGGACGAGACCCGCCGCGCACTCCTGGACCACCGTGCCGGGGGCGCGCGGGGCGTGGCCCGCCGCGAGCCACGCGCGGGCCGAACCCAGGGTGGGGTGCCCGGCGAAGGGCAGTTCGCGGTCCGGGGTGAAGATGCGCAGCCGGTAGTCGGCCGCGGGGTCGGTGGGCGGCAGCACGAACGTGGTCTCGGAGAGGTTGGTCCAGGCGGCGAACCGTGCCATCTGCTCTTCCGAGAGGCCCGTGCCGTCCAGGACCACGGCCACGGGGTTGCCCCGGCAGGGCTCGGCGGAGAAGACGTCCACCTGGGCGAACGGGCGGGAGCGGGGTGCGGAGGTCATGCCACGATTCCACCACGGAGCCCCGACGCCCGGGGCGGGCATGAAAAAAATCCCCTTGCTCCGGTTGCGGAGGAGCAAGGGGATTTCGGTCGGGATGACAGGATTTGAACCTGCGACCTCGTCGTCCCGAACGACGCGCGCTACCAAGCTGCGCCACATCCCGGAAGTTGCACGGGCGGACCCGCGAACAACTGCTTCAGCATAGCGTCAGGCTCCGGGGAATGCGAAATCACCGGGGCGGGCACCGGTACGCTCGCCCATATGGAGAATCCCGCCGTGACGGCCGCCGCCCCGCGCACGTGGTGGCGGGTGGGCGCGGCCATGTTCACCGTGGGGTTCGGGGCCAACCTGTTCGCCCCCATGCTCGAGGTCTACCGCTCGCAGGACGGGCTCAGCGAGTCCTTCGTGACCGGGATGCTGGGGATCTACGCCGCCGGGCTGGTGCCCGCGCTGCTCGTGTTCGGGCCGGTGTCCGACCACCGGGGGCGGCGCGCCGTGATGCGCCCGGCGCTCGCCGTGGTGATCGCGGCCTCCCTGGTGCTCGCCGCGGCGTCCCACACCTCGGACTGGCTGCTGTACGCGGGCCGCTGGGTCATGGGCTTCGGGGTGGGCATGGCCATGGCCTCGGGCTCCGCGTGGGTCAAGCAGCTCAGCACGGACCGCCCCGGCTCCGGACCCCGACGCGCCACCGTGGTGCTCTCCGCGGGATTCGGCGGGGGCCCGCTCGCCGCCGGACTGCTCGCCCAGTTCCTGCCCGCACCGCAGGTCACGCCGTTCCTGCTGCACGTGCTGCTCGCGGGTTGCGCTGCGGTGCTGGTGTGGCGCGTGCCCGAGACCCAGCCGCCCGCGAGCGGCCCGCGCCCGTCCCGGCCGCTCGTGCCCGCCGTGGCGCGCACGGGCCGGTTCTTCTGGGTGGTGGCCGCGTGGGCGCCGTGGGTGTTCGGCACGGCCACGATCGCGTTCGCGAGCATCCCGTCCTTCCTGCTCACCACGGTGCGCTTCCCCGTGGCCTACCTCGGCGCGGTGGCCGCCACGGTGATGTTCACCGGGGTGCTCGTGCAGCCCCTCGCGGCCCGGCTCGCGCGCAGCGGGTGGCTCCCCCTGTCCGTCACGGGGCTCGGTGCCGCGAGCGCGGGCCTGGTCCTCGGGGCCCTGACCGTCACGTGGCACCTGAGCTGGCTCGCGTTCCCCACAGCCGTGATGCTGGGCGTGAGCTACGGGTTCATGATGGTTGCCGGGCTGCGCGAGGTGGAGCTCATGGCCCGCCCGCACGAGCTCGGGGCGCTGATCGGGGTGTTCTACACCCTCACCTACACGGGTTTCGCGGTGCCGTTCGTGCTGTCCCTGGTGGCCCCGGCCGTGGCGCGCTGGGCCGGGGTGGAGCCCACCACGGGCTTCGTGTGGTGCCTGCTTTTCGGCGTGCTGGTGTGCGCGGCCTCCGCGGTCCCGGTGGCACGCGCCGCGGCACGCGGCGTTCCGGATCCGGGTACGACGACGCCGCAGGGCTGAGGCGCGCCCGCCCCGGTTCGGGCGCTGCCCCGGCCCTGTCGTCCGTTCCGGTGCGTCGGCCGCTCGCGCGTGGTGCTGTGCCGACGACCCTCTGTTGACGAGACAGACGTCCGGCGCTGCTTGCCCGCGCGTGGCGCGGTGGCCTGTCCGGCCGTCGCCGGCGGTGGGTCCGCGCTGAGCCCACCGCCGGCGTCAGGTGGCGCACGCGCTCAGCGGGTGACCCGCTCCAGGACCTGCAGCACGTGCTCGTAGGGCCGGCCCGTGGCCTCCGTGAGGGCCTGCTCGCACGTCCGATTCAACGATGCATACGCATCGAAATCTCCGGCAACGACCTCCGCGGCCTCGCGCCGGGTGGCGGACGCCGTGAGCTCCGGGTGCAGCATCCCGCGGTCCCCCGCGTAGCCGCAGCAGCCCCAGTCCACGGGCACGGTGACCTCCCCGGCGCACGCGTGGGCCACGCGCAGCAGGTCCTCGGTGGCGCCCAGGTGCACGGACGAGCACGTGGGGTGCACGGCCAGGGTCTCCAGGGGTGCTCCCCGGTCCAGCCCGGGCAGCACGTGCTCGGCGGTGAACGTCACGGCGTCCACGAAGCGCAGGTCACGGTACACGGGGTGCTCCGTGGCCAGCTCCCGCATGGTCTCGAGCCCCTCCGTGCAGGACGCCGCATCGCACACGACCGGCAGCCGCCCGTGCTCGGACGCCTCCCAGAGCATCCCGAGGGTCCGCTCGCTCATCGTGGCGTAGCCGGTGGGCAGTCCCTTGGACTTCCACGGGGTGCCGCAGCAGGCCGCGTCGATGCCCTCCGGGATCCGCACGGCCACCCCGGCGCGCTCGCACAGCCGCAGGAACGCCTCGGACGCCGAGGGGCCCTCACCGGAGACCGTGCCGAACATCGCCCCGATGCACGCGGGGAAGAACACGGCCCGGACGGGGTGGTGCTCGGCGGAGGTCGACGCCGCGGCGTCACCGCGGGGAGCCGCCGCCCTCGCTCCTGCGGCACTCGTGCCCTGGGCGCTCGTGCCCGGGGCGCCCGCAGCCCCTCGGGCCGGTTGCCCGGCAGGGGAGTGCGCGGGCGGCGTCGTCAACCGGGAGCGGGTGCCGCCGCCCGCCGGGAGCGTGGCGTTGTAGCGGGGGACCGTGTCTGCGCCGAGCACCGCGCGGGCCGCGCGGGTGGCGGAGACCGGAAGCACCGCGGGCATGTGCGAGGCCATGGTGAGGGCGAAGGCCGCCCCGGCGGAGGTCGCGGCCCACGAGCGCGCGGCGGCTCCCCACGCGAGGTCCGCGACCGTGGAGTGGTTCTCCGCGCGCAGCCGCCGCACCAGGTCGCCCGTGTTGATGTGCACGGGGCAGGCCGTGACGCACATGCCGTCCACGGCGCACGTCTGCAGCCCGGCGTAGTCGTACTCGCGGCGCAGCCGGGCGGCCAGGGCGGTGTCCCCGCGTTCCTCAGCCTGGGCGATCTCCCGGCGTCCCACGATGCGCTGGCGCGGGGTGAGGGTGAGGTCCTGGGACGGGCACACCGGCTCGCAGTAGCCGCACTCCACGCAGCGGTCCACCTCGGACTCCACGGGCGGGGCGGTCTTGAGGTCCCGCAGGTACGCGCGCGGGTCCTCGGTGAGGATCACCCCGGGGTTGAAGCGGTTGCCGGGATCGATCAGGGCCTTCAGCTCCACCATCACCGAGTACAGCTCGTCCCCGTACTGCCGCCGCACGAACGGGGCCATGATCCGCCCGGTGCCGTGCTCGGCCTTCAGGGACCCACCGCGGCCGAGCACCAGATCCACCATCTCCTCGGTGAAGCGCTCGTAGCGCTCCAGCTGGGCGGGATCGTCGAACTGCTCGTTGAGCATGAAGTGGACGTTGCCGTCCTTGGCGTGGCCGAAGATCACCGAGTCCCGGTAGCCGTGGGCGTCGAAGAGTCCGGTGAGCTCCTCGCACGTGCCGCCCAGCTGGTCCACCGGCACCACCACGTCTTCGAGCAGCGCGTTGGTGCCCTGCGGCCGGTTGCCCGCCACGGTGGTGTAGAGCCCCTTGCGCACGGTCCACAGGCTCGCGCGCTCGCGGGGGTCGGTGGTCAGGGCCACCGGCCCGGCCAGCTCGAGCGCGTCGAAGGTGGACGCCGCCGCCTCCGCCAGCTCCCGCACACCTGCCGCGGTGTCGTGCTGGTACTCCACGAGCAGTGCGGCCTGCTGGCCCACCGGGATGTCCATGATCGCGGGCGGCGCGAGTCCGGTGCGCTGCGAGACCGCCAGGGACGTGGCGTCCATCAGCTCCAGGGTGGCGCACTGCGAGCCCACCAGCTCCGGAACGGCACTCGTGGCGGCCACCACGGTGGGGAACACCAGCAGGCCGGTGGCCACGTGCGGGCGCACGGGCACGGTGCGCAGGGTCGCGCTCGCCACGAACCCCAGGGTGCCCTCCGAGCCGATCATGAGGTGCTCCAGGACGGCCACGGGGTCCTCGTGGTCCAGGAACGAGTTCAGCCCGTAGCCCATGGTGTTCTTCATGGCGAACAGCCGCTCGATGGTCTGTACGGACTCCGGATTGCCCCGCACGCGGTCCCGCAGCCGGAGCAGGCCCTCGAACAGGTCGGGCTCTCGGGCCCGCAGCTGCTCACCAGCATCCGGGGCGGCGGTGTCCAGCACCGTGCCGGAGGGCAGCACGAGCACCATGGACTCCAGGGTGCGGTACGTGTTGAACTCGGTGCCGCACGCCATCCCGGAGGAGTTGTCGGCCACCACTCCGCCCAGCGTGCACGCGGACTCGCTGGCCGGATCCGGGCCCAGCGCCCGCCCGTGCGGAGCCAGCCGCGCATTGACCTGGCGCACGGTGACCCCCGGTTGCACGCGCACGCGGGCACCCCGATCCAGGACCTCCACGCTCTTGAAGTGGCGGCGGACGTCCACGAGGATCTGGTCCGTGACGGACTGCCCCGACAGGGACGTGCCGCCCGAGCGCAGGGTCAGGCCAGCGTCCGTGTCCGCGGCCGCGGCGAAGATCCGCCCCACCTCGTGCGTGTCTCGCGGGCGCAGCACCGCGCGCGGCTGCATCAGGTAGTGGGAGGCGTCGTGGGCCAGGGCGCGCCGCTCCAGCTCCCCGGTGACGACGACGCCGCTGCCGCACTCCCGCTCGATCCTCGCCACCGCGTGGTCCAACGGAGAGTCGAGGGGAGCCGGGGCGTCGTCGGGCCGGCGCGTGGGGAGGGGGAGTCGGATCGGTGCCATGGGAAGAACTTTAGTCCGTGAGTGTGACCAGAACGGCCTGTGGTGGGCAGAAGAGCCGCACCGGGGCGAAGCGGGACTCGCCCAGGCCCTGGGAGATGTTCACCGGGACGCCCCGGTGGTCGATGAGTCCCTTGCAGATCGCGGGGTCCAGGTCGCAGTTGCTGACCAGGGCCCGGCCCCCGGGCAGGCACACCTGGCCGCCGTGGGTGTGGCCCGCGAAGACGATGTCCGCCCGGTCCGCGGCGAAGCGGTCCAGGGTGCGCAGGTACGGGGCGTGGGCCACCCCGATCCGGACGTCCGCCGGGGTCGGCTGGCCCTCGGGGAAACCGGGGTGGCGGTCGTACTTCAGGTGCGGGTCGTCCACGCCCGAGAAGTCCACGACCGTCCCGGCCACCTCCCGGCGCAGCGAGCGGTTGACGAGGCCCTGCCAGCCGTGGGACTCGAACGCGCGGTGCATCTGCTCGGTGGGCAGCCGGGGCGCCTCGCCCGAGGACTTCTCGCCCGCGGTGGTGCGCCACAGGTAGCGCGTGGGGTTCTTGGGCTGCGGCGCGAAGTAGCAGTTGGAGCCCGGCACGTAGACGCCCGGGAAGCGGAAAAGCGGCTCGAGGATCTCCAGCAGGTACGGCACCGCGTGCGGGTGGGAGAGGTTGTCCCCGGTGTCCACCACCAGGTCCGGTTCCAGCGCGGCCAGCGAGTGCACGAAGCGCTTCTTGGCCTCCTGGCCCGGAACCGTGTGCAGGTCCGAGAGGTGCAGGATGCGCAGCGGCCGGGACCCGGCGGGCAGCACCCGCACGGTCTCCTGGCGCAGCTGGAACCGGCGGCGCTCCCCGAGCGTGGCCCAGGCCACGGTGGCCGCGCCGGCGGCGAAGAGCCCCGCCCCGGTCGCGGCGAGGGTGCGCGCGACCGGGGCGGGGCCGGTGCCGGGGGAGGGCGCCGTCACTTGCGGGTGGACAGCACGTTCGAGGGCGGGTCGGAGAACGGCGCCGTGCTGTAGTTTGGCGCGATCTCCTTCATGTAGTTCTGCCACTGGCTGCCCGCGTACGTGGCGCCGTCCACCCACTCGGTGCCGGAGCCGCCGCGCTTGCCACCGATGTTCAGCCCGTTCAGCGAGCGGGAGCCGGACTGGTAGTTGCCCACCCACGAGGCCGTGGACAGGCCCTTGGTGTAGCCGAGCATCCAGGTCTGGGTGGAGTTGTCGGTAGTGCCCGTCTTGGCGGCGGAGGCGTTGGGCAGTCCGATGCCCCGCTGGTACGCGGAGCCCTTCACGATCACCTGCTCCAGGACGTAGTTCACGCCCTGCGCGACCTCCTTCTTGATGACCTGCTGGCACTTGTCACCGGGCACCGAGTAGTTCTTGCCGGAACGGTCCGTGACCCTGGTGATGGAGCGCGGCTCGCACATCATGCCGTCGTTGGCGAACGCGGAGAACGCGCGGGCCATGGTCATGGGGGAGATGTCCGCGGAACCACCCAGCAGCGAGGACAGCACCGTGGTGTCCACGGGGTCGCCGGTCTTGCCGTCGTGGATGCCCAGCGCCTTGGTGATCTCGCCGATCTGGCACAGGTCCAGGTCCGCGGCCATGGCGTACAGGGCGGAGTTGATGGAGTTGTAGATGCCGTAGTCCACGTCCATCACCTTGTTGTAGCCCTCGGTGGCGTTCTGGAACGAGAGGCCGTTGCCGTCCGTGCCGGGCTCGATCTTGTACCCGTTGGGCAGGCACGAGGCCTTCCACTGGTAGTCCGCGGGGTAGCTCAGCCTGCGGGCGTCGATGCTGGCCTTCACGCCCTTGCCCGAGTTGATCCACTGGGCCAGGGTGAACGGCTTGAACGTGGAGCCCACCTGGAAGCCGCCGGCCCCGCCCATGGAGGTGTCCACGTTGAAGTTGTACGTGGTGTTGGACATGCCCTCCGCGGCGGAGTAGTTGGTGTTCTGCGCCATGGACACGATGTGCCCGTTGCCCGGCTCCAGGGAGATCAGGGACGTGGAGACGCTGTCCGGGTTGTTGTCCTTGGGCTGCGTGGCGTTGACCTGGGTGTCCGCCGCCTTCTGGGCCTTGGGGTCCAGGGTGGTGCGGATGGTCAGGCCACCGCGCTGCAGCGTGGCCAGCCGCTCCTCCGGGGTGGTGCCGAACGAGTCCGACTGCATGACCTCGTTCTCCACGTAGTCGCAGAAGTACGGGGCCGTCTTGGCCGCGGAGCACCCCGAGTTGGTGTGGTGGATGTCCAGCTTCATGGGCTCCTTGGCCGCCTGCTCCGCCTGCTGCTGCGTGATGGACCCGGTCTGGACCATGGTGTCGAGCACCACGTTGCGCCGCTGCGTGGACGCCTCGGGGTTGACCTCGGGGTTGTAGTAGTTGGGGGACTGCACCATGCCCGCGAGCGTGGCGGACTGGGCGATGCTCAGCTTGGACGCCGGGATGCCCCAGAAGTACTGGGACGCGGCCTCCACGCCGTAGTTGGAGCCGCCGAAGAGCACGATGTTGAGGTAGCCCTCCAGGATCTCGTCCTTGGACTTCTCCTGCTCCATGGACAGGGCGAGCTTGATCTCCTTGATCTTGTCCACCACGCCCTTGTCGGCACCGATGGTGCTGGCCTGCTCACCGGCCCGGACCTGCTGGTCGATGATCAGGTTGTTGACGTACTGCTGCGTGATGGTGGAGGCACCCTGGCGGGTGCTGGGGCGTAGCAGGTTGTTGCCCATGGCGCGCACGATGCCCCACGGGTCCACGCCGCCGTGGTCGTAGAAGTCGCGGTCCTCGATGGACAGCAGCGCGTTGCGCATGTTCGGGGAGATCTGGTCCAGCGGCACGGGATCACGGTTCTGCGCGAAGAACTTGGCCATCTCGGTGCCATCCTTGGCCACCACGGTGGAGGCCTCCGAGACGGGTCCGGACTCCATGTCCGCGGGCAGGGACTTGAACCAGCCCACGGACGCGTTGGCGGCCAGCCCGGCGGCCGCGGCGGGGGGTACCAGGAGTCCGGCCGCCACCACTCCGGTGACCACGGCGACGGCGATGAACGCGACGACGTTGCCCAGGACCGACGTGGGCTCGGAGCCCGAGTTGTTGCGTGATGCCATTGCGCCAGTGTACAAGCCGGGGCGGGGTGGACCGGGCGGGCGCGGGAGGGGTCACACTGTGTTCTCCCGGGGTGCGCGCACGCGCCTGACAGTGTCGCGGCAAGTAGTGTGGAGGCCATGACCACTTGGGAATATGCAACCGTTCCGCTCATGATCCACGCCACCAAGCAGATCCTCGACAACTGGGGGGAGGACGGCTGGGAGCTCGTGACCGTCCTGCCGGGCACCCAGGCCGCGGACACGCCGGCCGGGAACATGAACGCGCCCGTCCAGAACAACCCGATCGCCTACTTCAAGCGCCCCAAGCCCTGAGCGGCGGGAAGGTCGAACCATGAGTGAGAAGTTCGAGGAGCGCCTGGCGCAGCTGGGGCTCGAGCTGCCGGAGGTGGCCAAGCCCCTGGCGGCCTATGCACCGGCCGTGGTGAGCGGCACGTACGTGTACACCGCCGGGCAGCTGCCGCTCGTGTCCGGGGCCCTGCCGGAGACCGGCGTGGTCAGCGACTCCGGCGCCGCCGGCACCGTGTCCCCGGAGCGGGCCGCCGAGCTCGCGGAGCGCTGCGCGCTCAATGCGATTGCCGCCGTGAAGTCCCAGATCGAGGACCTCGACCGGATCCGCCGCATCGTGAAGGTCACCGGCTTCGTGGCCAGCGCACCGGACTTCCACGGCCAGCCCGCCGTGGTGGACGGTGCCTCCACCCTGCTGGGTCGGGTGTTCGGGGCCGCGGGCGTGCACGCGCGCTCCGCGGTGGGCGTGAGCGTCCTGCCCCTGAACTCCCCGGTGGAGGTCGAGCTGATCGTCGAGTTCGGCTGAGCATGGACGCCCCCCGCGGGAGCGAGCGCATCTTCGCGGTGCCCCGCGTGTACTCCAAGGCGGCCCGTGCGTGGCTCGAGCGCGGGCTCGGCATGCACGGGTCCGCGCCGCGCCACGGTGCGGCCACGGTGTTCGTGCGTGACGGCGAGCACGGGGTCGAGACCCTCATGCTCCACCGCCCCGGGCGCCAGTCCATGGGTACGCTCTCGTTCCCCGGCGGCATCACCGAGACCAGCGACGACGAGCCCCTGAGCTGGTGCGGGCCGTCCCCCGCCGAGTGGGCGCACCGGCTGCTCTCGGAGGACATTGGTCTCTCACGACGCCGCGTGGTCGCCGCCGCGCGCAAAACGTTCGTGGAGACCGGGATCCTCTTCGCCGGGACCCCCATGTACGGGGTCGCGGACACCGTGGAGGGCGTGGACTGGATGCGCTCGCGGGAGCTGCTGGCCACGGAGGACATCTCCTTCGCGGACCTGTTGGCCAAGCGCAGCATGGCGTTCCACAGCGAGTGCCTGCGCCCGCTGTCCCACTGGGTGACCTCGGACTTCGTGCACCAGCGGGTGGACCTGCAGTTCTTCGCGGCGGCGGTGCCCGTGGGTCAGCGCCACAGTCCGCTGGCCACCCAGCGCGGGCGCGCGTGGCTCGGGTGGGTGGATGCCCGCACGCTGCTGGAGGACCCGTGGTCCACGCCGGTTCCCGAGCTGTTCCGGCAGCAGGCCGAGGACTCCGCGCTCACGGACGATCCGAGGCACTTCGAGTTCCACGAGCTCACCACTCCCGGGGTGCAGTGCGCCGTGGAGGCGGTGGCCGAGGCGTCCTCCGCGGTGGCGTTCCTCGCGGCGCGCCGGGACCTGCGGGTGCGCAGCCCCCGGTTGGACCTGCGCGACGGCGAACCCGTCCTCGTGCTCGACGGCTGACACCGGACCTCGCACCCGCCCCGCTGGGATCCGCCGCTGCGGGTGTGCTCAAGGCGGACACCCGCACACCCCACCGCGAGCAGCCGCACACCCCACCGCCGGACGACGCCGCCCGGGCCGGTACGCGACGCACGCCACGGTGAGCGCGTGCACAACGCGACGACGCCCGCGGCAGGTGCCGTGGGCGTCGTCGTGAATGCTGTGACGGGGGTCAGCGCGAGCGCTGCTTGAGGCGCTGCAGGTCCAGGATGACCACGGCGCGCGCCTCGAGGCGGATCCAGCCGCGCTGAACGAACTCGGCGAGGGCCTTGTTGACGGTCTCGCGGGAGGCGCCCACCAGCTGGGCCAGCTCCTCCTGGGTGAGCTCGTGGGCCACCAGGATGCCGTCCGTGGCGGGGCGCCCGAAGCGGTCCGCGAGGTCCAGCAGGGCCTTGGCGACGCGGCCGGGGACGTCCGAGAACACGAGGTCCGCGAGGTTCTCGTTGGTGCGGCGCAGCCGGCGGGCAAGGGCCTGGAGCAGCTGGGCGGAGACCTCGGGGGAGTGCTGGATGACCTTGCGCAGGTTCTCGTGCTTGAGCCCGGCCAGGCGCGTCTCGGACACCGCGGTCGCGGAGGTGGAACGCGGGCTGGGGTCGAACAGCGCCATCTCACCGAAGATCTCGCCCGGGCCCATGACGGCCACGAGGTTTTCACGGCCGTCGCTCGCGGTGCGCCCGAGCTTCATCTTGCCGGAGACGATGAAGTAGAGCTGGTCCCCGGGATCGCCCTCGTAGAAGAGGGTGGCGCCGCGGGAGAGGTCCACCTCGGTGATCTCCTTGGTCAGAGCCGCGAACGCCTCGTCGTCCAGGGAAGCGAAAAGCGGAGCGCGGCGCAGGACGTCGGTATCCAAGGTAGATCTCCTCACGAAGAAGGGTGTGCCCCGGTGGGGCCACGTGCATGATTACGTTACATAGTAACGAGTTTCACACGGTTCAGGGCCACCCGGGGGTGGGTGCTCCGTGTGGACGTCCAGGAAATTCCCCGGAGGGAGCCCGTGATCCGGGGTGCGGCCGCGGGATTCGTGTGGCGCCCGGGCACCCACCGTATGCTCGTGCCCACACGCGGTGGATCCCCGCGTGACCCCTCAACTTCCCGAGGACCGTTGATGACCCTGGCCCTGAACCTCCTGGACGCCGTGCTGATCGTCGTCCTGCTGGCGTACCTGGTGGCCGGGTTCCGCCGAGGCTTCTTCCGCTCGTTCGCGGCCCTGGTGGGCCTGCTGCTGGGCGCTGTGCTGGCCTTCTGGGCAAGTCCCGTGGTGGCCGCGTACGTGGACACCCAGTGGCAGATCCCCACCGTGCTGCTCACGGTCCTGGCGCTGCTGGCCCTCGGCGAGTACCTGGGCACCGTGCTGGGCAGGGCCCTGTCCGAGCTGCTGGAGAAGTCCGGGGTGGGTCTGCTGGACCGGCTCGGCGGTGCGGTGCTCAACGTGGTGGTGGCCGGCCTGGTGATGTCCCTGCTGGGCTCCCTGGTGGGGCAGATGGGTCTGCCGGGGCTCTCCCAGCAAGTGGCGTCCTCCCAGGTGCTGCGCGGGATCGAGCGCATGACCCCGGATCCGGTGCGCCACGCCATGACCCAGACCCGCAACGCGATCAGCGGTGCGCAGGGCATCCGGCAGCTGGACGAGCTGCTGTTCCCCACGCAGGCCGCCCCCGATCCGAAGGACACCCCGGACTCGCAGACCGTCGCGGACGCCGGGCAGTCCGTGGTGCAGGTCTACGGCACGGCCGCCAAGTGCGCCCAGAACCAGACGGGCTCCGGCTTCGTGGTCCAGCCCGGCACCGTGGTCACCAACGCTCACGTGGTGGCGGGCGTGGACCAGCCCGTGGTCGAGACCCGGGACGGCCGCGCCTACCCCGCCCGTACCGTGCAGTACGACGCCGCCTCGGACCTCGCCGTGCTGCGCGTCCCGGACCTGCCCGAGGCCCCGCTGAGCATGGACGAGACCGTGAGCCAGGGCGAGGCCGTGTCCTTCGCGGGCTACCCCCTGGGCGGGCCCTACACCCTGCGGGCGGCCACCGTGCAGGGCCAGGCCGTGGCCCCCGTGCAGAACGTCACCACGGGGGAGACACAGACCCGCAGCATCATCCAGATCGCGGGCAAGGTGGAGCAGGGCAACTCGGGCGGGCCGCTGCTCGACGCGGACGGCCACGTGGTGGGCGTGGTCTTCGCCAAGGCCGTGCAGGACCAGGTGGGCTACGCCATTCCCGTGGACCGGGTCCGCGAGGTGCTCACCGCGGCAGGGGACTCCACGGAGTCCGTGGCCACGGGCGAGTGCGTGGTGCCCTGATCCCTGGCGCGACGCTCCTGCCCGGGCCGCTCCTGCCCGAGCCGTGGCTGAGTGGGCCGTGCGTAACGGGGGCGTGGGTGTCCGGTGCAGTTGCGGGACGGCCCGTCCGGGCAGCGGCGCGTCGGTGCCGCTGCGGCTGCGCCGCCTTGAGGTGCGGTGCGCTCAGCCCAGGCCGAGGTTCCGGGCCACCACGTCCACGGCCAGTTCGTAGCCCAGCACCCCGGCCCCGGCGATCACCGCGGTGGCCCGCGGCGAGACGAAGGACGTGTGGCGGAACGCCTCCCGGCGGTGCACGTTGGAGATGTGCACCTCCACGACCGGCATCTCGCACATCTCCAGCGCGTCGTGGATGGCCACGGAGTAGTGGGTCAGGGCGGCGGGGTTGATCACGATCCCGCACGCCTCGGTGCGCGCGCGCTGGATCCAGTCCACGAGCTGGCCCTCCCAGTTGGACTGCTCGAACACGACCTCCAGCCCGTAGCTCTGCGCCCTGGCGCGCACGTCGGCCTCGACGTCCGCCAGGGTGGTGTGCCCGTAGATCTCGGGCTTGCGCGTGCCCAGCGTGTTCAGGTTCGGGCCGTTGAGGACGTGGATCGGCAGCTCGCTCATGCCCCCATTCAAGCGCATCGGTCCCGCCCACTGTGCCGCGGACGCACGACGCCGCGGTGGCCCTCCCGGGTCTCCCGGGCAGATCGCGCGGGTCGTTCCTCCGGCGGGCGCCGCCCGGGCCGTTGCTCTGCTGGGTGCCGCCCGGGCGTCTGACGGTCCCCGTCGCGGGGCACTCGCCACGGACGACGCCGCCGCGGTGCCTCCCGTGGGGAAGGCGCCGCGGCGGCGTCGTGAACGGAGCGTGCAGGTGGGCTACTTGGTGCCGAGCGAGTCCACGATCTGCTGCATGACCGTCTGGTCCGCGAGCGTGGAGACGTCCCCCACGGGGCGGTCCTCGGCGACGTCCTTGAGCAGGCGGCGCATGATCTTGCCGGAGCGCGTCTTGGGCAGCTCGGGGACGATCAGCACCTTCTTGGGCTTGGCGATCGGGGAGATCTCCCGGCCCACGTGCGCGCGGATCTCCTCGGCGAGCTCGGCGGCGTCCCGGTTCTCGGCGGTGGCCTGGTCCGAGAGGATCACGAACGCGAAGACCGCCTGGCCCGTGGTCTCGTCCGCGGCGCCCACCACGGCGGCCTCCGCCACGGAGGGGTGGGAGACCAGCGCGGACTCGATCTCGGGGGTGGACAGGCGGTGGCCGGAGACGTTCATGACGTCGTCCACGCGGCCCAGGATCCACACGTCCCCGTCCGCGTCCCGCTTGGCGCCGTCACCGGCGAAGTACTTGTCCCCGAACTGGCCCCAGTAGGTGTTCACGAAGCGCTCGTCGTCACCCCAGATGGTGCGCAGCATGGACGGCCACGGCTTGCGGACCACCAGGAAGCCGTCCGTCTCGTTGGGGAGGGAGGTGCCGGCGTCGTCGACCACGTCCACGGCGATGCCCGGCAGCGGCACCTGTGCGGAGCCCGGCTTGGTGGCCGTGACGCCGGGCAGCGGGGAGATCATCATGGCGCCGGTCTCGGTCTGCCACCACGTGTCCACGATGGGGCAGCGGTCCTGGCCGATGACCCTGCGGAACCAGGTCCATGCCTCGGGGTTGATGGCCTCGCCCACGGTGCCCAGCAGGCGCAGGGAGCTGAGGTCCCACTCGGCGGGGATCTCCTCGCCCCACTTCATCATGGTGCGGATGGCGGTGGGGGACGTGTAGAGGATGCTCACGCCGTACTTCTGCACGATCTCCCAGAACCGGCCGCGGTGCGGGGAGTCCGGGGTGCCCTCGTAGATCACCTGGGTGGCGCCGTTCACGAGCGGCGCGTAGGTGATGTAGGTGTGGCCCGTGACCCACCCGACGTCCGCGGTGCACCAGTAGACGTCCGTCTCCGGCTTGAGGTCGAACACGTTCTTGTGGGTGAACGCCGCCTGGGTCAGGTAGCCGCCGGTGGTGTGCAGGATGCCCTTGGGCTTGCCGGTGGTGCCGGAGGTGTAGAGGATGAACAGCGGGTCCTCGGCGTTCTGCTCCGAGGGCGTGTGCTCGGTGGAGGCGTTCTCGGTGATCTCGTGCCACCACACGTCGCGGCCGTCCTGGAACGCGACGTCCTCGCCGTTGCGCTTGACCACCACCACGTGCTGCACGGTGTCCCCGCCCTTCTCCAGGGCGGCGTCCACGGCGGGCTTCAGCGTGGTGGGCTTGCCGCGGCGGTAGGAGCCGTCCGCGGTGACCACGAGCTTGGCCTCGCCGTCCTCGATGCGCGAGCGCAGGGCGTCCGCGGAGAAGCCGCCGAAGACCACCGAATGGATCGCACCGATGCGCGCGCACGCGAGCATGGTGATCACGGCCTCCGGGATCATGGGCAGGTACACGGCCACGCGGTCGCCCTTGCCCACGCCGAGCGCCTCGAAGGCGTTCGCCGCCTTGGAGACCTCGTCCTTGAGCTGCGCGTACGTGTAGGACGCGCTGTCCCCGGGCTCGCCCTCGAAGTACAGGGCCACGCGGTCCCCGTTGCCGGCCTCCACGTGGCGGTCCACGGCGTTGTACGCGGCGTTGAGGGTGCCGTCCTGGAACCACTTGACGAACGGCGGGTTGGACCAGTCCAGCACCTCGGTGAACGGGGTGGACCACGTGAGCAGGTCACGGGCCTGGTTCGCCCAGAACTCCTCGCCCTGCTCCTCGGCCTGCGTGTACAGCTCCGCGGTGGCGTTGGCCTGGGCGGCGAACTCCTCGCTCGGGGCGAAGGTCTTCGGCTGGGCTGCGGGATCCGGGGTCATGGTGCTCCTTCACTGGGGCCGGTACGCGCCGCTTGCGCGGACGCGTGGTGCAGTTCACATTCTCCCGCTCAGCCTAGTGGAACCTCGCGGGCGCCCTCCATCGTGTGCGGGCGCATGTCGGCCCGGTTCTGCGGCGCCAGGGCGGGTTTGACCCCCGTGACGGGGCGCACCATGATCGAGGGCATGGAGACCCCCGCCGCAGCCGAGCACGTGCGCTTCGTCCCGGCGCGGCAGGCGGAGCAGGCGGCCGCGCGGCGTCGTCGTGCCGGGAGTGAGACTGCCTTGTCCAGGACGCGGCGCGCGCGGCGCATCCAGCGGATCCTCGCGCAGACGTACCCCTACGCCGTGGCGGAGCTGGACTTCGACGACGCCTGGCAGCTGCTCGTGGCCACGGTCCTGTCCGCGCAGACCACCGACATCCGCGTCAACGCGGTCACCCCGGGGCTGTTCGCGGCGTACCCCGGCCCGCGCGAGCTGGCCGAGGCGCCCGCCGAGGACGTCCAGGAAATGGTGCGCTCCCTCGGCTTCTACCGTTCCAAGGCGCGCTCGATCCAGGCCCTGGCCGCGCGCGTCGTGGACGAGTACGACGGCGCCGTGCCCGGCACGCTCGCGCAGCTCGTGACCCTGCCCGGCGTGGGGCGCAAGACCGCGAACGTGGTGCTCGGCAACGCGTTCGGGGTGCCCGGGATCACCGTGGACACCCACTTCGGGCGGCTCGCGCGCAGGCTGGGGTGGACCGTCCAGGACGATCCGGTGAAGGTCGAGGCGGACGTGGCGGCGCTGTTCCCGCCCGCGCTGTGGACCGAGCTGTCCCACGAGCTGATCTACCACGGACGGCGGATCTGCCACTCCCGCCGGCCCGCGTGCGGGGTGTGCCCGGTGGCAGACCTGTGCCCCTCCTACGGCGAGGGCCCCACGGACCCGGAGGCGGCGCGCCAGCTGCTCGGCTACGAACTGAAACCCGGCCGCGAGGACCTGCTGGCCGGGTTCATGGCGGGACGCACCCGGCGGCAGCTGCGCGCCGAGGGACACACGCTCAGCGCGTGAAAGGACGGACGATGACCACTTCTTCAGCGATGCCCGCGGGCCCGCGCGAGCAGCTCGTGGAGCTCGCGCGCCACGGCGACTCCGTGGTCATGCACGACCGCGAGCCGTGGCGGATCGGGCAGCTGAACGAGAACTTCCGGCACTCGGCGGTGCTCATCCTTTTCGGCGCGCTGGACAGCGTGCCCTCCGCCTACGCCGAGCACGCGGAGGGCCCCGGGCGGGACCTGGACGTGCTGCTGGTGCAGCGTGCCTCCACCCTGCGGGCGCATCCCGGTCAGGTGGCCTTCCCTGGCGGGCGCCTCGACCCACCCGACGGCGAACCCGGAACCACCCTGGAGACCCCCGGTGGAACCGTGAGCGCCCCGCACGTGCGCGCGGCGCTGCGCGAGGCCCACGAGGAGACCGGTGTGGACCCGGACGGCGTGGAGGTGCTCGGAGCACTGCACGAGGTGCCGCTGCCCGTGAGCAACCATCTGGTGACCCCCGTGATCGGGTGGTGGCGCAGCCAGTCACCCGTGGACGTGGTGGACCATGCCGAGTCCTCCCTGGTGTTCCGTGTGCCCGTGCTGGATCTCATCAATCCCGCCCACCGCTACTACGCGACCGTGACCCGGGGGAACCAGACCTACAAGTCCCCGGCGTTCGACGTCTCCGTGGCCGGGGCCCCCGAGACCGTGACCGTGTGGGGCTTCACCGGCGTGGTGCTGGACCGCGTGCTCGAGTGGCTCGGGTGGTCCGTGGAGTGGGACCGCTCGGTGAAGCGGCCGGCGCCGGGGATGGGGCCGAAGACGTAGAGCCAGGCCGGGCGGCGTGAGCTTGTCGCATGTGGTGGCCCGGTCGCGGAGGCCGCATCCGGGTGGCCTCTCCGTCGGGTGGGTGAGGCAGCGCCTCTACTTCGCGTCCGCGTAGGACGTCACCACGGTCGTGGCCACCGGGACCTCCACCGGTACCGTGCCGAACACCGTGTGCACCGCCTGCCCCGCGGCGTGCTCCACGATCTGCTGCACCCGGTCCGCGTGCTGCTCGGCGCAGTGCACCATGACCTCGTCGTGGAGGAAGAACACGAGCTCCGCGTCCACGTCCGCGCTGTGCAGGCCCTGACGGATGTGGCCGAGCCACGCGAGCGCCCACTCCGCCGCCGAGCCCTGGACCACGAAGTTGCGGGAGAACCGGCCGTGGCTGCGGGACGCCTGCGCGGCGCGGCGCTCGCCGGCCTGCGTGTCCGTGGCGCGCTGCACCTCGAACCACTCCGGGCCCGGCGCGGGGGACCAGCGGCCCAGGTAGGTGCACACCTGGTGGCCGAGCTCGCCCACGCGCGCCGCGTGCTCCACGTAGCCCACGGCCCGCGGGAACATGCGGGTCAGCTGTGGCATGAACCGGCCGCCCGCCCCGGACGTCGCGCCGTACATGGCCCCCAGCAGCGCGAGCTTCGCGTGGGAGCGCTCCGTGAGCTCGGAACCGCGGGCCTGGCCCTGCTCCGCGATGGCGGTGTAGAGGTCGCGGCCGCGCGAGGCCTCGGCCAGGGCGTCGTCGCGAGCGAGGATGGCGAGCACGCGCGGCTCCAGCTGGGCGGCGTCCGCGACGACGAGCGCGTGACCGGGGTCCGCGCGCACCGCGTCCCGGATGTACTTGGGGATCTGCAGGGCACCCCCGCCGCGCGCCGCCCACCGGCCGGTGACGACGCCGCCCACCACGTACTCGGGGTGGAAGCGGCCCTCGTGGACCCAGGTGTCCAGCCAGTGCCACCCGGTGGCGGAGAAGACGCGGGAGAGCTTCTTGTACTCGAGCACCGGCGTCACCGTGGCCACGCGCTGCTCCTGCGGCTGACCGTTGACGAGCGTCCACTCCTGGAGCTTGAACGCGCGGGTGGTGTCCACGTCCACCCCGGCGTTGCGCAGGGCCTTGAGCAGCTCCACGGGCGAGTCCGGGTTCAGGGCGGGCGCGGCCAGTGCGGTGCGGACCTCCTGTGCGAGCTCCTGCATCCGGGCGGGGCGCTCCTCACCTGCCGGACGCGGGCCGAGCATGTCCTCCAGGATCTGCTGGTGCACCGCAGGGTTCCACGGGATGCCCCGGTGGCGCATGTCCGCGGCCACGAGCGCCCCCTGGGACTCGAGGCTCAGCAGCCGTTCGAGACGCTGCGGGTTCCGGGCCGTGGCGCACGCGCTGGTCTGGGCCGCAAGTTCGGCGATCAGCTCCGCGACGCCCGGTCCGTGCTCCTCCGCCACGGCGAACAGCGAGCCCTGGTTGCTCGCGGGGGACGGCGATCGGGGTCCGGGGACGTGCCGCGGGTCCGCCGGTTCGAGCACGGGACGGTAGGCGAGGGGACGGGGTTCCCCGGCGTCGTCGGGCGCGCCCGATCCCGGGGCGGTGGAGGCCGTGGCCAGGATCATGGCGCACAGTCCCAGGTCCCGGCACCGCGTGACCCACACCCCCGCGGCGCACAGCAGCGCGGCGGGCACGGAGGTGTCCTGCCAGGTCCACACCGGGGGCTGGACGCCCGCGCGGGCGGCCGCCTCCTCCCGCTGGGCGACGACGCCGGGCAGTTCCGCGTCCGCCACCGTGAGCTCCTGCCCCGCGCGCTCGCCGTTGGCGGAGACCACCTGCAGGACCCAGGTCCCGGGCTCGGCGGCGGCCACCACGATGTGCATGGGGTTCATTATGGGCCGGGGTTCCGACAGTGGCGGCCCGCGGCACTGAGCGGCCGCCCGGCCGGAGCTCTGCGGGGGACCGGGTGTGCTGCGTGTTCGGCGGCGGACCGATGGCCGAACAGACCAACGCGCCAAGGTTCGCCCGCCGGACTCACCCGGCGGCGAGCACCTCCCGGGCGTGGGCGTACTTGCGCGCCAGGCGGGCGCGGGTGTCCTCGTCCAGCAGGGCCATGCGGGCGGGGTCCGTGTTGTCGTCCAGGTCCGCCTGCTTGACGGCGCGCGCCAGGGGGTGGGCGGCCACCCGCCGGTAGTAGTCTTCGCCGTCCTCACCCGGCCGCCGGGTCATGGCGTCCACTCCAGCGACGGTGTCCTCGGTGAAGTTCTTGCGGAGGTCGTCGAGGGTCACCCCGGTGTCCTCCACGACGTCGTGCAGCCACGCCACCACCTGTGCGGCGTCCTGCTGGTCCGCAGTCGCGTAGTGGCGCACCCGCTGCGCGACGCGGCGTGGGTGGTCGATGTAGTCCGCGCCGCTCTTGTCCGTCTGGCCCCGGTGCGCCCGGGTGGCGATGTCCCTGGCGCGGTCCGTGAGAGTGCTCATGGCTCCTCCTGCATGCCGGGCGGGAGCGGTGCGTGCTGCGCCGTGGCCGGGGAACCGCCCACGTGTTCTTTCTGCCAGCACGACCTGTCCCGCTGATGCTTCCAGGTCTACCGGATGGCCAGGACACGCATCAGCGACCGCGGCCGCTCCCGAACCCGGGACGCGCAGGCCGGGGAGCGGGCGGCGTCGTGCTCCGCGGGGTCGGTGGGAGACTGGGCGGCATGATGAGCGAGGCGAACGTGGAGCAGGACGTGCCGTGGGCCATGCAGCTGGTCGTGCACCGGGACAGAGCCGATCCGGCACGCGAGGTGGACGTGGCGGAGGCGGCCGCGAGCGCCGTCGTCACCCTGCTGGCCGACGAGCGCAGCGCCCCCGGCGGGCCTTGGCACGAGGCCGTGCGAACCTGGCGCGACGTCCAGATCCGCAAGCTCGTGCGCCGCGCGGACGGCAAGCGCTGGGAGGACGTCCAGTCCCTGCCCGGCGTCACGGTGGTGCGCGCTGGCTCGGACGACGACGCCGCGGCCGCCGTGCGCGCGTTCGTCCCGGCCCCGGTGCGCCCCCTTCCGAGAGAACTGCACAAGCTGCAGGTGTCCGGAACGCAGTTCCCGGCGGGCGGCGTGTCACGGGCCCAGGACGCCGTGGTGACCGTGGAGGTGGCTCCGGGGCTGGGGATCTCCAGCGGCAAGCTCGCGGCGCAGTGCGGGCACGCCGCGCAGCTTGCGTGGGAGCAGATGCCCGCCGACGTGCGGGACCGCTGGCGGGCGGACGACTACCGCGTGCGGGTGGTGTTCCCCTCGGAGCGGGAGTGGACCGGGGCGCGGCGGCCGGTGACGGTCACGGATTCCGGGCTGACTGAGCTGGACGGACCCACGGACACCACGCGGGCGTGGTGGTGAGCAGAGTCCCCCTCACCCTGTGAGACGGGCGCCCCTCTAGGGGGTGTGTGGCAGCCCGGCGGTGTGCAACGGGGCCTGTGGCTGGAGGGATTCCTGGTGCAGGGCGCGCAGGAACTCGCGGAGAATCCGTTCGCTTCGACCCCAGTCCGAGACCACGAACGGGACCACCGGGCGGCACGTGGCCTCCACCTCGGAGCCCTCGTCGGAGGACGGGCGGATGGCGAAGCGCAGGCGCTCGCCCCACGTCCGGAACGAGGGCCCCGTTGTTGCCGTGCCGCCGTGAGCCGCGAGTGTCCGCAGCCCCAGCTCTTCATTGCGCTGGCATACCCGTTCCACCAGTCCCGGCACGTCCTCGGCGGGGACATCCAGATGGGCCCGGCCCTGGCAGCGGGCACCGTGGACCGTGAGTTCCCACCCCTCGTCCCGGCGGACGCCGGGGCGCCAGGCCACCAGGCTGAAGATGGCCGCAGACACGCCCGCCACCACGGCCCCAGCCACGACGATCGGGGCGAACTCGCCGCTCGCCCAGCGGAAGAGGAGCACCACGAGCCCCACGTAGACGAACCAGAGGGCGAGGGCGCCGACGACTGACGTACGGGAGACCGGCTTGATATCCATCAATCCATGGTGGCGGTGTGAGTCCGTTACCACAATGGCCCTCCGGCCAGAGTTCCCGGCGCGCGGCGGGGTCACTGCACAGCCCGTTCCGCCCTGACCGGCCGTCGGCGGCGCTCCACAATCCCGAGGTGGCCCGGACCATTGCCACGGCGCGACCGCCACCGTGGGGCCATGACCACCGCACACATGACCGCCCCGGGCGCTCCCGCTGTCGACAGCCCGCGCCGAGCTCGTCGCGCCGCTCACCCGGCTCCGGAGGCCGCCGGCCCGCCTCGGGGAGCCGCCGGATCGACGTCGGTGGGCCGGTTCACCGGGGACGAGCGAGTGGGCCACGGACCCGCCTCATGGGATGGGCCCATCGCACCCCGCCAGTGGGGACGCACCCGGCCGGCCCCTGCCCCGTCACGGCAGGACCGCGGGCGCGGCGTCCGCCTGCTCACCAGCTGCCCGGATCTCGCGGAGGCCGTGGAGGCGGTGTGCATTGGAGCCGCAGTGCCGCTCACGGTCGAGGGCGCGCAGACGGGAGCGCGAGCGGCGTCGTCGTCGGACGTGGTGCTCGTGGACGCCTGCTGGGAGGGCGAGGCCGTGCCACCGGGAGCGGTGGTCGTGGCGCTCGCCGAGCACGGCGACGCGTGGGACGTCGCCGCACGGCGTGGGGCATCCGCCGTGGTGGTCCTGCCGCAGGCCGCCGCGTGGCTGGCTGAGCTGATCTCCCGCTCCGTGGACGCGGAGGTGCCGCGGGCGCTCGGGCGCGTGTACGGCGTCGTCGGGGCCACCGGAGGGGTCGGCGCGTCCACCGTGGCGAGCTGGCTCGCGGGGCACTTCGCCGGGCAGGGCAGCGAGACCGCCCTGGTGGACGGGGACCCGCTGGGTGCGGGACTGGACCTCGTGCTCGGTGAGGAGGGCGCGGACGGGCTGCGCTGGCCGGAGCTGAACCAGTTCTCCGGCGCCGTGGCCGCGGACCAGCTGTGGGCCGCCATGCCGCGTGTGGAGGCGCTGCGCTACCTCTCGTGGGACCGTCGCGCCACGCACGCGGAGACCGTTCCCGCGGCCACGGTCGTCGCGGCGCTGCGCGGGGCGGCGGCCGTGCAGGTCGTGGACCTCTCCCGCGCGGACCTCGAACGCCAGGCCCGGTGGTGCGACGCCGTGCTGGTGCTGACCCCGCGCACGGTGCGCGGCGTGCTCGCGGCCGAGCTCGCCCTCGCCCGCTGCGCCCCGGTGCCCGCCGCCACCGCGCTCACGGGCGTCAACGTGGCGGATCTCGAACCGCGCGTCCTCGCCGACGCCACCGGGGTGCCGTGCGCGGCCACGATCGCGTTCGACGCGCGCGTGCCCCAGCACCTGGACGACGGCACCGTGCTGCGGCGCGGCCGGACCGCCAAGCACGCCAAGACGGTGGCGGCGCTCGCCCGGGCCCTGGAGGGACTCTCGTGAACGGGCCCGCCCACCGCACCCCCGCGGGCCGCGCCACGCTCGACGCCGCCGCGGAGGCCACCGCGCTCGACGACGCCTTCGTGGACCAGGTGCGCGAACGTCTGCTGTCCGAGGGCGGTGCCCTCACGGACACCCGGATCGCCACCGCCGTGCGGGAGACCGGGCGGGTGCTCGGCGCCGTGGGCTCGGTGCGCGCGGCCCAGCACGTCAAGGCGCAGCTGACCGGCCTGGGTCCGCTCGAACCCCTGCTGCCCGCCTCTGGGCTGAGCGATCTCTACGTCAACGGCCACGAGAACGTGTTCGTGGAGACCCTGGACGGGATCCAGCGCGTGGCCTCACCGTTCACGGGCGAGGCACAGCTGCGAGCGCTCGCGGTGCGGCTGGTGACGGCCGCGGGACGGCGGCTGGACGACGGCCACCCCTGCGTGGACGTGCAGACCGCCACGGGACTGCGCGTGCACGCCGTGATCCCGCCCGTGTCCACCGGAGGAACGCTGCTGTCCATCCGGTTCCGGGCGCCGCAGCGGCTGTCCCTGACGGACCTCGTGGCCTCCGGCACGGCCCACCCCTTCACGGCGGACGTGCTCACCGATGCCATGGCGGCCCGTGTCAACCTGATGATCAGCGGGGCCACCGGGTCCGGGAAGACCACGGTGCTCTCCGCGCTGCTGTCCCAGTGCCCAGCGGAGCAGCGGATCGTGCTGGTGGAGGACGCTGCGGAGCTGAACCCCGAGCACCCGCACGTGGTGGGCCTGCAGTCCCGCCAGGAGAACGTGGAGGGCGCCGGGTCCGTGGATCTCGCGGACCTCGTGCGCCAGGCCCTGCGGATGCGCCCGGACTGGCTCGTGGTGGGGGAGTGCCGAGGTGCGGAGGTCCGCGAGCTGCTGACCGCGCTGAACACGGGCCACTCCGGGGCGGGAACCGTGCACGCGAACTCGGCCCGGGCGGTGCCCGCCAGGCTGGCCGCGCTCGGCTCACTGGCCGGGCTCGGCCGCGAGGCCGTGGACCTGCAGGCGGCCAGCGCCCTGGACCTCGTGGCCCACGTGGACCGCGCACCCGCCGGGCGCCGCCTGAGCGAGCTGTGCGTCCTGGCCCGGGAGGACGGCGTGCTGCGCACGCTGCCCGCGCTGAGCACCACGGACGGCCACCCGGTCCAGGGACCCGGGTGGCCCCGGCTGGCCCAGCTTCTCGCGCGCGGACGGGAGCCGTCATGACTGCCGCCGTGCTCGCGGGCGCGCTGGTGCTCGCCGCCCTGCTGATCGGCTCCGGGGCCGCAGCGCCCGCCGGGCGTCTGCACTCGCTGGGGGCCCTGCACCCGCAGCGTTCGGGCGAGACGCCACGCCCGCGGCTCGTCGGACGGTGGCGGCGCCGGGACCGCGCCACCGAGGCCATGCGCTGGGTCACCGCGGTGCGTCGTCTGGCGGCCCTGCTGCATGCCGGGCGGGCCCCCGCCACGGTGTTCGCCGAGATCACCCCCGGCACCGCTGATCCCACCGCCCGGTGGATCACCCGTGTGTGCCAGGAGGTGCACGCCGCGGCCCTCGTGGGCATTCCGGTCTCGACGACGCTCGGTCAGTTCGCCCACCGGCCCGCCGCCGTGGGGGACCGCGTGCTCGGCGCCACGGCCCGTTCGGTGTGCGCCCAGCTCGCGGCGTGCTGGGAGATCTCGGAGCGCTCCGGCTCCTCACTGGCCCGGACCCTCTCCGGGGTTGCGGAGTCCCTCGAGTCGCAGCTGGACGCCCAGGCCGCCCGCGAGAGCGCCCTGGCCGGGCCGCGCGTCACCGTCCGCACCCTGTCCTGGTTGCCCGTCCTCGCCCTGGGGCTCGGCGTGCTGATGGGCACGGACCCCGTGAGCACCCTGCTCACCACCGTGTGGGGCCGGATCGCGCTCGCCGCCGGGGCCGGACTGAGCATTGCGGGCCGGCTGTGGACGCGCAGCCTCATGCACCGCGCCGAGGGGGTGAACGGGTCGTGATCGCCACCGTCCTCGCGGGCCTGCTCGCCGCCGGTGCCCTGCTGCTGTGGATGTCACCGGGCGCGTTCGGTGTCCGTTCACGCGGGCCGGGCCCACGACGCCGCGCGGCCGGCGGTTCCGCCCTGCGCCGTGCTCGTCCTGGGCCGGGGGAGCACTCGTTCCCCGCTCTGCCGGCCGCCGCTCTCGTCGAGCTCACGGCGTGCCAGCTGGATGCCGGGCTGCCCCTCGCCGAAGCGGTGGGGGTGCTGGCGGACAGCAGCGCGGGGCGCCCCTATCCGGCGCTCTCGCGGGCGGCCGCCGCACTGCGTCTCGGCCTCTCGTGGGACGCCGCGTGGCCGGATCAGACGGCGTTGCCGCACGAGATCCACGACTATCGGGACGCCCTGGAGTTCACGGCCACCTCCGCCACGGCGTCCGCGTCCGTGCTGCGGGGTCAGGCGGAACTCGTGCGCCGCGCCGAGTACCGCCGCGCGGAACGGGCCGCGGAGGCCCTTGCGGTGAAGCTCGTGCTTCCCCTCGGCCTGTGCTTCCTGCCGGCGTTCATGTGCTGGGGCGTGGTGCCCGTGCTCATGGGCCTGCTGCCCAGGGCGTTCGGCTCATGAGCCCGCCGTGCGTCCACCGTGCGCCTCCGGCGCGAGGCCCGCCCGCGTGCCGTGCCGCGGTCGATCCACCGCTCGCGGCGTCCACAGCCGTTCCATCCCGCTCCATGCACTCGACCGATCCACCCACCGAAGGAGACCCACCATGTCCATGCTCACCTGCCTTCCCCCCACCCCGACCTCCGGCCACGACGACGCCGCCCACCTCGCTGACGTGCCGCCCCCGGCCGTGCCCGTCACCGAGCCGACCGACACGACGGACACCGAGGTCCCCGTCGAGACCACGGACCCCTCGACCGACCCCGTTGCGGATGCGGGGGCCGTCGCGAACCCGGGCTCGACCGCCGAGGTGCTCCCGGACCAGGACGATCCCGATCTCGGGGCGTCCACCGCGGAGTACGCGGTGATCGTCCTGGCCGCCGCCGCGTTCGGCGGGGTCATGGCCGCGGTGCTGTCCTCGGACTCCGTGTCCGGGATGCTGCTCGGGATCATCCAGAAGGCCCTGGCCATCTGAGATGCCACCGAGGCCACGGAGTGCGGGGTGCTCGCCGCAACGAGCGGGCGCCCCGCGCTCCGGTGGGTCGGTGCAGCGGAGACCGGGCTGCCGAGTCACCCACCACCTGTCAGGAGGAACCATGATCGACCGCACCAGAGCTCGTCCAGACCACACCGACCCGGACCGGGGTGCGGTGACCGTGGAGACCGCCGTCATCATGCCCGCGCTGGTGCTGCTGCTCGCGGTCCTGCTCGCCGCGGCCGCCGCCGGGATGACCGCCGTCCGCTACGAGGAGGCGGCCCGGGCGTCCGCCCGTGCTGCCGCGCGGGGCGAGAACACTGCGGTGGTGGAGCGCACCGCTCAGGAGATCGCGGGGGAGTCCGCGAGCGTCGTCGTCGGGGCCGCTGCCGGCCGCGTGACGGTGGCCGTGAGCGGACCCGCCCCCGGAATCCTGGGGCAGTGGAGCGGCTGGCGGCTCGACGCGGACGCCAGTGCCGCGGTGGAGAGCATCGCGGTCGCGCCGTCGGATGACGGGCCGGGCGGAGCCGGGGAGCGCGGGCAGGAGGGCGGCGAGAACGGAGCCGGTGGGAACGGGCCCGCCACGGACAGGGACGGAGCCGGTCATGGAGGACCGTGACGAGGGCTCCGGAACCGTGCACGGGCTCACCCTCGCGGCGGTGCTGTGCACGCTGCTGATCGCGCTGCTCCTCGTGGCGCAGGCCGGCATTGCCACGCACCGCGCCGCCAAGGCCGCAGACCTCGCCGCACTCGCGGCAGCGGACGTCGCGCGGGGGCTGAGTCCCGGGGTGCCGTGCGACGTTGCCGGGGCGGTGGCCCGGGAGAACGGCGCGGACGCCGTCGAGTGCGCGGTGGTGGCTCCGGAGAACACCTCGGTGGACGTCACCGCGAGCATCGACCTGCCGCCGCCGCTGAGCCCGCTCGGACCGGCGCGCGGCGTGTCCCGCGCCGGACCGCCACCGGGGGAGCCGTGATGGTCACGACCCGGGGAAGCCCCCCGGTATCTCCGGGGCCGGGGGCAACCGGACGGAACCGGAGGGCGTCGTCCGAGGACGGCCACCGTCGGCTGACGCCCGCGCTGGCCCGCGTTCACCCGCTAGGAGATCGCTCAGGGCGCGAAGCGCAGCACCCCGTTGAGCAGCTTCAGCGCCCCGGCCTTGTCCAGCGGGTTGTTGCGGTTGCCGCACTTGGGGGACTGCACGCAGGACGGGCAGCCGGACTCGCACTCGCACTGGGCGATCGCGTCCCGGGTGGCGGTGACCCACGTGCGGAACATGTCGTAGCCGCGTTCGGCGAAGCCCGCGCCACCGGGGTGGCCGTCGTGCACGAAGATCGTGGGCAGCTCGGTGTCCACGTGCAGCGCGGTGGACAGCCCGCCCACGTCCCACCGGTCGCACGAGGCCAGCAGGGGCAGCAGCCCGATCATGGCGTGCTCCGCGGCGTGCAGGGCGCCGGGGATGTCCGGCTCCTCGATGCCCATGGCGGCCAGTTGGGGCCCGGACACCGTGAACCACGTGGCCACCGTGGACAGCTGCCGCGGTGGCAGCTCCAGGGGTTCCTCGCCGGCCACCTCGTTGGAGGCCACGAGCTTGCGCTGGTAGCTGACCACCTGTGTGGTCACGTCCACGGAGCCGCGGTGGATGCTCACCGGACCCCACTGCACCGAGTCGGCCACGTCCTGCACCCGCACTTCGGTGACGTCCCGCGCGACCGTGTAGAAGTCCGGGAACGCCCGCCGCACGGCCGCCACGTGCAGCTCCTCGTCCAGCTCGTCCACCAGGTAGGTCCTGCCCTGGTGCACGTACACCGCCCCGGGGTGTGCCTGGTAGTGGGACTGCGGCGCGCCCATCGTGCCCAGCACGGTACCGGTGTCCGAGTCGATGATCTGCACCGGGCCGCCGTCCCCGGAACGGATCGAGACCATGCCCGCCGGCTGCTCGGAACGGGTCCAGAACCAGCCGGACGGGCGACGTCGCAGGTGGCCAGCCGCGGTGAGGGAGTCCACCACGTCCCGGGCCGTGGGGCCGAAGCGTTCCAGCTCCTCGGGGCGCAGGGGCAGCTCGGCGGCCGCCGCGCACAGGTGGGGTGCCAGTACGTAGGGGTTGGACGCCTCGAACACCGTGGCCTCCACGGGGACGTCGAAGATCGCCTCCGGATGGTTCACCAGGTACCCGTCCAGGGGATCGTCCCCGGCGATCAGCGCAGCGAGCGCCTGCTGCCCGGCCCGTCCGGCCCGGCCGATCTGCTGCAGGAACGAGGCCCGGGTGCCGGGCCACCCGGCCACGAGCACGGCGTCCAGGCCCGCGATGTCGATCCCCAGCTCCAGTGCGGAGGTGCTGGCCACCCCGAGCAGCCGACCGTCCCGCAGCTGCTGCTCCAGTTCTCGCCGCTCCTCCGGGAGGAAGCCGGAGCGGTACGCGGCCACCCGGTGGCCGAGCGAGGGGTCAACCTCTTCCAGTTGCCGGTGGGCGGCCTGCGCGATCGTCTCCGCGCCGCGCCGGGAGCGGATGAACGCGATGGTCCGCACCTGGCGCAGCACCAGGTCGGTGAGCATGTCCGAGGCCTCGGCGGTGACAGTGCGGCGTCGTGGGGCGCCGTTGTCCGAGCCGCCGGGGGACTGCTCGGGCTCCCACAGCACCACCGTGCGCGAGCCGTGGGGCGAGGTGTCCTCCGTGACCGCCGTGACGTCCTCTGGCGTGCAGCCGATGAGCTTGGCGAAGGACTCCTGCGGGGAGGCACTCGTCGCGGACGCCCCGATGAACCGCGGGGACGCCCCGTAGTGCGCGGCGATCCGCGCGAGCCGGCGCAGCACCACCGCCACGTGGGAGCCGAAGACCCCGCGGTAGGAGTGGGCCTCGTCGATGATCACGTACCGCAGCCGCCGGAAGAACCGGGACCACCCGGCGTGGTTCGGCAGGACCCCGTGGTGGAGCATGTCAGGGTTGCACAGGATCACGTCCGCGTGCTCGCGGATCCAGCGGCGCTCGCCGGGATCGGTGTCGCCGTCGTACGTGGCGGCCCGGACGTCGTCGAAACCCAGGGAGCGCAGGGAGCTGAGCTGGTCCGCCGCGAGCGCTTTGGTGGGGGACAGGTAGAGGGCGGTGGCCTCGTCCGGGTGGTGGAGCATCCCAGGACGCTCGGCCACGGCCAGGCGGCCGCGGTGCACGGCGTCCACCACGAGCGACTGGTAGACGAGCGACTTTCCCGAGGCCGTGCCGGTGGCCACGATCGCGTGCCGCGGGGCGTTCAGCGCGGCCACCTGGTGGGCATAGGGCTCGTGGATGCCCAGCCGTTCGTAGGCGGCCACCACGTCCGGGTGCAGCCAGTCCGGCCACGGTGCGTGGACCGGGGCGCGCTCGGGAATCTCCCGGACGTGACGCACCTGCTCGGGGCGCGGTCCGCGGCCGAGCAGGTCCACCATCTGCTGGGAGGTCGTCATCCCGTCATTGTCGCCCACCCGGTGAGGGAGCACGAACGAGCTGCCCGGCTCCCGGGGACGGGCGGCGGCCCGCCCCGCCGCCGCCTGATACCCCAGCCGCCTCACACCCCGGCCGTACCGCGCGCTGGCCACCGCACCCCAGCCACGCTGCACCCCGGCCACGCGAGGAATCGGCGGCATCGCCCGCCCCGGCCCTGCTGGTCTCCCACCCGCCCCCGCCCAGCCCGGGGTGCCGACGACGCGTCCGAGCCCTCTCACCCGCCGCGCCCGCCTGCGTGGAATCATGGGGGCATGAGCAACGACGCGCATTCCCACCCCATGAACATCGCCGGCGAGCACGAGGACGCCCCCCAGGGCTCGCCCATCACGGAGCTGAGCGAGGAGCAGAGCTGGGAGCTGCTCCGGCAGGCCCGGTTCGCCCGGCTGGCCACCCGCGACGGGGACGAGATCGACATCACGCCCCTGAATATCGTGACCGACGGCGAGAAGCTCTACTTCCGCTCCGCCAAGGGCACCAAGGTGCTGCACCTGCAGCTGAACCCGAACGTGGCGCTGGAGATCGACCGCACGTCCGGTTCCGAGGCGCACTCCGTGGTGGTGCGCGGCACCGCGGCCATGATCACGGACTCCGCGGAGATCAAGCGCGTGGAGGGCCTGGGGCTGCGGCCGTGGCTGAACACGGAGAAGATCGAGTTCGTGGAGATCACCCCCACGCGCATCACCGGCCGCGCGTTCCGGCTGGGTCACTGAGCGTGGCCGCGGCTGTCTCCGGCCCCGCCCCGTTCAGCACCGTCCCGGACGCACCCCGCTCCGACGACGCCGCCCTGCTCGCCTCCCTGCACGCGGACCTCACAGCGGCGGGCTTCACGGTGGACAGTGTCACGGACCTGGTGGGCCCGGAGGCCATGTCCGCGTGGTCACGTGACCAGGCTGTACCCGCCCGGCGCGCCCTCCGTGACCGCGGCGCACAGGATCCGGCGCTGAGCACCCTGACGGCGTTCTTCCTCCTGGGCGACCCCGTTCAGTCCTCCGCGCTCGACGCCGCCCTGCCCACCGTGGGCGCCTTCGGGCTGGTGCGTCTCGGGCTGGTGGAGGGGACCCCCGAGCCCACGAGCACCTGCCCGGGCGCCGGCGCAGGCACCGACCCGCTGCTGAGCGCCGCCATGGACCTGCGCCCCTACGCCACGGACTCCTCGGCCGAGCTGTACGTCGCGAGCGACCTGGGGGCCTTCCAGCGCCCGGGCGTGCTGCGCCACGACCACGTGCTGGGCATCGGGGGAGCCTCCACCACCCTGGTGCAGTCCACCCCGCGCCGCCCGGTGGCCACGGCCCTGGACCTCGGCACGGGCTGCGGCATCCAGACCTTCCACCTGCTGGCCCACGCGGAGCACGTCACCGCCACGGACATCTCCGAGCGCGCCCTGGCCACCACGCGGTTCAACCTGCTGCTCAACGCCCCGGCCCTGGGCCTGGACCCGGAGCATCTGGAGGACCGGGTGAGCCTGGAGCTCGGCAGCATGCTGGAGCCGGTGGCCGGGCGGTCCTTCGACATGGTTGTCTCCAACCCGCCGTTCGTGATCACCCCGCGCACCCCGCGGGAGTCGGACACCGAACGCTTCACCTACCGGGACGGCGGCCTGCCCGGGGACCGGATCGTACGTGAGCTGCTGAGCACGCTGCCCTCCGTGCTGGCCCCCGGCGGCACCGCGCACCTGCTCGCCAACTGGGAGATCCCCCACGATCCGCAGGACACCCCCGAGACCACGTGGTCCCGCGGTCCGGCGTCGTGGCTCCCGGAGGGCACCGGGGCATGGCTCATCCAGCGCGAGCTGCAGGACCCGTGCGAGTACGCCGAGACCTGGCTCCAGGACGCCTCCCAGCAGCGCGATCCCGAGGGCTTCGACCGCGCCTACGCCGCCTATCTGGACGACTTCGCTTCCCGGGACGTGGCCGCGATCGGCTTCGGCATGGTGTGGCTGCAGCGCCCCGAGGACATACAGCGCACGGCGAGCGGGACCGCGGAACCCGGCCGTGCGGCGTCGTGGTCCCTGCCGCGGATCTTCGAGACCGTCCCGCACCCTATCCAGCAGCCGATCGCGCCCGCACTGGCGGCCGAGTGGGAGCGGACCGTGCGGCTGGGCCGGGAAGCGGCGGATGCCGAGAGCGGAGCGCCCGGGCAGCCCGCGTGGCTGGATCGTCGTTTCACCGTGGCGCCGGACGTCACCGAGGAGCGCCACGGCACCCCCGGCGCGGAAGACCCGTCCCTGATCCTGCTGCGGCAGGGCGCCGGGCTGCGGCGGACCGTGATCCTGTCGAGCGAGGCCGCAGGCTTCGCGGGGGTGTGCGACGGCGAGCTGAGTGCCCAGCAGATCCTCACGGCGCTGGGCGTGCTGCTGGGGTGGGAGCAGGGCCCGTCCGCGCAGCTGGTGTCCGAGATCGAGGGGCTCATCGCCCACGGCTTCCTGCTGGAGGTGTCAGACTGAGCCCGTGGACGGGTGCCCGGTGCTGATCCGCACCACGGCCGCCCACCGGGTGTGAACATCTGCACAGTCACGCGGCCCACCGGGGCCGATGAGCCGCGTGACGTACGCTGACGACTCAGACGCGGGACGAGACACACCACGAGCACCAGACCGGGCGCCGTCGCCTACGCTGAACGGCGACCACCACAGACAGACCCGCCCCGCACGCACGGGTCAGGACGAGGAGCACCTTTGGCATCGAAGGCCACCAAGAACGAAGGCACGGGCAAGAGCCTGCTGATCGTGGAGTCACCGTCCAAGGTGAAGACGATCGCGGGCTACCTGGGGGACGCCTACGAGGTGGAGTCCTCCATGGGCCACATCCGTGACCTGCCGCAGCCCTCCGAGCTGCCCACGGACATGAAGAAGGGCCCGTACGGCAAGTTCGCGGTGGACGTGGAGCACGAGTTCGACCCGTACTACGTGGTCAACCCGGACAAGAAGAAGAAGGTCACGGAGCTCAAGCGCAAGCTGAAGGACGCCGACGCCCTCTACCTCGCCACTGATGGGGACCGCGAGGGCGAGGCCATCGCGTGGCACCTGCTGCAGGTGCTCAAGCCCAAGGTGCCCGTCTACCGCCTCACGTTCCCGGAGATCACCAAGGAGGCGATCGAGCGCGGCTTCGGCCAGCTGCGGGACATCGACCAGGACCTCGTGGACGCCCAGGAGACCCGCCGCATCCTGGACCGCCTCTACGGCTACGAGATCTCCCCGGTGCTGTGGCGCAAGGTGGCCGCGGGCCTGTCTGCGGGCCGCGTGCAGTCCGTGGCCACGCGCCTGGTGGTCCAGCGCGAGCGTGAGCGGATCGCCTTCGTGCCCGCCGACTACTGGGACCTCACGGGCCAGTTCTCCCGCCCCAAGGGCCAGGACGCCGGGCGCGCCTTTTCCGCGCGGCTGAGCTCCGTCAACGGCCGTCGCGTGGCCACGGGCAAGGACTTCGACGACCGTGGCCAGCTCAAGTCCCCCTCGTCCGGCAACGCCCCGGTCACGCTGGACGAGGCCGTGGCGACGGCGCTCGCGGCCGGCCTGCAGGACGCGCCCTTCTCGGTGCGTTCCCTGGAGACCAAGCCCTACACGCGCCGCCCCGCCGCACCTTTCACCACCTCCACGCTGCAGCAGGAGGCCGCGCGCAAGCTGCGCTTCACATCCCGCACCACCATGCGCGTGGCGCAGCGGCTGTACGAGAACGGCTACATCACCTACATGCGAACGGACTCGGTGGCCCTGTCCGACCAGGCCGTCAACGCCGCCCGCGCGCAGGCCAAGGAGCTCTACGGCCCCGAGTTCGTGCCGTCCTCCAAGCGCGTGTACGCCTCCAAGTCCAAGAACGCGCAGGAGGCCCACGAGGCCGTGCGCCCCGCCGGGGACACCTTCCGCACGCCCTCCCAGGTGCGCTCGCAGCTGTCCGTGGACGAGTACAAGCTCTACGAGCTGATCTGGAAGCGCACCGTGGCCTCCCAGATGCAGGACGCCAAGGGCGACACCGCCACGGTGCGTCTGGGCGCCACGGCCACCTCCGCCGCCGGTGAGCACACCGGGGCCGACGCCGAGTTCTCGGCCTCCGGAACCGTCATCACCTTCCGGGGGTTCCTGGCCGCGTACGAGGAGGGTCGGGACGTGAACCCGGACCTCACCGCGGACTCGGGCAAGAAGGGCGCGAAGGACGAGGACAAACGTCTGCCCGTGATGGCCGAGGGCGACGCCCTGGACGCCTCCGAGGTCACCGCGGACGGGCACACCACCACCCCGCCGGCCCGCTACACCGAGGCCTCCCTGGTGAAGACCCTGGACGAGCTGGGCATCGGACGCCCCTCCACGTACGCCGCCACGATCTCCACGATCATGGACCGCGGCTACGTGCAGGTGCGCGGCTCCGCGCTGATCCCGTCCTGGCTCGCGTTCTCCGTGGTGCGCCTGCTGGAGGACCACTTCTCCGACTACGTGGACTACGACTTCACGGCGGAGCTCGAGGACGACCTGGACCGGATCGCCCGCGGCGAGGCCGAGCGCGTGAAGTGGCTCTCTGGCTTCTACTTCGGGGAGAACCCGTCCGAGCCCGGGCTCAAGCCCATCGTGGACGACCTCGGGGAGATCGACGCCCGCGCGGTGAACTCCATCCCCATTACGGACGAGATCACCCTGCGCGTGGGCAAGTACGGCCCCTACCTGGAGGCCGGCGGCACCGTGGACCCGGAGACCGGGGAGATCACGGATCCCGTGCGCGCCAACGTTCCCCTGGACCTCGCCCCGGACGAGCTCACGCCCGAGAAGGCACAGGAGCTCATGGAGATCGGCAAGGCGGACGGCCGGGAGCTCGGCGTGAACCCGGCGAACGGGCGCACCATCGTGGCCAAGGACGGCCGCTACGGCCCGTACGTCACGGAGATCGTGCCCGAGCCCACGCAGGAGGAGCTCGACGCGATCCCCACCGAGTACTACAAGAACGGCAACCCCAAACCCAAGAAGATCGAGAAGCCCAAGCCGAACACGGCCTCGCTGTTCTCGTCCATGAATCTGCAGGACATCACGCTCGACGACGCCCTGAAGCTGCTGTCCCTGCCGCGTGAGCTCGGCCAGGACACGGACGGCGAGACCATCACGGTGCAGAACGGGCGCTACGGGCCGTACCTGAAGAAGGGCTCGGACTCCCGCTCGATCTCCTCCGAGGACCAGATCTTCACGATCACCCTGGAGGAGGCCAAGACCATCTACGCGCAGCCCAAGCAGCGTGGCCGCCAGGCCGCGCGGCCGCCACTCGCGGACCTGGGCGCGGACCCCCTCACGGAGAAGCGCATGGTCATCAAGGAGGGCCGCTTCGGCGCGTACATCACGGACGGCGAGACCAACGTGACGGTGCCGCGCGCGGAGGCGGTCGAGCAGATCACCGCGGCGCGGGCCTCCCAGCTGCTGGCGGAGAAGCGCGCCAAGGGCCCCGCCCCGGCCAAGTCCCCGGCGCGCGGCAAGGCCCGCACCGCGTCGAAGAGCTCCACGTCCAAGGCCTCCGCCTCCAAGGGCACCTCCTCGAAGGCCAAGGCCGGGACGACGACGGCGAAGCGCGCCTCCGCGACGAAGGCAAAGAGCACCACGGGCGCGGCGCGGACCACCCGCAAGGCCCCCGCGAAGAAGTCGAGCTGAGCCCGGGGACGCCGCGAGCGGCGTCGTCGACCGGTGAATCCGCGGGGTGGGACGCGCACCCGCCCCGCCCGCGAGCGAAGGAGCACACATGCGTCTGTCCGTCCTGGACGTCGGCTCGAACACGGTGCACCTGCTGCTGCTGGACGTGTACCCGGGATCCCGCCCGGAGCCGTACGCGTCCCACAAGATGGCGCTGCGCCTGGTGGACCACCAGGACGCCGAGGGGCGGATCACGGACGAGGGGCGGGACCTGCTGACGTCCTTCGTGGTGGAGGCTCGGGACTTCGCGGTGGACCACCGGGCGGAGGACCTGCTGGCGTTCGCCACCTCTGCGATCCGTGAGGCCACCAACGGCGCCGACGTGCTGGAGCACGTGCAGTCCGTGTCCGGGGTGAGCCTCACGGAGCTCTCCGGGGACCAGGAGGCCGCCATCACGTTCTCCGCGGTGCGGCGCTGGTTCGGGTGGAGCGCCGGGCGGATCCTGGACTTCGACATCGGCGGCGGCTCGTTCGAGATGGCGATCGGCACCAACGCGCTGCCCTCGGTGGCCACGTCCGTGCCGCTGGGAGCGGGCCGGCTGTACCGCGGGTACCTGGCGGGGGCGGACGTGGCCTCTCCCGCCCAGTTCAAGGCCCTGCGCAAGCACGTGCGCACCACGCTGCGCCCGGCCGTGGACCGGATCGCCGGGGGCGGGCACCCCAACCTGGTGGCGGGCACGTCCAAGACGTTCCGCTCCCTCGCCCGAATCTGCGGCGCCGCGCCGTCCGCCCAGGGGCCCTACGTGGAGCGGCTCATGCACCTGGAGGACCTGCGGCTGTGGACCCGGCGCATGGAGGCCATGAGCGTGCGGGAGCGCGAGGACCTGCCGGGCGTCTCCGAGTACCGCGCGGCCCAGGTGGTGGCCGGGGCGATCGTCGCGGAGACCGCCATGGACATGCTCGCCGTGGACACCGTGCAGATCTCCCCGTGGGCGCTGCGCGAGGGCCTGATCCTGCGCCGCATGGACCGGCTGGTCCGGGACGCCACGAGCGAGACCGTCAACCCGAAGGACCTGGTGAACCGCCGATGAGCGAGAACCCCGCCGTCTACCGCCCGCACGTGGCGCTGTCCACGAGTTCGCTGTACCCGCAGGGCGTTCCGGAGACCTTCGAGGCCGCCACTCGCCTGGGCTACGACAGCGTGGAGGTGCTCGTCACCCACGAGCGCATGAGCCAGCTGACCCACCAGCTGCTGGACAGCGTGCAGAAGTACCAGATCCCCATCTCCACCATCCACGCGCCCACGCTGCTGTTCACCCAGCAGGTGTGGGGCAAGTCCTGGACCAAGATCCAGATGGCCGCCAAGCTCACCCACCAGGTGGGCGCCGAGGTGGTGGTGGCGCACCCGCCGTTCCGGTGGCAGCGCAAGTACGCCAGGAACTTCGTGGCCGGGGTCCGGGAGGTCTCCCGGATGACGGACACCAAGATCTCCGTGGAGAACATGTACCCGTGGCGCATGGCCGGGCGGGAGGCCGTGGTCTACTCCCCGCACTACAGCCCGCTGGGCCAGGACTACGACTGGGTCACGTGGGACTTCTCCCACGCCGCCACCGCCAAGATGGACTCCCTGGCGGCCGTGAAGGAGCTCGGCTCCCGGCTGGGCCACGTGCACCTCACGGACGGTTCCGGGCAGACGCTTGCGGACGAGCACCTGCTCCCGGGCCACGGCGTGCAACCGGTCGCGCAGACCCTCGAGTACCTGCGGGACCAGCGCTGGCAGGGCGTGGTGGGCGTGGAGGTCTCCACGCGCAAGTGCGAGACCCCGGAGCAGCGCGACGAGTGGCTTGCCGAGTCCCTGGACTTCGCCCGGCGCCACATGACGCCCACGCCGTAGCCCGCCTGCACCGCTCAGGAGAACCGCCATGGCCGACGCCGCCGCCGCACCCCGTTCCGAGCCCGTGATCCGTGCCTGCCGGGGGCCGCAGGAGCATCCCGCGCTGGTGCGCATCTGCCGCAGCGCGGGGGAGGCCACCCACGACTTCCTGAGCGTGGCGGACCGGGAGTCGATCGCCGCGCACCTGGAGCCGGACTGTTTCCCCGCCGTGGAGCTCACGGTGGCCACTCTGGACGGGGAGCCGGTGGGGTTCGTGGGCACCCTGGGCGGAAGCCTGGAGATGCTCTTCGTCTCCGACGACCACCGCGGCCGGGGGATCGGAAGCTCCCTGCTCGCACACGTGCGCCGGGAGCGGGGCGTCACGGCGGTGGACGTCAACGAGCAGAACCCCGGGGCCGTGGGTTTCTACGAGCACCACGGCTTCCGTACGGTCGGACGCAACGCCACGGACGAGGCGGGGTGCCCGTACCCGATCCTGCACCTCGCGCTGGCGCCGCACGGGTCGCTGCCCACCGCCTGAGCCCGCGGTGCGCACTGCACGGGCCCGCGGGGACGGTCGCGGGACGCCCCGGGGCGCTGTACGGTCGAGACCAGATTTCCCGACATCCGCACCAACCGCGCGTCTTGCCGCCCCTGCTGGGCGGGGACCGCGGGGGCAGAGAGGACTGATCCGATGAGCGAGACCACCCTGACGTTCCTGGGCGCCGGATCCATGAACGGCTCAATCCTGCGCGGTGTGCTGGCCGCGGGCACGGAGGCGGGGCGGGTGCGCGCGACGACCCGTTCGGCGTCGTCGGCGGAAGCCCTGCACGAGGAGACCGGCGTGGAGGTCTTTGCCGGGGAGTCAGATCCCGAGGCGAACACCCAGGCCGTGACGGGCGCGGACGTGGTCCTGCTGGGTGTGAAGCCCTACGCGGTTCTGGACCTGGCCCGGGAGGTCGCCCCCGCGCTGGATCCGGCCACGGTGGTGGTCTCCGTGGCGGCCGGCGTCGCGCTGGACGCGCTGCAGAAGGCACTGCCGGACGGGCAGCCCGTGGTGCGCTGCATGCCCAACACCCCCTCGAGCGTGGGCCGCGGCGCGCTGTCCGTGACGCCGGGGGAGCACACCTCGGCCGAGCAGCTGGCCCGTGTCAGGGAGGTGCTCTCCACCGTGGGCACCGTGGTGGAGGTCCCCGAGCACCTGATCCGCGCGGTCACCGGCGTCTCCGGCTCCGGGCCCGCGTACGTGTTCTACCTGGCCGAGGCCATGCAGCAGGCGGGCGAGCGGCTGGGCCTGGACCCCGAGACCGCGCGCGTGCTCGCCAAGGAGACCGTCTCGGGCGCCGGTGAGCTGCTGCGCCCCGACGACGCCGATCCCGCGGCTCTGCGCCGGGCCGTCACCAGCCCGGGCGGCACCACGGAGCAGGCCATCACCACGTTCGACGAGAAGGGCCTGCGGGAGATCGTCGCCGCGGGTGCCGAGGCGTCCGCGGCCAAGGGCGACGAGATGGAGAAGGAGTACGGCGGCGAGTGACGCCACCGGCCACCCCACGAGACCAGCAAGGCGGTAGCACCATGAGCACGTTCGGCATCGAGGAGGAGTTCCTCCTGATCGACCGCGGGGACAGGCTGCCCGCACGCCCCACTCCGGAGCAGTCCGCGCAGCTGGTCTCCCTCGAGGCGGGCGGCGGTTCCGCCACGCCCGAGTGGCTGGCGTGCCAGGTGGAGGAGACCTCGCCGATCTTCCACGACGCCGCCGGGGCCGTGGACTCGCTCGTGACCTTCCGCACCGCCCTGCACGACGCCACGGAGGCCATGGGCATGGACGTGGTGGGACTCGCCGCGGCCCCCGACATCCGCCCGGAACCGGCGGACATCACCGTGAACGAGCGCTACCAGCGCCTCGCCGGGTACACCCCGGCGGTCGCCGCGGACCAGTACATCAGCGGGATGCACGTGCACCTGGGCTTCCCGGACATGGAGGACGCTGTCCGTGCGCTGAACGGGCTGCGCGGCTGGCTGCCCGCGCTCGTGGCGATCGGTGCCAACTCGCCGCTGTGGCGCGGCGCGGAGTCCGGGTTCGAGTCCTGGCGCTCGATCCACTACCGCCGCTGGATTGCCAACGACATCCCTCCGCACTTCAAGGACCTGGCGGACCACGAGCAGCGCGTGGCCGTGCTCAGCGCGTTCGACGTGATGGAGAGCCCCTCCACCCTGAGCTGGCTGGCCCGGCTGTCCCACAAGCACGGCACCCTGGAGATCCGGGCGTGCGACGTGCAGCTCGAGGCGCAGGACTCCGTGGCCATCGCGGTGCTGATCCGCGCCCTGGCGGACTACGCAATGGACGTCCCGCCCACCATGGAGTTCAGTCAGGAGTACCTGGACATCGCCCTGTGGCAGGCGGCCCGCTGGGGGCTCAGCGGCCGGGTGCTGGACCCCGTGGCCGCCGAGCTGGTCCCGGGCGAGGCGCTGGTCACCGACCTGCTGGAGCGGGTGCGGGACTACTACCCCACGGCGGCGGACCGCGAGTTCGCCGAGGCCGGGGTCCGCCGGATCGCGGAGCGCGGCAACGGGGCCATCCGGCAGCGCCGCGCCTTCGCCCGCGCGGGGATCCCCGGTGTCATGGACATGGCCGCCGCGGCGATGACGGCCGACCCGCGGGCCTGAGTCGGGGAACGGGGCACGGTTCCGCTGCGGCGTGCACGCGCGTGCGGGCCGGTACGACGCCGCTGCGCCCGCGGGTGCCGCCGCGTGCCCTCCCCAGCGGGCCGGGACAGCCGCCGGCGTCCTGCGGGTGACGGGCACCCGGGAGGCGACCGTGCGGCGTCGTCCTACGGGCGGGCGGCGAAGCGCTCGATGAGGTCCACGTGCCCGGAGACGATCAGCAGGTCCCGCGAGGAGACCGTGGTCTCGGGGCGCGCGTAGGTGAAGTCCTCGCCGGGGGACTTCACGCCCACCACGGTCACGCCGTACTTGGAGCGGATGTGGGACTCGCCCAGCGTGAAGCCCTGGGTCTCGCGGGGCGGGTACATCTTGACGATCGCGAAGTCGTCGTCGAACTCGATGTAGTCCAGCAGGCGCCCGGAGACCAGGTGCGCGGTGCGCCGCCCGGCGTCGGCCTCCGGGAAGATCACGTGGTGCGCGCCGATGCGCGCGAGGATCTTGCCGTGCGCGGGGGAGATGGCCTTGGCCCAGATCCGGTCGATGCCCAGGTCCACCAGGTTGGCGGTGATCAGCACCGAGGACTCGATGGACGTGCCCACCCCCACCACGGCCGAGGAGAACTCGGTGGCACCGATCTGGCGCAGGGCGTCCATGTCCGTGGCCTCGGCCTCGACCACGTGGGTGAGCTGCCCGGACATCTTCTGCACGAGCGCGGCGTCCCGTTCCACGCCCAGCACCTCGCGGCCCTGTTGGATCAGCTGCAGTGCGGTGGCCGCGCCGAAGCGGCCCAGACCGACCACCAGCACGGGCGCGGCGTGGGAGGAGTTCTTAGCCAATGATCGGCCTCTCTTCCGGGTAGGAGTACAGCCGCCGCCGGGAACGCAGCGCGAGCGCGGTGGCCACGGTGTTGGTGCCGATGCGGCCCACCAGCATGATCACGGACAGTGCGTACTTGCCCGCGTCCGGGGAGGCCGCGGAGACACCCGTGCTCAGCCCGCACGTGGCGTACGCGGAGATGACTTCGAACAGTACGTGGTCCAGCGGCAGGTGCGTGAGCGAGATCATCACGGCGCAGCCCAGCAGGATCACGGAGGCGCCCATCATGATCACGGAGATCGCGATGCGCAGCACGGAGTCCGGAATGGTGCGGAAGAACGCGATCACGGACTGGTCGCCGCGCGCCTCGGCGAGGATGGCCAGGAAGACGACCGCGAGCGTGGTCACCTTGATCCCACCGGCCGTGGACGCCGAGCCACCCCCGGCGAACATCATGGCGTCCGTGAGCAGCAGGGTGACCTGCGAGGTGTCCGGCATGTCCACCAGGTTGAAGCCGCCCGAGCGCATCATCACGGAGGCGAAGAACCCTTGGAAGATCCGCTCGGACACGGACTTGCCGCCCAGGGTGGCCGGGTTGCTCCACTCCACGGCCAGGAACAGCACCCACGCGAGCACCAGCAGGATGGCCGTGGTGACCACGGTGAGCTTGGCGTTGAGGTTCCACCGGTTGAAGCGGAAGCCCACCTGGCGCAGCACCAGGATCACGGGGAAGCCCAGCGAGCCCACGATCACGCCCACGGACACCGGCAGCAGGATCAGCCACACGGTGGGCCCGGCGTGGTCGTAGGGCACCAGGCCGTCCGTGTGGGGGGTGAAACCGGCGTTGTTGAAGCTGGACACGGCGTAGAACACGCCGTGCCACAGGGCGGTGCCCAGCGGCTCGCCCTCCGCGAGGAAGCCCACGGAGAGCACCACCGCGAGGGCCGCCTCGATGGAGATGGAGGTGATCACGATGATCTGCAGCAGCGAGCCCACCTCGCCCAGGCGCCCGATGTTCAGGGCCTCCTGCGTGATGAGCTTGGACTTCAGCCCCAGCTTCCGCCCGATCGCCAGCGCCAGGATGGAAGTCATGGTCAGGGTGCCCAGACCGCCCACCTGGATGGCCACGAGGATCACCACCTGCCCCAGCACGGACCACTGCGCCGCGGTGGACACCGTGGTCAGTCCCGTGACGGTCACCGCGGAGGTGGCGGTGAACACGGCGTCCACGAAGTGCGTGTGCCGCCCGGGCTGCGCGGACACCGGCAGCCACAGCAGCAGCGCGAAGCCGAGGTCCACGATCACGAACACGATCACGGCCAGCCGGGCGGGGGAGGAATCCGCGACCCGGTCCACGAAGTCGCGCACACCGCGTGCCGCGCGCGAGGTCAGGGGCTCCGTGGTGGGCGCCTCGGCCTCGGACTCCTCCACGGCACTGCACTGTTCGAGCTCGCTCACGGCACCTCCTCGGGAACGTCGCGGGTGGGATCGGGGCGCACGCGGCGGCGCGGGCCCCGGGCTCGTTGCGGGCAACGTCCCCCAGTATCCCCCGTGCCGGTGCGGTGCCGCGACAGCCCCGGGACCCGAGTGGTCTAATGGGATTGTGACCTCCGCAACAAGGGGCAAGGACGCCCTGCACCCCACCAGCGTCTACTGGGACCCGCAGCTGCTGCAGTACAACTTCGGGGACTACCACCCCATGAGTCCCACGCGCTTGGACGCCACCATGCGCCTGGTGCGCGAGCTGGGCCTGGACACCGCGGAGAACGTGCGGGTCACCGTCCCGGAGGTCCCGGAGGACAGTGTCCTGGAGCTCGTGCACACCCCCGAGTACGTGGCCTCCGTCCACGCCGTCTCCGAGGATCCCACCCGCGAGATCCCCGAGTGTGGGCTGGGCACGGAGGACACCCCCGGCTACGAGGGCATCCACGAGTCCAGTGCCCGGCTGGTGGGCGGCAGCTACCAGGGCGCCATGGACCTGCTCAGCGGCTCGGTGGTGCACGCGGTGAACTTCAGCGGGGGCATGCACCACGCGGCCGCGGACCGGGCCTCGGGCTTCTGCGTCTACAACGACTGCGCCGTGGCCATCCAGCACCTGCTGGACAACGGTGTGCAGCGGGTGCTCTACGTGGACGTGGACGGCCACCACGGGGACGGCACGCAGTCGATCTTCTACAGCGAACCCCGCGTGATGACCATCTCCCTGCACGAGACGGGGCTCTCCCTGTTCCCCGGCTCGGGCTTCGCCAACGAGATCGGTGAGGGCGAGGCCGCGGGCACCGCCGTGAACGTGGCCGTGCCCACCCGCGCGGACGACTCCCAGTGGCTGCGCGCGTTCGACGCCGTGGTCCCGCCCATCGCGCGCGAGTTCCGCCCCGAGGTGATCGTCTCCCAGCACGGCTGCGACTCCCACTTCCAGGACGAGCTCACGCACCTGCGCGTGAGCGTGGACGGGCAGCGCCAGATCGCACTGTCCATGTCCGAGCTGGCGGGGGAGCTGTGCGAGGGCCGCTGGCTGGCCACGGGCGGGGGCGGCTACGACGTCCACGACGCCGTTCCCCGCTCCTGGGCCCACCTGGTGGGCGTGGCCTCCGGGCACCCGGTGGACGTGAGCACCCCCGTGCCGCAGCCCTGGCGGGACTACATGAGCGAGAAGTACGGCGGGCGCCCTCCCGAGTCCATGGGCGACGACGTGGACCTCTGGTGGCGTTCCTGGGAGATCGGCTACGACCCCAACGACGAGACCGACCGCAGCATCATGGCCACGCGCAAGGAGGTCTTCCCCCACTGGGGACTGGACCCCTGGTACGACTGAGCGCACCGGACGGCACCGGACCACGGCCCGGCACCACCCGGGCACCGGATTGGGGCGGACACGTGCGCTCCCACTAGGCTGTTTCCCATGTCCCACGATGCATATTCCGCCTTGTCCGACCCCACCCGACGCCGCATCCTCGCGGCACTGCGGGGCGGTCCGAGGCCCGTGGGCGAGCTGGTCACGGAGCTGGAGGTCTCCCAGCCCACGGTCTCCAAGCACCTCAAGGTGCTGCGGGACGCGCACATGGTCAGCACCCGCGCGCAGGGACAGAAGCGCTTCTACAGCATCGCGCCCGAGCCGCTCACCGAGGTCGCCGACTGGCTCGACGAGCTCGTGGCCGCGGCGGAGGCCGCACCGCAGTCCGCGCCGGTTCCGGAGACGGCGGCCACACCGTCGCACGACGACGCCGCACGGTCGGGGGACGACCCGACCGCGCCTTCCCGGGACCACGCCAACGCGCCCTCCCCGGCCGAGGAGGACGTCACCGAGACCACCCCTCCGACCGGGGACGTCCCCGAGACCTCGCCCACCGTTGGTGCGGACATGCCGTCCCGGACGGCGGGCACCGAGGGGGATGCCGCCGTCGCCGCGCCTGCTGGCCAGGAGGCCGCCCCGGCCGTTGAGCCCGCGGGGGAGGACGTCGCGGAGCCCGCGGAGCTCCCCGCGGCCGAGCCGGAGCGCTCCGTTCCGTGGTTCATGGCGGACGTCACCGAGGTGACCGGGCCCGCGGCGGTCGAGAGCGACGTCGAGCCGGACGGTGCCGCCGTGGACGGCGAGGACGCAGACGCCACCGCTGAGGACGCCGCGGACGAGAGCACCCCGAGCGCCCGGACCGCAACCTCCGGTGAGGACGTGGTGGCCGAGACCGCAGGCTTGCACGCGGACTCCGCGGACGCGGTGGCAAACGTCGAGCACGATCCCGCCGAGGACGTCGCGGACGCGGTGGCGGACGTCGAGCGGGAGACGGCGACCGGGGGGCTCGACGCGGCAGCCGCTAGGGTGGAGGACGATGTCCCCGCCGACTCGACCGCGCAGCCGGGTGCCGCGCACGAGGAGGAGCCCCGCGGCGTCGAGCCCCGCGACCTCCCCGAGGACACCGCCTCACCGGAGCCCGCGGAGCCGATGCGTCCGCGCGGTGGGGCGCATCGCCGTCAGAGCGGTCTGCTGTCCACTCTGACGGGCTTCCGGCGCCGAGGCCGCGGCTCACGCCGCGACTGAGCGCGCATCCGCAGACACTTTCAAGACGGCAGGAGAGACATGCACGAGAAACTGATCCCCATCCGACAGATCATCACGGCACGCAACCCGGGGGAGTCCGAGTTCCACCAGGCCGTGGACGAGGTCTTCGAGTCCCTGGGGCCCGTGGTGGCGCGCCACCCGGAGGTGCTGGACTCCGCGATCGTGGAGCGGATCTGCGAGCCCGAGCGGCAGATCATCTTCCGCGTGCCGTGGGTGGACGACCAGGGCGAGGTGCACATCAACCGCGGCTTCCGCGTGGAGTTCAACTCCGCCCTGGGCCCGTACAAGGGTGGGTTGCGCTTCCACCCCTCGGTGTACCTGGGGATCGTGAAGTTCCTGGGCTTCGAGCAGATCTTCAAGAACGCGCTCACGGGCATGCCCATCGGCGGCGGCAAGGGCGGTTCGGACTTCGACCCCTCCGGGCGCAGCGACGCCGAGATCATGCGCTTCTGCCAGTCCTTCATGACCGAGCTGTACCGCCACATCGGCGAGTACACGGACGTTCCCGCCGGTGACATCGGCGTGGGCGGCCGGGAGATCGGCTACCTGTTCGGCCAGTACAAGCGGATCACCAACCGCTACGAGTCCGGTGTGCTCACCGGCAAGGGCCTGTCCTGGGGCGGCTCCCTCGTGCGCACCGAGGCCACCGGCTACGGCGCAGTGATGTTCGCCGAGGAGATGCTCAAGACGCAGGGCAAGACCTTCGAGGGCCGGGACGTGATCGTCTCCGGTTCCGGCAACGTGGCCATCTACGCGATCGAGCGTGCGCAGTCCCTCGGGGCCAAGGCGCTGACCGCCTCGGACTCGGGTGGCTACGTGGTGGACAAGGACGGCATCGACCTGGATCTGCTCAAGCAGATCAAGGAGGTGGAGCGCGGGCGCATGAGCGACTACGCCGAACGCCGCGGCTCCTCCGCCACCTACGTGGCCGGCGGTTCCGTGTGGGACGTCCCGGGATCCGTGGCCCTGCCGTGCGCCACCCAGAACGAGCTCAACGGCCGCCAGGCCAAGACCCTGCTGGAGAACGGCGTGGTGGCCGTGGCCGAGGGTGCGAACATGCCCTGCACCACGGACGCCGTGCACCTCTTCCAGGAGTCGGACGTGCTGTTCGCCCCGGGCAAGGCCGCGAACGCCGGCGGTGTGGCCACCTCCGCGCTGGAGATGCAGCAGAACGCCTCGCGGGACTCGTGGAGCTTCGAGCACACGCAGGACCGGCTGCAGGAGATCATGCGCGGCATCCACGAAACCTGCGCGGAGACCGCGGACGAGTACGGCATGCCCGGCAACTACGTGGCCGGCGCGAACATCTCCGGGTTCATCAAGGTGGCGCGCGCCATGGTGGCCCAGGGCATTATCTGATCACACGCACGGTCACGAGACGTCTCGCAGGGTGGGCCAGCCGCGTCGTGGCGCGGCTGGCCCACCCTGCGAGTCTAGGGTGGGGAACATGGCAACGCATCGAGAGGTTCTGCAGTGGCTCGAGAACGAGCTGTTCGACGGACACCTGGTGCTGGGGCAGCGGCTGCCCACTGACAAGGACCTGGCGGCGATCTTCCGGGTCTCCCGCAGCTCCATGCGCGAGGCGCTGAAGATCCTGGAGGCGCAGGGCATCGTCAAGCTCTTCGAGGGCCCGCACCGCGGGATCCTCCCGATCCTGGTGCGTGAGCCGGCGGCGTCCGCGGGACCGGCGCTGCAGCTGCACATGGCCACCTCCGAGCACCCCCTGCGGGACATCGTGGAGGCCCGGGTGCTGCTGGAGACCGCCGCCCTGCACGCCGCCCAGCAGCGCAGCATCCCCCGTGAGGAGCTGCAGGGGATCATGGCCCGGATGGACCGCGAGGACCTCGGGCTCAAGCAGTTCCACGACCTCTACGTGAGCTTCCACATCGCGCTCGTGAAGTCCTGCGGCAACGCCGTGAACGTGGCGCTGTTCACCGCGCTGCGCGACTCCATCTACGAGTACACGATGGCGCTGGTGGGCCACGTGCCCCTGTGGTCCACCACGTCCAGCCGGATCCGCGCGGAGCACCGCGCGATCGTGGGCGCGCTGGAGGCGGGGGACCGCACCCTGGCGGCCCGGCTCGTGCGGGAGCACATCGAGTACCAGTATGAGGAGGCCGGGGTGGACCCGGACCAGGCCCGCAGCACCACGGCGGACCCCCGCGCACTGGGGGAGGCGGGGCACCCGGGCCCCGCGGCGTCGTCGTCCGCCCCGGGCGAGGAGCACGAGCTGAGCTCGCAGCGCCGGGCGAGCGCGTGAGACCGGCCCTCCGTTTTCGGGCGGGGCGGGGTCACACGGTAGGCTATGCCGTAGTTTGCCGTTAATCGGATGTTGCCCCTGAGTTCCACGGGGCGGGGTGGCGTCGACTCGCGACCCCCAGCAAACACACTGTCCAGAGAATTGTGAGGGATCCTATGGGTTCGGTCATCAAGAAGCGCCGCAAGCGCATGTCCAAGAAGAAGCACCGCAAGCTGCTTCGCAAGACCCGCCACCAGCGCCGCAACAAGAAGTAGTCGCGCTCGCGCCAGGCCCCGTTCCCGCACCAGGGAACGGGGCCTGTGCCGTGTGCGTAGCATGGGCGCCATGACCGATCACCCCCGCGTTGCCCAGCCGGCCACCGGCCCCGGCGCCCCTGGGAGCCCGGGTGCCGCACGCTCCGCGTCGGCGCGCGCGGGCCACGACGACGCCGCGGGGCTGGGTTTCGGAGCCACGCATCCGGCACGCACCCCGGCCGGGAGCGCCGGAACCGCTGGAACCGCAGGCAGTGCCGGGACCGCCGGAGCTGCCGGAGCCGCTCACACAGCCGGAACCCCTGGAGCAGTTGGAACCGCCGGAACTGCCCGGCGCACCGGTGGCCTGCTGGCCGGGGTGGACTGGACGCGCCCCCGGCCGCGGCACGAGGTGGTGCTGCTGACGAAACCCGGGTGCCACCTGTGCGACGACGCCCGCGAGGTGGTCCAGCGGGTCTGCGCGCAGACCGGCAGCGCGCTGCGCGAGCAGGACATCACCGGGGACGAGGCGCTCACCCGGGACTACGCCGAGTTCGTGCCCGTGGTCTTCGTGGACGGAGCGGCGTGGGACCGCTGGCGGATCGACGCCGAGCGGCTGCGCTCCGTGCTGGAGTGAGCCGCGGATTGGGGCCTTCCCCCGGGGTTTGAGACACTGGGGCCATGGCTTCCGCAACCGTTCACCTCCTGCGCCACGGCGAGGTCCACAACCCCGAGCACGTGGTCTACGGGCGTCTGCCGGACTACCACCTCTCCGAGAAGGGGGCCCGCATGGCGGAGGCCGCCGCTGCGGACCTCGCCCAGCGGGTGCAGGCGGGGGACGAGATCGTCCACCTGGCCTGCTCCCCGCTGACCCGCACCCGGGAGACCGCCGCCCCGGTGGCGCGCGAGCTGGGCCTGGATGTCCACACGGACGAGCGGCTGATCGAGCCGGCCAACCACTTCGAGGGCCTGCACGTGACACCGGCCGAGCTGGCCAGGCCCCGGCACTGGCCCCACCTGCTCAACCCCCTGCGCCCCTCGTGGGGCGAGCCGTACCGCGAGCAGGTCGCGCGCATGGCCGAGGCCGTGCGGGAGATCGCCCGGGAGGCGGTCCGCCGCGGGGGCGACGGCGCCCAGGCCGTGGCCGTGTCCCACCAGCTGCCCATCTGGCTCACCCGCCTCTCCGCGGAGGGCCGGCCCCTGCCGCACGACCCGCGCCGCCGCGAGTGCAACCTGGCCTCCCTCACGTCCCTGACCTTCCGGGACGTCGACGCCGCCGAGGTCCCCACGGTCTCCTACCGCGAGCCGGCCGCGCACCTCTATCCAGGTGTCAACCAGCTTCCCGGCTCATAATCGATGTCCCACCCCACCCGACCCCTTCCAGGTGCTGCCCCCGTGAACTCACTGCCCTCCTCCTCCCGGCGCCCGGCCACCCGAGCACGCGTGCGCACGGGCGTCATCGCCGTGGTGGCCGCGGTGGGTCTCGCACTCACGGGGTGCTCGTCCTCGGACGACAGCCTCGCGCAGCAGGCCAACGCCGGCGGGGACAAGGGCTACGTGGCCGGTGACGGCTCCGTGAGCGAGTACGCCCCGGACAAGCGAGGGGAGCCCGTGACCTTCGACGCCGCCATGTTCGACGGCTCCACCGTGAGTGCCGAGAGCATGCGCGGCAAGCCCGTGGTGCTGAACTTCTGGTACGCCGGCTGCGCCCCGTGCCGCGCCGAGGCGCCGGACCTCGTGGCGCTGCACGAGGAGTACGGGGACAAGGCCCGGTTCATGGGCGTGAACCTGCGGGACCAGAAGGCCACCGCCGAGGCGTTCGAGCGCACCTTCGGCGTGGACTACCCCTCCGCCACAGACGTCAACGGTGCGGTGCTGCTGGCGCTGAGCGACTACGTCCCGCCGCAGGCCGTGCCCACCACCCTGGTGCTGGACTCGCAGGGCCGGGTGGCAGCGCGCGTGCTGGGCAAGGCGGACAAGTCCACCCTGGACGCGCTCATCAAGGACACGGTGGCCGAGTCCGCATGAACGGCAATCCCTTCGCCGAGGTGATCCTCGACGGCTCACTGATTGCCGCGCTGCCCGTGGCCCTGCTCGCGGGCTTCGTCTCCTTCGCCTCCCCGTGCGTGCTGCCGCTGATCCCCGGGTACCTGGGCTACATCACCGGGCTCACGGGCGCGGACCTGCGCGAGCAGAAGCGCGGGCGGATCTTCTGGGGCGTGCTGCTGTTCGTCCTCGGCTTCTCCGTGGTGTTCGTGGTGATGTCCGTGGTGCTCGCCCAGCTGGGGGCGTTCGCGTGGTTCCTGGGCCAACGCTGGATCATGGTGGTGCTGGGTCTGCTGGTGGCGCTCATGGGCGTGGTGTTCCTGGGCGGCTTCTCGTGGTTCCAGCGCGACCGCAAGATCGAGCGCCGCCCACCTCCCGGGCTGTGGGGTGCACCCGTGCTCGGGATGACCTTCGGGCTGGGCTGGGCGCCGTGCATCGGGCCCACGTTCGCGGCCGTGCAGGCCCTCGCCTACGTGGACGGCGCCTCCACGGGCAAGGCCGTGGTGCTGACCGCCGCCTACTGCCTGGGACTGGGTGTCCCGTTCATCCTCATCGCCCTGGCACTGCGCCGGGGCATGGGCGCCATGTCCTTCTTCCGCCGCCACCGCCTCACGCTGCAGCGCGTGGGCGGCGTGGTGCTCGTGCTCATCGGGCTGGCCATGGCCACGGGCGTGTGGTCCGCGCTGGTCTCCTGGATCCAGTCCGAATTCGTAACCGATTGGGTGATGCCGATATGACCTCAGCGCGCACTCCGCGTGAGCGGAACCCGAAGCGCTCCGACGCGGAGGTCCCGGCCCTCGGCCCGGTGGGCATGCTGCGCTGGGCGTGGCGGCAGCTGACCAAGATGTCCACCGCGCTGGTGCTGCTGCTGCTGCTCGCGATCGCCGCGGTCCCCGGCTCCCTGTTCCCCCAGCGGGTGCAGGACCCGGACGCCGTGACCAGCTACATCCAAGCCAACCCCACCATGGGGCCCTGGCTGGACCGGCTGCAGCTCTTCGACGTGTACTCGTCCTACTGGTTCTCCTCGATCTACATCCTGCTGTTCATCTCCCTGGTGGGCTGCGTGATCCCGCGCGCGGTGCAGCACTTCAGGGCGTGGCGCTCCAAGCCCCCGCGCACCCCGCGGCGGATCTCCCGCATGCCGCAGTACCGCAAGGTCATGCTCGGCGGGCGGGACGGCGCGCCCGGCCCCACCCCGGACGAGGCCGTGGAGCAAGCCGCGGCCGCCCTGAAGAAGCGCGGCTACCGGGTGGCGCCGCAGGACCTCGGCACCGCGGCGCCGTCGGTGGCCGCGGAGCGCGGGATGCTCAAGGAAGTGGGCAACATCCTCTTCCACGTGGCGCTGCTGGCCGTGCTGATCTCCGTGGCCATCGGCTCCCTCTACGGGTACAAGGGCCAGAAGGTGGTGGTGGAGGGCGAGTCCTTCGTGAACACCCTGGTGGACTACGACTCCTTCAACCCCGGGACCAACTTCGACGCGGACTCGCTCAACCCGTTCTCGGTGCAGCTGAAGTCCTTCGAGGCCACCTTCAACCGGGACACCTCGGACCCCAAGCACTACGGCCAGCCCACGGACTTCAACGCGGACCTCACGGTCACGGACAAGCCCGGCGCCACGCCCCAGGACGTCAACCTGGCGGTCAACAAGCCGCTGAACATCGACGGCACCAAGGTGTACCTGGTGGGCAACGGCTACGCCCCCGTGATCCGCGTGAAGGACGGCAAGGGCAACGTGGCGTACGAGGGCCCCGTGGTCACGGTCCCCTCCGACTCCGTGTACACGTCCTCGCTGACCCTCAAGGTCCCGGACGCCGCACCGGACCAGCTGGGCTTCGTGGGGCTGCTGCTGCCCACCGCGGTCTCCCAGGAGGGCCAGATCCCCAAGTCCGTGGACCCGGCGCTGAACAACCCGGCGCTGATCCTCTCCTCGTTCTCCGGGGACCTGGGCCTGGACAGCGGCCAGCCGCAGAACGTGTACGTGCTGGACACCCAGAAGCTCACCGAGCTCAACTCCATGACCTCGGAGAACGGGCCCATCATGCTGGACGCACAGCACCGCACCGCCGATCTGCCCGACGGCAAGGGCAGCGTGGAGTTCCTGGACGTCAAGCGCTACGTGGGCCTGGACGTGCACAGCGACCCCGGGCGGATCCCGGCGTTCATCTCCTTCCTGGTGGCGTTCGCGGGGCTGATCATGAGCCTGTTCATCGCCCGCCGCCGGGCCTGGGTGCGGGCCACCGAGACGGAGGACCCCAACGGGGTGCGGTGTACTGTTCTGGAGTACGGACTGCTGGCACGCGGTGAGGACCACAGGCTGGGCGCGGAAGCGGAGAAACTGACAGCACTGTGGACGTCACTGTGGGAGGACAGCGGTGTCCGGGAGTTCCACCTGAAATCGTCGGATGAGGCGCAGAACAATGGGTAGCGACATCAATGTGACTTTGGGCAACTGGAGCGAGTGGTTCATGCTCCTGGCCGCCATGACCTACATGGTGGTGTTCGTGGCGTTCGTGTGGGACATGGCCAGCCACTCCAAAACCCTGGGGGTCCAGGAGCAGCGCGCGCGCAAGCGCGCCGAGGCGGCCGCGGAGTCCCCGCAGCTGGTGGCCGCGGGCGCGTCCCGCGGGGCCGGGGCGGCGTCGTCCTCCGGCGGTGGCAGCGTGTCCTCGCGCGAGGCCGCGGGATCGTCCGTGGCGAGCGAGTTCCGCACCTCGGCGGACAACCCCGCCCGCGCGGTGGGCGAGTTCGAGGCCCTGAACTACCGCCGCGACGCCCGCCGCCCCGCGGCCCGGGTGGCCGTGACGCTGATGGTGCTCGCGTTCGCGCTGCACGCCTTCGCGGTGATCTCCCGCGGTGTGGCCGCGGACCGCGTGCCGTGGGCCAACATGTACGAGTTCTGCAGCACCGGCGCCCTGGTGGTCTCGGGCGTGTACCTGGTCACGCTGGCCTTCAAGGACCTGCGCTTCGTGGGCCCCATGGTCTCGGGCCTCGTGCTGACCATGCTGTGCCTGGCCACCATCGCGTTCCCCACGCCGGTGTCCCCGCTGCAGCCCGCCCTGCAGTCCTACTGGCTGATCATCCACGTGTCGATCGCGGTAGCCGCCTCGGGCATCTTCACCATCACGTTCGCCATGGCCGTGCTGCAGCTGCTGCAGTCCCGCCGCGAGAAGCGCCTGGCCGCGGGCGAGGAGTCCCGCATGGGCTTCCTGCGCGCCGTGCCCAACTCGGTGACGCTCGAGAACTTCGCGTTCCGACTCAACTCCGTGGGCTTCGTGTTCTGGACCTTCACCCTGGCCGCCGGCGCCATCTGGGCGGACCAGGCGTGGGGCCGCTTCTGGGGCTGGGACACCAAGGAGGTCTGGACCTTCGTGGTGTGGACCGTCTACGCCGCCTACATGCACGCCCGCGTGACCCGCGGCTGGAACGGCAACCGTTCCGCGTGGCTGGCGATCGCCGGCTACCTGTGCGTGGTCTTCAACTTCACCGTGGTCAACACGCTGTTCCCGGGGCTGCACTCCTACTCGGGTCTGTGACCTCGCGGCCGGGTGGCGCCGACGACGCCGCCCGCGCCCCCATACGGCAGAGCCCGCCTCCGCATGTGCTTGCGGAGGCGGGCTCTTTTCGTGTGCATCCCGGGGTGCAGGAGACGGGCCCGGGTGCGGCGGAGACCACCGCCTGCGTCAGGATCGCGGGTCGGTGTCCTCTGCTGCGGGGTGGTTCTCGGTCGGGCCCTCGTCACCCGGGTTCTCCCGGCGGGGCTGCGGTTCTCGCGGATCAGTGCCGCGGGAATCGGTGCCCTGTGAATCGGTGCCGCGGAAATTGGTGCCTCGGGAATCGGCGTCCGGGGCGCTCGTGCCGTCCTCGGCGTCGTCCGTGCCGGGGCGGGCGCCGGGGGCGCGGCCCGTGCGCTTGAGCTCGTTCTCCCACTCCTGCAACCGGCGTGCCTGCTCCTGCTGCTTGCGGCGCTCCTCGAGGTTGCGCAGGAACTGGGGGTCGTCGTCCGGCCCGCGGCCGCGCTCGGGGGCGCGGGCGGCGTCGTCCTGCCGGGGGCGTCCGAAGAAGAGCCACAGCAGCGCGCCCACCACCGGCAGCAGCAGGATCACCAGCAGCCAGGCGCCCTTGGGGATGGCCCGCACGCGGTACCGGTCCGACTGCGCACACTCGATGAGCGCGTAGATGATGACGCCCACCGCGAGCGCACCCGCGGTGATGATGAGAATCGCTCTGCCCATGCGTGTCATCCTAGGCGAGCGGGCCGGGTGCACCCCGTTCATGGCGCGCGGTCCGGGGAAGCGGCGGGCACGAGCGCCGCGGCGCCGTGCGCCGACCGTGCCCGGGAGCCGGGCGTGGCCGGGCGGGGGCGGCGGGCAGGGCGGCGTCGCGGACGTGGGCGGTGACGGACAGCGGGCACGCACCTCGCACGCACCCACCGGCCCAGCGAGGTTGTGCGGGGACGGGGCGGGCGCCCACCGGGGGCGTGCCCCCGGGGAGCACCCAGGGCGCACGCTTAGACTGGTGCCGTGAACTTCGTGAAGTATTCCCTGCTGCGCCTGGGCATCCTGGTGGTCCTGTTCCTGCTGTTCATGCTCGCGGGCCTGGGACTCGTGTTCTCCGGGATCGCCGCCGTGCTGGCCGCGTTTGCCATCTGCTACATCTTCTTCCCCAAGCTGCACTATGCCGCCGGGCAGGACTTCCACCGCTTCATCTCCCGCTCGCCCAAGCCCGCCAACCGCGTGGCGCTGGAGGACCAGGAGATCGAGGACACGTACACGGACGCCGAGTCCCGCAAGGACGTCTGAGCGGGCTCAGCCCACGTACTGGTAGACCAGCACCGCCACCGCGTACAGCACGGTGACACCCAGGTTGATGAACCCGCACTGTTTGAGCACGGGGATCAGCTCGCGCCGCTCGGGGGTCTGGAGCACCGTGCTCGCCGCGCCCACGGCCAGCGGGCTCATGGCGTAGACCAGCAGCACCCAGGGGTTGTGGGGCACCAGCAGCAGCGGCAGGAGCATGCCCACGAGCAGCTCCGCCGTGAACGCGAGGCGCGCCCGGGGATCGCCGAGCCGCACCGCCAGGGTCTGCTTGCCCACCTCCCGGTCACCGGGGATGTCCCGCACGTTGTTGGCCATGAGCAGCGCGCACGCGAACAGCCCGGTGGAGACGGACATGACCCACGCGTCCGCGTTCAGCCGCCCCGCCTGGGTGAGCGTGGTGCCCAGGGTGGCCACGAGCCCGAAGAAGATGAACACGAACACGTCCCCGAGGCCCATGTAGCCGTAGGGTTTGCGCCCGCCCGTGTAGCCCCAGGCCGCGGCAATCGCCAGCAGACCCACGAGCGCGAGCCACCACTGCTGGGAGAGCACCACGAGCGCGGCACCGGCCAGCGCGGCCACCCCGAAGCACGCGAACGCGGCCAGCCTGACCTGGTGGGGAGCGGCGGCCCCGGAGCCGGTGAGCCGCAGGGGCCCCACGCGCTCGTCATCGGTGCCGCGCACGCCGTCCGAGTAGTCGTTGGCGTAGTTCACACCCACCTGCAGGGCAAGCGCGACGACCAGCGCGAGCAGCGCCGGGCCGATCCGCGCGCCGAACATGGCCTGCGCGGCCGCGGTTCCGGCGATCACGGGTGCCGCGGCCATGGGCAGTGTGCGGAGCCGCGCCCCCTCGACCCACTGAGCTGGTGTGGCCACGGTGCAACCTTTCGTGAACTGACGGCGAATTCATCCCATTGTCCCACGCGCTGTGCAGGTGCACATGCCCCGGGCGTCCGGGGTTGTCGGGCCTGTCGGCGCACGATGCCGCCCGCCCCGGCCGATGCCCCGGGCGTCCGGGGAGGGCGTGGGGGTGGGCCAGGGGACTGCGACAGGGACGTCCAACCGGTGGGGGTCCCCGCGGCGCAGGGCGGCGAGCTCTGACGTGTCGGGCGTTCGGTGCTGCCGGAACGGGTCAGGGGGCCTCCACCGTGGTCTCCCGCAGCTCGGGATTCCAGCGGCGCAGCGCGGTGACCTCCAGGACCTCCGGCGCCGGGCTGGCACCGAGGACCTCGAGGGCCCGGGCCACGGTGGGCCCGTCCATACGCTTGGCCAGGGTCACGTGCGGGACCCACGGCCGGGACTCCTCGGGGCCGTCCGTTTGCAGAGCCCGGAGGTCCTCGACGGCCGTGAGCACCGCGGCCGGGACCGCCAGCGCCTCGGCCAGCACCCACGGGCCCCTGCCCAGGACCACGAGGCCCGTGACGGGCAGGGTGCACGGCAGCAGGGTCCCGAACAGCTCCCTGGCACGCTGCAGCACCGACTCCTCGAAGCGCGGTGCGGACAGCACCGTCACGTGCGGGGCGTTGGATGATCCGCGGTGGCGGGCCAGGTTGGGCAGCCCCGCGCGCTCGAGGGCGTCCCAGCGCTCACGGATCGCGGCGTCGTGGGCGGGGGAGAACACGAGGTCCAGGGAGTGCAGGGGCATGGATCCTCCGGTCAGGACGAAGCGCGGTCCGGGTGCTGGGGCCCCTGCCGGGGTGCACTCGGTCGCTCGTCCGACGCCTGCGGGGGTGCTGCGGGTTCCTCGGTGAACAACGCCCCGGCGGCCCTGCGGTCCGGCTTGCCGGTGGTCAGCAGCGGCAGGTGCGCCACGTGGCGCCACTGCTTGGGAACGGCGGGGGCGCCCAGGCGTTCGCGGACGGCCCGGGAGAGGTCGTGCTCCAGATCCCGATGCTCGGGGGAGGAGCCCTGCGACCGGGTGCCTTCGTGGGATCGGGGAGTCCGCGCGGCCACGACCGCGGCCACGGTCTGCCCCCACTCCGGGTGCGCCACCGGCACCACGAGCGCCTGGCGGACCCGTTCATCCGCCAGCAGCACCTCGGCGACCCGACCCGCGGAGACCTTCACGCCGCCGGTGTTGATCACGTCGTCGGTGCGGCCCAGCACGGTGAGCCGGCCGTGCTCGTCCAGGCTGCCGAGGTCGTCGGTGCGGTACCAGCGCCGCCCGTCCGCCACGCGGAAGTGCGCGGCGGTTTGCTCGGGGTCGTCCAGGTAGCCCGAGGCAACCACCTCACCTCCCAGCCAGATGCGGCCCTCGACCGGTGCCACCGGGGACGGTTCACTGGCAGAGCCTGCCGCCACGGAGGGAGCCACCGCCGACCCCGCCTCTGCGGGCAAGGTCCCCGCAGCCCCCACCTCTGCGGGCGAGTTCCCCACCGGCCCATCCTCGGCAGAGGAAGTTCCCATGGACTGCTCCTCGGCGGGAGGGGTGCTCGGTGCGGGGATGTGCGCGAGGTGGGGATCGGCGTCGTCGGGCAGGATGCGGACGGTGACCGTGTCGAGAGGCACCCCGTTGTAGACGCAGCCCCCGCACGTCTCCGACATGCCGTACGTGCGGGCCACCCGCACTCCGGAGGCGTCGGCCAGGGCCGCCAGCGCAGGGGAGAGGGGGGAGCCGCCCACGAGCACGGCGTCGAAGCGCGCGAGCGCCGCCACCGCGCGGGAATCCGGGGAGCCGTCCGCCGGGTCCAGGATGCGCTGCAGCTGGGTGGGCACCACGGACACGTAGCGCACCGCGTGCTCCATGCTCTCGGCGGCATGTGCGAACGCCTCGGGGGTGAAGTGCTCCGCGCCCAGGACCACCGGGGTGGTGCCCGCGAGCACCGAGCGTGCCAGGACCTGCACCCCGGCCACGTAGTGCGCGGGCAGGCACAGCATCCACTGGCCGGGCCCGGAGGTTGCGCGCTCGGTGGCCCGTCCGGAGGCGGTCAGGGCCTCCGAACTCAGCACGGTCTTCTTGGGGCGTCCCGTGGAGCCCGAGGTGGCCACGACCACCGCGGGCCCCGGGCGGGACAGCACCGCCCGCAGCCGGGGCAGCAGCTCGGCGGGGTCCCCCGCCACGGGGCCGTCCAGCAGCACGACGTCGCTCGGCAGCTCCGCGGTCTGCGGGGCGTCGAGCGGGTGGCCAGGCTCTGGTCCGGAAACGGAGGAGCCGGACCCGCGGGGGGCGGGCACGGCGTCGTCGTCGGGGAAGGGGGTGGAACCGGGGCTCACGCGGCGGCTCAGAAGTAGTAGGGGAACGCGGACCAGTCCGGGTCCCGCTTCTGCAGGAAGGCGTCGCGGCCCTCCACGGCTTCGTCCGTCATGTAGCCCATGCGGGTGGCCTCCCCGGCAAAGACCTGCTGGCCCACCATGCCGTCGTCCGGGAGGTTGAACGCGTACTTGAGCATGCGCACGGCCTGCGGGGACTGGGCGGTGATCTTCCGGGCCCACTCCAGGGCGGTGGACTCGAGCTCGGCGTGGGGGACCACGCGGTTCACGGCGCCCATGCGGTGCATGTCCTCGGCGGAATACTCATCGGCCAGGAAGAAGATCTCCCGGGCGAACTTCTGGCCCACCTGGCGGGCGAGCAGCGCGGAACCGTAGCCGGCGTCGAACGATCCCACGGTGGCGTCCGTCTGCTTGAACTTCCCGTGCTCGGCGGAGGCGATGGTGAGGTCGCACACCACGTGCAGCGAGTGCCCGCCGCCAGCGGCCCAGCCCGAGACCGCCGCGATCACCACCTTGGGCATCGTGCGGATCAGGCGCTGCACCTCCAGGATGTGCAGGCGCCCGGCGCGGGCGGGGTCGATGGAGTCCGCGGTCTCGCCCTCGGCGTAGTGGTAGCCGTCCCGGCCGCGGATGCGCTGGTCCCCGCCGGAGCAGAACGCCCAGCCGCCGTCCTTGGCGGAGGGTCCGTTGCCCGTGAGGATCACGGCGCCCACGTCCGAGGACATGCGGGCGTGGTCCAGCGTGCGGTAGAGCTCGTCCACGGTGCCGGGGCGGAACGCGTTGCGCACCTCCGGACGGTCGAACGCGATGCGCACCCACGGGAGGTCCTTCACCACGGCGCCGCTGGCATCCCGCCCCACCCCGCGGTGGTAGGTGATGTCCTGCAGATCGGTGAAGCCCTCCACGGGCCGCCACTGCTGGGGGTCGAAGATCTCGGACACCCGGTCCGGAAGTTGCGCGTTGGTCATGGGTACCACTGTAGGACGGGGTGGGCGGTGCCCTCGCCCGCCCTCGATGGCCGGTGCCACCCCCGCCCGCCCGGGCACCTGCATGTGCTCCGTCAGTGCAGATTTCGGGTCGCTGGGCTGTCTTTGTTCCACTAGATTGTGCGGGGCGCCGGGGAAGTTCTCCGCCCGTCACGCGGAAAGGACCTGCCATGACCCTGCTCCCCGACCTGAGCACCCTCGCCTGGGCCGCCCTGGCGGTGAGCGCAGTGCTCGTGGGGTTCTCCAAGACGGCGCTGCCGGGCATCAACACCCTGGCCGTCGCGATCTTCGCAGCCGTTCTTCCCGCCAAGCCGTCCACCGGCGCGCTGCTCCTGCTGCTGATCGTGGGGGACATGTTCGCGCTGTGGACCTACCGCAAGCACGCGCACTGGCCCACGCTGGTCCGCATGCTCCCGGCCGTTCTGGTGGGTCTCGCGCTGGGTGCCGTGTTCCTCGCGTTCGCGGGGGACTCCCTCGTCCGCCGCGTGATCGGCGTGATGCTGCTGATGCTCATGGCGCTCACGCTCTGGCAGCGTCACCGGGACTCCGCACCCCGGGACGACGATGCCGCTCCGCCCGCCCCTGCCTCTCGCGCCGTGGCCGCGGGGTACGGCTCGCTGGGCGGGTTCACCACCATGGTCGCCAATGCCGGGGGGCCCGTGATGTCCATGTACTTCCTGGCCGCGCGCTTCCCCAAGCACGCGTTCCTGGGCACGGCGGCGTGGTTCTTCGCGGTGATGAACCTGCTGAAGGTCCCGGTATCCGTGGGGCTCGGGCTCATCACCACGCAGACCCTCGTGCTCGACGCACTGCTGGTCCCCGGCGTGGTGCTCGGTGCCTTCGCGGGGCGGTGGGCGATCACGCGCATCCGGCAGCGGGTCTTCGACACCGCGGTCATCGTGGTCACGGTGCTGGGGTCGTTGTACCTGCTGGTGTGACCCGGGGTCGGGGCGCTCCGCGATACTGGACACCATGCTCACCCCCTTCGACCTGGACCGCATCGGCGCGGGGCTCCCGTTCGCGGAGTCCGTTCCCGAGCTGGAGCGCGCCCTGCGTGGGGGAGTGGCCGTGGTCCAGGCCCCTCCGGGCACGGGCAAGACCACGGTGGTCCCGCCCGTCGTGGCCAACCTGGTTCTCGCGGAGAGCGGGTCCACGGCCTCACCTGCCGAGACAGCAGACCCCACCGGTCCAGCGGACGTCGACGACCGCGGTGCGCACGCCTCCTCCGCCACGGCGGGAGCCCCGGGCCAATCGCGCATTTCCACGGACACGGCCGCCCCCGCGCTCGATCCCACCGCCGCCCGCGTCGTCATCGTCCAGCCCCGCCGGGTGGCCGCCCGGGCCGCCGCGCGCCGGCTGGCGGCGCTCACGGGAACGGAGCCGGGCGGCGTCGTCGGCTGGAGCGTGCGGGGCGAGCGGAAGACGTCGAAGGCCACGCGCGTGGAGTTCGTGACCCCCGGAATCCTGCTGCGCCGCCTGCTGCGGGACCCGGAGCTGGCCGGGGCCGCGGCCGTGGTGCTGGACGAGGTGCACGAGCGCGGCGTGGAGTCGGACCTGCTCGTGGGGATGCTCGCGGAGCTGCGGCAGCTGCGGGAGGACCTCGTGCTCGTGGCGATGTCCGCCACGGTGGAGGCGGAGCGGTTCGCGGGTCTGCTGGGAGGGGAGGCTCCCGCGCCCGTGGTGGACTGCCCGTCGGCCCTGCACCCGCTCGCGGTCCAGTGGGCGCCGGGCCCGCAGCGTCTCGACGAACGGGGCGTCACCCCCTCGTTCCTTTCCCACATGGCCCGCACAGCGGCCGACGCACATCGCAGGGCCCTGGCACAGGACCCGTCCGTGGACGCCCTCGTGTTCCTCCCCGGTGCCCGGGAGGTCTCCCACGTGGCGGCCGAGCTACGCGGTCTCACCGACGCCGAGGTCATGGAGCTGCACGGCCAGCTGCCCCCTCGCGAGCAGGACCGCGCCGTGGCGGGACGCGGGCCGGGGGAGCGCCCGCGCATCGTGGTCACCACGTCCCTCGCGGAGTCCTCGCTCACGGTCAACGGCGTGCGCCTCGTGGTGGACTCCGGGCTGGCCCGCCAGCCCCGCCGGGACGCCGGGCGCGGGATCTCCGGGCTCGTCACGGTCTCCGCGTCCAAGGCGTCGGCCGAGCAGCGCGCCGGCCGCGCCGCCCGCCAGGGCCCGGGCACGGTGGTGCGCTGCTACGACGACTCCGCCTGGGGCGCCATGCCCGCCCACACCGTCCCCGAGGTGCGCACCGCGGACCTCACCGCCGCGTGCCTCGCGCTCGCCGTGTGGGGCTCCCCGGGTGGGGAGGGCATGGCCCTGCCGGACCCGCTGCCGCCCCGGGCCCGCGCGGACGCCGACGCCGAGCTGGTCCGGCTGGGTGCTGTGGCCGAGGACGGCCGCGCCACGGATCTCGGGCGCCTGCTGGTCTCCCTGCCGGTGGAACCCCGCTGGGGTCGCGCCCTGCTGGACGGTGCGGACCTCGTGGGCGCCAGAACGGCGGCGGAGGTCATCGCCTCAGTCTCCGACGGCGCCCGCGTGCCCGCCGCGGACATCCCTGCCCTGGTGCGCGGTCTGCGCTCCTCCCGCGGTGGCGAGTCCACCCGGTGGCGCCGCGAGGTGCAGCGGCTGGAGCGGATGGCGGCGCACCCCGCGGCCGGCGGCTCGGCGGACGGGTCCGGGGAGAACACGGATGCGCCGCCTCGCGGTCCGGAACCGGACGTGCCCGCCGAGGTCCGGGAGGGCGTCGTCGTGGGCCTGGCGCGGCCCGAGTGGATGGCCCGGCGGGCGGACGCCCACGGGGACCAGTGGCTGCTCGCCTCCGGCACGCGCGCTGGGCTTGAGGCCGGGAGCCCGCTGCGCCACCACGAGTGGCTGGCCGTCGCCGAACTGACGCGCGCCGCGGGACGGGCCGCCGCGGGTACCGGCGCGGTGATCCGTGCGGCGGCACCCCTTGACCTGCAGCACGCGCAGCTCGTCGCGGGTTCGCTCGCGCGCACCGAGACCCGCGCGAGCTTCTCGAACGGGCGCGTGAGCACCCGTGAGGTGCGCGCGGTGGGCGCGATCGAGCTCTCCGCCACGCCCGTCCGCGCGGACCCGGACACCGCCGTGCCCGCCATCCGCGCCGCGCTCGCCGCCGAGGGCCTGGACCTGCTGCCCTGGGACGACGCCGCCCGGGGGCTGCGCGCGCGCCTCGCCCTGCTGCGTCGTCACCTGGGGCAGCCGTGGCCCGCGGTGGACGACGCCGCCCTGCTCGCCCGATCCGAGGAGTGGCTGGGCCCCGAGCTGCGGGACGTGGCCCGCGGCGGGTCGCTGCGCTCGGTGCGGGTGGCGGACGCCCTGCGCCGGCTGCTGCCGTGGCCCGACGCCGCCCGGCTGGACGAGCTGGCCCCGCGGCGGCTGGACGTGCCCAGCGGGAACACCGCCCGGATCGCCTATCCGGAGGTCTTCGACGAGGATGACCCCGCCCAGCCCCCGGTGGTCGCGGTGAAGCTGCAGGAGTGCTTCGGCTGGGCGGAGACCCCGCGCGTGGCGGACGGCCGCGTGCCCGTGCAGTTCCACCTGCTCTCCCCCGGGAAGGCCACGCTGGCCATCACGGAGGACCTCGCCTCGTTCTGGTCCGGGCCCTACGCCCAGGTGCGCGCGGAGATGCGCGGGCGCTACCCCAAGCACCCCTGGCCCGAGGACCCGTGGAACGCGGTGGCCACCGCCAAGACCTCGCGGGCCCTGCGGCGGGAGGGCTGAGCAGGGGTTCAGGCGCGGGGGCCATCGCGGGCCCGGTGTGCGCACGCGGCGGGGGCGGTGGAGTCTGGACGGTCGCGCCGGTCCGGGGCGGGACGGGACGGAACGGTGCAGGTGGGCGGAGGCCGCCGACCCGTGACCGCGGAGGCGTTGCGGTGCAGCCGGGACGGCCGTGGACACCCCGTTTGAGATCGACTGTGAGCTGCGTTACGGTGAAGTTTCGCCCATTCCCGGAGTGCATCACCACGTGCGCCCCGGGTCCGACCGTTCACCTCACGGCGCGGAAGCACCGGGCAGCACGACTGGCAGACGACCCGCACCGGCCCCTCATCGTTCAGGCCGGTCCGTGTGATCGGCTGGCCCGCGCCACCCCACCTCACCCGTCACGCCGCACGGGAGGGCCGGAGAGCACCCGCGCAGCCGCGGCTCACCGCCCGCACGTGCCCGGACACCGAGGCCTGAGGGGGCGTGTCCGTTCTCAGACACAGATCGCGAAGTGACTCTCATGACCACCACCACTGCTGAAACCACCATGACCATTGATCCCACCGAGACCCCCGCCGTGGGGCCGGAGCTGGCCCGTTCGTGGCTGCTCGTCAACGGCTCCCACACGTCCCGCTTCGACCAGGCCGCGCAGAGCGCCGCGGACGCCGTGGTGCTGGACGTCGAGGACTCCGTGGCGCCCGCGGACAAGGCCCAGGCCCGCGAGAACGTGATCGCGTGGCTCGGTTCCCGCAACCAGGACGGTCAGCTCAACCGCGCGTGGGTGCGCATCAACGGCTTCGGCACCGCGTGGTGGGAGGACGACCTCCGCGCCCTGCGTGACGTCCCCGGCCTGGACGGCGTGATGCTGGCCATGACCGAGTCCCCCGAGCACGTGACCCGCACCGCCGAGATGCTGCGCGGCACCCGGATCGTGGCCCTCGTGGAGACCGCCCGCGGGGTGCAGAACCTGCAGGACATCGCCACCGCGCGCTCCACCTACCGCCTGGCGTTCGGCATCGGCGACTACCGCCGTGACACCGGCTTCGGCGAGAACCCCATGGCGCTCGCGTACACGCGCTCGCAGTTCACCATCGCGTCCCGCGCCGCGAACCTCCCGGGTCCCATCGACGGCCCGGCGGTGGGTGCGCTGGGCGCCAAGCTCGCCGAGGCCACGGGCATCACGGACGAGTTCGGCATGACCGGCAAGCTGTGCCTCATGCCCGAGCAGACCGCCACGGTCAACGAGGGTCTGTCCCCGTCCCTCAGCGAGCTCTCGTGGGCCACCGAGTTCCTGCAGGAGTTCGAGGAGGACGGCGGCCAGATCCGCAACGGCTCCGACCTGCCCCGCCTGGCCCGCGCCCGCAAGGTGCTGGGCCTGGCCACGGCGTTCGGCATGCGCCTGCCGGAGGGCTACGACATGCACTTCGAGGCCCCCACGGACACCTACCACTGCTGATTCCGCGCGGCGCCCGGCACCGGGCGCGCGTGCAGAACCCGGCGCGGCGGCGTCGTCATCCCCGGATGACGACGCCGCCGCGCCGTCTCGTGCGCGCCCGTCCCCTCCCCGTCCGGCACCCGCAGGTCCCCGCGCCGTCCGGTGCCAGCACGCCCCCGGGGCGTCGGGCACCCGCGCATCCCCGCGCCGTCGGGCACGGCCGCGGTAGGGGAGTGACGGAGGGCCCCCGGCCCGTGGTTGGGCCCCGACGGAGACACGCCGCCGCGGAGTGGGCCGCGTCATTGCCTGGCCGGGGGCGACGGCGGAAGATGGTGGCGGGAATGCATTTCGGTGCCATCTGTATCCGGCCTCGGCCGGGCGCGGAACTGGGAGGCGTTTCCGCCAACCGGACCGTGTTCGCGCCGCCGAGGTGGCCGGGTGCGGCCGGGCCGTCAGCGTCGAATGGAGAAGTGACCCCGTGAGCCCGTCCATCGAAACCACCGTCCGCCGCACCAAGATCGGAATCGTGGGAGCGGGTTCCGTGGGAACCTCCCTGGCCTACGCCGCGATGATCCGGGGCACGTCCACGGACATCGCCCTCTACGACCTGCAGACCGCCAAGGTGGAGGCCGAGGCCCTGGACCTCTCCCACGGCCAGATGTTCGCCCCGGGTGTCCGGGTGGAGGGCTCGGACGACGTCGCCGTGCTCAAGGACGCGGACATCATCTTCGTGACCGCGGGCGCCAAGCAGAAGCCGGGGCAGACCCGCCTGGACCTGGCCGGTGCCAACACCGCGATCCTCAAGTCGCTGATGCCGCAACTCGTGGAGCAGGCGCCACAGGCGGTCTTCGTGCTGGTGACCAACCCGTGCGACGTGCTCACCGTGGTGGCCCAGCAGATCACCGGGCTGCCCCACCAGCGGATCATGAGCTCCGGCACCGTGCTGGACACCTCCCGGCTGCGCTGGCTGATCGGCAGCGAGGCGCAGGTGAACACCAGCAGCGTGCACGCCTACATCATCGGCGAGCACGGGGACAGCGAGTTCCCCGTGTGGTCCTCCGCGAGCATCGGCCAGGTGCCGCTCAGCGAGTGGGAGGTGGACGGGCACCGGCCCTTCACCCCCGAGCGCCTGGACGAGCTCAAGGACCAGGTGGTCAACGCCGCGTACCGCGTGATCGAGGGCAAGGGCGCCACCAACTACGCGATCGGCCTGGCCGGCGTGCGGATCGCGGAGGCCGTGCTCAAGGACCAGCAGTCGGTGCTGTCCGTGTCCACGGTGCTCGAGGACTACTACGGCGTGAGCGGCGTGGCCCTGTCCGTGCCGTCCGTGGTGGGTGGCACCGGTGTGGGCCAGCAGCTGCGCATCCCCATGGGCGAGCCGGAGAAGCAGCAGCTGCGCGCGTCCGTGGAGACCATGCGGGCCTCGCTGCGCGACCTCGGCTTCTGAGCCCGCGCACCCCGGGGCAACGGGGTCCACGGGAATGAACGACGCCCTCGCACCGTGCGGTGCGAGGGCGTCGTCCGTCTGCGCCGAGGCGCAGGCCTGGAACTCAGACGGTCCCGGCAGGAGCGTCGCCGGCAGCGGCGTGCGCGGCGGCCGCGGGATCGGCCTGCTCGGGGTGGTTGACGAGGCGCAGGGTCTCGTCGAACTCGCGGTCGATCTCGGGGTTCTCACGGTGCGTGAGCAGCGAGACCACGATGCCCACCAGGCCACCCAGGATGAAGCCCGGGATGATCTCGTAGAGATCGCTCCACGGGGTGTACTGCCACGTGAAGACCACCAGCGCACCCACCACCATGGCGCTGATGGCGCCCGCGTTGGTGAGCTTGCGCCAGAACAGGCTCATCAGCACCACGGGGCCGAAGGCGGCACCGAACCCGGCCCACGCGAAGCCCACGAGATCCAGGATGGTGGAGTTCTGCTCCCACGCGAGCCCGGCGGCCACCACGGCCACGAGCAGCACGCCGCCGCGGCCCAGCCACACCTGCGCCTTGGGGGACGGGGTGCGCTTGGCGGCCAGGTTGTAGAGGTCCTCCACCAGGGCGGAGGAGGAGACGATCAGCTGCGAGGAGATCGTGGACATCACGGCCGCCAGCACCGCGGCGAGCACGAGGCCCGCGATCAGCGGGTGGAACAGCACCTGGGACATGTCCAGGAAGATGGCCTCCGGGTCCGTGGGCTCCTGGCCCGGGCGGTTGCCGTAGTAGGCCATGCCCACCAGGGCGGTGCCGATGGCGCCCAGCACCGTGAGGACCATCCAGCCGATGCCGATCCGGCGCCCGGACTTGGCGTCCGCGGGGGTGCGCAGCGCCATGAAGCGCACGATGATGTGCGGCTGGCCGAAGTAGCCCAGGCCCCACGCGAGCGAGGAGATGATGCCCACCGCGGTGCCGCCCGCGAACAGGGACAGCGCGTTGGGGTTCACGTTCTCGATCCGGTTGACCATCTCACCGGGCCCGCCCACCAGGAAGATGCCCACGATGGGCACCAGCAGCAGCGCGGCGAGCATCAGCAGACCCTGGAACAGGTCCGTGTAGGACGCCCCCAGGAAGCCGCCGAAGAACGTGTAGAGCACGGTCACCCCGGCCACCAGCAGCATGCCCGTGAGGTAGCTGGTGCCGAACGAGGACTGGAAGAACACGCCGCCGGCCACCATGCCGGAGGACACGTAGAACGTGAAGAACACCAGGATGATCACGCCGGAGATCACGCGCAGGATCCGGGTGTTGCCCTTGAGCCGGTTGTCCAGGAAGGAGGGGATGGTGATGGAGTTGTGGGAGACCTCCGTGTACGCGCGCAGCCGCGGCGCCACGATCTTCCAGTTGACCCACGCACCGGCGGTCAGGCCGATGGCCAGCCACGCCTCCACCAGCCCGGAGAGGTACACCGCACCGGGCAGGCCCATGAGCAGCCACCCGGACATGTCCGACGCCCCGGCGGACAGTGCCGCCACACCGGGCTTGAGGTTGCGCCCGCCCAGCATGTAGTCGTCGAGGTTCTTGGTCTTGCTGTTGGCCCACAGGCCGATGCAGATCATGGCGATGAAGTACGCCAGGATCGCCATGAGTTGGTACGCCTGATCGGACATACGCGTGCCTTCCGGTACGGGATCGTTGGACTGCGCCCACTGTATAGGGGTGTGAACATCCACCGGAATTCATGAAGTGAGCTGCGTCACCATGATACGGTTGCCACCGCTCGCCAGGGCGGGGCCGCAGACCGCAGGTGTCTCGGCCCCCCGCTCGCGGGAATCGCGCCTCGCCGGGCGCCGTCACCGCCGTGCTGCTGCCGCGTCGAGGTGGGGGCGCAGCTGGGCCGGGGTGAGGGGAAAGCTTCCCTGCGCGGCGGCCATGCCCCGCCGCGGCACGTGACCCTCAGGTGTCGCGCGCGTCCGGCCAGGGCTTGAAGGTGGTGGGCTCCCGGTTCCAGCTCGGCGGATCCCAGTGCTCCAGCACGTCCGCGGCGGTGCGGACCGGGTGGGCGATCCCCAGGGAGCGGGCCAGCCACCCCACCACGTCCTGCGCCGTGCACCCCAGTTCCTGCAGCTCCCGCAGGGTCACGGCGCCGTCCCGCTTGGCCAGCCGGTCCCCGGAGGGCCCGAGCACCAGGGGCACGTGCGCGTACTCCGGGACCTCGTAGCCCATGAGCTCCGCCAGGTACGCCTGGCGGGGAGCGGAGGGCAGCAGGTCGTCCCCGCGCACCACCTGGTCCACGCCCTGCTCGGCGTCGTCCACCACCACCGCCAGGTTGTAGGCGGGCGTGCCGTCGTTGCGCACCAGCACCATGTCGTCCACGGCACCCGTGAACTCGCCCGCAAAGCTGTCGTGCACGGTGAACTCACGCACCCCGGCGCGGAGCCGCACGGCGGGAGGACGCTCCGTGCGGCGTCGTTCCCGCTGGGTGTCGGTCAGCTCCCGGCACGTGCCCGGGTAGGCGCCCGGAATGCCGTGGGGTGCGGAAGCCGCCGCGTGGATCTCCTTGCGCGTGCAGAAGCACTCGTAGGTGAGGCCCGCCTCCGTGAGGGCGCGCACCCGGTCCAGGAACACGGGGATGCGCTCGGACTGGACGTCCACGGGCCCGTCCCAGTCCAGGCCGATGGACCGCAGGTCCTCGACGTTGCGCTCGGCGGCGCCCCGCTTCACCCGGTCCAGGTCCTCCACGCGCAGCAGGAAACGGCGGCCGGTGGCGCGCGCGAAACCCCACGCGGCCAGGGCGGTGCGCAGGTTGCCCAGGTGCAGGTCCCCGGACGGCGACGGCGCGAAGCGGCCCGCGGGGGCAGGGGCGGTCTCGGGGTGGCGGGCAGTCACGCGAGAGACAGTAGCACCGGCGGCCAGCGGGCCGGCAGGGGGAACCGCGGCCCCCACCGGCCCGGTGCGCAGGCCTCCACCGGCCCCGTGCACAGGCCCGCACCACGCCCCTGCGGCCCGGTCCCCGGGGTCCGCGGGCCTCCAGCGGATGCGGGACCGGTAGTGCGTTACGGATAGAATGAAGGTCATGGCACGCACCCAGGAGCTGCGCCCCGGCGTCTACGTGATCGGCACCGAGAACTGGAGACTCAACTCCGGTCTGGTGCTGGGCACTCAGCGCGCCCTGGTGGTGGACACGGGTGCCGGGCCGCGTCAGGGCCGGGAGATCCTCGCGGCCGTCCGGGAGGTCACGGACCTGCCGCTGACCGTGGCGAACACCCATGCGCACTACGACCACTACATGGGCAACGCCGTGTTCGCCCGTGCCGGGGCCACGGAGTTCTGGGCCCACAAGGCGTGCGCGAGCGCCATGGCCGAGGTGGGGGAGTACCAGCGCAGCTTCGTGAGCACGCAGGAGCCGGAGATGGGCGCGGGCGAGGGCATCGACACCCGCCTGGTGCTGCCCACCAACACGCTTCCGGGCACGGGGCTGCGCCCCTCGCTCACGCGCATCGACCTGGGCGAGCGTCCCGTGACCCTGTTCTTTCTGGGCCCCGGCCACACGGACAACGACGTCTGCGTGGGCGTGGACGACGTCGTCTTCTGCGGGGACCTCATCGAGGAGGGCGCGGACCCGAACTTCGAGGACGCCTTCCCGCAGCGCTGGGTGGAGTCCCTGCGGGCGCTGGCCACGCTGGAGCGCTACACGGCGTTCGTGCCGGGCCACGGCACCCCGGTGTCCGTGAACTTCGTGACGCAGCAGGCGGACACCATGGAGCTCGCCATCCAGCGCGCCCGGGACGTCCACCGCTCCGAGGAGGGCCCGTCCACCGCGGCCATGTACCGCCTGCCCTACCAGGCCGGGGTGGCGCGCGTGTTCCTGGACCGCTGGGCGCTCATCGCCTCACAGGACGCAGCCGACGCGACACCACCGACCACCCCAGCGCGGCCGCGGACGCAATCCCCAGATACCCCGCCGTCAGCGTGATCCGCCCGGCGAACGTGCCCGCCAGGGTGGGATAGGGCCACCACACGGCCACCGCCAGCAGCACCGCGGTGAGCACGGTCAGGGTGATGGCCGTCCCCAGCCGGGGCCGCACCGGCGCACCGGGACCGTACGGCACCACCTGCCACGGCTCGACCCCGCCCCACCCCGCGTTCCGGGGAGCGTTCTGGCGCACGGAGGACGACGCCGCCCGCTCGCGCTGCAGCGCGTCCCGCTCGTGGGCGGGTGGCACCCAGGCGCTGTCGCCGCGGTCCGTGCTCCACGCGCGTTCCTGGCGGCGGCGGGAACGGTCCTCGCGCAGCCGCTGGTAGGCCCGGGCCGGGGAGGTTCCGGCGCGGGTGCGGGCGAGGGCGGCGTCGAGAAGCTGGGCGACGAGCGCGGCCACGACACCCCAGCCGCCCACGATGAGCAGCGCGGCCACCGCGTCCGTGGGGCGGTGCCAGCCGTTGAGCACGGTGGTCATGCCCACGAGTGCCGCGGTGAACGCACCCCACCGCCCGGCGCGGGCGCGACGGTGCGCGGGCGCCACCAGCAGCGCGGCCATGAGCAGCGAAGCCGCGGCGGTGGTGTGCCCGGAGGGCAAGGAGTTGGACGCGATCTGCTGCACGCCCAGGTCCGGCTTGTCGAAGACCCCGTGCTTGAGCACCTGGGTGGTGAGGTTCGCCGCCACCACGGCGGCCAGCGCGCACGGCGCGGCGATCCACCGCCGGTGCCGCACGGCCCACACGAGCGCCAGCAGACCCGCGGCCACCGCCACGACCTCCGGCAGCAGCTGCGCGGCCACCAGCACCGGTCCCGGGAAGAACGTGTTGCGGTCCGCCTTGGCCTGCTGCAGCGCGGCCTCGTCCAGCGCCTGACCGGTCATGGTGCCCAGCCCGCCGTGGGCGATCAGCAGCACGAGTCCCCACAGCACGGCCAGCCACACGAGCGCCCCGATCACGGTGCGCGCGCCCACGGGGCGGGACGACGGGGCGGCGGGGCCGGGCTGGCCCGCAGTCGGGTAGCCGACCCCGGGCTGGCCGGGACTCGGGTAACCGGAGCCGGGGTGGCCCGGTGCGCCGTACCCGGGAGCGGGGTACTGGTCACCGCGGTAGGGATCGGGACCTGGGGGGTGCTGGCTGTAGGACACGGACGGCGGACCTCATCGGGGAGAGAACGGACGGGTCCTCTCGGACGGCGTGGACCCGGCCCTCCATGGTGGCATGCTCCGCCCGGTACTGGCTGTGAGCCGCCCCCGCGGCGGCTCAGCGGCGGGTGCGCGTGAACGCGGAGACGCCGGTGATCGCCCGGCCCACGATGAGCGCCTGCACGGAGTCCGTGCCCTCGTACGTGGAGACCACCTCCATGTCCGTGAGGTGGCGGCCGATGTGGTTCTCCAGCAGCAGCCCGTTGCCGCCCAGCATGTCCCGGGCGGTGCGGCACATGTCCAGGGCCTTGCGGGACGTGGTCATCTTCACCAGGGAGGCCATGGCGTCCGTGAGCTGGTCGCTCTCCTGCAGCTGCGCCATGCGGGTGCACAGCAGCTGCATGGAGGTCAGGTCCGAGAGCATGGTGGCCAGGCGCTCCTGCACCAGCTGGTAGTTGGCGATCGGCATGCCGAACTGCTCGCGCTCCAGGGCGTAGTTCGCGGCGATCTCGAACGCCGCCATGCCGTGGCCCACGGCCTCCCACGAGGCACCGCCGCGGGTGGCCTTGAGCACCTTGTTGACGTCCTTGAAGCTGTGGCAGTTCTCCAGCCGGTTCTCCTCGGGGATCCGCAGGCCCTCGATCACGATGTCCGCCTGGTTGATGGCGCGCTTGCCGATCTTGCCGTCGATCACGGTGGGGCGGTAGCCCTGCGGGTACTCGCCGTCCTCCTGCTTCTCCACCACGAAGCACTTGACCTGCCCGTCCGCCTCGTCCCGGGCGTAGAGCACGATCACGTCCGCGGCGTGGCCGTTGCCGATCCAGCGCTTGTGCCCGTTGAGCACCCAGTGGTCCCCGTCCCGGCGCGCGGAGGTCTCCAGGGACACCGAGTCCGAGCCGTGGGTGGGCTCGGTGAGCGCGAACGCCCCGGTCTTCTCGATCGTCGCCATGGTGGGCAGCCACCGTTGGCGCTGCTCCTCGTTGCCCAGCATGTAGATGCTGCCCATGCACAGGTTGGAGTGCACCCCGAAGAACGTGTTCACGGAGCCGTCGATCCGGCCCATCTCCCGGGCCACCAGCCCGGCGGCCTGCCGGGAGAGCCCGGGGCAGCCGTAGCCCTCGATGAACGTGCCCACGATCCCCAGCTCCGCGAGGCCCTTGAACACGGGCAGGGGGTGCTCGCCGCGCTCCCAGAACGCGTTGATCGCGGGCAGCACGTGCTCCTGGCCGTAGGCCCGCACGCGGTCACGCAGGGCGGTCTCCTCGGCGGAGAGCTGCTGGTCCAGCAGGAAGAAGTCGGGGTTCTCGAGCAGTTCGCTCATGGGATGTCCTTTCGGTGGGTGCGGAGCCAGTCCATGACCTCGGTGCCGTCCGCGCCGAGGGCGGGCGGGGCCTTGTCGTAGCGCACCGGGGTGCGGCTGAAGGTCACGGGGTTCTTGATCAGGGGCACGGCCTCCTCGCCCTCGCCCACCTCGACCACGGGCTCCAGGCCCAGGGAGGCCGCGTACTCCACGCCCTCCGGGATGGTGAGGATGGGGGCGCACGGCAGGCCCTCCGCCTGCAGCCGGGACGCCCACACCTCGGCGGTGTCCGAGGACAGCGCCTCGTTGAGCAGCGGGCGCAGCTCGTCCCGGTGGTGGTTGCGGTTCTCCACGGTGTCGAAGCGAGGATCCTCGGCGAGCTCGGGCAGCCCGAGGACCGTGACGAAGCGCCGGAACTGGGGGTTGTTGCCCACCGTGATGATGAGGTCCTTGTCCGCGGTGGGGAAGGGGCCGTAGGGGAACAGGCTGGGGTGGTCGTTGCCCATGCGCTGGGGGTCGTTGCCGCACGCGGCGTAGCCCGTGGTCTGGTTGACCAGGGAGGACAGCGCCGAGGAGAGCAGGTCCAGGTGGATGTGCTGGCCCTTCCCGGAGGCGTCCCGCTCGTGCAGGGCGCCCAGAATGGCCACGGCGGCGTGCAGGCCGGTGAGGACGTCGAACATCGCCACGCCCGCACGCTGGGGCGGGCCGTCCGCGGAGCCGGTCACGGACATGAAGCCCGAGACACCCTGGACCAGCAGGTCGTAGCCGGGCAGGTGCGCGCCGCGGTCCGTGCCGAATCCGGTGATGCTCGTGTGGATGAGCCCGGGCCACCGCTCGGCCACGGCCTCGGGGTCCAGCCCATAGCGGGCCAGCCCGCCGGGCTTGAAGTTCTCGACGAACACGTCCGCGGCGTCGATGATCTCGTACGCGGTCTCCAGGTCCGCCGGATCGCGCAGGTCCAGCACGATGGAGTGCTTGTTGCGGTTCACGGAGAGGTAGTAGGTGCCCACCCCGTCCCGGCTGGGCGGCTTGTACCCGCGGGTGTCGTCCCCGGCGGGGCCCTCCACCTTGACCACGGTGGCGCCCATGTCCGCGAGCAGCATGGTGCAGTAGGGGCCCGCGAGCACGCGGGAGAAGTCCGCGACGACCACTCCGCTGAGCGGCCCGGGGGTCGCAGGATCCTGGGTGAGGGACATGAACGCTCCACTGTGACGGGGACTGTGTTGCATCCCACACAACCACCGCCATTGGGTTCTGTCCAATGCAAAAAGAGCGGGGGACTGATGCGGATGTGGCAACAATCACGTAGGCTCCGCCCATGGAAGTCCACGAGGCCAAGGCTTTCCTGGCGGTTGCGGAGGAGCTGCACTTCGGGCGGGCCGCCGCCACCCTGCGGATCGCGCAGCCACCCCTGAGCCGGCTGATCAAGAGCATCGAGAAGTCCCTGGGCGCGCAGCTGTTCGAGCGCAGCACCCGGCAGGTCTCGCTCACCCCGGCCGGTGCGGCCCTCGTGGAGCCTGCACGGGAGCTGGTGGCGGCCTCGGAGCAGGCCCGCACCGCGGTGGCCAAGTCCATGACCGGGGAGACCGGGCGGGTGCGCCTCGGGTTCGCGGGGGCGTCCATCAACCGGAAGGTGGGGGAGCTGGCCCGCCACGTGCGCACCCACCGCCCCGGGGTGCACCTGGAGCTGCACGGCTCGCAGTTCTCCCACACCGCCATGCAGAAGGTGCTGGACGGCTCCCTGGACGTGGCCATCGGGCGGTGGGACTTCATCCCCTCGGAGCTGCGCTCGTCCGTGATCGGGCACGAGGAGGTCATGGTGGTGCTGCCCAGCAACCACCCGCTCGCGGAGGCGCCCCGGGTGGAGATGTCCCAGCTGGCCGAGGAGTCCTGGGTGATCCTGCCCGCGGGTCCGGGGGCCGCGCTGCAGAACCGGCTGACCTCCCTGGCCACCGCCGCGGGCTTCGTGCCGCGGGTGGCCCAGGTGGCACCGGACTCGTGGACGCTGGTGGTGCTCGTGGCCGCCCAGATCGGCTGCGCCCTGAGCCTGGACACCGTGCGGGACAACGTGTCCTCGGACGGCGTGGTGTTCCGGCCCCTCGCCCAGCCGCAGCGCCCCCTGGACGTGCAGCTCGTGTGGCGGGCGGCGGACTCCAACCCCGCGCTGCGCGCTGTGGTGCGCCTGGCCCAGAACCTCTACGGGGACCCCCGCGGCCAGGCTGCAGAGGTCCCCGGGAGCTAGCTGTACAGCTAGCGGGTCCTACTCGTAGTCGTACCACCCGTGGCCGGTCTTGCGGCCGTAGTCACCGGCCTCGTACTTCTCCTTGACGGACTCCGCCGGCAGGGACGCGGGGTCGCCGGTCTGCTCGTACTCGGCCAGCCGGATCAGGTAGACCACGTCGATGCCCACCATGTCCATGAGCTCGAACGGACCCATGGGGTGGTTCAGGGCGGTCTTGGCGGCCACGTCGATGTCCTTGTAGTCCGCCACACCGTCTTCGTAGAGCTTCAGCGCCTCGGAGCGCAGCGCACCCAGCAGGCGGTTGGCCACGAAGCCCGGGACCTCCTTCTTGAGCTCCACGGGGGCCTTGCCGATCGAGCGGGCCAGCTCCATGGCGGTCTCCACGGTCTCGCGCGAGGTGCCCTCATGGGGGACCACCTCCACGCACTTCATCACCAGCGCGGGGTTGAAGAAGTGCACGTTGCACACCTTCTCCGGGCGGTTCGTGGCGTCCGCCACGCGCGAGGAGACGATGTTCGAGGAGTTCGTGGCCAGGATGGTGTGCTCGGGGCACACGGCGTCCAGTTCCGCGAAGACCTGGCGCTTGATGGTGAGGTCCTCCACCGCGGCCTCGATCACGAAGTCCGCCTGCGCGGCGCACACGTCCCGGTCCGTGGAGAACGTCAGGCGCTCGAACGCGGCATCGACGTCCTCCTGGGTGCGCCGGCCCTTGCTGACGTCCCGGTCCATGCGGGAGTGCAGCTGCTCGGAGGCCTTGTCCACGGCCTCCTGCTTGATGTCCACCACGTCCGTGTCGTACCCGGCCAGGGCGCACACCATAGCGATCTGGGAGCCCATGGCCCCGGCGCCGATCACGGTGATGTGCTGGATGTCCTTCAGGGGGTTCTCGCTCACTTGCTCACGTCCTTCTGTGCGTTCTGCGGCGCGTCCTTCTGTGCTGCGCTGTGGAAATCGGGGGTCCGCTTCTCCAGGAACGCGGTGGTTCCCTCGGCCTTCTCGGCGCTGCTGTAGAGCACGGACTGGGCCAGGCGCTCCAGCAGGATCCCGGTCTGGTGGTCCACGTCGAAGCCGTGGCGGATCACGGTCTTGGCGAGCTGGATGGCCAGCGGCCCCTTGGCCATGATGGCCTGCGCCGCCTCGCGGGCGGTGGCCAGCAGCTCGCCCGGCTCCACCACCTGCGTCACGAGCCCCATGTCCAGGGCCTCGTCCGCCTTCACGCGGCGCCCGGTGAGCACGATCTCGGTGGCCCGGCCCAGGCCCACGAGCTTGGCCAGGCGCTGCGTGCCGCCCGCGGCGGGCATGATGCCCAGCCCGGTCTCGGGCAGCGCGAACTGCGCGTTGGTGGAGGCCACACGGATGTCGCACGCCAGGGCGAGCTCGTGCCCGCCGCCGAACGCGTAGCCGTTCACGGCCGCGATGGTGGGCTTGGGGAACTGCTCCACCTTCTCGTACACGCCCTGCATGGTGGCCTTCAGCCCGTCCTTGGGGGTGCGCACGGCGAGCTCGTTGATGTCCGCGCCCGCCACGAACGCCTTGTCCCCGGCGCCGGTGAAGACCAGCACCTGCACGTCATCGTTCTCGGCCAGCTCCGCGAGGGTCTCGGTGATGGCCCGCAGCACGGTCGCGTTGATCGCGTTGCGCACCTCCGGCCGGTTCACGGTGACCAGGGCGATCCCGTCCGTGACATCCACGGTCAGGACGTCGGTGTTCTCTGCGCTCATGATGCGTTCTCCTTCGTGTTCTCGTGCGGGGCGTGCGCACCCGCGGGGGCACCACCGGTGCCGTGCGCGCCGTGCGTGCCGCGGGCGGCGTCGGGAACCTCGGCTCCCTCCGGCACCCGGGTGATCTGCCCGGTCTCGGGGTCGACGACGGCGCGCGGCCGGCTCAGGCGCGCGAGCACCGCGGCCGCGACCACCAGCGCCAGACCGATGAGCGTGACCAGGGCCCCAGGCAAGAACATCATGAATCCGCCCACCGCGAGAACCACCCGCAGGTACAGGGGCAGCTGGCGTTCCACGAACGTGAGCCAGCCGCCCATGGCCGCGGCGATCGCGTAGACCGCCACGAGGCTGGAGAGGAAGGCCAGCACGATGTGCACCGGCTCCCCCTGGGCCACCAGCGCGGGGTTGAGCGCGAAGCCGAACGGCACCACGTACTTCACCGCGCCGAGCCTCATGGCGGAGAAGCACGTGGCCATGGGGGAGGCCTTGGAGATGCCCGCCGCCGCGAAGGCCGCGAGCCCCACGGGCGGGGTGATGTAGGAGACCGAGGCCCAGTAGATGACGAACAGGTGGGCGGCGATCGGGTCCACGCCCAGTGCCGTGACGGCCGGGACCATCACGATGGCCAGGAACACGTACGCGGCGGAGATGGTCAGGCCCATGCCCAGGATGAAGCACACCACGGCCCCGGCGATCAGGATCAGCACCACGTTGTCGCCCACCAGGGCCACCAGGTCGCGGGACAGGGACAGCGCCACACCCGTGGCGGTCAGACCGCCCAGGATCAGGCCCACGCCGGCGATGATGCCCACGATCTGCGCGAGCGTCTTGCCCACGTCCACGCCCATGTCCACCCACTGCCGCGGTCCGAACGTGACACCGGGCTTGACCAGGGCGATGAGCAGGAGGATGGCCACCACCCAGTAGGGGACCTGGGCCTCGGAGTCCGTGGTGAACAGCAGCACGGTCAGCACGGCCAGCGCGCCCAGGTAGGGCCAGCCCTGGAGCAGGGCGTGACGGGCCCGGGGCAGCAGGTCCTTCGGGGTGCCCCGCAGCCCGCGCTGGGCGGCGTAGCCGTCGATCTGAAGGAAGATGCCCAGGTAGTACAGGATCGCGGGGATCGTCGCGGCCACGAGGATCGTGGTGTAGGGGACGCCCACGAAGGAGACCATCAGGAACGCCGCGGTGCCCATGATGGGCGGGGTGATGGAACCGCCGGAGGACGCGGTGGCCTCCACGGCGCCGGCCACCCGCGCGCTGAACCCGGAGCGCTTCATGGCCGGAATGGTCATGGGCCCGGTGGTCAGCACGTTGGACACCGCCGAGCCGCTCATCATGCCCATGGCCGCGGAGCTGGCCACGGCCACCTTGGCGGAGCCGCCGCGGTAGCGGCCGAACAGAGCCATGGACAGCTCGTGGAAGAAGTCCGCCCCGCCGGTGTGCTGCAGCACCACGCCGAAGAGCAGGAAGCCCACCAGGATGGTGCCCGCGGTCTGCAGGGGCAGGCCCAGGACGCTGTCCACTCCCATGGTGTGCACGGTGGCGAGGGTGGGGAGGTCGTAGGAGATGCCCTGCAGGAAGGACAGCGGGATCACCCCGGCGATCAACGGGTACACCGAGAAGAGGAACGCGATCACCAGCACCACCCACCCGGCGGCCCGGCGCAGGGTCTCCAGGATCAGGGCCCAGAAGATGAAGCTGAGCACGGTGGCCAGGGTGGGGGCCATGTACTGCCAGCCGTATTCCTGGATCTCGATGCCGTGGACCGCGAAGTACACGCTGGTGACCACCACGGCCAGCACCAGGAGCACGTCGTACCACGGCACGCCCCGCCGCTGCCGAGCCGCGGACCCGGGGGCGTGCTTGCGGATGGGGGTCACGATGAACACGATCGGCACGAACACGGCGATCAGCAGGTACAGGAACGAGTTGGTGGGGATGGTCACCCCGCCCACGTTCCAGAAGAACACCTGGTTCATGGTCAGCAGCACGCCCACCACGGTCAGCACGATCACCAGGCTGCGCCAGAACGGCGTCAGTCGGGGGCTCGCGTCGTGCAGGGAGACGTCCGAGGGCATGGTGGGCTGGGCGGCGTCGTCGCCCCCGTGCGGGTGCGTGGCGGTGATCTCAGCGCCGGTGCGGGGGTCGATGGCCGGCCCGGGGGTGGTGATGGGGCCAGCGGTGCCAGCGGGAGCCGAGGCACTGGCGGGGCCGGCGGCGTCGCCGGTCTGGTACGGGGTGCTCATGCGTGGCCTCCGGAGGGTGCGGTGGTGGACGAGGCGCCGGGCAGGGTGCCGGGGGTGTCCGGGAGCTCGGGGAGGTTGGCCTTCTTCCAGTCCACCCACTCCTTGCGCGCGGACTTGGGGTCCTCGCGGTCCTTGTGGTCCTGCCAGAACGCGGGCCAGGCCTCGTGCATGCGGCGCTCGCGCTCCAGCAGGGCGTCCTGACGGGTCTGCAAGTCCCTGCTCCAGCGGCCCTTGCTGGTGAGGAACTCCACCATGGCGTCGTGGAACGGGATCACCAGGGGCGTGAGTTGGATCTGGTCCGTGCCGAAGCGGTGGGCGTCCGGGGTGGTGTCCTTGTAGTCCGGGTAGTAGCGGTCCATGTCCGCGACCAGCGCGGCCACCTCCTCCGCGGGGCGGTCCGCGCGGGCGACCACCGGGATGGTGTACTGCATGTTCACCGCCGTCTCGCCCTTGGCCAGACCCGCGCCCTTGGAGAACTCGCCGGGCTTGACCATGGGGGCCAGCTCCTTCCACGTGGCGTACTGGGAGGGTGTGCCGCCGCCCAGGTTCAGCCAGCGGATGGGGTACTGGGACGCGAGCTCGGAGACGTTGGCGCCCACCACGTTCTGGTACAGGGTGTCGATCTGCCCGGTCTTCAGCGCCTCGATCTGGCCGCTGTAGGTGACGTCCACCATCTGGACGTCCTTGCCGGTGAGGCCGCCGAAGTTGAGGATCGCCTCCATCTTGCGGTTGATGGACGTGCTCGCGATCAGCTTGGGGAACTTCTTCCCCTTGAGGTCCGCCACGGTCTCGATGCCGCTGTCCTTGCGCACCAGCACCCCGTAGTTGCCCGGGGGAGTCCACACCAGGCGCAGCGCCTGCGGGCCCCACTGCTCGGAGCAGTACTCGTCGTTGCCCTCGAACGCGTAGTAGTACTCGTCCCCGGTGCGCGAGTACTGCGCGGTCCCGTTGATCAGCGGCGCCAGGCGCCCGATGCCGGTGTCCGAGGTCATCAGCCGGATCTGCCGTCCCGTCTTCTGGGTCAGCGTGTTGGCCACCGCGGCGAGGTCGTTGTACGTGCCCGTGCCCACTCCGTACGTGGACCACACGAGCTGCGGGGAGCCCCCGGCGGCCTTCGAGCCGCCTGAGCACCCGGCCACACCGGCCAGCACGGGTAACGACGCCGCTGCGGCCAGGAGCGCGCGGCGGTTGAGTGTACGGGGCATGGGGCCTCCACTGAACGGGTCCGACGGATCGACCGGGTCCGGCCCCTCTCGCGCTCGCGGAGGGGCGGACAACCGGAGACTCCCATTCATACAATGGATGGGTGACCCAGAACACTTACTCTTGAGTTTCATGCGGAACGGGTATCAGTGGTGGTTGGGGCGGGCAATGCCGGGTCGGGTTGCACCACAGGTGAGCGCCGCTGCCACCATCAGGCGGGGCGGTCGTGGCCGGCGGAGCCAGGGCGGCTCGTGGCCGGCGCGGGTCGCCGGTCAGGCCCCGCCTCACACGTTCGTGCCCTCTCAGTGCGAGGCCGCCGGGCCCCCTTCGTGCGCCACGTTGCGCTGGTGCGCCTGCACGTCCGCGAGGAGACGACGCCGCTGCAGCTCCACCGTGCGACCGTCACCTCGGTCGGTCCGAGGGTTCGATCGTCCGCCGGGCCGGCGTCGGAACGTGGTCGTACCGCGGGCAACTCTGGCCGACTGGCCAATCGACCCATGCGGCGCGCTCCCCGATAGGCTCCGGCCATGGACACTTCCGCTCTGGACTACGTCGTGACCGAGTGCAAGGCACTACTCGAAACCCGGTTTCCGGACGGGTCGGAGCACGGTGCGGCGGTGGCGGGCCGGGACGATCCCACGGCGGTCGTGTGGAAGCGATTGGCGGACCTGCTGCCGGACTACTGGCTGACCGCGCTGACGGGTGACGCCCGCCCCGGCTGGCTGCGGTGACGGGATGCCCCGCGGGGAAGTGGGTCCGGCATAGGGTTCCCTCATGAGCACTCGAGGAATGAGCGTGGGGGAGCGAGCGGCGTCGTCGTCGGCGGTGGCGCCCGAGGAGGACATCGACCGTTTCGACGCGGAGGCCCGGCGATGGTGCGCCGAGGCCGTGGCGAAGGTGCGGGCGGAGGGCAACCGGTCGTCGGACACGCACCTGCTATCGGTGCCGCTGCCCGAGGAGTGGGGCGTGGACCTGTACCTCAAGGACGAGTCCACGCACCCCACGGGCTCGCTCAAGCACCGCCTGGCGCGCTCGCTGTTCCTGCACGCGCTGTGCAACGGGTGGGTGCGCAAGGGGCGGCCGGTGATCGAGGCGTCGAGCGGGTCCACGGCGGTGTCCGAGGCGTACTTTGCACGGCTGATCGGGGTGCCGTTCATCGCCGTCATGGCCCAGGGGACCAGCCGTGACAAGATCCGCCTGATCGAGCTGCATGGCGGTCGCTGCCATTTCGTGGAGCGCCCGGACCAGGTGTACGACGTCGCCGCGGGCCTCGCGCGCGAGACCGGCGGTCACTACATGGACCAGTTCGCGTTCGCCGAACGGGCCACGGATTGGCGCGGGAACAACAACATCGCGGAGTCGCTGTTCGCGCAGATGTCCCAGGAGCGCTATCCGGATCCCGCGTGGATCGTGGCCACGGCAGGCACCGGCGGGACCTCTGCGACGATCGCCCGCTACGTGCGCTACACCGGCCGCCAGACGGGGGTGTGCGTGGCGGACCCGGAGAACTCGGCCTTCCTCCCGGCTTGGCGCGAGCAGGACCCCTCGGTGACGACGCCGCTCGGGTCCCGGATCGAGGGCATCGGCCGGCAGCGCGTGGAGCCGAGCTTCATGGGCTCGGCGATCGACCGGATGATCCGCGTTCCCGACGCCGCCGCGGTCGCCGCGATCCGCCACCTGGACACCCTGATCGGTCGCAAGGCCGGGGCCTCCACGGGCACGGGGCTGTGGGCGGCGTTGCGCATCATCTCCGAGATGGTGCGGGCGGGGGAGCGGGGCAGCGTGATCGCGCTGCTGTGCGACCCCGGGGACCGCTACCTGGACAAGTACTACTCGGACGAGTGGCTGGCGGGGGAGGGATTGGACATCGCCCCGTACCTCGAGCGGTTGGAGGGGTTCATGGGAGATGGGGAGTTGGGGTGAGCTACGAGTCACCCCGCCCGGCGACGATGAAGATGGGCAGTCAGCGTTGTGGGGTGCCCCTTGGAACTGGCTTCTAGCCGACTCCTGCGGTCCGCTTTTCGAGTTCCATAGCAAATAGGGGCAAGCCGGCGCGAGCGAGACCCTCGAGGTACCCATTCCACGTGATCTCCGGACTCCGCATGTCCGCCACCACTTCTTCGGCGATGCGGACCACTGTTGAAGGGTCCAAATCCAACTGGTCGAGTAAGAAGTCATCCGGAGACCGCACCGCAACGTCACAGGGCTTGAGGGCGGTCGTCGGGAAGTCCTTCTGGTTGGATGTCACGATGAGCTCGGCTCTTGAACGGACCGCTGCCGCCAGCACATGTCTGGCCTTGGGGTCATTGGTCATGGCAGGCACGAGGCTCTCGTAGTTCTCGACCAGAGCGGCCTGAATTGCTTGGCCGTGGCCAGACGCAGTAGTAGATCTGCGATAGGCATGGGAATCAATACGCATGCATCGAGAACCACCGGGAACGACATGGGGAGTTACCGGGTGGCCGGGTCTGCCGGGATGTCGAAGTATGTGCCGTGGTTCGCTGCCTCGTGAGTTGCCTGTCGGAGACCTTCGCGGCGTGTCTTCTCGAGACGTTCTTCGTAGGCAATGAGATTAGTCAGCAGGACTCTGCGGTGCCTTCCGACCTTGGTGAATGGGATATCACCTTGCTCCAGCAGCTTGACCAGTGTTGGCCGGGAGATTCCCAGATGATCAGCAGCCCTCGCTCTGCCGCAGCCGCTCCCATAGGTCGAACGCCAGAGCGGGTACCGCGGGACAATGTTGACGCCAGTTAGGAGTTGCGGGTTTTTCCAGGATTGGCATTGCCGCCCTGCCCGGCGACGAGGCGACGCGTCCCCTTCGCGCAGTAGGCGACCACCCGCTCGAGCGGTCCCTGCCCCAGAGTCCGTTGCCAGATGACCGCGAAGACGGCGGCCACAAGTACGTGCACGAGGTACCAGAGGTAGGGGGAGTCGTAATGCAGCTCGAGGGACAGCGCCAGCAGGTGCGCCGAGTACAGCGTGAGGGTCATGGATCCCATCGCCGACAACGGCAGTAGCCAGTCCCCGATCTTCTGACTGATCAGCAGGAACACCCCCAGCACCGCCAAACTCAGTCCGAGGCTGGTCGCAATGGTCAGCGGCGTGTTGGAATGCGGGGTCGTGATGGCCAACCACCACCCGGTGTCGGTTGGTAGCGAGCCAGTACCCCACACCAGGATCTCGTCGAGCGTGGACTCGCTCAAGCGCGATGCCTCCTGCAATACGGAGTAGCCCCCGAGGCCGTAGAGGAGCACGGCGGACACGAGCTGGGCCAACACGGTGAGCGCGACGCCCACGATCACCAGGCGGACCTGGGTGCGCACTGCTCGCAAATCCAAGCGGCCCAGCCCCATCCCCACCAGTAGATACGTCATGTACGGCAGCGCCGGGTAGTTGCCCGTCAGCAGGAGCTGAGAAAGCGTGCCCGCGGGGTTGCTGAGGACATTGGGCAGCGTGGGGTTGTAGTACCACCACTCCGGCAGAACATCCAGCATGCGCTGCATCAGCAGGGGCGAGAGGATCCCGAACGCGGCGGCCCAGATGAACAGCGTCTTGGGGCGGGCATGCAGGAACGGGATGGCCAGGATGAAGAACATGCCGTAGTAGAACAGGATGTTGTAGGCGGGAGGATCCTCCGGCATCGCGGCGTTGACGGTCATGCCCACCGTGACGATCAGCAGGGCGCGGACCAGGACACTCACCCGGTCAGCGGTCAGGGCTCGCCCCTCGCGTGGTTGCCGGGCGCCGGAGCCCAGCGCCAGGCCCACTCCGGCCAGCAGCGCGAACAGGGCCGCCGAGTGCCCGGAGAACAGTCGCCAGGACCAGCTGGCCTCCCCGGTCTGCTCGTTCCACGCGGGCAGCAGGTGGATGGCCATGAGCCCGATCAGTGCCAGCCCCCGGGCGGCATCGATCCCCACCAGTCGCCGCTTGCGTGGCGCCCCGTCCGTTGCGGTTGCCACGTCCCCCGTGCCCCCGCGTCGTGTCGTATTCACTCGTACTCCTGAGTTCTCCCCGGCGTCGCGGCCCCCTAACACGTGCTTTCAGGGATAAGCCCTACCCTGCCCGCGACCGTTCCCACAAATCGAACGCCATGGCCAGTTCCACCAGATCGGTGGGTGGAAGCTCCTGGAATCGCTTGGCGATCGCCTCGGACTGGCGGTTCTGATTCCATACGGAATCCTCCAGCACAAGACGCACCTGCGGGGAATGCGAGAAGTCCACCCTGGTGTTGTTGCGCGCCTGTTGCTGCAGGTCCTTGTTCTCGGCGGCCTCGCGGACCAGTAGTTCCACCGCGCTCACCTTGTGCTCGTCGCTGGCGTCCAGGCCTCCGAGGAATCTGTTGACCTTCTCCACCAGCTCGGCCTTGGCCGCCCGCTCGCGTTCCTGCTGGCGGGCCATCCCGGCCTCGGTCATGCCCTGCAGCCCTCGGGCCTCGCCGTCCTCCAGTTGCAGGTCCTCGTCCCGCTGCTTCTCCAGTCGGTAGTGGGTGAGGACGACGTCGTCCGCGGTCACCGTCTCGCGCTCGCCGCCGTCCAGCTGCTCGCGCAGCAGTCGCGCCAACAGGTCCGCGAACACCGAGAGCTTGAGGTAGTACGTGTCCCCGAAGTTGAGGATCTGGGAGAAGAACGCATAGGACTTCGTGTACTGGTCCAGCAGGGAACGGAACTCGTCGAGCTCGTCGCGCGCTGCGGCGTCGTCGTCGTACACGGCGCGGGACCAGCGGTTGGTGAACCGCTCGACCGCCGGCGCCAGCGCCGAGGTCAGCGTGCCGCGCTTGCCGTTCCTGTCCGACCACGCCGCCCACACCCGGTCGACCTCCGCGGGTGTGTAGATGTTGGCGGCATCCAGCTTGGTCATCTGCTTGGCCACGAGGTCCGGGTCCGAATCGGTTTCGATGCGCGCGTCCTCGTAGTAGTCCTGGAACGCCGCCAGGATCTGGGCGGGGTCGTTGACGAAGTCCAGCACGTACGTGTTCTTCTTGCCGTCCGCGCGCCGGTTGAGCCGCGACAACGTCTGCACCGCGGCGATCCCGGAGAGCTGCTTGTCCACGTACATGGCCGTGAGTAGCGGCTGGTCGAAGCCCGTCTGGTACTTGTTCGCCACGATCAGGATGTTCTGGTCCTCCTGGCTAAACACCCCGGCCAGGTCCCTCCCGCGCAGTTCCGGGTTCATGGACGCCTCGGTCACCTCCGGCACAACCGAGTTACCGATCGCGGTAACATCCGGATCCGGCAGCGAGCCCGAGAACGCCACGAGGGTTTGCAGCGGCAGTTTCTCGCGTTCGATGTGCTTCTGGAACGCCCGCTGGTACTTCACCGCGGACGCACGCGACCCCGTCACCACCATGGCCTTCGCGCGCCCGCCCAGCTCCTCCTTCACGGTGTGCTGATAGTGCTTGAGGATCACGTCCACCTTGGAATCCACGTTCGTGGGGTGCAGCTCCACGAACCCGATGTACGCGCGCGTCCCCTTGCGCACGTCCACCTCGTCCTCGGTCGACGCCGCCGCAGTCCCCGTCCTGCCCTCGGGCACCGTCTCGGGGTCCGCACCCTTGAGGGCGATCCGGGCGGCCATCTCGTACGTGGTGTAGTTCTTGAGCACATCCAGGATGAACCCCTCCTGGATGGCCTGCTTCATGGAGTACAGGTCGAACGCCTGTCGCTTACCGTCCGGACCCGGGGTGCCGAACAGATCCAGGGTCTTGGCCTTGGGGGTTGCGGTGAACGCGAAGTAGCTGATCCGACGACCGTCGTCCGCCTGTGCGGCCATCTGGACCAGGGCGTCCTGGTCCGCGCCCGGCTCCAGCTCGGTCTCTTCGCCCGCCTGCGCCGCGGTCGGGTCGTTGCGGTACAGCAGGTCCTTGACCGACGACGCCGCCGCGCCGGTCTGCGACGAATGCGCCTCGTCCGCGATCACCGCGAAGCGCTTGCCCTCGAATGTCCCGCCCTTTTCCCGGATCTTGGCGAGGGCGTACGGGAAGGTCTGCAGGGTCACGCCGATGATCTGCGTGCCCGCCCGCAACGCCTCCAGCAGGCGCTCGGTCTTGGAGCCCTCGGAACCGGAGGTGACGGGTTCGAAGGTTCCCGTGGTCACGACCAGCTGATCCACCGCGTCCTGGAGCTGGCGGTCCAGCACCTGCCGGTCCGCAATGACGAACACGGTGTCGAAGACCTTCTCGCCCTCCGGAGTGTGCAGGGAGGCCATGCGGTGGGCGGTCCACGCGATCGAGTCCGTCTTGCCCGAGCCCGCCGAGTGCTGGATCAGGTACTTCTGCCCCGGGCCCTCTGTCCTGGCGGCCTCGGTCAGCTTGGTGACCGCACGCCACTGGTGGAAGCGCGGGAAGCGGATCTGGCTGGACTCCGTGATCCGCCCGGTCCGGGGATCGGTCTTCTTCTCGTGGTTCACGTACACGAACTTGGTGAGAATGGTGATCCACGTGTCCTTGTGCAGGATCCGCTCCCAGAAGTAGGACGTGGCCACGCCATCCTTCGACGGTGGGTTGCCCGCTCCGTTGTCGTGCCCCTGGTTGAAGGGCAGGAACGAGGTGTCCGCGCCCCTGAGCTGGGTGGTCATGTAGACATCGTTCTCGGTGAGCGCGAAGTGCACGAGCGAACCCCGATGCGGGGTCAGCAACGGCTCCCCGGCCGGTGTGCGGTCCGTCTTGTACTGCTCGATGGCCGCCTGCAGCGACTGCGTGAAGTTCGTCTTGATCTCGACGGTCGCCACGGGCAGCCCGTTGAGGAACAGCACCAGGTCGATGCGGTCGCTCTTCCGCGTGGAGTAGCCGACCTCCTGCACCACCCGCACCCGGTTCTTCGCGTAGCGCTCCGTGATCCGAGGATTGCGGTCGTCCGCCGGGGGAGCCGTGAGCATGCTGAACCGCTGCGCCCCGGGGACCGAGAAGCCGCGACGAAGCGTATTGAGGGTGCCACCGCCGGCCTTTTCCGACTGCTCCAGCTGAGATGCCAGGCGATCCAGAATCCGGCGCTCGCCCTTGGCCCGCGCGGCGTCATCCCCGTGCTCGGGAACGATCCGCGCGTACTGCTCCGGCTGGGTGTCTTGCAGCCACCCGAGAACGTCCTCGGGGAACAGCGCCCGCTCTTTGTCGTAACCGCCGGAGTTGGGGGAGTGGTACCACCCGTGCCCCTCCAGGTACTCCGCGATCTCTCTCTGGAATGGTTTTTCCTGATGCGGTGCGCTCATGCGTACTCCCTGTGCAGACCCTGCGCGACGTCGTCCTCGAGCTGCTCCGCTGCGGGCTTGTTCTTAGCGGTGACGTCGATCTGTCCGGTCACCGCCGCGGTGATGAGGGCGGCGCGCCGCTCGCGGGCAAGGGAGATTGCCGCCGAAATGTCTTTTTCTAATAGAGCGTGCTGCTCGCTGGCCCGACTTAATATTCTCAGCTTGGCGTTCTGGGTCTCGGGGAGCGGGACGGGAATTGCGAAATTTTCCAGTTGGCCAGGACTCATGTGTGGAACGCTGACTCCCGTGAAACTAGGCGTGAGATGGGCTTCGAAGCGCGTTCCTTGCAAAGCTGCATACAGCCACCGACGGAGCACCATCCCAGAAGTTAACCGAATTCGGGCAACCCGTTGCACTAACAGGGAACCTTCGGACTCCTCATCGATCTCAGCAAGCCGTAGCCCTGACCCCACAATCGGACGATCAAGGCCGAGAACGAAATCACCAGTCCGTAGCAAGTATTCATAATAATTTCTTGATTCAGTCTCTGGAAGAGCGACGCAATTACCCCAATTGATTTCGCCAGGGGTGACATTGATGCCGCGAAGTAGCCTTACCGCACCCTCTGAGTATTCTTTATAATCGCCACTCCTAAAAGAGAATCCTGGAAGCACATCCGTAATAAACTTGATCCGAACTAGGGGATATCCTTCGTTCCATACCTCACTCTCGACCTCAGCAAGGTGACGTTCATTAGCTAACCGATGAAAGTTCTCTGAACTAGCGACAAAAGCATCGATTTCGGCGGTCTCGTGGTCGAGGTAGTCCGCTATCTTACGCTGCCGTTCCTGGTTTAAGTAAGGAACTGGGGTGTTTGCCAACTTGTCCGCCGTCAGGTGGCGGATCGTCGCTTGGTTGGTGATTGCGTCAAAGAAACCTGATGCGCGACGTGACTCTATTGTATATTTTAGATAGCGCCCGTCTGCGAAAATTTTGGGCCTAACTCGGTTGATGGAGTTCTGGAAGTATATTCCCGCCATATCTTCGGAAATCCACGCACTCCGGCCGATTGATCCACCTTCAACGACTACAACATCGTCTTTTTGGAGTTGAAGTATCTCCTGCTCCCGGCGGCTAAAAGGCATCTGCTGGAGCGAGCTCAAGTCAAGGCCGTTCTCCGTGAGGGTGGATGCCTTTAGGTAGGGAAAGACTTCCTGATCCGCACGCGCTGGAGTGGATTGGAGCATCTTTCCGAGCGAGATGACGGACATATATTTCAGCGGCACATTTTTCACCGCTTCACCTCCTCCAGTCGCGCGCGGATGCGGCCCAGGACCTCGTCGAGGTCGCGGTCGATGTCTTCCAGTGGTCTCGGCGGAACGTACTCGTAGAAGTGGCGGGTGAAGGGGATCTCCGTGCCCTCCTTGGTCTTGGACTCGTCGATCCAGGCGTCAGGGACGAAGGGTTTGACCTCGCGCTCCAGGTACTCGTGGATGTCCTGGCCCCAGGGGACGTTCTCGGTGTCCCGCAGCGTGGGGTCCGGTTCCGGGTCTTTCACACGGTTTGTTTGCAGCTCCCCGTTCTCGTCCCGCTCACTGAGCTCGGCCACGATGGCCTTGAGTGCCGCGGGCTTCACCACGACACCGGCTTCGGCCAGGACCTCGAGAAGTTCCGACGTGAATGCGCTCTTATTGGTGCTGACCTCTCCGGCTGCGCGCTGGAACCGGGTGTCAAGGGCGGAACGGAGTGCGGCGGCGTCGTCGTCGGGGAGCTTGGCGACCGGCTTGGAGGCCATGACGCGCTCGATGCGCTCGGCGGTGAACGCAAAGTTCAGGCGCAGGGGGCGCTCCACCGTGATGGTGCGGTAGAAGAAGTCCTCGGTGCGGAAGATCTTGGAGTGCTTGGACTCGGTGAACACGGCGTAGAGGTCGGTGATTTCCTTGATGTTCTCCTTCGAGAGTTCCTTGCGCTTGGAGCCCACGGATTTGCGCATCTTCACGAACATGCCGGTGGCGTCGATCAACTGGACCTTGGCGCGGCGTTCGGGGGCCTTGTCCTTGGACAGGATCCAGACGTAGGTGGAGATACCGGTGTTGTAGAACATGTCCGTGGGCAGACCGATGATCGCTTCGAGGTAGTCGTTGTCCAGCACCCACTTGCGGATGTTGGACTCCCCGGAGCCGGCACCGCCCGTGAACAAGGGGGAGCCGTTGAGCACGATGGCCGCGCGGCCGGCCGACTGGTTCTCCTCCGTGGCGCTGGGTTCGCGCATCTTGGAGATCAGGTGCATCAGGAAAAGGAGCGAGCCGTCCGAGACACGGGGCAGGCCGGGGCCGAAGCGGCCGGCGAAACCTGCGATCTGATGTTCGGTCTCCACGGCCTTGCGGTGCTGCTTCCAATCCACGCCGAAGGGCGGGTTGGACAGGCAGTAGTGGAACGTGCGGTTCTCGAATGCCGGGTTGGTCAGTGTGTTGCCCAGGACGATGTTGTCGATGGGCTGGCCCTTGACCACCATGTCGGCCTTGCAGATCGCGTAGGAAGCGGGGTTGATCTCCTGGCCCAGCAGGTTGACCCAGGCCTCGCTGTTGAACTGCTTGATCTTGTTCTCGGCGGCGGAGAGCATGCCGCCGGTGCCGGCGGTGGGGTCGTAGACGTCGCGGCCGATGCCGGGGGTGGTGAGCTCCTCGTCGTCGTGGAGCAGCAGCGTGACCATGAGGTCGATGACCTCGCGCGGGGTGAAGTGCTCACCCGCGGTCTCGTTGGACGCCTCCGCGAACTTGCGGATCAGTTCTTCGAAGATGTGGCCCATCTGCTCGTTGGACACCGCATCCGGGTGCAGGTTGGCCTTGGTGAAGTGCTGCAGGACCTGCAGGAGCAGATCGTGCTGGGCGAGGCCGGAGATGGTCTGCTCGAACTCGTACTTCTGGAAGATCTCGCGCACGTTCTCCGAGAAGGCGTTGACGTAGTCTCGCAGGTTCTCCTCGAGGTTGTCGGGGTCACCCTGCAAGGTCTTGAGGGTGTGGCGGGAGCGGTTGAAGAAGTTGTACGTGTGCTCGTTGCCGGCCTGCTTGGTGCGGTTGCGGATCATCGCCAGGGGTGGCTCAGTGTCCACGTAGGTGGGGCCGATGGCCTCGAGGACGTCCTCTTTGGTGGGGGCCAGCACGGCGTCCAGGCGGAACAGGACCGTGAACGGCAGGATCACATCCCCGTACTGGTGCTGCTTATAGGTGCCGCGCAGGATGTCTGCGGCACCCCAGATGAAGGAGGCGTGGTTGAACACGGCGGGTGGCTGCCTTACTCGGTGGGGCGGGGGTCTACCGTGCAGTCTACGAGGGGGGCAATGAGAAGCTGTTCTCTTCGCGGCTTTTTGTGAGCTGAAGGTTCTCGGATCTGGTGCCGGCCAACCAGCGGAACCAAATGGGTCTGTTGCACGAACTGGTGACAGTGTGACCTGCCCCTGTTGGAGACCCTCTGTGGGCTCGCGGGTTTGTACCCTGCCGTGAAGCACCCGGACAGGTAGTACGGCCGCCCGCCGTTGGGCGCCGCGGAGGCCGCGGGCGGCGTCGTCGATGGCCCGCGCGAACGGACGCGCCGATGGACAGCGGGTGGGAACATCTGTGGTGCAGAACGATCAGAAAACAGGGAAGAACCGTGCGGATCGCGGCATGGACGTAGTGGAGTGCGTTTGCCGCGGCGCCAGAGGGTGAGGAGGGGCAAGCCGCCCTCCCCGAGGGTTCACCCTCCCGTCATTCCCGCGTCGCCCGGCACACCCCGCAACCTTTTGATGAGTAACTCAAAACATGACATAGTGAAGCTATGACCTCGACAACACTGACCGATCAGCCCGGGGGACGGGAGAACGGCGGCGGCGCCGTCGTGCCCGTGCCGTGGACCGATCGGATCCGGGCGGCCGGACTGAGGGTCACCAAGCCCCGACTGGCGGTGCTGGACGCGCTCGAGCGGCACCAGCACGCCACCGCGGACGAGGTGCTCGCGGACGCGCGCACGGCATTGCCGGAGATCACGGTGCAGTCCATCTACGTGGTGCTGCACTCGCTCACGGACGCCGGACTGTTGCGCCAGCTGGACCTGGCGAACTCCCCGGCACGGTACGAAACCCGGGTCGACGATAACCACCACCATGCCGTGTGCACGGTGTGTGGACGCATCGAGGACGTGGCCTGTGCCGTGGGGCATGCACCGTGCCTGACCCCCAGCGAGACCCACGGGATGAGCATCCACGTGGCCGATGTCGTCTACCAAGGCGTGTGTTCCGACTGCTCGGCCCAGCGGGCCGGTGCGACCGCGCTGCCCGTCTAGACCCCTGAGCTCCGGGAACCCATCCGGGCTACCGGTTCACCCACCCATCCCAACCCCATCAAGGAGTACGCGATGACGGAACCCACCCCGCACGCCACCGGGTCCACGACCCAGGCCGGCATCCCCGCTGTCAGCGACCGCAACTCGCTGACCACGGGCCGCGACGGAGCCATCGTGCTGCACGACCACCACCTGGTGGAGACCCTGCAGCACTTCAACCGGATGAACGTTCCCGAGCGTCGTCCCCACGCCAAGGGCGCGGGCGCGTTCGGCACCCTGGAGATCACCGAGGACGTCTCGCAGTGGACCAAGGCGGACTTCCTGCAGCCGGGCAAGAAGACCGAGATGCTGGCCCGCTTCTCCACCGTGGCCGGCGAGCTGGGCTCCCCGGACACCTGGCGTGACGTCCGTGGCTTCGCCCTGAAGTTCTACACCGAAGAAGGCAACTTCGACATGGTCGGGAACAACACCCCGATCTTCTTCGTGCGCGACCCCATGAAGTTCCCGCACTTCATCCGCTCGCAGAAGCGCCTGCCGGACTCCGGGCTGCGTGACGGCACCATGCAGTGGGACTTCTGGACCAACAACCCCGAGTCCGCCCACCAGGTCACCTACCTGATGGGTGAGCGCGGCCTGCCCAAGACTTGGCGCCACATGAACGGCTACGGCTCGCACACCTACATGCTGGTCAATGCCGAGGGCGAGAAGTTCTGGGTCAAGTGGCACTTCGAGTCGCGGCAGGGCGTGGAGAGCCTCAGCAACGAAGAGGCCGAGCGCCTGGCTGGAGCCGATGGCGACGTCCACCGTCGCGACTTGTTCGAGGCGATCGAGCGGGGCGAGTACCCGAAGTGGGACCTGTACTTCCAGATCATGCCGTACGAGGAGGCCAAGACCTACCGGTTCAACCCCTTCGACCTGACCAAGACCTGGTCCAAGAAGGACTACCCGCGGCACAAGGTGGGCACCATGACCCTGAACCGCAACCCGGAGAATTTCTTCGCCCAGATCGAGCAGGCGGCCTTCTCCCCGGCGAACATGGTCCCGGGCACCGGCAACTCCCCGGACAAGATGCTACTGGGGCGCACTTTCGCCTACGCGGACGCCCAGCTCTACCGCGTCGGCACCAACTTCCAGCAGCTGCCGGTGAACCGCCCGATCAACGAAGTGCACACCTACAACTTCGAGGGCAGCATGACGTATCACCACAGCGGTGCCCGGCGGGTGTACGCCCCGAACTCCTTCGGTGACTCCTGGTCGGACGAGACCGGTCCCGTGGACAACGGCTGGGAGGACGACGGCGCTCTGGTCCGCGAGGCCTACACCTTGCGTCAGGACGACGACGACTTCGGTCAGCCGGGCACCCTGATCCGCGAGGTCTTCAACGACGCGCAGCGCGCGCGGTTCGTGCAGACCGTGGCCGGCGCCCTCGATGGTGTCGAGGAGCCGGTGCTCTCGAACGCCTTCCACTACTGGAAGAACGTGGACGAGAACATCGGTCAGCGTATCGAGGAGGCCGTCAAGTCCAACGCCGCCAACCCCGAGGTTCCGGGCATGGGCGTGGACGAGGACCCCACGAGCAACTCCGAGATCAGCGAGTAACGCTCCGGGGGTGAACGGACCCCGGGTGAGTTCGGTGGGCCCGGGCGCGGTGGGATGATCACCGTGCGGGGCTCCCGGCCGCCGATGGCCGCCCACCCCTGACGTTCACACGCGTGCGAACACCCGGTCAGTGATCCTGGCCGGGTGTTCGCGCGTTCCGGGTCTCGGGCATCTGCCAGAGGGCGCGCGGACAACTGAGCGCTCCAGGGGGAGGGACCCGACCGCTCACCTCGAGCACGGGCCCGTTCGGCAAGGACGGGCCGGGGAGCCGCGCGGCGCGGCGTCGTCCGGCGCGTAATGTCCGCGCTTCGACATCGGCGTCACAGAGCAATCGTTTGCGAATGCACGCCCGCGGGTCAGAATGAGGGCGGGGCTGCTGTCCGCGGCCCCGTGTCCTTCACTTATCGCCCCCACGAGGAAGTGTCATGTCCGAGCAGAATTACCCCCGCTACGACCACAACGATCCCCGGGAGCCGGTGGCCGGTCCCCGAGCGGACGGTGGTCACCCCTACGCCGCCGGTAGCACCCCCCGCTACGATGCGTACCCCGCCCCGCACGACGGCGCTGCGCAGCCCCCGCACGCGCCGCACCGCCCCGATAACGAGCCGGGCTTCCTGGCCGCGTTGTTCGACCTGGATTTCAAGCACTTCATCACCATCAAGTTCGCGAAGTTCATCTACGTCCTGTCGATCGCGCTCAGCGCACTGGGCGGATTGATCATGGTGATCTCTGGATTGGTCGCACTCACGGAGAGCGCCGCGGGTCTGCTGTTCGTGGTCTTCGGGCTCGTGAGCGTCCTGATCAACATCGTGCTGATGCGCGTGTTCCTGGAGTTCGTGATCTCCATGATCCGCACTGCCCAGAACACGACCGCGCTCGTGGAGAGGCGCTGACCCGCGGCTGAACCCGCGGTGTGGTGCGTCTGGGCCGGCGTCCCGAGTGGGGGCGCCGGCCCGGGCGTGCACTACTTCAGCTCCGTGACCGGTGCGAACTCGTAACCGAGCTCCTTGATCCCGTGCACCGTCTGCTTGAGGTAGTTCAGATCCAGATACGGGTGGAAGAAGAAGCTTGCGGTGGATTCGCGCGCCGTGAGGTTCGCCTTCGCCCGGGAGATCAGGAACTTGGGATCGCGGATCGCGTGGTTGTTCTGCTCGCCCTCGGTGATGTTGCCCAGGTTCTCGGGATACACGGCGCCGCCGTAGATGTCGTGCACGGTGTACGGGAACTGCTGGCTGTAGGACTTGCCGGCCTCGGAGGGCTGCCCCGTGAGGATGCTCGCGTAGTAGCCGCCCTGTTCGTAGCGCGCGTTGTACTCCTGGGCCATGGCCACGCACGAGTTCACGGAACCGCCGTAGTGCGGTGTCTCGAAGATCGTGGGCTCACCCAGACCGGCGTCCTCCATCACGGAGCGTCCCGCGTCCAGGCGGTCCCCCCACTCGTCCACGTCGTCCTGGGCCGCGCGGCCCACGGGCGTGATGTAGGAGTCGTTGGTGCGCTCCTCGAACGCGTAGGGCGCGGTGTCGGTGGAGGTGCACCCGAACCGGTGGAACTCGTAGTCCTCACCGGAACGCCCGCTGTACGGGTTGTCCATGGTGCCCATCTGGTGCGTGGTGCCGTGCTGGATGAGCGTGCCACCCTTGCCCTGCATGTACGTCAGGGCGTCCACGACCTCGGGCCGGTCGGTGAGGCTGAGCCCGTACCAGTCGGAGCCGTCCTTGTTCTGCCCGATCTGGATGGGGATCACGGCCACCTGGAACGGGACGTTCTCGGACGCGAGGTAATCAGCCACGCGGCGCAGGTCTTTCGGGTCGGACTCCGGGCCCACGTCCTCCAGGCGCACCGCGGCCTGCTTCACCGCGGGGGCGTCTGAACCCACCAGGTCGTAGAAGAGGTCCGAGTAGATCAGGTACACGTCGTTGGAGTCGATGTAGTCCAGTGGCACCTCCGCGAGGCCGTTGAGGTTGCCGGAGCGCACCGCCCACGGCACCTCCGTGGGTCCGGTGCCGGAAGACGTGCAGGGTACGGCCTTCTTCCCCTGGGTGCATCGCGAGGTGGCCAGGAAGAAGATCATGTAGGCCAGGAACAGCGCCATGGCGATCATCAGCAGGACGCGACTGCCGCCCTGCAGGAACATCTGGAGCGCCTCCCCGACATTCGCCGTTCCGGACGTCATGTGGACATGCATCATGAATTCCCCCGAATTCACCCCGCGGGCACCGCGTCCATCCCCCCGGATGCGCACTGACCTGATCACACCACGCCACATGGCGCGCCTTCAGGTTCTCAGACGGCAATTACCATGGCAAACAGTGCAAAGAACTTGACCTCATGCTCTCGTGGGCCGGACGGGGGGTGAAACACTGCGAGCTGACTAAAGCCGCGGGAATTCCCGGAGGTTTATACGCACAAGCGTAATAAACGGGGGCAAGAAGTTAAGGGCAGGTTCACCGAGAATTAGACTGCGGCGCAGCTCGGGACGCTCGTGGTCGTCGTCCGCGGCGCGGTGCGAGCGGCCGTGGGGCCGCCCCGCGGCCGCGTATCCTGAACGCGTGTTGAGCTTTTCGCGGTCCCTGCCACTCCCCCCGCTCGCCGACCTCCTCGACTCCGCCCACGTGGTCTCCCTCCCCATGCGCGTCACCTTCCGCGGCGTCACCGAGCGGGAGACCGTCGTCTTCCGCGGCCCCGCCGGGTGGGGCGAGTTCGGCCCGTTCCCCGAGTACGGGGACGCCGAGGCCGCCGCGTGGCTGCGCGCCGGCATCGAGGCCGCCTGGCAGGGCGTCCCGGAGCCCGTCCGTGACCGGGTGCCCGTCAACGCCACCGTCCCAGCGGTCCCGGCCGAGCGCGTCGTGGACGTCCTCGGCGGCTACGCCGGGCAGGTCCACGCCGTGAAGATCAAGGTGGCCGAGCGCGGCCAGAGTCTCGCGGACGACGTCGCCCGCGTCGCCGCCGTCCGGCACCTCCTCCCGGACGCCGAGCTGCGGGTGGACGCCAACGCGGGCTGGGACGAGGACGACGCCGTGACCGCCCTCAGCGCGCTCAGCGAGTTCCGCATCGCCTACGCGGAGCAGCCCGTGGCGAGCGTCAAGGGTCTGGCGAGCGTGCGGCGTCGGCTGCGGGAACAGGGCGTGGGCACGCTGATCGCGGCGGACGAGTCCGTGCGCAAGGCCGAGGACCCGCTTGCGGTGGCGCGCGCGGGTGCCGCGGACCTGATCGTCGTGAAGGTCGCGCCGCTCGGGGGAGTGCGCCGCGCGCTGGACGTCGTGGCGCAGGCGGGGCTTCCCGCCGTCGTCAGCTCGGCGATCGACTCCTCCGTGGGGATCCGCGCGGGCGTCGCCCTGGCTGCCGCGCTGCCCGAGCTGCCGTACGCGTGCGGGCTCGGCACCCTCTCTCTCATGACCGCGGATGTGACCGCCGAGCCCCTGCGCCCCGTGGACGGGTTCCTGCCCGTGCGGGACGTCGCCGTGGATGAGGCCCTGCTCGCCGAGCACGCCGTCACCGGCGAGCGCCGGGACTGGTGGCTGGACCGGCTGCGCCGCACCCACGCGCTGCTCGCCGCGCAGTAGACCAGGGGGAGGGCGACGCCGCCCGCGGCCTGCCGCGCGGCCGTCGCCGCTGCGGTGCACGACGCCGGGCGACGGCCCAGCGTGTCCCGCAGGTGCAGCGCTGCGCGGGACCGGGGTGGGCGGGGCCAGTGGCTGAGGGGCGGGGAGGTCCGGTGGCGCCGGGCGCGGTGCCGCGCGGCGGCGTCGGCGGACTGCGCCCGCCGGGTTAACCTCCAGTTCGCCCGGCAGTCGCACGACGATCACTCGCCAGTGGTGAGGTGGCTCACGGAAACACTCGCTGACATGCACGGACGCATGTCTCACCCAGGGAGCCACTCCATGACCCAAGCACCCGAACGCCGCCGTCTCCTGCCCATGCTGGGCCACGTGAACGGCAAGCGCAGCCCGCTCACGTGCGAGCTCAAGTGCGGCAGCCAGTGCATGACCCCGGACGCCAACACCTCGTCCAACGAGTACGTGCACGACGTCATCTCCGCCGCGATGAGCCGCCGCGCCGCACTCGGGCTCGGTGCCGCCGGGGCGGTGACGGTGGGGCTGGTGGCCGCGACCGCCCAGCCCGCTCAGGCCACGTACGGCTACTGGGGTCAGGGCAGGGCGCGCCTGGACTTCACCCCCATCAAGCCGGTGAACATGACGGTGGACGACCTCACCGTCCCCAAGGGCTACGACTGGTCGCCGATCATCCGCTGGGGCGATCCCCTGTTCTACGACTCCCCGGAGTTCGACCCCGAGAACCAGAGCCCGGAGTCCCAGTCCAAGCAGTTCGGCTTCAACTCGGACTATCTGGACATCATCCCGGACCCCAACGGACTCACGGGTGTGCTGGTGAACAACCACGAGTACACCAACGAGAACACCATGTTCCCCACGGGCTACGAGAAGACGAACCTCACCAACATGGTCAGGACCGCCAGCCAGGCGCACGGCATGTCGGTCGTGGAGATCACCCGCGCCAAGGTGGGGGAGCCCTGGACCTACGTGCGCGGCGGCGCCCGCAACCGGCGCATCACCCTGACCACGCCGTTCGTCGTGGACGGCCCCGCGGCCGGCTCGGACCTGCTCACAACCCAGGACGACCCCACCGGCAGGCGCGTGCTGGGCACCCAGAACAACTGCTCGGGAGGCGTGACCCCGTGGGGCACCGTGCTCTCCGGCGAGGAGAACGTCCACCAGTACTTCATCACCTCCGGCACCGCCGAGGAGAAGCGCTACGGCTTCCCCACCACCATGCCCTCGCGCCGCTGGCCCGAGGTGGAGAAGCGCTTCGACGCCCGCATCCCCGGGTACAAGAACGAGCCCAACCGCTTCGGCTGGGTGGTGGAGATCGATCCCCAGAACCCCAACTCCGCCCCGCTCAAGCACACCGCGATGGGCCGCTTCAAGCACGAGGGCGCCAACGTGCGCGTGGGCGACGACGGCACCGTGGTGGCGTACTCCGGTGACGACGAGAAGTTCGAGTACATCTACAAGTTCGTCTCCGCCAAGAAGTACAAGCAGGGCGACAAGAAGCACAACATGACCCTGCTGTCCGAGGGCGACCTCTACGTGGCCCGGCTCAAGGGCAACTCTCCCAAGAGGCAGATCACCGGGGACGGCACCCTGCCCAGGGACGGCGAGTTCGACGGCTCCGGCGAGTGGCTGCCCCTGGTCAAGGGCGGCAGGTCCATGATTAAGGGCATGTCCGTGGAGCAGGTGCTCGTCTACACCCGCCTGGCCGCGGACAAGGCCGGTGCCACCAAGATGGACCGACCGGAGGACGTGGAGCCCAACCCGCATACCGGCAAGGTGTACGCCGCGCTGACCAACAACTCGGACCGCGGCACGGCGGGCAAGGCCGGCGTGGACGAGGCCAACCCGAGGACCGGCAACCGGGACGGCTACGTCCTGGAGCTCACCGAGCGCCACAACCTCCCGCAGGCCACCCGCTTCGACTGGAACCTGCTGCTGGTGTGCGGTGACCCCACCAAGGACTCCGGCACGTACTTCGGCGGCTTCCCCAAGGAGAAGGTCTCCCCGATCTCCTGCCCGGACAACGTCGCTTTCGACAACTCCGGCAACCTGTGGATCTCCACGGATGGCGCGCCGTCCAAGATCGGCTACAACGACGGCCTGTTCAAGGTGACCCTCAACGGCTCCGAGCGTGGCCGCGTGCAGCAGTTCCTCTCGGTCCCGCAGGACGCGGAGACGTGCGGCCCGGTGGTCCACGACACCGAGGGCATGGTCTACATCGCCGTGCAGCACCCGGGTGAGGACGGCTCCTTCGAGCAGCCCCGCTCGTACTTCCCGGACTACGCGCTGCCCACGCGCCTGGAGCCGGGCGAGTTCTCCATGCCGCGCCCGTCCGTGATCCAGGTGTTCCGCAAGAACCGGAACAACAAGCCCCAGTTCCCGGGCGGCGTGAGCGACCAGCCGGGCAAGGGCGCGAACCAGGACAAACGCCGCAAGAACGGCAAGACCGGCCCCAAGTACCGCGGCTACGACGACAAGCCCACCCAGGAGCTGCAGCAGCGCGCCGAGCAGGCCCCCAGGAGCTACGAGAGCTGAGACCCCCCGGCCCGGGCAGGCGGGCGGGATCGCGGGCAGCCGCGGCCCCGCCCGCTTTTCCGGCTCATCCGAATCCAGGGTGTAGTCGGGGTCTGAACCCGCCGGTCTCGAGCAGGGATCTGGCGATGTAGTTGGTCAGGTTGCGGAACCCCAGCGCCGAGCCGCGCAGGTGCTCGAGCCTGCCGTTGATCGCCTCGGTGGGCCCGTTGGAGGTGCTGGGCCGGTCGAAGTAGGCCAGGACGTCGGCGGCGCGCTTCTTCAGCGTCCTGCCGAGCTTGGTGATCTCGACCAGGGCCTTGGGGACGCCGGTGCTGATCGAGTCGATGAGCCGGGCCATCAGCTCGCGGCCGTGGCGCCGGTTCTCGTGGCGGTAGGCGGCGATCATGCGCTGGTAGACGCTCCAGGTGACCTCGACCTCGACGTGGGCGTCGTCGGCGAACAGGGTGTCCAGTCGGTCCTTCTGCTTGTCGTTGAGCAGGTCGGCGCCGGTGGACAGGGTCCGGCGGGCGGCATAGAGCGGGTCGCCCTTGCGGCCGCGGTGCCCACAGATGGCCTGCTGAACTCGCCGTCGGCACTCATCGAGCGCCTCGCCAGCGAGGCGCGTGACGTGGAAGGGATCTAGCACGGTCACCACGTCGGGCAGTTCCTCGACGGCGGCGGTCTTGAACCCGGTGAAGCCGTCCATCGCGACCACCTCCACGCCGTCGCGCCACTCCTGCGGGCGGTCGGCCAGCCAGGTCTTGAACGCCTGCTTGGAGCGTCCTTCGACCATGTCCAGCAGCCGTGCCGGGCCGGTGCCATCTCGCACTGGGGTGAGGTCGATGATCACGGTGACGTACCTGTCGCCGCGACGGGTGTGCCTCCACACGTGCTCATCGACCCCGACGACCTTCACCCCCTCGAAGCGGTGCTCCTCGTCGATCAGCACCCGCTTGCCCTCGGCCATAACGGCGTCGTTGGCGGTGTCCCAGGCCACCCCGAGCCCCTCGGCGACCCGAGCCACGGTCAGGTGCTGGACCACGATCCCTTCCAGCGCCCACCGCAGAGCGCGCCGAGACAACTTGGCCCGGGGCTCGGCCGCGGCGGTGGTGTCCTGGCGCCACACATACCCGCAGCCGCTGCAGCGGTAACGGCGCACGACGACCTCCAGCGTCGTGGGCCGCCAGCCCAGTGGTTCGTGGGCAAGCCGTCGGACCACGGTGTCACGTGGTCTCCCTTCGCAGCCGCAGCGCCGGCACCACTGGTCGGGCTCGACCACCTGACAGGCCAATACGGCACGATCCGGCTCGAGTCGCTGCCCGGTGACAACGAGGCCGAGTTCGTCGAGGCGGCAGAAGGCAGTCAGGTCGGGGCTGGCGAACGCATCAGCGCGCCCGCCGACGGTAGCGTCGTGCACGTCGAGGTCTTTCGGGCTGAGTGTGTAGGAGCTCTCATCCTCGGGAGACCTCGACCTCTATCCGGCCACCGACGCGCCGGCCCGCCGCGCGACGTGCGCTACACCCTCATCTGGGAAGAGCCGGTGAAATCCGTTTGGCTTTGGCGTTCGGCGACCAGGGAAGGATCGAGAATTCAGCCTGGTCGAAGGCACCCTGGGAGTTCAGCGGTGCGGCCTCCCAGTGGGACTCGAAATCGGCATCAATGTACTGGTAGTTGGCGTCTACGAGACCGGAGTACGGCCAGCTGATCCATTCTGAGGGGATGGCGCGCCCGCGGTCGTACAGTTTGGTGGTCAGGAGCCAATCGCGCTCACTGACCAGTTCTCGCAGGAACTGCAGTTCTATGCGTACGCGGTGGCACTCGGCGTCGGGGTAGTACTGGATGGTCAACGGCATGGAATTCCTAGGGGGAGGGGGAATCAGGTGTTCAAGAGCGAGAGAGTCTCGTCCTTTGATAGCGGGTTGTGCTTCGACTCCCCGTCCACGTACGGGCGCACGTGGATGGAGTCACGCAATCGGGGGTGGGCTTCCACGGCTCGGTCGAGTTCCGCCAGCTGGATGTCCCGATCATGCGCAGACATCAAGTTGACCCAGTACTCGATGCTGGGAAGCTCAGGTTGCGTGGCGAGAAAGCTCAGAACATTGGTGCGGGGGGCATGTTCTTGGCGCAGGACGCTGGGAAGCAGACCGTCGAGACGCTGGTTGCGCAGGGCATTCACGGCCGGGGGAAACCGGCTCTTCCCAGATGAGGGTGTAGCGCACGTCGCGCGGCGGGCCGGCGCGTCGGTGGCCGGATAGAGGTCGAGGTCTCCCGAGGATGAGAGCTCCTACACACTCAGCCCGAAAGACCTCGACGTGCACGACGCTACCGTCGGCGGGCGCGCTGATGCGTTCGCCAGCCCCGACCTGACTGCCTTCTGCCGCCTCGACGAACTCGGCCTCGTTGTCACCGGGCAGCGACTCGAGCCGGATCGTGCCGTATTGGCCTGTCAGGTGGTCGAGCCCGACCAGTGGTGCCGGCGCTGCGGCTGCGAAGGGAGACCACGTGACACCGTGGTCCGACGGCTTGCCCACGAACCACTGGGCTGGCGGCCCACGACGCTGGAGGTCGTCGTGCGCCGTTACCGCTGCAGCGGCTGCGGGTATGTGTGGCGCCAGGACACCACCGCCGCGGCCGAGCCCCGGGCCAAGTTGTCTCGGCGCGCTCTGCGGTGGGCGCTGGAAGGGATCGTGGTCCAGCACCTGACCGTGGCTCGGGTCGCCGAGGGGCTCGGGGTGGCCTGGGACACCGCCAACGACGCCGTTATGGCCGAGGGCAAGCGGGTGCTGATCGACGAGGAGCACCGCTTCGAGGGGGTGAAGGTCGTCGGGGTCGATGAGCACGTGTGGAGGCACACCCGTCGCGGCGACAGGTACGTCACCGTGATCATCGACCTCACCCCAGTGCGAGATGGCACCGGCCCGGCACGGCTGCTGGACATGGTCGAAGGACGCTCCAAGCAGGCGTTCAAGACCTGGCTGGCCGACCGCCCGCAGGAGTGGCGCGACGGCGTGGAGGTGGTCGCGATGGACGGCTTCACCGGGTTCAAGACCGCCGCCGTCGAGGAACTGCCCGACGTGGTGACCGTGCTAGATCCCTTCCACGTCACGCGCCTCGCTGGCGAGGCGCTCGATGAGTGCCGACGGCGAGTTCAGCAGGCCATCTGTGGGCACCGCGGCCGCAAGGGCGACCCGCTCTATGCCGCCCGCCGGACCCTGTCCACCGGCGCCGACCTGCTCAACGACAAGCAGAAGGACCGACTGGACACCCTGTTCGCCGACGACGCCCACGTCGAGGTCGAGGTCACCTGGAGCGTCTACCAGCGCATGATCGCCGCCTACCGCCACGAGAACCGGCGCCACGGCCGCGAGCTGATGGCCCGGCTCATCGACTCGATCAGCACCGGCGTCCCCAAGGCCCTGGTCGAGATCACCAAGCTCGGCAGGACGCTGAAGAAGCGCGCCGCCGACGTCCTGGCCTACTTCGACCGGCCCAGCACCTCCAACGGGCCCACCGAGGCGATCAACGGCAGGCTCGAGCACCTGCGCGGCTCGGCGCTGGGGTTCCGCAACCTGACCAACTACATCGCCAGATCCCTGCTCGAGACCGGCGGGTTCAGACCCCGACTACACCCTGGATTCGGATGAGCCGCTTTTCCGTGCCCTGACGACGACGTCGCCCGTGCCACCCGCGCGCGAGGTCCGGCGGCGTCGTCGGGCCCCAACCCTGGCTTGACCTGGGGAAACGCCCGGTATGTGACGTGTTTGTGACGGAAAGTATGGGCCCGGGTGGCCCGGTCGGTACGTTGGAGCGACTCGCCTCCCTCTCACCCAAGGAGCAGCCATGACCACCTCGACAGACACCGGGACAGTGCCCCCCAAGAGCGCGTCCGGCCGTGTGCGCGGACCCCGCAAGGGCACGGACCTGGGCCAGTGGAAGGTCAGCGGCCGCACCCCCCTGAACCACAACGAGGAGTTCAAGGCGGAGGAGAACTCGCTGGACGTGCGGCAGCGGATCATCGACACGTACTCGAAGACGGGCTACGCCTCGATTCCCGCGGACGACGTCCACGGCCGCTTCCGCTGGCTGGGCCTCTACACGCAGCGCAAGCAGGGTGTGGCCGGCGCGAACACCTCCAAGCTGGACGCCGAGTCCCTCTCGGACGAGTACTTCATGCAGCGCATCCGCCTGGACGGCGGGCAGCTGAGCACCGAGCAGGCCCGCGTGGTGGGCGAGGTCTCTCGGGACTTCGCGCGCGGCACGGCGGACGTCTCGGACCGGCAGAACATTCAGCTGCACTGGCTGCGCATCGAGGACGTCCCCGAGATGTGGGAGCGGCTGGACTCCGTGGGCCTGACCACCCTGGAGGCCTGCGGGGACACCCCGCGCGTGCTCCTCGGCAGCCCCGTGGCCGGGGTGGAGAAGAACGCGATCATCGACCCGAGCGAGGACCTCGCCGCCCTGCGCGAGGAGTTCGTGGGCAACCCCGAGTACGTGAACCTGCCGCGCAAGTTCAAGACCGCGATCACCGGCAGCCCCACGCTGGATGTGGTGCACGAGATCAACGACGTCAGCTTCGTGGGTGTGAACCACCCCGAGCTCGGCCCCGGCTACGACCTGTGGGTGGGCGGGGCGCTGTCCGTGGCGCCGCGGCTCGGTGAGCGCCTGGGCGCGTTCGTCTCCCGAGAGAACGTGGTGCCCGTGTGGGCTGGGGTGTGCGGAATCTTCCGCGACTACGGCTACCGCAAGCAGCGCACCAAGGCCCGCCTCAAGTTCCTGCTGGCCGAGTGGGGCACGGAGAAGTTCCGGCAGGTGCTGCAGGACGAGTACCTGGGCTTCGAGCTGCCGGACGGCCCCGCCCCCGAGCGCGCGGTGGGCCACTCGGACCACGTGGGCGTGCACGAGCAGGTGGACGGCAACCGGTACGTGGGCTTCGCTCTCACCGCGGGCCGGCTCTCCGGGGACGCGCTCGTGGCCCTGGCCGACGCCGCCGAGGCCGCCGGTTCCCAGCGCATCCGCCTGACCCCGCACCAGAAGGTGCTGGTGCTGGACGTGCCCGAGGACAACGTGGACGGGTTGATCGAGGCCGTGCGGCCCCTGGGGCTGCACGCGAAGCCCAGCCCGTTCCGCCGCTCGACCATTGCCTGCACGGGCATCGAGTTCTGCAAGCTCGCGTTCGTGGAGACCAAGGGCCTGGCGGCCCGGGTGATCGACGACATGGAGGACCGCCTGGCGGACGTGGAGATCCCCACGCCCATCTCCCTGCACATCAACGGCTGCCCCAACTCGTGCGCCCGCATCCAGACCGCGGACATCGGGCTCAAGGGCCAGTACATCGGGGAGGAGTACGTGTTCCAGGTCCACCTGGGCGGCGGGCTGGCCTCCACCGACCGCGAGGAGGGCGGCCTGGGGCGCACCGTGCGCGGGCTCAAGGTCACCGCGGACGACCTCTCCGACTACGTGGAGCGCGTGACCCGCACCTTCCTGCGGGAGCGCGGCCCGGAACAGTCTTTCGCCGAGTGGGCGCTGAGCGCCGAGGAGGATTCCCTGCGATGACAGCCACCGACATCCAGCTCACCACGCACCCGCTCGCCGCGGGGCAGGGCGGGGACCCGGCGGCGTCGTCCGCTGCGGCCCTGGACGCCCGCGGCACAACGACGCCGCCCGCGGGCTCCGCGACACCGGCCACCTCCCAGGGGGTGTCGCCGGGGCGCACCCGCTCCACCGAGGAGCTCAAGGCCCTCGTGGAGGAGGCACGTGAGCGCTTCGGCGCGCGGGACGCGGACCCGGACGAGGTGCTCGCGTGGGCCGCGGAGACCTTCGGGCTCCGCCTGGCGGTGGCGTGCTCCATGGCCTCGGACACCGTGGTGCCCGCGCTGGTCAGCACCCACCTGAAGAACGTGGACGTGCTGTTCCTGGAGACCGGCTACCACTTCCCGGAGACCCTGCAGACCCGTGACGACTTCGCCCGGGACTGGCCCGTGAACGTGCGCACCCTGCTGCCCGAGCTCACCGTCCCCGAGCAGGACGCGAAGTACGGCGCCCAGCTCCACGACCGCGACCCGGGGCTGTGCTGCGGGATGCGCAAGGTCGCGCCGCTGGACAAGGCCCTGGCCGGGTACGAGGCGTGGGTGACCGGGCTGCGTCGTGAGGAGACGCCGCACCGCGCGAACGCCGCGCCCGTGGAGTGGGACGAGCACCACCAGATGGTCAAGATCAACGCCATCGTGGACTGGACCTTCGACCACGTGGTCGCGTACGCCGAGGAGAACTTGGTGGTGGTCAACCCGCTGCTGAGCCAGGGCTACCCGTCCATCGGGTGCGCCCCGTGCACGCGCAAGGTCGCCCCCGGAGAAGACCCCCGCGCCGGACGCTGGTCCGGTGTGGGCAAGACAGAATGCGGGATCCACCTGTGAGCACCACGACTGCCCCCACAGAGACGGCGCTGAGCCAGCTGCAGCGGCTCGAGGCCGAGTCCATCCACATCTTCCGCGAGACCGCGGCGGAGGGCGAACGCCCCGTGCTGCTGTTCTCCGGCGGCAAGGACTCGGTGGTCATGCTGCACCTGGCCGCCAAGGCCTTCTGGCCAGCACCCATCCCGTTCCCCGTGCTGCACGTGGACACCGGGCACAACTTCCCGGAGGTCCTGGAGTTCCGGGACCGCACCGTCGAGCGGCTGCACATCCGCCTGGAGGTTGCGTCCGTGCAGGACTACCTCGACGACGGCCGCCTCACCGAGCGCCCGGACGGCACCCGCAACCAGCTGCAGACCGTGCCCCTGCTGGACGCCATCACGGAGGGCCGCCACGACGTGGTCTACGGCGGCGCCCGGCGGGACGAGGAGAAGGCCCGCGCCAAGGAGCGGATCATCAGCCTGCGGGACGAGTTCGGCCAGTGGGACCCCCGCAACCAGCGCCCCGAACTGTGGAGCCTCTACAACACGCGCCACCGCCCCGGGGAGCACGTGCGGGTGTTCCCGCTGTCCAACTGGACCGAGCTGGACATCTGGTCCTACATCACCGAGCAGGGCATCGAGCTGCCCTCCCTCTACTACGCCCATGAGCGGGACGTGGTGAGCCGGGACGGCATGTGGCTGGCCGTGGGCGAGCACGTGAGCCCGCGCGAGGGCGAGACCGTGCAGCCCCGCACCGTGCGCTACCGGACGGTGGGGGACATGAGCTGCACGGGCGCCGTTGAGTCCCCGGCCGCCACCGCGCAGGACGTGCTGGCCGAGGTCAGGACCAGCACGCTCACCGAGCGCGGGGCCACCCGCGCGGACGACCGCGTGTCCGAGGCCGCCATGGAGGACCGCAAGCGAGAGGGCTACTTCTAGAGATGAGCACCGAGAACCAAGCGAGCCTGCTGCGCATCGCCACGGCCGGCAGCGTGGACGACGGCAAGTCCACCCTGGTGGGGCGGCTGCTGCACGACACCAAGAACATCCTGGTGGACCAGCTGGAGGCCATCGAGCGGGTCAGCGAGTCCCGCGGTCTGAGCTCCGCGGACCTGGCCCTGCTGACCGACGGGCTGCGGGCGGAGCGCGAGCAGGGGATCACCATCGACGTGGCCTACCGCTACTTCGCGACCCCCGTGCGCAGCTTCATCCTGGCCGACTGCCCCGGGCACGTGCAGTACACCCGCAACACCGTGACCGGTGCGTCCACGGCGGACGCCCTGATCGTGCTGGTGGACGTGACCCACGGGATCGTGGAGCAGACCCGCCGCCACCTGGCCGTGGCCGCGCTGCTGGGCGTGCCGCACCTGATCGTGGCGGTCAACAAGATCGACCTGGTCCCGGACGCCCAGGACGCCTTCGAGGCACTGGAGCGGGACCTGCACGCGCTCGCGGACGAGCTGGGCGTGCTGAACCTGCAGAGCATCCCGGTCTCCGCGCTGCGCGGGGACAACGTGGTGGAGCCCTCCGGGGCCACCCCCTGGTACTCGGGGCCCTCCCTGCTGGGCTGGCTGGAGAACCTCCCGGACGCCGCCCAGCTCACGAGCGCCGAACCCTTCGCGCTGCCCGTGCAGACCGTGATCCGCCCGCAGTCCGCAGCGGTGTCCCCGGAGTTCACGGACTACCGCGGCTACGCGGGACAGATCGCCTCCGGCTCCGTGGCCGTGGGCGATTCCGTGGCGGTCCAGCCCGCGGGGCGCACCACCACGGTCACCCGCATCGACGTGGCCGGCGCCCCCGCCGAGCACGCCGTGGCGGGGCAGTCCGTCACGCTGAGCCTCGCGGACCAGATCGACATCAGCCGCGGTGACCTGCTCGCGGAACCGGCCGCGGCGCCGCGGGGCTCCAAGACCGTGGACGCCGTGGTGTGCTGGCTGGACGACGAGAACCCCCTGCGCGAGGGCCAGCGCGTGCTGCTCAAGCACACCACGCGCGTGGTCCGCGGCATCGTCGGCTCGCTGGACGGGCGGCTCAACCTGGAGAGCCTCGCCGCAGAGTCCGTGGGCGCGTTCGAGCTCAACGACATCGGGCGGGTGAGCATCCGCGTGGCCGAGCCCCTGTTCACCACCGCGTACACCCAGTCCCACTCGCTCGGATCGTTCCTGCTGATCGACCCGCAGTCCGGGCGCACCCAGGCCGCGGGCATGGTCCAGGACGACAGCGTCCACACCCCGGGCGTGCTCGGCAGCCTCCGCGCGGACGCGGGGGAGTGGGCCATCTGACCCCCGCCTGACGACGCAGCCCGGTCCCGTCCCGCGGTGCCGCCGGGTGGGTGCCGGGCCCGGCGCTGTCGGTCGCTCGGGCGGCGTCGGTGCGGCTGAGTACCCTCGGGAGGGTGATCACCCCCAGCATCCTCACGGCCACCACGGTTCTGCGCGCGCTCGCGGAGCGCGGGATGCGGCACCTGGTGGTGTCCCCGGGCTCCCGTTCCGCGCCGTTGGCCTACGCCGCGGCGGCTGCCCACGCGAGCGGTGCGTTGAGTGTGCACGTGCGGATCGACGAGCGGGACGCCGCGTTCACCGCCCTCGGGATCGCGCGCTCCACGGGTCACCCGTGTGGCGTGCTCACCACGAGCGGCACCGCCGTGGGGGAGTTGCTGCCCGCCGTGCTGGAGGCCGCCCACGCGGGGGTGCCCGTGGTGGTGCTCAGCGCCGACCGCCCGCCCGAGCTGCGCGGCACCGGCGCCAACCAGACCACGCGCCAGCCCGGAATGTTCAGCACGTTCGTGCGCGCGGAGGTGGACGTGCTGCCCCCGGGCGGCTCCGGGACCGAGGCCGAGCAGCGCGCCGAGATCGACGCCGCCCTGCTCGCCCCGCTCGCCGCGCTCGCTGGGAGCCGGGACGCCGCGCCGGGCCCGGTGCAGCTCAACATCGCGCTGCGGGACCCCCTCTACCCGGTCTCGGACGAGGACCACGAGCACCTGAAGGACTGGGCCCGGGAGCTGGCCGCAGAGTTGCGCCGAACCCGGTCAGACGGCCCCTCCGAACTCACGGCCCACCCGTGGTCGGTGCTGCCCGAACCGTTCCTCCCCGCCGACCTGTCGACCGACAGCGCCCCGATGGGTGGCGCACCGGCCCGCGACTCGGCCGCAGCGGTCTCCGCGTCGAGCGCGGCACCCGCCTCCGTGACCCCGATGGGGGCCAGGGCCGGGGTGCCCCCGGAGGAATCGCGGCGGGATTCCTCCGCGCCGCGCGAGAGCAGCACGTACGAGGGAGCCGCCCCTGAGCGCCCCCACGACCAGGCGTCCCACCGCAGCGGATCGGGACCGGCGGGTCCGACGTCCGCACCGTCGCACCCGGTGGTCTTCGCGGGCGACGGTGCCGGGCGGGCCGCCGCGCGCTTCGCCCGGGAACACGGCATCCCCCTGCTTGCTGAACCCTCCTCGAACGCCCGCGAGGGGGAGGCGATCGCCTCCTACGAGAGCCTCCTGGACACCACCCTGGGGCGGCAGATCGACACCGTGGTCCTCGTGGGACGGCCCACCCTGAGCCGCGCGGTCTCCGCCCTGTTCAAGCGTTCCGACGTGCAGGTGGTGGCGGTGCGCCCGGACCCCGCACCGTGGTTCGAGCCGGGGCGCCGCCCCGAGACCGAGGTGCGCGGTTTCGCGGAGGCCGCAAGCGCCGTCGGGACCGTGGCCGAGGGCTGGCTCGGTGCGTGGCGCGAGGCCGGGGACGCCGCCGACGCCGCCGTGCTGCACCACGCGGACACCCAGGAGCAGCTGACCCGGCTGCACGTGGCCCGCGCGGTGTGGGACGCGAGCTGCCGGGACGGCGCCGTGCTGGTGGTGGGTTCCTCCACGGTGGTGCGGGACGTGGACCTCGTGGCGCGGGCGCAGACACCCGTGCCCGTGATCGCGAACCGCGGCCTGGCCGGGATCGACGGCACGGTGGCCACCGCCCACGGCGTGGGGCTGGGCACCGGGCGCCCGGTGCGCGCCGTGATGGGCGACCTCACCTTCCTGCACGACGCCGGGGGGCTGCTCGTGGGCCCGGGGGAGCAGGTCCCGGACGTGCACCTGGTGGTGGTCAACGACTCCGGAGGGGGCATCTTCCAGACCCTCGAGCACGGTGGGCTGGGCCTGGACGAGCGCTACACGGCAGCCGTGGAGCGGTTCTTCGGCACTCCGCACCGGGCGGGGGTCGCGCAGCTGTGCGCGGCGTACGGGGTTGAGCACGTGCGCGTGGACACGGTCGAGGACCTTACCGCGGTGCTCGCGGAGCCCGTGGTGGGGCGGCGGGTGGTCGAGGTGCCCATGGCGCGTGACACCCTGCGGGACCTCAACGCCGGGGCGCGGCAGGCGGGAGCGCGGGCCGCGCAGGAGCACCTCACGCGCGGCTGAGCCGAGCACCGACCGAGCCGAACCCGGGAGACCGCCCGCACCGGGCGGCGTCGTGCTGCCGAGGGCCGCAGAAGACCACAGCGGGCCGTGGAGGCCGTGGACCGGCGCGTGCCTGCCGGTCGTCGGTGGAGCCCGCACCCGACCCGCGGCCGCGGCGGCGCCTCTGCCGGTTGCGACGGTGCTCCCGCTGGCGCAGGGTGCGGGGCCGCTCGTTAGCATGGCGTCATGAGTGAACAGACCGCACAGCAGAGCACCCCTCGCACCGCCCTGGTCACGGGCGCGACCCGCGGCATCGGCCGCGCGATCGCCCGGGACCTCGCCGCCGACCACGTGGTGTTCGTGGGAGGCCGCTCGGCCGAGGACGTCGAGCGCCTGCGCGCCGAGCTCGCCGGCGTGGGCCCCGGAACCCGCCCGTTCGTGGCGGACGTGACCGACGACGAGCAGGCGGCCGCCGCGTGGGCGCCCCTGCGCGAGGAGTTCGGCGCCCTGAACGTCTTGGTGCACTCCGCGGGCATCGCACCGCAGTCCCTCGTGGCGGATGCCCCGCGTGAGATGTGGGAGCAGATCTTCGACGTGAACGTGATCTCCGTGGCGCAGCTGACCCGGCTCACCCTGCCCGAGCTGCGCGCCGCGCAGGGGGACGTGGTGGCCATCAACTCCGGCTCGGGGTTCACGTCCAACAAATCGGCGGCGCTGTACTCGGGCACCAAGTTCGCGCTGCGCGCGTTCACGGACGCCCTGCGCGAGGAGGAGCGCGAGCACGGCGTGCGGGTGTCCTCGGTGCATCCGGGCCGCGTGGCCACGGACATGCAGGAGCAGCTGCACGAGTACATGGGCCGGGAGTACCGCCCGGAGGAGTGGATCCAGCCCGAGCAGATCGCCGCGGCGGTCCGCATGGCGGTGGACGCCGAGCGCACCTCCGAGGTGGAGGTCATCTCCGTGCGCCCCTCCGGGATGCGCTGAGCGGGAGGGCTACAGGCCCATCCACTCCTCCTTGAGGGAGTCCACGGTGCCGTCCGTGCGGACCCGGTCCAGGGTGCGGTTCACGGCGTCCAGGATTTCGGTGTTGCCCTTCTTCACCGCGATGCCCAGGTTCTCGTTGGTGTCCACCGTCTGCACCAGGCGCAGCTCCGGGCGGTCCTTGGCCTGGCGGGAGAGCGTGGAGATGTTGCCGGAGACCGCCTTCACCTGACCGTCCTCCAGTGCCGAGAACATCCGGCCCACGTCCTCGAACCGGCGCACCCGCAGCTTCTTGTCCCGCGCGTACTGCTCGCCGGACGTCGCGTGCTGGACCCCCACGGTGTTCTTCCCCACCGAGTCGAATCCGGTGATGCCCGAGTTCCTGGTGGTCAGCAGGGCGATCTGGTCGTTGAAGTAGGGCTGCGAGAAGTCCACCACCTGGCGGCGCTGGTCCGTGATGGTCATCCCGGAGATGGCGGCATCGCAGCGGTCCTCGTTCAGGGCGGCGCCGGACTCCAGGGTGTGGAAGTCCGCCTGCGCCAGGGTGAGGGTGCGGCCCATGTCCCGGGCGATCTCGTGGCCCAGGGACATGTCGAAGCCCACGGTCTGGCCGTCGCGCTCGAACTCGAACGGGGCGTAGGGGGAGTTGGTGCACACCCGGAAGGCCTCGGGGGAGCGGCTCTCCTCCGAACGGTCACCCGAGGAGGTGCCGCAGCCGGTCACCGCCATGCCCGCGGCGCAGACAGCGGCGACCGCGGACGCGATGCGACGTGGAGCGGGCATGGGGGGCTCCTCGTTGAGTGGCCTGGACCTGTGGCGATCGTACTATGCGGCTCCGGTGCCCCGGCCGGGCCCGCTACTCCAGCCCGCGCGCGGGCAGCGACTCCAGCATGGGCCGCAGCTTCGCCCACGTCTCGGCGAGCTCGGCGCGCGGGTCGGACTCGGCCACGATCCCGCAGCCGGCGCTGACCCGGGCGCGGTGCCCGTCCAGCTGGACCGCCCCGCGCAGGGCGATGCCCCACTCGCCGTTGCCCGCGCCGTCGAGCCAGCCCACCGGCCCCGCGTAGAGGCCGCGGTCCATGCGCTCGAGGTCCTCGATCACGGCCCCCGCGGTCTCGGTGGGCGTGCCGCACACGGCGGCGGTGGGGTGCACGGCCTCCGCGAGCTCCAGCGCGGAGGGCAGGGTGCCGTCCACGCCGGTGCGCAGGTGGGCGGTGACGTCCGAGGCCAGGTGCCACACGTTGGGCAGCGCCAGGATGAAGGGCCGCTCCCCGCCGGAGACCTCGTCCGCGTACGGGGACAGTCCCGCGATCAGCGAGTCCACGGCGAAGCGGTGCTCGCGCTGCTGCTTGTCGGAGCCGCCCAGTTCGGTGCCCGCGAAGTCCTCGGGGTTCGCCCCCTCGGGGAGGTCCTGGCGGTCCAGGGTCCCGGCCAGCACGCGCGCGGTGGCGGTGCCGCGGTGCACGCGGATCAGCATCTCCGGGGTGGCCCCCAGCAGCCGGCCGGCGTTCGGGGACCCTTCCCCGCCCAGCCGCACGCAGTACGTCCAGCACGTGTCGAAGCGCTCGCTCAGCGTCCCGAGCACCGCACCCAGCTCGATGTCCGCACCGGTGTCCACCACCACGTCCCGCGCGAGCACGAGCTTGTCCAGCTCCCCGGCGCGGATCATCCCCACACCGTCCGCCACGGCCGCCATCCAGCGCTGCTCGTCCAGCGCACCGGGCACCGCCGTGGGGTACGACGCCGCTGCGCCACCGTCCGCGGCCCCCGTCACCTCGCGGGCCGGGTCGGCGGAGGCACGGCCCGTCGCGGCCTCGGGAGACGCGTTGCCAGAGTCACTGCGCGCCGCGGCGTCACGGGGAGTTTCCGCGGTGGCGTCCGCGCGTGCGGCCGGGGCATCGATGTCAGTGGACCCGGCCCGCACGGATGGTGACGCTGCGTCGGTGGCCGGGGCGGCGGCGTCGTGCGCGGCGGGGGTGAGGCGCGCGAGGCGCCGCCACGCGGCGTCCACGTCCGAGGGCGCGGGGGAGGGGTCGGGCGTGATGAGGGTGACCCAGGCGGCGTCGTCCGAGGTGCCCACCACCAGCTCGGGGACCATGAGGCCCGAGTCCACGGTGGAGGACGGCGCGAACGCGAACGCCCCGAAGGCGAGCAGCCCGGTGCCCGGCAGCGCGAACGGGTCCGTGACCCGGGCGGCGTCCCGCACGGCGTCCCACCACACGCGCGCGGACGTGAACCGCGTGCCCCCGCGCACCCGGAAGGCCGCGGCGCGCCCGAGGCCCACGAGACCCCGGCCGCGCACGATCCACGTGGCCGGGTCCGGGCTGGCGAGTAGGCGGCGGACGTCCGGATCGCGCGCGAGGTCCGCGGCGGCGGGGACGTCCGAGAGGGGGAGGGTGAGCGCGCTCAGACGGGGCGCGGGGAACTCGGGTGTCATCGCCCACCAGCATAGGACGCGCGGCGCGCCGGGGTGGCCGCCGGGGCGGCGGGCGGCGTCGGAGGGCAGTGACACAATGGACGCCGGATCCCAGGAGGGGCGCGCACTGCCGGTGCGCCCCCGGCACGGACGAGAACGCGGAGGGCTGCGGCGCAGTGAAGGTAGTGATCAGCGGGGGTGGCCCCGCCGGCGCCACGGCGGCGTACTGGCTCGCGAGCCAGGGCATCCGCGTGACGGTGCTCGAGAAGACCGGCTACCCCCGGGAGAAGGTGTGCGGGGACGGTCTCACGCCCCGCGCGGTGCGGCAGATGCAGCTCATGGGCCTGCCCCACGGCGAGGCCGAGGGCTACACGCGCAACCGCGGGCTGCGGCTCGTGGCGGCCGGGCGCACCGTGGAGTTCCCGTGGCCCGAGCTCACCGACTTCCCCTCCTACGGGCTGGTGCGCACGCGCGCGGGCTTCGACGAGGACCTCGTGCGCCACGCGCAGCGGGCCGGGGCGGAGATCGTGGAGCACCGCGCCGTGAAGGACGTGCTGCGGGACGGCACCGGGCGCGTGGTGGGCGTGCGTGCCACCGTGATGGACCCCGCCACCGGGCGGCGCACCGCCGAGACCGAGGAGCACACCGCGGACCTCGTGCTCGCCGCGGACGGCAACTCCACCCGCACGGCGATCGCCGCGGGACTGCACCGGCGCGCCGACCGCCCCATGGGCGTGGCCGTGCGCACGTACTACCGCTCGCCGCGCTCCGCGCTGGACTGGATGGAGGGCTGGCTCGAGCTGCAGGACGGCTCCGACCCCGCCCGCCCGCTGCTGCCCGGCTACGGCTGGGTGTTCGGCGTGGGGGACGGCACCGCCAACGTGGGGCTCGGCATCCTGGACACCTCGCCCGCCTTCGGCACCCTGGACTACCGCTGCGTGCTGCGGGACTGGGTGGCCTCGATGCCCGCGGACTGGACCTTCGACCCCGAGCACCAGGTGGGCCGGATCGGCTCCGCGGCCCTGCCCATGGCAGGCAACCGCACCCCCCACTACGTCCCAGGGCTCATGCTCCTGGGCGACGCCGCCGGGCTCGTCTCCCCGTTCAACGGCGAGGGGATCTCCAACGCCATGGAGTCCGGGCTCTTCGCGGCGTCCTGCGTGCTCGACGCCGCCGCGGCCAACGGCGCCCAGCAGCGCGAGAACGCCCTCGCGCGGTACCCGCAGCTCGTGCGCGCCGAGTGGGGCGCCCACTTCACGCAGGGCCGGGCGCTCGCCGAGCTCATCGGCCACCCCGCGATCCTCTCCGCAGCGGTGCGCGCCGGGATGCGCGTGCCCGCGCTGATGCGCTTCGCCGTGCAGCTCATGACCGAGCTCTCCGACACCCCCGCCCGCAGTGTGACCGACCGCGCCATCGCAGTGCTCGACGCGCTGACACCCGCGCGCTGAATTGTCGATAGAGTGGTGGACCGTGACTGAACCCAGCCGCCTCGATGGCACCTTGCGCCTGCCCGCAGGGTTTGAGCTCATTGCCCAGGACCCCCACCTGGGGCCCCTCATGCTGGGCTCCCTCGAACGCGTGGAGCAGCGGCTGGGGGAGTCCGTGCGCTCCTCGGACCAGCTCGCGGACGTCACTGCACACCACCTGCTCGCCGCCGGTGGCAAGCGGGTCCGCCCCCTGCTGGCGCTGCTCGCCGCGGAGGTGGCCGGTTCCGTCAACGAGGACGTCATCGAGGCCGCCGTGGTCGTGGAGCTCACCCACCTGGCCTCCCTCTACCACGACGACGTCATGGACTCCGCGCCCATGCGCCGCGGCGTGGAGACCGCGCACACCGTGTGGGGCAACACCGTGGCGATCCTCACCGGGGACATGATCTTCGCCCGCGCCTCGGCCATGGTCTCCGCCCTGGGCCAGGAGTCCCTCATGATCCAGGCCAGCACCTTCGAGCGGCTCGTGATCGGGCAGCTGCGCGAGACCACCGGCCCCGCCGAGGGCCAGGACCCCCTGGAGCACTACCTCGACGTGATCGCCGGCAAGACCGGCTCCCTGATCGCCGCCAGCGGCCAGTACGGCGCGCTGCTGGGCGGGGCACCCCGCTCCGTGGTGGACCTCATGGTGGTCTACGGCGAGAAGGTGGGCCTCGCGTTCCAGCTCGCGGACGACATCATCGACCTCACGGGCCACCCGGACGTCTCCGGCAAGACCCGCGGCACGGACCTGCGCGAGGGCGTGGACACCCTTCCTGTGCTCCTGCTGCGCCGCGACGCCGCCGGCGATGACCCCGCCGCCGCGGCCTCCGCCCAGAACATCCTCCGTCTGATCGACGGGGACCTCACCGACGACGCCGCCCTGGCCACCGCCGTGGCGGCCGTCTCGGACCATCCCGCGGCCGCCGAGGCCTGGCAGATCGCCAACCGGTGGGCGGACGAGGCCATCGAGGCACTGGCACCCCTGCCGGAGTCCGTGGCCAAGGCGGCACTGATCGAATTCGCCCACGCGGTGGTCCACCGCAACGGCTGAGTTCTCAGTAAGCTTTAGGAATTCATCAGCCACTCGCGCGCCACCGACCCTCCGGACGCGCGCCTAAGGGAACTCTTCCCGTGTGAGGTCACTCATGTCCACAGAAAAAGCACGTGGCGGCGCCGCCAAGGAAGCATTTTCCGGGCGCACCATGTTCATCTTCGCCGCGATCGGCTCCGCCGTGGGTCTCGGCAACATCTGGCGCTTCCCGTACGTCGCGTTCGACAACGGCGGCGGCGCCTTCATCATCCCCTACCTGGTGGCACTGCTCACCGCGGGGATCCCCCTGCTCATGCTGGACTACGCGATCGGCCACCGCTACCGCGGCTCCGCCCCGCTGTCCTTCCGCCGGCTGCACCCCAAGCTCGAGACCATCGGGTGGTGGCAGCTGAGCATCTGCGTGGTCATCGCCATCTACTACGCGCTGATCATCGGCTGGGCCATGCAGTACACCGTGTTCTCCTTCAGCAAGGCGTGGGGTGACGACCCCTCCTCCTTCTTCATGAAGGACTACATGAAGGTCTCGGACACCGTGACCATCGGCTTCGACTTCATCTGGCCGGTGTTCATCGCCACCGCCATCGCGTGGCTCGTGCTGCTCGTGGTGCTGATGATGGGCGTGCAGAACGGCATCGGCAAGCTCAACGTGGTGCTGATCCCGCTGCTCGTGCTGATGTTCCTCATCATGGTGGGCATGGCGCTGACCCTGCCCGGTGCCTCCGCGGGCCTGAACGCCCTGTTCACCCCCTCCTGGGACGCCCTGGGCGACTCCTCCGTGTGGGTGGCCGCGTACGGGCAGATCTTCTTCTCCCTGTCCGTGGGCTTCGGCATCATGGTCACCTACGCCTCCTACCTCAAGCCCCGCTCGGACCTCTCCGGCTCCGCTCTGGTGGTGGGCTTCGCGAACTCCTCCTTCGAGCTGCTCGCGGGCATCGGCGTGTTCGCCGCGCTGGGCTTCATGGCCACCGCGTCCGGGACCCAGGTGGCGGACGTGGCCACCTCCGGCATCGGCCTCGCGTTCATCGCGTTCCCCGCGATCATCTCCCAGGCCCCGTTCGGCACGCTGATCGGCGTGCTGTTCTTCGGCGCCCTAGCCTTCGCGGGCTTCACGTCCCTGATCTCCATCGTGGAGGTCATCGTGGCCGGTGTGCGTGACAAGCTCGGGCTCTCCCGCCCGGCGGCCGTGGCCCTCGTGGTGCTGCCGCTGGCCGCGGTGTCCCTGCTGTTCTTCCCCACCACCACGGGCCTGAACCTGCTGGACGTGGTGGACGCGTTCGTCAACAACTTCGGCATCGTGGCCGCCGCGCTGATGTCCGTGCTTCTGCTGACCTCCGGGTTCACCGCGCTGCCCACGCTGCGCGACCACATCAACTCGGTGTCCTCCTTCAAGCTCGGACGCACCTGGATGATCATGGCCGGCGGTGTGACCCCGGTGATCCTGGGCTACATCCTCATCGACCAGCTCACCCAGACCGTGGCCGAGGGCTACAACGACATGCCGCAGTGGTTCGTGAACGTCTTCGGGTGGGGCATGGCCGTGGGGCTGATCGTGATCTCCTACCTGCTGTCCAAGCTGCCGTGGAGCAGGCGCACCCGTGAGGCCTTCACGAGCCCCGCACCGTCCGTGCAGGACGCCTACCTGGACCGCAAGGCCCTGGCCGAGCAGCGCTCGCTGACCCACTACCCGGACACCGCCGGGCGCACCGCCGCGCTGGACCAGGACTTCTCCCTGCGCGCCATCGACCGCGGCACCGTGGTGCAGCGCACCATGCCGTGGTCCCGCACCCCCGCCGGTGACGGCGCCGCCCAGCAGACCGCCTCTGCGGGCACCGCGACCCGCACCTCCGAAGGAGAACTCTCATGAACACCTCCGCAGTCGTCATGATGGTCGTGGCCATGCTCCTCGTGTGGGGCGGGCTGGTCCTGGCGCTCGTCAACATCAAGCGCTCCCCGGAGCAGGTGGACGAGCTCGACACCCCCGCCGAGGGCGAGCAGGCGGACGGCCGCACGGCGCAGGACGACGCCGCCCGCGTCCCCGCCCACGGTGACGTCACCCACCGCGCGGGGGACGGCGACGTCGCCCGCACCGGTCAGCGCAGCGCCGCGGGCGCACCGGGGGCCGAGCAGGCCCCGGGCCACCGCGGCTGACCCGCACCGCACCACGAAGGCCACCACGGACACGGCGTCCGGGGTGGCCTTCGTGCCTCCCCGGCACCGTGGTCGGGTGGCGGGCAGCCGCGCTCAGCGGCGGGGCAGGCGGGGTGCGCGCGGTGCGCGGACGGCGTCGAGCACCAGCAGCACCACGGCGATCCACACGAGCACGAAACCGGCCCAGCGCTGCGGGGGCATCTCCTCGTGGAACAGGGCGATGGCCAGGATGAACTGGCCGATCGGTGCCACGTACTGGATCATCCCCAGAGTGCTCAGCGGCAGGCGGGAGGCGGCCGCGCCGAACAGCAGCAGCGGCACGGCGGTGATCACGCCCGCGGCCAGCAGGAGCAGGAAGTGCCCGGGCCCCTCGGAGACCAGGGTGATCTGCCCGGCCGCACCCAGCACTCCCACGGCCACGAGGGCGAGCGGGGTGATCATGGTGGTCTCCGCGGCGAGCGTGACCAGCGCGGGGTAGCGCGCGCCCAGGCGGGACTTGACCAGGCCGTAGAAGCCGAACGTGAACGCGAGCCCCAGGGACAGCCACGGGATGGCGCCGTAGAACACGGCCATCACGAGCACCGCGACCACCCCCACCCCGATGGCAGCCCACTGCAGGGGCCGCAGCGTCTCGTGCAGCACGAGTACGCCCAGCAGGATGGCCACGATGGGGTTGATGAAGTACCCCAGGGACGCCTCCAGCGTGTGGCCCGTGGTGGCGGCCACCGTGTACAGCAGCCAGTTGCCCGCGATCAGCACACCGGCCACGGTCAGGGCCAGTACCGCCTGGCGGTCCCGGAACAGCCGCCCGTACTGGCGCAGACCCCGGGTGGCCGCGAGCAGCAGCAGGCAGAACAGCAGGGAGAAGACCACGCGCATGGCCACGATCTCGTACGGGGTGGCCGGTGCCAGCAGCACGAAGTACAGGGGCAGCAGACCCCAGATGGCGTAGGCCCCGAAGCCGTAGCCGACTCCGGCCCGGCCCCGACGGTGCTGGTCGGGATCCGGGCCGGAAGTTATCTCGTTACTCACCGGAGCATCCTACCGCCGGTGACGAGGGGCGCTGAACGCGCGGTGGGGCCTACAGGTCGAAGAAGCGGCTCAGGAAACCGCGCTTCTTGCGGCCCTTGCGCTCGGCCTGCTCGTTGGTCTCGACCTCCTGGCCGTCCACCACGGCGGGGGCGGAGAGGTCGTCCTCGGGGGCACCCGGGCCCGCGACGGTCTCGCGCTCCACCACGGTCTCCTCGCCGGTCTCGCGCTCCACGCGGTCCTCGGACACCGCGCGCTCGGTGCGGACCTCCTCCCTCGTGACGGCGGGGGAGACCTCTGCCTCGTGCTCGGTGCGCTGCTCGGCGTCCGCGCCACGGCCGGTCTCGACGGGCGCCCCGGTGCGGGTCTCCGCGGCGGGGCCTTCCTCGGAGGTGCCCGGCTGGGTCGCGGCGAAGTCCGGGTCCGGGATCCGGGACATGGCGGTGGTGTTGGGGTGCGGGGAGGCCTGCGGGCCCGCGGTGAGGGTCCCCTCGGAACCGGGCAGCACGGTGGTCTCCACGCGGCCGGGCTCGGCGGGGCCGGTGGGCTCCTGGTCGAAGGGCAGGTCCGCGTCCCGCACACGGCTCGCGGGAACGGCGACGTCCCCCTCGGGCTGCTCGGGCTCCGGCGCCTCGATGTCCTCGGGGGACAGCTCGCTCGGCAGCGGCTCCTCCCCGGCGGCGGGCGCGGACGACGCCGCCGCGGCGGCCTCCTCGCGCTCGCGCACCTTGCGCTCGGCGGCCTCGGCGCGCTGCTGCTCCCCGAGGCGCTCCGCCTGGGTCACGGCGGCGCGGCGGTCCTCGGTGAGAGCCGCGCGCAGGGCCTCGGCCCGGCGCTCGAGCTCGCGCAGCTCGTCCTCGCCCACGGAGGGCTCGGCTGGCTCCACGCCCGTGATCTGGTGGTCGTCGAACCAGAAGCGCTGGGCGCCGTCGTGGACCGTGACCACGCACGTGGCGTCCGTGTCCCACTCCACGTGCGCGCCGCGCAGCTTGGCGTAGCTGGCCACGGCCAGGTTGTGGTCCACCGCGGTGTCCGTGGTGAGGGACTCGCCGATCACCTGCATCATCCGCTGCTCGGTCAGGCGCGGCAGCTCGAACTGCGGGCCGTCCAGCAGCAGCCACGCGGTGATGTTGCCCCCGGCGCGCGCGGGGTAGTGCGCGTACAGGCCGGTGGCGGCCTTGGCGGCCAGCGTGAGACGGCGTGCGAGGCCGTCCTGCAGGGTCAGCTCTGCGGTGCTCAGCTCCGGGACCTCGTGGCGCTCACCGGCCTGCTTGGCCTGCACCGCCGCGGAGACCACCTCCGGGTTGAAGTGCCCCAGCTCCTGCCAGCACCACACGAAGGACCCGCGGGCCGCGGACTCGGTGCCCAGCAGGTACGGGGTGAGGGTGACCGGCGGGGTGGTCTGCAGGGTGAACGACGGCGCGGAGAAGTCCACGTCCCAATCCGCACCCTGGGACAGCTCGGCCAGCACTGCCTGGTACTCGGTGGAGATGAAGATCGACTCGTCGATCAGCTCCTGCAAAGTTTTCGTCATGGGCCCAGGCTAACAACTGGCGCCGACTCCCACAGCGCCGCGGACCCGGGCACCGCCCCCCGGTGGCAGGGCCGGGGAACGCCCGGCACCGCGGCGGCCACCCCGGTGACGTGCCCCACATTGGCTAGGCTGGGGCGTGCGTGCGCCCGGGGCCCCGGTGCCGCGCGTGACCACACGTCGAGCGGACCCGCAGCGATCGGGTCGAAGGGACACTGACACCACATGAGCTCCGCACCCCAGCCCGCCTCGGACCCGACCGCACGGCAGACCTCCGCCGGTGGTGAGCGAGACCTCGTGACCCGCCTGGGTGAGTGGGTCATGTCCGTGCTGCGCACCGAGCCCGGGTGGGACTCCATGCTCGTGGAGTTCAAGCCGCAGGGCGGGCGGGTGCACCTGCGGGTCATCGAGAACCGTGCGGGCACCGTGATCCCCGGGGCCGCCGGGCCCATCAAGGAGGACAGCCCCGTGCTGGAGGTGCTCTCCGAGCTGCAGCGCGCGTGCTACGTGCCCGGCCGCGGCAGCTGGTTCTCCATGTCCCTGACGCTCGCCGCCCGGGACTGGCCCGAGCCCACGCTGCACACGAGTGCGTCCTACCACGTGCACGACGAGCCCCACACGTACGCCCAGGAGGGCCCCTACACCGCGCAGGACGTGCTCACGCAGCTCAGCGCGTTCCCCAGGACCCAGGAGCGCACGCCGCTGTGGGCCGTGGAGCTCGCGCAGGGGGCCGGCGTCGAGCTGCCGTTCGCGGAGCCGGAGTCGGACGACGCCCACGGGGACGTGCACCCCCGGCTGCGGGCCGCCGCCGAGGCGTGGTCCCGGGAACCGGGGGACCGGGCCCTGGCCGGGGTGCTGCGGGAGGCCCTCGCGGGGATCGTGCTGCTGGACGTCTCCGGGTCCGAGCTGGTCCCGGGGGAGGACGGCCAGCCCGTGGGCCCGAAGTCCGACATCCGCGTGCAGACGGTCACCCAGGCGGACGGCAAGCGCTGCCTGGCGGTGTACACCAGCACGGACGAGGCCCGGCAGATGTTCGCGAGCAGCAACCGCAACCCCCACATGGGCGAGCCCGTGCTGCTGCGCCAGCGCGCGAGCGCCATGCTGGCGATGGTGGCGCAGGACGAGCAGTACGACGAGATCGTGGTGGACCCGTCCTCCGGGCACGCCACGCGGATCTCCCGCGAGCAGATCGAGTGGGTCACGCGCTCCCCGCACAACGAGCCCCTCAAGCAGGCCCTGCTGGACGACAACATGGCCAACCTGCTGGGGGCGCTGTTCAACCCGCAGGGGCACCTGATGCTGGGCACCCGGGACCAGGGGGACGACGCCCTGCCGGTGATGCTCCAGCCCGAGCAGGAGGGGGCCGCCCCGGACACGCTGCTGGTGTTCACCTCGGCCGCGGAGGTCGCTGCCCTGGACCCGGCGCTGACCGTGCGCTCGGCACCGTCCCGGCAGATCCTCCAGTTCGCGCTGGACGCCGGTGCCGCCGCGATCTGCCTCAACGCCGTGGCGCCGGTGGCCACGCTGCCCACCGAGCAGCTGCGCGAGATGCTCGAGCTCATCGCCCAGCGTGAGCAGGCCACGGCCGCGGACCAGCGCGGCGAAGCGGGCCCGGGCCCGGGCGCAGCCGCAGCCAACGACGCCGCGGGGCAGGCTGCCGCGCCGAACCAGGGCGACGCCGCGAACTAGGGCGACGCCGCGGTCGGGAACGCCGCCAGGGGCCAGGGTGCCGGACCGGAGCGCGACGCCGGTCCGCACCGCTTGCTCGCGGCGGGATGCGGACCGGCGCCCCGGGGAGGCACGCGCCTCGCGCAGTCCTCATCCCGGAGACGCCGCAGACAGGAGACGGCGCAGACTGGATATGACGTAGCCCGGGTGTGACGCAGGCCCCGTGCCCGCCGGAGCGGGAACGGGGCCTGCGTGGTGTCAGCCCGGTGGGTGGGCCGGTGCCGGGGCACCGGCCCACCCGAGCGGATCAGATGCCGTAGGCGTCCGAACCGGAGTTGCGGGCCTCGGCCTCGCGCACGCGGCGGCCGAGCTCGGGGTCCACCTTCTCCCAGTACTGGAAGGCGGCCTCCTTGATGGTCTCGTCCATCACGTCGCCCACGTGCCCGGCGATGTTCTCGACCGCCTCGGCCTTCTCCTCGTCGGAGAACACCTCGCGGTAGAGGGTCCCGGCCTGGCCGAAGTCGTCGTCCTCGGAGTGCAGGGTGGCGGCGGTGCGCAGCAGCTCACCGTCGGACTCCCACCGCATGTTGTCCGCCACGGCGGGGCCCGCACCGGCCACGGGGCCGCCCTGGGTGTTGGGCGCGTAGACCGGCTGGTTCGGGTGCTTGAACGTGTACCGCATGGGCCCGTCCTGGGAGTACGAGTTCTGCTCCGCGCGGTACGGAAAGTTCACGGGCAGGTCCGCGAAGTTCGCGCCGATGCGGTGACGGTGCGTGTCCGGGTAGGAGAACACGCGGGTCATGAGCATCTTGTCCGGGGAGATCTCCACACCGGGAACGGTGTTGCTGGGGGAGAACGCCGCCTGCTCGATCTGCGCGAAGTAGTTCAGCGGGTTCTGGTTCAGTGTGAACTTGCCCACCTTGATGCGCGGGTAGTCCTTCTTGGAGATCGTCTTGGTGACGTCGAAGGGGTTGAAGCGGTACGTCTTGGCGTCCTCGTACGGCATGACCTGCACGTACATGGTCCAGGACGGGAAGTCGCCCTTCTCGATGGACTCGTAGAGGTCGCGGCGGTGGGCATCGGCGTCCTTGCCGGCGATCTCCTCGGCCTCCGGGCCGGTCAGGCCCTCGGTGCCCTGGTCCGAGATGAAGTGGTACTTGACCCAGAACCGCTCGCCGGCCTCGTTGCTCCACTGGTAGGTGTGGGAGCCGTAGCCGTTCATGTGGCGGTAGTCCTTCGGGATGCCGCGCGGGCCCATCAGGTAGGTGACCTGGTGGGCGGACTCGGGCGACTGGGTCCAGAAGTCCCACTGCATGGTGTTGTCACGCATGCCGGAGCCCGGCAGACGCTTCTGCGAGTGGATGAAGTCCGGGAACTTGATGCCGTCGCGGACGAAGAAGATCGGGGTGTTGTTGCCCACGATGTCCAGGTTGCCCTCGGTGGTGTAGAACTTCAGGGCGAAGCCGCGGGGGTCGCGCCAGGTGTCCGGCGAGCCCTGCTCGCCGGCCACGGTGGAGAAGCGCGCCAGCATGGGGGTCTTGGTGCCCGGCTGGAACACGGCGGCCTTGGTGTACTGGGAGACGTCCTCGGTGATCTCGAGCTCGCCGAAGGCGCCGGCGCCCTTGGCGTGGACCACGCGCTCGGGGACGCGCTCACGGTCGAAGGCCGCGAGCTTCTCCACGACGTAGGAGTCGTGCAGCACGATGGGCCCGTCCGCGCCCACGCTGAGGGAGTGCGCGTCCGCGTTGGTGGGGACCGGCAGGCCCTCCTGGGTGGTGGTGAACGACCCGGTCTCGCGCAGTCCGCGCTCGTGGGGAGTGGTGTCAGACATGGTTCCTCCTGGGTGATGGATGGGATCCGACGGAAGATGGGAATTGCTGCGCCTCGAGGGCGCCTGCCGCGATGTCCTGCTGACACTGCGGACAGACCCCCCGGTACACCACCTCCGCGGACAGCAGCTGGAAGCCGTGGTCCTGCGAAGGCGTGAGACACGGGGCGTGTCCCACCGCGCACGGCACGTCCTGGATGACGCCGCAGTGGATGCAGTACGCGTGGTGGTGGTTGTCACCGGTGCGGATCTCGTACCGCGCCGGAGATCCGGGCGGTTCGAACTTGGACACCATGCCGATGGCCGCGAGGTCCGCGAGGACCACGTAGACGGACTGCACGGACATGTTGGGCAGGACCGAGCGGACCTGCTTGACCGTGTCCTCCGCCGTGGCGTGCGGCACAGCGTCCACGGCATCCAGCACCGCGAGACGTTGCCTGGTGACCCTGCGCCCGTGGGAGCGCAGGTGCGAGGTCCACTCCTCCCGCGAGGGATGCGATGAGATCTCGGCGGTGGTCTCCATGGCGTCGAGCCTAGCCTTATTCTGAGCAATTCACAATAGGTGGTGTGATCCCGCTCGCACCCGTGATCACACCGGGCTCCGGGGCGGGGCCGCGCTCGGGTCAGGGCACCCACACGGGACGGACAACGGGCCGGAGCGCATGCCGGAGGCCGGCCGGAACCGGGGTTGGAACCGGCGCCCGGGCTGCGGGGGCTGAGGCCGGCGGCAAGCGCGCCGGCGGCCCGGCTGGACCCCGAGCGCGGGGCGCTCCGCTGGAGGGGCGGAACAGACGAGGTGCGGGACCCCGCGGCCCGGCCGTGCGGCGTCGCCATGAGGCCCCGAAAAAAAGTTTTCCCGAACCGCGTCACGATCCGCCCACCCGCGTGTCTACACAGTGAATCGCGTGCGGGCTGCACGCGATTCCGGACGGCCCGATCGCTCTGGGGCCGACGATCCGGTGCCGCGGTCAGTAAGGGGACGCATCACGCGGCACATGGAGGGCAAGAGCGGCTCCCGGCCGGGCGGGCTGCCCTGCGGGAGACGGGGGAGAGCGGTACTAGGAGACGGGGACGGGACCGGTGGGGGCTGGTTCCGTCCCCGACCGCCACACCGGGTGCCGCCACCGGCAGCGCGAGGCCTGCGGGCCCCGCCCAGCGCAATGCTGGCTCGCGGTCTGTCGGTTCTCCGCGGGGGCTGAGACAATGGGGAGTCACGTCCAGACCACACGCGTCAAGAGAGTGTCATGCCAGACAGTGCAGGTTCCGGGCCCCGTGATCCGGGGGTCCACACCGAGCACCCCGCGAGCGACGAGCAGCTGCTCACCGCCGTGCGCGAGGGTGACTCCTCCGCGTTCGCCGAGCTCTACGAACGCCACCGCGGGGCCGTGTTGGCCGTGGCCCGCATGCACTCCCGCAACGACGCCGACGCCCAGGACCTCGTGTCCGAGGCCTTCACCCGCGTGCTGGGGCTGCTGCGCGAGGGCCGCGGGCCCCGGCAGTTCCTGCGCGCCTACCTGGTCACCGCCGTCTCCCGCCTGGCCGCGGACCGCGCGAACGACCTCACCCGCACCCGCCCCGAGGCGCCCCAGCCCAACGGTCCGCTGGACCGCGTGGAGCTCTTCGACGACCTCGTGGTCAAGCAGGTGGACTCCGCCGTGGTGGCGCAAGCCTTCGCGAGCCTGCCGGAGCGCTGGCAGGAGATCCTGTGGTACCTCGAGGTCGAGGGGCGCCGCCCGCGGCAGGTGGCCTCCGTGGTGGGCGTCCAGCCCAACGCCGTGTCCGCCCTCGGCAAGCGCGCCCGCGAGGGGCTGCGCACCGCCTACATGCAGGAGCACGTCTCCGCGCAGGCGCTGGAGGACTGCTACCAGTTCTCCTCCCAGCTGGGCGCCTTCGCCCGGGGCGCGCTCACCCCCTCCCGTACCGCCGTGGTCCAGGACCACCTTGACGGCTGCCGCCGCTGCACCGCCGAGTACCTCCAGCTCCAGGACCTCGGGCTCGGGCTGCGCGGCTGGATGCTGCCCGTGCTCGCCGGGCTGCCCCTGTGGGGCGGGGTCGGCGGCCGGCTCGCGGAGTCCCTCGGAGGGCTGCCGCTGCTCGGTGGTTCCCCCGCGCTCGCCGCCGCGGGAGGTGCCGGGGCCGGCACCACCGGGGCTGGCGGCACGGCCGGGGTTGTCGACGCCGCCGGGGTGCGCGGTCTCGCCGGGACGGGTGGCGCTGCCGGAGCGGCCGACGCCGCCGGGGCGGCCGCTGGAACGGCTGGAACGGGCGGTGCCGCGGGGACGGGCGCCGCGGCGTCGGCCGCGGGATCCTCTGCGGCGGGCTCCGCCGCGGGCGGACTCGGAGCGGTGCTGGGGTCCAGCACGGGGCTCGCGCTCGCCGTGGGCGCGGTGCTCGTGGTCGGTGCCTCCACCGCGGGACTCGTGGCCCTGAACAGCGGTTCCGAGGAGGCCCCGCCCACGGCCGCGGGCTCGGCCGAGCCGGGCGGAGCGGGCAGCCGAGCCGCGGGGGAGCCTGGCAGGCAGGACCCCGCGAGCGGTGCGCCCGCACAGGGGGCCGCGCCCGGCGGGAACGGCGCCGCCGTGCCGGACGCGGACCAGGCCCAGGGTGCGCCGGGTGCCGAGGCCGCGCAGGACGCCGCGGTGGAGCGGTCCGAGTCCACCGCCCTGCCCGCCCCGTTCCTCCCGGACGTCGACCCGGCCATCGTGGGCCCCGTGCCCGACCTGCCGGTGTCCGTGCCGTACCCCACCCTCCCGCGCGTGGATGGCGACCCCGTGCCGCCCGATCCCGTGGATCCAGAACCGGCGAGCCCCGATCCGGTGAGCCCCGACCCGGTCGAGCCCACCCCCAGCCCCGTGCCCACCGTCCCCGAGCCCACGCCGAGCCCGGGCGGCGGCGGCGCCACCCCCGCACCCACACCCACCCCTTCCGACGGCTCGTGCCACTGGGTCCCCATACCCGGGGGCATCGAGGTCTGCATCCCGTAGGCCGCCCGACCGTGCGCACCCCCCCTCCACACCCCTGAGGAGAAATACCTGATGCACCGGCACTACAACGGCCTCAAGACCGTCCTGCTCCTGGGCGGGATGTGGGTGGTGCTGCTCGCGATCGGCTGGGCCATCGCCGGAGCCACCCGCAACTCGGCCTTCATCATGATCTTCGCGGTGGTGGGCCTGCTCGGCACGGCCTACAGCTACTGGAACTCGGACAAGCTGGCCATCCGGTCCATGCGCGCCGTTCCCGTGACCCCGCAGCAGGCTCCGGCCATGTACCGGATCGTGCACGAGCTGTCCCAGGCCGCCGGGCAGCCCATGCCCCGCCTGTTCATCGCCCCCACCATGAGCCCCAACGCCTTCGCCACGGGGCGCAACCCCGAGCACGCCGCGGTGTGCTGCACCGAGGGCATCCTGCAGCTGCTCGACGAGCGCGAGCTGCGCGGCGTGCTGGGCCACGAGCTCATGCACGTGTACAACCGGGACATCCTGACCTCGTCGGTGGCGGCGGCCGTGGCGGGGATCATCACCTCCGCGGCCCAGATGCTGCAGTTCGCCGCGATCTTCGGCGGCGGACGGGACAACGACAACCGCGGCGGCAACCCCCTGGTGGGTCTGCTGCTCGCCCTGCTGGCACCGCTGGCCGCCACCGTGATCCAGCTGGCGATCTCCCGGACCCGCGAGTACGACGCGGACGAGGACGGCTCCAAGCTCACCGGGGACCCCCTGGCCCTGGCCTCAGCGCTGCGCAAGATCGAGGGCGGGGCCTCGCAGTTCCCCATGGACCCCGAGGACCAGAAGGTGGTCAACACGTCCCACCTGATGATCGCCAACCCGTTCCGCGGCGGCGCCGTCACCGGGCTCTTCCGCACGCACCCGGCCACGGCGGACCGGATCGCACGGCTGGAGAACATGGCCCGCGCCGGGGGAGGCAATCCGGCAGGTCGCTGACGCCGGGCGCTGCCGCCCGCCGCGCGGTGGCCCGCGCCACAACGGCCACGCGGCCGCCCCGCCGGAACGGGCGCGGGGGCCGCCGTGCCGACGACGCCGCCGCGCACCGTGCATCCCACCTCGGCCGGGCGCCCCCACCGCGGGGGACAGTGCGAAGGGGCCGGAACGGATGATCCGTTCCGGCCCCTTCGCGTCCGCGGTGCGGTGCGCGCTCAGCGGTAGTTCACGAACTGCAGGTCGACCTCCAGGTCCGAGCCCTTGAGCAGGGAGATGATCTCCTGCAGGTCGTCACGGGACTTGGACGAGACGCGCAGCTCGTCACCCTGGATGGTGGCCTTCACGCCCCTGGGGCCCTCGTCCCGGATGAGCTTGGTGATCTTCTTGGCCTGGTCCTGGGCGATGCCCTCCTTGATGGAGGACTCGATCCGGTACTCCTTGCCGGAGGCGTAGGGCTCGCCGGAGTCCAGGGACTTCAGGGAGATCCCGCGCTTGACCAGCTTGGACTGGAACACGTCCAGCACGGCCTCGGCGCGCTCCTGCGAGTTGGCCTTGATGAGGATCTTCTCCCCGGAGAAGTCGATGTCCGCGCCCACGCCGCGGAAGTCGTAGCGCTGGGCCACTTCCTTCTGCGCCTGGTTCAGGGCGTTCGCCACTTCCTGCTTGTCCACCTTGCTGACCACGTCGAACGATGATTCTGATGCCATGCCACGCTCCTCGGCTGCGATGCGATCGGCGGAACGCGGGGTGCTGCGCTCACGCGTTCCAGAACTCTGCGACCCGGTCCGCGAGCTGTCGCGCCTGCGCGAGACCGGCTTCGAACGAGGGTAGCCGACTCGCGGGGTCCAGGGGATTCGTGCCGAAGGCCGCCCGGGCGGCGTCGTCCGCGGTGACGTGCAGGGCCGAGCCGGCCTCCTCGATCATCCGCAGGGACTGGTCCAGCGTGGGGCCGAACGGGCTGGTGGGCGGCTCGGGGTTGCACGAGACCACGAGCACCCGGTCGAAGCCCGCGGCCAGGTCCGCGTTGGTGGCCGAGCGGATGCCGCCGTCCATGCAGTCGCGGCCCCCCACGTGCACGAGCGGGAACACCATGGGCACGGTGCAGCTCGCCGCGACCGCCCGGTCCAGGGGGACGCCGCTGTCCGCGTCGAACACCACGAACTCGCCGCTGCCCGCGTCCACCGCGGTGATCGCGAGCCGGCCCGCGGGCCACTCGGCGGGGAGCATCCCGGCCATCCGCGCGACCCACGTCTGCTCACTCAGCGCCACCGGGCACGACGCCGCCCGCGCACCGATCGCGGCCCGGCCCGCCTCGGGGCTCGTGGCACCGCGGGCCGATTCCCCCATCATCTGCATGAACTGCTCGGCGTCGAAGGCCGGGGCGGTGTCCTCGGCCGGGGGCTGCGGTGCGGCGTCCTCCCGGGTCATCTCGGAGCGCAGGGCGGCCAGGTGCAGAGCGCCGGCGCGCAGCCGCACGGCCACCGCGGATCCCGCGGAGGTCCCGACCACGAGGTCCGCGGCCTCCAGGTCCGCACCCGCTTCCAGCAGGCCCCCGAGCAGACCGCTCTCCCATGCGATCCCGGCGGTTCCGCCGCCGCCCAGGACGATGGCCCGGGTGGGTGCTGAGGCGTGGGGCATGGGTCCGCCTTCCGTGTGCGGAGCGCGCATCCGGGGCCGTGGACGGTCCGGGAGCCGCTCCTTCCAAGTGCTGTCCGCCCCCATGATCAGCCTGCTGATCAGGCCGGGTCAACGGGGTCGGCCGGTGGTGGTCGGAGCACCCCTGTGCTACTCGACCGGGCTCAGGGGCCGGGTGGCGGGTGGACCGGCCGGGCGGGGATTTGGGGGCGTCGCGGCTCGTTGTGTACTGTTGAGGTGCTTCGCCGCGCACGGTTCACCCGTGCGCTGGGCGTCTCGGCAGGTTACCCGAGCGGCCAAAGGGGGCTGACTGTAAATCAGCTGGCATTGCCTACGGGGGTTCGAATCCCTCACCTGCCACCGCACTCGATGTCCACGACATCACCAGGGGCTTTCCGGACCGCACGGTCCGGGAGGCCCCTTTCGCGTGTCGGCCCCCCGCGTTTGTGCTCCCACGAGCGTCAGGACGGTGGGGCCCCACGCCGCAGGAACGCTGTCCGTCCAACACGCCCGGCGAGCGTTCCTTGTGCCACCAGTGAACGGTCTGGAGACCACCCGGGGCGGGCTTCTAGTGTGGAGCGCATGGCTACCGTTGACATCACCCAGGACACCCTGGGCCAGACCATTTCCGACAACGACATCGTCCTGCTGGACTGGTGGGCGGAGTGGTGCGGACCGTGCAAGCAGTTCGCCCCCACCTACGAGGCCGCGTCCGAGAAGAACCCCGAGATCGTGTTCGGCAAGGTGGACACCGAGTCCGAGCAGGGCCTGGCCGCCGCCGCCCAGATCTCCTCGATCCCCACGCTGATGGCGTTCCGCGAGGGCATCCTCGTCTTCTCCCAGCCGGGTGCGCTCCCCGCGTCCTCGCTGGACGAGGTGATCACCGCCGTCAAGAACCTCGACATGAACGAGGTGCGTGCCGAGGTGGAGAAGCAGGCCGCCGAGGCCGAGTCCGCCGCGGAGCCGGAGGCCCCGCAGAGCTGAGGCTTCCGCGGCCTCGCACCACCGGCCGACCGGCGGTGCGGTCCGCGGACCGGAACGAGCACGAGGGCGGTTCCCCCCACCAGGGGAACCGCCCTCGTGCCATACGGTGTGCGTGCGATACGGGGTGTGCGCCGTGCGGGATGCATGCCCTGCGGGGCGCGGACCCTCGTCGGGGCCGGCGAGCCGCCCGCCCGGTCGGGACCGCGCCTGCGGCACCCGGGGAACCGGGCGGCGTCGTCCGCTACGCGGCGGAGACCCCCAGCAGGGAGCCGATGAGGAACGTGGCCCCGAGCGCGATGGCGCCGCCCACGACCACGCGCACGGCCGCGCGCGCCACGTGCGGGGTCTTGCCCAGGCGGGCACCCAGGGTGCCCGTGAGGCCCAGCGCCACGAGCACGGCCACGAACGTGATGGGGATCCGCAGCTCCGGCGGCGGGAGCAGGATCGCGAGCATCGGCAGCAGCGAGCCCAGGAAGAACGCCAGCGCGGAGGAGATCGCGGCGGACCACGGGTTCACGATGTCGTCCGGGTCGATGCCCAGTTCCGCATCCAGGTGCGCCCGCAGGACGTCCTTCTCCGAGAGCTCGATGGCCACCTGCTTGGCCGTGGCCTCGCTCAGGCCCCGCTCCCGGTAGAGCTCGGCGAGCTCCTCCAGCTCGGCCTCGGGCATCTCCTCGAGCTCCCGCTTCTCCTTCTCGATGAGGGCTTCCTCGGAGTCCTTCTGGCTGGACACGGAGACGTACTCGCCCAGCGCCATGGACAGGGCGCCGCCGATCACGGCCGCCGAGCCCGCGATCAGGATGGGTCCGGTGGCAGCGGTGGCACCGGCCACGCCCACCACGGTGGCGGCCACGGACACGATGCCGTCGTTGGCGCCGAGCACGGCGGCGCGGAGCTTGTTGAGTCGGTCCCCGGACTTCTCGGCATGGGGTTCTGCCATGGAATGAAGTGACATGCCAGCAAGTGTGCGCTGGATCCCGGGGTGGCGCCAGGCAGGGCAGGCAAACCTCATCCCGTGCCCGCGCGGGGGACCGCGCAGCGGGGAGGAGGTCAGTGGTGGCGGTGGTCCTGAGGGCTGAGCCGGGGGCCGAACGAGGGCTTGCGGTGCCCGCTGGCCTTGATGAGCCGCACGACCCGCTGGCGGTGCCCGCGCCACGGCTCCAGCAGCTCGAGCATGCGCTCGTCGGAGCCGGGGGCGCCGTCGAAGAACCAGCACACGTAGTCCGCCAGGTGGTAGTCCTTCACGCTGACCCCGTCCGGATCCCCGTGGCTGCACTGGGTGATCTCGGCGGCCGTCCACACCCCGATGCCGCTGATCGACTGCAGGGCCGCGCGCACCCGGGCGGGGTCCCGCTCGTGGGAGAGCCGTTCCAGGGCGGAGGCGCGGTGCATGGTGCGCATGAGCGTGGCGGAGCGCGCCGGGTCCACCCCCGCACGGTGCCACTGCCAGGAGGGGACGGCCCGCCACTGCTGCGGGGTCGGCGGAACCTTCATGCCGTGCGGGGCGGGCCCAGGGGCGTCCTCGGCGATCCAGCGCAGCAGCGTGCGGTGGGCGCGGACGGCTTCGATGGCCGTGACCCGCTGCTCGAGGACCGCCACCACGGCCCGTTCCAGCACCGTGCCTGTGGCGGGCAGGCGCAGCCCGGGGTGCTCGTGGCGCGCACGCACGAGCGTGGGGGGCAGGGCGGAGAACGCGTCCGAGGACTCGAACTCGTCCCAGGCGTCCTCGGACCCGACCCACCGGGGTGCCTGCGGCAGCCAGTCCCGGGCACCCGGGCCCCACGCGTCCACCACCACGTCCCGGTCGAGCGGGTTCTCACCGGGCTGCCGCGCGGGGCGGGTGAAGCGGGCGCTCACGGGCAGGCCGCGGCACCGGGTGGTGATCCACGCGCAGTCCTCGCCGAGCACCCGCGCGGTGGGGTCCTCGGCGCCGCGGCCGAGCACCCGCAGGGTCTGGCCCAGGTGCAGAGGACCGGGTGGGCTCCACCGGAGCCGGGCGGGGGCACCGCCCGGGGCCGTGCCGCGCGTGGTCACCTCCGTGGTCATGCCGCGATGATGCCACCGCCCTCCGACACCCACGCGCCACCCGCGCCGGTAGTGTGCGTTCCATGGGCACGCAGGGCCCACTGAGCACACAGGGCCCACGGAGCACGCAGAACCGGTGAGGCTCCCCGGGCCCTCCCGACGACGGGCCCACGACACTGCGGACGGAGGACCGTTGCACCCTCACTCACGTTGCGCGGACCCGTGGGGACGCGACCCGTGGGCCGTGCCGCGGCGGCGTCGTTCTCCCCGCCCCGGCGCAGGGGCCCGCGCCCGGGGGCACTGGCTGCTGCCCCTCCTGGTGGGCTCGCTCGCCACCGCCCTGTACGGCGCGCTCTCGTGGAGCCAGTGGATCCGCTGGGACGTCCCCTCGTGGGACAACGCGATCTTCACGCAGCTGCTGTCCTCCTACGCCGCCGGCGCGGGGCCCGTGGTGGACATCAAGGGCCACGGCTTCAACCTCCTGGGGGACCACTTCCACCCCCTGCTGATCGTCCTGGCGCCGGTCTACGCGCTGTTCCCCTCCGCGCTCACGGTGATGCTCGTGCAGGACGTGCTGCTGGGGATCTCGGCGGTCGCGGTGACCCGCTGCGCCGTGCGCGTGCTGCCCGCCGCTCCCGCCGCCGCGATCGGGGTGGCCTACGCCCTGAGCTTCGGGCTGCAGAACGCCGTGACCGTGCAGTTCCACGAGGTTGCGCTCGCGGTGCCCCTGCTCGCGGCGGGTCTCGCCGCCCTGCGGGAGCACCGCTGGCGGGCCGCAGCCATGTGGAGCGCACCGGTGGCCCTCGTCAAGGAGGACCTCGGGCTGACCGTGGCCGTGGTCGGCGCGCTCATGGTCGCCCACGCGCTGCACCCCGCCCTGCGCCGCGGACTGTCCGCGGGACGACGCCGCTGGGCCGCCGTCTCTGCGCCCGCGCCCGTGCGCTCCGGCGGGTCGGGGGAGGAACCCCGAGGATCCGCGGCCGAGGCGCACCGCCGATCGGGGGCGCCCGCGCTCGGTGTCGACCGTGCGCCCGCCGCCGCCCCGGTTCCCGCGGCATCGGCTCGCGAGTCCACGCGCGGAGCCGGCCGTGCGGCGTCGTCGTCCGAGCGGGGTGCGGGGGAGGCCCCGGTGCCCGGCCCGCGGCGCCCGGCACTCGCGTGGGGCGCGGCGCTCGTGGTCTGGGGAGCGGGGGTCACGGCCCTCGCGGTGGGGGTGGTGCTGCCCGCGCTGAACCCCGCGGGGGAGTTCGCGTACGCGGACAAGCTGGACGTCGCCGGGCTGCTGCGGGACCCCGCCAGCGCGGTGATCCTGCAGGTGGTGCCCGTGCAGAAGCTGGGCACGTGGCTGCTGCTCCTGCTGGCGGGGGCCGTGGTGGCGGTGCGCTCGCCGATCGCGCTCGTGGCGCTGCCCACGCTGCTGTGGCGGATGCTCTCCCCGAACGAGGGGTACTGGGGCCCGGGCTGGCACTACAGTGCCGTGCTGATGCCCGTGGTGTTCGTGGCGCTCGTGGACGCGGTCGTGCGGCTGCGCGCGGACGCCGCCCGGGCCCGCGCCACCCGAGGCGGTGCGGAAGCCGCCGTGCTGGGCGGGATGGGCGCGGTGGCGCCGTGGGCCGCGCTGACCGTCGCGCTCGCGGTGGGGAGCCAGCTGCCCCTCGCCGGGCTGGTCGCGCCCGAGGCGTGGCAGCCCGACCCGCGGCGGGACGCCAAGGCGGCCGCGGTGGCGGAGGTCCCGCCGGGAGCGAGCGTGGGCACCGACCTCTCCCTCATGAACGCGCTCGTGGGCCGCGCGGACGTCCACTGGATCGGCAACGGCGAGGACCCCGCCCCCGAGTACGTGGTGGTGGACCGCGCGGGGGCCACGTGGGGCGGCACGGCACCCGAGGACGTCCCCGGGTACGCGCGCGACGTCTACGGCACGGAGTACACCGTGGTGAGTGACGAGGCGAACATCGTGGTGGCCCGCTCCGGAGCCGGTTCCGGGGAGCCGGTGCGCTAGACTGGGGGTTCATCATCCCGGTCTTCCGTCCTACACCACCGTTTCGCCGTTCCCGGCATGTCGGTCCTGGACTTCAGCGGACGTTCCGCTCGCACCGGTGCCAGTCACTCCATTCCACCGAAGCGAGGTTCTTCCGTGCCCACTGACAACATCCCCGAGAACGAGACCGCCCACACCGTGGCTCCCGCGAGCGAGCCGGGCGAGACGACGGTCGTCGACGCCGGCGCCGCCGAGCAGGCCCCCAACGACGCCGCCGGGCAGGTTCCCGCCGAGGCCCCCGCCGCCGACGCGGCGTCGTCCACCGCCGGGCCCGCGCAGGCGTCCGCCGAGAAGCCCGCGGCCTCCTCCGAGCCCACCACGCCCACGTTCGCCGAGCTCGGCGTGGACGGCCGCGTGCTGGCCGCCCTGGACGAGGTGGGCTACGAGTACCCCTCGCCCATCCAGGCCGCCACCATCCCCGCGCTGCTCAGCGGCCGGGACGTCGTGGGCCTGGCCCAGACCGGCACCGGCAAGACCGCCGCGTTCGCGGTGCCCGCGCTGTCCAAGCTCGCGGAGCTCTCGGACCTGCACGGCCCGCAGCGCAGCACCCGCGTGCTCGTGCTGGCCCCCACCCGTGAGCTCGCGCTGCAGGTGGCCGAGGCGTTCGGCTCCTACGCCATGCACCTGGAGGACTTCACCGTGCTGCCCGTGTACGGCGGCTCCTCATACGGTCCGCAGCTGGCCGGGCTCAAGCGCGGCGCGCAGGTGGTCGTGGGCACGCCCGGCCGTGTGATCGACCACCTCTCCAAGGGCTCGCTCAAGCTCGACGACATCGCGTACGTGGTGCTGGACGAGGCCGACGAGATGCTGCGCATGGGCTTCTCGGAGGACGTGGAGAAGATCCTCGCCCAGACCCCCGTGGAGAAGCAGGTGGCCCTGTTCTCCGCGACCATGCCCAAGGCCATCCGGCGGATCGCGCAGCAGTACCTGCGGGATCCCCAGGAGATCACGGTCAAGGCCAAGACCACCACGGGCACCAACACCCGCCAGCGCTACATGCAGGTCATGGGCCCCCACAAGCTGGACGCCATGACCCGCGTGCTCGAGGTCGAGGACTACGACGGCGTGATCGTCTTCGTGCGCACCAAGGCCGCCACCGAGGAGATCGCGGACAAGCTCAAGGCCCGCGGCTACACCGCCGCCGCGATCAACGGCGACATCCCGCAGAACCTGCGTGAGCGCACCGTGGACTCCCTGCGCGAGGGAAAGATCGACATCCTCGTGGCCACGGACGTGGCCGCGCGCGGGCTGGATGTGGAGCGGATCTCCCTGGTGGTCAACTACGACATCCCCCACGACACCGAGTCCTACGTCCACCGCATCGGGCGCACCGGCCGTGCCGGGCGCAAGGGCGAGGCCATCCTGTTCATGACGCCGCGCGAGAAGTACCTGCTGCGCGCCATCGAGAAGGCCACCCGTCAGCCCGTGGAGCAGATGCGCGTGCCCACCACGGACGAGGTCAACCAGACCCGCAAGGACAACTTCGCGCAGCAGATCGAGGAGACCATCGAGTCCGAGGACCTCGGGCTGTTCCGCGAGCTGGTGGAGCGCTACGAGTCCGAGCACGACGTGGACGCCGTCGAGATCGCCGCGGCCCTGGCCGTGATCGCGCAGAACGGCCGCCCGTTCCTCGTGGAGGACCTCCCCGAGATGCCCCAGCGCAAGCGGGACCGTGAGCGCCGCGACGGGGACGGACCCCGCAACCGCCGCTCCCCGGGCGACGAGGCCGGCATGAAGACCTACAAGCTGGCCGTGGGCCACCGGGACCGCGTGGTGCCCGGTGCCGTGGTGGGTGCGCTCACGCACGAGGGCGGGCTCAACGGCTCGCAGATCGGCGCGATCGACATCCGCCCCACGTTCACCCTGGTGGGCCTGCCCGAGAACCTGCCCGCGGGCACCCTCGACAAGCTCTCCAACACCCAGATCAACGGCGCCCCCATCCGCATCCAGGAGGACCGCGGACCCGGTGGTGCCCGCAGTGGCGGCGGCAACCGCTTCCGCGGCGGGGACCGTGACCGCGGCCCCCGCAACGACCGTGGGGACCGCGGCGGGTACCGCGGTGACCGTGGCGGCTATCGGGACGACCGCGGCGGCTACCGGGACGATCGCGGTGACCGTGGCGGGTACCGCGAGGACCGCGGTGGCTACCGTGACGACCGTGGTGGCGGGCGCCCCCGCGGCGGCGGGTCCTCCTACCAGGACCGTCCCCGCAAGAAGAGCTACGGCCGGAACAACGGCGGCTACTCGGGCCGCTGATCCGACCACCACTGACGCGCAGCCCCTCACGCCCCGGTGCATCCTCGCAGGATCCCCGGTGGAGTGAGGGGCCGCTCATCGTTCGGGGGACCGGGTGGTGGGGCGGCCACCCGACCCCCGGAGCTGGGCGGTCAGTCGAGCACCCACCCGGGGGTGTGCATTTGCTCCGTCAGTGCAGAAATCGGAGCCCTGTGCTGTATTTACTCCACCTCGCAGCATCCGCACCGGCGACCCTCCGCGCCGGCCGCTGCCTGCGCCGCCAAACCCCTGCGACGACCAGCGCCCCCCCTGTGCGGGCCGATTCGCCGGCGCCGTGGGCGGGCGCGCGGCGCGTGCTTCAGGGGTCGGAGCCGTTTTGTGCATCGCGCTGGGATGCTGTTAGAGTATTCCGCGTTGCCCCGATAGCTCAGTGGTAGAGCGCCATCTTGGTAAGATGGAGGTCCCGGGATCGATTCCCGGTCGGGGCTCTCATGATGACAACCTGCGGAACCCTGTGAACCGCAGGTTTCATCCATGATGTGGCGGTGTAGCTCAGCTGGTTAGAGCGCACGACTCATAATCGTGAGGTCGACGGATCGAGCCCGTCCACCGCTACTGTTCAGGCGCCGTTCCCCTCGGGGAGCGGCGCCTTTTCCGTGCCCGGCTCCGCCGCCGGCCCCGGACCCGACGAGCGCGAGGGCAGCGTCCCGGGGCCGAGCGGCGTCGTCGGGCCCGGTGCGAGCGGGGGCCGATAGGCTGGGGCGCAAAGCCGTCCGTCGAATCGAGGAGACCATGGCCGTATCCGCTGACGTGGTGGGCACCACCTACCCGTCCATCCCTGCGTACCAGGTGGGGCGCGAGAAGATCCGCGAGTTCGCCACGGCCGTGAAGGCCTCGGATCCCGTGCATCACGACGTCGCCGCGGCGCAGGCCGCCGGGTACGCGGACCTCGTGGCTCCGCCCACGTTCGCCATCGTGGTCTCCCAGCGGGCCGACGCCGCCCTGGTGAACGACCCGGAGGCCGGGATCGACTTCTCCCGCGTGGTCCACGCGGACCAGCGCTTCACGCATCACCGGCCCATCGTGGCCGGGGACGAGCTGACGGCCGCCGTCACGGTGGACGCCGTGCGCCCGCTCGGTTCGGGCGCCATGGTGACGTCCCGCGTGGAGGTCACCACGGTGGAGGGGGAGAAGGTGGCGACCACCGTGTCGTCGCTGCTCGTGCGAGGAGAGGACCAGTGACCGTGGAGTTCGAGACCCTCGAGAAGGGCCAGCAGATCGGCGAACGGCGCATCGAGGTGTCCCGCGCGGACCTCGTGGCCTACGCGGGCGCGTCCGGGGACATGAACCCCATCCACTGGAACGAGGCGTTCGCCCGCTCCGTGGGCCTGCCGAACGTGATCGCCCACGGCATGTTCACCATGGGCGCAGCCGTGGGGCTCGTGACCGAGTGGGCCGGTGATCCGGGTGCCGTGGTGGACTACCAGACGCGGTTCACCAAGCCCGTGGTGGTGCCCAACGCGTACGGCACGGCGGTGGAGCCGAGCACCACGCTCACGGTGAGCGGGGTGGTCGGGGCACTCGACGCCGAGGCCCGCACCGCGCGCGTGGACCTCGCCGTGACCGCACCGGACCTCTCCGCGCCGGACGCGGACCCGGCTTCCGCCGCACCGCTCAAGGTGCTCGTCAAGGCCCAGGCCGTCGTGAGGTTCCCACACTAGGATTGACCACCATGACTGCACCGCGCCTCTCCCAGCTCACGACCACGGCCGTGGGCGGCCCCGTCTCCCGCTACGTCGAGGCCGGCGCGGAGGAGGACCTCGTGGCGGCGGTCTCCCGTGCCGATCGCGCGGGGGAGCGGGTGCTCGTGGTGGGCGGGGGGTCCAACATCCTCGCCTCGGACGAGCCGTTCGAGGGCACGGTGGTGCTCGTGGGCACGCGCGGGTTCACGGTCTCGGATCCTTCCCGCGCGGCGGACCACACGGGCGCAGGCGACGACGCCGCCCGCGGGCCGGCCGCCGGATCTCCCGACGGCGGGGCCCACCACGGCAGTGACCGGCATCTGCACCCGGCCGACGGCGGCACCGCGACCGCGACCGGGGGTGACGCCTGGGACGAGCGCTCCGTGCTCGTGGAGGCGGCCGCCGGGCACCCGTGGGACGACCTCGTCCGAGAGACCGTGGAGCTCGGGCTCGCCGGGCTGGAAACCCTCTCCGGGATCCCGGGCACCACCGGCGCCACCCCGGTGCAGAACGTGGGCGCCTACGGCTCGGAGGTCTCCCAGAACATCGTCGCCGTGCGCGTGTGGGACCGGCAGGAGCAGCGGCGACGGACGTTCTCCTTCGAGGACCTGCAGTTCTCCTACCGGGACTCCCTGCTCAAGCGCAGCATGGACCACGGCTCCCCGCGCTACGTGGTGCTCTCCGTGACGTTCCGCCTGGAGCGCCGGGAGGACTCTACTCCCGTCCGCTACGCGCAGCTGGCCACGGCCCTGGGCGTGGAGGTGGGGGAGCGCGCCCCGCTGGCCACGGTGCGGGAGACCGTCCTGCGACTGCGGGCGGGCAAGGGCATGGTGCTGGACCCCGCGGACCGGGACACCTTCAGCACGGGCTCCTTCTTCACGAACCCCGTGGTGCCCGAGCACGAGCTCACGGACCGGATCCCCGCGGACGCCCCCCGGTACCCGGTGCTGGACGCCCGCGGGGGCACGGTGGAGGGCGCCGTGAAGTTCTCCGCGGCGTGGCTCATCGACCACGCCGGCTTCGGCAAGGGCTTCGGGCTGCCCGGCACGCGCAACGAGCTGCTGGACCTGGTCGGGGAGGACGTCGCCGGGGGACGGGCGTCCCTGTCCGGCAAGCACACCCTGGCCATGACCAACCGGGGCGAGGCCTCGGGGGAGGACGTCGCGGCCGTGGCCCGCACCGTGCAGCACGGGGTGGAGCAGGTCTTCGGCGTGCGCCTGGAGCCGGAACCGGTGCTGCTCGGGCTGTCCCTGTGACGGGCGTGCCCCGCACGCTCACCCCGCGCGCCGTGGCCCCGGTGGTGCTGTCGTGAGCTCCGAGTTCCACGAGGAGATCGAGCGCGGCGAACGCGGAGGCAAGGTGCACCAGGCCGTCCTGCGGCTGCGCGCGTGGTCCGAGCGCCATCCCGCGCTGCGGGTACTGCACAAGCTCATCGTGATCGTGCTGGGCGGTGTGCTGGGGCTCGCGGGGATCATCATGCTGGTCACCCCGGGGCCGGGCTGGCTGTTCATCTTCCTGGGCCTGGGGGTGTGGAGTACCGAGTTCGAGTGGGCGCACCGGCTCAACCTGCGCATCAAGCGCGCGGCGCTGCGGGTGTGGCGCTGGTGGTCGAACCTCCTGGCCGGGTGGCGCTACCGCCGGGCCCGGGACAAACCCCATGCGTGGGTGCAGGGACCGCGGCACATGCGTGCCACGGACCCTTCGACACGTCAGTGACCACGGCGACCGCTGCACGCGAGCCGCGGCACTGACGAGGGGCCGCCGTCGCGGGGGCCACGTCTCCGGACGGTAACCAGCCGACTCAGAGGGTCCCGAGGGCGATCTTGAGCATGCGCCGCACGGGTTCGGCCGCGCCCCACAGCAGCTGGTCACCCACGGTGAACGCAGAGATGTGCTGCGGTCCCATGGACAGGGTGCGGATGCGGCCCACGGGAATCTGCAGCGACCCGGAGGCGGCCACGGGGGTGAGGTCCCTCATGGTGTCCTCCCTGGTGTTGGGCACCACGGTGGCCCACTCGTTGTCCGCGTCCAGGATCCGCTCGATCTCGGGCACGGGGATCTCCTCGCGCAGCTTGAGGGTCAGCGCCTGGGAGTGGGAGCGCATGGCGGCGATCCGCACGCACAGCCCGTCCACCGGGATGGTGGTGTCCCCGGAGCGGCCCAGGATCTTGTTGGTCTCCGCCTGGGCCTTCCACTCCTCACGGGACTGACCGTTGCCGAGGTCCGCGTCGATCCAGGGGATGAGCGAGCCCGCCAGGGGCACACCGAACTGGGTGGTGTCCAGTTCCCCGCCGCGCTGGGCGGCGAGCACGGCGCGGTCGATCTCCAGGATCGCGGACGCCGGATCGGCCAGCTGCTCGGCCACGGTGGCGTTGAGGTCCCCGAACTGCCGCAGCACCTCCCGCATGTGGCGGGCACCGCCGCCGGAGGCCGCCTGGTAGGTCATGGAGGTGGCCCACTCCACCAGCCCGTTGCGGAACAGACCGCCCAGGCCCATGAGCATGCAGGAGACCGTGCAGTTGCCGCCCACGAAGTCCTTGACGCCCCGGTCCAGGGCGGCGTCGATGACGTCCCGGTTGACGGGGTCCAGCACGATCACGGCGTCGTCGTCCATGCGCAGCGTGGAGGCGGCGTCGATCCAGATCCCGTCCCAGCCGGCGGCGCGCAGCGCACCGTGGACGGCCGTGGTGTAGTCCCCGCCCTGCGTGGTCACGAGCACCGGGAGCTTGGCCAGCGCGTCGAGGTCGTGGGCGTCCTGCAGGGTGCCGGTGTCCCCGAGTCCCTCGATCCCCGGTGCCGGGCCTCCCGCGGCGGAGGTGGAGAAGAACACGGGGTCCAGCTCCGCGAAGTCGTTCTCGGCGCGCAGGCGGTCCATGAGCACGGAGCCGACCATGCCGCGCCAACCGATGAAACCTACGGCGGCGGGGTGTGAAGTCATGCCGCCCAGTCTAGCCAGGGCCCGTGCAGCGCCGACCCGCGCAGAGCGGCCTCCCGCCCCTGCCCGCGGTGGCGGGTGGGGAGGCCGTGGCCCGGACCGGGGGAGCCGGCGTGGGACGCCGCCCGGACGGGGCCGAGGTCGACCCGCACAGGACGGGGATGCCTGCGCGGGTCGCCCGGACGCGGAGCACACCCCGCCGAACAAGCCCCGGACCCGGGGGCCGGTGCCCCGGGTCTCAGCTCTCGGCGCGCGGATCCGGGGTGGTGGCCAGCAGGTCCCGGTAGGAGGGAAAACGGTCCATGAAATCCTGCACGTAGCTGCACGTGGCCCGGACCCTCGTGCCGCGCTCGCGGTACTCGTCCAGCACGCGGGTCACGAGCGTGCGGGCGTAGCCGCGGCGTCCGAAGGCCTCGGAGATGATGGTGTGCTGCAGGTCCACGGTGCCGTCCGGCAGCACCTCCACGCCCAGGAAACCGATGTACTGCCCGCCGTCCCACAGCTCGTAGCGGGAGTCGTCGTGGTTGGGCACGATCCGCAGCTCGGGGCTCGTGATGGTGCTCGGTGTGCTCTCGTCGCTCACGGGGGACTCCTCCACTCGGTGTGTGTGGGACATCACGCTACCCCACGGGGGTACGCGTCCACTCGTCGATCCGGAACCGGGTGCCGTTGCGCGCCTCCGTCCAGCCCGCCACCTCACGGCGGGACCAGGAGCCGTCCAGTGCGGGGGCGTGGGTGTCCCCGGTGACGTCCAGGTCCACGGTGGTCACCAGGGCCCGGGTCAGCGGCAGTGGACGGTGGGACACGGCCTCGCGCCACACGCCCGGCCCGCCGATCACCCACACCTCGCGGGCGGGCTCCTCGTGCTCCGGTCCGGGAGCCGGCAGCAGGGACACGGCGAGCTCCAGCGCCTCGGCGTAGGAACCCACGGCCCACACGCGCTCGCCGTCCGCGGGCACGGACTCGGGGCGGGACGTGATCACGATGTTCGGGCGTCCCGGCAGCGGGCGGAACTGCTCGGGGAAGGACTCCCACGTGCGCCGACCCATGATCACGGGGTGCCCGATGGTGGTGCGCGCGAAGAACTTCAGGTCCTCGGACAGGTGCCACGGGATCCTGCCGTCCACCCCGATCACGCCGTCGGGACTCTGCGCCCAGATGGCCCCCACCACGGTGCCGCCCGGGCCGATGCCGCCCGCGCCGGGGCCGCTCGCGGACGGGGCGCGAGCGGCGTCGTCGTCCGCCGGGGGCCGCGTCCGGGACGGGGCGGGGAAACGGTCCGCGCTCACACCGCCACCGGAGCCTTGATGCCGGGGTGGTGCTGGTAGCCCTCCACCGCGAAGTCCTCGAAGCGGTAGTCGAAGATCGAGTCCGGGCGGCGCGTGAGCCGCAGCGTGGGGTACGGGTAGGGCTCGCGCGCGAGCTGCGTGCGCACCTGCTCCAGGTGGTTGGTGTAGATGTGGCAGTCACCGCCGGTCCACACGAACTCGCCGGGCACCAGGTCGCACTGCTGGGCCACCATCACGGTGAGCAGCGCGTAGGAGGCGATGTTGAACGGCACCCCCAGGAACAGGTCCGCGGAGCGCTGGTAGAGCTGGCAGCTCAGGGCGTCCGGGCCGTCCTCGCGCGGCTGCACGTAGAACTGGAACAGCGCGTGGCACGGCGGCAGCGCCATCCGGTCCACCTCCGCGGGATTCCACGCCGTGACGATGTGCCGCCGGGAGTCCGGGGTGGTGCGGATGGACTCGACCACGCGCGCGATCTGGTCGATCGTCTCTCCGTGCCCGGCGGGCCAGCTGCGCCACTGCACGCCGTACACCGGGCCCAGGTCCCCGTTCTCGTCCGCCCACTCGTCCCAGATGCTCACGCCGCGCTCCTGCAGCCAGCGCACGTTGGAGGAGCCGGAGAGGAACCACAGCAGCTCGAGCGCCAGGGAGCGGAAGTGCACGCGCTTGGTGGTCAGCAGGGGGAAAGAGTGGCTGAGGTCGTAGCGGATCTGGCGCCCGAACACCGACAGCGTCCCGGTCCCGGTGCGGTCCGTCTTGGGCGTCCCGTGCTCCAGGACGTCCCGCAGCAGGTCCTCGTACGGTGTGGGGATCTCGGTCATGGCTCTCCTCTCACGACGCCGCTCGCTCGCGTCGCGCTGTCTGCGTGCGGGGGTCGCGGTGGCACCACCGCGCGGTGGTCAGTCGTCGAACGGGGAGATGATCTCGAACGCCACGGCGCGCGAGTGCTGGGAGCCGCGCGGCATGTGCAGCACGATCATCTGGCCCGGGCTCAGGTACGGGTCCGTGTTTGGCAGCTGCGCGGCCATCCCCGAGGGCATGTGCTTGGCGAGCACCTTGAGCACCGTGGGCAGCACCGGGCGGTGGGTGCACAGCACCACGGGCCGCTCGGTGTCGAAGAGCTGCTCCGTGACCTGTGCGGCCCGCTTGGGGTGGCGCTTGTGCGTGGCCTCGGTGAGCTGCGAGCGCTCCTTGACCTTCACGCCGTGCTTCTTGGCGTAGGGCACCACGGTGGACATGCAGCGCAGCCACGGTGAGGTGACCACGCGCTCGGGCTGCCACGCCGCGAGCAGCCGGGTCACGGCCAGGGCCTGCCGCTTGCCGGTGGCCGCGAGGGGGCGGTCCCCCTCGGCGCGCTGCCACGAGGAGCGGGGCTTGGCCTTGGCGTGGCGGATCACGATCACGGGGCGGGTGGCCAGGCTCGCCCGGGAGTGCAGCCGCAGCAGCTCGTCCAGGGGAGCGCGGTCGTCCGTGTTGGTGAGCATCTCCCGGGCCTGCTCCGGGGTCACCCACCTCATCACGTCCACCTCGTCGTCCTCGGGCACGGCGCGGGCGTTCGGGGGAACCTCGGCGGCCCAGTAGCGCACCAGCTTGTCGTGGCCGCGCACCTTGTACTCGGAATCCGCGAGGTGCACGCCCAGGGTGATGCGCAGCCCGGTCTCCTCGCGCAGCTCGCGCACGGCGGTCTCGGGCAGGGTCTCCCCGGAGTCCTGCTTGCCCTTGGGCCAGGACCAGTCGTCGTAGCGCGGGCGGTGGATCACCAGCACCTGCAGCTCGCCGTCCACCACCCGCCAGCAGAGACACCCCGCGGCGAGGATGTCGTACTTGCCCGTGGTGGTGTTCTTCGCCATGGTCTGCTCTCCGTGCTCAGAAGCTCATGCCCCACCCGCATGGGCGGGGCGGGGATCCGGTAACGATGGTAGTGGTGCTCAGCTGCGGTACATGACGTCCACGTGCCAGCGCTCGAAGCCCAGGGACTCGTACAGCGCCATGGCCGCGGAGTTGTCCGCGTCCACGTAGAGCATCACCTCGCAGAGTCCCTCCTGCGCGAGGTGGTTGATCCCCGCCGCGGTGAGGGCGCGCCCGAGTCCGCTGCCCTGCTGCTCCGGGTCCACGCCCACCGCGTAGACCTCCCCGAGCGCCGGAGAGTCCCCGGAGCCCGGGTGCACCTTGGTCCAGTGGAACCCCAGCACCCGGTCGGGGTCCTGCTCGGAGACCGCCAGCAGGAAGCCGCGGGGGTCGAACCAGGACTGCCCCTCGCGCTCCTGCAGGTCCCCGAGGGTGATCCGGCCCTGCTCGGGGTGCTGCGCGAACGCGCGGGAGTTGACGTGCAGCCACGCCTGCTCGTCCCGGCCCACCTCGAACGGGCGGATCCGCACGCCCTGCGGCAGGGAGACCTCCAGGGGGATGTCCTGCGCGCCGGATACCGTGCGCTTGAGCTGGAGCAGGTCCCGCACCGCGGTGAGTCCGTAGAGCTCCGCGAGCCGGCGGGAGGCAGGCTGGTCCCCGTGGGCCCAGGCCTCCACGGTGCCGTCCACCATGGCGCGCAGCTGGCCCGCGATCGCCGTGGCCACCCCCTGGTCCCGGTGCCCGGGCGCCACGGTGAGCTCCACCGTGAACGTGGACGCGGCGTCCTGCTGCGGCACCACCACCGCGGCGCCCACCAGCTCGTCCCCGTCGGTGGCCGCCACGCACGTGGCGCCCGCGCGCCCGGAGCGGATGTCCACGAGCGTCTGGTCCGAGAACGGGGGTTCGCCGTCCGCCGCGCGGGAGCGCTCGGCGAGCGCCACGAGCTCGTCGGGGAAAGGGATGCTGTCGTACGGGGTCACGGTCACGGACATGGGTGCCTCCTCGGCGTTCGTGCGGCGGTCCGCTCAGGCAGAGGGCTCCCTGCCCGCGGCGAAGTTGTACCCCACGTTACGCACTGTGGTGATCAGGTGCTCGTGGTCCGAGCCCAGCTTGGCGCGCAGCCGCCGGATGTGCACGTCCACGGTGCGGGTTCCGCCGTAGTAGTCGTAGCCCCACACCTCGGAGAGCAGCTGCTGGCGGGTGAACACCCGGCCCACGTGCTGCACCAGGAACTTGAGCAGCTCGAACTCCTTGAACGTGAGGTTCAGGGGGCGTCCCGCGAGCTTCACGGTGTACGAGTCCTCGTCTATGCTCACGGAGCCCGCGCGCAGCACGGAGCGCTCCGTCTCGGGCTCGGCGGAGACTGCGTGCGCGCAGGCGAGCCGCAGCCTGGTCTCCACCTCGGCGGGCCCGGCGCTGTCCAGCACGACGTCGTCCACGCACCACGACGCCGCCACGGCCGCCATCCCGCCCTCGGTCACGCACAGCACCACGGGCAGCGGGCGCTCCAGGGCGGACAGTGCCTGGGCCGCGTTGCGGGCTCCCACGAGGTCCGCAGTGCCGTCCAGCAGCACCACGTCCGGGCGGGCCGAGCCGCCGAGTGATCCGGTGGCGTCGAAGGAGTGCAGCACCACGGTGTGCGAGAGCAGCTCCAGGGCGGGCAGCGCCGTCTCCACCGCGCGGGCGCTGGGGCTGAGCAGGGCGATGTGGGACACGGTGGGATCCGCTCGGACGCGAGGTGGCCGGCCCCGGGACGGGTGCGGCCGATGACCGGGCCAGTATAGGGCGGGCCCGCCGCGCGGGACCGCGGGACCCGCACGGAGGGCCCGGGAGCGGCGTCGCCCCCGGGGAGGCCCGGGACGGTGGCGCCGCGGCGGCGTCGTGCCCGGGGAGGGGCGCCCGGAAGGGCGGCGGGGCGCGGGGCCTGGCCCGGGGCGGGACGCGGTGCGGCTACGCTGGCGGGAGGGCGCAGCGACCGCTGCCCGCTCGACAGCCAGGCCCGGAAGGACCAGCCCATGAAGTACGCGCGCATCGTCATCGCCGCCGTGGTGGCGCTGGTCCTCGCGCTCGTGGCCGGAGTCCTGGGCGGCTGGGCGCCGTTCGTGGTGTCCGTGGGCATGGCCGTGACCACCGGCGTGGGATGGCCCGCCGCCGCGGGGATCCACGCGCGGCGCCGGCACAACGTGCTGATCGCGGTGGCCGGGACGCTCGCGTGCCTGCTCGTGCAGCTCGTGCCCTCGCAGCGGCTCGTGTGGCTGCCCGCGATCATCGGCGTCTCGTTCATGGCGGTGTGCGTGGCCGAGCTGGTGCGCGGGGAGGGTGCCGAGCACCGTCTGGAGTCCGCCCTGGCCTCGGTCACGGGAGTGCTCGCGGCGGTGGCGTCCTCGGGGTGGATCGCGTTCTCCCGCGTGGCCCACGAGCAGGGACTCAGCGGCTGGCTCACGGTCGCCGGGGTGGGTGCACCCCTCACGGTGATCCTGGTGGTGGCGGGCGCCCGGGTGATCTCCGCGGCCCCCGAGCACCTGCAGCGCAGGGGCATGATCACCCTCGGTGTGACCCCCGTGGCGCTGCTCGGAATGGTGGCGGTTTTCGCCAGTCAGGTGCTGGCCTCCGTGGTAGCGTGAGACCATGCTTGCACTCGAAATCTTCTACCTCGCGCTCCTCGGTCTCGCGACCCTCGCCATCCTCGGAATCGGCGCCAAGGTCGTGTTCAGCCTGTTCAAGGGGCAGATGTAACTCGTGCCCATCGAGATCCCCACGGACCTGACCCCCGAACTCGTCCCCTTCGCGTGGCTCCTGGGCACGTGGGAGGGCAACGGCTTCATGGGGTACGGCGATGCCGAGCAGCGTGCCTTCCGGCAGCGCGTCACGTTCGAGCAGACCGGCCTCCCGTTCGTGATCTACCGCGCGCAGACCACGCTCCTCGACGAAGAGGGCGAGCCGCAGCGCGAGGCCACGTACGAGCAGGGCTTCTGGGAGCTCGCGCGACCGCGCGAGGACGGTGACATCGGCCCCGGCATGCTGCCCCCCGATCCCGTCCCCGTGCTCACCTCCGCGGAGGACGTCGAGAAGCTGCGCAACGCGGACGGCGGCTTCGACATCTCCGTGAGCATCCTCCAGCCCGGTGGCGTGGCGGAGCTGTACCTCGGGCAGATCAAGGGCCCCCGGGTGGACCTGCGCACCGACGCCGTGATCCGCGCCCAGGGCGCCAAGGAGTACCAGTCCGGCACCCGGCTCTACGGGCTCGTGAACAACCACCTCATGTGGGCCTGGGACATGGCCGCGGACGGCCGCGAGCTGGCCACCCACGCCTCGGCGGAGCTGACCAGGATCGAGCCCGCGGCCCCCTCCGGGTCGTGAGCGCGGTGCCGACCGTCCACACCTCCGCCCTGCTGGCCCGTCACGGTGCCGTGGCCGCCCACGGGCTGGACCGCGGCGTGGCCGCCCACTACGGGGATCCCGTGCACGAGCAGCGGGCCCTCGCCCGCGGCCGGGCCGTCGTGGACGCCTCCCAGCGCGGCGTCGTGACCGTCACCGGACCGGACCGGCTGAGCTGGCTCACCACGCTGTCCTCTCAGGTGCTCACCGGCCTGGAACCCGGCCGCGGCACCGAGACCCTGTTCCTGAGCGTGCAGGGGCGCATCGAGTTCGCCCCGCACGTGCTGGACGACGGGACCACCACCTGGCTCATCACCGAGGCGGACGAGGCCCCCGGTCTCGCCGACTGGCTCACCTCCATGCGCTTCGCCCTGCGGGTCGAGGTCCAGGACGTCAGCCGGCAGTGGGCCGTGCTCGGGGCCACCCGGGACCTCGGCGGACGCATGGCCGAGCTGCTCTCCGCGGGACCCGCCACGGAGGTCTCCCCGCACGACGCAGCGGGCGAGCCGTCCGTGACGTCCGCCCACGTGCTCGTGTGGCGGGATCCCTGGCCCGACGTGGCCGAGGGCGGTCACGGCTACGCCACCACCCCGGAGCACCCGGGGCGCTCCCGTGCGTGGTTCGAGCACCTCGTGCCGCTGGGAGCGCTGCCCGAGGTGGTGGCCGGTCTCGAGCGCGAGGGCATCGGTCTGGCCGGGTCCTGGGCCGCTGAAGCCCTGCGGATAGAGGCGTGGCGTCCCCGCTGGGGCGCCGAGACGGACGAGAAGACCATCCCCCACGAACTGGACTGGATGCGCACCGCGGTGCACCTGTCGAAGGGCTGCTACAAGGGCCAGGAGACCGTGGCCCGCGTGCACAACCTGGGCCACCCGCCGCGCCGTCTCACGTTCCTGGACCTGGACGGCTCCCAGCACACCCTCCCCGAGGCGGGCGCCACCGTGGAGGCCGGCGGCCGCGTGGTGGGTCGGGTGACGGCCGCGCAGCTGCACCACGAGGCCGGGCCCATCGCCCTGGCCGTGCTCAAGCGCTCCGTGGACCCGGAGGCGGTGCTCACGGTCCGCGACACCCCGGGCGCGGCCCCGGACGCGGAGTCCGAGCCCGTCACGGAGCAGTGGGCCGCGAGCCAGACCGTGGTGGTGCCCCCGGACGCCGGTTCGGTGGTCGGGCGCGCCCAGGGCCTCATGCGCGGGCCGCGCGGCACCGCGCGCTGAACCGCGCGTCCCGCTGACGCCGCACCAGCTCACCCCACGCAGACCTCGGCCCCCGGAGCAGATCCTCCGGGGGCCGCGGCGTGGGTGGAGCGGCGCTCAGCGGCCGAAGAGCTCCTTGGCCTCGTCGTAGCGGTCGCGCGGGACCGCCTTGAGACCGTCGAGGGCCTCGGCGAAGTCCACGCGCACCACGTCCGTGCCGCGCAGCGCGCACATCTTGCCCCACTGCTGCTCGGAGGCCATGGTGACCGCGGCGATGCCCAGGCGCGTGGCCAGCACACGGTCGAAGCCCGTGGGCGCGCCGCCGCGCTGGATGTGGCCCAGGATGGTGTTGCGGGTCTCGATACCCGTGATGTCCTCGATCTCGTGCGTCACGTACTCGCCGATCCCGCCCAGGCGCGGACGACCGGACGCCTCCACGCCCTTGCCGGCAATGGCCTCCTCCCGGTTGTCCGGGATGAAGCCCTCCGCCACCACCACGAGCGGGGAGCGGCCGCGGTCGTGGACCTCGCGGACCCACTCGGAGACCTGTTCCATGGACTCGCGGAACTCGGGGATCAGGATCGCGTGGGCGCCCGCGGCCATGCCGGAGTGCAGGGCGATCCACCCCACGTGGCGGCCCATCACCTCCGCCACCATGCACCGGTGGTGGGACTCGCCGGTGGTGCGGATGCGGTCCATGGCGTCCGTGGCGATGGAGACCGCGGTGTCGAAGCCGAACGTGTAGTCCGTGGCCTGGAGGTCGTTGTCGATGGTCTTGGGCACGCCCACCACAGGCAGCCCGGCGTCCGCGAGGCGCTTGGCGCCGGCCAGGGTGCCCTCGCCGCCGATGGCCACCACGGCGTCGATGCCGTTGGCCTCGAGCACCTTGGCGATGTTTTCCGGCCCGCCCTGGGGCCCGTCGAACGGGTTGGTGCGGGAGGTGCCCAGGATGGTGCCGCCCTGGCGGGCGAGCCCGCGCACGCTCTGGCGGGGCAGCTCCATGATGTCGCCCTCCACCACACCGCGCCAGCCGTCCCGGAAGCCCACGAAGTCGTGGCCGAAGGATTTGATGCCGTGCAGCACTGCACCGCGGATCACCGCGTTGAGTCCGGGGCAGTCCCCGCCGCTGGTCATAAGCCCGATTCGCATGAGTGGGTCAGCGCTCCTCTGTGCTGTCGCGTCCTACCTGACACCGTCCATCCTAGTGACCGTGGGGGCCGCGGGCCGGGTGCACACCCTCCTTCCGGGGAGTTTCCGCGCACCCCGGGTCGACGCCGCGCACCGCCGCCGTGCTCCGCGTCCCGGCGGCGCGGGGCCACTAGGATCGGAGCCGAGAACTGTGAACACGCCGTTCGCGACGTCAGGCCACCAGGAGGACCAGATGACCGCCCAGCAAGAACCGGCCCGTGAGAACCTGCGCGAGTTCATCGACAAGCTCGTGGACCAGGGCTACACGGTGCGGGACGGGCAGTCGCCGGACCCGGACCTCATCGACCCGGGGGGAAGCGCCGTGGAGACGTGGCGCGAGGGGTACCCGTACGACGAGCGGATGTCCCGCGAGGACTACGAGCTGGAGAAGTACCAGCTGCAGATCGAGCTGCTGAAGTTCCAGTACTGGGGCCAGGACAACGACCTCAAGCACGTGATCGTGTTCGAGGGCCGGGACGCCGCGGGTAAGGGCGGGACCATCAAGCGCTTCACGGAGCACCTGAACCCCCGCGCGGCACGAGTGGTGGCGCTGAACAAGCCCTCGGACCGCGAGCAGGGCCAGTGGTACTTCCAGCGCTACATCCAGCACCTGCCCACCAACGGGGAGATCGTGCTGTTCGACCGCTCGTGGTACAACCGCGGCAACGTGGAGCGCGTGATGGGCTTCTGCACGGACGAGCAGTACGAGGAGTTCATGCTGCAGGCCCCGGTGTTCGAGAAGATGCTCGTGGACTCCGGGATCCACCTCACCAAGTTCTGGTTCTCCGTGACTCAGCACGAGCAGCGCACGCGCTTCGCGATCCGTCAGATCGACCCCGTGCGCCGCTGGAAGCTCTCGCCCATGGACCTGGCGTCCCTGGACCGCTGGGAGGACTACACCGTGGCCAAGGAGGAGACCTTCCGCCGCACGGACACGGACCATGCACCGTGGATCACCATCAAGTCCAACGACAAGAAGCGGGCGCGTCTGAACGCCATGCGCTTCTTCCTCAACCAGTTCGACTACGAGGACAAGGACACCTCGGTGGTCTACCCGCCGGACCCGCTGATCGTGCGCCGAGGCCGTGACGCCGTGGACGACTGACACCCTCCGCAGCCCCGTCCGACCCCTTACGAGAGCCGCCCAGCCCGCCTGTTGCGGGGCTGGGCGGCCGCCGTCGTGTCCACGCTGTGCGCGGCCAGCTCCCACTTCGCGGTGGACCCGGCGGCCCCGGACCCCGTGCTGCTGGGGCTGAGTCTCGCGATCGCGGGCGCGGTGTGCGTGCTGCTGGCCGGGCGCCGGCTCGGTGCGGTGCGCACGGCGGGCGCGGTGGCGCTGAGCCAGCTGCCGTTCCACGCCCTCTTCTCCGCGGGCGGGCACGCGGCCCACGCGGCGGCGTCGTCCTCCGCGCACCACGCGCACACCGTGGCCGCCCAGACGACGGGCGCCCCGGGTGTGGAGCAGATCGCCGCGGTGACGGGCCATGGCTCGATGCGCTGGGCCCACGTGGCCGCCGCCGTGGTCACGTACGTGCTGGTCCGGCACGCGGAGGACGGCTGGTGGCGGCTCGTGCACGCCGCGGTGCGCGTGATCTTCACGGCCGTCCAGCTGCTGGTCCCGGCCCTCGTGCCGTGCCACGCACCACGCCCGGTGCCCCCGGCCTTCCTGCTGCCCCCGCGCACGTTCTCACTCGTGCGCGTCATCCGCCGACGCGGACCCCCTCTCCTCTCGATCTGAGCAGTCCACCACCGACGGCGCCCCCGGTCCGTCCCGGGGCGGTGTCGTTCCGTCCTGTCATCGAGAGGTACTTCACCATGTCCACATCACTGGACGCACCGTCGTCCGAGCGCGCCCGCACGGGCTCGCACCCCACCGCGCCGTGGCTGCTGCCGCTGCTGCGCAGACTGCACTTCTACGCGGGGCTCTTCGTGGGCCCCTTCCTGGTGGTCGCCGCGCTCACCGGGGCCCTGTACGTGTTCACCCCGCAGCTCGAGCGGGAGGTCTACGCCGAGGCCCTCACCGGCACCACCGCGGCCCAGCCGCTGACCCTGGACCAGCAGGTGGCCGCCGCGCGCCGCACCACCGGCACCGAGGAGTCCCCGGTCAACGTCCGCCCGGCCTCTGAGGGCGGCACCACGCGCGTGATGTTCGCGGATCCCGCCCTCGAGCGCGGGGAGTCCCGCGCCGTGTTCGTGGACCCCGGCACGGGCCGCGTCACGGGGGAGATGACCGTGTACGCAACCAGCGGGGCCCTGCCGCTGCGCACCACGATCGACCGCCTGCACCGCGACCTGCTGCTCGGGGAGACCGGGCGTCTCTACAGTGAACTGGCCGCGTCATGGCTGGGGGTCCTCGCCCTCAGCGGCGTGGTGCTCGTGGTGCTCCACCGCCGCCGCGTGGCCCGCGGCAGGCGCGCCCGCGTGGCCCTCGTGCCGCGCCCGGGCGAGGCCAACGCCTACCGCCGCACGCGCTCGTGGCACACGGCCACCGGCGTGTGGCTCGCGGTGGGGCTGCTGTTCCTCTCCGCCTCGGGTCTCACGTGGTCCGCGTACGCGGGGGAGAACGTCTCCCAGCTGCGCACGGCCCTGGGCTGGACCACGCCCAAGGTGTCCACGGAGCTTGGCGGGGGCTCCTCCGCACCCGGTGACGAGCACGCGGAGCACCACGGCCACGGCCACCGCGCGGCCGCCGGGCCCGGGTCCTTCGTCGCCGTCCTGGCCACCGCCCGCGGCGCCGGACTGGACGCGGACGTCGTGGAGATCAAGCCCCCCGCGGCCGAGGGTGCGGCGTGGACCGTGGCGGAGAACGTGCGCTCCTGGCCCACCCAGGTGGACAGCGTGGCGGTGGATCCCCAGCGGCCCACGGTCACGGACCACGTGCGGTTCTCGGAGTGGGGCCTGCCTGCCAAGCTCACCCAGTGGGCGATCGCCGCGCACATGGGCCTGCTCTTCGGCCTCGCCAACCAGCTGGTGCTGCTGGGCCTCGCGCTGGCCGTGGTGGTCCTCGTGGTGAGCGGATACACCATGTGGTGGCGACGCCGCCCCACGCGCGCCCCGGGTGTCGCGTTCGCTCTGCTCCCGCCGCGCGGGGCACTGCGAGCCGCTCCGGCGTGGGTTTGGGCCCTGGTGGGTCTCGGGGCGCTCGCAGTGGGGCTGTTCTTGCCCGTCCTGGGGCTGTCCCTGCTGTGCTTCCTCGCGGTGGACCTGCTCGTGGGCCTCCGGGCACGGCGTCGCCCGGCCGGCTGGGAGCCCACGGGCACCTCGAACGCCGGGGCCACCCCGGCGCAGGGCGGCACCGCACCGGACGACACGGTGCGGTCGACCTCGCACTGACACCGCGCCGGGTGCGGGCCCCGAACGCGGGACCCGCACCCGGCGTGCGGTGGTGCTCAGGCGGCGTCGGGCCCGAAGTTGTGACGGTCCACGAGGGCCCAGGACGCGGCGGCGTTGACGGCCGTGACCGTGAGCACCGCGGGCCACGCGCCCAGGGGCTTCGCGAGCGGGTGGGAGAGGCCGAATCCGGCCACGTACAGCGCCCCGAGACCCGCCGTGGTTGCGGGACCGGCCGAGGCGAGCCACGTGCGCCCGGCCGCCACCCCGCACGCGAGCAGTGCGGCGCCACCCAGGGCACGCACACCGGTGGCGCGGGCCGTGGCGTAGCCGCCGATCAGTCCCGCGGTCACGAGCGCGGCGCTCGGAACGGTCACCGGGGAGGGCAGCCGGGTGCTTGGACCCTGCAGCGCGAGCGGGCTCACCGTGCCGACCCCAGGAAGTCCTGCAGCCGACGCAGACCCTCGGCGAGGTCGTCGTCGCCCAGGGCGTAGGACAGCCGCAGGTACCCGGACGGACCGAACGCCTCGCCCGGGACCACGGCCACCTCGGCCTTCTCGAGGATCAGCTCGGCGAGCTCGGCGGAGGTGTGCGGCGTGACGCCGTCGAACTCGCGCCCCAGCAGCGCGGTGACGTCCGGGTACGCGTAGAACGCGCCCGTGGGCACCGGGCAGTTCACACCCTCGATCGCGTTCAGCCCCTCCACGATGGTCCGACGACGCCGGTCGAAGGCCTCGCGCATCTCGGCCACCTTGTCCATGGGGCCCTCCAGGGCGGCCAGTGCCGCGGCCTGCGCCACGTTGTTCACGTTGGAGGACAGGTGGGACTGCAGGTTGGTCGCGGCCTTCACCACGTCCTTCGGGCCCACCATCCAGCCCACGCGCCAGCCCGTCATCGCGTAGGTCTTGGCCACACCGTTGAGCAGGATCAGGTGCTCGTGCAGCGCGGGAACGGCCTGGGCCATGGAGACGAACCGGACGTCGTCGTAGGTGAGGTGCTGGTAGATCTCGTCGCTGATCACGAAGATCCCCCTGTCCGCGGCCCACTCGCCGATCGCGCGGGTCTCCTCCTCGGTGTACACCGAGCCCGTGGGGTTGGAGGGGGAGCAGAACAGCAGCGCCTTGGTGGCGGGGGTGGACGCCGCCTCGAGCTGCTCCGGGGTGACCTTGTAGTCGTTGTCCGCACCCGCGAAGACCTCCACGGGGTTGCCGCCGGCCAAGCGGACGGCCTCCGGGTAGGTGGTCCAGTACGGGGCGGGCAGCAGGACGTCGTCGCCGTCGTCCACCACGGTCTGGAAGGCCTGGTAGACGGCCTGCTTGCCGCCGTTGGTCACGAGCACCTGGGAGCTGTCCACGTCCCAGCCGCTGTCCCGCGCGGTCGCACCGGCGATCGCCTCGCGCAGCCGGGGCTGCCCCGCAGCCGGGGAGTAGCGGAAGTTGGCGGGGTCCCGCAGCGCCTCGGCCGCGGCGGCCACAATGTAGTCCGGGGTGGAGAAGTCCGGTTCACCCGCGCCGAAGCCGATCACGGGGCGCCCCTGGGCCTTGAGAGCCTTGGCCTTGGCGTCCACCGCGAGGGTCGCGGACTCCGCGATCGCGGCGATCCGGTGCGCGATGCGCTGCTGCGCTGGTGACATGGGGATCATCTCTCCTGGGCTCGTCCGGTGGTGCCCGCGGTGTCCCGGGCGCCGCCCCCAGCTTAGGTGGCACGGGCCCGGCTTTGCACGGATCACAGCCGCCGCGTACCATGGTTGGCTGGTGCCGTCACCGGCGCTCCTGCTGCCGTGCTGGCGGCGAGGACCGGTGGCCGCGGGCCGGTGGTAGGCTCGGGCACCGTGCTCCGGTCGTCCGCGACCTACAGAGCTGAAGGGCAGTGGCGCAATTGGTAGCGCAGCGGTCTCCAAAACCGCAGGTTGCAGGTTCGAGTCCTGTCTGCCCTGCTTCACGACCCACAACGGCACGAACACCACCGCCGAGAAACTGCTCCACGCAGGGGAGAGCCGATGTCGCACACCGTCACAGGACAGACCCCGGGTCGCCCCACCGGCTCGGAGCGCAAGCGCGGGATCTTCGGACGCATCTGGCTGTTCATCCGCCAGGTCGTGGGGGAGCTCAAGAAGGTTGTCACCCCCTCCCGGCGCGAACTGGTGAACTACGTCCTGGTGGTGCTGGTGTTCGTGGCATTCATGATGGTGCTGATCTCCCTGCTGGACCTGGGCTTCGGCCAGCTGGCCATCTGGCTCTTCGGCAACGGCAACCAGCCCCAGTAAGCCCTCCCCAGCACGTCCAGCCGTCCACAGAAAGCAGGAGAACCCAGTGACCGATCACGAGCTCGAGAACGACGACGCCCGCACCGCGCAGCTCGACACCACCTCCGGTGACGCTGCGCGTGAGGAGTCGGCGGAGACCGTGTCCGACACTGTCGAGACCGTCGAGTCCACGGACGCGCAGGAGGTCACGGATGAGAAGGCCGTGCAGGAGGTTGACCTCGACGCCGCCGAGGGCAACGGCGAGGCCACTCCCGTGCCGCTCGTGGAGGTGGAGGTCACCGAGGAGGCCGTCGAGGACGACGTCGACCCCGTGGCCGAGTTCAAGGCCAACCTGCGCCGCCAGGAGGGCGACTGGTTCGTCATCCACACCTACGCGGGCTACGAGAACCGCGTGAAGACCAACCTCGAGACCCGCATCCAGTCCCTCAACATGGAAGAGGACATCTTCCAGATCGAGGTGCCCATGGAAGAGGTCGTGGAGATCAAGAACTCCCAGCGCAAGACCGTGCGCCGAGTGCGCATCCCGGGCTATGTGCTGGTGCGCATGAACCTCACCGACGCCTCCTGGGGCGCGGTGCGCCACACCCCGGGTGTCACGGGCTTCGTGGGCCAGGACGCCTACAACCCCGCCCCGCTGCGCCTGGACGAGGTCTTCGACATGCTCGCCCCCACGTTCGAGACGCCCGAGAAGGCCAAGGGCCTCGGCGAGACCGCCGGCCCCGGTGCCGGGTCCCAGGGCGGGGCCGCCCAGCAGGTCACCGTGGACTTCGAGGTCGGCGAGTCCGTGATCGTGAAGGAGGGCCCGTTCGAGACCCTCCCCGCCACGATCTCCGAGATCAAGGTGGAGTCCCAGCAGCTGGTGGTGCTGGTGTCCATCTTCGAGCGTGAGACCCCCGTGACCCTGGGCTTCAACCAGGTCACCAAGATCTAGCTCCCAGTCTTCGGAGTTCCCCGGACGCGCTTTGGTCCGGGGCTTCTCCGTCCGGTTGCCGCGCCACGGCGACCACCCGCCGTCGTACGCTCCTGTGCGGCGGTACGCACAGCCAGAAAGAGGACCATCACATGGCTCCCAAGAAGAAGAAGGTCGCAGGCCTGATCAAGCTGCAGATCCAGGCAGGCGCCGCCAACCCGGCTCCTCCCGTGGGTCCGGCGCTGGGTCAGCACGGCGTCAACATCATGGAGTTCTGCAAGGCCTACAACGCGGCCACGGAATCCCAGCGCGGCAACATCGTGCCGGTGGAGATCACCGTCTACGAGGACCGCTCGTTCTCCTTCATCACCAAGACCCCTCCGGCCGCCCAGCTGATCAAGAAGGCCGCCGGCGTCGCCAAGGGTTCCGGCGTGCCCCACACCACCAAGGTGGGCAAGATCACCATGGACCAGGTCCGTGAGATCGCCGAGACCAAGAAGGAAGACCTCAACGCCAACGACATCGACGCCGCCGCGAAGATCATCGCCGGCACCGCCCGCTCCATGGGCATCGAGGTCAACTGAGTCCCTTCCGGACTCACCAGCACGTAGACATTCGTGGCAGGGCCGAGCGCGGTCCGCAGACCACAACTGCACAAGGAGAAGAAGCAGATGGCAAAGCGCAGCAAGGCATACCGGGCAGCTGCCGAGAAGATCGAGGCGGGCAAGTTCTACGCTCCCGCCGAGGCGGTCGCCCTGGCCAAGGAACTGGCCGAAGGCAGCAAGTCGGACCCCACCGTTGAGGTGGCCATGCGCCTGGGCGTGGATCCCCGCAAGGCGGACCAGATGGTCCGCGGCACGGTGAACCTGCCCAACGGCACTGGCAAGACCGCCCGCGTGGTCGTCTTCGCCACGGGTGACAAGGCCGCCGCGGCCGAGGCCGCCGGTGCGGACTTCGTGGGCAACGACGACCTCATCGCCAGGATCCAGGGCGGCTGGACGGACTTCGACGCCGCCGTGGCCACCCCGGACATGATGGGCAAGGTGGGTCGCCTGGGCAAGATCCTGGGTCCCCGCAACCTCATGCCGAACCCGAAGACCGGCACCGTGACCATGGACGTCGCGAAGGCCGTGAACGACATCAAGGGCGGCAAGATCGACTTCCGCGTGGACAAGCACTCCAACCTGCACTTCATCATCGGCAAGGCGTCCTTCGACGCCCAGAAGCTCGCCGAGAACTACGGTGCAGCCCTGGAGGAGGTGCTTCGTCTGAAGCCCTCCGCCTCCAAGGGTCGTTACATCACCAAGGCCACCGTGGCCACCACGTTCGGCCCGGGCATCCCCGTGGACCCGAACGCCACCGAGGTGACCACCCAGGCGTGAGTCCGCTCCGCCGCCGGCCCCCACGGGGCCGCGGCGGTGACGACAGTAGGGTCCGTGCCGTCCCAGGCCGGGCCCTACTTTCATGTCCGGCTCCGAGTCGCCGCGGGGCATTCATGATGTACTGGACGGGGGCCCTCCCGGGGGCCACGACCGCGGTGCCGTCGGGGCTGACGACGGCACGGAAGGAGAATACAGTGACGCAGACGTCACCGGTGCGCATCGAGCTGCTGCGCATCCCCGATGCCTTCGACCACGAGGCCCAGCGGGTGCTGGGGGACGTGGCGGCCCTCGTGCAGGCCTCCCGGCGCCACGTGTGGGGCACGGGTCAGCTCAGCAACGAGGCGCACGACATCTTCCGTGACCTCAAGGACCCGTACGAGCGGGTCAACATCCTGTGCGCCTTCGTGGAGGACCGCCTGGTGGGCCGTGCCGAGGTGCGGATGCCGCTGATCTCGGACACGGACATGGCGCAGATCGTGGTGCACGTTGACCCGGAGGAGACCTCCGAGGGCATCGGCCGCGGTCTGCTGGGGGCGGCGGAGCAGCTGGCCCACGGGGAGTCGCGGCGGCTGATCCGCCTGGTCACCGAGCACCCGGCGTCGGAGGCGCGGGACCCCTTCGGTCCGGGGGACGGCAGCGCGGACGGCAGCGCCGACACCGAGGACTCCGGGGCCCCCGTCCAGAAACCGGCGGAACCTGTCGAGTGGCTCGACGCCGCGGACGGCTCCGGGCGGCTGCCCGCGAGCCACCGGCAGACCCGGTTCGCGCAGCACGCGGGCTACGGGCTGCGCACCGTGAGCAGCTTCGCGCTGCTGCCCGTGCCGCTGCAGGCGCAGCGGTACCAGCGGATCCAGGACTCGCTGGCCGCCAGCCCGTTCGCCGAGCACTACCGGATGCACACGTGGGTGGGGGAGGCGCCCGAGGAGCTGCTGTCCCCGCTCGCGCAGCTGCACGCCAAGATCCCCACGGACTCGTTCGTGCGCCCGATCGTCGCGGACCCGGATCCGTGGGACGGCGCCCGGGTGCGCCGCACGGAGCAGCTGCGGCAGGAGGACGGGGACCGTTCTCTCATGGCCGTGGTGCAGGACCTGCGCAGCGGGGAGCTGGTGGGGATGACGGAGCTGATCATCGCGCAGCACCGCCCCACGCTCGCACTGCAGGACGAGACCCTCGTGGTCCGCGAGCACCGCGGGCACCGGCTGGGCATGCGCCTGAAGCTCGCCAACCTGGAGCAGCTCGCCCAGGTGGCCCCGGACGTGGCCACGGTGTACTCGTGGACCCACAGCGGCAACGACCGCATGAACTGGGTCAATGCGCAGCTCGGCTTCCGGGACGCCGGGCAGTCGGCCATCTGGGAGCAGGACTTCAGCATCCACTGACCCCCGCGCCGCGCCGGTGCACCGGGGGAGGCCCGGAGGGCGGCGCGTCCACGCCCCGCGGCGGGCGCGGTGAGCCCCGGCACCGCGAGGTGCACGGAGGTCACCAGGGTAAAGCGAGCACCGCGGAGGAGTCCCCCGGTTCGAGTCCACCGCGCGGCACGCAGAGCAGCCCGTCCGCCTCGCTCAGGCCCCGCAGCATGTTGGAGCCCACGGCACGGCACGGCACCCAGGCGCCGTCGCGACGTCGTGCGGGAACGAGCCGCTCGCTGCGCCCGCCCGCGGCGGCCCCCGCGGTGACGGGCAGCAGCTGCGGTGCGGGGCGGCCGGAGAGCCCGGCCAGCAGTGCGCCGCCCACCAGCAGCAGCACCACCACGGCGCCCAGCGGGTTCCCGGGCAGCGCGAGCACCGCGCTGCGTTCGGCGGCCCCCAGTAGGGCGGGGTGCCCCGGCTGCAGGTCGAGCTGGTCCAGGAGCAGCCGGGTGTCCCGTTCCAGCAGCGGACGCACGTGGTCGGCGCCCGAACGGGCCGTGCCCCCGGTGGTGAGCACGAGGTCGTGGTCCGCGCAGGCGGTACGCACCGCGGCCTCGAGGGCCGCGGGATCGTCGTCGATCCGTTGCACGGTGCCCACCGCGGCGCCGTGGGCGCGGAGCACGTGGGGCAGGGACATGCTGAACGCGTCCCGCACGTGGCCGGGGCCCGGCACCCCGCTCGTGCGCACCTCCGAACCCGTGAGCAGCAGCGCGACCCGGGGCACGCGACGCACGGGGAGGGCGTCCAGGCCGGCCACCGCGGCGAACGCGGCGTCCGCGGGGGAGAGCCGTCTGCCCGCGCTGAACACCACCTCGTCGGACCCGCACTCGGTGCCGGCGGGGCGGATGTGACGGCCCGCCAGCTCCGAGCGGGGCGCGTCCGCGCGCAGCGCCACGCGATCGCCCTCGCGGGCGGTGTACTCCTCGCGGACCACACCGGTGGTGCCCTGCGGGATCACGCCGCCCGTGACCACGGGCACGGCCGTGCCGGGGGTCAGGGACACCGCCGAGGCCTCGCTCGGCAGCGCGGCACCGTCGAGTGGCGTGGCGTCCTCGGACAGCGTGGTGCCCTCGCGCGGGGTGGTCCGGGTGCGGAGCAGCGTCCAGGGTCCGGGGCCGTTCACCGCGTAGCCGTCCATGGCGCTGGACGCGTAGTGCGGAACGGGGCACAGGGCACGGACGTCCTCGGCCAGCACGCGACCACAGGCCCGGTCCAGGGGGACCCGTTCCGTGGCCGCGCAGGGCGCACCGCGACCGTGGCTCGGACCGTGCGGGGCGGCGTCGTCGTGGTGGGCGGGAGCCGGGCACCCGGTGCCCGTTCCGGTCCGGTCCTCGGTGGCGGGCCCTTCCGAGGGTGCCGCGGCGTGCGACGCTGCGAGCGCGAGGCCCGCGCGGTGGGCGAGTTCGCGGGCGGCGTCCCGCCCGGCGTGGTGCAGGGTGTCCAGACCGCGGGCCCAGGCGGGATCGGGCGGGGTGGTCACGGGCTCAGCCACCGGCGAAGGGCGGCAGGACGTCCACGGTGGCCCCCGGGGCGAGCGGCGCCCGGGGATCCCTGGCGGTGACCCCGTCCACGAGCCACGAGCACCGGGGGAGCACCCGGGCCAGGGTGGGCTCACCGGGCGGGGCCACGGGGTGCAGGGACACGAGCAGCTGCTCGAGGTCCTCGCGGGTGAGGATCGTGGCGGTGGCCACGTGCTCCTCCTCGGTCCCGGCAGCGGCGGCCGCAGCCGCGAAGTATCTCACCAGCACGCCTCAGCCCCCGATCGCACTCATGCTGCGCTCCGGCTGGACGTAGTCCCCGGAGTCGAGCCCGGTGTGGTCCATGCCGTGGGCCCGGGGCTTGACCCACATGGCCTCGCGCCAGCGCTGGGCGACGTCTGCGTCCGTGGCACCCGAGCGCAGCAGGTGCATGAGGTCGGTCTCGTGGTGGGAGAACAGGCACGAGCGCACGTGCCCCTCGGCCGTGATACGTGTGCGCGTGCAATCCTCGCAGAAGGGCTCGGTGACGGAGGCGATGATGCCCACGGTGCCGAGCACCTGCCGGTGGCCCCGGCGCCGCACGAGGTACTTCTCCGCGGGGGCGCCGCCGCGGGGGGCGCTGTCCGGGGAGAGGTCGAAGTCGCGGGAGAGGCTCTGCCGGATCTGCGCGGCGGTCACCATGTTCTCGCGGGTCCAGCCGTGGTCGGCATCCAGGGGCATCTGCTCGATGAAGCGCAGGTCGCACTCGTTCTCCAGCGCCCAGTGCAGCAGCTCGGGCGCCTCGCGCTCGTTCACGCCGCGCATCAGCACCGCGTTGATCTTCACGGGACTCATCCCCGCGCGCCGTGCGGCCGCCACACCCTCCAGGGCCTCGGTGAGCCGCCCCCGCCGGGCCAGCCGGGCGTAGGTCTCCGCGCACAGGGTGTCCAGCGAGACGTTCACGCGGGTCATGCCGGCATCCGCGAGGCCCTGCGCCCGCGCCGCCAGCCCGATGCCGTTGCTCGTCATGGACACCGGGATCCCGGGCAGGGTGGCGTGCAGGGAGCCCACCAGCTCCTCGAGGTCCGGGCGGATCAGGGGCTCACCGCCCGTGAGCCGGATCTCGCGCACCCCGAACTCGCTCACGGCGATGCCCGCGAGCCGCACGATCTCCGCGACGCTCAGCAGGGACTCGCGGGGAAGCCACTTCATGCCCTCGGCGGGCATGCAGTACGTGCACCGCAGGTTGCACTTGTCGGTGATGGAGATGCGCAGGTCCGTGGCGGTCCGTCCGAAGCGGTCCGTGAGCGGTCCCTGCGTGGGCACTTCCCGGGGGAGCACCTGGGGATTGCCGAGGAAAACGGACATGCGCCCCAGTGTAGGGGCCTGCTCCGACACCCTCGCAGCCCCGGACGGGTGGCTACCCTGGAGGCATGTCCCGCAGCACGCCCGAGCACCGCAGCATCCCCGAGCACCGGGACGCGGTCCGTGCGCTGCTCGCGCGGACCCGACCGGACGACGTCGCGCGGGCCGTGCCGCTGCACGCCGCCGCGGGGCGGGTGCTTGCCCGGGACCTCCTGGCCCCGCTGGCCCTGCCACCCCACACGGACTCGCAGATGGACGGCTTCGCCGTGCGCGTCGCGGACCTCGCGGCCGCCCACAGCGGCGAGGACGTGGTGCTCGCGGTCCACGACACGCGCGCAGCCGGAGCGGCCCCCGCGCGCCACACGCCCGGCACCGCGACCGCCGTGATGACCGGGGCGGTGCTGCCCGCGGGTGCGGACGCCGTGGTTCCCGTGGAGCGTGTGGTCCCCCCGCGCTTCGACACCTCACCCGTGACCGTTCCCGCCGAGACCGCGCGCGCCACGCGGGAGGGGACCTTCGTGCGGGAGGCCGGCAGCGACGTCGCCCGTGGGCAGGTGGCGCTGCCCGCCGGAACGGTGCTCGGCGCGGCGGCCCGGGGAGCCTGCGCCGCCCTCGGGCTCACGGGCGAGGACACCGTGACGGTGCACCGCGGACCGCGGGTGCTCGTGGTCAGCGGCGGCGACGAGGTGGTGCCCGCCGGGCGGCCGCTGCCCGCGGGCTCCGTGCACGACGCCAACGGGCCGCTGCTCGAGGCGTGGCTGCGCGAGAACGGCGTCGAGCACGTGGCCAGGCTGCGCGTGGACGACGACCCCGCGGCGTTCGTCGCGGCGCTGCACGACGCCCTGACCGGCTCCGGGGCCGAGCTCGTGGTCACGAGCGGCGGGATCAGCGCCGGGGCCTTCGAGGTGGTGCGCCAGGGTCTGGAACGGGAGGGCACCGGCATGTGGTTCGGCCACGTGGCCGTGCAGCCCGGAGGGCCCCAGGGCTGCGGGCTCGTCCGCGGGGTGCCGGTGCTGTGCCTGCCGGGCAACCCCGTGAGCACATGGGTCTCGTGCGAGGCCTTCGTGCGCCCCGCGCTCGCGGACGTGTGGGGGTGCTGCCCGCCCGCGCGCTGGTCCACCGCCGCGCTCGACGCCCCGGTGCAGCCCCTGGACTCCCGCACGCAGCTGCGCCGCGGCACCCTGCTGAGCACGACGCCGCCGCGGGTCGCCCTCGTGGGCGGCGCGTCCTCGCACCTGATGACCGCCGCCGCCCGCGCGGACGTTCTCGTGTGCATCCCGCCGGGGGCGCGCGAGCTGCCGGAGGGCGAGCCGGTGGCGGTGCTGGGACTGGCCGGAGGGGTGCTGCCCGGACTCCCCGCCGCGGCCGGGCCCGGCGAGGAGACCGCGCACGAGCACCACCCGCCCGGACCCGGGCGGCCGGGGCACCCCGCGCCGCGCGCGGACCCGGACCCCGCGGCACGTCGGCCCGGACGGGCCGCGCCGCCGCCCGCCGGGGGCGGGACAGGAGACACACGACCAGGAGGACAACGGTGAGCGAGCAGCAGCAGGAAGGGGCGCAGCAGCGCCTCACGCACGTGCGGGAGGACGGCACCGCGCACATGGTGGACGTCAGCGAGAAGGCCGTCACGTCCCGGGAGGCCACGGCCCAGGCGGTGCTGCTCACGCGTCCGGACGTGGTCGAGCTGCTCGCGAGCGGGGACCTCCCGAAGGGGGACGCCCTGGCGGTGGCGCGGATCGCGGGCATCATGGCCGCCAAGCGCACGCCGGACCTCGTGCCGCTGTGCCACCCGCTGCCGCTGAGCAAAGTCAGCGTGGACCTCACCCCGCAGCAGGACCGGGTGGTGGTCGAGGCGACCGTGCGCACACGCGGTGTCACGGGCGTGGAGATGGAAGCGCTGACCGCGGCGAGCGTGGCCGCGCTCACGCTGTACGACATGATCAAGGCCGTGGACCGGGCCGCCACCATCACGGACACCCGGGTGCTGGCCAAGTCCGGCGGCAAGAGCGGCGACTGGAGCGCGCGATGAGCGGTCACGGCGAACGGCACATGGGTGCGGAGCGCCCGGCCCACCGGGACGAGATCGGGGACTTCCACCTCGTGGGCCGCCGTGCCGAGGTGGTGATCGTCTCCAGCTCCGCGGCCCGCGGCACGGCCGAGGACCTCTGCGGCCCCGTGCTGCGCACGTGGCTCGAGGGCAGGGGCTTGCGGGTCCGGGTCCATGTGGTCCCGGACGGCCCCGAGGTGCTCACGGTGCTGCGGGAGCTCACCGAGGACTCCCACACGGCGGACGGACCCCGGCTGGTGGTCACCTCCGGGGGCACGGGGCTGAACTCGGACGACGTGACCCCCGAGTCCACGGCCCGGGTGCTCGAGCGCCAGTCTCCGGGCATCATGCACGCGCTGTGGGCCCAGGGGCTGCGCAAGACCCCGACCGCCGCGATGAGCCGCGGCGTGGCCGGGCAGGTGGGCCGCACGTTCCTCGTGAACCTCCCTGGTTCGCGCGGGGGTGTCAAGGACGGCATGGCCGTGCTGGACCCGTTGATCGACCACATCAGCGCCCAGCTGGAGGACGTCCACGGCCACGGTGAGGACCGGTCCGTGACCCGCTCGGGCGACGAGGTCCTCCCCGCCGAGGGCGCCGCCTCCCCGGCGTCCTCGGCCGGTTTCGCCGTCTCGGCCAGCTCGGTCGACCCGGTCGGCTCGGCTGCGCAGGGAGCCGAGCCTGCCGGCGCTGCCGGGCCTGGCCACGACGCCGCACCGGCCGACGACGCCGCACGGGTCCCGGACGCGGCGTCGTCGCCCCCGGAGACCGGCGAAGCCGGCCGCGGACGGTCGGGGGCGGGCGCCGTGCTGCGGGCGGGGATCACCGAGGAACCGCTCGACGGGGAGCTCGCCCGGCGCGAGGTGGCCGATCCCGGCTGCGGCGCGGTGGTGGGCTTCAGCGGGGTGATCCGCGACCACGACGGCGGCCGGGACGGCGTGACCGGACTGGCGTACAGCGCGCACCCGAGTGCTGCGCAGGTCATGGCGGAGGTCGTGGCGGGGACCGCGCGGGAGCACCCCGGCACCCGCGTGTGGGCCGAGCACAGGATCGGGGCGCTCGCGGTGGGTGACAGCGCCCTGGAGGTCGCCGTGGCCGCGGCCCACCGCACCGAGGCCTTCGCCGCGTGCTCCGCGCTGGTGGACCGGATCAAGGCGAGCGTGCCCATCTGGAAGCGCGAGAGCTTCGCGGACGGGCAGCACACCTGGGTGGGGCTGGACGCCTGAGATGGCCGCGCGCAGAATCGTGCCCGCCCGGGTGCGCACGTACGACGCCACCGGCCAGCTCCGGGTGGGCCCGGACCGGCTCGCGGGGGAGGAGCCCCTCGAGATCCGCCTGGACGGCGAGCAGTTCACCGTGACCATGCGCACCCCGGGGGACGACTTCGAGCTCGTGACCGGACTGCTGCTGAGCGAAGCCGTGATCACGGAGGTCTCGCACGTGGTCAAGATGGACTACCGCTCGGGCGTGGACCAGGACGGGCACCGCACGTACAACGTGGTGGACGTGCGGCTCTCCCCGCAGGCCCCCGGACCGGACCGCGGCGCCCGGCGCCAGGTGTTCACGAGCTCCTCGTGCGGGGTGTGCGGCACGCCGTCCCTGGACACCGTGGAGAAGCCGAGCGCCCACCCGGTGGCCCGGCCCCGTCCCCTCGTGAGCGCCGCCCGGCTCGTGGCCCTGCCGGACGAGCTGCGCGGGCACCAGCGGGTCTTCGACGCCACCGGTGGGGTGCACGCCGCCGCCCTCTTCCCCGTGGGGCGGGACGAGCCCCTCGTGGTGCGGGAGGACGTGGGCCGGCACAACGCCGTGGACAAGGTGGTCGGGTGGGCCGTGCAGCGCGGGCTGCTCCCGCTGCACGAGGTGGTGCTGCAGGTCTCCGCGCGGGCCTCCTTCGAGCTCGTGGGCAAGGCCGCCATGGCCGGGATCCCCGTGCTCTCCGCCGTGAGCGCACCGTCCGCCCTGGCCGTGGCCACCGGACGGGAGCGGGGCGTGACCGTGGTGGGCTTCAACCGCCGCGGCACATGCAACGTCTACTGCCACCCGGAGCGCATCACGAGCCCGTGAGCCGGGGATTTGGCTCCGGCCGCGGCAGCGGGTACGGTGGAACCACCAAAGACCGCCGGTCATCATGCACGCCTCCGTGTGCGTGGTCTAAGAGGTTCTCGGCCACGAGGACCGTCCAGCGCAGGTGAACCAGCACGAATCCTTCTTCGGACCACGCACACAAGTGCGTGCTCCGAACATGGTCGAGCCCCGGGCATCTGCGCGGGGCTTTTGTCGTGTCAGCCTCCGGCCGACACGGAGCCGGCACCCACATGTAAGGAAGGAGCACCATGGCGAATCCTGAAAAGGCTGCCGCGGTTGCAGAGTTGAAGGACTTGTTCTCCAACTCGCACGCTGCCGTCCTGACGGAGTACCGCGGGCTCACCGTGGCTCAGCTGAAGACGCTGCGCCGCGCACTCGGTGAGAACGCTGAATACGCCGTGGTGAAGAACACGCTCACCGCCATTGCCGCGCGTGAATCCGGCATCGAGGCGTTCGAGGGGCAGCTCAACGGCCCCTCGGCCATCGCCTTCGTGTCCGGTGACGCCGTCGAGGCTGCCAAGAGCCTGCGTGACTTCGCCAAGGACAACCCCCAGCTGGTCGTCAAGGGCGGTTACCTGGACGGCGTCGCAATGGACGAGAACGAGATCAAGAAGCTCGCGGACCTCGAGTCCCGCGAGGTTCTGCTGTCCAAGGTCGCCGGTGCCGCCAAGGCGTCGATGTCCAAGGCCGCAGCGCTGTTCCAGGCCCCGCTCTCCAAGACCGTGCGCACCGCAGACGCGCTGCGCGCCAAGCTGGACGAACAGGGCGAGAACGCCGCCTGATCCCCTTCGGGGAACCTCAGGTTCCGGGTGGTCGGGCCACGGCCCGGCACAGACCCGTGTTCTTCCCACGCACACCGCGCCGGAGCCACCCGCCCCGGCACCACGTACAAGTAAGGAGCCAACACCATGGCTAAGCTGACCACCGAAGAGCTCATCGAGGCCTTCAAGGAACTGTCCCTCATCGAGCTGTCCGACTTCGTGAAGGCCTTCGAGGAGACCTTCGACGTCACCGCAGCCGCCCCCGTGGCCGTGGCCGGTGCGGCCCCCGCCGCCGGCGACGCCGGTGCCGCCGAGGAGGAGAAGACCGAGTTCGACGTCGTGCTCGAGTCCGCCGGTGACAAGAAGATCCAGGTCATCAAGGAAGTTCGCGGCCTGACCTCCCTGGGCCTCAAGGAGGCCAAGGACCTCGTGGACAGCGCCCCCAAGGCCGTCCTCGAGGGCGCCACCAAGGAAGCCGCTGACAAGGCGAAGGAAGCCCTCGAGGGCGCCGGCGCCACCGTCACCGTCAAGTGACTTCCGGCGCCTTGCGCGCCGCTCGTGCCGCCTGAGGGTCCACGGGACCGAGCGTCCCGGGCCCTCACGGCGCACACCTCCCACGGAACCCCGTACCGCACGGTGCGGGGTTCCGTGCTGTCCGGGGCCGGGGCCGGGTCCAGGTCTGGGTCCGGGTCCCGGCGTTCGGGCTTCGGGGTGCGCAGCCTGCGGGCCCGGGGCTCCCAGGCCCGGGGGCGGCCCCGGGCGTTCCCCCGGGCCTGCCGACTCGGCCCGGCGGCGATCCCGGCCCGGGCGTTCCGGTGGTCGGTGTGATGTGCGAAACTGTCTTCTGACCATTCGGCCGTCACAGTGCGGCGGGAGAGCGTGGTGGGTCAGGGGCGGGGAACCGTCCGGGACCGCGCCATCGCCGAAGGAGCAAACCCTCCCCGGGAACCTCTCAGGCACCCGTACCGCCGCACCAGGCCACTCTGAAGAGTTCACCGTCCTGCGGGGCGGGGAGCACCGGCGGGGCAGGTCGGTGGCACGCCGAGAGCGGCCCCGACGAAATCTCTCAGGTCATGGAACAGAGCGGGGAGGACTCATCGGGCACCCCGTGCCCACGAGCAGCCCAGGAGACTGTCAGATGTCCTTCCTGTCACGCCACATCGGCCCGGACGCCGATGACCTCACCACCATGCTCGACGCCGTGGGCGCCGAGAGCCTGGACCAGCTCATCGACCGCGCCGTCCCGGAGAGCATCCGGATGCGCGAGTCCCTCGAGCTGCCGGAGCCCCTGGACGAGCCCGAGGCGCTGTCCGCGCTGCGGCGGATCGCCTCCCGCAACACCGTGATGCGCCAGATGATCGGCCAGGGCTACCACGACACCGTGACCCCCGCCGCGATCCGCCGCAACATCCTGGAGAACCCGGGCTTCTACACGTCCTACACGCCGTACCAGCCGGAGATCTCCCAGGGCCGCCTGGAGCTGCTGCTGACCTTCCAGAACGCGGTCATCGACCTCACCGGTCTGGAGGTCGCGAACGCGTCCCTGCTGGACGAGTCCTCCGCCGTGGCCGAGGCGGTGCTCATGATGCGCCGCGCCAACCGCCGTTCCAAGAGCATGCGCGTGCTCGTGGACAGCCGCAGCCTGCCGCAGACGCTCGCGGTGCTCACGGGGCGCACGCGCGCCGCGGGTATCGAGCTGGTGCTCGCGGACCTCGGGGATCCCGACGCCGCCGCGCAGGCGATCTCAGCGGGGGACTTCTTCGGCGTCGTCGTCGCGCAGATCGGTGCGGACGGGGACGTCACGGACCCCACCGCCGTGATCGAGGCCGCGCACGAGGCCGGCGCGCTCGTGAGCGTGAGCACGGACCTGCTTGCCCTGACCATGCTGCGCAGCCCGGGGGAGATGGGCGCGGACATCGCGGTGGGCTCGGCCCAGCGCTTCGGCGTCCCGCTGTTTTTCGGCGGCCCCCACGCCGCGTTCCTGGCCTCCCGCAAGGGCACCGAACGCTCCCTGCCCGGGCGCATCGTGGGCGTGTCCACGGACTCCTCCGGGGCTCCCGCGTACCGCCTGGCGCTGCAGACCCGCGAGCAGCACATCCGCCGTGAGAAGGCCACCTCCAACATCTGCACCGCCCAGGCGCTGCTGGCCATCGTGGCCGCGGCGTACGCGGTGCACCACGGCCCGGTGGCGTTGCGTGCCCTGGCCGGGCGGCTGCACGACATGGCGGCGGACCTCGCCGCCGGGCTGAGGGCCCGGGGCGTCGAGGTGGCGCACGAGCAGTTCTTCGACACCGTGACCTTCTCGGTGCCCGGCCAGGCCGACGCCGTGGTGGCCGCCGCCGCGGACCGCGGGTACAACCTGCGCCGGGTGGACGGGGACACCGTGGGCGTGAGCTTCGGCGAGCCGCACACGAACCGGGACGTGGTGGAGGTGCTCACCGCCGTGACCGAGGCGTGCGGTGCCGCCGAGGGTGAGTCCGGGGCGGACGGCTCCGCGTTCGAGCTGCCGGAGGCGCTGCTGCGCACGGACGAGTACCTGACCCACCCGGTGTTCCACACCCACCGCTCCGAGACCTCGCTCATGCGCTGGCTGCGCGAGCTCTCCGACAAGGACCTCGCACTGGACCGCACCATGATCCCGCTGGGCTCGTGCACCATGAAGCTCAACGCGGCGGCGGAGATGGAGCCCATCTCGTGGCCCGAGTTCGCGAGCATCCACCCCCTGGCCCCCGAGGACCAGACCCGCGGGTGGACCGAGCTGATCGAGCAGCTGGAGGGCTGGCTCGCGGAGATCACCGGCTACGCCGCGGTCTCCGTGCAGCCGAACGCAGGCTCCCAGGGCGAACTGGCCGGTCTGCTGGCCATCCGCCGCTACCAGGTGGACCGCGGTGAGCACCAGCGCAAGACCATCCTGATCCCGTCCTCCGCCCACGGCACCAACGCGGCGTCCGCGGTGCTCGCGGACCTCAAGGTCGTGGTGGTGGCCACCGCGCAGGACGGCACGATCGACCAGGACGACCTCCGGGCCAAGATCGACTCCGTGGGTGACGAGCTGGCCGGCATCATGGTCACGTACCCCTCCACGCACGGCGTGTACGACACCGACATCACGCAGGTCTGCGCGGCGGTGCACGACGCCGGCGGGCAGGTCTACGTGGACGGCGCCAACCTCAACGCGCTCATGGGCCTGGCGCGTCCGGGCCGCTTCGGCGGGGACGTCTCCCACCTGAACCTGCACAAGACGTTCTGCATCCCCCACGGCGGCGGCGGACCCGGCGTGGGCCCCGTGGCCGTGGCCGAGCACCTCGTGCCCTACCTGCCCGGCAACCCCGCCACCGCGGACCTCGACGAGCGCGGCGCGGGCTTCCCCGTGGCCCAGGCGCCCCACGGCTCCGCGGGCGTGCTGCCCATCACGTGGATGTACATCGCCATGACCGGCGCGGAGGGACTCACCGAGTCCTCCCGCACCGCCGTGCTGGGCGCGAACTACATCTCCCGTCGGCTCTCGAACGTGTTCCCCACGCTCTACACCGGGGACGGCGGGCTGGTGGCGCACGAGTGCATCCTGGACCTGCGGCCCATGACCAAGGTCTCGGGCGTCACCGCGGAGGACGTCTGCAAGCGGCTCGTGGACTTCGGCTTCCACGCGCCCACGCTCGCGTTCCCCGTGGCGGGCACGCTCATGGTGGAGCCCACCGAGTCCGAGGGGATCGAGGAGCTGGACCGCTTCATCGAGGCCATGCGCACCATCCACGCCGAGATGCAGGAGATCGCGGACGGGAAGGTCTCGCTGGAGGACTCCGTGATCCGCCACGCCCCGCACACCGCGCAGGTGCTCACCGCGGACGAGTGGGACCGGTCCTACTCCCGCAGCCAGGCCGGCTACCCGGTGTCCGGGCTGCGCCGCGTGAAGTACTGGCCCCCGGTGGGACGCATCGACAACGCCGCGGGGGACAGGAACCTCGTGTGCGAGTGCCCACCCATCGAGGCGTTCGACGCCGCGTACACCGCCGCGGCGGGACAGGAGAAGTGATGAGCGAGCGTCGGACCGCACTGCACGGGGCCCACGAACGGCTCGGAGCCCGGTTCACCGACTTCGGCGGCTGGTCCATGCCCGTGCGCTACGCCAGCGACACCGCCGAGCACCACGCCGTGCGCCGCGGCGCCGGGATCTTCGACCTCTCCCACATGGGCGAGGTGGAGGTGACCGGGCCGCAGGCCGGGGCCTTCCTGGACCACGCCCTCGTGGGTGTGCTCTCGGGCATCGGCGTGGGCCGGGCCAAGTACTCGCTGATCGTGGACGAGGCCGGCCGCGTGCTGGACGACCTCATCACGTACCGCCTAGGCGAGGAGCGCTACCTCGTGGTGCCGAACGCCGGCAACCAGGACACGGTGGTCGAGGCGCTGCGACAGCGGGCCGAGGGCTTCGACGTCACGGTGCAGGACCAGGGCCCGGAGACGTCCCTGATCGCAGTGCAGGGCCCCCGGGCGCTCGAGGTGCTCCGGGCCACCGGTCTGGACCCCGTCGAGGAGGTGGCGGGCCTGAAGTACTACGCGTGCGCCGTCGCCCGCTGCGGCGGTGTGGACGTGCTGGCCGCGCGCACGGGCTACACCGGTGAGGACGGCTTCGAGCTGTACTGCGCGAATGCCGATGCCGAGACCCTGTGGAACGCCCTGCTCGCGACCGTCGAGCAGCTCGGCACCGAGGACGCACCCGTGCAGCCGGCAGGACTGGCGGCGCGGGACTCCCTGCGCCTGGAGGCCGGCATGCCGCTGTACGGCCACGAGCTCTCGACCGAGATCACGCCCGTGGAGGCGGGGCTCGGCAAGCTCGTGGAGGTCGCCCTGCGCAAGAAGGACGAGGCCGGGACCCGCACCGTGGGCCACGACGCACTGGCCGCCATGCTGCGGAGCACCCCCGAGCGCACCCTGATCGGGCTGGAGGGCCTCGGACGCAAGCCCATCCGCGCCGGGTACACCGTGCTGTCGGGGGAGCGGACCATCGGGGAGGTCACGAGCGGCCTGCCCTCGCCCACCCTCGGCAAGCCCGTGGCCATGGCCCTCGTGGCCACGGACGCCCTGGACGAGATCGCCGCCGGGACCGTGAGCGTCCAGGACGCGCGCGGCCGCGGCGTCGAGGTGGCACGGACGGCCATGCCGTTCTACACACGGGGCTGACCCCGCACGACCCCCAGGGGTGGTACCGCGAGCGGGCCTGCCGGGAGTAGTTTCCTAGCAGGCCCGCTCCGTCACACTCGACCCGAGCGCCGTGCGGGCCGGCAGAGTGCTCGCCTCGCGGGAGTGGGGCGGGCGGAGAAGGAGAAGCCATGTTCCTGCGCGACGTCGCCCCCGGGATCCACCTGATCCAGAACCACAACGTCAACTGCTACCTGCTGGAGGACGAGCGCGGTCTGACGCTCGTGGACGCAGGGCTGCCGCGGGTGTGGAACGAGCTGGGATGGGCGGTGCGCGAGCTCGGACGCGCACCGCACGAGATCAGGGCTCTGGTGCTGACCCACGCGCACTTCGACCACGTGGGTGTCGCCGCCAGACTCGTGGAGCGGCTCGGCGTCCCCGTGTTCGCCCACCAGAGGGAGCGCCACCTCGCGGCGCACCCCTACAGCTACGCGCACGAGAGCCCCACGGCTCTGTACCCACTGAGGCACCCCCGGGCCATTCCGGTGCTGGTGTCGATGCTCGCCGGGGGAGCAGCGGGTGTGAAGGGAGTGACCGTCACCCGGTCCCTCGCCGTGGGCCAGACGGTTCCCGTTCCAGGCAGTCCACGAGTCGTCCTCACCGCGGGCCACACCTACGGGCACTGCGCCCTGCACGTCCCCGACGCGGACGCCGTGCTCTCCGGGGACGCGCTGGTGACCCTCGACCCCTACACCGGGCTCACCGGGCCCCGGGTCGTGGCCGGCGCGGCCACCGCAGATGCGCAGATGGCTCTCACGTCCCTGGACGCGATCGCGGCCACCCGGGCCACGGTCGTGCTGCCCGGACACGGCGACCCCTGGCGCCTCGGGGCGCAGCGCGCGGCGTACCAGGCGCGCGCCAACGGCGTCGCCTGAGCGGCGGCCGGGCATCTTACGGCCCGGGCGGGCATTCGTCCAGCACGGGTGTGGACAACACGCCGGGAGTGCCCTAAGCTAGTGCTTTGCGTTGTCCCTTATGCATGCGTGCCTTCATATAGCGGTGGGCGCCGCAGGGGCGGTTGTCGACAGTCCTCGTCACCGGCCCCTTTTTCTCTCCCCGGGAACCTCGCGTATTCACTGCATGTCTGTGGAAGGATCACATCTTGGTCGCCTCGAGCACCGATACGAACGTCTCCGCCAACCACCCCACGAGCGACAACATTCCTCGCCGCGTTTCCTTCGCGAAGATCCACGAACCGCTGGACGTCCCCAACCTGCTCGCGCTGCAGACCGACAGCTTCGACCGCCTGGTGGGCAACGAGCGCTGGCAGGCCCGCGTGGTCGAGGCCCAGGAGACCGGTGACACCAGCGTGTCCACCACGTCCGGGCTCTCGGACATCTTCGAGGAGATCTCCCCGATCGAGGACTTCCAGGGCACCATGTCCCTCTCGTTCTCGGAGCCGGAGTTCTACGACCCGAAGTACACCATGGACGAGTGCAAGGACCGTGACGCCACCTACTCGGCGCCGCTGTACGTCAAGGCCGAGTTCATGAACAACAACACGGGCGAGATCAAGCAGCAGACCGTGTTCATGGGTGACTTCCCGCTCATGACCGACAAGGGCACGTTCGTGATCAACGGGTCCGAGCGCGTGGTGGTCTCCCAGCTGGTCCGCTCCCCGGGCGCCTACTTCGAGAAGGGCCAGGACCGCACGTCCGACAAGGACATCTACTCCGCCAAGATCATCCCCTCCCGCGGTGCGTGGTTCGAGCTCGAGATCGACAAGCGCGACCAGGTGGGTGTGCGCCTGGACCGCAAGCGCAAGCAGTCCGTGACCGTGCTGCTCAAGGCCCTGGGCTGGAGCGAGTCCAAGATCCTCGAGGAGTTCGGCGAGTTCGACTCCATCCGCGCGACCCTCGAGAAGGACGCCACCGAGACCCGCGAGGAGGCGCTGCTCGACATCTACCGCAAGCTGCGCCCGGGGGAGCCGCCCACGGTCGACGCCGCCCAGTCCCTGCTGGACAACATGTACTTCAACCCCAAGCGCTACGACCTCGCCAAGGTGGGCCGCTACAAGCTCAACCGCAAGCTGGGCCTGGACAAGCCGTTCACGGACCCGGACGCCTCCGTGCTGTCCCTGGACGACATCGTGGCCATGATCCGCTACCTCGTGACCCTGCACGACGGCGGCTCCACCATGCCCGGCACGCGTGACGGCGAGTCCCGCGAGATCCACGTGGACGTGGACGACATCGACCACTTCGGCAACCGTCGCATCCGCGCCGTGGGCGAGCTGATCGAGAACCAGATCCGCACGGGCCTGTCCCGCATGGAGCGCGTGGTCCGCGAGCGGATGACCACCCAGGACGTCGAGGCCATCACGCCGCAGACCCTGATCAACATCCGCCCCGTGGTGGCCGCGATCAAGGAGTTCTTCGGAACCTCCCAGCTCTCGCAGTTCATGGACCAGAACAACCCGCTCGCGGGTCTGACCCACAAGCGCCGCCTGTCCGCGCTGGGCCCCGGTGGCCTCTCGCGCGATCGCGCAGGCATGGAGGTCCGTGACGTCCACCCGTCGCACTACGGCCGCATGTGCCCGATCGAGACCCCTGAGGGCTCGAACATCGGTCTGATCGGCTCGCTCGCCACGTACGCGCGGATCAACCCGTTCGGGTTCATCGAGACCCCGTACCGCAAGGTCGTGGACGGCACCGTCACTGACGACGTCGTCTACCTCACTGCGGACGACGAGCGCGGGCTCACGATCGCGCAGGCCAACGCGCCGCTGACCGAGGACGGCCACTTCGCTGAGGACGCCGTGCTCTCGCGCGCCTCCGACGGCTCCGGCGAGGCCGTGCTGGTGGCCCCCGAGGACATCGAGTTCATGGACGTCTCCCCGCGCCAGATGGTGTCGGTGGCCACGGCCCTGATCCCGTACCTCGAGCACGACGACGCCAACCGTGCCCTCATGGGCGCGAACATGCAGCGCCAGGCCGTGCCGTTGCTCACGTCCGAGGCCCCGCTCGTGGGCACCGGCATGGAGCGCTACTCGGCGCTGGACGCCGGGGACTCGGTGCTCGCCACCAAGCCGGGCGTGGTCGAGGAGGTCTCCGCTGACCTCGTGACCGTGCTCAACGACGACGGCACCACCAAGCTCTACCCGATCAACAAGTTCGTGCGCTCGAACCCGGGCAACACGTACAACCAGCGCGTGATCGTCTCCGAGGGCCAGCGCGTGGAGCCTCGCACGGTCATCGCGGACGGTCCCTCGACCGACCACGGCGAGCTGGCACTGGGCAAGAACCTGCTGATCGCGTACATGTCCTGGGAGGGCCTCAACTACGAGGACGCCATCATCCTCTCCCAGCGCATGGTCTCCGAGGACGTCCTGACGTCCATCCACATCGAGGAGCACGAGATCGACGCCCGCGACACCAAGCTCGGTGCCGAGGAGATCACGCGTGACATCCCGAACGTGTCGGAGGAGGTGCTCTCCGCACTGGACGAGCGCGGCATCATCCACATCGGTGCCGAGGTCCAGGCCGGCGACATCCTCGTGGGCAAGGTGACCCCGAAGGGCGAGACGGAGCTGACCCCGGAGGAGCGGCTGCTGCGCGCGATCTTCGGCGAGAAGTCCCGCGAGGTCCGCGACACCTCCCTGAAGGTGCCCCACGGCGAGTCCGGCACGGTCATCGGCGTGCGCGTCTTCGACCGCGAGGACGAGGACGACGACCTCCCGGCCGGCGTCAACCAGGTGGTGCGCGTGTACGTGGCGCAGAAGCGCAAGATCACGGACGGCGACAAGCTCGCCGGACGCCACGGCAACAAGGGCGTCATCTCCAAGATCCTGCCCATCGAGGACATGCCATTTATGGAGGACGGCACCCCGGTGGACGTGATCCTGAACCCGCTGGGCGTGCCCGGGCGCATGAACCTCGGCCAGGTGCTCGAGGTCCACACCGGCTGGCTCGCCAAGCAGGGCTGGAACATCGAGGGCGACCCCGAGTGGCTCAAGGGGCTGAGCAACTTCCCCAAGAGCACCGGTCCCACCAACGTGGCCACTCCGGTGTTCGACGGCGCGCGCGAGGACGAGATCTTCGACCTGCTCGACCACACGAACCCCACCCGTGATGGCCAGCGCCTGATCGGGCGCTCCGGCAAGGCCAAGCTGTTCGACGGCCGCTCCGGCCAGCCGTTCCCGGACCCCGTGTCCGTGGGCTACCAGTACATCTTGAAGCTCCACCACCTGGTGGACGACAAGATCCACGCCCGCTCCACCGGCCCCTACTCCATGATCACCCAGCAGCCGCTGGGCGGTAAGGCGCAGTTCGGTGGCCAGCGCTTCGGCGAGATGGAGGTGTGGGCCCTCGAGGCGTACGGCGCGGCCTACACGCTGCAGGAGCTGCTCACCGTCAAGTCCGACGACGTCCACGGCCGCGTGAAGGTGTACGAGGCCATCGTCAAGGGCGAGAACATCCCCGAACCGGGTGTGCCCGAGTCCTTCAAGGTGCTCATCAAGGAGATGCAGTCCCTGTGCCTGAACGTGGAGGTCCTCTCCGCGGACGGCAACGCAGTGGAAATGCGTGATTCCGACGACGACAGCTTCCGGGCTGCCGACGAGCTCGGCATCGACCTCTCCCACTCCGAGCCCAGCTCGGTCGAAGAGGTCTGAGAACCCGCTCGTCCAGAGAACAGCTCGTCACACTTCAGGATTTTACGAAAGAGGGACAGGACCTTATGTCCAACGATTCTTCACTGGGTCTCATGCAGATCGGCCTGGCCACCGCGGATCAGATCCGCGGCTGGTCCTACGGCGAGGTCAAGAAGCCGGAAACCATCAACTACCGCACGCTCAAGCCCGAGAAGGACGGCTTGTTCTGCGAGAAGATCTTCGGTCCCACCCGGGACTGGGAGTGCTACTGCGGCAAGTACAAGCGTGTGCGCTACAAGGGCATCATCTGTGAGCGCTGCGGCGTGGAGGTCACGCGTGCCAAGGTGCGCCGTGAGCGCATGGGCCACATCGAGCTCGCCGCTCCCGTGACCCACATCTGGTACTTCAAGGGCGTGCCCTCACGCTTGGGCTACCTGCTGGACCTCGCGCCCAAGGACCTCGAGAAGGTCATCTACTTCGCGGCGTACATGATCACGTCCGTGGACGAGCAGGCCCGCCACGACGACCTGCCCAACCTCCAGGCCGCGATCGACCGCGAGAAGAAGCAGCTCGAGGACACCCGGGACGCGGATATCAACGCGATCGCCCGCGACCTCGAGAACGACCTCGCGCGCGTCGAGGAGGAGGGCGGCAAGGCCGCCGAGAAGCGCAAGCTGCGCGACTCCGCGGACCGCCAGATGGCCAACGTGCGCAAGCGCGCGGACCGCGAGATCGACTACCTGGAGAAGGTCTGGGACCGCTTCAAGAACCTCAAGGTCAACGACCTCGAGGGCGACGAGGCCCTGTACCGCCAGATGGTGGACCGCTACGGCATGTACTTCGAGGGCTCCATGGGTGCTGAGTCCATCAAGAAGCGCCTGGAGACCTTCGACCTCGCGGCCGAGGCCGAGGCGCTGCGCGAGACCATCGCCACGGGCAAGGGCCAGCGCAAGACCCGCGCCCTGAAGCGCCTCAAGGTGGTCAACGCGTTCCTCACCACGGACAACTCGCCGCTGGGCATGGTCCTGGACGCCGTTCCGGTGATCCCGCCGGAGCTGCGCCCCATGGTGCAGCTGGACGGTGGGCGCTTCGCGACGTCCGACCTCAACGACCTCTACCGTCGTGTGATCAACCGCAACAACCGCCTGAAGCGCCTGCTGGACCTCGGTGCCCCCGAGATCATCGTGAACAACGAGAAGCGCATGCTGCAGGAGGCCGTGGACTCGCTGTTCGACAACGGCCGCCGTGGCCGCCCCGTCACGGGTCCGGGCAACCGTGCCCTGAAGTCGCTGTCCGACATGCTCAAGGGCAAGCAGGGCCGCTTCCGCCAGAACCTGCTGGGCAAGCGCGTGGACTACTCCGGCCGTTCCGTGATCGTGGTGGGCCCGCAGCTGAAGCTGCACCAGTGCGGTCTGCCCAAGCAGATGGCGCTGGAGCTGTTCAAGCCGTTCGTGATGAAGCGCCTGGTGGACCTGAACCACGCGCAGAACATCAAGTCCGCCAAGCGGATGGTGGAGCGCTACCGCCCGCAGGTGTGGGACGTGCTGGAAGAGGTCATCACCGAGCACCCCGTGCTGCTGAACCGTGCGCCCACCCTGCACCGTCTGGGCATCCAGGCGTTCGAGCCGCAGCTCGTGGAGGGCAAGGCCATCCAGCTGCACCCGCTCGTGTGCGGTGCGTTCAACGCGGACTTCGACGGTGACCAGATGGCGGTGCACCTGCCGCTGTCCCCGGAGGCCCAGGCCGAGGCGCGCGTGCTGATGCTGTCCTCGAACAACATCCTCAAGCCCTCGGACGGCAAGCCGATCGCCCTGCCCTCGCAGGACATGATCATCGGCCTGTACCACCTCACCACCGTGCGTGAGGGCTGGGCCGGGGAGGGCAACACCTACTCCTCCGTGGCCGAGGCCATCATGGCCAACGACTCCGGTGAGCTGCACCTCAACGCCAAGTGCAAGATCCGCCTCGAGGACTTCGTGCCGTACGCCGGCTGGGAGGCCCCCGAGGGTTGGGAGCCGGGTCAGCCTGCCGTCGTGGAGACCACCCTGGGACGCGTGCTGTTCAACGAGACGCTGCCCGAGGACTACCCGTGGGACGAGAACGTCGCGGACAAGAAGCACCTGTCCGCGCTCGTGAACGACCTCGCGGAGCGCTACCCGATGACCCGCGTGGCCAAGACGCTGGACAACCTCAAGGACGCCGGCTTCCACTGGGCCTCGCGCTCGGGTGTCACGGTGGCCATTTCGGACATCGCGACCCCGCCGGAGAAGCCCGCCATCATGGAGGGCTACGAGGCGCAGGCCGCGCGCATCCAGGGTCAGTACGACAAGGGTCTGATCGACGACGACGAGCGCCGCTCGGAGCTCATCGACATCTGGTCCAAGGCCACCGACGAGGTCGCGCAGGCCATGCGGGACAACCTCGAGCCCACCAACACCATCAACCGCATGGTGTCCTCGGGTGCACGAGGCAACTGGATGCAGGTCCGCCAGATCGCCGGCATCCGCGGCCTGGTGGCCAACCCGAAGGGCGAGATCATGCCCCGCCCGATCAAGTCCTCCTACCGTGAGGGCCTGTCGGTGCTGGAGTACTTCATCGCCACCCACGGTGCCCGCAAGGGCCTCGCGGACACCGCGCTGCGTACCGCCAACTCGGGCTACCTGACCCGTCGTCTGGTGGACGTCTCGCAGGACGTGATCGTGCGCGAGTCCGACTGCCAGACGGTGCGCGGGCTCACGCTGCCGCTGTCCGACATCACGGACACGGGTGTGCGCACCCTGTCCGAGGACGTGGAGAACACGGTGCACGGCCGCGTGCTGGCCAGCGCCGTGGCGGACGAGAACGGCGAGGTGCTGGCCGAGGCCGGCGCGGACATGTCCGACGCCATGATCGAGAAGCTCTACGCGGCGGGTGTGGACCAGGTGCGCGTGCGCTCGGTGCTGACCTGTGAGTCCGCGGTGGGCGTGTGCGCGGCGTGCTACGGCCGCTCGCTGGCCACCAACCAGCTGGTGGACATCGGCGAGGCCGTGGGCATCGTGGCCGCGCAGTCCATCGGCGAGCCCGGTACCCAGCTGACCATGCGCACGTTCCACACCGGTGGTGTGGCGTCCTCGGACGGTGACATCACGCAGGGTCTGCCCCGTATCCAGGAGCTCTTCGAGGCCCGCACCCCCAAGGGTGTGGCCCCGATCTCCGAGGTGGCCGGCCGGATCCGCATCGAGGACACGGACAAGTCCCTCAAGATCGTGGTGGTCCCGGACAACGGCGACGAGGAGTTCGCCTACCCGGTGCTGCGTCGCGCCAAGCTGCTCGTGGCCGACGGCGACCACGTGGACGTGGGCCAGCAGCTGGTCACCGGCGCGGTGGACCCCAAGGAGGTGCTGCGCATCCGCGGTCCCCGCGAGGCGCAGAAGCACCTCGTGGACGAGGTCCAGGGCGTCTACCGCTCGCAGGGCGTGGGCATCCACGACAAGCACGTGGAGGTCATCGTCCGGCAGATGCTGCGTCGCGTGACCATCATCGAGTCCGGTGACACCTCGTTGCTGCCGGGTGAGCTGGTGGACAACGTGCGCTTCCTCGAGGCCAACCGCGGTGCGGTGGCCGAGGGCAAGCGTCCCGCCGCCGGCCGTCCGGAGCTCATGGGCATCACCAAGGCCTCGCTGGCCACGGACTCGTGGCTGTCCGCCGCGTCCTTCCAGGAGACCACGCGTGTGCTCACGCAGGCCGCCATGGAGGGCAAGTCGGATCCGCTGCTGGGCCTGAAGGAGAACGTGATCATCGGCAAGCTCATCCCCGCCGGCACCGGTCTGGACCGGTACAACAGCGTGGACGTGGAGCCCACCGAGGAGGCGAAGGCCCAGATGTTCACGGATCCCTCCGCGTTCGCCGACTTCAGCTACGCAGAGGAGAACGCGGGGGGGCTCGGTTCCGAGTTCCAGGCGATCCCGCTCGACGACTACGACTTCGGCGGCAACTGAGCCGGACCCGCACCGGGTGCCGTGCGTTCGCGCGGTGACCCGGTAGGGTCCTCTGAGATCGACCCGGCCCGGGTGGGCCTCCCCGCGGGGAGGCCCACCCGGGCTTCGTCGTACCCGCGCGGGCTGCTGCCGGCTGCTCCGGGGCTAGGCTGGGGCGCACGCGCCGGATCCACGAAGGAGTCGCTCGTGGCCAACTCGCCCTCCGGGGAACCGCTGATCGCCCGCTTCGACCGTGTCCTGGACGCGTTCGGCCCTGCCCACCCGCAGCTCACGTTCCGGGAGGTCTGCGCGGCCACGCGGCTGCCGCCCTCCACGGCGCACCGCATCCTGGGGGACATGACCCGCGCCGGCTGGCTGGAGTCCGGGCCCGCCCGCACCTACCGGGTGGGGACGCGGCTGTGGGAGCTCGCCTCCCGCGCGGCACCCGCTGAGGGTCTCGCCGCGGCGGCCATCCCGTACATGTCCGACGTCCACGCGGTGCTGCGCCAGCACGTGCACGTGGGCGTGGTGGAGGGCTTCGACGTGCTCTTCGCGGAGCGCATCGAGGCGAGCGGCTCCCCGGTGCCCCTGCGCTCGATCGTCGCGGGTCGCCTCCCGCTGCACGGGCCGCCACGGGGCTCGCCCTGCTGTGCCAGTGCCCCGAGGCGTTCGTGCGCGACTACCACCGCGCCCTCATGGGCCGCGCGGAGGACGCCGTCGCCGTGGGACTGCCGACGACGCCCGAGCGCCTGCTCGCGGACCTCGCCGTCTTCGCGCAGCGCGGCTACGCGATCCAGCGGGAGCGCATCGACCGCGGCGCCGGGGGAGTGGCCGTGCCCCTCAAGGTCCCCAGGGGCCACCGGACGGCCGTCCTGGGGGTCGTGCTGCCCGTCGAGGACATGGCCGATGCGGAGGTGCCCACGGTGGTGCAAACGCTGCGGGTTGCGGGACACGGCATCTCCCGCGCTCTCGGTGCGCTCTGACAACCGCGATCGTTTGCCAACCGGACCTCATCGCGCAGATTCCGTTGAACGGAACAGACGTGACCCACCTCACGAGGCGTCCGCATACTGGGGACACGGACGCGCCGGGCACGGCTGAGCACCGCAGCCCGGCAACCGCAGCGACAGCGCGGGCCGCCGTCCAGCCACCGAGGAGGAGACCATGAGCGCCACCACCGACGACGCGTTCGACCCGCCCTACGTCAAGGGTGCGGACGACGCCGCGGACTCCCAGTCCCAGCTCGACGCCGAGATGGCGCAGATCACGGCGCAGTACGAGGCATCCGGGGTCACGGAGACCCAGCCGAGGCTGGACTACGCCCCGTACCGCAGCTCGATCCTGCGCCACCCCACCAAGAACCCCCGGCACGCGGACCCGGAGACCATCGAGCTCCACGCGCCGGCGTTCGGCGAGCGGGACGTCCACCCGCTGGAGTCGGACCTCACCATCCAGGACGGCGGGGAGCCCATCGGGGAGCGGATCCGGATCTCCGGGCGCATCCTGGACGGGGACGGGCGCCCCGTGCGGGGTCAGCTCGTGGAGATCTGGCAGGCCAACGCCGCCGGGCGCTACATCCACAAGAGGGACCAGCACCCGGCCCCGATCGACCCGCACTTCACGGGCGTGGGGCGGTGCCTCACGGGGGAGGACGGCTCCTACTCGTTCGTGACCATCAAGCCCGGCCCGTACCCGTGGAAGAACCACCACAACGCGTGGCGTCCGGCGCACGTGCACTTCTCCCTGTTCGGCACGGACTTCACGCAGCGGATGATCACCCAGAGGTACTTCCCGGGGGACCCGCTGTTCGCCCTGGACCCGATCTACCAGTTGATCGTGGACCCCCGCGCCCGGGAGCGGCTCGTGGCACAGTACGACCACGACGTCTCGGAGCACGAGTGGCTGCTGGGCTACCGGTGGGACGTGGTGCTGAGCGGGTCCCGGCGGACCTGGACGGAGGAGGACGGCGATGCCTGAGAGCACACCGGAGCTGGTGCCCACACCGGGGCAGACCATCGGCCCGTTCTACGGCTACGCGCTGCCGTACGAGGGCGGCGAGCAGCTGGTGGAGCGCTCGCACCCGCGTGCGGCGCGCCTGCACGGCACCGTGCACGACGGCCGAGGGGAGCCCGTGCCGGACGCGCTGCTCGAGGTCTGGCAGGCGGACGAGCACGGACGGGTGTCCCAGGAACCGGGCTCGCTGCTGCGGGACGGCTACACGTTCACGGGCTTCGGCCGCGTGGCCGTGGACAACGTGGGCCACTACGACGTCACCACCGTGGACCCCGGGGCCACCGAACCCGGACGGGCGCCGTTCATCTGCCTCACGGTCTTCGCCAGAGGGCTGCTGAACCGACTGTTCACCCGGATCTACCTCCCCGAGGACGCGGAGGCGCTCGCGGCGGACCCGCTGCTGGCCTCGCTGCCCGAGGAGGAGCGGCGCACCCTGGTCGCCGAGCGGGAGGCGGACGGCTCCCTGCGCTTCGACGTGCACCTGCAGGGCCCCCGCGAGACCGTGTTCCTCGCCTACCCGGGCAGCGCCTGATGGTGTCCGACCTGCTGCGCCCCGGCGTCCACCGCGCGCAGGAGCTGCTCGACGACCGGGCCGTGGTCTGCACGATCCTCGCGGTCGAGGACGCATGGGTCGCCGCGCAGCACCGGGAGGGCCTGGTCTCCGCCGAGGAGGCGGCCGCGGCGCACGCGGCCGTCGACCGCGTGGGCACGGACCCGCACCACCTCCGGGAGCTCGTTACCGCCTCCGAGGGCGGTGGCAATCCGGTGATCCCCGTGCTGGGGGCCTACCGCCGCGCGGTCGAGCAGGTGCTCGGCCGGCCGCTGCCCGCCGTGCACGCCTCCCTCACGAGCCAGGACGTCATGGACACCGCGCTCGCCCACCTGCTCTCGTCCGTGCGCCGCCGCGTCGTCGGCGACCTCACGCGCGCGGGGGACGCTCTCGCCGAACTGGTGCGCCGGCACCGGGGGACGCCGATGGTCGCACGCACGCTCACTCAGCACGCGCTGCCCACCACGTTCGGCCTCAAGGCGGCCGGGTGGCTGGCTGCGGTGGACGACGCCGCCGACGAGGTCTCGGCGCGGGTCCGCCTCCCGCTGTCCTGCGGCGGTGCCGCCGGAACCCTCGCCGCCACGGTGGCGCTGGTGTCCGGGACCGCACCCGGTGCGCAGTCCAGTGCGCAGGGCGCCGCCCACGATCAGCCGCTCGACCCGACGCAGCGGCTGCTGCACCACTGGGCCGGGCAGCTGGGGCTCGAGGTGCCGGACGCGCCGTGGCACACCACCAGGACCCCCGTGGTGCGCGCCGCCGGGGCGCTCGCGGAGGTCGCAGCGGCCCTGTCGCGCCTGGCCAACGACGTCCTTCTCCTGTCCCGCCCCGAGATCGGCGAGCTGCGGGAGCCCACGGCCCCCGGACGCGGGGCGTCCTCCGCGATGCCGCAGAAGCAGAATCCGGTGCTGAGCGTCCTGCTCAAGCGCACGGCACTGCTGGCCCCGGGGCTCGCGTCCGGGGTGCTCGCGGGAGCGGGTGCCGCGGTGGACGAGCGGCCCGACGGCGGCTGGCACGCCGAGTGGCCCGCGCTGGGGGAGCTCGCGGAGCTGACCGCGGCGGCGTCGTCCCACGCGGCCGAGCTCGCTGAGGGACTCACGGTGGACGCGCCGCGCATGGCACGCAACCTCGCGGACGCGGGCACGGGGGTGCTCGCGGAGCCGCTCGCCGTCGCGCTCGCCCCGGTGCTCGGGGAGCGCGGGGCGGACACCGCGCGGCAGCTCGTGCGGGACGCCGTGCGCGCCGAACCCCACGACGTCGGGGCCCTCACCGAGCGCCTCGCGGAGGCGGTCGCGGCCTCGGACGGGGCGGTGGCGCCCCCCGGGGTGGACGCCCGGAGCACTGGGGCGCTCGCGGCCTGGCTGCGCCCGCTCACGGACCCGCGGGCCCACCTGGGTGCGGCCCCCCAGCTGTGCGACCGGGCCGTGGCCCGGCACGACGAGAGGAGAAACCGATGACCGTGGACCGTGTGGGACTCGTGGAGTTCACACCGCGGCAGGGCCCCGCCGAGGACGCCCCGCTCGTGGTGCTCGGCCCCGCCCTCGGCACGTCCGTGGGCCACCTCTACGCCCAGCTCGCGCCCCTGCTCGCGGACCGGTGCCGGGTGCTCGGGTGGGACCTGCCGGGCCACGGGACGAGCGACCCCGCGCAGGAGTTCGACGTCGCGGGGCTCGCCGACGCCGTGGTGCACGCCCTGGACGAGCACACCGGCCCGGGGCCGCGCCACATGGTGGGCACCTCGATCGGCGGCGCGGTGGTGCAGGAGCTGCTCTCACGGGGTGGCGCCGACGTCGCGTCCGCCACGCTCGTGGCCACCTCCCCCTTCTTCCCCGACCCGGGCGCGTGGCGCGAGCGTGCCGAGCTGGTGGCCGCCGCCGGAACCCCCACCCAGGTGGCCACGTGCGCCAGGGCGTGGTTCGCCCCGGACCTGCTGAGCGGACGTCCCGAGCACTGCACACCGCTGCTGCACGATCTCCAGGGCACCGACCGGTTCAGCTACGCCGCGGCCTGCCGAGCCCTCGGCGGCTTCGACCTGCGGCAGCGCACGCGGCCCGCGCCCGTGCCCACCGCGGTGATCGCCGGCACCGAGGACGCGATGACGGGGCCCGACGTCGCCCGCGACCTCGCGGAGGCGCTCGCCGCGCGCTGCGAGATCGTCGACGGCGCCGCCCACCTGATCCCCGTGGCGGCCCCCGATCGTGTGGCGGCCACGGTCCTGGGGCTCGTGGCCGAGGTGCACTCGTGAACCCGACGAGCCCGGCGACCTCCGGCGCGCCCCGCCGACCGGGAGGTGCCCCCGGAAGCCGGCGGTGCGGCGTCGTCGTCCCACCAGCATGCGGGAGCCACCCGGCACCCGCGCAGCACAACCGGTACAGCGACGCACGTGGCAGGAGGACCCCATGACGGAACCGATGGAGCGCACCGAGGCGCAGACGCGACGGGAGGGGATGGCGGTGCGTCGAGCCGTGCTCTCGGACGCCCACGTGGACCGTGCGGAGGCCGGGACCACCGCGTTCACCGCCGACTTCCAGGACTACATCACCCGCTGCGCGTGGGGCGAGATCTGGACCCGGCCGGGACTGGACCGCAGGATGCGCAACGCGTGCGTGCTCACGGCACTGATCGCCGGAGGGCACTGGGACGAGTTCGAGATGCACGTGCGCGCCGCGCGCCGCAACGGGCTCGGCGTGGCCGAGATCCAGGAGGTCATCCTGCAGTCGGCCGTCTACCTCTCCGTCCCCTCGGCCAACAACGCGTTCAAGCACGCGCAGAAGGCCCTGGCGCAGGACACGGACTAGCTCCGGCGCCGCGCCCGCCGGGCACCCGCGCGCACGCCCGCGGCGGCGCACCCCACGAACCGAGAACTAGGAAGGCAGCGCATGCTGAACATCGCAGAGGACGCCGCGGCGGCGGTCGCTCCCGTGCAGGACGGATCCACCGTGATGATCGGGGGCTTCGGCGTGGCCGGGCAGCCCGTGGAGCTCATCGACGCCCTGATCGCCCAGGGCGCCGGCGATCTCACGGTGGTGAGCAACAACGCCGGCAACGGGGACGTGGGGCTCGCGGAGCTGATCCGGCTGGGGCGGGTGCGCAAGATCATCTGCTCGTTCCCGCGCCAGGCGGACTCGTGGCACTTCGACGAGAAGTACCGCGCCGGGCTCATCGAGCTGGAGGTGGTGCCCCAGGGCAACCTCGCGGAGCGGATCCGGGCCGCGGGAGCCGGCATCGGGGCATTCTTCACCCCCACCGGCTACGGCACGCCGCTGGCCGAGGGCAAGGAGGTGCGGGTGCTGGACGGCAGGCACCAGGTGCTCGAGCGCGCGATCCACGCGGACGTCGCCCTCACCAAGGCGCACCGCGCGGACCGCGCCGGGAACCTGGTCTACCGCAGGACGGCGCGCAATTTCGGCCCGGTGATGGCCGCGGCCGCCGCGCACTCCGTCGTGCAGGTGGCGGAGATCGTCGACCGCGGGGCCCTGGACCCCGAGACCGTGGTGACACCCGGGATCTACGTGGACACCGTGGTGCGCATCCCGGCCCCCGAGCAGCAGGACCCGCGAGAGGACGGTGCGGCATGAACGCCCCGCAGACCAGGGACCACAGCCTGAGCTCCGAGCAGCTGGCCCAGGTGGTGGCCCGCGACATCCCCGCCGGCGCCTACGTGAACCTCGGGATCGGCCAGCCCACCCTCGTGGCCAACCACCTGGGGCCCGAGGACGACGTCACCCTGCACACCGAGAACGGGATGCTGGGCATGGGGCCCGAGGCCCACGGGGAGCAGGTGGACCCGGACCTCGTCAACGCCGGGAAGATCCCCGTGCTGGAGACCCCCGGGTGCTCCTACTTCCACCACGCGGACTCCTTCGCCATGATGCGTGGCGGGCACCTGGACTGCTGCGTGCTGGGGGCGTTCCAGGTGGACGTGCACGGCAACCTCGCCAACTGGCATACGGGCAGCCCCGACGCGATCCCGGCGGTGGGAGGCGCCATGGACCTCGCCACCGGGGCCAAGCAGACCTTCGTGATGATGCGCCTGCTCACCCGGGAGGGCCGGCCCAAGCTCGTGCAGCGGTGCACCATGCCGCTGACGGGCGTGGAGTGCGTCTCTCGCGTGTACACGGACCTCGCGGTGTTCGACCTCGCGGACGGCGCCGTCACGGTGCGCGAGACCTTCGGGATCGACGCCGCCGGGCTCGCCGCGCTGCTGGACGTCCCACTGCGCGGGGTGCCCTCGGACGCAGGGCGCTGATCACGCGTGGCTGGGTGCGGGCTCGGTGGTCTGGGGCGTCGGTTTCCCCTGAGCTGCCGTGGCTGATACGATGGGCCAGAATTGCTCGATTCCGGGCAGTTTGCAATGAGATGGCAAATCGGACTCCGTCCTGTGGTACGCACCATGTACCTAGATGCCATCTTTCGTCATGCTCAGGTGCGGTTTCCGAGGCGTTCGCCCCGGCACGCACCGGGCACCCCGGGATCAACGTTCCGTCATCGGCGGGGCCGGCACACACCGCGCACCCGCCCCAACAGGAGGCACTGTGCCAACTATCCAGCAACTGGTCCGCAAGGGCCGGCACTCCAAGGTCGTGAAGACCAAGGCTCCCGCGCTCAAGGGCAACCCCATGAAGCGCGGCGTCTGCACCCGCGTGTTCACCACCACCCCCAAGAAGCCGAACTCCGCGCTGCGCAAGGTGGCCCGTGTGAAGCTCAACGGCGGCGTGGAAGTCACCGCCTACATCCCGGGCGAGGGTCACAACCTGCAGGAGCACTCCATCGTGCTCGTGCGCGGCGGTCGTGTGAAGGACCTCCCCGGTGTCCGCTACAAGATCGTGCGCGGCGCGCTCGACACCCAGGGTGTCAAGGGTCGCCAGCAGGCCCGCTCCCGCTACGGCGCCAAGAAGGAGAAGAAGTAATGCCTCGTAAAGGTCCCGCTCCCAAGCGCCCCCTCGTCGTCGATCCCGTCTACGGTTCGCCCGTGGTCACGCAGCTGATCAACAAGGTCCTGCAGGACGGCAAGAAGTCCACCGCCGAGCGCATCGTCTACGGTGCCCTCGAGGGTGTGCGCAACAAGACCAACTCCGATCCCGTGGCCACCCTGAAGAAGGCCCTCGAGAACGTGAAGCCGGCCCTCGAGGTCCGCTCCCGTCGTGTGGGCGGCGCCACCTACCAGGTGCCCGTGGAGGTCAAGGCCGGCCGTGCCCAGGCGCTGTCCCTGCGCTGGCTCGTGGGCTACTCCAAGGCCCGCCGTGAGAACACCATGACCGAGCGCCTGCAGAACGAGATCCTCGACGCCTCCAACGGCCTCGGTGCCGCTGTCAAGCGCCGCGAGGACACCCACAAGATGGCCGAATCCAACAAGGCCTTCGCCCACTACCGCTGGTAAAATTCGGTAGTCCTGTCGGCCCCGCCCCGGGCGGGGCCGACCTCCAGGGCCCGGCACCACCTTTTACGAAGGGAACCATCGTGGCACTCGACGTGCTTACCGACCTCAAGAAGGTCCGCAATATCGGCATCATGGCTCACATCGATGCCGGTAAGACCACGACCACCGAACGAATCCTGTTCTACACGGGCATCAACCACAAGCTCGGCGAGACGCACGACGGTGCCTCCACGATGGACTGGATGGCCCAGGAGCAGGAACGCGGCATCACCATCACCTCCGCCGCCACCTCGTGCTACTGGCACGACTACCAGATCAACATCATCGACACCCCGGGCCACGTGGACTTCACGGTCGAGGTCGAGCGCTCCCTGCGCGTGCTCGACGGCGCCGTGGCCGTCTTCGACGGCAAGGAGGGCGTGGAGCCGCAGTCCGAGACCGTGTGGCGCCAGGCCGACAAGTACGAAGTGCCCCGCATCTGCTTCGTCAACAAGATGGACAAGCTGGGCGCGGACTTCTACTTCACCGTGGACACCATCAAGTCCCGCCTGGGCGCCACCCCGCTCGTGCTGCAGCTGCCGATCGGCGCCGAGAACGACTTCGTGGGCGTCGTGGACCTCATCACCATGAAGGCCCTGGTCTGGGAGGGCGACTCCAAGGGTGACGTCTCCCTGGGTGCCAAGTATGAGACCCGCGAGATCCCCGAGGACCTCCAGGACCGCGCCGCGGAGTACCGCAACCAGCTGGTCGAGGCCGTCGCGGAGGCGGACGACGAGCTCATGGAGAAGTACCTCGGCGGCGAGGAGCTCACCGAGGACGAGATCAAGGCCGGCATCCGCAAGCTGACGATCACCTCCCAGGCCTACCCCGTGCTGTGTGGCTCGGCGTTCAAGAACCGCGGTGTGCAGCCCATGCTCGACGCCGTGGTGGACTACCTGCCCTCCCCGCTGGACGTGGAGGACGTGCAGGGCCACGCCATCAACGACGAGGAAGAGGTCATGACCCGCACCGCGGACGCCGACGGCCCCTTCGCGGCGCTGGCGTTCAAGGTCGCCTCGCACCCGTTCTACGGCCAGCTCACGTACATCCGCGTGTACTCCGGCAAGGCCAAGGCCGGCGAGCAGGTCATGAACTCCACCAAGGGCAAGCGCGAGCGCATCGGCAAGCTCTTCCAGATGCACTCCAACAAGGAGAACCCGGTGGAGGAGATCTCCGCCGGTCACATCTACGCCGCGATCGGGCTGAAGGACACCACCACCGGTGACACCCTCTCCGATCCCAGCAACCAGATCGTGCTGGAGTCCATGAGCTTCCCGGCCCCCGTGATCTTCGTGGCCATCGAGCCCAAGACCAAGGGTGACCAGGAGAAGCTCTCCACCGCCATCCAGAAGCTCTCCGCCGAGGATCCCACCTTCACGGTGTCCCTCAACGACGAGACCGGCCAGACCGAGATCGGCGGCATGGGCGAGCTCCACCTGGACATCCTGGTGGACCGCATGAAGCGCGAGTTCAAGGTCGAGGCGAACGTGGGCAAGCCGCAGGTGGCCTACCGCGAGACCATCAAGAAGGCCGTCGAGAAGGTCGACTACACGCACAAGAAGCAGACCGGTGGTTCCGGCCAGTTCGCCAAGGTGCAGGTCTCCTTCGAGCCGCTGCCGCTGGACGCCGAAGAGCTGTACGAGTTCGACAACGCCGTGACCGGTGGTCGCGTGCCGCGCGAGTACATCCCCTCCGTGGACCACGGCATCCAGGACGCCATGCAGCTCGGCATCCTGGCCGGCTACCCCGTGGTGGGCGTCAAGGCCACCCTGGTGGACGGCGCGTACCACGACGTCGACTCCTCGGAGATGGCGTTCAAGATCGCCGGCTCCATGGTGTTCAAGGAAGGCGCCCGCCGTGCCAACCCGGTGCTGCTCGAGCCCCTGATGGCCGTGGAGGTGCGCACGCCCGAGGAGTACATGGGCGACGTCATCGGCGACCTCAACTCCCGCCGTGGCCAGATCCAGTCCATGGAGGACGTCACGGGCGTCAAGCTGGTCTCGGCCCTCGTGCCGCTGTCCGAGATGTTCGGCTACATCGGCGACCTGCGCTCCAAGACGCAGGGCCGCGCCGTTTACTCGATGCAGTTCGACAGCTACTCAGAGGTCCCCAAGGCCGTGGCCGAGGAGATCATCCAGAAGAACCGCGGCGAGTGAGCCACCGGGGTTCGCCCCGTAATTTCAGTAAATTCGCAATCCAGAAGTAGACTTGCACAGGTTTCGACACGCTCAGCGCCGACGCGCTGTGGTCACATGCTCCGGGGCTCGGAGCAGTCGAGCAAGTCTCACCTCAATGTTCTAGGAGGAACACATCATGGCGAAGGCCAAGTTCGAGCGCAACAAGCCGCACCTCAACATTGGCACCATTGGCCACGTTGACCACGGCAAGACCACGCTCACCGCTGCGATCTCCAAGGTCCTGGCCGACAAGTACCCGGACGTCAACGAGCAGCGCGACTTCGGTGCCATCGACTCCGCCCCGGAGGAGAAGCAGCGCGGCATCACCATCAACATCGCGCACATCGAGTACCAGACCGACAAGCGCCACTACGCGCACGTCGACGCCCCGGGCCACGCCGACTACGTGAAGAACATGATCACCGGTGCCGCTCAGATGGACGGCGCGATCCTCGTGGTCGCCGCCACCGACGGCCCCATGGCGCAGACCCGCGAGCACGTGCTGCTCGCCCGCCAGGTGGGCGTGCCCTACCTGCTGGTGGCGCTGAACAAGTCCGACATGGTGGACGACGAAGAGCTGCTCGACCTCGTCGAGATGGAGGTCCGCGAGCTGCTGTCGGACCAGGGCTTTGACGGCGACAACGCCCCCGTGGTGCGCGTCTCCGCTCTGAAGGCCCTCGAGGGCGACGCCCAGTGGGTCAAGTCCGTCGAGGACCTCATGGAGGCCGTGGACGAGAACGTGCCGGACCCCGTCCGCGACACCGACAAGCCCTTCCTCATGCCCATCGAGGACGTCTTCACCATCACCGGTCGTGGCACCGTGGTGACGGGTCGCGCCGAGCGCGGCACCCTGCCGATCAACTCCGAGGTCGAGATCGTGGGCATCCGCCCCGTGCAGAAGACCACGGTCACCGGCATCGAGATGTTCCACAAGCAGATGGACGAGGCCATGGCGGGCGAGAACTGCGGCCTGCTGCTGCGCGGTCTCAAGCGTGACGACGTCGAGCGCGGCCAGGTCGTGTGCAAGCCGGGTTCCATCACCCCGCACACCGACTTCGAGGCCAACGTCTACATCCTGTCCAAGGAAGAGGGCGGGCGTCACAACCCGTTCTACTCGAACTACCGTCCGCAGTTCTACTTCCGCACCACGGACGTGACCGGCGTCATCACCCTGCCCGAGGGCACCGAGATGGTCATGCCCGGCGACAACACCGAGATGACGGTCGAGCTGATCCAGCCGATCGCCATGGAGGAGGGCCTCGGCTTCGCCATCCGTGAGGGTGGCCGCACCGTGGGCTCCGGCCGCGTGACCAAGATCATCAAGTAAGACCTCCCGATGATCGGGACCGTGCGCTGAGCCGGTCCTCCCGAAAGCCCCGTGGTTCTCACGAACCGCGGGGCTTTCGCGTGCCCGGGGCCCGCGCTGATGCCGGGAAGCTGCGGCACGCGTCCAGCGAGCCTGCCCCATCGGGCTTGCAAGAGTGGTGGGGCCGGCGGGGGAGACCGCGTTTGCGCCCACCCGCTGATCTCTGGCAGAATGGTCGCTGTTGTTCGCTCAGCGGCGCGAGTTCCACGCGCGCTCGTCATGAACGCAACGTCCATCGCGAGAACCGGGTGCAGAGCACGTGTGCAGCCGAAGCAACCGCGATGCACGCAGCTCCGCGCGACCGCGCCGCGAACAGCAGCACTTCACCGGCACCGCATCACTGTGTGGACTCGGCCTCGTCGCCCAGCGCGACACGCCCGAGTTCGGGTGCCGGAGCCTCGGCAGGGTGAGGAACCCGGGAGAACCCGGATTCAGTCTGTGCGGGGTGGCGGCAGAGGCCGCCGGACACAAGGGGTCCCAGGACCCCATACAGGGAAGTACTTGAAGAAAGAGAGTCACGACGCCATGGCGGGACAAAAAATCCGCATCCGGCTGAAGTCCTATGACCACGAGGTCATCGACGTCTCGGCCCGGAAGATCGTTGAGACGGTGACGCGCGCAGGCGCCACGGTGGTGGGACCCGTCCCGCTGCCCACCGAGAAGAATGTGTACTGCGTGATCCGCTCGCCGCACAAGTACAAGGACAGCCGTGAGCACTTCGAGATGCGCACGCACAAGCGGCTGATCGACATCATCGACCCCACGCCCAAGGCTGTCGACTCGCTCATGCGTCTCGACCTGCCGGCTGACGTGAACATCGAAATCAAGCTGTAAAAAGGATCGCATCCCAATGACTACCACTTTCGAACGCCAGGTGAAGGGCCTGCTGGGCACCAAGCTCGGCATGACCCAGGTCTGGGACGAGAACGGGAAGTTCGTGCCGGTGACCGTGGTCAAGGCCGACTCCAACGTCGTGACGCAGCTGCGCAACACGGACAAGGACGGCTACAACGCCGTCCAGATCGGCTTCGGTGCGATCGATCCCCGCAAGGTGACCAAGCCCCTGGCCGGCCACTTCGCCGCTGCAGGCGTGACGCCCCGCCGCCACGTCGTCGAACTCCGTACTTCCGATGCCGCCGAGTACGAGCTGGGACAGGAACTGTCCGTCGAGCTCTTCGAGGCCGGCGCCAAGGTCGACGTGGTCGGCACCACCAAGGGCAAGGGCACCGCCGGTGTGATGAAGCGTCACGGCTTCTCCGGCGTGGGTGCTTCCCACGGTGCGCACAAGAACCACCGCAAGCCGGGCTCCATCGGCGGCGCGTCGTACCCCGCACGCGTGTTCAAGGGCATGCGCATGGCTGGCCGGATGGGCAACGCCCGTCACACCACCATGAACCTGACCGTGCACGCCGTTGACGCCGAGAACTCCCTGCTGCTCATCAAGGGCGCCCTGCCGGGCCCCAAGGGATCGGTCGTCCTCGTCCGTTCCACCGTGAAGGGAGCTTGATACCCATGGCAACTGAAACCGTCAACGTCGAGCTGCCCGCTGAGATCTTCGACGCACAGACCAACGTGGCGCTGCTGCACCAGGTCGTCGTCGCCCAGCTGGCCGCTGCCCGTCAGGGCACGCACAAGACCAAGACCCGCGCAGAGGTCTCCGGCGCCGGCCGCAAGCCGTTCAAGCAGAAGGGCACCGGCCGGGCTCGTCAGGGCTCCATCCGCGCCCCGCACATGACCGGTGGTGGCGTGGTGCACGGCCCCACGCCGCGCGACTACTCGCAGCGGACCCCCAAGAAGATGAAGGCCGCCGCACTGCGCGGTGCCCTCTCCGACCGGGCCCGCAACGGCCGCATCCACGTGGTCGCCGAGCTGGGCGGCGCCGAGCCGTCCACCAAGGCCGCCAAGCAGGCGCTGCGCTCCATCTCCGAACGCAAGAACCTGCTGGTCGTGCTGGGCCGCGGCGAGGACAACGCCGCGCTGTCCGTGCGCAACCTGGTGAACGTGCACGCGGTGTACGCGGACCAGCTCAACACGTACGACGTGCTCGTCTCGGACGACGTGGTCTTCACCAAGGCCGCCTACGAGTCGTTCGTCGCAGCCGCGTCCGGTAGCAAGCAGGAGGACGCCAAGTGAGCGTTATCTATAACAAGGACCCGCGCGACGTCATCATCCGTCCCGTGGTCTCCGAGAAGTCCTACGGCCTGATCGACGAGGGCAAGTACACCTTCCAGGTGGACCCCTCCGCGAACAAGACCGAGATCAAGTACGCGATCGAGCACATCTTCGGTGTCAAGGTCGCGTCCGTGAACACCCTCAACCGTCCCGGCAAGCGCAAGCGCACTCGCTTCGGCTGGGGACAGCGGAAGGCAACCAAGCGTGCCGTCGTGTCCCTCCGGGAAGGCTCCATCGACATCTTCGGCGGTCCGCTCTCCTGAGCGGAGACCACTTTAACGAGGAACTCAAATCATGGCTATCCGTAAGCACAAGCCGACAACCCCGGGCCGTCGTGGCTCGTCGGTTGCGGACTTCGTAGAAATCACGCGCACCACGCCCGAGAAGTCGCTGGTGCGTCCCCTGCCCAAGAAGGGCGGCCGCAACAACACCGGCCGCATCACCACCCGCCACAAGGGCGGTGGGCACAAGCGCCAGTACCGCGTGATCGACTTCCGTCGTCACGACAAGGACGGCGTGGACGCGAAGGTCGCTCACATCGAGTACGACCCCAACCGCACCGCCCGCATCGCCCTGCTGCACTACGTGGACGGCACCAAGCGCTACATCATCGCGCCGAACCGTCTCCAGCAGGGTGACGTGGTGGAGTCCGGCCCCAACGCGGACATCAAGCCCGGCAACAACCTGCCGCTGCGCAACATCCCGGTGGGCACCGTCCTGCACGCGGTGGAGCTGCGTCCGGGTGGGGGAGCCAAGCTCGCCCGCTCCGCAGGTGCCTCCGTGCAGCTCGTCGCCCGTGAGGGCAAGTACGGCCAGCTGCGCCTGCCCTCCGGTGAGATCCGCAACGTGGACGTGCGCTGCCGCGCGACCATCGGCGAGGTCGGCAACGCCGAGCAGTCGAACATCAACTGGGGCAAGGCCGGCCGCAACCGCTGGAAGGGCGTCCGCCCGACCGTGCGCGGCGTCGTCATGAACCCCGTGGACCACCCCCACGGCGGTGGCGAGGGCAAGACCTCCGGTGGTCGCCACCCGGTCAACCCCAACGGCAAGCCCGAGGGACGCACCCGTCGCCCCAACAAGGAAAGCGACAAGCTCATCGTGCGTCGCCGTCGTACCGGCAAGAACAAGCGCTAAGGAGCCTGAACCATGCCACGCAGTCTCAAAAAGGGCCCTTTCGTTGATCAGCACCTCTTCGTGAAGGTCGCCAAGGAGAACGAGAAGGGCACCAAGAACGTCATCAAGACGTGGTCCCGCCGCTCGATGATCATCCCCGACATGCTCGGCCACACGATCGCCGTGCACGACGGACGCAAGCACGTTCCGGTCTTCATCACGGAGTCGATGGTCGGGCACAAGCTCGGCGAGTTCGCGCCCACCCGCACGTTCCGCGGCCATGTGAAGGACGACAAGAAGGGCAAGCGTCGCTGACCCTCGCGGTCGCAACGCTGCACTTCTTCGACAAGACGAGAGAAGGAAAGCAATGGAAGCCAAGGCATCTGCGCGCTACATCCGCGTGACGCCTATGAAGGCCCGGCGCGTCGTCAACCTGATTCGTGGCCAGCAGGCGAATGAGGCATTGGCGATTCTGAAGTTTGCCCCCCAGGCAGCTTCCGAGCCGGTGTTCAAGGTTCTCGAATCCGCCGTGGCCAACGCCCGGCAGAAGGCCGACCGCGAGGGACTCGCGTTCAAGCCGGAAGACCTCGTGGTCTCCGCGGCCTTCGTGGACGAGGGACCCACCATGAAGCGGTTCCAGCCGCGTGCCCAGGGCCGTGCGTTCCGCATCAACAAGCGCACGAGCCACGTGACCGTGGTCGTGGCGACCCCGGAGAAGGAGGAGGTCCGCTAAGTGGGACAGAAAATCAACCCCAACGGATTCCGTCTGGGCATCACCACCGACCACGTCTCGCACTGGTACGCCGACTCCAACCAGCCGGGTCAGCGCTACAAGGACTACATCCGCGAGGACGTCAAGATCCGCGAGCTCATGTCCAAGGGCATGGACCGCGCCGGGATCTCCAAGGTCGAGATCGAGCGCACCCGTGACCGCGTCCGCGTGGACATCCACACGGCACGTCCGGGCATCGTGATCGGCCGCCGCGGTGCCGAGGCGGACCGCATCCGCGGCGAGCTCGAGAAGCTCACCGGCAAGCAGATCCAGCTCAACATCCTCGAGGTCAAGAACCCGGAGATCGACGCCCAGCTCGTCGCGCAGGGCGTGGCCGAGCAGCTGGCCTCCCGTGTCGCGTTCCGCCGCGCCATGAAGAAGGCCATCCAGTCCGCGCAGCGCGCGGGCGCCAAGGGCATCCGCATCCAGTGCGCCGGCCGTCTGGGCGGCGCCGAGATGTCCCGCTCGGAGTTCTACCGCGAAGGCCGTGTGCCCCTGCACACCCTGCGCGCGAACATCGACTACGGCTTCTTCGAGGCGAAGACCACCTTCGGCCGCATCGGCGTGAAGGTCTGGATCTACAAGGGCGACCTGACCGACAAGGAACTCGCTGCCCAGCAGGCCGCTGCTCCCTCCTCGCGGGGTCGCAACGACCGTCGCGGCGGTGGCGGTGGCGAGCGTCGTCGTCGCCCGAATGACCGTAACGACCGTGGCGGGCGCCGTGAGCGCGACTCCGCCGCCGCCCCCCAGCAGAACAGCGCTGCGGAGGCCAACAACGCAGAGGGTGGTAAGTAATGCTTATCCCACGTCGTGTGAAGTTCCGCAAGCAGCACCACCCGCGTCGTCGCGGTCAGGCCAAGGGCGGAACCCAGGTCACGTTCGGCGAGTGGGGCATCCAGGCGATGAGCCCGGCGTACGTCACGAACCGTCAGATCGAGGCCGCGCGTATCGCCATGACCCGCCACATCAAGCGTGGCGGCAAGGTCTGGATCAACATCTACCCGGACCGTCCCCTGACCAAGAAGCCCGCCGAGACCCGCATGGGTTCCGGTAAGGGTTCCCCCGAGTGGTGGATCGCCAACGTCAAGCCCGGACGCGTCATGTTCGAGATCTCGGGCGTGAGCGAGGACGTGGCCCGTGAGGCCCTGCGCCTGGCAATCCACAAGCTCCCGATGAAGGCACGCATCGTGCGTCGCGAAGGCGGTGAATGATCAATGGCTATTGGATCCAAGGATCTGAACATGGACAACCTTGCGGCTCTTGACACCGGTGCCCTCACCGACCAGCTGCGCAAGTCCAAGGAAGAGCTGTTCAACCTGCGCTTCCAGGCTGCGACCGGTCAGCTCGAGAGCAACACCCGGCTGAAGTCCGTCAAGCGCGACATCGCCCGGATCTACACCGTCCTGCGCGAGCGCGAGCTCGGCATCCGCGAGGACGTGGCGCCGGCTGCCGCGAAGACCGAGAAGAAGGCCTCGAAGAAGGCTGCCAAGTCTGAGGATGATGCCAAGTGAGCGAGCAGGTCAACAACGAAACGGCCGCGGCCGAGCGCGGTGACCGCAAGTCCCGCCAGGGCTACGTGGTCTCCGACAAGATGGACAAGACCGTGGTGGTCCAGGTCGAGGACCGCGTCAAGCACGCGCTCTACGGCAAGGTCCTGCGCAAGTCCAAGCGCGTGAAGGCCCACGACGAGGAGAACTCCTGCGGCGTGGGGGACCTCGTACGCATCGTCGAGACCCGTCCGCTGTCCGCCAACAAGAACTGGCGGGTCGTGGAGATCGTCGAGAAGGCCAAGTAGGTCCTTTCCGCGAGATCGTTTCTCAGCCCCCGTCCGGCACTGCCGGGTGGGGGCTGAGCCCGTTCCGGGGGAGGGCCCCGGCTGATTGGAGTTCGCCCCCTGCATGCGGTAGATTAGGCCGGTACGCGTGTCGTCACACGTGTGCCCTTCTGGCTTCGACCCTGCTGAGTCAGAATCCACGACCAACGCCGCGCCCTCGAGGTGCGTGCCCGTTGGCGGCAAGTCCCGCGGTCCGCCGCGGAAGGCGCCGCACCCGCTCGGTGCGAACGCTGCGAGAACTTGCCCGTTGATTCTGCGCTCAGCACCGGATCCGGGCAGGGCAGCTCGGCGAGATCCCTCGCCCACATGTGCGATCACCGCGTGCAAACTCCGCGCAGCGCCCCGGGCCCCTCCTACGGCCTCGGGGGACACCGTGGCGGGGAGCGTTCACACGACCACCGTTCCGCAAGGCTCGACATTCAGCAGGTTTGGATGAGAACCGGCGCGACGACAGGAGTATTCAGTGATTCAGCAGGAATCGCGGCTGCGGGTTGCCGACAACACGGGTGCGAAGGAAATTCTCACCATCCGTGTGCTCGGTGGATCCGGACGCCGTTACGCAGGCATTGGTGACGTCATCGTCGCCACCGTCAAGGACGCCATCCCCGGCGGCAACGTCAAGAAGGGCGACGTGGTCAAGGCGGTTGTGGTCCGTACCAAGAAGCAGAGGCGCCGTCCCGACGGTTCCTACATCCGTTTCGACGAGAACGCCGCAGTGATCTTGAAGAACGACGGGGACCCCCGCGGCACGCGCATCTTCGGCCCCGTGGGCCGCGAGCTGCGCGACAAGAAGTTCATGAAGATCGTCTCGCTGGCTCCGGAGGTGCTCTGACATGGCTAAATTCAAGATCAAGACCGGCGACCTCGTGCAGGTCATCACCGGCAAGAACAAGGGCGAGCAGGGCAAGGTACTGCGCGTGATCACCGAGACCTCCCGCGTGGTGGTCGAGGGTGTGAACGTCGTGACCAAGCACAAGCGCGCCAACGCCCAGGGCGAAGCCGGCGGCCTCGTCAAGTCCGAGGCTCCCATCCACATCTCCAACGTGATGCTCGTGGACCCGGAGACCGGCAAGCCGACCCGTGTGGGCTACCGCACCGAGACCGTGGAGCGCGACGGCAAGCAGAAGACCGTCCGCGTTCGCGTGTCCAAGAGCACCGGCAAGGATCTGTGATGAGCGAAACGACCGAAACCAAGTTCACCCCCCGGTTCAAGACCAAGTACCAGGAGACCGTTGCTCCGGCGCTTCAGGAGCAGTTCGGCTACGCGAACGTCATGGAGATGCCGCGCGTGGTCAAGGTCGTGGTCAACATGGGTCTGGGCGAGGCGGCCAAGGACTCCAAGCTGGTGGACAACGCCATCAAGGACCTCACCGCCATCACCGGCCAGAAGCCCGTGATCAACCGTGCCAAGAAGTCCATCGCGCAGTTCAAGCTGCGTGAGGGCATGCCGATCGGCGCGCACGTCACCATGCGCGGCGACCGCATGTGGGAGTTCCTGGACCGCCTGGTCACGCTCGCGCTGCCGCGCATCCGTGACTTCCGTGGGCTGTCCGACCGTCACTTCGACGGCAACGGCAACTACACCTTCGGTCTGACGGAGCAGTCCATGTTCCACGAGATCGATCAGGACAAGATCGACCGCGTGCGTGGCATGGACATCACCGTGGTCACGTCCGCCAAGACCGACGACGAGGGTCGTGCGCTGCTCAAGGCGCTCGGCTTCCCGTTCAAGACCAACTAATTCCATCGACGCCAGAAGGTCCCTGCGGGCTGCAACCGGCAGGGAAACCGTGGCGAGGAAGGGCTGAAGCCCACATGACAATGACAGATCCCGTCGCAGACATGCTGACGCGTCTGCGCAACGCGAACTCCGCCTACCACGACACCGTGAGCATGCCGTACTCCAAGCTGAAGGCTCGGATCGCGGAGATCCTCAAGGCCGAGGGCTACATCGCGGACTGGTCCGAGGAGCCCGCGCGGGTCGGCAAGACGCTGACCCTGTCGCTGAAGTTCGGGTCCAACCGTGAGCGCTCGATTGCTGGTGTGCGCCGCATCTCCAAGCCGGGCCTGCGCGTGTACGCGAAGTCCACGAACCTCCCCCGGGTGTTCGGCGGCCTCGGCATCGCGATCCTCTCCACGTCCTCTGGACTGCTCACTGACAAGCAGGCCGGCAAGAAGGGCGTGGGCGGGGAAGTCCTCGCGTACGTCTGGTAACCGGTAGCACAGAAGAAGAAAGGAAGAAGACATGTCACGTATTGGACGTCTCCCGATCTCTGTGCCCGCCGGTGTGGAGGTTTCCGTGGACGGTTCCGCGGTGTCGGTCAAGGGCCCCAAGGGCACGCTGACCCACACTGTTTCGGCACCCATCACGGTGGTCGTGGAGGACGGCACCGTTCAGGTGTCCCGCCCCAACGACGAGCGCGAGTCCCGCTCCTTGCACGGTCTCACGCGTTCCCTGATCGCCAACATGATCCAGGGTGTGTCCGAGGGATACACCAAGCAGCTGGAGATCGTGGGCACGGGTTACCGCGTGCAGGCCAAGGGGGCCGACCTGGAGTTCGCTCTGGGCTACAGCCACCCGGTTCCCTTCTCCGCGCCGGACGGCATCACGCTGTCCGTCGAGGGGAACAACAAGGTCACCGTTTCCGGTATCGACAAGCAGCAGGTTGGCCAGGTCGCCGCGAAGATCCGCTCCCTGCGTCTGCCCGATCCCTACAAGGGCAAGGGTGTCCGCTACGCGGGCGAGCAGATCCGCCGCAAGGCCGGAAAGGCTGGTAAGTAATCATGGCTCTCGTAATCAAGGGAAAGTCGAAGGCTGCCCAGCGCGCGCGGCGTCACCGTCGCGTCCGCAAGCACATCGCCGGAACCGCGCTGCGCCCCCGTCTGGTGGTCACGCGTTCCACCCGCCACATGGTCGCCCAGGTGATCGACGACGACAAGGGCTCCACCCTGGTCTCCGCGTCCACCATGGAGAACGACCTGCGTGCGTCGTCCGACGACAAGACCGCCAAGGCCAAGCGCATCGGTGAGCTGATCGCCGAGCGCGCCAAGGCCGCGGGGATCGAGACCGTCGTGTTCGACCGCGGCGGCAACAAGTACCACGGCCGTGTGGCCGCGGTGGCCGAGGGTGCCCGTGAAGGAGGTCTGGCGCTGTGAGCGAGCAGAAGAACGAGAAGGAAACTCAGGTGAGCGAAGCCACCAACGGTTCCAACGAGACTGCCGGGGCGAACGCCTCGCAGCGTGGTTCCGACGACAACCGCGGTGCCCGCGGCGGTCGCAATGAGCGCGGTGGCCGGAACGAGCGCGGTTCGCGCAACGACCGCGGCGGCCGTGGTGGTCGTGGCGGGCGTGACGAGGAGAAGGACAAGTTCCTCGAGCGCGTCGTCACCATCAACCGCGTGTCGAAGGTCGTGAAGGGCGGTCGTCGCTTCAGCTTCACCGCTCTCGTGGTCGTCGGCGACGGCAACGGCATGGTGGGCGTGGGCTACGGCAAGGCCAAGGAAGTTCCCGCGGCCATCTCCAAGGGCGTCGAGGAGGCGAAGAAGAACTTCTTCCGCGTCCCGCGTGTGGAGGACCGCACCATCCCGCACCGCGTGCAGGGTGAGGCCGCGGCCGGCGTCGTCATGCTCCGTCCCGCCACCCCGGGTACCGGTGTGATCGCCGGCGGTCCGGTGCGTGCGGTGCTCGAGTGCGCCGGCATCCACGACGTGCTGTCCAAGTCGCTCGGCTCGTCCAACCAGATCAACATCGTGCACGCGACCATCCAGGCGCTGCGTGAGCTTGAGGAGCCCGCGTCCGTGGCGGCCCGCCGTGGCCTGCCCATGGACGAGGTCGTCCCGGCGCCGTTGCTGCGTGACATCCAGAAGGCAGGTGCCTGATGAACGGAAAGCGCATCCAGGCCACCGGCGCGACCCTGCGTGTCAAGCAGGTCCGTTCCGTGGTCGGTCAGAAGCAGAACATGCGCGACACGCTGCGTTCGCTGGGTCTCAAGCGCCCCGGCCAGGTCGTGGAGCGCAAGGCCGATGCGGCCACCGTGGGCATGATCAACACGGTGACCCATCTCGTTGAGGTTGAGGAGGCTTGAGCATGGCTGAGAACACCCAGAACAAGCGCCACGCTCTGAAGGTTCACCACCTGCGTCCGGCCCCCGGATCGCACCAGGCCAAGACCCGTCTTGGCCGCGGTGAGGCCTCCAAGGGCAAGACGGCGGGTCGCGGTACCAAGGGCACCAAGGCGCGCTACCAGGTCAAGGCCGGCTTCGCGGGCGGGCAGCTGCCGCTGCACATGCGTCTGCCGAAGCTGCGCGGGTTCAAGAACCCGTTCCGCGTGGAGTACCAGGTCGTCAACCTGGACCGTCTCGCGGAGCTGTTCCCCGAGGGTGGCACCGTCACCGTCGCGGACCTCGTGTCCAAGGGCGCAGTGCGCAAGAACCAGCCGGTGAAGGTGCTGGGCAGCGGGGAGATCTCCGTGGCCCTGAACATCACCGCGGACAAGTTCTCGGCCTCCGCGGCCGAGAAGATCTCCGCGGCCGGCGGTTCCACGCAGAACGCGTGACCCGTTTCCAGCATCCGGTTGTAGGGTGAGTCCCTGAACTGGAGTGGGCCCCGTGCCGTCTCGACGGCGCGGGGCCCACTGCTTTCCCGGGATGCCTCTGCGGCGGGCCACAGGGCTGCCGCGCATCCTTCGCTAGACTTGCCCGGGGCCGGGACCTCCCGGGCCACCACGTTTTTGGAGGAGGACCAGTGCTCAGTGCTTTCGCGCGGGCGTTCACCACGCCGGAGCTGCGCAACAAGCTGCTGTTCACGCTCGGGATCATCGTGATCTACCGGCTGGGGACTTTCATCCCCGCGCCGGGGGTGGACTACGGCAACGTCCAGCAGTGCCTGGCGATGGGCAACACCACGGGCGGCGCGTACGACCTGGTCAACCTGTTCAGCGGCGGCGCCCTGCTGCAGCTGTCGGTCTTCGCCCTCGGTGTGATGCCCTACATCACGGCGAGCATCATCGTGCAACTGCTGCGCGTGGTCATCCCGCGCTTCCAGGAGCTGCACGAGGAGGGCGCCCAGGGGCAGACCAAGCTCACGCAGTACACCCGCTACCTCACCATCGGCCTGGCCGCGCTCAACGCCACCACGGTGATCTCGCTGGCGCGCTCCGGGAACCTGCTGGGCAACTGCCCGCTACCGGTGATCCCGGACGACTCCCTGTTCGTGCTGGTGGTCATGATCATCACCATGACGGCCGGCACCACCGTGATCATGTGGCTCGGTGAGCGCATCACGGACCGCGGCGTGGGCAACGGCATGTCCCTGCTGATTTTCACCTCGATCGCCGCGACCTTCCCGTCCGCGCTCGGTGAGATCCTGCGCACCCGCGGCTGGGGGATCTTCCTGGGCGTGTGCGCGATCGGGCTGGTGGTCATCACGTGCGTGGTGTTCGTGGAACAGTCCCAGCGCCGGATCCCGGTGCAGTACGCCAAGCGCATGGTGGGGCGCCGCACGATCGGCGGCACCAGCACCTACATCCCGCTGAAGGTCAACATGGCCGGCGTGATCCCCATCATCTTCGCGTCCTCCATGCTCATGCTGCCCACCATGCTGGCCCAGTTCGCCATGCCCGACGACGGCAGCCCCGTGCCCGGGTGGGTCAACTGGATCAACACGTACCTGGCCCGCGGCGACCACCCCGTGTACATGACGGTCTACTTCCTGCTGATCGTGGCGTTCACGTACTTCTACGTGTCCATCACGTTCAACCCGGAGGAGGTCTCCAACAACATGAAGCGCTACGGCGGCTTCATCCCGGGGGTCCGCGCGGGCCGTCCCACAGAGAACTACCTGCGCTACGTGCTCTCGCGCATCACCCTGCCGGGCGCGCTGTACCTGGGCATCCTGTCCATGATCCCGCTGATCGCGCTCGTGGCCTTCGGCGCGAACCAGAACTTCCCGTTCGGCGGTCCGTCCCTGCTGATCATGGTGGGCGTGGGCCTGGACACGGTCAAGCAGATCGACGCCCAGCTGCAGCAGCGCCACTACGAGGGCCTGCTGCGCGCCTGAGCCGCGCCGCGGCGTCGTCGTCAGGGTGCCTCTGGCGGGTGACGACGCCGCCCGGTCACGTCGAGCGCGTCCGGGCGCCCCGGTAGAGTGGCAGCACGTACCCGCTCACGCAAGGAGAGATCATGACCCGCATGTTGATCATCGGACCGCCAGGTGCAGGCAAGGGCACGCAAGCCGCCCGGATCTCCGAGCGACTGGGCGTGCCCGCCATCTCCACCGGGGACATCTTCCGAGCGAACATCAAGGACCAGACCGAACTGGGCCGTGAGGCGCAGCGCTACACGGACGCGGGCAACCTCGTGCCGGACTCCGTGACCAACGAGATGGTGCGGGACCGGCTCTCGCACGAGGACGTCTCCGGAGGGTTCCTGCTCGACGGCTACCCCCGCACCGTGGCGCAGGTCGAGGAGCTCGACCGGATCCTCGAGGCGAACGGCGTGGGCCTCGACGTGGTGCTGCTGCTGACCGCGGACAACGACGAGCTCGTGTCCCGGCTGCTGGGCCGGGCCCAGGAGCAGGGCCGCACGGACGACACCGAGGACGTGATCCGCCACCGTCTGGACGTCTACGACGAGCAGACCGCCCCGGTGGTGGGCGTCTACGAGGACCGCGGCATCGTGGTGCGCGTGGACGGGCTGGGCAGCATCGACCACGTCACCGAACGCATCATGGCGGCGCTCGAGCGCTGAGCCCGCCCGCCGCTGCGACGGCTCCCGCACGGGACCGTCAGGGCGGCACGAGACCACGAGAGGGCCCCCGGGCCGGTGCACAGCACGGGCCCGGGGGCTCCACCATCGACACCCGCAGCGAGCGGGACGCATCCAGGGAGGACCCGAGCACCGTGCTGGGACGCCGCAAGATCCAACTCAAGTCCGACGCCGAGCTGGCCGCCATGGCCCGGGCGGGCGTCGTGACGTCCCGCGCGCTCGACGCCGCGGTGGCCGCGGCCGTGCCCGGGGCCACCACCGCGGACCTCGACCGCGCCTTCCGCGCGGTGCTGGACGAGTACGGGGCGGAGTCCAACTTCCTGGGCTACTACGGCTACCCGGCCACGGTGTGCACCTCCGTCAACGAGGAGGTGGTCCACGGCATCCCGGGGGAGCGGGAGCTGCGCGACGGGGACATCGTCTCGATCGACGGCGGGGCCGTGGTGGCCGGCTGGCACGGGGACTCCGCCCGCACGGTGCTCGTGGGCGAGTCCCAGGACCCCGCGGACCAGGAGCTCTCGGACGTCACACGGGCCGCCATGTGGCGCGGCATCGCCGCCATGGCCACGGGCACGCACGTGGGCGACATCGGTCTCGCGGTGGAGAACCACGTGCGCGGGACCGTGGGTGGGCGCCTCGGGATCCTCGAGGACTACGTGGGCCACGGCATCGGCACCGAGATGCACATGGCCCCGGACGTGCCAAACTTCGCGATCAAGCACCGCGGTCCCAAGCTGGTTCCCGGCACGGCACTGGCCATCGAGCCCATGCTCGTGCGCGGCGGCATCGAGACCAGCGTGCTCGCCGACGACTGGACGGTCGTGACCGTGGACGGCTCCCGGGCGAGCCAGTGGGAGCACAGCGTGTGCCTGCACAGCCGGGGCGTGTGGGTGCTCACGGCCGAGGACGGCGGAGCCTCCGGACTCGAGCCGCTCGGGATCCACCCGGTCCCGATCCCGGGATCCTGACCCCGGACACCCGGACACCCGGACACCCGGACACCCGGACACCCGGACACCCGGACACCCGGACACCCGGACACCGACACGGAAGAGGACAGCCATGACCACGACACCCGTGGAGATCACACCGAGGCCCGAGACCGGCCAGCTGGTGTTCAAGCCCGCCCGCCGGGGCAAGCCGCCGCTGCACCTGGCGGACTTCGACATGGCCGGGCGCAAGGAGTTCCTGCGGGCGGCCGGCTACCCGGCGTTCCGGGCGTCGCAGCTGTCCAAGCACTACTTCGAGCGCTTCGAGGCCGATCCCGCCGCCATGACGGACCTTCCCGCGGGGCAGCGGGAGGAGCTCGTGGCCAAGGCCATGCCGCCGCTGCTCAAGACCGTCCGGCAGCTGCGCGCGGACGAGGGGATGACCGTCAAGTCCGTGCACCGGCTCTTCGACAACGCCATGGTGGAGTCCGTGCTGATGCGCTACGACAAGCGCGTGACCATGTGCATCTCCTCGCAGGCCGGCTGCGGCATGAACTGCCCCTTCTGCGCGACCGGCCAGTCGGGGCTCACCCGCAACCTGTCCGCGGCGGAGATCGTGGACCAGGTGGTGCAGGGCGTGCGCGCACTGCGTGACGGTGCGGTGGGGGACCCGGAGGAGGCGCCGCAGCGGGTGTCCAACATCGTGTTCATGGGCATGGGCGAGGCGCTCGCGAACTACAAGGCCACCATGGGTGCGGTGCACCGGATCATCGACCCGTCGCCCGAGGGCCTGGGCATCTCCGCCCGCGGGCTCACGATGTCCACGGTGGGCCTGGTGCCCGGCATCCGCAAGTTCACCCTCGAGAAGCTGCCCATCACGCTCGCGCTGTCCCTGCACGCCCCCGACGACGAGCTGCGGGACGAGCTGATCCCCATCAACACCCGGTGGAAGGTGGACGAGGCGCTCGACGCCGCCCGCGACTACTACGACGCCACGGGCCGCCGCGTGTCCATCGAGTACGCGCTGATCCGCGACATCAACGACCAGGGCTGGCGCGCGGACCTGCTGGGGGAGAAGCTCAACAAGCGGGGTGGGGGATGGGTGCACGTGAACCCCATCCCGCTCAACCCCACGCCCGGCTCCAAGTGGACCGCCTCGCGGCCCGGGGTGGAGCAGAACTTCGTGGAGCGGCTGCGCGCCCACGGCATCCCCACCACGGTGCGGGACACCCGGGGCTCGGACATCGACGGCGCCTGCGGCCAGCTGGCCACGGAGGCCTGAGCGGTCCACCGCGCGGGAGCGGCGCGCCGCCTGGAGCCGGGCGCGGCGGCGTCGTGCCTTGCGGAAACCACCGGAAAGGCGTAGTGTCGTCCGTTGGTTGTTTGTGCTCGCAGGTCGAGCCGTGCCCAGAACCCCGACCCCCGCTGCCGCGTGCAGTGCGGGGTTGTTCATCTGGTGGGCTGGATCGGAGCACCGCCGTCCGGATAGACACCCGGACCCCTCGAGAAGTTAGCGGAGGATATGGCCAAGAAAGACGGAGTCATCGAGATTGAAGGCACTGTGGTCGAGGCACTGCCCAATGCGTCGTTCCGTGTTGAGCTGACCAACGGTCACAAGGTGCTCGCCCACATCTCGGGCAAGATGCGCCAGCACTACATCCGGATCCTCCCCGAGGACCGCGTTGTGGTGGAGCTCAGCCCCTATGACCTCTCCCGAGGCCGGATCGTCTACCGCTACAAGTAGCATCCGCGGCCACCGCCGCGCCAGGGACACCTGCGCGCTCCGGGGCCACAGTGCATACGCCATTACTAGTACGCGAAGGAATGCGATGAAGGTCCAACCGAGCGTCAAGCAGATCTGCGACAAGTGCAAGGTGATCCGCCGCAACGGCCGGGTCATGGTGATCTGCGAGAACCCCCGGCACAAGCAGCGCCAGGGCTGACGGGAACGCTCCCGCCCACGCAAGTGGATTGACAAGAACGGACACCGCAGCCGCCGCCCCAGGGCGCGGCAACCCCCGGCACGGAGGCCGGAGACCGATCGTGAACCGATCGGGACGCGGTGTTCAAGACCTCCGGAACATCAAGGAGAACCGCCACTATGGCTCGTCTCGCAGGCGTCGACCTTCCCCGTGAAAAGCGGCTGGAAGTTGCGCTGACCTACATCTACGGCGTGGGCCGTACCCGCGCACTCGAAACCCTGGAAGCCACGGGCATCTCCGGGGACGTGCGCGTCAAGGATCTCACCGATCCGCAGCTCGTGGAGCTGCGCGACTACATCGAAGGCAACTACAAGGTCGAAGGCGATCTTCGCCGTGAGGTGGCCGCCGACATCCGCCGCAAGGTCGAGATCGGCAGCTACCAGGGCCTGCGTCACCGTCGGGGTCTGCCCGTCCACGGCCAGCGCACCAAGACCAACGCCCGCACCCGCAAGGGTCCCAAGCGCACGGTCGCCGGTAAGAAGAAGTAATCGCGGCCGCCGTCCGGTGGGCGGCTGACCGACGTCGAAGATCTTTGTAGGAGAATCCATGGCCCAGAAAACTCGCGCGACGGCCGCTCGCAAGCCGCGTCGCAAGGTGAACAAGAATGTGACCCAGGGACAGGCTCACATCAAGTCCACGTTCAACAACACCATCGTGTCCATCACCGACCCCTCGGGTGCGGTCCTGTCGTGGGCCTCGGCCGGCGGCATGGGCTTCAAGGGCTCGCGCAAGTCCACTCCGTTCGCCGCGCAGCAGGCCGCAGAGGCCGCAGCCAAGGGCGCCCAGGAGCACGGAATGCGCAAGGTGGATGTGTTCGTCAAGGGACCGGGCTCGGGGCGCGAGACCGCGATCCGCGCCCTGCAGGCCACCGGGCTGGAGGTCGGCTCCATCCAGGACGTGACCCCGTCCGCGCACAACGGCTGCCGTCCCCCGAAGCGCCGCCGCGTCTGACTCGTGTCGCGTGGTCACCGGGCTCTCACGAGCCCGGTGACCACGCATCGACGCGGTGACCTCGCCTGCTCACCGCGGCATCCACCCATTTTGTTTTCCACCACCTGCGTGCGTCATATGGCGGAGGCACGCTGAAAGGAAACATCAGTGCTCATCGCACAGCGCCCCACCCTCACGGAAGAGGCTGTGGCCGAGAACCGCTCCCGGTTCGTGATCGAACCCCTCGAGCCGGGTTTCGGGTACACCCTCGGTAACTCCCTGCGTCGCACGCTCCTGTCCTCCATCCCCGGGGCCTCCGTGACCAGCATCCGCATCGACGGCGTGCTGCACGAGTTCTCCACCGTGGAGGGCGTCAAGGAGGACGTCACCGAGCTCATCCTGAACATCAAGAAGCTCTCCCTGTCCTCCGAGGAGGACGAGCCCGTCACGGCGTGGCTGCGCAAGCAGGGCCCGGGTGAGGTCACCGCGGCTGACATCTCGGCCCCGGCCGGGGTGGAGGTCCACAACCCCGAGCTGCACATCGCCACGCTGAACTCGAAGGGCCAGCTCGAGATCGAGCTGACCATCGAGCGCGGCCGCGGCTACGTCTCGGCGTCCCAGAACAAGTCCGGTGACGCGGAGGTCGGTCGGATCCCCGTGGACTCGATCTACTCCCCGGTGCTCAAGGTGACCTTCCGCGTGGAGGCCACCCGTGTCGAGCAGCGCACCGACTTCGACAAGCTCATCCTGGACGTGGAGACCAAGGAGGCCATCTCCCCGCGTGACGCGGTGGCCTCTGCCGGCACCACCCTGGTGGAGCTGTTCGGGCTCGCCCGCGAGCTGAACTCCTCCGCCGAGGGCATCGAGATCGGGCCGTCGCCCACGGACGCGGCCGCCGCCGCGGACATGGCGCTGCCCATCGAGGATCTCGAGCTGTCGGTGCGGTCCTACAACTGCCTCAAGCGCGAGGGCATCCACAGCGTGGGTGAGCTCGTGGGCCGTTCCGAGGCGGACCTCATGGACATCCGCAACTTCGGTGCGAAGTCCATCGACGAGGTCAAGGACAAGCTCGGCGAGCTCGGTCTGGCCCTGAAGGATTCCCCTCCGGGCTACGACCTCGCCGCCCACGCGGCGTCCCTCGAGGACGAGGACGACAACAACAACCCGTTCGACGTCGACCTCGACTGACGCCCACACCACTTTCCGTGCCCCGCGGCGGCTGAGCCTACCGCGCGGGCCCGATCACCAGGAGACCTGATATGCCTACCCCTACCAAGGGACCCCGTCTCGGCGCCGGGCCGACCCACGAGCGCATGATCCTCTCGAACATGTCCCAGCAGCTGTTCGAGCACAAGCGCATCACCACCACCGTGACCAAGGCCAAGCGCCTGCGTCCCGTGGCCGAGCGCCTGATCACCTTCGCCAAGCGCGGTGACCTGGCCTCCCGTCGCCGCGTGATGCGCCAGCTGACCGACAAGTCCGTGGTGCACGAGCTCTTCACGAGCATCGCACCGGCCATGGACGGCCGCGAGGGTGGCTACACCCGCATCACCAAGATCGGCAACCGCAAGGGCGACAACGCCCCCATGGCCGTGATCGAGCTGGTCATGGAGCCGGTCGCCTCCAAGGCCACCGTGTCCGAGGCCGAGCGCGCCACCGCCAAGGCCGCCCCGGCTCCCGTCGCTCCCGTGGACACCCCCGCCGGTTCCACCACCGCGGACGTGCAGGAGAAGGAGATCCCGGCCGACGAGCAGGCTCCCGCCGTGGGCTCCGAGGAGGCCGCCGAGGTCGCCGCGGAGAACCAGGACGCCGAGTTCCCGGGTTCGCACGCACCGCTCGAGTCCGGTGAGGCCCCCGAGGGCTTCGCCGTCAAGGGCAACCGCAACTCCATGAAGTACCACGTGCCCGGTTCGCGCTGGTACTCCGGTACCACCGCCGAGATCTGGTTCGACTCCCCGGCCAACGCCGAGGCCGCCGGCTTCCAGCCGGCCGGTGGAGCCGCCGCCCAGAAGATCTCCGAGTAGTCGAGGGATCTCCCCGCGAGGGGACGGCCGGAACGACGCCGCCGCAGGTTGCCTGCGGCGGCGTCGTCGTATCCGAGGAGGAGTGAGGATGCCCGAGCAGGACCCGTGCGTGCGGCTGCGGATCGACCTGGCCTACGACGGCGCGCCGTTCCGCGGCTGGGCCCGCCAGCCCGGGCTGCCCAGCGTCCAGGAGGCCGTGGAGGACGCGCTCTGCCTGGTCTTCCGGGTGCGCTGCCCCACCGTGGTGGCCGGGCGGACCGACACGGGCGTCCACGCCCGGAGCCAGACCGTGCACGTGGACGTGCCCCGCGAGGCATGGGAACGGGTGACGCGGAGCAGGGGAACGGGCCGCGTCGCCGGAGCGCTGCCGGCGTCCCCGGACCCCGCGCACGCTTCCGCCACGGCAGCCACGGCAGCCACGACAGGACCGGTTGCGGCGTCCGACGCACGGGGGCCCGTGGACCCGGTGCTGGCCCGGCGGCTCAACGGCGCCCTGAACCGCGTGCTCGGCAAGGACCGCGCCGACCGGGGCTGGGAGCCCGTGGTGGGCGCGGTGGTCGTGCAGAGCGTGGCGCAGGCGCCGCCGGGCTTCGACGCGCGGTTCTCGGCGCTCTCCCGCGCGTACCGGTACCGCGTGGCGGACGCCCGGACGGGCCACGACCCGCTGACCCGCACGTTCTCGTGGTGGGTCGACCCGCAACTGGACGTCGCGGCCATGGACGGCGCGGTCCGCGAGCTGCTGGGGCTGCACGACTTCCTGAGCTACTGCAAGCCACGGGCGGGAGCCACCACCGTGCGCGAGCTGCAGCGCGCCACCGTGGACCGTGACGAGCACGGCATGATCACCGTGGCCCTCACCGCGGACGCCTTCTGCCACCACATGGTCCGTTCCGTGGTGGGGGCCCTGGTGCGCGTGGGGGAGGGCCGCCACGGGCCCTCCTGGCCGGGGGAACGGCTGCGGGCCCGCACGCGGGACGCGGCCATCGTGATGGCCCCGGCGCACGGTCTGGTGCTCGACGCCGTGGCCTATCCCGACGACGCCCTGCTCGCCGAGCGTGCCCGCGTCACCCGCGCGCGGCGCGGCGGCGACTGAGCGGCATCGGCGGGCCCACCCCGGGCACACGGCCCGGCACTGGCGGGGTCCGCGGGGATCGGGTATCATCGAACGCTGTTGTGCGTGTTCTGCCCCGGTTCACGTGTACCCGCAGCGGTCGCTCATGTTGCAGAGCGCAAGGCCGTGCGGTGCACCGGGTTGCGGACGCACGGATGCCGCCCGGATCTCACCCGGGCCCCGAAGCACAGCGGAACCGATCGACACGAGTAATCGTGTCTTCACCAGACAAACGAAGGCAGATCAACGTGCGTACGTACACTCCGAAGCCCGGTGACGTCCAGCGTCAGTGGCACGTCATCGACGCCACCGACGTCGTCCTGGGTCGTCTTGCCAGCCAGACCGCAACGCTGCTGCGCGGGAAGCACAAGCCGACCTTCGCTCCCCACGTGGACACCGGCGACTTCGTCATCATCATCAACGCGGAGAAGGTGGCCCTCACCGGCTCCAAGCTCCAGAAGAAGCGCGCCTATCGGCACTCCGGCTACCCGGGCGGACTCAAGTCCACCAGCTACGCCGAGCTGCTCGAGAAGAACCCCACGCGCGCCGTGGAGAAGGCCATCAAGGGCATGCTGCCCAAGAACAAGTTGGCCGCCCAGCAGCTGTCCAAGCTCAAGGTCTACGCCGGTGCCGAGCACCCGCACCAGGCCCAGCAGCCCAAGCCCTACGAATTCACGCAGGTCGCCCAGTAATTCGGGCCAACGAAGAACATACAAGGAGAATCGTGGCTCAGAACACTGAAGAGCAGATCACCGAGGACGTGGAGCTGACCAGCTACACCTCCGAGTCCACCGAGTCCGTGGCCGGCTCCGCCGCCATGTCCGAGCGCCCCGCGCTGACCGTCCCCGGCCAGGCCGTGGGCCGCCGCAAGCAGGCCATCGCCCGCGTGCGCCTGGTTCCCGGTTCCGGCAAGTGGACCGTCAACGGCCGCAGCCTGGAGGAGTACTTCCCCAACAAGCTGCACCAGCAGGAGGTCAACGACCCCTTCACGCTGCTGGAGCTGCAGGGCGGCTACGACGTCATCGCCCGCATCAGCGGCGGCGGCCCCTCCGGCCAGGCCGGTGCGCTGCGCCTTGGCGTGGCCCGTGCCCTCAACGAGATCGACGCCGAGCACAACCGCCCGGCGCTGAAGAAGGCCGGCTTCCTCACCCGTGACGCCCGCGTCATCGAGCGCAAGAAGGCCGGCCTCAAGAAGGCGCGCAAGGCTCCGCAGTACTCCAAGCGCTAAACGACGCCACCCGGCCCCCCGGCCGGACTGCGCCTTGCAGGGTCCCGTTCCTCGGCTTCGGCCGGGGGTCGGGGCCCTGCCTCGTTTCGCGCCCGGGTTCGCCGCGCGGTGGGTGGGACGAGCGGGGGAGCCGCACGCGGCGTCGTCGTGACCGGTGTTGCGCGGGTATCCGCAACGTGACGCGGGCGTAAAGTGCGAGGTGGGGCACCGCAGCCCCACCGCACCGTCACGAGAGGGCCCGTATGAGCAAGCAGCCGGACCAGCAGCAGGAGAACGCCATCATCGCGAAGGCCGAGGACGAGGCGGCGCAGCACGCCCGTCAGGACAGCGCGGTGGACGAGGCCCTCAAGAAGGAGCAGCACCGGGTGTCGGTGGTCGAGGACTACGCGGCGGAGCTCGACGAGATCGGCGAGCTGGACAGGAAGCTGCACAAGAAGCGCGGCGCGGAGGACTCGCAGGCCTGGAAGATCGGCTACCCCTACGATGAGAAGCTCTCCCGCAAGGACTACGAGCGCACCAAGCGTGCCCTGCAGATCGAGCTGCTCAAGCTGCAGCTGTGGATCAAGGAGACCGGCCAGAAGCTGCTCATCATCTTCGAGGGTCGTGACGCGGCGGGCAAGGGTGGAGCGATCAAGCGCTTCACGGAGCACCTGAACCCCCGTGGCGCGCGCGTGGTGGCACTCGAGAAGCCCACCGACATCGAGCAGACGCAGTGGTACTTCCAGCGCTACGTGCAGCACCTGCCCTCGGGCGGCGAGATCGTGCTCATGGACCGCTCGTGGTACAACCGGGCCGGCGTGGAGCGCGTGATGGGCTACTGCACCTCCCAGCAGTACTACGAGTTCATGCGCCAGGCCCCGGAGTTCGAGCGGATGCTCGTGAACTCGGACACCCACCTGATCAAGTTCTGGTTCTCGGTCACGCGTGCCGAGCAGCTGGCGCGCTTCCAGTCGCGCCGCACGGACCCCGTGCGCCAGTGGAAGCTCTCGCCCACGGACGTGGCGTCCCTGGACAAGTGGGACGACTACACCGAGGCCAAGGAGGCGATGTTCTTCTACACGGACACCGGAGACGCGCCCTGGACCGTGATCAAGTCCAACGACAAGAAGCGCGCCCGGCTGGAGGCCATGCGCTACGTGCTCACGCAGTTCGACTACCCCAACAAGGACCACTCCCTGGTGGGTTCGGTGGACTCCAAGATCGTGGGCGGCGCCACGGACTTCACGGACGACAACGGCGCCAACCCGGACGGCTTCCCGGTGGTCCGCCCCGGCAAGGACTGAGCCGGGTGCGCCGCCAACGCCCAGAGGATGGTCGTAGGATGATCTGCGATGTCTAGAATCTTTGGAACGGACGGCGTCCGCGGTCTCGCGAACGGCCTCCTCACAGCAGAACTGGCCATGGAGCTGTCGCAGGCCGCGGCGATCGTCCTGGGCCACCGCCACGCACCGGAGGGACAGCGCCCCACGGCCGTGGTGGCGCGGGACGGCCGGGCGAGCGGTGAGTTCATCGGCGCCGCCGTCACCGCGGGTCTCGCGAGCTCCGGCGTGGACGTCTACGACGCCGGCGTGCTCCCCACCCCGGCCGCGGCGTACCTGGTGGGGGACATCGACGCCGACTTCGGCGTGATGATCTCCGCCTCGCACAACCCCGCGCCGGACAACGGGATCAAGTTCCTGGCCCACGGCGGCAAGAAGCTGCCCGACGCCGTGGAGGACACCATCCAGCAGGTCTACGAGGCCAAGGACTTCGTGCGCCCCACGGGCGCCGAGGTGGGCCGTGTGACCCGCCTGTCCGACGCCGAGGACCGCTACATCCTGCACCTGGTGGGCGCCATCCCGCACCGCCTGGACGGACTGTCCATCGTGCTGGACTGCGCCAACGGCGCGGCCTCGGGAGCCTCCCCGGACGCCTTCCGGGACGCGGGCGCCACCGTGCACGTGATCGGTGCGGAGCCCGACGGCCTGAACATCAACGACGGCGTGGGCTCCACGCACCTGGGCCCGCTCAAGCAGGCGGTCCGGGAGCTGGGCGCGGACCTCGGGATCGCGCACGACGGCGACGCCGACCGCTGCCTCGCGGTGGACCACACCGGCACGGAGGTGGACGGGGACCAGATCATGTGCATCCTGGCCGTTGCGATGAAGGAGGCCGGGCGGCTGAACCAGGACACCCTGGTGGCCACGGTGATGAGCAACCTGGGTCTGCAGCTCGCCCTCGACGAGGCCGGGATCACCCTGGTGCGCGCCTCCGTGGGGGACCGCTACGTCCTGGAGTCCATGGTGGCCAACGGCTACAACCTGGGCGGGGAGCAGTCCGGACACGTGATCATGGCGGACTACGCCACCACGGGGGACGGTCTGCTGACCGGGCTGATGCTGGCCTCCCGCGTGGCCCAGACGGGCATGCCCCTGCAGGAGCTCGCCCGCACCATGACGCGGATGCCGCAGGTGATGATCAATGTGAAGAACGTGGACAAGGCCGCGGCCAAGACCAGCGAACCGGTCCTCGAGGCCGTGGCCCGCACCGAGGAGCGGCTCGGGGCGGAGGGCCGTGTGCTGCTGCGCCCGTCCGGTACCGAGCCGGTGGTGCGCGTGATGGTCGAGGCCGCCACGCACGAGGACGCCCGCCGGGAGGCGGAGCAGCTCGTCTCCGCCGTGGAGGAGCACCTCAGCCTGCAGAGCTGAACCACGCACGGACGAGGGCCCCGCATCCTGGTGGATGCGGGGCCCCCGTGGTCGGAAGGGACGGGCGGTCAGACGGCAGGGCCGGAGTGACGACCCTCGGCGCCCGGCGCGGCGGGGTTGCCGGCGAGGGCGTCACGGATCTCGGTGAGCAGCACCGTGTTGGGATCGGCGGGCTCCGCGGTGGGCTCGATGCCCATGCGGCGGTTGCGACGCTCGATCATCTTGTTCATGGGGAGCACGATGCAGAAGTACACCGCGGCCGCAATGAGCAGGAAGTTGACGACCGCGGTGAGCAGCACGCCGAACTTCAGCTCGTTGCCGCGCAGGGTGACCACGGCGAAGGTGTCGAAGTTGGGGGACCCGACGACGGCGGATATGGCGGGCATGAGCACGCTCTCCACGAGGGCGTTGACGATCTTGGAGAACGCGGCACCGATGATGACGGCAACCGCGAGATCCATCACGTTGCCCTTCATGATGAATTCCTTGAAACCACTAAGCATGGCGCTCACAGTACAGAGACGCACGATCATTCAGGAAATTCTGAGGGCCTGAGCACGTGTCGTGACGCGGGGGCGGCGCAGCGCAGTGATCACCCGCCGTGCCCCCGTCAGTTCTTGCGCAGCAGCACCCGGCGGATCTTGTGGTCGTGGTCCTTGGAGAGGATCAGGCGGGCCCGTCCCCGGGTGGGCCGGACGTTCTGCTCCAGGTTGGGCTCGTTGATCCGGTGCCAGATGTCGGTGGCCACGTCCCGGGCCTCGGTGTCGGTGAGGTTGGCGTAGCGGTGGAAGTAGGAATGGGGGTCCGCGAAGGCCGAGGAGCGCAGCGCCTGGAACCGTTCCACGTACCAGCGCTCGATGTCCGCGGTGCGCGCGTCCACGTAGATGCTGAAGTCGAAGAAGTCGCTCAGGGCCAGAGCCGTGCGGTTGCCGCTCTCCAGCTTGGCGGGCGCCAGCACGTTGAGTCCCTCCACGATCACGACGTCCGGGCGGGTGACCACCACCTCCTCGTCCGGGAGGATGTCGTAGGTCACGTGGGAGTACTTGGGGGCCCGCACCTCGGCGGCCCCGGACTTGATCTCGGCCACGAAGCGTAGCAGGGCGCGGCGGTCGTAGGACTCCGGGAAGCCCTTGCGGTCCATGAGCCCGCGGCGCCGCAGCTCCGCGTTGGGGTGGAGGAAGCCGTCCGTGGTGACCAGCTGGACGTTCGGGGTGGAGGGCCAGCGGGAGAGCATCTCCCGCAGCAGGCGGGCGGTGGTGGACTTGCCCGCAGCCACGGAGCCGGCGATCCCGATCACGAAGGGGGTGCGCGCGTGGTGCTCGCCCAGGAACGAGTTGGTCGCGGCGTTGAGCTGCGTGGAGGACATGTCGTAGAGGGTCAGCAGTCGCGACAGCGGGAGGTAGACCTCGCGCACCTCGTCCACGTCCAGGCGGTCACCGAGACCGCGCAGGTTCTCGATCTCCTGCGCGGTGAGAGGGACGTCGATTTCGTGGGAGAGTCTGGACCACGTCTGACGATCCAGCTCCACGAACGGGGAGACGCGCTGGGTGGTGGGCTGTGTGCTCATGCTCGGACCAGTGTAGGCCCGCCCGTACCGCACCGGCGCACGAGGGGACCCGTTTCCGGTAGAATCCACTCTCATGTGTGGAATTGTGGGATATGTGGGCTCCAAGGGTGCTGACGGTCGGACGCACACCGCGCTCGACGTGATCCTCGAAGGGTTGCGCCGCCTCGAGTACCGCGGCTACGACTCCGCCGGGGTCGCCGTGATCGCGGACGGCGAGGTCGAGTACCGCAAGAAGGCCGGCAAGCTCAGCAATCTCGTGGCGGAGCTGGAGGCCCACCCCCTGCCCGACTCCACGATCGGCATCGGGCACACCCGGTGGGCCACGCACGGCGGGCCCTCGGACGTCAACGCCCACCCGCACGTGGTGGACGGCGGCAAGCTCGCCATGATCCACAACGGCATCATCGAGAACTTCAGTGAGATCAAGCGCGAACTGGTCGCGCAGGGCGAGACCTTCGTGTCCGAGACGGACACCGAGGTGGCCGCCGTGCTGCTGGCCCGCACCTACAACGCCCAGGACGACGGTCACAAGGACCTCACGGTGGCCATGCAGGACACGTGCCGCCGCCTCGAGGGTGCGTTCACGCTGCTGGCCGTGCACGCCGACGTCCCGGACCGCGTGGTGGCCGCCCGCCGCAACTCCCCGCTCGTGATCGGGCTGGGCGAGGGCGAGAACTTCCTGGGCTCGGACGTCTCCGGCTTCATCGACTACACCAAGCGGGCCGTGGAGATGGGCCAGGACCAGATCGTGACCATCACCGCGGACGACTACTCGATCGTGGACTTCCACGGCAGCCCTGCCGAGGGCAAGCCCTTCGACATCGAGTGGGACGCCGCCGCCGCCGAGAAGGACGGCTACCCCTCCTTCATGGAGAAGGAGATCCACGACCAGCCCGCCGCGGTGGGGGACACCCTGCTAGGCCGCCTGGACGAGAACGGCCGGCTCACGCTGGACGAGATCAAGATCGACGAGTCCGTGCTGCGCTCGATCGACAAGATCGTGGTCATCGCGTGCGGCACCGCGGCCTACGCCGGGCAGGTGGCCCGCTACGCCATCGAGCACTGGTGCCGGATCCCCACCGAGGTGGAGCTGGCCCACGAGTTCCGCTACCGGGACCCGATCGTCAACGAGAAGACCCTGGTGGTGGCCGTCTCCCAGTCCGGCGAGACCATGGACACGCTGATGGCCGTGCGCCACGCGCAGGAGCAGGGCGCCAAGGTGGTGGCCATCTGCAACACCAACGGCTCCACGATTCCGCGCGAGGCCGACGCCGTGCTGTACACCCACGCCGGCCCCGAGATCGCGGTGGCCTCCACCAAGGCGTTCCTCGCGCAGATCACCGCGGCGTACCTGCTGGGGCTGTACCTCGCGCAGCTGCGCGGCAACAAGTACCAGGACGAGATCGGCGGCATCCTCTCCGAGCTCGAGGCCATGCCCGCCAAGATCCAGCGCGTGCTGGACGAGGTGGAGCCGCAGGTCAAGGAGCTCGCCACGAGCATGGAGGACGCCGAGTCCGTGCTGTTCCTGGGCCGTCACGTGGGCTACCCCGTGGCCATGGAGGGCGCCCTCAAGCTCAAGGAGATCGCCTACATCCACGCCGAGGGCTTCGCGGCGGGTGAGCTCAAGCACGGCCCCATCGCGCTGATCGACCAGGGTCAGCCCGTGATCGTGATCGTGCCCTCTCCCCGCGGCCGGGACTCGCTGCACGCCAAGGTGGTCTCCAACATCCAGGAGATCCGCGCTCGGGGTGCGGAGACGATCGTGATCGCAGAGGAGGGCGACGACGCCGTGCGCGAGTTCGCCACGCACGTGTTCCACGTGCCCGAGGCCCCCACGCTGCTGCAGCCCCTGCTGGCCACGGTGCCCCTGCAGATCTTCGCGTGCGAGCTCGCCGGGGCCAAGGGCTACGACGTGGACCAGCCGCGCAACCTCGCGAAGTCCGTCACGGTCGAGTAGCCGCAGCTCGTTCCCGCACACGGCGGGTGGTGCCCTCTCACAGGGTGTCACCCGCCGTCGTCGTTGCCGGGGCGGCCGCCGCGGGGACGACGACGCCGCGGTGCCCCGGCGGGGGAGCGGGCCGCGCGGCGCCGGGGTGCGCGGGCGACGTCGCGCGGTGCCTTCTGAGGGTCGGAGGGCGCCGCTAGGCTGACGGCATGATCGTGGGCACCGGCGTGGACATCGTGGACATCGCGCGTTTCGAGCGGCAGCTCGAGCGCACCCCCCGGCTGCGGGAGCGGCTGTTCGTGCCGCACGAGCGGGAGCTGGCCCCGCGGTCGCTGGCCGCGCGCTTCGCGGTCAAGGAGGCGGCGGCCAAAGCACTGCTGGCGCCGCCGGGGATGATCTGGCAGGACTGCTGGGTCAGCAACGACGAGCACGGCGCGCCCCACCTGCACACCACCGGGACGGTGGCCCGGCAGCAGCGGGCCCGCGGTGTGGACACGTGGCACGTGAGCATTTCCCACGACGGCGGCATGGCCGTGGCGTTCGTGGTGGCCGAGGCACAGGAAGGATCCCGTGATGATTGAGGCCCGCTCCGGTGAGAGCATCCGTCGAGCCGAGCAGCCCCTGCTCGACGCGGGACAGGGGGACGCCCTCATGCACCGGGCGGCCCGCGGGCTCGCCCGCGCGTGCGAGGCGCAGCTGCGCGCCGGTTCCGGGGCCCTCGGCGGCACCCGGGCGGTGGTGCTCGTGGGCCCGGGCAACAACGGTGGCGACGGCCTCTGGGCCGGGGCGTTCCTGCGCCGCCGCGGCGTGGCGGTGGTGGCCGTGCTGACGGGTTCCCGCGCGCACGAGGCGGGCCTGGAGGCGTTCAGGCGGGCGGGCGGCGTCGTCACGCGGCTGGTCGAGGACGCCGTGCGCGGCCACGGGCCCGGCGCGGCCGGAGAACAGGCAGGGGCGGCTCGCGACGAGGCGGGTGCGAGCCCCGGCAATGGGGCGGGCTCGGACGGCCCGGCCACCGACGGCACCGGCGCGGCCACCCACGGAGCGGGCGCGGGAGGTCGTGGCAGCAGGAGGACCGGAGACCGGACGGCCACGGCGGATTCCCCGGCGGAGGCGGTGGCCGCCGCGGAACCCGTCGACGTGGCCGGGGCGGCGGAGCTGCTGTGGGCGGCGGACCTCGTGGTGGACGCTGTGCTCGGCACCGGCGCGAGCGGCGGGCTCAGGGGGCCGGTCGCGGACCTGGTGCGGGAATTCGAGGTGCGCCGGGGCCGGGACGCGCGCGGCGGGCAGCGCCGCCCTCGCGTGGTGGCGTGCGACATCGTCTCGGGCGTGTCCGCGGACACCGGGCAGAGCCCCGGGCCCGTGCTCACGGCGGACGCGACCGTGACGTTCGGCAGCGCGAAGACCGGCCACGTCGTCTCCCCGGGGGAGCAGGCCGCGGGTGCGCTGACCGTGGTGTCGATCGGCATCGAGGACCTGCTGGGCCCCGCGGCCGTGCACCGTGTGGAGCACCGGGACGTCCTGGAGGCGTGGCCGCGGCCCACGGCCACCGACACCAAGTACTCGCGCGGGGTGCTCGGCGTGGTCGCCGGGGCCCCCAGCTATCCCGGTGCGGCCATCATGTGCACGCAGGCCGCCGTGAACGCCGGAGCCGGGATGGTCCGCTTCCTGGGGGACGCCGCGGCACGGGCCATGGTGCTTACGCGCAGCCCCGAGGTGGTGTGCTCCGACGACCAGCCGTGGGACGTCCACGTGCAGGCCTGGCTCGCGGGCCCCGGCGTGGTGGGGGACGAGTCCCAGGCCGCGCGCGTGCAGGCCGTGATCGAGGCCGCCGAGCCCGCGGTGCTGGACGCCGGGGCGCTCGACGCCGCGGCGCGCTCGGTCGCGGACGCCCGGCTGGGTCCGCACAAGGTCCTCACCCCGCACGCGGGAGAGCTGTCACAGATCTTCGACTGGCTGCACGGCTTCGGGCTGTGCGAGGCGGGGGTCGAGCGCACGGAGATCGAGGCGAACCCGCTGCACTGGGCCCGCGAGGCCGCCCGGCTGACCGGGGCCACCGTGCTGCTCAAGGGGGCCACCACCGTGATCGCCTCACCCGTTGCCTCCGCACCGGGGCACCGGGCGGAGTACGCGGCAGCGGCCCCGTCCGAGCCCCGCCCGGACCGGGAGCAGGGCGGCGGAGCCGACCCCGCGGCGTCGTCGAGCACCGCGCACCGCGAGGCGTCCCCGAGCACGCCGGACGAGTGCCTGTGCCTCAGCGTGGGCGGTGCCAGTGCCTGGCTTGCGACCGCGGGGTCCGGGGACACCCTCGCCGGGATCCTCGGTACCGTGCTCGCCCACGTGGCCGAGCACCTGGACGCCCTCGCCGGCCTCGGCCCGTGGGCGTGCGGGGACGGCCGGTGGGCCGCGGCCGCGGCGCTGGGAGCCGGGCTGCACGCGCTCGCATCGCGCGCCCACGGGGAGGGCCCCGTGCCCCCGTCCGTACTCGCCGAGAACGTCCGCGCGGTCCTCACCCGTCCGTGAGCGCCACCCGGAACGGCTATGGTTGGACGTTGGCCGAGAGCGGGGGACCCGTGCTCGGCCCCACCACACCCTGAGGAGAACCACATGGAAGTTTGGCCCGGACACCCGTATCCACTGGGCGCCACGTTCGACGGCACAGGGACCAATTTCGCGATCTTCTCGGAGGTCGCCGACCGCGTGGAGCTGTGCCTGTTCGACGAGGACGGCGCCGAGACCCGCGTGGAGGTCACCGCCGTGGACAGCTACGTGTGGCACTGCTACCTCCCGGCCGTCCAGCCCGGTCAGCGCTACGGCTACCGTGTGCACGGCCCGTGGGACCCCTCCCAGGGGCTGCGCTGCAACCCCGACAAGCTGCTGCTGGACCCCTACGCCAAGGCCGTGGAGGGCGGGATCGACTGGGACGAGTCCCTGTTCTCCTACAACTTCGGCGACGAGGACTCCGAGAACCACCAGGACTCCGCCGCGCACATGATGAAGGGCGTGGTGATCAACCCGTTCTTCGACTGGGAGGGCGACCGCACCCCCCACACCCCGTACCACAAGTCCGTGATCTACGAGGCGCACGTCAAGGGCCTCACCGAGCAGCACCCCGAGGTTCCCGAGGAGCAGCGCGGCACCTACGCGGGGGTCTCCCACCCCGCGGTGATCGCCCACCTCAAGAAGCTCGGCGTCACCGCGGTGGAGCTGATGCCCGTGCACCAGTTCGTGCAGGACTCCACGCTGCTGGAGAAGGGGCTGCGCAACTACTGGGGCTACAACACCATCGCGTTCTTCGCCCCGCACAACGAGTACAGCGCCGCCTCCCACCTGGGCAGCCAGGTGCAGGAGTTCAAGGCCATGGTCCGCGCCCTGCACCAGGCGGACATCGAGGTCATCCTGGACGTGGTGTACAACCACACGGCCGAGGGCAACCACATGGGCCCCACGCTGTCCATGAAGGGCATCGACAACAACGCCTACTACCGCACCGTGGACGACGACCACAAGTTCTACATGGACTACACGGGCACCGGGAACTCGCTCAACGTGCGCCACCCGCACTCGCTGCAGCTGATCATGGACTCGCTGCGCTACTGGGTCACCGAGATGCGCGTGGACGGCTTCCGCTTCGACCTCGCCGCCACCCTCGCGCGGGAGTTCTACGACGTGGACAAGCTCTCCACGTTCTTCGAGCTCGTGCAGCAGGACCCGATCGTCTCGCAGGTCAAGCTCATCGCGGAACCCTGGGACATCGGCCCCGGCGGCTACCAGGTGGGCAACTTCCCGCCGCAGTGGACCGAGTGGAACGGCAAGTACCGGGACACCGTGCGCGACTTCTGGCGCGGGGAGCCCGCAACGCTCGGGGAGTTCGCGTCCCGCGTGACCGGCTCCGCGGACCTCTACGAGAACAGCGGCCGCCGCCCGTTCGCCTCCGTGAACTTCGTGACCGCCCACGACGGCTTCACCCTGCGGGACCTGGTCTCCTACAACGAGAAGCACAACGAGGCCAACGGCGAGGACAACAACGACGGCGAGTCCCACAACCGCTCGTGGAACTGCGGCGAGGAGGGCCCCACGGACGACGCCGCGGTGCTGGCCCTGCGCGCCCGCCAGCAGCGCAACTTCCTGGCCACCCTGATGCTCTCCCAGGGCACCCCCATGCTGCTGCACGGGGACGAGCTGGGGCGCACCCAGAAGGGCAACAACAACACGTACTGCCAGGACAACGAGCTCACGTGGATCAACTGGGAGAAGGTGGACGCGCCCCTCGTGGAATTCACCGCGGCCATCACCCGGCTGCGCCACGAGCACCCCACGTTCCGGCGCTCGCAGTTCTTCGACGGCCGCCCCGTGGACATGGGGGAGCTGGGCGAGGGAGATGCCATGCCGGACATCGCGTGGCTCAACACCGACGGCACGCCCATGGTTCCCTCCGACTGGGACGAGCCCCTGGCCCGCGCGGTGGGCATGTGGCTCAACGGTGAGGGCATCGCGGGCGTGGACATGCGCGGCCGCCGGATCACGGACGACAACTTCATCGTGTACTTCAACTCGAATCCGGAGCCCGTGGACGTGACCCTGCCCCCGGCCGAGTACGGCTTGAAGTGGGAGGAGATCCTGGACACCGCCGGCCGGCACTCGGACGGGGACGTGCGGGAGCACTCCAGCGTGCTGCAGATGGACGGAAAGTCCACCGTGCTGCTGCGCGCGTGGGAGGAGCCCGAGGAAGAGCCGGACGCCTCCGTGGCGGCGTCGGTCGCGGTGTACGCGGACGAGGGCTGAGCACCGACCGCGACTGCCCGGCGGCCGGACCACGCGGCTGAGCACCCGTGACGACCGCGCCACCCTCCCGGGGGTGGCGCGGTCGTCGTGTCCGGTGCGGGGTGCTCGCCCTGGGCGGATGGACTGGCACGAGCGCGCGCACTCCGCGAGACTGGAGGGGTGCTGACACCCACTTCCACGTACCGTCTCCAGATCACGTCCCAGCAGGACCTCCACCGCGCGGCGGAGCTGGTCCTGTACATCCGGCGCCTCGGGGCGGACTGGGTGTACCTCTCACCGATCCTGCGGGCCACGAGCGGCTCCGACCACGGCTACGACGTGGTGGACCCCACCGAGGTGGACCCCGAGCGCGGTGGCTCCGAGGGGCTCCGAGCCCTCTCCGAGGCCGCGCACGCCGCGGGGCTGGGCGTGGTGGTGGACATCGTCCCCAACCACCAGGGGGTGGCCGAGCCGCAGCAGAACCCGTGGTGGTGGTCCCTGCTCGCCGAGGGACGTGAGAGCCGCTACGCGGACGCGTTCGACGTCGACTGGGAGGCCGGGCACGGCAAGGTGCTGATCCCGGTGCTGGGTGACGGCGACGAGGACCTCTCGGCGCTGACCCTCCAGGACGGCACGCTGCGCTACTACGACAACGTCTACCCGCTCGCCGAGGGCACCTGGTCCGAGGGCGACAACCCCGCGGAGGTGCACTCGCGCCAGCACTACGAGCTGGTCAACTGGCGCCGGGGGGACTCCGAGCTGAACTACCGCCGCTTCTTCACCGTGGCCACGCTGGCCGGTGTGCGCGTGGAGGACCGGGCGGTCTTCGACGAGTCCCACGCGGAGGTCTCCCGCTGGTTCCGCAAGGGTCTCGTGGACGGGCTGCGGATCGACCACCCGGACGGCGTGCGGGACCCGCGCGGCTACCTCGAGATGCTGGCCGGGGTCACGGATGGCGCATGGACCGTGGTGGAGAAGATCCTGGAACCGGGGGAGTACCTCCCCGAGGACTGGCGCACGGCCGGCACCACGGGCTACGACTCCCTGGGGTGGATCGACCGTGTGCTGACCGATGCGCGGGGCCACTACGAGCTCGCCTCCCTGGACACGAAGCTGCGCGGCGGCACCCCCGTGCGTTGGGACGAGCTGATCCACGAGACCAAGCGCCGCATGGCGGACGAGGGCCTGTCCGCAGAGATCCACCGCCTGGTGCGCGAGCTGCCCGGGGACTTCCCGCACGGCGCGGAGGCGTCCTACGACGGGCTGGCGGAGATCGCCGCCAACTTCCCCGTGTATCGCACCTACCTCCCCGAGGGCGCGGAGCACCTGCGCGTGGCGGTGGCCGCAGCACGGGAGCGGCGCGCGGACCTCGACGTCGTGCTCACGGATCTCGCCCGCGTGCTGGGGCAGGGGGCCACCCGGCAGGAGGACCTGGCGGAGGTGGCCCGGCGCTTCCAGCAGACCTCCGGGATGATCATGGCCAAGGGCGTGGAGGACACCGCGTTCTACCGCTGGACCAAGCTCACGTCCCTCACGGAGGTGGGCGGCGACCCCTCGATCTTCTCCCTGACCCCGGAGCAGTTCCACGAGGAGGCCGCGAAGCGCCAGCGCGAGTCTCCGGCCACCATGAATGCGCTGACCACCCACGACACCAAGCGCTCCGCCGCGGTCCGTGCGCGCATCACGGTGCTCTCCGAGCTGCCGCGCGTGTGGTCCGAGACCGTCTCCACCCTCGTGGGCCGCGCGAAGGACGCCGGGATCTCGCTCTCGGACGGTCCCGCCGTGAACCTCGTGCTGCAGGCCGTGGTGGGCGCGTGGCCCCTGGAGCGGGACCGCGCCGTCGACTACGCCATGAAGGCCGTGCGCGAGGCGTCCGTGTCCACCGCGTGGGTGGACGGGGACGAGAACTTCGAGCGGGAGCTCACCCGCTTCATCGACTTCCTGTTCACGAACCCGCGCGCCCGCGGCGTCGTGGAGGGCTGCGTGGCCCGCGTGAGCGGCCCGGGCTGGGCCAACGCCCTGGCCGCCACGGCGCTGCAGCTGACCCTGCCGGGTGTTCCGGACATCTACCAGGGCCAGGAGCTGTGGGAGCCGTCCCTCGTGGACCCGGACAACCGCCGCTCCGTGGACTTCACGGCGCGAGAGGCGATGCTGACCGATCTCGACGCCGCCGCGCCGGGTTCTGCGGCAGCCACGCCCGCAGCGGACGAGACCGGCGCCGCGCGGATGCTGCTGACCTCCCGCGCCCTGCGGCTGCGCCGCGATCACCCCGAGCTCTTCACGGACTACACGCCGCTGGAGACCACGGGTGCGCTCGCGGAGCACGCCCTGGGCTTCGACCGCGGCGGCGCGGCCACCGTGGTCACGCGCTTCCCCGCCACGCTCGCCGCCGAGGGCGGTTTCACGGACGAGACCGTCGCGCTGGCCCCCGGCCTGTGGCAGGACGTCCTGACCCACCGCGAGTTCACGGCCGCCCAGGATGCGCGCGTCACGCTCGCCGAACTCCTCGACACCTACCCCGTGGCGATCCTGCGCCGGAAGGACGGCTGAACCATGAGCACCGACCACCGCTTCGACGTCTGGGCCCCGCACGCCCGCAAGGTCACCGTGCGCATCGAGGGCGAGGACCACCCCATGGAGGGTCTCGATGGCCGCCCCGGCTGGTGGACGCTGCCCGCCGACGACGCCGCCCCGCAGGGCACCGTGCGCTACGGCTACATCCTGACCAAGACCTTCGACGAGGGCACCCCCGAGGAGCGCGAGCAGGTCTCGGACGTGCTGCCGGACCCACGCTCGCGCCGACAACCGCAGGGCGTCCACGACCTCTCGTGCACGTTCGACGCGGACGCCTTCGAGTGGCACGACGCCGACTTCCGCCCCCGTCCGCTGCAGGACTCCGTGCTCTACGAGCTGCACCCCGGCACGTTCACCCCCGAGGGCACGCTGGACGCGGCCATCGGCAGGCTGGACCACCTGGTGGACCTGGGCGTCACCGCGGTGGAGCTGCTGCCGGTCAACGGCTTCAACGGCGAGCACAACTGGGGCTACGACGGCGTCGCGTGGTACACCGTGGCCGAGCCCTACGGCGGGCCCGAGGCCTACCAGCGGTTCGTGGACGCGTGCCACGCCAGGGGCCTGTCCGTGATCCAGGACGTGGTCTACAACCACCTGGGCCCGAGCGGGAACTACCTGCCCCTGTTCGCGGACTACTTCAAGCCGGGTGCCTCCAGCTGGGGGGACCTCATCAACCTGGACGGCTGGGGCGCGGACGGGGTGCGCGAGTACATCCTGGACAACGTGACCATGTGGTTGCGCGAGTACCACGTGGACGGCTTCCGTCTGGACGCCGTGCACGCCCTCGCGGACTCCAGCGCGAAACACATCCTCGAGGAGATCGCCGAGCGCGTGGCCGAGGAGGCGCAGCGCACCGGCAAGGACCTGGTGACCATTGCGGAGTCGGACCTCAACGACCCCCGCATGATTGCGGCCACGCACCGCCACGGGCTGGGCATGGACGCGCAGTGGCTGGACGACGTCCACCACGCCGCGCACACGGCCTTCACGGGCGAGACCCAGGGCTACTACGGGGACTTCGCGTCCCTGCACGCCCTCGAGAAGACCATGCACACCGCGTACTTCCACAACGGGACGTACTCCACGTTCCGCGGCCGCTCCCACGGCCGGGAGATCGACCCCGTGGAGCAGCGCCCCTACCAGTTCGTCACGTTCCTGCAGAACCACGACCAGGTGGGCAACCGGGCCGCCGGGGACCGGATGAACCAGTCCATGAGCGTGGACCGCGCGATCGCCGCCGCCACGTGGCTCATGGCCCAGCCCTTCACCCCCATGCTGTTCATGGGGGAGGAGTACGGGGCGAGCACCCCCTGGCAGTTCTTCACCGCGCACCCCGAACCGGAGCTGGGAGAGGCCGTGGCGAAGGGCCGCAAGGCCGAGTTCGCGCAGATGGCGTGGGACCACGCCACGGTGCCGGACCCGCAGGACCCGCAGACGTTCGAGCGCTCCAAGCTGAACTGGTCCGAGGTCCACGAGGGCGACCACGAGCGGATCTACCGGGCCTACCGGGATCTCATCGCCCTGCGCCGGAACACCCCCGAGCTCACGGACCAGCGCTGGGACACCGTGGCCACCCAGGCCAGCGACTCCGAGCAGTGGTTCGTGCTCAAGCGCATGACCGAGCCCGAGTCCGAGCATGGCGTGGTGATCGCCATCAACCTGGGGCGGGAGCCCCGCAACCTGCCGCTGATGGGCGGGGACGCGCCCCGGCTGCTGTTCACGAGCGGCACCGGACCCGAACCCGGGGCCGAGGGCACGGTGCGCGTGGCCCCGGAGACCGCCGTGGTGCTGCGCGTCTGAGACCGCCCGCGGGACCGGCGCCCGTGCGCGGGCCCCGGTCCCGACGACGCCGCGCGGCCTGCCCCGCGCGACGCCACCGAACCGTTACGGCGCTGCGGACGCCCGGTCCTGCCATCGAGCTGCCGGTCCCGCAGGGCGCCGCCGGCGTCGCAGGACCCCACGGGGCCAGTGCGCCGCCGCCGACCCCGCCCGATGTCGCCCGGCACGCGAACGAGCCCGGCGGCGTGGTGCGCCGTCATGCGGTGCGGTGTGCGGAGTCGAGCGGTGGCAGACTGGGATCCATGCTGATCTATGGCGACGACACCGTGTGGACCCCTGCCGAGAACCGCTACGAGACCATGCCGTACCGGCGTGTGGGGGAGTCCGGGCTGAAGCTGCCCGCCGTGTCCCTGGGGCTGTGGCACAACTTCGGGGACGACAAGCCCGTGGCGGGCATGCGCGCGACCCTGCGCCGCGCGTTCGACCTGGGCATCACGCACTTTGACCTGGCCAACAACTACGGCCCGCCCGCGGGCTCGGCGGAGCTCAACTTCGGCCGGATCCTCAAGGAGGACTTCGCGGGGCACCGCCACGAGCTGGTGATCTCCACCAAGGCCGGGTGGGACATGTGGCCCGGCCCGTACGGTGACGTGGGTGGTTCGCGCCAGTACCTGGTGACCTCCCTGGACCAGTCGCTCGAGCGCATGGGCCTGGACCACGTGGACGTGTTCTACCACCACCGCCCGGACCCCGAGACGCCGCTCGAGGAGACCATGCAGGCGCTGGACCACATCGTGCGCTCCGGTCGCGCCACCTACGTGGGCGTCTCCTCCTACGGTGCGGACCTCACGCTCGAGGCGCAGCGGATCATGCGCGCGCTCGGCACGCCGCTGGTGATCCACCAGCCCTCCTACTCGATGCTCAACCGCTGGATCGAGCAGCCCAATGAGCAGGCCGGAGGGAAGAACCTGCTGGGCGCGCTGACCGAGGCCGGCATGGGATCCATCTGCTTCACCCCGCTCGCGCAGGGCATGCTCACCGACAAGTACCTGCACGGGGTGCCCGAGGGATCCCGCGCGTCCGAGGACAAGTCCCTGGACCCGTCCTGGCTCAGCGAGCAGACCCTGGACCAGATCCGTGAGCTCAACACCATGGCGCAGGAGCGCGGGCAAACCCTCGCGCAGATGGCGATCGCGTGGACCCTGCGCCCGCAGGACTCTGGGCAGGTCACCTCCGCGCTGGTGGGGGCCTCCTCGGCGCGGCAGATCGAGGACTCCGCGTGCGCCGTGGCCAACCTGGAGTTCTCCGCGGAGGAGTTGCGCCGGATCGACGGGCTCGTCACGGACGCCGGCGTGAACATCTGGAGCGCGGCCACCGACTCCAAGCACGCATGACGGGGGCGCAGTACGCCGCTCTGCTGGGGCTGTGGATCGCGGGGATCGTGGTCCCGGGCCCGGACATCTTCATCATCCTGCGCAACGCGTTCCTGTCCTCGCGGCGCAGCGCGGTGTTCACGGCGCTGGGCGTGATGGTGGGCAACCTCGCGTGGATCACCCTCTCTCTCCTGGGCGTGACGGTGTTCATCAGCGGGAACCACGTGCTCAAACTGGTGGTGCAGATCGGCGGGGCCCTGTTCCTCGTGCGCATGGGCTACGGCGCCATCCGCGCCGGTCTCGCCGCCCGCTCCGGTGCCGCGGTGGGACACTCCCGCGTGGTGGCCAGCACGGAGCCGGGTGCCTCGGGGGCGGACGACGACGTCGCGGCGGCCGTGGGCGCGCCCCACGCCTCGCAGCGGCTCGGGGCGCAGAGCTCCGGGCACGGGGAGGTCGCGTCCTCCCTCACCTCCGGGCCCGCGGCGCAGCCACCCACGGATCCCCTGATGGCGGACGACGCCGCCGTGGCCGAGGAGATCGCGGCCGGCGGGCGCACCACGCTGCTGGGCGCGAGCGGTCTGACGCCGCTGCGCGCACTGGTGCAGGGCACGGTCACCAACCTGGCCAATGCGAAGGCCGTGGTGTTCTTCGTGGCGCTGTTCGGCTCCGTGGTGCCCACGGGACTGCAGTGGTGGGAGGGACTCACGGCCCTGGGAATGCTCGTGGCGGTGGGGCTCGCGTGGTTCCTGGCCGTGGCGTGGCTCGGATCCGTGCCCGCACTGGCTCGCCGTTTCCGGGCCCGCTCCGCGGAGGTCGAGATCGTCTCGGGCGTGGTGTTCGTGCTCGTGGCGCTGGGACTGTTCGTGGAGGCCGTGCTCACGGTGTGAGCCCCGGTGCCGGCGGAGGAATGTACGGGGGCGGTGGGGGACCTGGCGCGGCGACGTCGTTTGCGGGGACGCCGCGGGGCGCACGCGACCGGGCGGCGTCGTGAAACGGCAGCGGGAGGGAACCCGGCGTGAGCCTGGTTACACTGGGAAACCGGTCGACGGCCGCGCGGTCGCGGGGGACGACACCCCGCCCGCGCCCCGGCGTGCGTGGCGTGTCCGCGCGGACCGTCAGCAACCCAGTCGAGGAGAACCGTGTCCGAACATCCCATCCGCGTGGCCATTGCCGGCGTGGGCAACTGCGCCACTTCGCTCATCCAGGGCGTGCACTTCTACCGTGACGCCGATCCCTCCGACTCCGTGCCCGGGCTCATGCACGTGCAGTTCGGTGACTACCACGTGCGGGACGTGCAGTTCGTCGCCGCGTTCGACGTGGACGCCGCCAAGGTGGGCCTGGACCTGTCCCAGGCCATCCTGGCCGGCGAGAACAACACGATGGAGATCGCCAAGGTCCCGCCCCTGGACGTGACCGTGGACCGCGGCCCCACCCTGGACGGGCTGGGGCAGTACTACCGCGAGACCATCACGGAGTCCGACGCCGAGCCCGTGGACGTGGCGCAGGTGCTGCGCGAGCGCGAGGTGGACGTGCTCGTGTCATACCTCCCGGTGGGCTCGGAGGAGGCGGACCGCTTCTACGCGCAGGCCGCAATAGACGCCGGGGTGGCCTTCGTCAACGCCCTGCCCGTGTTCATCGCGGGCACGGAGGAGTGGGCGCAGAAGTTCACGGACGCCGGCCTGCCGATCGTGGGCGACGACATCAAGTCCCAGGTGGGCGCCACCATCACCCACCGCGTGCTGGCGAAGCTTCTGGAGGACCGCGGCTACGTGCTGGACCGCACGTACCAGCTCAACGTGGGCGGCAACATGGACTTCAAGAACATGCTGGAGCGCTCGCGGCTGGAGTCCAAGAAGATCTCCAAGACCCAGGCGGTGACCTCCAACGTGCCGCACGAGATGCGCGCCAAGGACGTCCACATTGGCCCGTCCGACTACGTGGGCTGGCTGGACGACCGCAAGTTCGCGTTCGTGCGCCTGGAGGGCCACGGCTTCGGCAACGCGCCCATCTCCCTCGAGTACAAGCTCGAGGTGTGGGACTCACCGAACTCAGCGGGCGTCATCATCGACGCGATCCGCGCCGCCAAGATCGGCCTGGACCGCGGCATCGGCGGGCCGCTGACCTCGGCGTCCTCCTACTTCATGAAGTCCCCGCCCGAGCAGTTCGACGACGACACCGCCCGCGAGAACGTGGAGAAGTTCATCCGAGGCGAGGTGGAGCGCTGAGCGGCTGACGCACCCGGCACCGACCACGGCGCCCGGCACCGGGAGAACCGGTGCCGGGCGCCGTGGTGCCTCCGGGGTCCGCCCGCGTGCGGGAGGTGCGGCTCAGGGGCGCTCCTGCCCCGCCAGGCCCGCGCGGGAGATGATGTAGTCCACCAGGGGGTCGTAGAGGTGCGGGGCCACGTTGTCGTCCAGGGGCACCACCACCTCCACCTGGCCCTGCGCTTCGGCCACGAAGATCCCGGGGTCGTTGCAGTCGCCCATGGCAATGGTGGGCAGCCCGGCGCGGGAACCGGCCCACCCGGCCATGCCGTGGTCGGCGATCACGAGGTCCGGTGCCTGCCGACCCTGTTCCTGCAGATGCTCGAGCACGAGCCGCATGGGCTCGGGGAAGTGGGTGTGGCGCAGCCCGCCGTACTGCTCGACCATCACCACGTCCTCGATCTGGCGGACGTCCCCGTCCTCGAAGGGCAGCGCCTCGTCGAAGCGGATCACCCGGGCCCCGGAGGCGCGGGCCACACGGGCCAGGCGGGCGTACACGGGGGCCAGACCCGAGGGGTGGCCCGTGGCGAAGAGCAGGCGCTTGCGGCCCTGGACGGCGCGGCTGAAGATCTCCGCGTACTCGTCCAGCCGGGCCACGCACAGCTGCGCGGAAATGGAGTCCTGACCGCTCACGTAGGAGGGGTCGTCGTTGATGCCCACGCGGTCGCGCATGAGCCCGAACACGGAGTCGAAGTCCCACTCGCGGGTGCGCTCGACCCCCATGTGCTGGTGCTGGTCCCCGTCCAGGAACCCCTGGACGTTGCGCAGGTTGGCCTCGCGCGGCGTGGCGACGGCTCCGGTGATGCGGGAGCGGTCCAGGTATCGGGCGAGGGCGTCTCGACTCAGGTACGCGGTGGTCACACAGGGGAGTTTAGGCGGTGGCCGCGGCGCCCGCACAGGCGAGGTACGCGCCCGCGTGCCGCGCGGCGACGTCGTCCCAGGTCAGTTCCCGGGCCCGCCGGGTCGCGGCGTGTGACATTGCTCTCCATGCGCTCGGGTCCGCGGCCGCGCGGTGCAGCGCCTCGGCCCACACGGCGGGGTCCCGGCCGGGCACCAGGCGGCCCGTCTCGCCGTCGCGCACCGCGTAGCGCAGCCCGTCCACGTCCGTGGCGAGCACGGGGGTCCCGCACGCCTGGGCCTCCACGGCCACGAGCCCGAAAGTCTCGGAGGAGGACGGCACGGCCACCGCGTCCACCGAGCCCATGAGCCTGGCGAGCTCGGGGCGGGGCAGGGAGCCGCGCAGCACGACGTCGCCCGCGACCCCCTCCGTGCGCGCCAGCTCCCGCAGGTGGTTCAGGAACTCGGGGGAGCCCGCGCCGGCCAGGACCAGCCGAACGGGGGTCTCCGGGTGGGTGCGGCGCAGCTGGCCGAGCGCCCGCACGAGCACCTGCTGGCCCTTGAGCGGCTGCATGCGACCCGCGCACAGCACGGTGAAGGGTGCTTGATGGTCCGGGGACGCCCCGGGGTCGCCGCTCGGGGCGCTCGGGGCGTCGTCGGGGTGCGCGGCCGGGTGGTCCCCGGCGCGGGGCACGGCTGCGGACCGGGGGGACCGCGGCAGCGGTTCCCGGGGAACGGGGCGGAACACGGTGGGGTCCACCCCGGGCGGGATCACCTCCACGCGCTCCGGGTCCGCGCCGTAGAGCTCCACGAGCTGGTGCTTCTCCACCGGGGTGTTGACCACGGTGCGGCACGCCCGGGAGACCACGAAACGCTCGGCCTCCTCGCGCTCCCGGGTCTCGGGGGCCTCGTCCGCTCCGGCGCGCAGGTTCTTGGCGGCCGCGGACGTGTGCAGGGTCAGCATCAGGGGGGCGTGCAGGTGCTCGGCGAGCTCCACACCTGCCACCGCGGACAGCCAGTAGTGGGCGTGCAGCACGCGCGGGGCGGCGTCGTCGCCGTCGTAGAAGTGCGCGAGCGCACGGCCGAAGGGCTCGGCGAAGCGCGGGAGGTCCTGCTTGGGGGCTGCGCCCGCGCCGGGCAGGGACACGGCGAGCAGGCGGATGCCCGGTGCCAGGTCCGTGGGGTGCACGCCCTCGGTGCGGGAGGGATCGCGGTCGAGCGTGGCCATGTCCACGCGCCACCCGGCCTGCGCCAGGGCGCGGGCGAGGTGCCACACGTAGACGTTCATCCCACCGGCATCCCCGGAGCCCGGCTGGTCCACGGGGGAGGTGTGCATGCTGAGCAGCAGCACGCGGTCTGGGCAGGCGGGAGGCACGGGCCCAGCCTACCGGCGCGCGCGGACGGCGGCGGGGGCGGGCCCCGAACGGACCCGCCTCAGCCCCGGCGGCGCCCCGGGGTCACACACGGGTCGGCCCTGCCGGCCCCTCGGGTGGTCAGCCACAGGCCCTCCGCGCCCCGCCCGCGAACTCGCCGTGGCCGGGCGGCACCTCCCGCACCGGCGGCGCCCCGCGCAGACCGCGCGGTCGGGGGAGGCCGGACGGCATCGCCGTGACCCGCGAGATCCGGCGGCGCGTCGACCGCGCGGTCGGGAAGGCCGGGCCACGGCCTCGGGACACGCGGCGGAGTCGGGGCACAATGGGGGGCGTGAGTGAGATGACCTCGGAGCAGAACCGGCAGCCCAGCGAGCGCAGCGCGGTGGTGGACCTCGCGGCGGTGCGCCACAACGTGGGGCGGCTGCTCGAGCTGGCGCGGGGGCGCACCCTGATCGCGGTGGTCAAGGCGAACGCCTACGGTCACGGCGCACCGCAGGTGGCCCGTGCGGCGCTCGAGGCGGGTGCGCACATGCTCGGCACGGCCCACGTGTCCGAGGCGCTCGCGCTGCGCGCGGAGGGGATCACGGCCCCCGTGCTCGCGTGGCTGCACACCCCATCGACCGACTTCGCCGCGGCCGTGCGGGAGGACGTGCGGCTGGGCGTGAGCGGGGGAGAGCTCGACGCCGTGCTGGCCGCCGCCCGTGAGGCCGGCCGCCCGGCGGTGGTCCACCTCAAGCTCGACTCGGGGCTGGGGCGCAACGGTGCCACGCCCGAGCAGTGGCCCGCCCTGGTCCGGCGCGTGCGGGAGGCCGAGGGGGAGGGTCTGCTCTCGGTGGAGGGGATCTTCACGCACCTCGCGGTCGCGGACGAACCCGCCCGCCCCGAGACGGCCGAGCAGCTCGCCACCCTCACCACCGCGGTGCGCTCGGCCCGGGAGGCCGGGCTGAGCCCCACGATGGTGCACGCCGCCAACACCCCCGGGCTGCTTTCGGCCGCGGACCGGGAGGACCCCGACGCGATGCTGCGGGACGCCGTGCGCGTGGGTCTGGGACTGTACGGGCTGAGCCCCTTTGCGGACCGCACCCCCGAGGACTTCGGGCTGGTTCCGGCCATGATGCTGCGGACCCGCGTGGCCAACGTGAAGGACGTCCCCGCCGGAGCGGGGGTCTCCTACGGGCTCACGTACCGCACGGAGGGCCCCACCCGGCTCGCCCTGATTCCGCTCGGCTACGCGGACGGTGTGCCGCGCGTGGCCACGGGCGCCCCGGTGCGGATCGGGGACCGGCTGCACCCCGTGGTGGGCCGGATCGCCATGGACCAGTGCGTCGTGGACCTCTCCCGGAGCCGGCCCGTGACGGAGGCCGCGGGGAAGCCCGGTGCTGCCCCCGAGCACACCGTGCGGATCGGGGACGAGGCGGTGCTCTTCGGTGCGGGCTCGAACCCGTCCGTGACGGACTGGGCGGACGCGGCGGGCACCATCAACTACGAGGTGGTCACCCGCATCTCCCCGCGCGTTCCCCGCGAGCACGTGGGGCTGGAGCCGCAGCGCGACAGCGACCGGAGCCGGAGCGTGGAGCACGGTGGGCACCCCGGCGCGGAGCCCGTGGATGGCCCCGGCGCGGACCGCGACCACGGGGCGGGTGCCGGGCCGGGCGGCGTCGTGCCCGGGGACGGCGCGCAGGACGGTCCCGGGGCGGGTGCCGCGGGTGAGAACTGGAGCATCACGCGGGAGCTCGCGAACGCGGAGGAGACCCGGGCGCTCGCGGCGGCGCTCGCCCCGCACCTGCGCGCGGGGGACCTCGTGCTGCTCAACGGGGAGCTCGGCGCGGGCAAGACCACGTTCACGCAGGGCCTCGGCGCGGGGCTGGGGGTGCGCGAGGGCATCATTTCGCCCACGTTCGTGCTGGCCCGCCGCCACCCCAACCTGGCGGACGGGCCGCGCCCGGGCGGCCCGGACCTCGTGCACGTGGACGCGTACCGGCTGGGCTCGGCCGAGGACGTCGAGAGCATCGACCTCGAGGACACCCTGGACACGTGCGTCACGGTGGTGGAGTGGGGCACCTCCAAGGTCGAGCACCTGAGTGCGTCCCGGCTGGTGGTCGACATCGAGCGTGCCCGCGGCGCGCAGGCGGCCCCCGAGCAGGCGGACCTGGCGGGCGTTCTCGCGCAGCTCGGCGCGCAGTGGGAGGAGGACGCCTCGGCGGGGGAGGTCCGGCAGATCACCCTGCGGGGCGTGGGCCCGCGCTGGACCGAGCCGCCGCGCGTGTGAGGCCACGCCGCGCGCGGGTCCGGTGAACGTCGTGCCGCGCGACGGGTCACCGCGCACCGCGGGCGGGATCCCCTGTGCCCGAACGGCACCACCGCGCACCGCCCCGGGACGACGTCGCACGAGGGGCTTTCGCGGCTGCCCGGCGTCCCCGGGCGGTCCCGCACCAGGACCCGCGCACCCCGCCGTGAACCCCGTCGCGCGCCCCGTCGGGAACACGCCAGGATCCCCCGCGGGACACGCCGTCAGTAGGGCCCCGACGTGCCACAATGGGGGCAGCACCAACGTCCACCGCAGACGGTGCGACCCCCAGGGGGACCCGACGGCGTCGTCGTTCCGCAGGACTCGGCCGCCTCCGTCGCGGACTGACCCGAGGAGGATCGTTTGTCACCGACATCGACACCGCACATCAACCCCCAGGGCGCACCGATCGCCGAGACCATCCTGCTGCCCGGCGACCCCCTGCGGGCCAAGTTCATCGCCGAGACGTTCCTCGAGGACGCCGTGCAGTTCAACTCCGTGCGCAACATGTTCGGCTACACCGGCACGTACCAGGGCCGTGAGCTGTCCGTGATGGGCACCGGGATGGGGATCCCGTCCATCGCGCTGTACAGCTGGGAGCTGATCAACGTGTTCGGCTGCACCAAGCTGGTGCGCATCGGCTCCTGCGGGGGACTCACGGAGGGCCTCGCGCTCAACGACCTCGTGCTCGCGCAGGCGGCGTCCACCGACTCCAACTACCTCGCGCAGTTCGACCTGCCCGGCACGTGGGCCCCCACCGGTTCCTTCCGGTTGCTGGACCACGTGTACCGGGCCGCCGAGAGCCGGGGGATCACCGCCCACGCGGGCAACGTGGTCTCCTCGGACACCTTCTACCACGCCCAGGACGACACCACCGAGCGCTGGGCGAAAATGGGTGTGCTCGCCGTGGAGATGGAGACCGTGGGGCTCTACGCCAACGCGGCCGCCGCGGGCGTGGAGGCGCTCGCCATGTTCACGGTCTCGGACAACCTGGCCACCCACGCGCAGATGACCCCGGAGCAGCGCCAGACGGGCTTCGCGCAGATGATCGAGCTGGCCGCAACGGTGACGGAGCTGTGAACCCCATGAACCACCCCGACGAGAACCCGGACCTCGCCCAGACCGCGGGCCCCGACAGCGCCGCCTCGACGCCCGCGGCGGCCGTCCCCGCGACCCATGCGGGCACCGCCGAGGCCCCCCGCACCGCGGGCGGCGTGAACCCGCGCCGGGCCGTGCCCGTGCTGCTGTTCCTGTTCATCTTCTGCCTGGTGATCGACCAGGGCTTCAAGTTCACGTCCCAGCCCATGGCCGAGGCGCTGTCCTTGAGCGAGTCCACCGTGAGCCTGCAGGCCACCCTCACGGGCGTGCTGATCGGCATCGGCGCCGTGGTGTACTCCGCGCTCGCGGACTCCGTGGCCATCCGCAAGCTGCTGTACCTGAGCATCGGGCTGATCGTGGTGGGCTCGGTGATCGGCTTCGTGGGCTCCGCGTCCTTCGGGGTGGTGCTCGTGGGCCGTGTGGTCCAGACGGCCGGCCTCGCCGCGGCGGAGACCCTCTACGTGGTCTACGTGACCAAGCACTTCCAGGGCGTGGAGCTCAAGAAGTACCTGGGCTTCTCCAACATGTCCTTCCAGCTGGCCTCGCTCATCGGCACGCTGGTCTCCGGGTTCCTGGCCACCTATGTGTCCTGGACGTGGATGTTCCTGATCCCGCTGCTGATCGTGCTGTCCCTGCCGTTCATCAAGACCCGCGTGTCGGACGACGTCGAGCACACGAGCTCCGGCGTGGACGTGTACGGGCTGTTCCTGGTGGGCGTGATCGCCACCGGGCTGATCATGTTCATGCAGGACTTCACGTGGTGGTGGTGGATCCCCGTGGTGGTGGCCACCGTGCTGTTCGTGCACCACGTGCGCACCAACTCCCGCGCCCTCGTGGACGCCTCCTTCTTCACCAACCGCCCGTACATCAGCGCGCTGGTGATCGTGTTCATCATCTACTCGGTGAACCTGGCGTTCGTGTTCCTGTTCCCGTTCGCCATCCACGGCGTGCACGGGATGGCCATGGACAAGGTCTCGCTGCTCACCATCCCGGGCTACGTGCTGGGTGCCTCCACTGCGGCGATGTCCGGTGCCGTGAGCAAGCGGCTGGACTCCAAGCAGGCCGTGACCCTGGCGCTGTGCCTGCTGGCGCTCGCTCTCGCGGTGGCCGGGGTGTTCATCAACGTGTCCGTGGTGGCCATGGTGATCGCGATGGCCATGTTCTCGGTGGGCTTCGGCCTGCTGTACGCACCGCTCATGTCCAGCGCGCTGCTGCTGATGCCCGCCGCGAAGTCCGGCGTGGCCGTGGGCTTCTACAACCTGGTGATCAACGTGGCCTCCCCGATCGGCGTGGCCTACACGGCCATGCTGATGTCCGCCAAGCCCACGTGGTTCGGCGCACTGAGTGTGGGTGGCTCCGCCGAGGGCGACTACTTCTCCACCATCCTGTGGTTCCTGGTGGGCATCACGCTGGTGGGTCTGGTGGCGTACCGCGTGCTGTTCGGCCTGATCGAGCGCAACAACGCGAAGGCCGCCGCGCGCCTCACCGCGCAGCAGTAGCTCCGCAGGTCTGACGAGAAGGCCCCTCCGCAGCTCCCGTCCCGGGCGCGCGCGGAGGGGCTTTTCCGTGCGGGCTTAGACTGTGCGGGTGCTTGTGCTGAGTCTCGATTCCTCCTCGATCGCCTCCGTGGCCCTGGCCCGCGACGGCGAGGTGCTGCGGGAGAGCGCCACCGCCGACACCCGCTCCCACGCCGAGGCCCTGGCCCCCGCGGTGCGCGACGTGCTGTCCGCGGAGGGGCTCACCGGCGCGGACCTCGACGCCGTGCTCGTGGGCACCGGGCCCGGCCCGTTCACGGGGCTGCGCGCCGGACTCGCGACCGCCCGTGCCCTGGGCTTCGCGTGGGGGCTGCCCGTGCACGGGCTCTGCTCGCTCGACGCCGCCGCCCACCGGATCGCGCCCCGGCTCGCCGAGGCCGGTCACGAGGAGTTCGCGGTGGTCATCGACGCGCGCCGCAAGGAGCTCTACTGGCGCCCCTACCGCGTGCTCGAGGACACCGCCGCAACCGCCGTGGCCCTCAGTGAGCCCCGCGTGGGCGCGCCCGAGGACGTCCCGGCCCTGCCGAGCTGCGGTCCCGGCACCGCGCTGTACCCGCAGCGGCTCGCGCACCCCGTGCCGGGCACCGGGGACCTGCACCCCACCGCGGCGGATCTTGCGCGCGCGGCGTGGGCCCTCACGAGCCGCGGCACCCCCCTGAGCACCGACACCTCGCCCCTGTACCTGCGGGAGTCGGACGCCAAGGTGCCGGCGTTCGCGAAGCGGACCACGGCGTGACGGGCCCGCAGGGGTCCGCGCCCGGTGCGGCGAGCGCGGCGGCGTCGTCCCTGCCGCGCGGCTACGCGCTGCGGCCCATGCAGCCCGGGGACCTGGACGCCGTGCACGCGCTGGAGACCGTGCTGTTCCCCGAGGACGCCTGGCCGCGGCACATGTTCGACGAGGAGCTGGCGCACCCCACGCGCGCGTACTGGGTGCTCACCCGGAACGGGGAGATCGTGGCGTACGCCGGGATGATGTGCATCCCGCCGGTCGCGGACGTCCAGACCATCGCGGTGGCCGCCGCCCACGAGGGCCGGGGGCTCGGGAGCACCCTGCTGCGCGTGCTGCACGAGGCCGCCGTGCGCGGCGGCGCCACCGAGATGATGCTCGAGGTCCGGGCCGACAACCCTCGCGCGCAGGCGTTGTACCGCCGCTTCGGCTACGAGCACATCCACAGCCGCGCCCACTACTACGGGCCCGGCCTCCACGCCCTGATCATGCGCTGCGCACTGGTCCCGCCCGGGCCGCAGGAGCGCAGCGCGGACGGAAGGACCATTCATGAACACCGCTGAACCCCTCGTGCTCGGCATCGAGTCCTCGTGCGACGAGACCGGTGTGGGGATCGTGCGGGGCACCGAGCTGCTCACCAACACCGTGTCCTCCTCCATGGAGCAGCACGTGCGCTTCGGCGGCGTGATCCCAGAGATCGCCTCGCGCGCCCACCTCGAGGCCTTCGTGCCCACGGTGCAGCAGGCGCTCGCGGAGGCGGGGGTCACGCTCGGAGAGCTCGACGCGATCGCGGTGACCTCCGGCCCGGGCCTCGCCGGGGCGCTCATGGTGGGCGTGGCAGCGGCCAAGGCGCTCGCGGTGGCCACGGGCACGCCCCTGTACGCCGTCAACCACCTCGTGGCCCACGTGGGCGTGGGGCTGCTGGACGGGGACGGTGCGCTGCCCGAGCACCTCGGCGCGCTGCTGGTCTCCGGCGGACACACGGAGATCCTCGCCGTGGGGGACATCACGGGGGACGTCCGGCTGCTGGGCGCTACGATCGACGACGCCGCGGGCGAGGCCTACGACAAGGTCGCCCGGCTGCTCGGGCTGGCCTACCCTGGAGGCCCCGCCATCGACCGGGCCGCTCGGGACGGGGACCCCGAGGCGTTCCGCTTCCCGCGCGGGCTGACCGCGGGCAAGTACATGGGATCGGCGCAGCACCCGGGCTCCCACCGCTACGACCTCTCCTTCTCGGGGCTCAAGACCGCAGTGGCCCGGGTGGTCGAGGCCTTCGAGGCCGCCGGTCAGCCCGTGCCCGTGGCGGACGTGGCCGCGAGTTTCCAGGAGTCCGTGGTGGACGTGATCTCCCGCAAGACCGTGCTGGCGTGCACCGAGCACGGGATCACCACGCTGCTGATGGGCGGGGGAGTGGCCGCGAACTCCCGGCTGCGGGAGCTCGTCACGCAGCGCTGCGCGCAGCACGGCATCCGTGTGGTGGTGCCGCCGCTGTCCCTGTGCACGGACAACGGGGCCATGGTGGCGGCGCTCGGCGCGCGGCTGGTGAGCCGGGGTGTGGCGCCCACGGGGATCGGGTTCACCGCGGATCCGGGGTTGCCCGTGACCACGGTGTCGGTGCCCGTCCCGGCCTGAGTCGGCCCGGCCCGCACGGCCCCGTCAGAAAAGCCCCGCCCCGCTCGGTCGGAACGTGGCGGGGCGGGCACCGCGCCGCACGCGCGGGCCGCGCCCTGGGCACCCGGCCGCGCGGAGCGCGCTCCGGGCCGGCCCAGGGGTCAGCGGATCTCGCGGTTCTGCGCCACGATGTCCCGCACCACGGCGCGCAGGTCCCCGCCGTTGGCCTCCGCGATCCGCCGCTGGCGCTGATAGCCGGTCTCGCCCGTCATCATGGTCTCCACGTAGCCCAGCTCGTCGGCGCAGCCGAGTTCGGCGGCGAGGGGCTCCAGCCGGTTGAGCACCTCGGTGAGGTCCTCCGCCACGGGGCGCTCGTGGTTCTGGGCGTCCCGGATCACCACGGCGTCCAGCCCGTAGCGGGCGGCCCGCCACTTGTTCTCCTGGTGGTGCCACGGGGGCATCACCGCAATGCTGCGCCCCTCGTCCAGGGTGCGGGAGAAGGACTCCACGAGGCACTGCGTCAGCGCGGCCAGGGCGCCGATCTCCCGGAGGTTGGAGGGCCCGTCGCACACGCGCATCTCCACGGTGCCGAAGCGCGGCACGGGGCGGATGTCCCAGCGGTTCTCGGAGATCTCCTCGATCACGCCGGTCTCCATGAGGTCCGAGACGTAGGCCTCGTACTCGCTCCAGGAGTCGAAGTGGAAGGGCAGCCCCGCGGTGGAGAGCTGCTGGAAGATCAGCGCCCGGTGGGAGGCGTAGCCGGTGTCGTGGCCGCACCAGTAGGGGGAGTTCGCGGACAGCGCCAGCAGGTGGGGGTAGTAGTTCATGAGCCCGTCGAGCACGGGCAGCGCCTTGTCCCGGTGGTCGATGCCCACGTGCACGTGCATGCCGAAGATCACCATCTGCCGGCCCCAGTACTGCGCCCGGTCCAGGACCTTGTAGTAGCGCTCCGCGTCCACCACGGGCTGCTCGGTCCAGTCCGAGAACGGGTGGGTGCCCGCGGCGAAGATCTCCAGGGAGCGGGGGTCGGTGATCTTCCGGATCCGGTCCTGGGTCTGCGCGAGGTGCTCCACCGCCTCGGGAACGGCGCTGCACACGCCCGTGACCATCTCCACGGTGTTCTGCAGGAACTCGCCCGTGACCTGCGGGTGGTCGCCCTCCTCCCCGAGCTCGGGGTACTCGCCCACCACGGCCTCCAGGACCTCCTGGGCGCGCGGGGCGAGCTCACCGGACTCGCGGTCCACGAGCGCGACCTCCCATTCCACACCCAGGGTGGAGTTCTCGGAGGTCTCGAAATCAATGTGCACGGCGTGGTCCTCTCGTGGGTGCGCCGGGAACGGCATCGGTGCCCTGGACCGCGGTGCGGACCGGGCCACGCGCTGCCGTGGTCCCTGGAACAGGGAACCTCAGTCTAGGGGGTCGACCACCAGCACCACGCGCCGCTCCCTGCCGGAGTCCACCACGCGTGTCATCACGAAGGTCGCGCGCCGCGTGCCGCGGGGGGCCAGCTGGCGGCGCAGCTGCTCGGGGGTCACGTCCGTGCCGCGCTTCTTGACGTCCAGGGTGCCCACGTCGTGCTCGCGCACCCAGCGCCGCAGCACCTTCACGGTGTGCGGCAGCACCTCGCGCACCGCGTACGACCGGGCAAGGGGTGTGTCCACGGGGGTGTCCGAGGAGAGGTAGGCGATGCTCGGGTGCACCAGGTGGGCGTCCAGGCGCTGCGCGAGATCCGTGACGAGCCCCGCGCGGATCACGGCGCCGTCGGGCTCGTGGAGGTACCCGCCCACGGGACCCAGCAGGGCGCCGTCGGCGGGCGGGGACTGCCAGGTCCGCGCGGTCAGCTCCACCGCCGACGACGCCGCGGGGCCGGCACCGCGCCCCAGCACGAGTGCCGCACGGGCCACGTCCGGGCGGCGCACCGCGTTGAACCACAGCACGGCCTCCACCACGTCCCCGCGGTCGGAGATCCACTGGGCCTCCGCGCCGGGCGGGACGTGCTCGTGGGGGATGCCGGGCCCCAGCTTGGCCCCGACGGCCAGTCCCGCCTCCGCGAGTCCCGCGACGAAGGACAGGGGAGGGGAGAAGGCCTCGGGGTCGAAGACCCGCCGGGTGCGTCCGTCCCCCGTGACGCGCCGCGCCGGGTCAAGCCACACGCCCTGGGCGGGGCCGGCCTCGAGGGACCGCAGGTCCAGGGACCGGGCGTCCGTGCAGACCACGCGAGCGTGCGGCCAGCCGGTGAGGTTGAGGGTGGCGGCCGCCGCCGTGAGCGGATCGAGCTCCACCGCGGTGACGGTGCGGTCCAGGGCGGCCAGCGCCATGGCGTCCGCCCCGATCCCGCAGCCGAGGTCCACCACGTGCCCGATCCCGGCCTGCGCGAAGCGCTGGGCGTGCAGCGCGGCCACGGACCAGCGGGTGGCCTGCTCCACGCCGTCGCGGGTGAAGACCATGTGCTGGGCGAACTCGCCGAACTTGGCCCGGGCCTTCTCGCGCAGCCGCGACTGGGTGAGGGCCGCGGCCACCAGCTCGGGGTCGTGGCCCTGGGCGCGCAGGGTCTCGTTGAGCGCGAGGGACGCCGCGGCGTCGTACGGGGGCAGGGAGTCCAGCAGCTCGCGGCCCTCGGGGGTGAGCAGGCGGGCGAGGCCGTGGGCCTCGGCGTCGTCGGGTGCGGTGGGTGGAGTCACCGCTCCATCAGACCACGGGCGGGCCCGCCCGTGCACGGAGCACCCGGACGCGCGGCACGCAGCCCCCGCGGCGGCGCCGGGACGGGCTCCGGGCGGGGCATGCGAATTACGAAGGAAACATGATGCGTAATTAGGTTAGGCTCACCTGGTGGCCGGCCGCCCGTTCCCTGACGACTCCACCAGAATGCGAGACACCCATGTCCTCCCACCGCCTGCTGCCCGGTGCGGCACTGTGCACCGCCGCCGTTCTCGCCCTCGCGGGCTGCGGCACCTCCGGGGGCTCCGCCGATCCCTCGGCCAGCGCCTCCTCGTCCACCGTGAGCATCCAGGACGACAAGGGCGAGCAGAAGGTCACCGTGCCGCCGCGCTCCGTGGTGGCCACCGACAACCGCGTGTTCGAGACCCTCGCGGACTGGGAGGTGCCGCTCAAGGCCGCCCCCAAGCGGCTGGTCCCGGACACCATCTCCTACTCCCACGACGACTCCGTGGTGGACCTCGGCTCGCACCGTGAGCCCAACCTGGAAGCAGTGGCCGGCGTGGACCCGGACCTCGTGATCAACGGCCAGCGCTTCGCGCAGCACTACGACGCCATCCACAAGCTCGTGCCGGACGCCACCATGCTCCAACTCGACCCGCGGGAGGACCAGCCCCTCGACTCCGAGCTCAAGCGCCAGACCTCGGCACTGGGAGAGGTCTTCGGCAAGCAGGAGGACGCCGGCAAGCTCGCCGAGGCCCTCGACAAGGCCGAGCAGCGCGCCAAGGACGCCTACAGCGGCCAGTCCACCATGGGCCTGATCGTCTCGGGCGGGAACATGGGATACGTGGTGCCGAAGACCGGGCGCACCATCGGCCCGCTGTTCGAGATGGTGGGGCTCAAGCCCGCCCTCGAGACCAAGGGCTCGGACGACCACCAGGGGGACGACATCTCCGTGGAGGCCATCGCCAAGGCCCAGCCCGAGCTGCTGATCGTGATGGACCGGGACGCCGCCCTGAAGTCCCAGAAGGACTCCACCCCGGCCGCCGAGGTCATCGAGAAGTCCGAGGCGCTCAAGGACGTCCCGGCGGTGAAGAACGGCAACGTGGTGTACCTGCCCGCAGACACCTACACCAACGAGGGTATCCAGACCTACACCGAGATCCTCAACGACCTCGCGGACAAGCTGGAGCGCAACGGCAAGAGCTGACCGGGCCGCCAGGCCCCCATCCCGCGGCCCCGCGCCAGCCACGCGCGGGGCCGCGGCACGAGCACACGGAAGCACACAGGTACCCATGACCGCGACAGCCGCAGCCACCGCCCCCGCACCGAGGGCCCGCTCCGCACCCACCGGGGTGCTGCGGGACCCCTGGTTCTGGGCGGCGTCCCTCCTGGTGCTGGGGCTGCTGGCCGCCTCGGTGCTCACGGGGGTCGCGGACCTCTCCGACCCGGAGGAGGGCCGCCGGTTCCTGACCCTCACGAGGATCCCGCGCACCCTCGCCCTCGTGCTCGCCGGCGCGGCCATGGCCATGTCCGGACTGGTCATGCAGCTGCTCACGCAGAACCGCTTCGTGGAGCCCACCACCACGGGCACCACGGAGTGGGCCGGGCTGGGGCTGCTGGTCATGATGGTCGTGGCCCCGGACGCCGGGCTGAGCGCACGGATGCTGGGCTCCGTGGTCGCGGCGTTCGCGGGGACCATGGTGTTCTTCGCGGTGCTGCGCCGGATCACGCTGCGCTCCTCGCTGATCGTGCCGATCGTGGGCATCATGCTCGGCGCGGTGGTGGGCTCCGTGTCCACCTACCTGGCGCTCGTCACGGACCGGCTGCAGAACCTCGGGGTGTGGTTCGCTGGCAGCTTCACGTCCGTGCTCAAGGGCCAGTACGAGACCCTGTGGGTCGTCGCGGCCGTGGCCGTGCTGGTGTTCCTCGCCGCGGACAGGCTCACCGTGGCGGGGCTCGGCGAGGACGTCGCCACCAACGTGGGTCTGAACTACGAGCGCATCATCCTGGTGGGCACCGCGCTCGTGGCGGTGGCCACGGGCGTGGTCACCGTGGTGGTGGGCAACCTGCCGTTCCTGGGGCTGATCGTGCCCAACGTGGTCTCCCTGTTCCGCGGGGACGACCTGCGCTCCAACCTGCCGTGGGTGTGCCTGCTGGGGATCGGGCTCGTCACGGTGTGCGACCTGATCGGGCGCACGGTCATCATGCCCTTCGAAGTCCCGGTCTCGCTGATCCTGGGCGTCGTGGGAGCGGCCGTGTTCATCGTGCTGCTGCTCAGGAGCCGCCGCCGTGTCTGAGCTGCGCTCCCGCCGCCCCGCCGGTCCCCCGGTCACTCCGGCCCGCGGGCACGACGCCGCCCGGCCGCCTGCCGGGGCCGCACCCGTTCCCGGGCACGTGGCCTCCGTTGCCGCAGGAGCCCGCTGCGGGCGCCGTGCGGACCGGCCCGCCGCCGGGGGCTCCCGTGCGTTCACCTTCGCCGCCCACCGGCGCCGGTACTGGCTCGTCATGGTGGCCCTGGCCCTCGCTGGTGCGCTGTTCTGCGCCGGGATCCTCACGTGGGCCAACCCGCTGCCGTTCGGCACCGCGGGGTTCTGGCGCATTGCCGGGGCTCGCGCGAGCGCCGTGGTGGTGATCGCCGTGGTGGCCGTGTGCCAGGCCATGGCCACCGTGGCCTTCCAGACCGCGGCCGAGAACCGGATCGTCACCCCGTCCATCATGGGCTTCGAGTCCCTGTACGTGCTGGTGCAGACCACCGCGGTGTACGCGCTGGGCGTCGCGGGGGTCTCCGCGGTGCAGGGGCTCACGCAGTACGCCCTGCAGGTGGCCCTCATGGTCCTCTTCGCCCTGGTGCTGTACGGGCGGCTGCTGTCCGGCAAGCATGCGAACGTGCAGGTGATGCTGCTGATCGGCATCGTGCTGGGCGGCGGGCTGGGGTCACTGTCCACGTTCATGCAGCGGCTGCTGTCACCGAGCGAGTTCGACGTGCTCAGCGCCCGGCTCTTCGGCTCTGTGTCCAACGCGGACCCCGCCTACTTCCCGCTGGCGGTGCCCCTGTGCGCGGCGGGCACCGCCGCGCTGCTGCTGCGCTCCCGGAGGCTGGACGTGATGGCCGCCGGGCGGGACGTGGCCACGAACCTGGGGCTGGAGCACCGCAGGGAACTGGTGATCACCCTGTTCTGGGTCTCGGTGCTGATGGCGGTGTCCACCTCCCTGGTGGGGCCCATGACGTTCCTGGGGTTCCTGGTGGCCACCCTGGCCTACCAGTTCGCGGACACCCACGAGCACCGCTTCGTGTTCCCCATGGCGGTGCTGCTGGGCTTCGCGGTGCTCTCCGGGGCCTACTTCATCCTCAAGAACGTCTTCTACGCGGAGGGCGCGGTGTCCATCATCATCGAGCTGGTGGGCGGAACCGTGTTCCTCGTGGTGATCCTGAGAAAGGGCAGACTGTGATCCGGCTGGACGGACTGATCAAGCAGTACGGGACGGACACCGCCATCGGGCCGGTGGACCTGGAGATCCCCGAGGGCGGCATCACGGCCCTCGTGGGACCCAACGGGGCGGGCAAGTCCACCCTGCTGACCATGATGGGCCGGCTGCTGGGCCCGGACGCCGGGACCGTGGTGGTGGGCGGCCACGACGTCACCACCACCCCGCCGCGCACGCTCGCCACCGTGGTGTCCACGCTGCGCCAGGAGAACCACTTCACGGCGCGGCTCACGGTGCGCCAGCTCGTGGGCCTGGGCCGCTTCCCGTACACGCGGGGGCGGATCAACAAGGAGGACGAGAGGATCATCTCCGAGTCCATCGAGTTCTTCGACCTGGGCCCTCTCCAGGACCGGTACCTGGACCAGCTCTCGGGCGGGCAGCGCCAGCGCGCCTACGTGGCCATGGTGCTGTGCCAGCAGACCGCCTACCTGCTGCTGGACGAGCCCCTGAACAACCTGGACATGCGCCACTCGGTGCACATGATGCAGCACCTGCGCCGCGTGGCGGACGAGCTGGGGCGCACCGTGGTGATCGTGCTGCACGACATCAACTTCGCGAGCCACTACGCGGACCGGATCTGCGCGGTCAAGGACGGGAAGGTCGTGGAGTTCGGCACGCCCGTCCGGATCATGACGGACGAGACCCTCACCCGCGTCTTCGACACCCCGGTCACGTGCCACGACGGCCCCGGCGGACGGCTCGCGGTCTACTACTGAGGGTCACGACGCCGCTCCTCGCCCGGGCGCGCCACCTCGCCCTCTCCGGGCACGGAGCGGGCCGCCCCCGCGCGGGATCCGGGCGCCGGCGCTGCGGGAACGTGCTCGCGCGACCCCGGGGACGGTGCGGCGAGGCGGTCGAGGGGACCGGGCGGCGTCGTGACGGGACGTGCCCGGAGGCCCGGTTCAGCCCACAGGGGAGTGGCGCGGGCGCGCCTTGACCGGGCGCGTCCCGCGTCCCTACAGTGCTATTAGCACTCTCCCAGGGAGGGTGCTAAAGGCCAGGCGCTCAATCGGCACCGCGACGACGGTTGGCACGCCAACTGGCCTGTGGCGCTCGCCGTCATGGGACCCCATGGCACGCGGCGGACGCACACCGTCTCACACGCCTAGAAGAAAGGGAGAGATCGTGTCGGTCTCCATCAAGCCCCTCGAGGATCGCATCGTGGTTCAGCCGCTGGCCGCTGAACAGACCACCGCCTCCGGTCTGGTCATCCCGGACACCGCCAAGGAGAAGCCCCAGGAGGGCACCGTCCTGGCCGTGGGCCCGGGCCGCGTGGACGACAAGGGCAACCGCATCCCCGTGGACGTCAACGAGGGTGACCTGGTCATCTTCTCCAAGTACGGCGGGACCGAGGTCAAGTACAACGGCGAGGAGTACCTGGTGCTCCCGGCGCGCGACGTGCTGGCCGTCATCGAGAAGTAACTTCTCCACACCCTTTTCGTACGCGGTGCCCGACCGCCCGGCAACGGGCCGCGCGGGCACCGCGTACGTCGTCTCCGCACTCTTTCCCGGTTCCCTAAGGAGCAACTCACATGCCCAAGCAGTTGGTGTTCGACGACACCGCTCGCAAAGCGCTCGAGGCCGGCGTGAACCGCCTGGCCGACACCGTCAAGGTCACCCTCGGCCCCCGCGGCCGCAACGTGGTCCTGGACAAGAAGTGGGGCGCGCCCACCATCACCAACGACGGCGTGACCATCGCCCGTGAGGTGGAGCTCGAGGACCCGTACGAGAACCTCGGCGCCCAGCTGGCCAAGGAAGTGGCCACCAAGACCAACGACGTCGCCGGTGACGGCACCACCACCGCCACGGTGCTCGCCCAGGCCATTGTGAAGGAGGGCCTGCGCAACGTGGCCGCGGGCGCCGCCCCCAGCGACATCAAGCGCGGGGTCGAGGCCGCGGTGGCCACCGTGTCCCAGCGCCTGCTCGACAACGCCCGTCCCGTGGAGGGCAAGGACGTGGCGCACGTGGCCGCGATCTCCGCCCAGTCCGAGGAGATCGGCGAGCTGATCGCCCGCGCCTTCGAGACCGTGGGCACGGACGGCGTGATCACCATCGAGGACGGCTCCTCCACCGAGGTGGAGCTGGACGTCACCGAGGGCATGCAGTTCGACAAGGGCTACCTGTCCCCGTCCTTCATCACGGACCAGGAGCGCCAGGAGGCCGTCCTGGACGACACCTACGTGCTGCTGTTCCAGGGCAAGATCTCCGCCATCCAGGACCTCATGCCCGTGCTGGAGAAGGTGCTGCAGGCCAAGAAGCCGCTGACCATCATCGCGGAGGACGTCGAGGGCGAGGCCCTGTCCACCCTGGTGGTCAACAAGCTGCGCGGCACGCTGGACGTCGTGGCCCTCAAGGCCCCCGGCTTCGGCGACCGCCGCAAGGCGATCATGCAGGACCTCGCGGTGCTCACGGATGCCACCGTGATCACCCCGGAGCTCGGCATCTCCCTGGAGGGCGTGGAGCTCTCCCAGCTGGGCCGCGCCCGCCGCATCACGGTGACCAAGAACCAGACCACGCTCGTGGACGGTGCCGGGTCCTCGGACGCCGTGGCCGAGCGCGTGGCCGAGATCCGCTCCGAGATCGCCCGCACGGACTCCGAGTGGGACCGCGAGAAGCTGCAGGAGCGCCTCGCGCGCCTGGCCGGCGGCATCTCCGTGATCAAGGTCGGCGCCGCCACCGAGGTGGAGCAGAAGGAGCGCAAGCACCGCATCGAGGACGCCGTGTCCTCCACGCGTGCTGCGCTCGAGGAGGGCATCGTGGCCGGCGGCGGTTCCGCGCTGGTCCACGCCTCCGCGTCCCTCAACGGCACGGACCTCGGCCTCGAGGGCGACGCCGCCACGGCCGTCAACATCGTCCGCCGCGCCCTGACCCAGCCCCTGCGCTGGATCGCGGAGAACGCGGGCCAGGACGGCAACGTGGTGGCCTCCCGCGTGGCCGAGATGGAGCCGGGCAATGGCTACAACGCCCTGACCGGCGAGTACGAGAACCTGCTCTCGGCGGGCATCATCGACCCCGTGAAGGTCACCCGTTCCGCCCTGCAGAACGCGGCGTCCATCGCGGCCCTGGTGCTCACCACCGAGACTCTCGTCGCCGAGAAGAAGGACCAGGACGAGGACTGATCCCGGTCCCGCGCTCCCGTGGGTGCCCTGCCCGCTCCGGCGGGGGCGCCCCGGGCTGAGCGGGTGAACGCAACGGCGGTCCACTCCCGAGGGAGTGGGCCGCCGTTGCCGTGCCCGGGATCGTTCGGGCCGTCGGGCGTTCTCCCGGGCGCACCGCGCGCCGGGCCAGGGACGGCGAGAGGGCCCGCTCCACACGGAGCGGGCCGCTGCGCTGCCCGCGGCGGGGGTGCCACGCCACGCGGCTCCCGCACGAGCGGCGTCGTCCGGGGTGCCCGGGCACGAGGCCGTTCGGGGAGACCCACGAGCAGTGCCCGGGTTGGCCCCGCTTGCGCGCCTGGCATAGCCTGACGCGATGCGCTTCCCCCCACCCCCGCTTTTGCATCCCGAGAAGACCCCGCCCTGGGACACCCGAGGTCCGGGCGTCGGCACCGCGGCGAGCTCGACCCCCTCCGAGCGCGTGGCGCGGTACTCGGGGTTCCGCCCCGAGGTACAGGGCCTGCGCGCGGTGGCGGTGCTGCTCGTGGTGGTCTACCACGTGTTCGTGGGGCGGGTCTCCGGCGGGGTGGACATCTTCCTGTTCATCTCCGCGTTCTTCATGACCCTCTCCTTCGTGCACAAGATCGAGGGTGGGCGGCCGCTCGGGCTGGGCCGGTACTGGCTGCACACGTTCAAGCGGCTGCTGCCGCTGGCCACCCTGGTGATCCTGGGGACGTTCTTGCTGCTGTGGCTGTTCTACCCGGTGGCGGACGCGGCGTCCTTCCGCTCCCAGGGCGTGGCGTCGATCCTGTACGTGGAGAACTGGTCGCTCGCTTTCAACGCCGTGGACTACTACGCGGCGGACCACTCCAGCGCCTCCCCGTTCCAGCACTTCTGGTCGCTGTCGGTCCAGGGGCAGGTGTTCCTGGCGTGGCCGCTCATCTTCGCGCTCGCGTGGCTCGTCAAGAGGCGTACCGGGCGTAGCAGCGTGCCCGTGCTCGCGGGGTGTTTCGGGGCGGTCTTCGTCATCTCACTGGCGTTCTCGGTGATCACCACCCACACTCAGCAGGCGTTCGCGTACTTCGACACCCGCGCGCGGCTGTGGGAGTTCGCACTGGGGTCCCTCGTGGCCCTGGCCATCCCGTACCTGCGGCCGAGCCGCTGGCTCCGGGTGCTCCTGGGCTGGGTGGGCTTCGTGAGCATGGTGTCCGTGGGCCTCCTCGTGGACGTCCGGGGCGCCTTCCCGGGGTGGATCGCGCTGTGGCCGCTGCTCTCGGCTGCCGCGATCATCGTGGCGGGACAGTCCGGTTCGCCGATCGGTTTCGACCGGTTCCTCTCGTGGGCACCGGTGGTGCGCATGGGCGACGCCGCCTACGCCCTCTACCTCGTGCACTGGCCGCTGCTGATCACCTACCTGGTCGTCCGGGAACGTCCCGTCGCCGGGCCCCGCTCGGGCATGGTCATCGTCGTGGTCTCGCTGCTGCTCGCCCTGCTGCTCACCCGTCTCGTGGAAACTCCCCTGAAGAACTGGGCGTGGCCCGAGGCGAAGAACTGGCGGCTGGGTCTGGTGATCGCGGTGTGTATGGGCCTGGTGCTGACCGTGGCGGGATCCTGGGCCGCGGCGGCGCACCACCGGGAGGCGAAGCTCGAGGCGCAGGCGGAGCTCAACAATCCCGGGGCACGCGTGCTGGAGCCCGGTGTCGAGTTCGAGGGGGATCCCAACGCACCCGTGCTGCCAGCGTCAATGGCGGACCAGTGGGTGGGACTGCCGCAGTCCTGCCGCGGCCCGCTGAAGGCCGACAACGCGGTGGCGCAGGACTTCTGTCACCAGACACGCGCCGTGGAGAACCCCACCAAGGTGGTGGCCGTGGTGGGCAACTCCCACATGGAGCAGTACATGGGTGCGGTGATCCCGGTGGCCGAGGAGGAGAACTGGCAGCTGGTCTCGGTGCTCCAGCCCGGGTGCGGGCTGGGCGTCGAGGGGCAGAGTCCGCAGTGCCGCAAGGGCAACGAGGCCGTGCTCGAGTACCTGGACCAGCTGCAGCCGGACGCCGTGCTGACCACCTCCACCCGCGCCGAGCTCATGGACGGGGGCGCCGAGCACGTGGTCGACGGCCTGGAGCCCGTGGTCCGGCGCCTCACGGACCACGGCGCCACGGTGGTGGGCCTGCGGGACAACCCGCGCCTGGGCCACGACCCCACCCGGTGCGTCGCGGAGAAGGGCCGCGAGGACCCGTCCTGTACCACTGCGAAGGACGAGGTGCTCGCGGCGGAGAACCCCGCCCGGTCGTTGGAGTCCATCACGGGCTACAGGGGCATCGACCCGACGCCCCTGATCTGCCCGCAGGGCGTGTGCGCTCCCGTGATCGGCAACCTGAACGTGTGGCTGGACTCCCACCACCTCACGTGGGACTACGCGCGCAGCATGGCGCCGCTGCTGCGGGAGGACCTCGTGGCGGCCGTGGAGCAGCTGGGGTGAGACGGGCGGGGCAGCGCGGCAGCGGCGTCGTCGTCCGGGGTGCCGCGGGGTGGGCGCCCGACGCCGGGAGGGCGTTCGCGGCCCGTAGACTGGGGGCGACATTCTCGCGTGGAAGGGACTACCCGTGTCTGACAACGTGCCCACGGCACTCATGGACGACCCGTTCGGCTTCACCGGACTGACCTACGACGACGTCCTGCTGCTCCCCGGCAACACGGACGTGATCCCCTCGGAGGCCTCCACCAGCACGCGGCTCTCGCGCCGGATCACGCTGCAGGCCCCCGTGCTCTCCGCCGCCATGGACACCGTGACCGAGTCCGCGATGGCCATCTCCATGGCCCGCCAGGGCGGCATGGGCGTGATCCACCGCAACCTGTCCATCCAGGACCAGGCGGACCACGTGGACCGCGTCAAGCGCAGCGAGTCCGGGATGATCACCAACCCGGTGACGGTGTCTCCGGACGCCACCCTGGCGGAGCTGGACCGGCTGTGCGGCTACTACAAGGTCTCCGGGCTGCCCGTGGTGGACGAGGACCAGCGGCTGCTGGGCATCATCACCAACCGCGACACCCGCTACCTGCCCGAGAGCGACTTCGACACCCGCCTGGTGCGCGACGTGATGACCCCCATGCCGCTGGTCACGGGCAAGGTGGGGATGGGCAAGGACGAGGCCCACGCGCTGCTCGCCCAGCACAAGATCGAGAAGCTGCCGCTGGTGGACGAGCAGGACCGGCTGACCGGGCTGATCACCGTCAAGGACTTCACCAAGGCGGAGCAGTACCCCCTGGCCACCAAGGACGATGAGGGTCGGCTGCGCGTGGGTGCGGCCGTGGGCTTCTTCGGCGACGGCTGGGAGCGCGCGATGACCCTGGTGGAGGCCGGGGTGGACGCGCTGTTCATCGACACCGCCAACGGCCACTCGCAGGGCGTGCTGGACATGATCGCCCGGCTCAAGAAGGAGCCCGCGGCGGCGCACGTCGACGTCATCGGCGGACAGGCCGCCACGCGCGCCGGCGCCCAGGCGATCGTGGACGCCGGCGCGGACGCCGTGAAGGTGGGCGTGGGCCCGGGCTCCATCTGCACCACCCGCATCATCGCGGGCGTGGGCGTCCCGCAGATCACCGCGATCAACGAGGCCGCCCAGGTGACCATCCCCGCGGGCGTGCCGCTGATCGCCGACGGCGGGCTGCAGTTCTCCGGCGACATCGGCAAGGCGCTCGTGGCCGGCGCGGACTCCGTGATGCTCGGCTCGCTGCTCGCGGGCTGCGACGAGTCCCCGGGGGAGCTCGTGTTCGTGCAGGGCAAGCAGTTCAAGGCCTACCGCGGCATGGGCTCGCTGGGAGCCATGCAGTCCCGCGGCAAGAACACGTCCTACTCCAAGGACCGCTACTTCCAGGCGGACGTCTCCGACGACGAGAAGCTCATCCCCGAGGGCATCGAGGGCCAGGTGCCCTACCGTGGGCCGTTGTCCTCCGTGCTGCACCAGCTGGACGGCGGGCTGCGCCAGACCATGTTCTACGTGGGCGCGCACAGCGTGGACGAGCTCAAGCACAAGGGCCGCTTCGTGCGGATCACCCCGGCGGGGCTCAAGGAGTCCCACCCGCACGACATCACCATGACGGTGGAAGCCCCCAACTACAAGCGCTGATCCGCGCCGCACCCACCCCCGTGCGCACCGCGCGGTGAAAGGACCCTTCGTGAGCTACGACATCGAGATCGGGCGTTCCAAACGGGCGCGCCGCACGTTCAGCCTGGACGAGATCGCCCTGGTGCCCTCCCGGCGCACGCGCGACCCGCAGGACGTGAGCACGGCGTGGCAGATCGACGCCTACCAGTTCGACATCCCCGTGGTGGGTGCGCCCATGGACTCGGTGATGTCCCCGGCCACGGCCATCGACCTCGGCCGAGCCGGCGGGCTGGGCGTGCTGGACCTCGAGGGCCTGTGGACCCGCTACGAGGACCCGCAGCCCGTCCTGGACGAGATCGCGGACCTCAGCTCCGAGAACCTGCCGCAGGCCACGCGCCGCATGCAGCAGCTGTACTCGGCGCCCATCCAGCCCGAGCTGATCACCGCCCGGCTCGCCGAGATCCGCGAGGCGGGGGTCAGCGTGTCCGGGTCCCTGTCCCCGCAGCGCGTGGTGGAGCACTACCGCACCGTGCTCGAGGCCGGTGTGGACCTGTTCGTGATCCGAGGCACCACGGTCTCCGCGGAGCACGTGTCCAAGACCCAGGACCCGCTGGACCTCAAGCAGTTCATCTACGACCTCGACGTCCCGGTGATCGTGGGCGGCGCCGCGGGGTACACCCCGGCACTGCACCTCATGCGCACGGGCGCGGCCGGCGTGCTCGTGGGTTTCGGCGGGGGAGCGTCCCTGCGCACCGAGTCCATCCTGGGCATCCACGCGGCCATGGCCTCGGCCATCTCGGACGTCGCCGCGGCCCGCCGCGACTACCTCGACGAGTCCGGCGGGCGCTACGTCCACGTGATCGCCGACGGCGGTCTGGGCACCTCGGGCGACATCGTCAAGGCCATCGCCATGGGCGCAGACGCCGTGATGCTCGGCACCCTGCTGGCCCGCGCGGAGGAGGCACCCGGTCAAGGCTGGCTGTGGGGCGCGGAGGCGCACAACCCGCACTCGCCCCGCGGTGTGCGCACCCACGTGGGCACGGTGGGCCCCCTGGACGAGCTGCTCAACGGGCCCTCCCGCCACGTGGACGGCTCCTCCAACGTGATGGGCGCGCTGCGCCGGGCCATGGCCACCACCGGCTACTCGGACCTCAAGGAGTTCCAGCGCGCCGAGGTGGTCATCCGCAGCTGAGTGCAGCCTCGGGAGTGTGGAGAACGTCCAGGGGTGGCCAGTAGGGTTGAGGGGTGCTGAAATCCGCCCTGCGTCCCCGCTCCCTGGCCTTCCTGGCGGTCGCCCTGCTCGTGGCGGTGCTGTTCGTCCTCCTGAGCCGCTGGCAGCTCAACGCGTCCCTGACCTCCACCACCGTGGCGGACCCCTCCAAGGACCGGGTGAGCAACCTGGAGAGCGTGGTCCCGCCCGGCGAGGCGACCACCGCCCAGCAGGCGGACCACGTGGTCACCGCCGTGGGCACCTATCGCCCGGAGACCACGGTGCTGGTCCCCGGCAGGCTCCAGGACGGCGTCTCCGGGTACTGGGTGGTCACCGAGCTGGTGCTGCCCGAGTCCCGTCAGCGCTGGGATGCCGCGGACCAGGACCTCGGGATCGCCGTGGCACGTGGCTGGGTGGCCTCCCCGGAGGACGCACCCCGGGCGCCCACGGGGGAGATCCGGGTCACCGGTCGCCTGATGCCCACCGACTCCCCGCTGCCCAGTCAAAACACCGAGCGCGGGCAGGTGGCCTCGGTGGCCTCCGCCCAGCTGAGCAACCTGTGGAACGCGCCCCTGTACTCGGGGTACGTGGCCGCGTTCGCGGAGGGTCCGGGGGAGTACCCCGCGCCGCTGGCCGATGACGGAACCGTGGCGGCGTCGGCCGGGCCCCTGGGGGCGGGGCTGTCCCGGCTGCAGATCGACCAGCAGCCCACGGACACCTCCGTGCACGCACTGAACCTGTTCTACGCCGTGGAGTGGGTGGTCTTCGCGGGGTTCGCCATCTTCCTGTGGTGGCGTTTCGTGCGGGACGAGCACCTGCGCCGCGAGAACCCCGAGCAGTACTTCTACTTCGACGGCGACTACTTCTGGGACGAGTCCGAGCAGTCCTACTACTACTGGGACGCCCAGGACCAGCGCTACTACTACTTCGACGACCAGCCCGCGGTGGCCGGTGGGCAGCAGCGCACCCCGCCCCGCGACACCCCGCGACCCGACAACGGAGCCACCCATGACTGACCAGACGCCGCAGCCCGACCAGCAGCCCCGCCCGGTGCGACGCACCGACGGTGTGCGCGTGAGCGCCCCGGAAGACGCCAGCCCCGAGCGCGCGACCGTCCCGGACAGCGTGCGTGCCAAGGCCGCCGCCCTCAGGCCGCGACGCCGCTTCGGCGGCACCGAGGCGCAGATCCGGACCGCGCTGAACATCTACAAGGTGTGCGCGTGGGTCTCCGGCACGTTCCTGCTGCTGCTCGTGGCCGAGATGGTCACCCGCTACGCGCTCGGCTACGACCTCATCGCCGGGGGCACCGACAAGACCACGGGGCAGAGCGTGGCCCTGGGCTGGCAGAACCTGGATCTCGAGAACCTGGCCGGTGGCGTGAACGTGTCCACCTGGATCCTGATCGTGCACGGCTGGTTCTACGTGGTCTACCTGCTCTCGTGCCTGCGCGTGTGGTCCCTCATGCGCTGGCCGTTCCCGCAGCTGATCGTCATGGCGCTGGGCGGTGTGGTGCCGTTCCTCTCGTTCATCGTGGAGCGCAAGATCCACCGCTCCACCGAGGCGGAGCTCGCGGCCAATCCCAAGGCCGCCAAACGCTACTGAGGCCCGCCGGGGCACGGGCCCACGTGTTCTAGACTTGGGGGCGTGACTGAAACCCCTGACAACCTGAGCGAACTGGAGCAACGCCCGGTACTCGTGGTCGACTACGGTGCGCAGTACGCGCAGCTGATCGCCCGCAGGGTGCGCGAGGCCAACGTGTACTCCGAGATCGTCCCGCACACCTGGTCCACGGAGCAGATCCTGCAGCGCAACCCCGCTGCCCTGATCCTCTCCGGCGGCCCCGCCTCCGTGTACGCGCCCGGCGCGCCGCAGCGCGATGCCGAGCTGTTCGAGGCCGGCGTACCCGTCCTGGGCATCTGCTACGGGTTCCAGGTCATGGCCGCCGCCCTGGGCGGGACCGTGGAGCGCACGGGGGTGCGCGAGTACGGTGCCACCACCGCCACGTGCCAGGACACCGCCGTGGGCACCCTCCTGGACGGCACCCCGGACGTGCAGACCGTGTGGATGAGCCACGGTGACTCCGTCACGGCCGCCCCCGGGGGCTTCACCACCCTGGCCACCACCGAGGGCGCCCCCGTGGCGGCCTTCGAGAACCGCGAACGCCGCCTCTACGGCGTGCAGTGGCACCCCGAGGTCAAGCACTCGGCGTACGGGCAGAAGATCCTGGAGAACTTCCTCTTCAACGGCGCCCAGCTGAGCCCCACGTGGTCCACCGGCAACATCATCGAGGAGCAGGTGGCCGCGATCCGCGCCCAGGTGGGTGACGGCAAGGCCCTGTGCGGGCTCTCCGGCGGCGTGGACTCCGCCGTGGCCGCGGCCCTCGTGCAGCGCGCCATCGGCGACCGCCTCACGTGCGTGCTCGTGGACCACGGGCTGATGCGCCAGGACGAGGTCGAGCAGGTCGAGAAGGACTACGTGGCCGCCACGGGCGTCAAGCTGCACGTGGCTCGGGAGCAGGACCGCTTCCTGGAGGCCCTCAAGGGAGTCACCGACCCCGAGACCAAGCGCAAGGCCATCGGCCGGGAGTTCATCCGCGCGTTCGAGGCCGCCGAGGAGAAGGTGCTGCGCGCCGAGGCCCAGGACGGCGAACCCGTGCGGTTCCTGGTCCAGGGCACCCTCTACCCGGACGTCGTCGAGTCGGGCGGTGGTGAGGGCGCGGCCAACATCAAGAGCCACCACAACGTGGGCGGCCTGCCCGAGGACCTGCAGTTCGAGCTCGTGGAGCCGCTGCGGGCCCTGTTCAAGGACGAGGTCCGCGCGGTGGGCCGCGAGCTCGGGCTGCCCGAGAACATCGTGGGCCGCCAGCCGTTCCCCGGCCCCGGCCTGGGCATTCGCATCATCGGCGAGGTCACCGAGCACCGCCTGGACATCCTGCGCCGCGCGGACGCGATCGCGCGCGAGGAGCTCACCAGGGCGGGTCTGGACGACGAGGTCTGGCAGATGCCCGTGGTGCTGCTCGCGGACGTGCGCTCCGTGGGCGTGCAGGGCGACGGCCGCACCTACGGTCACCCGATCGTGCTGCGACCGGTCAGCTCCGAGGACGCCATGACCGCCGACTGGTCCCGGCTGCCCTCCGAGCTGCTGGCGCGGGTGTCCAACCGGATCACCAACGAGGTCGAGGAGATCAACCGCGTGGTCCTGGACGTGACGTCCAAGCCGCCGGGAACCATCGAGTGGGAGTGACCCCCGCCCCCTGAGGACCATCGTCAGTTCCGGTGCGCCGGTCGGCCCCACTTCCCCGTGGCGCAGACCGGCGCACTCGTGAGTAGGAGCACCATGCCGACACCCGCACCGCACGACGCCCCCCGCGAGACACCCCAGGACGCGGGTGCCTCGCCGTCGGACGGCCAGCACCCCCGTGTGTCCCTGCGGGCGTGGACCCAGCAGATGGACGCCTACACCGGCCCGGACACCCTCCTGGACTTCAATCAGGTGGACAACGTGTGCATCGACCTCACGGAGGCGAACTCCTCGGGGCAGGCGCAGCTGCTGATGCAGCGCCCCACGCGGCTGTCCACGATGATCCACCAGGACACCCCCGCCTACGACCGGGCGGTGCGCTCCGCGCGGGCGCTGCGCACCAAGATCCACGAGCTGTCCGTGGGCCACGGGCTGGACGCCGCCTACCTCGCGGCGGGCACCGCCTCCTGGCTCGCGGACCCGGTGGCGGACGGGCTGCGGCGCTTCATCGCCCCCGTGCTGCTGGCCCCGGTGAGCGTGAAGCTGCGCCCGGACCACAAGGACTTCGAGCTGCACATCGTGGGCCCCGCCCACCTGAACCCGGCGCTGGTCCGCCGGCTGCGGGAGGACCACGGGGTCGAGCTTGCCACGGCGGAGATGTCCCGGCTCGCGTACGGCACGCGCAAGCTCGACCCGGCGCCCGTGCTCGAGACCCTGCGCCAGCTGGCCGCGGAGGTGCCCGGGATGCACGTGGAGCACCAGCTGGTGGTCTCCACGTTCGCGGACCTGCACGAGCGCCCGGCGGACGAGCACGTGGTGGCCCGGAGCCGGTTCGTGGCGGACCTGGCGCGGTTGAAGAACCCCGAGGTGGGCAAGCTGCCGGTGGTCGAGCCCGTCACCAACCGTGCCCCTGCCCTGGACGAGCGCGATCCAGCGCAAGAGCTGCTGCTCACGGACCTGGCCGCGGACCAGCAGGAGGTCGTGGACCTGGCCGAGCAGGGGGAGAGCTTCGTGGTGGGCACCCCGGTGGGGACCCCCGCCGTGGACACCGTGGTCTCCACCGTGGGCGCCCTGGTGCACGGGGGGCGCAGCGTGGTGGTCCTGGGCGAGTCCCGCACCACACTGGCCGCCTTCACCCGCGCCTGGAACCGCACGGGGCTCGACTCGCTCGTGCTGCCCCTGGGCTCGCACCTCAGCCCGGACGACGTCGCCGAGCGGCTCGTGCGCGCCGTCGCCCGCAACGAGCGCGCCGTCCAGCCGCAGACGGAGCAGATCCATGACGTGCTCCGGCGCTCGCGCGAGCAGCTGCGGGTGCACGAGGAGTCCCTGCACGCCCGGCGCCCGCGCTGGCAGGCCTCGCCGTACGAGGCCATGCAGGCGCTCGCGGAGCTCACGGCGCGCGAACCCGGCCCGCAGACCGCGGTCCGCTTCCGCCGGTCGGTGCTCGACGCCGTGTCCCACCGCGCGGAGGTGCGGCGCCAGCTGCAGCGTGCGGCCGGGCTCGGCGCGTTCGACGCCGCCACCCTGGCCAGCCCGTGGCACGGTGCCCGGCTGGTCAACGACGACGAGGCCCGGCAGGCGCACGAGCTCGCGAAGTCCCTGCTGCTGGAGCTGACCACCCTCACCACGGCCATGCGGCACGTGCTGGGGGTCTCGGGGCTGCGCGTGGGCACCACGATCGCCGAGTGGGAGCAGCAGCTGGAGCTCGTGATCGACGTGGGCAACTCGCTGCGCCACCTCACCCCGGACATCTACGACCGCCCCGTGACGGACCTGATCGCGGCCACCGCGTCCGCGTCCTGGCGCCGTGACCACGAGATCGAGCTCAGCGGCCTGCAGCGCTCCCGGCTGCGCAAGGCTGCCAAGGAGTACATCCGTCCCGGCGTGCACCTCTCGGACCTGCACGCGGCCCTCGTGAAGGTGCAGTCGGAGCGGGACCGGTGGCGGCAGTGGGCCACCACCCTGGAGCAGCCCGCGGTCTCCGACCGTGCGGAGGAGACCCTGCGCACCCACCGGCGCTTCCGCGAGGACCTCGAGGGCCTCGCGATCGCCCTGGAAGGCTCGGCCACCGCGGCCCGGCTGGAGTCCGCGAGCGTGGACGAGCTCGCGGTGATCCTGGACGAGCTGATCAACGACGAGCCCCACCTGAGCACCCTGCCCGAGCGCACCGTGCTGCTCGAGGACCTGCGCGCCCGGGGCCTGGGCGAGTTCCTCGAGGACCTCGAGACGCGCGGGGTGCCCGCGGAGCGCGTGGACGACGAGCTGGAGCTCGCGTGGTGGCAGTCCGTGCTGGAGGCCATGATCAGCGGGGACGACTTCGTGGCCATGCCGGACGGCACCCAGCTGCGCAGGACCGAGTCCGCGTTCCGACGCGCCGACTCGGCCCACGTGGCGGCGGCCCCCGCTCGCCTGGAGCACGAGCTCGCCACCCGGTGGTCCCTGGCGGCCCGGCAGTTCCCTCGCGAGGCGCGGCTGCTGCGGGACATGCTGCGCAGCGGACGGGTGCGCACCGAGGAGCTGGACCGGGTGCAGCACCTCACCCCGGCGCTCGTGCCCGTGTGGACGGCCAGCCCGCTCGCGCTCACCGCCACCCTCGGGGAGGAGCAGAGCGTGGACACCGTGGTGGTGCTGGACGCGGAGTCCACCCCCCTCGCGACCACGCTGCCCGCGCTCGTGAAGGCCCGGCAGGTGATCGCGTTCGGCGACCCGCACGCGGGCGGCCCGCAGCCGTTCACCGTGGCACCGCACGTGAGCGCCCGGGACGTGGCGCCGCCCGCCACCGAGGTGGACTCCGCGTGGGACGCGCTGTCCCGCGTGGTGGACTCGCGCAGCCTCACCTCGGTGCGGCGGCCCATGGACCCCCGGCTGTTCGACTACCTCAACGAGGCCTTCTACGACGGCGGGCTGACCCGGATCCCGTACGCCTCGGAGCTCGTGGCCGCCACCACCGGGCTCTCCGCCGAGTACGTGGCGGACGGCGTGGGTGTGCTCACCGCGGGCAGCGAGGGGGTGCAGGCGCCCACCGCGGAGGTCCAGCGCACCGTGGACCTCGTGTTCGCGCACGCCGCCCGCCACCCGCAGCGCTCGCTGGCCGTGGTCACCGCGAGCGCGATGCACGCGGCCCGCGTGGCGCAGGCCGTGCAGCGTCGGCTGCGGGAGACCGGGGAGTCGGCGGAGTTCTTCGCCCCGGGCCACGACTCCTTCCGCGTGGTGGAGCTGCACCGGGCCGCGGGGATCGAGCGGGACACCGTGATCTTCTCCCTGGGCTTCGGCCGCACCACGTCCGGGCGCAGCACCCCGCAGCTGGGGGCGCTCTCGGAGCGCGACGGCCGCCAGGCGTTCGTGCGGGGGATGACCCGCGCGCGGCGGCACACGCACATCGTCACGTCCATCCATCCCAAGGACACGGAGCCCCGCCGGCTCCAGTACGGCGCCAAGGACATGTACCACATGCTCGAGGTGCTCTTCGGGGAGCAGACCACGTCCGAGCGGGCGCCCGCCCCGCCGCAGGACGCGGAGGCGGTGACCGATGCCCTGGTGGCAGACCTGGCCCGCCGGCTGCGCAGCGCCGGGGCCACCGTGCACACCGGCTACGCGCACGCGGTGGACGTGGCCGCCCACGCGGACGCGGAGTCCCTCTCCGCCGGGGCGGTGCTGCAGCCGAGCGCACCGGAAGCCCCGGTGCGGATCCCGGTGGCCATGCGCTCGGACGGCTCGCCGCGCAGCCGGGCGCTGAGCGTGCGCGAGCGCTCCCGGCTGGTCCCGCAGCACCTGGAGCGCGCGGGCTGGAACTACGTGAGCCTGTGGTCCGTGGAGGTGTTCACGGATCCCCAGACCGTGGCGGCACTCGTGCAGCGCTACCTGGGACTCGCGGGCGAGCCGCCCGCCGACGGTGCCGCGGACACGTCCGCCGAGCCGCGGGGCGTCCGGGGCGGGGCACAGGATGGGGACTGAACCCCCGGCCCGGGAAGACACCGGCGGCACCCGGCCGGGCGGGCGTCGTCGTGGCTCGCACCGGCGGGTCACGGGAGGCACCTCCGGCGATCCGGACCGTGCGCTGGGCTCGCAGGACTGGGGTCACGCGGAGCCGGAGCTCGGAGCGGACGCCCCCGACCCCCGCGAGGCCGTGAGCGGATCGGGGCACGAGACCTGGCTGCGGGAGCAGCGGCCCCCGCACTGGGGCTGAGGACCCTGAGGGGTGCCATGTGCGCTCTCACCGGGACACCAGCACGAGCGACACGCGTCCACTGCCCTCCAGGGACGCCAGCTCCGCGGCCGTCTCACGGGGCGCGGCCAGGACCACGAGGCCGGCGTCGTCGTCGGTGCCTGCCGCGAGCAGCGAGCTGCCGGTGCCGGACGGTGCCCCGGCCGCCCACAGCACGGTGACCGCCCGTGCCGCGGTGCGCCCCCGGGCGCTGCGGGCCTCGTCCGTGTGGTGCACCACGTCCACGGCGTCCCCCGGGCGCACGTGCCGCAGCACCGCCGGATCACTCACGCGCACGGTGGCGGCCGTGGTGCCCGTCGGCTGGCCGGTGAGTACGCCGGGGCCCAGCACGGTGGAGGACGTCACGGGCTGCCCCGGGGTGAGCGCCACGGCGCTGGTCTGCCCCTGTGCCTCGGCGGGGGACGCGTACGCCCCGGTGGGGGCCAGCGCCTCGGGGAACTGCGAGACCACCAGGTCGCCCGCGCCCAGGGAAGTGCCCGCGGGGACCTCGTGCGCGGCCGTCACCACGGGAGCGGTCCGGGCCCCGGGAGGGGCCAGCCGGAGGACCACGAGTGTCAGGGCCAGTGCGCACAGCGCGGCGGCCACGAGACGGTGGCGGCGCCGCACCGCCGTGCGCAGGCGCAGTCCGAGCGGATAGTGCGGGCGAGACGATGAGCTCATGACCGCACGCTAGGCACGGGTGACCCGGGCCCCGGCCGTCGATCAGGGAGCGGTGGACAGCTCTGGCCCGCGCTGCGTCGGTGGGCAGGATGGGCAGGGCGGATGCCGCGGGCCCTCAGCCCGCGGCGGCTGCGGTCACTTCTTCCCGTCGCCGCCCGAGCTGCCGCTTCCGGAGCCGCCGGAGGTCGAGGAGCTGGCTGACGACGTGCCGGAGGTTGCGGCCCCCGCCCCGCTGGAGCTGGCGCCGTCACCGGAGGTCGAGGCGGTGGAGCTCTGCGGGCCGGAGTCCCCGGACCCGGCGCTCCCGGTGCCGGAGGAGCGCCCGCCGGCCGAGGAGTCCGAGCGGGAGTCGTTGCGGTAGAAGCCGGAGCCCTTGAACACCACGCCCACCGAGTTGAACTTCTTCCGCAGCTGCCCGCCGCACTCGGGGCATACCGTGAGGGCGTCGTCGGAGAAGGATTGACGGATGTCGAAAGCATGGCCGCAGTCTTTGCAGGCGTAGGCGTATACGGGCACGGGGCTTCCTTCGGTGGGGTGGGGTTCGGCGACCCCTCATCCTACTCGCGGCAGCCCCTCAGTCGGTTCCGCCCAGCCGCAGCACCGCGCGCTCGGTGAGCACCTCGGCCAGCACGGCGTCGTGGGGTTCCCGGGGCGCGTGCCCGGCGGGGAGCACCTCGTCCGCGAAGCAGCACGCCATGGTCCGCGGCCGGTGTCCCGCGCTCCCGAGACCTTCCAGGAAGCGGTCGTAGTAGCCGCCGCCGAAGCCGAGCCGCACGCCGTCGCGGTCCACCGCCACCACCGGCACGAGCAGCAGCCGCACCGCGGCGAAGACGTCCAGCTCCCGGCGGGGTCCGGCCGGTTCCAGCAGCCCCGGCAGGGACCCGGCCACGAGCTCGGCGCCCGGGTGCCACTGCACCCACGCGAGCCGGTGCCCCGGCTCCACGACCGGCAGCCACACGCGTCGTCCCGCCGCGTGCGCGGCCTCCAGCCCGGGCAGCAGCGGCGGTTCGTCGGGCAGGGGGAGGAACGCGGCGACGTCGCCCGGGCCCGTCTGTGCGAGCACCCGCGCGAGCTGCGCCGCGAAGCCCGCCTGTGCGGCGTGGCGCGCCCCGGCGCTGCGACGACGACGCCGCTGCCGCACCTGCGCACGCAGCCGCGCCTTCTCGTGGGTCCCACCTCCGGGCTGCCCCATCCGCGTGCTCCTGCCGTGAGTGTCCGCTCTTGGGAGTACATCAGCGGACTCACCGCACCACACGGGGGTTGGAGCGCCAGCGCCGATGTGTCGTGCTTTACCCTAAGTCCATGAGCCCACACGAGACGAAGCGCGTTCACAAGGCCGTCATTCCCGCGGCGGGGCTGGGCACCCGGTTCCTGCCCGCCACCAAGGCCATGCCCAAGGAGATGCTGCCGGTCGTGGACCGCCCGGCCATCCAGTACGTGGTGCAGGAGGCCGTGGACGCCGGTCTGGACGACGTCCTCATGATCACCGGGCGCTCCAAGCGGGCCCTGGAGGACCACTTCGACCGCGTTCCCGCGCTCGAGGCGCAGCTCAAGGAGTCCGGCAAGGACGCCCTGCTGGCCGGGGTGGAGCACGCCTCCGAGCTCGGCGAGATCCACTACCTGCGCCAGCAGGATCCCAAGGGTCTCGGCCACGCCGTGCTGCGCGCCAAGACCCACGTGGGGCAGGACCCGTTCGCGGTGCTGCTCGGGGACGACCTCATCGACGAGAAGGAGGACCTGCTCTCCCGGATGATCGAGGTCCAGGAGCGCACGGGCGGCTCCGTGGTGGCCCTCATGGAGGTGCCCCGCGAGAACATCAGCGCCTACGGCTGCGCGGACGTCACGGTGCTCGAGGGTGAGGACCACGTCCGGATCAACGGGCTCGTGGAGAAGCCCGCTCCCGAGGACGCCCCCTCGAACCTCGCCATCATCGGCCGCTACGTGCTGCACCCGGAGATCTTCGAGATCCTCGAGAACACCGCGCCCGGCCGCGGGGACGAGATCCAGTTGACGGACGCCATGCAGACCATCGCGGACCGCGGGGACAGCGCCCACGGCATGTACGGCGTGGTCTTCAAGGGCCGCCGCTTCGACACCGGGGACAAGCTGTCCTACCTCAAGGCCAACATCGAACTCGCGTGCGAGCGCGAGGACCTCGGCCCCGGTCTACGCTCCTGGATCAAGGACTACGCCCAGACCCTCGAGTCCTGAGGACCCTTCCGGACGTGGACGCGGCGCAGTGGCCCGTCACGGTGCAGTGGGCGCAGCTGATGCTGCGCCCACTGTCCATGGGTGACCGGGAGCAGTGGGACCGGGTGCGGGCGCGCAACCGGCAGTGGCTCGAGCCGTGGGAGGCAAGCAACCCCGAGGCGGGTGCCGCGGCGCCGTCGTACCGCCGCTTCGTGCGGCTGATGCGGCAGCAGGCGCGCGCGGGCCAGACCCTGCCGTGGCTGATCACGGAGCTGGACCCGGGGCAGGGCCGGCAGGAGCTCGTGGGCCAGCTGACGGTCTCGAGCATCACGTACGGGTCCTTCCGCTCCGCCACCCTGGGGTACTGGGTGGACGGCGGCCAGGCGGGCCGGGGCATCGCACCGATGGCGGTGGCCATGGCCACGGACTACTGCTTCCAGCACCTGCGGCTGCACCGGATGGAGATCAACATCCGCCCGGAGAACGCCAAGTCCCTGCGCGTGGTCGAGAAGCTGGGCTTCCGGGACGAGGGTCTGCGCAAGGACTTCCTGCACATCGCCGGGCGGTGGGCGGACCACCGCAGCTTCGCGCTCACCGCCGAGGAGGTCCCCGACGGACTGGTGCAGCGGTTCACCGGTTCCGAGACCGGCATCACCGTGCGCCGCGCGCCCCACTGAGCACCTCCGCAGGGGGTCGTCCGGGGCGTCAACCGACGGGGAACGCGAGCACCGCGGGCCATGACCGCCCACCGCGGACCCGCCGCGTGACCGGCCACGATGCGCCCGGGAGAGGGTCACGGACCGTCACAGAAGCATCGAATTACATTGATGTGAGCAACACGCCTATTCCACCGCGGGAATTCTTCGCGCCTGCCCTACCCTTAGTCGGTGGGATTGTCATGGGTGAGTAGTTCAGCGGTGCTGGTGGCCGTGATCGTGCTGGGTGTCATGTGGTGCGCACCGCACCTGGCACGGCGCACGAGCATCCCCGTGCTGGCCCAGGTGGAGGCACCGGACCTGCAGCTCGACCCCACCGTCCACACCCGCGAGCACGCGCGCCCCGCGCCCAGTAGAGTGGGCGTGAGCGCCCCATCACATCTTTGTCACGAACGGGAGACGACAGCCATGGAGTCAACGGCACACGCGCCGTCCGCCAGCACCGTCCAGCACGGGTTCCTGGCGGGGCTGCGGATCAGGTGGGACCGCACCATCGTGTTCCTCACCGGCGTGGTGCTCGTGGCCGCAGCCCTGATCACCGCGCTGGCCGCGCCGTTCACCGCCGTCACCTGGGCCGTGCCCGTGGTGCTGCTGCTGCTGGGCGCCGGGTGCGTCGCGGGGCTGCGCTACCTGGCCGTGACCGACCGGGCGGGCATCGCCGCTGGCTCCGCCGAGCAGCGCAGCGCACCCGCCCAGCACGCGATCTTCGACCACGAGGACCGCGCCCGCCAGGACCGCGCGGAGCAGCAGCTGCATGACGACGCCGCCCTGGACCTGCCCGCCGGGGACGAGCTGCCCGCGGCCGCCGAGGTACAGCAGCCCGCGCCCGAGCCCAGCTACACGGTGGCCGAGCTGCGCGCGGAGGCCCTCAAGGTGGCCCGCACCACCGCGTCCGACTCCGCCACGTGGGAGCCGGTGCCCGTGCCCAAGCCGCTCTACACCCAGGCCCCCGTGGTGCACCGCCGCGAGCCCGAGCCGCTGCCGGTGCCCGAGCGCCCCGCCGCCACGTCCACCACGCTCAAGGACGCGGTGCGCATGGGCGAGCCGGAACCCGCCGCACTGAACCTCGACGACGTCCTGAAGCGACGCCGCGCCTGACCCGTTCCGAACCCACCACTTTGCAGACAGCACGCCGCGGACCCACCAGGGCCGCGGCGTGTTCCACACAGGGAGCACCATGGTCACCCACCAGGTTGAGATCGAACGCAAGTACGACGTCGCCGGGAAGAAGAAGCCCAAGCTCAAGCTGCACAAGCTCGAGCACTTCACGGTGGGGGAGGCCGTGGAGCACGACATGAGCGCCACGTACTACGACACCGCGGAGCTGCTGCTGGCCCGCGCGAAGGTGGCCGTGCGGCGTCGTACCGGGGGCAGCGACGACGGCTGGCACGTGAAGTACGAGACCGGCTCCGTGCGCGGCGAACTGCACTTCGAACCGCTGAAGACCGCCCCCGAACGCGTGCCCGCCGCCCTGCGCAAGGTGTTGCTGGGGCTCACGCTCGGCGAGGAGCTCACCCCCGTGGCCACCGTGGGCACCCACCGCACCCTCTACCCGGTGCTCGGCGAGGACGGCCAGTACGCGGAACTGTGCCTGGACGCCGTCTCCGCGCGGGACGAGCGGGCCGGGGTCACCCGGGAGTGGACCGAGTGCGAGGTCGAGCTCAGCCGCGAGGACCTCACGGAGAAGCAGGCGAAGACCGTGTTCCGCGCGGTCGAGGCGGTGCTGTTCGCCGCGGGCGCGGAGCCCTCCAGCTCCGTGGCCAAGATTGCGCGCGCCCTCGGCCAGGACGGCGGGGACACCGTCCGCGTGGTCTCCCCGCAGAACGCGCCCGAGGCGACCGACGACGACGCCCGCACCGGTTCCGAGCTCGCGGCACCGGGCAGCGCCACGGACGCGGCGCCGTCGGGCGCGGATGCCGCTCGGCAGGACGGCTCCTCCGAGGACACTACGGACGGGAAAACCGACGGCACGGCGGGCACGAAGGACGGCAAGAAGTCGGGCACAATGCACGGCAAGAAGGGCGGGAAGAAGGGCGCGAAGGACCGCACGAAGGCGGCGGACCGCGAGGACACCGCTGCTCAGAGCGCCGGGTCCGCAGCGGACGCCGGCACGGGTGAGCGGGCGGCGTCGTCCCCGAAGGAGTCCCGGAGCACGGGAGAGCGCACCGGGGCGGACGCGCTGTCGGAGATGATCGGGCACCTCACCGCGCAGCTGCAGCGCTGGGACCTCGCGGTGCGCATCGACGCACCGGACGCAGTGCACCAGATGCGGGTGCGCTCCCGGGCGCTGCGCAGCGTGCTGCAGGCCTCCCGCGGCTTCGTGGCGGAGGACGTGGTCGCGGACATGGAGCAGCGTCTCAAGGACCTGGCGCGCGTGCTGGGGGACGCAAGGGACCAGGAGGTGGCGCTGGAGCGGCTGGACGTGCTGCTCGAGGCGCAGCCGGCGGGGGTGCTGAGCGCCACAGCCAAGGACGAGCTGCGCGAGGCGGCCCGGCACCTGGGCACGGGAACGGGGCGTGCCGTGCGTCGCGAGCTGGACAGCGCCGAGTACCTGCAGCTGGTCCGGGACCTGCGAGCCCTCGGGCGGGGCGAGGGCTTCACGGAGCGGGCCGCGCAGCTCTCCGACAAGAACTTCGCCAGGGCCGTGCTCGGCGCGGCCCTGAACCGGGTGCTCGTCACGGCCACCACCACCGCGCCGGAGGCCGGGGCCGAGGTGGCCGTGAGCCAGATGGCCCAGGACGTGGGGGAGCGGATCAGCCTGCCCGGCAAGGACCCGCAGCAGACCGCCGCGGCGTTCGACGTGCTGCACGAGACCCGCAAAGCCGCCAAGTCCGCACGCTACGTCTCCGAGGCCCTGATCGGGGTGCACGCCAAGGCCGGGAAGAAGCGCACGCGTGCCGCCGTGGTGGCCAAGGACTACCAGGACGACCTCGGGGTCATCACCGACGCCGCTGTCATGGAGGAGTGGCTGGCCCGCGCCGCCCGCTCCTTCCAGCGCACCGGCAAGGACCGCTACGCGGTGGGGGTGCTGCACGGTGTGGAGCTCATGGAGCTGCGCAACAGGATGCTGGAGGCGGCGGAGATCCTCGAGGACCTCGTGGAGGACCTGCGGGACGCCCTGCCCTCGGAGGACTGACGAGCACCGCCCCGCCCCCGGTGTGCCTCCCGGGGGCGGGGCGGTGCTGTCCCGCGGGCTTCGGGCCCGTGATGTCTGGCCCTGCGGTGGACAGGCAGTCTTCGTCCCACCGAGCGCACCCGGCCCGCGCGGAGTGGCCGGTTCCGGGGCCCGAACGGCGTGCACCGCCCGGGCCCCGCAACGCCTTGTCAGGCCCGGTGGCGCGGTGCCGGGCGGCCGCCGCGACGGCCCCTGCGGGCCGGGCGGGGCGCGCTCTGCGTGGCCGCCGCTGCCTGCGGTGACGACGACGCCTGCGAGCCCTCCGGGGCGCGCGTGGCCTCGGGCGTGGCACCGACCGTGACGGCCTCCGGCTCACGCGCGGTGTCCACGGGGAGCTCCGAGGTGCTCGCAGCCGCATCCGACTCGGTGGCCGTGGCCTCGACCGTGGAGATCTCGCCCGTGCTCAGGTCCACGCGGGTGGCCAGGGGCTTCTCCTCCACGAACAGCAGCAGCACGAACGCGAGCACCGCGAGCGGGATCATGAACAGGAAGATGGGCAGCAGGGCGTCGTTGTAGGACTGGATCACCGGGTCGCGGAACATGGCCGGCAGCCCGTGCACGCTCTGCGGGGTGAAGGAGTTGGCGTCCATTGCCCCGGCGGACTTGCCCGGGATCTTGGGCAGGTTCTCCGCCAGCAGGTCCTTCAGCCGGGAGATGAACAGCGAGCCCACCACGGCGGAGCCCACGGTGGCTCCCACCTGGCGGAAGAAGTTGCTGGAGGCGGTGGCGGTGCCCACGATCCGGTTGGGCACCGAGTTCTGCACGATGAGCACCAGGATCTGCATGCTCAGCCCGATGCCCGCGCCGAACACGGCGAGGAACACGCACATCCGCACGGTGGAGTCCGAGACTTCCAGGGTGGACAGCAGCCACAGGCCGATGCCCATGATCACCATGCCCACCAGGGGGAACAGTTTGTACCGGCCCGTGCGGGAGACGATCTGGCCCGAGACGATCGAGGTGATCAGCAGGGACGCCATCATGGGGGTCATGAGCAGACCGGCCTGGGTGGCGTCCACGCCCTTGACCATCTGGATGTAGGTGGGCATGTAGCCGATCGCGCCGAACATGGCCACGCCCACCGCGAGCCCGGACACGGTGGTCAGGGTGAAGTTGCGGTCCTTGAACAGGGACAGGGGGATCACGGGGCTGCTCGCGCGGGTCTCGGCGATCACGAAGGCGATGGCCCCGGCCAGGGTGGTGGCGCACAGCAGCAGGATCTGAGGGGAGTTCCAGTCGTACTGGGTCCCGCCCCACGTGCACACCAGGATCAGGCACGTGGTGGCACCGGCCAGCAGGACCATGCCCAAATAGTCGATGCGCTCGCGCTCCTCGCGGGGCCGCCGGGGCAGCTTGAGGAACACGGCCACCGCGATGATGGCCAGGATGCCGAGCGGGATGTTGAAGGAGAACGCCCAGCGCCAGCCGGGACCCTCCGTGATCCAGCCGCCCAGCAGCGGCCCGGCCACCGAGGACACGGCGAACACGGCGCCCATCACACCCATGTACTTGCCGCGCTCACGGGCGGGGACCACGTCCGCGATGGAGGTCTGGGCGAGGATCATCAGACCACCGCCGCCCAGGCCCTGCACCACGCGGGCGGTGATGAGCGAGCTCATGGTCCCGGCCGCCGCACCCAGGGCGGAGCCCGCGATGAACAGCACGATGGCCGCGATCAGCACGGGCTTGCGGCCGAAGAGGTCCGAGATGCGGCCGTAGACCGGCATCATCACGGTGGACGCCAGGATGAAGCCGGTGATGACCCAGCTCATGTGGTCCACACCGCCGAGGTCTCCCACGATGGTGGGCAGGGCGGTGGAGAGGATGGTCTGGCCGAGGGACGCGAGCAGCATGACGACCATGAGGCTCGCGAACAGCAGTCCGAGGTGGGGTGGTTTCTCGTCCACGGGAGGGCTGGACACAGCCCGGGTGGCGGTGGCGGTCATGAGATCTCCTTGAGAGCGGTGCGGAAGACACCGATGGCGTGGTCGAGCGCGCGCTGGACGGCGGCGTCGTCGGACACGGCAGCCAGGTGGGTGTCGGTGCGGAATGCGAACTTGATGACCGAGCCGGCCAGCAGCACGAAAGCGTGCGTGGTCTCCTCGGAACGGGGCGTGGGGCCGCGCCCGGAGTGCTCCGCGACCGTGGAGACCACGAGGGACTCCGCGGTGGTCACGTGCATCCCGATGCGGCGCTTGAGCTCGGGGTGGTGGTCCACCAGCGCGCGGCGCTCGGCCATGAGCTCGGGTGGACCCGTGGCGTCCCGCAGCACGTCCATGAACAGCCGCACGGTGCGGGCGAACTCGTCGCCGGTGCTGCGGTCCATGTAGCGCGCGTGCGCGGCCTCGGAGATCCGCGGCGGGGTGATGCCCAGCACCGCGTCCTCCTTGCTCGCGTAGTAGTTGAAGAACGTGCGCCGGGACACGCCCGCGCGTTCGGCGATCGCGTCCACGGTGGTGTCCGAGAAGCGGCCCTCGGCGGAGAGCTCAAGGGCGGCCTGGTGGATCTCGGCGAGCGTGCGGGTGCGGTTGCGTTCACGCAGGGACGGCTGGGGTGTGGTCACGGGTACACATTATGCACTCGTGCAAACTTGCACAAGTGCAGAGTTTGCCCGGTGGGTATGATTCCGCTCACCGCGCACGGCGACCTCCCTCCACGTGCCTGCGCGCCGGCGGTGCTGAGCCGGGGCGCTCGCTACAGTGGGCGTGTGACAGCACCCCTCCTGGCCTGCGTGGGCCCCGCCCAGCACGGCGTGCGGATGCACGCGGAGAACCTCGCGGCCCACACGCCGCACGCCCGGGTGCTCGCCGGGCCGCTGGAGCGCGTGCGGTCCGAGCTGCTGGGCGAGCGCTGCGCGGTGCACCTGCACTTCACCGACAGGATCTTCGGCCCCACGCCGGCCGCGGCGGCGGAGGCGGTGGCCGGCATCGCCCGCGCGCGGCCGGTGACCGTGACCCTGCACGACCTCCCGCAGCCCTCCAACGGCCACGCGTTCGAGGCCCGCCGCGCGTGCTACGCGCGGGTGGTGGAGGTCGCGTCCGCGGTGGTCGTGAGCAGCTCCTTCGAGCGCGAGCTGCTGCGCCGCCACGTCCCGGCGTCCCTCGTTCCCGACGTGCTCGTGGCGCCGCTCCCGGTGGACCCGCCCGAGCGCGGGCCCTGGGAGGCCGCACGAGGGCGCGCTGCCGTGGACGAGCGCCCCACCGTGGCCATGCTCGGCTTCCTCTACCCCGGCAAGGGCCACGACCGCGTGGTGGAGGCGCTGGCCGGGGTGCCGCTGCCGGTGGACGTGCTCGCGCTCGGGCGTGCCTCGGACGGTCACGAGGACCTCGTGGGGGAGCTGGACCGCGCCGCCCGCCGCGCCGGGCACACGTTCCGCGCCACGGGCTTCCTGGACCACGCCGCCCTGACCCGTGCCGCTCAGCAGGTCACCGTCCCGGTGCTCGCTCCCGCCCACGTCTCGGCCTCCGGTTCCGTGGGGCGGTGGATCAGCGCGGGGCGCCGCCCGCTGGTGACGCCCCACCCCTTCTTCGAGGAGCTCGCCACCAGGGCGCCGTGGGCCCTCACCCTCACCGACGATCTTCCCGGTGCGCTGCGCCGCGCCCTCGAGGACCCGGCGGGCACGTGGATCGCGCCGGACGAGTGGCGCACCACCGACCTGCCGTCCAGTGCAGTGGCCGCGGCCGTGCAGTGGGAGCAGATCTCCGGCGGCGGAGGCCGGTCATGACGGTTGAGCACGCCGCCCCGCCCCGCGTGAGCGTGGTGGTCCCCTACTTCGAGAACCAGCGCGGCCTGGACCGGTTGCTCGCCGCGCTCGCCCGCCAGCACATGCCCGCGCACGACATGGAGGTGGTCGTGGCCGACGACGGCTCCGCCACCCCGCCCGCCATCCCCGCCACCTCGTTCGCGTGCTCGGTGGTGCGGCAGGAGAACCTGGGCTTCCGGGCCGGTGCGGCGCGCAACCTGGGTGCCCGGGCGGCGTCGGGAACGGTGCTCGTGTTCCTGGACGGGGACATGATTCCCGAGCCCGGTTTTCTCACCGCGCTGCTCACGGGTCGCGATGCCGCGGACGACGGCCACGGGGCGCTCGCCGTGGGGTCCCGTCACCACGCGGAGCTGTCCGGGCTGGAGATCCAGGACGTGCTGCGCTGGGTGGCGGGGGAGGACGTCCCCGGGGCGTGGCGGCTGCAGGACCCCGCGTGGCTCGCGGACGGCTACGCACGCACCGCGAATCTGCGCGAGGCGGGCGTGGAGGACTTCCGGCTGGTCATCAGTGCGCTGCTGGCCGTGGACCGGGAACTGTTCGAGCGCTGCGGCGGCTTCGACGAGTCCCTCGTGGGCTACGGCGGCGAGGACTGGGACCTCGCCCACCGGTGCCGGCAGCTCGGGGCCAACCTGGTCCACGTGCCCGGGGCCGGGGCATGGCACGACGGCCCGGACCTGGGCGGGCGCGCGGACACCCGCGCAGTGAAGGACGCCGAGACCCTCGCGCTCGCGCAGCGGATCCCGCTGCCGAGCACGCGCGGGATCGGGGTGGTCTTCGCGCAGCCCTGGGCGGTGGTGCGCGTGCACGGCCACCGCGACGACGCCGAGGCCTACCTCACCGCATGCCACCTGCTCCGGGACACGGACGCCGGGCTGTGGTTCGTGGACCGCCAGGACGTTCCGGCCGCGCTGGCTGCGGACCCGCGCGTTCGCAAGGGAGAGCCGCCGGCCGGGCTGCTGGAGCGCGCCCTCGTGCTCGCGGACGCCCACGCTCCGCTGACGCTGGGCGAGCCCCTGCGGGTGTGGTGCGAGCGCGGCGAGAGCGACGTGCCCGGGCTGCTCACGGTGCGCTCGGTGCGCGCCGTGCACCGCGGGGAGTCGTCTCCGCGGCGCACCCCGTCCGAGCACGCCGACTGCGCGGTGCGCGCCGCACACACCGACCGACGACTCGAGGACAGGGTGGGACACCATGGCTGAGCTGGGATTCGACCCGCAGGACGAGGGCCGCCGCGCCCACTACGGGGACTTCTACGGGCTGAGCGAGCTGCCGGACCGGCCGCTGTTCGCGGTGCACGGCAACTGTCAGGCGGAGTCCCTGCGTGTGCTGCTGCACGGGGCGCTCGGCGGTGACTGGCACGGGGTGCGGATGCCCCCGGTGCACGAGCTGCTGGAGCAGGACCTGCCGCACCTGCACGCTTTGCTGCCCCGGCTGTCCCTGCTGGTCACCCAGCCGGTGGCCGCGGGATACCGCGGGCTGCCCCTGGGCACCGACGACGTCCTGCCGCTGCTGTCCCCGGACGCCCGGGTGGTGCGGGTGCCGGCGATGCGCTGGACCGCTCTGATGCCCACGCTCGCGATCGTGCGCGCTCCCGGGGTCGGGGACCCGCCCATCGCGCCGTACCACGACCTCCGGGTGCTCACCGCGGCCGCCCGTGGTGAGCGGAGCGTGGACCTCATCCCGCCGTCGGCCGAAGCCGCCCGGGCCGCCCGCGAGGAGTCCCTCCACCAGCTCCGGCTGCGTCAGGAGGCCCACCGCACGCTCGACGCCGCCTCCCTGCTGGACGCCGCCGGGCCCAACGCGGTGCACGTGATCAACCACCCGGGCAACGGGGTGCTGCGGGCCGTGGCGTCCGCGGTCCTGGACGAGGCTGGGCTGTCCGCGCCGGTCCCCGACCCGGGCCGGGTGCTGCTGGGCGGCATCCGGGCACCCATCCTGGCGAGCACCCTCGAGGCCCTCGGGCACGACCCCGCCGAGCTGGAGGGCGGGCCGCACGAGGACTGGATCATCCACGGAGAGCACGTTCCCGCGCAGGACATCGCCGCCGAGCACCTGCGCTGGTACGCGGAGCACCCGTCCGTGGTGGCCGCAGGGCTGCGGCGCCACGAGCACCTGATCCACCGGCTGGGACTGAGCGCATGAGCACGGACGAGGCACGCGGGAAGGGGTCCGCGGGGCCTGGCGAGGAGCGCGCGAACGGGCCGTCGAGGCCCGGCAAGGACCGCGCAAACGGGCCAGCGGGGCCCGGCAAGGATTGCGGAAACGGGTCCGCGGAACCCGGCAAGGACTGCTCGAACGGGTCCGCGGGGCCGGGCAAGGACTGTGCGAACGGTCTCGCGGGACAGGGCGAGGACGGGCAGGGAGGCGGCGCGGCGGCGTCGTCGTCAGGTCCGGATCGCACCCCGGACGGGCACCACATCGTGGTCAACGGCCGGAAGTGGCGGGCCACGGACACCGGGATCCCCGAGAAATTCCGGAAGGAGCTGGTCGCGGAGCTCATGAGCGCTCGGCGCGCCGTGAAGTCCAGGGACGAGCACGCGCGGGACCGCGTGCAGGACGCGAAGGTCGCGCTGGGCGAGCGCGGCGAACCGTGGTGGGAGGAGCCCTCCGAGGACGGGCTGCGTGCGCGGGAGGCGGCGACCATCCGCGCGCTGCTGCGGCACCGGGCGGGCAAGACCATCTGCCCGTCGGACGTGGCCCGCACCCTGGGCGGGGAGCAGTGGCGGGACCTCATGCCGCAGATCCGGGACGTGGCGGGCGACATGGCCGGTGTGGGTGAGATCACGGTCACCCAGAAAGGTGAGACAGTGGACCCTTGTACAGCCCGCGGTCCCATCCGGCTGGCACCGGGACCGGACCTCGCGGGGATGCCCGCGGACGGGGAGTGAGCCCGCCCGCCGAGACCGAGGAGTCCCCACGTGAGCTTCCTGGACGACGCCCGCCGGCTCCACGACGAGCTGGTGGCGCTGCGCCGCACACTGCACACCAACCCCGAACTGGGTACCGACCTGCCGTGGACGCAGCAGCAGGTCCTCGCCGCGCTGGACGGGTGCGGGTTGGAGCTCACGAAGGGCGAGTCGATCACGTCGGTGACCGCGGTGCTGCGAGGGGCGAAGCCCGGGCCCACGGTGCTGCTGCGCGGTGACATGGACGGCCTGCCCGTGGTCGAGCAGACCGGGCTGGCGTACGCCTCGACCAACGGGGCCATGCACGCATGCGGCCACGATCTGCACACCGCAGCCCTCGTGGGCGCGGCCCGACTGCTGAGCGCGCGCCGGGACGAGCTGGCCGGGAACATCGTGTTCATGTTCCAGCCGGGCGAGGAGGGCCCGGGCGGGGCCAAGCCCATGATCGAGGAGGGCGTGCTGGACATCGCCGGGGAGCGGGTGGTGGCGGCCTACGGCATCCACGTGAACCCCGGACCGCTGGGGCAGTTCAGCTACCGGCCCGGCACCGCGATGGCCGGGGCCAACAACCTCACCGTGACCTTCCACGGACGCGGCGGGCACGGCTCGCAGCCGCACACCGCGCTGGACCCCGTGACGGCCGTGTGCGAGTTCGGCACCGCGCTGCAGACCATGGTCACCCGCCGCTTCGGCGTGTTCGACCCCGTGGTGGCCACCATGACCCGGCTCTCCGCGGGCGAGGTGAACAACGTGATCCCGGAGAGCGCCTGGATCTCCGGGGACGTGCGCACCCTGTCCCCGGAGACGTCTGCACGCTTCCCGCGGCTCGTGACGGAGCTCGTGGACGGGATCGCCGCAGCCCACGGCCTCACCGCGCAGGTGGACTGGTCGCCGCTGTACCCGCCCACGGTCAACGACGCCGCCGAAGCCGCCTTAGTGAGCGACACGCTCGCCCGGGTGTTCGGCCCGGAGCGCGTGTCCCGCAACCCGGACCCTCGCATGGGCTCGGAGGACTTCTCCTTCGTGCTGCGCGAGGTCCCCGGGTGCTACTTCTTCCTGCACTGCACCCCGCCCGAGGTGGACCCCGCGGACGTCGGCTGGAACCACTCGCCCACGGTGCTCTTCGACGACTCCGTCCTGGGGGACCAGGCCGCCGCGCTCGCCGAGGTGGCGTGGGAGCGGGTGGCGCGGGGCTGATCCGCCCGCACTCGTTCCGGCCTCGTCCGTCGACGCTGCCCGGACACCGCGCGCCGGCCCGCCGCCTTCGTGGCCGGGTTGCCGCGCTGCCCACCGACCACCACCCATCCGTTCCCGATGTGAAGGAGTTCCACCATGACGTTCCTCGACCATGCCGCATCCCTGCAGCCGGAGCTCGTGGCTCTGCGCCGCGCCCTGCACGCCCACCCCGAGGTGGGCAACGACCTCCCGTGGACCCAGCAGCGGATCGTGGACGCCCTGGACGGGCTGGATCTGGAGATCACCCTGGGGCGCTCGGTCTCCTCCGTGGTGGCGGTGCTGCGCGGGGCAAAGCCCGGGCCCACGGTGCTGCTGCGCGGTGACATGGACGGGCTGCCGGTGGTGGAGCAGACCGGGCTCGACTACGCCTCGACCAACGGTGCGATGCACGCGTGCGGGCACGACCTGCACATGGCCGGTCTCGTGGGGGCGGCCCGGCTGCTGAGCGCGCGCCGGGAGGAGCTCGCCGGGAACATCGTGTTCATGTTCCAGCCGGGGGAGGAGGGCCCGGGTGGCGCCAAGCCCATGATCGAGGAGGGGCTCCTGGAGATCACGGGTGAGAAGCCCCTGGCCGCGTACGGCATCCACGTGTTCCCGGGGCAGCGCGGGCTGTTCAGCTACCGCCCGGGCACGGCCATGGCAGGCGCCAACTACATGCGGGTCACTTTCCACGGTGAGGGCGGGCACGGCTCCCAGCCCCACACGGCCAAGGACCCGGTGCCCGCGCTGCTCGAGTTCGGCACCGCCCTGCAGACGATGGTCACGCGCCGGTTCAGCGTGTTCGACCCGGTGGTCGCCTCCATCACGCAGCTCTCCGCGGGGGAGGCCCTCAACGTGATCCCGGACCGTGCGAGCCTCGGGGCGAGCGTGCGCACGCTCTCGGCGGCCAGTGACGAGGCCTTCCCCGCCGCGGTGCGCGAGCTCGCCCACGGCATCGCCGCCGCCCACGGCGTCCGGGCCGAGGTCGACTGGACCGTGCTGTACCCGCTGACCCGCAACGACGACGCCGAGACCGCGTTCGTGGCCGGCACCCTCGCGGGGCTCGTGGGCGAGGACCACGTGCGACTGGACGCGAACCCGCTCATGGGCTCGGAGGACTTCTCGTTCGTGCTCGACCAGGTCCCGGGCTGCTTCTTTTTCCTGGAGTGCAGCCCCCCGGACCTGGCCCAGGAGAATCCCGGGTGGAACCACTCGCCCACGGTGCTGTTCGACGACGCCGTGCTGGGCGCCCAGGCCGCGGCGCTCGCCGAGCTCGCGTGGCGGCGCCTGCAGCGGGACTGATCAGCCGGTCACCCCGGGGTGGCGGGGCACGGGTCACCCCGGGGCGGCCGGGCACGGGTCAGGCGTGCAGGATCTCGTGGGACTCGGAGTCGCGGATCTCCACGGTCTCGATCTGGAACGTGGAGTGGTGCACGGAGACGTCGAAGTGCTCCGCCACGCATGTCTTCACGTCCCGCAGCAGGTCCGCGGCGTGGCCGTCCCGGAAGCACTCGTCCTCCACCACCACGTGCGCGCTGATGGTGGGCAGTCCCGTGGCCACCGTGGAGGCGTGGACGTCGTGCACGTCCACCACGTGCTGCAGTCCCATGATGTGCTCGCGGAACAGGTCCAGGTCCAGGCCCCGCGGCGTGAACTCCATGAGCACCGCGGCGGTCTCCCGCATGATGGTCACCGCCCGCGGCAGGATCAGTGCAGCGATGAACAGGGCGGCCACGGTGTCCGCGCGCTGGAAGCCGGTGGTGGCGATGACCACGGCGGCCACGATCACCCCGAGCGATCCCAGGGCGTCGTTGGCCACCTCCAGGAACGCGGCGCGCATGTTGAAGTTGGCCCCGCGCCCGGAGGCCAGCACCAGGATGGCGATCACGTTGCACGCCAGGCCGATCACCCCGAACACCAGCAGCTCGGTGGGGGGAACGTCCCGCGGTTCCAGCAGCCGCCGGATGCCCTCCACCACGGCGAAGATCCCCACGCCCAGCAGGAGGGTGGCCTGCGCGAGCGCCGCAATGACCTCCACGCGGCGGAAGCCCCACGTGTGCTTGGAGCTCGCGGGGCGGCGCATCAGGTGGGCCGCCACCAGAGCGACGAGCAGGCCGAGGGCGTCCGTGAGGGCGTGCACGGTGTCCGTGAGCAGGGCGAGGCTCCCGGTGAGCACGGAGCCCACTGCCTGCGCCACGACCATTCCGGCGGTCAGGCCGAACGCGATCCACAGCCGTCCGCGGTGGTCGCCCGCTCCCGTGCCGTGCTCGTGCGTGTGACCGGCGCCCATCAGAGGGACTCCTGCCGCGGCGTCGTCGGCGCAGCTGCGGCCCCGGTGAGCGGGGCGCCCGTGTCCGAGTGCCCGGAAACGGCCCCGGAGAGGGGGCCGTCCGGCAAGGGCTCGTGGTCCGCGGGCGGGTGGTGGAGGTGGGAGCACAGCGTCGCGCGGGTGCCAGTCACGTGCAGCAGCTGCTCGGCCACCGCGAAGAGTCCCGCAAGGTCGCGGGGGTGCGTGAGGGAGTACCACGTGGCGCGACCCTCGGGGCGGGCACGGACGAGACCGCACTGCGCCAGAAAACTGAGGTGCTTGCTCACCGTGGACTGGGCCAGCTCCATGTGCCCCACGAGATCCCGCACACGGTGCTCGCCGGAGGCCAGGTGCTGCAGGACGGCCAGGCGCGTGGGTTCGCCCAGGGCCTGGAAGAGGTGGGCGTAGGCCTGGGTGGCCCGCTCGTCGAGTGCGGGGAGGTCGGTGGGACTGATCGCCATAGGGCGATGATATCGCCCCAAGGTCTGCTGTGCCACCGCACCCGGGCCCGGCGAGGGCCGTTTCGTTCCACCGCAGTGGGAGCCGTTGCGCTGCGCAACGGCCATGACCGGGTGCAGTCCACGGGGAAACGCCCCAGCCCGCGGGGGCCCGCGATGATGGGTGGCCGCGTGACCGGGGTGTTCAGGCCGGCCGTGCGTGTGTCCTGCGCGCCGCGGCGTGCACCGCGGCGGCCAGCGCCTGAGTGATGTCGTCGAGACCCAGTGCGGAATCCGCGTGCGCGTGCTCCGGGTCGGTCTCGGCGCCGATGTGTGCCGTTCCCCGTGACCTGGCCGCGGGCACGTGGAGGAACGCGGCGGGCAGGTCCGTTCCGTGCAGGGCGGTCCAGAAGATGGCATTGCACAGGAACGCGCCGGCGTCGTCGGACACCTCCGCGGGGACGCCCGCGTTCCGGATGGCGTGGGTCAGCGCGAACGGGTCGAGGCGGGACTCGAGGCGTTCGGGTCCGCGGGCCAGGGGAGCGGCGTCGCGCACCACACCGTTGTTGTCCGGGATGCGCCCGTGCCCCAGGTTCCTGGCCCAGCGCTCCGGGGTGACGACGGCGCGGCCACCCGCTTCCCCCACCGCCACGATCGCGTCCGGTCGGTGCTCCTCAACGGCCCGCAGCAGCGCCGGTGCGGCCCCGGACCACGTCACCGGGAGGATCGCCGTGGCGAGCTGCACGCCGTCCGGGGCGTTGATCTTGGCGAGGCGCTGAACGGCCGCGCCGCTCGCGTTCTCCGTCTCACCGCCGAAGGGTTCGAAGCCGGTCACGAGGATGGTCATGGGCCCACCGTATCCTCGCGCGGTCGGTCGGTCGCTGCCCGGGCAGGATGCACGGCCCCTGCGTCAGGAATCATCGGAGACGACGAGAGGGCCCCGGAACGCTGACGTTCCAGGACCCTCTCGTGGTCGCCCGCGGGTCGAGGGGTGCTCGTCCGGGGGACTGCTGTGGAGCCTAGGGGAATCGAACCCCTGACCTTTTCATTGCGAACGAAACGCTCTACCAACTGAGCTAAGGCCCCGAACAACAGGAGTCACTGTAGTCCTCCCGCGCCGATTTCGCACATCCACCGGGCACCGGGCGTACCGGGCCCGTGATCGCCGCCGCGGCGCTGGCCCTACAGTGGGTCCATGACCGCAGCGGACCCCACACCATCCTCGCCCGAGCTCCCGTCCGCGGGCTCCGCAGACGGCCACGACGAGGCGGGCCGCACCGGTGCCCCCGCCGCGGCCCACGGCGACGCCGCCGCACGGGCCCATGAGGAAGCCGTTCCCGAACCAACCACGGGTGACGCCGCTGCCGCACCACCCACGGGCGACGACGCCGCCGCACCGACCCCGGGCGAGACCGCTGCCGCTCCGGGGCACGAGGACGCCCTTCCCCGCCCGGACTCACGGTCCGGCGAGGATCACGACGCCGCCGGCCCCGCCTTCACCGTCGGCTACGTTCCCGGCGTGATGCCGGGGAAATGGCTCGGCCGGTGGCGTGAGCGTCGCCTGCGGCCCGTGCTGCGCGACGAGCTGCTGACGGCCGCCGGCTGGCGGGAGGCCCTGGACTCCGCGAGTGTCACCGCGTGCTTCGTGCGCCTCGGCTGGTCGTCTGTGGACCCCACCCTGGAGCAGCTGCGGACCACCCACCACGCCGTGCACCTCTACGACGAGCGGCAGGTGGTCGTGCTCAGCACCGACGACGTCCTGAGCGTCCTGGACACCCTCACCACCGCGCAGCTCCACGAGGAGTCCACACCCCAGGCGCACGCGGACATCGACGTCGCCGCCATGGCCGTGGAACTCGCGGCCGCCGGTGTGGGTCCCGTGGTGCTGCCCATGTCCGTGGCGCGGCTGCACGCCCGCAAGGACGTCACCGCCCGCGAACTCACGGACGCCCCGACCGTTCCCGTCTTCCTCGTCTGGCCCCGGGGTCTGGACGAGGACATGGAGGGCGCCGTGCAGCGCTTCGTGGGCATCGTGCGCGGGCGCAAGGAGTCCAGCGGGCGGGACGAACCCGCGGCGTCGTCCGCGGGGTCCCAGACAGGGGGACACCCGTGCGGGGTCCGTGCCACCGCGAACGGCGGACGGGATGCGGCGCCGATGACCACCCGCCAGGGTGCCGCCGGTGCCCCGGAGCGCACGACGTCCCCGGCGGAGGCGGGCGCGACGAGCGAGAAGGTGCCCGCGAAGCGCAGCGGCAGGGCACAGTCCGGTGGGTGGGCGAAGGCCGGGGCGAGCACCAAGCCGGGGTTGCGTCGCAAGCCCGGGCGCAAGGTCAAGAACAGCCGCTCCAAGAAGCGGCGCTGAACCGGAGGGCGTTGTCCGGCACCACGTCAACCGGAGCGGAGAAGGCCCCGGGCGGCGGCGTCAGCCGGGCCTGCGGGAACGGGACGTCAGGTGCGGCCGGGGGCTCAGCCGTCCCCGCGGCGCTCCGAGGAGCTGGTGCCCTCGCCCGTCTCGTCCCGGCTGGGCGTGCGACCGTCCGGGGTGTGGCTCTGGGCGGGGGAGGCGTGCGGGTAGACCGGCGTGGTCCGCACCTGCCCCGTGGTGGGAACGCGCGGCACGGGGAAGGACGTGGTGGGCATGTCCGCGCGGGTCTCCGGCTCGGAACCGGTGCGCACCGTGACCTGGTTGATCAGGGGGATGCGCAGCCCGTCCCGGTCCAGCATCTTCTTGATCCGCACGCGCATCACGCGGGCCACGTCCCACTGCTCGAGCGGGGCGGTCTTCACGGCGAGCCGGATCACGATGCTCTCACCCGTGACGTTCTCCACGCCCCACACCTCGGGGTCGGCCACGATGCTGGGGCCCACGTCCGGATCGTCGCGCACCAGCTGGGCCTCGTGCTCGATCATGTCCGCCACGAGGTCGATGTTGGTGTCGTAGGGCACGGGGATGTCCAGCACGCAGCGCGCCCAGCCCTGGGACTGGTTGCCCACCCGCAGGATCTCCCCGTTGCGCACGTGCCACAGGGTGCCCTTGACGTCCCGCACCTGGGTGACCCGCAGGCCCACGTTCTCCACGGTGCCGATGGCCTCGCCCACGTCCACGGAGTCCCCGATGCCCAGCTGGTCCTCGGCGACCATGAAGATGCCCGAGAGGTAGTCCTTCACCAGGGACTGCGCGCCGAAGGACAGCGCCACGCCCGCGATCCCGGCGGAGGCGATCACCGGGGCGATGTTGAAGCCGAGTTCGGAGATGATCATGAGGATCGCGATGGCCCACACCACGATCGTGGACACCGAGGCCAGCACCGCCCCGATGGTCCGCGCCCTCAGGGCCTGGCGTTCCGCGGCGACGCCGGCGTCCTGGACCCATCGGGACTGCCCGTGGTCGAAGCGCTTGACGATCCGGGACTGCGTGCCGCGCGCGATTCCGCGGGTCACCTTGCGGATCACCACGCGCACCACGGCGGAGACGATCACGGCCCCCAGCAGCACCAGGAGCACACGGAAGGGTTTGTCGAGCCAGAATTCGAGATTGTGCATCACGGTTCAGCGTATCGGCCCGGGGTGGGCGCGCGCTCGGTGCGGGGTGGGCGTCACCCGGGCGGGCGACGTCGTCCCGTCACGCGCGAGCCGACGGACCGTCGGGCCCGCTCGCAGCGCCGCGAGCTCACGGCCAACGGGCGACCGGGCGGGCCCGCAGGTTTACGGGCCCGCCCGCTCACAGCCAGTCCTTGACCTTGAACACCACGTAGAGCACCAGGCCCACGAGCAGCATGAGCACGAGCGCCATGGGGTAGCCGAGGGCCCACTCCAACTCGGGCATGGCCTTGAAGTTCATGCCGTAGATGGAGCCCACGATCGAGGGCGCGAACAGGATGGCCGCCCACGAGGAGATCTTCTTCATCTGCTCGTTCTGCACCATCGCGGCCTCGTTCTGCCGGGCCGTGGTGAGGGTGGAGTCCACGCTCATGGCGTCCGTGAGGGAGGCGCGCATGGACTCGAGCTTGCCGCTGACCGCGATCACGTGGTCCAGCACGTCCCGCAGCCGGTGCTGCAGCTCCTGGTGGGTGCCGTACTTGGTGAACCCTGCGAAGTAGCGCTGCATCACGTCGCTGAGCGGGGCCACGCCGCGGTGGAAGTCGTTGATCTCGCGGGCGAGCTCGTAGATCCGCTGGGACACGTTCGGCTGCCCGGCGAACAGGGCGTCCTCGATCTCGTCGATGTCGTTCTCCAGCCCGGAGAGCACGGGGAAGTAGTCGTCCACGATCTGGTCCAGCAGCGCGTAGAGCACGCCGTCCGGGCCGAGGCACAGCAGCTCCTGGTCCTCCTCCACGCGCTTGCGCACGCGGCTCACCCCGCTGGACTCGGAGTGGCGGATGGTGATCACGAAGTTCGGGCCGGTGAAGATGTGGATCTCCCCGATCTCCACGGTCTCGGTCTCGTCCTGGTACACGGCCGGGCGGATCACGGTGAACAGCGTCTGCCCGTAGCGCTCCATCTTGGGCCGCTGGTGCGCCTGGATGGTGTCCTCCACGGCGAGCTCGTGGAGCTGGAAGTGCTCGGCCAGGGACCGGATCTCCTCGGGCGTGGGCCGGTACAGCCCGATCCACGCGAGGACGGACTCGGAACCGTGCTCGTCCCCCTCGGAACGGTCGATCACGCGCTGCAGGAGCGTGTACGTCTCCTCCAGCGAACGGGGGGACTCGACCTTGCGGCCGTTGCGGTAAATGGCGTTCTCCACGATGCTCACCCGCCCATTATGGGGGTCCCGGGCCCGCCCCCGGTTCCCCGCGCTGCCGGTCCGCCCCGGACGACGACGCCGCCCGGCCGGCTCCGCGCGGCGCCCACCCGGCTCTGCGCGCACCGCGCCCGGCACGCCCGGTGCGCTCGCGGCCCGGGACCCGGTGTGCACACCGTACGGGTCCGCTCGCCCGCGAGGTGGCGGCCCCTCTGCCAGGTGACGTGCGGGGTGCGCCACTAGACTGGCCGCCATGAGCCAGCCGTTCGATTCCCGCGTGGGCGCCTACGCCCTGATCACCCGAGACGAGCACCTGCTGCTCACGCACTGGAACCCCCGCCACCCCGATTTCGAGGGCGCGTGGACGCTGCCCGGTGGCGGCATGGAACCGGGGGAGCAGCCCGAGGAGACCATGCTGCGGGAGGTCTACGAGGAGACCGGCTACCGCGTGGCCTCGGACGGTCTCGTGGGCGTGCACAGCTACTGGATGAGCCCGGAGCAGCGGCTGGACCCCACCACGCGCGGCAACCACGCGTGCCGCGTGCTCTACACCGCGCACGTCACCGGCGGTGAGCTCGCGGTGGAGCAGGACGGCTCCTCGGACGACGCCGCCTGGGTCCCGTTCGCGCGTCTGGGCTCCCTCAAGCGCCTCGACCTCGTGGACCAGGGGCTGCGGCTGGCCGGTCTCACCGACGTGGTGGACGCCGCGGCCACGCCCCCGGAGCGGGTGGCGGAGCAGGACGTGTCCACCGAACCGGGCGGGGACCGGTGACGCACACCGCGCGGCTGCGGGCGGCGGCCGTGGTGCTCACGGCGGCGCTCGCGCTGAGCGCGTGCGGAACCGGCACGCAGCAGGACGGGGCGGGTGGCGCGGAACCCGGCGCGGCGGCGTCATCCCCGGCGGAGACCGTGAAGATCGCCACCGGCGTGGACACCCAGACCCGCGTGCTCGCCCACCTCTACCAGCAGCGGCTGGCCGCGGACGGCGTGGCCGCCACCGTGGTGGACGTGGGCAGCGGCCGGGAGCAGATCTTCGCCGCGCTGCGGGACGGGCGGGCCACCATGGTTCCCGACTTCACCGGTGACCTCTACGTCTACGCCCGCCAGCACGAGCTGCCCGACGCGCAGCGCCCCGGAGCCAGCCCCACCCCCTCCGCCGACGCCTCCGCGGGCACGGACGCCCCGCGCGGACTGCTCGACTCCCTCGGGCAGTTCCTCGGGATCACGGGGGAGACCGGCCCGTCCGAGGACGACGTGTACCGGGCCCTGCCGCAGGTGCTGCCGAGCGGGCTGCAGGTGCTCGACTCCTCCCCGGCGCAGCGCACGGACCGGATGGTGGTGACCGCCGCGACCGACGCGCAGTACTCGCTGGGGGACATGAACTCCGCGGGAAAGCAGTGCGGCAAGCTCTCCGTGGGCATGCCCTCCGGCTACGCGGACAGCGCCCAGGGCACCCGCGGGCTGAAGGCCTACTACCGGTGCTCGCCCAGGTCGGCACCCGAGTACGGCAGCACGGACGAGCTCGTGGACGCCCTGCTGCAGGACAAGGTGCAGGCCGCGGTGCTCAAGTCCTCCGAACCGGTGATCCAGGACGAGGGGCTCGTGGTGCTCGACGACCCCGACCGGCTCTTCCGCCCCGAGCGCGAGGTGGTGCTCAGCTCCCAGGCTCTCAGCGACAAGGCCACCGCCTCGGTCAACGCGGTCTCTGCGGACCTTAGCTCCGACGACCTCAGCACCATCACCCGCCTGGCCGGTGGCGAGCACCCCGCGATGAACCCGGAGAAGACCGCCGCCTACGTGCGGGACCGCCCGCGCTGACCGGCCGCCCGGGCCGGGGTGTCATGCCCGGAACCCGCCGGTAGGCCCCGAGTAGTCTGGCCCCATGGCAAAGGTGAAGCAGTCCGACAAACTGAAGAACGTCCTCTACGACATCCGCGGCCCCGTGCTGGAGCAGGCGGAGAAGATGGAGGCCGCCGGTCAGCGCATCCTGCGCCTGAACATCGGCAACCCCGCACCCTTCGGCTTCGAGGCACCGGACGCCATCCTGGTGGACATGATCAAGAACCTGCCGAACGCGCAGGGCTACTCGGACTCCCGCGGCATCTACTCCGCGCGCACCGCGGTGGTGCAGTACTACCAGACGCGCGGGATCATGAACCTGGACACCGACGACGTCTACCTGGGCAACGGCGTGTCCGAGCTGATCACCATGACGCTGCAGGCGCTGTGCAACCCCGGTGACGAGCTGCTGATCCCCTCCCCGGACTACCCGCTGTGGACCGCCTCGGTGGCGCTGTCCGGCGGCACCCCCGTGCACTACCGGTGCGACGAGGAGAACGGGTGGAACCCGGACCTCGAGGACATGGCCTCGAAGATCACGGAGCGCACCAAGGGCATCGTGATCATCAACCCCAACAACCCCACGGGTGCGGTGTACTCGCGGGAGACCCTGCAGAAGATCGTGGACCTGGCCAAGGAGCACGACCTCATCCTGTTCTCGGACGAGATCTACGAGAAGATCACCTACGACGACGCCGAGATGATCAACACCGCGAGCCTCACCGGCGAGGACGTGCTGTGCCTGACGTTCTCCGGGCTCTCCAAGGCCTACCGGGTGGCGGGCTACCGCTCCGGGTGGCTCGCGATCACCGGGCCCAACTGGCGGGCGGAGTCCTACCTGGAGGGCATCAAGCTGCTCGCCAACATGCGCATGTGCGCCAACGTGCCCGCGCAGCACGCCATCCAGACCGCCCTGGGCGGGTACCAGTCGATCAACGACCTCATCCTCCCCGGCGGGCGCCTCAAGGCCCAGCGGGACATCGCGCACCGCAAGCTCAACGAGATCGACGGCGTCACGTGCCAGCAGGCCCGTGGGGCGCTCTACCTGTTCCCCAAGCTGGACGTGGAGAAGTTCGGGATCGTGGACGATGAGCGCTTCGCCCTGGACCTGCTCAAGGAGCAGAAGATCCTGCTGAGCCACGGCTCCGCGTTCAACTGGAGCGAGCCGGACCACTTCCGGCTGGTCACCCTGCCGGCCGTGGACATGCTGGACACGGCCCTGGACCGGCTGGGCGAGTTCCTCTCGACCTACCAGCAGTAGCGCCGCGCGCGCGTCACTCGGACGACGACGCCGCCTGCTCCCGGTCCTCACGACGGGCGCGGGCGGCGTCGAGGCGTTCCCGGGCGCCGTCGAGCCACTGCTCGCAGCGGGTGGCGAGGGCCTCGCCGCGCTCCCACAGCTGCAGGGACTCCTCCAGGGAGGTGCCGCCCGTCTCGAGCTGGGAGACGATCTGCACGAGCTGCTCGCGAGCCTGCTCGTAGCTCAGGTGGTCGACGTCGGAGAGGTCCGGCGCCCCCTGCTGGGGGCTCTGCTGGGAGTCGGCGTTCTGGTTCTGCGGTGCCACGGTGTTCCTTCCGATGGTGATCTCTGATGATGCGGGATGTGCAGTGCTGGGCGCCCCGGGAAAGCTAAGGGGGGATTCGTTGTGCCGAGGTCGGGGCTGGGGAACGGGTCAGTGCTCGCCCGGCTGGCGGGTGCTCGTGCCGGTGACGTCCACGCCGAGCTCCCCGGCGGCCAGCCGCACGGTGAGCTGCTGACCCACCTGCGCGCGGGAGGCGTCCGTGACCACGGAGCCGTCCGTGGTCTGCACCACGGCATAGCCGCGGTCCAGGGTCTGCTGCGGGGACAGCGCGCGGACCCGGGCGCGCATCTGGGCCACGGAGTCCTGGGCCCGCAGGGTGAGGGAGTTCGTGGCGGTCCACGCCCGGGTGCGCCAGCGGTCGAGGTCCTCCTCGCGCACGAGGATCATGCCGTCCGGCTGGGAGAGCACCGGGCGCGAGCGCACGGTGGCCAGGCCCTGCTGCTCCCGCTCGATCAGCGACCCCACGGCGCGGTCCAGGGCGGCGCGGGCCTGCCCGAGGCGCAGCCGCTCCTCGTGGACGTCCGGGACCACGCGCTTGCCGGCGTCCGTGGGGGTCGAAGCCCGCACGTCCGCCACGTGGTCCAGCAGAGGCTGGTCGTTCTCGTGGCCGATCGCGCTGACCACCGGGGTGCGGGCCGCGAAGACCGCGCGCAGCAGGGACTCCTCGCTGAACGAGAGCAGGTCCTCGAAGGCGCCGCCGCCGCGGGCGATCACGATCACGTCCACCTCGGCCATGGCGTCGAGCTCCTCCAGCGCCCCGATGACGGCGCGTGCCGAGCCTGAGCCCTGGACGGGGACCTCGCGGATCTCGAACTGCACGCCCGGCCAGCGGTTGGTGGCGTTGCGCACCACGTCCTTCTCGGCGTCCGAGTTGCGCCCGGTGATCAGGCCCACGCGGTGGGGCAGCACGGGCAGGGGCTTCTTGCGGGCGGGGTCGAAGAGTCCCTCGTCCGCGAGGGCGCGGCGCAGCCGTTCGAGGCGCTCCAGCAGGTCCCCCAGGCCCACGGGGCGGATGTCCCGGCCCAGCATGGAGAGCCGACCGGTCTTGACGTAGAAGTCCGCCTGCAGGTTCACGACCACGCGTGAACCCCGTTCGAGCGGGCGCTCCAGGCGGGCCATCTCCTTCTTGAAGAGGGTTACGCTCACGGACGCCTCCTCCTGGAGGTCGCGCAGCGTCACGTAGCAGACGCGGGCGCGCTCGTTGACCTCGATCACCTGCCCCTCGACCCACGCGTCCGGGGCCTTCTGGACCCAGCCGTGCAGAGCGTGCGAGAGCTTGCTCAGCGGCCAGGGGTTCTCCGGGGAGGTGTCCCGGGCCAGCCGGGGCAGCTCAGCGGGCGGTTCCTGCTGCCCGGGGGCGCCGTGGGCGTGGGGCGCGGCGTCGTGGGGGAACGAGGTGTCCATGGTCCATGAGTATCACCCGCCGGGGACACGCACAGCGTGTTCTCTCTACAGTGGAGCGGTGAGCTCCTCCGCGCGCCCCCGCGTTTCCGCACCCCTCCGCAGCCTCGCCGCGGCGCTGCTGGCCGTGCTGGCCGGGGCGGGATTCGCGCTGTGGCTGGGGATCACGTGGCTGCAGGACCACGTGCTCTCGCCCTCCGGGTTCCAGGACACGGCCGCCGCCGTGATCACGGAGACCTCCTTCCAGGACGAGCTCGTGGGCACCGTGCTGGACCGCGCCACGCTCGGCGTGCTGCAGGACGCGGACACCGGCATCGCCCCCGTGGACCGGGCCGTCGAGAGGCTCCGCACGGCCGTGGTGGACGCCGCCCGCACGTGGCTCACGGCGCGGGAGCAGGAGGGCACCTGGATCCAGGTGCTCAACGACACCCACGACGCCAACGTCCCCCTCACCCCCTCGGCCGGTGCCGCTCCCGACGAGCTCGTGGTGGACCTCGGCGCACTGGGCCGGGCGGTGGACCACCAGGTCCAGGACACCGTGGGCATCTCCCCGGGCATCGACACCCACGCCCTGCGGATCACGGTCCCCGGCGCGCACACCGGCCCGGTGGTCGACGCCCTCGTGCGGCTCGCCCAGTGGCGCTACGTGCTGCCGTGGTTCGCCGGTGCCGCCGCGGTGCTCTGCGTGCTCTGCGCACCCCGGCGGTGGACGGCGCTCGCCGGTGTGGGGGCCGCCGGGGTGGTGTGCGCCGGGATCCTGCTGTGCCTGGGACTCGTGGCCACCCGCACCGTGGTGAACGCCTCCGCCGTGGATCCCGTGGCCCACCTGGTCACGGAGCAGATCTTCTCCCTGCTGCGGGACTCGTTCGTCACGCGCTGCGTGGAGGCGATGATGTGGGCCGCCGGGGTGGCGGTGGTGGGTGTGACCGGCGCCGTGGTGCGTGTCCGTACGGTCACTTACGATGGAGGACATGTCCACCGTGGTTGACCTCTCCATGCCCACCGTTCCCCGGGTGCGTCGCACTCCCCAGGAGATAGCCGACGCCGCCCCGGTCACCGGGCGCAAGGTGCTGCTGGCCGCGCCGCGCGGCTACTGCGCGGGCGTGGACCGGGCCGTGATCGCCGTGGAGAAGGCGCTGGAGCACTACGGTGCGCCGGTGTACGTGCGCAAGGAGATCGTGCACAACAAGCACGTGGTGCAGACGCTCGAGGAACGCGGCGCCGTGTTCGTGGAGGAGACCGACGAGGTCCCCGAGGGCTCGCTGGTCGTGTTCTCCGCCCACGGGGTGTCCCCGGCGGTGGTGCAGTCCGCCCACGACCGCAACCTCCACACCATCGACGCCACCTGCCCGCTGGTCACCAAGGTGCACCGCGAGGCCGTGCGCTTCGCCAAGAACGACTACGAGATCCTCTTGATCGGCCATGTGGGCCACGAGGAGGTCGAGGGCACGTTCGGGGAGGCTCCCGAGCACATCCAGATCGTGAACTCCCCGGAGGACGTGGACACCCTGGAGGTGCACGATCCTGACAAGGTCGTGTGGCTGTCTCAGACCACCCTCAGCGTGGACGAGACCATGGAGACGGTGAACCGGCTGCGTGCCAAGTTCCCCAACATGATCGACCCGCCCAGCGACGACATCTGCTACGCCACCTCCAACCGGCAGGCCGCGATCAAGGAGATCGCCCCGCAGGCGGACCTGGTGCTGGTCGTCGGTTCGGCGAACTCCTCCAACTCGGTGCGCCTCAAGGAAGTGGCCCTGGAGTACGGGGCCCGGCGCGCGGAGCGCGTGGACTTCGCCAACCAGGTGGACGAGTCCTGGTTCGAGGGCGTGGCCATCGTGGGGCTGACCTCCGGTGCGTCGGTGCCCGAGGTGCTCGTGCAGCAGGTCCTGGACCTGCTCGCGGAGTACGGGTACGGGGAGGTCGACGAAGTGGTGACCGCCCAGGAGGACATCCTGTTCTCCCTGCCCAAGGAGCTGCGCGCCAAGCTCGCCAAGGACGGGGACACCACCCGCGGCTTGGGTGGCCGCGGCACCAAACCCTCGCGGTGAGCTGTGACGCCGGGCCCTCCCGTTGAGCTGTGGTGCCGGGTCCTCCTACGGGGCTCCGGCACCCGCTCCTCACGCCGAGCCTCGGCAATCGCTCCTCCCACTGAGCCCTGGTGCCAGGCCCTCCCGCTGGGCCCGGCACCAGCTCCGCACGCTGAGCCCCGGCGTCAGACCCTTGTCCTGAGTGGCCGTCAGTCGTTCACGAACTCCGTGGCCGTGACCGGACGTGGCACCGAGTCCACGGGCCTGGTCTCCAGTGCCTCGGAGTCGGTGGCCGTGGGGTCCAGTTCGGCGATCTTGCGCGCCGAGGGCAGCACCCGTGACTCCAGCGATCCCACGAGCTTGTTGTAGCCCTCCACCGAGCGCCGCAGTGAACCGCCCATGTCGGACAGGTGCTTGCCCACCGAGCCCATGCGGTCGTAGAGCTCCCGGGAGAGCCGGTACAGTTCCCGGGCGTTGTCCGTGAGGGTGGCCTGGCGCCAGCTGAACGCCACGGCCTTGAGCGATGCGAGCAGGGACACCGGGGACACCAAGGCCACGTTCGCCCGGGCTGCGTGATCCAACAGGGAGGCATCCGCGTCCAGCGCGGCCGCGAGGGCGGACTCGACCGGCACGAAGCACATCACCAGCTCGGGGGAGTTCTCCTCCGCGGACCAGTACTTCTTGGTGCCCAGCGTGTTCACGTGCGCCCGCAGGGCCTTGGCGTGGGCGGCGAGCAGCTGGGCGCGGCGCTGCTCGTTCTCGGGGGAGCCGTCCGCAGGGACGGCCTGGGCGTCCAGGTAGGAGGACATGGGGGCCTTCGCATCCACCACCACGGTCTGCGCGCCGGGCAGGTTGACCACCATGTCCGGGCGCTGGGCGCCGGATTCCGTGGCGCGCACCGTCTGCTCCGTGAAGTCCACGTGGCGGGTCATGCCGGCGGCCTCCACCACGCGGCGCAGCTGCATCTCACCCCAGGCACCGCGCGCCGTGGTGGAGCGCAGGGAGCTCTCCAGGGAGGTGGTGGCGTGCAGCAGCTGCTGGTCCGTGGTGCGGGCCGCCTCCAGGGCCTGGGCCACGGCCCCGAACTGCTGGGCACGGTCCCGCTCCAGCTGGTTCACGTGCCGCCCCACGGAGGAGAGCTGGTCGTTGAGCGGTGCCAGCGCGCGCATGACGTCCTGGTCCTGCACGGCCCGCGCCTCGAGGGACTCCACACGCTGCTCGAGCTGCTCGGCGGCCGCCCGGGCGGAGGCGGCGTCCTGCAGGGCGGCGAGCCGCTGCCCCTGGGCCTCCTCCAGCTCGGTCTCCAGCGCCGTGGACTTCTGGTGGGCCAGCACGTACCCCAGCACCACACCCACCACGAGGGCGAACAGCGCCCACAACCACCACACCTGAGCCATCACCGAAGCATCCATGCGCTCACCATGACAATCCCGTCCGACACGCATAAGCGCCCCGGCGGAGCCCATCACCGGATCAGGTGGGCTACAGCCACCCGTTGCGCGCGGCGACGGCTGCCGCCTCGGTCCGGTTCGCCGTGCCCGTCTTGCCGATCGCCGAGGACAAGTGGTTGCGCACCGTGCCCGCGGAGAGGTGCAGGGCCCGCCCGATCTGCCCCGCCGACGCTCCGTGGGACGCCTCGCGCAGCACGTCCTGCTCCCGCGGGGTCAGGGGGTTCGGACCGGCCAGCAGGGACTTCTCGGCCAGTGCCGGGTCGACCACGCGCAGCCCGGCCTGCACCTTCCGGATGGCCTCCGCGAGCTCCGCAGCGGGGGTGTCCTTGACCACGAAACCGGACGCCCCGGCGTCGAACGCGCGCCGCAGGTAGCCGGGGCGGTCGAAGGTGGTGACCATCAGGCACCGCGTCCCGCGCCCGGCGGCCAGGATCCGCTCGGTGGCCTCCAGGCCCGTGAGGCCGGGCATCTCGATGTCCAGCAGGGCCACGTCCACGGGGAGCTCCCCGGCCAGGGCGACCGCCTCGGCGCCGTCCGCTGCCTGGGCCACCACGGTGATGTCCGGTTCCAGGTCCAGCAGGGCGGCCAGTCCGGCGCGCACGAGGGCCTGGTCGTCCGCGATCAGCACTCGGATCTCGGTCATGCCCGCCTCACCTCCACGATCGTGCCGCCCCGGGGATCCCGCGCGACGGTCACCTCGCATCCCGCCGCCCGTGCCCGCTCCTTCATGCCGCGGATGCCGTTGCCCTCTCGCAGCTCCGGTTCGGCGGCGCCGGCCTCGGTGTGCGCCTCGGTTCCGGAGCACGACGACGCCGCCTCACCGCGGTCCCCGGCACGCACCGGCCGCTCCGTGTCCAGGCCAGCGCGCCCCACCCCGTTCCGATAGAGAGCATCCGCCGCGGCGTCGTCGGTGTGCGGAGGGCTCGTCGAGGGCCCGTCGCCGCCCGGACGAGCGCCGGTCCCGGCCCGGGCTGAGTGGTGAGTGGAGGCTCCTGCGGCCCGTGCGCCGTCGTCCGCGATGCGCAGCGATGAACTGGTGACCGTGACGCGGCAGTGCGCGGCGCCCGAGTGGCGGACCACGTTGGTCACGGCCTCCCGCAGGATCCATGCGAACGCGGAACGGGTGGCGGCGTCCAGGGGCGGGACCGAGGACGGCAGGTGCGGGGTGATCCCGGCGGCGCGCAGGGCCGCGCGTGCCTGGACGAGCTCGACGCCCAGGTCCAGGTCCCGCAGCTTGCCGACCGTGGAGCGCACGTCGGTGAGGGCTTCGCGGGACATCGCCAGGACGTCGTCGAGCTCGGCGACGGCGCGCTGCGGGTCCGTCTCCACGAGAAGCTGGGCGAGCTGCGTCTTGACGGTGATGACCGTGAGGGAGTGGCCCAGGATGTCGTGGACGTCCCGGCCCACGGCCTCGCGCTGCCGGGAGACCTCGAGCTCGCGGGCCAGGCGCTCGTGGGTTTCGGAGCGCTCCACGGCGAAGCGGGAGAGCAGGATGATCAGCCCGGACGGGACCAGGCCGAACAGCGGCCAGAACCACTGCTCCCGGGGGAGCAGCATGAGCAGCGGAACGATGGCTGCCACCTCGATCAGGAGCATGGCCAGGATGCCCTGGCGAAGGGGCAGCCGGAACGCGCACACGGCCACGAAGAACGGAGCCATGTAGGTGATGCCCCACGGGGAGGCCGGCAGCAGCAGGGTCAGTGGCACGAGCAGGATCACGCACCACAGCACGGCATTGCCCAGCACGCTCAGGCGCGGGACCAGGATGTGCCGGATCCAGGAGAGCGTGTAGAGCCCGGCGAAGAGCACCAGTCCGAGCAGTCCCAGGGCAGTGGCCCAGACCGACTCGTCGCTCTGCAGCAGTGCCGCGGCGGGGATCACGAGGAACACGAGCCAGACGGTGGCGAACAGCAGGTCGGACCAGTCGTGCTCGGGTTCCTCGGTGCGTGGGCGCGGGGCGGTCCGCCTGGGGCCGCTCATCGGCGGGCCGTGGACGTCCGGGCGGCCAGCAGCGCGATGATCCCGAACACGGCGGCCCAGGCCACGGCGTTGACCACGAGCCACAGCAGGCTGTCGGTCTGCGGGGCACCGCCCATGGTGGCCACCTCACCTTCGGTCACGGGATAGCGGGCAATGCCCACGATTCCATACATGGGGGTGAAGCGGGCGACGGTCAGCATCCCGCCGGAGAGCGGCATGAACACGTTGCCGAAGAACGCGAACACCACCAGCGCGCCGGAGGCGGCCCCCACGGCGGTGTCCGAGCGGAAGATCAGGCCCGCGGCCAGCCCGTAGAACGCGAAGACCGCCGAGACCACCACGCACAGCACGGCGGCCAGCGCCCAGCGCCAGAGATCGTCCATCGAGGCGTTGGTGAACGCCCCCACCAGGAACACGATGACCACGGGCAGCACGGCGATCAGCAGGGCCACCGCCACCTTGGTGGCCGCGTAGCCGCCCGTGCCCATGGGGGTCAGCGCGAGCTGCCGGCCCCAGCCCTGCAGCCGTTCCACGGCCGCGCCCGCGGAGATCGCGGTGGTGGCCGTGACGGCCCCGTAGACGGCCATCGACACCATCACGTACGCGGAGACGTTTCCCCCGGGCAGGCGGGCATCGGACCAGCCCTGCACCGCGCCGAACAGGATGAACAGCACGGCGGGAAGCAGGGCCACGAACACCAGGTTGGGAATCGCGCGGACGTTCCGCAGGACGTCGTGGGCGGTGTAGGTCAGGGACATGACGGTCTCCTCGGGGTCAGGGTCGGGATCGGGTTGAGGTTCAGGGGGTGCTGCGGGGATCGGGGCGGCAGCTCGGCGCGCTCGCGGTGCGCAGGCCCGGGTGGCGGCGCGACGGCGGATCCACGCGGGAGAGTTGCGCTGCCGCAGCCACGCATTCCGTCGCGCGCATGCATGGGGAGTGCGGGGCAGTGGCGCGTTGGTGCGTCCCTGCCCGCGGTGCGCCGCCCGCGGGCTCACGCGGCGGCGTCGTCGTGCCGGACCAGCGCGGCGAACGCCTCGTCCAGGCCGCCGCGGGAGATCTCCAGCGCGCTCGCGGGAGTGCGGGTCAGCAGCTCGCGCGCGAGGGCGTCCGCGTCCTCGGTGCGCAGGTGCACGCGGGACTCCGAGCGGCGCGAGACGGTGGCGCCCGTGAACTCGGGCAGCGGTTCGCCGGCCGGCCACACGAAGGACACGGCGTGGTGCCGGGACGTGGAGCGCAGCTCGTCCACGGAGCCTTCGTAGGTGACGCGCCCGGCGTCCATCAGGACGATCCGCTCGGCGACGTCCTCCGCCTCCTGGAGGTAGTGCGTGGCGAACACGACCGTGAGCCCGCGCTCGGTCTCGGCGCGCATCGCGTCCCAGAACTCGGTGCGGGACTGCACGTCCATGCCCGCGGTCGGCTCGTCCAGCACGAGCAGCTCGGGACGCGGGAGCAGGGCCAGGGCGAAGCGGACGCGCTGCTGCTGCCCGCCCGAGCACTTGGCCACCTTCCGACGCGCGAACGACGCCGCACCCGCCCGTTCCAGCGCCTCGTCCACGGGCAGGTGGTCCGGGTAGAGGGACGCGATCATGGTCACGGTCTCGCGCACGCTCAGGTCCGCGAGCAGCCCGCCCACCTGCTGCACCGCGCCCACCTTGCCGTGGGCCACGGCCGCGCGCGGGCGCTCGCCGCACACGCTCACCGCCCCGGAGGTGGGCTCGCTCATGCCGAGCACCATGTCCAGCAGGGTCGTCTTCCCGGCGCCGTTCGGCCCCAGCAGGGCGACGACGCCGCCGCGCGGGATCTCCAGCGAGACACCCTGCACGGCGCGGACCGTCTCGGACCGGGTGCGGAAGGTCTTGACGGCGTCCTGCACCTGGACGGCGGGGGAGTGGGGCTGGGGTGGGTGTGTGGTGTTCATGGGTCCAGGCTCCCGTGCGGAGGGGTGGTGCTGAACTGCGGATTGTCACGAGTGGGGCGTGACATGTGTCAGGGGTGGGAGGTGCGGGAAGGCGCCGCGAACGGCACCGGCCCGGTGCTCTGAATGGGCGCGGACCGTCGTGGCCGCTGAGGCCGCTGCGGCCTTGCGCCGGGCGGGACCGTGGGAGGGGGACGGCACGGTGGTGCGGCGGGGTGCGGAGTCGCGTGGCGGCGTCGTCGGGTGGCCCCGGTAAGATGGCGGACCGTGGCTCTTACTATTGGAATCGTCGGTCTGCCGAACGTCGGAAAATCAACCCTGTTCAACGCGCTCACGCGCAACACGGTGCTCGCCGCGAACTACCCGTTCGCGACCATCGAGCCGAACGTGGGCGTGGTGAACCTGCCGGACGAGCGGCTGGAGAAGCTCGCGGAGCTGCACGGCTCGCAGAAGATCGTGCCGGCCACGGTGTCCTTCGTAGACATCGCGGGCATCGTGAAGGGCGCGTCCGAGGGGGAGGGGCTGGGCAACCAGTTCCTGGCCAACATCCGTGAGGCGCACGCGATCGCCCAGGTCATCCGCGTGTTCGACGATCCGGACGTGATCCACGTGGACGGCAAGATCGACCCGGCCTCTGACCGGGAGACCATCAACACCGAGCTGATCCTCGCGGACCTGCAGACGCTGGAGAACGCGATCCCCAAGCTGGAGAAGCAGGTCAAGATCAAGAAGGGCTCGCCCGAGCAGCTCGCGGCGTACCAGGCCGCGGAGAAGGTGCTGGCGGAGGGCCGCACGATCTTCGAGGCCGCCGGGCCCGAAAAGTTGGACACCGACAACCTGCGCGAGCTGAACCTGCTCACCGCCAAGCCGTTCATCTACGTGTTCAACGCGGACGAAGGCGTGCTGTCCTCGCCCGAACGCCAGGCCGAGCTGGAGGCGCTGGTGGCCCCCGCGCAGTGCGTGTTCCTGGACGCGAAGCTCGAGGCCGATCTGGTGGAGCTCTCCGAGGAGGAGGCCCGCGAGATGCTGGAGATGGAGGGCCAGGACGAGTCCGGCCTGGACAAGCTGGCCCGTGTTGGCTTCTCCACCCTGGGCCTGCAGACCTACCTCACCGCCGGCCCCAAGGAGGCCCGCGCGTGGACCATCAACCAGGGCGACACAGCCCCCAAGGCCGCCGGGGTCATCCACTCGGACTTCGAGCGGGGCTTCATCAAGGCGGAGATCGTCTCCTACGACGACCTCATGGCCGCCGGGTCCATGGCCGATGCGAAGGCCGCGGGCAAGGTGCGCATGGAGGGCAAGGAGTATGTGATGCAGGATGGGGATGTGGTGGAATTTCGTTTCGCCGTATAACCTCTGGCGTCAATTGAGTGGTCTGACCTGCCGATGCGATGACCAAAATAGGTCAGCAGTCACTGTATAGTTCAGTGCATGCTGACCATTGCTTCACGCCTCGACGTCATGCACCGGCTCGGCCGAGCCATGGCGGACCCGACGCGATCCCGGATCCTGATGACCCTGCTCGACGGCCCGAGCTATCCGGCGGTGCTGTCGCGCGAGCTGGAGCTGACCCGGTCGAACGTGTCGAACCACCTGACCTGTCTGCGCGACTGTGGCATCGTGGCCGCCGAGCCCGAGGGACGGCAGACGCGCTACGAGATCGCCGACCCGCACCTCGCTGCGGCGCTCACGGCGCTCGTGGATGTGACGCTGGCCGTCGACGAGCACGCGCCATGCGTTGATGACCAGTGCCCGGTGCCGGGCTGCTGCGGGACGGGGGCAAGCGCATGAGCGCGGCGTGCGGCTGCGACGAGCCCGAGACCACGGTCGGCGAAGCAGTTGAGGAGGTGCAGGAGCGACCCTGGTGGCGGGACCGCGGGATCATGGTCCCGGTCCTCTCCGGCGTCGCTTTCCTGACCGGTCTCGTCCTGGAGTGGTCCGGGCTCGAGATCCTGGCGCTGGTGCTGTTCTGGCTCGGTCTGCTGTTGGGAGCATCGACGTTCACCCCGGGCGCGATCCGCAAACTGTTCAAGCGCAAGCTCGGCATCAGCCTGCTGATGACGATCAGCGCCATTGGCGCGGTGATCCTCGGCTACGTCGAGGAGGCCGCGGCCCTGGCGTTCCTGTACTCGATCGCTGAGGCGCTGGAGGACAAGGCGATGGACCGCGCCCGCGGCGGGCTCCGGGCGCTGCTCAAGCTCGTCCCTGAGACAGCGACCATCCGCCGCGACGGCGCGTCGGTCGAGGTCGCCGCGAAAGACCTCCAGGTGGGCCAGCTGATGCTGGTGCGGCCGGGCGAACGGATCGCGACCGACGGCGTCGTGGTCACGGGTCGTTCGAGTTTGGATACGTCTGCGATCACTGGAGAGTCGATCCCGGTCGAGGTCGAGCTGGGAGATGCAGTCTCGGCCGGTGCAATCAACTCCGCCGGCGCGCTGGAAGTCGAGACGACCGGGGCGGGCACCGACAACTCGCTGACCACGATCGTGGAGCTCGTTGAGCAGGCGCAGGCCGAGAAGGGAGACCGCGCCCGCCTCGCCGACCGCATCGCCCGACCCCTCGTCCCTGGTGTGCTCGTCCTCGCCGTCCTGGTGGCGCTGATCGGTTCGCTGTTCGGCGACCCCGAGCTGTGGGTCGCTCGCGCCCTGGTCGTCCTCGTGGCGGCGTCGCCGTGCGCGCTGGCGATCTCCGTGCCGCTGACCGTGGTCGCCGCGATCGGCTCGGCGAGCAAGTTCGGCGTAATCATCAAGTCCGGTGCCGCGTTCGAGCGCTTCGGCGTGATCCGCCACGTCGCCGTCGACAAGACCGGCACCCTCACCCGAAACGAGCCCCTCGTCACCGCCGTTCTCACCGCCGACGGGACCACCGAGGCGCAGGCGCTGGCGTGGGCGGCCGCGCTGGAGCAACACAGCACCCACCCGCTCGCGGCCGCGATCACCGCCGCCGCGCCGGGGGCCTCAGTAGCCGAGGACGTGACCGAGCAGGCCGGGCACGGCATCGAGGGCAAGCTCGACGGCGCGCGGATCACGGTCGGCAGCCCCCGCTGGCTGGACGCCGGGACGCTCGGCGACCGGGTCGCAGGGCTGGAGGAGCAGGGCATGACGGTCGTCATCGTGCACCGCGACGGCGAGCCGGTCGCTGCGATCGGCGTCCGCGACGAGCTGCGCCTGGAGGTCCCGGAGGTCGTCCGCACGCTCGCCGCGCAGTGCATCGGGGTCACGATGCTCACCGGCGACAACGCCCGCACCGCCCGCGCTCTCGCGGCGCAGGCCGGGATCGAGGACGTGCGCGCCGAGCTGCGCCCCGAGGACAAGGCCGCTGCGATCGCTGAGCTCGGCCAGCATGGTTCGGTGGCGATGATCGGCGACGGCATCAACGACGCCCCCGCCCTCGCCGCCGCGGACATCGGGATCGCGATGGGCGCGACCGGGTCGGATGCCGCGATCGAGTCGGCCGATGTCGCGTTCACCGGGCACGACCTGCGGCTGCTGCCGCGCGCGTTCGACCATGCCCGGCGCGGACGGCACATCATCAACCAGAACATCATCCTGTCGCTGCTGATCATCATCGCCCTGCTCCCGCTCGCCCTCTTCGGCGTCCTGGGACTCGCTGCCGTGGTGCTCGTGCACGAGATCGCGGAGGTCATCGTGATCCTCAATGGCTTGCGCGCGGCCCGGACCCGGAAGGAGCAGATCGTATGAAGGTCGAACTGCTGCACATCGTCGACTGCCCGAACACGGCCATCGCCGAAGCAAACGCGCGCGCCGCGCTGGATGCCGCCGAGCTCGCGGAAGTGCCCATCGAGCTGGTAACGATCCACACCGAGACCGAAGCGGCGAACACCCGATTCGGAGGCTCGCCCACGATCCTCGTCGACGGCGTCGACCTGTTTCCGACGCAACCGGTTCGCTCGCTCGCGTGCCGGGTCTACGCGACTGAGCGCGGGTACGCCGGTGCACCGACTCCGTCTCAGATCGAGGAGGCGTTGCACGAGACCTATCGTTGACGTCGAACGCAAGCTGTCGGTCCCGGACGCGGGGCCGAGCGCTTCACTGCACACCTCAAGAGGGTGGTATGTACCGGAAATCGGTGGAGTGGAGATTCGCGCTGTAGGGATTGGTCGCCGCGCGGAGCATCGTAGTGAGCGCGGGTTAGTCGGCTGACGCGCCTCGGGCAAGCAATAGCCGGAAGTGCTTCAGGAACTGCTTCTTGTAGTGGCAGGATCGAGCCATGGATGTCCTCGCGCTGGTGATCTCGGCCCTGTCGCTGCTGATCGCCGGAGTCGGCACTTACCAAGCGAACAAGCGCGCGAACGAGGCACTCGCCGAGTCGCGCAAGGCGGCCGAGGACGCACGCTGGTTCGCGGTGCAGGAAGCCGTGCAGCGCCTAATCGGGTTCGATCCGACGGCCGAGCCGGTGGGGGAGCGGCTCGCCAACCTGCGCATCACGTCGATCGCGCTCGTCGACCAGCTCGACGGCTGGGATGGTATCGACTCGTGGCTGGAGGCCGAGCGCACGCTGGGCGCGACCATCGGCCGCCAGGTGATGGAGGCCGCCAAGCCCGGCGACACCGTTGAGCGGCGGGTGGCGAACCTCGACCCGCTGATGAGTTGGGCGCACGCGCTGAGCAGCAACCTGCGCCATTTACGATCAGTCGGCCACGACGCGGCTGCACTTGCCAAGCTCCAGGTCAACGCGGAAGAGTTGGTTAGGGAAATTCATGCGCGTCACGGCTGGGATTTGCCGCCGCGGACCAACCTCCGGATCCAGCCGTTGGACTAGATGTGGTGTAACGACTCGGCCTTACGGGTTGCTCAGCACTGTGAACGACGTCGCCGTGTACTTAGGCTTAACTTCGCCGGCAGGGCCGGTTTCTTCCGTGACTGACACATCGACTGAAACTGACATGCCGGTGCGCAGCGTTGCAGTGTTCGCCGCAGGGATCTTCTTCGCGTCGATCTTGACGATCTCGCCGTCCTCGATCTCCAGCTGCCAAGCGCTGATCTCGCTGACAGTCCGCACGATGCCGCGGATGGTGGTCGGCTCGAGCTCGAGTTCCCGAGAAGCGATAAGCTCTCCAATGTGAGCGAGTTCAGCCGTGGAGAGGCGCGTGCGCAGGCGCGCCTGGCGAGGCTGGGACCAAGTGAGATCAGGCTCGAACCCTGATTTCACCAGACCTGTCGAGAAGTCGCGCAACGTCGTGGCGACGCGCGGTCCGTACTCGCGGATGCGCGCCAAGAAGTCACTGGTGTCGGCATCTGGGCCGAGACGACGTCCGTCCTCGAGCAGTCCCAGTGCTCGCTTCATGGCGGTGTCGATCAACTGGGGCTCTGCATTGTCGTCTCCGAACAGCCCGACTTGGCCATCGGGTGAGATCTCGTCCGCTGGCAAAGTCGTCGGCACGATCTGCAGGATGAGGCTTCCCGGCAGTGGTGAACCATTGAGGTTCAGTCGGGTCTTCGAGACGACGTCGGCGGGCGGTTGCCCACGCAACGACTTGTGCCCCTTCACCGCGAGGCCTGTCGCAAGCACCAGGCGCTGAAAATTGCGAAGCGTGTCAGCAATCCCGTCGATCGGGACTGCTGCACGGTTAGGGGACAGTTGTAGTGTCAAGCCGCGAGGCCCACGGCTGGGTTCATGATGGTCTTGCACTCCCGCGGGGTCAAACGGCCCAGACGAACCTGTCGGCGGCCCCGGTGGTAGGCCCGTTCGATCCAGGTGATAATCGTGATCCGCAGCTCGTCACGGGCCTGCCCGCGACGGCGGTCGAGGACGTTCTTCTGCAACAACGCGAAGAAGGACTCCATCGCCGCGTTGTCACCGGCGGCACCGACCTGGCCCATCGACCCGTGCAGGTGCTGCTCGTTCAGTGCGTGCACGAATGACCTGACGCGGAACTGGGACCCAGAGCGCTTCACCCAGGACCAGAGGAGGTCGAGATCGTTGACTACCATTGACAAGATCGAGCCGATCCACCCTGGAGAAGTTCTGATGAAGGACTTCATCGAAGGGCTCGGCATCACCCAGGGCAAGCTCGCCGTCTCCATCGGGATGTCTCCCCGGCGGATCAATGGGATCGCGCACGGCAAGCGGGGGATCAGTGCGGACACGGCCCTCCGTTTGGCACGGTATTTCGGGACATCAGCCGAGTTCTGGCTCAATCTTCAGAGCCACTACGAGTTGGACTGCGCGGAGGATCGCGCTGGGGAACGAATCGCGGCAATTATTCCGCTTGTCATTGCAGATCCCTGAAGTGCATCGTGCAACCACCCCTGGAGATCCGCGGATGCAGTGCTCTCCCGCCTTGGCAAAGTCCTCAGTGAAGGACGATGATGTCTGATCGTCGTCATCCGGAGCATCCCAGGGCGCTGACTGGTACCATAAACAAGTACCACTCAACGTAGGGGAGGAACCCCATGCCCATCAGCGCAAGCGAGGCCCGCAAGACTCTCTTCCCGCTCATCGAGCGCGTGAACGAGGACCAAGAAGCCATCGAGATCGTCTCTCGGAAGGGCAACGCGGTGCTCATGCCCGCCGACGAGTACGCGGCGTGGCAGGAGACCGCCTACCTGTTCCGGTCGCCGTCGAACGCCCGCAGGCTTCTCGACGCCTACGATCGTGCCCGTGTCGGAAAGACCCAGGTCCACGAGCTCGACCGTTCCGACGAGTCGGTCAGCCAGGCTCGGGACGTCTGAATGCGGCTGGTCTGGGACGAGGCCGCCTGGGAGGACTACACGTACTGGCAGACCGCCGACCGGAGAATCCTCAAGCGGATCAACCTGCTCATCGATGCCTGCCTGCGCGAGCCGTTCGAGCGCATCGGCAAGCCGGAGCAGTTGAAGTACGGGGCGCGGGGCTCGTGGTCGCGGCGCATCAACGAGGAGCACCGGCTCGTCTACCTCGTGACTGGTGAGGATCTCGTGATCTTGCAGGCTCGATACCACTACTGAGCCGGGCTGAACTGTCGTTGTTCGGATCGGCTGTGCCAGGTGACTTTGCTGCCGACGTCTAGGGCGCCTGGGGTGACCTCATGAACCGCGGGCCGTCGTCGCGAAAAGAGCCGGTTTCCTCAAGGAGGGAACCCAGCGCCAGAAATTCCTGGTGGACGGAGAACGTCTCGACGTCGACACCTACGGGCGGTTGAAAACCGACCCGCATCCGGCCTTTGACCCCCTGCCCATGGTCACCCGATGAATGGTGACGGGAATCACCACACTGGTCGCCTCCACATGACCGGGGAGCCGTATTTTCGCTGGCCACGGGCCTAAAATTGAGGAGAGAAGAGTCTCACACCGGAGCGACACTCGGAGGCAGAAATGTCCGGCCATCAGGTTGATTCCACCCGCGAATCCAGAACCATGAGTCGGGACACCGTCTCCATGCTCTGGAAGTTCGGGCTCATGGTCCTCGTCGGGGCGGTGATCTTCTTCATCCCCGCGCCGGAGGGCGTGGACCCCCGCGGCATGCACATGCTCGGCATCTTCGTCGCGACCATCCTGGGGCTCATCCTGCAGCCCCTGCCCACCCCGTCGGTGGCGCTGATCGGTCTGGCCACGGCCATGATCACCGGCGCCATGGACGTCAAGGGCGGGGAGGCGCTGAGTGGGTTCTCCAACTCCGCGGTGCTGCTCATCGTCGCGGCGTTCTTCATCGCGGACGGGTTCCTGCTCACCGGGCTGGGCCGCCGCATCGCCCTGATGTTCCTCTCCGTGCTGGGCAAATCGCCCCTGGGCATCGCCTACGGCATGGCCGTCACGGACCTTCTGCTCGCACCGGCCACGCCGTCCAACACGGCCCGCGCCGGTGGCGTGATCTATCCGATCGTCCGCTCCGTCGCGGAGGTCCAGGGCTCCACCCCGGACACCGACGAGTCCCGCAGGAAGCTCGGCTCCTACCTCACGTTCACCGCCGCCCACGTCAACGTGATCACCAGCGCCATGTTCATCACCGCCATGGCCGGCAATCCGCTGGCCGTGGCCTCCGCCGAGAAGCTCGGCGTCCACATCTCCTGGGGCCAGTGGGCCCTGGCCGCGCTGATCCCCGGCCTCGTGAGCCTGGCGGTGGTCCCGTGGCTGCTCATGAAGATCTACCCGCCCACGCTGAAGAGCACGCCGGAAGCACCCACCATGGCCCGCAGCGAGCTGCAGAAGATGGGCTCCATGACCCGCGGCGAGATCATCATGGCGGCCACGTTCGTGCTGCTCCTGCTGCTGTGGGTCTTCGGCACGGCCATCGGCGTCAACGCCACCACGGCGGCCTTCGTCGGCATCGCGGTGCTGCTGGTGACCAAGGTGCTCACCTGGAACGACATGGCCAAGAACGGCTCCGCCTGGAACACCCTGATCTTCTTCGCGGTCCTGGTGGGCATGGCGGAGAACCTGAACAACCTGGGAGTCATCACCTGGATCGGCTCGGTGGTTTCCGGCGCCGTCGGCGGCATGCCCTGGGCTGTTGCCTTCGCCATCCTGGCGCTCGTCTACTTCTACGCTCACTACATGTTCGCCTCGAACACCGCGCAGATCGTCGCCATGTACGGCGTGTTCCTGGGCGCGGCCATCACCGCCGGCGCCCCGCCGATGTTCGCGGCCCTCGCCCTCGGCTACATCGGCAACCTCTTCGGCGCCATCAGCCACTACGCCTCGGGCCCGTCCGGGGTGGTCTACGGCTCCGGGTACGTCAAGGTCTCCGAGTGGTTCAAGGTCGCCTTCATCATGTCCGTGGCCATCATCATCATCTGGACCGTGGTGGGCAGCGGCTGGATGTGGGTCCTCGGCGACCTCGCCATGTAGCCCGCACGGCAAACCCGCCCAGCACGACGACGCTCGGTACCCTCCCAGGGGTACCGAGCGTCGTCGTCTGTTGTGGAAAGCGGCCGGGTCAGTCGTCCTTGTTGCGCAGCACCTGCCGCAGCTTTTCCCGGTTGAGCCCGGCGATCGCGGTGAGCGGGATGCCCGCGGGGCACACCTCCGCGCACTCGCCGTAGACCGAGCACGGGCCGAACTCCTCCTCGGCGGCACGCGTGATGCCCTTGGCCCGGTGGCTGCGCTCCTTCTGGCTGGAGGGCAGCGTGGCCAGGTGCATGGTCTTGGACCCGGCGAACAGCTGGGCGGAGCCGTTGGGGCACGCCGCCACGCACGCACCGCAGCCGATGCACGCGGCCAGGTCCAGGGCCCACTCCGCGGACTCGTGGGTCACGGGAATGGCGTCCGCATCCGGGGCGGTGCCCACGGAGGTGGACACGAAACCACCGGCCTCGATCACCCGGTCCAGCGCGCTGCGGTCCACCGCGAGGTCCTTGACCACGGGGAACGCGCCGCTGCGGAACGGTTCGAGCTGCACGGTGGCGCCGTCCTCGAAGGAGCGCAGGTGCTGCCGGCAGGACGGCGTCTTCTCCTGGGGGCCGTGGGGCCTGCCGTCCACGGTCACGCCGCACGCCCCGCAGATGCCCTCGCGGCAGTCCGAGTCGAACGCCACAGGGTCCTCGCCGTGGGCCACGAGGTCGTCGTTGAGCTTGTCGAGCGCCTCGAGCAGCGAGAACTCGGGCCCCACGTCCTCCAGCGGGTACTCCTCGAAGTGCCCGCCCTCGGCGCCGGACTCCTGCCGCCAGACTTTCAGCGTGAGTTTCATGAGGATGGTCCTCTCATCGGTAGTCGCGGGTCTCGGGCGGGACGCTCGGGAACTCCAAATGCTCCTGGTGCCGCACGTAGCGCGGACCGGGCGCGGCGGCGCGGTCGGACGCGGTACGTTCCCACGCCGAGGCGAAGAGCCAGTGGGCGTCGTCGCGCTGGGCCTCGCCGCCCTCGGTCTGGTGCTCGTCCCGGAAGTGCGCCCCGCAGGATTCGTCCCGGTCCAGCGCGTCCAGGCACATGAGCTCGGCCATGTCCAGGTAGTCGGCCACGCGCCCGGCCCGTTCGAGCTCCTGGTTGAAGCCGTCCGGGCGGCCCTGCACGCGCAGGTCCGTCCAGAACTCCTCGCGCAGCGCGCGGATGCCCTCCAGGCCCTCGGCGAGGCCCTCGGCGGAGCGCGTGACCCCGCACTTCGCGTAGAGCAGGTCGCCCAGGCGCCGGTGGAAGCGCTCCGGACCCTGGGTGCCGCCGATGTCGATCAGCGCCTGCACGCCCGCCTCGGCCTCGGCCACCGCGGCCCGCACGACGTCGTCGTCCACCGACAGCTTCTCCTGGCCCAGCAGCGGGGCCAGGTAGTTCGGCACCGAGTAGGGGAGCGTGAACCAGCCGTCCACGCACGCCGAGAGCAGCGAGTTGGCACCCAGGCGGTTGGCCCCGTGGTAGCCCCAGCCGGCCTCGCCGCCCACGAACAGGCCGGGGACCGACGTCATCATGTCGTAGTCGCTCCACAGCCCGCCCATGGCGAAGTGCGCGCCCGGCGCAATGCGCATGGGCTGCTCGTACGGGTCCTCGCCGGTCGCGTCCGAGTACATCTCGAAGAGATTGCCGTAGCGCTCGGCAATCACCTTCTTTCCGAGCCGCTCGATCGCGTCCCGGAAGTCCAGGTACACGGAGTTCTTCAGTGGCCCGACGCCGCGGCCCGCGTCGATCTCGGTCCTCGCCGCCCGGCTGGCGACGTCGCGGGGCGTGAGGTTGCCGTAGGCCGGGTACCGGCGCTCCAGGTAGTAGTCGCGCTCGTCCTCGGGGATGTCGTTGGGCGCGCGCTCGTCCCCGGGCTGCACGGGCACCCAGATGCGGCCGTCGTTGCGCAGGGACTCGCTCATCAGCGTGGTCTTGGACTGCCACTCGCTGGAGACGGGAAGTGCCGTGGGGTGGAACTGGATGAAGCACGGGTTGGCGAACAGCGCCCCGCGCCGGTGGGCCCGGAACGCGGCCGTCACGTTCGAGTTCTTGGCCAGCGTGGAGCGGTAGTACACGTTGCCGTAGCCGCCGGTGGCCAGCACCACGGCGTCGCCGGTGACCGCGGAGATCTTTCCCGTGATGAGATCGCGCACCACGATGCCCTGGGCGCGGCCGTCCGCGACGATCAGGTCCAGCATCTCCGTGCGGGTGTGCAGGTTCACCTGCCCCGTGGAGACCTGCCGCAGCAGTGCCTGGGCGGCGGCCACCTGCAGCTGCTGACCGGTCTGCCCCCGGGTGTAGTACGTGCGGGAGACCTGCACGCCACCGAACGAGCGGGTCGCCAGCTGGCCGCCGTACTCACGCGCGAACGGGGCGCCGATCGCGTTCATGTGATCGATCACCCGCACGCTCTCCTCGGCCAGGCGCCAGGCATCCGCCTCGCGGCCCCGGAAGTCACCGCCCTTGACGGTGTCCTTCACGAACCGGGCCACGGAGTCGTTGTCCACCGTGCGGGCGCGGGCCGCGTTGATGCCGCCCTGGGCCGCCACCGAGTGCGCTCGCCGCGGGGCGTCGTGGAACGTGAAGGACTCCACGTTGTACCCCAGCTCCCCGAGGGCCGCAGCGGCGCCCGCCCCCGCGAGACCGGTGCCCACCACGATGACCGTGAACTTGCGGCGGTTCAGCGGGGAGACCAGGCGGTAGTGCAGCCGCCGGTCCGCCCAGATCTGGGACGCGGGGACCTCCGCCCGCAGCCCGGGCAGGTCCGAACCCACCGTGCGGAGCTCGTCGAGCAGGGCCTGGGCCTGAGTGGATGCCGTCATCACTGAATCACTCCCAGCAGAACCATGAGGGGGATGGTCACGTTGCCCACACAGATGGCGATCGCCACCAGCCCGGCCACCCAGGCCGCGACCTGGCGCAGCCGCCTGCCCGTGGCACCGAGGTCGTTGGCGGCGGTCCACGTGCCGTGGGCCACGTGGGCGGTGAGCACCAGCATCGTGAGCATGTAGAACGCCGCGACCACGGGGCGCTGGAAGCTGGCGACGAGGTTGGCGTACGCCGAGCCGGCCTCGAACGAGCCGGTGGCGGCCGGTGGCGCCCCCAGGGTGAGGTCGAGGATGTGGAAGATCACGAACAGCAGGATCACCACACCGGTGCCCAGCATGGTCCGGGCCAGCCACGCCTCGCCGCGGCGCAGCCCGGTGCGGGGGAACGCCCCGCGGGCCCGGCGGGCGCGCGTCCACAGCAGAAGCCCGCACCCCACGTGCAGCACCAGGCTGGTCAGCAGCACCACGCGCAGGATCCACAGCACGCCCTCGTACGGCACGAGCGGCATGAGCAGCTCGCGCAGCCAGTGGGCGTAGTGGTCGAACTCCTCCTGGCCCCGGTAGATGTGCAGGTTGCCGTACATGTGGACGAACACGAATCCCACGAAAACGAGCCCCGTGAGGGCCATGGTGGTTTTCGCCGCGAAGTTCGACACCGGCAGCCTTCTGCGCGGTGGAGACGATCGGTGGTGCTCTCGGTGCGCAGTGGCCGTCATGATTGCCCTTCCCCGTGCCTGGGCCGCATTGTCGGCATTGCCAGGTGTGTTTTCCACGCTACTCCCGTCTCGCGGCGGGGAGGGGCATTGCCGCGCATTGCGGGAAACCGTGTGGAAAGCTGCTGGGGGAAATGATCAGTGCACTGCAGTTTTCCGACGTGCACAATCAATTTTTCAGTCGACGACCCGGGAACAATTCGCCTGCAGTACATTCTTCGCGCGCTCGGTCAGCGCCCGGACGTCCAGGTACGGCACCACCACGTGACCCTCGACCTGTTCGTGCAGCCAGTGGGACAGGGTGCGCAGTCCGGCGCTGTCACCGGGAGGCAGCTCGACCATGAGGCGTCCGAGGTTGTCGTGGACCAGCAGGGTGCGTCCGCTCTCGGCGAGGGCCTGGATCAGGCGTTCGTCGCCGGCGGTGTCACCGAGGGTGCGCGGGGAGTCGTACTCGAACCACACGGCGTCGCACCGCGCGTCGATGGCGTTCCAGTGGTGCGCGAGCACGTGGATGTCGAAGCCGTCGATGTCGCTCTTCCGCACCACCAGGTCCTTCGGGGCGGGCATGTCCCGCAGCGATGCGGGGGAGACCCAGTCCTCGACGGTGTGCTCGCCGGTGCCCTCGTCCGGCTGGAACCCGCCCGTGGAGCCTGCGCGGCTGAAGGACACCCGCGTGCCCACCGGTCCCACGAACCCCTCCACCACGGTGGCGCGTTCGGCGTGCGGAGCCAGGTTGCGGGTCAGGTAGCCGAGGAACGTGGAATCGCCCTCGACGCTGATCACTGAAGCCCGCGGATCCGGAGTTCCTCGCCGCCGGGGGACAGGTGTACCTGCCGGAGCCCACGGTCCGGGGCGAGGAACCCGTGCGTCCCTGATCTCGGGGACTGGTGTATTGCCTCACACTTGGCGCTTTTCTCGCAGTGGCCGGGTCCCGCGGGGCCCTCGCAGGACTAGCGTTGAGCCTGCGATCAAGGCGTTGTGGTACGGCGCCGCGGCGGGTGGTGCGGAGGGCTTCACGCCCCCACCCGATGCACCCGCCGCGCGCCCGCCCGGCCGTGAGCGACCGAGGGCGCCCCGCGGCGTCGTCGTCGGCCTGGGTCGCTGCCCGCCCACCCGCCGGACGTCGTGGAGGACGCCATGTGGACCCAATCGCTCGACACCCTGGGCAGCCTGCCCCTGACCGCGCTGGTGGCCGCCGTGCCCATCGTCGTGTTCCTGGCGTGCATGATGCTGTTCAAGCTCACCGGCCTGAAGTCGGGCATGATCGCACTCGTGGTGCAGGTGCTGGTGGCCCTGCTCGTGTTCCGCATGCCCGTCACGGCCATCGCGGGCTCCGGTCTGCTGGGGCTGCTCACCGCGCTGTGGCCCATCGCCTACATCATCGTGATGGCGGTGTGGCTGTACCGGCTGAGCGTGCGCTCCGGGCGCTTCGACGTGATCCGCTCCTCGATCGCGAGCGTCTCCGCCGACCAGCGGGTGCAGGTGCTGCTCATCGCGTTCGCGTTCGGCGCGTTCCTGGAGGGTGTGGCCGGCTTCGGCGTGCCCATTGCCATCTGCGCGGCGCTGCTCGTGCAGCTCGGGTTCCCGCCCGTGCGCGCGGCCGTGCTGTGCCTCGTGGCCAACGTGGCCGCCGGCGCGTACGGCGCGATCGGCGTGCCGGTGCTCGTGGGTGCGCAGGTGACCTCCATGGAGGTCCAGGACCTCTCCCGGGCGCTCGTGATCCTGCTGCAGCCCCTCACCTTCCTGGTCCCGTTCCTGCTGGTGTGGATGGTGGACGGCGTCCGCGGCCTGCGTGAGACCTGGCTCCCTGCCCTCGTGTCCTCCGCGGTGTTCTGCCTAGTGCAGGGCGGGCTGCTGTGGTTCATGGGCCCCGAGCTCGCGGACCTCGCCGCCGGGCTGCTGGCCATGGTCTCCCTGTTCGCACTGTGCCACGTGTGGTCCCCGCGCCGGATCTCCCGCGCCCCGGAGGCCCCCGAGGCCGCTGAGGCCAGCCACCCCGCGAGCGAGGTGATCCGCGCGTGGAGCCCCTTCTACATCCTCACCGGTGTGATCCTGCTGTGGTCCGTTCCCGCCGTGCAGGGCCTCTTCACCCAGGGTGCCCTCGGGTTCACGACCGTCAAGGTCCCCATCCCCGGCCTCACCGGCCACGTGACCACCGCCGCCGGCTCCGTGGTCAACGCCACCTGGACCTTCTCGCTGCTCGGCGCGACCGGCACGGCCATCCTGATCGCGGTGCTGATCACGTTCTTCACCACCCCGCAGATCCACGCGAAGGAGCTGTTCGAGGAGCTGCGCGGTGCTCTGAAGGCCCTCGGCCCCGCCATCGTGCTGATCGCCGTGATCCTCATGCTCGCGAACATCGCCAACTACTCCGGCGGCTCCACCGCCATGGGCACCGCGCTCGCCGCCGCCGGGCCGGTCTTCCCGCTGTTCGCACCCGTCATCGGCTGGATCGGCGTGTTCCTCACCGGCTCGGTGGTCAACAACAACACGCTCTTCGGCCCGCTGCAGGTGGCCACCGCCCAGGGCATCGGCGCGAGTCCCTCCCTGCTGGTGGGCACCAACACCGCGGGCGGCACCACGGCCAAGGTGATCTCCCCGCAGTCCATCGCCATTGCGGCGGGCGCCGTGGGCCTCAACGGGCGCGAGGCCGAGATCATGCGCGGCTCGCTGTTCTACAGCCTGGGCATGCTGGTGGTCATGTGCGTGTGGACGTTCGTGCTCACCATGGTCTAACCGGTCGGCCCCCTCGTCACGGCCTGCGCGGCGCCCACCCTGTTGCGGGGTGGGCGCCGCGCGTCATACTGGCTTCGCACACCCCCGCACCCCCACGCTCGGAAGGAGCCCACCATGGTCCAGAACCTGGCCACCTACATCGCCCTTCCCGGCACCGCGGCCGAGGCCATGGAGCACTGGCACGACGTCTTCGGCGGTGAGCTGCACATCCTGCGCTACGGGGACATGGACCTGCAGGGCATGCCGTTCGAGAAGGCCCCCTGGGGCGACTGGTACGGCCAGGTCTTCGACCGCTACGGCGTCATGTGGTCTTTTTCAGCGCCTGCCAAGTGACGGTCCCGGGGACATCAGCCCCGGGGGACGACGACGCCGCACCGCCGGTCCCGCACCTGCGTCCCCTCGTGGAGACGGACGCCCCCGCGCCCACCGGATGACCCGGTGTCACCGCCTCACGAACGGGCTGCGGTGAGCCAGTCCACGAGTTCGGGCCACACGGTCTCGCCCACGGAGCGGCGGAGCAGGCCGTGGTGGCCGATCCGTGCGACCCCCAGCTGCTCGGGCGTGTACGTGCGGTGCTCCACCGTCGCGGACGTCAGCCGCGTGGTCAGCGCCTTCATCTGCGCCGGGCTCGCCCAGGAGTCGTCCGACGCGCCGAGCGCCAGGACGTCCTGCGTCACGGATGCGGCCCGGGCCGGGGCGTCCATGGAGGGGTCGTCGAAGAAGTAGCCCCGGTGGCGGGCCCACGTGCCCCACTCGAGCATCGCGGCGGCCGGCATGTCCTCGCCGATCCCGAGCTTCTTCCCCGGCATGTACCCCAGGGCCCGGCTGATCGTGGGCCCCACCACGTGGAGCATCGCGGCCACGCGCAGTTTCTCCTTCGCGGGGGTCACCGTGCGGGTGTCCGCCACGTGCGAGGAGACGATGGCAAACCGGTCCAGGCCCTCCAGCCCGTTGCCCAGAACCATGGCGTGCCCACCGATGCTGTGGCCCACGGCCGTCACCGGCAGGTCCGGGAACCGGGCACGCGTCCAGGCGGCGACCGCGGGCACGTCACCGTCCATCCAGTCCCGCATCCGCAGGTGCCTGTGCTCACGGGGATCGCCCGAGCGCCCGGTGCCGCGGTAGTCGTAGGTCACCGCGGCCAGGCCGCGCCCCACCACGTGCTCGGCGAACGCGCGGTAGAACCGTTCCGGGGTCGCCGTGGCCGGGTGCACCACCACGACGCCGCTCGGCTCCTGCGCGGGCAGCCACACCGTGCCGACCACGGTCTCGGATCCCACGGGGACGGACAGGCGCTCGGTGCGCACGGGGGTGCTCTGGTCGTCTCGCATGAAAGTTACTTTAGGGTACGAGGCGGATGCCGGCACGGGTCGCCCCGCCGGTGCTCGCGCCGTTCCCGGCGTGCACGACACCGGCGCCGGTGCTCACTCCGCCCGGCCGCTGCCGCTGGTGTCCGAGCCGAGGTAGAACCGCGCGGCATTTCCCCAGAACACGTCCGCCATGTGTTTCGCAGGAACGGCCTCCTCGATCACCCGGAGATCGTCGTCCCGGAACGGCCGGCCGGCCCGGGTGGAGGGCAGGTCTGTGCCGACCATGAGTGCCGTGGGATCCACGTCCACGATCGCGCGCACCGCCGCAGCGGGATCGAGGTGGACACGGCCGAAGCCGGTGGCCTTGACCTTCACGCCGCGCCCCACGAGCCGCAGCAGTGCGGGCAGCCCGTCCTCGTGCATCCCCAGGTGGTCGATGCTCGCGGCGGGCAGCGCGGCGATGCGCCGCGAGAGCGTCTCGTCGATGCTGCGCGCGTCGATGTAGAACTCGGCGTGCCAGCCGGCCAGCTCGTGGACGCGCCGGGCCAGCCGTTCGAGGTCGTCCAGGTCGGCAGATCCGCCGCGGGCCACGTTGAACCGCACCGCCCGCACCCCCGCGCGGTCGAGATCGAGGATCCGGGCGTCGTCGGCGTCCGCGGGGAGCTGGGTGACGCCCACGAAGCCGGGGCCGAGCGCGCGCAGCGCCTCGATCAGGTACCCCTGGTCGAAGCCCTGGAACGACCCCGAGACCACCGCCCCGCCCGCGATCCCGAGATCGCTGACGCGCCGCCGGTAGTCCGCCACGGTGAACGGCTCGGGCAGGTACCCGCGGTTCTCCACCAGGGGATGGGCAGGGTCGATGATGTGCAGGTGCGAGTCGAACACGCGCTGCTCCACGGGTTCCCCTCCTCATGGTGCGTGGTGGGCCGCCGCTCGCGACGACGCCGCGTGGCCACGTTGTGCGCCGGCAGCTCATGGGCATGGTGCCACCACCCGCGCCGCACTGCAGCCCAGGTGACGGACTGATGCTCTGCGCCCGTACGGGGTGCCGAGGGTCGCCCACGCACGCACCGAACGATCCGTGGCCGACTCACAGTCGCAGCGCTCAGCTTTGGCGGTCCCGCAGGTGCGTGGGAAGCCACAGGGCCTCCCACGCGGGGGCCTCCTGCTGCATGTTGGCCGTGCGCTCGGGCACGTTCTCGGGGAGCCAGTAGCGCCCGGCGTCGCGCTGCAGGTAGCCGTACTCCACGAGTTCGCGGCGCCAGAACGCCCAGTCCTCGACCACGGGGCGGAGGACGTCGTTCACCTCGGGCTCCGTGTACGTGCGCCCCGCGGGGAACAGCGAGAGAAGGTGCAGCAGCACGTGCACGCGGGCCTTGCGGCGGGCCGGGAGCGAGACCACCCGGCCGTCGCGAAGGAACCGGCCGAGGGCCCGGCGGTGCTCGGCCTCGGCGCGCTGCCACTGCTCGGAGGCCGTCTCCGGAACCGACGGCGCGGGCTGGGCGTCGGTTCACGCCGTCTGGACGCGAGTATGCCACATCACATCCGGGTGCTCGGCTGCGGAGATGGCTGAACGAACCGAAGCCGAGGTCTGTCCTGAGCGGAATGCGCCGAATAAGCTGGAGATGCGGCGCGAGGAAGGCTGTTTCGGGGATCGCCGAAGTGTGCCGGAGCTGCACCGCGGACAGGGCAGGAAGAACTCAAGGAGGAGTTTGTCATGGCACGCATGAACGCAGCAGAGGTCGAGGCCTTCGGCGAGGACCTAGTCGTCGGCGAGCACGAGATCCCGGAACCCGGACCCCACCAGGCCCTCGTGAAGCTCATTGCTTCCGGGGTGTGCCACACGGACCTGCATGCCGCGGGAGGGGACTGGCCCGTCAAGCCCAAGCTGCCCCTGATCCCCGGTCACGAGGGCGTGGGCATCGTGGAGAAGCTCGGCCCGGATGTCACCGAGCTCGAGGTCGGGCAGATGGTCGGAAACGCCTGGTTGTGGTCCGCGTGCGGCAACTGCGACCACTGCCGCACCGGCTGGGAGACGCTGTGCGAGCAGCAGGTCAACGGCGGCTACGGCATCGACGGCTCCTTCGGGGAGTACATGCTGGTGGACGCCCGCTACGCCGCTGTCATCCCTGAGGGTGCGGATCCCTACGAGATCGCACCCGTGCTGTGCGCAGGGGTGACCGTGTACAAGGGGCTCAAGCAGACGGAGGTCAAACCGGGGCAGTGGGTCGTGATCTCGGGCATCGGCGGGCTCGGACACGTGGCGGTGCAGTACGCGGTGGCCATGGGCATGCGCGTGGTGGCCGTGGACGTCGCGGACGACAAGCTGGCGCTTGCCACCAAGCACGGTGCGGAGATCACGGTCAACGCCTTCGCCGAGGACCCCGCGGAGGTCATCCAGGAGAAGATCGGCGGCAGCCACGGGGTGCTCGTCACGGCGGTGCACCCGCAGGCCTTCGGGCAGGCCATCGGCATGACCCGCCGTGGTGGCACGATCGTGTTCAACGGTCTGCCCCCGGGGGACTTCCCGGCTCCGATTTTCGACATCGTGCTCAAGGGGCTCACCATCCGCGGGTCGATCGTGGGTACCCGCCAGGACATGATCGAGGCCCTGGAGTTCTACGCCGCCGGCAAGATCCACCCCACGTTCAGCAAGCGTCCGCTCGAGGACATCAACGCGATCTTCGACGAGATGGAGCACGGCAAGATCGACGGCCGTGTGGTGATCGAGTACTGATCCGTCCGGTGGTCGCCATCCGTCCACCGGACGAAAGGCGCGCCCCACCACGACGCCGCCGTCCCGAGGACCAAAGCCCCGGGACGGCGGCGTCGTGGTCTACCCCCCGAAGTCGAGCTCCGCGAAACCCGTGGCCGCCATCCAGAACCCCACGAGCCCGGCAACCCACAGGAGCGTGATCTTCGCTTCCCGCTCGAGAACGGGGACGAGTTTCTCCAGGCGGGGCCAGATCCGATCGCCCAGGACGAGGGCGCCGAGAAGCAGGACCACGGCGGGCAGCACCATCACCAGGCAGTACCCCGCGAGCAGCAGGAGACGTGAGGGCCAGCCGATGGGCATGGCCGTGATGATCCCGTTCGCGGCGAGATACGGCACCATCGTGGCGGCCTCCGTGAGCGCGGCACCGCCGCCCAGGGCAATCATGGCTCCGGGACTCAGGGAGCGCGGGGCCTGGCGGGGTGTCTCCCGTGTTGTCGGATCGGGTGCCAGGATGCCGAACGCGAGCAGGCCCACACCGGCAATGAGCTTGAACCACTGGGCAGGTTCGCTGTCCCACACCCTGCCGGCCACGTCGGAGACCAGGTCGAAGCCCAGGGCGATGGCCACGCCAAGCGCGAAGTAGATCAGCACCACGGTGGCAAAGTAGATCACCAGGGGTACCACGTCGACGCGTCGCCGGGAGAGCACCAGCACGACGGGGATCACCAGCGTCCCCAGACTCATGCTGTCCAGCAGAGCCAGCCCGATCAGAGCCAGGAGATCGCCCACGCGCTGTCCTCTCTTACGATCGTATGAACTCCACCGACCATACACTCGCACGAGAGGTGGTGGACAGATGTCGGAGCAGCGGACACCGGATCAGGGTGCGCCGAGCGGCCAGCGCATTGCGGACGCGGCGATCAGGGTGATCGCCCACCGCGGGTTCGACGTGGTGAGCGTGCGCAGCGTGGCTCAGGAGTCGGGGCTGTCCGCGGGGACCGTGCAGTACCACTACAGGACGCGCAAGGACCTGCTGGTCGCAGCTCTGCAGCGTTCCGTGGAGCGACAGACGCAGCGCGTCATGGCTGCACGCGGTCAGTCGGGCCATCGGGCGTCACTCACGCGCACCCTGCGCGAGCTGCTGCCGGGGGAAGGGGTGCGCGATGAGGACGCCGCCGTGTGGGTCAGTTTCGGAGCCGCGGCGTCCACGCGGGACTGGCTCGCGGAGCTCTACTGGGAGGAGATGCGCACGTTTCAGGCCCTGGTGCGTGAGGCGCTGCGGCGGGCGCAGAAGGACGGTGTGCTCCGGGAGGGACTGAGTCCGGATGATGCCGTGCCCCTGGTTACGGCGCTGGTGAACGGCTTGACGCTGGATCACCTCAACGCGCCCCACGCCGTGCGTCGCGGAGTGGAGGACGCGCTGGGGAGAGGACTCGCTCTGATCCTCGCCGACTGACTCGGCCCTCCCTGGAGAGGATCCCCGGCTCGGGTGGGTCGCGTCCTGGGCGCCACCACCGCGAACCGGGGCCCGCCTCCAGCTCGGCCGGGGTCTGCCCCGTGCGGAGGGTTCGGCCCGGATCAGTTCGCGAACGTGTCCTGCAGCGTCCCGTGGGAGGACCACAGGGCCACGGAGTCGCCCTCGTCGTCCAGGGTCTCCGTGCCGAGATGGTTGTAGTAGGCGTCCGCCCGGTTGGTGCCGGGGCCGGTGTAGACGCGCAGCTGCTGGCCGGGGGCGAGCACGTAGCCCGGCCCCACCGTGAGGGTGTTGTCCTTGGTGTCCCGGATCCGATACCCGGAGACGTCCACGGGGTGGGCCGCGGTGTTCTGCAGGACCATGTGCTCGCCGGCCTCCGGCTGCAGGTCCCCGCCGGGGACGTCGTTGACGGCATCCACCACGCGCACCCCCGTGTTCTGGGGGAACGGCGTCTGGCCCTTCCCGTGGCGGGAGAACTGCACGGGGAAGTCGCCCGTGATCCGGTCCACGCCCAGGGCGGCAACGCGGTCGTAGGCGGGCACCGAGTCCACGGTGTAGACCCCCATGCCCAGTCCCGCGTGCTTCACGCGCTGCACGGCGGCGGCGTCCAGGGGGCGGTAGTCGGTGCCGAAGTTGTCCGCGTACGTGGCGATCTGCGCCAGCGCCGCGGCGTCGGGGACGGTGTCCATGAGCTGCTGCAGCGGGACATCAGGCGCAAGCTGCGCGATCGTGCGGTTCGACGCGGCGTCGTAGCCGAGGACCTCGACCCTGCCGCAGCGCACCAGGCGGCTCCACTGCGGATCCTCCCGGAGTGCGTTCGCCACCACTTTCTCGATCCCGGGGGAGTTCTCCGGGGACTTGATCTCGATGAACACCCCGATCTGGTTGCGCGCGGCCCGGGCGGCGTCGTCGAAGTGCGGGATCTTCTCACCCGCGAAGTGGCCCGAGAAGTGCGAGCCCGTGTCCAGGCGCTGCAGCTCGGCCCACGTGAACGACGTGATCGGGTCGTTCTCGCGGCCGGGGAAGACCCGGGCGACGTCCGTGGTGCGGGCGGGGGTGTCGTCGTGGAAGACGAAGGGCACGCCGTCGGCGGAGAGCTGCACGTCGAGCTCGAAGAAGTCTGCGCGGGAGCCACGCGCCTGTTCGAACGCCGAGACCGTGTTCTCCGGGGCCGTGCCGGCCGCACCGCGGTGGCCGATCAGCAGCGGCGCTGAGGCGGACACGGACTGCTCGGGTTCCGGGGCCGGTGCGGCGGCCGCTGCGGGTGCGGCTGCGGGCGCGAGCACGGCGAGGGACAGTGCGGCGGCGGTTCCCGCGCGGCGCAGGGAGTGGGTGGCGCGAGGCGTCATGGTGGGCCTTTCACAGCGGGGGCAGTGCGGACGTCCGGGGTGTCCGTGGGCGTCCGCGGACGCGTGCCACGGTGCTGCCGCCACGTAACATCGGGCGGTCCTGGACGTGACGGGAACATGAAAACCGCACGTGGCGGTGCGCCTCGAGCACGGTGGCGAGGGCATCCGGGCATGGTGGGGCCTGAGCGGCACGACGAGGGATGAGATCGGTGCGGCCTTTCGACAACGGTGCTGAGGGGTGCTGGGGCGGGTCCGTGAGCCGGCCTACCCCAAGGGGTCGCCCTTCGTGCGGTCCAGGGCCACGCGCACCAGGGCCGAGGCCAGCACGGGCAGCTGCTCCGCGGCCACGAGCTCCGCCAGCGCGGCGGCGTCCTCCGGGAGCCCGAGGCGGCGTGCGCCTGCGAGTGCCTTCGTGTCCACGTGCGGTGCCATGACCGGCCACACGCCCTGCACCTCGCGCGCAAAGATGGACGCGCCCGCGGGTCCGATGCCGGGGAAGTCCTGGAGCCGTCGCAGGACGTCGCGCGGACCGTCCGCGGCGTCACGCAGGGCGCGCAGGTCCCCGCCCCAGGTGTCGAGGAGCAGGGCCGCGCCGTCGCCCAGCATGGTGGCAGTGCGCTCGTCGTAGCGCTTGTACCCGCCGCGCCCCAGGGCCTGCACGCGCTGGCGCCAGGACGACGCCTGCATCGCCTCGGGCGTGCGGTGCCCGGCGTCGAACAGGGCCCGTGCGGAGGCCACCGCCACGGGCGCGCCGATCCGCGCGGAGAGCAGGTTGGCCAGCACGAGCAGCTGGTACAGGGCGGCGGGTTCGTCCCTCAGCCGGATCCCGGCCTCCTGGGCGTAGGTCCGGCCGTGCCGCTCGAGCAGCGCGTCCACGGTCTGCGCTCGGGTTCGGGCCACGGCGGCGTTCCTCTCGGTGCGGCTCGGCGGGTTCCGGTGCGTGGGCCTGCGGTTCGCGGGGAACGACGACGCCGCGCGGCTCACGGGGTCGTCTCGCCCCGGTGCGGGGACGCTTTCCAGCCTAGAACCGGGAAACCTCGGCGGTCTAACCGGGGGGTGACCGCCGGGCGGTGCCGCGCGCGCAGGGGAGCGGAGGCAGGATGGCGGCCGATCGGCGTCGTGCCGCGGGCCACTGGTCGCGGCCCGGGTGCAGGGGATTCCGCTGGTGGCCAACTCCTCGTGGGGGACGTCACTCGTCAATAGACTGATGATCGACGCCGCCACCCGGGTTCGCGTGCGAACTGGCGGTCGGCGGCGGTCCCACTTCATGACAGGTCACGACGGAAGGCAGTGCCATGGCAGAGAGCAACGAGAACATCCAGAAGGTCCGCGACATCATCAAGGGCACGCGCATCGCCATGCTCACGCACGTGGACGAGGACGGCCGCCTGGTGTCCAAGCCCATGGCCACGCAGGACGTGGACTTCGACGGCACCGTGCGCTTCATCGCGGAGCGCGCCTCCGGGCAGGGCACGGCCATCCAGAAGAACCCGAACGTCAACGTGGCCTACGCGGGCAGCGGTGCGTGGGTGTCCCTGAGCGGCAGCGCGCGCATCGTCAATGACACCGACAAGCTGCGGGAGCTGTGGAGCTCCTTCACCGACTCCTGGCTCGAGGGCGGGCCCGAGAACCCCAACAACGTGCTCATCGAGATCGACGCCGACACCGCGGAGTACTGGGACAGCCCGGGCAGCAGCAAGGTCACCCAGGTGGCCAACCTCATCAAGGCGAAGGTCACGGGCAACACCGTGGAGGGTGAGAACGAGGTCGTGGACCTCTGATCCACATCCTGCGTCTCGGGCCGCGCTCGCACTCGGCGGGCGCGGCCCGTTGCCGTTGGCGCCGCCGCTCAGGCGTGGTCCGGGGCGCTCACCGGGACCCGTGACAGCATGGCGTGGCGAGGCCCGTGAGGCCCTCGCGCCCAGAACTCGACCGGCCCCGGGACGGGCCACCGGAAGGAACCGGATCACGTGGAGACCACCCTCAACAGCGGCTGGACGTTCCTGGCCCCCATCGACTTCCCGCAGGACATCGCCCCGTACCTCGTGCCGGGGGAGACGCCCGTGGCGTCTTTCAAGACGGTCCGGGACACCGCCACGTTCACGGACCGTCGGCTGATCGTCCGCGACGCCCAGGGCCTGCGGGGCAAGAAGATCGAGACCTTCTCGGTCCCCTACTCCGCCATCAACATGTGGTCCACGGAGAACGCCGGGACGCTGGACATCAACGCGGAGATCGAACTGTGGACCCGCTCCGGGGTGGCCAAGATCAACGTGGGGCGTGACATCGACGTCCTGGCCCTGGACCAGCTGATCTCCCGCTCGGTCCTCGGCTGACCACCGGCAGCCCGGCGCGTCCCGGCGGGTGACGAGTCCACAGCGTGCCCCGTGCAGATGCGCGGGGCACACGGCGTTGTCCGGCTCCCGCGCCGAGGCGTGCTGATGCCTCCCGTCGATTAGCGGTGGGCAACTGGCGGCGTCGGTGTGTCCGGCGGCAGCCACACCCACCCTTCGCGGGCGACGACGGACACCAGCTCAGGTGGCGCGGGCTCGCAACTGCCGAGGTCCACCTCTCGTGCCACCAGGGCGGCGACGACGGCGTCCAGCACGTTGTCGTCCGCCCGGCACATCGAATCGTGCCCCAACCACTCGAGCCACTGCAGGTGCGTCACCAGGTTGTGACGGTGGGTCGCGTTCTTGCTCCCCTTGTAGCCACGGTGCGGGAGTCCCCAACGGGCCAGCGCGGCCGCCGGGTACACCTCGCATGCGCGCCCCGAACCATCCCGGGGGACGTCGATTCCGGCATCGAGTAGGCGGCTCTCTAGAGCGGCCCAGCGCAGCGCCGGATACGCAATCCGGTCCGTGGAGACGCTCAGGGGAATCAGGCCTGTGCGAGAGCGCACGTGGAGATCCGTGGTGCGCTGAGCCATGCTGCGGCGCCACGCCGGATCGGTCGAAGGCGGAGCGATCACCTGCCCGGTGGCCTGGGCGCAGATGTAGTCCACGAACGGTGCGGGCCAGCCGAAGGGAACGTCAATTCCTGCTCGGTGCACGTCGCGGACCACGGCCAGCACGTCGGCATCCGTCGCACCGAGGTCCACCCGTTCCACCACCACCCGGCCGGGTTCCTCCCGGATCACGGCGATGCCCGTGCGCGCGGGGTCCGCCGCGAGGTCCACGCCTGCGTATCGGCGGCGCGTCCGCGTCTGCGCATCGGGCCCCACGCGCTGAGCAGATTCGTGGGAGGGGGGCGCGGGCTCACCAGTCATGGGGCCACCCTAGGCCGCAGGGCCTGAGCGGGTGCCTACCATGGGGCATGACCGTTCGCATGCTGTCGATCGAGACCCTGGTCCCTGACACCGTCATCCGGCAGGAGGACGTCACGCGGCTCTTCGCGCAGCAGCCGGGGATGACGCGGTTGGGGTCCCGGCTCGTGCGCTCCGCGTTCGACGGCGCCGGGGTGGCCACGCGCCACACCGTCCTCCCGGAGCTGGGCACCGCGGCCGACCGCGCCGGCTCGGCTGCGGGTGCCGGGGCCGCACCCTCCGAGGACGTCGCTGGCGGATCGCCGCGAGCAGGGGGCGACGCCGCGGCGTCGCCGTTCGTCGACCCCGGAACCGGCCACCTGCTGTCACCGGGCACGCACGCGCGCAACCGGATCTACACGGAGCACGCGAAACGCCTGTTCGTGGAGGCGGCCCGCGCGGCCCTCGACGCGGCGGGGGACGGGGTCACCGCGGCGGACGTGACCCACGTGATCACGGTGTCCTGCACCGGGTTCTTCGCACCGGGCCCGGACGTGCGGGTGGCCAAGGACCTCGGGCTGCCCGTGGACGTGAAGCGCGCCCACTTCGGCTTCATGGGGTGCAATGCCGCGTTCCCCGCGCTGCAGGCGGCGGCCACCGCGTGCCGGGCGGATCCGGACGCCGTGGTGCTCGTCATGTGCGTGGAGCTGTGCACCCTGCACCTGCACGTGCGCAACGACCCCGACACGGTGATGGGCAACGCCCTGTTCGCGGACGGCGCGGCGGCCGCGGTGGTGTCCGCGCGCGACGTCGCCGTCCCCGGCCCCACCCTCGAGCTCGTCGACTTCGAGACCACCCTGGCGCCCGTGGGCGAGGAGGAGCTCGCGTGGAGTGTGGGGGACGAGGGCTTCGAGATGATCCTGGGCACCTACGTGCCCCGCATCATCGATGACCACGTGTCGGACGCCCTGGCACCCCTGCTTCGGCGCACGGATCTCGCGGTGGCGGACATCCCCCAGTGGGCCGTGCACCCGGGCGGGCGCAGCATCCTGGACAAGGTGGAGTCCCGGCTGGGCCTGGCGGAGGAGCAGATGCTCCCATCTCGGGAAGTGCTCCGCGAGGCGGGGAACATGAGCAGCGCCACCATCCTCTTCGTCCTGGCCCACCTGCTGCAGACCGGGGCGCCCGGGCCCGTGGCGGCCATGGCGTTCGGGCCGGGCCTGAGCATCGAGTCCGCCCTGCTCCGCCTCCTCCCTGCCGCGCAGCGCTGATGGACCCCCTGCTGCGCCACCGCTCCGTGGGGGAGCCCGAGCTCATGGACGATCCCGCATGTGATCCCGTGGCCCTGGACACCACCTACCGGCTGTTCGGGGTGATCAACCCGCTCGTGGCGTCCTGGCGTCCGGTCTACCGCCGCCACCTGCGCCCGGTGCTGCGGGCCGCGGCCCGCGAGGGACGCCCGGCCACGGTGCTGGACGTCGGGTGCGGGGGCGGGGACGTCGCCCGGGCCCTCGCGCGCTGGGCCGCCCGGGACGGTCTCGACGTGCGGATCACGGGCATCGACCCCGACGAACGGGCCACCCGGTGGGCCGCCGCCCACGACCGCGGGGCGGGCACCACCTACCGCACGGTGGCCAGCGGCGAGCTGGTGGCGGCCGGGGAGACCTACGACGCGGTGATCTCGAACCACATGCTGCACCACCTCACCCCCGCGGAACTGGCCGGGGTGCTCGCGGACTCCGAGGCACTGGCGCGCGGGGTGGCGGTGCACAACGACCTGCGCCGCAGCCGCGCGGCGTGGCTCGTCTACTGGGTGGCCACGCTGCCCCTGGCCCGCGCCCGCACCTTCGTGCGCTTCGACGGGCTGCTCTCGATCCGGCGCAGCCACGCTCCCGCCGAGCTGGCCGCGGTTCTGCCCCCTGGCTGGCGGGCCGTGCGGCAGCGGTTCTTCCGGCTGCTCGCGGTGCGCCGCGCACAGGGGACGACGCCGCCCCGGACGGGCCGGGTTCGCACGTAGCCTGCGTCACCGGACAGGGCTCAGGCGGAACCGGGCCTCGTGTCCTGGTCCCACCCCTGCTGAGGCGTCTCGCACGTCTCCCGGAACACGTACTGGGAGGGGCGTTTGCGCTCGCGGCTGGACCAGTCGATGGCCGGGCGGTGCGTGCGCTCGGGCACGTAGCCCAGCCGGTACACGGCCATGAGCTCCAGGTCGTCGGGGACATGCAGCATGTCCACGATCCGCTGCCACTGGTGCGGGGCCTCCATGGGGAAGGACACGAACTGGATGCCCATGCCCAGCTCCACCGTGGTCAGCCACAGGTTCTCCATGGCCGCGCCCATGCTGAACACGGAGTAGAACCCGGAGAGCTCCTCCGGGCGGTACTCCCCGCGCTCGAGCATCACCCCGATCAGCAGGGGTGAGCCCGCCACGAGCTTGCGGTTCTCCTCACCCAGGGTCCGCGGCACACGCAGCCTGTTCATGAGCGCCTGCCCGGACGGCGTGAACGCCCTGGAGGTGAACGGGCGCAGCAGCGCGGGCAGCTTGTCGAAGAGCATGCCGCTGCGCAGGGTGTCCATCTCCTTCTGGCTGAACCGGAAGTACTTCTTGTACCGGTCGAAGAACGTGCCCGCGCCCATCACCTCGGTCATGCTCTCCCCGCTGATGCGGGCCACGGTCTCGATGGTGTCCCGGTCCTCGATCAGCACGAACCGCCACGGTTGGCTGTTGAACTGGGACGGCGCGGCGGCGGCCGCACGGATCAGCAGCTGCTGGTGCTCGGGGCTCACGGGGTCCGGCCGGAACGGGCCGTTGGTGGTCCGCCGGTTGAACACGACATCCAGGAGTTCCATGCGTCACCTCCAGGCCAGCACGAGACCGGCCACGTAGCAGGGAGCCGCCACGAGGGCGTCTCGGGTGTGTCGCCGCAGCGGACGGGCGCCGTGGCGCTGCAGCAGGAACAGGGGAGCCAGGGCAGAGACCAGGGCGAGCGTCGTCGTCGAACGAGCCTTCAGCCCGGCGGCGCACGCGGCCGCGGTGAGCGCCGACGTGGCGATGTACAGGCCGTGGTGGACCCAGCGCACGTTGGACGTGTCGAGCAGGCCGAGGGCCACAGAACCGCCCAGGGCGCAGTTCGCCGTGTACGACGCCGCGGCGGCCGTGACGAGCGTTCGCACCGGGTCCATGGCTCTCCTTCACGACGGTGTGCTCCTCCTGGCCATCGTGTCACAGGTCACCCCACCGCCCGGCACCCGGGGCGGTGGACGACCGTGGTGCGCAGCTCGAGCGCGGCTCCCCAGGGGCGGGTGCTCGGTTCTGGTCTTGGGCACGTGGCTCCCGCACACATCTTCCCCGTGATCATTCCCACCCTGCATCGTTCTCGAGAGCTGCACGAACTGGTGAAGCTGTGAGCCGCCCACCCCACGGTCCTCGAGGTGTGGGGCGGGGACGACTGGCTCTTCCTCCATCAGCCGTGGCCCCACGGTGCGCAGCGAGGTCAGCGTCGCGAGCCGGGAGGGGCAGTTCCGGCGCCTGCTGGAGGGCAAGAACGCCCGCGCCAGGGAGTATGTGCAACGGATGCACGGCTCCCGGTGGTGGCACCGTCCCGTGGCTGCCCGGGCGTCACTGCGGCGGGAACTCGCCGGTGTGCACCACACTGCCGGCGGCGGCGTCGTAGTGGAACTCGGAGACGGCCCTGCCCCGGGGGGCCGCGTTGGCGTCTCCCTCGAGCGGGTAGCGGTAGGTGACCCTGATCGTGGAGTCATCCACGCGCTCCACTTGCGGCTCGAAACCGAAGTTCGTGGCGGAGGCGGTGCCGATGTAGATGCCCGAGTGGAACAGGGCAATGGTCTCCGGCGAGGACACCGTGGCGCCGGGCACGGTCACGGAGATCCAGGAGAGCTCCTTGCAACCGTTGAAGGTGGAGGTGTCCGCGCCCTCGATGTCCCAGCCCGAGGCGTTGGGCACGTTCGGGCCGAACGGCTCCGGGAGCCGGGGTGCCGCCTGACGCAGCGTGTCCCGCGGGGAGTCATTGGGGCAGTCGACCGAGGCGGGCTGGTCGGCGGCCGGTTCTGCAGGAGCCGCCGCGAGGGCGGGCCCGGTGGCACCTCCGGCAAGCAGGAGGATGCCAGCGGCGGTGGCGGTGGTGCGGGTGGAAAGACGGGTGAGGTGTCCCATGACCTGACTCCTTGGTGTTTTCCGTGCGATCACCGTTCGGCGATCTGGTTCCACACTGGGGGCTCGGCGCTACATGTGCAATAGCAAACACGCAGACCGGAGGGGTCTGTGGTCGTCCGCCACGGGGCGGGAAGTGTGTAGCCGCAGGTCAGGCCTCGGTTCTGCTCGAGGTCACGGTTGGGTCACACTCCTGGGTGGCGTCACGCCACCGGGTGTCAGCCGATGCCCGGGGGCCACTCGCCGGCGTGGTCAATGGACTCGGTGTCCGGGTTCCAGGTGTAGGTGGAGACTGCCCGGCCGCGGGCCTCCGCGTTGCTCTCATCGCCCTCCACGTACGTGTAGGTCACCTGGATCGATGAGTCGGTGAGCCGCTGCGTGGCGGGGTGGAAGCCAATGGCCTTGGACGTGGTGGTTCCCAGGTAGTCGCCCTTGTGGAACAGCATCTGCTGCCGCGGGGATGATCCCGTCCCGCCGCCGATCAGGGTGATCCAGGAGAGATCTGCGCACGGATCGTAGCCATCGCTGTCCTCGACGGCCCAGGACGAGGGGTCGGCGACGCCCGGCACGTCCGCCAGATGCGCGCTCACGGCCGCCTCGGCGCCGCTGGCGCCGCACTCGTCCTGACCGGCCGGAGCGCTTGCCGGGGCACTCTCTCGACCAGACTCGTGCGTCTGCTCTGGCGCGGATTCTGCGGTGCGCTCCGAGGTTGGCTGCTCGGCCGACGACTTCGCAGGCGCCGCCTGGGACCGGATCCCGGAGGTGGGCCCGCCGTGGATCGTGGATGTCGTGGACATCGAGCGCGGTTCGTCGGAGGAGCCGCTCCCGCACCCGGTGAGCGGGACCGTACAGAGCACCAGGACAGCGGCGGCCGTGGCGAGCTTGTGGGAACGGTTCATGGCGGGCCTCTCGCGGCGTGGTGTCCCCGCGTTCTCACGGGACGGCTTCAGGGTGCCCGCTTTCGTTCCCTTGTGCAATCGCCACATGTCATTGCATGAATTGTGTCGGCGCCGCGGGGTCACCGTGCTGTGCCAGGGTGGTCACGGAATATCCCGGGGCTTCCCCGTGCTTCTATCAGTGGTCTGATGATCCGGCGGGTGCTGGGTCCGCCGCCATCGAGAGGGGAGCCGCGCCATGGGGACGTGCGGGACACACGGCCGGACCGTTGCGGAACTGGCGGCCTGCGCAGGAGCCGAGCTGCGTGTGGGCGAGAGCGCCGCGGACCGGGCAGGGGATGTCAGGATCCTCGGTGTTTCGGAGGCCCACACGGAAGTGCGCCCGGGGGACCTCTTCGTGGCGTTGCAGGGACGCCACCACCACGGGGCGGGCAAGCTCCAGGAGGCAGTGGCCGCGGGAGCAGCCGCGGTGCTCACTGACGCGGCCGGGGCGCGGTCCATCGGCTGCAATCCGGGAGTCCCGCTGCTGGTCGCCGAGCGTCCCCGTGCCGTGCTGGGACCCCTCGCCTCACTCCTGAACGGCCACCCCTCCCACCACTTGCCCGTCTTCGGTGTCACGGGAACCAACGGCAAGACCACCACGGCCTACATCCTCGAAGCCGCCCTGCGACGCCTGGGGCGGCTCCCCGGGCTCGTGAGCACCCCGCAGACCGTGGTGGGCACGCAGCGAGGGCCCAGCCGCATGACGACGCCCGCGGCGCCGCACATCCAGGACCTGCTGGTCAGGATGCGTGCGGCGGGCAACCGGTCGGCTGTGATGGAGGTCAGCAGCCACGCCCTGGATCAGGAGCGCGTCAACGGCGTGCGCTTCGACACCGTGGCCTTCACCAACCTGACCCACGAGCACCTGGACTACCACGGGGACATGGAGTCCTACTTCCACGCGAAGGCGCGGCTGTTCACGCCGGAGTTCGCGGCACGCGCGGTGATCGTGGTGGACGACGACGCCGGGCGGCGCCTCGACGGCCTGGCCCGCCGGAGAGGACTGCCCACCGTGACCCTGGGCACCCGACCCGGGGCCACCGCCACCTGGCACCTCACCGGCCTCGAGGGCGTGGACGAGTTCGCGCTGCACGGTCCACGAGGCCGCATGCGGCTGCGTGCACCCCTGCCCGGGGAGCACAACCGCGTGAACACCGCACTGGTTGCCCTGATGCTCATGGGTGCCGGGCACCCGCTGCAGGAGGTGGCCCGTGCGCTCGACGGCCCGGTGAACGTGCCCGGCCGCATGGAACGGGTAAACCTGGGGCCTGGATGGCCCACGGTACTGGTGGACTTCGCGCACACGCCTGACGCGACCGCCAAGTCCGTGTCGGCGCTGCGCGCCAGGACCCAGGGCCGCCTCGTCGTCACGGCCAGCAGCGGCGGGGACCGGGACACGTCCAAGCGCGAACTCACCGGGCGAGCCGTGGTCGAGTCCGGCGCGGACGTCGTCGTGGTCACGGATGACAACCCCCGCTCCGAGGATCCCGCAGCGATTCGCGCGGCCGTGATGCGAGGCGTCAACGCTGCAACGCAACAGCTGCGTGCCGCGGGGCGGCCCGTACCGGAAGTCGTGGAGGTGCCCACCCGCCGGGACGCGATTCGCGCGGCTCTCGAACTCACGGGCCCGCAGGACACCGTCGCCCTGTACGGGAAGGGCCACGAGCGCTGGATGGAGATCGGTCCGCCCGGTGCACGGGTCCCATTCGTGGACAGCGACGAGGTCCGGGTGGCTGCAGGGCAGATCCGCCACCGAGCGGCGTCGTCGGCCCAGGCAGGCTCACCCCCGGGGCGAGGCAGCGGGTGGAGCGCGGCCCCAGTGGCGCCGTAGTCTGACGGTGCGCGCGACCGCGCGTCGGACGAGAACCTGGCAAGGAGCACCGCATGACGCAGCCCATCCCGGATCCCAATCCTCTGGACACCCCGGAGGCGGCAGGGGACACGTTCCGCGAGGACGACCTGATCGAGACCACTGGTGCCGAGGACTCCGCATGGGAGGAGGACGACGCCCAGTGGGGTGAGGACGCGGACCCCCTCAAGCGCCCCGAGGAGGCGGACGTGGAACAGGTGGCCGAGGAGCAGACCGTCCCCGGGCCCGACACCCCCGCCGAGACCGAGGACCCCGAGATCGCGGCGCTCGTGGACGATCCCCAGGCGGACCTCGAGGTCAACCGCTCGCTGCAGGACGGGGCGGCGGGACCCTCCGATCCCATGGAGTGAGGACGGGCCACGGCGCCGCCCGCACGGTGCGGTGACTGCTGGGACGGCCGGGACCTGCGGGTCCTGGCCGTCCGGCACGTCCGGGGGCGCTCCCAAGGTCGGGTCCTGCCACACACGTGCTTCCCGTGGGTGTCGGAGAAAGGGTCTAAGCTTGCCGCATGTCTCGATTCAGCCCGCTGGAGTGGCCGGTCATCCGCCAGCTCCGCACCGGGGACCACACCGGCCGCAGCAGTGCGGTGCAGTCCCGCAGGACCCAGGAGATCACCGCGCGCACCGCCACGGCGGACCGCGTGGTGCAGAGCATCTGCCCGTACTGCGCGGTGGGATGCGGCCAGAAGGTCTACGTCAAGGACGAGCGCGTGGTCCAGATCGAGGGGGACCCGGACTCTCCGATCTCCCGCGGTCGCCTGTGCCCCAAGGGATCGGCGAGCGAGCAGCTCGTCAATTCCCCGGGCCGACAGACACAGGTGCTGTACCGCGCGCCCGGCGCCTCCGAGTGGCAGCCGCTCGAGCGCGAGAAGGCCATCGACATGATCGCGGACCGCTTCCTGGAGGCACGACGCCGCGGCTGGCAGGACGCGGACGAGCAGGGCCGGCCGTTGCGCCGCACCATGGGCATCGCGTCCTTGGGCGGCGCCACGCTGGACAACGAAGAGAACTACCTGATCAAGAAGCTGTTCACCGCAGCCGGTGCCGTACAGATCGAGAACCAGGCCAGGATTTGACACTCCGCCACGGTTCCCAGTCTGGGAACCTCTTTCGGGCGCGGCGGCGCCACCCAGTCCCTGCAGGACATGGCGAATGCGGACTGCATCGTCATCCAGGGCTCCAACATGGCCGAGTGCCACCCCGTGGGCTTCCAGTGGGTCACTGAGGCCAAGGCACGCGGCGCCCGTGTGATTCACGTGGACCCACGGTTCACGCGCACCTCTGCCGTGTCGGACAAGCACCTGCCCATCCGCGCGGGTTCGGACATCGTGCTGCTCGGTGCACTGATCAACTACGTGCTGAGCAACGACCTCTGGTTCCACGAGTACGTGGTCTCCTACACGAACGCCTCCACCCTGATCAGCGAGGACTTCGAGGACGCCGAGGACCTGAACGGGCTGTTCTCCGGCTACGACTCGGAAAGCGGCTCCTACCACCTGGGGTCGTGGGCCTACCAGACCGAGGACGACGGCTCCGGCCACGAGGGCGCGGAGGAGCACGCCAAGGGTGATGAGCAGCGTGCGAAGGCCGGTGGGCAGCAGTTCGGCAGCGGCGGTGCCCCCGTCGGCACCGGCACGCCCAAGCGGGACAAGACCCTGCAGCACCCGCGCACGGTGTTCCAGATCCTCAAGCGCCACTTCTCCCGCTACACCCCGGAGATGGTGCGGGAGACGTGTGGCATCTCCGAGGAGGACTTCGCGTACCTGGCACGCTCGGTCACGGAGAACTCCGGCCGGGACCGCACCACGTGCTTTGCCTACGCGGTGGGGTGGACCCAGCACACGCTGGGCGCCCAGTTCATCCGCACGGCGTCCATCCTGCAGCTGCTGCTGGGCAACATGGGGCGCCCCGGTGGCGGAATCATGGCCCTGCGCGGGCACGCGACCATCCAGGGCTCCACGGACATCCCCACGCTGTTCAACCTGCTACCGGGATACCTGCCCATGCCGTCCGTGACGGCGCAGACCCTGGACGACTACGTGGACGGGATCCGCACCACCAACCAGAAGGGGTACTGGGCCAACGCCCGGTCCTACGCCGTCAACCTGCTCAAGTCGTGGTGGGGGGACGCCGCCACGGCCGAGAACGACTACGCGTACGACTACATCCCGCGCATCAACGGGGCCCACGGCACCTACCAGACGCTGATGTCCATGCTCAAGGACCAGGTGGAGGGGTACTTCCTGCTGGGGCAGAACCCCGCGGTGGGTTCGGCCAACGGGCGGCTGCAGCGCATGGGAATGTCCCACCTCAAGTGGCTCGTGGTGCGGGACCTCAACATGATTGAGTCCGCCACGTGGTGGAAGGACGGTCCGGAGATCGCCTCGGGCGAGCTGAAGACCGAGGACATCGACACCGAGGTCTTCTTCATGCCCGCGGCCACGCACGTGGAGAAGTCCGGCTCCTTCACCCAGACCCAGCGTCTGGTGCAGTGGCGCCACCAGGCGGTCACCCCGCCGGGGGACGCGCAGAGCGATCTGGAGTTCTTCTTCGAGCTGGGCAAGCGGCTCCGCGAACGCCTCGCTGACTCCACGGACCCACGGGACCGGCCGCTGCTGGAGCTCACGTGGGAATACCCGCTCACGGAGGAGGGGGAGCCGGACGCCGAGGCCGTCCTGGCCGAGATCAACGGCCGGTTCCTCACGGGCCCGGACGCCGGCAAGCCCCTGAGCTCCTACAACCAGATGAAGGACGACGGCAGCACGGCCGGCGGATGCTGGATCTACACGGGCATCTACGCGGACGGCGTGAACCGCGCCGCCATGCGCGTGCCCGGGCAGGTGCAGGACGAGATCGCCTCCGAGTGGGCGTGGGCGTGGCCCGCGAACCGTCGCATCCTCTACAACCGTGCCTCTGCGGACCCCCAGGGCAAGCCCTGGAGCGAGCGCAAGAAGCTCGTGTGGTGGGACGAGGAGAACCACACCTGGACGGGCAAGGACAATCCGGACTTCCCGCTGGACCGGGAGCCCGGAAGCCATCCCGACCCGCAGCAGGGCGGCCCCGATGCGCTCGCCGGTGACGACCCCTTCATCATGCAGGCGGACGGCAAGGCCTGGCTCTTCGCACCCAAGGGCATGATGGACGGGCCCCTGCCCACGCACTACGAGCCGCAGGAGTCCCCCGTGGACAACCCGCTGTACACGCAGCAGCAGAGTCCCACGCGCGTCATGTTTCCGCGGGAGGACAACCTCTCCGCACCCAGCGGCAAGGCGCCGGGCACAGACGTGTACCCGTTCATGTTCACCACCTACCGGCTGACCGAGCACCACACGGCCGGTGGCATGAGCCGGTGGTTGCCGTACCTCTCCGAGCTGCAGCCCGAGATGTTCTGTGAGATCTCACCCGAGCTCGCGGAGCTGAAGGGGCTGGAGCCGTACGGGTGGGCCACGATCGTCTCACCGCGTTCGGCCATCGAGGTCAAGGTGCTCGTCACGGACCGGATGACCCCGCTCACGGTGGGGGGCAAGACCATCCACCAGATCGGGCTGCCCTACCACTGGGGCGCAGGCAGCGATGCCGTGGTCTCCGGTGACGGCGCCAACGACCTGCTGGGCATCACGCTGGACCCCAACGTGCAGATCCAGAATTTCAAGACGGGTTCGTGCGACATCCGTCCGGGTCGCAGACCGCGCGGGGCGCAGCGCAACGAGCTGGTGCGCGAGTACCAGCAGCGCGCGAACCTCACGATCATGACCGGCATGGAGCGCATCACGGATCCGGAGCGCGAGCTGAACGAGGATCCGTTGCGAGCACGCGACAGCGGGGACGTCGCCGGGCGGTCCACGGCCTACACGGCGGGGACGGCCACGACGGACCAGGAAGAAGACCAGTGAGCACGGAACGAGCAACACCCACTCCCAGCTTCGCGGACGACACCTACTGGGACCATCCGCACCACCGGCGCGGGTTCTTCACGGACACGTCCATCTGCATTGGTTGCAAGGCCTGTGAGGTGGCGTGCAAGGAGTGGAACCGCAACCCGGTGGACTCGGACTACGAGATCCTGGGTTCCTCCTACGACAACACGGGGGGTCTCGGGGCTGACACCTGGCGCCACGTGGCATTCATTGAGCAGTCCCAGGAGCGCATCGAGCAGGCCCGCGAGTCCGGGCGCGCGCTCGTGAGCCTCGGCATGCCGCGCGTGGGGCCCCCGGCGGCGTCGCCTGCCGCGGGCGGGTGCGCATGCGGTTCCGCGGCTGCCGCGGAGGACTCCGCCGGGTGCGCGTGCGGTGGTTCGGCGCCCGACGACGCCGCGGGGCCCGGTTGCGCGTGCTCGTCCCAGTCCACCCCCGGCGTCACCGCGCCGGTGGGCTGCGGATCGGCGGGCGGCTGCGGCTGCTCCTCCGGTGGCGCGGTGTCCGACGCCGCAGGCACGGGCGGGGACGGCTCCCCGGTGCTGGACACCCCGGACTTCCGGTGGCTGATGTCCTCGGACGTGTGCAAGCACTGCACCCACGCCGGGTGCCTGGACGTGTGCCCCACGGGTGCACTGTTCCGCACCGAGTACGGCACCGTGGTGGTGCAGGAGGACATCTGCAACGGCTGCGGCACGTGCGTGGCCGGTTGCCCGTTCGGGGTCATCGAGCGCCGCAACGACGGGCTGGTGGAGCCGAAGACCCAGCGGGGCGCCCCGCCCATGCCGGACACCGTGAAGGTCCCGCAGGACGGCATCGCCCAGAAGTGCACGCTGTGCTACGACCGCATGAAGAACGACGACACCCCCGCGTGCGCGCAGGCGTGTCCCACCACCTCCATCAAGTACGGGGAGCGGGAGAGCATGCTCGCCACGGCGCAGCAGCGGGTGGCCCAGCTGCACGAGCAGGGGAAGACCGAGGCGCGGCTCTACGGCGCCAACCCGAACGACGGCGTGGGTGGCACGGGCTCGATCTTCCTGCTGCTCGACGAGCCGGAGGTCTACGGGCTGCCGCCGGACCCGCAGGTTCCCACCAAGGACCTGCACCGCATGTACAAGCGGGCAGGCATGGCCGTGATGGGCATGCTGGCCCTCGGCGCGGCGGCCTTCACGGTGGGTGAGCGTTCATGAGCCCTTCCCCGTACGACAGCTACCGACCGCCCGAGGAACCGCGGCGCAAACGGCGTCGCAGGAACCGTGGACCGGGCGGGGGAGCGTTCCGCCGCGGCGGCGGGGACGGCTCTCGCGAGATGCCCATGGTGCCCGAGACGGAGTTCACGTCCTACTACGGCCGGCCGATCGTCAAGGCACCCCCGTGGGACTCCAAGATCGCCTCCTACCTGTTCCTGGGCGGGCTGTCCGGGGGCTCGGCGATCCTCGCTCTCGGCGGGCACCTGACCGGGAGGTCCGCGCTGCGTCGCAACGCCCGGCTGTCCGCGCTGACGGCTGCGGGTCTCGGCGGGGTTCTCCTGGTGGCCGATCTCGGCCGTCCCGAGCGCTTCCTGCACATGATGCGCACGTTCAAGCCCACCTCGCCCATGAGCATCGGTTCGTGGGTGCTCGCGTCGTTCTCCACGAACGCGGGAGTCGCGGCGGCGGTGGAAGTGGACCGGATGTCGGGGGAGCGGCTGCCGCTCGGCCCGCTGCGTCCCGTGCTGCACGCCGCGGAGCTGCCCGCGAGCGTGGCCGCAGGTGTGCTCGGTGCCCCGATGGCCACCTACACCGCCATGCTGCTCGGCGACACGGCCGTGCCCACCTGGCACGAGATGCACGGGCACCTGGCTTTCGTGTTCGCGAGCTCCGCGTCCCTGGCGTCCGGCGGGCTGGCCATGCTCACCACGCCGGTGGAGCAGGCTGCACCCGCCCGGTTCTTCGCGGTCGCGGGCGTTGCCGGGGAGCTCGTGGCCATGCGCGTGATGAAGGACGCCATGGACCCCGTGACCGTGGAGCCCCTCGAACAGGGTCGGCCCGGCCAGTGGCTCGAGTGGAGCGAGCGGCTCTCGATCGCCGGTGGCCTGGGAGCGCTGCTCGGCGGACGACGCCGCTGGGTCGCCGCGGCCTCGGGACTCGCCCTGGTCTCGTCCTCGGCCCTCACGCGCTTCGGCGTGTTCTGGGGCGGCAAGGAGTCCGTGAAGGACCCCAAGTACACGGTGATCCCGCAGCGCAACCGGTTGAACAAGCGCCGCGCCTCGGGCGTCACGGACGACTCGATCACCACGGGCCCGCCGAGCAGAACACAGACGGAGCATGGCGGGCGACCCTGAGAAAGAGGGCAAAGGCCCCATTCATCACAAGAGTCGAACGGCAGTGGCGCTGGTCTTTCTCATGCTGGGCGTCGTCTACGTGCTGACGCTGGACAGTACGGTCATCGGGGTTCCATTCCTCCTCATCGGCCTCTCGATCCTGGCCACCGGGTGGTTCCCCCGCGCACGAGGACCGAAGGAATAGGGCCTCGAATCCGGCTCAGCGCACGGTGACCAGGGTGTCCGTGGTCTCGGGGAGCGCGGTGGTCTCGCCGATCACCGGATAGCCCGGGACCTCGCCCACCACGAGCAGTCCGCCCGAGGTCTGGGCGTCCGCGAGCAGCAGCAGGGTGTCCTCCGTGACGCCTGAGCCCGCCGCGAGGTGGGGTCGCACCCAGTCCAGGTTGCGCCGCGTGCCGCCCGAGACGAATCCGTCCCGCAGCGCGTCGGCGGCTCCCTCCACGAGGGGCACGGCGGCGGCGTCGATCGTGGCGCCCACGCCCGAGGCGCGGCACATCTTGTACAGGTGGCCCAGCAGGCCGAACCCCGTGACGTCCGTGGCCGCCTCGACCCCGGCCGCCAGCGCGGCCCGCGAGGCATCCCGGTTGAGAGCGGTCATGGTCTCGAGCGCCGCGGGGAAGACCTCGCCCGTGGCCTTGTGCCGGTTGTTGAGCAGCCCCACGCCAATCGGCTTGGTCAGGGTGATCGGCAGACCGGGCCGTGCGGCGTCGTTGCGCAGCAGGCGCTGCGGGTCCGCAGTGCCCGTGACCGCCATGCCGTACGTGGGCTCGGGGGCGTCGATCGAGTGCCCGCCGATCACCGGGCAGCCGGCCTGCGCGGCAACGTCCAGCCCTCCCTGCAGCACCTCGGACATCAGCTCCATGGGCAGCAGCTCGCGCGGCCAGCCCACCAGGTTGATGGCCACCACCGGGGTGCCGCCCATGGCGTAGACGTCCGAGAGGGCGTTGGCGGCGGCGATCCGGCCCCAGTCGTGGGCGCTGTCCACCACGGGGGTGAAGAAGTCCGCCGTGGACACGACCGCGAGGTCCGGGCGCACGAGAACGGCCGCGGCGTCGTCGCCGTCGTCCAGGCCCACGAGGACGTCCGGCGCGTTCTGACCGGTCAGCCCGCGCACCGCGTCCTCCAGCTCTCCCGGGGGGATCTTGCACGCGCAGCCGCCGCCGTGGGCGTAGCTCGTGAGGCGGCCGAGACCCGCTGCGGGGTCCTGGGCGGGGGAGTCCGTGGTGCGTTCGCTCATGGGGCCAGTGTAGGAACGCGCTCCGACAGGCTGCTGAGCATGCGGGTCCGCGGGCGGTGGTACATTCGGCCGCGGAGGCGTCCGTGTCCTGGTGGGCGCCCCGGTCTTCAAAACCGGTGAGACCGAGCACCTCGGTCTGGCGGGTTCGATTCCCGTCCGCCTCCGCCAACCTTTCGAGCATCAGGACCCCGGGGACTGCTGCGACCACGCCCGCGGCCGGTCGGCCGCCCACCCGGGAGGCTGCCACGCCCCAGTGCTCGCGGTGGGCGCGCGCGGGGCCTTCGCGGGCACCCGTGCGCAGCTCCCGCCGCATCCCGGGGCGCGCGCTCACCCGGGCGTTGAAGGGCCGACGCGCAACCGGGACGGCCGTGGGACACGGCCTCCCATCATCCACCCGAGGAGCATCGTGAGCACAGAGGACCCCCGCCGTCGCATCCCCCGCACGGACCGCGTGCTGGCGGACCCGCGGGTCCGTGCGGCGGCCGGAGGACTGGGCGACGCCGCGGTGCGAGCCGCCGTCCTCGCCGTCCAGCAGCGCGCGCGGGCCGGTGAGATCGACCCGGAGGCCGTGGTGGACGCGGTGGTCACGAGCCTGAGCACCCGCGGCGCGAGCAGCCTGACCCCGGTGCTCAACGCCACCGGCGTGGTGGTGCACACCAACCTGGGCCGGGCCCCGCTCTCCGACGCCGCGCGGCAGGCCGTGCTCGACGCCTCCGGCTACGTGGACGTGGAGCTGGAGCTGGCCACCGGGCAGCGCTCGGCGCGCGGCGAGGGTGCCCGGGAGGCTCTGCTGGAGGCGTGTCCCGCTGCCGAGGACGCGCTGGTCGTGACCAACGGAGCCGCCGCGCTGGTGCTCGCCACCACGGCCCTGGCCGGCACCCGCGAGGTGGTCGTCAGCCGGGGGGAGTTCGTGGAGATCGGCGCGGGGTTCCGGCTCTCGGACCTCATGGAGTCCACGGGGGCGCGTCTGCGCGAGGTGGGCACCACCAACCGCACCCACCCGGGCGACTACGCGGCCGCGCTGGGTCCGGAGACCGGGTGCATCCTCAAGGTCCACCCCAGCAACTTCCGGGTGGCGGGCTTCACCTCGGCCGTGCCGCTGCGGGAGCTGCGGTCCCTCGCGGACGAGCACGGCGTGCCGCTCGTGGTGGACGTGGGCAGCGGCCTGCTGACCCCGGACCCCGCGCTCCCGGACGAGCCGAGCCTCTCGGAGGCCCTGGAGGCCGGGGCGGACGCCGTGATCGCGAGCGGGGACAAGCTCCTCGGCGGCCCCCAGGCGGGCCTGCTGCTCGGGCGTGCGGAGACGGTCCGGCGCCTGGCGCGCTTCCCGCTGGCCCGGGCGGTGCGCGCGGACAAGCTCACGCTCGCGGCCCTCGAGGCGACCCTGCGCGGGGGCGCGACGCCGGTCGACGTCGCCCTGCACGCGGAACCCGGCCGCCTGCGGGAACGCGCGGAAGCGCTGGCCGCTGCGGTGGGCGCGGAGGTCGTGCCCCACGACGGTCGTGTGGGCGGCGGCGGCGCCCCGGGGGTGCCGCTGCACGGGTGGGCCGTGCGGCTGCCCGAGGCCGCTGCCCACTCCCTGCGCCTCGGGCGCCCGGCCGTGCTGCCCCGGGTGCACGACGGCGCGTGCCTCGTGGACCTGCGCTGCGTGCCGGAATCCCGTGACCGGGACCTGGCCGACGCCGTGACGGCGGCGCTGGAGGGGATCCGCTGATGCACGTGGTGGCGACCGCCGGCCACGTGGACCACGGCAAGAGCACCCTGGTCCGGGCACTCACCGGCATCGAACCGGACCGCTGGGACGAGGAGAAGCAGCGCGGGCTGACCATCGACCTCGGCTTCGCGTGGACCGAGCTGCCCTCGGGCACGCACGTGGCGTTCGTGGACGTCCCCGGGCACGAACGCTTCCTCGGGAACATGCTCGCGGGGGTCGGGCCCGCACCGGTGGTGTGCTTCGTGGTCGCCGCGGACGAGGGTTGGCAGGAGCAGTCCGGCGACCACCGGGACGCCGTGGCCGCCCTCGGGATCAGCCACGGGCTGATCGTGGTGACCAAGGAGGACCGTGCCCCGGAGCGGGTCGACGCCGTGATCTCCCGCGCTCGCTCAGAACTCGCCGGCACGGGACTCGCGCAGGCCCCCGCCGTCGTCGTCTCCGCAGGGCAGGGCACGGGTCTGGACGAGCTGCGCGACGCGCTGGACGCCGTGCTGCACGACGTGCCGGAACCGGACGCGACGGCGCGCGTGCGGCTGTGGATCGACCGCGCCTTCACCATCTCGGGGGCGGGGACCGTGGTCACCGGCACGCTCACGGCGGGGACGCTGCGCACCGGCGACCGGATGACGCTGCGCGGGGTGGAGGGGCAGCAGACCGTCACCGTGCGCTCGCTGCAGAGCCAGAACCGCTCCGTGACGCAGATCGGGCCCACCGCCAGGGTGGCCGTGAACCTGCGCGGGGCCGACCGGGACACGATCCACCGTGGTGACGTGCTCCTGACCCCCGAGACCTGGCCCGCCACGGAGGTCCTGGAGGTGCGCCGCAACGGCGGGGCGCCGTTCACCGAGGTCCCCGAGGAGCTCGTGGTCCACGCGGGCACCGCGGGCGTGGGCGCGAGGATCCGGCCGCTGGACGCCGAGCACGCGCGGTTGCAGCTGGACCACGCCCTGACCCTGGTGCCGGGCGACGGGCTCGTGCTGCGCTACCCGGGGGCCCGCGTGGTCGTGGGCGGTGCCCGGGTGCTGGACGTGGACCCGCCCGCGCTGTCCCGCCGCGGTGACGGCACCCGCGAGGCCGCCCGGCTCGCCCGGATCCCCGACCTCGGGGACCCGGTGGCGGAGACCGTCAAGCACGGGGCGGTCTCGCTGCAGCGGCTGCGGCTGCTCGGGTTTGCCACGGATGGAACCCTGCCGGACGACGTGGTGTCCACCGGGCAGTGGTGGATCCACGCCCCGCGCCTGGAGGAGTGGGCCACCCGGCTGCGCGCTGCCGTGGAGGCCGCCCACGAGCGGGAACCGCTGGCACCAGGGCTGTCCCGCGGGGCCGCACGCACGGTGCTCGGTGAGCCCGGGGCGCACGTCCTGGCCGCCGTGGTCGACCGCGCGGGGCTCGCGGACCGGGACGGGTACCTCGCAGTGCCCGGACGGCCGGGCGGACTCGGCGCCGCGGAGCAGGGCGTGGCCGCACTGGAGGCCCGGCTGCGTGCCCAGCCCTTCGCGGCCCCCGAGGCCCACGACCTCGATGCGCTGCGGCTCGGTCCGCGCGAACTCGCCGCGGCGCAGCGGCTCGGTCGGCTGCTGCGGCTGCCGGGCGACGTCGTGCTGCTGCCCACCGCGCCCGCGCTCGCGATGCGCGAGCTCGCCCGCCTCCCGCAGCCCTTCACCACGAGCCAGGCCCGGCAGGCGTGGGGGACCACCCGCCGGGTGGCGATCCCGCTGCTCGAGCACCTCGATGCCAGGGGATGGACCCGTCGGGAGGACGGCACCACCCGCAGCATCGTGCGGTGAGGGGACCCGGCAGGGGGTCCCTGGACTGAGCGCCGTGAGCGAAACCCCTCCCCGGTTGGCCCGCGGGCCACTAAGGTCTGGCACACGACACCGGCAGTGCCGAGAGCCGGGGCGGGAGACCCCGCCCCACCGAGGCGCCCGGCGCGCATCCCGATCCCGCGGGCCCGGAGCCGACCGGCCCGCACGAGCACGGAGGAGCACCCATGACCGACACCCCCGCCCAGGACCCCCAGAGGCAGAACGAGCAGCCCCCGCTCGAGAACGGCACCCCGGACGGCTCCGTGCCGCAGGGTGGCGCCGCCCAGAACGGTGCGCCGCAGGGCGAGACCATCGGCGCCACCGGTGACGCCCAGGACTCGTCGCTGGAGAAGGACCCCTCGGACTGGGTCAGCGGCGACGAGCCCATGACCGCGGCCCAGAAATCCTACCTGGATACCCTCGCCAAGCAGGCCGGCGAGGAGCTGCCCGCGGACCTCACCAAGGCCCAGGCCTCGGAGCACATCGAGCGGCTCAAGGGCTCCTCGAACTGACCCCGCTGCCGGAACCACGCCCCGCGCGCGCCTGACGTCCAGGCCGCTGCGGGGCGTTTTCCATGCGGCGCACAGCTCCACCCGGTGTGCCGGACCATCCTGGGTGTTCGCCGAGACAGGAAAGCCTCAACTTGCTTGTGGGCAACCGATTCCCGGCCGATGATGATCGCGTGTTCGCATCGATCGCGGGACTGCCCGCCCATCCGCTCCTCGTCCACCTGTCCGTCGTCGCCGCTCCCGTGGGTGCGGTCCTCCTTCTCCTCTGGGCCACCGTGCCGCGCTGGCGCGCCCGTCTCGGCACCGTCACGGTGGGGGTCAGCGCCGTGGCCCTCGCGGCCTCCCTGCTCGCCAAGAGCACGGGCGAGGCCCTGCTGCCCCCCCCCCATGGGTCTGAGCGAGCACGCCCCCGGTCAGGTGGGTCCGCACGCGCAGTACGCGGACCTGCTGGTGGTGGCCGTGGGGCTGTGCCTCGGCATCTCGGTTCTGCTCTACGCGGCGCAGCGCTGGCTCACCGCGGACCGCTTCGCCCGCCGGGAGACCGTGCTGCTGGCCCTGCGGGTGCTCGCGGTGCTCACGGCGGCCTTCTCCCTGGTGATGGTGGCGCTCACGGGCCACGCCGGGGCGCAGCTGGTGTGGGGTGACTTCCCCGGCTGACCCGCGCGCGGTGGGTACCGGCCCGACGACGCCGCGGGGACAGCCCGTCTGGCGACGGCGCGGCGACGCCCCGTCCCGTCACAGCCCGACCCGGCGGGTGCCCGGCCCGGCGACAGCCCGGCACGGCACCAGCCGAGCCCGGCAACAACCCGGCCCGGCGGCGCCGGGGCGCGCTGGCGGCGTCGTCGTCGGCTTTGCCGTGCTCCGCGCCCGCGCAGTAGATTGACCCCCGTGCCCCAGGACCCCAGACCCACACTGAAGACCACGCTCATCGGTTCGGGGGAGCACCGTGTGGTGTTCCTGCACGGACTGTTCGGGCGGGGCAAGAACTTCACCAACATCGCCAAGGGACTGCAGCCCGAGTTCAGCTGCCTGCTCGTGGACCTGCCCAACCACGGCGAGTCCGCGTGGACCGAGAGCTTCGGCTACGCCGCCATGGCGGACACCGTGGCCGAGCAGCTGAGTGCGGACTTCGCCGCCGCGGGCCCCGTGGACGTGGTGGGGCACTCGATGGGCGGGAAGGTGGCGATGGTGCTGGCGCTGCGCCACCCCGATCTCGTGCGCCGGCTCGTGGTCGAGGACATTGCCCCCGTGGACTCGCAGGAGGCGGACACCATCTCCTCGCGCGGCAACTTCGAGCACCTGCTCGGTTCGCTCAAGCGCCTGGACCTCACCGGCATCACCCACCGTTCCCAGGCCGACGCCGCCCTGCGCGCCGACATCCCGGACGACACCGTCCGCGGGTTCCTCCTCCAGAACCTGCGGCACCGGGACGGCGGCTTCGGCTGGCAGCCCAACCTGGACCTGCTGCACGACGAGCTCGGGGTGATCGGGGCCTGGCCGGCCGACGACGTCGCCGGGCTCAGCTACCCGGGCCCCGTCCTGTGGGTGGCGGGGGAGAACTCGCCGTACATCCAGGAGGCGGACGCCCCGGCCATGCGGGCGCTGTTCCCCAAGACCGTGCGGATCACCGTGCGCGGCGCAAGCCACTGGGTGCACGCGGACCGGCCGGAGCAGTTCACCAAGGCGCTGCGCACGTTCCTGCTCGCAGACCGCCGGGCGTGAGCGGCCCGCCCGATAGCTCCGCCGGCGGGGACGGCACCACCACCCAGGGCGTGGTCCTGGTGCTCGCGGCCGCCCTCGTGACCCAGACGGGGGCTGCGGTCGCCGTATCCCTCTTCGACGAGGTCGGAGCGCTGGGCGCCGTGTTCCTCCGGCTCACGCTGGCCGCGGTGGTGCTGAGCGTCGTCGTGCGCCCGCGGTGGTCCGCCCTGACCCGTGCGGACCTGCCAGTGGTGCTGGGCTTCGGGACCGCCCTGGGCGCCATGAACATGCTGATCTACCAGGCCATCGCCAGATTGCCGCTGGGGGTGGCGGTGACCATCGAGCTGCTCGGCCCGCTCGTGCTCTCCGTGGTGCTCTCCCGCCGAGTGAGCGGTGCGCTGTGGGCCGCGCTCGCGTTCGCAGGGGTGCTGCTGCTCAGCGGGGTGGGCCCCGGAACCGGGGCCCCGGACCTCAGCGGTGTGCTGTTCGCGCTCGCCGCTGCGGGCATGTGGGTGCTGTACATCCTGATGTCCCGGCAGGCGGGCCGCTCGTTCGCGGGAGTCCAGGGACTTGCCATGGCCATGGTGGTCGGAGCGGTGCTCGCGGCCCCGTTCGGGATCGTCAGCGGTGGCGCGGCCCTGCTGCAGCCGTGGGTGCTGCTGGTGGGGCTCGCGGTGGCGGTGATGTCCTCCGCGCTGCCGTACGCGCTGGAGCTCGCGGCACTGCGACGGCTCGCCGCGGAGACCTTCTCCATCCTGGTCAGCACGGCCCCCGCGGTGGCGGCGCTGGTGGGCTGGCTGCTGCTCGGACAGGCCCTGGGGCCCCTCGAGCTGTGGGGCATGGGGCTCGTGATCCTCGCCAGCGTGGCGGCGGTGCGCTCCGGACCCAGACCGGGCCGCCGCACCCCGGAGGACCTCCTGCCACCCGCACCCTGATCCCGGGTCACCCCACGGCCGGGATGATTTGCGGGCCCTGCGTGCGGGCCGCCGTTCCGGGGACCTCTGTTCCGGGGCCCTCCGTCTCGTGGCCCGCTGTCTCGGGGTTTCCGCCGCGGCGGGTCATCCCGCGACGGGGTCTCGACGACGGAGCTGAGACGACGGGGCCGCGACGGCGAGTCGGCGACGTCGAGGCCGCAACAACGGAGCCGCGGTGACGACGCCACGAGGCCACCGGGGCGCGGCGAGCGGGCCCGGGCCCGTGCGGCGTCGGAGCGCAGGCTTAGGATCGGTGCCCATGGGCTTCACACGCGCCGAGCTGGACTCCTACCGGGACCGCACCGTCCCGGATCTGCTGCCGGATCCTCTGCGGCTGCTGTTCGTGGGCATCAACCCGGGGCTGTGGACCGCGGCCACGGGAGCGCACTTCGCCCGTCCCGGCAACCGGTTCTACCCGGCGCTGCACCGTGCGGGCATCACGGACACGCGCATCGACGCCGCGGCCGGCTACGACCCCGCAGACCTCGCCCAGCTCACGGGCCGTGGGATCGGGATCAGCAACGTGTGCCCGCGCGCGACCGCACGGGCGGACGAACTCACCCGGGAGGAGCTGCGAGAGGGCGCCCGCCGGCTCGACCGCCTCGTCCGGGAGCGCCACCCGGCCGTGGTGGCGGTGCTGGGGATCACGGCCTACCGGGAGGCGTTCGAGCGCCCCGGCGCTGCCACGGGCAGGCAGGACGCGCCCTGGCCGGGCACCGAGCTGTTCGTGGCGCCCAACCCCAGCGGACTCAACGCCCACTCCTCCCTGGACGACCTCGCGCACGCCTACGCCGAGATCGCCCGGGCCGCGGGTGTCCTCCCGGGCCGGTAGCACCTCGGCGGTAGCATCGGAGGTCCCCCCCTCCCGCCCGGCACCACGCGCCGCGCGGGTGACCCCGAAAGGCGGCCGATGTCAGAGCACGCAGATCCCCCCACGTCCTCGCCGGGTGCCGTGAACCGGTTCCGGTCGGCATGGGCCTCCCACCGGTGGCTGCGACCCGTGGCGGGCATGGCCGCGTGCGCGGTGCTCTACACGGTGTGCGGGGTCACCGGTCAGCTCGCGTCGAGCGGGGCGGTGGTCCTGCTGGCCGGGGTGCTGCTGATTGCCTCCGTGGTGGGATTCATCTGGTTCGCCGTGCTGCTGGTCCGCAGCCTGTGGCGCTCGTGGCGCGTGCACGAGAACCGCGCGGGGCGCTACACCAGGAGCGAGCGCGCCGTCGTGGCCACCCAGGACGAGGCGCAGAGCTACTGGGCCGGTGCCAAGGAGCTGTCCCGCATGCTGGCCGCGGACCAGGTGCCGAACGCGGGCCAGGTGTGGGGAGTGGTGCTCCAGCCGGGCGAGCGGCTGATCATCGACGCCCCCGCGGACTACGCCCGGTACTACGGCACGGATGCGGTGTACCAGCACACGAGCGGGTTCTTCTTCGGCAGCACGTCCTTCGTGGTGGCGGCCTACGGCGCCACCGCCCTGGCCAACTCGTCCCGTCGCAAGGCTGCCGAGCAGGCGGCCCAGACCCAGTGGCGGGAGATCCAGCAGGCCCGGGTGATCGTCACCGACCGGCGCGCGCTGTGCCAGCGCGGGGACGGGCGGTGGCTCAGCTTCTGGTACGGCGGAGCCACCGCCCTCTACCCCGAGCCGGAGAACTGGAACGTGGTGTTCGACTTCCCGGACACCGAGCCCCTCATGCTCCACGGGCCCGCGGCTCCCTACGTGTGCGCGGCCGCGGTGCATGCCGTGTACGGGCCGGACGGCATCATGACGCACCCCGGACTGGAGCGGCTGCGGGACTGAGACCCCCGCGGACGCCCCGGACCGCGTGCTGCACCTGCCGGCGCCGCGTGAACGGTCCGCACGGAGGTCAGTTGCCCGACGACGCCCGGGCCACGTGCGCGTCACCTCCGGGGGCCGCCGACAACGATCCGCGATGATGTCAGCGGCTCGACGCCGCCCCGGTGAGGGGCAGCACCCGCAGGCCTGCCCGGGGGTCGCTGTGCGGTGTGCCGCCCCGGGCGAAGTCCGCCCACGCGCGGCGCAGCCGGGCGCCGTCGGAGAGGACCTGCTCCCACGTGTGCCCCTCCACCAGCGGGGTGCGCTCCCACACGTCGTGGCCCGGGAACAGCAGGGGCAGCTCCGAGATGTGCGCACCTGCCACCGGGTTGCGGCCCACACCCCACGAGAACTCGTACCGGTACCCGGTGCCCCCGGCCTGCGCGTGGCGCTGCGCGAAGCGCTCCGCGCCCCGGCCGTAGAGGCGCCGGGTGAAGGGCGTGATGAGCAGCCGCTCCACGCGCTTGGCCCTGCGGGGGTGCTGCATCCGGGAGAGCAGGGGTGGGATGCGGGCGGTGAACAGGGCCGCTTCCCGCGTGGTGTGGCCCACGAGGACCTCCACGTGCGGCGCCGCCTCCCGCCACGCCGCGTCGAGCTCGGCCTCCGCGGGCAGGGGGCCGTGGCCGTACTGCAGTCCGAAGGGCATCTGACCCTTGAGCCCGTGCCGCACGGCCGCCTGGGCCACGCGCTGCTGCACGGCGCGCACCTGCTCCAGCGGCGCGTCCCGGGCCAGCGGTGCGGCGGTGGCGGCCATGAGGGCGCTCATCCTCGCCCGGCCCCTGAGCAGTCCGAAGGGCGCGCTCTGGATGATCGCCCTCCGGAACAGGCCCCGGGCCTGCGGCACGACCATGAGGTGCGCCACAGCGTCCCCGCCCGCGGACTGCCCGAAGGCCGTCACGCTGCCGGGGTCCCCGCCGAACGCCGCGATGTTCTCCCGCACCCAGCGCAGCGCGGCCACGATGTCCAGCAGCCCCAGGTTGGCGGGGATGTCCTCCCCGTTGCCGAGGAAGCCGAGCAGCCCCAGCCGGTAGGTCACGCTGACCACCACCACGTGCTGCTCGGCCACGAGCGCGGCGGGGTCGTAGAACGGGGCGTCCCCTCCACCGGCCGCGTAGGAACCCCCGTGGATCCACACCATCACGGGCAGCGAGGCATCCGCGGGGGTGCCCGCCGGTACCGTCACGGACAGCCTCAGGCAGTCCTCGTCCTGGGGCAGGTCCCCGATGTTGCTGCCCACGATCTCGTCCAGGAACGGCATGGGTGGCTGCGGGCACGCGGGCGCGGGCTCCGTGGCGTGGACGGGGGACGACGCCGCGGCTGCCGGCTGCGGGCGCTCGTACCGTCCCGCGCGGGCGTACCGGATGCCGGTGGCCCGGTCCACGGGGCCGTCGTGGCGTCCGATCACGGTGCCGCACGGAGCACTCCAGCGGGGCGCTCCGGCGCTGGCGGGGGCCTCAGTCACCGGGGCCCTCCAGACGCAGGCTCATCCCGACGGTGCGCGGTGCCCTGTCCTCGAAGCCGTGACGCGCGTACAGGGGCTGGCCGGGACCGTCGGCCATGAGGCTCACGTAGGCGCCCGGGGGAGCGGAGGCGCGGATGGTGTCCAGCAGGTGCTCGAGGACGGCGCTTCCCAGGCCCTGACGCTGGTGCTCGGGCAGCACGGCCATGTCGATCACGTGGAAGTACCACCCGCCGTCCCCGATCACGCGGCCCATGCCCACCGTGGCCCCGCTCCGGAGGTGGCGCACGTGCACGGCGGCCCACGCACCCGCAATGCCGGCCTCGGCCTGCTCGCGGGTCTTGGGGTGCATGCCGGTGTCCCGGCGCAGCGCGAGGTAGTCGGCCACGGAGGGCGGGCCCTCCAGCAGGGTGTATCCGGGACGAACGTCGGTCATGGGACCATCCTGGCCCACCCGTCCGACATACGCAGCGGCGGTGCCCGTGCGGCCGGGCCCTATGCTGGTCCCCGGACAGCGGCGGACATGGTCAGAGGAGGCGGCACCCGGTGGAGCTCGAGGCGGAGGCCGTGTTCGACGTCGTGGACCTGCTGGGCGTGCTCACCAACGGCATCCTGGGCGGGGTGGTGGCCCGGCAGCTGCGCATGGACCTCGTGGGGTTCGTGGTGCTCGCGATCGTCTCGGGACTGGGCGGCGGCATGCTGCGCGACACCCTCCTGCAGCAGGGGTTCCCCGTGGCGCTGACCAATCCCGCGTACCTCACCACGGCGCTCGCGGGCGCACTGGTCGCCTATCTCATGGTCTTCGGCAGCAAGTGGACCTTCCGGGCGCTGTTCGTCGCGGACTGCCTCTCCGTGGGCTGCTGGGCCGCCACCGGCACCGTCAAGGCGCTCGGCGCGGGGCTCGCGTGGCCGCCCGCGATCCTGCTGGGCGTGGTCACGGCGGTGGGCGGCGGCATGATCCGCGACATCGCCGTGGGCCGGCTGCCCGCGATCTTCGGGGGCAACACCCTCTATGCCACAAGTGCGCTGCTCGCGAGCGGTCTCATGGCCCTGCTCTCCGTGCTCGGGCACCCCACGTGGGGCATGGCCGGGGCCATCGTGCTCAGCGCCGTGCTCAGCGTGTCCGCGCGGCGCTTCGGCTGGCGCCTGCCCGGCCCCGCCAACCTCAGCCCCGGGGCGCTGAAACGGCTGCGGCGCCACCCCACGCCGGGCAAGCACACGCGCCGCGGCTGAGCCTCGGCCCGGGGCCCTGCCGTGGCCGGCGCGCGGTGCCACGGGCCCCTCCCTCGAGTGCGGACACCCCGCTCACACGGCCCACCGCACAAAGGACGCGCGGCGGAAGGGGGCGCTGCGCGCTCGGGTGCTGGGGGAGGATGCGCACGGTCGCAGACTACCCGGGCCTGTGGGCTGGATGGGGGGACAACACCTCTGCGCTCTCCAGATGACGCACACGGGTCTCGGCGGCCCAGCCCGGAACTGGCCCGCCGGGGCGTGCGCCTCTCCGTCCGCAGGGCCCCCGCTACGCTGGTTCCATGTCCGTCCCCAAGATCGTGCTGTTCTACGTGTTCACCCCGCTCGCGGACCCGGAGGCCGTGAAGCTGTGGCAGCTGAACCTCGCGCAGCGCTCCGGGGTGAAGGGCCGGATCATCGTCTCGGAGCAGGGCATCAACGCCACCGTGGGCGGGGACATCCATGACGTGAAGGCCTACGTCCGCGGCCTCAAGGAGTACGCCCCGTTCCAGCACGCGGACATCAAGTGGTCCGACGGGGCGGGGGACGACTTCCCACGGCTGAGCGTGAAGGTCCGCCCGGAGCTCGTGACCTTCGACGCCCCGGACCTCATCCGCGTCACCGAGCACGGCGTGGCGGGCGGGGGCACCCATCTGTCGCCCCACGAGGTGCACGAGCTCGTGGAGCGGCGCGGTGAGGACGTGGTGTTCTTCGACGGCCGCAACCAGCTGGAGGCGGAGATCGGGAGATTCCGCGGCGCCGTCGTGCCCCGCACCGAGACCACGCGGGACTTCCTGCGGGAGCTGGACTCCGGCGCCTACGACCATCTCAAGGACAAGGCCCTGGTGACCTACTGCACCGGCGGGATCCGCTGCGAGGTGCTGAGCGTGCTGCTGCGCAACCGCGGGTTCCGGGACGTGTACCAGCTGGACGGTGGGATCGTGCGCTACGGGGAGGCCTACGGGGACCGCGGCCTGTGGGACGGGTCCCTCTACGTCTTCGACGAGCGCCGGCACCTGGAGTTCTCGCCCTCGGCCCGGTCCCTGGGGCGGTGCGTGCAGTGCGGGGAGGCCACGCCCCGGTACGTGAACTGCGCCAACCAGCAGTGCCGCCGGCTGTTCCTGTGCTGCGAGACCTGCACGGGCACGGGAGCCCGGACCCGGTGCGCGGACTGCGTCCCGGTGGCCGCCTGACGGACCAGCCACTCGCACGACCCCGTGGCGGCCGCCGCCACCCACCCCGAGACCAGGAGACCACCGTGGAGAACCCTCAACCCACCGTCACCGACGCCGCAGTGACCGCCCTGCACACCGGGGAGGTGCGGGCTCACCGGTGGGACGGTCGGGAGCTGGAGACCGCCGCCGAGAAGTCACCGCGTACCGGGAGGCTCTTCCTGAGCGGCACCGGGTTCATCGGGGACGAGCAGGGCGACCTCCAGCACCACGGCGGTCCGGACAAGGCGGTGTGCTGCTACGCGGCCGAGAACTACGACGCGTGGTGCGCAGAGGGGCGGGACCTCGGCCCCGGGGCGTTCTCGGAGAACCTCACCCTGCGCGGTGCCACGGAGGACCGCGTGTTCCTGGGCGACACGTTCCAGGTGGGCACCGCACTGGTCCAGGTCACCCAGCCGCGGACCCCCTGCAACACCATCTCGCGCCGCTGGTCGGACTGGGACCTGCCGCGGGAGATGGAGCGGACGGCCCGTATCGGCTTCTACCTGCGGGTCCTGCGGGAGGGCCACGTGGGCGCCGGGGACGCCTTTGAATTCATGAGCCGGCCCTCGGGTGCGGTGTCCGTGGGCGACGTCGTGCGCATCATGGCCGCCGGGACCGTGGACCGGGAGGCATACCGTGGCCTGGCGTCCGCGCCCGAGTTCCCGGAGCAGTGGCGCCGCAAGATCCTGCGCCGACTCGGGGAGAACGGTCTGCTGTGAGCGCACGACGCCGCCGCGGTCCGGGCCCGCACCCGGCGCACCTGCCGCTCGCGCGTGCGGGGTCGACCCGTCCCGTCCCGGCCCGATCCGGACTCGCCCTGCGCCGTGCGACCGGAAACGACCCCGGGCCCCGATCACCCCTGCAGGACGCGGTTCCCGCCGGGTGCGCCAACGGTCCCGGGCAGTATCGCGCCCCGTTCTCGATCCCGCCCGGACACGCACCCCGTCCGAGACACCGAGCAGCGAGAAGGGACCCGCGATGACCCAGGACGCCGCCCGCCCGCTGCCTCACCCCCTCACCGGGCAGCCGTTCCCGTCGCCGGTGCCGCCCGGCACGGGGTGGCCCGAGGACCCCGCCGCCACGGACACCCCCGTGGCGCACGACGACGCCGCGGTGCGCGATCTCGCCGCGACCGCCGAGGACGTGGACCAGCTCAACGCGATGGCCAGCGTGTGCCGTGCGTGCGAACGGCTCGTGCAGTGGCGTGAGGACGTGGCGCAGACCAAGCGCGCATCCTTCGCGGGCGAGCCGTACTGGGGCAGACCCGTGCCGTCCTACGGGGACCCCCGGGCGCGCGTGGCGGTCATCGGGCTGGCCCCCGCGGCGAACGGTGGAAACCGCACGGGGCGCATGTTCACGGGGGACCGGGCGGGGGACTGGATCTACGCGGCCCTGCACCGCGCGGGGTTCGCCGAGCACGAGACCGTGAGCACCGCCGGGGATGGCCAGGCACTGCACGGGGTCCGCATGGTCGCCCCGGTGCGCTGCGCCCCGCCCGCCAACAAACCGACGCCCGACGAGAAGGCCGCGTGCGGTGGCTGGTTCGACCGTGAGATCGCCCTGCTCACCGAGCTGCGGGGCATCCTGGCGCTCGGCGGCATCGCGTGGCAGACGGTGCTCGCCGCGGCCGTGCGGATGGGCTGGGAAGTGCCCCGGCCGCGCCCGAAGTTCGGGCACGGCGTCGTCGTGCCCCTGCGCACCCCGGACGGCCGGGACGTGCGACTCGTGGGCTGCTACCACGTGAGCCAGCGCAACACCTTCACGGGTCTGCTCACCGAGCAGATGCTCGACGACGCCCTGGCCCTGGCCGCCTCGGCGGGCACCTGATCGGGGCGCCGAGTGCCCGACGGCCCGGTGTTGCAGCAGTCCGGCGGGCTCGCCCGTCCAGGCACGTAGCGGGGCCGGTCGCCCGGGTGCGCACGGTCTGCGATCCGGTCGAGCGGGGCGAGTGGTGCCGCGCCACGGTCTCGCGGGCGCGCGAGGAGAACACGCGGACCATGGAGTCAGGGCATCTGGGGCGCGGCGGGGGCGAGGCGTGGGTGTCCGAGGCGGCTGTCATGGAGGCGCCCGGGGCCCGGTGACGCGGTAGCCCGGTGGGCTCGGCCGCGCTGCCACGTGATGGCGGGCATGGGCGGCCCTGTGGCGTTCGGCGCCTCGCCGGTAGGCTGGACGACCATGAACGTGTGTCCCTGCGGTGGTGTCCCTGCCGGTGCGTCCTTCGAGCAGTGCTGCGGGCCGGCGCTCGCGAACGATGCGTGGCCCGAAACGGCCGAGGCGCTGATGCGCTCGCGGTACACGGCGTTCGCCCTGGGTGCGGAGGACCACCTGTTCCGCACGTGGCACCCCGGCACCCGCCCGGCGGACACGACGGTGGACCCGGACACCCGCTGGGCCGGTCTGCAGGTGGACAGCGTGGCCGCGGGGGGACCGGAGGACGAGCACGGCATCGTGGAGTTCACCGCACACCACGTCACGGCCGGCCGGCCCGGCAGCATGCACGAGATCTCCGAGTTCGCGCGGCGCGCGGGCCGCTGGATGTACGTGGGGCCGGCCGCCTGCTGAGCGCCCGTCCCGGCAGGTGCGGCGCGGCACCGGAACGCGCCGCGAGGTGCCGGACGGGACCGAGGCCTGCGGGCGGCGCCATCCCCGCAGGCGGCACGCCCGGATCCGGCCCGCCCGCGCGGCCGCCCCCGCCGCGAGATGCCGCAGTAGGGTTGGCCCATGAACATCGAGATCCGCAAGGGCGACATCACCAGGGTCGAGACGGACGCGCTCGTCAACGCGGCCAACTCCACGCTGCTCGGCGGCGGGGGAGTGGACGGGGCGATCCACCGGGCCGCGGGCAAGCAGCTGCTGGCCGAGTGCCGGAAGCTGCGGGAGACCACGCTGCAGGACGGCCTCCCCGCGGGTCAGGCCGTGGCCACGGGCGGCTACGAGCTCCCCGCGCGCTGGGTCATCCACACGGTGGGCCCGGTCTACGCCAAGACCAAGGACAAGAGCGACATCCTCGCGTCCTGCTACCGGGAGTCGCTGCGCGTGGCAGACGAGATCGGTGCGAGGTCGGTGGCGTTCCCGGCCATCTCCGCGGGGATCTACGGATGGCCCATGGACAGCGCCACAAAGATCGCCGTGGACACGGTGCTGGCCACGGACACGACGGTGGAGACCGTGGTGTTCGTGCCGTTCTCGGCGGACGCGGAAACCGCCTTCCGAGCAGCCCTCGAGGCCGCGAAGGCCTGACCCGCCGCGCGGAACCGATCCACCAGCCACCACTGACCCGGCGCGGCGCAACTGACCCGCCGCGGCACCCTCACGCCCGCACCACCCAGGGTTAAGTGCAGATTTTGCCGAAACTCGACCCCCGTTTCGGCAAAATCTGCACTTTTTCCTGGGGCCGCTGGCGGCAAAAAAGGCTGAGCGGTGCCGGTACCGTGCACTCCTCCGTTTCAGAGCCCATTCCCGCCGGTGACCGAGACGAAGGAGGTGTCGCTCCGTGTTCCGCAATGCACCGAGCGTCAGGACATCTCGCGCGCGAAGCTCACGTGACAAGGGCGGGGATATCCGCTCAGGAGATGCCAGCTCTGCCGGGCAGGGAGCGGTATTCTCAACCGGCGAATTCCGTGGGAAGACCCCGCAATAACCGCGCGAGTCGCAGGTCATCCGCGCCCGGTCGTTGCCTGAAGCTCCCTCGGGTCCTTGAGAGTTCCACGAAGCCGAGGGACAAGTACAGCCGGATGGCGGGGACATTGGTGGACAGCACCTTCAGCCAGACCTGGTGGCCGTCGTGCTGAGCGGCTCGATCCAACGCCGCGCGCACGAGCTGGCGAGCCACTCCCTGTCTGCGCGCTGTCGGAGCCGCCGCCAGTCCGGCGATATACCAGTCGCCGAACGGCCCTAACTCTGGGCGTATCTTGATGTAGCCCACGATGCTCTCGGACTGCCAGGCGACCAGCACGTCCTGCACCGTGGTTCCCGTGGGCGCTCCGAAGAACGGCCGGGCGGCACTCCAGTGCTCACCGGGATCGGTGCGCGGAGACCATCCGGCATGGTCGATACGGGCCAGAATCCAGTCGTCCGCCAGACACGCAGGCCGGATGAATATCTCATCGGTCTCCAGCTCCGGCTGCTCGGCGCGCTCCATGCTGTGGTCACTCACCTGGCACCCCTCCGGTGGCTTGCTCGGTCCACGACATCATGCAAGACAGAGGGTGGCGTGGGCGGTCACGAACGGGTTGGCCAGCTCTCGTGTGGAGTAAATGCAGATGGGCGAGCCGAAATCAGCATTAGCGGAGTAATTGCGCTAGGAGGACGACGGAGGGAAGCAGTAGGGGACTGCTGCAAGGCCCCCGCGCCCGCACCACATGGGCTTAAGTTCAGCTTTTGCCCAAATTCGACCCAGTGTCGGCAAAACCTGCACTTTTTCCTGGGAGGAGGCGGCGTCCACGAGCGGTGCGGCCCCGGCGGCGCGGCCTGATCAGATCAGGCCCAGCTCCTGCACCGCGGCGCGCTCCGACTCCAGCTCCGCCACGGAGGCGTCGATGCGCGCGCGGGAGAACTCGGAGATGTCCAGGCCCTGCACGATGGACCAGTCCCCTCCGGACGTGGTCACCGGGAAGGAGCTGACCAAGCCCTCCGGCACACCGTAGGAGCCGTCCGAGACCACGGACATGGAGGTCCAGTCGCCGCGGTGGTTGCCCAGCATGAGGTCCCGGGCGTGGTCGATGGTCGCGTTCGCTGCAGACGCCGCCGACGACGCCCCGCGGGCCTCCAGGATCGCGGCACCCCGCTTGGCCACCGTGGGGATGAACGTGTCCTGCACCCACTCGCGGGAGACCAGGTCCAGGGCCGGGCGACCGGCCACCCGGGCGTGGTCCAGGTCCGGGTACTGGGTGGCGGAGTGGTTGCCCCACACGGAGAGGTGCTTCACGTTGTCCACGGACGCTCCGGTCTGCGCGGCGAGCATGGCCACGGCCCGGTTGTGGTCCAGGCGGGTCAGCGCGCTGAAGCGGGAGGCGGGGATGTCCGGGGCGTTGCGCTGGGCGATCAGTGCGTTGGTGTTGGCGGGGTTGCCCGTGACCACCACGCGGACGTCGTGGTCCGCCACGTCGTTCAGCGCCCTGCCCTGCTCGGTGAAGATCGCCCCGTTGGCCTCCAGCAGATCGCCGCGCTCCATGCCCTTGGTGCGCGGGCGGGCACCGACGAGCAGGGCCAGCTGGGCGCCGTCGAACACCTCGCGGGGGTCCGAGCCGATCTCCACGTCAGCGAGCAGCGGGAACGCGCAGTCCTGCAGCTCCATGACGGTGCCCTCCAGGGCGGGCAGCGCCGAGGGGATCTCCAGCAGCCGCAGCCGGACGGGGCGCTGGCGGCCCAGCATGTCCCCGTGGGCGATCCGGAAGAGCAGGCTGTAGCCGATCTGGCCGGCGGCTCCGGTGACGGCCACGGTGACGGGTGTGAGGCTCACGGTGATTCCTCCTGGGGTGCGTGACGCGTGTGTGGTGCGTCACAACGGGCACGGTGTGACCGACAGTATCAGCGCACCGGTTCAGCGCACGGCATAAGCACCTGTGCGCGCGGCACCGCGTCGGCCCACAATGGAGTCATGACTGACACCGCATTCCAAGGAAATCCCGTGCATACCGCGGGCGAGCTGCCCGCCGAGGGCACCTCCGTCCCCGCCTTCGACCTGGTCGGCGCCGATCTGGGCCCCGTGGCGTCGGACGAGTTCACCGGCCAGCGCATGGTGCTCAACATCTTCCCGTCCCTGGACACCGGCGTGTGCGCCCAGTCCGTGCGCGAGTTCAACAAGCGCGCGTCCGAGCTGCAGAACACCGCCGTGCTGTGCGTGTCCAAGGACCTCCCGTTCGCGCAGGCGCGCTTCTGCGGCGCCGAGGGACTCGACAACGTGGTCACCGCCTCCGCGTTCCGCTCCTCGTTCGGCGAGGACTACGGCGTGACCATGACGGACGGCCCGCTCGAGGGCCTGCTCGCGCGCGCCGTGGTGGTCGTGGACGAGAACGGCCGGGTGGTCCACACCCAGCTCGTCCCCGAGATCACCGAGGAACCGGACTACGACGCCGCCGTGGCCGCCCTGTCCTGACCCGGCAGCTCCCGCGCCGGACGGGGGACTGAGCTCGCGCCCTCCTGACCCGCGCGTAGTGCCCTGCCCCCGCGCGAGCTCGACGCCCTCGCCGGGCTGAGCCCGGCCCACCACACCAGACACGACGACGCCGCCGCGTCCCCGACGAGGGGGCGCGGCGGCGTCGTCACAGCAGCGAGCGGTCCGAGGACCACGCGGTGCGCCCACAGGTGCGCCGCGTGCGGGTCGGATCAGGCCGTGAGGGAGTCCACGATCCGGTTCAGCGTGGCGGACGGGCGCATGACTCCCGAGACCAGCTCCGGCTTGGGCCAGTAGTAGCCGCCGAGGTCCGCGGGGGAGCCCTGCACGCCGAGCAGCTCGGCGTTGATGGTCTCCTCGTTGGCGCGCAGCTCGGAGGCCACCTCCCGGAAGGCCTGGGCCAGCTCGGCGTCCTCGGTCTGCCGGGCGAGCTCCTCGGCCCAGTACATGGCCAGGTAGAAGTGCGACCCGCGGTTGTCCAGCTCGTTGACCTTGCGGGACGGGGACTTGTTCTCGTTCAGGAACGTGCCCGTGGCCCGGTCCAGGGTGTCCGCGAGGACCTGCGCCTTGGGGTTGTCGAAGCGCGTGGCGAGGTGCTCGAAGGAAGCCGCAAGCGCCAGGAACTCACCGAGGGAGTCCCAGCGCAGGTGGTTCTCCGCCTGCAGCTGCTGCACGTGCTTGGGGGCCGAGCCGCCGGCACCGGTCTCGAAGAGGCCGCCGCCGTTCATGAGCGGCACGATCGAGAGCATCTTCGCGGAGGTGCCCAGTTCCAGGATGGGGAACAGGTCCGTGAGGTAGTCGCGCAGCACGTTGCCGGTCACCGAGATGGTGTCCTCGCCGCGGCGGATGCGGTCGATGGTGAACTGGGTGGCCTCCACGGGGGAGAGGATGCGGAGGTCCAGCCCGTCGGTGTCCTCCTGGGCGAGGTAGGTGTTGACCTTCTCGATCAGGTTGCGGTCGTGGGCGCGGGACTCGTCCAGCCAGAACACCGCGGGCATCCCGGACTCGCGGGAGCGGCGCACGGCCAGCTGCACCCAGTCCTTGATGGGGGCGTCCTTGGCCTGGCACGCACGCCAGATGTCACCCGGCTGGACGTCGTGGGACATGAGCACGTTCCCGGCGGAGTTGACCACCTGCACGGTGCCGGCCTCGGTGATCTCGAAGGTCTTGTCGTGGGAGCCGTACTCCTCGGCCTTCTGCGCCATGAGACCGACGTTCGGCACGGTGCCCATGGTGGTGGGGTCGTACGCGCCGTTCTCGCGGCAGTCGTCGATCACGGTCTGGTACACACCGGCGTAGGAGGAGTCCGGCAGCACGGCCAGGGTGTCCTTCTGCTCGCCCTCGCGGCCCCACATCTGGCCGGAGGTGCGGATCATCGCGGGCATGGAGGCGTCCACGATCACGTCCGAGGGCACGTGCAGGTTGGTGATGCCCTTGTCCGAGTTCACGTAGGCGAGCTCGGGGCCGTTGTCGATGGCCTCCTGGAACGCGGCCTTGATCTCGGCGCCGTTCTCCAGGGCGTCCAGGCCCGAGAGGATCCCGGCCAGTCCGTCGTTGGGGGAGAGTCCGGCCTTGGCCAGGTCCGCGCCGTAGCGCTCCATGACGTCCTGGAAGAACGCGCTGACCACGTGGCCGAAGATGATGGGGTCCGAGACCTTCATCATGGTGGCCTTGAGGTGGGCGGAGAACAGGATGCCCTCCTCCTTGGCGCGGACCACCTGGGCCGTGAGGAACTCGTCCAGGGCGGCGGCGCTCATGAACGTGGCGTCCACCACCTCACCGGCGAGCACGGGCACCGACTGCTTGAGCACGGTGGTCTTGCCGTCGCTGACCAGCTGGATGGTGAGGGTGTCGTCCGCGGGCATCACCACGGACTGCTCGTTGGTGCGGAAGTCGTCGTGGCCCAGCGTGGCCACGTTGGTCCTGGAGTCCTTGGACCACGCGCCCATGGTGTGCGGGTGCTTCTTGGCGTACTCCTTGACGGCCTTGGGCGCCCGGCGGTCCGAGTTGCCCTCGCGCAGCACCGGGTTCACGGCGGAGCCCTTCACGCGGTCGTAGCGCGCGCGGACGTCCTTGGCCTCGTCCGAGGAGGCGTCCTCCGGGTAGTCCGGCAGGTCGTAGCCGTCGGCCTGCAGCTCCTTGATGGCGGCCTTGAGCTGCGGGATGGAGGCCGAGATGTTGGGAAGCTTCACGATGTTGGCCTCCGGCGTCTTCGCGAGCTCCCCGAGCTCCCCGAGGGTGTCCGGGACGCGCTGCGCGTCCGTGAGCCGGTCCGGGAACTGCGCCAGGATGCGGGCGGCCAGGGAGATGTCCCGGGTCTCGACCTCCACCCCGGCCGTGGACGCGAACGCCTCGACCATGGGCTTGAACGAGTACGTGGCCAGCATGGGCGCTTCGTCGGTCTCGGTGTAGATGATCTTGGGCATGGACAATGACTCCTTGCATCGACGGTCACTGGGGCTGCCCTCCAGAGTACCCGCACCGTTCTGCGTTCCGCCCTGCCGCAGCGGGGTCGCAGCGCGGTTGTGACCTCCCTCTCCGCACCCGGTCGCACGGGGCGTCCCGGGCCCTCGAGGTCCCCGGGCACGACGGCGCGCGGCGCCGGTCCCGCGAACCGGTCACCGCGCGCGGCAGTGGTGGGCTGCTCAGCCCTCGAGGGTGTGCTTGATCCGCTCGCGCTCGCGCTCGAGCTTGCGCACCCGGCGTCCCAGGGCGAACATCCGCACGGAGCCCACGAGCGCCATGATCAACGCGCCGGCGATCGCCGAGAGCAGCATGGCCACACCCAGCGGCAGGCTGAACGTCCACGCCATGTACTCGAAGCGCGTGCCCACGTTGTTCTGGATGATGAAGACCAGCAGCAGGATCAGCACGATCACTCCCGCGATCAGCGCCGCCCACACGGTGCCGGAGACACCGCGCTTGACGGGGGTGTCCAGGGCGGGGTCCGTGGCGGGCGCGGTGGTGCGGGTGCGTCCCGCCTTCCGGGGGTGGGTGTCCTGCGGGCCGTGGCCGCCCGGATCCACGGCGGGGTTCTCGTCCACCGTGGCGCCCCGGTCCGCCGACGCCGCAGGGGCCGCCCCCTCACGGTCGGTCACCTCGGGCTCGTGCAGCTCCCGTGCCTGCCGGGGTGCAACCGGGCCCGGGCCGGGGCCCCCGGCGGCGTCGTCGCCCGGAAGGCCTGATGCTGCGGGACGTTCGTGCGGCGTGGTGCTCACTGGGGCCTCCCGGGATGTCGTGGAACGGATGCCTCCAGGGTAGGGCAGGAGCCGGGCCGCGGGGGCGGGCGGGGGAGAGGGCGCGACACGCCGAAAACGTCGACACGCTCGCGACACGCTGACATCTCGCCCGGAATCGGTGAACGCTGGGTAACCTGTCGTTCATTGTGAGACGCACCATAATCAACGGTGACGCCGGCCACGGCTCGGGGTGACAACCACCGGGGGTGCAACGCACATTCCACGGGCACCACATCAGGAGGAAACGTCATGGGAAAGTACACCTTCAAGGGGAAGGCGGCCGTGTCTCTCACGGCCATCGCTGCACTGACACTCACCGGTTGCGCCAGCGTGGGCGGCGGCGGGGACGACAAGAAGGACGGCGGTGACAGCGGCGCGGCCAAGGACGGCGGCGTGGTGACCGTGGCCGAGACCAACAAGTTCTCGGGCGCGAACCCCGGCTACACCAAGACGAACCTGGACATCAACGGCCACGTGGCGGAGATGACCCGCGAAGGGTTCACCACGGTGGACCCGGAGCAGAAGATCCACCCCAACGAGGGCTTCGGCACGTACAAGAAGACCTCGGACGACCCCCTGACGGTCGAGTACACGCTCAAGGACCCGCAGTGGTCGGACGGCAACAAGATCGACAAGGCCGACCTCATGCTGTGGTGGAGCGAACTCTCCGGCTACGCGAACGACTCCAGCGAGGACGGCAAGACCGGCAAGGACTACTTCTCGATCGCCGGCTCCACGGACATCCTGGGCTCCACGGAGATGCCCACGTTCTCCGAGGACGGCAAGACCATGACCGTCACGTGGGGCAAGCAGAACGCGGACTGGGAGATCGCCTTCGACGAAAACTACCTGATGCCCGCGCACGTGGTGGCCAAGAAGGCCGGGATGTCCGAGGACGAGCTGCTCAAGGTGCTGGAGAACCAGAAGAAGGGGGACTCCAAGAGCCCGCAGAAGCAGCCCGAGCTGGAGAAGATCGGCAAGGCCTGGGACACCTCCTTCAACTTCACGTCCACCCCGGACGACAAGGACGTCCTCGTGGCCAACGGTCCGTACACGATCGACACCGTGGTGGAGAACAACTCCGTCACGCTGAAGAAGAACGAGAACTACAAGGGCGAGCACCAGGGCAAGCTGGACGAGATCACCCTGCGCACCATCGGCGACGCCACGGCTCAGATCCAGGCGCTGCGCAACGGCGAAGTGGACATCATGCAGCCGAACAACGTCAACAAGGACACGATGGACCAGGTCAAGCAGATCGAGAACGTGAACGTGCAGCAGGGCGACCAGCTCGCGTACGACCACGTGGACCTGAACTTCGGCTCGGACACATTCAAGGACAAGGAGACCCGCGAGGCGTTCCTGAAGACCATCCCGCGCCAGCAGATCCTCGACCAGCTGGTCAAGCCGGTCAAGGAGGACGCCGAGGTGCTCAACTCGCAGATGTTCGTTTCCAGCCAGGGCGATGCCTACACGAAGGCCGTGGAGAAGAACGACGCCAAGAAGCTCTACGGGGACGTGGACATCGACGGCGCCAAGAAGCTGCTCGACGGCAAGACGCCCACGGTGCGGATCCTCTACAACAACGGCAATCCGCAGCGCGTGGACACCTTCCAGCTGATCAAGGAGTCCGCGGAGAAGGCCGGGTTCAAGGTCGAGGACCTGGGCGACCCGAACTGGTCCGAGAAGCTCTCCGACGGCGACTATGACGCGTCCCTGTACGGCTGGGTCTCCCCGGGCGTGGGCACCGAGATGCTCTCGCAGATCTTCAAGACCGGCGGCGGCGGCAACTACAACAAGTACTCGAACGCGGACGTGGACAAGCTCGTGGACGAGGCCCGCGCCAACCTGGACGAGTCCTCGCGCAACGACCAGATCGCTGAGGTGGACAAGCACACCTTCGAGGACGCGTACGGTCTGCCGCTGTTCCAGTCCGTGGGCTACGTGGCCACGTCCGACAAGATCGCCGGTGTGGACAAGTACCAGCCGAACCAGACCGGTGTGTTCTGGAACGTCTCCGAGTGGAGCCGCAAGTAGGACTGTCGACCCCCGTCGACTGAGGCCCTCCCCTCATGACCGCTGCGCGGGCGCGGGATTCTCGCGCCCGCGCAGCGTCGTGACCACCACTCTCTTCGAGGCAGCAACATGACTTCATACATTCTCAGACGGCTCATCACGGCCGTGCTCATCCTGCTGGGCGCATCGTTCATCGTGTACCTCATGACGGCGGCGTCCGGAGACCCCCTGTGGGACCTCTACGGCAATCCCAATGCGCAGCAGCTAATCCCGGCGCGCGTGGAGGCCCTCAACCTGGACACCCCGCCCATCCTGCGCTACTTCACGTGGCTCGGCGGCGCCGCAGGGTGCCTCGTGCCCTTCGCCGACACCTGTTCCCTGGGCGTCAGCCGCGACGGCCAGGAAGTGACCGAGCTGCTGGCCTTCGCCATGACCCAGACCATCATGCTGGTCACGGTGGGCACCATCCTCGCGATCGTCGTGGGCATCACCCTGGGCATCGTCTCCGCCCTGCGCCAGTACTCCGGACTGGACTACGGCATCACGTTCCTCACGTTCCTGTGCTTCTCGCTGCCGAGCTTCTGGCTCGCGGTGCTGCTCAAGGAGGTCGTGGCCATCCAGTTCAACGACTTCCTGCAGAAACCGGTGCTCTCCATGGTGTCCATCGTGGTGATATCCCTGGTGGTCGCGCTGATCTGGTTCCTCGTCTCCTTCGGGCGGATGCGCACCCGGCTGCTCCTGGCCGGCGCCGGTTTCGTGGTGACCTTCGGCGTCATCTACTTCGTGTTGGCCACGGACTGGCTGAACCACCCGTTCCTGGGCATCCCGCTGATCGCGCTCACGGGCATCCTGGTGGCGGTGATCGCCACCGTGCTGATGGCCGGGCTGCGCAACAGGCGCGCGCTGTACGCCGCGCTGGGCACGGTGGTGCTGGGCCTCGCGCTGTACTTCCCGGTGCAGTACGCGTTCAAGGGCGCCGGACTGCTGACCGTCCTGGCACTGGTCGTCGTGCTGACCGCGGCGGGTGCCGCCATCGGCTACTTCGCCGGCGGCTACGACCGCGGCCAGGGCGCCCGCGTGGCCGGTGTCACCGGGTTCTTCGTCGCGCTGCTGATCATCCTGGACCGCTTCATGCAGTCCTGGCCGGACTACGTGGACTCGAGCCACATCCGCGGCCGTCCGATCGCCACGGCCAACTCCGCGACCCCCGGTTTCACGGGTGACTTCTGGACCACGGGCCTGGACCGCTTCACCCACCTGCTGCTGCCCACCATCTGTCTGACGCTGCTGGCACTGGCCTCCTACTCCCGCTACTCCCGCGCGTCGATGCTGGAGATCATGGGCCAGGACTACGTCCGCACCGCGCGGGCCAAGGGCCTCTCCGAGCGGACCGTGGTCATGCGCCACGCCTTCCGCAACGCGCTGATCCCACTGGCCACGCTGGTGGCCTTCGACATCGGCGGTCTGATCGGCGGCGCCATCATCACCGAGTCCGTGTTCGCGTTCACCGGCATGGGGCAGCTGTTCGTCCAAGCGGTGCGCAATGTGGACCCCAACCCGGTGATGGGCGTCTTCCTGGTCACCGGCATCGTCGCCATGGTCTTCAACCTCGTCGCAGACCTGGTGTACTCCGTACTCGACCCCCGAGTGAGGGTGAAAGCATGAGCCAGCCACAACCCATCGACGTTCCCGAGACCATGGAACAGCACCCCGAAGCGGGGCAGAAGCCCCACGACGTGCGCGGCAAGAGCCAGGGCCAGCTGGTCCGGCAGCGGTTCTTCGGCAACACCGGCGCCGTGGTCTCCCTCGCGGTGCTGCTGTTCATCGTGGTGCTCTCCGTGACCTCACTGGGCATCGGGCCCATCCCCGGCTGGTGGAAGTGGGGTCCGGACGCCACCGGCACCGTGCTCGACGGCGGCCGTCCCACCCTGTCCCTGCTCCCGCCCTCGCTGGGGGAGCACCCGTTCGGGCAGGACAACCTGGGTCGCGACCTCTTCGCCATGGCCATGCAGGGCACGCAGTACTCCCTGATCGTAATGGTCGTGGTGGGTGTCGTGGCCGGCATCGTGGGCACCGTGATCGGCGGTCTCTCCGGCTTCTTCCGCGGCTGGACCGAGGCCGTGCTGATGCGCCTGACGGACGTGATCATCATCATCCCGCTGGTGATCCTCGCCGCGCTGCTCGGCCGGCTGGCCATCTCCTGGGTGCGTTCGCACGGACTGCCCACGTTCGCCACGGTGATCGCCCTCGGTCTGCTCATCGGGCTGGCCTCGTGGCCGGGCCTGGCGCGACTGGTGCGCGGCGAGTTCCTCACGATGCGCGAACGCGAGTTCGTGGACGCCGCCCGCCTGGCCGGTGCCTCCAGCGGGCGCATCATCTTCAAGCACATCCTGCCCAACACGGTGGGCGTGATCACGGTGAACATCACGCTGCTGATGTCCTCCGCGATCTTGCTGGAGACCGCACTGTCCTACCTGGGACTGGGCATCCAGGCCCCGGACTGGTCCCTGGGCCGGTTGATCAGCGAGAACCAGACGGCGTTCGCCACCCGGCCGTGGCTGTTCTGGTGGCCCGGTGTGTTCATCGTGGCGATTGCGCTGACCATCAACTTCATCGGCGACGGCCTGCGGGACGCCTTCGATCCGCGCCAGCGCAAGTTCAATCCCAAGCGCGCCCGCGAGATCGGCGAGGGCACGGACGAGATGCACGCGCCCACCCCCGGCACCGAGGCCGCCTCACGCGGCGCCACGGAGCAGGCGGGCCGATGACCCCGCCGGTCTCACACCGTGTACAGCAGGACGCTCGCCGCGCCCAGCACGACGACCGCCGCGAGCGGTCCGGCCACGACGTGGGAACGCACGGGCTCGGGATCCTTGTCCGTGGCGAAGACGTCCAGTTCGCCGGTGTCGATCTTGCGCTGCCACAGGGTGCGCACGCGGTGAGCGGCCGCGCCGGACGCCGTGGAGGTGAGATCACCCACGCGCACCGACCCGTCCGGGCGTGCGATGGGGTGGTTGCGGTTCACGGCGTCCGCCCCGGCGCGCAGGGTGGAACCGGCACCGGACGCCGGCAGCGCGAAGCTGGAGTGGGCACGCTCCTCGGTGGCGATCGTCACCGCGAACCGGGTGCGCACGTCCACGATCCGGCCCCACGGGATGCTCACGGAGCGTGCCGGATTCACCAGGCGCACACCCTCCGAGCGGACCTCCAGGCGCGGACGCCAGTACAGCGCGTACCCCAGCGCCGCCAGGGCCAGTCCGCCGCACACCGCGGCCACGTGGTGCGAGGCGGTGTGACCCCACCCGCTCAGCAGCACCACGAGGCCCAGGGTTGCCAGGAAGCCCGTCAGCCACGGCGCCGACGCCGCTCGGTAGGTCTCGCGCCCCGGGGCGGGTTCATGGGTCTTCGGCATGACCCCCATGCTAGGCAATGTGCGCGCGCCACGGCCGCGCACCGAGTTCTCAACACGACGGAGCACACACGATGAGCACCTCGCACCAGCCCCACGGAATCCCCGAGGGCACCCCCGAGCCGCACCACTCCACGGGCGATCCGCACGCCACCGGCAACGCTCCCGCGGCCCCGGACGCGGCGGCGTCGTCCGCCCGCACCGACGCGACGGGCGGCGAGCCCGCCGCCTCGGAGCCCACGGCCGCCGAGCACAACGCGCCGTGGAACGGCGCCCGGACCGGTGACGGCCGTGTGGCAGCCCCCGAGGACCCGGCCGCCGCCGACCCGGGCTCACCGGGTGCCACCGCTGCCGGGGCCACGGCCGCGAGCGCGGCCGCCGGAACCACCGCCGCGGGTGCCGAGAAGCGGCGCGGCCGCAGGGCCCAGCGCGCCGAGACCGGTGCCCGCCGGGGCAGGCCCCGCACGACCGCGGCACGCGGAGAGTCCGTGCTGCGTGTGCGCGGACTGTCCGTGGACTTCGGCGTGGACCGCGAGTGGGTTCCCGCCGCGATCGACCTGAACTACGACGTCGCCGCGGGCGAGGTGCTCGCGATCGTGGGCGAGTCCGGCTCCGGCAAGTCCGCGAGCTCGATGTCCATGCTGGGGCTGCTGCCCTCGAACGCCCGCGTGCGGGGGTCCGCCATGCTGGGCGGTGAGGAGCTGGTGGGCCTTCGGGGCAACGCCCTGCGCCGGGTGCGCGGCGAGGAGATCGCCGTGATCTTCCAGGAGCCCATGACGGCCCTGAACCCCGTGTACACGGTGGGCCAGCAGATCGTGGAGACCATCCGGCTGCACCGGGACGTCTCACCGGCCGAGGCCGCGGAGCGCGCCAAGCAGATGCTCACCATGGTGGAGCTGCCGGACCCGGAGAAGGCGTTCCGCTCCTATCCCCACCAGCTCTCGGGCGGTCAGCGGCAGCGCGCGATGATCGCGCAGTCCCTGTCCTGCGACCCCAAGCTGCTGATCGCGGACGAGCCCACCACGGCGCTGGACGTGACAGTGCAGGCCGAGATCCTGGACCTGATCCGCAACCTGAAGGACCAGCTGGACTCCGCGGTCATCCTCATCACCCACGACATGGGTGTGGTGGCGGACCTCGCGGACAAGATCGCGGTCATGCAGAAGGGCGTGATCGTGGAGCAGGGGACCGCGGAGCAGATCTTCACCGCGCCGCAGCATCCCTACACCAGGACGCTGCTGCAGGCCGTCCCCCACCTGGGCGAGGGCAACGAGGACGACGAGTCCGTTGACATGATCGCGGTCCTGGAGCAGTCCCTGGCCAGGCCCATGGCCGTGGACCGCAGCACCGCGGAGGAAGCCTCCATGGACACCCTCGCGCAGCGTGTGGTGGCCCCGGTGCTGCAGCTCAAGGACGTGGCCATCGAGTACCCAAAGCAGGGGCGCAACCCCGCGTTCCGCGCGGTCGAGGACGTGAGTCTCACCGTGGCCGCGGGGGAGACCGTGGGCCTGGTGGGCGAGTCCGGTTCCGGCAAGACCACCATCGGCCGTGCGGCCGTGGGACTGCTGCCCACGGTGGCGGGCTCCCTCGTGGTGGACGGCGTGGAACTGGCCGGGGCGTCCCGGTCCACGCTGAACAAGGTCCGCAAGGACGTGGGCATGGTCTTCCAGGACCCGGCCTCGTCCCTGAACCCGCGGCTGCCCATCGGCGAGTCCATCGGCGAACCCATGTTCCTGGCCGGCGTGGCCAAGGGCGGGGAGCTGCAGAACCGGATCGAGCAGCTGCTGGACCAGGTGCGCCTGCCGCGCAACTACCGCAACCGCTACCCCCACGAGCTCTCGGGCGGTCAGAAGCAGCGCGTGGGCATCGCCCGCGCCCTGTCCCTGAAGCCCAAGCTGCTCGTGGCGGACGAGCCGACCTCCGCACTGGACGTGTCCGTGCAGGCCACGGTGCTGGATCTGTTCGAGGAGCTGCAGGCGGAGATGGGTTTCGCGTGCCTGTTCGTGACCCACGACCTCGCGGTGATCGACCGGCTGGCCAACCGGATCGTGGTCATGCAGCACGGTCACATCGTCGAGCAGGGCGCGCGCGAGGCCGTGCTGCGCCACCCGGAGCAGGAGTACACCAAGCGGCTGCTCGCGGCCGTGCCGGTGCCCTCGCCCGAGGCGCAGCGCGTGCGGCGTGAGCTGCGCCAGCAGATGGCGCACCACGTGTCCTAGCGCGGCCGGAGTGCGGAACGGGACGTCGTCCGACGGATGGCGTCCCGTGTCCGTGGCGCCACCGGGGTGGCCTCGCTACGCTGGCGCCATGGTGAACCCCACGCGTCTCTCGTCCGACCTCGCCCGGCTGCAGCACGAGCCGGACTCCTATCTGGCCACCGTCGACTCCCTCTCCGAGCAGCAGCTGCTGGAGCCCTCTCTGTGCGGGTCGTGGGACCGGGCCCACGTGGTGGCCCACCTCGCGTCCAACGCGCGGGCCATCGCCAAGCTCGTGGACTGGGCCGTGACCGGCGAGCGGCAGCAGCCCTACACGTCCCGGGAGCTGCGGGACGCCGAGATCGACGAGCTCGCCGCGCTGCCGCGGGAGCAGCTGCTGCGGCGCTCGGCGGACAACGCCGCCCACTTCGCCCGGCAGTGCGAGCGCCTGGCCGGTCCGCTGCGGGTCACGGACCTGGACCTGCACGGCAAGCCCATCACCGCGGCCGCCATCCCGTCCGTGCGCGTCGCGGAGCTCGTGATGCACCACGACGACCTCGACACCTCGTGGACCCTCGCGGACGCGGACCCGCAGTCGGTGCTCGACACCCTGGAGGGCGCGGTGCGGACCATGCGGGCCAAGGGCGCACCCGGGATGACGCTGCGCACCACCGAGCACGACGAGTGGGTGGTCGGTGACGGCGGTCAGCTGGTCACCGGGGACCGCGTGGCGCTGCTGGGCTGGCTGGCCCGCGGCAGGACCGAGGGCGTGCGCAGCGGGGGAGCGCTGCCCGAGCTGCCTGCCTGGTGAGGTTCCCGGGGGAGGGGCTCAGTCCCTGACCCCGAACAGCCACGGCTCCGCACGGTCCGTGTGTGGGTCGTCGAAGTTCACGAACGTGCGCCCCTTGGCCTCCACGGCCTGGTACTCCTGCACCACTTCCAGGCTCAGCCGCTCGCGGTGCTCCACCTCGGCGATCACGGCGGTGGCCCCGGAGCGGTCCGGGAGGGTGGCCGGGTAGGCCAGGGCGGCCACCAGGATGCTGGGGGCCTTCTCCCGGGCGGTGGCGCGCAGGGAGTCCAGGATCTCCTCGGGGGACAGGCCCTCGGGGTCCACGGAGTCGAGCTCGAACTCGCCGTCCTTGCGGCCCGTGACCAGGAACGCGGGGAACGCGCCGTACTGCACGACCTGGTCCTCCACGACCGCCTGCACGTGGCTCAGTGCGGTGTCCACCGCCTCCACGGCCGCGTCCGAGACCCACTGGCGCCAGGCGTTGTCGTGGTCGGCCCGGGCGCGGGCGGCCTCCGCCTTCGTCATCCGGGACGTGCCCCGGGAAGGCGTGGAGCGGCGTCGTGAGGAGTGTGCGGAGGGCTGGGCCACGGAGGGGGTCTCCTTCGGGGAGTGAGGGGTGTGCTCAATCCAGGGTAGGCGCTCGCTAGACTGGATCGGAACCACTCACAGCAATCCCAGGAGCATGCATGTCTGCGATCGATCGCGAACAGGTGGCACATCTGGCGGAGCTGGCGCGGATCGAGATGACGGACGAGGAGCTGGCCCGGGTGGCCGGCGAGCTCGAGCTCATCGTCTCCTCCGTGGCCTCCGTCAGCCAGGCCGCCGGGCCCGACGTCCCCGCCACGAGCCACCCGCTGCCGCTGCAGAACGTCTTCCGCGAGGACGTGGTGGGCGAGATGCTCACCCAGGAGGAGGCCCTCCTCAACGCCCCGGACAGCCAGGACGGCAAGTTCCGTGTTCCCGCGATCCTGGACGGTGAGTGAGCATGAGCGAGCAGATCATCGAACTCTCCGCCGCCGATCTCGCGGCGAAGGTGGCCTCCGGTGAGGTGTCCTCGGTGGAGGCCGTGCAGGCGCACCTGGACCAGATCGACGCCACGGACGGCGCGGCACTGGACACCGAGGACCGTTCCCGCGGCACGGACGGGCTGAACGCCTTCCTGCACCGCAACACCGAAGAGGCGCTGCGCGTCGCCCGCGAGGTGGACGAGGCCCGCGCGAAGGGCGAGGAGCTGCCCGAGCTGGCCGGTGTGCCGGTCGCGGTCAAGGACCTCATCGTCACCAAGGGCCAGCCCACCACGGCGGCCTCCCGGATGCTCGAGGGCTTCATGAGCCCCTACGACGGCACCGTGACACGCAAGCTGCGCGCGGCCCGGATGCCCATCCTGGGCAAGACCAACCTGGACGAGTTCGCCATGGGCTCCTCCACGGAGCACTCCGCGTTCGGACCCACCCGCAACCCGTGGGACCTGACCAAGATCCCCGGCGGCTCCGGGGGCGGCTCGGCTGCGGCGGTCTCCGCGTTCCAGGCTCCGCTGGCCCTGGGCACGGACACCGGCGGCTCCATCCGCCAGCCCGCCGCCGTGACCGGCACCGTGGGCGTGAAGCCCACCTACGGCTCGGTCTCCCGCTACGGCGTGATCGCCATGGCGTCCTCGCTGGACCAGGTGGGCCCGTGCTCGCGCACGGTGCTCGACGCCGCCCTGCTGCACGAGGTCGTGGGCGGCCACGACCCCGCGGACTCCACCTCGCTGCCGGATCCCGTGGGCGGCTACGCGCAGGCCGCACGGGCCGGTGCTGCGGACGGCGGGCTCAAGGGCCTGCGCGTGGGCGTGGTCAAGCAGCTCACGGGCGAGGGCTTCCAGGCCGGCGTGCAGCAGCGCTTCGAGGAGTCCCTCGAGCTGCTGCGCGGTGCCGGCGCGGAGATCGTGGAGGTGGAGACCCCCAACTTCCAGTACGCGCTGGGCGCCTACTACCTGATCATGTCCTCCGAGGTCTCCTCCAACCTGGCGAAGTACGACGGCGTCCGCTTCGGTCTGCGCGTCACGCCCGAGGGCACGCCGACCATCGAGAAGGTCATGGGCGCCTCGCGCGCCGCGGGCTTCGGGGACGAGGTCAAGCGCCGCATCATCCTGGGCACGTACGCGCTGTCCGCCGGGTACTACGACGCCTACTACGGCTCGGCCCAGCAGGTGCGCACCCTGGTGCAGCGCGACTTCGCGGCGGCGTTCGAGACGGCCGACGTGCTGATCTCGCCCACCGCCCCCACCACCGCGTTCGACATCGGCGGCGTGGACGAGTCCGCGGACCCCATGCGGATGTACCTCAACGACATCGCCACGATCCCCACCAATCTGGCCGGGATCCCCGCGATCTCGTTGCCCGGTGGGCTGGCACCGGAGGACGGGCTGCCCGTGGGCATCCAGTTCATGGCACCGGCCCGCGAGGACGCCCGCGTGTACCGCGCCGGTGCGGGGCTCGAGCGGCTACTCGCCGAGCAGTGGGGCGGCCCGCTGTGGCAGCACCGCGGGGACGTGGCCGGGACCGTTCGTGACTTTGCGGCCACCGCCGCGCAGGGAGGCAAGTGATGAGCCAGGACGTGCTGTCCTTCGAGGAGGCCCTCGAGCGCTTCGACCCCGTGCTGGGGTTCGAGGTGCACGTGGAGCTGAACACGAGGACCAAGATGTTCGACGCCGCCCCCAACGTGTTCGGGGACGAGCCCAACACCAACACCACCCCGGTGTCCCTGGGGCTGCCCGGTGTGCTGCCCGTGGTCAACGGCAAGGCCGTGGAGTCCGCGATCAAGCTGGGCCTCGCGCTGAACTGCTCGATCGCCGAGAAGTGCCACTTCGCCCGCAAGAACTACTTCTACCCGGACACGCCCAAGAACTTCCAGACCTCCCAGTTCGACGAGCCCATCGCGTACGAGGGCTACCTGGACCTGGAGCTGGAGGACGGCACGGAGTTCCGGGTGGAGATCGAGCGCGCCCACATGGAGGAGGACGCCGGGAAGCTGACGCACATGGGCGGTGACGCCGGGCGCATCCAGAACGCCCAGTACTCCCTGGTGGACTACAACCGCGCCGGCGTGCCCCTGATCGAGATCGTCACCAAGCCCATCGAGGGTGCGGGGGAGCGGGCGCCGGAACTGGCCCGCGCCTACGTGGCCGCGATCCGCGAGATCGTGAAGAACCTCGGCATCTCGGACGCCCGCATGGAGCGCGGCAACGTGCGCTGCGACGCGAACGTCTCCCTGATGCCCAAGGGCGCCACGGAATTCGGCACGCGCTCCGAGACCAAGAACGTGAACTCCCTGCGCGCCGTCGAGCGCACCGTGCGCTACGAGATCCAGCGCCACGCCGCGGTGCTCTCCGCCGGGGAGAAGGTCACGCAGGAAACCCGCTTCTGGCACGAGGACACCCGCTCCACCACCGCGGGCCGTCCCAAGTCGGACGCGGACGACTACCGCTACTTCCCCGAGCCTGACCTCGTGCCCGTGGTGACCACCGCGGAGTGGATCGAGGAGATCCGGGCCACGCTGCCCGAGCCGCCCGCCGAGCGCCGCAAGCGGCTCAAGGCGGACTGGGGCTACTCGGACGAGGAGTTCCGGGACGTGGTGAACGCGGGCGTGCTGGACCAGATCGAGCAGACCATCGCGGCGGGTGCCACCGCGGCGGTGGCCCGCAAGTGGTGGATGGGCGAGATCGCCCGCCTGGCCAAGCAGCGCGAGGTGGAGATCGCCGAGCTGCCCGTGACCCCCGCCCACGTGGTGGAACTGGACGGTCTGATCTCCGAGGGCAAGATCAACGACAAGCTGGCCAAGAAGGTCCTCGGCTTCGTGGTCGAGGGCGAGGGCACCCCCGCGGAGGTCGTGGAGGCCCGCGGCCTCGCGGTCGTCTCCGACGACGGCGCCCTGTCCACCGCGGTGGACGACGCCATGGCCCAGATGCCGGACGTCGTGGAGAAGATCAAGGGCGGCAAGGTGCAGGCCGTGGGCGCCCTGATCGGACCCGTCATGAAGGCCACGCGCGGTCAGGCGGACGCCGGTCGCGTGCGCCAGATCATCCTGGAGAAGCTCGGCGTGCAGGGCTGACGCCCTCGCGCTCCTGTCGGCAACGGCCCGGCTCCCCGCACAGGGAGCCGGGCCGGTCCGGTTCCACGAGCGTTACACCTGCCCAGCCGGCCGGCCGGGCGGTGGGCCGCGCCAGTGGTGTGCAGTGCTCGGAGGCGGACCCAGGGACGCGCCCCTCCTGTCGGCCGGCTGGACAAGGCGCCCCCGCTCGGAGGCGGACCCATGGACGCGACACCACCGGACCAGCGGGCGCGGGTGGGGATGGAAAAGCGCCCGGGCGCCCGCAGGGGTCCAGGGTGCCCGAGCGGGTTCAGGGGTGCCCGGGGGTCAGCCCGCGCGGTCCTCGCTGAGCTTCCACTCGTGCAGCCCGTGCTCCCGGGCGGAGCCGGTGGAGACGATGCCCGCGATGCGCTCGCGGATCGCGCGGTCCTCGGCTTGCGAGCGGCACACGCCCGCGGGGGCGTCCGACGCCACGGGGCACCACGCGTAGTCCCCACCCCGGGTGTTGGAGCTCGGGGCCCACGCGAGGTCGCTCACGCGCCACGTCCCGTCCCCGCCGCGGGCGAACTGGAACCGGGCCAGGATCCCCTGGTTGTTGCTCTCGTTCACGGGCGGGGCGGTCTCCGTCACGTTGTTGCCCACCCCGTAGACGATCCACGTGCCGTGGTGGTTCTCCACCGGCTGCACACTGTGGGAACCGTGGCCGTACACGGCGTCGAAGGCCCCGGAGTCCGCGAGCGCGTGCGCGGTGCGTTGCTGGTACTCGTCCGCGGTGTCCGTGTACTCGATGATCGAGTGCATGGCAGCCACCACCACGTCCGCGCCCTGCTCGCGGGCCCTGCGCGCCTGCGCCACCGCGTGGTCCACGTCCGCCCGTGCGGTGTCCTTGCCGATCCGCGGGTCCGCGCCGTCCCGCAGACGGTCGATGCGCCACGGGGTGTCCTGGGGCTTCTCGTTGAGGCTGTTGGTGCCCGTGACCACCGCCAGCCGGCCGGTGGGCGTGTCCACGATCATGGGCTGCTCGGCGTCCCGCTCGCTCGCGTAGCTGCCCGTGTGCTGCAGCCCCGCGGCGTCCATGGTGGAGATGGTGCGCTCCACGCCCTCGACGCCCTGGTCCACCGCGTGGTTGCTCGCGGACGTGCAGGCGTCGTAGCCGGCGTCCTTCGCGGCCCGCAGGATCTCCGGGGGCACGTTGAACTCCGGGTAGGCCGTGTACGGACCGCCGGCCCGGGCCACGGGCGTCTCCGCCTGGCACACCGCCACGTCCGCGTTCGCGAGGTAGGGCTTCTGGTGCGCGAACAGGGGAGCGAAGTCGAAGTTCGCGCCGTCGTGCGTGGCGGGGTCCACCGCGAAACGGCTCCACAGCCCCTCGTGCAGCAGCAGGTCCCCGGAGACCGCGAGGCTCATGCACGTGTCCTCCGGGCACTCGGGTCCCTTCCCCGGTCCGCTCGGGTGCGTGGCCCCGCCCTGCGCGGATGACGACGCCGCCCCGCCGGCTTCTCCGCTCGCCGCCGGGGTGCCGGGGCTCTCGGAGGGCGAGGAGCAACCCGCGAGCACGAGCAGCGCAGCGGCCCCCAGCGCCAGTGACGTGCGCGCGGCGGATGCGGAGCGGTGGCGGGTACTCGTCAGCATCCTGCGATGCTATCGGAACGCACGTGACGAGCACCACGCCCATTTAGGTCAGAAAAATCTGACCAAATTGCCCGTTTCGGCTTCCGTTCGGGCCCCGGCGGAGGTTAGGCTTTCCTAAGTTTCGAAGTCGAGGAGAGCGGGGCGGTCGTGGGTCCAAGCAACAGCGGGGCACGGACGGGGGTGCGGGAGCGTGCTGTCTCCCTCGCCCACCGGATGCTCTCGGGTGCCGGTGAGGCCCAGGTGGTGGCGTACCGCGTACCGGGCCAGCCCGTGCTGGACTCGGTGGCGCATGGCCTCACCCGCAGCGGGGAACTGGTCCTCGCGGTCACCGTGGACCCGCAGGAGATGGATCCCGCGGTGCTCGTCACCGGCGAGCCGGTGGAGGTTCGCATGGACGTCACCAAGGTGGCCCCGGAGCCGGACGTGCGCATCGTGGCGGCGAGCGCGCACCTGCTCGCGCGGCTGGAGTGGCTGGACCCGCTGGACGCGGAGCTGCTCGTGGGCACGGGGGAGATCCCCGAGCTCGTGGCGGCCGTGGCCGGGGCCCCGAACGGGCGGCTGGCCGTGCTCGAGGCCGAGCGCGTGGTGCTCCACGACGGGTCCGGGGTCACGCCGGTGGAGCAGCGGGAACTGGTGGTGCACCACGGCACGATCGGGGCCGCACCGGGTGACGTGTGCCGCGAGGTGGAGTCCTCGGGTCTGGACGCCGCCATGGACGTGGATCGCGTGGACCTGGCGGGTCTGTGCGATGCCGCTGAGAACGGCTGGATCCCCGCGCACCTGCTCACGCAGAAGCCGTCCACGGGTGGCTGCGCCCACACGGTGGAGCGGGACTTCATCGTGGACGTGGACCTCACCGGGATCACCGTGCTGCGCCACGGCGCACGGGTGACCAGTGTCTACTTCGTGCCGTTCGAGCGGGGGCGCACGTCCCCGGAGGGGCTCACGGCGAGTGTGTCCACCCTGCTCGGGGCGGGTGTGGCCGCCTGAGTCCGGTGTCCACCGGGCAGCAGGGAAAATGACGAAAGACCGTGGATCGGCAGATCCGCGGTCTTTCGTCATGGGTGAGGTCCTGGGACCGGGGGCGCCGGAGTGCTCCGGCGCAGAACGGCCTACTCGGCCTCGTAGCTGCTGCAGTTGGCGTCCGCGGTGACCTCGATGGAGGAGGCGGTGCACAGCAGGTCCTTGTTGTGTGCGCACTCGAGGCGCTGGCACGCACCCACCTGGCCGTTGGCCGTGGGCAGCCCGCCGCGGGCGTCGAGGGAGATGAACGTGGTGCAGGACGCGGTGGCGCCCTGGCCGCCCACCGTGATGGCGGGCGCGGTGCAGCCGTTGTCGTTGAAGGCGCAGCCGGTGGCGGTGCAGGCGGAAACAGCGGTGAGAGTGGCCATGATCTTCTCCTGTGACTCGAGGGGTGCTCGTACTGTCGGTCGTGTTGAAAAGAACACTAAAGGCAGTTTTGATCGTTGGCTAGTAAGTTTTACCTTACGGCACGGCATTGTTTTCTAATCCCGGTAAGGCGTGCCTCAGTAAAAAAATTGGCCGCTTGCGCTATTAGGAAAACAGTTCTTTTCCTATTCAGCCCAGTGCCAGCCCGCTCAGGGAGTAAGCCGCAAAGCCCGCGAGGAAGCCCAGCAGGAAGTTCCTGGAGCCCAGGTTCACCAGCACGGCCACGACCGCGGCGAGGACGAGCCGGCTCAGCTGCACCCCGGAGTCCGCCTCCAGCAGCGTGTAGGCCACGAGGATCAGCATGAGTCCGGCAGGCAGCAGCGTGGAGAGTTCCCGGAGGTCCTCGCGGTCCCGGTAGCGGTGGGCCACCTGCATGGGGAGGAAGCGCAGGGCGAACGTCACGGCGGCGCACACGAGCAGGGCGGCGATCACGTCACGCCCCGCTCTCGGCACCGCGCGGCGTCGTGCCCCGGCGCGGATGCCGCACCATCAGGACGCACAGCACGGCGTAGCAGAGCATGGCGCCCAGCAGGAAGATGCTGCGCGGCAGCAGCAGGCCCACGCCGATGGAGAGCAGGGCGGCCGCGAGGATCTTGACCCGCTGGGTCGCGGCGGTGATGGCACCCACGAAGAGCAGGGCGAACAGGCCGGTGAGGGCGAAGTCGAACCCGTCGAAGGACTCCGGGACGAGCCCGCCGGCGAGGGCGCCCACGGCCGCGCCGAGCACCCAGTAGAAGTGTGAGACCCCCTGGACCAGCAGCAGCTGGTGCTGGGTGGTGGGGTGCACCCCGCTGTTGATCAGGGCGTAGGCCTCGTCCGTGAGCGCGTAGGGCCCGTAGAACTTCGCGAACGGGGAGCGCAGCAGGTGCGTGGGGTAGGAGAAGCCGTAGAACACGTGGCGCGCGTTGACCAGCAGGGTGGTCACGGCGATCTGCGCCAATCCGGCCCCGGCGGCCACGAGCCCCACCAGCAGGAACTCGATGGACCCGGCGAAGACCACCAGGGCGGTCAGCGGAGCGAGGTAGGGCGCGAAGCCCAGGGACACCGAGTACGCGCCGAAGGCCATTCCCAGGGGCAGGTACCCCATGGCCACGGGCACGGTGACCCGCAGGGCCCAGCCCAGGGTGCCCTTCTGCGTGCTCATGCCGTGCGCTCCTCGCTGCTCGGTGGTGGGGATCCTGGGTCACGGTAGCGCGGTGGGCGGGCCCGCGAGGACCGCGGGCGGGTGCGGCCGTCTGTAATGTACGACACATGACTTCCCGTTACTCGCTCCCCGAGCAGCTCGTGACCGTTCCCCGACTGACCGGCCTGGTGGCGCACCGGGACGGACCCGTGCTCGCCCTGCGGCAGGAGCTCTCCTCCGACGGCAAGCGCTACGTCACCCACCCGTGGGCAGTGCCCCGGGACGGTGCGCCCGTGCAGCTGACCCACGGGGACCACGGCGTGCAGGAGGTGCGCCCGGGGGCGTCGGGCGCGGTGTGGTTCACCAGCGAGCGGCCCGTGGCCGGTGACGAGGACAAGCGCACGCGGCTGTGGCTGCTGCCCGAGCACGGCGAGGCGCGCATGGTCCTGGACGCCCCGGAGGGGATCTCGAGCCTCGAGCTCGGCGGGGACCGGCTGTTCTTCGTCTCCGGTCTGTACCCCGCGGCGCGCGGCGCGCAGGACGAGTTCGCGCGCAACCGCGAGATCCACGACCGCCGCGACGAGACCGGTGTGAGCGGGATCCTCTACGACAGTGCCCCGTTCCGGTACTGGGACCACGACCTCCCCGCCGCGGACGACGCACTGTGGTTCCTGGACACCGCGGCCGTGGCCGAGGGCGCGGACCCGGCGGCCTCCGTGCACCGGGTCGAGCTGCCGGAGGGGCGGCTGGGCGAGTTCTCGGTGGCCCCGGACGGCACCTGGGTGCTCGCGGAGATCTCCACGCTGCTGCCCGCGGGCACGCAGCGCTCGCAGCTGTGGCGGCTGCCGGTGGCACCCGAGCACGGGGACGAGGCCGTCCTGCTGCACGACACCGACGAGGCGGAGATGTGGGCGCCCGCGGCCGTGAGCCCGGACGGAACGCGCGTGCTGCTCGGGCGCCAGCGGCTGTGGCGCGAGGGCGTGAGCATGGCGGTGTCCGTGTGGCTGCACGACGTCGCGAGCGGCGAGGAGACCGAGGTGGTGCCCGCGGACGATCACTGGGCGCAGGAGCCCCGGTGGATCGACGACGAGAGCTTCGTGTGCACCTCCGACCACCGCGGCCGCGGCATCGTGCTGCGGGTGCACTGCCCGCGGGGTGGGCGAACCCGCGTGGAGACCATCGCCGGGGGCGCGGACCAGGACTGGACGTACTCGGCGGTGGCACCGGCGGGGGAGCAGATCGTGGGGCTGCGCGCGAGCTACACGCACCCCTCCGAGCTCGTGCGGTGGCCCTTGACGGGCGCGCAGGAGCCCGCACCGGTGGCCGGGCTCGTCCCCGAGGACACCGTGCCGGGCCGGGTCGAGGAGGTCACCGCCACCGGTGAGGACGGCACACAGGTCCGCGCGTGGCTCGCCCTGCCGCACGCGGACGACGACGCCGCACCCCACCCCCTGCTCGTGTCCGTCCACGGCGGGCCCTGGGGCTCCAACAACCAGTGGAGCTGGCGCTGGAACCCGTGGCCGTTCGTGGCCGCGGGCTACGCGGTGCTGCTGCCGGACCCGGCGATCTCCACGGGCTACGGCCAGGCCATGATCGACCGCGGTCAGCAGGAGCTGGGCGGGGCGCCGTTCACGGACGTCATGGCCCTGACCGAGGCCGCCACCGAACGCCCGGACATCGACCCGCAGCGGCAGGCCCTGATGGGCGGGTCCTACGGCGGGTACATGGCCAACTGGGTGGCCACGCAGACGGGGGACCGGTTCCGCTGCATCGTCACGCACGCCTCCCTGTGGAACCTGGACACCATGGGCGCCACCACGGACAACACGCAGTGGCGCGAGGCCATGGGACCCTCCCAGGCCGCCACGTACTCGCCGCACCGGTTCGCGGAGCGCATCGAGGTCCCGCTGCTGGTGATCCACGGGGACAAGGACTACCGCGTGCCGATCTCCCAGGGCATCGAGCTGTGGGCGGACCTGCAGCAGCGCACCCGGGTCGAGGGCCACCGCTTCCTCTACTACCCGGACGAGGGGCACTGGATCCTCAAGCCCGCCAACGCGCGCACGTGGTACGAGACCGTGCTCGCGTTCGTGGACGAGCACGTGCTGGGACGCCGGCGCGAGCGGCCCGAGCTGCTGGGCTGAGCGGCGTCGTCGCCCGCGGGCACTGCCATGGCTCCCCGCGGGCGGCGCCACGCGCCGGAGGGCCACGCGACGGCGGGCGGGGCGACGTGGTGACCGGCGCGCGCGTGCGGCGGGCGGGGCGGCGGCGTCGTCGGAGAGATGCATCACGCGTGCGCGGGCGTGCAGACGGAGGGGAGTAGAATCACCACGATCCCCTCTGCCTCAACTCGCGAAGAGAGAACTGTGTATGTCTGAAACCACCGCCCAGCGCGCCGATCTGCGCAACGTGGCCATCGTGGCCCACGTTGACCACGGCAAGACCACCATCGTCGACGCCATGCTCCAGCAGACGCACGCGTTCTCCAGCCACGGAGAGGTCGAGGAGCGGGTCATGGACTCCGGCGACCTGGAGCGCGAGAAGGGCATCACCATCCTCGCCAAGAACACCACGGTGTTCTACGACGGCCCCGCCGCGAACGGCGAGACCATCACCATCAACGTGATCGACACCCCGGGCCACGCGGACTTCGGCGGCGAGGTGGAGCGCGGCCTGTCCATGGTGGACGGCGTGGTGCTGCTCGTGGACGCCTCCGAGGGCCCGCTGCCCCAGACCCGCTTCGTGCTGCGCAAGGCCCTCGAGGCCAAGCTGCCCGTGATCGTGGTGGTCAACAAGGTGGACCGCCCCGATGCCCGCATCGAAGAGGTCGTCTCCGACACCATGGACCTGCTGCTGGGCCTGGCCTCGGACATCGCCGAGGACAACCCGGACCTGGACCTGGACGCCGTGCTGGACGTCCCCGTGGTCTACGCCTCCGGCAAGGCCGGGCGTGCCTCCACGGACCAGCCCGCCAACGGCGAGCTGCCGGACAACGAGGACCTCGAGCCGCTGTTCAAGACCATCATCGAGCACATCCCGGCGCCGTCCTACGACCCCGAGGGCGTGCTGCAGGCCCACGTGACCAACCTGGACGCCTCCCCGTTCCTGGGCCGTCTCGCGCTGCTGCGCATCTTCAACGGCACCCTCAAGAAGGGCCAGACCGTGGCCTGGGCGCGCCAGGACGGCACCATCAAGAGCGTGCGGATCTCCGAGCTGCTGGCCACCAGGGGCCTGGACCGCGTGCCCGCGGAGAGCGCCGGCCCCGGTGAGATCGTGGCCGTGGCGGGCATCGAGGACATCACCATCGGTGAGACCCTCACGGACCTGGAGAACCCGGAGCCGCTGCCCCTGATCACCGTGGACGATCCCGCGATCTCCATGACCATCGGCATCAACACCTCCCCGCTGGCCGGGCGCGTCAAGGGCGCCAAGGTCACGGCCCGCCAGGTCAAGGACCGTCTGGACAAGGAGCTGATCGGCAACGTCTCGCTGAAGATCCTCCCCACCCAGCGTCCGGACGCGTGGGAGGTCCAGGGCCGTGGCGAGCTCGCGCTGGCCATCCTGGTGGAGCAGATGCGCCGCGAGGGCTTCGAGCTCACCGCGGGCAAGCCCCAGGTGGTCACCAAGACCGTGGACGGCAAGGTCCACGAGCCCTACGAGCACATGACCATCGACGTCCCCGAGGAGTACCTGGGTGCGGTCACGCAGCTGATGGCCGGGCGCAAGGGCCGCATGGAGGGCATGAGCAACCACGGCACCGGCTGGGTGCGCATGGAGTTCAAGGTTCCCTCCCGCGGCCTGATCGGCTTCCGCACCAGGTTCCTCACGGACACCCGCGGCGCGGGCATCGCCTCCTCCTACGCAGACGGCTACGAGCCGTGGGCCGGGGAGATCGAGTACCGCACCAACGGCTCCATGGTCGCGGACCGCGCCGGCGTGGTGACCCCGTTCGCCATGATCAACCTGCAGGAGCGCGGCTCGTTCTTCGTGGAGCCCACCTCCGAGGTGTACGAGGGCATGATCGTGGGCGAGAACTCCCGTGCGGACGACATGGACGTGAACATCACCAAGGAGAAGAAGCTCACCAACATGCGTGCGGCCTCCTCGGAGACGTTCGAGAACCTCACCCCGCCGCGCAAGCTCACGCTCGAGGAGTGCCTCGAGTTCGCTCGCGAGGACGAGTGCGTGGAGGTCACCCCGGAGGCCATCCGCATCCGCAAGGTGGTCCTGGACGCCAACGAGCGGCTCAAGGTCGCCCGTCAGCGGGCCCGCGCCTGATCGTGGTCGACCCGAAGTACCCGGGCGGGGGACACGCCATCGCGGGCGCGGCGGACACGCTGCTGCCCGCGGGCGTGGACCCCGCCCGGGCGCGTCTGCTGTTCGTGCACGCCCACCCGGACGACGAGGCGATCAACACCGCGGCCACCATGGGCCACTACAGCGGCCTGGGGGCCACCACGGTGCTGCTGACCATGACGCGCGGTGAGCGTGGGGAGGTCATCCCGCCCGCGCTGCGCCACCTCGAGGTGGGCCAGCCGGGCTGCCCGGACACGGACGGCACCGCCCTGGGGTTGTACCGGATCTCCGAGCTCGACGACGCCGCGGCCGCCATGGGTCTCACCGACCGGTTCTACGCGGGGGAGCCCCCCGCGCTGGACGCCTCCGTGGGCTTCGCCAACGGTGCGGGGAAGTACGTGGACTCCGGCATGAGCTGGGGCCCCGACGGCTTCGCCCAGCCGGCCGCGGACGTGTCCCCGGCCGCTCTGACGGCCGCGGACCCGGAGGAGGCCGCGGCCCACGTGGCCGCCGCCATCCGGGCGCTGCGGCCCCACGCCGTGGTCAGCTACGCGGACGACGGCGGCTACGGCCACCCCGACCACGTGGCCACCCACCGGATCACCGTGCACGCGGTCGAGGGGGCCGCCGCGTCCGACGACGCCGAGTACCCCCCGTGGGGCGTGCCCCTGACGTGGGGGATCGAGTCCGAGGTGGACCCCGCGGATGCGCGTCCCCAGGCCGCGATCCACGGGAACCTCGCGGTCAAGCGCGCCGCCATGGCCGCGCACGCCACGCAGATCGTGCTCGCGCAGGACCCCGCCGATCCCTCGTACACGATGTCCAACGGCGTGCCCCAGACCTTCAGTGCCACGGAGACCTTCCGGCTGCTGCGAGGGGACCCGGCATGAGCGGGCAGGACACCCCGCGCCGCGCCGCGCCCTGGGCGGCCGACCAGGCACGCACCGGGCCAGCCGACCAGGTGCCCGCCGGGTCCTCGGAGCGTGCCGTCACGGGACGCATGGACGGCACAACCACCGCGACCACGCACGGCACCTCGGCCGCGCGCCCTGGCGGGGTGGACATCGACGGGGAAACCGTCGCACCCGGTGACCCCGCGGGGACCGGAGCAGTCCGCGAACGGCCGGGAACGGCGTCGTCGGTGCTGACCGCCGTGCTCACGGGCGTGCTGGCCGGGGCGCTGGCCACGGCGCTGCACGGGGGCATCTGGTACCTGGGTGGGTGGTGGCTGCCGTGGGGACTCGTGTTCTCCGGTGCGCTGCTGCTCAGCGCGAGCGTGTGGTGCGGCACCTCCACCCGGCGGGTGTGGGCCGCGGCGGTGCCCGGGCTCGTGACCTACGTGATCGCGTGGGCCGGGGCGTACCTGCGGGAGGGCTCCGCACTGGTGGTCACCACGTGGCAGGCCCCGATCGGCATCGTGGGCATCCTGTGGTTCGTGGTGGTCTTCGCCGCCGTCATGTGCTCCGTGATTGTGACGGGCCGTTGGCTCGTGCGTCAGCGGGCGCGGTAGCGTCGGGAGCCCGTCGCTAGAATGAACGACAACTTGGGAACAGAAGGAAAGGTCCGTCACCCGTGACTTACGTGATTGCTCAGCCCTGCGTGGACGTCAAGGACAAGGCATGCGTGGAGGAGTGCCCCGTGGACTGCATCTACGAGGGTGAGCGCACGCTCTACATCCACCCCGACGAGTGCGTGGACTGCGGTGCGTGCGAGCCCGTGTGCCCCGTGGAGGCCATCTACTACGAGGACGACACCCCCGAGGAGTGGGCCGAGTACTACAAGGCCAACGTGGAGTTCTTCGACGACCTCGGCTCCCCGGGCGGGGCCGCGAAGCTCGGCAACACCCACAAGGACCACCCGCTGATCGCCGCTCTGCCCCCGCAGAACCAGGACTGATCCGGTGAGCGAGCGGCGCGGCTTCGGCCTGGACCTGCCCGACTACCCGTGGAACGCGCTGGCCCCGTACCGGGAGCTCGCGCAGCAGCACCCGGACGGTGTGGTGGACCTGTCCATCGGCACCCCCGTGGATCCCACACCGCTCGTGGTCCAGGACGCCCTGGCCGCCGCCGCGGACGCCCCCGGCTACCCCACCACGCACGGCACGCCCGCGCTGCGGGAGGCCGTGGCCGCGTGGTACGCCGAGCGCCGCAGTGTTCCCGGGCTGGACCCGGACGCCGTGATGCCCACCGTGGGCTCCAAGGAGCTCGTGGCGTGGCTGCCCCTGCTGCTGGGTCTCGGTCCCGGCGACGTGGTGGTGCGTCCCGTGGTGGCGTACCCCACCTACGACATCGGTGCGCGGCTCGCGGGCGCCGAGTCCGTGGCCGCCGACTCCCTCGACGAGCTGGAACCCTCCGTGCGCGCTCGCGTGCGCATGGTGTGGGTCAACTCTCCGGGCAACCCCACGGGCATCGTGCGCGACGCCGCCTCGCTGCGTGAGCTCGTGGACCAGGCGCGCGCGCAGGGTGCCGTAGTGGTCTCCGACGAGTGCTACGCCGAGCTGGGCTGGGGAGCGTGGGATCCTGCGGAGGGCGGGGAGCCCGTGCCCTCCGTGCTGGACCCGCGGGTCAGCGGCGGGGACATGTCCCTGCTGTTCAGCGCCTACTCCCTGTCCAAGCAGTCGAACCTGGCCGGCTACCGCGCCGCGTTCCTCGCCGGAGACCCCGCGCTCATGCCGTCCCTGATCAACTCCCGCAAGCACGCGGGGATGATCGTGGCCTACCCCGTGCAGGAGGCCATGCGCGTGGCCCTGGGGGACACTGCCCACGTGGCCGCGCAGAAGAGCCTGTACCGGCAGCGTCGTGCCGCCCTGAAGCCCGCGGTGGAGGCGTTCGGGCTGAGCGTCGAGCACTCCGAGGCGGGGCTGTACCTGTGGGGCTCGGCGGGGGAGGACACCTGGACCACTGTGGAGCGCTTCGCCCGCCTGGGCATCGTGGTGGGCCCCGGGACGTTCTACGGCGAGGCCGGGCACGGCTTCGTCCGGCTGTCCCTGACCGCCACGGACGAGCGCATGGCCGCGGCCGTGCAGCGCCTGGAACGGGCGGTCTGAGGGGGCCCCGCGCGCCGGGGCAAGTGGAATCAGGATCGCACTAGCGAGTAGGTTGGAGCAGGATCACACCGTGTCCCGTCCGGTGTCCGTGCCCTCCCGCCGCCACGACGGTGTGGCGGCATGCGAGTACACACCGATCAGCGGAACACCCGAGAAAACCGTGAAGGACTCACCATGGCAGAGGCCAAGAAGAACACCGGCAAGGTGGAACTGAGCTACGACAAGGACAAGACCCTGGACCTCCCCGTGCTGGAGGTGACCGAGGGCAACAAGGGCTACGGCATCGGCTCGCTGCTCAAGGAGACCGGCAACGTCAGCTTCGACCCCGGGTTCGTGAACACCGCGAACACGCGCTCCACGGTGACCTACATCGACGGCGCCCAGGGCATCCTGCGCTACCGCGGCTACCCCATCGAGGAGCTCGCGGAGCACTCCAACTTCCTGGAGACCGCCTACCTGCTGATCTACGGCGAGCTTCCCACGCGTGAGCAGTACGAGGACTTCCAGCACCGGATCACCACGCACACCATGGTGCACGAGGACATCAAGATGTTCTTCAACGGCTTCCCCCGCTCCGCGCACCCCATGCCCGTGCTGTCCTCGGCCGTGTCCGCGCTGTCCACGTTCTACTCGGACTCCCTGGACCCGTTCAACAAGGAGCACGTGGAGATCTCCACCATCCGCCTGCTCGCAAAGGTTCCCACCCTGGCGGCGTACGCGTACAAGAAGTCCGTGGGCGAGCCGCAGCTGTACCCCCACAACAACCTCAACTACGCGGAGAACTTCCTGCGCATGTGCTTCGGTGTGCCCGCCGAGGACTACGAGGTGGATCCCGTGGTCGCCAAGACGCTGGACATCCTCTTCATGCTGCACGCGGACCACGAGCAGAACTGCTCCACCTCCACGGTGCGCCTGGTGGGTTCCTCCCACGCCAACATGTTCGCGTCCGTCTCTGCGGGCATCAACGCCCTCTACGGCCCGCTGCACGGCGGCGCCAACGAGGCCGTGCTGGCCATGCTGGACCAGATCCAGAACCGTGGGCTCTCCGCGGACGAGTTCATGGAGAAGGTCAAGAACAAGGAGGACGGCGTCCGCCTCATGGGCTTCGGGCACCGTGTCTACAAGAACTACGACCCCCGCGCCCGCATCATCAAGGGCTACGCGCACGACGTCCTGGCCAAGATGGGCGGCAACAACGAGCTGCTGGACCTGGCCATCGGCCTGGAGGAGAAGGCGCTCGCGGACGACTACTTCGTGGAGCGCAAGCTCTACCCGAACGTGGACTTCTACACGGGTCTGATCTACAAGGCCATGGGCTTCCCGGAGAAGATGTTCACCGTGCTCTTCGCGATCGGCCGCCTGCCCGGCTGGATCGCCCAGTGGCGCGAGATGATCGAGGACCCGGAGACCAAGATCGGCCGCCCCCGCCAGCTCTACGTGGGCGAGGGCGAGCGCCACTACCCCACCACCAGCTGAGCGCCCTGCGCTGACGACGCCGCCCCGGTCACCTTCTCGGTGACCGGGGCGGCGTTCTCGTGGGGCTTGGTGCGGTGTCGTGTCGGACGCTGCCGGGTGTGCGCCCGGCAGCCGGTGCGCACGAAGGCGCCCCTGCCCCGGACCGGCGCGTAGGCGGCGTCGGGCCCGGGGGAGGGACTCAGCCCTCGTAGCCGTTCGGGTTGTTCTTCTGCCAGTTCCAGTGGTCCCGGCACATCGTGTCGATGTCGCGGTCTGCGGACCAGCCCAGCTCCGCGAGGGCCGAGGCGGGATCGGCGTAGGACACGGCGGCGTCGCCGGGGCGGCGCGGGGCGATCTCGTAGGGGATCTCCCGGCCCGAGGCCTTCTGGAACGCCTCGCGGACCTCCAGCACCGAGTAGCCGCGTCCGGTGCCCAGGTTCCACACGTGCACCCCCGGGTCCTCGCTGATCCGGTCCAGGGCCTTGAGGTGGCCGTCCGCGAGGTCCACCACGTGGATGTAGTCGCGCACGCCGGTGCCGTCCGGGGTGGGGTAGTCGTCGCCGAAGACCATGAGCTTCTCGCGCCGTCCCACGGCCACCTGCGCCACGAACGGCATGAGGTTGTTGGGGATGCCCGAGGGGTCCTCGCCGATCCGCCCGGACTCGTGGGCGCCCACCGGGTTGAAGTAGCGCAGCAGCGCCACGGACCAGCGCTCGTCCGAGGCGGCGAGGTCCGCGAGCATGTCCTCGATGTGCTCCTTGGTGCGCCCGTAGGGGTTCTGGGCGTCCATGGACAGCTTCTCGGTCAGGGGCATCGTCTCCGGCGCGCCGTACACGGTGGCGGAGGAGGAGAACACGATGCTGCGGCAGTCGTTCTCCTCCATGGCCCACAGCAGGTTCACGGTGCCGGAGACGTTGTTCGTGTAGTACCACAGGGGCTTTTCGGCGGACTCGCCCACGGCCTTGAGCCCGGCGAAGTGGATCACGGCCTCGGGCCGGTGCTCCCGGAACACCCGGTCCAGGCCCGCGCGGTCCAGCAGGTCCACCCGCTCGAACGCGGTGACGTCCCGCCCGGCGAGCTCCGCGACGCGCTCCAGCGAGGCGCGGGAGGAGTTGGAGAGGTTGTCCAGCACGACCACGTCGTGGCCCGCCTCCAGCAGGGCCAGGACGGTGTGCGAGCCGATGTAGCCGGTTCCCCCGGTGACAAGAATCTTCATGGTCACCACCCTATCCAGTGCGCCGGGGCGCACACGCGCGGCCGGGCTCCCGGTCTCCCGGGAACCCGGCCGTGTGCGGCTCACGACGCCGTTCGCGCCGGTCCGCGCGCACGGCACCCCCGCGGGGAGCCCTGCGACTCCGACGGGAGCGGGCGGCGTCGGCAACCGCCGCGGGGCTGGGCGAGCGCCACGTTCACCGGGGGCTGCTCGCCCTCTGACCGGGGCCCGGTCACGTCGCCCAGCGTGAAGGTGCCCGCCGGCGTCAGTTCGCGTGCAGCTGCGCGTTCAGCTCCACGGTGCCGTTGCGGCGGGGCAGGGCCTCCACCGCACCGGTGGTCGAGTTGCGGCGGAACAGCAGGTTGTCGGCGCCCGAGAGCTCGGAGGCCTTGACCACGCGGGGCTCCGCGGCGGCGTCGAGCAGGGACACCCGGGTGCCCGCGGTGACGTAGAGACCGGCCTCGACCACGCAGTCGTCGCCCAGGGAGATGCCCACGCCCGCGTTGGCGCCCAGCAGGCAGCGCTCGCCCAGGGTGATGCGCTGCTTGCCGCCCCCGGAGAGGGTGCCCATGATGGACGCACCGCCGCCGATGTCCGTGTGGTCGTGGACCACCACGCCGGCGGAGATCCGGCCCTCGACCATGGCAGCGCCCAGGGTGCCCGCGTTGAAGTTCACGAAGCCCTCGTGCATCACCGTGGTGCCCTCGCCCAGGTGCGCCCCCAGGCGCACGCGGTCCGCGTCCCCGATGCGGACACCGGAGGGGACCACGTAGTCCACCATGCGCGGGAACTTGTCCACGCCGAACACCGTGACGGCCCCGCCGGCGCGCAGCCGCAGAAGCGACCGGGTCAGCTCCTCGGCGAGCACCGGACCGCGGCTCGTCCACGCCACGTTGGCGAGCAGCCCGAACACCCCGTCCAGGTTGATGGTGTTGGGCTGCGCGAGCCGGTGGGAGAGCAGGTGCAGCCGCAGGTAGGCGTCGGCGGCGTCGCGGGGGGCCTCGTCGAGGTCGATCACCGTGGTCACGATCTCCGAGCGCACGTTGCGGTCCGGGTCCGTGGTCGCGGCCACGCGCAGGTCCGCCTCGTAGCTGGCGTCCGGGTTCGCGCTCAGGGCGGGGGCGGGGTAGAAGACGTCCAGGACGGTCCCGGCGCGCTCGCCGGCGTCCACCACGGTGGCCAGGCCCACGCCCGAGGCGACGCGGGAATTGACGGTGCTCTCGCTCGTTGAAGTCATGGCTCCATCCTAAGCGGGCAGGCGTGCCGCCCCTCCCGCGCCCGACGCCGCGGCACCAGCTGGTCGGGCGGCAGCCGGGTCGTTCCCGGCGGGCTGCAGGGTCCCGGTGACTATGCTGGCCGCCATGGCATCCGATCAGCAGACACCCGTACTCGACCTCACCATGGACCCTGCGGACCTCACGGCCGCGCTCGTGGACGTGGAGTCCGTCTCGGCCCACGAGGGGCCGCTCGCCGACGCCGTGGAGGCGGCCCTGCGCGAGCTGCCGCACCTCACGGTGCACCGGGACGGGGACACCGTGGTGGCCCGCACCGAGCTGGGGCGTGAGGAACGCGTGATCCTGGCCGGGCACCTGGACACCGTGCCCCTGCCCACCGTGGAGGGGGCGCTGGGCGCGGTGCCGTCCGTGCGGCGTCGTGAGGGGGACCGGGACGTGATCTACGGCCGCGGCACCACGGACATGAAGGGCGGGGTGGCGGTGCAGCTCGCGCTGGCGCAGCAGCTGCGGGAGCCGAACCGGGACGTCACGTACGTGTTCTACGACCACGAGGAGGTTTCCAGCGACGCCAGCGGTCTGGGGCGTGTGATGCGCAACGCGCCCGAGCTGCTCGAGGCGGACTTCGCGGTGCTGCTGGAGCCTACCAACGGCACGGTGGAGGGCGGGTGCAACGGCACCATGCGATTCCGGATCACCACCCACGGCAAGGCCTCCCACTCGGGGCGCGCCTGGATCGGGGACAACGCGATCCACAAGCAGGCGGAGCTGCTGGAGCGGCTGGCGCGCTACGAGCCGCGGACCGTCACCGTGGAGGGCCTGGACTACCGCGAGGGGCTCAACGCCATCCGGATCGGCGGGGGAGTGGCCGGCAACGTGATCCCGGACACCGCGTGGGTGGAGGTCAACTACCGATTTGCCCCGGACAAGACGCTGCAGCAGGCGCAGCAGCACGTGCGCGAGGTGTTCAAGGGGTACGAGATCGAGTGGCAGGACCTCTCCCCGGCGGCGCGCCCCGGACTGGACCGCCCCGCCGCCGCGCAGTTCGTGGCCGCGGTGGGCCAGGAGCCCATGCCCAAGTACGGCTGGACGGACGTCGCCCGTTTCTCGGAGGCAGGGGTGCCCGCCGTGAACTTCGGTCCGGGGGACGCCCTGCTGGCCCACACGGACGACGAGCACGTGGTCGACGACGCCGTGCGCGCGTGCCACCGGGCGCTGTCCCAGTGGTTGTCCTGATCCGCCACGTAGCCTGAGCACATGACTTCCCAGGACACGACCCCCGATCCGCTGCCCGAGCCCGCCGGACCCGCCGAACGCCACAAGGGCCCCGTGGTGCTGCGCCGCGCCCAGCTGCAGCGGCGCACCTCCGACCAGCGCTTCCTGGACCAGCGGCCGGCCGAGCCGGACGACTTCACCCGCACGGACCCGTGGCGCGTGCTGCGCATCCAGGCGGAGTTCGTGGAGGGCTTCGACGCGCTCGCGAACCTCGGCCCCGCGATCACGGTGTTCGGCTCCGCGCGCACCGCTCCCGGGCACCCCGAGTACGAGCTCGGCCGTGAGCTCGGGCGGCAGATCGGCGCCGCGGGCTACGCCGTGGTCACCGGCGGCGGGCCGGGCGTCATGGAGGCCGCCAACCGTGGCGCGGTGGACGTGGGGGCGCACTCGGTGGGCATCGGCATCGAGCTGCCGCACGAGCAGCACCTGAACCCCTGGGTGGACCTGGGCATCAACTTCCGGTACTTCTTCGCGCGCAAGACCATGTTCGTGAAGTACAGCCAGGGCTTCGTGGCGCTGCCCGGCGGCTTCGGCACCCTGGACGAGCTGTTCGAGGCGCTGACCCTGGTGCAGACCGGCAAGATCACCCGCTTCCCCGTGATCCTGGTGGGCACCGAGTACTGGGGTCCGCTGCTGGACTGGATCACGGGCACGCTCGTGGCCGGCGGCAAGGTGGCCGAGGCGGATCTGGATCTGCTGCGGGTGGTGGACACCGCCGAGGAGGTCGTGGAGATCCTCGCCTCGGTCCACGCCGAGGACCCCGGCATGCAGGTTTCCGACGCCGCCGCGCCCCGCCCCGGGGCCGACGCCGCCGGGGACCACGACCTGCCAGGGGAGCCCGCTCCCGGTTCCGGGGCATGAGCCGGGCCCGGGACACGGGGCGGAGGCATTCGGGGGACCGGGCCCGCAAGGACGCGGCCACGGCCGACGGCGTGGCCCCCGGACCCGCCGCCGCGAGGTGGGACGACGCGCCTTGCCCCGCGGAGGCGGAGCGCCGGGCGGGCCCCGGGCACCCCTCCAGCGCGGACGACGGGGCGGGAGGTGCACCGCGCGCCGCCGGAGCGGTGACCGTCGAGGATGCCCTCACCGCGCGGCGTCGTCCGTGGCGGGCGGCCCTGGGCGGCGCGTGGGCTCGGAGCCCGTGGTGGCTCGCGGTGCTCGCGCTCTACGGACTCTCCCGGGTGTGGGGGTGGGCGGTCTTCAGTGTGGTCGGCGGGCAGCAGGGGCCGGGGCCGTGGGGCCAGGGCCCCCTGGGCTACCTCGACTTCGTGGCCACGTGGGACTCGGACTGGTACCGCACCATCTTCGAGCACGGCTACCCCTCGGAGCTGCCCCGGGACTCCCTGGGCACGGTGCGCGAGAACCCCTGGGCGTTCTACCCCGTGTTCCCCCTCCTGGTGCGGGGCATCACCGAGGTCACCGGGACCGGCTGGGCGGGCACGGCTTCCACCGTGTCCCTGCTCGCCGGTTTCGGGGCGGCGCTCGTGCTGTACCGCCTCACGTGCACCGCCCCCGTGATGAGCACCCCGCGCACGCGCGGCGGCGCCTCCGTCCCGGCGCTGTGGGCCGTGGCCGTGTTCGCGTTCAACCCCGTGGCACCGGTGCTGCAGACCCCCTACGCGGAGGCGCTCAGCCTGCTGTTCCTGCTCAGCGCCATTCTGTGCGTGGTGCGCGGACGGGCCGCGGGGGCGGCGGTGTTCGTGGTGCTGCAGGCGCTCACCCGGCCCACCGGCGTCGCGCTCGCCGCGGCCCTCGGCGTGTGGTGGCTGTGGCGCAGCGTGCGGGACGTGCGGGCGCGGCGTCGTGCCTGGTACCGCTGCGCCGACCGGTGGCTCGCGGTCGCGCTGCTGGCGTGCGCGGCGGCGCTGGCCTGGCCGGTGATCGCGTGGGCCGTCACGGGTGAACCCACGGCGTACACGGAGACCGAGGCCGCGTGGCGCGGCTCCTCCGGCGTGGTTCCCGTGCTGCCGTGGTTCGCCCAGGCCACCCGGTTCCTCGGGCCCGTGGCGGGGCTCCTCGCGCCCGTGCTGCTCGTGGCCGCCGCGGTGCCCGTGCTGCGCAGCGGCCCCGTGCGCAGCGCCCTGCCGTTCTTCGTGCGGGTGTGGCTCGCCGCGTACGGGTGCTACCTGCTGCTGGTGCTCAACCCGCAGAGCTCCACGTTCCGGCTGCTGCTGCCATGGGCCCCGCTGGCCGCGGCCCTCGTGCGGGTGAGCGACTCCCGGGCGTACCGCGTGCTGCTGGTGCTCGGCGGGGCCCTCCTGCAGCTCGTGTGGGTCGGGTGGCTGTGGCACTGGAAGCAGCTGCCCGGCGGCGGGGACTACCCGCCCTGACGCCGCCCACGGGCCCCGCGGCAGCACGGGGCACGACGACGCCGCGCGTCCCGCCGCGCGGCGAGAACCACCCGGCCGGGGCTCGCTCGGGCGTGGGCGGCGTCACGGCAGGGGCTCGCGTTCGGTAAGATGGTTCGGTCAGTACACACGAAGAGGAGCTCATCAATGGCGGCCATGAAGCCGAGAACGGGTGACGGACCCATGGAGGTCACCAAAGAAGGACGCAGCCTGATCATGCGGGTCCCCCTGGAAGGCGGCGGACGCCTCGTGGTCGAGCTCAAGGCGGACGAGGCCGCCGAGCTGCGCGAGTGCCTCGCCGGTGTGACCCAGTAGTACGCGGCCCCCACCGTCCTTACCCCGAGAGCCCCCCACCACGGTGGGGGGCTCTCGCGCACCCGGGACCGCCTGTCCGGGGCCGCGGGCCGCGGTCACTGTGTGCGCCGCACGAGCCGGGTCCGCTCGGCCCGCACCCGCGGACGGGCGCGGTGCAGACCCTCAGAACGCACGGGTGCCCCGGGCGGGGAGCGGGAATCCCGGGTCCGGGGGCCGCGTGCTCAGGCGGCCCAGTGCGCCCCGAGCGTGGTGCCGGCCGCCGCGGCGAGCAGGCTCCACAGCAGGGTGCCGAGCACCGCGGCCAGGGCAGCGCCGCCACGACGCTCCCGCAGCAGGCGCACGGCGTCCACCATCGCGGTGGAGAACGTGGTGTAGCCGCCGCACAGTCCCGCACCCAGGGCCGCGGTCCACAGCGGGCCGAGCAGCAGGCTCAGACCGCTCACCAGGCCCAGCACGAACGAGCCGAGCACGTTGACCAGCACCGTGGCCAGGGGGAACGGCCGCCGCTGCCGCGAGGTCACCAGACGGTCCGTGAGCAGACGCAGGGCGGCGCCGAGACCTCCGCCCAGGGCCACGGCGAGCGCGGCGATCACCGCTGGCCCCCGCTGCGCGGCTCAGCGCCGGGAGCACCGGCACGGACCCGCGCACCGCACAGCACGCCCGCCCCGGCGGCGAGCAGCCCGGCCAGGAGCATCACCGCCGCGGTGAGCACGGCCTGACCCGTGCCACCGGCGGCAAGCTGCTCCCACAGGTCCTGCGCGAACGCGGAGTAGGTGGTGAAGCCTCCCAGCAGCCCTGTGCCGAGCACGAGACGGGTGGAGTGCGCGCGGGGGGTTTCGTCCCCGGGCCGGGTGAGGGCTTCGAGCAGCAGACCCAGCAGGAACGCGCCCAGCACGTTGCAGCCCAGCGTGGCCCAGGGCCACCCGGAACCGGTGGCGACCACGTGGGTGACGCCCCAGCGGAGCACGGATCCCACGGCTCCGCCTGCCGCCACGAGCAGGGCGTCCCGCGCGAGGGGCCGGATCACCGGCGGACGGCCAGCAGCACGCCCGTGCCCGTGGGCAGCAGGGCCGTGGACAGCCGGGGCTCGTCCCGCAGGGTGCGCACGACCTCCCGCATGATCACGGTGTCCTCCTGGCGCTGCGCGGGCTGGGGGACCTGGTCCCCGTGCAGGGCGTCGTTGACCACGAGCATCCCGCCGCGGCGCAGCAGCCGGGCGCCCTCGATCACGTAGTCGGCGGTGTTGGCCACGTCCGCGTCGATGAACACCATGTCGTAGGCGTTCTCCGTGAGCCGGGGCAGCACGAGGCCCGCGGCCCCGGAGATCGTGCGGGTGCGCTTGGTCTCGAAACCGGCCTCGCGGAAGGTGTCCCGCGCGGCGCGCAGGGCGCGGATGTCGGTGTCGATGGTGGTCAGCACGGACTCAGCGGGCATGCCACGCAGCAGCGCGAGCCCGGAGACCCCCGCACCGGTGCCCACCTCCACGACCGTGGCGGGACGCGCGGAGGACGCCAGCACGCCTAGCAGCGCCGCGACCGCCGGGGTCACGGGGTCCAGCCGCAGGGCGAGGGAGCGCTCGCGGGCCCGGAAGGCCGTCTCGTCCTCCGTGGCGTAGGCCTCGCAGTAGGCCCAGCTCGTGGTCTTGTCCGTGGTCATGGACGCGGGGTGTCCTTCGCTGCCGTGTGAGCCGGGATCCGCGGACCCCGGAACGTGGTGTGCGGTGCTCCGGCACGTGCCGGGACGTCGCGGGCCCCAGCCTATCGCGGTCCGCGCGCGCCGGGGGGGGCAACGCCCTGGGGTGTCCAGATCGCTGTCAGGCTGCTGCTCCACAATGGGTGCGGATCGGCGGCCCGGAGACGGCCGCCCGGGACGGGCGTCCCGGAGCAGGACGGTGAGGGAGAGGACGCGGGTGGTCACACGGATGACGACGCGCGCGGCGCGGGCCGTGCGACGGCCGAGCCGAGGCGGCATCGGGCTCGTGGCGGCGTTCGCCGCGTGCCTGTGCGTGGCCCTGCTGACCACCGCGGTGTGGAACGTGGGCCGCCAGGTGCAGCGCGAGCAGGCGGCCGCGGCGCGCACGGCGGCGTCGTGGTCTCCCGGTCCGCGCGCGATGGTGGACACCACCTCGCACGCGGACATCCAGTCCCTGCGCGCCCAGGGCTGGGCGGTGCCCGGCCTGGCCGCGGAGGGGTACCGGGTCGCGGACGTGCGCCGGACCCGTGTTGGGGACCAGCCCGCCGTGTCGATCTCCCTGCACAACGACCACGACACCGTGGAGATCGTGGAGCAGCGCGGCACGGTCAACCCCGACAACCCCCTGGACGGCGTCACCCAGCTGCCCGTGAGCGCGGAGGGCATGCACCGCTCGGCCATGTCCGGATCCCGGCTGTGGGTCGAGCGCGGGGACCCCTGGCGCGCCGTGATGGTGCGCCCGGACGCCGTCTACACAGTGTCCTCGGACTCGCCCCCCGCCACCATGGCGCAGACCGTGAGCGCCATCGTCGCCGAGGACCGCGGGCGCGTGAGCCTGCCCTCGCAGGACGACGAGGACTTCGGGTCCACCGTGGTGGACGGCCTGCGGAAGATCCTCGGCTAGCGCCCCGGCGTGCCGAGGGGCGTTGATAGGCTCGTCTGGTGTTCGGGATTTCTGGCGGGGAAGCCATCATCATTCTCATCGTGGCCCTGGTGGTCATCGGTCCGGAGCGGGTTCCCGAGTACGCGCAGAAGTTCAAGGAGATGGTCAAGGCCGTCCGCGGCTACGCCACCGGCGCCACCGCCGACCTCAAGGAGAGCCTGGGCCCGGAGTTCGCGGACCTCGACTGGCGCAAGCTCGACCCCCGGCAGTACGACCCCCGCGTGATCGTGCGCGAGGCACTGCTCGAGGACGACGACCCCGCGCCCCAGCACGCCACGCCCGCGATGGTGACACCCACGGTGCGCCGCCTGGCCCGCGGCGAGCGGGCGCCCTTCGACACCGAGGCCACCTGAGCGGCGTCGTGCGCCGGTCTCAGCCCCGCGGCGTGATGCCGAGGCTGCGCCCCGCCAGCCCGCGGCCCTGGGCGTCGAGTGCGCGGGCGATCTCCCACAGCTGACCGGCCGCCGGGGAGTCGGGCTCGGACCACACCGCGGGCACGCCGCGGTCGGAGGCCTCTCGCACGGTGACGTCCAGGGGCACGCTGCCCAGCAGCGGCACCGGGTAGCCCAGCCGTTCCCCCAGGGAGTCCGCGATCCGCTGCCCGCCGCCGGAGCCGAAGACCTCCATGCGGGTGCCGTCCGGCATGACCATGGCGGACATGTTCTCGACCACGCCCGTGACGCTCTGCTCGGTTTGCTCCGCGAGCGTGCCCGAGCGCTGCGCGACGCTCACGGCGGCGTGCTGCGGGGTGGAGACCACCACCACCCCCGAGCGGGGCAGCAGCTGACCCACCGAGATGGCGATGTCCCCGGTGCCCGGGGGCAGGTCCAGGAGCAAGTGGTCCAGGTCCCCGAAGTGCACGTCCGTGAGGAACTGCTCGATGGCCCGGTGCAGCATGGGCCCGCGCCACGCCACCGGCTGGGCGGGGTCCACGAACATCCCGATGGAGATCACCTTGATGACGCCGCGCGAGCGGTGCCCCGCCCCGGTGGCGCCGTCCTCGGGCCTGCGGTCCACGCCCTCGGGCACCTCCACCACGGGCGGCAGGATCATGTCCCCCACGCGCGTGGGGGACTGCGTGATGCCCAGCAGCCCGGGCACCGAGAAGCCGTGCACGTCCGCGTCCACGATGCCGACGGTGCGCCCCATGGCGGCCAGCGCCGCGGCCAGGTTCACGGTGACGCTGGACTTGCCCACCCCGCCCTTGCCGCTGGTGATCGCGTGCACCCGGGTCAGGCTGTGCGGGTCCGCGAACGGGTTGCTGCGGTGGTGTCCCAGCCGCTCCTGCAGCTGCTGGCGCTGGGCGGGGGTCATCACCCCCACGTCCACCGCCACGTGCTCGACGCCGGGCACCGCCGCCAGGGCCTCGTGCAGGTCGGCCTCGATGGTCCCGCGCAGCGGGCACCCGGAGACCGTGAGCAGCACGGTGACCCGCGCGGTCCCGCCCTCCAGCACCGCCTCGGGGATCATGCCGAGCTCCGTCACGGGACGGCGCAGCTCGGGGTCGATCACGCCGTCGAGCGCCTCGCGCAGCCGAGGGTCGACGGCCTCCGTGCCGTTCCCGCTCACAGGTGCCCCTCCTGACCGTCCTCGCCGGGTGCCCCTGCCGGATGCGACGACGCCGCCGCGCCGGGTCCGGGGGCGGGGTGCCCCGCCGCGTGGGAACCGGGGGGCGCGGTGGCCGACCGGGCGTCGTCGTCGGTCCCGGACGGGGCGGGGGCCACGCCGTAGGTGGCCTCGGGAGTCTCGGCGAGCGGGGTTGTACCGGTGCGCTTGACGCGGTCCCCCTTGCGAGAACCGGGGTTCTTCCGCCCGCCCTCGGAACGCTTGCCGCCCTCGGCGCGCCGACCCGCGGGCTCGGCCTCGCCGGCCTCCGCGCGCTGGTCCTGGGCCTCGAGGATCTCCTCGAGCAGGTTGCGCAGCTCGGAGCGGACGTAGTCGCGCGTGGCGACCTCGCGCAGCGCGATCCGCAGGGACGCGATCTCGCGCGTGAGGTACTCGGTGTCCGCGAGGTTCTGCTGACCGCGCTTGCGGTCCTCCTCGGCGACCACGCGGTCACGGTCGTCCTGCCGGTTCTGCGCGAGCAGCAGCAGGGGCGCGGCGTAGGACGCCTGGAGGGACAGCATGAGCGTGAGCAGCGTGAAGTTCAGGGACCGAGGGTCGAACTGGATCTCCTCGGGGGCCATGGTGTTCCAGCCCAGCCAGATGGTCACGAACACGGTCATCCACAGCAGGAACTGCGGCGTGCCCATCCACCGGGCGATCGCCTCGGTGAGCTGGCCGAACGAGTCCGGGTTGGGCCGGAACCGGGGCAGGTACCCGGGGCGCTTCTCCCTCGGCTGGTCCAGGGGACCGGGGGAGTACTGCGCCGAGGGGTTCTGTCGGGGACTACTCATACCTCTTGCCCACCTTCCTCACGGGGGTTCCGTCGTCGTACGCGCGCCAGTCCTCGGGCAGCAGCGCGTCGAGGACGTCGTCGATCGTCACCGCGCCCACGAGCCTGTCCTGGTCGTTGACCACCGGCAGGATGGTGAGGTCGTAGGTGGCCAGCTCGCGGGCCACGTCCGCGACGGACGCCTGATCCGAGACCGGCTCGATGGAGCGGTCGATCAGGTTGCCGATCGCCTCGGGCGGGGGATAGCGCAGCAGCCGCTGGGTGTGCACGAACCCCAGGTACTTGCCCGTGGGCGTCTCGAGCGGGGGCCGGCACACCAGCACGGCGGACGCGGCGGCCGGGATGACCTCCTCCTGCCGGATGTGGGCCAGGGCCTCCGCGACCGTGGCCTCCGGGGAGAGCACGATGGGCACGGGGGTCATGAGCGAACCTGCGGTGCCCTCCTCGTACTCGCGCAGCCGTCGGACGTCCTCGGCGTCCTCGGGCTCCATCATGGTGATGAAGCGTTCGGCCTCGGCCTCCGGCAGCTCGTTGAGCAGGTCGGTGGCGTCGTCCGGGTCCATCTCCTCGAGCAGTGCCACGGCGCGCTCGTTGTCCATGTGGGTCAGGATGAACACCTGGTCGTCCTCGGGCAGCTCCTCGAGCACGTCCGCGAGGCGCTCGTCCTGCAGCTCGGCGGCGATCTCCAGCTTGCGCTTGTCGGGCATGTCCCGCAGCTCGTCCGCGAGGTCCGCCGCCTGGTCCTCCTCGTGCTGCGCGACCCACTGGGTGGCCGGCTGGTGGCCCGCGTTGGAGGGGTCGTCGGTGTCCTCCCAGTCCACGATCAGCGTCTGGTTGCGACGCCGGATCAGCCCGCCCGTGGCCTGCGAGCGGCGCACGAACAGCTGGGAGATCACCCAGTCGCCGCGGTTGTTGGACTTCTCCATGGCGACGTCCTCGATGGTCGCCGTGCCGGAGCCGTCCAGAAGCACCACGGTGCGGTCGAAGAGCTCGCCCACCGCGAGGGTCTCCGCGCCGCGCTGCTCGAAGCGGCGCAGGTTCACGAGGCCGGTGGAGATGATCTGGTCCGCGTCGATGCTCGTCACGCGTGTCATGGGCACGAACACCCGTTTCTTGCCCAGCACCTCCACCACGAGGCCCACCACGAGCGGCCGGGTCTTCAGCGACGGTCGGCTGCCGGGGCGCAGCAGCACGACGACGTCGCGCAGCCGCCCCAGGCGGTCGCCGAGGGGGTCGAAGACGTCCAGGCCGATCAGGCGGGCCACGAAGATCTTGGAAAGGTTTGTGCTCACCCGCCCAGCCTAGTGATCCGGGGGCAGTGGTCACATTCGGGGCGGACCGGGTGGTCAGCCACCCCCGGTGATGGTCCCCCGGGGCGCCGTGTTCACCCGCTGCGATGATGGAGGGTTCTCCCTGGGAGCTTGCGGGTGGCTGGGGGAGAATGGGGCGCATGAGCACCCCGAATCGCGTCCCGTCCCAGTTGTCCATCGCACCAGAGATGCCACGCGGCGAAGTGGTCGGCCGCTACCGAACCTACGCCGAGGCCCAGAAGGCCGTGGACTACATGTCCGACGAGCACTTCCCCGTGGCCATGGTCTCGATCATCGGCAGCGACCTGAAGTCCGTGGAGCAGGTGACCGGGCGGCTGTCCTACCCCCGGGTGGCCCTGCAGGGTGCGCTCAACGGCATCTTCTTCGGCGCGTTCCTCGGGCTGATCCTCACCATGTTCGGCGGCCCGCAGATGGCCGCGTCCATCGTGCCCACCATGCTGCTGGGCGGTGCGTTCTTCATGCTGATGGCCACCATCACGTACGCGATGTCCCGCGGCAAGCGGGACTTCACGTCCACCAGCCGGATCGTGGCGGGCAGCTACGAGGTGCTCGCGGCACCGGAGGTGGCCGGACAGGCGCGCCAGGTGCTCAGCGGCATGCCCGGTGAACCGGGTGCCGGGGTACGCGCCCAGGGCCACGCCCCGTTCGGCGGTCGCGGTCCGGGTGGTGCCCGTCAGGACGGGTGGAACGGCGGGCACTGGGGCCACGGCGGCCCGGGCCACGGCGGAACCCAGCAGGGTGCGCCCCAGAACGGCGCACCCCAGAACGGCCCGTACACCGGTGGCCCCACTGGGCAGCCGGGTGTGCCGGGCCAGGGCGCGCCCGCCGGCGCCGCCCACGGCAGCAGCCCCGCGGCGTCGGGCCCCGGCGTTCACGAGGGCACGCAGCCGGGCCCGGAGGCACAGCAGGACCCCCACCGCTCCGCGAAGTTCCCGGACCTCCCGGACGGACGCCCCCAGTACGGCATCCGCGTGGAGCCCGAGGCAGCGCCCGAGGCAACTCCGGAGGTGGACCGTTCCGCGCCGTGGACCCGCACCGGTGGCCCCGCAGCCGCGGACGACGCCCGGGACACCCAGCAGGGCGGCGGCATCGAGAACCGCACCCCGGAGGACCGCCGCTGAGGTCCCGGTGACCGGTGCCAGGCCCGCGGGCTGCGCCCGGTGGAGACGCAGAACGCCCCGCACTGCAGTGCGGGGCGTTCTCACGTCAGGACGCGGCTCAGGCGGCCGGACCCTCCGTGGGTCCCACGTTCTCGTCCCGGTTCCAGATGCCCTGGATCCAGGCCTCGACGTCCTCCGGGCGCCGGGGCAGGGCCGCGGAGAGGTTCTCGTTGCCCTGCTCGGTGACGAGCACGTCGTCCTCGATGCGCACGCCGATCCCGCGGTACTGCTCCGGGATCGCGAGGTCCTCCTCCTTGAAGTACAGCCCGGGCTCGATGGTGAACACCATGCCCGGCTCGATCACGGCGTCCAGGTACAGCTCGCGCTTGGCCTGCGCGCAGTCGTGGACGTCCAGGCCCAGGTGGTGGCTCGTGCCGTGCGGCATCCAGCGGCGGTGGTGCTGACCGGACTCGGAGAGGGAGACCTCCGCGGAGACCGGCAGCAGGCCCCACTGCTCGAGGCGGTGGGCCAGGACCTCCATGGCCGCGGCGTGCACGTCCCGGAAGCGGTTGCCCGGCACGGCCACCTCGAAGGCGGCCTCCGAGGCGTCCAGGACCGCCTGGTAGATGGTGCGCTGGATCTCCGTGTAGGTCCCGTCCACCGGCAGGGTGCGGGTGAGGTCCGCGGTGTAGAGGGAGTCCGCCTCCACGCCCGCGTCCACGAGGATCAGCTCGCCCGGCTTCACCGAGCCGTTGTTGCGGATCCAGTGCAGCACGGTGGCGTTGTTGCCGGACGCCGCAATGGTGTCGTAGCCGAGGTCGTTGCCCTCCAGACGGGCCCGTGAGAAGAACGCCCCCTCGACCACGCGCTCGCCGCGCTCGCCGCCGATCGCCCGCGGCAGCACCGAGACGATGTCCTCGAAGCCGCGGATGGTGGCGTCCACAGCCACGCGCAGCTGGCCGATCTCGTACTCGTCCTTGACCAGGCGCAGCTCGCTCAGCGCCTCGGTGAGCGTGGCGTCCTTGCTGTCCGACTGCTCCAGGTCCACGCCCGTGTTGATGCGGGAGGTGTCCACGAGGGCGTCCATGTTCAGGTCCACGTCCCGCACCAGGCGGATGCTCAGCCCGCCCAGGGCGGCGTTGCCGGCGTCCTTGGTCACGGCGGTCTCCAGCGCGGAGAGGTCCTGCGTGGGCAGTCCGAACTCGTCCTGCAGCTGCTGCAGGGTGGGGCGGGAGCCCACCCAGAACTCGCCGTTCTTGGCGTCGGCGTAGAACTCGTCGGAGTCCCGCCCGGCCATGGGGTGGAAGTAGAGCGTGGCCACGTGGTCGCTGCCGTCGTCGCCGTGGCCCGGCTCGGTGGGCTCCATCACCAGCACGGCCTCGGGCTCGTGGTCCACACCCATGCCGGTCACGTGGGCGAACGCGGAGTGCGGGCGGAAGCGGTAGTCGGTGTCGTTCGAGCGCACCTTGGGTGCACCAGCCGGGATCACCAGGCGCTCACCCGGGAACAGGCGCGAGAGCCGGGCACGGCGGGCGGCAGCGAACTCCGCGACCTCGGCGCGCGGCGTCGTCGTCGTCTCGGGCTGGGCCCAGCTCGACGCCATGAACGCGCGGAACTGGTCGCTGTCCGGGCGCTGAGAGCGGTTGTCCACCCGCTCGTCCATGGGCTGCGCGGCGTCCTCGCTCGCGTGGTGGGAAACGGCGGTGTGTTCTGAGCCCTGGCTCATGGGCGCTGTCATCTCCTTCGCGGCGCGATCGCTCGCGCCCGGTGGGGTCGGGATCTGTCCTGCCCATGGTGTCACGCCGGTCAACCGTGCGGATGCGCGCGGGTATCGTGGGGGCGGTGAGAATCGACCTGCACACCCACTCGATCGCCTCGGACGGCACGGAGACCCCCGCCGACGTCGCCCGCTCGGCCCACGTGGCCGGGCTCAGTGTCTTCGCGCTCACCGACCACGACACGACCGCGGGCTGGCAGGAGGCCGGGGACACCGCCGTGTCCCTGGGAGTGGCGTTCGTCCCGGGCATGGAGATCACGTGCACCACCGCGGACGGCATCTCCGTGCACATGCTCAGCTACCTGCACGACCCCGCGTACCAGCCGCTCGTGGAGCGGATCGAGGAGTGCCGCCGCAACCGGCTCACCCGGGCGCGGCGCATGGTCGAGCTGCTGGGGGAGGACTACGACATCGGCTGGGAGGACGTCACCGCACAGGTGGGGCCGGGCGCCACGGTGGGCCGCCCGCACATCGCGGACGCGCTCGTGGCCCTGGGCGTGGTGCCCACGCGCTCGGACGCGTTCTCAAACCTGCTCTCCGGGCGCTCCAAGTACTACGTGCGCCACGACGCCCTGGATCCCGTGGAGGCCATCAAGCTGGTGCGCGCGGCCGGCGGCGTGCCGGTGTGCGCGCACCCCATGGCACCGCTGCGGGGCCGGGTGGCCAGCGCGGTGGACTTCGGGGCCATGATCGACGCCGGCCTGGCCGGTCTGGAGGTCGCCCACCGGGACAACCCGGACGAGTCCCGCGCGGTGCTCATGACCATGGCCGCCGAGCACGACCTGCTGGTCACGGGCTCCAGCGACTATCACGGGGACGGCAAGCCCAACCGGCTGGGGGAGAACTCCACGTCCGTGCGCTCGCTCACGAGGATCTGCGAGCAGGCGACCTCCGGCGTGGAGGTCCGCTGGCCCTGAGCCGAGCGCTCAGGCGGTGCGCACGGGCACGTCCGGCAGGCGCAACCGCATGACCTCCACGGCCTCGGGGTTGCTGTCCACGCACACGAACCGGCGCCCCAGCTCGGCGCTGACCGCGCCCGTGGTGCCCGAGCCCGCGAAGAAGTCCAGCACCCAGTCCCCGGGCCGCGAGGACGCCGTGACAATCCGCCGCAGCACACCCGCGGGCTTCTGGGTGGGATAGCCGGTCTTCTCCCGCCCGGTGGGGGAGACGATCGTGTGCCACCACACGTCTGTGGGCAGCTTGCCGCGCGCGGCCTTCTCCGGTCCCACGAGACCCGGGGCCATGTAGGGCTCGCGGTCCACGTCCTGCGAGTTGAAGTGGTACGCCGCAGGATCCTTCACGTACACCAGGATGGTGTCGTGCTTGGCGGGCCAGCGCCGGGTGGTGCGCCCGCCGAAGTCGTAGGCCCACACGATCTCGTTGAGGAAGCACTCCCGGCCGAACATCGCGTCCAGCAGCACCTTGACGTAGTGCACCTCGCGGTAGTCCAGGTGCACGTACAGGGTGCCGTGGCGGGCCAGCACCCGCCGGGCGTGCGCCAGCCGGGGTTCCAGGAACCCCAGGTAGTCCGCGAACGAGTCCTCGTAGCGGCGCAGCGAGCCCATGATCGTCTCGTAGGAGCGCCCGGCGAACCCCACCCGGTCCCCCTCGCCGTGGGCCACGGGCACCGAGCGGGTGGTGCGGCGCACCTGGTCCCTGCCCGTGTTGAACGGGGGGTCCAGGTACACCAGGGAGAAGGACTCGTCCGGCAGGGACTCCAGCACGGTGAGGTTCTCACCGTGCACGATGGCGCTGGTGCCCTCCGGGTCGAACGTGAAGGGCTCCGGCGCGCTCACCGCCCCTACTCTCCGGCGGCGGGGGACTGCTGGGCACCCTGCCCGTTGCCGCCCCGGTTCTGCCCCGAGGGACGACGACGCCGACGACGCCGCTTGGCGCCGCCCTCACCCGAGGTCTCCACGGACTTCTCGCGCGGGGCGTGCGCGGTCTTCTCGCGGCCGTTCTCCCGGCTCTCGGAGGACTGCCCCGAGCGCTCGCGGGAGCCGGAACCACCGGAACGGCGGCCGTCGGAGCCCGAGGCCCCCGAGCGGCGTCGTCCGCCGGAGCCGTTGCGGGGCCCGCCGGAGGAGCGCTTGTCGTCGCGGCGCGGACGCGCGTCCCCGAGGTCCTCCATCTCCTCGGCGTCCAGGCCCTCCAGCGTGCGCTGGGACTTCGGCAGCTTGCCCTTGGCGGTGCGCGGGATGTTGAGGTCCGAGTACAGGTGCTCGGAGGAGGAGTAGGTCTCCACGGGCTCGGGGATGCCGAGCTCCAGGGCCTTGTCGATCAGCCGCCAGCGCGGGACGTCGTCCCAGTCCACGAACGTGATGGCGGTGCCCTTGTTGCCCGCGCGGCCGGTGCGCCCGGTGCGGTGCAGGTAGGTCTTCTCGTCCTCGGGGCACTGGAAGTTGATCACGTGGGTGACGTCCTCCACGTCGATGCCGCGGGCCGCGACGTCCGTGGCCACGAGCACGTCCACCTTCGAGTTGCGGAACGCGCGCAGCGCCTGCTCACGCGCGCCCTGGCCGAGGTCGCCGTGCAGGGGAGCGGCCGCGAAACCGCGGTGGATCAGCTCGTCCGCGAGCTTGGCGGCGGCGCGCTTGGTGCGCGTGAAGATGATGCTGCGCCCGCGGCCCTCGGCCTGCAGGATGCGCGCCACGACCTCGTCCTTGTCGAGGTGGTGGGCGCGGTAGATGACCTGGCGGATGTCCTTCTTGGTGGTGCCCTCGTCCGGGGCCGCCGCGCGGATGTGCATGGGCCGGGTCATGTAGCGCCGGGCCATCGCGACCACGGGGCCGGGCATGGTGGCCGAGAACAGCATGGTCTGGCGCACGGCCGGGACCGTGGCGAGCAGCTTCTCCACGTCCGGCAGGAAGCCCAGGTCCAGCATCTCGTCCGCCTCGTCCAGCACGACCATGCGCACGTGGCTCAGGTCCAGGAAGTGCTGGCGGTTGAGGTCGATCAGGCGCCCGGGGGTGCCCACCACCACCTCCACGCCCTTCTCGAGCTCGGCGATCTGGGACTCGTAGGGCCGGCCGCCGTAGATGGTGGCCACGCGCGCGTTGCGGGTCTTCGCCGCGATCGAGAGGTCGCTGCCCACCTGCACCGCGAGCTCGCGCGTGGGGACCACGATCAGTGCCTGCGGTGCGCCGGGCTTCGCGAGCTGCTCCCAGCCGGCGTCGTCACGGCCCACCGCGCGCTGCAGCGCGGGGATGCCGAAGCCCAGGGTCTTGCCGGTGCCGGTCTTGGCCTGGCCGATGATGTCCTGGCCGGAGAGCGCGATGGGCAGCGTCATGGCCTGGATGGGGAACGGGGAGGTGATGCCGTGGGCCGCGAGCGCGTCCACGATGTCCTGGCGGACCCCGAAGTCCGCGAACGAGGACTCTTCCACGGGTTCGGTGGCCTCGACGGCCTGCGCGCCGGACTCGTCGAGCTCCGGGGCGTCCTGCTCGGGTGTTGCGGTGATGTCGATCAAAACTGTCCTTCACGGGATGGGCGCGGGGCACCGTCACCGGGAACCCGCCGGGACCGCCCTGAGCGGGCGGGCACGGCGCGGGCCGGGGGCCACCGCGTGGGTGTGAGGAAGCCGATCGTGGAACGTACCCTGCCCGGGCGCTCATCGGACGGTGCGTGACCGTCCGGGCGCGGTGCCGGAGCGGGTGAGGAGTGAACGTGACGGTGTCCTGGGACGACCGGTCATCCTGCTGGAACGTCCCCAGTGTACCCGCAAACGCGCCGACGCCCCCGGGCGGTGATCCCGGGGGCGTCGGACGGTGGCGGCGGAGTGCGCCGCTCACCCGAGGGGCAGCGGCGTGAAGCCCACCTTGCGCTTGGTCTCCTGGCCGGTCTCCACGTAGCCGATGCTCGCGGCGGGCACCACGGTGGTGGTCCCCTTGGAGTCCTGCAGCACCAGGGGGGTGCCAGCGTTCAGGGCCTCGGTGACCTTGGCCTGGACCTCGTCCGCCGTGATCTCGCTGTTGACCACGAGCTCGCGGGCCACGTTCTGAATCCCGATCTTGATTTCCATGGGTGCCTCCTGCGGGGTGTCCGGTCCGCGGTGCCCACGGGCCGGACGCTGTCCGGTGGACCGCACCCGCCGCGGGTGCGCGCCGCGGGTCAGTCCTGGTCGTCGCCGCCCAGTCTAGGAGCCGCCTCCGCGTGCTCATCGTTGAGGGACTTGATTCCGCCCCAGGCTAAACGGAAGAGCCGGTCCTGGACCTCCTCGCGCGAGCCCGTCTCCGGGTGGCGGGTCCAGTACACCGCGGAGGTCTGCACCAGGTGCACGAGACCCCGGGACAGCAGCATGGCCTGGGCGGGAGGGGCGCCGGTGCGCGGGCCCAGCAGCGCGGCCACCGCGTGGGCGACCTCCTGGTAGAACTCGTCCAGCTGGGCCGCGACCTCGGGGAAGGACATGAGGTCCGCGTTGAAGATCAGGCGGTACGCCTGCGGGCGGGAGTGGACGAAGTCGAAGTGCGTGTCGATCACGTTGCGAACCTGGGAGCGGTTGGAGTCCGCGGAGGCCAGCGAGTGCTCCAGTCGCTGGGAGAGGTCCGTGAGCGTGTACTCCACCAGGGCGAGGAACAGCTCCCGCTTGCCGGGAAAGTGCTGGTAGAGCACGGGCTTGGACACCCCGGCCGCCGCGGCGATCTCGTCCATGGACGTGGCGTGGTAGCCGCCGTCCGAGAACACCCGCAGGGCGGTGTCCAGCAACTGCTCGCGGCGCTGGTCCCGGCTCATCCGGCGCGCCCTGGGAGCGGGAGGTGCCGGGGCGGCGTCGTCGGCGGCAGGGTTCATGGGATCCTCCTGAGCGGGCGGGCGGGGCGTCATCAGCCCACCGCGCGGGGTCGCGGGGTGTCCGAGGGGTCCTGCCGGGTGGAGGGGGCGGTCTCCTCCGGGACGTCCGGCACGGCGACCTCCAACCCGTACAGCGCCTCGAGCCCGGTGATGTACTCGTCCGCCCGGCCCTCCGCCGCGAGCTGGCGCGCACGCACGGTGGGGGTGTGCAGCAGGGAGCGGACCATCCGGCGCATGGCCATCTCGATCTGCTCCTCCGCCCCGGTGCAGCCGTGGTGGGTGCGCACCTTGTCGAGCTCGGCGTCGAGCACCGCCATGGTGTGCTTGCGCAGCGCGACGATGGCCTGGTCCATGCTGCGCGCCGTGCGGGCGTTCTCGAAGTCGCGGGCCGCGCGCTCCACGATCTCCCGGGCGGCGGCCACCGACTCGCGGGTCTCCTCGGGTGCGGCCACGCGCACGGACTCCAGGGTAATCAGCTCCACGTTGGGCAGGTCCGCGACGGCGGGGTCGAAGTCCCGGGCGAGGGCGAGGTCCACCACGGTGCGGGGCCCGGCCGGGAAGCGGGAGGCCGGCATGGGCGCGGAGCCGCCGGAGCAGCCGATGATCACGTCCGCGCGGCGCAGTGCCCCCGGCAGGGACTCGTCCGTGACGGGGGAGCCGCCGCGCTGGTCCGTGAACTGCTGGGCGCGCCCAGAGCCGGAGTAGACCTCGATGTCCGCACACCCGCGGTCCCGCAGGGCGGCCATGGTGGCACCCGCGTACGCGCCGGTGCCGAACACGAGGGCGTGGCGCTCGGGCCAGTCCCCGGAGGTGATGTCGTCGGCGAGGTCCAGGGCCACCGAGACGATCGAGCGTCCGCGCTCGCCGAGCCCGGTGCTCGCACCCACCTCGCGGGCCGTGCGCGCGGCGGCCTCGAACAGCTGCACGAGGTGCGGGGAGGCGGTGCCGGACTGCTGGGCGCCGGCCAGCGCCCGGCGCACCTGCCCGGTGATCTCGCGCTCCCCCACCACGGCCGACTCCAGCCCGGAGACAACGGTGAACAGGTGGCGGGGGACCTCGGGCCCCTCGTAGGCGTCCATGGTCTCGAGGACGAAGCGCTCGTCGAGCCCCGCGCGCCGGGCGATCCGCTCGGCCAGCTGCTGCTGGGCGCCGGGGACGTCCACGGAGGCGTGCTCGGGCAGCTCGCCGTAGAGCTCGAGGCGGTTGCACGTGGACAGGGTGATGGCTCCGGCGAGCGCACCGCGGGACACGGCGTCCTCGGCCACACCGAGGGCCCCGGTGCTCAAGCGTGCGACGGTGTTGAGGTCAACGGTGCGGTGCGAAGCGACAAGACAGAAAAGAACCACAATCCCGCCATCCTAGACGAAGTCGTTCTGGTCCGCTCAGCATAGCCACCCGCCCCGACCTCCCGGGGCGGGGTCCCGGACACTCCGTCGCCAAACGCGTCGGGGTCCTTTGGCACAATGGGGGCATCATGGCATCCCAGAACGAGCGCAGCGACGAGACCGCCCGACCCAGCTCTCCCGGGAGCGCTCCCGGAACGGGGTCACGCCCCGCCGGGACCCCCTCGGGCGCGGATGCCGCACATCCCGGCACCACGGCCCCTGATGCGGCCGCGGCGTGGGAGCGGCGGATCGCCGCGCTGCCGGAGAACCACCCCCTGCGGGCCGGTGGCACCTCGCAGTCCCCCCTGATCCGCACGCTGCGCGGCCTGCCCGCCGCGCACCGCCCCGTGTGGTTCATGCGCCAGGCCGGACGCTCCCTGCCCGAGTACCGCGCCGCGCGCGAGGGCACGGGCATGCTGGAGGCCTGCCTGACCCCGGCGCTCGCCGCGGAGATCACCCTGCAGCCGGTGCGCCGCCACGGCGTGGACGCGGCCATCTTCTTCTCCGACATCGTGGTGCCCATGAAGCTCGCGGGCGTGGGCGTGGACATCGTGGCCGGGCGCGGGCCCGTCCTCGAGCACCCCGTGCGCACCGCCGCGGACGTCGCCGCGCTGCCCGAGCTGCCGGACTCCGCACTGGACCCCGTCCGGGAGGCCGTGGCGCGCACCGTGGCCGAGCTCGGCGAGACCCCGCTCATCGGCTTCGCGGGGGCACCGTTCACGATCGCCGCGTACGCCGTGGAGGGCGGGCCCTCCCGCGACCACCTGCGGCCACGCACGATGATGCACGCGGACCCCGCGGCCTGGGACGCCCTCGCGCAGTGGGCCGCACGCACCTCCGGCGCCTTCCTGCGGGCGCAGGTCGAGGCGGGGGCCTCGGCCGTGCAGCTGTTCGACTCCTGGGCGGGCTCACTCTCGCTCGGGGACTACGAGGCGCACGTGCAGCGCCACTCCGCGCAGGCGCTCGGTGCCGTGGCGGACCTCGGGGTGCCCCGCATCCACTTCGGCACGGGCACCGGGGAGCTGCTCGTGGCCATGCGCGAGGCCGGCGCGGACGCCGTGGGCGTGGACTACCGGATCCCGCTGGACGAGGCCTCCCAGAGGCTGGGCGGGCGTACCGTGGTGCAGGGCAACATCGACCCCGCCCTGCTCCCGGCCCCCCGCGAGGTGCTGCACGAGCACGTCCGGGACGTCCTGCGGCGCGGCTCCGCGGCCCCCGGCCACGTGGTCAACCTCGGCCACGGGGTGCCCCCGGACACGGACCCCCGCGTCCTGAGCGAACTGGTGACCTTCATCCACAAGGAGACTCGGTGACAACTTCCTCCGGCGATCCGCGGCGGCCCTCCGCCCGCCGCCCCCGCACCGCGCTGGTGGTCGGCGGCGGCGTGGCCGGTCTCACGGCCGCGCGGGACCTCGCCTCCGCCGGTCTGCGGGTCACGCTCGTGGAGGCCTCGGACCACTTCGGCGGTGCCGTGGGCGCCCACGAGGTCGCCGGCCTGGTGCTGGACTCGGGGGCGGAGTCCTTCGCCACGCGCTCCACCGCCGTGCCCGAGCTGATGGCGGAGCTGGGGCTCTCCGAGCGCATGGTCACACCGCACCCCGCGGGCTCCTGGCTCTTCCTCCCGGAGGGTGCCGTTCCCGCGCCGCGCTCGGGCGTGCTCGGCATCCCCGCGGATCCCACGGCACCCGAGCTGCGCCTCCCGCTGGGGCGCACCGGGGTCTCCCGGGCCCGTCTGGACCGCGCCCTGCCGGGGCGCGTGGGCGCGGGGGAGCGCACCGTGGGCGGTCTGGTGCGCGCCCGCATGGGCCAGCGCGTGGTGGACCGTCTCGTGGCCCCCTTCGTCTCCGGGGTCTACTCCACGCACCCCGACCAGCTCGACGTCGACGCCGTGGCGCCCGGTCTGCGCGCTCGCATGCGGGAGCTCGGCAGCCTTGGCGCGGCCGCCGGCGCCCTGCGGGAGGCCAGCCCGGCCGGTGCCAACGTGGCCGGGATCGACGGCGGCATGAACCTGCTCAGCGAGGGGCTCGTGCGCGACGCCGAACGGCTGGGGGTCAAGCTCGTCACCCGCTACGACGTGATCGCCCTGGACCGAGATCCGCGCCGCCCGGGGTGGATGGTGATCCAGCGGCAGCCGACCAACGGGGACAAGACCGCGGTGGCGCGCGGCGAGCTGCTCGTGATGGCCGCAGACGGGCCCACGTCCGTGCGCCTGATGGGTTCGCACATGGCCGATGCCCAGAACTACACGCCGCGCTCCGGGCCGCGCATCGCGCTCGCCACGCTCGTGCTGGACTGCCCGGCGCTCGACGACGCCCCGCGCGGCACGGGGGTGCTCGTGAGCGAGGACGTCCGTGACGTCCGCGCCAAGGCCCTGACCCACTCGAGCGCAAAGTGGGACTGGGTGGCCCGCGAGGCCGGGGAGCACCGCCACGTGGTGCGGCTGTCCTACGGGCGGATGACGCCCAAGGGCGCGGGGCCCTCGCCCGAGGTGACCCTGGAGGACCGGCACCTGATCTCCCTCGCCCTCGGGGACGCGAGCGCCCTGCTGGGCGTGCCCATCGCCCCGGAGCAGCTCGTGGGCGCGGACGTGGTCCGCTGGCACGCGGCGCTGCCCCGCACCGACGCCGGGCACACGGCGCGGGTCACGGGGTTCCGCCGGGCTCTCACGGAGATCCCGGACGCGGTGGCCGTGGGGGCGTGGCTCTCCGGCACCGGCCTTGCGGCGGTGGTCACGGACACCCGGCAGCAGGTCAGGTCCCTGCTCGCGCGCCACGGCTACGACGTGACGGGCACCTGAGCCGCGCGATCGGCACCCGGTGCCGCGGCGGCGTCGCCGTGACCGGGCCCCGACCACGGACGGCGAATGAGAAGAGAACACGGTGAAAGGACGACGACGATGAGTGAGCACGAGAACGGCACCGCGCAGGACGCCGCGCACGAGGGCGGCGACACGCTCTACTGGGCGGCCTACACGGTGCTGGAGCGCACGGGGCAGCGACCGCAGGACGCCGGTTCGGCGGAGAACCGGGCCGCCTTCGACGCCCTGGTGGCCGAGCTGGCGCAGCGGGACGTGACCGTGCGCGGGATGTACGACGTCTCCGGGATGCGCGAGGGCGCGGACTTCATGCTGTGGCTCACCGGCAAGGAGCCCGACGCGCTGCAGGCCGCGATCCGCGAGCTGCGCCGACAGCCCCTGCTGGCCGGCACCCGGCAGTCCTGGAACGCCATGGGCGTGCACCGCGAGGCGGAGTTCACGTCCAACCACTCGCCCGCGTTCGCGCGCGGTGCCGAGGCCCAGAAGTGGGTGTGCGTCTACCCGTTCGTGCGCTCCTACGAGTGGTACTACATGAACCCGCAGCGCCGCGGGGAGATGCTCAAGAACCACGGCATGAAGGCCCGCGAGTACCCGCAGGTGCTCGCCAACACGATCGCGTGCTTCGGGCTCAACGACTTCGAGTGGCTGCTGGCCCTGGAGGCCCCCGAGCTCGTGGACCTGGTGGACATCATGCGCCACTTCCGCAACACCGAGGCCCGTCTGCACGTGCGCGAGGAGACCCCGTTCTACACGGGCCGCCGGATCACCACCGAGGAGATCGCCGAGGTGCTCGACTGAGATGACTGACACCCGAGAGACCAATGCCCTGAGTGCCGAGCGCGCGAACGCGCCGCACTCCTTCGACGCCCTGATCCTCTCCTCCTTCGGGGGACCGGAGGGCCAGGAGGACGTGATCCCGTTCCTGCGCAACGTCACGCGCGGGCGCGGCATCCCGGACGAGCGGCTCGAGGAGGTGGCCACCCACTACCGTGCCAACGGCGGGGTGAGCCCCATCAACGCCCAGAACCGTGCACTGCGGGACGCGCTCGAGGCCGAGCTGCGGCGCCGTGGTGTGGAGCTGCCCGTGCTGCTGGCCAACCGCAACTGGGACCCGTACGTGGCGGACGTGCTGCGCGAGAGCCACGAGCGCGGCTACCGGAACCTGCTGGTGCTCGCCACGAGCGCGTACTCCGGGTACTCCAGCTGCCGCCAGTACCGCGAGGACTACGGCGTGGGCCTGGAGGAGACCGGGCTGCAGGACGAGCTGCACGTGGAGAAGATCCGGCAGTACTACGACTCCGAGGGCTTCCTGCGCCCCTACGCCACCAAGCTGCGGGACTCGCTGCTCGCCCTGCGCGAGCGCACCGACGGTCCGCTGCGCGTGCTGTTCACCACGCACTCCGTGCCCATGACGGACGCGAACGCCGCGGGCCCCGAGCGCATGGACTTCGAGGGGGACTCCGCCTACGTGGCGCAGCACCTCGCGGCCGCGCGCTGGATCGTGGAGCAGGTGGGCGAGCCCATGGCCGGGGTCGAGTGGGAGCTCGTGTACCAATCCCGCTCCGGGCCCCCGCAGGTGCCGTGGCTCGAGCCGGACATCTGCGACGTCATCGAGGGGCTGCCCGCCCAGGGCGTCACCGGTGTGGCCGTGGTGCCCCTGGGCTTCGTCTCGGACCACATGGAGGTGCTGTGGGACCTGGACACCGAGGCCCGTGACGCCGCCGCCGAGGCGCAGCTGGAGTTCGAGCGGATCCCCACCGCCGGTACGGACCCGGAGTTCGTGGCGGCGCTCGCGGACCTCGTGGAGCAGCGCCTGGGCACACCCTCCGCACCCCCGCGGGTCTCTGCGTGCGCGCAGGGCACGTGGTTCGACACGTGCGCCCCGGACTGCTGCGTCAAGGTGCTGCACGGGCAGAGCGAGCCCCGCCCCACGATCGCCCAGCGCCCCGTCGGGGAGCCCATTCCCGTAGGTCTCGACGAGAACGGCGAGGTGATCCACCGGTGAGCGGAGCCGTGTTCACGGTGGGCACCCGCGGTTCGCAGCTGGCCATGACCCAGAGCCGGTGGGCGGCCGAGGCCGTCTCCCGTGCCGGGGCCATCGACCACGAGCTCGTCACGGTGCGCACCGAGGGGGACGTCCTCACGGGACCGCTGTCCCAGATGGGCGGGACCGGGGTGTTCGCCACCGCCCTGCGGTCGCAGGTGCTGGACGGCCGCGTGGACCTCGCGGTGCACTCGCTCAAGGACCTGCCCACCGCCCCGGTGGAGGGGCTGCGGATCGTGGCCCTGCCCGAGCGCGAGGACCCGCGGGACGCCCTGTGCGCCCGGGACGGCCTCACACTGGCCGAGCTGCCCGAGTGTGCCGCCGTGGGCACGGGCTCACCCCGCCGCGTGGCCCAGCTGCGCGCCCTGCGCCCGGACCTGCGCATCGTGGACATCCGCGGCAACGTGGGCACCCGCCTGAACCGGGTGGCCCCGGCGGACCCGGGGGACCTGGACGCCGTGGTGCTCGCCGCATCGGGGCTCAAACGGCTGGGCCTGGAGGGCCGGATCACCGAGTACCTCGATCCGCACGTGATGCTGCCCGCCCCGGGGCAGGGGGCGCTCGCGCTCGAGGTCAGTGCGAGGCTGGATCCCTCCGGTGCCCTGATGCGTGGCCTCGAGGCCGTGGACCACCTGCCCACGCGGCTCGCGGTCACCGCCGAGCGGGCCGTGCTCGCCCAGCTCGAGGCCGGCTGCGCCGCGCCCGTGGGCACGTTCGCCCGCGTGGCCGGGGACGTCCTGGAGCTCGACGTGGTCGTCGCCAACCCGGACGGGTCCGAGGTGATGCGCCGCAGCGAGTCCGTGCCCGCGCCCTCCGTCGAGGAGGCCGAGGCCTTCGGGCGCCGGATCGCGGACGACCTGCTCGCCCAGGGTGCCGACCGGTTGGCCCGGCTGAGCCTGTGACCGCTCGTCGCGTGCTCGTCACCCGCGATCCCGCCGCCGCGCGACCCCTGGCCGCACTGCTGCGGGAGCGCGGGTACGAGCCGTGCGCGGCCCGGCTGCTGGAGGCCTCCCTGCCCCCCGACCCCGAGCCCCTGCGTGCCCTGCTGTGCGAGGCTGTCCGCCCCACCGTTCCCACGTGGCTGTGCGTGACCTCCGCCACCGCGGTCCACGCCCTTGCGGCGGTCGCGGACACCGCCGACTGGGGCGCCCGGCTCGACGCCGCCCGTTCGCCCGGTGCCGCCCCCGGAACTGCCGGGGACTCCGCCACCGGTCCCGCCCGGATCGAGGCAGTGGCAACGGGCGTCGTCGCGTCGTCCCCCGCGCCCGGGGCCAGCGCCCCGGTGGTGGCCACGGACGACGCCGCCCGGCCCGCCCCGCTGCGGATCGCCGCCGTGGGTGCCGCGACCGCCCGGGCCCTCGCCGATCACGGCGTGGGGGTGGACTTCGTGCCCGCCGGGACCTCCAGCGCCGCGGGCATGCTCGCGGAGTGGCCGGAGGGTCTCGACATGCGGTGGAAGGCATCCGTCGCGCGCCGCTCTGGCGTTCGCGGTGTGGCGGGTGCCGACACCTCATCCTCCGGTCTCGGCACGCGCGCGGGCACCGGCGCCACCGGACACGCCGGTTCCGCAACGGGGACCGCGGGTGCCGGGTCGCCGGGCGACGTCCCCCGAGCCCTGCTGCCCGTGTCCGCGCTGGCCTCGGACACCCTCGAGGACGGCCTGCGGGCCAGGGGGTACCGTGTCTGCCGGGTCCGCGCCTACGACATGGAGCCCGCCCCCGCCCCGCGGCCGCTGAGCACGATCGCGTCCGAGCCGGACGACGCTCCGGAACTCGACCGCGCGGCCGCCCGGGCCGCGTGCGCCTCCGGTGAGCTGGCGGCGGTGGTGGTCACGGCGCCGTCGCGGGCCGGGCAGCTGCTGGACGGCAACCGTCCGGCAGAGGGTACCGCGTGGATCGCGATCGGGGAGCCCACCGCCCGCGCCCTGCGTGAGCAGGGACTCACCCCGGTGACCGCGGCACAACCGACTCCCGAGGCGCTCGCCGATGCGGTGGTGCACGCGCTCGGAACCCCCGGCACGGCCGGGCTCAACAAATTCTCATAATGCAACGATTCGATGAACCAGGAGACCTGCAGATGAACGACGACGTCTCGTACGACCTCGTGTCCCGCCCCCGGCGGCTGCGCAGCACCCCGGCCATGCGCCGGTTCGTGGCCGAGACCCGGGTGGACCCCTCCGACCTGATCCTGCCGGTGTTCGTCAGGGAGGGGCTCAGTGAACCGCAGCCCCTGTCCTCGATGCCCGGTGTGGTGCAGCACAGCATGGACTCCCTCCGGCGCGCCGCCGCGGAGGCTGTGGAACTCGGCCTGGGCGGCTTCATGATCTTCGGCGTGCCCGAGACCCGGGACGCCGAGGGCTCCGCCGCACTGGACCCGGACGGGATCCTGAACCGCGGCATCCGTGCGGTGCGCGAGGAGGTGGGGGACGGAGTCGTCGTGATGGCGGACCTGTGCCTGGACGAGTTCACGGACCACGGCCACTGCGGCGTGCTGGATGCCCGGGGCCGCGTGGACAACGACCGCACGCTGGAGATCTACGGCCGGATGGCCGTGGCCCAGGCGGAGGCCGGGGCGCACATGCTGGGCCCGTCCGGGATGATGGACGGGCAGGTGGGCGTGATCCGCGCGGCCCTGGACGCGGCGGGCCACGAGGACGTCTCGATCCTCGCGTACACCGCCAAGTACTCCTCGGCGTTCTACGGCCCGTTCCGCGAGGCCGTGGACTCCACGCTCACCGGGGACCGCAAGACCTACCAGATGGACCCCGCCAACCGGCGTGAGGCCCTGCTGGAGCTGCAGACGGACCTCGCCGAGGGTGCGGACATGGTCATGGTCAAGCCCGCAATGAGCTACCTGGACATCCTGCGCGAGATCGCGGACGCCTCACCGGTGCCGGTGTCCGCGTACCAGATCTCGGGGGAGTACGCGATGATCGAGGCCGCGTCCGCCAACGGGTGGATCGACCGCGAGGCCGCGATCCGCGAGTCCGTGCTCTCCATCAAGCGCGCCGGCGCCGACTCGATCCTGACCTACTACGCCACAGAGCTCGCCGGGTGGCTCCGCCGCGAGAACGGCCGGTGACAGCCCAACCGCCGCACCCCACCGGTACGGTGGCCGGGACCCGTTCCCGGCGAAAGGAATGAAGTGATCTCATGAGTGTTTCGCAAGAACTTTTCGACCGTGCCCGCCGTGTGATGCCCGGTGGCGTGAACTCGCCCGTGCGCGCGTTCAACTCCGTGGGCGGCACCCCGCCGTTCATCGCCGCAGCCAAGGGCCCGTACCTCACGGACGTGGACGGCCGCGAGTACGTGGACCTCGTGTGCTCGTGGGGCCCCGCCCTGATCGGGCACGCGCACCCCGTGGTGACCGAGGCCGTGCACGAGGCCGTCGAGCGCGGTCTGGGCTTCGGCGCGACCACGCGCGGTGAGACCGAGCTCGCCGAGCTCGTGGTGGACCGCGTGGCACCGCTCGAGGAAATCCGCATGGTCTCCACGGGCACCGAGGCCACCATGACGGCGCTGCGCCTGGCCCGCGGGTACACGGGCCGTGACCTCGTGGTGAAGTTCGCCGGCTGCTACCACGGCCACGTGGACTCGTTGCTCTCCGAGGCCGGTTCGGGGCTCGCGACGCTCGCACTGCCGGGCTCCGCAGGTGTCACCGAGGCGACCGCCGCGCAGACCCTCGTGCTGCCGTACAACGACGTCGCCGCGCTCGAGGCCGCGTTCGCCGAGCACCCCGGTCGGATCGCTGCGGTGATCACCGAGGCCGCCCCGTGCAACATGGGCGTGGTCACCCCGCAGGACGGCTTCAACGCCGCGATGCGCCGCATCACGCAGGCGGACGGCGCGCTCATGATCCTGGACGAGGTGCTCACGGGCTTCCGCGTGCACGAGGCCGGGTACTGGGGTCTCAGCAACGCCGCGGGCGAGAGCTGGGCCCCGGACCTGTTCACGTTCGGCAAGGTCATCGGCGGCGGGCTGCCCACCGCGGCCCTCGGTGGCCGCCGCGAGGTCATGGAGTACCTGGCCCCCACCGGTCCCGTGTACCAGGCGGGCACGCTGTCCGGGAACCCGGTGGCGATGGCCGCGGGTCTCGCCACGCTCAAGTGCGCGGACGCGGTGGCCTACCAGACCATCGACCGCCGTTCCGAGCAGCTGCGCGCCGGTCTGCGCGAGGCCCTCGACGCCGCCGGGGTGGACTACTCCATCCAGGAGGTGGGCAGCCTGTTCTCGCTCGCGTTCGGCACCCGGTCCACGGGCGTGCACGACTACGCCGATGCCAAGGGCCAGGAGGCCTTCCGGTACACGCCGTTCTTCCACGCGATGCTGGACGCCGGGGTCTACCTGCCGCCCTCGGTGTTCGAGGCGTGGTTCCTCTCCGCGGCGCACGACGACTCCGCCATGGACCGGATCCTCTCCGCGCTGCCGGCCGCGGCGCGGGCCGCCGCGGAGGCGCAGCCCCCGCAGGCCTGACCCGGCCCTGCGCTGCGCGTCCTGGCCCCGGTCGCGGGGGCGGGGCGCGCACTGGCACGACGACGACGGCGCGGCACCCTGACAGGGGTGCCGCGCCGTCGTGCTGGGGCAGCGAGGTCTACGGCCGCGGGTGGACGGGCCACGTGCCGTCCACGACCGCGGTGGGGTCCTTGCGGCGGAAGTACTCCTGCAGGGAGGCGGCCTGCTCGGCGGCCCACCCGATCTGCGCCTCGTGCAGCGCGGCGGCGGGCTGGCGGAGCTCTGCGAAACGATCGGCGAGGGCAGCGGCGAGCCGCTCGGTGGCCAGGGCGTCCTCGGCGGAGGTGTGGGCGGCGTCGAGCACCACACCGTACTCCTCGCACAGCGCACCCAGCGTGCGCTTGCCCCGGCGGTAGCGGTGCACCTGCTTGTTGAGCACGAACGGGTCCAGCACGGGGAAAGGCTCCGGGGCGGGCAGACCGTGACGCTCGGTCTCGCGCGTGAGCACCGTGAGGTCGTAGGCGGCGTTGAACGCCAGCACCGGGACGCCCTCGCGCCAGAACCCCGCCAGGACCTCGCTCAGCTCGGCGGCCACCTCGGCCGCGGGGCGTCCCTCGGCGCGGGCGCGGTCCGTGGAGACCCCGTGCACCGCGGCGGCCTCCTCGGGGATCTCCACGCCGGGGTCGGCCAGCCACTCCCACTCTTGCAGCACGTCCCCCGCAGGGGAGACGAGCACCACCGAGGCGGTCACGATGCGCGCCTGCTGGGGGTCGCGCCCGGTGGTCTCCAGGTCGAAGCACGCGCGGGGGCCCTGGTGCCACGGGGCATCCGCCGCCACGACGCCGCTCGCGACCGTGCCGTTCGTGAGCGCACCGTTCGCGGAGCCCGGTGCCCGGGGCCCGGTGGTGGAGGGGCCGGCGACGGACCCGCGCGGAGCCTGTGCCGCACTCGCCATGGTCCTGGAGGACGTGGGCGTCTCGGAGGATGCGGGCGCCACACCCGGTCCCGTTGACCCCGGTCCGGTCGATCCCGGCCGCTGTGGCGCTGGCCCGGTCGAGCTGTCATCGGGTGCCTCCGCGGGTCCGGGGGTCGGATCGAAGAGCGAGGGCTGCTCGGGCTCCGGTGTGGGCCGAGCGGCGGCACCCGGTCCGGCAGGGGGCTGCGGGGCGTCGAAGAGCGCGTACTGGGCGGCGTCGTCGGGCTGGCGTGGGGAAGGCATGGCACCACGGTACCGGGTGTGACCCATGCCCTTATGAGTGTCGGAGGCCCGTGGTGGGATGAGCGCATGCGAACGCAGCGAGAAGCGTCCTGGCGGGTCCTCCCGCCACGCGGCACCGGCACCGGGCAGGCGGGGACCACCCTGGACCCGGCGCAGCAGACCGTGGTGGACCTGCCCGCCGGCCACGGGCCCGTGCTCGTGCTCGGTGCGCCCGGCACGGGGCGCAGCACCGTGGTCGTCGAGGGTGTGGTGCGGCGGATCGCGGACGGCACCGACCCCCAGCGGATGCTCGTGCTCGCACCCTCGCGCGAGTCCGCGGCCACGCTGCGGGACCTCGTGAGCCGCCGGGCCGCGGCCACCATCAGCACGCCGCTCGTGCGGGCGTGGCAGGCCTACGCCTTCGACGTCCTGCGGCGCGCGCAGGCGGAGGAGCTCCTGACCGGCATCGACCTGCCGCCCGTGCTGCTGTCCGGCCCCGAGCAGGATGCCTTCCTCGCGGAGATGATGCGCGGCCACGCCACGGGCCTCGGGGGTGCGGTGGTGTGGCCCGCTGACCTGCAGGACGCGCTCGGCACGCGGGGGTTCCGGGGGCAGCTGCGGGAGCTGTTCGACCGCATGAACGAGTACCGGGTGGAGCCGGAGCAGCTCGCGGCGTGGGCCGGGCCCCTCGGGCATCCCGAGTGGCGCGCGGCGGCCGCGTTCCGCACCGAGTACCAGCAGGTCCGTGCGCTGCGCATGCCCAACGTCTTCGACCCCTCCGAGCTGGTGGACCGGGCCGCCCGGGTGCTGGAGGAGCACCCGGATTTCCTCTCCCGGGAGCAGCAGCGCCTGGACGTGGTCATGGTGGACGACCTCCAGGAGGCCACACCGTCCGTGCACCGGCTGATCGGCGTGCTGTGCCGTGGCCGGGACGCCGTGTTCACCGCGAACCCGGACACCACGGTGCAGGGCTTCCGCGGGGCCCGCCCCGATCTGCTGCGCACGCTGGAGGACCGCGTCGGGACACCGTCGCACCCGGTCCAGCGGCTGCACCTGCACACGAGCCACCGCATGTCCCTGCCCGTCAACGAGGCGTGGCAGCGGGTGGCACGGGCCGTTCCCGTGATCGCCGGGGCGCGCACGGAGCGGGCGCCGGAGCAGCCGGCCGACACCGACCCGGAACCCGGCGGGGACCCTGCGGACGGGGTGAACGCGCCGGGCACCGGTCCCGGCACGGCAGGGCGGCTGGTCACGCCGGACGGCGTGCGCGTGGCCACGTTCGCCTCGCCCACCGCCCAGGCGCGCTGGTGCGCGGATCACTTCCTGCGACTGCACGTGCTGCGGGGGATCCCCTACCGGGAGATGGCGGTGATCGTGCGCAGCGGCCCGCAGCTCTCCGCGCTCACCCGGCAGCTCGCCTCTCTGGGAGTGCCCACCACCACGTCGGCCGCGGAGACCCCCCTGCGGGACGAGCCCGCGGTGATCCCGCTGCTGGACGCCCTCCGGCTGCTGCTCGCGGCCCAGGAGGCGACACCCGGGCAGGAGCAGCAGAATGCCGATCGGCAGACGCCCTCCGGGCAGCACGCGTCCCCCGACGCGCAGCCGGTGGGCGCGGCCCAGGACGGGGAGGCGCCGTACGACGGTGAAGGGCCGCTCGACGGGGACGCTTCTTCAGAGGGGGAGACCGGGCCAGCGGGGGACGACACGCCAGGGGTGGCAGCGCTCGACCGGAGCCGAGCCGGCCAGATGCTGTCCGAGGTGCGCCCGGTCGTCCAGGGCCCGGTCGACGGCGCCCCCTCCACCGCGGGGAGGAACGAGGACCTCGTGAGCGAGGACTCCGCGGCCTCCGGCGACCCGCGCAGCGCCCGCACCGTTCTCACCGCCGCCACGGCGGTCTCCCTGCTGACCTCGCGGATCGGCGGCGCCTCGCCCATGGAGGTGCGGCGCATCCGGCAGCGCCTGCGCGGCTACGAGCTGCGCACGGGCGGGGGCCGCACGAGCGACGACCTCCTCGTCCAGGCTCTCGGGGACGGGCTGCTGCTGGAGCTCGCGGAGGTCCGCTCAGATGCCGCGGCCCGCGTCGCCGACATGCTCCAGGCCGGCCAGGACGCCCTGGACACCCCGGGGGCCACCGCCGAGTCCGTGCTGTGGGCGCTGTGGGAGGCCTCCGGCGTGGGGCCGCGCTGGCGGCGTCGTGCCCTGGCGGGAGGGGCGGAGGCCGTGCGCGCAGACCGTGACCTCGACGCCGTCGTGGGGCTGTTCGAGGCGGCCGAGCGGTTCGTGGACCAGGTGCCCGGAGCCACGGCGAGCGCGTTCATGGAGTACATGGACCACCAGGAGCTGCCCATGGACACGCTGGCCGCCCGGGCGCCCGCCGAGGACAACGTCTCCGTCACGACCCCCGCAGGGGCGGCGGGTCGGGAGTGGTCCCACGTGGTCGTCGCGGGCGTGCAGCAGGGGGTGTGGCCCAACACGGCGCTGCGCGGTCAGCTGCTCGGCACCGACGTCCTCACGGACGCCCTGGACCACGGCCCGGAGCAGGCCGTCCGGCTCGGAGCGGTGGACCGCCTCCGGCAGGTGCGCTTCGACGAGCTGCGCCAGTTCGCCACCGCTGTGTCCCGGGCACGCTCGGGGCTCACCGTCACGGCGGTGGCCACCCAGGACGAGCAGCCGTCGGAGTTCGTGGACCTCGTGGCGCTGGGCCGTGGCGAGGAGACCGGCATCACCGTGGAGGAGCTCGACGCGCCGGAACCGCTCACCCTGCGCCAGCTCACCGGAACCCTGCGGCGGGCCCTGAACGCGGTGGACACCCCGGAGACCGAGCGCGAGGCGGCCGCCCGACTGCTCCACGAGTTCGCCACGGCGCAGGACCCCGTGGCGGGTGCGGCACCGGAGCAGTGGTGGGGCGTGAACCCCCTCACCACGGAGGAGGCGCTGTTCGACGCCGAGGAGCCGGTGCGGGTCTCGCCCTCCAAGATCGAGACTGTGCACCGCTCACCGCTCGACTGGTTTGTGGGGGAGGCCCGCGCCACGGAGACCACGGACCTCAAACGTGGGCTGGGCACGCTCGTGCACGACATCGCCGAGCACATGCCGGACGCGGACGCCGTGGAACTGATCGCGGAGCTGCGGCGGCGCTGGCCCTCCCTCGGCATGCCCGAGGGGTGGACGGGTGCGCAGGAGCTCGAACGCGCCGAGACCATGCTGCGGAAGTTCGCGCAGTACGCCCGGGAGATGCGCACCCGGCACGAGCGGGAACTGGTCGCCGTGGAGGGCGGTTTCCAGGTGCTCGTGCGGGACTCCGCGCGGGACGCCCTGCTCACGGGCCGGGTGGACCGGCTGGAGGTGGACGCCCACGGGCGCCACGTGGTGGTGGACCTCAAGACCGGCAGGCACAAGCCCACGGGGGCCGACATCCCCGAGCACCCCCAGCTCGCCGCGTACCAGGTGGCGCTGCAGGCCGGCGCCGGGCAGGCCATGCAGGACAGCGTCCAGGGCGAGGGCCTGCACGGCACGGACCGCCCCGAGCGCATCGAGCTACCCGAGGGCACCGTGCTCACCCAGCCGGGCGGGGCACTGCTCGTGCAGCTGGGCGACGCCACGGCCAAGCCCGGCGTGCAGCAGCAGGACCCGCTGGACGAGGACCAGCAGTGGGCCCGGGAGCTCATCACGCAGGCCGCCCTGCTGATGGCCGGCACCCGGTTCGAGGCCCGCCACACGGCGGAGCAGGAGAACGGGAGCCACGGCAGGTCGTGCGCGGTGCCGTGGGTGTGCCCGCTGTGCGCCCAGGGGAGACAGGTGACGGAGAAATGACCATGAAGGACTTCACCCCGGAGGACATCAGGTTCTCCCCGCAGGACATCGCCGAGGCCCTCGGCGACTTCCCGCCCACGGAGCAGCAGGCCGAGGTCATCGCCTCGCCGCTGACGCCGCGGCTCGTGGTGGCCGGCGCCGGATCCGGCAAGACCACCACCATGTCCGACCGCGTCACGTGGCTCGTGGCCAACGGACTGGCACGCCCCGAGGAGATCCTGGGTGTCACGTTCACCCGCAAGGCCGCCGGGGAGCTCTCGCAGCGCATCGCCACGAAGCTGCGCATGCTGCGCCACGCGGGTCTCATCGAGGAGCCGGAGGGGGACGACGACGCCCCCGCGGCCGTCCAGGAACCCACCGTGAGCACCTACCACTCCTACGCCAACTCCCTGGTGCGCAGCTACGGGCTGCGCCTGGGCATCGAGTCGGACACCGTGCTGCTCGGCCAGGCCCAGGCGTGGCAGCTGGCGAGCGAGCTCGTGCGGGGCTGGGACGGCCCGCTGCCCGAGGCGGTTCCCGCCGTGAACACGCTCACGGGCGGCGTCATCAAGCTGTCCTCCGAGGCGTCCGAGCACCTGGTGGAGGCCCACCGGATCCGCGAGTTCGTGCAGCGCTTCCGCCTCGCGTGCCAGGACGTGCCTCCGGACGGGCGCAAGCGGACGCCGGGCAAGGACGTGGTGAGCGCCCTGTCCCGCATGGAGCAGACGGACGTGCTCGCCCAGCTGGTGGAGCGCTTCCACGCGGTCAAGCGGCAGGAGTCCGCACTGGACTACGGCGACCTGCTCTCCCTCGCGGCGCGCATAGTGCGCGTGGACCCGCATGCGCGCACCGTGGAGCGGGACCGCTTCAAGGTGGTGCTGCTGGACGAGTTCCAGGACACCTCCCACGCCCAGCTGGCACTGTTCTCCGGCCTCTACGGGGACGGGCACTGCGTGATGGCCGTGGGTGATCCGCAGCAGTCCATCTACGGGTTCCGCGGCGCCTCCTCGGGGCAGCTGTTCAGCTTCGTGGAGAACTTCCCGCGCCGCACGGCGGACGGTGGGTCCGAGTACGCCGCCACGAGCTTCCTGACCACGGCGTGGCGCAACAGCCTGTCCGTCCTGGACGTCGCCAACGCCGTGGCCGCCCCGCTGCGCACCGCGCCCGCCTGGAGCCGTTCTGCGGCCACGGTGCAGGTGCCGCCGCTGGACCCCGCTCCCGGCGCGGTCCGCGGGCGGGTGCGCGTGAGCCGCTACGCCACGGACACGGAGGAGGCCCGGGCCACCGCCCAGCTCATCCACGAGCAGCGGGCCGCCCACGAGGGTCAGCCGCTCGCGGAGATGCCCACCATGGCGGTGCTGTGCCGGCGGAGGGCGCAGTTCGAGCCCCTCCGGCTCGAGCTCGAGGCACTCGACATCCCCTACGAGGTCATCGGTCTGGGCGGGCTGCTGCACACGCCGGAGGTCAGCGACGTGGTGGCCATGCTGCACGTGCTCACGGACCCCGGCCGCTCGGACGCCCTGGCCCGGCTGCTCGCGGGGGCCCGCTGGCGTCTCGGAGCCCGGGACCTCGCCGCGCTGGGGGACTGGGCGGCGGAGCTCGAACGACGGCACGAGAGCGCGGCACGGGGTGAGCAGGACACCCGCCCCGACGACGTCGTGAGGGCCGACGCCGTGGACGGTTCCAGCCTCGTCGAGGCGCTCGAGACGCTTCCCCGGGACGGCTGGGTCTCCTCGCGGGGCAGGAGCATCAGCCCCGAGGGCATGCGCAGGCTCCGGGCGCTGCGCGAGGACGTCGTGGCGCTGCGGGAGGTGCTCGGCGACGAGCTGACCACGGTGATCCACGAGGTGGAGACCGTGCTGGGCCTGGACATCGAACTGGCCGCGCTGCCGGGGGAGGACCCCGCCACCGCGCGCCGGAACCTGGACGCCTTCACGGACCAGGCGGTGCAGTTCTCCGCGACCACCCGCACCCACGACGTCGCGGCGTTCCTCGCGTGGCTGGAGACGGCGTCCCGTGAGGAGAACGGTCTGGAGCTGCCGCCCGCCCACACTCGCCACGACGCCGTGCAGCTGCTCACGGTCCACGCGTCCAAAGGCCTGGAGTGGGACCACGTCCACGTCCCGGGCCTCAACCAGGGCGACTTCCCGTCCACGAACTCCTCGGCCTGGACGGCTGAGGCGGCCAAGCTCCCGTGGCCGCTGCGGGGTGACGCCTCCCAGCTGCCCGAGTGGTCACCGCGCGTGGACGACGTCCGGGAGCTCGAGGCGTCCTTCGGGGAGTTCGCCGAGGACGTCGCCGAGCACGACCTCGGCGAGGAGCGTCGGCTGGCCTACGTGGCCTTCACCCGCGCCAAGACCCTGCTGGAGCTCTCCGGCTCGGTGTACCGCGGCACGGGCAAGAAGCCCAAGGAGGTCTCGCCCTTCCTGCGGGAGGCGCGCGACATGGCCGAGTCCGCCACCCCCGGGTTCGAGGCGGGGCCGTGGGCGGACCCGGGAGAGCTGGAGGGCAATCCCCAGCTGGACACCCGGGTCATTGCCCTGTGGCCCTACGACCCCCTGGAGGGCCCCGTGATCACCCGCACCTCGCGGGACGCGGACGGTACGCTCAGCGAGACCGTGCTGCCCCCGGCCCACGAGGGACGGCGCGCCCGCGCGGAGGCCGCGGCGCAGGCCGTGCGGAACGGTGGCTTCCCGCACCTGGCCGACGTCCCGGACGAGGAGCTCGCCGCGGGTGAGGCGGGTGCCCGGGTGCGGCGCTGGCGTCACGAGGCGGAGCTGCTGCTCGCGCGCCGCTCGGACCCCGAGCGCCCGCGCACGGTGCACATGCCCTCGCACGTCTCGGCGTCCGCCCTGGTGGCCATGGACAGCGACCCCGAGGGTTTCGTGAGCACCCTGCGCCGCCCCATGCCCCGCAGGCCCGGTTCGGCGGCGCGGGCGGGCACGGCGTTCCACACGTGGGTCGAGAACTTCTACGGGGACTCCGCGCTGCTCGACCCCGACGAGCTGCCCGGGGCCGACGACCACGTGGACGAGGACCTCGACCTGCCCCGGCTCGCCGAGACGTTCCGGGCGAGCCCGTGGGCCGAGCGCCAGCCCTACGCGGTGGAGCTGCCCGTGGAGACGCCGGTCGGTTCCCTCACGGTGCGCGGGCGCATCGACGCGGTGTTCCGCACCGCGGACGGCTGGGAGCTCGTGGACTGGAAGACCGGGCGGGTGCCCCACGGGGAGGATTTGCGCAGGAAGTCGGGGCAGCTGGCCCTGTACCGGCTCGCGTTCGCCCGGCTGCACGGCATTCCGCTGGAGAGCGTGTCCGCGGCGTTCTACTACGTGGCCTCCGACCGTGTGGTGCGACCCCTCGACCTCGCCGACGAGCAGCAGCTCGAGGGGATCGTGTCCTCCCTCTACGCGCGGGGCGGGGTGTCCTCTGCGGACGGGTCGTCCTCGCCCAAGTGACCGGGCGTGGGGTCGAACCCGTCGGTCCGCTCCCGGTCGGCTGCCCCCTCGGCGGGTGCGGCCGCGTCGGAGAGCGTGGGGGGTTCGGCCGGGGCCCGGGAGGCAGCGGTCGCACCCGACGCGGTGCCCTCGACCCGGGGACCCCGCGTGGGGTGCGCCGCTCCGGAGTGCGACGCGGCGGCGTCGTCCGCCGGTGCCCGGTGCCCTGCGGTGGCGGGACTCCCGGCGGCCGCGCTGCGGTGTGTGTTGGCCGCCGACTCGGGGGGACCGCTGTGCGGGACCCCGGCGGAGGGGGCCTCCTCGACCGGTCCGGGCACGCCCGGGGACGGGGAGGCACTGGCCCGCACGTCACGGGCCAGGGTGTCGAGCATGCGCTGGGCGTTGTCCACCATGGACGGGATGTTCCGGTCCACGCCCCGCACGAGCCACTCCGCGAGCGCGAACTCGGCCTTCAGGTGCGCGCGGCGCAGCAGGTGGCGGTCGGGCGGCTGCACGGCGGCCACGGAGTACGCCTCCAGGACGGTGTCCGCGAACGCGGGGTCGCCCATGCCCACGAGCCACGAGAAGTCCTCGGCGGGATCCCCCACGTGCAGGTCGCTCCAGCCGGTGAACGAGGCGAGCGCGCCGTGGTCCACCGTGATGTTGTCCTCGTGCAGGTCCCCGTGGACCACGCGCGTGGAGAACTGCCACAGGGTGGTGTCCTCGAGGGCCTCCTCCCAGCGGCGCAGCAGGGCGCCGGGGATCAGCCCGGTGGTCGCGGCGCGGTCGAGGTCGTGGAGCATGCGCTTGCGGCACTGCTCGGCGCTGTAGGCGGGCAGGTCCGCGTCCATCACGAGGGCGCGGGGCAGGCTGTGCAGCGCGCCGAGTGCGCGGCCGATCTGCACGGCCAGCGGCGCGCGCGGCGCCGCACTCGGGGAGGGTGCGTGCACGGGCGGTTCGGGGTCCGTGTTCTGCCGCTGCAGCTCGCGCAGGCTGAGCGTGCTGCCGGGCAGGTGGGAGTACACGAACGTGCGCAGCTCGCCCTGCGCCACAGAGCCGGCCACGGTGGGCAGGTGGAACGGCAGGTGGGAGCGGATGGAGGGCGTGAACGCCTGCAGCACGAGGTGCTCGGTCTCCAGACGCATGCTGGCCTCGGTGGTCAGGGGGCTGCGGACGCGCCAGCGCTTCCCGGCGGCGTCCTGGACCACGCACGAGCGGAAGTCCGCGGCGTCGTCGGGAGAAGGACCGGTGGCCACGGGGGCCACTCCGGGCACGGCCGCGGCCGCGACGGCGGCTAGCAGTTCGGGGGTCGTTCTCACCCCACCCACCCTACCGGCCGGTTGCTGGGTCCGAGCTGTCCACACGGCCCGTGTGGGTGTCCGCGCCCGGGTCTACAGTGGTCCGGTGAACTCATCCCCAGACCGATCCATCGCACCGGCGCCGCTGCTCGGCCCGGCCGAGCTGCCCTTCGCGGGCCGCGCCTTCGACCGGCAGGCCGTGGAGCGCGAGCACCGGGACCTCGTGGCCGCGGCCGAGGACTCCGGCACGGCGCGGGCGCTCGTGCTCCGCGGGTCCCAGGTGCCCACGACGCCGCACGGGCCGTTGCTGCCGCTGCTCGCCGAGGTGCCCGCCGCCACGGGGGATCCGGGGCGCCCGGACGTGTACCTGGGGCGCACCGCGGACGGCACCCGAGTGGTGCTGCGCACGTTCCCGGAGGACGCCCAGCTGCCCGGCTTCGAGGACGTCGCCTGGGAAGGTCTGCTCACCCTGGCCACCGCGGTGGAGCCCGAGCTGACCGCTCTGCTGGTCACGGGTCAGGCGATCGCCCTCTGGCACCGCGACCACCCCCGGTGCCCCCGCTGCGGTGCCCTCACGGAGGTCGTGCGCTCCGGATGGGCGCGCACGTGCCCCCGGGACGGCTCCCTGCACTTCCCGCGCACGGACCCGGCGATCATCGTGGCCGTGGTGGATGACGAGCCGGACCCGGCCCGGCAGCGGATCCTGCTGGGCCGCTCGGCGCTGTGGTCCGGCAACCGATACTCCACGTTCGCCGGCTTCGTCGAGCCGGGGGAGTCTGCGGAGCAGGCGGTGGTGCGCGAGATCGGGGAGGAGGCCGGGATCACGGTGGACACCGTGCAGTACCAGGGCTCTCAGCCGTGGCCGTTCCCCCGCTCCCTGATGCTGGGCTTCCGCGCCGCGGCCCACACGTCGGTGGCCGAGGCGGACGGCGAGGAGATCCTGGACGTCCGGTGGTTCACGCGCGAGCAGCTGCTCACGTGCGTCCGCACCGGTGAGGTCACGCTGCCGGGGCGGGTGTCGATCGCGCACGCACTGATCGTCAGCTGGCTGGGCGAGGACCTCCCGGGGGCCGAATGGTGAGCTTGGAGCAGAGCGCCGAGGAGCGGATCCTCGGCGGCCTGGACCCGGAGCAGCGCGTGGTCGCGACCACACTGAACGGTCCGGTGTGCGTGCGCGCGGGAGCGGGCACCGGCAAGACACGCGCCATCACCCACCGCATCGCGTGGGGCATCGCTTCGGGGGTCTACACCCCGCAGAAGACCCTCGCCCTGACGTTCACCGCGCGCGCCGCCAACGAGATGCGCCAGCGGCTGCGGGCGCTCGGCGCACCCGGCGTGCAGGCCCGGACCTTCCACTCCGCGGCACTGCGCCAGCTGCAGTACTTCTGGCCGCAGGCCGTGGGCGGGCCCCCGCCGGGGCTCGTGAACCACAAGGCGAGGCTGATCACCGAGGCCGGCCAGGCCATGCGCCTGACCACGGACCGGGCCACGGTCCGGGACGTCGCGGCCGAGATCGAGTGGGCCAAGGTCTCCATGCACACCCCGGACACCTACCCGCAGGCGGCGGGCCGGCGGGACATGCCCGCGGGCTACGACGTCCGCACCATGCAGCGGCTGTACCAGTCCTACGAGGACCTCAAGGCGGACCGGCACCTGATCGACTTCGAGGACGTCCTGCTGATCACGGTGGGGATCCTGGAGGAGGACGAGCGGATCGCCGCGGCGGTGCACGCGCAGTACCGCCAGTTCGTGGTGGACGAGTACCAGGACGTCTCGCCCCTGCAGCAGCGGCTGCTGGACGCGTGGCTCGGCTCACGGGACGACCTCTGCGTGGTGGGGGACGCCTCCCAGACCATCTATTCCTTCACGGGTGCCACGTCCCGGCACCTGCTGGAGTTCCCGTCCCGGTATCCCGGGGCGTCCGTGGTGGAGCTGATCCGCGACTACCGCTCCACCCCTCAGGTGGTCAACACCGCCAACCGGCTGCTGGCCGCGCGCCGCCCGTCCCTCACGTCCACCCCGGACACGTGGGCCACCCCGCTGCGCCTGGTCTCCCAGCGCCCCGCGGGCCCCGAGCCCGCGTGGAACGAGTACCCGGACGACGAGGCCGAGGCCGCGGGCGTGGCCGTGCGGATCCAGGACCTGATCGACGACGGCGTGGCCCCGCACGAGATCGCCGTCCTGTTCCGCACCAACGGCCAGTCGCAGGCCTTCGAGGCCGCGCTCGCGGACGCGAACATCGGCTTCCAGCTGCGCGGCTCCGAACGGTTCTTCAACCGGCCCGAGATCCGGCAGGCCATCGTGCAGATCCGCTCCGCCGCACGCACGGCGGGCGCGGACCGCGCGGACGTCCCCCAGCAGGTGCGGGACATGCTCGGCTCGCTCGGCTACACGGAGCGGGCCCCGCGCTCCGACAGCGCCACGCGCGCCAAGTGGGAGTCACTGCGTGCGCTCGTCTCGCTCGCGGACACCATGGCCCGCCGCGCCGCGGCCGACGGCGAGACGCTCGCCCTCGCCGGGTTCGCGCAGGAGATCGAACGCCGCGCCGCCACGCAGGAGGCCCCGGTGGTGGACGGGGTCACGCTCGCGTCCCTGCACTCGGCCAAGGGCCTGGAGTGGGATGCCGTCTTCCTCGTGGGGCTCTCCGAGGGGCTCATGCCCATCAGCTTCGCGGACACCCCGGACGCCATGGACGAGGAGCGCCGCCTGCTCTACGTGGGGATCACCCGCGCGCGGGAGCACCTCGTGTTCTCGTGGTCGCTGTCCCGGACCCCGGGCGGGCGGCCCAACCGGGCGCGGTCACGCTTCCTGGACGCCGTGCTGACTCCCGCACCGCGCACCCCGGCACGACGCCGCGGCGGCCGCTGAGCGGGCCCGGCCGCCTCCCGGTGTCGCTGGCTCGTCCGGCCCCGTTGCGCCTCCCGACGCGTCCTGCGGTCGCGGCGCGCCCGGCGACCGTGGGCCGGGACCGGCCCGGGCAGCGTCGTCAGGCGCGGTCCACGTCCGCCCAGAACTCGGTGGCCAGGCGCGCGAACTCGTCGGGACGCTCGATCATGGGCCCGTGGCCGGTGTCGGGGAAGCGGTGCGTGCGCGCGTCGAGGGCCTTGGCCCCGCGGGCGAGGTGGCGGAAGGGCAGCACGGTGTCCTTGTCACCCCACACGATGAACACGGGAACACCGGTGGCCCGCACGCGGGGGAGCAGCCGACGCCGCCAGGACCGCTTCACACCCGCGAGCGAGCCGATCGAGCGCAGCATCTGCAGCATGGCCGCGGAGCCGCCGGGGCGCTGCGCGAGCTCGTAGCCGCGTTCCACGCGCTCGGGCGTGGCCAGGGCGGGGTCGTGGTACATGGCCCGCTCGGAACGCAGTGCGCCCTTGCGGCTCGGAGTCAGGGCGCGCTCGCCCACCCCGGGCAGCGCCGCGAGCCGCAGGGCCGGGCTCACACCCCGCCCGAAGCCTGCGGAGTCCACGAGCAGCAGGCTGCGCACGAGCTCCGGGTGGTCGGCGGTGAGCTGCATGGCCACGGCCCCGCCCAGCGAGTTGCCGGCCACGTGGGCCGACGCGATGCCCTGGGCCCGCACGAACTCGGCCACGCGGGAGGCGAGGTTCGGGAGGCTCATGCCCTCGGCGGGGACCTCGGAGCCGCCGAAACCGGGGAGGTCCACGCTGATCACCCGGTGCTGCGCGGCGAGACGTTCGTGCTGCTCGTCCCAGTCGGCCAGGCTGCGTCCGATCCCGTGGATCAGCAGCACGGGGGTGCCCTCACCGGTCTCGCGCCAGCTCAGCCCGTTCCACATCTGCGTGCTCACGCGGCCACCCCCGAGGTGGTGCGGGCGGGCACCGTGAACTCGAGCTGCTCGTCCTTCTCGGCACCCGGACGGAACAGCACCCGGTCCCGCAGGTAGTTCTGCCGCACGTTCCATGCCCCGTCGCGGCCCTGGCGGGGCAGCAGGTGCGCGCCGCGCTGGATGTAGCCCGAGGCCAGGTCGATGAGCGGGCGCAGCCCGGTGCGGGGGCCGGAGTACCGGGGCGTGACGGCCACCGCACTCTCGCGGTCCATGCGCTCCAGCAGCCGCCGGAAGTACTCGGTGACCAGGTCCACGCGCAGCGTCCACGAGGAGTTGGTGTAGCCGATGGCGAAGGCCATGTTGGGCACGCCGTCGAGCATCATGCCGCGGTAGCTCACGTGCGCGGCCGGATCCACGGTCTCACCGTCCACCACGAGGTCCATGCTCCCCAGGAACTGCACGTTGAGCCCGGTGGCGGTCACGATCACGTCCGCCGGCAGGTGACGGCCCGAGCGCAGCTGGATCCCGTCCGCGGTGAAGCGCTCGATGGTGTCCGTGACCACCTCCGCGTGCTCCCCGCGCACGGCCGTGAAGAAGTCCCCGTCCGGTGCGGCGCACAGCCGCTGGTCCCAGGGGTCGTACTCGGGGGTGAAGTGCTCGTCCACCGGGAAGGTGGGGCCCAGGTGCTTCACGGCCCCGCGGTGCAGCAGGTCACGCATGGCCTGCGGGCGGCGGCGGCTGAACTCGTAGATGGCCATGGAGCGCACGATGTTGCGCCAGCGGTTGGCCTCCCCGGCCACGCGCGGCGGCAGCCACCTGCGCAGCTTGATGCCGGTCTCGTCCCTGCCCGGCACGGAGGCCACGTAGGACGGGGAGCGCTGCAGCATGCTCACGTGGGCGCCGCGGTCCGTGAGCGCGGGCACGAGGGTCACGGCGGTGGCGCCGCTGCCGATCACGACCACGCGGCGGCCCGCCACGTCCAGGTCCTCGGGCCAGTGCTGCGGGTGGACCACGGCGCCCTCGAAATCCTTCAGCGTGGGCCAGTCGGGGGTGAAGCCCTCGTCGTAGCGGTAGTAGCCCGTGGCCATGAACAGCCACCGGCCGGTGAGCTGCTCGGTCTCACCCGTGTGGACGTCACGGTGGGTGACGGTCCACGTGTGGGTCTCGGAGGACCACCGTGCCTGCTGCGCGCGCCGCCCGAACCGGATGTCCTTCGTGACGCCGGCCTCCTCGGCCGCCGAGCGGACGTAGTCGAGGATGGTCTCGCCGGTGGCCAGGCTGCGCTCTCCGGTCCACGGACGGCTGCGGTAGCCGAACGTGGCCATGTCCGAGTCCGAGCGGATGCCCGGGTACCGGAAGAGGTCCCACGTGCCGCCGATGTCCTCGCGCGCCTCGAGGATGCGGACGGTGCGGCCCGTGCCCGCGAGCTCCCGGGCGGCACCGATGCCGGAGATCCCGGCACCGATGATGATCACGTCGACGTCCTGAGTGTCCATGTGGTTCTCCAACTTCCTTGCGGTGTCGCGCCCCGGTCGGATCCGGGCGGCGCCTCCGGTGCCCTGCGGCGTTCCCGCGGGGCGGACCGGCTCCAGGGCCGAGCGGCTCGGTGGCCGTGTCCGGGCCCGGCACACGGTCCGGGTGCCGGGCCCGTTCCAGGCCGTCAGTGCTCGGCCCCGGTGTGTACTAACACGTGTTAGCTTGATGGTTGTCGAGTGTAACAGCTCACATTTGCGGCGCACCAGGGCCCGGTGGCCGTGGACGACTCGCTACCATGCATCCAGCGCCCTCCAGGGAGAACTCACGAGCATGCACCGGCACCGCACCCCCGCACGGCGGGCCACGAGCGCCGACGTCGCGCGGCTGGCCGGGGTCTCCCGGACCACCGTGAGCTTCGTGCTCAACGACACCCCCTCGCAGTCCATCTCCGCGGACACCCGGCGACGGGTGCTCGACGCCGCCCAGGAGCTCTCCTACGCGCCCTCCGCGGAGGCACGGGCGCTCGGCCGGGGCCGCTCCACCTCGGTGCTTTTGTACCTCCCCCCGGCGGGGTCCCTGACCGAGGACATCGGGGTGATCGTGGAGCGGCTCTCGGTGCTGTTCTCCGAGGCGGGACTGTCCATGGTGATCCACGCGTGGACCCGCCGCCCCGCCGCCCAGGTCTGGTCCTCCGTGACGCCGGCCGCCGTGCTCGCGTGGGACCTCGCGGACGACGACGCCGAGCGCATGCGCCGCAGCGGCGTGCGCGGCGTCGTCTCCTGGACCGGTTCGGACGAGATGGGGCGGTGGATCACGGGTCCCCGCGAGCATGACATCGCCCGGATGCAGGTGCAGCGGCTCGTGGCCGCGGGCCATACGCACCTGGGGTACGCGGTCACGGGAGGGGACCACATGCACGGGGTCTCGCAGTGGCGCTTCGAGGTGCTGCAGCGTGAGTGCGCCGCTCGCGGCCTGTCCCGCCCGAGCGCCCTTCCCCTTCCCGCGGATCCCCGCGGGGCGGCCGAGGTGCTGCTGCGGTGGCGCGAGCAGCACCCGGGGGCCTCCGGGGTGTGCGCCCACGACACCACCGCCGCGCTCGCGGTGCTCTCCGGGATGCGCCGACTCGGCTGGCGGGCGCCCGCCGATCTCGCGATCGTGGGGGTCAACGACTCCCCGGCGGCGGCGCTGGCCGACCCTCCGCTGACCATGGTGGCGCTGGACCCCGAGGTCACCGCCCGCCACATCGTGGCCGTGATCACCGCCCTGGTGCGGGACGAGCCCGCCCCCTCACCCCCGGACACGGCGGGGGCTTTCACGGTGGACCGGGACTCCGTCTGAGCGGGCACGGGCGGCCCACCCGGCACCCCCGGCACGGGCGGCACGCCGGGCACCGCGCGCACCGTTCGCGGCCCGACGCACGCGGGTGAGCACCGCCGGCACTTCTCACGGCCCGGTGAACGCGAGGGAGCACAGGCACCCCTGATCCGGGGCCAGGGGCAGGACCGTGAGACCCCGGCGCAGCACGAGGTGCGCCGCGGAGCCCTCGGGTGGCTCCGGCCCGGGCGAGGACAGGGCCGTCGAGGAACCGGACGGTGCCACTCCGGTGCCGAGGGCCGGTAAGCCGGGGAGAGCGTCGTGCGGCGGGCCGTGGGGCGCCGCCCGCGGGGCGGCGTGGTCCCGCAGCGCGTGGGAGAGCAGCCGTCCCGCGATCTCCCCGGTGGCCACCGTGCGGGTCAGCGCCCCCACGGGGCCCTCGTGAGGCGGCAGCAGGGGTTCCCCGGGCCGGGGCCGTGGCGCGCGGAAGATCCGACGAGCCTCACGGACCGCGCTCGCCACACACGCCCGGCACGGGCGGTGCGCCCAGTCGGTGACGGGCCAGACGACCACGGACCCGCCGTCGCGGACCACGCTCAGGGTGGGCAGCGCCGGGTCCAGCTCCGGGGCGGGAACCGTGGTGAGGTCCGCCACGAGGTCGCCAGGCACGGACCACGTGCGGAGCACCACGGCCGTGGGCAGCGCGGCGGACGGGAAGAGCTCGGGGGCGCTGAGGGGGACGCAGCGCGGAGACCTCCGGCGCAGCAGGGTCCGCAGCACCAGGTCACGAGGCTGTCCCTGGAACTCGGCGGGGTACGGGCCGCGGCGGACGTCCGTGGTCCCGACGGGTGCGGGATCCTGCACGTTGAGCAGACAGACCCCGGCCTCCACGAGCGCGAGGCACACGGCGGCCGCGAGGGGGTCGAGCCCGAGGGCGAGCACGCGCAGCTCGTCGGGCGCCGGGGGAGCGCAGGACTCGTCGGGGAGGGTGGGGCAGCGGTGGGCCATGGGACCAGGGTCCCCGGGCCGGGTCACTCCCGCCGCCGTGGTGGAGCAATCCACAGCACGGGTGCCGCGGTCACCGTGCTCCCCATCCGGGTGCCGGTTCGTGCCGAGAGCGGGAGGGGTGGTGAACTGGGGGCATGCCCCGACCCCGAGCCAGAGCCGACGAGCCACCGGAGGATGTGCCGGAGATCGTCGTCAGGCGCAGCGCCCGCCGCACCAAGACCGTCAACGCCCACTTCAGCGGGGACGCCGTGGTGCTCTCGGTGCCGCAGCGGGCCACGCGTGCCCAGATCGCGCACTGGAGCGCGACCCTCGTGCCCAGGGTCGTCGCGAAGCGGCGCGCGGCGGAGGCGGCCTCGCGCGCGCGGCACACCAACACGGTGCTCGAGGAGACGGCGCAGCGGCTGTCCCGCACGTACCTCGGGGGTCGCGCCCGGCCCACGAGCATCACGTGGTCCTCGCGTCAGCACACCCGCTGGGGCTCGGCGACCCCCGCCACGGGTGCCATCCGGATCTCGCAACGGCTCGCGGACGCACCCACGTGGGTCCTGGAGACCGTGGTGCTCCACGAGCTCGTGCACCTGCTCGAGGCGCACCACAACGAGCGGTTCTGGGAGATGGCGCGGCGCCACCCCAGGGCCCACGACGCCGCCCAGTTCCTCGACGGCGTCGCGTGGGCCGAGAGGAACCCCGCGGAGGGCGCGGACCGGGAATGAGGCAGGCGCCCCAGGGGGCCAGGCCGGTGAGTGCCGCGCGCCCGGAACCGGCACCGTGGGTGGCGTCCGGAACGGGCACGGCGGGGCCGCGTCCGGAACACGTGCGGCGGGGGCCGCACCGCGGAGTTACCACCGCGGTGCCTCAAGCACGGGACCTCTCAACCACGGTGCCCCAACTACGGACCTCGATCAGGCGGTCGACACGACGGAGCGGCCGCGGGCCGGCCACGAGAACGAGGGCACCCCGCCCCGTAGCGCTTGCCCGGCCACAGGAGCTCGACCATGGGGCGGACGCCGAGCTCGGTGCCACGAGCCCGCAGCACCGAGGATCAGCAGACCGCGGTCAGTCCTTGTCGGGCGTGGTGTCGGGGTCGTCCTGGTCGTCGTCGCCAGCCGCGCCCTCGTCCGGCTCGCGTCCCGGTGAGGTGTCCCCGGACTCACCCTGCGTGCCGTCCACGGAGGGCTGGCCCGTGGAGTCCGCCTGACCGGGGCCCTGGGCGCCGGCCTCGTACCCGCCGGCCAGCAGCTTCTCCAGAGCGGCGTCCATCTCCTCGTCGCTGGCCGTGAGCAGGCCGCGGCGCTCCTCGAAGCCCTGGGGGTCGTCGAGGTCCTCGTTGGTGGGCAGCAGCTCGGGGGACTCCCACAGGCTGTCCCGCTCGGTGATTCCGCGCTGCTCGGCTACGTAGTCCCAGAAGGTGGCGGCCTCGCGCAGGCGGCGGGGGCGCAGCTCCAGACCCACGAGGGAGCCGAAGGTGCGCTCCGCGGGCCCGCCCTCGGCGCGGCGTCGGGCCATCATCTCGGTGAGTGCCGGTGCGGACGGGATGTTCACGGTGGAGGCCACGGTGACGCGGTTGACCCAGCCCTCCACGAGGGCCAGGACGGTCTCGAGCCTCGAGAGCGTGACCTCCTGCTGGGGGGTCATCTCGGGGCTGAACACGCCCGAGGCCAGGGCGTCCTGGACACCCGAGGGGTCCGTGGGGTCGAGGTCCCGGGCGATCGACTCGATGCGCTCCATGTCGATGTGGATCTCGGAGGCGAACGCCGTGATGAGGTCCAGCACGTGCTGGCGCAGCCACGGCACCCCGTGGAACAGCCGCGCGTGGGCGGCCTCGCGGATGGCCAGGTAGAGCAGCACGTCGGAGGCGGGCAGGTCCAGCCCCTCGCTGAACTCCGCGATGTTGGAGGGCACCAGCGCGGTGCGCTCGGCGGCGAGCGGGATACCGACGTCCGAGGAGGACAGCACCTCGCAGGACAGCCCGCCCACGGCCTGGCCCAGCTGCATGCCGAACATCATGGACCCCGCCCCGGAGAGCATCCCGGAGAGGTCCGCGCCGCCCATGGCCTGGGACAGTTCGGGCGGCAGCTGCTGGGTCAGGGCCTCGGACATGGCCTGGGACACGGAGGCCGCCACGGGGGCGGACATCTCCTTCCAGGTCTCCCACGTGGCCTCGATCCACTCGGCGCGGGCCCACGCGGCGGGCATCACGGGGGCCTCGTCGAACGCGGTGTTGTCCTTGAGCCACAGGTCCGCGAGCTTCATGGCGTCGCTCACAGCGCCCTTCTGCTTCTCAGTCACGGACGGATCGCCCTTCTGGGCGGCCACCTGCCGTGCGTGCTGGTTGGCGAGGTCCCAGTTCACGGGCTCGTCGGAGGACGAGGAGCTCATCATGGACTGGATCTGCTGGAACACCATGGACATCGACTGCGGGTCCATGGGCATCCCCGCGGGCATGTCGCCGGGCTTCATGGCCCCGGACCCCAGCAGACGTTCGAACATCTCCTGGAACGGGTCCTTGGGGTTCTCGCCGTGCTCGTCGTTCGGAGGGTTCGAAGGCATGGGACCGCCAATCTTCGCGAGAGGTCTGGGACTGGCTCCAGCGTATCGGGCGCTCCCGGGAGCCACCATCGTCCCGGCCCGCAGTTCGCTGATGGCTCAGGGTCCCGGCCGCCCCGCCGGCCCCACGCCGCTGGTCGGGGCACGCTCGGGTCCGTCCCGTGGCCCTGCCGCGCACGACGCCGCACGCTCCCCGTGCGCAACCGGGTACCCGGCGGGAACGACGCCGCACGGCCCCCGTGCGGGTGCGGGTCACCCGCCGAGCACGACGGCGCCCCGCCGGGTCCGCGCTCGGCGCCCGGTCGGCGGGCCGTCGTGCTGAGAACGCAGCCCGCTCCGCGGCGCTCGCAGCCCGACCCGGGGTGCGAGCAGCGCACGGGGCCGTGCGCCGCGGACGGCGGCCCCGCGGCGTCGTCGGGCGGAGGCGTCGTGGTGGGCGGTGGCGGCGTCCCACCTGGCACCGCGGGAGACGCTCCCGGATGCAGGACCGGCGGGGGCGGGTACGCTGGGCCCTCGTGGAGAGCGAGCAGAGCACCGAGCAGGGCCCCGGGGCCACTGCGGCCGAGCGCACCGGTATCTGGCGGAGGCTGACCCGCCGGCGGCCGCTGCCGTCCGTGGCGCTGCTGGCCACGTCCGTGCTGCTGGTGGCCGCGGTGGTGATCCCCGCGCCGTACGTGGTGGAATCCGCGGGACCCACCTTCAACACCGTGGGAACCCACGACGACAAGCAGCTCGTGAAGATCGGCGGCGCGCCCACGTACCCGAGCGACGGGCAGCTGGACCTCACCACCGTGTACGTCACGGGCGGACCCTCCGGACGGCTCAACGCGGTCAACGCCCTGCTCGGGTGGCTCGACCCCGCGGACGCCGTGATCCCCGAGGACACCCTCTACCCCCCGCAGACCACGCGGCAGGAGGTGAACGACTCCAACGCCGCCGCGATGGCCACCTCGCAGGACGACTCCGTGGCCGCGGCCCTGAGCTACCTCCACCGGCCCTACACCACCACGCTCACGGTGCACGGCGTGGTCGGGGGCGGCGCCTCCGACGGCGTGCTCGAGGCCGGGGACGAGCTCGTGGCTGTGGAGGGCACGAAGGTCACGTCCCTCCAGCAGCTGCGCTCCCGGCTCGACGCCGCCGGCTCCCACGGTGCGGACGTGACCGTCCGTCGCGGCGGGGAGACCCTCACCCGGCACGTGGACCTCACGCAGCAGGAGGGCTCGTCCTCGTGGCAGCTCGGCGTGTACCTCGTGCCGCGCTACGACTTCCCCGTGTCCGTGGACTTCCAGCTGGAGCAGGTGGGCGGACCGAGCGCGGGGATGATGCTCGCGCTCGGGATCATCGAGGAGCTCACCCCCGGCTCCATGGCGGGGGACCAGCACATCGCGGGCACCGGGACCATCACCGCGGACGGCACGGTGGGCCCGATCGGCGGGATCCGGCAGAAGCTGCAGGGAGCCGCAGACTCCGGCGCCACGTACTTCCTGGCACCGAGCGAGAACTGCTCCGAGGTAACGGGCCACGTCCCGGACGGGCTCACCGTGGTGGAGGTGGGGACCCTCACGGAGGCCGTGGGGGCCGTGGAGCACGCGGCGGCGGGCAGCGTCTCGGACCTGCCCAGCTGCGGCACACGGTGACACCCCGGGGCCGCAATGTCTGGGCGCGGGCTCCGCGACACCATAAAGTTGACTCTGGCCACCCACAGGTGGCCGCCCGTGCCCAGGAAGTTCAGAGGTAAGCAGTGACCGCCGGTTCCACGTCACCCCGTCCGTCCGCCAGGTCCGCATCGGGCCGCCCGAAACGCGGGGCGCTGCTGCCCACCGTGATCGCGGTGGTGGTCCTCATCGCGCTGTTCGTCGGCTTCACGCAGGTGTACACCAACATCCTGTGGTTCGAGCAGCTCGGCTACCTGCGGGTGTTCATCACCCGCAACCTGGCCGTGATCGGGCTCTTCGTCGCCGCCGCCCTGATCGTGGCGGCGCTCATGTTCTTGAGCCTGTGGCTCGCCCACCGGCACCGCCCCCGCGGCGGTGAGGTCACGGACACCATGCGCAAGTACCAGCAGGCGCTGGACCCCGTGCGCAAGGTCGTGATGGTCGCGGTGCCGCTGATCTTCGGCCTCTTCGCGGCCTCCACGGTGGCCACCCAGTGGCAGACCGTGATGCTGTTCTTCAACCAGGAGCCGTTCGGCCAGACCGACCCGCAGTTCAGCATGGACCTCGGCTTCTACGTGTTCACGCTGCCGTTCCTGCGGCTTCTCATCGGATTCCTGGTCACGGCACTGCTGCTGGCCGGCGTGGCGGGGCTGCTCATGCACTACGTCTACGGCGGGATCCGCATCCACGAGCGCGGCATCACCACCACGCGGGCGGCGCGCGTGCACCTGGGCTCGATCGTGGCGGCGTTCCTGGCCCTGCAGGCCGTGAACTTCTGGCTGGACCGCTACTCCACCCTGATCTCCAGCTCGGGCAAGTGGACGGGCGCCATGTACACGGACGTCAACGCCGTGATCCCCACCAAGGGCATCCTGGCGGTCGCCGCGCTGCTGGTGGCCGTGCTGTTCGTGGTGGCGGGGTTCATCGGGCGGTGGAAGCTGCCGCTGATCGGCGCCGCCATGCTCGTGGTGGTGGCCGTGGTGGCCGGCGGGCTGTACCCGTGGGCCATCCAGCGCTTCCAGGTGACGCCCACCGAGCAGGCCCTGGAGAAGGAGTTCATCCAGCGCAACATCACCATGACCCGCCAGGCGTACGGGCTGGACGACACCCAGGTGACCCCCTACGACGCCACCACGGAGACGGAGAAGGGCGCCCTGCGCCAGGACACCGAGACCACCTCCAACATCCGTCTGCTGGACCCCAACGTGGTGTCCTCCGCGTTCGCGCAGTTGCAGCAGTTCCGGCCGTACTACCAGTTCCCGGAGATGCTCAACGTGGACCGCTACGACATCGACGGGCAGAGCCAGGACACGGTGATCGCCACGCGCGAGCTGAACCCGGACCAGATCCAGGGCTGGTACAACCAGTCCGTGGTCTACACCCACGGCTACGGCGTGGTGGCCGCGTACGGCTCCCGCGTGCAGTCGGACGGCAAGCCGCAGTTCATGCAGGCCGGCATCCCGTCCAAGGGCGAGATCTCGGACGACTACGAGCCGCGGATCTACTTCGGTGAGAAGTCCCCCAACTACTCGATCGTGGGCGGCGCAGCCGAGGACGCACCCCTCGAGCTGGACCGGCCGCAGACCAACGAGGGCGACGCCGAGGACGCCAAGACCACGTTCACCGGCAACGGCGGACCCAACGTGGGGAACTGGTTCAACAAGCTCGCGTACTCCATCAAGTTCCAGTCCACGGACATGCTGCTCTCGGACGCCGTGCGCCCGGAGTCCCAGATCCTCTACGACCGCAACCCGCGTGAGCGCGTGGAGAAGGTGGCCCCGTACCTGACCGTGGACGGCAAGCCCTACCCGGCGATCGTGGACAACAAGGTGGTGTGGATCGTGGACGCCTACACCACGGCGGCCTCCTACCCGTACTCGTCCCCGTCCGTGCTGCAGGACGCCACCAAGGACACCCAGACCGCGCAGGGCACCACGGCCGCGCTGCCGAACGAGCGGGTCAACTACATCCGCAACTCGGTCAAGGCCACGGTCAACGCCTACGACGGCTCGGTGGAGCTTTACGCGTGGGACGACCAGGACCCGGTGCTGAAGTCCTGGCAGAACGTCTTCCCCAGCACGGTCAAGCCGTACTCGGAGATGTCCGCGGACCTGATGGCGCACGTGCGCTACCCGGAGGACATGTTCAAGGTCCAGCGCGAGCTGCTCAACCGCTACCACGTGACGGACGCCAACAGCTTCTACGCGAACGACGACGTGTGGTCGGTTCCCAACGACCCCACCCAGCAGAACCGGAACGTCTCCCAGCCCCCGTACTACCTCTCCATGCGGATGCCGGGGGAGAAGGAGGCGAACTTCTCGCTCACGTCCTCGTTCATCCCGCAGCAGAACGAGTCCGGCAACACCCGCAACGTGATGTACGGCTACCTCTCCGCGAACGCGGACGCGGGTACCGGCAAGGACGGCGTCAAGAGCGAGAACTACGGCAAGCTGCGGCTGCTCGAGCTGCCGCGCTCGTCGGTGGTGCCCGGGCCCGGGCAGGCGCAGAACCTGTTCAACTCGGACACGGACGTCTCCCAGGAGCTCAACCTGCTGCGCCAGGGTGCCTCCGAGGTCATCAACGGCAACCTGCTGACCCTGCCGGCCGGCGGCGGCATGCTCTACGTCCAACCGGTCTACGTGCAGTCCTCGGGTGACGCCGCGTATCCCACGCTGCGGCGCGTGCTCGTGGGCTTCGGCGAGAAGGTGGGCTTCGCCCCCACGCTCGACGGCGCTCTCGACGAGGTCTTCGGCGGCAACTCCGGCGCCAAGACGGACACGGGCGCCGGGGTGAGCGAGAAGGCGGCCGAGGCGGCCCAGGGCGGCAAGGGCAAGGACTCGACGCCGTCCCCGAGTCCCTCGGGCACCCCCGTGCCGCGCTCCTCATCACTGCAGGAGGCCCTGGACACGGCCAACAAGGCCATGCAGGACTCGGACAAGGCCATGAAGGACGGTGACTGGACCAAGTACGGGGAGGCCCAGGACCGGCTCAAGCGCGCGATCGACGACGCCATGGCCCAGGACGGCGCCACGAAGTAGTCACGCGGTCTCCGCCACCGGGCGGCCGTCGGGATGCGTCCCGGCGGCCGCCCGTTGCCGTGGCGCGGTCGGTTGGGGACCGTGCCGGTGCCGCGGCGCGTTCGTCCGTCCCCGGGCAGGGTTCGATCCCCGATTTGCACGCTCCGGGGGGCGTGCGTATAGTTGTCGATGTCGCCGCGGGGTGGAGCAGTTCGGTAGCTCGCTGGGCTCATAACCCAGAGGTCGCAAGTTCAAATCTTGCCCCCGCAACCACGGAGAAGCCCGGTTCCTGATCAGGAACCGGGCTTCTTTCATGTCCGCAGCAACCCACCCCCTCCCGACGCGCGCTCCGCGCCCTCGGACGGCGGGGGTCGCAGGTCGGCCCCCGTCTCCCTCGGGGCCCCGTCGGGCCGTAGGCGCCGGGTCGTCGTGGATTGACGCCGAGAACCCGCGTGCCCCGTCTCCGACAGCACTACGCAGCCCCGCGCGGCACCGCCCACCGCACGGCACCCCTCACAGCACGACGCCGCCGGGCCCCGGCGGGGCAGCGCGGCGTCGTGCGGGGTGGTGCGTCAGCGGCGCCGTCGGGAGGTGCCGAAGATCGAGCGGGTGATCTCCCGGCCCAGGGCCGTGCCCGCCGAGCGCATCATCGAGCGCACCGCGGGGTTGTCCATGACCGAGCCCAGGAAACCGCCCTCGTCGCGCTGCTCCTGGCGGGGGGCGTCCTCCCGGGGACGACGCCGCTCGGCGGGCTCCTCGTCCCGCGGCGCCTCGGGAGCGTCCCGCCCGGTGGCCGGCTCCTGCGCCTTCTCCAGCCGCCCGCGCAGCAGCTCGTAGGCGGACTCCCGGTCCACGGGCTCCCCGTAGGTGGCCATCAGCGGGGACGCGGCCACCGCGGCCTCGATCTCCGCCTGCGGGGCGGGCTTCATGAGGGACTGCGGGGCCCGCATCCGGGTCCAGGCCACAGGGGTGGGCGCGCCGGTCTCGGAGAGCACCGTGACCACGGCCTCGCCCGTGGCGAGCTGGGTGAGCAGCTGCTCGAGGTCGTACTCGCTGCGGGGGTAGGTGCGGGCGGCGGCCTTGAGGGCCTTGGCGTCGTCGGGCGTGAAGGCCCGCAGCGCGTGCTGCACCCGGTTGCCCAGCTGCGCGAGCACGTCCGTGGGGATGTCCTTGGGGGACTGGGTCACGAAGAAGATGCCCACCCCCTTGGAGCGGATGAGCCGCACGGTCTGTTCGATGGACTCCAGGAACTCCCGGGAGGCGCCCTCGAACAGCAGGTGCGCCTCGTCGAAGAAGAATACGAGCTTGGGCTTCTCCGCGTCCCCGACCTCTGGCAGGTCCTGGAAGAGGTCCGCGAGCAGCCACATGAGGAACGTGGAGAACAGCCGGGGCTGCTGCTGCACCGCGGCCAGCTCGAGACACGAGATGATCCCGCGGCCGTCCTCCGCCGTGCGCAGCAGCTGCGCGGTGTCGAACTCGGGCTCCCCGAAGAACACCTCGGCGCCCTGGTTGGCGAACGTGGTGAGCTCGCGCAGGATCACCCCGGCGGTCTGCTTGGACAGGCCCCCGATGCTCGCGAGCTCCTCCTTGCCCTCCGGGGAGGTCAGGTGCACGATCACCTCGCGCAGGTCCTTGAGGTCCAGCAGGGCGAGCCCGTGGGAGTCCGCGTAGTGGAACACGAGCCCCAGCGAGGACTCCTGGGTGGCGTTGAGCCCCAGCACCTTGGCGAGCAGCGTGGGCCCGAAGGACGTGACCGTGGCGCGCACCGGCACACCGGGTCCCTGGCCGCCCAGACTGTAGAACTCCGTGGGGCTCGCGGTGGGGCTCCACTGCTGGCCCACGGACTGCGCCCGCTCCGCCACCTTGGGGCTGTCCTCGCCGGGCTGGGAGATCCCGCTGAGATCGCCCTTGACGTCCGTGAGGAACACGGGCACGCCCTGGGCACTGAGCTGCTCGGCGAGCGCCTGCAGGGTCTTGGTCTTGCCGGTGCCGGTGGCCCCGGCCACCAGGCCGTGGCGGTTGAGGGAGGACAGCGGCACGCGCACGGGGGCGTCCGGGTGCGCGCCGACGTCGTCGAGGGCGGCGCCGAGGTCCAGGCACGCGGCCTCCGTGGCGTAGCCGGAGCGGATGGCGTCGAGCTGCTGCTGTGCGCCGGGGTGGTCCTGCGTCATCCTCAGATCTCCTCCGCGGAGACGATGTTCTCCCCGTTCTTGGTGGAGCCGCCGTTCTTCAGAGCGGCGAGCCGGGCCTCGATCTCGGTCTGCTGCCCCATGGACTCGAGGGCCTCGAACTGGCGGTCCAGGGAGGAGTCCGCGAGCTCCTGCTGCCCGGCCACGCGGGCCTCCTCGCGGCGGATCTTGTCCTCGAAGCGCGAGACCTCGCTCGTGGGGTCCATCACGTCGAAGGACTTCAGGGCGTCCTGCACCTGCGACTGGGCCTGCACGGTCTTCTGCCGGGCGGCGAGCTCGTCCCGCTTGGCGGAGAGCTCCTGGAGCTTGCCCCGCATGGTGTTCAGCCCGTCCTTGAGCTTCGCCACGATCTCGGTCTGCGCGGCGATCTGGGGCTCCGCGCCGCGGGCCTCGTTCTCGGACTGGATCTGGCGCTGGATGGCCACCTTGGCGAGGTCGTCGAACTTCTGGGCCTCACCGTCCTTGCCCGCGGCGCGGAACTCGTCCGCCTTGTTGGACGCGGCGAGCGCCTTGGAGCCCCACTGCTGGGCCTCCTGCAGGTCCTCGGCGTGGTCCTTCTCGAGCAGGCGGAGGTTGCCGATGGTCTGGGCCACGGCGGACTCGGCCTCACGAATGTTCTCCATGTAGTCCCGCACCATCTGGTCGAGCATCTTCTGCGGGTCCTCCGCGGAATCGATCATGGCGTTGATGTTGGCCTTCGCCAGCTGGGCGATCCGGCCGAAGATGGACTGCTTGGTCATGGTGTTCTCCTGTTCTGGTGGTGCAGATGGACCTGAGATCTGTGGGCCCCTCCCGGGGCCCGGGGCGGGTCAGAAGTTGCCGCCCACGCCGCCGTCGAAGCCGCCGCCTCCGCCGAAGTCCCCTCCGCCGAAGCCGCCGCCGAAGTCGCCTCCGCCGAAGCCGCCCCCGCCGTGGCCCCCGCCGAAGCCGCCGCCGTTGAGGATCCCGCCCAGCAGGATGCCTCCGAGCATCGCGCCGCCCATGCCGTTGCTGCGGCGTCCGCCGTAGCCGGGGCCGTAGCCCACGGGGGAGTCGTAGAACTGGTCCACGTCGTCCTGGGCGCTGCGCTGGGCGGCGTCGGCGAGCCGGATGGACTCGTTGGCCTCGGTCAGGGCGCGCTCGGGGTCGGAGTTCTGCAGCTGCTGGGCGATCCCGAGGTGGCGCTCGGCCTCCGCGAGCTGGGTGCGTGCCTGGGCTCCCACGCCACCGCGGCGGGCCCACACGTAGTCCGACGCGGTGGTCAGGCTCGCCTGCGCGCTCACGAGGGCGTGGCCGAGGGTCTCCCGGGCGGCGCGGGCGCGGTCGTGGGAGTCGCGGACGTCCTGCAGCCCTTTGTCCAGCTCGGCCTTGGCCTGGGCGAGACGCCGTGTGGCGCCGATGGGGTCGTAGTGCCCTGAGGACATCTGCTGCCTGACCGTCTCCAGCACGGAGCGCACCCCGGCGGCCGCGCCCGCGAGCTCGGGTCGCGAGCCCTGCTGCACGAGCCCCTCGGCCTCCGCGACGTCCCGCTGGGCGATGCTCACGGCGTCCTTGAGGGACTCCTCGGCGCGGGAGAGCTCACGGCGGGCGTTCTCCACGGAGCCGACCAGCCGCTCGGCCTGGCCCTGGGCCTCCTCGGCGGCGCGGATCTGCAGCACCGCCTCGGAGACCCGGCCCGCCGCGAGGTCCTCCTGCGCGGCGGTCACGGCGTCGTCGGCGAAGTCCAGGCGCTCGCGGGCCTGCTGGCCGTTGTCGCGCACGGGGGCCAGGGCGGCGTCGTCGTAGCCGGAGTGCAGCTGCACGAGCAGAGTCTCGGCGTCCTGCAGCCGGGGCCTCGTGGCGGCGACCGCGCCGCGCACGTGCTCGAGCGCCTCCGGGGCACGGCCCTCGAGCTGACGCAGCTGCGAGAAGTTCTGCTCCTGCTCGGCGAGCGGCGCGCGGGCCTGGCGGCTGCGCTCGATGATCTCCCCGAGCCACGCGCGCTGCTCGGCCTCGGTGTCCGGGATGTCGTCCTCGAGCTTCTGCTGCAGCTCGAAGGAGGCCCGCATGTGCTCCTTGGCGCGCTCAATCGCCTCCTCGAACGGGCGGGTCTGCTCCGTGCCGTACTGCAGCTGCGCGAACGCGAGCTCCTGCTCGGAGTGCTGGATCGCGTTGTCCGCCTCCACGAGCGCCGAGCCCGCCTGCCGGTGCAGCTCGGGCAGCGGTGCGAGGGGCTGCTGGTCGGCGGTCCCGGGGGGCGCCCCCGTTCCGGTCTGCGCTCCCCGTTCACGACGACGCCGCGAGCGCATCACGGCGGCGGCCCCCACCGCGGCCGCGCCCACACCGCCCGCGACCACGAGCCCGGTCACGGCCCCGCCAGCAAGCCCCCCGCCGAGCTCACGGTTGATGCCGTCCACGGCGCCCTGGGCGGCCGCGTTCCAGTCGTCGGTGCGCAACGGAGGGAGGATGTCCTTGGTGTAGATGTCCTGACGCTCGGAGGAGGAGAGGGGTCCCGCGGAGTTCGCCAGGAAGCGGACCTGCCGGGAGGAGGTGGCCACCGCCAGGACGGCGTCGTTGGTGCCCAGCCCGTTGGTGCGGGCGAACTGCTGGGCCCACTCGTCCGGGTTGGTGGGATCCGTGAACCGGTCCACGTAGACCACGTACAGGGTGATGCCGCGCTTGTCCGCGAGCGCGGAGATGTCCTTCTGCAGCGCGGAGGTGTCTCCCAGCACGTGGGCCTGGTCCACCACGCGCACCCCCGCATCCACGGCGGTGGGCGGCTCGGCCCAGGCGGGAGTGGTGGCCAGCAGGCACGCTCCCGTGAGCACGGAGACGGACAGCGTGCGGCGCCAGGCGGTGCGTGAACTCATGACCCTCGTTCCCTCGGATGACAGCCCTGTGAGCATCCGGCGGGGCAGGCGAGACCCGGCGGTGCGTGTCCCAGACTACGCTGAGGGCTCGGCGTGGTCACCGCTTCAGGAAGCATGAGCAGAACATCCGGGAAATCTCCAGAAAACCGCCAGTTCTCCCAGCGCCGGTCCAGTCGGAGTGGGCATACTGTGATCTCAGCAGTCCACCGAACCGGTCACCGGTGCACCAGGTCCCCAAGGAGAGAACATGGCTGATTCCCGCGATCCTCGCACCGGGGGAGACCCCGCAGGTCCCGTCCCCCGCTACGGGCAGTACGGCCCCGGCGGCGGGGACGTCCCCCCGGCCGGGCAGGACGGCTCCCCTTGGAACGGTCACGACACCCGGCCCATCCCGCCCACCGGCCACGAGCCGCGCGCCGGTGACGGCCACGGGGCCGACCCCTACGACGCCGCTCGCGGCGTCGGGCAGCCCGGGGGCGACTCCCACGACTACGCCAACCAGGCTCCCGCCGGGGCCGGGTACGAGGGCGCGGGGTACGGCGCGGTCGGCCGCGACGGCTACGACTCCGGTCAGGGCGGAGGAGGCTACCCGCCCCAGGGGCCGGGCCAGGGCGGCGTCGACGGCACCGGGTACCCGGCCGGGGGCGGCACCGCAGCCGCCCCGCGGCGCAGGTTCTCGGCGGGCACCATGGTGGCCGGAATGGCCCTCGCGGGCCTGCTCGGTGCGGGCGTGGCCGTGGGAACGGGAGCCGTGGGAGGCTCCTCGGCAGCGGGCGGCACCAGCAGCGCGCCCGTGATCGTGAACAACACGGACTCCGTCAACGAGATCACAGCCGCCACCAAGAAAGCCTCGCCGTCCGTGGTGACCATCTCCGCCACCGCGGGCAACCAAGCGGGCACGGGTTCCGGCGTGCTGCTGGACGACCAGGGCCACGTGCTGACCAACACCCACGTGGTCACCCTGGACGGCGCCGCCTCCGACGCCAAGCTCGAGGTGCAGGCCGCGGACGGCTCCGTGCGCAAGGCCACCGTGGTGGGCACGGACCCCGAGTCCGACCTCGCCGTGATCAAGGTGGACCCCAGCGGGCTGACCCCCGCGGAGTTCGGGGACTCGGACAAGCTCAACGTGGGGGACGCCGCCATTGCGATCGGTGCGCCCCTCGGGCTCAGCGGCACCGTGACGGACGGCATCGTCTCCACGCTCAACCGCACCATCACGGTGGCCTCCTCCGCGGCCCAGGACACACCGGACGAATCGCAGAAGAGCCCCGGTGGTCCGCAGGACTTCTTCTTCAACTTCCCGGACAACGGCCAGTCCGGCTCCCAGTCCGCGAAGTCCAGCGTGTACCTCAACGTGCTGCAGACGGACGCCGCGATCAACCCCGGCAACTCCGGCGGTGCCCTCGTGAACGCCCAGGGGCAGGTGATCGGGATCAACGTGGCCATCGCCTCGGCGGGCGGCTCCTCCTCCGGTGACTCGAGCGCGTCGGGCAACATCGGCGTGGGCTTCTCGATCCCGTCCAACACGGCCAAGCGGGTGGCGGACGAGATCATCAAGGACGGCAAGGCCACGCACGGCTACCTCGGGGCCACGGTGTCCCCGTACTCGCCCTCCGGCAGCTCCTCGGACCAGTTCACCTCGGGTGCCCTCGTGCGCTCGGTGGCCTCCGGGTCACCCGCGGACGACGCCGGGCTCAAGGCCAATGACGTGATCACCTCGTTCAACGGCAAGCAGATCAAGGACGCCGACGCCCTCACCGCGAGCGTCCGCGAGCTCTCCGCCGGCTCGAAGGCCGAGGTGGTCTACCGCCGCGGCAACGACGAGCGCACCGCTTCGGTCACGGTGGCCAACGCCGCGGACCAGAAGGGCAAATAGGCGACGCACCGCGGCGGGCCAGGGTGGTCCGCCGCGGTGGGTGGCGGGTGGCCCGCCGCGGTGGCCCGGGCGGCGTCGTGGTCCTGCCCGGCGCACCGCATGAGGTGGGCGCTCAGACGCCGTCCGGGAAGCCGAGCTGGCGCCAGGCCTCGTAGAGCGCGATGGACGCCGAGTTGGCGAGGTTGAGCGAGCGCCTGCCTGGGAGCATGGGGATCCGCACCCGGTCGTGGACGTGCTCGTCCGTGAGCACCTCCTCCGGCAGCCCCGTGGACTCCCGCCCGAACAGCAGCACGTCCCCGTCCCGGTACGCCACGTCGGTGTGCCTCGTGCTCGAGTGGGACGTGAACGCGAAGACCCGCGCGTCCCCGAGAGCGTCCCACAGCGCGTCCACCGTGGGGTGGACGTCCATCACCGCGAGGTCGTGGTAGTCCAGGCCCGCGCGGCGCAGGTTCGCGTGGTCGAAGTTGAAGCCGAGCGGCTCCACAAGGTGCAGGCGGGCCCCCGTGCACGCGGCGAGCCGGATGGCGTTGCCGGTGTTGCCGGGGATCTCGGGGGTGTGGAAGACGAAGTGGAGCATAGCTGCGAGTCTAGGCCCCGCCGGCGCGCCGCACGCGGCGGTCCGAGCCCCGTGTGGGCATCCTGCGGACCGGGCTTCGGGCCGGGCCGTGCACCGGGCCGGTCGTAGGATGGGCCCATGCCCACACCCCGCATCTACATGGACCACGCCGCCACCACGGACATGCTCCCGGAGGCCGTCGACGCCTACCTGGAGCAGGCCAGGCGGGGCGGCAACCCCGCGTCCCTGCACTCCGGCGGGCGGTCCGCGCGCATGGCGCTGGAGACGGGGCGGGACGCCGTGGCCGGTGCCCTGAACGCGGAACCGGTGGAGATCATCCTCACCTCCGGGGGCACCGAGGCGGACAACATGGCGGTGCTCGGCCTGTTCCGTGCCGCCCACGAGGCGGACCCGCGCCGCACGGTGATCGCGCTGTCCGCCGTGGAGCACCACGCCGTGTCCGAGGCCGCCGAGTGGCTCGCGGCGCACGAGGGCGCGGAGCTCGTGTGGCTGGACGTCGACGCCGCGGGGCGTGTGGATCCCCACCAGCTCGAACGGCTCCTGGCCGAGCGCGCGGCGGAGGTCGCCCTGGTCACCGTGATGTGGGCCAACAACGAGGTGGGGACCGTGCAGCCGGTGGCCGAGCTGGCCGCCCTGTGCGACGCCGCCGGGGTGTCCTTCCACGTGGACGCGGTCCAGGCGTTCTGCGCCGTGCCCGTGGACGCCCACCTGCCCGGGATCAGCACGCTGGCGGTCTCCGCGCACAAGCTCGGCGGACCCATGGGTGTGGGTGCCCTCTACGCGCCGCGCACCGTGCGTCTCGCCGCCACGAGTTTCGGCGGCGGCCAGGAGCGCAGCGTCCGCTCGGGCACCGTCAACGCCGCGGGCGCCGCGGCCTTCGGCGCCGCCGTGGAGGCGGCGCAGCGAGCATTCCGGGACGAGTTCCTGCGCCGCGCCGCGCTGCGCGACGCACTCGTGGCGGGCATCCGGGACCGTGTCCCCGAGGCGGTGCTGCGCGGACCCGAGCCCGGCAGTCCCACCGAGGAGTGGGAGCACCCCACGCGTCTGCCCGGCAACGCGCACTTCACCTTCCCCGGGTGCGAGGGCGACTCCATGCTCTTCCTATTCGACGCCGCCGGGGTGGCCCTGTCCACGGGCTCGGCGTGCAGCGCGGGCGTGCCCCGTGCCTCCCACGTGCTGCTCGCCATGGGCGTGGACGAGGAGACCGCTCGCGGCGCCCAGCGCTTCTCCCTGGGCCACTCCAGCACGCGGGAGGACGTCGACACCGTGCTCGACGCCGTGGTGGACGTCCACGCCCGGGCCCGAGTGGCGGGCCTGTCGGGTCACGTCCCGGGGGCCTTCACCTCGTGATCCGGCTCGTGGCGGGGAATAGCCGCTGCTGAGCACGGGTTGTTAAGGCGTCCCGTCCAACGACACCTTCCGAAGGGGATCCCGTGCACGTTCTGGCAGCAATGAGTGGCGGAGTGGACTCCGCCGTGGCCGCGGCCCGTGCCGTCGACGCCGGGCACGAGGTCACCGGCGTGCACCTCGCACTGTCCCGCACCCCGGGGACGCTGCGCACCGGGGCCCGCGGCTGCTGCACCATCGAGGACTCCCGGGACGCGTGGCGCGCCGCGGAGAAGCTCGGGATCCCGTACTACGTGTGGGACTTCTCGGAACGCTTCCAGGCAGACGTGGTGGACGACTTCGTGGCCGAGTACGCCGCTGGGCGCACCCCCAACCCCTGCATGCGCTGCAACGAGAAGATCAAGTTCGCCGCTCTGCTGGAGAAGGCCCTGGCGCTCGGCTTCGACGCCGTGTGCACGGGCCACTACGCCAAGGTCGTGGAGGGCCCGGACGGCCACAAAGAGCTGCACCGCGCCGCGGACTGGGCCAAGGACCAGTCCTACGTGCTGGGCGTGCTCACCGCCGAGCAGCTCGAGCACGCCATCTTCCCGCTCGCGGAGACGCCCTCCAAGGCGCAGGTGCGCGCGGAGGCCGAGGAGCGGGGGCTGTCCGTGGCCACGAAGCCCGACTCCCACGACATCTGCTTCATCCCGGACGGGGACACCCGTGGCTGGCTCGCGGACCACATGGACCTGGACCCCGGGCGGATCGTGGACACCGAGGGCAACGAGCTCGGGGAGCACCGCGGCGCGCAGGCCTACACCGTGGGCCAGCGCCGCGGCCTGCACATCGGCCGCCCGGCCCCTGACGGCAAGCCGCGCTTCGTGCTGGAGGTCCGCCCCAAGACCAACGAGGTGGTGGTGGGTCCCGAGCAGCTGCTCGCGATCGACGTCATGGAGGGCATCCGCCCCTCCTGGGCGGGGCTGCCCCCGCGGGAGGTCGCGGCACTCGGGGCCGATCCCGAGGCCCGTTCCGAGGAGTTCGAGGTGACCGTGCAGGTCCGCGCCCACGGGGACCCCGCGCCGGCCCGCGCGTGGCTCACCCGCTCGGAGGGCACCCCGCGGCTGCACGTCCGCCTGGACACGGCCCAGCGCGGCGTGGCCCCGGGCCAGACCATGGTGCTCTACCAGGGCACCCGCGTGCTCGGGCAGGCCACGATCGACGCCGCCTTCGCGGACCGCCCGCACGCCGCCGTCTGACCTGTTCCCGCCGGTGCCACCGCAGTGGCGGCTCCGGTCGGGGGACGGACCCGCGGGCACGGGTGCCGCGTCCGCCGCCGTTTAGAGTGGTGGGCATGAGTTCCGCCACCGACCCCGCAGACCACGCACCCGTCGACCCCGCCGCGAGCTCCGCCGCGTCCAGCACGTCGGAGAGCGCGCTGGAACGGCTCCACGAGATCCGCGGCACGATCGACAACATCGACGCCGCCCTGGTCCACCTGCTCGCGGAGCGCTTCAAGGCCACCCAGCGCGTGGGTCGGCTCAAGGCCGCGAACGACCTGCCGCCGTCGGACCCCGAGCGGGAGCGGGCCCAGATCGAGCGGCTGCGCAGCCTCGCGGAAGCCGCCCACCTGGACCCGGAGTTCGCGGAGAAGTTCCTGAACTTCATCATCAGCGAGGTGATCCGCCACCACGAGGCGATCTCCGAGGGCCACCAGCGGGCCACGGACGCATGAGCGGGTTCGCGCCGGACGCCGTCACCGCCACGCTCACCCGGCCCCTGCGGGGGACGGACGTCGTGGAGACCTTCACCGTGCTGCGGGGCGAGCTGGGAGATCCGCACCGCGCGGCCGTGCCGGTCCTGCCGGAGCGCGGCCCGCACGCGGAGCTCGCGGCACGCACGTGCGCGGTGCTCGACTCCCTGCACGCCGACCGTCAGCCGCACGGCTGGCGGGTCACCGGTGTGGCCGGGGAGGACTCCCGGCGCGCCCGTGCGCTGCTCGCGAGCGATCTGCACGCCGTGGCGGACGTCCTCGGTGCGGAGTCCGGGGCCGACACCGCCCCCGTGGTGTTCTCCCTGCTGGGCCCCGTGTCGCTCGCGGCCACCGTGCACGTGCGCAACGGAGAGAAGCTGCAGTCGGATCACGGGGCGCGCCGTGAGCTTACGCAGTCCTGGTGCGCGGGAATCCCCGAGCTCATGGCGGCGATCCGTCGCAACACGGACGGCCGGGGCGCGGTGCTCGTGCTCCAGGAGCCCGAGCTCGAGCGCGTGCTGGGCGGGACGATCCCCACGGCCAGCGGCTACCGCACGCTGCGCAGCCTGCCCCGGGCCGAGGTGCGGGCGGGGCTCACCGCCGCGGTCGACGCGTGCCGTGGGGCCGGTGCGTCCGCGGTCGTGCTCGACGCCGGTGCCGCGTCCGCCGAGTGGGCGCCCCGCTGCGGGGCCGACGTCGCGGTCGTGGCACCGCCCACCGGGGGCACACGTGCCTGGGAGCCGCTGGCGGCCCTGCACGAGAGCGGTGTGCGCCTGTGCGTCGACACCGCCCCGGTCTCGGCGCACACCCCCGCGCGGGACGTCGTGGACCGGCTGCTGCGGCCCTGGCGGGAGCTGGGCATGGACCCGGCCGCGCTGCTGGGAACCGTGCTCGCGCCGTCGTCCGGGGTCAGTGACCTGGCTCCACCGCAGCTGCCGGCGGCGCTGCGACGGGTGACCGGGGCGTGCGGCGCGCTCACGGAGGCCGCCAACGAGGGTTGAGGCCGCTCAGGCCGTAGAATCGGCAAGCAGGACGCGGGACGTCGGCCGCGGCCGACTCCCGGAGCAGGAACGAGGGCGAAGGCGGGCCATGAAGGCGAGAATTCTGGTAGTTGACGACGACGCCGCGCTGTCCGAGATGATCGGCATCATCCTGGCCTCGGAGGACTTCGAGCCGGTGTACTGCTACGACGGCTCCAGTGCACGCGAGGTCTTCCGCGCGTCCGATCCGGACCTGATCCTGCTGGACCTCATGCTGCCCGGGATGGACGGCATCCAGGTGTGCCAGCAGATCCGCGCGGAGTCCGACGTCCCCGTGGTGATGCTCACCGCCAAGTCCGACACCGCGGACGTGGTGCGCGGGCTGGAAGCCGGCGCAGACGACTACGTCCCCAAGCCCTTCAAGCCCGCCGAGCTCGTGGCCCGGGTCAAGGCGCGGCTGCGTCCCATGGACCGCGGGGCCACCCAGGAGATCACCCTCGGGGACATCGTCATCGACGTCACCGGCCACACCGTGACCCGGGGCGGGGAGGAGATCTTCCTGACGCCGCTCGAGTTCGACCTGCTGGCCACCCTGGCGCGCTCCCCGCACCAGGTGTTCAGCCGTGACGAGCTGCTGCGCGACGTGTGGGGCTACCCCCACGCCGCGGACAACCGGCTGGTCAACGTGCACGTGCAGCGGCTGCGCTCCAAGGTGGAGCGCGATCCCGAGAACCCCGAGGTGGTGCTCACCGTGCGCGGCATCGGGTACAAAGCGGGCGGGCACCCCCATAAATGACGCTGAGCGCAGCGCAGCCCACGGCCGCGGGCCCGGCGCCGCGGCGTCGTCCCCGGCGGTTCCGCAGACTCCGGCTGCGGCGTCGCCTGCTGTTCCGGCGCTGGCGGCAGTCCCTGCAGTTCCGGGCCATCGCGGTCGCCTTGACCCTGACGTCCGTGGCGTTCCTGGCCACGGGCAGCTTCCTGTCCCACCAGATTGCGGACCGGCTGTTCACGGACCGGCTCAACCAGGTGCTGGAGGAGTCCCGCAACGACATCCGCACCGCCCAGGCGAGCTTCGACGCCTCTGACGCGTCCGACCGCACCGAGGTCCAGGCGCTGATCAACTCCACCCTGGGCAGCCTGAGCCAGGGCAGCTCGTCCGGCGACCACCGTTGGATCCTGATCCCGCTGGACCAGGGCACCGGCCAGTCCTTCGTGGGCGTGCAGACCGAGAGCGCCTGGATGACCTCGGCGACCGTGCCGCAGAAGCTGCAGCAGCGCGTGGCCGGGGCGGACGGCACGTACTGGCAGCCGGCCTCGGCGCGAATGAGCGAGAACGGCGCGGAGCAGCCGGTGATCGTGGTCGGGGACGTGGTGCAGCTGAACCAGAACTCCCGCTACGGGCTCTACTTCGTGTACGACTTCTCGGACCCCCAGGCCACCCTGGACTCGATCCACGCCGTGCTGTTGCTGTCCATGGTGGCGCTGCTGCTGCTCGTGGGGACCATCGTCTGGTATGTCACCCGGGAGGTGGTCCGCCCGGTCTCCAACACCGCGCGGGTGTCCCAGCGGCTGTCCGAGGGGGACCTGGACGTGCGCATGCAGGTGCGCGGCACCAACGAGGTGGCGCGGCTCTCCCGCTCCTTCAACCGCATGGCGGACTCGATCCAGACCCAGATCACCCAGCTGGAGCAGCTGTCCTCGATGCAGCAGACGTTCGTCTCGGACGTCTCCCACGAGCTGCGCACCCCGCTGACCACGGTCAAGATGGCCGCGGAGGTGCTGTACAACGCGCGCGAGGACTTCGACCCCGTGAACCGCCGCTCCGCCGAGCTGCTGCACCACCAGGTGGACCGCTTCGACTCGATGCTCTCGGACCTGCTGGAGATTTCCCGCTTCGATGCCGGTGCCGCGCGCCTGGACATGGCGTCCACGGACATCTTCTCCGTGATCTACGACGTCGTGGAGGCCGCCGCCCCCATCGTGCTCACCTCCGGTTCCGAGCTCACCGTGCGCTCCACCCTCACCCGGTGCGTGGTGCAGATGGACCAGCGGCGCATCGACAGGATCCTGCGCAACCTGGTGACCAACGCGCTCGAGCACGGGGAGAGCAAGCCCGTGGACATCTACGTGGCGGCCAACGAGAACTGCGTCGCGGTGGCCGTGCGGGACTACGGGATCGGGATGACCGAGGAGCAGACCGCCAAGGTGTTCAACCGGTTCTGGCGCGGGGACCCCGCCCGCGCACGCACCGTGGGCGGCACCGGGCTGGGACTCGCGATCGCCACGGAGGACACCCGGCTGCACGGCGGGCGGCTCGAGGTGTGGGCGGAGCCGGACAACGGCGCGTGCTTCCGCCTCACCCTCCCGCTGCTGCGCACGCAGCCCCTGGACCCTGAACTGCCCAACCCGCTGCCCCTGCCCCCGGCGGACCGGCTCACCGAGTCCACCGCCCGGGTCACGGACACGGGCTCCCTGCAGCTCACCGCGCCGGCCACCGGCCCTGCCGAGGAACCGGACACCGGCCAGCTGCTCATTGCCTTCCCCGCCCCTGACTGGCCCGACGAATCTGCGGTGACGGGCGGTGCACAGGGGTCCTGGAGCAACCAGACAGGCTCGAGCGCCGTGCAGCGTGGCGGCGGGACGGAGGAGCGATGAGCGCCCGGCGAGCAGCGGAGACCACGGACAACGGACCCGCGGCGCAGCACGGACCGCTGCGTCCGCGCCGCGGCACGACGGTGGGCGGGGCCCCGCTGGGGGCGGCACGGCGCACGCGCTGCGCGAGTGCTGTGCTCGCGGTGCTCCTGGGCGTCACCCTCAGCGCGTGCGGGGCCATGCCGCGCTCCGGACCCGTGCACAAGGTCATCGAACCCACCGGGCAGTCCCAGCAGAGCGACATGCCATTCAATCCCGCGGCTCCGCGCCCGGGCGCGTCCGCCCAGGAAGTCGTCGAGGGGTTTCTCGCCGCCGGTGTGGGCGCCCAGGACGACTACTCGGTGGCACGCCAGTACCTCACCCCGCAGCTGGCCACCACGTGGCAACCGGATGCGCGTGTGCTCATCCACTCCGGCAACCCCACCACGGTGCCGCGGTTGAACGAGGGGGAGTACCGCACGTCCACCGAGGTCGGCGCCGAGCTCGGCCCCACGGGCGTGCTCACGGCACAACCGCAGGGCAGCACGCGTGTGCTGGACTTCGCACTGACGTCCGTGGACGGGCAGTGGCGGATCTCCAAGGCCCCGGACGGGGTGATCATCCCGGACTCGGACTTCAAGCAGGTTTTCCAGCCCGTGGACCTCTTCTTCTACGCCGCGTCCAACGACAAGAACCTTGTCCCGGACCCCCGCTGGTTCCCCAAGCGCTCCACCGCCTCCACCGCTGCGGTGCGCGCCCTGATGAACGGACCCGCGCCGTACCTGGGGGGCTCCGTCACGAGCGCGATCCCGCAGGCGGCAACCCTCTCGCGCTCGTCCGTCCCGGTCTCCGGCGGCACCGCCACCGTGGACCTGAGTCTGCCCAGCTTCGACCCCGCTGACGTGGCCAAGGCCCAGCGGATGGAGCAGCAGCTGCGGGCCACGCTGCGCGCCGTCCCCTCGGTGGAGAACGCGGAACTCATCGTGAACGACGCCCCGGTGGACACCTCCGCCCGCTCGGGTCCCGACCCCGTGCGCTCCGTGACCGTGCCGAACCGCCAGGTGGGGGTGTCCGACGGACGCCTCGCCTTCTACCAGGGGGGACAGACCGAGCCCGTGCCCGATCTCACCCTCCCCGAGGGTGCCACGGTGGCCAAGCCGGGCATGAACCTCGAGGCCACCACGTTCGGCCTCGTGAACACCGCCGACTCCGCGGTCTACACGGTGTCCCCGGGGAAGGCGGCGCAACGGCGGTGGTCCGGGAGCAGGCCCACCCGGCCGAGCTTCGACCCCCAGGGCTGGGTCTGGGGATCGGACCGCTCGGGGCGGATCCACGCGGCACAGGCCACCGCCACAGGGGAGGGGGACACCGTCACGGCCGACTGGTTGCGCGGCAGGCAGGTGGTCTCCCTGCGGATCTCCCGCGAGGGCAGCCGTGCGCTCGTGGTCACCACCAACGACGCCGGCACCAAGTCCAGCATCTGGATCGCCGGCGTTGTGCGGGACGAGTCAGGCCGGCCCATCGAGCTCGAGAAGGGCAACGCCGTGGCCGCGGACGTGGACGTCAACACCGCCCAGTGGATCGGCTCGGACGAGTTCGTGACCACGGCCCTGGACCAGGACAGCAACGCCCAGCCGCGGCGTTACACCGTGGCCGGGCACTACGACGAGCTGCCGTCACTGACCGGCGTCACCTCCATCACCGGCGGCAACGGCTCCACTGCGGTCTACGGCGCCTCCGACGGCAAGCTCTACATGCTGACCGGAAGCTCGTGGGCCCTGCAGAGCGAGGACGTCACGGACACCTCTTTCGCTGGCTGAGCGGGCCGCCCCGGGGTTTCACGACGGCGGCGGGTCACGCTGCCCGCGCGGCCTGCAGGTGGTTGCGGGGCCCCAGTCCGCGACAGCGTCCCCACCCGCGACCGGCCCCCAAGCCGCGACCGGGCGGCGGGAACGGTGCCGTGCGGTGCGTACTCCCCATGCGGTGACGGCCGTGTTGCGGGCGCGTCCTGCGCGGTGGACTGGAGCCATGTCGTTCTTCCCAGACCCCTCTCCGCCCGCTCCATCCTCTCCTCACGGTGCCGCGCTGGTCGGCACCCGCGCCCCGTACCACGCCGCCCGGCTCCCTCCCGGCGTGGAGCGCCGCTCACCGGTGCCGGGACCTGCGGCCGTGCCGCGGACGGTGGTCCAGCCGGAGAAGGGGCCCGTGCCGCGGGCGGGGGCGGTGCCCGACGGTGTCGGAGCCGTGCGTGCTGGGTCCGGGCGCCACGGGGTGCCCGCCCCTCGGGCGGGTGCCGGGCCCCGAGCGGGCGGTGCGTCGCGCGCGGCCGCGTGGGACCGCCGGGCGGCTCGCGCGAGTGGCTGGTGTGGGGACGCGCTGGAACTGCTCGTGCCGGTCAGCTGTGCGGTGTGCGGAGTACCCGGGGCCTCCCTGTGCCGAGAGTGCCGCGTGGTGCTGCGGCGCGGCACCGCACGGCCCGGCAGGGTGCCCACCCCGGCTCCGCTGCTGGCCTCCGGGGTGCGGGTGTACACGGCGGGGGAGTACGAGCACGAGCTCGCCGCGTGCCTGCTCGCGTTCAAGAACGGCGGTCGCACCGACCTCACGGGCGTGCTCGCCACCGTGCTCTCCGGCGCGTTGAGCGCGGCCGCCCGCGACCTCGCCAGGCCCGGTGGTGCGCACCTGTGGTGGGTTCCGGTGCCCACGAGCGGGCGGGCGCGGCGTCGTCGCTGGTTCGACCCGGTCGCCACGGTGCTCGACGCCGCGGCACTGCCCTCCGGCACCGGCGTGCGTCACGCGCTGCGGCACCGCGCCGCCCGGTTCGGGGCCCCGGGCGGCGCGCAGAAGACCCGGGGCCGGGACCAGAGGGCCCGCGCCATCCGCGGAGTCATGCGTGCGGAGGACGTCGCGGGCCGCACGTGCGTGGTGGTGGACGACGTCCTCACCACGGGGGCCACCGCTGCGGAGGCCGTGCGCTGCCTCACCGCAGCCGGGGCCCACGTGCCCGCGGTCGTGACCCTGGCGGGGGTGCGGCCGCGCCGTTCACCCCCGGAGAACGGCTGAATGTCGCGCGCCGTTTTCCGTGAATTTCCCCGCGGTTTCATCTAGCGTTGGACCACGGGAAGCAATGAAGGTGTCCCGTGTGGGAGAGCAGAACATCCCGCGCCATCCTCAAGATGTGGAGGGTCTCATGGAACTGAACATCCAAGGCCGCAACGTCACTTTGCCGGACCGATTCAAGGAATACGTCGAGGAGAAGAGCGAGCGTTTCCAGCAGCTCGGTGACAAGGTCCAATCCATCGAGGTCAAGGTCACCAAGGACAACGGCGCGTCCGGCCACCAGGGCATGCGGGTGGAGATCACCGTGGTCGGCCGCGGACCGGTGATCCGCGCCGAGGCCCGCAGCGACGACAAGTTCGCCGCCTTCGACGAGGCCTACGGCAAGCTCGTGGAGCAGCTGCGGCGCGCCCGCGACCGTCGCAAGATCCACCGCGCCGGGCACCAGAGGCCCATCGCCGTGCACGAGGCCACCGGTTCCCTGCCCGTGGTTCCCTCCTCCGGCTCCTTCACGGGCTTCGACTCCCCGCAGGCCCTGTCCGAGGCGGAGGACGCCGCCTTCGACACCGAGTACCCGCTCAGCGACGCCCCCACCCCCGTGGAGATCCGCCGCAAGCGCTTCCCCGCGCACCAGATCACGGTGGACGAGGCCGTGGACCAGATGGAACTGGTGGGCCACGACTTCTTCATCTTCGTGGACAAGGAGACCCAGGAGCCCTCCGCCGTGTACCGCCGCAAGGGCTGGCAGTACGGCGTGATCAGCCTCAGCCAGGACGGCCGCGCCGAGGAGGAGAGCGCCCGGGCCTACCAGGCCGACGCCGCCTCCTGACGCGCACTCGCGCCCCACGGGCCCCTCGACGGTGTCGAAGGGCCCGTGTTCATGCGTGGGAATCGGTCAGGCTCCCTCACGTACACTGTTCGGCGGTGCACCCTCCGCCGTGTCCGGGTGCCCACCATTGATCTCGGAGGAGCGAACACACGTGGCGTCATTCCTGGAAAAGGTTCTTCGCACTGGGGACAAGCGCGTCCTGAAGCGGCTGAGGACTTACGCTGACGCCGTCAACAGCCTCGAGGACAGCTTCAAGGAACTCTCGGACGCCGAGCTGCGTGCGGAGACCGACGCCTTCCGGGAGCGCATCGCGGACGGCGAGTCGCTGGACCGGCTGCTCCCCGAGGCGTTCGCCGTGGTGCGCGAGGCCGCCTCCCGCACCCTCGGCCAGCGCCACTTCGACGTCCAGATCATGGGTGGGGCGGCCCTGCACCTCGGCTACATCGCCGAGATGAAGACCGGCGAGGGCAAGACCCTGGTGGCCACGGCCCCGGCGTACCTCAACGCGCTCGCCGGCAAGGGGGTGCACGTGGTCACCGTCAACGACTACCTGGCCGAGTACCAGGCCAACCTCATGGGTCGTGTCTACCGCTTCCTGGGGCTCGAGACCGGGGTGATCCTCGGTGGTCAGGAGCCCGCGGTGCGCCGCGAGCAGTACGCCGCGGACATCACCTACGGCACCAACAACGAGTTCGGCTTCGACTACCTGCGCGACAACATGGCATGGACCGAGGACGAGCTGGTGCAGCGCGGGCACAACTTCGCCATCGTGGACGAGGTGGACTCCATCCTCATCGACGAGGCCCGCACCCCGCTGATCATCTCCGGTCCCGCCTCGGGGGAGGCCAACCGCTGGTACCGTGAGTTCGCCACCGTGGTGCAGAAGCTCTCGCCCGAGACCGACTACGAGGTGGACGAGAAGAAGCGCACCGTGGGCGTGCTCGAGCCCGGCATCGAGAAGGTCGAGGACTGGCTGGGCATCGACAACCTCTACGAGTCCCGCAACACCCCGCTGATCGGCTTCCTGAACAACGCGATCAAGGCCAAGGAGCTGTTCCGCAACAACAAGGACTACATCGTGGCCGGCGGTGAGGTGAAGATCGTGGACGAGCACACCGGGCGTGTGCTCGCCGGGCGGCGCTACAACGAGGGCGTCCACCAGGCCATCGAGGCCAAGGAGGGCGTGGAGATCAAGCCCGAGAACCAGACGATGGCCACGATCACCCTGCAGAACTACTTCCGCCTCTACGACAAGCTCTCCGGCATGACGGGCACGGCCCAGACCGAGGCCGCGGAGTTCATGAACACCTACGAGATCGGCGTGGTGGCCATCCCGCCGCACCGCGGCATCGCCCGCGAAGACAAGCGGGACGTGGTGTACAAGAACGAGGCCACCAAGTACGCGGCCGTGGTGCGGGACATCGAGGAGCGCCACGAGAAGGGCCAGCCCGTGCTGGTGGGCACGGCGTCCGTGGAGAAGTCCGAGTACCTCTCCCGCCTGCTCGCCAAGCGGGGAGTGCGCCACGAGGTGCTCAACGCCAAGAACCACGCCCGGGAGGCCGCGATCGTGGCCCAGGCCGGGCGCAAGGGCGCCGTCACCGTGGCCACCAACATGGCGGGGCGAGGTACCGACATCATGCTCGGCGGCAACGCCGAGTTCAACGCCGTGGACCGGATGGCAGAGCTCGGTCTCGACCCCGAGCGGGACGCCGAGGAGTACGAGGCCCGCTGGCCCGAGGTGCTCAAGGCCTGCGAGGAGGCCACCAGGTCCGAGCACGAGGAGGTCCTGGAGGCCGGCGGGCTCTACGTGCTGGGCACCGAGCGCCACGAGTCCCGGCGCATCGACAACCAGCTCCGGGGCCGGTCGGGCCGTCAGGGTGATCCCGGTGAGTCGCGGTTCTACCTGTCCCTGTCCGACGACCTCATGCGTCTGTTCAACCCGGGCGCCGCACAGCGGCTCATGGCCATCGCCCCCGACGACGTCCCGGTGACCGGACGGCTCATCACCTCCGGCATCGCCAACGCGCAGAACCAGGTGGAGGGCCGCAACGCCGAGCAGCGCAAGAACGTGCTGAAGTACGACGACGTCCTCAACCGCCAGCGCGAGGTCATCTACAAGGACCGCAAGCGGATCCTCATGGGTGACGACATCGAGGACCAGATCCGGCAGTTCACCGAGGAGGTGCTCTCCTCGACGATCGCCGAGCGCACGGGCAAGGGCCACCCCGAGGACTGGGACCTGGACGGGCTGTGGGAGGCCCTGCGGGCCGTCTACCCGGTGTCCCTCACCCCGGACGAGGTCGTGGAGGAGGCCGGTGGCCGCCCCCGGCTCACGTCCGACTTCCTGCAGGAGCAGATCCTCTCGGACGCCACCGTGATGTACCTGGAGCGCGAGGAGGAGCTCGGCTCCGAGGCCATGCGCAACCTGGAGCGGCGGGTGCTGCTGTCGGTGATCGGTCAGCGCTGGCCCGAGCACCTGTACGAGATGGACTACCTCAAGGAGGGCATCGGGCTGCGGGCCATGGCCCAGCGCGACCCCCTGGTGGAGTACCAGCGGGAGGGCCACGCCATGTTCCAGGACATGATGGCGGCCATCCGTGAGCAGACCGTGGTGACCCTCTTCAACCTCGAGGTGCGCAAGCAGCGCACGGGGGCGGCCGGCGGTGCGGTGGAGCTCTCGGCTCCCCAGCGCCCGGCGTTCCTGCGGTACACGGCCCCCGACGAGGACGGCACACCGCACGCCGAGGTGGAGGCCGTGGATCCCGGGGCCCGGGAGCGGACCTCCGAGGACGGCACACCGACGGACGCGTCCGCGGGCACCGACCCGGCGGCGTCGTCCGACCGGCCCGAGGGCGAGACCGGAGGCAATCGGGCGAAGCGCCGCGGTGCCTCCGCGCGCAGCGGTTCCAAGGCCAAGCGGGGCAAGCGCCGCTGAGCGCCGCGCGGCTCAGCCCACCTCGAGGTGGGTGACCCGCCACTGCCGCGACACCCGCTCGATGCGCAGTGCCACCGCACGTGCCCGCGAGGACTCCTCCACCACGAGGGAGGCCTCGTAGCACCCCGGGGCCGGGCTGCACACCCTGACCCTGCGGATCCGCGCGGCCCGGTGCACCTCGAACAGGTTCCGGCGCTCGGGGCACTGCTCCTGCACGAGCTTGAGCATGGCGGCACGCTGGGTGAAGCGCTCCACCACCTCGGGGTCGGTCCAGCGGGCCAGCTGGGAGGCCGGGCGCGTCCCGGCCAGGATCTCCACGGCGGCCTGACCGATGCTGCGCGCAATCGCTCCCACGCGCTCGGACTCGTTCCGGCCCGTGAGCGCGGCAGCGGAACGGTCCTGCCGCCACGCGTAGCCGCCGGCGGGCGTGCGGGGTGCTGGGGCGGGGATCGCGATGCTCATGACGTGCTCCTTGCTGAGGGTGTGCTGACAGTTCGTGGACGGGACGGTGAGCTGAGGGCCCCGCGGATGTGCCGTGCGGTGCACGGTCCGCGGTGCCGGGTGCGGCAGGCGCGGTGACCGGTGCAGCGCGGGCGGTCTGGGCGCCTCACCGGGCCCGCCCCGCGGCGTCCAGCAGATGGGCGGGGACCTGCAGCCGGTCCCCGGGGTGGATGAGGTTGCCGTGCTGGGACAGAACGTTGTGGTCCGCCCAGGACCCCAGGTCGCGGCAGATGTCCTCGTCGGTGGCGCCCGGGCCCAGCAGCTGCTCCGTGAGATCCCACAGGGTGTCCCCGGAGACCACGGTGATGCTGCCGTCGGTCAGCCGCTGCGGGGCGGGCACGGCGGATTTTCCTGGCCCCGCCGAGACGGCCTGTCCGTCGAGGGCCCCGGGCGCGAGCAGCGTGGTGCCCGCGGGACCGTGCTGCGCCGGTGGCGCGACGGGCGCGGCCGCGTCGGCACCGGCTGACCCGGGCGGCGTCGTGTCCGGGGCCTGTGCCGGCGCGGACGGTGCCGCGGGGTCGGCCTCCGGGGGAGCGAGCTGCTCCGTCCCGGTGGCCGCAGTTCCCCAGAACGGGTCGATCGGCGTCTGCTCCGCGTGCGCGGGGGCCAGTGCGATGAGCTGGGCACCCACCAGTGCACCCGCGGTCCGTGCCACGAGGCCGGGGGTGAGACGCCGCGCCCAGCGCTCGAGCGTCCGCCAGTGCATACGGTGCGCGAGACCCGCGAGAGCGGCGAGCAGCAGGCCCCCGAGCCACCAGCCGGCCACGGCCAGGCACGCCGAGGAGGCGAGCGTGGCGACCACGAGCTCCGGGGCCGCCGCGGGGTGCGCATCCCGCAGCGTGTCGACGAGCTGCAGGCCCACGGTGCCGACCACGGCGGCAGCTGCCGGGACCAGCAGCCACAGTGCCGCAGAACGGGGTGCGCGCGGGGCCTCGAGCGTGGTGTCGCGATGCATGTTCATCTCCGGATGATGTCGTTTGATGTCGTTTGACATTTTTAGATCATCCTGGGGCCATGCTGTGAAGTCAATCACTCATGCAAACGGATGTACCACCGCCCGTAGTGCGTCTGGGGGCTGACCTCGGGCATCCGTAGCGTGTGCTGAGGTGGGTCCGTCGGTCCGCGCAGCGGTAGGCCGGTGCGGTGCGGCCACGGCGGCCACGGTCGCGGGCCCCGCTCACCCTCGATGCGCGGGCCGCGGCACAGAGCCGGACCGCGGGGGCCGCCGGCGGTCGTCACAGCGGGAGGGTCCGGTCGAGGAGGATCCGGTCGAGGCAGCGGGGAGGACCAGGCGTGCGGTGGGATGAACTGTTCGAGGACATGGAGGCGCAGCTCGACCACGCGCGGGTGCGGATGGTCGAGACCGAGGCCGTGGAGACCGCGCGCGCCGAGTTCGCGCGGCTCAGCCTCCTGGAGCGGCTCGCGGCGCACCGGGGCATGCCGGTGCGCCTGCGCCCGAGCCGCGGGGACACCCTCGAGGGTGTCCTGGCGGATGTGGGCTCGGGGTGGGCCGTGGTGCGTGAGCGGCACCTGCAGCACCTCGTGCCACTGGTGGGCGTGGTGTGGTGGGAGGGCCTGCCGCGGCGCTTCAAGCTGCTCCCGGAGTCCTCGACCATCCGCCGGCTCGGAATGGGTCACGTGTTGCGGGCCCTGAGCACCGCGCGGGTGCACGTACGCGTGGTGCTCCGCGACGGAGCCGCCCACGAGGAGCTGGAGGGCACCGTGGACGCGGTGGGCCAGGACTTCTTCGACGTGGCGGTGCACCCGCAGGACGAGTTCCGCCGACGGCGCGCGGTCACTGCGGTGCGCACGGTGCCGTTCGCGTCCGTGGCCGTGGTGTCCTCGCTCGACGCCGGGTGAGCTACTGCAGGGTGCCCTCCCGCACGGCGTGCTGGGTGCGCTCGTAGCCCCGCTGGATGTACTCCTCCAGCTTGGCCTTCTCCACGCGCCACTGCCCGCGCCCGCCCACCTGGATGGCGGGCAGCTCACCGGAGCGCACCATGGCCCGCGCCTGGGGGACGGAGATGGAGAGGATCTCGGCGACGTCGGCGAGGGTCAGGAATCGTTGCTGCGACATGCCCGTGCATCACTTCCTTTGGTGCGTTTCGATGCTCATTCATCGGCCTTGACCGCCATTGTCCCACGGGAGTCCGCGGACCGGTCACTGTCAACAGGCGGGATCGGGCATGGAACCGTGGTCACCTCTGTCCACATGATGTTCGTCACGGTTCCGCCGCCCGTGCCCGGCCGTGCACACTCGGGAGTGCCCGGCGGGGGACCGGGGTTCTCGGGGAAGGACGCACGACATGGCCAGTAGCACCGCAGCGCGGGAGCGTGCCGGGCAGGCACCCACCGCGGCGGCCCGTTTCCGCAAGCCCACCTGGCGGGATCCCCGTCTGCTCGTGGGGCTGCTGCTCGTGCTGCTCTCGGTGCTCGGAGTGGTGCTGCTGGTGGCCACGACCAACCGCAGCGAGCCCTACTACGCCGCGGCCGAGGACCTCGCCGTGGGGCAGCGGATCACCCCGGAGGACCTCACCACCGTGGACGCGCACCTCGCCCAGGTGGCCGGCGGCTACGTGCCAGGCGGTCAGCCCCTGCAGGAGAACGCCGTGGTGACCCAGCGGGTGGCCCGTGGCCAGCTGGTCCCGGCGGCGTCGATCGGCACCGCGGACGCCCTGGACCGCACGCCCGTGGGCATCGCCCTGCAGACGCCCCTGCCAGCCCAGGCGGATCCGGGAGCGCACGTGGACGTGTGGGTCGCCCGCCCCAAGACCTCCGGGCGCGGCTTCATGGAGCCCAAGAAGCTCGTCCCGGGCGCGGAGATCGCGCGGGTGGACACCAAGGACACCGCGCTGGGCGGCAGCGGCGGGGTCACCGTGCACGTGCTCGTGACTCCGTCCCAGGTGGGTCCGCTCGTGGACGCGCTGGGCAACGACGCCAAGGTCACCCTGGTGCTCGACACCGCGGGGAGCCGCTCGTGAGCATCTCGGTGGTCACGCTCGGGCCCGGCACGTGGGACCTCGTGGACCGTCTCGAACGGCTGCACGGGGACGTGACCGTGGTCCGGCGGTGCCTGGACCTCTCCGAGCTGATCGCGTGCGCGCACACCGGCATGGCGCACGCCGCCCTCGTGGCGGAAGGTGCTGAGGACCTCACGGCGAGTCTGCTCGGGCAGCTCGCGGACGCGGGGCTGCGCGTGCTGGTGGTCGAGGGGCACGACGCCGCCCGGCCCGCGCTCGGGGTTGCCCGGGTGCCGGCCGCGGCCACCGGTGCGGAGGTGGCCGAGCTGATCCGCGAGACGCTGCGGTCCCCGGAACCGGGCCATCGCGCGGCCCCCGGCTCGCGCCGCGGCACGGGAACCGGCACGAGCACGGGGGACTCCGACGACCGCACTGCTGCGCGGGGCGCCACACCATCCGCTGGTGCGGCCCCGCAGGGCCCTGCCGCCTTAGGACGCACCGGGCCGTTCGAGGGTGCCGCGTCCTCCGCCGGCGGGATCCCCGTGCCCGAGGACGCCGCCGGAGGGACGGCGGGTGCGGCGTTCGGCGACGGTGGCGCGGACTCCACGACCGACGTCGTCCCGGACGGTGACGCCCGGGGCGCGGCCGAGCCGCCGGACCGGGACACGGGACGGAACGCCGCGGGGAATGGGAGCGGTTCCGGCACGGAGGGGACGTGGGCACCGGACGCCCACGACGACGCCGCCCTCACGGATCCCGAGGACGCGACCGTGCGCGTGGTCGCGGTCTGGGGTCCGACGGGCGCCCCCGGCCGGACGGCCACCGCGCTGAACCTCGCGGCCGAGGCGGCGCTCGCGGGCCGGCGTGTGCTGCTGGTCGACGCGGACACGTACGGGGCCTCCGTGGCCGCGAGCCTGGGGATGCTCGACGAGGCAGCCGGGATCGCCCAGGCGTGCCGGCTCGCGGACCAGGGGCGGCTGGACGTGGCCGGTCTGCGCCGGTGTGCCACGGCCGTCTCCGTGGCCGGCGCGTCCGTGGACGTGCTCACGGGGATCACGCGCCACGACCGGTGGCCGGAGCTGCGGGGATCGGCTCTCGACATCGTCTTCGACCGGGCCCGTGAGGGGTACGGGCTCGTGGTGGTGGACACGGCCTTCGGTCTCGAGGCGGACGAGGAGATCACCACGGACTTCCTCGCCCCGCGGCGCAACGCGGGAACGCTCAGTGCCGTGGCCGCGGCGGACACGGTCGTGGCGGTGGCCGCCGCGGACGCGCTCGGCGTGCCTCGTATGGTCAAGGCGCTGCCGGATCTGGAGGAGGCCGCCCCGGACGCCCGCGTGGTGGTGGTCGCGAACAAGCTGCGGGCCGCGGCCGCCGGGCACTCCGCGGCGGCGTCGGTGGCCGAGGCGTGGGAGAGGTTCTCGCCCGGGCACCGGATCGCGCACACGCTCGCGTGGGACCCGTCGGCGTGCGACGACGCGCTGCTGGCCGGGGCCGTGCTCGCGGAGACCGCACCCCGCAGCGAGCTGCGCCGACAGTTCACCGAGCTGGCGCGCACGGTGCTCGGCGGTGGGCGGGTCCCGCAGCCGGAGCCCACGGTGCGGCTCGCGGCGGGTACTAGGCTGGGGCGTCGGATGGGCGCGTGGCTGCGCCGCGGGTGAACGTGGAAAGGCGGTCCCGGCATGGCATTCACAGATCCGCTGCGCAGTACGGCGGACTTCGACGCCGGTGACGCCGAGTGGCTCCACCTGCTGGTGGGGGACTGGCAGCTGCTGGCGGACCTCGGGTTCGGGGACCTCCTGCTGTGCTTCCCGCGCTCGGTGGTTCCCGCCCACGAGAGCCCCACGGGCCAGCCGGCCCCCGCCGAGGGCAGCGAGTTCCTGGTGCTGGCCCACGCCCGGCCCACCACGGGGCCCACGGCCTACCAGAAGGACATGGTGGGGGAGGTGGTCACGGACGCCGCCGCGCGCACGCTGCGCCGCGCCTGGATCGACCACAGCATCGAGCGTGCTGGGCCCTCGGAGTGGTCGAGTCTCGCCTCGCGCTCCGTGACCCTGGTGCCCCTCGTGCGCAACCGGCGCACGATCGCCGTCGTCAGCCTGACCACCGACCCGCAGCGGGACAGGCTGCCCTCGCGCATGGAGCTGGTCTACCGGGAGTCGGCCGCGGACCTGCTGCGCATGGCCAACCAGGGCACGTGGCCGGACTTCGCGGTGCGCAGCGACTCCCGCCGCGGTGCGCCGCGCGTGGGGGACGGGATGCTGCGCCTGGACGCGTCCGGCGTGGTGCAGTTCTGCTCCCCCAACGGACTCTCCACGTTCCGCCGGCTCGGGCTGCAGGGGGACCTCACGGGCCAGAACCTGTTGGGGGTGGCCCGTCGTCTCCCGCTCACGGCACCGGGCGTGGACGAGACGCTGGCCCCGGTGCTGGCGGGCACCATGCCGTGGCGCGCGGAGCTGTCCACGGTGAAGGCCTCCGCGACCCTGCGGGCCATCCCGCTGCGGCAGGGCTCCGAGCGCACGGGCGCGCTGCTGCTGTGCCGCGACGTCACCGAGCTGCGCCGGCGGGACCTGCAGCTGGTGTCCAAGGACGCCACCATCCGCGAGATCCACCACCGCGTGAAGAACAACCTGCAGACGGTCTCGGCGCTGCTGCGGCTGCAGTCGCGCCGGATGCACTCGGATGAGGGCAGGAACGGGCTGCAGCAGGCCATGCGGCGGGTGAGCTCGATCGCACGGGTGCACGAGTCCCTGTCACAGGAGATCTCCGAGGACGTGGACTTCGACGACCTCATCCGCCACCAGGTCAAGCTCGCCGTGGAGACGGCGTCGGCCGGCCAGCACGTGCGCACGCGTTTCGAGGGCACGTTCGGGCGGCTGCCCTCCAAGAGTGCCACCTCCGTGGCGCTCGTGGTCAACGAGCTCGTGGCGAACGCCGTGGAGCACGGGCTCAGGGACAGGGACGGCACCGTGGTGCTGTCGGTGCGCCACCTGGAGGACGAGGCGACCGACGCGGGGGACACCCGGCGGGTGCTGGAGATCGCGATCAACGACGACGGCTGCGGGATGGGCCCCACCGTGATCGAGGAGTCCGGTGTCAGCGCCTACCGCCCGCCCTCGGAGGGTGAGGGGCTCGGGATGCAGATCGTGCGCACGCTGGTGGCCAGTGAGCTGCAGGGCAGCATCCGCTGGCAGACCGCACCCGAGGGCGGCACGAGCGTGGTGATCACTGCCCGGTTCCCGCAGAAGGCCTTGGGACGGGGCTGAGCGCAGCGCATCCCGCGGGTCGACCGGGTCCTGTCCGCGCGGGGACCGGTGCCGCGAACGACGCGGTCCCCGCAGCCGCCTGGTGACCAGGGTGCTGCGGGGACCGGTGGGAACCGCGCGGGGGAGCGGTGGGCGGCACGCAGCCGCGGCCCCGGGGTCTCAGGAGGCGCGGCGGGCGCGGGCGGCGCGGCGCTTGAGGGCGCGGCGCTCGTCCTCGCTCATGCCGCCCCAGACGCCGGCGTCCTGGCCGGACTCGAGGGCCCACTGCAGGCACGTGTCCATGACCTCGCACGTGCGGCACACGGCCTTGGCTTCCTCGATCTGCAGCAGGGCGGGGCCGGTGTTCCCCACGGGGAAGAACAGTTCGGGATCTTTCTCCAGGCAAGCTGCGCGACTACGCCAGTCCATGACGATGACACCGCTCCTTTCACATGTCGTGGTGCGCCCGCCCGCGGGCACCCTGACGACGCGGCGAGCGGCCGTGTGGAGGAAAACCTGGGTGGGACACAGAAAAGGCCCGGGGGATCGGGCCTTTGGGGATCTGTCAGTAGTTTCCCACGTAAACACAGCGTAAACAAGGGTGTGAGCGGTACATCACATCGCGGATTCGCTGCAGCCCGCGGGCTGTGCTAAGTGACCGGGTGCCGGGGCGGCCCCACCGCGGCTCACTAGAGTGGTGGCGTCCCCGATCTCCTCGAAAGGCCACCCCATGAACGTCCCGGCTGCCCGCTCCACGTCCCACGCCACCGGACCGCGTCCGTGGACCGCGGCCGTGGTCTCGGTGCTCGTGGCCATCGAGGCCGTGGCCCTGCTCGTGGTGGCCGTCGCCCAACTGGTCTCGCTCGTCACGGGACACGTGCTCCCCGTGACGGGAATCCTCTTCGCGGCCGTGGTGCTCACGGGCGGCGCCGTGTGGCTGGGCGCGGCGGCGCGCGGGGCCTGGAACGGACTGCGCTGGCCGCGGGCGGCGGTCCTCGTGTCCCAGGCGTTCCTGCTGATCGTGGGGCTCTCGTTCCTGCAGTCCGTTCCGGGGGGCTGGGGTCTGGGTGTGGCGGCCGTGGCCGTGGTCACCATCCTGTGCCTGTTCGCCCCGCCCACCGTCGCGTGGATGCACCGCACACGGGACGACGCCGCTCGCTGACCATCCTCCCCGCCGGGCACGGCTCAGTCCTCCTGCGAGCTCGTCTGCGGCGCGTGCTTGCCGGGCGACGGGCACTGCACGGGCTCCACGGCCCCGCCCCGCAGCCAGAATCCGCGTCCCGGAGGCCCCCCGGTGCCGTGGCCGGTGAGGGAGGCGCCAAAGGCGTCCGCGTCGAACGCCCTGCGGGGTCTCAGCAGCAGGGTGTCGACGGTGTGGCGCCACGCCAGCAGGGGCGGGAACGTGACGGCCGGGGCGTCGGTGAGCTGGATCCCCACGATCAGCCGGGCCCCCGGTTCCGCCCACGCCCGGTCTCCGTGCTCCGCGTGTGACCTGGCCGGGACCCAGGCGGTGGACAGCGCCCGCAGCACCTCGGACGGCAGCCGGTCCGCGTCGTCGAGCAGCACCGTGGTGGGGCGCGTGACCCGCTGCAGCTCACCCATCAGGGCGTGCACCTCCGCGACCGTGGCCAGCACCGGCCGCAGCACGCGTGGCGGGCCGTCGTGGGGTGCGCCGGTGCCGGATCCCCCGGGAGCGACCGGACCGGTGAGGCTCCCGTGGACCGAGTCCAGGAACGTGCTGCGCCCGGACCGGGCGGGGCCGGCCACCACGAGCGTGGCCCCTGGGCCCCACGGGTGCACGGCAGTGATCCCGTCCCGCGCCATGCCCAGGAGCAGTCCGTCCACCCGGGTGGCGGGGGCTTCCCACGCCGCGGGCAGCGGAAGGGCCGGTGGCCACCGGTGCCGGCCGTGCGTCGTCGACCCTGCGGTGAACCGCCCGGCACCCTGCCGCGGCGGCGTCTCGGCGGGGGTGCCGGGGAGCTGGACCACGGCCATGCCCTCGGGTACCGGAGCGGCACCCGAGGGGGAGCAGCGCCCTGCGGCCGGCCCGCCCAGGGCCGCGCGGTGCAGGCGCACGGTGAACGGGGGAAGTCTGGGCCAGTGCATGAGGCCGTCCGCGGGCTGGCCGGCCGGGAGGTGGAGACGGTTGGGGCACAGGTGGGACGCGCGTCCGGTCACGAGCATCCGGTCCCCGGCCACGAGCGCGGAGAGCCCGGCCGTGGTGCCGGCGTCCACGAGGGCCATCAGATCGTCCTCGAGGTGGGCCCAGGCGCCGGCGCGCAAGTGCTGGCAGCAGCGGTCCCAGTCGTCGACCGCGAGGACCGCGCGGGGCTCCGGGCCGCCGTGCCGCTCGACGTCCCCGGTGCCGTTCGCGCCCCGTTCCGTGGCCGCACGCAGCGCTCGCAGCACGTGGGCAACGTCCGCTGGGTGCTCCGCCCGGGCCCAGCCGCGCACGGCAGGGTGCAGCACCTCGCCGTCCCCCGTGAGCAGACCGGGCACCCCACGCCCCGAGGCCGTGATCAGGTACAGAGCCACCGGTTCGCTGCCGCGCCCGGGCGCCACGACGCCGCCGGGCCCGGGGGCGTTCCGGGCGCCGGATGCGTGCCGGGCGGTCGCGTGCCGCTCGCAGGAGATCGCCGTGCAGGCGTGCAGCAGCGCCAGAAAGCTCTCGCGCACGGCCGAGGGCCGCCCGACGAGCGCCATGGACCCGTCCGTCCAGGGGCGCCACACGGCCCGGCCGCACCAGTGCCCGGCGGGATTCTCCGCGGGCCCGAGGTCGACGCCGTCCTCCGTCGCGGGCCCGGGGGAGAAGGAGTGGGGCAGGGACGTGGGGACCGCCCGCTCCGAGGCGTCCGCCTCGACGGGCACGCAGGGCCCGCGCACGGCCTTCGTGTCCCAGGCCTGCGCGACGTCCCGCACGCACGCCTGGATGCCCGCCCCGGCGGTGCCCGTCGTCTGGACCGGGGACGTCCCGGCGGGGACGGAGGGCCCGGACAGTCGGCGGTCGCGGTGCCCGTCCGAGGGACCGAGGAACTCCACCGTGAGCGGTTCCGGCGCCGGGGCCCGCAACCGGGTCAGCACGGCGGCCTGCACCTCCACGGGGCCGTCCCCGCGGTCCAGGAAACCGCGCCCCGGCAGGGACGGCGGAATCCGGCAGGCACGCCCTTCACCGATCACGTCCATGGACTCCTGCTCCGTGCGCACCCGCAGGCACAGGGCCTGGGAGATGTTCGTCCGCACGTCCGCGGGCAGGGCACCCTGGGGCCGCTGGGTGGCGAGCACGAGGTGGACGCCCAGGGAGCGGCCCACCGCGGCGACCACGGCGAGTTCGTGGGCGGCGTCGGGGAACGCGTCCGTGAGCATCTTGGCCTCGTCCACGACGACCACGAGCTCACGGATGACCGGGTTCCCCGCGGCGTCCAGTGCACCCCGCAGGTTGTGGGCGCCGTGGGCGGCCAGCACGCGCTCGCGGCGCTGCAGCTCGGAGCGCAGGAACACGAGGGCGCGGCGGACCTCGTCCGGCCCCAGGTCCGTGAGCAGGGTGGTCACGTGCGGCAGCCCGGTCAGCGGGGCGAGAGCGGCGCCGCCCTTGAAGTCGACGAGCACGAACTCGAGCCGCCGCGGCGAGCACTCCAGCGCGAGTCCCGCCACCAGGGTCCGCAGCACCTCGGACTTCCCGCACCCTGTGGTCCCCGCGACGAGCAGGTGCGGGTTCTCGTCGTCCAGCTCCACGCGTTCCACGCCCCGGGCGGAGACGCCGATGGCGGTCCCGAGGGGCCGCGGGGAATCCGAGGAGGGGCCCGCCGCGCGGTCCGCGCCTTCTCCGCGCGCCGCCGCCGGGGCGGGAGCCATCCGCGACACCTTACTGCTCCGGCCGGGCTGGGTGGGCGACGTTCCCGGGGTCGGCTCGGGACGCGACGCGCCCCGCGGGCCCAGCAGCTCGTGGGATGCCACGACGCGGGGCACCTCACCCTGTCCCGGCACACCGGCTGATGCCGCTCTCCGGAGCCACGCCCCGATCGCATCGCGGGCGGTGCGCCGCGTGACGGTGTCGGCGAGGAAGTCCACGGTGGTGCGCTGCTCGTCCGCCGAGAGCCCCGGCACCGCCGCGCACTCCGGAGTGGACAGGCGTACCAGGGCCCCGAGCGCGGTGATGGTCGCGCTGCCGGCGGCCGGGTCCTGGGCGGTGGACACGACCACCCGAACCACCCCGGCACGCACGGGGTGGCGGCGCGCGTCCTCCGGGGTCAGGACCTCCATCGCGGTGAGCCGGGAGGCCGTGTCGTCCGGACGACCCGCTCGGTCCCCGGGTGCCTCGGCGGCCACGGGAGGGGCCCACGAGAGGTCGCGGGAGACGACCAGCCGCGCCAGGGCCCGAGGCCCCGTGAACAGCTGGAGGACCAGCGAGGTGAGCAGACCCTCGGTGCGCTCGCGGTCCAGGGCCAGGGTCAGCGGGGGCAGTGCTGCGAGGTCGACGAGCACGGGTGCGTGCCGGTGGGTGACGTCCTGCAGCGTCGCCGAACGACCGCGTTCCAGCCCGCCCGCCCGGGTGCCGTGACCGAGGCGCACCCAGCGCGCGGCGTCGTCGTCCGCGCTGGGGGAACTGTCCGGGGGAACACGCGCCGGGACGGGCTGGAACCTCCTGCCGTGTGGGGGTGTCCCGACGCGGGGTCCGGCGGTGCCGGGGTGGGCCCCCGGGCCCGGTGTGAGGCATGCCCGCACCACCTCGGCCGCCGAGGGGGCGGCGTGCTCGCAGCGGCGCAGGTCGCGCTGCAGAGCGGCCGCGACACGACGTCGCTGCTCGGCCCGCACCCCGCGGTCCACCCACCAGCCCGCGGCCGAGGTGAGCGCCCCCAGGGCGCTGAACACCAGGAAGAACCACCAGCGCGTCACCAGTGCGATGCCGATGCCCGCGAGCAGCGGCAGGGCGCCCGTGACCATGGTGGCGGCCGCGCGGCGCCGGGAGGGGACGTCCACGCTCAGCAGCTGCGCGGGATCCGCGTCACGGGCGGTGAAGCCGGCCGGCGTGCTGTTCGGCGACGTCAAGCCGGGACTCTCAGCGGTGTCATGGGGAGGGTCCAGCCGGAGCCGGCAGGCGCACCGGCCCCACCGCAGGCGGATGCTGTCCCCGGGTGCCAGGGAGGTCCCGGCGGGCAGCACACGCACCGCGGTGGCATCCACCTGCAGGGACACGGCCGTCCGCCGGTCCGTGGCCGCCCCGTGCGGAACGAGCGCGGGGCCCTCGGACGTCAGCTCCACGGCGTGGTGACCGCGGGGCAGCACCAGCCGGGTCCCCGCGCCGGTCCCCTCCGTCACGGTCAGGGTGGCACCGGTGCGGGGCCCGGTGGAGTGGGGCCCGGTGCCGGTCGCGCTCCGGTCGGGCTGACCGGGACCCGTGCCCACGACCCGGTTGGGTCCGGTCGTGGCACGCGGGGCCGTGGCGCCGCCGTCGAGCTGGACGGTGGCGCCGTCGCACAGGGGAGCGGTTCCCAGGCGGGTCAGGGACAGCGGCGTCCCGTCGACCGTGGCCAGCCCCGCGGCGCCGGTCCGCCGCTCGAGCTCAGCGGCGAGCTCGGCTCCGCTCACCCCGGGCGGCGCGGTGACGCGCACGGGGTGGGAGGTGTCGGACCCGTGGCGGACGAGGTGCAGGAGCAGGTGCATGTTGGTAGTGCACGCGTCCCCGGTGCGACGGGCGCGCGCACGTCCACGCAGTGTGCAGACCCACCCACGGACCCGGTGGCCGGGCGCGTCCTGTGCAGGGCCGTTGCCGCGGCCGAAGGCCGGCACACCAGCTCCGGAAGTGCGACGACCCCGGGACAACCGTGAGACAGTGAGGGCCATGAAACCCCGCAAGGTCGTCATCGTCAGCCGCATCTTTCTCCCCGAACCGGCCGCCGCGTCCTTCCGCCTCGCGGCGCTCGCCCGGGGCTTCGCCGCCGAGGGCGCTCAGGTCACCGTCCTGACCACCCGCCCGCCGAAGGGCATGGACCCCGCCTCCGTCTCGGAGCCCTACGACATCGTGCGCGTGCCCGTGCTGCGTGACAGCGAGGACTACGTGCGCGGCGTGGCGCAGTACCTGAGCTTCGACGTGCAGGCGTTCGCGCGGCTGCTGGTCATGGACGCGGACATCGTCGTGAGCGAGCCGCCGCCCACCACGGGGCTCGCGGTGTGGCTCTCCAGCGCCCTGCGGCGTCGTCCGTACATCTGGTACAACCCGGACGTGTGGACCTCGGCGACCCTGAACATGGACGTACCCGGCGTGGTCACCCAGCTGATGCGCGCCGCGGAGACCGTCGCGGCGCGTGGCGCCGGGGGAGTCATCACGGTGTCCGAGTCGATGGGCGAGGAGCTGCACCGTGTCACCGGCACCCCGTGGGACCGGATGTTCGTGGCGGAGAACGGGATCGACACGGACACGTTCACGCCGGAGGGTCCCGTGGCGGACGTGCCCGCGCCGTACTTCGTGTATGCGGGCTCGATCTCCGAGTGGCAGGGCATGGACGTGTTCGTCGAGGGTCTCGCGCGGATCCTCCCCCGCCACCCGGACGCCACCCTGCACGTGCTGGGGCGCGGCTCGGACCTGTACCGGGTGCAGGAGGTCGCCGCGCGCGTGGCCCCCGACAACGTAGTCTTCCACGGTGTGCAGAGCCCAGCGCGCACGGCCTCGTTCCTGCGGGGCGCGGTGGCGGCCCTCGCCTCGGTGGTGCCCCACACGGGCTACGACTTCGCGAAGCCCACCAAGCTCTACGCCGCGGCCGCGTGCGGTGCTCCCTCCATCTACGCGGGCGTGGGCGCGGGTGTCACGCTCGTGTCCGAGAACCACCTGGGCACACCGGTGGAGTTCACCCCGGACGCAGTGGCGCGGGCCATGGAGCTCGCGCTCGCCGACGCCCGCGACGGCGCCCGGGAGGAACAGCGCGCCCGCCGTGCCGCATGGGCGCGCGACCACGCCTCGCTCGCGGCCTCCGGACGGGCCGCGGCGGCCTGGGTGCTCAGTGGTTTCCACCGCGCGTCGCAGTGATGACGCCGCGCTCGGCGGGTCGTCGTCGGCGGTGCGGTGGCCGGGTGGAACCGGTCACGACGACGCCGCGGGCCCCGTCGGGCGTGCCGGTGCGCGTGGGCGTGACGCCGCCCACGCCGTCCCGTGTGTGCGAGTCACACGGGGTCTGACCGGCCGCGTCCGGTATTTTTAGCCAGGACGATGTCCGTGCATGGATCACGGAAGACCCCCTAGGAGGGACACATGAACACTGATCTGGTGGTCGTGGGCTCGGGACTGTTCGGTTTGACCGTGGCAGAACGAGCGGCACGCGAATTGGGTGTGAAGGTCACGATGATCGACCGTCGGCACCACCTGGGCGGCAACGCCTACAGCGAGAACGAGGAGCGCACCGGGATCGAGGTGCACCGCTACGGGGCCCACTTGTTCCACACCTCCAACGAGCGCGTGTGGGAGTACGTGAACCGCTTCACCCAGTTCACCAACTACGTCCACCGCGTGTACACCCGCCACCAGGGCGAGGTGTACCCCATGCCCATCAACCTGGGCACGATCAACCAGTTCTTCCGTGCGGCGTACTCGCCCGGCGAGGCCCGTGAGCTGATCCGCGAGCAGGCGGGGGAGCTCGCGGGCACCGACCCGCAGAACCTCAACGACAAGGGCATCCAGCTGATCGGACGTCCCCTGTACGAGGCGTTCATCAAGCACTACACCGGCAAGCAGTGGCAGACGGACCCCAAGGACCTGCCCGCCTCGATCATCTCCCGGCTGCCCGTGCGCTACACGTACGACAACCGGTACTTCAACGACACCCACGAGGGCCTGCCCGTGGACGGGTACACCGCGTGGCTCGAGCGCATGGCGGACCACCCGAACATCGACGTGCGCCTGGACACGGACTTCTTCGACGACTCCCAGGAGTTCTCCAAGTCCAACGTGGTGGGCCAGGTCCCCGTGATCTACACGGGTCCTGTGGACCGGTACTTCGACTACGCCGAGGGCGACCTCTCCTGGCGCACCATTGATCTCGAGGAGGAGGTCCTGGGCATGGAGGACTTCCAGGGCACCTCGGTGATGAACTACCCGGACGCGGACGTGCCCTACACCCGCATCCACGAGTTCCGCCACTTCCACCCCGAGCGGGACTACACCAAGGACGCCACCGTGATCATGCGGGAGTTCTCCCGCTTCGCGGAGAAGGGCGACGAGCCCTACTACCCCGTGAACACTTCCCAGGACCGCGAGAAGCTGCTGGCCTACCGGGACCTCGCCAACGGCGAGTCCTCGGTGCTGTTCGGCGGCCGCCTGGGCACCTACAAGTACCTGGACATGCACATGGCCATCGGCTCGGCGCTGTCCATGGTGGACAACAAGATCGCACCGCACTTCACCTCGGGTGCGCCCCTGACCAGCGGAGGAGTGGACGAGTGAGCGAGCAGCACGTGACGCAGGCCGGTCAGCCCGAGCCGAAGACCACCGAGAACCAGCAGTACCTCGCGAAGATCAGCACCCGGCCCAGCACCGCGGCGGATCTGCGGGAGGTGGCGCGCGTGGTGTTCCCCGCGAACAAGGACCTCGACGCCCTGCCGCTGTACATCGACGGGCCCATCAACGTGGAGGGCCCCTCCTCCGCCGGGTCGGACACCGCCAACCAGCACCCGGACGACATCATCTCGCGCCGCTCGGTGCGGATCCGCCCCGGGCGCCGCGTGTCCTTCGGCTCGTACTTCAACGCGTTCCCGGCCTCGTACTGGCGGCGCTGGACCGTGGCCGAGTCCGTGGTGCTGCGCGTGCGCACCTCTGGAGCGGGTTCCCTGATCGTCTACCGCTCCAATGCCCGCGGCGTGTCCCAGCGCGTGGAGGACCGCCGGGTCAGCGGGGACACTACGTGCGAATTCGAGCTCACGCTCGCCCCGTTCGGGGACGGCGGCTGGTACTGGTTCGACCTGATCTCGGACGAGGAGGGCATGGTGCTCGACGCCGCGTCCTGGCTCGTGGCGTCCCAGGACCGCCCCGTGGGCCGCGTGAGCCTGGGGGTGACCACGTTCAACCGTCCCGACTACTGCGTGAACACCATCAAGACCATCGCCCAGGCGGACGGTCTGGACGAGATCCTGGACGAGCTCATCATCGTGGACCAGGGCAACAAGCTGGTCCAGGACGAGCCGGACTTCGCCGAGGCGGAGCAGGCCATGGGTGGGAAGCTGCGCATCATCCGCCAGGGCAACATGGGCGGTTCGGGTGGCTTCGCGCGCAACATGTACGAGGTCGTGGAGGGGCGCCGGACCCCGGACGGGGTCGAGAAGTCCGACTACGTGCTGATCCTCGACGACGACATCCTGCTGGAGTCCGAGGGCGTACTGCGCGCCACCGCGTTCGCGGACATGTGCCACACCCCGTCGATCGTGGGCGGGCACATGTTCGACATGTACAACAAGCCGCTGCTCAACGCGTACGCGGAGGTCGTGAACTCCTACCGCTTTCTGTGGGGTCCCATCGACGGCCTCGGTGCCGTGGACTTCGCGGAGCGCGGCCTGCGCTCCCGGCCCAGGCTGCACCGGCGCTGGGACGCGGACTACAACGGCTGGTGGATGTGCCTGATCCCGCGGGTGATCCTGGAGGAGATCGGGCTGTCGTTGCCGGTGTTCATCAAGTGGGACGACTCCGAGTACTCGCTGCGCGCCAAGGCCGCGGGCTACCCGACCATCTCCCTGCCGGGTGCGGCCGTGTGGCACGTGTCCTGGGCGGACAAGGACGACGCCGTGGACTGGCAGGCGTACTTCCACGAGCGCAACCGTCTCATCGCAGCCCTGCTGCACTCTCCCTTCTCCAAGGGCGGGCGCATGCTGCGCGAGTCCATGACTACGGAGACCAAGCACGTGGTGTCCATGCAGTACTACCCCGCCAGGTCAGTGCTGCTGGCCATCCAGGACGTGCTCGCGGGCCCGGACCGGCTGCACGAGATGCTGCCCACCCGCATGCCGCAGATCCGCGCCATGAAGGAAGAGTACTCGGACGGGCGCGTGGTCAAGGACCTCTCCCAGCTGCCCCCGGTGCGGCGTGCCAAGCCGCCCAAGCGCATGGAGGCTCCCAAGTCGCCCACCAAGGCCCAGCTCATCCCGTGGGCCCTGCGCACCGTTCTCAAGCAGACGCTGCGCCCGGTGCGGGACATGGCCAAGGAGTACCCGGAGGCCACGGTCGCGCACATGGACGGGCACTGGTCCTACCTGGCCACCCTCGACTCCGCGATCGTCTCCAACGCGGACGGCACGGGTGCCTCCTGGTACCGCCGGGACCCCGCACAGGTGCGCGAGCTGATGACGGAGAGCACCAGGCTGCACGCCGAGCTGCTGTCCCGGTGGGACGAGCTGAGCGAGCAGTACCGTGCGGCGCTCCCGGAGATCACCTCGGTGCAGGCCTGGGCGCGGACTTTTGCGGAGAACGGCACCGCGCAGTAGTTTGACCCCTGCTCGACGCCGCACGCTCACCCGGGCGTGCGGCGTCGGCGTGCATTCGGCCAGCGGCGCCACCGCCGCGCCGCGCCAGGAAAGGACGGCAGATGGACAGCCAAGCCCCCGCAACGCACTTGCGGCCTCCGGGGCAGGACCGGGGTCTGCGGGACGTGTTCGCGAACAGGTTCCTGCTCAGGCTGATCGTGGACAAGGAGATCCAGATCAGGTACCGGGGCACCGTCCTGGGCCTGCTGTGGTCCTACCTCAAGCCGGGCGTGCAGTTCCTGGTGTTCTACATCGCCATGGGTGTGTTCCTGGACCTGAACCGCGGGATCGAGAACTTCGCGGTGTACCTGTTCTCGGGCATCGTGGTGATGAACCTGTTCTCCGAGGTCTTCGGCAACGCCTCCAGGTCCGTGGTGGCCAACGGTGGTCTGCTCAAGAAGATCTACCTGCCGCGCCAGCTGTTCCCGGTGTCAAACCTGCTGGTGGCCATGATCCACTTCGTCCCGCAGCTGGCCATCCTGCTGGTGGCCTGCTTCCTCACGGGCTGGCACCCGGGGCTCAAACAACTCGGGGCCGTGGTGGTGGGCACCGGGATCATCGCCCTGTTCTCGCTCGCACTCGGGATGCTGTTCACCACGTTCAACGTGTTCTTCCGGGACGCCGAGAACATCGTGGACCTGTTGATCATGGTGTCCACGTGGGCCTCACCCGTGCTCTACATGTGGACCATGGTGCACGAGAAGCTGTGGGACTGGGTGTACTACGTGTACATGCTCAACCCGCTGACCGTGGCCGTGGAGCTGTTCCACTACGGCTTCTGGTTCCCCACCACGGACACCCCGCAGATCTGGCACCTCCCGCCGCACCTGCTCACGGGGTGGACCCCCCTGGCCCTCGTCACCAGCCTGATCCTCTACTTCCTCGCGGACAAGCTGTTCCGTTCTCAAGAGGGCAACTTCGCGCAGGAGCTGTGAAAAATGTCTAGTTCAACCACCCAGCCCACTCCGGGGCGCACCGACGCGGACCTGGCCATCCGGGTCAGCCACATGACCAAGGAGTTCGTGCTGCGCCACACGCGCTCCATGAAAGAGGCCTTCGTCTGGCTCGTGAAGGGCCGCAAGGGGGACCTGACCGCCAAGTTCACGGCGCTCAACGACGTCTCCTTCGACATCCACGACGGCGAGACGGTCGCGCTGCTGGGCTTCAACGGCTCGGGCAAGTCCACCACGCTGAAGATGATCTCCGGTGTGATGAACCCGGATTCGGGTGAGATCCTCACGCGCGAGAAGGTGGCCGGCCTGATTGAGGTGGGTGCAGGCTTCCACCCGGACCTCACGGGCCGGGACAACGTCTACCTCAACGGCGCCATCCTGGGGATGACCAAGGAGGAGATCGACGAGAAGTTCGACGACATCGTGGCCTTCTCCGAGATCGCCGATTTCATCGACACCGAGGTCAAGTTCTACAGCTCGGGCATGTACCTGCGGCTCGCGTTCTCCGTGGCCATCCACACGGATCCCGAGGTGTTCCTGGTGGACGAGATCCTCTCGGTGGGTGACGAGCCCTTCCAGAAGAAGTGCATCGGCCGCATCAAGGACCTGGTGCGACGCGGCAAGACCCTGGTGGTGGTCTCCCACGATCTCAACCTGGTGATGGACATCTGCGAGCGCGGCATCGTGATGGACCACGGCACCAAGGTCTTCGACGGCAGCGTGTACGGCGCGGTCGCCCACATGCGCAACCAGCCGGAGGAGGACGTCCGCAGGGAGCACGAGGAGGGCGTCGCCCGGGCACTGGAGGACAAGCGCCACAAGCGGGAGTGGCAGGCGCGCGAGGCTGCCGAGCGCGGCGAGGAGTTCGTGCCCCAGTACGATCCCGACCTGGACGGCCCCCTGGCGGGCTGACCGGGCCCGGTCCGCACCCGGACCGGAGAACGACGGCGCCGCGAGAGTCCTGCTCTCGCGGCGCCGTCGTTCTCCGTGGCCCTGGAGGGCTCAGTCGCAGCCCACGACCTTGTAGAGGACGCTGCCGCCCTGGCGGTCGACTTCCTCGTAGTGGTCTCCGGGAACGTCGTGGACGTCCGTGTAGGCGGGGAAGTCGTCCCAGTCCGGCGTGTCCGGGATCATGGCCCGGCTGCCGAAGTCGAGGACGTAGTCGATGCCCGACTCCCGCACCGCCTCGCACGCCTCGACCGACTTCGAGGGGTCTCCCAGGTCCCACCGCACGGTGGATTCGGCGGGGGAGAGATCGGTGAAGATGTGGGGGGAGGTCACGTGGCGGTCGGCCACGCTGTAGGCGAGGCTCGCGCCGGTCCACGGATTGACCCCGATGAGCGCGTCCTCGGGCACCTCCTCGTCGAGCCGCTTCAGCAGCTCGTACTCGTCGGGAGTGATGCCGAAAGAGGCAGCGTCGATCCGGAAGGCATTGCGGAGGTAGGGGTCCATGTGACGGAAGGGCTCCTCCTGCGTGGCCGGGAGCATGAGGACGCACAGGATCACGGAGACGACCACTTCGCACGGAACACGCCACCGCACGATGCGGGGGGCGGCCAGGTGGGGCGGGAAGAAGACGTCCACGACCGACGAGACGAACACGGCGGTCAGCAGCACCCCCGTCAGCGGCAGGAGGGCGGCGAGCCGGGCGGAGTCCTCGTACCAGGGCCCGACGAGCCAGGAGCGCATCGGCACGCTCGGCGCTCCGGCCGCATAGGTGTACAGCACCAGCGTGCTCACGTGGGTGAGGGCAACCCACAGGTACCTGCGCCGCCAGATGCTCACGATCAGGCCCAGCATGGACCCGATGGCGAATGCCCAGGGGACCTCGTCCCGACCGTTGGGGGCCAGCAGGAGCGCCTGTCCCAGGGCCGTGGTGAGTGCGGTGTCCGATGGACGGTCGTAGTGGGTCTGGAGCGAGGACCAGATGAGGGCGAAGACCGCGGTCGTCGCCACGATCACGGTTCCCCACAGGGCCAGCTTCCGGTAGTAGCGCGAGGGGCTGCTCACGCGCACGAGCGACGGCTGGGTGAATCCCTCCAGCGAACGACGGATCCGCCAGCCGCTGCGGGTCAGCACCATCAGGGAGGTCGCCACGAGCAGCGTGGCGAGGGTATTGGGCTGAGCCACGCCCAGGGCCCCGATGGTCGCGAGCAGCACGATCACCTTGAGGCCGATCCCGGTGGGGAGACCCCGGGTGACCCCGGTCAGGGACGCCGTGACGGCCACGGCCAGCGGCAGCAGCGCCAGGGACAGGATGTTCGGCAGCAGGGGGCCGTAGTTCAGGAGCGCGAACGGGAACGCGCTCAGCGCGGAAGAGCCGACGCCGGCGGCCACGAGGGGGAGGGGGCGGAAACCCGTGACCGTCCCCACGAGGGTGACCAGGGCGAGGGGCCACACCACCGAGCACACCACCAGGATGACCGCATTGGTGGTCACGAAGACGTCGTCGCTCGTGCCGGTCATGGCGAGGGCCCCCAGGCTGTGCCACAGGGAGGGGTAGAACGCGAACGCTTTCTCGGGCGAGATCATGGTTCCGAGACTGAGGGCGGAGGCGTTGCCCGTTTCCGAGATGTACCGCACGGCATTGAGGTGGAACAGGACGTCGAAGCGCTGGGGGAACGACTCCGCGCTGGGCATTGCATCACGCAGGCGGGAACTGATCAAGTAACCGCCCAGACCCGCCGAGACGAGGGCCGAGAGCAGCCCGTGCCAGGGCACACGGTGTTTCTCATCCACGGGGTGGGTGTAGACCATCGTGAGGCGGTGCCACCGGGCGGTGGCCGGGCCCGCCTGGGGGCGGGGGCGCACCAGGACCGTGAGAACAGCGGCGAGGACCCAGACCACGAGGCACCCCACGAGTACCGAGGCCCAGTGCCAGGGCACGTGCAGGAGCCCCAGGACCATGGCGAGAGCACCCAGGACGGCTGCGGATCCAAGTGGCGCGAACAGCAGTGCTCGTGCTCGGGACGCCGAGAGAGCCCGCCACAGCCCGTACCCGGGAACGAAGAGAGCGGCTGTGACCCACACGAGGGAGAGCAGGCCGATGTTGGGAAGCAAGCGGGGTTCCTTCGACAGGGGGGGCGTAGGGGGTCTGAGGAAGTATATCGCCGGGGTTCCTCCGAGTGACCAGGCGGGACGCCCCCGTTCCCTGCGTTTTGCGTGGTGCCGGGTGCCCTGGGGGTGCCGCACGCTGTGGAACAATGGGCGGGTGAGTCGAGCGTGGATTGTGATGCCCGTGTACAACGAGGCCGAGGTGGTGGGCGAGGTCCTGGAGAGTCTCCGGAAGACCTTCCCCCACGTGGTGTGCGTGGACGACGGTTCCCGGGACGACTCCGCTCAGATCTGCCGGGACGCCGGGGCTGTGGTGGTCCAGCACCCGATCAACCTGGGGCAGGGTGCCGCGCTGCAGACGGGCTTCGAGTACGCCCTGCAGGATCCGGAGATGGACTGCGTGGTCACGTTCGACTCGGACGGCCAGCACCGCGTGGTCGATGCGTACGACATGGTCCAGCGCATCCGCAGCGGGGAGGCAGAGGTGGTGCTCGGCTCGCGCTTCCTCGACGACCGCACCCAGGTGTCCACGCTCAAGCGCCTCGTGCTGCGCACGGCCGCGTTCGTGTCCAAGTTCACGAGCGGCATGGACCTCTCGGACGCCCACAACGGGCTGCGCGCGATCGACCGGGCCACCGTGGCCGAACTGCACCTCAAGCAGAACCGCATGGCCCACGCCTCGGAGATCGTCAACCGCTTCGCGGAGCTGCAGCCCCGCTGGGTGGAGCATCCCGTGGAGATCATCTACACGGACTACTCGCGCGGCAAGGGCCAGTCCCTGCTCAACGGCGTGAACATCCTGGCCGAACTGTTCGTGAAGTAGCGGAGGCGCACCCCCATGACCATCGTGGTACAGATCGTCCTGATCCTCGCCGTGGCCTACGGCGCCCTCACGCTCGTTCGTGGCGGGGCCAACGCCAAGCACCAGGCCATCCGCCGGCTGGCCGCCGTGGCGTTCTTCCTGTTCGCGGCCGTGTCCATCCTGGTGCCGGACCTCGTCACGCAGGTGGCCCGCGCACTGGGCATCGGCCGCGGCACCGACCTGGTGCTCTACGCGCTCGTGGTGCTGTTCATGGTCACCCAGTACACCTCGGCCCAGCGCCGCCGCGTGGAGGAGAACAATGTGACGCGCCTGGCCCGTCACATCGCCATCGCGGAGACGGAGAAGCCGTGGGAGCACGACGCCGCCCACGCCCAGCGGCCCTCGGTGCTCACCTTCGCCGCGGCGTCGCCCACCGCGCGTCCCGCCGACGTCCAGAACGAGGGCCCAGCCGACTCGACGGACGACGCCGCACGGGGCGGCTCCACGGCCATCTGACCACGCGGGCACCACGGTGACCCGTGTCACTTTTCATGAGGATGCATTCTGCGTCCGAGCATGACGTGGCGCACCCGTTCATCGGCGCAGGTCAGGGCGGTTATCCACAGATCAGCGCCGCGGTCGTGTCCACGGCCCCCGATTTCCCCTAGCGTTCCCCCAGAGATGACCAGTCAGTAACGGGTTCGGGGGAACCCCAGGGGGAGCCATGGCCACGGGTGTTGCCGAGGACGCGATCGGACTGATCGAGGCGGACGTGCGCGAGCAGATCCGCCGCGCGGGGCTCGATCCGCTGCACGAGGTGGAGCCCACCCGCCAGATCGTGGCCTCGGTGGTCTCCGATTACGACGTCCGCTCGGCGCGTGCCGGGCTGCCCCGGCTCCAGGATCTCGAGGCCGCACGGAAGACCGTGCTGGACCTCGTGGCCGGCTACGGGCCCCTGCAGCCCTATCTGGACGACCCCGAGGTCGAGGAGATCTGGATCAACGGGCCCGCCGAGATCTACGTGGCCCGCGGCGGCGAGTCCGAGCTGACCAGCCTGGTGCTCAGCGAGTCGCACGTGCGCACCCTGGTGGAGCGCATGCTCAAGTCCTCGGGGCGCAGGCTGGACCTGAGCTCCCCGTTCGTGGACGCCTCCCTGCCGGACGGTTCCCGGCTGCACGTGGTCATCCCGGACGTGACCCGGGCGCACTGGGCCGTTAACATCCGCAAGTTCGTGGCCCGTGCGCGGCGGCTGAGCGACCTCGTGGCGCTGGACTCGCTCACGGTCCAGGCCGCCGAGTTCCTGCGGGCCGCCGTGGAGTCCGGGCTGAACATCCTGGTCTCCGGCGCCACGCAGGCGGGCAAGACCACCATGCTCAACTGCCTGTGCGCCGCCATCGGGCCGCGGGAGCGGGTGGTCACGGTCGAGGAGGTCTTCGAGCTCAAGGTGGCGCTGCGCGACGTCGTTGGCATGCAGTGCCGCCAGGCGAACCTGGAGGGGACGGGCGAGATCCCGCTGCGCCGACTGGTCAAGGAGGCGCTGCGGATGCGCCCGGACCGGCTCGTGGTCGGGGAGGTGCGGGAGGCCGAGAGCCTGGACATGCTGATCGCCCTGAACGCGGGGCTGCCGGGGATGTGCTCGCTGCACGCCAACTCCGCGCGGGACGCCGTGACCAAGATCTGCACCCTGCCCCTGCTGGCCGGCGAGAACATCAGTTCCGCGTTCGTGGTCCCCACCGTGGCGTCGTGCTTCGACCTGGTGGTGCACTGCCACCGCGACCCCACGGGACACCGTCACGTCGCGGAGATCCTGGGCATCGGCAACCGGGTGGAGAACGGCGTGATCGAGACGTACCCGATCTTCCGGCGCCAGAACGGCGTGCTGCGGGCGGTGGCCTCCGAGGTGCCGTCACCGGAGCGGTTCGAGCGCGCGGGCCACGTCCCCGCGCAGCTGCTGCACGACGACGCCGTCGGCGCCCCAGATGCCCCCGAGTCCCCGGCCTCTCGACCGGCCGCGGCTCACCACAGGGGTCCGGGCGGCAGCGGATCCGACCGTTCGCGCTCCCGTGACGGCCGCGCCGCAGGTGGCGGTCGACGGCAGAACGGCCGTGGCTCCCGGGCCGGCCGTGGCTCCCGGGCCGGCCGCGGCACCGGGCGGGTGGCACCGTGAGCGCGTTCGTGGGCGCGGTGCTGGGGGCCGGGGTGTTCCTCGTCTGGTGGTCGTGCTGGACGCGGCCACCCGTGCAGCGGACCCGGCACGCCAGGACCGGCCGGTTCCGCACCCTGCTGCTGCAGGCGGACCTGCCGGGGATCTCGCTCGGCGCCTTCATCGGACTGAGCCTGCTGCTCGCGGGGGTGGCCGGGGTGCTGGTGCTCGCCCTGACCTCGGCTGCGGTCTTCGGCCTGTGCGTCTTCCTGGTGACCCTCTGGGTCCCCCTGTGGTTCGTGCGGCGCCGGGCCCGCCGCCGCACCGCGGTGCTGCGCGAGGTGTGGCCGGACGTGGTGGACCACCTGCGCTCGGCCATCCGCGCGGGCATGGGGCTGCCGGAGGCCCTGATGCAGCTGCAGTACCGCGGCCCGGAACCGCTGCGCCCGGCCTTCGCCCGGTTCGCCGCCGACTACCGGGCCAGCGGTCAGCTCCACGGCTCGCTCACCATGCTCAAGCAGCGCCTCGCGGATCCCGTGGCGGACAACATCGTGGAGGCCCTGCGGGTCACCCGTGAGGTCGGGGGAACGGACCTGGGCAAGCTGCTGGGCACCCTCTCCGAGTTCCTGCGCGAGAACGAGCGGACCCGCAGCGAGCTCGAGGCCCGCCAGTCGTGGACGGTCAACGCCGCGCGGCTCTCCGTGGCCGCCCCGTGGCTGATCCTCGGCCTCATGGCCACCCAGCCCGCGGCCGTCCAGGCCTACAACACCCCGGCGGGCGCGGTGGTGCTGCTCGGCGGACTGGCGGTGTCCGTGGCGGCCTACCAGCTCATGCTCCGCCTCGGCGCGCTGCCCACCGAACGGCGGGTGCTGCGATGAACGTCCCGCTGACCTCGGCGCTGCTCGGACTCGTGCTGGCCCTCGGCCTGAGGCTGCTGCTGGGCGCCGTGAAGGCCGTGGGCGCACCCAGCTTTGCGGACCGGATCGCACCCCAGCTGCGCGCCGCGGAGCTGGCCGGGGGGTACGACGGCGGCGGGTGGCACGCGAGGCGCGCCCGCGGACGCTCCCTGACCGGTGCCGCCGGCAGCGCCGCGATGTCCTGGATCCTGCAGCGGGCGGCGCCGCTGTTCTCCAACACGGAGGTGCTTGCCCGCAGGCTCGTGCGGGACGGCTCGCGCAAGGACGTCATGGACTACCGGGCGGAGCAGGTGCTGTGCGCGGTCGCGGGTGGTGTGCTCGGCGGCGTCGGGGGCATCGCCCTCGTGCTGCGGGCCGAGGTCAGCGTGGCGATCGTGGCCGTGGGCGTCGTCCTGGGCGCGGGCTGCGGCGTGTGGCTGCGCAACAACCTGCTCAGCCGCAGCATCCGCCGGCGCGAGAAGCTCATGGTCGAGGAGTTCCCCGCGGTCGCCGAGCTCATGGCCCTCGCGGTGGGAGCGGGGGAGAGCACCGTGGGGGCGCTGGAGCGCGTGTGCCGCGTGGCCGAGGGGGAGCTGGCCGGGGAGTTCCGCGCCGTGCTCGCCCAGACGCGCGCGGGCTCCGGTCTCACCACCGCCTTGCAGGACTTCTCCGCACGCACCGACGTGGTTGCGCTGGGGCGTTTCGTGGACGGCATCGTGGTGGCCATCGAGCGCGGCACGCCGCTCGCCGAGGTGCTGCGCGCGCAGGCCCAGGACGTCCGGGACCACGACAAGCGTGTGCTCATGGAGGTGGCGGGCAAGAAGGAGATCGCGATGCTCGTGCCCGTGGTGTTCTTCATCCTCCCGCTGAGCGTGGCGTTCGCGGTGTTCCCGGGGCTGGCCGTGCTGGACCTCGGATTCTGAGTGGATCTTCCGTACCGACCAAGAGCCAGAAGGAGACGATCATGAAATACCTGGTGCGCTGCCGATCGACCGTGTGGTGGCTGCTCGCCGTCGCCCTGCCCGCGCGGCTGGGCGCCCGGCAGGAGGACCCCGACCGCGGGGACGTCCCCGGCTGGGTCATGCTTACCCTGATGTCCGCCGTGCTCGTCGCGGGGCTGCTGCTGATCGCCCGCCCCGCTCTGGAAGGGCTCTTCCAAGATGCGATCAACCGCGTCTCCGGCCTGTGAGGACACCCGGGGCCCGGATGCCGGCAGCGCGGTGGCGGAGTACGTCATGGTTCTGGCGCTCGCGCTCGTGCTGTTCGGGATGATCCTCCAGCTCGGCTTCACCCTGCACGTGCGCAACACACTGATCGACGCCGCGGCGGCCGGGGCCCGGTACGCGAGCCTCGCGGACCGCACCGACGAGGACGGCGCACAGCGCACGCGGGGGATCATCACGGACACCGTGGGCGCCGCCTATGCGCAGGACGTCTCGGTGACCCGCACGAGTGTGGGGAGGCTGCCCGCCGTGGAGGTTCGTGTGGTGGCGCCGTTGCCGGTGGTGGCCACGCTGGGGCCGCCCGCCTCCCTGGAGGTGAGCGGGCATGCAGTGGACATGGACGCGTGAGCAGCCGGGCATTGCCGGGGTCGGGTGCTCGGGCCGCGCCGCCGCTCCCGATGACCGGGACCGGGGCAGCGCCGCCGCCGCTCCCGATGACCGGGACCGGGGCAGCGCCGCCGCCGCTCCCGATGACCGGGACCGGGGCAGCGCCGTGGTGGAGTTCATCGGCCTGGGCCTGCTGCTGCTGGTTCCGGTGATCTACCTGGTGCTGACGGTGGCGAGGGTCCAGGCGGGGTCGTTCGCCGTGGTGGCCGCCGCCGAGCAGGCCGGGCAGGCGGTCTCGGTGCTCGAAAGCCGGGAGCTCGACCGCACCGGTGTCCACGACGTCGCCGCCGTGGCGGCCCAGGACCACGGCTTCGCGCCGCAGGACCTCACCCTCAGCGTCTCGTGCTCCGACGGGTCGTGCGAGTCCGCGGGGGCGGTGGCCACCGTGCACGCGAGTCTGGGCGTGACCCTGCCCGGCATGCCCGGGTTCGTGACGGCCCGGGTGACCACGCTGACCGCCGACGTCACCGTGGTCTCGGGGCGGTACTCGTGAGCGCGGGACCCGGACCGGTGCGGGCCGCGCGGACGGGGCGAGGGCGTCGTCGTGCGGGAGATCGCTGCCCGGCCCTCCCACTGGTCCGTGTGCGGGCGGTCGCTCCGGGCACCCGGGCCCGGAGTGCGGACCCCGAGGACCCGGACGCGGGGCAGACCACCGTGGTGCTGATCGGTTTTGCGCTCGTGAGCCTGCTGCTGGTGGTCACGGTCCTGGCGATCACGAGCGTGTACGTGGGCGAACGCCAGCTGCAGTCGTTGGCGGACCGCGCCGCGGGTGCGGCGGCGGACACCTTCACCAACGTGGACCGCTCGGGCGGCGGGCCGCCCACGCCCGTGCTCACGAACGACGCCGTGGCCGGGGCCGCGGCCAGCTACCTCGGCACCGTGGGGGCGTTCCAGGACGTCAGCAGCCTGGCGGTCGGTGCGCCCACGGGCTCCACGGACGGCACCACCGCGCGGGTCACCCTCACCGCCATGGTCCACCCGCCGGTGGTCAACGTGATCGTCCCGGCCGGGGTCCCCATCTCGGCCACGGGGGATGCGCGCGCCGTCATGCGGCGCTGAGCGCGCCGGGGACCCGGGCCGGCCCTGGAAGTCCGCCCGGAGCGCTGACGGCCCGCAGCTGCGGGGGAGAGATGCCCCACAGTCCGGGGCGGCGCATTCAGAAGTTGACGTGTCATCGGTAATTGAGTTTCCACGACAAGTAAAACTGCCATGACCACTGACCGCCCCGTCCTCGACCGCTCTGCCGCCCCGGGCGTCGATGCGCCGGCGCAGCCCGCCGCTGGCGCGCGTCCCGGCACGTGCGCCCCACCCCCGCCGCCTCGTGGGGTCTGCTGCTCCTGCGGGTGGTGCTGGGCGTCACCTTCGTGCTGCACGGCTGGCAGAAGGTCGCCGAGTGGGGCATGGCCGGCACCGCCGAGGGCTTCGAGGGCATGGGTGTGCCCGCGCCCGCGGTCTCGGCCGTGCTCGCCGCGGCGGTGGAGCCGCTGGGCGGGCTCGCGCTCGTCCTGGGGGTTCTCATCCGGATCGCGGGCGTGCTGCTGGCGCTGGACATGGTCGGTGCGCTGGTGCTCGTGCACGCCTCCGCCGGGTTCTTCGCGGCGGACGGGGTGTCGAGTACGTCCTGGTGCTTGCCGCCGCGGCGCTGGCCCTGGCGCTGACCGGCCCCGGCCGCTACGCGCTGGCGGGTCTGGTCCCCACCCAGGGGGCAGGGCGCTACCTCGCCTGATCCCCTGCTGACCGCAGCTCACGGCCGGAGCGACGTCGTCCCTGACGACGTCGCTCCGGCCGTTGTCGTTGCGGCGACGTCCCGAGGTTAGGCCGGGACGACCCCGGGGGAGGGGGCAGGGTGGGATCAGTGCCGACGCACGAGCCGCAGCGCGCGCAGCGTCCGGTCGGCCCACCGCAGGGGCGGCAGGAGCGGCAGGATGCGCAGCGCGCGGCGGGCGCCCTGGTGTCGGACGGTGCGCCACAGCTCGCGGCGCAGTGCGGGTCCCAGGGTCTGGCGGGAACGGAGCATCGGGGATGGGTCCTCTCAGTGCGGCGGTCAGTACGTGTCCGCGTCCCGGGGGAGGGTCGCGGAGGTGTCGAACGGTTCGCGGTCCGCCACGGTTCCGGAGCGGTCGACCACGGTCACGTGCCCGGAGCTGCCGCGGCGCGAACCACCCGTGATGTGGGCACCGGAGTCCGCGACCACGTTGAGCAGCTCCACCCCGGGGCCCACGTGCACGCCGTCGAGCAGCACGCAGTTGCGCACCACCGCGCCGGCCTCGATGGTCACGTTCTCGCCGACCACGCAGTGCTCCACGGTCCCGGCCACGTGCGAGCCCGGGGCCACGAGCGAGCGGGTGACGGCGGCGTCGTCCGCGATGAACGCGGGCGGCAGGGGAACCTGGCCGCTCCAGATGGGCCACGCGGGATCGTCCAGGGTGGCGCCGTCCCCGTCGAGCAGCTGCAGCTGCGCGGTCCAGTAGGACTGCACCGTGCCCAGGTCCATCCAGTACCCGGGGTGGCGGTGCTCGACCACCGTGTGGTGCTCCAGGACGTGGGGGATGAGGTCCTCGCCGTAGTCGCCCAGCTGGCCGAGCTGCTCTTGGAGGGTTTCCAGGGCGCCGAGCAGCACGTCCGTGGTGAAGAGGAACATCTCCCCGGCCACCAGGTCACCGGACGGCTCCTCCGGCTTGTAGCTGAAGTCGGTGACGTGCCCGGAACTGTCGACCTGCACCACGCTGTAGCGGGAGGCGTCTTCGTGGACCCGGGTGGTCACCATGGTCAGGTTCGCGTGCTGGGAGAGGTGGGTGTCCACCACGTCCCGGAAGTCCACCGTGTAGAGGTGGTCCGCCGAGAGCACGAGCACCAGGTCCGGGTCCGCCTCCCGGATCAGTCCGGCCTGGCGGAAGATCGAGTCCGAGTTGCCGGAGGCGAAGCCCTCGCCGTCCGCGCCCTGGTAGGGCGGCAGCACGTGCAGTCCGCCGTGGGAGCGGTCCAGGTCCCAGGGGCGGCCTCCGGCCATGTAGAAGTTGAGGTCGTGGGGCAGGTACTGCTGCACCAGCCACACGTCCGTGATGTGCGAGTGCACCAGGTTGGACAGCGAGATGTCGATCAGCCGGTAGGTGCCGCCCACGGGCAGGGCAGGCTTGGCGGTGTGGTCGGTCAGGGCGCCCAGGCGTGATCCCTTCCCTCCCGCGAGAACCAGTGCGAGCACGGTGGGTCGTTGCATCCTCAGTCTCCTTACCAGGCGGGATCGCTCCCGAGCCTACCGACTCACGGGGCGCGCGGGCCATGACGTAAAGTGGTCTGCTATGGCCACCATTGACTACGCTGCAGAAATCCGTGCCCTCCGTGCCACCTACGACTCGGTGGCCGCGGTCAGCGACGCCGAGATGCTGCTGAAGGAGATCACGGAGCTCGAGCAGCAGGCGGCCGCGCCGGACCTGTGGGACAACCCGGACGAGGCCCAGAAGGTCACCTCGCAGCTGTCCCACAAGCAGTCCAAGGTGGACCGGCTGCGCAAGATCGAGAGCCGCATCGACGACCTCGAGGTCATGGTGGAGCTCGCCGAGGACGAGGACGACCAGGAGACCCGGGACGCCTCGGCCACCGAGCTCACCTCCATCCAGAAGGCGCTGTCCGAGCTGGAGATCCAGACCCTGCTGGCGGGCGAGTACGACGAGCGCGAGGCCGTGGTGACCATCCGCTCCGGTGCCGGCGGTGTGGACGCGGCGGACTTCGCGGAGATCCTCATGCGCATGTACCTGCGCTGGGCCGAGCGCCACGGTTACCCCACCAAGGTGCTGGACACCTCCTACGCGGAGGAGGCCGGGCTGAAGTCCGCCACGTTCGAGGTCAAGGCCCCGTACGCGTTCGGCACGCTGTCCGTGGAGGCGGGCACCCACCGCCTCGTGCGGATCTCCCCGTTCGACAACCAGGGCCGCCGCCAGACCTCGTTCGCCGCAGTGGAGGTCATCCCGCTCATCGAGTCGGACGACACCGTGGAGATCCCCGAGACCGAGCTGAAGGTGGACGTGTTCCGCTCGTCCGGTCCCGGTGGGCAGTCCGTGAACACCACGGACTCCGCCGTGCGCATGACCCACATCCCCACGGGCATCGTGGTGTCCATGCAGAACGAGAAGTCCCAGATCCAGAACCGCGCGGCCGCGCTGCGCGTGCTGCAGTCCCGGCTGCTGCTGCTCCGCCAGGAGGAGGCGGACGCCAAGAAGAAGGAGATGGCGGGGGACGTCAAGGCCTCGTGGGGGGACCAGATGCGCTCCTACGTGCTGAACCCGTACCAGATGGTCAAGGACCTGCGCACCAACTACGAGGAGGGCAATCCCAGCTCCGTGTTCGACGGCGGGATCGACTCCTTCATCGACGAGGGCATCCGCTGGCGCGCCGGGGCGCGCCGCGACAACGAGAACTGAGTCTGCACCGCACCGCCCGGCCCACCCACGGGGGCGCCGGGAGAGCGGGGCAGCAGTGAGGGAAGAACGGGCCGATGGCCAAGAAGAACGCTGACGACGGCCGCCAGATCGTGGCCAACAACAAGAAGGCGCGGCACGACTACGCCATCCTCGACACCTACGAGGCCGGGCTGGCGCTCATGGGCACCGAGGTGAAGTCGCTGCGCATGGGCAGGGCGTCCCTGGTGGATGCGTTCTGCCAGTTCGACAACCGCGGTGAGCTGTGGCTCGAGCACGCGCACATCCCGGAGTACCTGCAGGGCTCGTGGACGAACCACTCGGCCCGGCGCCGCCGCAAGCTGCTGCTGCACCGCGCGGAGCTGGACAAGATCGCGGGCAAGACGCGCGAGGCCGGCTACACCATCATCCCGCTGTCCCTGTACTTCGTGGACGGCAAGCGCGTGAAGGTGGAGATCGCCGTGGCGCGCGGCAAGCGCGAGTACGACAAGCGCCAGACCCTGCGCGAGAAGCAGGACAACCGCGAGGCCCAGCGCGCCATGCGCTACCGCAACATGCGCGGCTGAGCCCCGAGCGTCTCACGCGGCGGGCGCCTCCAGGCGGAGGTGTCGGCCGTTCCAGGTCCGGCGCAGCCAGCGGTCGTGCGAGGCGACGACGACGGTCCCCGGGTACTCGGGCACGGCCGCCTCCAGTTGCGTGGCCAGCACGAGGGACACGTGGTTGGTGGGCTCGTCCAGCAGCAGCACGTGCGGCGGGTCCGCGAGCAGGGCCGCCAGGGCCAGCCGACGCCGCTGCCCCACGCTGAGCTCGCCCACCGGCCGGTTCTCGTCCCGCCCCGCGAGCAGCCCGAACGTGGCCAGCGGGACGGTCTCGGCGAGCTCCGCGCCCACGAGGTCCCGGTAGACACGGGATGCGGTGCGCTCCGGGGCCGCATGGGCCACGGAGTCCTCCTGACCGAGCAGCCTCACGTGCACCCCGGGCGCGCGGTGCACGGCGCCGTCGGTCGGCTCGCAGACCCCCGCGAGCAGCCCCAGCAGCGTGGACTTGCCCGCGCCGTTCGCCCCGGTGAGCAGCCACTTCTCGCCCGCCCCGATCGTCAGGTCCACCGGGGCCAGCCGCCCCGCCACCGCGGCGTGCGACGCGCTCAGCACCGGCCCGGTGCGCGCGAGCTCCCGCCCCGAGCCCCGTGCGGCGGCGGTGAGACCCCGGAAGAACAGCTCCTGCGGGGGTCTGCGCACCTGCTCCTCCTTGAGCGTGGCCAGGCGCGTGCGGGCGTCGTTGACCCGGCGCGAGACCGCGGTGGCATTGCGGTCCGCGTAGAACTTCTTGGCCATCCGTGTCTCGGAGCGCGGGCTCCAGTTCGCGTGGCCCACGCTCTGCTGCTCCCTGACCGCGGCCCGCAGCTTCTTCAGCTGCGCCTGCTCGTCCCGGTAGGTGCGCTCCCACCGCTCGCGCTCCTCCAGCCGCGCCAGGACGTACTGCGAGTAGGTCCCGCTGAAGCGGGTCACGCCGATTCCCGTACCCGTCCCATCACCCACGAGGTCCGCGGTGGCCGCGTGCGCGCGCGGGGCCGGATCCAGGTCCACGAGCGAGCCGACCGTGGCGTCCAGGAACGCGCGGTCGTGGCTCGCGAGCAGCACCGGGCCGGGCCAGGAGCGCAGCGTGGCGGAGAGGAAGTCGATGGCGGAGTCGTCCAGGTGGTTGGTGGGCTCGTCCAGCAGCAGCACGTCCGGGGCGCGGAGCAGGGTCCACGCGAGGGACAGCCGGGCGCGCTGCCCGCCGGACAGCTCCCCGGCGCGCCGGTCGCGGTCGACGCCGCCCAGGCCGAGTCCGTCCAGCGTGGCACCGATCGTGGAGTCAACGTCCCACGCACCGGTGCGCTCCGCGGTCTCAAGTGCCGCGGCGTAGCGCTCGCTCACGCGTTCGTCGTGCGGGGCGGCGGCCAGGGCGCGGGCGGCGTCGTCGACGGCGCTGGACGCCTCGCGCACGTGCCGCACCGCAGCGTCCACGGCCTCGGCCACGGTGTCCCCGGGCGCGAACGGGGGTTGCTGGTGCAGCAGGGCCACGCGGGCGGGTGCCCCATGGGCGGCCAGGGACCGCACCGTGCCCGCGTCGGGCGGGTGCAGACCCGCCATGATGCGCAACAGGGTGCTCTTGCCGGAGCCGTTCTCGCCGATCAGACCGGTGGGACGGCCCGCAGTCACGGTGAACGTGATGTCCGTGAGCACGCGACGCGTGCCGAAGGAGGCGGAGACGCCGTCCACACTCACGTGGGTGCCCGTGGCACCGGGCGTGCCCGGGGATGCGGCTCCGCGCGCGGAGGCGGACGCGGGGGTGTGGTGTGAGGTCACGAGAGTCCTGGGATGGTCGCGGTCCCCGCCGGGCAGCGGCCTCGGGTGCGGGGATTCGGGCGGGACTCATCGGGACATGGCCCCACCGTAGGGGACCGGGAGTAGGAGGGCAAGGGACGGTCCACGGGTGCTCGCTGCGCTTTGACCCGTGGACCGGGCCACACCGCACCTGGACCAGCGTCGGGGCCCGGCCGGCGCAGCGTCGTTGTGGCCGCCGCGGGCTGTTGACGCGCGCGCACGAGCGGACGTATTCTTGTATATCCACGACACGGTGCGGTTTCCCGCCCGGTGGCGTGGTGCTCATTGAAAAATGAATACGGGGATGATCGGTTTCGACGATGTGAGTTGAGACAGGGGAAGCGGGTCGAGGATGCAGAGTTATCTCGTAAACGCTCTCTGTAAAAATACAAGTGCCAAATCCAAGCGCACTGACTTCGCTCTCGCTGCGTAAGTAGCCTGAGCAGTCTGTCAGCCCAGGTTCACCTTCGACCTGGGATCTGACATCAGCTAGAAGGTCACTGCTCTGGACGTACGTCACGGACGTCCAGGGGACTTTCACGTGACTGAGTCCGGCGGCCACTCGTGTGCGAGATGGCCGGGACTGAGAAACCTGACAGCACACTGCACCCGGAGAAGCCCTGACAAAGCTGCATCGGACGGGGGTTCAATTCCCCCCATCTCCACCCTGGATGTCCAACGACATCCATGAAACGCCTCGGACCCCAGCGGTCCGGGGCGTTTTCTCGTTGCGGCTCACGAACGCCGCCGGGTCCGGTTCCCCGGGACCGCCCGGGCACGTGTGGAAGACTGAGTCCGAAACGCCTGCACCACGACCGAAAGGAAGGCGCCCCCATGAGCGAACGTCCTCACGAGAACTCGGGCTCCTCGTCGGCCTCCCGCCACGAGCAGCCGCAGTACGGCCAGTACGCCGAGAACCAGCAGCCCACCGGTGGGCAGCAGCCCGAGTACGGCCAGTACTCGCAGGGCGAGTCGGCCGCGTCCGCTCCGCACGCGGGCGGCGACGCCCGGTACAGCGACGCCTCCGCCCGCCACGACTCCGGTGCCCAGGGCGGCCACGACCGCTCCGGTCAGGGCTACGGCACGCAGGGCCACGGAACCCAGGGGTACGGCAACCAGGGCTACGGCGCTCAGGACGGCGGAACCCAGGGCTACGGCGTGCAGGGCCACAACGCCCCGGGCTACGGCTCACAGGGCTACGGCGACCAGCAGGGCTACGGCACCCAGGGTCACGGTGCTCAGAACGGCGCCGGCCAGTACGGGACCAGCGGGCGTGACGCCGCCGGGTACCCCACCTACTACCAGGACGGCTCCGGCCACCAGGCCTACAACTCCCCGTCCCCGTACGGGCAGAACATGGGGCCCGAGCCGGGCAAGGGGTTGGGCATCGCCTCGCTCGTGCTCGGTGCCGTAGGCATCCTGACCTTCTGGTTCCTGGGCCTCGGCGGGTTGCTCGGGCTCGTGGGGCTGATCCTCGGCATCGTGGCCGTGGTCAAGGTGCGCAAGGCCGGCCGCGGGTCCATGACGCTGGGCGTCGTGGGGCTCGTGCTCTCGGCCCTCGCGCTGATTGGCGGGGCCGTCGTGGCCGTCGCTACGGTGTGGCTGTTCTCCACGGCCGGGGACTGCGCGCAGTACGCGGACCAGTCGGACCAGACCGCCATGGAGCAGTGCCTCAACGAGAAGATGGGCCTGTCCACCACCGCGCCGTGACGCGCGAGCCCGCCCCGCGGGCTCCCGGACGGCCCGCACGGGCCGTTGCGCACCACCGGCGGCGTCACCGCGGCACGAGGCCCGGTTCCCGCCAGGGGAACCGGGCCTCGTGCCGTTGGGGGGTCTACGCCTCGCGCGTGCCCAGGGCGTCCAGGGCGGCGTCGTGCAGGGCCCCGTTGCTGGCCAGGGCGTTGCCGCCGAACGGGCCGTCCTGGCCCGCCAGGGACGTGAACCGCCCCCCTGCCTCGGTGACGATGGGCACCAGGGCCGCCATGTCGTAGAGGTTGAGCTCGGGTTCGCACGCGAGGTCCACCGCGCCCTCGGCCACGAGGCAGTAGGACCAGAAGTCCCCGTACGCGCGTGTGCGCCACACGCGGTCTGTGAGGTCCACGAAGCGGTCCCGGATGCCCAGCTCGCGCCACCCGGACAGGGACGAGTAGGAGAGGGAGGCGTCCTCGAGCGTGCTCACCGAGGACACCGAGATCCGCTGCGCCTGGGACAGCGAGCGGCCGGTGAAGGCCCCCGAGCCCGTGGCGGCCCACCAGCGGCGGTTCAGGGCCGGTGCGGACACCACGCCCAGCACTACCTCGCCGTCCTCCACCAGGCCGATCAGCGTGGCCCACACGGGGACACCGCGCACGTAGTTCTTGGTGCCGTCGATGGGGTCAACCACCCACTGGCGGCCGCCCGATCCCGTGGTGCCGAACTCCTCGCCGATCACGGCGTCCCGGTTGCGCACCCGCCCGAGCTGGGAGCGGATCACCTGCTCGGCCTCGCGGTCCGCGTCCGTGACGGGGGTGAGGTCCGGCTTGGTCTCCACCGTGAGGTCCTGGGACTTGAACCGCTTCATGGTCAGGCCGTCCACGGAGTCCGCGAGGATGTGGGCCAGGCGGAGGTCGTCCGTGTGGTTGCTGGGTGCGCGCATGGCTCTACGGTATCGCCTGTCCGAGCTGCTTCTCGCGGTCACCCTGCTGGGTCTCCCCGCGCGACGCCGCCAGCAGCCTGCGCAGCGAGTCGAGCCGTTCCGGGGCGGCCGGGGACGCACCGGGGCGGTGCACCCAGGCGTCCAGGGCGCAGCCGGGGGAGTCCGCGGTGTGGCGGCACCCGCGCGGGCAGTCCGCGGTGGCGGGCACCAGGTCCGTGAACGCGTCGAGCAGGTTCTCCTCGGACACGTGGGCCAGTCCGAGCGAGCGGATCCCGGGCGTGTCCACCACCCACGTGCCCGGGCTCGTGCCGGGGACGGTCAAGGCCCGTGCGGAGGAGGACGTGTGGCGGCCCCGCCCGGTGACGTCGTTGACGCCGCCCGTGGCCCGCTGCGCCCCGGTCAGGGCGTTGACCAGGGTGGACTTGCCCACGCCCGAGGGCCCCAGGAACACGCTGACGTGCCCGTCCAGCAGCTCCCGCAGCCGGGTGAGCGACTCCTCCGAGACGGCCAGCGACTCCTCGTGCAGCCCGGCCCCGGGGCGCTGGCCCCGGTCCGTGGCGCGTTCGGTGGTCACGGTGGTCACGTCGAGGTCGTGGAGGTACTCCAGGAACCCGGCGGGGTCCGCGAGGTCTGCCTTGGTCATGCACACCACCGGGGTGATGCCGGCGTCCCACGCGGCCGCGAGCCCGCGGTCCACGAAGCCCGTGCGCGGCGTGGGGGAGGCGGCGGCCAGGACCAGCACGAGCCGGTCTGCGTTCGCCACGATCACGCGCTCCACGGGATCGGTGTCGTCGGCGCTGCGCCGCAGCACGGTGGTGCGGGGTTCGATGCGCACGATGCGGGCCAGGGTGTCCGGGGCGCCGGAGACGTCCCCGACCACGCTCACCAGGTCACCCGGGACGATCGGCCTGCGCCGCAGCTCCTTCGCGCGCACGCACGAGACGGTCACCGCGTGGGAACTGTCCTCGTCCACCACGCACGTGTACCGGCCGCGGTCCACAGCCACTACGCGCGCCACCACGGCGTCCTCGTGGGCGGGGCGCTGCTTGGTGCGGGGGCGGGAACCGCGCTTGTTGGCGCGCACACGGACGTCGGACTCGTCCCAGGACCTGCGGGCCATCCTCTCAGCCCTCCGAGCCCACGAGCTCGGTCCACATGCGTGGGAACTCCGGCAGGGTCTTGGCGGTGGTGGCGATGTCCGCCACCTGGACGCCCCGCACCCGCAGACCCAGGATGGCACCGGCGGTGGCCATCCGGTGGTCCTGGTAGGTGTGGAACACCCCGCCGTGCAGGGCCGTGGGCTCGATCGCCAGCCCGTCCGGGGTCTCCGTGACCGCGCCCCCGAGCCCGTTGAGCTCGGTGCTCAGCGCGGCGAGCCGGTCCGTCTCGTGCCCGCGCAGGTGGGCGATGCCGCGCAGCCGCGAGGGGCCGCTGGCCAGGGCGCACAGCGCCGCCACCGTGGGGGCCAGCTCACCCGCCTCGGAGAGGTCGAGGTCCACGCCGCGCAGCTCGCGGGGCCCGGTCACGGTGAAAACGCCCTCGCGCAGCGTCACGTCCGCGTCGAAACGCGGCAGGATGTGCCGCCAGTGGTCCCCGCCCTGGGTGGTGGGCTGCGGCCAGTCGGGAATGCTCACGGTGCCGCCGGTCGCGACGGCCGCGGCGAGGAACGGCCCGGCGTTGGAGAGATCGGGTTCCACGGTGACGTCCAGCCCCGCCACGTCGCCGGGCACCACGCGCCACGAACGCTCGTCCACGCGCCGGGCGTCCACACCGGCGTCCCGCAGCACCTGCAGGGTCATCTCGACGTGCGGCAGGGACGGCACCCCGCCGGGGGCGTCGTGGCGCAGCACGAGGGGGGAGTCGAAGCGCACCGCCGCCAGCAGCAGTGCGGAGACGAACTGGGAGGAGCCGCTCGCGTCGATCGTCACGGTCCCGCCGGGCACGGACCCGGTTCCCAGGACGCGGAACGGGAGCGCGGCACGGCCCTGGTCCACCACGTGCACGCCGAGCTGGCGCAGCCCGTCGAGCACGGGACCCATGGGACGCACGCGGGCGGCGTCGTCGCCGTCGAAGTCAACCTGCCCGGTGTGCAGGGCGGCGAGCGGGGGCACGAAACGCATGACGGTGCCCGCCAGCCCGCAGTCGATGCGGACCGGGTCCGCGGCGGGGGCTGAGCGGCGGACGGGGTCGATGCGCAGGTCCGGGCCGAAGGGGCCCGGGTCCGGAAGCGATGTGACCGCAGCGCCGAGGGTCTGCAGCGCTGCGACCATGAGTGCGCTGTCACGCGAGTGCAACGGCCTGCGCACGAGGGACGGTTCGGATGCCAGCGCCGCGAGCACCAGGTACCGGTTGGTCAGGGACTTGGACCCCGGCACCGCCACCGTCCCGCTCACGGGCGAGCCGTGGCGGAACGGGGCGGGCCAGAGGTCGTCCTGCGCGTGCGACAGGCCGTTGCGCGTCACGAGGTGGCCGCTGCTCAGAAGGACACGGCGTTCTGCACGGCCTTCTCGGCCTCGGACAGCTTCTTGCGGGTGTCCTTGCCGACCTTCGCGGCGTTCTTGCGGACGTCGTCCGCGAGGTGGCTCGCGCGCCACGCGAGAGACGGGTTGCCGGACGTGTCCACGGCCGCGATCATCACGCCACCCAGCAGGGAGACGTTCTTCAGCAGCCCGGCACGGCGGGTGGCCTTGCCCTCGGAGGTGCTGGAGTCCGCGGCGCGGTACTGGGCGTAGCCGTTGAGCGCGGTGGTGCCCAGCAGGACGGTCGAAGACAGGCGGGGCAGCTTGCTCACGGCCAGCAGGGACGCGGCGGCCACCTGGGCAGCGGCCACACCCTGCGCGACGACCGCGCGGTTGGAGGTCAGCGGGCGCAGCTGCGGGGCGGCGCTCTCGACGGCCTTCAGCACGGGATCCAGCTGCCGGGCGGTCTCGGACGAGTTGCGGAACGCGTCCACACCTCCGGCGATGAAGCCGGTGGCGAGCAGCGGGCGGGCGAGACGACGAACAATGCTCATGGTTCTCCTCCTTACGGTCCCGGCATCTCCGGGAAGGCACGCCTGCCATCCTATCGGCCCGGGGGTCGCGGCACCCACGGGAATACCCGTGCGAGGACGGCGTGTTACCTCGGTGTACGCGCGCGCCGCACCCCCGCGGCGGCGCCTCGACGGGGATGGGAAGCAGGTGACGGCTCGCGATGACGGCCCCCGCCCTAGACTGGGACACGATGAACGATCAGCGAACTCACGATTCCCACGCGGTGGAGCACCCCGAGGAGGTGCCGGTCGGCGAGGAGTCCACGCAGCAGCGGCGGGAGCGCTTCGAGCGCGACGCCATGCAGTACGTGGACCAGCTCTACGCCGCGGCCCTGCGCATGGCGCGCAACCCCTCCGACGCCGAGGACCTGGTGCAGGAGGCGTACACCAAGGCGTTCTCCGCGTTCCACCAGTACAAGCCGGGCACCAACCTGAAGGCCTGGCTGTACCGGATCCTCACGAACACCTACATCAACCTGTACCGCAAGCGGCAGCGCGAACCGCGCCAGGCCAACACGGACACCGTGGAGGACTGGCAGCTGCACCGGGCGGAGTCCCACACCTCCACCGGCCTGCGCTCCGCAGAGGTCGAGGCCCTGGACCACCTGCCGGACTCCGACGTCAAGCGGGCCCTGCAGGAGCTTCCCGAGGAGTTCCGCCTGGCGGTCTACTTCTCGGACGTGGAGGGGTTCGCGTACAAGGAGATCTCCGAGATCATGGACACGCCCATCGGCACCGTGATGTCCCGGCTGCACCGCGGCCGCAAGCTCCTGCGCGAGAAACTGGGCGACTACGCCCAGGAACGAGGATTCGACACGTCCAAGGCCGGCAGGTCGGCCAAGGGCAGAGCACCGGCGAAGGATCGAGACTGAGTCATGACTGAGAAACCGTGCCCCAACGGCTGCACCGACGAGCGCATCCAGCGCATCTACGAGTACCTGGACGGCGCCCTGACCACCGAGGACCTCGAGGAGATCCACGCGCACCTCACGGGCTGCTCCGAGTGCGAGCGCGAGTACAACCTCGAGTGCGTGATCCGCTCGGTCATGAAGCGCTCGTGCTGCGAGAGCGCTCCCGAGCAGCTCAAGCGCTCCATCCTGGCCCGCATCGACGCCCAGTGCGGGGAGCACCCTGCCGCCTGAACCCGGTCAGCCGCGATGCGCGCCTCCGGGCCCCGGCGCCGGAGGCCGGCCCCGCCGCGTGAGCCCGGGCCGCCTGCCCGGCACCGACCCCGAACATGAAGAACGCCCGCAACCGTGGTGGTTGCGGGCGTTCGGCGGTTCGTGCGCAGAACTTCAGGAGTTGGGCCGCTTGCCGCGGTTGGCCGAGTTCTTGCGACGATCCTTGCGCTTACGTCCACGCTTGCTCATGATGTGCCTCCTGTGGTGATTGGCTGGAACATCGTCCGACAGTATCTCACATCCGGGCCCCCGATCTCGCCCCGGCCCGGGCGGGCACCGCTCAGCGGGGCTCGGGCAGCTGCAGCCAGTTGTACCAGCCGCGGTGCAGCACGAGCCACGCGATGAGCCCGTAGCCGGCCTGACCGGGGTTGCCGTGGTTGGCGGCGAGGTCCTTGCGCCACTGCTCGTGGTGCTGCAGGGGGTTGAACGTGTCCACGTACACGTGGTTGCGCCGCGTGGTGACGTCCCCGTACGCGGCGGAGAGGTCCGCGATCTTCCGGTTGCGCTGCGGGTCCAGCGTGGGGGGAGGGCCCACCACGAGCACCTTCACGTTGTTCTGGGTGGCCTGGTCCACAATGTTGGCCATGTTCAGCCGGGAGCGGGCCGAGGTGATTCCGAGGTCGATGTCCAGGGCGGACGGGGCGATCACCAGGCGGTTGTCGCACGCGGGGTCGAAGCGACGCACGGCCTCGTCGAACCAGCGCTCGTTGAGGGTTTCGCTGCCCTCCCCGGGTGCCGCGAGGTTGTAGGCGTCCACGGGGACCACGTCACGGGGGGTGCGTGCCATGACACGACCGAACCAGCCCAGGGCACGAGGGTCGTCCACCCCGGCCAGCAGCTCGTCGCCCACGGCCACAATGCGGATCCTGCGTTGGTCCACTCTTCTTACATCCTTCGCTAGCTGGGACCCGGGGGCCGTCTCGCGACGGCCCCCGGGCGGGTCATGCCCTGTGATCGGGCGGGGACGTACGACGCCGCGCAGCTCGCGGTCCCGTGCGCCGGGCGGCACTCACTCGCCGCGGTCGAACGCCTGCTGCACCAGGGTCTCCAGCTCCGCCGCGTGGCGCTTGGCCGAGCCGTTGGCGGGGGAGGCCGAGGCGGGGCGGGACGCGAGCGTGACCGGGCGGTCCAGCTGCGGCACGAGGTTCACGGCCATGAACGGCCACGCACCCTGGTTGGCGGGTTCGTCCTGAGCCCACAGGATCCGGGCCTCCGGGTAGCGCGCCAGCTGTTCCTTGATCTCGTCCACGGGCAGCGGGTAGAGCTGCTCCACGCGCACGATCGCGGTGGAGTGGTCGTCCGAGTTCTTCCGCTGGGTCACGAGGTCGTAGTACAACCGACCGGAGACCAGGATGACGTCGGTGACCTTGGCGTCGTCGAGCCCGGCGGTGTCGGGGATGACCGTCTGGAAGCCGCCCTGCGTGAACTCCTCCACCGGGGACGCCGCGGCCTTCAGGCGCAGCAGCTGCTTGGGCGTGGCCACGATCAGCGGGCGGCGCGGCCGGGAGTAGGCCTGGCGGCGCAGCAGGTGGAAGTGGTTGGCCGGGGTGGAGGGCTGGGCCACGATCATGTTCTTCTCGGCGCACAGCGTCAGGAAGCGCTCGATGCGCGCAGAGGAGTGGTCCGGGCCCTGGCCCTCGAAGCCGTGGGGCAGCAGCAGCACCAGGTTGGAGCGCTGGCCCCACTTCTGCTCCGCGGAGGAGATGAACTCGTCCACGATGGTCTGTGCGCCGTTGGTGAAGTCACCGAACTGCGCCTCCCACACGGTCAGCGCCTCGGGCCGCTCCACGGAGTAGCCGTACTCGAAGCCCAGCACCCCGTACTCGGAGAGCAGGGAGTTGTAGATCGAGAAGTGCGCCTGGTCCGCGGAGAGGTTGTTCAGTGGCGTCCACTCCGCACCGTTCTCGGCGTCGAAGAACACGGCCTGGCGCTGGGTGAAGGTGCCGCGGCGCACGTCCTGCCCGGACATCCGCACGGGCACGCCGTCCATGAGCACGGAGCCGAAGGCCATCAGCTCGCCCATGCCCCAGTCGATGCCGCCCTCGCGGGTCATGTCCCGGCGCTTCTCCGCGAGCTTCTTGAGCTTGCGGTGCATGGTGAAGCCCTCGGGCATCTGCACGTAGGCGTCGCCGATGCGCTGGGCGGTCTCCGGGGAGATGGCCGTGGACTTGGGCACCGAGACCCCCGAGTCCGCCTGCTGGGCGGAGGGGCGCTCGATGTTGGCGATCGCGGCGGCGTCCCCGGTGACGAGCGGGACCGTGGAGGTCTGGGCCTCATGGGTCTCGGCGAAGACCCGCTCCAGGCGCTCCTGGTAGTCCTTCAGCGCGCGGTCCGCCTCCTCCTGGGTGATGTCCCCGCGGCCCACGAGGTTCTCGGTGTAGACCTTGCGGGTCGAGCGCTTGCCGTCGATCAGGGAGTACATCAGCGGTTGGGTCATCGAGGGGTCGTCGCCCTCGTTGTGGCCGCGGCGGCGGTAGCACACGAGGTCGATCACGACGTCGTGGTGGAAGCGCTGGCGGTACTCGAAGGCCAGCTGCGCCACACGGGTCACGGCCTCGGGGTCGTCCGCGTTGACGTGGAAGATGGGGGCCTGCACGGTGCGGGCCACGTCCGTGGAGTAGGTGGAGGTGCGTCCCGCGGACGGTGCCGTGGTGAAGCCCACCTGGTTGTTGACCACCACGTGGATGGTGCCGCCCACGGTGTAGCCCTCGAGCCCGGACATCTGCATGACCTCGTAGACGATGCCCTGCCCGGCCATGGCGGCGTCCCCGTGGACCTGGATCGGCAGCACGGGGAACTCGCCGTCGCCCTCTGGCCCGGCACCCAGCACGTCCGTCTTGGCGCGCGCGATGCCCTCGATCACGGGGTCCGCGGCCTCCAGGTGTGAGGGGTTCGCGGCCAGGTACACCTGGGTCTCGTTGCCGTTGTCGGACGTGAACACGCCCTCCGTGCCCAGGTGGTACTTCACGTCGCCCGAGCCCTCGGCGGCACGGGGGTCCTGGCTGCCCTCGAACTCGCGGAACACCTGGGCGTAGGACTTGCCCGCGATGTTGGTGAGCACGTTCAGGCGCCCGCGGTGGGCCATGGCGATGCCCACGCCCGCGAGGGAGGCGTCCGCTGCCTCGGACATGATGGCGTCGAGCAGCGGGATCAGGGACTCGCCGCCCTCCAGGGAGAAGCGCTTCTGGCCCACGTACTTGGTCTGCAGGAAGGTCTCGAAGGCCTCCGCGGCGTTGAGCCGCTCCAGGATGTGGAACTGCTCCTCGCGAGAGGGCTTCTGGTAGTCGCGCTCGAGCTTGGACTGGAACCACTCGCGCTGCTCGGGCTCCTGGATGTGCATGTACTCCACGCCCACGGTGCGGCAGTAGGCGTCCCGCAGCCGGCCCAGGATCACGCGCAGGGTGAGCAGGTTCTGCCCGCCGAAGCCACCGGTGGGCCACTCGCGCTCGAGGTCCCACAGGGTCAGCCCGTAGGTGCGGATGTCGAGGTCCGGGTGCTTGCGCATCACGTACTCGAGCGGGTTGGTGTCCGCCATGAGGTGCCCGCGCACGCGGTAGGAGTGGATCAGCTGCTGGATCCGGGCGACTTTGTTGATCTGGATCTCGGGGTTGACCTGGTTGTCCACGGCCCAGCGCACGGGCTCGTAGGGGATCCGCAGGGCCTCGAAGATGTGGTCGTAGAAGTCGTCCCCGCCCAGCAGGTAGTGCTCCACGAGCTTGAGGAACTCGCCGGAGCCGGCGCCCTGGATCACGCGGTGGTCGTAGGTGGAGGTCAGGGTGATGACCTTGGAGACGGCGTTGCGGGCAATCGTGCGGGGGGAGGCGCCCTTGTACTCGGCGGGGTAGTCCAGCGCGCCCACGCCGATGATGCAGGCCTGGCCCTTGGACAGCCGCGGCACGGAGTGCACGGTGCCGATCCCGCCCGGGTTGGTCAGCGAGACGGTGGTGCCGGAGTAGTCCTCCATGGTCAGCGCGCCGTTGCGACCGCGCTTGACGATGTCCTCGTAGGAGGTCCAGAACTCCTGGAAGGACATGGTCTCGGCGCCCTTGATGTTGGGCACCACCAGGTTGCGGGAGCCGTCCTTGTTGGGGATGTCGATGGCGATCCCGAAGTTCACGTGCGCCGGGTGGATCGCGGCGGGCTTGCCGTCGGACTCGTCGTAGACCACGTTCATGGACGGGAAGCTGGACAGCGCACGGATCACGGCGTAGCCCACCAGGTGGGTGAAGGAGACCTTGCCGCCGCGGTTGCGGGCCAGGTGCGAGTTGATCACCATGCGGTTGTCGATCAGCAGCTTGGCGGGCACGGCGCGCACGGTGGTGGCGGTGGGCACGCTCAGGGAGGCGTCCATGTTGGCGGCCACGGCCTTGGCGGGTCCGCGCAGCTTGACCACCTTGTCCTCGGCGGGCTTCTCGGGGGCCTTGGCCGGGGTGTCCTCCTTGCGGTCCTCCGGCTGGGCGCGGATGGGACGCTTGGTGGCGGATCCCTCGGGGCTGTCAGCTTCGGTGTCCACGCCCTCGGGCCGTCCTTTCGCCTTGGCGCCGGTCGCTGCGGGAGCAGGGGACTGCGCGCGATCGGCCTTCTGGGGGGTCTTGGCGGCCGCGGGGGCCGACGATTTGCGTGCGGCGGGCGCGGGCGTGGTGCTCGCGGCCGGGCGCTCGCGGGCCGTCTCGGGTGCCGGGGTGCCGTCCTCGGCCGCCATCTGCTCGAAGATGGGCCACCACTTCTTGTCCACGGAGTTCTTGTCCGCCTGGTACTTCTCGAACAGCTCGTCCACGAGCCACTCGTTGCCGGCAAACTCTTCGGGGATCAGGTGATGCGGCTGGTCTGGCACGAGTGATACGCCTCTTCCATCTGTGCTGGGTGTCCCGGGTGGCGAGCTGGTCCTCGCGGCCCCTGTGTGGCTCCCACGGAGTGTACTGCGCGTGGGCAAGCCCGACGGGCTTCGCGCATGCAAAGCCATATCCGGTATCAAGTCTAGTGAGGCGGCCGGACGCGTGCCACCTGTTGCGGTGCGCGGCGGCGCGCTTCGGCGGCCGTGGGGCGCGGGGCGGCGGGGGCGACGTCGCACGATCCGGTGCGCGGGCGGCGTCGCCTTTCGCGCGGGGCCCTAGCACGGCTCACGACGGCGCCCGCGCGCCGCACGCGCGGGGCCCGCCACGACCACGGGACGTGCCCGAGGACCCGCCGCCCGGACCTCGTGACTCCCGTGGCCGCACCCGGTGGTGGCCGCGGCACGCCGTCCACGGTGCCCGCGTGACGGGGGCGGCAGGGCGGCCCCGCCGGAGGTCCCGGACGCGCGTCACGTCCGGTGCGCTCCCGCCCGGGCGACCCACGGGTCCGTAGACTCTGCTTCCGTGCGCTTCCTCACAACTCCCACCACGGACCTCACCTACAACGACGTCTTCCTGGTGCCCTCGATGTCCAGGGTCACGTCCCGCTTCGACGTGGACCTCTCGCCCGCTGACGGCACCGGCTCCACCATCCCGGTCGTGGCCGCGAACATGACCGCGGTGACCGGGCGGCGGATGACCGAGACCATGGCACGCCGCGGCGGGCTGGGCATCCTGCCGCAGGACATCCCCCTGGACGTGATCGCGGAGGTCACCGCGTGGGTCAAGCAGCGCTCGCCGCGCTGGGAGACCCCTGTGGTGCTCGGGCGCACCAGCACGGTGCACGACGCCCTCGGGATCATGCACAAGCGCCCGCACGGGCTGGTGGTCGTCGTGGACGAGCACGGTGGCTACGAGGGGCTCGTGCTGGAGGCGGACTGCCACGACGTCGACCGCTTCACGCAGCTGGGGGACCTGGCGCGCGGGGACGGGCCGCAGTTCCAGGAGGAGGACGTCCCGGCGGACGGGGACACGGCCGCCCTGCGCAGCGTGTACGAGACCATGGCGCAGGCCCGCGTGAGCGCGGCACCCGTGCTGCGGGGCCGCATCGTGGCCGGTCTCGTGACCCGGCAGGGGCTGGTGCGCTCCACCATCTACACCCCCTCCGTGGATGCCCGGGGGCGGCTGCGCGTGGGCGCGGCCGTGGGGATCAACGGCGACGTGGGGGAAAAGGCCGCCCGGCTGCTCGAGGCTGGTGTGGACGTCCTCGTGGTGGACACCGCCCACGGGCACCAGGTCAAGGCCATGGAGGCGGTGGCGGCCGTCCGGGCGCTGAACCCGCAGGTCCCGGTGGTCGCGGGCAACGTGGTCACCGGCGACGGCGTCCGGGACCTCGTCTCGGCGGGCGCGGACATCGTCAAGGTCGGCGTGGGCCCGGGGGCCATGTGCACCACGCGCATGATGACCGCGGTGGGGCGCCCGCAGTTCTCTGCGGTGGTGGAGTGCGCGGAGGCCGCGGCTGACCTCGGCGCCCACGTGTGGGCCGACGGCGGCGTGAAGCACCCCCGCGACGTCGCCCTGGCCCTCGCCGCCGGGGCGAGCCAGGTGATGGTGGGCTCGTGGTTCGCGGGCACGCACGAGGGCCCGGGCGAGATCACCGTGGACGCCGCCGGGCGGGCCTACAAGGAGTCCTTCGGCATGGCGTCCGCGCGGGCCGTGAGGCACCGCACCATCGGCGAGGACCGGTTCTCCCGGGCGCGCAAGGCGCTGTTCGAGGAGGGGATCTCCAACTCCACCATGTACCTGGACCCCCAGCGGCCCGGCGTGGAGGACCTTCTGGACCACATCACCTCCGGGGTGCGCAGCTCCATGACGTACGCCGGGGCGGCCTCGCTGCCGCAGTTCTCCTCCCGGGCCGTGGTGGGCATCCAGTCCCAGTCCGGCTACGACGAGGGGCGCCCGCGCTCGGAGTCCTGGTCCTGACCTGGCGACGTTCTCATCCCCGGTCTAGATGAGAATGGTTAGTGATATGATCGCCGTCAGTTTTGATGACACTGATTCTCATCGCGCCCGGGAGCGGAGCGCGGCGGGGATCCGAGCTGGGAGCTGATGCCCGTGACCGATCGCACCACCCGCCCCGTGGCCAGGACCGCCGCGGCCCTCGCCGCCCTGGGCGCCCTGACCCTGACCGGCTGCTCGGCCGGCGGCACACCGGAGACCGGGCAGTCTGCGGGTGGCGAGCAGAGGATCCGGGTGGTCACCTCCACGAACGTCTACGCGGACCTCGCGGCCCAGGTGGGCGGGGACAAGGTGGAGGCCACGCCGGTGATCGACTCCACGGCCCAGGACCCGCACTCCTACGAGGCCACCCCCCAGGACCGGCTGGCCGTGGAGAAGGCCGACCTCGTGGTCCGCAACGGCGGTGGCTACGACGAGTTCATGAGCGACCTCTCGCCGCAGGGCCAGCACGTGGTGGACGCCGTGGCGGCCTCCGGGCTGCAGTCCGAGGACCAGAAGAAGCAGACCGAGGAGCACGACCACGCCGCGGGGGACGCGCACCACCACCACGGAGGGTTCAACGAGCACGTGTGGTACGACGTGGAGTCCATGTCCACCGTGGTGGAGCGCATCGCGCAGCAGCTGGGGGAGGTGGACCAGCAGAACCGGCAGTACTACGCGGACAACGCCGCGACCCTGCGCACGGACCTCGCGGGGGTGGAGCGGCGCGTCAAGGACATCGGGGGCAGCGGCGGGTACGTGGCCACCGAACCCGTGCCCGGCTACCTGCTGGAGGACGCCGGTCTGCACGACGACACCCCGGCCGCGTTCACCGAGGCCGTGGACGCCGGCTCGGACGCCCCGGCGGCCGTGCTCAACGAGACGCTCGAGCTGGTGCGCGGGGACCACGTGGCCATGCTGGCGTTCAACAAGCAGACGTCCACGGGCCAGACCGAGCGGCTGCGCACCACCGCCCAGGACTCCGGCAAGCCCGTGGTGGAGTTCACCGAGACCATCCCGGACGGCATGACGTACCAGCAGTGGATGGGCGAGAACGTGGACCACGTGGCCCAGGCCCTGAAGAAGTAGGGGCGTGGACCCGGTGACAGCACGCACGACTGCCGGCTCCCCGGCGGCGGACCCCGCGGCGGGACAGGGACGCGCGGTGGGCGCCGCCGCGCACCCCGAGCCGGTGATCACGCTCGAGGACGCCCGGCTCTCGTTCGGGGACCGCACCCTGTGGTCCGGGCTCGACCTGAGCGTGGCACCGGGGGAGTACCTCGCGGTGCTCGGCTCCAACGGCACGGGCAAGACCAGTTTCCTCAAGGTGCTGCTGGGGCTGCTGCCCCTGACCGGCGGGACCGTGAGCGTCAACGGCACCCGCCCCCGCGCCGCGTCCTCCCGCGTGGGCTACGTGCCCCAGCAGCGCGGCTTCCCCGAGCGCACGCCCCTGCGGGCCCGGGACCTCGTGGCCCAGGGCGTGGACGGGCACCGCTGGGGCATCCGGCTGCACCCGGCCCGGGTGCACCGCCGCGTGGACGAGCTGCTCGAGCGCGTGGGCGCCACCGAGTACGCGAACGCCCCCGTGGGGTTGCTCTCCGGCGGTGAGCAGCAGCGGCTGCGCGTGGCCCAGGCGCTCGCGGCGGACCCCACCGTGATGCTGTGCGACGAGGCCCTGCTGTCCCTGGACCTGCACCACCAGCACGTGGTCAGCGAGCTGGTGCACGAGCAGCGCCAGCGCACCGGCTGCGCCGTGGTGTTCGTGACGCACGACGTGAACCCGATCATCGAGCACGTGGACCGCATCCTGTACCTGGCCAACGGCTCCTTCCGCATCGGCACCCCGGACGAGGTGCTCCGTTCGGACGTGCTCTCGCAGCTGTACGGCACACGGATCGAGGTGCTGCGCAGCAACGGCCGGATCCTGGTGACCGGAAGCCCCGACAGCACGCACCACACCGACGCCCCCGAGGAGATCCTCCCGTGACCACGGCCGCCATCGACTGGAGCTCGCTGCTGGGCTCCGTGTTCGTCTTCGACAACTACGGCGAGCTGCTGTCCCTGCTGCGCAACTCGATCTGGGCGGGGGCGGTGCTCGGGCTCGTGGGCGGGCTCGTGGGCACGTTCGTGATGATGCGGGACCTGGCCTTCTCCGTGCACGGGATCGCGGAGCTCTCCTTCGCGGGCGCGGCCGCTGCCCTGCTGGTGGGCGGGGACGTGGTCACGGGTTCGCTCGTGGGCTCGGTGCTTGCGGCGCTGATCATGGGCTTCACGGGGCTGCGGGCGCGCGAGGGCAACTCCTTCGTGGGGGTGCTGATGCCGTTCGGGCTGGGCCTGGGGATCCTGTTCCTGTCCCTCTACGAGGGGCGCTCCTCCAACAAGTTCTCGCTGCTCACGGGCCAGATCGTCTCGGTCTCGTCCCTGCAGCTGACCTCGATGCTCGCCCTGTCCGCGGTGGTGGTCGTGGCACTCGTGGCGCTGTGGCGCCCGCTGACGTTCGCGAGCACGGACCCGATGGTGGCGCAGGCCAAGGGACTGCCGGTGCGGGGGCTGGCCATCGCGTTCATGGTGCTGCTGGGAATCTCGGTGGCGCTGTCGGTGCAGATCGTGGGCTCGCTGCTCGTGCTCGCGCTGCTGATCACGCCGGCCGCGGCGGCCATGAACCTCACGGCGAGTCCCGTGCGCACCGTGGTGCTCTCGGTGGTCTTCGCGGAGCTTGCCATGGTGGGCGGCATCCTGCTCGCGCTCGGCGGGAACCTCCCCATCAGCCCGTACGTCACCACCATTTCGTTCGTGCTGTGGCTGCTGTCCCGGGTGGTGCGCGCGGTGCGGGAGCGCTCGTCCTCCTACCGCCGCACGACGACGCCGCAGGGCTCCGGCGCGCAGCGCACCGTCGCCTGAGCGCGGGGCTCCCAGCAGGGCGACCACCGCGGCGACCCCGACACGGCACCGCAGACGCGACGGCTCAGAACAGGACGTCGAGGGAGGCGGGAAGCACCCGCAGCGACACGGGCAGCGGACCCAGCCGTTCGCCGTCGCCGTACGCGGTGTCCCCGCGGGACTCCCGGCCACCCGTGCCCGCGACAGCCACCGAGGCCGCCACGGCGGGTTCCACCGCCACCTCGGGCAGCAGCTCGTGGGTGCCCAGCCGCAGGCGGGGCAGCGAGGTCACGAACGTCACGGGGCCCACGTCGGAGACCATGAACAGCTCCGCCGCGCCGTCCCGGGCGTCCGCGCGGGGCACGATCCTCAGCCCGCCCCCGATCGAGGACGTGTTGGCGAACGTGAGCAGTGTGAGGTTCCGCCGCGCGGTGTGCGGCCGCCCGTCCGGGGACATCCACGAGAGGTCGTAGCACCGTGCGCGCAGCCGCACGAGGTCCACGGCCAGCGCGGCCATGTACTTGGCGGAGGCCCTGATCCGGTGCCAGCGGTTGGCGCGGGCGTTCACGCGAGCGTCGAGCCCGAGGCACACCGCGGTGGCGCACACGTGCCGGGTGCCGTCCGCGCACGTGACGTGCACGAGGTCCATGGCGCGCGGCGGTGACTCCAGCCCGCGCAGCACCCGGCCGGCGGCGCGCTCGACGTCCCGGGACGCCACCCCGTGGAAGCGCGCGAGATCGTTGCCGGAGCCCGCGGGGACGAGCCCGAGCGGGACGGCGATCCCCTGGTCCCGGAGGGTGTGCAGGCTCTGCAGGACGAGGTGGACCATGCCGTCACCGCCCACGGCCACCACGGCGGCCACCGTCTGGGACCCGGCGCGCAGGGCGGCCGTGAGGTCGTGGGAGAGCTCCTGGGCGGTGGCTGCCGCCAGGGCGCGCGGCCGGTAGCCCCCGGCGCGCAGGATGCCGGACGTGCGCTCGCAGGCGTCACGGGCGGCCCGCGAGGACCCGTTGTGGACCAGCAGGATCTCCCGGGGCCCGCTCACCGGGCGGGGTCCGCGGACCCGGCCGTGCGCTCGGCGGCGCGGCACTGCTCGCAGATCCCCGAGATCTCCACGGTGTGGTCCACGTCCGCGTAGCCGTAGCGCCGGGCGGTGGCCTCGGCCCACGTCTCCACGTCAGGGGCCTCGATCTCCACGGCGGCACCGCACGAGCGGCACACGAGGTGGTGGTGGTGGTGCTGCGCCTCGCACCGGCGGTAGATGGCCTCCCCGTCCGCGGAGCGCAGCACGTCCACCTGCCCCAGCTCGGCCATGGACTGCAGGATCCGGTACGTGGTGGCCAGGGACACGGACTCGCCCTGGTCCTTCAGCAGCCGGTGCAGGTCCTGGGTGGAGATGAAGTCCTCCAGGCGCTGCAGTGCACCGGTCACCGCACGGCGCTGCTTCGTGTTGCGAACCTCCGCGGGTTCGGTGGTCTTGGTGCTCAACCCTGGCGTCCTTTCCGCGAGCGGTCGTCCGGGTCATCTTAACGCGCGGCACGGACATGCGCGGCGAGACGGTCCCCGTGCGGGTGGTCCTCGGTGCCCGACCACGGGGTCCGGCCCGGGGGATCACCTGCACGGGTCGGGTGCGCCGGGGCCGCCCGTGGGTCGCGGAGACCTCCACGGAGCCCCGGCGGGCCGCTAGGGTGGCACCATGCTGCTGACCAAGTTCTCCCACTCGTGCGTGCGGCTCGAGAAGGACGGCGCGGTGCTGGTGATCGACCCCGGAACGTTCTCGGAGGTCGAGGAGGCACTCGACGGAGCGGACACCGTGCTCGTCACGCACGTGCACCCGGACCACTGCGACGTGCCCCGTGTCGCCGCCGTGCTGGAGTCGACACCCGGTCTCTCGCTCCACGCCCCGGCCGCCGTGGTCGAGGAGCTCTCCCGGCACGTCAGGGACACCTCGCGCCTGCACGCCGTCACCGCGGACACCGCGTTCGAGGCCGGCCCGTTCTCGGTGACCACCCACGGCGGTCAGCACGCGCTGATCCACCCCCTGATCCCCACCGTGGCCAACGTGGGCTACGTGGTTGACGACGCCGTGTTCCACCCCGGTGACTCGTTCACGGTTCCGCGCGGGGTCACGGTTCCCACCGTCCTGGTGCCCCTGCACGCGCCGTGGTCCAAGATGTCCGAGGTCATCGACTTCGTGATCGCCACCCGGGCCACCACCGCGTTCCAGATCCACGACGCCCTGCTCTCGGAGAACGGCTTCGGCGTGGTCGAGGCGCAGGTCGCCCACTTCGCTGGACTCTACGGAACCAGCTACCGCCACCTGTCCCCGCGCGAGAGCGTGGAGATCACCACCAGCTGACCCGGCCGGCGGACCGTCGGCCACCCACCGAGGAGAGGACTCCACCGTGAGCTCAGTGTTCACCAAGATCATCGAGGGCGAGCTGCCCGGCCGCTTCGTCTGGGCCGACGAACAGTGCGTCGCGTTCCTGTCCATCCAGCCGCTCGCCCAGGGCCACGTGCTCGTGGTCCCGCGCCGGGAGGTGGACGCGTGGATCGACCTCCCCGAGGAGTTGGCCACCCATCTCATGACGGTGTCCCGGGCCATCGGCCGGGCCGTGGACGCCGCCTTCTCCCCGAAGCGCGTGGGCCTCATGATCCAGGGCTTCGAGGTGCCCCACACCCACCTGCACGTGTGGCCCACCAACTCGATCGAGGAGTTCGACTTCGCGAACGTGGACCGGGACCCGGACGCCGCGCTCATGGACGAGTCCGCCCGCCGGATCCGCGAGGCACTCGTGGACCAGGGTCACGAGGACACGGTGCCGTCGCAGGGCTGACGCCCACCGACCCGGGACGCGGGGACGCCGCCCCGCGTCCCGAGCGGGCTCCGCATCGCAGCCGCGGGGCGGCGGGGCCCGGTCCCGCGCCGGGTCTCAGCCCAGCTCGCGCAGCTTCTTCCGCAGCCGCTTCTCCGAGACGGTGTGCGCGGTGCCCAGTTCCTGCGCGAAGAACGAGACCCGCAGCTCCTCCAGGTCCCAGCGGATCTCCCGGAGCGCCGCGGGGGTGGGCACCGTGGGCGGCACGGCGTCCAGGGCGGCACGGTACGCGGCCTCGAGTTCGTGAACCGTCTGCATGGCCACCGCGTCGCGCTGCAGGTGACCGGAGAGCTTGTCCAACCGGGCGTTGACCCCGGCCAGGTAGCGGGGCAGGTGCTGAAGAGCCTGCCACCCGGTGCGTGCCACGAAACCGGGGTGGATGAGCCGGTCCACCTGCTCCGCCATGTCCGTGAACGCGGGCACCGCGCCCAGGGATCCGGGTTTCTTCAGCCGCTTGCGCACCGTGGTCGCCTCCGTGAGCGCGGTGGTCACGAGCGCCGTGACGTCGAAGACCGTGTCGATGAGCTCCGCCCGCACGTGCTCGGCCAGCCGGTCGAACTCCGCCCGGGTGAACGGGGGGTCGTGGGGCACCAGCCTGTCGATCGCCGCACCGGTGCAGTCGTGGATCAGGGCCTCCACGGAGCCGTGGGGGTTCTGGGTGAAGATCAGCCGCTCGCGCTGGCTGAGGTGGTCCACCACGTAGCGGTGCACGGAGGGCAGCACGCGCTGCAGCAGCGCGATCACGCCGTCGCGCTGGGCCGCGCGCTGCTCCTCGGGGTCGCTCAGGATCCGCAGGTCCACGCGCGGGAGCTCCGTGCTCCCCGGTTTCTCCGGCGCCGCGGCCACGAGCGTGGGGTAGCCGGTGACCGTCTGGCCGGCCACGGTGGTCTCCACGCTGCGGGGCGGATCCGGCTCGGGCCACGCGCCCAGGTCGGTGCGTTCCAGGGACGCGCTCGACGCCGCCCGCTCGTCCGGGCGCGCACTTCCCCGGCCCTTGCGGTCGTCGCGACCGGAGCGCCGGCCGCGCCGCGAACCGGGCGCGGCGGCGTCGTCGTCCCCGCCGGAGGCCGCGCTCGCGGAGGTGCCCGCGGCGTCGTAGAGCTGGGCGGCGGCCTGCCCCAGCGACTGCGCGAGGGCCTCGCGCACGCGCGGACGCAACCGCTGCTTGAGCTCGGTGAGGTCGTCCCCGCGGCCGAGCACCGCGCTGCGGGCGTCCCGGACCTCGAAGCGCATCCGCAGGTGCGGGGGCAGCGTCTCGGGGTGGAAGTCGGAGGCCTGCACGGGGTGCCCGCGCATCCGGCGCAGCACCGTGGCGAGGGACTCGAGCAGCGAGCCGGAGGGCGGGTCGAACTCCTCGTCCAGCCGGCGCACGGCCGCGGCCGCGGTGTCCGGGGCCGGCACGAAGTTGCGGCGCACGGCCTTGGGCAGGGACTTGATCAGCGCGGTGACCAGCTCCACCCGCAGGCCGGGAATGTGCCACTCGAACTGCTCGGGGGCGAGCCGGTCCAGGAACAGCACGGGGATCCGCACCGTGACACCGTCCGCGGTGTCCGTGCCCGGGGCGAACTCGTAGTCCAGGTCCAGGCTGAGGTCCCCCTCGGGGGAGTGCACGTGCCACGAGCGCGGGAACGAGTCCGTGTCCAGGGCCGGGGCCTCGGGCGCGATGAGGTCCTCGGGGGTGAGGTCCAGCAGGTGCTCGTCCTGGTGGCGGGCCTTCTTCCACCACGCGTCGAAGTGGCGCTGCGAGACCACGTTCGCGGGGACCCGGGCGTCGTAGAAGTCGAACAAGACCTGGTCGTCCACGCGCAGGTCCTTGCGGCGCATCCGGTTCTCGAGCTCCTCGACCTCCGCGAGCGCCTTGCGGTTGCGCTTGACGAAGGTGTGGCGCGTCTGCCAGTCGCCCTCCACCAGGGCGTGGCGGATGAACAGCTCCCGGGAGAGCTCGGGGTCGATCGAGGAGAACAGCACGGGGCGCTCGCTGACCAGCGGCAGCCCGTAGAGCGTGACCTTCTCGGAGGCCATCACGGCGCCGCGCGAGCGGGACCAGTGCGGTTCGGAGTAGGAGCGCTTCACCAGCGACGGCGCGATCTCCTCCGCCCACTCGGGCTGGATCGCCGCGTTGGTGCGGGCCCACAGCCGGGAGGTCTCCACCAGCTCGGCGGAGACGATCCAGTCCGGGGACTTCTTGAACAGTGCGGAGCCCGGGAAGATCGCGAACCGCGTGCCGCGCGCGCCCCGGTACTCGCGGCTGCGCTCGTCCCGCACGCCGATGTTGCTGAGCAGCCCCGAGAGCAGGGACTTGTGGACGTCGTCCTGGTGCGCGGCCACGTCGATCTCCCGGGAACCGCCCACGTCGATGCCCGACTGCCGGGCGATCTGGCGCAGCTGCGCGTAGAGGTCCTGCCACTCGCGGATGCGCAGGAAGTTCAGGTACTCGCGCCGGCACAGCTTGCGGAACTGCGAGGAGGACAGCTCGGCCTGCTGCTCCTGCAGGTACTGCCACAGCAGCCCGTAGGAGAGGAAGTCGCTGGTCTTGTCCTTGAACCGGGCGTGGAACTCGTCAGCGGCCTGGCGCTTCTCGAGTGGACGCTCCCGCGGGTCCTGGACGGTCAGGGCCGCCGTGAGCACGAGCACCTCGCGCGCGCAGCCGCGGCGGTCCGCCTCCACGATCATCCGGCCCAGACGCGGGTCCACGGGCAGGGCCGCGAGGATCTCACCGGTGCGGGTCAGCGGGCCGCGGGCTCCGCCCTTCCGGCCACGGCCCCGGCGTCCGCCACGGGACCGGCGCGCGGGCGGCGACGCCGCGTCGTCGTGCTCCGCAGAGGCGCCCGGCCCGCGCAGGGCACCGAGCTCCCGCAGCAGCACCACGCCGTCCTTGACGGCGCGCGGGTCCGGCTTCTGCACGAACGGGAAGTCCAGGATGTCGCCGGGCTCCCGGACCACGCCCACGGAGATCATCTGCAGGATCACCGCGGCCAGGTTGGTGCGCAGGATCTCGGGGTCCGTGAACTCGGGGCGGGACTCGAAGTCCTCCTCCGAGTACAGCCGGATGCACACACCGTCCGAGGTGCGCCCGGAGCGGCCCGACCGCTGCTTGGCCGACGCCTGCGAGATCCGCTCGATCGGCAGGCGCTGGACCTTGGTGCGCGCCGAGTACCGCGAGATGCGAGCGGTGCCGGGATCCACCACGTACTTGATGCCGGGGACCGTCAGGGACGTCTCCGCCACGTTGGTGGCCAGCACGATGCGGCGGTGGGAGGACTGCGAGAACACCCGGTTCTGCTCCGCCATGGACAGCCGCCCGAACAGGGGGAGGATCTGGGTCCCGGCCAGGGAGCGGTGGGAGTCGATGACCTTCTGCAGCGCGTCCTGCGCGTCGCGGATCTCGCGCTCACCCGCGAAGAACACGAGGATGTCCCCGCGCGGTTCCCGGGAGAGCTCCACCACGGCGTCGCACACGGCGTCGATCGGGTCCCGGTCCTCGTCCGCGAGGCCGTCCCCGGTGTCCTCCTCGTCCGGCCCGCCGTCACCGCTGCGCTCCTGCGTGAGCGGGCGGTAGCGGATCTCCACCGGGTAGGTGCGCCCGGAGACCTCGATGACCGGCGCCGGCACGGGCTCGGCCTCCGGGTGCTCGGGGTCCGGCTGCGCGAAGTGCTCCGCGAAGCGCTGGGGGTCGATGGTCGCAGACGTGATGACCACCTTCAGGTCCGGCCGCTGGGGAAGCAGCCGGCGGAGGTAGCCCAGCAGGAAGTCGATGTTGAGCGAGCGCTCGTGGGCCTCGTCGATGATGATCGCGTTGTAGCGCGAGAGCGTGGGGTCGTGGCTGATCTCGGCCAGCATGATGCCGTCCGTCATGAGCTTGATCCTGGAGTCCCTGCCCACCTCGGACGTGAACCGCACCTGGTAGCCCACGGTGGCACCCACGCGCTCGCCGAGCTCGTGGGCGATCCGCTCCGCGACCGAGCGCGCGGCGATCCTGCGCGGCTGGGTGTGCCCGATCAGACCGCGCTCGCCCAGGCCCAGCTCGAGGCACATCTTGGGCAGCTGGGTGGTCTTGCCGGAGCCGGTCTCACCGGCGACCACCACCACCTGGTTCTCCCGGATGGCGGACATGATGTCCTCCCGGCGCGCGGAGACGGGGAGGTTGTCCGGGTACACGATGCGGGGCGTGGCGAGGGGCTCAGTCATGACAATCGTGCAGTCTACGGGCCGCCCCCGACACACGCAGGCGCCGTGGTTGCCGCACGGGCGACACGCGCACGTGTCCCTACATGTGAGCTGCGTCTCTTTTTCGACCGATCGGCAGGTAATATCCACTCATCATTGATCCGTGATGGAAGGAACCACCCCATGAAGCGTCTACTCCCGGTCGCCGCGGCGGCCACGACGGCCGCCCTGCTGCTCACCGGCTGCGGCTCCGGCGGCGAGCAGTCCGGAGACGGCAAGGAGGCCAAGAAGGTCACTGTGGGCATCTCGCAGTTCGTGGAGCACCCCTCTCTCGACGCCGCCCGTGAGGGCTTCGTGGAGGGCCTCAAGGAGGGCGGCTACACCGAGGGCGAGAACCTCACCCTGGACGTGCAGAACGCCTCCGGGGACCAGGCCACCGCCACCAACATCGCGTCCAACTTCGCGTCCTCCAAGGACGACCTCGTGCTGGGCATCGCCACCCCCTCCGCGCAGTCGCTGGCCCAGGCCGTGACGGACAAGCCCGTGCTGTTCACCGCGGTCACCGACCCCGTGGACGCCGGGCTCGTGAACTCCCAGGACGCCCCGGGCGGCAACGTCACCGGCACCACGGACATGAACCCCGTGGCGGACCAGATCAAGCTCGTCAAGCAGCTCAAGCCGAGCGCCAAGTCCGTGGGAATCATCTACAGCTCCGGCGAGACCAACTCCCAGATCCAGGTGGACGAGGCCAAGAAGGCCGCCCAGGCCGAGGGTCTGAAGGTCGTGGAGAAGACCGTGACCACCACGGCGGAGGTCGCCCAGGCCGCGGAGTCCTTCGACACCGACGCCATCTACGTGCCCACCGACAACAAGGTGGTGGCGGGTCTGGAGGCCGTGATCTCCGCCGCCGAGTCCAAGAAGATCCCGCTCATCGCGGGCGAGGGCGACTCCGTGGAGCGCGGCGCACTGGCCACCCAGGGTCTCAACTACAAGGACCTCGGCAAGCAGACCGGTGCCATGGCCGTGAAGATCCTCAAGGACGGCGCCAAGCCCGGTGAGATGGCCGTGGAGTCCCAGAAGGACACCAAGCTGATCCTCAACGCCAAGGCCGCCAAGGCCATGGGCGTGGAGATCCCGCAGAGCCTGCGGGACAAGGCCGACCAGGTCATCGAGTAGAACCGGTGATTGCTGGAATCGAACTCGGGCTGATCTACGCCGTGATGGCCCTGGGGGTGTACCTCACGTTCCGCGTGCTGGACTTCCCGGACCTCACGGTGGACCAGTCCTTCACGAGCGGGGCCGCCACCGCGGCCATGGTGATCCTGCACGGCGGCAGCCCCTGGGTGGCCACCGTGGTGGGCTTCGTGGTCGGCGGTCTCGCCGGGCTGATCACGGCGCTGCTGCACACCAAGGCGCGCATCAACGGGCTGCTCGCGGGCATCCTGACCATGACGGCGCTGTACTCGATCAACCTGCGGCTGATGGGCGGCAAGGCCAACCTCGCGCTGCTGCGCGAGGACACCGTGTTCACGCCGCTGCGCGAGGCCGGGCTGCAGGGCACCGTGGCGGGCGTGCTGCTCCTGCTGCTGGGCGTGCTGCTGGTGAAGGTGGTGCTGGACTGGTTCCTGTACACGGACGCCGGTCTGGCCATGCAGGCCACGGGCGACAACCCGGAGATGATCCGCTCCTTCGGCGTCAACACGGACGCGCAGAAGATCCTGGGACTGTGCCTGTCCAACGCCCTCGTGGGGCTGGCGGGTGCGCTGATCGCGCAGTACCAGGGCTTCGCGGACATCGGCATGGGCATCGGCATGATCGTGGTGGGCCTCGCCTCCGTGATCCTGGGCCAGGGCATCTTCGGCCACCGCACGGTGGTGGTGGCCACCCTCGCGGTGATCCTGGGCTCCGTGCTGTACCGCCTGGTCATCACGGTGGCGCTGCAGGCGGGGCTGAACCCCTCGGACATGAAGCTGATCTCCGCCGTGCTCGTGGTGGTGGCGCTCGTGCTGCCGCAGATGGCCGTGTTCAAGCGCTGGAAGCGACGCCGCACCCTCAAGGCGGCGCAGGAGGTGCAGGCGGACGTGGGCAGTGCCACCGAGCACCCCGTGACCGCGAGCATCGCCACCACGTCCGCCGGAAAGGGTGCGTGATCGCATGCTGAGTGTCACAGACGTCCGCAAGACCTTCTTCGCGGGCACCGTCAACGAGCGCGTGGCCCTCAACGGGGTGAGCCTCACCGTGAACGAGGGGGACTTCGTCACGGTGATCGGCTCCAACGGGGCGGGCAAGTCCACCCTGCTGAACACGGTGTCCGGGACGATCATCCCGGACAGCGGGGAGATCCGGGTGGGGGAGCGGGTGGTCACCCGGCTGCCCGAGCACCGCAAGGCCAGGTGGATCTCGCGCGTGTTCCAGGACCCCATGAAGGGCTCCTCGCCCACGCTGACCATCGAGCAGAACATGGCGATCGCGCAGCGCCGTGGCCGGTCCCGTGGACTCGCGCGCGGTGTCACCCGCGCCAGGCGCGAGGAGTTCAAGCGGGAGCTGCAGACCCTCGAGCTGGGTCTGGAGAACCGGCTGGGCGCCAAGGTGGGGCTGCTCTCGGGCGGTCAGCGCCAGGCGCTGTCCCTGCTGATGGCCACGTTCTCGGCCCCGGAGATCCTGCTGCTCGACGAGCACACGGCCGCGCTGGACCCCCAGCGGGCCCAGCACGTCACGGAGATCACCGAGCGGATCGTCAGCGAGCGCCACCTGACCACGCTCATGGTCACGCACAACATGGAGCAGGCCCTGCGCCTGGGCAACCGGCTCATCATGATGCACGAGGGCCGGATCCTCTTCGAGCTGGACGCCCGGCAGAAGGCAGAGGCCACCGTGGCGGACCTGCTGGCGGAGTTCCGCAAGCTGCAGGCGGCCACGGGCGAACCGGCACTGGATGACGCTACGCTTCTGGAAACAGCTCGCAGCGCCGCACCGGCGGCCGCCCCCTCCCGGGGCGTCCCCACCGGCGGTGCTCCCACGGGTGGCTCCTCCGCTGCGGAGGTGGCACCGGAAGGCCAGTGATCACCATGAGTCAGCCCCGCCGCAGACAGCGCATGACGTCCGTCATCACTGCGGTGGGGCTGATTCTGCTCTTCGTGTGCTGCTTCTCCCTGCCGGAAGGGCTCGTGGCCCTGAGCCAGGCCTCCGCGGACCGCGGGGCGGTGCCCCTGGACGAGCGCGGCTGGGTCATGGTGGTGGTGGGCTTCGGAACCTTGTTCGTGGGCGGGGTGCTCACCATTGCCGGAGTGGTGCTGCGGCGCACCGCGGCCCCGCAGCCGGTGGCGGAGGACGAGCTGCTGGAGGAGCAGTACGGCGCGGACTCCGTGGTCAACGAGTACGACCCCCTGGAGCTGAACCCCAACTACAGGATCCGCGAGCAGCGGCGCGGGCGGCGCTGAGACACTGCTCTGAGACGACGGGGTCCTGCGCTCCCGAAGGGCGGCGCCCGCACAGCGCGGAGGTTCGTGTGCGCGGGCGGGGTGAAGAGGGCATGAAAAGTGCCCCCGACAAACCGAAACTGTCACCGGTTCGTTCCGCGCCCTCCCGCAAACAAACGTTTACGGCGGACCGCAAGCAACGGTCGAAATGAACAAGAACGGGGGAATCCGCCACAAAGTTGTCGCGGCGAGTGGCAAGACTCGACTTATGACAAAAACAATGACACGAAGATGCGCGCAACTGAGCCCACTGCTGTGTGGAATTGGGACAGCCAAGGCTCCGCAGATCCGCAGGGAGAGTCCCGCAGTGTGGGGGTGGAGGTTCTAAGAGGGCCTGGGCCATTAGGACCTGTGCGGTGTCGACCGCACCCCTACCCGGATTGCCCGAGGCTGGTCACGAGGTTAAGGGCCACAGCGATGACGAAGGGGCCTGACCCTTGTTCGTGGACACGCTGATTCCAGCATTGGCTGGGGAAGCGAGATTATGAACCATGGCCAGAAAGAACTACTCCGAGGAGTTCCGCCGGCAGGCGGTCGACCTGTATGAGTCGACTCCGGGAGCGACGCTCCGCGGTATCGCGGAGGACCTCGGGATCGTCCGGGGAACGCTGCGGCAGTGGCTGGAGACTCACGGGACCGGGAAGAAAACGGCGGCTGACGGCACGCTGACAGACAGCCCGTTGCGGTCCGCGCCGACGGCTTCCACATCGGATCCTGATGAGCCGCTCGAGCAGCGCGTGGCACGGCTGGAGGCGGAGAACGCCCAGCTGAGAGCCGAGACGACGAAGCTCACCACAGAGCGGGAGATCCTCCAGAAGGCCGCGAAGTATTTCGCCGGGGAGACGCGCTGGTGAGTCGCTTCCAGTTCGTCGCCGAGAACTCCACCACCTACCGGGTGAAGCGACTGTGCGAGCTCGTCGAGATCGAGCGCTCCTCCTACTACGCCTGGCAGACAGGCACCCCAGCTCGGTCCGCGCGGGCCGCTTCCGATGGCGAGCTGCTCGAGCGGCTCCGCATCATCCACGCGGAGGACGATGCCCAAGGCGTCCCGCGGATCACGGCCGAGCTCAACGACGGGGCCGCGCCCGAGGACCGCGTCAACCACAAGCGGGTCGCCCGCGTGATGCGGGAGGCCGGACTCAGCGGGTACGTCAAGAAGCGCAAGCACCGCACGACGGTGCCCGAACCGGCCGGCCAGGTCGTTCCTGACCTGCTGAAACGGGATTTCACCGCCGAGGCGCCGAACCAGCGCTACGTCGGCGACATCACCTACCTGCCGCTGTCCGAGGCCAGTGGCGGCGGGAACCTATATCTGGCGACCGTGATCGACTGCTACAGCCGCCGTCTGGTGGGATGGGCCATCGCCGATCACATGCGCACCGACCTCGTCGCCGACGCGCTCAAGGCCGCCGCCGCGACCCGTGGATCTCTGGCAGGAGCGATCTTCCACAGCGACCACGGGTCGGTCTACACCTCCAAGGCCTACGCCGAGCTCTGCCAGCAACTCGGCGTCATCCAGTCGATGGGAGCCGTCGGCACCAGCGCCGACAACGCGATGGCAGAGTCATTCAACGCGACGCTGAAGCGCGAGGTTCTCCGGGACGCCGCGTGCTTCACCGACGAGCTGTCCTGCCGCCGCAAGATGTTCCGATGGCTGACCCGCTACAACACCAAGCGCCGCCATTCCTGGTGCCGCTACCTCTCCCCGAACGCCTACGAGCGCGCCTACACCGCTACGCTGGCGCTCGCATCGTAAACAACCCCCGTGTCCACGAACCGGGGGTAGGCCCCGTGAACGGTCGCCTCGAGCACCTGCATGGCCTGGCCCTCGGCTTCCGCAACCTCACCAACTACATCGCCCGCGCACTCCTCGAAGCCGACGGATTCAGACCACACCTACACCCCGAATTGTGAAGAGCCTGGTTGACCCAGCGACGCAACGACTCCGTGCCCACGTCCTCCTGCCGGGCCACGGCTTCCAACGCCTTCGACAGGGTCGGGTACTCGCCCCGGTGCTCCTGCACCAACCGCACCGCCCGGGCACGGACCTTCTCATCGATCACTTTCGGCATGTCTGCATCCTCTCGAACTCAAAAGGATGCGGCATCAAACCTGGGGCGCTTCAGCGCTCGTACGCGACGGACGCATGAGCTGCAAAAGCGCACCGCTGAGCATTCAGCGACGCCGCCGGCAGGTCGAGCGCTGCACGGCGCGCTCTGTCACGCACGTGCCCGCCGAGATCGATACTTCGCGTGCCTGTGCGTCGAAGGGGGCCGCCGGTGCCGTCGTCACGATGATGCCGCGGGATGCGACACGCCCCAGAGCCCGAACGCCACCAGCCTGGTTAATCGAGAAGAGCGAGTCCTGGGGCGTGAGCACAATGCGGTCCGCTGAGCGGATCACTGACGAGGTGGGTCAGCCTGGGTGTGCTGAGCGTACTTGGGTGGGGTGCGGGGTAGCGCCGGTGGGGACTGCCGAGAGCAGTGAGCGCAACAGGCTGCGGGCGCGATCGGGTGGCATCTCACCAGGGGTGTTGACGAGTTGGGAGGCAAGACCGTCGACGAAAGTGTGCAGCAGTGGGGCCCAGACATCTACCTCGGGGTCAACAACCAGCGGCACTACCTGATCGCTCGAGACGGCGTGGCCGCGGAGCCTGGCGACGCATTCTCGGTAGAGGGCGCGTTGATCGGCCCAGGTCCGAGATCCGCATACGGGTGGGTGGCGACGTTCCCATTCAACGATCGCCACCCACACAGTGTACTCCCCCCGGCGGCGCTCATCGAGCGGGAGAAGTTCTTCCAACACCTGGGCCACGACCTCGATGACCGACAACCCGGGCCGCGGACGACTCACTCTGGGGAGCACCCGATCCCGCAGCAGATCCGTGGCGGCGGCGACCACGTGCTCCTGCAATTCCCGCTGGCTGGCGAAGTAGTGCCGCAGCGATCCGGTTGACCACCCGGCCTCGGCGGCCACTCCCCGCACCGTGACCCCGTCGAGGCCGTGCCGCTGCATGACCCGGATGGCAGCAGCCGCCAACTCGATCCGGCGCTGATCATGATCGACGAGTTTCGGCACTGTTCGATGCTAACACGGCCGTGTTAGCCTCATTGTGGCACACCCGTGTTACCAACTGCGCTCCTGGAGTTAACATGACGCTTGAAACTTTGCTGGCCGTCTTGGGGTTGGCCCTTCTCGACTCGCTGAGCCCCGCCGTGATTGGCATCACGCTCTACCTGTTGCTCACTGCACCGCGACGCCTCAGCCTGCTGTTGGGTGCGTATCTGGCCACCGTGGCCACCGCGTATTTCGTCCTGGGGGTACTGCTGATGCTGGGCCTCGGTGCGATCGTCCCCGCGATCGACCCTTCGGTGAGGGCATGGCTGCAAGCCGCTCTCGGCATCGGTTTGTTCCTCGGGAGCTGGTACGTGCCCCCCCAGCCGTCTCGCCGCCCCCGTGAGCCCCGTGCCCTCACTGTCACGGCCATGATCACGTTCGGTCTCGGAACCTGGTTGTTTGAGTTCGCCACCGCCGTGCCGTACTTCGCCGCCATTGGCATCATGACCGCCGCCCGTTCAGATCCTGTGCACTGGCTCCCGCTACTGGCCGTCTACGTTGTGATCATGCTCCTGCCCGGAATCGTGTTGTACGTGGGATGGCTCGTGCTCGGCGACCGGGCGCGCGGTCGCTTTGGGCAGTGGCAGACGAAGCTGGAAAACGGTTCGCATGCCACGATTAGCTGGATCATGGGTGTCGCTGGTGTCCTGATCTTTCTCAACGCGCTATCGAGCCTCCCTCTCCCGTTGCCCCACTGACTCTGCCCCGCTGCCCCCGCTGGACTGGCCAGATCAGCGGCTCAGCGTCGACGCGCACCGAAGGCTCGAGGGGTGGTCGCGATCGCGCGGGCGTAGGCGCCGCGAACGATGGCTGGGTGTTTCGCGTCTCGACATGGCGGTGTCAAATATCGTTCTTCCGAGATGGGCGGCTGGGAATCGAAACGAGGAGGCCCGCGATGAGAAGCGTGGCCGCTCCTATGAGGCCGAGCGGGGTGTCGAGGAGCAGGTTGATAGAGGCGGCGGTTCCCGTGGTGCTCACCATGGCCAAGATCATGTGACACCTGATCGTGCATCAGTCCCAGCGCTAGCAGGCATACATAATGACTTGCGTTTCAAACAACACTGGTTGGATTCGTCCTCGATAGACGCTCTGACCGAGCTTACCGAAGAGTGCGACAAGCGACGGACAGCTACAGACGACGCAAGTGACGCGACCTCATCGACGATAAGCGGCTCTTCAGAGTTGAGTGTGGGGTGAGGCGTCCAGTCCGCCGGTGATCAGGAGCATGCGTAGGCGGTAGTGCTCGAAGTTCCGGAATCCGCGGGCGATGCGGCGGCCGAGCTCGATGATCCCGTTGAGGGCCTCGGTGCCACCGTTGCTCGCGCCGTCGGTGTCGAAGTAGGCCAAGAACGCTGTCTTCCAGCGGCGCAGTGTCTTGCCGAGCCTGGCGATCTCGGGGATCGGGCAGGACGGCAGCTTCTCGATCAGTCGCTCGGCCAGTTGACGACCCCCGGCGGGCGTGGGTTGGTGGAACACATCTCGGAGGTCCTGGCCGCACTGGTAGGCGACCTCGACCGCAACATGATCGGGATGGGCCGCGAACGCGCTGGCCAGACGGGCCTGCTGTCGAGGCGTGAGGCGTTCCCGTCCGGCGCGGAGAACATGACGGATCCCGTAGAGAGGGTCGCCCTTGCGGCCACGATGACCGAGGGTCTCCTGCTGGATCCGGCGGCGGACGTCATCGACTGCAGCGCCGGCTAGCTTGACGACGTGGAAGGCGTCCAGCACGCAGGTGGCGTCCTCGAGCTGGTCATCGATCGCATTCTTGTAGCCCTGGAACGGGTCCAGCGTCGCGATCTCGACCCGCTTGCGGAACTCCTCGCCGCGCTCGTCGAGCCAGTCTTGGTAGGCCTTGCCGGACCGGCCGGGGACGAGGTCGAGGAGCCTGGCAGTGGGGTGGGGCCCCCGAGTCAGATCGACCATCCCGGTGAGCTCCTTCGGTCCGCGCCGGCGCGGGTCCCGGTGGTGCCAGACATGTTCGTCCACGCCCAGGACCTGCACGTCCTCGAAGCGGGACGGGTCGTTCGCGGCCTCGATCAGGACTGGCCGGACCTGGGACCAGAGCGTATTCCAGGTCGTGCCGAGCTGCCGGGCCAGGCCCTGGATCGTCGCTCCCTCGCGCCGGAGCGGACCGATCGCCCAGCGGATCGCGCGGCTGCTCAGCAGGCCGCGCGGAGCGCAGACCTGCGGCTTCTGCTCGACGAAGGTCGCCACCGCGCAGACCCCCTCGAGGCAGATCCAGCGGCGCTTGCGCCACCGAATCCGCACCGGCCGGCCCGCCCACGGCGCGTCGATCAACTCGACCTCCACCCGGCCGTGACCAGTGGCGATGACACCGCAGCCAGGGCATCCGGCCACTGGATCGCAGGACTCCACCTCGAGCACCAGCCCGCCCCGGGTCTTCGAGACGGCCACCAGATGAAGGCCAGGGAAGTCCAGGAGAACGTCGCATCTCTCGCAGCGATCGAGCACGTCAGAGCATACGCAACTATGGTTGGGCATCGTCGAGGTCCTTGAGATCAGCGGGGGTAGAAGTCCGCTCATCATCAGGGGCCTCGACGTCTACCCCCAGCTACCCGACCACACCGGCGCGCCCACACTCAACTCTGAAGAGCCCGATAAGCGCTCCGCGACTTGTACGACCGCGAACGGAACCTCGGGTCAGAACTGGCAGCAGAGGGTCGGCATCGGAGTTTCGAGAGCAAAGGTGGCTCCCAGCCCTGAGTGCTCGCGCCGGACGCTCTACGCGGCGCTGAGAGGTTCAGAGAGCGCTCCACAGCCGAGCAGCCACTCCCCTAGCTAGCCCACCTCCTCTGCTTCCGGTCACCGTCGACAACCAAGGCCCGATGCGTACCTCAGTGCGTACCTGGTCGACTGCCAGCAACAGAAAAAAGGCCCCTGATCAACGTATTAGCTGATCAGGGGCCTTCCGTGGTGCCCGCGACAGGATTCGAACCTACGACCTTCTGCTCCGGAGGCAGACGCTCTATCCACTGAGCTACGCGGGCGTGTCAGGTGCGCCACCCGTTTCATCCGGGCTGCAACGACGACTCGACGATACTACCAGGTGCACTCGGTGCACGAATCCGCGCCAGGCCGGGCCCGCACGGGCCCGCGAGCGTGTTAACCGTACCGGTCCGTGGCCGCGGGAACCGCTGCGCGTGACGGTCGGCGAATCGGTCCGCATGCACCTGCCCCGCTACACTGTCACGGTGACTCCTGAAGAACTTTCCTCCGCCGTCTCCGCATGCCTGCAGGACGCCGTGGCCGCCGGTGAACTCACCGTCGTGGACGGCGTCGACCTGCCCGAGGCGAAGGTGGAGCGCCCGAAGAACCGTGACCACGGCGACTGGGCCACCACGGTGGCCATGCAAGTGGCAAAGAAAGTGGGGCGCAGCCCTCGGGACGTCGCACAGATCCTCTCCGAGCGGCTCGCGCGGGTGCCCGGCGTGAAGACCGTGGACATCGCCGGACCGGGGTTCCTCAACATCACGCTCGACGCCGCCGCGGCCGGTGGGCTCGCGCAGTCGGTCGTGGAGCAGGGCAGCGCGTTCGGCACGGGGGACGCCCTGGCCGGGACCACCATCAACCTGGAGTTCGTCTCCGCCAACCCCACCGGGCCCATCCACCTGGGCGGCACCCGCTGGGCGGCCGTGGGCGACTCCCTCGCCCGGGTCCTGCAGGCCCAGGGCGCCGAGGTGGTGCGCGAATACTACTTCAACGACCACGGCAACCAGATCGATCGCTTCGCCCGCTCCCTGCTGGCCCGCGCCCGCGGCGAGGCCGCTCCCGAGGACGGCTACGGCGGGCAGTACATCTCGGACGTCGCCCAGGAGGTGCTCGCTCTGCACCCTGACGCCCTGGACTCGGAGGACCCCCAGGAGGTCTTCCGGGCCGCAGGCGTGGAGCTGATGTTCGCCCAGATCAAGTCCTCGCTGCACGAGTTCGGGGTGGACTTCGACGTCTTCTTCCACGAGAACTCCCTGTTCGAGGACGGGCAGGTGGAGAAGCTGCTGGAGCAGCTGCGCTCCTCGGACTCCCTCTACTTCGCGGACGGCGCGTGGTGGCTGCGCTCCACGGAGCACGGGGACGACAAGGACCGCGTGGTCATCAAGTCGGACGGCAACGCGGCCTACATCGCCGGTGACATCGCCTACTTCAAGAACAAGCGGGACCGCGGCGCGGACCTGTGCATCTACATGCTCGGTGCGGACCACCACGGCTACGTGGCCCGGCTCAAGGCCGCGGCCGCCGCGCTGGGGGACTCCCCGGACGCCGTGGAGGTGCTGATCGGGCAGATGGTCAACCTCGTGCGTGACGGCGAGGCCGTGCGGATGTCCAAGCGCGCGGGCACCGTGGTGACCATGGAGGACCTCGTGGAGGTCGTGGGGGTGGACGCCGCGCGCTACTCCCTGACCCGGTACTCCGTGGACTCGAACATCGACATCGACCTCGACGTGCTGACCCGGCGCTCCAACGAGAACCCCGTGTTCTACGTGCAGTACGCCCACGCCCGCACGTGCGCGGTCGCCCGCAACGCGCAGGCCGCCGGGGTGCGCCGCACGGACGACGCCGGTGCCCCCCAGTTCGACGCCGCCCTGCTGTCGCACCCCCGTGAGGCGGACCTGCTCGCGGCTCTGGGGCAGTACCCGTCCGTCGTCGCGCAGGCCGCGGACTTCCGCGAGCCGCACCGCGTGGCCCGCCACCTCGAGGCCCTGGCCGGCGCGTACCACCGCTGGTACGACGCGTGCCGCGTGACCCCGCAGGGTGACGGGGACGTCGAGCTCGTGCACCACACCCGGCTGTGGCTCAACGACGCCGTGCGCCAGGTGCTGGCCAACGGGCTGGACCTGCTGGGCGTCTCCGCGCCCGAGAGGATGTGAGCCGGTGAGTGAGGACACCGTGACCGGCCACCCGCTGGCCCCCGCGTGGCTGCGGGTGCCGCAGGACGCCGCGGAACTGGACCCTGCGGTGTTCACCGGGCAGTACGCGCGGGACGCCTCCGGGTGCGTGACCGTGGACGGGATCCCGGTCACGGAGCTCGCACAACGCCACGGTTCCCCGGCGTACGTGGTCTCGGAGCGCACGTTCCGCTCCCGGGCCCGCCGGGTCCGCGAGGCGTTCGACGCCGCCCTGGAACCCCTCGGGGTGCAGGTGGCCGTCTACTACGCCTCCAAGGCCCTGCTCTGCACGTCCGTGGCCCGCTGGGCCGTGGCGGAGGGTCTCGGCATCGACACCGCCTCCGGCGGGGAACTGGCCGTGGCGCTCGCCGCGGGGGTCCCCGGGCGGCGGATCGCGCTGCACGGCAACAACAAGTCCGCCGAGGAGCTCTCGGCCGCTCTCGACGCCGGTGTGGGCCGCATCGTGGTGGACTCCCTCCCGGAGGTCGAGCTGCTGGCCACGCTCGCCCGGCAGCGGGGAACCCGCGCTCCCGTGATGCTGCGCGTGACCCCGGGGGTGCACGCGTCCACGCACGAGTTCATCGCCACCGCGCACGAGGACCAGAAGTTCGGGCTCTCGCTGCACGCCGCCGCCGACGGGGAGGACTCTCCCGCCCTGCAGGCCGTGGCCGCGTGCCTCGCGCGGGACGACGCACTGGAGCTGCGGGGGCTGCACTGCCACATCGGCTCCCAGATCTTCGCCGCCGAGGGCTTCGCGCAGGCGGCCGAGCGGGTGCTGGCGCTGCGGGAGACCGTGGCAGGGCGCTGGGGGCTGGCGCTGCCCGAGATCGACCTGGGCGGCGGGCACGGCGTGGCGTACACGGCCGCGGACTCCGCCCGTGAGATCACCGACATCGCGGGGGACCTCGCGAGCCTGCTCGCCAAGGCGCTGGAGACCTCCCAGCTGCCCGCCCCGCACCTCTCGTTCGAGCCCGGGCGCTACATCGCCGGGCCCTCCGGGTGCACGGTCTACACCGTGGGCACCGTCAAGACCGTCACCGTGAGCCCCGGGGTGCAGCGCCGCTACGTGTCCGTGGACGGCGGCATGAGCGACAACGCCCGGCCCGTGCTCTACGACGCCGACTACACCGCGGTGCTCGCCAACCGGGTCTCCCCCGAGGCGCCGGTGCTCTCCCGCGTGGTGGGCAAGCACTGCGAGTCCGGGGACGTGGTGGTCAAGGACGTCTACCTCCCCGGGGATGTCCACCGGGGGGACCTGCTGGTGGTCCCGGTGACGGGTGCGTACTGCTGGTCCCTGTCGAGCAACTACAACTGGCTGCCGCGGCCCGGGATCGTGGCCGTGGGGGAGGACGGCGTCCCGCACGAGATCGTGCGGCGCGAGTCCGTGGCGGACCTGCTCGCCCGGGACCCCGGTGCCGGGGCGGACACGACCAGCTGAACGGGCCGCGGGGGACGTCACGCAGCCGCGCGGCGTCGTCGTCCTTGCCATGATGGGAGGGGCGCCCGCCGCCCCGGGCACGCCACGGCCACGGCACCGCCGGTCCGGTCCGCTGGTGCGCGCACGCCGCGCGGCCCGGCGGTCCGCTTGGCCGGGGACTGCCCGACCGGCGCGCCGTCCGGCCGGACAGCCGTCCGCGCCGAGACCCGCACCACCGAACGACCCATCTGCCGCACCACTGATCCACCGCACCGCCGCCCGGCCGGACCACGGCACGGGCGTCAGGCCCGGGGCCGCGGCGCCCCGGGACGCAGAACCGCCGCACGACCCCGACGCCGTGAGACCACGGAGGAGCCCAGGAGCCATGAACACCACCGCCACGAGCGCCCACGAGACCCCCGTCCTCAACGTCGGCCTGCTGGGGGCGGGCACGGTGGGCTCTCAGGTGGCCCACGTGCTGCTCACCCGCGGGGACGAGCTGGCCCTGCGCAGCGGGGTGCGGCTGAGGCTGTGCGGGATCGCGGTGCGGGACACCGCCGCCCCGCGCGACGTCGAGCTGCCCGCGGAGCTGCTGACCACCGACGCGGACGCGGTGATCGACGCCGCGGACGTGGTCGTGGAGCTCACCGGCGGCATCGAGCCCACCCGCAAGCGCGTGCTGCGCGCGCTGCAGGCCGGGACCTCCGTGATCACGGGGAACAAGGCCCTGCTCGCGGAGTCCGGGCGGCAGCTGCAGGACGCCGCCGGAGCCTCTGGGGCCCAGCTGTCCTACGAGGCCGCGGTGGCCGGGGCCATCCCGATCGTGCGCCCCATGCGCGACTCGCTCGCGGGGGACCAGGTGGAGCGCTTCCTGGGGATCATGAACGGCACCACCAACTTCGTCCTGGACCAGATGGACACCACGGGCGCCGCGTTCGGGGACGCCCTGGCCGAGGCCCAGCGCCTGGGCTACGCGGAGGCGGACCCCACCGCGGACGTCGAGGGCCACGACGCCGCCGCCAAGACCGCCGTGCTGGCCTCCCTGGCGTTCCACTCCAGCTACACGATCGAGGACGTCCACTGCGAGGGGATCACCGGGGTCACGGCGGAGGACGTCGCGGCCGCCCGGGAGGCCGGGTACGTGATCAAGCTGCTGTCCGTGGGGGAGCGCTGCGGGGACGGCGTGAACCTGCGGGTGAACCCCGTGATGATCCCGCGCGAGCACGTGCTCGGGGGCGTGCACGGCGCCTACAACGCGGTGTTCGTGGAGGCCGCCGCGGCCGGGTCCCTCATGTTCTACGGACAGGGCGCCGGTGGTGAGCCCACGGCGTCCGCGGTGCTGGGGGACCTCGTCTCCGCGGCCCGGGCCATCGCCCTGGGCGCCCAGGGGATCCCGCTCGCGGACTACGCGGCGCTGCCCGCTGTGAGCATGGACGACGTCACCACGCGGCTGGCCGTGACCCTGGCCGTGACCGACCGGCTGGGCGTGCTCGCGCGGCTCGCCCAGGTGTTCGCGGACCACGGGGTCTCCATCTCCACGATGCAGCAGAGCGAGGACCCCCGCGTGACGGGGACCTCCCTGCTGCGCCTGGTCACCCACTCCGGGCGCCACGCGGACCTCATGGCCACGGTCGAGGCGCTGCGCTCGCTGCCCGTGGTCCGGGACGTGGTCTCCGTGACCCCGGTGGAGACCGGAGAATAGAGCGGGAGCCGGCCGGGCGGCGTCGTCGCACCCTCCCGGACCGGCACCGCACGCTGCGCCCACGCGCGGCACGAGAGCTGAACCGACAACCCCTTCACCCGAGGAGCATCACGGCATGGCACACGTCTGGCAGGGCGTCATCAACGAGTACAGGGACCGGCTGCCCGTGACCGAGCGGACCGAGGTGGTGACCATGGGCGAGGGCGGCACCCCGCTGATCCCGGCGCCCGCGCTGTCCGAGCTCACGGGCTCCACCGTGTGGCTGAAGTTCGAGGGCATGAACCCCACGGGCTCGTTCAAGGACCGTGGGATGACCATGGCCATCACCAAGGCCAAGGAGGCCGGCGCGCAGGCCGTGGTGTGCGCTTCCACGGGCAACACCTCCGCATCCGCCGCCGCGTACGCCAGGCAGGCCGGGATGCGCAGCGCGGTGCTCGTGCCCGAGGGCAAGATCTCGATGGGCAAGATGTCCCAGGCCGTGGCGCACGGCGCGGACATCATCCAGGTGGACGGCAACTTCGACAACTGCCTGGAGGTCGCCCGCAAGCTCTCCGAGTCCTACCCCGTGTTCCTGGTGAACTCCGTGAACCCGTACCGGATCGAGGGCCAGAAGACCGCGGCGTTCGAGGTGGTGGACACGCTGGGCGACGCCCCGGACATCCACGTGCTGCCCGTGGGCAACGCCGGCAACATCACCGCGTACTGGAAGGGCTACCGCGAGTACGCGCAGGATACCCCGGGCACCTCGGGGGAGGTGCTGCCCGCGGTGGCCACGCGCACCCCGGCCATGTGGGGCTTCCAGGCGGAGGGTGCGGCCCCGCTCGTGCTGGGCCACCCCGTGACCGAGCCGGAGACCATCGCCACGGCCATCCGGATCGGCAACCCCGCGTCGTGGGACACGGCGATCGCGGCCCGGGACGAGTCCGGTGGGCTCATCGACGCCGTCACGGACGAGCAGATCCTGGAGGCCCACCGCTGGTTGTCCTCGCGCGAGGGCGTGTTCGTGGAGCCGGGCTCCGCCGCGAGCGTGGCCGGGCTGCTCATGAAGGCGCGCGCGGGGGAGGTGCCCTCGGGCGCCACGATCGTCGCCACGGTGACGGGCCACGGCCTCAAGGACCCGCAGTGGGCGGTCAAGGGTGCCGAGGCCGAGGACGCCCGGGCCGCGGAGCCCCAGCGCGTGCCCTTCGACGTCGTGTCCGTCGCCGCGGCCCTCGGTCTCGCGTGAGCACCCGGGACGCCACGCACGAGCCGGTGGCCGGGCCCCACACGCCCGCCCCGGTGGGCACGTGGGTGCGAGTGAGCGTTCCCGCGTCCACCGGCAACGTGGGCCCGGGCTTCGACTCGCTGGGCCTGGCCCTGGAGCACCGCGACACCGTGACCGTGACCCGCATCGCGCACGGCCTGGAGTTCGAGCTGCACGGTGAGAGCGCGCAGGACGTCCCCCGCACCGCGGAGCACCTCGTGCTGCGGGCCGCGCAGGCCGCGTTCGACGCCGCCAGCGCCGGGGCCCTGCCCCCCGTGCGCCTGAGCGCCCACAACGTGATCCCGCACGGCCGGGGGATGGGCTCCTCCGCGTCCGCCGTGGTCGCCGGGGTGCTCGCGGGCAACACTCTGCTGCCCCGCGCGCTGCGCCTGGACGCGGACACGGTGCTGCAGGTGTGCTCGGCGCTGGAGGGCCACCCCGACAACGTGGCCCCCACCCTGCTGGGCGGGCTGACCATCTCCTACGAGGAGCAGGGCCGCTTCCACTCCGTGCCCGTGCGCGTGCACCCGGACGTGGTGCCCGTGGTGGCCGTGCCGGACTTCGAGGTGGCCACGTCCGTGGCCCGCGGCCTGCTGCCCGAGCACGTGCCGCACCACGATGCCGCGGTCAACGCCGGGCGCGCCGCGCTGCTCGTGACCGCGTTGGGTCAACGCCCGGAGCTGCTGCTGCCGGCCACCCGCGACCTGCTGCACCAGGACTACCGGGCACGCGCCATGACCCCGAGCCACGACCTCGTGACCGGGCTGCGCGAGCGGGGCCACGCGGCACTGATCTCGGGTGCCGGACCCACCGTGCTCGTGCTCGCGCACGGGGAGCGGGCCGCGCGGGCCGCCGAGGTGGCGGTCGCCGAGCTCACGGCCGGGGCGGCGTCGGCGGCGCGTGCCCAGGGCGGAGCACCCGTGGCGTGGCGCGTGCGTGCCCTGCGGGTGCCCACGGAGGGTGCTAAAGTGGAGTCATCCACGCAATAGGCCCCGGGTTCACCTCCGCCTGCCGGACGGTGCAGCCCCGCAGTTGAGCCCCGTGCGCAGTGACCCACCGCAGGTGTTCGAAGGCGTCGCCTCTCTGCGATCCTCTCCCGTGCAGCCCCGCCACCTCTGTGATGTGGCAGTCCGCTCAAGCGGGAGAATCGGGGGAATCCATTGCCGATCGCGCGTGCTCACTGCGCGTGTCTTCCGTGGCCCGCCGCGCGCGGCCCACACCCACAACGTCGGGCTGTCGGCGATCTGAAGGCCGCAGCCCCCACCGAGTCAGAAGGAACCTTCGTGACAGAATCCACCGCCCCCGAACAGGGAACGGAATCCTCGAACGCCCAGAGCACCGGCCTCTCCGGCCTCAAGCTCGCCCAGCTGCAGGCGCTCGCCGCGCAGCTCGGCATCACGGGTGCGCGCCGCATGCGCAAGTCCCTGCTGGTCGAGGCCATCGAGGCCCACCAGCGCGGCGGCGCCGTCGCCGCCCGGGACAAGGCCGTGGAGGAGAAGATCGAGCAGACCGCTCGCAAGGCCTCCCAGCGCCACACCTCCTCCGGCGACGACGCCGCCCCGGCCCAGGGCTCCGACGAGTCCTCCGCGGCCACGTCCTCCGACGACGCCGACGAGCAGGGCGCCGAGCGGCAGTCCGGTTCGCGCCGCTCCCGCCGTGCCACCGCCGGAGGCGAGCGCCACGGTGCCCGGTCCGCCCAGGAGCAGCCGGACGCGGAGCAGGGCGGCAAGGATCAGGCCGAGGAGCAGGGCCCGGCGCGCCAGGACGGCTCCCAGGACTCGTCCGAGCAGTCCGGGGACTCCAAGGACGGCCGCGGCGGGCGCAACCAGCGGGCTCGCGGCAACCGCGGCGAGAAGTCCTCCCAGCAGGACCGGGACAGCTCCTCCTCGGAAGACAAGTCCGGCAAGCAGGACGGCCGCTCCGAGGGCGGTCGCCAGCGCAACCAGCAGGGCGAGTCCAAGGACGGCGGCCAGGAGCAGAACAACCGCCGCGGCGGCAATGACAACGGTTCCAAGGACAGCGGCTCCCGGGACGGTGGCTCGAAGGACGGCCACTCCAAGGACTCCGGGGACGGCGGCAACCAGGACGGCCAGAACCGCAACGAGCGCCGCAACCGCAACGACCGCGGCGGCAATGACGGCGAGGGCGGCTCCCGCCGCAACCGGCGCAACCGCAACCGCAACGACCGCAACGAGCGCGGGGACCGTTCGGACCGCAACGACCGCAACGAGCGGCGCAACCGCCGCAACCGGAACAACGGTCCGGACGTGGACGACGTCGAGATCACCGAGGACGACGTCCTGCTGCCCGTGGCGGGCATCCTGGACGTGCTCGACAACTACGCGTTCGTGCGCACCTCCGGCTACCTGCCGGGCCGGTCCGACGTGTACGTGAGCCTGTCCCAGGTCAAGAAGAACAACCTGCGCAAGGGCGACGCCGTGGTGGGCGCCATCCGTGCCCCGCGCGAGGGCGAGCAGCACAACAACTCCCGCCAGAAGTTCTCCGCCCTGGTCCAGCTGACCTCGGTCAACGGGCGCACCCCGGAGGAGAACAAGGAGCGGGTGGAGTTCAACAAGCTCGTGCCGCTGTACCCGCAGGAGCGGCTGCGCCTGGAGACCGATCCCAAGAAGATCGGTCCCCGCGTGGTGGACCTGGTGGCGCCGATCGGCAAGGGCCAGCGCGGCCTGATCGTCTCCCCGCCCAAGGCCGGCAAGACCCTCATGCTGCAGTCGATCGCCAACGCGATCACCACCAACAACCCCGAGGTGCACCTCATGATGGTGCTCGTGGACGAGCGCCCCGAGGAGGTCACCGATATGCAGCGCACGGTGAAGGGCGAGGTCATCGCCTCGACCTTCGACCGTCCCGCGGACGACCACACCACGGTGGCGGAGCTCGCGATCGAGCGCGCCAAGCGCCTCGTGGAGATGGGCATGGACGTGGTGGTCCTGCTGGACTCCATGACCCGCCTGGGCCGCGCGTACAACCTCTCGGCTCCCGCGTCCGGGCGCATCCTCTCCGGTGGTGTTGACTCCGCGGCGCTGTACCCGCCCAAGAAGTTCTTCGGCGCCGCGCGCAACATCGAGAACGGCGGCTCGCTCACCATCCTGGCCACGGCTCTCGTGGAGACGGGCTCCAAGATGGACGAGGTGATCTTCGAGGAGTTCAAGGGCACCGGCAACATGGAGCTGCGCCTGTCCCGCCAGCTGGCGGACCGCCGCATCTTCCCGGCCGTGGACGTCAACTCCTCCGGCACCCGCCGCGAGGAGAACCTGCTCTCGCCCGAGGAGATCAAGATCATGTGGCGCCTGCGCCGCGTGCTCTCCGGTCTGGAGCAGCAGCAGGCCCTGGAGCTGCTCACCAGCAAGCTGCGGGACACGCAGTCCAACGCCGAGTTCCTGATGCAGGTCCAGAAGACCACGCTGGCCGGCCACTAGGAACCGCACCCGCGGTCCGCCCGTCCCACCCGTCGATCAAGGAGTCCACCCCATGTCCGATCCTGTTCAGCCGCTGCTGGACGAGCACGCCCAGCTGCAGCGTGAACTGGCGGACCCCGCCATCCACGCGGACGCCGGACGGGCCCGGAAGCTGGGGCGCCGCTACTCGGAGCTCAACGGCATCGCGGAGGCGCACCGGCGGGTGGAGCGGCTCTCCGAGGACCTCGAGGCCGCGCGCGAGCTCGGGAGCATGGACCCCGAGCTCGCCGCGGAGGTCAAGCCGCTCGAGGAGGAGCTCGCGGTGGCCAGGGAGGCGCTGCGGCGCAAGCTGGTCCCGCGGGACCCGGACGACGGGCGCAACGTGATCCTCGAGGTCAAGGCGGGGGAGGGCGGGGACGAGTCCGCGCTGTTCGCCGGTGACCTGCTGCGCATGTACATGCGCTTCGCGGAGCAGTCCGGTCTCAAGACCGAGATCCTCTCCTCGACCCCCACCGAGCTGGGCGGCTACAAGGACGTCCAGCTGGCGGTCAAGGGGAGCTCCTCGGACCCGTCCGAGGGGGCGTGGGCCCGCTTCAAGTACGAGGGCGGGGTGCACCGGGTGCAGCGCGTGCCCGTGACCGAGTCCCAGGGCCGTGTCCACACCTCGGCCGCCGGGGTGCTCGTGTTCCCCGAGGTGGACGAGCCGGACGAGATCGACATCAGCCAGAACGACCTCAAGATCGACGTCTACCGCTCCTCGGGCCCGGGCGGGCAGTCCGTGAACACCACGGACTCCGCCGTGCGCATCACCCACGTGCCCACGGGCATCGTGGTGTCCATGCAGAACGAGAAGTCCCAGCTGCAGAACCGTGAGGCCGCCATGCGCGTGCTGCGCGCCCGGCTGCTCGCGCACCAGCAGGAGCAGATCGACGCGGAGAACGCCGCCGCCCGCAAGTCCCAGGTGCGCACCGTGGACCGCTCGGAGCGGATCCGCACCTACAACTTCCCGGAGAACCGGATCGCGGACCACCGCACGGGCTACAAGGCCTACAACCTGGACCACGTGCTGGACGGCGCGCTGGAACCGGTGATCGCCTCGGCGGTCGAGCTCGATGAGAAGGCCCGCCTGGACCAGCTGGGCCAGGACTCGGCGGAGCAGGGGTCCGCGGGCCGGAGGGGCTGACCCGGTGGGCAGCACACTCGCCCAGGCCATCGCGTGGGCCCGCGCCGAGCTCACCGCGGCCGGTGTGGCCTCCCCGGACAACGACGCCGCCCTGCTCGCCGCCCACGCGCTCGGGCTCCCCCGCGGGGAGACCGAGGCCCGGGCGATCCTGGGGTCTCCCGAGCCGGAGGGGTACCGCGGGCTGGTGCACCGCAGGGCCGCACGCGAGCCCCTGCAGCACATCACCGGCACGGCCCCCTTCCGCCAGCTCGAGCTCGCCGTGGGGCCCGGGGTCTTCGTGCCCCGCCCTGAGACGGAGCTGCTCGTCCAGCTCGCCCTGGACCACGCGCGCGCGTGGCGCGAGGCCGGCGAGGTCCATCCCGCGGTGATCGACCTGGGCACGGGCTCGGGGGCCATTGCCCTGGCCGTGGCGAGCGAGGACCCCGCGTGCCGGGTCACCGCCGTGGAGCGGGAGCCCGCCGCCCTGGCGTGGACCCGTCGCAACCTCGCGGGCACCCGGGTGCGGCTGCTGGAGTGTGACTACCGGGACGTGTCGGTGCCCACCGCCGGGCGGTTCTGCGTGGTGGTCACCAACCCGCCCTACGTCCCCGAGACGGACGTCCCGCGTGATCCCGAGGTGCGGGAGCACGATCCCGCCACGGCCCTCTACGGCGGGGACGCCACGGGGATGCGCCACCCGCTCGCGGCCATGGACACGGCCGTGCGGGTGCTGCGCCCCGGGGGGTCGTTCATCATGGAGCATGCGGAGTCCCAGGTCGAGGCCGTGGCGCACGCGCTGCGCGAGCGGGGTTTCCGCAACGTGGAGCTGCACCGCGACCTCACGGACCGTCCCCGGGCCACCAGCGCGGTGCTGCCCGGGGACCCCGGCAGCTGAGCCGCGGCCGGCCACGGCCACCGCGCGGGCGGGGCAGCCCGGCCGGGCGGCGCGGTGACGGCGCGCGAAACGCACACACACAGACGGAGAGCGTGAGGAGTTGCTCGTGAGCGAGATCATGTCCTGCGGGACGCAGGAGGAGCTGGAAGCCGCCGTGGCGCGGGCCGCGGAGGTGGCCGGGGACGGCGAGTGCGTGGTGCTGCCCACCGACACCGTCTACGGCATCGGGTGCGACGCCTTCTCGGCCTCGGGCGTGCAGGGGCTGCTCGGCGCCAAGGGGCGCACGCGGGAGATGCCCCCGCCCGTGCTCATCGCCCGCCCGGAGGTCATGGACGCCCTCGCGGACGAGATCTCGGACGACGCCCGCGCCCTGGCCCGGGCGTTCTGGCCCGGCGCCCTGACCATCGTGTGCTGGGCGCGGCCCTCGCTCGGGTGGGACCTCGGCGAGACCCACGGGACGGTGGCCCTGCGCGTTCCCGACGACGCCGTGACCCGCACGGTGCTGGAGCGGGTGGGCCCCATGGCGGTCTCCTCCGCGAACCGCACGGGGATGCCCGCGGCCCGCACGGCCGAGCAGGCCCGGGAGATGCTCCAGGACCGCGTGGCGCTGTACCTCGAGGCCGGACCCCGGCCCGTCCGGGAACCGGCCGCCGGTGCGCGGGACGCCGCCTCGACCATCGTGGACTGCACGGGGGAGACCCCGGTGGTGCTGCGCCACGGCGCCATCACCCTGCAGCGGCTGCGCGAGGTGGTGCCGGCCGTGCACGGGGGTGGCACGGACGACGCGCCCGCACCGACCGAGCCCGGCGCGGATCCCGCGAGCGCGGCGCCAGGGACGACCGGTGCGTCGGTTCCGGGCTCGGGTGCCGGAAACGACGCCGCTGCTCACGCCGACGGCTCTGCCGTGCCGGCCAGTTCCCCGGCCGGGGAGAGCGGGGCGGACACTGCGGACGAGGAACTCATCACCGCCATGGTGCAGGATGCCGCCGGATCGGACACCGCTTCCGTGGACCAGCTCCGGGACCGTGACGGCTCACCGGAACCGCGCTGGAACGGCACCCGGGCGCTCAGCATGGACGAGGCGCAGCTGCTGGTGGCGGAGGACCGGGACGAGAGCGCGAGCACGCGGGCCCACCACGATCTGCCCGGCGAGGACCGCCCCGCGCCCTGAGCGCACGCGCACGCGTAGGGATCCCGCGGCGCGCGCAAGTCCAGCACACAGCACACAGCACACGGACCGCACGGCACACGCCCGCTCAGCGCACGCGCACGGATCGCATGGCACTCGCGAATCCAGCACACGGCACACGGCACAGGCATCTTGCGGCACACGCGCACCCAGCGCACCCGCACGGGTCGCACGGCACGCGCACGAGGCACACGACAGAAGCGGACTGAGCGGACGGCGGCAACGTACCGCGGCGGCGTCGTGCCCGGCGCGTGCGGCGGACGAGCGGGACCGACGCGTGCACCCGGGTCGCATGCCACCGGGCCTCGCGGAAGAGGTCCGCGGACCGGGCGGGCGCCGCGCCCGGCCTCAGCGTCCGAGGGCCAGGTGCGCCTGGCGCAGGACCTCCTGGACGTGGGGCTCGGGGAGCACGTCGTTCTCGTGGGCCCACCCGGGGACCTGCTCCTGGCCGAACCACGTGACCTCCAGGCGGCGGATGGCCCCGGCGTAACGGTGGCCCGCGACTCCCGAGGCGAAGCGCGCCGAGGCGATCGCCGCGCGGCACAGCCACGGCGGCAGGGCCAGGGGATCGCGGCGGCCGGCGTCGCGCAGCACGGAACCGGTGGTCGCGCCCTCCCAGGGCTGCAGGATCACCGGGGGCAGGGGCCGCGGGAACTCGCCGACCGCCACCGTGAACTGCGCGAGCGCGGTCACGGACGTCACGGGGGTGTGCGCGGAACCGTCCCCGGCCACGGAGCTCAAGGGGGAGGACGCGAAGCGCGCGAGCATACGGGTGGTGCGGCGCTCGCTGCCCATCACCGAGGTTGCCCGGATCACGGTGAGCTGGGGAGCGCCCTGCTCGGAGCGCCACTCGGAGTGCAGGCGGTACAGGGCGGACTCGCCCAGCGCCTTGGAGAAGGAGTAGGGGGAGAACGGGGCGGTGCGGATGGACTCGTCGAGCACCGGGGCGTCCGCCTGCACGGAGGCCGAGCTCATGTGGATCACCCGGCGCACCCCCGTGCGGTGGGCGGCCAGGGCCACGAGCACCGGCAGCAGGGCGTTGGCCCCGGTGAGGGACTGCTGGTGCGTCTGGTCCGGGGCGGCCAGGCCCGCGGCGTTGACCACCGTGTCCGCTCCCGCGAAGGAGTCGGCCAGGTAGTCGATCACGGACTCCAGCCGCTGGGCGTGCTCCACGAGGTGGTGGACGGTCGTGGCCGGCGAGGCGAGACGCGGCGAGGCCACCGGCGTCACCGGGATCTCCCGTGCCTGCAGGGCCGTGGTGATGGCGGAACCGATGAAGCCCGTGGCTCCGAGCACGCGCCAGCTGTGAACCGTCACTGTGTGTCTCCTCCCGTGGTGGTGCGTCCATCGTACGGTAGCGCCCCGGAGCGCTCCGGGGACCTCCACCGGCACGGCGCGGGTGCCCCGACGTCCAGCCGGTCCCCGGGTGCGCGTTGATACACTCCGACAGTTCACCGGCACCCGGCACGCTCCCCACCGGGCGGGCCCGCCGCGGAACGGATCAGCACCGCACACCACGAGTCGTCCCGGGGGCGTCATGACCGCAAGCAGTCCGAAGGCCGCCGCCCAGTCGGGCACGAACGTGGGTGTCGCGTGCGTCACGCAGGACCGCCCCGAGGACGTCGCCACCCTGATCGACGCGCTGCGGGTCCAGACCGACCCCGTCGCGAGTCTGAGCCTCGTGGACGCCGGGCGCACCCCGTTGGACGAGGCGGAGCTGCGCGAGCGGATCGGGGGAGCGTTCGAGCTGAACTACCGCCGCTCCGAGGCCAACCTCGGCGGTGCCGGCGGTTTCGCCCTGGCGATCCTCACCGCGCTCGCGAGTGGTGCGCAGCAGGTGTGGCTCATGGACGACGACGCCCACCCCGAGGACCCCGACTGCCTGCGGATCCTGCGCGCGGCCGCCCGCAACCGCGGCCTGGCCGTGGTCTCACCGCTGATCGTGGCCCCGCAGGACCACAGCCTGCTGTCCTTCCCGTACCGCCTGGAGGGCGGGATCACCCACCGGCGCGCGGACCTCGAGCCCCTGGGCTTCCTGGACTCGTACGCCAACTTCTTCAACGGTGCCCTGGTGGACGAGTCCGTGTTCTTCCGGGTGGGGCTGCCGGACCTCAAGCTGTTCCTGCGCGGGGACGAGGTGGACTTCCTCGTGCGGCTGCGCCGGAGCGGGCTGCCGTTCGGCACGGTCACCACCACCGCGGTGTCCCACCCGCCGGGATGGGACGAGGAGCACGTGGTGGTCCCGGGCAGGCTGCAGGTGCTGATCCCCCCGGGGGAGTTCAAGCAGCGCCACTTCTTCCGCAACCGCGGCTACGTCTCGTGGCACTACAAGCGCGTGGTGCAGCTGGGCGCGGACGCGATCGGCTACCCCGCCCACTACCTCAGGAACCGCGACCTGAAGGGGCTGCGGACCTGGGCCAAGCTCTACACGGACGGCATGCGCGGGCGGGGTTTCGGTGGCCCTCGCTGAGCCCCTGGACCCTGCCGGGTTCCCCGTCCCGTTCTCGGTGCTGCTGCCCGTGTACCGGGCGGACACGCCGGAGCGGCTGCGTCGGGCCGTGGAGTCCAACACCGTGGAGCAGACCCGCCCGCCCGCGGAGGTGCTGATCGTCCAGGACGGCCCCGTGGCGGCGTCGTTGGACCGTGAGATCCACCGCCTCGAGGCCGAGTCCCCGGTGCCCGTGCGGGTGCTGCGCCTAGCGTGCAACCAGGGCCTCGCGCACGCCCTGGACGCCGCCCTGCCACGGTGCGCGCACGACGTCGTCGCGCGGGCCGATGCGGACGACGTCGCCTACCCGCGGCGCTTCGAGCTGCAGCTGCCGCTCGTGGAGGACGGCGCGGACCTTGTGGGCGCGTCCATGCACGAGATCGGCGACGACGAGTCCCGGCCCGTGGCCCTGCGCACGGCACCCGTGGGTGCCGAGCGGATCGCGGCCGTGAGCCGGCGCCGCAACCCGATCTCCCACCCCACCGTGGTGTTGCGGCGCAGCGCGGTCCATGCCGTGGGCGGCTACGAGGACGTCCCGATGGCCGAGGACTACTGGCTGTGGGCCAGGATGCTGCACGCGGGCGCGGACGTGCGCAACGTCGCGGAACCCCTGGTGGGCTACCGGATCTCGGCGGGCTCCTATGAGCGCCGCGGCGGCTACCGCGTGCTGCGGGCCGAACTGGGTCTGCAGGCCCGGCTGCGGTCCCTCGGGCACGTGGGGTTCCTACAATGGGCCACGAACGTCATGGTGCGTGGCGGCTACCGGTTCGTGCCCCTGCGGGTGCGCGAGACCGCCTACCGGCTCATGGTGGGCCCCCGTAACGGCTGAGCCGCGCACCCGAAAGGACTTGTCACCCCATGGTCAACCCCGTCACCACCCCCCGAGCGGACAAACCGGTCGCGTGGCTGTGGATCCAGATGATCCTGGACTCGGTTGCGTGGATCGTGGCGCTGTGGGTGGCCGTGCTGCTGCGCTTCGAGCTGCACATCGAGCTGGTCTCCGTGGGCGGGGTGGTCGTCGCGTGCCTCGTGGCGGTGGTGCTGCAGCTGCTCGTGGGGTTCTCCTTCGCCCTGTACAAGGGGCGCTACTCGTTCGGCAGCTTCGAGGAGGCCAAGCTGCTGGTGGTGGTCACGGTGATCGTGACCGCCCTGCTCGAGGGCGTGCTGCTGGTCTTCGGCGTCTCGCTGTGGATCCCACGGTCCCTCGGTTTCATCGCCTTCCCCTTCGCGTGCCTGCTGATGGCCGCGTTCCGCTACCTCAAGCGCATGTACCAGGAGTCCACGGCCAAGCCCGGTGATCAGGCCCAGAACGTGGTGATCTTCGGCGCCGGTGCGCTCGGCACGTTCCTGGTCCACCGCATGATGCAGGACCCGGCCTCGGGGTTCCTGCCGGTGGCCCTGCTCGACGACGACCCCGCCAAGAAGCACCTGCGGATCTCCTCCGTGCCGGTCATGGGCACCCTGCACGACGCGGCCTCCGTCCTGGAGCACACGCGCGCCGGGGTGCTGATCGTGGCCGTCGCGGACGTGGACCCCCGCACCATGCGCCGCGTCTCCGACGCCGTGGAGGGCACGGGCACCCGCGTGATGACCGTCCCGCCGCTGAGCGACATGCTCACCGGCGCGCACCAGAGCGTGGACCTGCGGGACATCTCCATGGAGGACCTGATCGGGCGCCGCCCCGTGGACATCCACGTGGACGCGATCGCCGGCTACGTCACGGGCAAGCGCGTGCTGGTCACCGGTGCCGGCGGCTCCATCGGCTCCGAGCTGTGCCGCCAGCTCGTGGGCTTCGAGCCGTCCGAGCTGATCATGGTGGACCGGGACGAGTCCGGGCTGCAGGCCACCCAGATCTCCATCACCGGCCGCGGGCTGCTGGACGGCAACGACACCGTGCTGTGCGACATCCGGGACACCGACGCCGTGTCCAAGGTCTTCGAGGACCGCCGCCCCCAGGTGGTCTTCCACGCCGCGGCCCTCAAGCACGTCTCCCTGCTGGAGCAGTACCCGGACGAGGCCTGGAAGACCAACGTGATGGGCTCCCTGCACGTGCTCAGCGCGGCGGCCGCCGTGGACGTGGACGTGTTCGTGAACATCTCCACGGACAAGGCAGCCAACCCCACCACGGCCCTGGGACACTCCAAGCGCGTCGCGGAGAAGCTCACCGCCTGGATGGGGGACCGCACGGGCAAGCGCTACGCGTCCGTGCGCTTCGGCAACGTGTTCGGTTCGCGCGGGTCCATGCTGCCGCTGTTCGCGGAGCAGATCCGCCAGGGCGGGCCCATCACGGTCACCCACCCGGACGCCACCCGCTACTTCATGACCATCCCGGAGGCCTGTCAGCTGGTGATCCAGGCCGGAGCGATCGCCCGCGGGGGAGAGGTGCTCATCCTGGACATGGGCCAGCCCGTGCGGATCATGGACATCGCCCAGCGGCTGCGCTCGATGTCCGGGCGGGAGGACATCCGCATCGAGATCACCGGGCTGCGCCACGGCGAGAAGCTGCACGAGGACCTCATCGGGGCGGGGGAGACGGACGAGCGCCCCTTCCACCCCAAGATCTCCCACGCCAAGGCCGAACGCCTGGACCCGGCCAACCTGGACCGTCACGTGTGGAAGGTGCGCGGCGGGATGATGTTCACCGGCTCCATCCCGCAGGTCGCGGTCAGCACCCAGCCGCGGATCACCGACTTCTCGGTGCCGCGCGCCGCGGAGCGCTCGGGCACCTCCGGCGGTCGGCGCGACGACGACGCCGCCCCGGGATCGTCCGGCTCCTCCGCTCCCGGTGGCGCCACCTCGGCCGCCACGTCCCCGGTGCCCCCGGACGAGCCGGGCTCCGGCCACCCCGGTGGCACCGCGCGGACGGGAGGGGACTCGTGAGCGCCGTGGCAGTGCCCGTTTCCCTGGTCCCCGCCGCATGGGCGTCCGGCCTCCCGGGCGCGGTCATTCCCGGTGCTGCCGCCGCGCAGATCGCGGCCGCGGGGCCCGGACAGCCGTGGCTCGCACCCCACGCGCACCCCCTGGGACTCGCGCCCGCCGCGGGGGCCTGGGTCCCGGACCTCGTGACCGGTCCGGCCGCGCTGTCCGACGGCGACGCGCTGCGGATGATCCTGGGGCTCGCGCCCTGGACCCTCGGCCTCGCGTTCGCGCTCTCGGCCGTGCTGCCGTTCGCGGTGCGTCCGCTGCTGACGCGATGGGGCGTCGTCGACATCCCCTCGGACAGGTCCTCGCACTCCCGCCCGGTGCTGCGCGGCATGGGCCTGGCCGTGGCGCTCGCGCTGATCCTCAGCTACGGCGCGGCCCTGGTGACCGGGCTGATCCCCGTCGACCGCTCGATCGCCCTGGTGGTGCTCGCCATGACCGTCGGCAGCGCCGCGCTCGGTTGGGCCGAGGACTACCGCGGGGTGTCCATCGGCGTGCGGCTCGGGGTGCAGGCGCTGATCGGCGCACTGGGCACCGCCGCGCTGATCGTGGCCCTGGGCATTCCCGCGTGGTGGTGGCCCGTGGGGGTCGCGGCCACGGTGGCCTACATCAACATCGCCAACTTCATGGACGGGATCAACGGTATCTCCGGGCTGCACGGCGGCGCGGTGGGCCTGCTCTACGCGTGGGCCGGCGGCGTCAACGACATGGCCTGGATGGTGTGCGCAGGCCTCGCCCTGGCCGGTGCGTTCCTCGGCTTCCTGCCCTGGAACCTGGGCCGCGGCACGGTGTTCCTGGGGGACGTGGGCTCCTACGTGCTGGGCGGGGCCATTGCGGCGATGGCGATCGGCGCGTTCCTCTCGGGCGTGTACGTGGAGTTCCTGCTGCCGCCCCTGCTCATCTACCTCGCGGACACCGCCGTGACGCTCGTGCTGCGGATCCGCCGCGGCGAGGTCTGGTACAAGCCGCACCGCCAGCACGCCTACCAGCGGCTCACGGACGCCGGTCTCAGCCACGTGCAGTCCGCCCTTACGGTCACCGCGGCCACGGTGCTCGTGAGCCTGATCTCGCTCTACGGGCTGCGCGCCAACGGCACGGGCTCGGTGGTCGCCGGGCTCGCCGTGGTGCTCGTGGTGGTCGCGTACCTCGCCGCCCCGGTCCTGCTCGCCCGCAGGCGCCCCGCCGGCCGGGAGCCGCGCGCGTGAGCGCTCCCGCGCCGGCCACCCCGCGCGACGACGCCGCCCCCGGCCGCGCGTCGTACGCGCCGGGAGCCCGCGCCGCCGCCGCCGGGGCCATGCTGCTCGCCGTGCTGCTGCTCGTCGCGGCCTACCGCCCGGGCCTCGGGGACGGCGTCCGCTCCGCCTGCTTCGGCGGGGGACTCGTGCTGCTGAGCGCCGGGGCCACCGTACTGGTGGCCGCCCAGCTGTTCCGCACCGCACCGGCGGCCACCGCCCCCGCGCTCGCGGCCCTCTACCTGATCAAGGTCCTCGCGTTCGGGTGGCTGCTGCTCGTCCCCGGGACGCCCCCCTGGCTGGCGCCGGGGACCTTCCTTACCGCAGTGCTCACCGTGCTCGCGGCCACAACGGTGGGTTCCGCCGTGCTGGCCCACCGCGTGAGCATGCGGGAGGCCCGACTGGTGGCCGCCGCCGCACCCGCAGCCCCCTCCGAGAAGGAGACACCATGACCACGCCACAGGATCCCCGAGGGCCGCGCCGGACACCGGGGCTGCGCTCCGCCTCGGAGCGCTACACCCGGGCCGCACGCCAGGACACCCTGCACACGGCGGGGGAGCTCGTGGAGCGCGGAGGACTCGGCGGAGGACTCGCCGTGCTGCTGTACGTCGTGGTCGGTGCGGCGTTTTGGAGTTTGATAGGCTGGCTCCTGGATCACCTGCTGGGAACACGGTGGATAGTGATCGCGGGAGCCGTCTTCGGCGCGTCCGCCGGGGTGTACCTCGGCTACCTCCACATGAGGGACGCTCTGAACCGCAGCACCACCCCGCAGAAGACCCCCTCGGAGACAAGGACGTCAGCCGAACCGGGCCCACGGCCCGGCGCGTGACCGGTCTGGATACCGCAGAAAGGACCCGTATTGAACCCCGCCCTGAGGATTCCGGCCGAATTCGTGGCCCCGTCCACGGAAGACATGCATCTTCCCCCGTTCTTCGAGGTCGGTTCGTTCGCCTTCGGCAAGCAGACCCTGCTGATCCTCCTCTCGGTGGTGCTGATCGCTGGCTTCTTCATGTTCGTGATCCGGCGCCGAGCCATGGTCCCTTCCAAGGGTCAATACCTGGGTGAGATGGGCTACGGGTTCGTGCGCAACCACCTGGGCCGCGACATCATCGGCGAGAAGGACTTCCGCCCGTTCGTGCCCCTGCTGTTCACCTTTTTCTTCTTCCTGCTGGTGAACAACCTCTTCGGGTCCATCCCCGTGCTGCAGCTTCCCACCTTCTCCCACCCGGGCTCCGCGTACATCCTCGCGGCCATCGCCTACGTGATTTGGGTGGGCGTGGGCATCAAGCGCCACGGCCTCGGGCAGTTCATGGTCAAGATGACCATGCCCCCGAACGTCCCCAAGATCCTCTACGTGATCCTGATCCCGCTCGAGTTCCTCTCGAACCTCATCATCCGCCCCGTGACCCACGCCCTGCGTGTGTTCGCCACCATGTTCGCCGGTCACATGGCCATCATGGTCGCGGCGGCCCTGACCGCGTTCCTCGCCACCGAGGTGGGCGGCGTGATGGGCATCGGCGGTTCCGTGTTCGGCATCGTGCTGGGACTGTTCATCTACTTCCTCGAGGTCCTCATCCAGGTCCTCCAGGCCTACATCTTCACCCTGCTGTTCGCCGTGTACGTACAGGGCGCACTGCAGGAGGGGCACTAGCCCCACGAAGGAGCGCGACCCCCGGGCCGCTCACCCCTGACCATCGCCCGCTTACGACTCCCGTAACGGCACCACGGCCCGCACCCGCGGGCACCCAGAAAGGAAATATCCACAATGGAAGGTTCGCTTAGCGTCATTGGCTACGGTCTCGCTGCCATCGGCGGTGGCATCGGTGTGGGTCTCATCTTCGCTGCCTACATGCAGTCCGTGGCCCGCCAGCCCGAGTCCCAGCGCGTCCTGCAGCCCATGCTGTTCATGGGCTTCGCAGTGGTCGAGGCCCTGGCCATCCTGGGCCTGGTCCTCGCGTTCATCAAGTAGGGCAAGGCCCATCGGACAAGCCCTAACTAGAGAACAGGAATCGCGCTCATGAACGCAATGGTGTTGGCAGCCGAAGAGGCCAATCCTCTCATCCCGGACGTCTGGGAAATGCTGATTACCGGCATCGGGTTCGTGATTCTGCTCTTCATCGCGATCAAGTACATCGTCCCGGCGTTCGAGAAGGTCTTCAAGGACCGCGCGGACGCCATCGAGGGTGGACTTGCCAAGGCCAAGGCCGCTCAGGCCGAGGCCAAGGCGGCTCGCGACGAGTACAACCAGCAGCTCGAAAGTGCCCGCCTCGAGGCCCAGAAGATCCGTGAGGAAGCTCGCTCAGAGGGCGAGAAGATCCTGGCGGACTTCAAGGACCGGGCCAACATGGAGTCGGCTCGGATCACCGAGAACGCGCACAAGGCCATCGAGGCCGAGCGTGCCGCGGCCGTCGTCTCCCTGCGGGACGAGGTCGGCACGTTGGCAACACAGCTCGCGTCCAAGATCGTCGGTGAGTCCCTCAACGACGACGACCGCGCCAACCGCGTGGTGGATCGCTTCCTGGCGGACCTGGATGCCGAGCAAGGTCGCACGGGAGCTGCACGGTAATGGCAGAAGCATCGAACGAACCCTACCGTCCGCTCACCGTGGACGTGGACCGCTGGGCGGCGGCCGCAACCCCCGAGATCGCGCACCAGCTGTTCGAGATCGTGGACATCGTGGACGCCAACGGCGCACTGCGCCGTGCCCTCACGGATCCCTCCCGCTCCGGCGAGGACCGCGCACGTCTCGTGCACACGCTCCTCGACGGGCGGGCGAACGAGGTGGCCGTGGACATCGTGGCCGAGCTCGCCTCCCAGCGCAGCGCCACCGAGCGCCAGCTGGGGGACGGGATCGAACGCACCGCGGTGCTCATCGCGGCGGCCGCCGCGGAGAACCGCGGGGGCGGACACGCCCTCGAGGCCCTCGTGGACGACCTCATCCGGTTCAAGTCCATGCTGGACCGCTCCGCGGACGTCCAGCGGGCGTTCTCGGACTCCCGCGCGAGTGCCGAGGCCAAGGTCACCCTGGCCCGTCGACTCGCGCACACGGAGTCCGACGAGGCGGCCCTGCTGATCGAGCGCGCCGTGAGCGCTCCGCGCGGATCCCTCCCCGGTCGGCTGCTGGAGCAGTTCGCCCAGTGGGTCGCGGACCGGCAGCAGCGCTGGATCGCTCGCGTGGAGACGGCCCGACCGCTGGGCGAGGAGCAGCTGGCCAGGCTGCAGGACGGTCTGAACCGCCTGTACGGCCGGGACCTCAAGCTCACCACCGAGACCAATCCTTCGCTGGTCGGAGGCCTGCGCGTGCAGGTCGGTGAGGAGATCATCGACGGTTCGCTCACCCACCGGCTGGGCCAGCTGCAGCAGCGGATCGGGGCCTGATCCTCTCGTGGAGCGAGGATCGCGGGGAGTCGGTCGGTGCCGGCATCTCGTCGCGTTGCCTCCACGGGCCGCCCGAGCGGCTGCACGGCGATGGGGCAACGCATCGCGACAAATACAAGCTTGGTCATTGCTGACGCGATGATCACACGACGTAGAGAGCAGGGACAGCAGATGGCCGATGTGACCATCAATGCCGATGAAGTCCGTAGCGCGCTGAACGATTTCGCGGCGTCCTACGATCCCGGCAACGTAGAACGAGTGGAAGTGGGGCGCGTGTCGTCCGCGGCGGACGGCATCGCCCATGTGGAGGGTCTGCCCTCCGTCATGGCCAACGAGTTGCTCAAGTTCGAGAACGGGGTGCTGGGCCTGGCCCTGAACCTCGACACCCGCGACATCGGCGTCGTGGTGCTCGGGGACTTCCAGGGCATCGAGGAGGGTCAGGAGGTCCACCGCACCGGAGAGGTCCTCTCCGTGCCCGTGGGCGAGGGCTACCTCGGTCGCGTGGTCGACCCCCTGGGTGAGCCCCTCGACGACCTCGGCCCCATCGCGACCGACGGCCGCCGTGAGCTCGAGCTCCAGGCCCCGGGCGTGACCATGCGCAAGTCGGTGCACGAGCCGCTGCAGACCGGCATCAAGGCCATCGACGCCATGATCCCGATCGGGCGCGGGCAGCGTCAGCTGATCATCGGCGACCGCCAGACCGGTAAGACCGCCATCGCGGTGGACGCCATCCTGAACCAGCGCTCCAACTGGGAGTCCGGCGACGTCGAGAAGCAGGTCCGCTGCATCTACGTGGCGGTGGGGCAGAAGGCCTCCACCATCGCGGCCGTGCGCCAGACCCTCGAGGACAACGGCGCGCTGGAGTACACCACCATCGTGGCGGCCCCGGCCTCCGAGTCCGCGGGTCTGAAGTACCTCGCCCCCTACGCTGGCTCGGCCATCGGCCAGCACTGGATGTACGGCGGCAAGCACGTGCTGATCGTCTTCGACGACCTCTCCAAGCAGGCCGAGGCCTACCGTGCCGTGTCCCTGCTGCTGCGGCGTCCCCCGGGACGTGAGGCGTACCCCGGTGACGTGTTCTACCTGCACTCCCGCCTGCTGGAGCGTTGCGCGAAGCTCTCCGACGAGCTCGGTGCGGGGTCGATGACCGGTCTGCCGATCATCGAGACCAAGGCGAACGACGTCTCGGCGTTCATCCCGACCAACGTCATCTCCATCACCGACGGTCAGATCTTCCTGCAGTCGGACCTCTTCAACGCCAACCAGCGCCCCGCCGTGGACGTGGGCATCTCGGTGTCCCGCGTGGGCGGCGCCGCGCAGGTCAAGGCCATGAAAAAGGTCTCCGGCACGCTGAAGCTGGACCTCGCGTCCTACCGGTCGATGCAGGCGTTCGCCATGTTCGCCTCGGACCTGGACGCGGCGTCCCGCCAGCAGCTGACCCGCGGCGAGCGTCTCATGGAGCTGCTCAAGCAGCCCCAGTACACGCCGTACCCCGTGGCCGACCAGGTCGTCTCCATCTGGGCGGGCACCACCGGCCAGCTCGACGACGTCGACGTCGCCAACGTGGCGGACTTCGAGCGTGCCCTGCTGGACCAGGTGCGCCGGACCACCAACGTGATGGACTCGATCAACTCCACGGGCAAGCTCGAGGACGATGCCGTGGCCGCCCTCAAGACGGCCGTGGCGGAGGTCAAGCGCGACTTCCACGGTTCCAAGCACGGGATCGAGCCCGGTGTCGAGGAGCACGAGTCCCTGGGCGCGACCGCTGTGAACCAGGAAACGATCGTCAAGAAGTAGCCGCTGAGGTGGTGCGCCGGGACCCGGCGCACCACCGCGGTGCCGAAAGGAAAATCCATGGGAGCGCAGATTCGGGTCTACCGACAGAAGATCGCGTCCACGTCGTCCATGAAGAAGATCTTCAAGGCGATGGAGATGATCGCGACCTCGCGCATCAACAAGTCCCGTCAGGCTCTCGAGGGTGCGTACCCGTACGCCAACGCGCTGACCCGCGCGGCCTCCCAGATCGCCACGCAGCACAACATCTCCCACCCCCTGACCACGGTCCCGGACCAGGTGCGGCGCTCTGCCGTGATGGTCTTCACCTCGGACCGCGGTCTCGCGGGGTCCTACTCCTCCAACGTGCTCAAGCGCACGGAGGAGCTGCTGGAGCTGCTGCGCTCGCAGGGCAAGGAAGCTCGCGTGTACCTGGTGGGCCGCAAGGCCAAGGCGTACTTCGACTTCCGGCACCGTGAGTACGACGAATTCTGGACGGGCAACACGGACAACGCCAGCACGGAGCGCGCCGAGGAGCTCACGGAGCGGCTGATGCACGACATCAGCGCCCCGCACGAGGACGGGGGCGTGGACGAGGTGCTGCTGGTGTACACGCAGTTCAAGTCCATGGTCACGCAGGAGCCGCGGGTGCTGCGGCTGCTGCCGCTCGAGATCGCGGACGCCAACGACCTCGGGGACGACGTCTCCGAGCGTTTCGAGGACCTGCGGGAGCACGCCAGCCACTTCGAGTTCGAGCCGAACCCGGAGGAAGTGTTCAACGAGATCCTGCCGCGCTACGTGCGGGCGCGGGTGTACTCGGCGCTGTGCCACGCGGCGTCGAGCGAGCTGGCCTCGCGCCAGCGGGCCATGAAGGCCGCCGGTGACAACGCCACGGAGCTCATCAAGAAGTACACGCGTCTGATGAACAACGCCCGCCAGGCGGAGATCACCACCGAGTTGACCGAGATCGTCAGTGGCGCCGAGGCCCTCTAGGCCCGCGTCCCGCCCATTGCCAGCCGAAACGAAGTGAGAGAAATGACTGCCACCATCAATGACCAGGCCGCACAGCCGGTGACGGGCGGCGGCGTCGGCCGCATCGCCCGAGTCATCGGTCCCGTGGTCGACGTCGAGTTCCCCGAGAACCAGGTTCCGGGCCTCTACAACGCACTGACCGCGGACTACGATTTCAACGGCAAGCCCCGACGGATCACGTTCGAGACCGCCCAGCACCTCGGCACCAACGTGGTGCGTGCCATCTCCCTGCAGCAGACCGACGGGCTGGTGCGCGGCACCCCGGTGCAGGACACCGGCGCCCCCATCTCCGTGCCCGTGGGCGACGTGGTCAAGGGCCACATCTTCAACGTGCTCGGTGACGCGCTGGACCTGCCCACCGACGAGCTGGACATCCAGGAGCGCTGGCCCATTCACCGCAAGGCGCCGTCCTTCGCGGAGCTCGAGGGCAGCACCGAGATGATGGAAACGGGCATCAAGTCCATCGACCTGCTGACCCCGTACATCAAGGGTGGCAAGATCGGCCTGTTCGGAGGCGCCGGTGTGGGCAAGACCGTGCTCATCCAGGAGATGATCACGCGTGTGGCCCGCAACTTCGGTGGCACCTCCGTGTTCGCCGGTGTGGGCGAGCGCACTCGTGAGGGCAACGACCTGTGGGTCGAGATGGAGGAGGCGGGCGTTCTCAAGGACACCGCCCTCGTGTTCGGCCAGATGGACGAGCCGCCCGGAACGCGTCTGCGCGTGGCCCTGACCGGTCTGACCATGGCGGAGTACTTCCGCGACGTGCAGAACCAGGACGTGCTGCTGTTCATCGACAACATCTTCCGGTTCACGCAGGCCGGCTCCGAGGTGTCCACGCTGCTGGGCCGCATCCCCTCCGCCGTGGGCTACCAGCCCACACTCGCGGACGAGATGGGTGTGCTGCAGGAGCGCATTACCTCCACGCGCGGGCACTCCATCACGTCCATGCAGGCCATCTACGTGCCCGCGGACGACTACACGGACCCGGCCCCCGCGACCACGTTCGCGCACCTGGACGCGACCACCGAGCTCTCGCGTGAGATCGCCTCGCGTGGTCTGTACCCGGCGATCGACCCGCTGTCCTCGACCTCCCGCATCCTGGATCCGCAGTACGTGGGCCAGACGCACTACGACGTCGCCACCCGCGTGAAGTCGATCCTGCAGGAGAACAAGGAGCTGCAGGACATCATCGCGATCCTGGGTGTGGAGGAGCTCTCCGAGGAGCAGAAGGTCGTGGTCTCCCGCGCCCGCCGCATCGAGCAGTTCCTGTCCCAGAACACCTACACCGCCAAGCAGTTCACCGGCGTGGAGGGCTCCACCGTCCCGCTGGAGGAGACCATCGAGGCCTTCGGCAAGATCTGCGACGGCGAGCTGGACAACGTTCCGGAGCAGGCGTTCTACAACGTGGGCGGTCTGGACGACGTCATGCGACGCTGGGACGAGATCAAGGCCGAGACGGGCGAGAAGTAAGCCATGGCCGAGCTCATCGTGGAAATCGTCGCCCTGGATCGCAAGATCTGGGCGGGTGCCGCGCGGCTGGTCCGTGTGCGCACCACCGAGGGCGACATCGGCATCATGCCCGGTCACGAGTCCATGGCCGGTCTGCTCAAGCCGGGCGAGTTCGCGATCGACCGCGTGGACGGGGACCGGCTCGGCGGCCGGATCGACTCCGGACTCGTGTCGGTGGACGACAACCGCGTGACGGTGGTGGCCGACAAGGTCACGCTGGACGCGGAGCAGCGGTCCGCCTGATCCGCAACCGCCAGGTCGACGTCGACCCCCGTGCCCCGCTGGGGTGCGGGGGTCGTCGCCGTTCGGCCACCCTGTGACGGGGTGCGTGGACGCCACGCCCGCCGGAGCACGGCAGGAGGGGCGCCACCGCGCCCGAGGAGGAAACGTGGAAGAGACGATCGAGGTTCACGGACCCACGGTGGTCCAGGGGCGGCTGCCCGTGTACGGGGCCAAGAACAGTGTGCTCAAGCTCATGGCCGCGGCCCTGCTCGCCCCGGGCTGCTCCACCATCACCAACGTCCCGGAGATCCAGGACGTCACCGTGATGGCGGAGCTGCTGCGCCGGCTGGGCTGCGACGTGCACTACGACGCCGCCGGGCGAACCGTGGCGATCGACGTCCCCGAGGAGCTGGGTCACCAGGCCGACTACGACCTCGTGCGCGCCATGCGTGCCTCGATCTCCGTGCTGGGTCCGCTGATGGCCCGCTGCCGGCGTGCGGAGGTCGCGCTGCCGGGCGGCGACGCGATCGGCACCCGCGGTCTGGACATGCACCGTGCGGGGCTCGAGGCCATGAGCGCGACACTGAGCATCGAGCGGGGGTTCCTGCGCGCGAGCGCCCCCGGCGGACTCGTGGGCGCCACCTACCGCCTCGGCTATCCGTCCGTCGGTGCCACCGAGAACCTCATGACGGCAGCCACCACGGCGCGGGGGGTCACCGTTCTGGAGAACGTGGCGCGTGAGCCCGAGATCGTGGACATCGGGCGCATGCTCCAGGCCATGGGTGCCAGGATCGACGGGCTGGGCACCACCACGCTGACCATCACGGGCGTGTCAGCCCTGCACCCGGTGACGCACCGGACCGTGGCGGATCGCATCGTGGCCGGCACGTGGGCGTTCGCGGCCGCCGTCACGGGCGGGACGGTGGAGATCGCCGGAGCGGAGCCGGAGCACATGGCCGTGGTGCTGGACAAGCTGCGCGCGGCCGGCTGCGAGATCACCACGGGGCAGGGGGTACTCACGGTCAGGGGACCCGAGCGGCCGCGGGCGATCAACGTGTCCACGCTGCCGTACCCGGGATTCCCCACGGATCTGCAGCCGTTCGTGGTGGCCCTCAACGCGGTGGCGGAGGGGTCCGGGATCATCACCGAGAACGTGTTCGAGGCCCGCTGGGGCTTCACCGCGGAGCTGGAACGGCTCGGGGCCAGGGTGCACCTGGACGGCCACCACGCCCGGGTGGACGGCGTGCCCGCTCGCACTCTCTCGGGCGCTCCCGTCGAGGCCATGGACATCCGCGCCGGAGCGGCCCTGGTGATCGCGGGCATGGCCGCGGAGGGCACCACGGAGGTCTCCGGGGTGGAGCACATCGACCGGGGCTACGAGCACTTCGTGGAGAACCTCTCCGCCGCCGGGGTGGCCGCCCAGCGCAGGGTCAGCGCGGGCCGCGGCTGAGCTGCGGAGGGACCACCCGCTGCCGACCGCGCGCGTTGCGGAACGCCCCTGCGCCCGTGAGCAGGGGAGCGGGGAGGTGCTGGCCGTGACATGCGGAAGGCCCCGCCACCCATGGGGTGGCGGGGCCTTCCGGGTCCGAGGGGACTGTCAGATGACGGTCACACCGGTGGCCTGGGGGCCCTTCTGGCCCTGGCCGATCTCGAACTCGACGCGCTGGTTCTCCTCGAGCGTGCGGAAGCCACCCGACTGGATTTCGCTGTAGTGGACGAAGACGTCGCCGTCAGCGTCGTCCGGCGTGATGAAGCCGAAGCCCTTCTCTGCGTTGAACCACTTAACGGTGCCCTGAGCCATAATGGGGCATCTCCTTCTGGAGTATGTAGTGCGTGCACACGGTTGTGCACCTGAACTGGTACCGCGAGAAGGCTGTGGATGCGGCTCACGATGTGTTGTGCCACAGCGCCAGTCAGAACTTCACGCTCGCTACCATTCCTGCGAGCATGTCAAACATGAAGCGAGAACATCACAAGCATCACACACCGGCGGTCGAGGGTCAACAGTCCTCAGGGCGCTGAGCACAACTGTGACGTGGCTCCCGAGGGGCTCCCGTGCCTGCACGGACGCGCAGGAGACAGCATGCCCTCGGCGGGGCTCGGCTGGTGACGGCGACGACGCTCCCGTGCCGCGGTCGCGCCACGGTGGGGGACCCGGGCGGTGTCAGAAGAGCCGGGACTGGGTGTCCACGTTGCCGCGCATCTCGTCGTAGTCCAGGCTGAGGCACTCGATCCCGCGGTCCCGGGCGAGGGTGCGGGCCTGGGGCTTGATCTGTTGGGCGGCAAAGACTCCGCGCACCGGACGCAGCAGCGGGTCCCGGTTGAGCAGCTCCAGGTAGCGGGTCAGCTGCTCCACCCCGTCGATGTCACCGCGGCGCTTGAGCTCCACGGCCACGGTGGCGCCGTTGGCGTCACGCGCGAGGATGTCCACCGGTCCGATGGTGGTGGGGTACTCGCGGCGCACCAGGGAGAAGCCCTCCCCGAGCAGCGTGATCTGCTCCGCGAGCAGCCGTTGCAGATCGGCTTCCACGCCGTCCTTGATGAGCCCGGGGTCCGCGCCGAGCTCGTGCTCGAGCCGACTGTGCACGGTCATGATGTGGATCACCAGCCGGTCGTCGGACTTGCCGGCCTGGACCTCCCACACCTCCTTGACACCGTCAGCGAGCAGCTCCTCGGAGGGCTCGCGCACGCGCAGGGTGGCGGGCGGGCTCATCCAGTTCAGCGGCTTGTAGGAGCCGCCGTCCGAGTGGATCAGCACCGAGCCGTCCGCCTTGAGCATGATGAGGCGCCGTGCCAGGGGCAGGTGGGCATTGAGCCGCCCCTCGTAGCGGACGGAGCAGTCGGCAATCACTAAACGCACCCGGACAGCCTATCCGCACGGCACGCCGGCGCACCCACCGCGGCGTGCTGCCGGATGGGAGGCACCCCATCACCCGCCACCGCGGTGTGCGCCGGCGTGCCCACCGGGACGGTACGTGGCGCACCCACCGCGGCGTGCTGCCGAACGGGAGGCACCCGATCGCCCGGCGCCGCGGTGTACACCGGTGTGCACACCCGTACCGTGGGCACCGGCTCACCCCGCCCGCGTGAGACGCGCGCCCGTGCAGCACTCACGGTCTCGCCCGCTCGCGGGACAGGTGCGGCTGCGGGGCGCGGGACCGGGCGCGGCGGCGTCGTCGTGGGCCGGCGTCAGCGGGCGTCCTGGCGGGGGACGAAGACCTCCCGGACCAGGAGCAGCCCCGCGGCGGCGGTGGGGATGGCGATCAGCGCACCCAGGACGCCCCAGAGCGCGCCGCCGGCCGCCACGGCCACGATGGCCACGGCGCCGGGCACGGCCACGGCCCTGGACATGATCCGCGGGGAGATCACATAGGCCTCCACCTGCAGGTAGGCGAAGTAGCCCAGGGCGTAGGGCACCACCGTGTTCCACCCGCCGAGGGTGGCCACGAGGCTCACGAAGACCCCCGCGATCACCCCGCCCACCAGGGGGATGAACGCGAGCAGGGCCACGAAGAGCACCAGGAGGGAGGCGTAGGGGACTCCGGTGATGCTCATGAGGATGAAGGCCACCGTGGCGTTGAGCAGCGCCACGCAGGCTTGGCCCATCACGTAGTTGCCCACGCCGTTGATCATCCTGTCCCCGAGGTGGGTGACCCGGGCGCGCTTGCTGGCCGGGGCCAGGCGGTAGCACCACGCCTTGATGGTGGGCCACGAGAAGAGGAAGTACAGCGTCAGGGCCATCACGATCAGCGTCCCCGTGACGCCGTTGAGCACCACCCCGCCCACGTTCACCACGGAGCCGAACATCCCGCCCAGGAAGTTCTCGTCGGAGGCGAGCCTCTCCTGCAGGCCGCTGGCGCCCTTTTGCACCGAGGCGGCGATGTCGAAGCGGTCGTTGAGCGCGTGGTAGAGGTCGGAGTGCATGAAACTGTCCACGAACTCGGGGACCCGGGCCGCGAACTGCTGGGCCTGCTCCACCATCCGCGGCACCACCACCAGGATGAAGGTGGTCAGGGCCAGGGCCAGGGCGAGGATCACCGCGGCCGCGGCCAGGGCGCGGGGCATGCCCTTGGACTCGAGCCAGCGCACGAGGGGATCGAGGCCCAGCGAAATGAACGCCGCGGTCACGATCCACCCCACGAGCCCGCCCACGTTGGTCAGCACGTAGTAGCCGAGCAGTGCGAAACCCACGCCCACGGTCAGCAGGAACCCGGTCTGCACCGGGTGGGCCTTCGCGGGGACCGGGTGGTCCCACGGGGCGCGCGGCTGCCCGGTCCCGTCCTCACGCGGTTCGGGCGGAACCTCGAACTTCTGGCGGGAGGGGCGGAAGCGCGCGGGCTGCTTGTGCTGGGAACCGGGGCTGGTGCTCACGCCGGAAGCGTACAACGCCTGCCGGGTGGAGGATCCCCACGGCGTGGTGCCCATAATGGCAGCAGCACGAATGCCCGGGCGTCAGCGCCCGGCAGCCAGCCCACGACGCCCCACACCGGTGCCCGGGTGGGGCCACAGGAGGTACACATGAGCGAGTTCCCCCGTTCCCCGCAGCACCGCCCGACGTCCGCCGGTCCCGGTGCGGGCTCCCCGACCGGGGCTCCCGGCTCGGGCCGGACGGACGCCGAGCCGAGCGTTCCCGCGTCCGTGCGCGGTGCCGTGGACCTGGGCGCCGCGACCGCCCCGGCCGGGGGCACCGGGGGCGACGCCGCGGCGTCGGGCTCCGGGGCGGGTGCCGGCAGCTACCGCGTGGCGCTGAGCACCGCCACCTTCCAGCAGTACGCCGAGGCGTCCGCGTCCTACCCCGTGGTGGTGGTGCTGCACGCGCCGCAGAGTCCCGAGTCCGAGCAGTTCGCGGACACCGTGGCCGCGGTGGTGGACGAGTTCGCGGGCAAGCTGCTGCTGGGCACGGTGGACGTCTCCGCCGAACCCCAGATCGCGCAGGCCTTCCAGGCCCAGACCGTGCCCACCATGGTCGCCCTGCTGGGTGGGCGCGTGGTGCCGCTGGTCAACTCCACGGTGCCCGAGCAGCAGGTGCGGGAGCTGCTCACGGAGCTCGTGGCGCTCGCGCAGCAGAACGGGGTGACCGGCACCGCGGAACCCACCTCCCAGGCCGAGCCGGCGCCCCTGCCGCCGCTGCACCAGGAGGCGCTGGAGAAGCTCGAGGCCGGTGACCTGGACGGCGCGGAGGCCAGCTACAACAGGGCCTTGGCCGAGAACCCGGGGGACCACGACGCCAAGCTCGCCCTCGCCCAGGTGCATCTGCTGCAGCGCGTCAGCGCCATGGACGCCACTGCGGTGCGCGAGGCCGCGGCGTCGAACCCCTCCGATGTCGCGGCCGCGCTCGACGTCGCGGACCTGGACCTCTCGGGCGGTCACGTGGAGGACGCCTTCCGGCGGCTGCTCACCGTGGTGCGCACCACGGCCGGGGAGGACAAGGACGCCGCCCGGGCCCGCCTGGTGGACCTCTTCGACGTGGTGGGCGCCGACGATCCCCGCGTGGTCGCGGCGCGCTCGCAGCTCATGCGCGCGCTGTTCTGATCCGGGCCGCGTCCCGGCCGGCGGCTCGGCCCCGAGCGTGGCGCAACATGGCGCGGCGCCCGTGCGCGCCGGTTAGCGTGGGGCCATGAGCATCCCACCGAACGGACCCACGACGCCGCGCCGCGAGCCCGCTGCGGACGCCGTGCCCCCGGCCGAGACCCAGGTCCCACGAGACGGCACGGCGCCCGCGCCGTGGTCACCTCAGGACCACGACGCCGCGGGGCCGGACACCACACCGCGCCCGGCTGCCGGGGTCCCCGGGAGCGGGGCAGCGGCCCCGGGTGCCGCGGCACTCGTGCTGCGGGAGCTCACCAAGATTTACGGGCACGGGTCCCGGCCCGCGGCCGACCGCGTGGACCTCACCGTGCCGCGCGGCTCGTTCTACGGCCTGGTGGGGCGCAACGGTGCGGGCAAGACCACCACGCTGTCCATGGCCACCGGCCTGCTGCGCCCCACCTCCGGGCAGGTGCTCGTGGGAGGCGGCAGCCGGGACGAGCTCGCGGACGTGTGGCGTGACCCCGTCACGGCCAAGCGCCGCATGGGCGTGCTCCCGGACGGAGCCCACCTCTTCGACCGGCTCACGGGCCGCCAGCTCGTGGCCTACTCGGGTCTGCTGCGCGGCATGGACCGCCAGCTCGTCAAGGAACGCACCGAGGACCTGATCACCGCGATGGACCTGCAGGACGCCGCCGGGCGCCAGGTGCAGGACTACTCCGCCGGCATGACCAAGAAGATCGCCCTGGCCGCGGCCATGATCCACGCGCCCAGCCTGCTGGTGCTGGACGAGCCGTTCGAGTCCGTGGACCCGGTCTCCGCCGCCAACATCCGCTCCCTGCTGCACCAGTACACGCAGTCCGGCGGCACCGTGGTGGTCTCCAGCCACGTGATGGACCTGGTGCAGCGCATGTGCGACCACGTGGCCGTGATGGACCAGGGGCGTGTGCTCGCCCAGGGGACCATGGCGCAGGTCTGCGACGGCATGTCCTTGGAGGACCGTTTCGTGTCCTTCGTGGGCGGCCGCACCGAGGCGGGGGAGGGGCTGCAGTGGCTTCGACCGGAGTGAACCAGACCCCCGGCGGTGCGCTGCCGGAGCCGTCGGCGCACGGCCGTGACGGCACGGCTGCCGTGCCGGGCGGCATCGACCCCGGGACCCGCGCTCCCGCGGCGGCCCACGGCACGGCTGTGCCCGGTGGGGCGGCCGACCGGCCGTTGGCGCCCGAGCGGCAGGAACCCGTGCCCGACGCCGCCGTCCCCGCCTCCGTGCGCCCCGCGTCGTCCGGGCAGGAGCGCGTGAGACACCGCTTGCGCGTGCTCGAGGAGGCGCGGCGGCTCGCGGGGCTGAAGTGGCACATCCTCGTCAACACGCTGACCCGCAGCACGTGGATCCTGGTGGGTACCGTCCTGGGAGGGCTCTACGCCCTGTCCATCCTGGCCATGCTGCTGGGTGGGATGTTCTTCCTGGGGTCCGAGCCACTGGAGGTGGTGACCGCGGCGTCCGTCCTGGGTGGCACCACCGTGCTGCTGGGCTGGTGGGTGGTGCCCGTGCTCACCTCCAAGGCTGATGCCACGCTGGACCCCGCCCGGCTGGGCCTGTTCCCGCTGAGCACCCCGGGGGTGCTGGCCGGTCAGGTGGTCGGCGCGGTCATCGGGATTCCCGGGATCCTCACGGTCATCGCGCTGGTCGGGTGGCTGTTCTGCTGGCGTTCCTCCCTGCCCGCCGTGGTCGCCGCCGCGCTGTGCGCGGTCCTGGCGGCGCTGCTGGCGTTCACGGGGGCGCGCTGCGCCGCCGCGCTGGCGGCTCGGCTGGCCAAGGGACGGCGTTCCACCGAGATCGTCTCGGTGCTCAGCCTGCTCCTCGTCGTGCTGCTGGCCCCGATCATCACGTCGGTGGCCACCGGCGTGGAGCGCGTGTGGGACAGGCTGCCCGGCTGGGCCGCGGTGCTGTCCTGGACGCCGCTCGGTGCGGTCTGGGCCGTCCCGGGTGACGTGGCACAGGGGCACTGGGGCGCCGCCCTGCTCCGCCTCCTCATCGTGCTGGCCACCCTCGTGGCGCTCGTGGTCGCGGCGCAGTTCGCGCTGGACCGGGCACTGGGCGACGCCGCCGGGGGAGCCGCGCGCGCCACGGGCAGGTCCGCGGTGGGCATCGGTCTGCTCGGCCGCTTCCCGTCCGCTCCGTGGGGCGCGGTCGCGGCGCGGTGTCTGACCTACTGGCTCAGGGACCCCCGGTACTCGGCGTCCCTGCTCACGGTTCCGGCCATGGGCGCGGCGCTCTGGTTCATGAGCGGTGAGGGGGGAACCGCCATGTGGCTGCTGCCCCCTCTGGTCGCCCTGCTGATGTCCTACTCGATATCGGCGGACATCTCCTACGACAACACCGCGTTCAGCCTGCACCTGCTGGCCCCGGTGCCCGGGTGGGCCGACCGCCTGGGACGCGTGGTGGCCATGCTGATCGTGACCACGCCACTGCTGCTGATCGCCACCGCGCTGTGGCTGGCCCGGGTGCAGCGCTGGGACGCGCTGCCGGCGATGCTCGGTGTCTGCCTCGCGCTGCTGCTGTGCGGGGCGGGGCTGGTCTCGGTGGTCTCCGCGCGCTACACGTACCCCACGCCGCCGCCGGGGGCCTCGCCGCTGAAGACTCCGCAGGGCTTCACGCTGCTGAACCTCGTGGTGCAGTTCGTCACCATGGGGCTCATCGTGGTGCTCGCGCTGCCCTCGATCGTCGCGCTGTTCGTGTTCCTCGGCTCGGGTGCCGCGCTGTGGGGCTGGATCGCCGTGGCGGTGGCCCTCGCGGAGGGCGCGGCGCTGCTGTGGATCGGTGTGCACCTGGGCGGAAAGTGGTTGGACGCCCGCGGTCCGGAGATGCTGCAGGAGGTCGCAGGCTACCGCTGAGCCGGGATCGGGGAAGGGGCCCACGGGGTACAGTGGTGGACATGGACACCACCGAAGCCCAGCACGTCGGGGGCCCCTTCTCGCGGTCCTCCCGGGTGCTGAACAGCACCGAGTCAGGCACGGAGACCGTGGGGGGAACCGCCACGATCGAGCGGGAAGAGACCCAGCAGTTCGCGGAACCCGGTGACCACGAGCGGTTCGCCCACTACGTCCGCAAGGAGAAGATCATGGAGTCGGCGCTGTCCGGCGAACCCGTGATCGCCCTGTGCGGCAAGGTGTGGACCCCCGGTCGCGATCCCCAGCGCTTCCCGGTGTGCCCGGAGTGCAAGGAGATCTACCAGGGTCTGCGCCCCGGCAAGGACCAGCCCGAGAACTGACAGCACCACCGCAGCACCCCCGTCCCGCCCCGCGGGACACCGGCGGCGCCCGCGCAGCGGGCGCCGTTGCCGTGCCGGGCGACGGCGCTGCGGACTGCACCGCGCGACGGCACGGGCCCGTTCTCCGACGCCGGTGATCGGCACCTCGCGCCTGACCCGGCCGCGGTGCGCGTGCCGGCACGGGAAGTCGACACCGGCTTCGGACGTCGGCACCACCCGAGCGATCCCCGGGAACTGCGCCGCGGCGGCGTCGTCGGGCGAGGGGTGCCGAGGACGGGCGACAGGACCGGGGAAGTGCGGAACGGGCGCGGGGCAACCCCTGCCCGCGGACCCGACCGGGCGGCGTCGTCCGCAAGAACTCTGGAGAAACGGTGGAAACGCGCGCCACAGCGCGCGGAGAGGACGAGCACCACGTGTCTGAGAACGACCAGATGTCCCTGTTCGGGGCGGCGGCCGACCTGCCTCCGGCGTACCCGGATCGAGCGGCGTGGGGCACTGCCCCCAAGCTGCGTGCCTGGCAGGCGGAGGCCATCCAGCGCTACGAGCAGGCGCAGCCGCGGGACTTCATGGCCGTGGCGACCCCCGGCGCCGGCAAGACCACCTTCGCGCTCACCGTGGCCAAGAAGCTGCACGACGCCGGTGTGGTCCAGCGCGTGACCGTGGTGACCCCCACCGAGCACCTGAAACGGCAGTGGGCGGACGCCGCCGCTCGCGTGGGGCTCGCCATCGACCCCAACTTCAAGAACGCGGACGGCCAGCACGGGCGGGGCTACATGGGTGCGGCGGTGACGTACGCACAGGTGGCGAACAAGCCGCTGCTGCACCGGGCCCGGACCGAGGCCGGACGCACGCTGGTGATCATGGACGAGATCCACCACGCGGGTGACGCGCTGTCCTGGGGTGACGGGCTGCGCGAGGCCTTCGAGCCGGCCACCCGTCGGCTCGCGCTCACGGGTACGCCCTTCCGCTCGGACACCTCGCCCATTCCGTTCGTGCGCTACGAGGAGGACGGGGACGGCATCCGCCGCTCCACGGCCGACTACACGTACGGCTACGGCAACGCGCTGCAGGACCACGTGGTGCGCCCCGTGATCTTCATGGCCTACTCGGGGCAGATGCGGTGGCGGACCTCGGCGGGTGAGGAGATGGCCGCGCAGCTGGGGGAGGGCTTCACCAAGGACATCACGTCCCACGCGTGGCGCACGGCCCTGGACCCGCAGGGCCAGTGGATCCCGTCCGTTCTGCGCGCCGCGGACCAGCGCCTGACCCAGGTGCGCCGCACCGTGCCGGATGCGGGGGCGCTCGTGATCGCGACCGACCACCAGGACGCCAAGGCCTACGCCGAGCAGCTGCACGCGCTCACGGGGGAGCGGCCCACCGTGGTGCTCTCCGACGACAAGGCCGCCTCGAACAAGATTGACCAGTTCTCGGAGTCGGACAAGCGCTGGATGGTGGCCGTGCGCATGGTCTCCGAGGGGGTGGACGTGCCCCGCCTCGCGGTGGGGGTCTACGCGACGTCCACGTCCACGCCGCTGTTCTTCGCCCAGGCCGTGGGCCGCTTCGTGCGCGCCCGCAAGCGCGGGGAGACCGCGTCGGTGTTCCTGCCGTCGGTGCCCGTGCTCATGGCGCTCGCCAACTCCATGGAGGAGGAGCGGGACCACGCGCTGGACAAGCCCAAGAGCGTGCCCGACGTCGTGGACTTCGACCAGCCCATGGAGACCGGCTGGGACGACGACCTGCTGGAGGAGGCCAACCGTGAGGAGCGTGCCTCGTCCGCGCTCGCGCAGGGCAACTTCCAGGCCCTGGACTCGGACGCGTCCTTTCACGGTGTGCTCTTCGACGGCGGCGCGTTCGGCGGCGGCGCGGCCGTGGGCTCGGAGGAGGAGGCCGAGTACCTCGGGATCCCCGGCCTGCTGGATCCCGAGCAGGTCTCCGAGCTGCTGCGGGAGCGCCAGTCGCGCTCGGCCCAGCGGCAGGGCGGCGGCACGGCCCCCGAGCAGCCCCCGGTCCCGGACCACCGGCGGCTCAAGGACCTGCGGGCCCAGCTGTCCAAGAACGTCTCGGCGTGGTCCGCGCGCACGGGCACACCGCACGGCGTGATCCACAACGAGCTGCGCACCAAGTGCGGCGGTCCGCCCGTCGCGCAGGCCTCGGAGGAGCAGCTCAACGCGCGTCTCGCGATGCTGCAGCGCTGGTTCATCGGCCGCAAGTAGCGCCAGGGGCGCGACGCCGCTCGGCCGGGTCCCCGACGCCCCGCGCGCCGTACTGTGGGGCGCCCGGCCCCGCACCGCCTCGCGCGGATGCGCCCGGGACCGCCTCCCGAACCGGGCCGGCTCCCCTCCCACACCGAGCTGCAGCCCACGGGGCCGCGCCCGGCGGGGGAGACGTCAGGGCAGGTCGGTGAGGACCTCCACGCCCACGTCCTCCAGCTCCGCGACGGCGCGCTCGCCGCCCTCCTCGGACACGGGTGCCGTGAGAGGCAGCAGCAGCCGGGTCTCGTAGCCGGCGTCCACCGCGTCGCGTGCGGTGGCCAGCACGCAGTGGTCCAGGGCGAGCCCCACCACGTCCACGGCCTCGACGTCGCGCTCGCGGAGCCAGTCGTCGAGGCTCACGCGGTCCTCGTCCGCGGCCTCCTCGGGCTCTCCCATGGGGACGTCCACGTCCGGGGCGGACAATCCCTCGAAACCCGAGTAGGCGGCGTCGTACGCGCCCTTGCGGAAGAACTCGGTGACGTGCTCGGTGTCGAGGTCCGGGTGGGTCTCCGCGCCCGGGGTGTCCGCCACGCAGTGGACGGGCCAGCTCGTGACCCAGTCCGGGGTGTCGCTGAAGTGCTCTCCCGGGTCCACGTGCCAGTCCTGCGTGGCCGCGACCGCGGCGTAGTCCGCGTGGTGGTCCTCGAGGTACTCGGAGATCCCCGCGGCCACCGCGGCGCCCCCGGCGACGGCCAGGCTGCCGCCCTCACAGAAGTCGTTCTGGACGTCCACGATCAGCAGTGCAGTGCGCACGGTGTCCTCCCTGCTCAGTGTGCGGTTCCGGGTTCGATCACGGTGGGGATCACGGGCTCGCCCTCGGAGAGCCGACGGGCGGCGCGGGGCAGCTCGGCCACGGAGGCCGCATGGCGCTCGCGCGCCCTGCGCACGCCGGCCGGGCCCGTGAAGCCCTCGCGCAGCTCCCCGCCGGTGACGTAGTCCACGAGCAGGGGGCGGTCGTCGCCGTCGTCCTGGGGCGTGTGGGACACGCCCACGATCTCGTGCGTGGCCACGCCCTGCGGATTGCGACGCCGCAGCGCGTGCTTCTCGCCGCCCACCGACGCCTTCCCGGAGGAGGCCTTCGCCACGGGTTCCATGGTGCCGGAGACGCCCTCGCGCGAGACGAGCTTGTAGACCATCGAGGAGGTGGGCGCCCCCGATCCCGTGACCAGGCGGGTGCCCACGCCGTAGGAGTCCACGGGGGCGGCGCGCAGCGCGGCGATCGCGTACTCGTCCAGGTCGCTCGTGACCGTGATGCGGGTGTTGGGGTTGCCGAGCTTGTCCAGCAGAGCGCGCACGGAGGCCGCCTGGGTCACCAGGTCGCCCGAGTCCAGGCGCACGCCGCCCAGGTCCGGGCCCGCGATCTCGACGGCCAGACGGACGGCCCGTTCGACGTCGTACGTGTCCACCAGCAGCGTGGTGGACACGCCCAGGGCGTCGAGCTGCGCGCGGAAGGCCTGCTCCTCGGAGTCGTGCAGCAGCGTGAAGGAGTGGGCGGCCGTGCCCACGGTCCGCACGCCGTAGCGGAAGCCCGCCTCCAGGTTGGAGGTGGACTCGAAGCCCGCGACCACGGCGGCACGGGCGGCCGCGACCGCCGCCTGCTCGTGGGCACGGCGCGACCCCATCTCGATGCACGGCCGGTCACCCGCGGCACCCACCATGCGCGAGGCGGCGGAGGCCACGGCGGAGTCGAAGTTGAGCACGGAGAGGATGTAGGTCTCCAGCACGCACGCCTCGGCGAAGGAGGACTCGACGCTCAGCAGCGGGGAGTGCGGGAAGTAGGTCTCGCCCTCCGCGTAGCCGCGGATCTGGCCCGTGAAGCGGAAGTTCTCCAGGTACGCCACCGTGGCGGCGTCCACCACGCGGGTGTCACGCAGGAAGCGCAGCTGCTCGTCCGTGAAGCGGAACTGCTCCAGGCCCTCCAGGACGCGCCCCACCCCGGCGAGGACCCCGTAGCGGCGGCCGTGCGGCAGGCGGCGGGAGAAGACCTCGAACACGCTGCGCCGGGACGCCGTGCCCGCGCGCAGCGCGGCCTGCAGCATCGTGAGCTCGTAGTGGTCCGTCAACAGGGACGTGGGCTGTGGGTGCCAGGAGGAGTGCTCGTTCACGCTGCCAGCCTAGTGCGCCGTTCACGGTGAGCACATCCGCGCGACCCACGGCTACCATGGGTGCGATGTCCACTTCTGCTGCTCCGGCCCCCGTCCTCGCGCCCGGCGTCCTGGTGAGCGCGGCCCCTGCGGAGTCCCCCACGGTGGCCCGCGAGGACCAGGCGGCCACCGCCATGAACGTCCCGTGGAACGTGGTGGTCTGGGACGACCCCGTGAACCTCATGAGCTACGTGGTCTACGTGTTCCGGGCGCACTTCGGCTACTCGGACGCCAAGGCCCGCACCCTTATGCTCGAGGTCCACCACAGCGGCCGCTCGATCGTGTTCACCGGCTCCCTGGAGGAAGCCGAGGCCCACGTGAGCTCGCTGCACGGGTACGGACTGTGGGCCACGTACGAGAAGGCGGGGGAGAACTGATGGCGCACGGTTTCAAGCGCACGCGCAAGGGCATCGTGGGCCGCTTCGAGGCACCCGAGGTGCGGCTGCTGCAGAAGCTGTTCGCGGACGTGGGGGAGACCCTCGAGCCCGAGCCCCGGCAGACGGAGGACCCCCTGGAAGCGCTCGTCGGGTGGGACGAGGACGTCCCCGAGCCGCAGGACCCGGCGCTGCGCAGGCTGCTGCCCGCGGCGTCGTCGGACCCGGAGCAGGCCGCCGAGTTCCGCCGGCTCACCGACCGCTCGCTGCGCGAACGCAAGATGGCGGCGCTGCGGGCCTCGTCCCTCGCGCTCGAGGCCGAGCCCGTCGTGCTGAGCACCGAGCAGGCGCAGGACTTCGCGCGCTCGCTCAACGACGTCCGCCTGGTGCTTGCCGCGCGGCTGGGCATCGACTCCACCGAGGACGCCGAACGGGTGGGCGAGCTCACGGACTTCGGGCGGGCCGAGTCCGTGGAGCAGTACATGGGCGTGGTGTACAACTTCGTGTCCTGGCTGCAGGAGTCCCTGATGAACGCGCTGCTGAAGACCCTGCCCGGCGCGTGAGCCGTACGCACCGGCACAGTTCGTCTCATGTGGGCGGGTGGCGCCGGGACGCACTACAGTTTTCCGTTATGCAGGCTGAGCCCGAACGTCGCCCCGGACCGAATCCCAACTCGCCCATCGGCGTGTTCGACTCGGGTGTGGGCGGGCTCACGGTGGCCCGGTCTATCATCGACCAGCTGCCCAACGAGGAGATCCTCTACGTGGGGGACACCGCGAACGGACCCTACGGCCCCCTGCCCATCGCGCAGGTGCGCTCGAACGCGCTGCGGATCATGGACGACCTCGTGGACTCCGGCGTCAAGCTGCTGGTGATCGCGTGCAACACGGCCTCGGCGGCGGTGCTTCGGGACGCCCGTGAGCGCTACACGCGCGGGTACAGCATCCCCGTGACCGAGGTGATCCAGCCCGCCGTGCGACGCGCCGTGGCCACCACGCGCTCCGGACGCGTGGGGGTGATCGGCACCGAGGCCACCATCGGCTCTCGGGCCTACGACGACACCTTCGCGGCGGCCCCGCAGCTGGAGATCACGTCCGTGGCGTGCCCCGCCTTCGTGGAGTACGTGGAACGGGGTGTGACCTCCGGGCCCGAGCTGCTGAGCACCGCCCAGGAGTATCTGCAGCCCCTCAAGGACGCCCAGGTGGACACCCTGGTGCTCGGCTGCACCCACTACCCGCTGCTCACGGCCGTGATCTCCTACGTGATGGGCGAGAGCGTGAACCTGGTCTCCTCCGCCGAGGAGACCGCCCGCGACGTCTACCGCAGCCTGCTGGACAACGGCCTCGAGCGGGACCCGTCCCTGGCGCCCCACCACGAGTTCCTCGCCACGGGGGACCCGGCGAGCTTCGAGGTCCTGGCCCAGCGCTTCCTGGGACCGGAGGTGCTGCGCGTGCGCCACACCTCCTCCGTGGCCGAGCAGTACCCCACCGGCTCCCTCTCGACGATCCACCCGGCTCAGCGCTGAGCCGGCAGCAGAAAGGCGCGATCCCATGATCCTCACCGTGGTCGGCAACTCGGGCAGCTTCCCGGGCCCGAACTCCCCGGCGTCCTGCTACCTGGTGTCGGGCCAGGACGCGGAGGGGCGCACGTGGCGGATCGTGCTGGACATGGGCAACGGAGCCCTGGGCACGCTGCAGCGCTACATCGACCTGCACGCGATCGACGCGATCATGCTCTCCCACCTGCACCCGGACCACTGCGTGGACGTGGGAGGACTCCACGTGGCGGTCAAGTGGGATCCCCGAGGCTGGAACGCCGGGACCATACCCCTCTACGGGCCCTCCGCGACGCACACCTATCTCAACCAGCTGCACATGCTGCCCCCCGAGCACTCGATGGCCACGGAGTTCGACTTCCACGTGTGGCAGCCGGGCCGGCCCGTGACGGTGGGCCCCTTCACGGTCGCCGCGTTCCCGGTGAACCATCCCTGCCCCGAGCCGTTCGCGCTGCGCGTGGAGTACCACGGGCCGCACGGCACCGAGGTGCTCACGTACTCCGGGGACACCGACTCGTGCGACGAGCTGGTGGCCGCGGCCCGGGACGCGGACGTGTTCCTGTGCGAGGCGGCCTACGAGGAGGGCCGGGAGGACCACCTGCGCGGGATCCACCTCACCGGCCGACGCGCGGGGGAGGCCGCCACCGCGGCACACGTGCGGCGCCTGCTGCTGACCCACCTGCCCGTGTGGAACGACCCCGAGGTCACGGCGGGGGAGGCCGCCGAGGTGTTCGCGGGGTCCGTGTCCGTGGCCCTGCCCGGCAGGAGCTACGACGTCGCCGGGCCGACCGATCGTTCGTTCGATGCGTTGGCACGGGCCGGAACCGCGGACTAGTCTGGCACCCATGACTTCGCCTACCGATCCGGCACGATCCACCGCGAACCCCACGGGCGAGGGCGGCACCGCATCACCCGCCGTGGTGCGGGCCGATGGACGCTCCGTCGCGGAGCTGCGGCCCATCACGATCACCCGCGGCTGGTCCGAGCAGGCGGAGGGCTCCGCGCTGATCGAGTTCGGAGGCACCCGCGTGCTGTGCACCGCCTCGCTCACGGAGGGCGTGCCCCGCTGGCTCAAGGGCGAGGGGCGCGGCTGGGTCACCGCGGAGTACGCGATGCTCCCGCGCGCCACGTCCACCCGCTCCGCCCGCGAGTCCGTCAAGGGCAAGATCGGCGGGCGCACCCACGAGATCTCCCGGCTGATCGGGCGCTCGCTGCGCTCCATCATCGACCTCGAGGCCCTCGGCGAGAACACCGTGGTGCTCGACTGCGACGTCCTGCAGGCCGACGGCGGCACCCGCACCGCCTCCATCACCGGCGCCTACGTGGCGCTTGCCGAGGCCATCAACTGGGCCCACGACAACGGCGTGCTCAAGCGCCGCGTGAACCCCCTGACCGACTCCGTGGCGGCCGTCTCCGTGGGCATCATCGACGGTGTCCCCATGCTGGACCTGCCGTACGTGGAGGACGTCCGCGCCGAGACCGACATGAACGTGGTGGTCACGGGCTCGGGCGACTTCGTGGAGGTCCAGGGCACCGCGGAGGGCGCCCCGTTCCGCCGTGACGAGCTCGACGCGCTGCTCGACCTCGCGGTCGCGGGTTGCTCCCAGCTCGCGCAGATCCAGCGGGAGACCCTGGAGAGCACCCGTGGCCGGTGACACGCCCGGCGCGCGGGTGGTGCTCGCCACGCACAACCAGGGCAAGGTCCGCGAGCTGCGGGCCATGCTCGCGGCGGCCGGCATCACCGATCCCGCCGCGGTGGTGGACGCGGGCGCGGCCGGCCTGGGCGACGTCGTCGAGACTGGGGTGACCTTCGCCGAGAACGCGCTGCTCAAGGCCCGCGCCGCGGCGGCCGCGACCGGTCTGGTGGCGCTCGCCGACGACTCCGGGCTCGCCGTGGACGTGATGGGCGGCTCCCCGGGGATCTTCTCCGCGCGCTGGTCCGGTCGCCACGGCGACGACGCCGCCAACCTGGCCCTGCTGCTCGCCCAGCTCGGCGACGTGGCGCCCGAGCACCGGTCCGCGCGCTTCGTGTGCGCCGCGGCGCTCGCGGCCCCGGACGGCACCGAGCACGTGGTCACGGGCGAGCTGCCCGGCCACATCCTTACCGCCCCGGCGGGGGAGAACGGCTTCGGCTACGACCCCGTCTTCGCCCCGGAGGGGGAGAACGGGCGCAGCCTCGCGCAGCTGGACGCCGAACACAAGAACCGGATCAGCCACCGGGCCCGGGCCATGGCAGCGGCCCTGCCGCTGCTGCTCGACCTGCTGCACGCGTCCGGCAGCGGCCACGCGGGCGCCCCGCTCCAACCGGAGTCCGAGGTCTGACCCATGACGTTCGCCTGCGGATACCTCCCGTTCGCCCGAGCCGTGGAAGCGGTCCTGGCGGAGGCCGGTGTCAGCGTGGAGCGCTCGGAGTGGGAGCTGCACGCGGGCGGGTCCGCGCACATCGTGGTCAACGCCGGGCACATGATGAGCGTGCGGATTGCCAAGAACCCCATGTCGGGGGAGAACGTCAGGCGCCGCACACGCGCACTGTCCCGCCTGCCGGAGTTCGACTTCGCGGTGCCCCGCCCCCTGACTCCCGTGATCCAGGACGGGCGCTACACCGCGGTGGGCATGACGTGGATCCCCGGGGCACCCCGGGATCCCGGCCCCGTGGACCCCGCGCAGCTGCACCGGGTGCTCGAGCAGATCCGCCACGCGGACGCATCAGCGGCCGAGCCATGGCTGGACCGCCCCGGTCAGCACTGGGGCGGGCACCGGCGGCGCCACGTGCTGCTGGAGCAGGTGCTGCCCCGGCTGCTGCCCCGCAACCGGGACCGCGCCCTGCACGCCATCCAGGACCTCGTGGCGCTGGAGAACGTGACGCCGCGGCTCGTGCACGGTGACCTGATGGGCTCCAACATGCTGTGGCAGGGGGATCACCTGGTCGGGGTGATCGACTGGGACCACGCGTGCCTGAGCGATCCCGCCTACGACGTCGCGTCCCTGGGTCTGTGGTTCGGCTGGCCCAGCGTGCGTGCGGCCACCGACGAGGAGTGCTTCGAGCGCGCCCGGCTGCACGCCAGGATCTTCCCGCTGCAGGCCGTGGCGTACGCGCTGCACCACGAGCTCGACACCGCGCAGGTCCGCCAGGCCGTGGAGAAGGCGGACGCGTGGTACGAGACCCGGGCGGTCGCCGTCGCGTGAGGCCCGGTGCCCGTGTCGGACCCCGTCCCTAGGGTGGACACGTGCCTGTCAGCTTCACCGCCATCGACTTCGAGACCGCCAACCGCAGCCTCGCCTCCGCGTGCGCCCTGGGCGTGGTGCGGGTGCGGGACGGGCAGGTGGTCGACACCAGGTACTCCCTCATCCGGCCGCCGGCCGACCACGACGCCTTCGAACCCGGCAACGTCCGGATCCACGGCATCCGGCCCGCCGAGGTCACGCACGCACCCACGTTCGACAGGCTGTGGGACTGGATGTGCGAGAACATCACGCCAGAGGACCCCGACGCCGTGCTCGTCGCGCACAACGCTGTGTTCGACACCGGCGTGGTCAAGGCCGCCAACCGCGCGTGCGGTCGGGACCCGAGGCCGTGGGACTACGCCTGCACGCTGCGCCTCGCGCGCGCGGCGTACACGCTGCGCTCCTATGCCCTGCCCTCGGCCTCCCGGGCGGCGGGCGCGGAGGTCGAGGACCACCACAACGCCCTCAGCGACGCGCTGGCGTGCGCGGGCATCGTCCTGGACCTCGCCCGGCGCAGCGGGGCGGACACGATGCCGGATCTCGCCGCCCACTACGGTGTGCGCCTCCAACGGGCGCTGCTGTGACGCGCCCGATCTGATCCGGAACCACGCGCAGCGCAGGGGCTGCCGCGGCCGCACCTCAGCGGTGCGTGCTCCCGTGCGGGTCACGGCCGCCAGAGTGAGAGCCAGGTCTTGGCCAGCGTGAGGAGCTCGGAGCGGGTTGTAAATGCCACCGGGGCCTGCGCGGACTCCCCAGGACCGTCGAGTCCCCAGCGCGCGGCCGCCACGGTGGTGGTCACGGCCCGCGCGGCTGCCTGGACCGTGTCGTGCCCGGGCAGCATGTCGGAGGCGCACCGGGCGACGTCGTCCCCGGAGTGCTGCGCCGTGGCGTCCGTGCCAGCGGCCGCTTCGAGCAGGGCGGCCAGTCCGCGCACGAGGGCGGTGGACGCGGCGTGCTCCGGTGCGGGGGCCGGTTCTGCGGGGTCCAGCAGTGCGCGGCGCGACCCGGGGTTTGTGCACGCGTGCAGCAGGTCCAGGGTGTGCGGGGCGGGGCGGGTGAGCAGGCCGCACACGCGGGCGGTCTCGGCCACCACCTCACGCAGTTCCGCCCCCGACGCACGGGCGCGGACCGCGGCGTGGACCGCCAGCGCCATGCCCACCGCGGCGGTCTGGGCCTCCGGGCTGCCGTGGGTGATGGCCGCGGAATCGACCGCGAGGGCCACGAGAGGCTTCCAGCCGATGCCCGGCAGCACACCGTAGGGGGCGGTGCGGGCCAGGAGCTCGGGGCTGGCGGCGAGCGGCAGCACGGGCCGCATGACCTCGCCCAGAGCACCGGTGGTCAGCGCATCGAACGTGTCCCCGCCGTGCTCACCCGGCGCGGCGAGAGTGGGGTGCTCCCGGTCGAAGCCGTCGGACGGTGGGTGGGGTGCATCCTCTGGCAGCCGCGCGCCGTTCTCGACCGCCCAGCGCAGGTACGCCAACCACGCACACGCGGTGGGATCGGCGTTCTGCCCGTCCGCGGCCCAGCGGGCCACCTCGTTCAGTGCGCTGACCGTGCGGGCGGCCAGCTGGGTGGACTGGTCGGGCCCCGGACCACCGGAGGCCACCCAGGGGGCCAGGACCACGCCGCGCACCGACCCCGGATAGGAGTCCGACGCCGCGTCCAGCCCGTGGTCTCGGTCCAGCAGTTCGGTTGAGTGCTCACGTGTCATGGGCCCAGTCTAGGAAGCCCGCGGGCCGGGGGTAGCCACGGCTAGAGACGGCACGGCCGGGGACGGCACGGGTCAGCGGGTCGAGCCCGGGCAGCCCACGCCCGAGGGGTTGATCCTGCAGTCGTCCGCCACGTTGTGCACGGTGGCCCGCCACACGCTCAGTCCCACGGGGGGCGAGGTGACCTGGTTGTAGCCCATGACCGGCTGCCACCCGGTGTCGGCGATGTCGTACTCGCCGTAGAACGAGGTGGTCAGCACCACGGAGAAGTCACCGGTGGAGCGGTACACGTGCGAGGTGTCGGTGGGAACGTCCCACTGACCGTCGGCCAGGGGAGCGCCCGTCAGCGGAGTGGGGCCCAGGGTGGCCCCGTCGCCGTAGTTCCAGGTGTACTGCACGGGGTAGGCGCGCACGGACACGGGGTACCCGCCCAGGGTGGTGGTGAACGTCTGGGGCTGGGCCACCGCGTACACGTTGGTGTTCATGTTCTTGAGGGTGTCGGGTGCGGGTTGCACGTGGCTCTCCGCGGGCGCCACCGCCAGCCGCTGGAAGTCCTGGATGGTGAAGACGGGCAGGGGCACGAAGCCGTCCTCCCCGGCGCCGTCCGCCTGCGCGTTGGACACGCACATCTGCGTGCCGCGTGCCGATCGCTGACCGTCCGAGGCCCCGCCCACCACGATGTCCATGTTCACGCCGGCCGCACCGGAATCGTCTGTGCACTCCTGCTGGGAGCGGCACCCGCGCAGGGCGGCGCCCTTCTCACCCGTGCACGGGTCCTGCAGGCCGTACGTGGTCCGGTTCTTGGCCGTATCCATGAGGCGGGCGTTGAAGAAGATGGAGTCGTCATTCGACATCAGGCGATCCCTGAGGGCCTTCTGGAACGCCGGGTCGGTATCGGGGTCCCATGCGGCACCGATAGCACCGGAGCCATTGCCCGCTTGGTGCGTTCCTTTCGGTGTAGTGCCAGCGTAGAGTTTAATTCTCAAGCTAAGTGCGATATCCGCGCCCTGCCCCTTAGCTCTATGCTCAACGCCGTTGAAGTCTCCAATTAATCCACTGCCGCCAGTTAGGTATTCCTGGGATGCGAATGCCATTCTCGAAGTAAAAAATCCAGGGAGTGCGATTGAGATAAATAGAATCACGCTTACGATGAGTAGTAACTGAGAGTGCCTGCGATCATCGGGGGAGGTGGTCACAATGATCCCCTTGGTGAAGCAGTGACATGAGTCCATTTGCCATCTCGGAAATCTACATAGATATCGATGAGGTCGGTTCGCTTAAAGGGCTCTTGCCGCACTGAAATGGCTTTATTAACCACGGTCATCGAACCCATGCTGTCAACAGATACCGGCAAGTTGTAGCCTCCATCTGCTCGCTTTTGAAAGCTCCCCTCGGGGATCTTGACGGCTTCCCAGCCCCCAACAGCCCAGCCGCCGCTCTCATAGAGCTCATCTATATCATCAAATTGTTCTGTGCAATTCGCGCACTCTGTAGCTGTCACCTCGCGCACGGGGGCGGTATCCCCGGTCTGCATTGCGTACCACTGCGCATCCGCCCGGTAGTTCAGGAACGCCTGCGCGCCGGCCTCTGTCTCCTGCGCGGCCTCCTTGGGCATCACCGGTTTCGGCACGTTGCGGGCGGGATGCTCCAGGGTGGCGGGTTCGTAGTCGTCCGGGACCTTCTGGCCCGTCGCGAGAACGGTGGGCTCCTGGGGGCGCCAGTCCTCGGGCAGCGGGGACGACGATCCCGTGGTGGAGGCGCTGGCAGAGGCGGGTGGGGTGCTGGGCGAGGCGGCGTCGTCGTGCGAGGAAGCGCTGGACGCGGTGGGCTGGGGGGAGACGGAGCCGTCCGCCGCGGGGCCACCCCCGCAGCCACTCAGCGTGAGTGCCGCGACTCCGGCGACTACCAGGGCGCGTGCCCCCACTCGTGCGGACCGTGCGTGCTGCATGTGCCGTGAACTCCCTGCGTCGCGGACCCGGTGTGATGCACCGGACATTTCCCAGAGCATAGAGCGGGAACGCTCGCCGCAGGGGGCGCATTCGCGCAATTGTGGACGACGGAGAACATGCACATGCATGACGCCAGGTCAGCGGGGTGCCGACGGCGCAACCACCGCGGAGAATTCATCATGTTTCAGGCGTCCGCGCCCTGGAAACGATGCATAATCATGGACTTGGGGGGCGTTGCCCTCACGGCCCGGTGTCCGATCTGCACCGGGTGCCGATCCGCTCGTGGATGTCCGAGGGCCCCGTTACGGTGAGCCCATGCTGATGCTGCACACCTCCGACTGGCACCTGGGACGCACGTTCCACGGGGTCGACATCCTGGACGTCCAGGCTCGGGCCATGACGGAGATCGTCGCGTGGGTCCGTGAGTACGACGTCTCGGTGGTGCTCGTCTCCGGGGACGTCTACGACCGTGCCCAGCCCCGCACGGAGGTGGTGGAGCTGCTCAACCGCACACTGGGTGAGATCCGTGAGGCCGGGGCCCAGGTGGTCCTCACGAGCGGCAACCACGACTCCCCGGCCCGTCTCGGCTTCGGGTCGCAGATCATGTCCCATGGCGGCGTCCACCTGCTGACCACACTTGAGGACGCATGGCGGCCGGTGCTGTTCACGCAGCGCGACGGTCGGCTCACGGTGTCCCGGGGCGCAGTGCCGGCGGGAGAGCCCTCCGCCGGTTCCCCCGTCGCCGCCGCGGAGGACGCCACGGTGGCCGTCTACGGCATCCCCTACCTCGAACCGCGCGCCGCCGCGCCCCTCCTGGACTGTGCACCCACCCACCAGGGTGTCCTGGGTGCGGTGACGGCGCGGATCGACGACGACGCCCGCAACCGTCCCGGGGTCCCCACCGTGGCGATGGCCCACGCCTTCGTCACGGGCGCCGAGCCCACCGACTCGGAGCGGGTGGTCGACTCGGGCGGACTGGGCACGGCGTCCGCGGAGATCTTCGCGGAGCACGACTACACCGCCCTGGGCCACCTGCACCGACGGCAGCGCGTCACCGAGACCGTGCGCTACAGCGGATCGCCCGTGGCCTACTCGTTCTCGGAGGCGGAGCACTCCAAGGGTGCGTGGCTCGTGGACGTGCGGTCCGACGGCGTGCACGGGGTGACGCCCCTTGACCACGCGTCCGGGATGCGCCTGGCCCGGCTCAGGGGACAGCTCGACGCGCTGCTGACGGAGCCGGAGCACACCCGTGCCCAGGACGCCTGGTGCCAGGTGGTGCTCACGGACGCCGAACGCCCCGCCGCGGCCATGGAACGGGTCCGCACCCGGTTCCCCCACACCGTGGAGCTGCGCTGGGAACCGGAGGGGGGCCGGGCCGCCACCCCGCTGGGCTACAGCGCACGAGTCGCCGGTGTCGCCAGCCCGGGGGAGCTGTGCGCCCGGTTCTACGACCACGTCCGGGGCCGGTCGCTCTCGCCGTCCGAGGGCGCCGAGCTGGACGACGCGGTGGCGGCCGTGTGCGAGAAGGGAGCCGGGCGATGAGACTGCACCGGATGGAGATCACGGCGTTCGGGCCGTTCGCCGGCCACGAGGTCGTGGACTTCGAGCGTCTCAACCGCGCCGGGGTGTTCCTGCTCAACGGGGAGACGGGGTCCGGCAAGACCAGCGTGCTGGACGCGATCTGCTTCGCGCTCTACGGAGCGGGACCCACCGCGGCGGCCAAGGGCGGACGCAAGGCCCAGCACAGCGACCACGCCGACCCCCACACCGGGCCACGGGTGGACGTCGAGTTCTCGGCCGGGGGTCGCCGCTGGCACGTGAGCCGCACGCCGGCGTGGCGAGAGCCCTCCTCGCGCGCCGCCTCGGGATGGACCGAACGCCACGCCACCGTGCTGCTGCGCGAGTCGGTCGAGGGCCAGTGGGTGGAGCGTGGCTACCGGCCGGACGACGTGGGGCAGCAGATCCACCACGCGATCGGGCTGGCCCGCGAGCAGTTCACCCAGGTCATGATGCTGCCCCAGGGTCGTTTCGCCCGTTTCCTGCAGGCCGGGTCCAAGGAACGGGAGGAGCTGCTGGAAACCCTGTTCGGCACCGATGTGTACGCCGGGATCCAGGACGAGCTCAAGGCCCGGGCGGATCACGCCAAGCAGCAGCTGCGGGACGCGGACGCCGAGGCGCAGCGCACCGAGGAGCTGCTGGAACGCTTCCGCGCCAGGCTGCTCGCGGCCGTGGAGGAGCTGCCCGCTCGAGCCCGGGACGAGGTCGAGGGGACCCCGGCGGCGTCGTGGGCGCCGCGGGAACAGGCGGTGGACGAGACCGGGCCATCGGACGGGCCCGCGCAGTGGACGGACCCCACGGGGGAGACCCCGAGCGCCACGGGCAGTGAGGACGACGGCCGCGGTCCGGAGGATGCCCGCGACGTCACCGCCCGGTGGGCGGACCTCGCCGGGGCCGGTGGTGCGCTCCTGGACGCGGTGGACCGCGCTCGTCAGCGGGCCGCCGAGGAGTTCACGGTGGCCCAGCGCAGGGCCGCCGGGCTCGAGGCCGCGCGGGAACGGCTGGACCACTTCGACAGCCTCACCCGACGGCGCGAAAAACTGTCCGAGGAGCACGAGCGCGCGCAGGACGCCGCCCGCACGCTGCAGGAGCACGACGCCGCGCACCAGCTCCAGGACGTCGTCCAGGCCTCTCGCACGGCCACCCGGGAGGAGACGGAGGCGGCGCAGCGCGTCAGCGATCTCCGCACCGAACTCGCCCCGCAGAGCCCGCCGGGGCGCTCCGGCCGCCAGGTGCTGGCGGAGCACGCCCCGCTGCTGGACGAGCAGCTGGCGGCGAGGACGTTCTCGGCGTCGTTGCGCGATGCCGCCGTGGCCGCGCGGGAGGCGGCCCGCCGGGCCGTCGAACGGGCCGGGGCCCTGGAGCGGGACCGGGCCGACATGGAGCGCGAGACCCGGCACCTGCAGCAGCTGGAGGGGGCGGAGCAGCAGCTGCGGGAGCGGATGGAGGGCGAACGCGTGGCCCTCGCCGAACGGGAGCACGACCTGGAGCAGCTGCGCTCGGACACCAGGGACGAAGCCCTCGTGCGAGAGCGGGCCCGCAGTGCACGGGCCGCGGTGGAGGCGAGCCGGGACTACGAGCACGCCAGGGCCACGGCGGAGCAGCGGGGCCGGGACTACGAGCGGGACGAGACCGCCCGCCGGGAGGCCGCCCGTCACGTGGAGCGGCTGGAGGCGCTGCGCTTCGAGCACGCGGCCTCGGCGCTGGCCGAGGAGCTGGCACCGGGGGCACCGTGCCCGGTGTGCGGTTCCACGTGCCACCCCGAACCGGCCACCGCGACTCCGGGTGACGAGGTCACGGTGGCGGACCTGGAGCGTGCCCGGGCCGCACGGGACGCCGCACAGGACACCGCGGATGCCTCCCACGCCACGTGGCAGCGGGCCCAGCACGCCGCCGCCGAGGCCCTGGGACGCGGGGCGGAGGAGGATCTCGACGCCGTGGTGGAACGCGCACGGCGGGCCGCCGAGGAGGAGACCGAGCTCGTCGCGCGGCTCGAGCGGGCGGAGCGCACCGCCCGCGCGGTCGCCTCGGGGCGCGAGACGCTCGCCGAGGTGGAGGAACGTGCTGCGAGCACGAGTGCCGAGGCCGCCAGCGCACGGATCCGGGTGGACGCGGCGGCGCAGCACTGCGACCGTGAGCGCGAGCAGCTCGCGCAGAGCCTGCGAGGCTTCAGGGACGCCCCGCGGTTCCTGGAGCACGCCGAGCAGCTGCTGGAGCACCTCGACGCTTGGGAGAGCGCCCACAGGGCGCACGAGCAGGCCCGGGAGCACGCCCGACTCAGCACGCACGCTCTGGAACGCGCGGTGTCCGCCTCACCGTTCGACGGCGCGGCGGACGTCTCCCGCGCACTGCTGGAACCGGGGGAGGCCCGGGAGCTCCGGACCTGGTGGGAGGCCCACGAGCGGGATGCCGCCGCCCTCGACGCCGAGCTCGCCACGGAGGAGATGCGCCGCGCCGCGGCCCTCGACGGGCCGGAACGCGAGGAACTCTCCGACGCCGCCCTGGCCCGCGCGGCCCTCGCGCGCGACGATCTGGACATGCTGCGTGACCGGCTCACCCGGCAGCTCGGGGGTCTGCACGCCCTCGTCGAGGACATCACCGCCACCGCGAGCCAGATCCCGGACCAGGACACCCGCCACCGCGGCATCCGGGAGCGCGCGGCCACGCTCGGCGGTCTCGCGGACGTGGCCACCGCCACGTCCTCCGAGAACTCCCTGCGCATGACCCTGACCTCGTTCGTGCTCGCGGCCAAGCTCGAGCAGGTGGCCGCCGTGGCCTCCGAGCACCTCAGCCGCATGTCCTCCGGCCGCTTCACCCTGGTGCACACGGACCAGACCCGGGGCGGCGGCAAGTCGGGGCTCGGCCTCGAGATCGACGACTCCTGGACCGGTGTGCGCCGCGGCACCGAGACGCTGTCCGGGGGTGAGTCCTTCTTCACCTCCCTCGCGCTGGCCCTCGCGCTCGCGGACGTGGTGCGGGCGGAGGCCGGTGGCCGGGACATCGACACGCTGTTCGTGGACGAGGGTTTCGGCTCCCTGGACGAGCAGACCCTGGAGCAGGTGCTGGAAACCCTCGACGGGCTGCGCCGTGACGGACGGGTGATCGGCGTGGTGTCCCACGTCAGCGAGATGAAGCAGCGGATCGACACGCAACTGGTCGTGACTAAGACCCCCCAGGGCTCCCACCTCGGCATCGAGGCGGACCCGTGGTCTCCCGCGTAGGCTGACGCTCGTGAACTCCACCACCCGTGACCGCGCGCCGTCCTCCGCAGCCCGGGCTCCCCGCGTCGGACGGATCGGCAGCGACCTCCAGCTGAGCACCATCACGCTGCTGCTGCGCCTTCCGCAGGTCATGGCCCCGCTGGGCGTGCTCACGTGGCTCGCCGTCTCGGCCTCCTCTGCGTGGGCCGCGGCGCTCGGGGCCGCGGCCCTGTGTCTGGGCATGGCCGTGTGCGGGCTGGGCATGGCCGTGTTCGCCACGGTCCGGTGGCGGCTGTGGGCGCTCGCGGCGATCTCCGTGATCCAGGGCATCGTGATGTGGCAGCTCTCCCGCGTGGACGTCAGCGCGGTCTCCACCACCTGGGACGCCGCGGGCCAGTTCGCCCCGTTCTTCGTGGCCGGCCTGTCGCTCGCACCCATGGGCCTCGCCGCGCGACTGCGGTGGGCGTCGGTCTTCGCCGGGGAAGAGCGCCCCGGGGCCTTCGGGGCCGCGATGCGGCGCGAATCCGTCAACGAGGCCCTGGCCACCGTGCTCGGCGCCGCGCTCACGGGACTGCTGGCGGTGCTGGCCGGCCCCTCGTCCGTGCTGCGGGCCTCGGCGATCCTGTCCGTGCTCATCATGCTGCTGTTCGTGCTGCACCCCTCGGCGCGTCAGCCGCAGGCCAACATGCCCGTGCACCTGTGGCGCCAGGACCACTGGCCCACCCGCGCGCAGCGGCGCACCGCGTTCCGGCTGCGCCACGGGGTGCTCTACGGGATCGCGGCACTCAACGCGCTGCTGGGCGCGGCCCAGGGCTGCCTTGCGGTGTACTCGGTGTCCCTGGACACCGTGGAAAGCATGGGGGTCATGTACGCGCTGCTCGGTTTCGGGGCAGCGGTGGGCTCCACGCTGGCCGTGCGCTTCCGGCACCGGGTCACGGCGGCCAACATGTGGGTGCTCGTGGCCACCGGCGCGCTGCTGACCTCCATGCTGCTGTCCGGGCCCTCCGGCGCGCTCGGCTACGCCCTGGTGCTCATGGCGGTCGGCTTCTTCTCCGGCCCGTGCCTGCTGTGCATCCACAGCTGCGCGGGCCAGGTGGACATGGCCCGCGGCTACCTCGGACTCGTGGCCCTCATGAACATCGCCACCGGCGCGGCCACGGCCGTGGGGCTGATCGTGTGCGCGTACCTCGGGGTGCGGTGGGACTACATGTCCGCGGCGATGATCCCCGTGGCCGCCGCCATGGCCCTGCTGGGGTCCGCCCTCGTGTTCTGCTACGGACTGCGACGCACCCCCGGCCCCGATCCCAGGATCTGAGCGGCCGGTACCCGAGCCACTCCGCGGTTGGGCACGATGCCGCCGCGGCGTCACGCCACCGCGCACGCGTGCGCCCCGCATGACGTCGATGCCCGGCTCAAGCACCCTGCCCGGCCCTACCAATCCGGCGGGTTCAACTGCCCCGCGACGTCAGCGCCCAGCTCAACCACTCAGCACAACCCAGCCCAACCCCTCCGCACAGCACGACGCCGCCGCGGAACCGTGTTCTCGCTCGGCGGTTCCGCGGCGGCGTCGTCGGGCAACGCCCGGAACGCCACCCGGCCGGTGGTCGGGCCGACGCGCTCGGGGGCGCGTCGGCGTCGGCTCAGTGGCCGCGGGCGATCCACTCGCCAAGGTGGGGCTTCTCCTCGCCCACGGTGGTGGCGTCGCCGTGCCCGGGGAGCACCAGGGTGTCCTCCGGGAGGGTGAGGAGCCGCTTCTCGATCGAGGCAATGATCGTGGGGAAGTCCGAGTACGAGCGTCCCGTGGCGCCCGGACCACCCTGGAAGAGGGTGTCCCCGGTGAAGATCACGCCGTGCTCCCCGAGCTGCGGGGCGTGGAAGACCACGGAGCCGGGGGAGTGCCCCGGCGTGGCCAGCACCGTGAACTCCACGGTCCCGGTCACCAGCTGCTGACCGTCGTGCAGCGGCTCGGGCTCGGGACCCTGCGGGTGGACGTCATGCCACAGCATGAGGTCCTCGTGGCTCATGAGCACCGGGGCGTCCGTGCCCAGTTGCTCCACGAAGTCCCGGACGGCCTTGATGTGGTCGTCGTGGCCGTGCGTGAGCAGCACGTGGGTCACGGTGCGCTCACCGACCGCGGCGATCACCGCGTCCGGGTCGTGCGCGGGGTCGATGACCACGCACTCGGCGGCGCCACCGACGATCCACACGTTGTTCTCCACCTCCCAGCAGCCGCCGTCGAGGTTGAAGGTCCCCTCGGTCACGCACTTCTGGACGGTCACGCCACCGCTGGGATCGGTGAGGACGGTCTCCGGGTGGGCGCTCACCGTGCCAGCTCCACCACGGAGCGCAGCACCTTGCCGGAGCGCATGGTGTCGAACGCCGCCTCGACGTCCTCCAGGCCGATGCGCTCCGACACGAAGGCGTCGAGGTCCAGACGACCGAGGACGTACTGGTCCACGAGCATCGGGAAGTCGCGGGAGGGCAACGTGTCCCCGTACCACGCGGACTTGACGGAGCCTCCCCGGGAGAACACCTCGTCCAGCGGCAGGTCCACCGTGGTGCCCGGGTTCGGAACCCCCACCAGCACCACACGCCCCGCGAGGTCGCGGGCCCGGAACGCCTGCATGAAGGTGTCCGCGACACCCACGGCGTCGATCACGAGGTCCGCCCCGAACCCGCCGGTGAGCTCGCGGATGCCCTCCACGGCGTCCGCGGAGCGGGAGTTGACGGTGTGCGTGGCGCCGAGCCGCTGGGCGGTGCGCAGCTTCTCGTCGTCCACGTCCACGGCGATGATCGTGGTGGCGCCGGCCAGTGCGGCACCCGCGATGGCCGCGGTGCCCACACCGCCGCAGCCGATCACGGCCACGGACTCCCCGCGCTTCACGGCGCCGGTGTTGATGGCCGCGCCGATGCCCGCGGTCACGCCGCAGCCCAGCAGACCCACGGCCGCGTACTGCTCGTCCTCGAGGGGGGTCTCGATGCGGGTGCACTGGCCTGCGGCCACGAGGGTCTTCTCGGCGAACGCGCCGATCCCCAGCGCGGGCTCCAGCTCGGTGCCGTCCTCAAGGGTCATCTTCTGCGTGGCGTTGTGGGTGTCGAAGCAGTACCAGGGCTCACCCCGGCGGCACGCGCGGCACTCGCCGCACACGGCCCGCCAGTTGAGGATTACGTGGTCGCCCACGGAGACCTCGGTGACGCCCTCACCCACGGCGCTGACCACGCCGGTGGCCTCGTGGCCCAGCAGGTACGGGAAGTCCTCCCCGACACCGCCCACCTTGTAGTGCAGGTCCGTCTGGCACACCCCGCACGTGAGGACGTCCACGAGGGCCTCCCCGGGCCCCGGATCCGGGACCAGGATGGTCTCCACGGACGCCGGGGCGTCCTTCTCCAGCGCCACTACGCCTTTGACCTTGTGCATGCGATTGCCTCCGTCAGGGTGCTCGGTTGGTTGTCCCTCCCAGTATGCGCGGTGCCCGGTTTCGCGGCACCCGGGCCCCGCGCGGTTCGCCGACCGGCGAACACCGCGGCCGACCCGGGTCCGGCACCGGGCGGCGTCGACACGCGGGGGCACCTGGCATGCGAGAAGCCCAGGGTGCGCGGGAGGGCCTGGCACGCGAGGGGCCCCGGTGCACGCGAAAGCCCGGGGCGGGCGCCAACCCGCTCCCGAGGCGGCGGGCGCTCGGGGAAACACCCCCGGGGACACGCGAAGGGGCCCGCACGGTCTCGACCGTGCGGGCCCCTGTCACGCCCCGTCCGTGGTCGGCGCACCGCGTGGGTGGCGGGCCGACCGGCCGGGTGTCAGTCCTGCGAGGGCTTGGAGTAGTCCACGTGCTCGGTGTGCAGCCGGATCTTGCGACCCTCGGCCTCGAGCTTCTCCTCCTTGGCGCGCAGCTTCTCCACCTGGGCGGTGTCACGCGGGGGCAGCTGGATGGTCTCCTCGGCGCGGATCCCGCCCTGCAGCTGGCGGCCGCGCTCGAGCTCGGCGTCCACCTCAGCCCCGAACAGCAGCGCGTTGTTCATGATCCACAGCCCCAGCAGCAGGATGATCACGGAGCCGATGACCCCGTACGTGGCGTTGTACTTGGCGAAGTTCGCCACGTAGAACGCGAACGCCAGACCGGCGACGATCATGAACACCAGGGAGATGGCCGCACCGGGGCTCATCCAGCGGAACTTGGGCTGCTGCACGTTGGGGGTCGCGTAGAACAGGATGGCGATCAGCAGCACCAGCAGGAGCAGCACCACGGGGATCTTGACCCAGTTCCACACGGTCACGGCGGTGGAGCCCAGCCCCACGGCGTCACCCAGGGTCTGGGCGAGGTCGCCAGAGAGCAGCACCATGACCATCACGGCGGCCACGATGAGCACCACGATCAGGGTGACGAGCAGCATCACGGGCTTGAGCTTCCAGAAGGGGCGCCCCTCGGAGACCTCGTAGATGCGATTCAGGGCCCGGGAGAACGCCCCGGTGTACCCGGACGCGGTCCACAGGGCGCCCACGATGCCGACCACCAGCGCGAGTCCCGCTCCGGACTGCGTGGTGAGCTGGGAGATGGGATCGGAGAGCAGCTCCACGAGCGCGGACGGGGCGTACTGGTTCAGGAAGTCCAGGATGGCCTTGGTGGTTGCCTCGCCCTGGCCGAACACGCCCAGCAGCGAGACGAGCGCCAGCAGGGCCGGGAAGACGGAGAGCACGGCGAAGTAGGTCAGGGACGCCGCGAGATCGGTGCAGCCGTCCTTGGTGAACTCGGACAGCGCGCGCTTGAACACGTACCCCCAGGACTGGCCCTTGAGCTTGCCGGGGGAGTCGGGCTTGGAGTCGTGGTCCGGGTGGGGCGCGGCGTCGTCCCGGGCCGCGGTGGACTCCAGGTGCTGGTCGGTCATGGGGGTCCTCTCGAGGGGTGTCTGCTGGACGCAGGTGCTCCGAGCAGTGTACTGACTTCCCGCCCCGCGGTCCCTCGAACACCTCCGGATGCAGCACCGCGCCCGTGAACGGTTCACGGGCGCGGTGCGGTGCCGCAGTGCGGCGCGGGTGGGCGGTGAGCGGACGGGACTCGGGCCCGGCCGGCCCGTTGCGGGCCGAGCCGGCGCTCAGCGGGACAGCGAGAGCGCGTACTGGTGTATGCGCTCGCTGAGCCGCGTGAGCACTCTGATCTCCTGGGCGTCGAGAGCGGTGCTCATGACGTCCGCGACCTTCTGGTCGTTGTCCGCGGAGATCCGTTCGTAGAGCCGGCCCCCGGCCTCGGTCAGGGCCACCCGCACGCCCCGCAGGTCCTGCGAGTCCTGGCGGCGGGTCACGAGGCCCTTGTTCTCGAGGCGTTCGAGCATCCGGGACAGGCTGGACTGCGTCAGCAGCACGTGGCTGTTGAGGTCCCGCAGTCTGAGCCCGCCGCGGTCGGCGCCGTGCAGCGTGGCCAGCACCTCGAACTCACGGCGCGACAGGCCCTGCAGGTCCACGTCCCGCTGCAGCTGCCGGGTCACCGACACATGACAGCGGCTCAAAGCATCCCACGCCTCGATACTCCCCCTTGACGACATACATTTCCCCCTAGTAGCAACGTTCACCCCCTATGAACGTTATCTACATGTTACGAGCGCGCCCCCGTGCATTTCCGGCCGTGGGTGTCCACACTTCTGGCCGGACCACCCGGGTCTGTCCACCCAAGGGGGCACACGACGACGCGGGGGCCGTCGCGCACGATGCGCAACGACCCCCGCGTGGAGACGGTCGGTCTGGGTGCTACTTGATGCCGAGCACCGAGGCGGTGTGGCCCATGATCTCGTCCGCGAGGCGGGGATCGTCGTTGAGCTTGCGGCCGTAGGCGGGGATGAGCTCCTTGATCCGGGGCTCCCACTCGGACATCTTGGCGGGGAAGCACTTGGACAGCAGGTTCAGCATGATCGGCACGGCGGTGGAGGCACCGGGGGAGGCCCCCAGCAGCGCGCCGATGGAGCCGTCCGCGCTGGTGACCAGCTCCGTGCCGAACTGCAGCACGCCACCCTTCTGGGGATCGGACTTCATGACCTGCACACGCTGGCCCGCCTCGATCAGCTCCCACTGGGACTCCTCCGCGGTGGGGTAGTACTCGTGGAGGGCGTCGATGCGCTGCGAACGGGTCTTGGTCAGCTCGCCCACCAGGTACTTCACGAGGTCCAGGTTGGCCATGCCCGCGCGGGTCATGGGGTACAGGTTGTGCGCGCGCACGCTCTTGGGCAGGTCCAGCAGGGAGCCGTGCTTGAGGAAGTTGGGCTTGAAACCGCCGTACGGGCCGAACATGATGGCGCGCCGGCCGTTGACGTAGCGCGTGTCCAGGTGGGGCACGGACATGGGCGGGGCTCCCACGGAGGCCTGGCCGTAGACCTTGGCGTTGTGCTGGGCGGTCACGGTGGGATCCGTGTTGCGCAGGAACAGCCCGGACACGGGGAAGCCGCCGTAGCCCTTGGCCTCCTTGATCTTGGACTTCTGCAGCAGCGGCAGGGCGCCGCCGCCCGCGCCCAGGAACACGAAGCCCGCGCGGATCACGCGGTTGTTGTCGCTGTTGAGGCGGTCCACCACGGACACGAGCCAGGAGCCGTCGCTCTGGCGGTCCAGGGTGGTGACCTCCTGGCCGTACTCCACGGTGATGTTGCGGCCCTGCAGGTGGTTCAGCAGCTGGTTGGTCAGCGCGCCGAAGTCCACGTCCGTGCCCTCGGGAGCGAAGGTGGCCGCCACGCGTCCGGCGCCGCGACCGTGCATGGTCAGGGGCGCCCACTGGGCGATGAGGTCGCGGTCCTCGGTGAACTCCATGCGTTCGAAGAGCTTGTTGGGCTTGAACGCGTCGTAGCGGGCCCGGAGGTAGTCGGCGTGGTCGTCGCCAAAGACCATGGACACGTGCGGCACGGGGTTGATGAAGGTGTTCGGGTCCTCCAGCGTGCCGTTCTCCACGAGGGAGCTCCACAGCTGGCGGGTCACCTGGAACTGCTCGTTGATGGTCAGCGCCTTCTCCGCGCTGACGGTGCCGTCCGCGGCCTGCGGGGCGTAGTTGAGCTCGCACAGGGCCGAGTGGCCGGTGCCGGCGTTGTTCCACGCGTTGGAGCTCTCGAGCCCGGCGGCGTCCAGGCGCTCCAGCACGAGCATCCTCCACTCGGGCTGGAGGTCGTTGAGCAGCGTGGCCAGCGTGGCGCTCATGATGCCGGCGCCCACGAGGACTACGTCGGCGGTTTCGGTGGGCTGAGGTGATGTCACTGTTTCTCCCGTGCGTGCAGGGTGGGCGCGGCACTGCGCCCCGGTGTTCGTCGTCCAGGGTATCCCCAGCCCCGGCCAACTCCCAACGTGCGACGGGGGCCTCGGGCGCCTCAGGAGAGCTGGATCTCGTTGAACCGTTCGAAGCCCGTGGAGGTCAGGGGGAAGTTCACCACGCGGGAGTTCACGGCCACCGCGGAGACGGGGTGGGACAGCGGGACCGCAGGGACCACCTCGGACACGCGGTCGTTGAGTGCCTTGTAGGACGCGGTGCGCGGATCTCCCTGGGCCATGGCGGCGGCGCGGTTGACCGCGGTGCTCAGCCCGGCGTCGTCGCAGCCCAGCCGTGCCTGCGAGGAGCCCAGCAGGGGCCCCATGAAGCTGTCCGGGTCCCGGAAGCTGCCGCTCCAGCCCAGGAGGCTCAGCGCGTGGTCCGCCCCGGGGTCGGTGGCGGTCTCCACGTAGCCGTCCTCCCAGTCCACGGGCACGGGGGTGATGCGGAATCCCGCGCGCGTGAGCTGCGCGGAGATCTGGGCGTAGACGCGCTCCGGCTCCTGCAGGTACATGCGCGAGGTGTTGCGGGGGTAGCAGAACCTCAGCCGCTCACCCTTGTACGCGCTGCCCCGGAGCAGGTCCTGGGCGTGCTGGGGGTCGTAGCCCGGCAGCTGCAGGTGCTCGCCGTTGACGTTGAAGCGCGCGGGCACGAACTGGTCCGCCACGTTGGTGCCGTTGGGGAACAGGGAGGTGGCGAGGGCGCGGCGGTCGATCGCCGCGGCGACGGCGCGGCGGACGGAGACGTCCCTGAGGGCCGGCACGCGCTGGTTGAGCCCCAGGTAGGACACGGCGTAGGGGTCCCGGTAGAGCACCTGCACGCCCTCCCGGGCGAGGGGGGCGAAGTCGTCCAGGCCGACCAGGTCGTACGCGTCCACCTCTCCGCCCAGCAGGGCCGCGCAGCGCACCTCGGCGTCCGGGATCACCCGCATCTCCAGGGAACCCACCTGGCCGAGGTCCCCCCAGTAGCGCTCGTTGGACACCAGCTTCACAGAGGTCCCCGAGGCGGAGTCGAAGCGGAACGGGCCCGTGCCCACCGGGTGCTCGTCCTCGGTGCCCGCCTCGATGCTGCCGGGGGAGGCGATGCCGAAGGCCGGCTGCGTGAGCGCGGAGAGCAGGGGGCTGTACGGGCGGGTGAGCGTGAGGACCACGGTGCGCTCGTCCCGGACCTCCACGCTGGCGTAGGACGTGGACACCATTGGATCCGTGTAGCCGTGGCGGAAGGTGGTGGCGAACGCGCTGCGGTGCGCCCACGGCTCGCCGGACTCGGCCTGCGCCCGCCACTTGTCGAAGTTGGCCTTGACCGCGGCAGCGTCGAGCTCGGTGCCGTCGTGGAAGCGGACGTCGTCCCGCAGGGTGAACGTCACGGAGCGCTTGTCGTCCGCGATCTCCCAGGACTCGGCGAGTCCTGGCGCGGGCTCGCCCGTGGAACGGTCCGCGCTCACGAGGCCCTCGAGGATCTGCGTGGAGATCCGTGAGGTCTCCTGCGAGTTCTGCCGGGACGGGTCCAGCCCGGTGGGCGCCGCGGCGTGGGCGAGCACGAACGTGCCGTTCGGCACCGACGGGCTGCCGCCGCGCTCGCCGCACCCGGCCAGCGCGAGGCCGAGACCCGCGGCGGCCAGGAACGTGCGCCGCCCGAAAGCGTTCTCAGCGATCACCGCACGCCCTTTCTGCCGCCGTCTCCTCGAGGTGCCCGGCGGTGTCGGGCACCCCGTGCGTCGTCGTGCGCAAGACGGGAGTCGAACCCGCACGCCCTGGGGCACAGGAACCTAAATCCTGCGTGTCTGCCAGTTCCACCACTCGCGCAGTCCTGGGGCACGGGCGGGCGAGCGCCCGCGGCCCCGAGATCGTCCCCCATCCTAACCAGTCGGGGCGCGCCCGCCGCGGGTGCTCGCGGGGGACGACGACGCCGCGGCCTCAGGAATCCAGCCCCAGGTCCCGTCGCAGCTTGGCCACGTGCCCCTTGGCGCGCACGTTGTACTGCGCGAGGTCCACCGTGCCGTGCTCGTCCAGCACCACGGTGGAGCGGATCAGGCCCTCGTAGACCTTGCCGTAGTTCTTCTTCTCGCCCCACGCCCCGTAGGCCTCGACCACGCGGTGGTCCGGGTCGGAGAGCAGGGGGAAGCCGAGGTCGTGCTCGGTCGAGAAGCGGGCGAGGGCCTCGGGGGCGTCCGCGGAGATGCCGACCACCCGGTACCCGGCGGCACCGAGGGACGCCAGACTGTCCCGGAAGTCACAGGCCTGCGTGGTGCAGCCGGGCGTGGCGGCCCGCGGGTAGAAGTGCAGGACGGCGCGCTCGCCCCGCAGGTCGGCCAGCGACAGGTGCCCGCCGTGGGCGTCCGGGAGGGTGAAGTCGGGGGCGGTGTCGCCGGGGCTCAGGCGAGAGGTCATGGTGGGGTCCTTCCTCTGGTGACAGATGTTCCCTAATGGACGCGTCCTCGCGTACAGTGCAGGGGTGCAGGACGAGCTTGTCACGTCCGGGACGGGGGATGCTCCGCACGCGGGGGCGTGCCGGGCGCCGCAGCGGCGCGACACCGACGGTGACGCCGAGAGGTGTGCACCCGCCCGGAGTTGACTAAATCGCCACTGTACTGTAATGCAACCGAAGCACACCGAGTGGATACAATCAGCACATGCCCCACAGGAACCCGTGGCCCACGAACCGTCTGCTGTCCACGGCGGCACGACTTGTGGAGCACGCGTGGAACGAGGAGCTCGCCTCGCTCGGGGTGACCCACGCGGGAGTCATGGCACTGGACGTCCTGCGCTGCGAGGGCAGCATGACCCAGGCCCAGCTCGCCCACCAGGTGCGGGTCCAGGCGCAGACCATGGGCAAGACCCTGCACCGGCTCGAGTCCCACGGCCACGTCACCCGGTCCCGGAGCGAACGGGACCGCCGCTCCCACGTGGTGAGCATCTCGCCGGCGGGGGAGCAGGTGCTCGCGGACGCCGCGAGCATCGAGCAGGACCTGCTCGGAGGGGATGACGGCTCGGACGAGCAGTTCCGGTGCCGGCTCATGGAGATCATCTCGACCCTCGGCGGTGCACGGTGGCGCATGGAGGTCCAGGAGGACCGTACCGCGTGCGGTGCGGACGCCTCGGGGGAGACCGGTGTTCAGGATGCTGGCGCCCGAGGTGCCGGGGCTCAGGAGACTGAGGGGCGGGGCACCGCAGCTCGTTGACCGGCGCCGCCGCGGCATCGCACTGACCGCCGTGGCCACGCCCCGGGTGCGAGTCTCTTCCACCACGGCGGGGTCGCGACAGTTTTCGCCCGCGCATTCCGCCCCTTCGCTGCGCTGCACCGGCGCGCCGAGACGTGCCGCCCGTCTGGGGCCCCACCCGCGCTGCACAGAACGGTGGCGTTCGCGGTCGAACGGCACGCGGTTCCTGCACCGGATGGTGTCCGGACATGACGGAAGCCGGACCGCGTGCAGCGATCCGGCTTCCAGGTGGTGCGCCCCCAGGGACTTGAACCCTGAACCCATTGATTAAGAGTCAATTGCTCTGCCAATTGAGCTAGAGGCGCGGGTGCTGTTCGGGTGGTTGCTCCGGCTCTCGCCGTTGCTTTCTCCCTCGCAACGAGAGACAACTTTAGCAGTCCGGCGGGGGGAGTCAAATCCGGTCTCCGAGGGGGTGGGGGCGGCTCACGGGCGGCGTCCGTGCGGGGCCGCCCACCGTAGAATCGGGCCCATGAGCGACTCGACCTCCCGTGCCCCTTCGTCCCCGCTGCGCGTGATCTCGCTCCCCGAGCAGCGGCTCTTCGACGAGATCAGTGCCGTGACCGAGGACTTCCGGTGCGTGCTGTGGGACCTGGAGGGGGAGCCGCAGGGCTGCGCCCGGGAGGACGTGGACATCGCGGTGGCCCCCTACTACAGCAGCCGCTGGCGCAGGGACCCCTCGGTCCTGGAGCACGTGCGCCTGCTCCAGCTGCAGTCCACGGGCTACGACGGCGTGCCCGAGCTCCTCGGGGACGGCACCGCTCTCGCCGCGGCCGGCTGGGTGCACGCGGCCGGCACGGCGGAGATCGCACTGGGGCTCATCATTGCCGCCCAGCGCCACCTGGACCGTGCCGTGCTGCAGCAGCACGAGGGCGTGTACAGGTCCTTCTTCTCCCGCGCCGTCGCCGACTCCCGGGTCACCCTGGTGGGGGTCGGGGAGATCGGGCGTGCGGTGGCCGCACGGCTCGAGCCCTTCGAGGTGGACCTCACCCGCGTGGCCTCCACCGCCCGCGACGACGCCTCCGGCCACGTGCACGGCATCGCCGGGCTGCCCGGGATCCTTCCCCGCACGGACATCCTGGTGCTCGCGCTGCCCCTGAACGACTCCACCGCGGGGCTCGTGGGTGAGCGGCTGCTGCGGCTGCTGCCCGACGACGCCCTGGTGGTCAACGTGGGCCGCGGACCGGTGCTCGACACGGACGCCCTGACCTCCGAGGTGCTCGCGGGCCGGCTGCGCTGCGCCCTGGACGTCGTGGACCCGGAGCCCCTCCCGGGGGACCACCCGCTCATGGGCGCGGCCGGTTCCATCGTGCTGCCCCACGTGGGCGGCTCCAACGTGTCCTACCGGCCGCGCGTCCGGCGGCTGATCCTGGAGCAGCTGGAGCTGATCCGGCAGGGGCGCGCCCCGCAGTTCCTGGTGAAGCGCGGGGGTTTCACGATGTGAGACGGGGTGTCCGCAGTTTGACACGGGGGTTGGCTGCGTCACACGATGAGGTCATGAATTCGGCACAGCGCATCATTCGGGACCTCGTACTGGTCGTCCTCATCGGACGACCGGCCTGAGGAGCTTCGACGCGCACACCGCCAAGGCCCTCGGCCCACGGAACCCGTGGACAGGGCCTTTTTCATGTACCGGGGCACCACCCCCGCCCCTCGCCGGACACCACCCCGACCGGCACAGTCGCCACCACGCACGCAAAGGACACAGCACCATGAGCAAGGACCAGCCGATCTCACCGGCGGTGATGGCCCAGCGGCGCACGCCGTCCGGACCCACGGCCCAGTCCGCGGACTCGGACCGGGTGCGTCTCACCGGCACGGCCGCCGACGCCGTCGCCCCCGAGCAGATGACGGGCTCGCAGGCCATCATCCGCTCGCTCGAGATGCTCGGTGTCACGGACGTGTTCGGGCTGCCCGGCGGGGCGATCCTGCCCACGTACGACCCCCTGCTGGACACGGACAAGATCAACCACGTGCTGGTGCGCCACGAGCAGGGCGCCGGACACGCCGCGGAGGGCTACGCGCTCGCCTCGGGCCGCGTGGGGGTGTGCCTCGCGACCTCGGGGCCGGGAGCCACCAACCTGGTCACGGCCCTGGCCGACGCCAACATGGACTCCATCCCCATGCTGGCCATCACGGGCCAGGTGGCCAGCTCCTCGATCGGCTCCGACGCCTTCCAGGAGGCGGACATCGTGGGCATGACCATGCCCGTGACCAAGCACTCCTACCTGGTGACCGACGCGCAGGAGATCCCGCGCGTCCTCGCCGAGGCCTACCACCTGGCGTCCACGGGCCGCCCGGGCCCGGTGCTGGTGGACGTGGCCAAGGACGCCCAGCAGGGGGAGATGACCTTCAGCTGGCCGCCGCACGTGGAGCTCGCCGGCTACCGTCCTGTGACTCGGGGCCACTCCAAGCAGATCAAGGAGGCCGCACGGCTGATCGCCGAGGCCCAGCGTCCGGTGCTGTACACGGGCGGCGGGGCCATGCGCGCCGACGCCCCGGCCGAGCTCATGGAGCTGGCGGAGCTCACGGGAGCCCCCGTGGTCACCACGCTGACCGCCCGCGGGATCTTCCCGGACTCGCACCGCCAGAACCTGGGCATGCCCGGGATGCACGGCACGGTGCCGGCGGTCTACGCGATGCAGCAGGCGGACCTGCTGATCACCCTGGGTGCGCGCTTCGACGACCGCGTGACCGGGCAGCTGGACACGTTCGCCCCCCATGCCACCGTGATCCACGCGGACATCGACCCCGCCGAGATCTCCAAGAACCGGCTCGCGGACGTGCCCATCGTGGGGGACCTGGCCACGGTGATCCCGGACCTCACCCAGGCCGTGCGCCAGGAGTTCGAGGAGACCGGCGCGCCGGACCTGAGCACGTGGTGGCAGGCCCTGGACTCGCTTCGGGAGACCTACCCCCTGGGGTACACCCGCACCGACGACGGCCACGGCAGCCCGCAGCACGTGATCGAGCGGATCTCCGCCCTCACCGGACCCGAGGCCGTGTACGCCTCCGGGGTGGGGCAGCACCAGATGTGGTCCGCCCAGTTCGTGGACTACGAGCGCCCCCGGCAGTGGCTGAACTCTGCCGGGCTGGGCACCATGGGCTTCGCGGTCCCCGCGGCCATGGGCGCCAAGGTGGCCCAGCCGGACCGCGTGGTGTGGGCCATCGACGGGGACGGCTGCTTCCAGATGACCAACCAGGAACTGGCCACGTGCGTGATCAACGACATCCCCATCAAGGTGGCCGTGATCAACAACTCCTCGCTGGGCATGGTGCGGCAGTGGCAGACCCTGTTCTACGACGGCCGGTACTCCAACACCGAGCTGAACACCGGTCACAACTCCCGCCGGATCCCGGACTTCGTGAAGCTCGCGGACGCCTACGGGTGCGCGGCCCTGCGCTGCGAGCGCGACGAGGACGTGGACGCCACCATCCAACAGGCGCTGGAGATCAACGACCGCCCCGTGGTGATCGACTTCGTGGTCTCGGCGGACGCCATGGTGTGGCCCATGGTCCCCTCGGGGGTCTCCAACGACCGGATCCAGATCGCCCGCAACATGACTCCCGAGTGGAAGACGGAGGACTGATCGATGAGCCGACACACTCTTTCCGTTCTGGTGGAGGACAAGCCGGGCGTGCTGACCCGGGTGGCCGGGCTCTTCGCCCGCCGCGCCTTCAACATCCACTCGCTCGCCGTGGGCCCCACGGAGCTGCCCGGGATCTCCCGGATCACCGTGGTGGTGGACGCGGACGGCGAGCTGCTGGAGCAGGTGACCAAGCAGCTGAACAAGCTGGTCAACGTGATCAAGATCGTGGAGCTGGCTCCGGAGGCCTCCGTGCAGCGGGACCACATCATGGTCAAGGTCCGTGCAGACGCCTCCACCCGGCTGCAGGTCACGCAGGCCGCGGACCTGTTCCGCGCCACCATCGTGGACGTCTCCACCGAGTCCGTGGTGATCGAGTCCACGGGCTCCCGGGACAAGATCCACGCGCTGCTCGATGTCCTGGAGCCCTTCGGCATCCGGGAGATTGTCCGGGCCGGCACGGTGGCCCTGGGCCGCGGCCCCAAGTCCATGTCCGACCGCGCCCTGCGGCACTGACCCACCGCCCGTTCGCGCCGGCGAACGGGCCCACGAGACCCGGCCGCGGTGCCCGTCCGACGGCGCCGCGGCCCGCAAGAACCCCACCCGCTACCCAAGGAGACAGAGCAAGCTCATGGCAAAGATCTACTACAACGACGACGCCGACCTCTCGATCATCCAGAACCGCTCCGTGGCGATCATCGGCTACGGCTCCCAGGGCCACGCGCACGCCCTGAACCTGCGCGACTCCGGCGTGGACGTCCGCATCGGGCTCAACGAGGGCTCGAAATCCCGCGCCAAGGCCGAGGCCGAGGGGCTGCAGGTGATGAGCATCGCGGAGGCCGCCAAAGAGGCGGACGTGATCATGATCCTGACCCCGGACCAGGTCCAGGCGCAGGTCTACGAGGAGTCCATCAAGGACAACCTGGAGGAGGGCGACGCGATCTTCTTCGCCCACGGCTTCAACATCCGCTTCGGCTACATCGAGGCGCCCCAGGGCGTGGACGTGGCCATGGTGGCTCCCAAGGGCCCGGGCCACACCGTGCGCCGCGAGTTCGAGGCCGGGCGCGGTGTGCCGGACCTGGTGGCCGTGGAGGTCGACGCCTCCGGCAACGCTCTGCAGCTCGCCCTGTCCTACGCCAAGGGCATCGGCGGCACCCGCGCCGGCGTGATCGAGACCACCTTCACCGAGGAGACCGAGTCGGACCTCTTCGGTGAGCAGGCCGTGCTGTGCGGCGGCATGTCCCACCTGGTCCAGTACGGCTTCGAGGTCCTGACCGAGGCCGGCTACCAGCCCGAGATCGCGTACTTCGAGGTGCTCCACGAACTCAAGCTGATCGTGGACCTGATGGTCGAGGGCGGCATTGCCAAGCAGCGCTGGTCCATCTCGGACACCGCCGAGTACGGCGACTACGTCTCCGGCCCCCGCGTGATCGACCCCTCCGTGAAGGAGCGCATGCAGGAGGTCCTCGCGGACATCCAGAACGGCGCCTTCGCGGACCGCTTCATGAAGGACCAGGCCTCCGGCGCCAAGGAGTTCAAGGAGCTGCGCGCCAAGGAGGAGAAGCACCCCATCGAGACCACGGGCCGCAAGCTGCGCTCGCTGTTCGCGTGGGAGCAGACGGACGCCGACTACACCGAGGGCACCGCCGCGCGCTGATCCGCGCCCGCGTGACCCGTCGCCCGCGGCGGCGGGTCAGGCCACACCCCACGACGACGCCGCGGTGCGCCTCCCACGGGACGCGCACCGCGGCGTCGTCGTACCCGGCGTAGTCGAACGCGGTGGCGCCGAACCCAGGGGTGTCGAAAGCGGTGGCGCCGGGTCCGGCGCTGGCGCGCAGCGGAGCAGCGGGCGGGGAGGACGGGCGCGTGTCGATAGAGTGGAGGGGTGACTGAGCAGACCCCCTTCTACGCGACCACGGCCATCTCCTACCCGAACGGGGCGCCGCACATCGGCCACGCCTACGAGCACATTGCGGCGGACACCCTGGTGCGCTTCAAGCGCCTCGACGGTTTCGCCACCCGGTTCCAGACCGGCACCGACGAGCACGGCCAGAAGATGCAGCAGACCGCGGAGAAGCTGGGCGTCACCCCGCGCGAGCTCGCGGACACCAACTCGCAGCGCTTCCGCGTGATGGACGACGAGCTGCAGATCGGCTACGACCGCTTCATCCGCACCACGGACGAGGACCACTATGCCGCGTCCCAGGAGCTGTGGCGGCGGATGGCGGCGAACGGTGACATCTACCTGGACACCTACGCCGGGTGGTACTCCGTGCGGGACGAGGCCTACTACGCCGAGGACGAGACCGAAGTGCGCGCGGACGGGCAGCGCTACTCGATCGGCACCGGCACGGAGCTGACCTGGACCGAGGAGGAGAGCTACTTCTTCCGGCTCTCCCGCTACCAGGACCGCCTGCTGGAGCTGTACCGCACGGACTTCGTGCAGCCCGAGACCCGCTCGCACGAGATCGCGTCCTTCGTGGGCGGGGGACTGCAGGACCTCTCGATCTCGCGCACCACCTTCGACTGGGGCGTGCCCGTGCCGGGCAACCCGGACCACGTGATGTACGTGTGGGTGGACGCCCTGACCAACTACCTCACCGGGCTGGGCTTCCCGGACACGGACGCACCCCTGTTCCGCGAGTTCTGGCCCGCGTCCGTGCACCTGATCGGCAAGGACATCGCCCGCTTCCACGCCGTGTACTGGCCGGCGTTCCTGATGTCCGCGGGGATCGAGCTGCCCCGGAAGGTCTTCGCCCACGGCTTCCTGTTCAACCAGGGCGAGAAGATGTCCAAGTCCGTGGGCAACGTGATCGACCCCCACGCCATGGTCGAGGAGTACGGGCTGGACCAGCTCCGGTTCTTCCTGCTGCGCGAGGTGCCCTTCGGTCAGGACGGCAACTACTCGCACGACGCGATCGCCGGGCGCATCAACTCGGACCTCGCCAACGACCTCGGCAACCTGGCCCAGCGCAGCCTGTCGATGGTCGCCAAGAACCTGGGCGGCGAGGTCCCCGAGCCCGGGGAGTTCACCGCGGAGGACCTCGCGATGCTCGCCCAGGCCGAGGACGTGGTGGCCGAGTACCGGTCCGCGTTCGAGGCTCTCGCCTTCCACCGCGGGCTGGAGTCCGTGTGGCGTGTGATCGCCTCCGCCAACCGCTACTTCACGGCGCAGGAGCCGTGGGTGCTGCGCAAGACCGATCCCGAGCGCATGGCCACGGTGCTGTACGTGACCGCGGAGGTGCTGCGCATCGTGGCCGTGCTCGTGCAGCCGGTGATGCCCGGTTCCATGGCCCGCCTGCTGGAGCAGCTGGGCCAGCCCGAGGGCGAGGCACGGATGTTCTCCGCCCTGGGCACGCGCCTGGCTCCCGGCACGGTGCTGCCCAAGCCCAGCGGTGTGTTCCCGCGCTACGAGGAGCCGGCGGCGCTCGCGGACTGAGCCTCGCTCGCGGTCCCAGCTCTGCGCACCTCCGAACCCTGCGTGGGGTGGGGCAGCCTGCGGGCGGTCCGAACTCCACGCGGGGACGGGATCCAGCCGATCGCCATGGAGGAGGGCCTCGGCGAGCGGTCCGAACTCTGCGCGTGGACGGGGCCGTGCCCGCGCGCGGCACCGCATCCATGGACGGCACCGCATCCGCAGGTGCCGCGTCCGCGCAGCGCGAGCGGGCGTCGTCGTCAACCCGGCGGGGCATCTGAGGGTCCCCCCCCCCCGGGACCGCCCTGCCGTCTCACCATGCGGAACGAGCGTTCATCATGTGGATGTTCGGTGCATCACGGCCCTAGCCTGGGCGCATGAGTGAAACCACCGCAGCCGAGAGTCCCCGCAGCCACTCCATCGCCGTCCTGCCCGGGGACGGGATCGGCCCGGAGGTGGTGGCCGAGGCCGTCAAGGTGCTCGATGCCGTGACCGCACCCGCGGGTGTCACGCTGGAGAGGACCGAGTACCCACTGGGGGCCGAGCACTGGCTGGCCACGGGCGAGGTGCTCGACGTCGACACCATGGAACGGCTGCGCGCCCACGACGCGATCCTCTTCGGAGCCGTGGGTGCCGCCCCCAACGACAAGCGGGTGCCCTCCGGGATCCTCGAGCGGGACCTGCTGCTGAAGCTGCGCTTCGGCTTCGACCATTTCATCAACCTGCGCCCGGCCACCCTCTACCCGGGGACCACGAGTCCGCTCGCCGAGCCCGGGGACATCGACTTCGTGGTGGTCCGCGAGGGCACCGAGGGGCTGTACGCGGGCAACGGTGGAACCCTGCGCACCGGCACCGAGCACGAGATCGCCACGGAGGTCTCCGTGAACACGGCCCACGGCGTCCGCCGCCTGGTGCGCTACGCGTTCGAGCTGGCGCAAAGCCGGGACCGGAAGAAGCTCACGCTCGTGCACAAGCACAACGTGCTGGTCAACGCGGGCCGCCTCTACCAGCGCACGGTCGACGAGATCGGGCAGCATTACCCGGACGTCACGGTGGACTACATGCACATCGACGCCGCCACGATCTTCATGACCACGAACCCGGCGCGGTTCGACGTGATCGTCACCGACAACCTCTTCGGGGACATCCTCACGGACCAGGCCGGCGCGGTCACGGGCGGAATCGGTCTCGCGCCCAGCGGCAACATCAACGCGGAGCGCACCGCGCCGTCCATGTTCGAGCCCGTCCACGGCTCGGCCCCGGACATCGCCGGGACCGGCACCGCCCAGCCCACCGCGGCCATCCTGGCCGGGGCCATGATGCTTGAGCACCTGGGCCACCCGGAGCTCGCCGCGCGCATCGACCGCGCCGTCCGCGAGGACCTGCGCGAGCACGGCACCACCGCGCGGTCCACCTCCCAGGTGGGGGACGACGTGGTGGCGCGCCTGGGCGCGTAGCTGTCCGGCGCGAACCCCGCCGCCCTGCATACTGGTGAGACACACGTCACGTCCGCGCCGTCACCCCGGCTCGCGGACACAGCAACCCGCTCGAAGGAGAACCACCGTGAGCACAGAATTCGTCAGGCAGCTCAACCCGCACCCCGCGACCGACGAGGTGCGTGAGGCCGTCCTGCAGAACCCGGGCTTCGGCAAGTTCTTCACGGACCACATGATCTGCATCGACTGGCAGGGTGACGTGCAGCAGGGCACGGGCCGCTGGGACAACGCCCGGCTGCAGCCCTACGGCCCGCTCAGCCTGGACCCTTCCACCTCCGTGCTGCACTACGGCCAGGAGATCTTCGAGGGTCTCAAGGCGTACCGCCACGAGGACGGCTCCGTGTGGACCTTCCGCCCCGAGGCCAACGCGGCGCGCCTGAACCGCTCCGCCCAGCGCCTGGCCCTGCCCGCGCTGCCGGAGGAGACCTTCGTGGACGCGATCCGCGAGCTCGTGTCCCAGGACCGGAAGTGGGTGCCGTCCGGGGACGGCGAGTCCCTCTACCTGCGCCCGTTCATGATCGGCACCGAGCCGTTCCTGGGGGTGCGCCCCTCCAAGGAGGCGCTATTCTCCGTGATCGCGTCCCCGGCGGGCAACTACTTCGGCACGGTGGAGCCCGTGGACATCTGGCTCTCCGGGACGTACGCCCGGGCGGGCAGGGGCGGAACGGGTGCCGCCAAGTGCGGAGGCAACTACGCGGCGTCGCTGATCGCCCAGATGGAGGGCGACGCCCACGGCTGCAGCCAGGTGCTGTTCCTTGACGAGCAGCGCGGGGGAGCGGTCGAGGAGCTCGGCGGCATGAACGTGTTCTTCGTCTTCGACGACGGTCGCCTGGTCACGCCCGAGCTCACCGGCACCATCCTGGAGGGCATCACCCGCGACTCCGTCATCCAGATCGCCAAGGACCGCGGACTGCAGGTCGAGGAGCGTGCGTTCACCCTGGACGAGTGGCGCGAGGGCAAGAGCTCCGGGCACCTCACCGAGGTCTTCGCGTGCGGCACCGCCGCCGTGATCGCCCCGGTGCGCCGGCTGCTGAGCCACGACGAGGTGATCGGCTCCGAGGACGAGAAGCCCGGTGAGGTGTCCATGGCCATCCGTCAGCAGCTGCTGGACGTGCAGACCGGCCGGGCCGAGGACACCCACGGCTGGCTGACCCGCCTGGTCTGAGTCGAACCCGCCTCCGGGCCCGCGCCGGCCCTGGACCCTGCAGCCGCCCCCGGTCCGCCGTGAACGGACCGGGGGCGGCTGTGTAGCCTGTGTGCATGCGCATCGCACGGTTCACACACGACAACGAGATCCACTACGGCACCGTCCACGGGGAGCCCGGGCAGGAGACCCTGCGCTACCTCTCGGGGGACCCGTTCTACGTGGGGGTCCAGGAGCTCGAACGCACCGTGGCGGTCTCCGAGGCCCGGCTGCTGGCCCCGGTGATCCCGCGCTCCAAGATCGTGTGCGTGGGCCGCAACTACGCCGAGCACGCGGCCGAGATGGGCAACGACGTCCCCACCCGGCCCCTGCTGTTCTTCAAGCCCAACACCGCCGTCTCCGGCCCGGGGGACCCGGTCACGCTGCCGGCGTGGACCGAGGAGGTCTCCTACGAGGCCGAGCTGGCCGTGGTGATCGGGCGCATGTGCAAGGACGTGCCCGTGGAGCGCGTGCCCGAGGTCGTCTTCGGCTACACGGCCGCGAACGACCTCACCGCCCGCGACGCCCAGCGCAGCGACGGGCAGTGGGCCCGGGCCAAGGGCTTCGACGGCGCGTGCCCGCTGGGCCCGTGGGTGGAGACCGAGCTGGACACCTCCGCGCTGTCCGTGCGCTCGTCCGTGAACGGTGAGCTCAAGCAGGACGGCAGCACCCAGGACATGATCTTCGACGTCCCCACACTGGTCTCCTACGTGTCCGAGGCGTTCACGCTGCTGCCCGGGGACGTGATCCTCACCGGGACCCCGGCCGGGGTGGGCACCGTGGACGAGGGGGACCGGCTCTCGGTGCAGATCGAGGGGATCGGCGAGCTCACCACCGTACTGCGCCGGTAGCATCCGCCCGGGGCCACGGGTGCGCTACCCGTAGAATGGGCTCATCATGACTGACGACGCCTCCACTCTGCACCCCACCGTCCCCGCCGATGCACCCGTGCGCGTGCGCTTCTGCCCGTCACCCACGGGCACCCCGCACGTGGGTCTGATCCGCACCGCCCTGTTCAACTGGGCGTGGGCCCGCCACACGGGCGGCACCCTGGTTTTCCGCATCGAGGACACCGACCCCGCCCGCGACTCCGAGGAGAGCTTCCAGCAGATCCTCGACGCCCTGGACTGGCTCGGGATCACGTGGGACGAGGGCGTGAACGTGGGTGGACCCCACGAGCCGTACCGCCAGTCCCAGCGCGGCGAGATCTACCAGGACGTCCTGGCGAAGCTCGTGGACAGCGGGTACGTCTACGAGGACTTCTCCACCCCGGACGAAGTCGAGCAGCGCCACCGCGCCAAGGGTGAGGACCCCAAGCGCGGCTACGACAACTACGACCGCGACCTCACGGACGAGCAGAAGGCCGCGTTCCGCGCCGAGGGCCGCCAGCCCGTGCTGCGGCTGCGCATGCCGGACGAGGACATCTCCTTCACGGACCTCGTGCGCGGGGAGATCACGTTCAAGGCCGGCTCCGTGCCGGACTTCGTGGTGGCCCGGGCCAACGGCAAGCCACTGTACACGCTGGTGAACCCGGTGGACGACGCCCTCATGGGAATCACCCAGGTGCTGCGCGGGGAGGACCTGCTCTCCTCCACCCCGCGCCAGATCGCGCTCTACCGCGCGCTCGTGGCCATCGGTGTGGCCGAGTTCATCCCCGAGTTCGGACACCTGCCGTACGTGATGGGGGAGGGCAACAAGAAGCTGTCCAAGCGGGATCCCGAGTCCAACCTGTTCCACCACCGGGACAACGGCTTCATCCCCGAGGGCCTGCTCAACTACCTCGCGCTGCTGGGCTGGTCCCTGTCCGCGGACGAGGACATCTTCACGGTCGAGCAGCTCGTGGCGAACTTCGACATCCACGACGTGCTGGCCAACCCCGCCCGCTTCGACGTGAAGAAGGCCACAGCCATCAACGGCACCCACGTGCGCATGCTGGACCCGCAGGACTTCCGCGACCGGCTGGTCCCGTACCTGCGCGCCGCCGGCCTCGTGGGAGAGACCCTCACCCCGCGTGAGAACGAGATCCTGGACCGTGCGGCCCCGCTCGTCCAGGAGCGCATGAACCTGCTGGGGGAGACGGAGGGTCTGCTGGGCTTCCTGTTCCGCGGCGACGACGAGATCGTGGTGGCCCCCGACGCCGCCAAGCAGCTCAAGGACAGCGCCCCCGAGGTGCTCGACGCCGCCCTGGCCGCGCTGGAGCCCCTCGACGACTTCACGGCGGAGGCCATCGAGACCGCCCTGCGCGAGGCCATCGTGGACGGCCTGGGCATCAAGCCCCGACTGGCCTTCGGCCCCGTGCGCACCGCGGTGTCCGGCCAGCGGATCTCCCCGCCGCTCTTCGAGTCCCTCGAGATCCTGGGACGGGAGTCCTCGCTCGCCCGCATCGCCGCCCTGCGCGCCGAGCTCGCCGCGAACTGAGGCACCCCACGCCGCCCGCCCGCCGTCGTGGAGGGCTCCCGGTTCGCGCCGGGACCTCTCCACGGCGGCGGGTTTGGCACCCGAGCCCCGAGTGGGTATAGTTGTTGCTCGTTGCGCGGCACCGCGAGAGCCCGCCGGGCAGCAGAACCATTGGGATATGGTGTAATTGGCAACACAACGGTTTCTGGTACCGTCATTCTAGGTTCGAGTCCTGGTATCCCAGCGCTTCACAGAACACGGCGTTCACGCCGATTCTGGTGTCAGCACGGTTGGTCCTCCGGTCACCACGGTGAAATTGGACCACAACAGCGTTGATGTTACTGTTTGGTGCGTCAACGCGGGTCAGGACGAGGAACGTCGTCCAGACCATCGGAGAAAGTACACGGCCCCATCGTATAGCGGCCTAGTACGCCGCCCTCTCACGGCGGTAACGCGGGTTCGAATCCCGCTGGGGTCACGCAGTGAAAGCCCCGGTTTCCTCGGAAGCCGGGGCTTTTCGCATGCCCGGGGTTTTTCACACGGTCGGGCCCCGAGCGCGCCGGATCCTCGCCGCGCGGGCCCACTTCGCACGCGCCCAGACCGCACGCGCCCGGACCGCCCGGGCCCGTGCTGTTCGAACCCGCACCGCGTGGCCCCCAGGCCGCCCGACGTCGCGCGCACACCGCGCGGCACACCCAGTGAGGGTGAGCCCTGGCACAATGACCGTGTGAACACCGAGACCCCTTCCACCGTGCCGCTGCTCGACGCGCTCCAGGACACCCGGGACCTGCTGCGGGCCACCACGCTGCCCCTGGCCACGGCCAGTGCACCGCAGCAGCGCGAGGACGCCGCACGCGCGGTGGCCCAGCTGGAGGACTACGTGCTCCCGCGCGTGCGCTCCCTGGACGCGCCCCTGCTGGCCGTGGTGGGCGGTTCCACCGGCGCGGGCAAGTCCACGCTGGTCAACGCCCTGGTGGGCCACCCCGTGACCCGTTCCGGCGCCATCCGCCCCACCACCCGCCGGCCGCTTCTGATCCACCACCCCCGTGACGCGGGTGCGTTCACCACGCAGCGCGTGCTGCCGCACCTCGCGCGCGTCCGCGGCACCCTGACGGACTCCGCACAGACGCCGGCGGGCACCGCACCCGGCGGGGGTCCCGTGGAGGACACCGGGTCCCTCGTGCTGCTGCGGGACGAGAGCATCCCCGAGGGGCTCGCCATCCTGGACGCCCCGGACGTGGACTCCGTCTCCGACGACAACCGGGCGCTCGCGGCGCAGCTGCTCTCCGCTGCGGACCTGTGGCTGTTCGTGACCACGGCCAACCGCTACGCCGATGCCGTGCCGTGGCAGCTGCTGCGCAGCGCGGCGGGGCGCGACATCACCGTGGCGGTCGTGCTGGACCGGGTCCAGGCGGCGTCGGCGGCGGAGATCGAGGAGGACCTGCGGCGCATGCTGGGCGCGGAGGGTCTGGGAGACGCGCCCGTCTTCGTGGTCCAGGAGTCCCCGCTCAACGAGCTGGGCATGCTGCCGCGGGCCGCGGTGGAACCCCTGCGGGACTGGCTCGCGACGCTCGGTGCGGACGCGCCCGCCCGCTCGGAGATCGCCGCCCGCACCCTGGGCGGTGCGGTGCGCGAGCTCGCGCACGTCACCGAGCGCACCGCCGAGGCGGCCGCCGCCCAGCAGCGCACGGAGGAGCACCTGCGGCGGGAGGTCACCACGTCCTTCGACGAGGCCCTGCGCGCGGTGGTCGACTCCACGCGCGACGGCACCCTGCTGCGCGGCGAGGTCCTCGCCCGCTGGCAGGACTTCGTGGGCACCGGCGAGTTCTTCCGCGGTCTCGAGGCCGGGATCGGCCGGGCCCGGGACCGGATGACCGCGTTCTTCACGGGCAGGCCCGCACCCGAGGTGCGCGTGGAGGAGGCCATCGAGACGGGCCTTCAGGCCGTGATCGTGGAGAGCACGGCGCGGGCCGCGGAGCTCACCGAGCGGCGCTGGCGGGACGAGCCCGCGGGACAGGTGCTGCTCGCGGGCCGGGACGTGGCCGCACTGCCGCCGGAGTTCCCGGCGGACGTGGCGGAGAGCATCCGGGCGTGGCAGTCCGACGTGATGCTCATGATCCAGCAGGAGGGCGCCGGCAAGCGCACGCGCGCCCGCGCGATGTCCCTGGGCGTCAACGCGCTGGCGGTGATCCTGATGATCGCCGTGTTCTCCACCACCGGCGGGCTCACGGGGCTCGAGGTGGGCATCGCGGGAGGCTCCGGGGTGCTGGGCACCAAGCTGCTCGAGGCGGTGTTCGGCGAGGACGCCGTGCGGCGCATGAGCGAGCAGGCGCGCGGCAACCTCGAGACCCGCATCCGCGCGCTGCTGGAGCGCCGGGCCCGGATGTTCCTGGACACCGTGGACGAGCTCGGTGAGCACCCCTCCGCGGAGCAGCTGCGCGCCGCGGCCGAGCGCGTGCGCCGGGAGAGTGAGGCCCTGTGAGCCCCCGGGCGCGCGGCGCGGCCTCGCTCTCCGAACGGATCACCGGCCTCGCCCAGGCCACCGAGATCGCGCAGGGCCGGCTGGACGACGCCGCGGTCCAGCAGGCGCGCCAGGTGCTGCACCGCGCGGGGGAGCGCCGCGCCCTGTCCGCGGACCACACGGTGGTGGGCTTCTTCGGGGCCACCGGCTCCGGCAAGTCCAGCCTCTTCAACGCCGTGGTGGGCCAGGACCTCGCCCGCACCGCGGTGCGGCGGCCCACCACCTCGTCGCCCCTGGCCGCCGTGTGGGGGGACGAGGGCAGCCGCCCGCTGCTCGACTGGCTGGACGTCGCGGACCGCCACGTGGTGGGCCCGGCGCTGAGCGTGGCCACCGGGCGCGGCCGCCGTGCCGGGACGGCCACCGGCGGTCTGGTGCTGCTGGACCTGCCGGACTTCGACTCCGTGACCCGCGAGCACCGAGACATCGTCCAGCGCATGGTGGGGCTCGTGGACGTGGTCGTGTGGGTCGTGGACCCGCAGAAGTACGCGGACGCGGTGCTGCACCAGGACTTCGTGCAGCCGCTGTCCCGCCACGGCGCCGTGACCATGGTGGTGCTCAACCAGGCGGACCGCCTCGCCCCGGCCGACGTCCCCTCCGTGCTGGGATCGCTGCGCGAGCTGCTGGCCCAGGACGGGCTGCCCGCGACCGGCCCCAGCGCTCCGGTGGCGGTCTCCGCGCGCACGGGGGACGGGGTGGCCGAGCTGCGGGGACGGATCCACGAGGTCGCGGCCGGGCGCGCCGCCGCGGGAGCCCGGCTCGAGGCGGACGTGGTCCACGCGGCCGAGGAGCTGGCACGCGCCGCGGGCGAGGGCGATCCGCACGGGATCGACCCGGCGGCGAGCGAGCGCCTCACCAAGGGCCTCGCCCGTGCCGCGGGCATCGACATGGTGGCCGACGCCGCCGCGCGCTCCTACCGGCTGCGCGCGGGCAGGCACACGGGGTGGATCGCCACGCGCTGGCTCTCCCGGTTCCGCAAGGACCCGCTCAAGCGGCTGCACATCGAGAGCCACGACAAGTTCGCGGACCCGGGCGTGCACCGCACGTCCCTGCCGCCCATGAACGCGTCCCAGAAGGCCGCGGCGGACTCCGCCGTGCGGGGTTTCGCGGACGAGGTCTCCCGCGGTGCGGGGGAGCCGTGGCGGCGCAGCGTGCGCGGTGCGGCGCGGCGCCACGAGCAGCGCCTGCCCGATGCGCTGGACCAGGCGGTGGCTCGCACCAGGTTCTCGGCCCGCAGCGCCTCGTGGTGGTGGATCGCCGTGGACGTGCTGCAGTGGCTGGCCATGGCCGTCACGGTGCTGGGTCTGCTGTGGCTGCTGGGGCTGTTCCTCGCCGACTACTTCCAGCTCCAGCTCCCGCCGCCCCCCACGGTGGAGGGCTTCCCGCTGCCCGTGCCCACGCTCATGGTCGCGGCGGGTGTGGCGCTCGCCCTGTTCCTGGCGCTCACGGGCGCGGTGCTCGCCTCGCTGGCCTCCCGGGCGCGAGCGCGCACGGTACGACGCCGCCTGCTGCGCTCCGTGCGGGAGACCGCCCACGCGGAGGTCGAGGTGCCGGTTGAGCACGAGCTCGCCGCCCACCGGGAGTTCACCGCGGGGCTCGAGCGGGCGGCGTCGTCCGTGGCCTGAGAGCGGCGTGCGGGACGGGCGGCGGGCTCACGCGGCGCTGACCCGCACCGCCTCCGTGAGCTGGCGCGCGGCCTGGACCACCACGTCCGCGTGCTTCTGGCCGGGCTGCTTGGACAGCCGCTCGATGGGCCCGGAGATCGAGACCGCCGCGATCACCCGCCCCGACGGGCCCCGCACCGGGGCGGAGACCGAGGCGATGCCGGCCTCGCGCTCGCCGATCGACTGGGCCCAGCCCCGGCGCCGGACCCCGGCGAGCGTGGTGGCCGAGAACCGGGCGTGCTGCAGTCCCTCGATCAGCCGCGCGTGGTCCTCCCACGCCACGAGCACCTGCGCCGCCGAGCCTGCCTTCATGGACAGCTGCGTGCCCACGGGGATGGTGTCCCGCAGCCCGATGGGGCGCTCGGCCGAGGCCACGCACACGCGCCACTCGCCCTGCCGCCGGAACACCTGGGAGGACTCACCCGTGCTGTCCCGCAGCTGCAGCAGCACGGGCGCGGCGGCCGAGATCAGGCGGTCCTCGCCCGCGGCGGAGGCGAGCTCCACCAGGCGGGAGCCCAGCACGAAGCGGCCCTGCACGTCCCGGCCCACGAAACGGTGGTGGGCCAGCGCCACGGCGAGGCGGTGCGCGGTGGGCCGGGACAGGCCCGTGGCGTCCACGAGGTCCGCGAGGGAGGCCGGACCGGCCTCGAGGGCGTCCAGGATCAGGGAGGCCTTGTCGATCACCCCCACCCCGGAGGAGGAGTGCGAGGACTTCTCGCTGAGCCGTGAGCCGGTGCCGTGGCCGCCCAGGGGCGAGCCCAGGGGGGCACCGGTCGGGTCGATCGCATGCGGCGTGTCCATGCTTTGATACTGCAGTCTCAAAATGCGAGAAGCAAGTCCCCGGGGTGGCGCACGCGCCGCGCACTCGTGACGATGGTCCTCACGAGCCCGCGCACCCCGCGGACCCACCTCGCCCTCGGCAGGGCAGCCATGCACGAGCAGGAGTGATGAGATGAGCACCACCACGCAGACGGCCGCACCGCGCACGCTCGCGCAGAAGGTGTGGGACGACCACCTGGTCCGCCGCGGCGAGGGCGGACACCCGGACCTGCTCTACATCGACCTCCACCTGCTCCACGAGGTCACCAGCCCCCAGGCGTTCGAGGGGCTGCGCCTGGCCGGGCGCGGACTGCGCCGCACGGACCTCACGATCGCCACGGAGGACCACAACACCCCCACGGAGGACATCTTCTCCACCATCGCGGACGAGACCTCCCGCAAGCAGATCGAGACGCTGCGCCGCAACTGCGAGGAGTTCGGCGTGCGGCTGCACTCCCTCGGTGACGCCGAGCAGGGCATCGTGCACGTGGTGGGCCCCCAGTTGGGGCTGACCCAGCCCGGGATGACCGTGGTGTGCGGTGACTCCCACACCTCCACGCACGGCGCGTTCGGGGCGCTTGCGTTCGGCATCGGCACCTCCGAGGTGGAGCACGTGATGGCCACCCAGACGCTGCCGCTGGCCCCGTTCAAGACCATGGCCATCACGGTGGAGGGCACCCTCAAGCCGGGGGTGAGCTCCAAGGACATCATCCTGGCCGTGATCGCCAAGATCGGCACGGGCGGGGGACAGGGCTACGTGCTGGAGTACCGGGGCTCGGCCATCCGCTCGCTGTCGATGGAGGCACGGATGACCATGTGCAACATGTCCATCGAGGCCGGTGCCCGCGCCGGGATGATCGCTCCGGACCAGACCACGTTCGACTACGTGCAGGGCCGCCCCCACGCGCCGCAGGGCGAGGAGTGGGACGCCGCCGTGGAGTACTGGCGCGGGCTGCGCACGGACGAGGGCGCGCAGTTCGACCGCGAGGTGGTCATCGACGCGGACGAGCTCGAGCCGTTCGTCACGTGGGGAACCAACCCGGGTCAGGGCGTGCCGCTGTCCCGGGCCGTCCCCGACCCCGAGGACGCCGGGGACGACGACGCCAAGGACGCCGCCCGGCGGGCCCTGAGCTACATGGGGCTGCAGGCGGGGACCCCCATGAAGCAGATCCCCGTGGACACCGTGTTCCTGGGCTCGTGCACCAACTCGCGGATCGAGGACCTGCGGGCCGCGGCCGAGATCCTCAAGGGCCGTTCCAAGGCGGAGACCGTGCGCATGATGGTGGTCCCGGGCTCCGCCAAGGTGCGGCTGCAGGCCGAGGCCGAGGGGCTGGACCGGGTGTTCCGCGAGTTCGGCGCGGACTGGCGCTTCGCGGGCTGCTCGATGTGCCTGGGGATGAACCCGGACCAGCTCGCACCGGGGGAGCGCTGCGCCTCCACGTCCAACCGCAACTTCGAGGGCCGCCAGGGCAAGGGCGGGCGCACCCACCTGGTGTCCCCGGTGGTCGCCGCCGCCACGGCGGTGCGCGGCACGCTGAGCGCCCCCTCCGACCTCGACCCGGTGGCCTGAGCCGGCGCGCACGGCACCGCCGACGCCGCCGCACGGCCGCCGCAGCGTGTCACCGCACCCGGTCGACGCGCACCCCGCCAGCACCCCCGCGCGCACGCTCGCGCGCACCCGAAAGGACCCAGCATGGAGAAGTTCTCGACCCACTGCGGAGTGGGCGCACCCCTGAGGCAGTCCAACGTGGACACCGACCAGATCATCCCGGCCGTCTACCTCAAGAGGATCACCAAGACCGGCTTCGACGACGCCCTGTTCGCGGGCTGGCGCAGGGACCCGGAGTTCGTGCTCAACCGCCCCGAGTACGAGGGCGCCTCGGTGCTGGTGGCCGGCTCCGACTTCGGCACCGGCTCCTCCCGCGAGCACGCCGTGTGGGCCCTGCGGGACTACGGTTTCCGCGTGGTGATCTCCTCGCGCTTCGCGGACATCTTCCGCGGCAACTCGGGCAAGCAGGGGCTGCTGGCCGCCCAGGTGGAGCAGTCCGACGTGGAGCTGCTGTGGAAGCTCATGGAGGAGCAGCCGGGCGTGGAACTGGAGGTTGACCTCGAGTCCCGCACCGTGGCCTGCGGGGGTGTCAGCGTCCCGTTCCAGATCGACGACTACACCCGCTGGCGCCTCATGGAGGGCCTGGACGACATCGGGCTGACCCTGCAGCACGAGGAGGACATCGAGGCGTACGAGGGGGCTCGCCCGTCGTTCAAGCCCACGACCCTTCCCGCACGATCCTGAGCGGCGGCTGGACCGTGCACCCGTGCGGGCCGGTAGAATGTCGAGGTCCCGTGCGTGTTCCGCGCGCGGGAGCTCACTTCCCCCAGATCGGTAGGTCATGACTTCTTTGCGCATCACCGGCGGAGTTCCGCTGTCGGGTCAGGTGACGGTACGCGGCGCCAAGAACCTCGTCCCCAAGGCCATGGTCGCCGCGCTGCTCGGCTCCACCGCGTCCACGCTCGGCAACGTGCCGGAGATCAAGGACGTCAAGGTGGTCACGGACCTCCTGGCGCTGCACGGTGTGGAGGTCACCCGGGACGACGCCCTGGGCGAGCTCACGCTGGACCCCACCAACGTCACACGGGCCCGCCACGCGGACATCGACGCCCACGCCGGTGACTCGAGGATCCCCATCCTGCTGTGCGGTCCGCTGCTGCACGCTCTGGGCGAGGCGTTCATCCCCGACCTCGGCGGCTGCCGGATCGGCGACCGCCCCATCAACTACCACCTGGAGGTGCTGCGCAACTTCGGCGCCAAGGTGGAGAAGCTCGAGTCCGGGATCCGCATGAGCGCCCCGCACGGGCTGCAGGGCGCCAAGATCGACCTCCCGTACCCGTCCGTGGGCGCCACCGAGCAGGTGCTGCTCACCGCCACGCGCGCCGAGGGCCACACCGAGCTGCGCGGGGCGGCCACCGAGCCCGAGATCATGGACCTGATCGCCATCCTGCAGAAGATGGGTGCGCTCATCACGGTGCAGACGGACCGCGTGATCCGCATCGAGGGCGTTCCCGAGCTGCAGGGCTACGTGCACCGCGCCCTGCCGGACCGCATGGAGGCGGCCTCGTGGGGCTCGGCGGCCCTGGCCACCGGGGGCGACATCTTCGTGGCCGGCGCCAGGCAGGCGGACATGATGACCTTCCTCAACACCTTCCGCAAGGTGGGCGGCGGTCTGGACATCCGGGAGGACGGCATCCGCTTCTTCCACCCCGGTGGGGACCTCAACCCGCTGATCGTGGAGACGGACGTGCACCCCGGGTTCATGACCGACTGGCAGCAGCCCCTGGTGGTGGTGCTGACCCAGGCCAAGGGCGTGTCGATCGTGCACGAGACCGTGTACGAGAACCGCTTCGGCTTCACCCGTGCCCTGAATCGGATGGGTGCGGTGATCCAGGTGCACCGCGAGTGCCTGGGCTCCGTGCCGTGCCGCTTCGGGCAGCGCAACTTCCTGCACTCCGCCGTGATCTCCGGGCCCACCCCGCTGCACGCCGCGGACATCAACATCCCGGACCTGCGCGGCGGCTTCTCCCACCTGATCGCCGCGCTCTCCGCGGAGGGCGTGTCCACCGTGACCGGTGTGGAGCTCATCAAGCGCGGCTACGAGCACTTCACGGACAAGCTGAGCGGGCTGGGCGCGACCTTCGACGTCGCCGAGCGGTGAGTCCCGCCCCTACCCGTTCCCGGGCCCGCGCACCGCGGGCCCTCCCACGGGTCGTCCCCCGCGCGTGGGCGTCCCGCCGTGTCCGCGAACCGTCGCCCGAGGAGTGGTTGTCCGCATGAGCAGGACCTCCCAGCGATCCACGTTCCGCGTGATCGCCGCCATGGTGATCCCCGTCTACAGGTGTCTCGCGACACCGCGGTGGCGCGGGACCGAGAACGTCCCGGCCTCGGGGGGCTTCGTGGTGGTGGCCAACCACCTCACGGAGATCGACCCCATCACGGTGGCCTACCCGGTGTACAAGGCCGGGGTCATGCCGCGCTTCCTGGCCAAGGAGTCGCTGTTCCGCGTGCCCGTGCTCGGGGCGTTGCTGCGCCGGATCGGCCAGGTGCCCGTCTACCGGGGCACCTCGCGCGCCAAGGACTCCTTGACCGCCGCGTTCGAGGAGCTGCGCAGCGGCGGGGCGATCATCGTCTACCCCGAGGGCACCATCACCCGGGATCCGCGGATGTGGCCCATGCGCGGACGCACGGGGGCCGCCCGGCTCGCACTCCAGGCCGGGGTGCCCGTGGTGCCCGTGGCCCACTGGGGCGACCAGGAGATCCTCTACCGGGATCCGCAGGGCAAGCGCACCGTGGACCTCTTCCCGCCCAAGCGGGTGCACGGGATCATCGGGGCGCCGCTGGACGCCGAGGACCTCGTGCCCGGCGGGCTGCGCCACCCGGGCCACCCCTCGTCGGAGGAGCTCGCGCTCGCCACCTCCGCGATCATGGACGCGGTCGCGGGCCTGCTGGGTGAGCTGCGCAGCGAGCCCGCACCCCCGGAGCTGATGGACCCGCGGGGGCGGCGTGCGGCGTCGTCGTCGACCGGGGAGGACGCACCCGCGGAGGATCTCGGGGACGCCGGCGGAAGCGTGGCGCCGTGAGCGCCCCCGGACGGGGCCCGGCGAAGATCACGGTGCTGGGCGCCGGCTCGTGGGGCACCACGTTCGCCAAGGTGCTCGCCGACGCCGCCGTGGACGCCGGTGCCGAACGCACCGTGTGCCTGTGGGGCCGCAACCCGGAGGCCATGGCGGGCATGGCGCGCGAGCGGCGCAACGAGCGCTACGTGCCCGGGATCGAGCTGCCCGCGGCCCTGACGTACTCGAGCGAGCTGCCGGACGCCCTGCACGGCGCCGAGCTCGTGGTCGCCGCGATACCCGCGCAGTCGCTGCGCGCGCAGCTCGAGCTCGCGGCACCCCACGTGGCCCCGGACGCCGTGGTGCTGTCCCTGGCCAAGGGGCTGGAGTCCAGCACCGGGCTGCGGATGACCCAGGTGGTTGCCGAGGTGCTCGCGGAGGGCACGGGCGTCCCCGAGCTGGAGTGGGCGCGGCGCACGGGTGTGCTCTCCGGGCCCAACCTGGCCATGGAGATCGCCCGGGAGGAGCCCACGGCCTCCGTGGTGGCCGCCCCGGAGCACGGGACCGCGGCGTGGGTGGCCCGCTGCTGCGCCGCACCCTACTTCCGGCCGTACACCAACACCGACGTGGTGGGCACGGAGATCGGCGGTCTCGTGAAGAACGTGATCGCCCTGTGCGTGGGCATCTGCGACGGCCGCGGCTACGGGGACAACTCCAAGGCCTCCGTGATGACCCGCGGGCTCGCGGAGACCACCCGGCTCGCCCTCGCCCTGGGCGGGAGCACCGCCACGCTGTCCGGGCTCTCCGGCATGGGGGACCTCGTGGCCACGTGCTCGTCCTCCCTCTCGCGCAACCACACGGCCGGTAGGCTCCTGGGTTCGGGCCTGACCCTCGCGCAGGTGCAGGACGCCATGACCCAGACCGCCGAGGGCATCAAGTCCGCCCCGGCCGTGCTGGAGCTCGCGCGGCGCCACGGCGTGGACATGCCCATCACGGAGGCCGTGGTGGGGGTGCTGCGGGGTGAGGCCCCCGTGCACGAACTCGCCCCCCGACTGCTGGGTCGAGACCTGAAATCCGAAGGGAACCACGCATGAGCACCACCCACGAGACCCCGGAGGCCACGGCTGAGGGCGACAAGCCCTGCATCGCGGTGGTCTTCGGCGGCCGCTCGTCCGAGCACTCCATCTCGCTCATCACAGCCCGGTCCGTGCTGCGCGCGATCGACCGGGACCGCTGGGACGTGGTGAGCGTGGGGATCTCCACGGACGGTGCGTGGTTCCTGTGCTCCCAGGAGGAGCTCGAGGCGCTGCTGGACGATCAGCCCATGGCGCAGCTGCCCGTGGGCGTCCACCGCGTGAGTCTGCCGCTGCAGACCGGGGACAGCCGGCTGCTGATCCACGACACCTCCGAGCACGGGGCCCCGCTGTCCCGCGGGCGCCACATCGACGCCGTGTTCCCCCTGCTGCACGGGCCGTTCGGCGAGGACGGCACCCTGCAGGGCATGCTCGAGCTCGCGGACCTGCCCTACGTGGGCTGCGGTGTGGCCGCGTCCGCGATCGGGATGGACAAGCACTTCATGAAGCTCGCATTCCAGGCCGCTGGGCTGGAGGTGGGCCCGTACACCGTGGTGCACGACCGCACGTGGCGCACCGACCCGCTGGGTGTGCGCGAGGCCGTCGCTGAGCTGGGCTTCCCGGTGTTCGTCAAGCCCGCGCGTGCGGGCTCCTCCTTCGGCATCACCCGCGTGGACGAGCCCTCCCAGCTCGACGCCGCGATCGCCACCGCGCGCGAGCACGACCTCAAGCTCGTGGTCGAGGCCGGCATCGACGGGCGGGAGATCGAGTGCGCCGTGCTGGGCGGGCACGGCACGGACGAGGCACGGGCGTCCCTGCCCGGGGAGATCGAGGTGCACGGCCACGCCCTGTACGACTTCGAGGCCAAGTACGTGGAGTCCGACGGCGCCACGCTCTCGTGCCCGGCGCGGCTGCCGGAGCACGTGATCGACACGCTGCGCCGGGACGCCGTGCGCGCATTCCACGCCGTGGACGGCGAGGGGCTCTCCCGCTGCGACTTCTTCGTCACTGCGGACGAGCGGGTGCTCATCAACGAGATCAACACCATGCCCGGGTTCACCCCGATCTCCATGTACCCCCGCATGTGGGCGGCGTCCGGGATCGACTACAGCGCGCTGATCGACGAGCTCATCACCCTCGCGCTCGAACGGCCCGTGGGCCTGCGCTGAGCCGCGCCCCCGGTCGGGGGACCTGGGCCGGCGCATGTCGGTCCGCGCGGGCGCCGTGCGCCGCGAGCGCAACGGCGTACCAGGCTAGGGCTCAGGAGCGGCCCTGCTGGTCCAGGGTGTCCTTGACGGACTCGCACTGGCGGGTCTGGGCGATGTTCTGCACGGCCGATCCGGTGTCCACCAGCGCGGTGGAGGACGGCACACGGTCCCCGTCGAAGAGCACCTCCACGGCGGGGGAGCGGCCGTAGGTCACGGCACGCCACTGGTTCTTCTGGTCCGGGACCTCGGAGATCAGCCAGTCCACCCCGTTGACGTCGGTGCACGGCTGCGTGGTGGGCCCCGGTTCGGCCACGCCGCAGCGCACGATCATGGCCGAGGGGTCCCCGTACGCGGTGGTGCCCTGGCTCGAGGTCTCCCGCTGCGCCATCCCGCTGACGTCCGCGGGCATGGCCAGCATCACGGGCGCACAGTCCGGGTTGGCCCCGTCCGGCGCGCCGTCCACGGCCACGGCGGACCCGCACCCCGTGAGCACGAGCGCGCTCGTGAGGGCCGCCCCGCCCGCGGCCAGGCGGCGTCGTGCCCGGGAGGACGACGCCGCCCACCCGGCCATGCGCGACACGCCCCCTCGTCGCCCAGCCGTCGACGGGTGCGGCGCCTCCTCGGAGACGGTGGGCGCGGCGGACGGGACGGTGTGCGGGGGCGGCATGAGCATGGCCCCAGGATAGTTGACCGCGCCTGTCGCCACGGTGGGATCGGGGTGCGTGTGCGCGTCGGAACGGGTGGTTATGGTGCAGCCATGACGCACGAGCACGCGGGAGATCCGGGCCCCACGGTGTCCCAGGTGGGTGAGGGCAGATTGCTGGAGGCGTTCCTCCCGGTGGCGACCACCGAGGGTCCGCACGTGGCGGTCGGGCCGGGGGACGACTGCGCGGTGGTCGACACACCCGGGGGGCGCGTGGTGGTGACCACCGACACGCTCACCGTGGACCAGGACTTCCGGGCGGTGTGGCCGGACGGTGTGCGCACCACCGGTGCGGACCTGGGTCACAAGTGCGCGGCCCAGAACCTCGCGGACGTCGCGGCCATGGGGGCCGTTCCCACCGCCGTGGTCGTGTCCCTCACCATGCCCGGAGACACCCCGGTGGCCTGGGTCACCGACTTCGCGCGGGGTCTCTCGCGGGCCTTCGAGTCCCTGGGAGCCTGGGAGTGCGCGCTCGTGGGCGGGGACCTCGGCCGGGGTGCGGAGCTGTCCATCACGGCCACCGTGCTGGGGCGCTGCGAGACAGCGCCCGTGCTGCGCAGCGGGGCCGGAGCCGGGGGCGTGCTCGTGCACGCCGGGGTGCTGGGCCTCGCCGCGGCCGGTCTCGCCGTCCTCGAGGGGGCCGTCCCGGAGGCGTCGGGCGCCCTCACCGGCCCCGAACGACGCATGCTGGTGGAGGCGCAGCTGCGTCCGCAACCCCCCGTTCCCGCAGGGCCCGCTCTTGCCCGCGCGGGGGCCACGGCCATGCTCGACGTCTCGGACGGCCTGCTGCGGGACGCCCGCCGGATCGCCCGCGCCAGCGGTGTGCGCATCGACCTCGACCCGGACGCCCTGGCACCCGACGTCGCACGGCTGGCACGGGCCGCGGACGCCGCCGGGACGGACCCGTGGCAGTGGGTGCTCACGGGCGGGGAGGACCACGGCCTGCTCGCGGTGCTGCCTGTGGATTCCCGGCTGCCTCCCGGGGTCCGTGCGATAGGCTCGTGTGCGCCCGCCGGCCCCCCGGGGGCACCGCACGGCAGCGGCGGGCACCGGGGCGAGCAGCCCCGGGACGCGGCCTCCGGACCCGCCGTGACCGTTGCCGGGCGGAGCCCCGCGCAGTGGTTCGGACGCGACGTCGTTGAAGGATGGGATCACTTTGAGCCATAAGCCCGGCTCCTCAACCACCGAGGTGCGTGCGTGGCTCGACGCCGCGCACCGGGACCTGCGCCGCCACACGGACGTGCTGGACAACCTCAACGTGTTCCCCGTGGCGGACGCGGACACCGGGGCCAACCTCACCACCACCCTGGGCTGCGCCGCGCAGGCCGGGCACCTGATCGAGGGCCGGGACGTCGGGGAGCTGCTGCTCTACGCGGGTCAGGCCGCGCTCGAGGAGGCCCGCGGCAACTCCGGGATGCTCGCCGCGCTCACGCTCACCGCGCTGGGTGGCGCCGTGGAGGGCAGCTCCCGGCTCACCGCGGAGCAGCTCAGGGACGGCTTCACGGCCGCCCGGGTCAGGTGCTCCTCCGCGCTGACCGAGCCCGTGCCCGGCACCGTGATCTCGGTGCTCGAGGCCGCGGGCGAGGTTCCCGTGCCCGAGACCTCCGCGGACGGCTCCAACCAGCAGCTGGCGCAGTGGCTGGAGGACATGGTCACCGCCACCGCCCGCGCCGTGGTCCACACGGTCTCCCAGCTGCCCGTGCTCACCGAGCGCGGCACGGTGGACTCCGGGGCCCTGGGGATGCTCATCATCCTCACGGCCATGCGGCGCGAACTGGGCGGGGAGGACTCGGGCGCAGATCCCGTGGCGGAGATCATCCGGGACCACACCCACCCCCGCTCGGCCACGGCCTCCGCCCCCCAGGAGGGCTACGAGGTGATGGGCACCATGGACCTCTCCGCCCTGGACGCCGCGGAGCTGCGCCACGAGCTCGACGACGCCGGGCACAGTGTGATCGTCAGCGCGGTGGGCGAGCACGAGGTCGGCTACACGTGGCGGGTGCACGTGCACGTGGCGGACCCGGAGACGGCCCTCGAGCTGATGCGCGCCCGCGGGTCGGCCCGCAACGTCACGGTCACCACCCTCACGGCGGAGCCCCGGTGAGCTGCGCGAGCGCTGCCGGGGAGGCGGGGCTGCCGGCCTTCGCCGGGCTCCTGGACCAGCCGCTCACGCGCTGGATCCCGGGCACCTCCCCGCGCTCCACCGTGGCCCTGCTCGCCAAGGACCTCGGGATCACCACCGTGGGCCAGCTGCTGGACCACGCGCCGCGGCGCTACATCCACCGGGGCCGGATCCAGGCGCTCACGGAGCTCGTGGCGGGGGAGCGGACCTCGTTCGTGGCCCGGGTGGAGTCCTCCAGCACCCGCCGGATGCGCAGCGACCCCCGGCGCAGCCTCACTGACGTGGTGGTCGCGGACGACTCCGGGGCGCAGCTGAAGATCACGTTCTTCAACGCCTACTCCGCGCAGAAGGACCTCCCGGTGGGGTCCCTGGCCCTGTTCACGGGCAAGCCCGAGTTCTACCGGGGCGAGCTGTCCATGACGGGCGCGGACTACGCCCCCGTGGACACCCCCGACGCCGTGGCGGGGTCCACGTCCGAGAGCGGTGAGCTGCTGCCCATTCCGGTGTACCCGGAGGCCGGCAAGCTCACCACGCCGCGGATCGGCAAGGCCGTGCAGCAGCTGCTGCTCACCGTGGACCTGGACGGGCTCGAGGACCCGCTCTCCCCGCAGCTGCGCAAGGCGGAGGACCTGCCGCCCCTGGGCCGGGCCTACCGGGACCTGCACCTGCCCGAGACGGTCGAGGCCTACGAGCGGGCGCAGCGGCGGTTCCGCTTCCAGGAGGCCTTCGTGCTGCAGACCGAGCTCGTGCGCCGCCGTGCGGAGCACGCGTCCCACCCGGCGGATCCGCGTCCGCCGCGCGCGGACGGAATTCTCGCCCGTTTCGACGCGTCCCTGCCGTTCGAGCTCACCCCCGGGCAGCGCGAAGTGGGGGAGCAGATCTCCTCCGAGCTCGCCGGAACCGCCCCCATGAACCGGCTGCTGCAGGGTGACGTGGGGTCCGGCAAGACGGTGGTGGCCCTGCGGGCGATGCTGCAGGTGGTCGACAACGGCGGTCAGGCCGCCATGCTCGCTCCCACCGAGGTGCTCGCCACCCAGCACTACGAGAAGATCACCTCCGCGCTCGGGCCCCTCGCGGAACCCGGGGTGCTCGGCGGGGACCCTCGTGCCACCGGCGTCACCCTGCTCACGGGCAGCATGTCCGTGCCCGCCCGACGCAAGGCCCTGCTGGACATCGCGAGCGGGGCCTCCGGGATCGTGGTGGGCACCCACGCCCTGATCCAGGAGACGGTGCAGTTCGCGGATCTCGGGCTGGCCGTGGTGGACGAGCAGCACCGCTTCGGCGTGGAGCAGCGCGACGCCCTGCGGGGCAAGGCCGGCAGCACCCCGCACACGCTCGTGATGACCGCCACCCCCATTCCGCGCACCGTGGCCATGACCGTGTTCGGGGACCTGGACGTGTCCACCCTGCGCGAGCTGCCCGGGGGCCGCCGCCCCATCGCCACGCACGTGGTGGGCCTCGCGGAGCACGGGCCCTCGTGGGAACGCCGGGTCTGGACGCTCGCGGCGGAGCACGTCGCCGCCGGGCGGCAGGTCTACGTGGTGGCCCCCAAGATCGGCGACGACGCCGCCCTGCCGCCCTTCACGTCCCTGTGCGCTTCCCTGGAGGCCCAGCCGGAGGAGCCGGAACCCGCCACCGTTGCGTGGCTCGCGGAGCTCGTGGCGGCCCAGCCCGAACTGCGCTCCGCGCGGACCGCGGTGCTGCACGGGCGCCAGGACGCCGGGACCAAGGCCGAGACCATGGCGGCGTTCGACGCCGGGGAGATCGACGTGCTCGTGTCCACCACCGTGGTGGAGGTGGGCGTGGACGTGCCCAATGCCACGCTCATGGTGGTCGTGGACCCCGAGCGGTTCGGGATCTCCCAGCTCCACCAGCTGCGCGGCCGGATCGGGCGTGGTGAGCACGCGAGCACGTGCCTGCTGGTCACCCGCGTGGCGTCGGAGCACCCCGCCCGGGCCCGCCTGGACGCGGTGGCCGCCACCACGGACGGCTTCGAGCTCGCGGAGGCGGACCTGAAGCTGCGCAAGGAGGGGGACATCCTCGGGGCCTCGCAGTCCGGTGGCCGCTCCGGGCTGCGCTGGGTGGGTGCCCTGCGGGACGAGGCCCTCGTGGCCCGCGCCCGGGCCGCCGCGGAGGCCGTGGTCCGCGAGGACCCGCAGCTCACGGACCACCCCGTGCTGCGGGAGAGCATCGGGCGTGTGCTGGACGAGGACCGACAAGCATTTCTGGAGCGAGGATGACACGCATCATTGCCGGCCGCGCCGGAGGACAGCACCTCAAGGCCGTGCCGGGCTCGGCCACCCGGCCCACCACGGACCGCGTCAAGGAGTCCCTGTTCGGGCGGCTCGACGCGTGGGGGATGTGCGAGGACGCCCGCGTGCTGGACCTCTTCGCCGGCTCCGGGGCCCTCGGTCTGGAGGCCGCCAGCCGGGGAGCCGCCACGGTCACGCTCGTGGAGAAGGCCGGGGCCGCGGCCAGGGTGTGCCGGGAGAACGCGGCGCTGCTGGCGGCGTCGTGCCCCGGGACGAAGATCACCACCGTGCACGCCGGTGTCGCGGGCTACCTGGGCCGGGCCCCGTTCCACCGCTGGGACCTCGTGCTCGCGGATCCGCCGTACCCCCTGGAGAACGAGGAGCTCGTGCGGATGCTGTCCCTGCTCAGGGGACGGCTGGGCCCGGGCGGGGTGGTCGCGGTCGAGCGTTCCGCGCGCACCGAGGAGCCGGTGTGGCCGCGGGGCCTGCGGCGTTTCGAGAGCAGCGCGCACGGGGAGACCGTCATCTGGTACCTGGAGGCGGACGAGGAATCGGCCCCGGAGTCGGCCACGACGACCACGGAAGACGGGGCGGAGGACGAGGCCGCGCGCGGCTGACGGGCCGCCGACGGACAGGCACTGCCGCCCACGACCGGGGCTCCGCTGCAACCTTGGGGTGCGCACTGCGGGACCGTCTCCCGAGGCTGCAGGCATCGCCAGGCGGAGCGCCGCGGTGCTCACGCTCGATCTGGCGCGTGCTGCCCCGGCTGCTGTGGGGCCTAGACCCATGCCCCCGCTCAGGGCCCGGCGGGCGTCAGACGGCCGCGACCAGCCCCGCCATTGCCGCGCGCAGCACGTCCGTGCGCTTGCAGAATGCGAGCCGCAGCCAGTCCGCGTACAGCGCCTGGTTCGCGGGGCCGGCGAACGCGGAGACCGGAATGCCCACCACGCCGGCGTGCTCCGCCCAGTGCTGGGCGAGCCCCGCGGCGTCACTGACACCGGCCAGGGGGTAGTGGTCGCTCACCTCCGCCACGGCGAAGAACGTGCCCCGCGGCTCGGGTGGGGTGAGGCCCGCGGCGCTCAGCCCGGACACCACCACGTCCCGGCGCTCGCGGTAGTCCTCCCGCAGGCCCTCGAAGAACTGCGGAGGCAGCGCGAGGGCCTCGGCAACCGCGTGCTGCAGCGGGGCCGCCGCACTGTGGGAGAGGTAGGTCTTCACGGCCACGACGCCGCGCAGCAGCTCGCGCGGTCCGGTCACCCAGCCCACGCGCCACCCCGTGGCGGAGAACGTCTTGCCCGCCGAGGACACGCTCAGCGTGCGGGACGCCGCGCCGGGGAGGGTGCTCAGCGGCCGGTGGGGGCCGTCGAAGTGCAGGTGCTCGTAGACCTCGTCGGTGATGACCACGGCGTCGAACTCGGTGGCGAGCTCCACGAGGAGCTCCTTGAACTCCCGGGAGGCCACCGTGCCCGTGGGGTTGTGGGGGTCGTTGAGCACCACGGCGCGGGTGCGCGGGGAGAACGCCGCGCGCACGTCGTCCGGGTCCGGGGTGAACGTGGGCGGCAGCAGCGGCACGGGGACCGCGGTGGCGCCCGCGAACTCCACGACAGCACCGTAGAGGTCGTAGCGCGGTTCGAAGAGCACCACCTCGTCGCCGGGCTGCAGCAGGGACAGCAGGGCCGCCGTGACGCCCTCGGTGGCCCCGGCGCACACGAGCACGTCCGTGTCCGGGTCCAGGTCCAGACCGTAGTGGGTGCCCTGGTGCGCGGCGATCGCCTCCCGGAGGGCGGGGACCCCGATGATGGGGGCGTACTGGTGGTGACCGGCGTGCAGGGCGGCCGCCGCGGCGTCGAGCATCGGCTGCGGCGGGTCGAAGTCCGGGAAACCCTGGCCCAGGTTCACGGACCCGGTGCGCCGGGCCAGGCCCGTCATCTCCTCGAACACCGTGGAGCGCAGGCCCCCGGCGGCGTCCAGCAGCCCTCCGCCGGCGGCCATGCGCTGCCAGGGCGCGCGGGCCGTGGACGTGGGGGAGGAGATGTTCTCAGCTGCGGATGTCATGGACCCAGTCTAGGAACTCCGGCCCCGCGGCATCCCGGTCCGGGCGGAGCGCACCCTCCCGTGGCCTCAGGAGCGGGCCCCACGGGAGCTCCGGGGCCGCTAGGGTGGGCCCATGCGACGCGCCATCTGCCCGGGTTCCTTCGACCCCCTGCACCTCGGTCACTGCGCGGTCATCCGCCGTGCCACGCTGCTGTTCGACGAGGTGGTGGTGGCGGTGTCCACCAACCCGAACAAGACCCACCGTTTCAGCGAGGCGCAGCGGATCGAGCTGGTCCGGGAGGTCTTCGCGGACGATCCCGCCGTGGTCGTGGAACCGCTGGAGTCCGGGCTGATCGCCGACTACGCCGAGCGTCGCGGGGCCGTGGCGCTGGTCAAGGGCCTGCGCAACGGCGCCGACTACGACTACGAGCTGCCCATGGCCACCATGAACCGCTCGTTGACCGGTGTGGAGACCGTGTTCCTGCCCGGGGAGCCCTCGCTGCTGCACGTGTCCTCGTCCCTGGTCATGGAGGTCGCCGCCCTCGGCGGGGACGTCACGTCCTTCGTGCCGCCCGAGGTGCTGCGCGCCCTCGAGGACGAGTGACGCGCCGCACCGTGCGCGGGGCCCCCGGCGGCGTCGTTGCCGGGGTGGGATGCGCGGACGACGACGCCGTGCCCGGCCCGCGCGCGGCAGGGCACCGGGATGATCCACGGGGCCGCCGCGTGCTAGGATGTTCTGTCGGCCAGTGTCGTTAGCCAGGAGTTCCGTGAATCACCGCAACAGTTCAGCCCTCGCGTACAGCGTCAGGGAGCTGCAACACCGCCCGGGGACCATGGACACCCTGGAGGTCGAGGCACCCGCACCGAAGGACTTCGGTACGGCGCTCATCGGTTCGCCCGAGGGCGCGCCCATGGAGCTGCAGCTGCGCCTGGAATCCGTCCACGACGGTATCCTGGTCTCCGGAACCGTGATCGTCAGTGTTCACGGGGAGTGCAGCAGATGCCTCGATCCCATCGACTACGAACTACCGGTCGACGTGCAGGAGCTTTTCGTCTTCGAACCGTCCCCGCAGGGCGACGAGAACGTCGAGGACGAGCAAGTGTATGAGGTGCGGGACGAGGAGATCGACCTCGAACCGATGCTTCGGGACGCAGTGATCACACAGCTGCCGTTCCAACCGGTGTGCCGGGCCGACTGCCCGGGCCTGTGCGCCCAGTGCGGCGCACGGCTCGAGAACGACCCGAACCACCACCACGACGTGAAGGATCCCCGCTGGTCCGCCCTCGCAGGGCTGCTGACCGACTCGGAGGACCCTGAACCGTCGGAGCCGACAACCGACACGAGAGAAGAGAGATAGCCGTGGCTGTTCCCAAGCGGAAAATGTCCCGTGCGAATACCCGGATGCGCCGGTCCCAGTGGAAGGCTCAGGCCCCCAAACTGGTGAAGACCGTGGAGAACGGCAAGGTCAGCTACAGCCTGCCGCACCAGGCCAAGCTGGTCTCCGATTCCGCCGGCACCCCCTTGTTCTACGAGTACAAGGGCCGCAAGGTCGCTGACGCGTAAGGTGACCGCTTTGCCGGATCCCGGCGAACTGCTTGAGCGTCTCGGTGTCGATCTCGACACCGAGACGCTTCGCATTGCGCTGACGCACCGCTCCTACGCGTACGAGCACCCGGGGGAGGTGCACAACGAGCGCCTCGAGTTCCTGGGGGATGCCGTGCTGCAGCTCGCGGTCACGGACGAGATCTACCACCGCTACCCGGAGTGGGACGAGGGGCGCCTGGCCAAGCTGCGCGCCTCGGTGGTCTCCGCCCGCGCGCTGGCCGGTGTGGCCCGTTCCCTGGGCCTTGGTCCGCACATCCGCCTGGGCAAGGGCGAGGTCCGCACCCACGGCAGCGACAAGGCCTCGATCCTCGCGGACACCACGGAGGCCGTGATCGGCGCCGTGTACGAGTCCCTGGGGCCCGTGCCCGCCCGTGACCTGGTGCTGCGGATGATGGTCCCGCTGCTCGAGGACACCCGCGTGCTGCACGAGGGCCGGGACTGGAAGACCCACATCGTGGAGCTCGTGGCCCAGCACGGTCTGGGCACGGTGCGCTACGAGGTGGAGGGCACCGGCCCCGACCACGAACGCCACTTCACCGCGGACGCCGTGGTGGACGGGAACGTGCTCGGCCACGGGGAGGGCACCTCCAAGAAGGCCGCCGAACGCGCCGCCGCCGCCAACGCGTGCGAGGCGCTGGCCGCGCGATTCCCCGCGAAGGGCTGAACGCACGGTGCCCGAGCTCCCCGAGGTCGAGGTGGTCCGCCGCGGCGTCGAACGCTGGGTCGTGGGCCGCACCGTCGAGTCCGTTCAGGTTTTCGACGCCCGGTCCCTGCGCCGCCACACGGCCGGTGTCCTGGACTTCCAGGAGCGCCTGGCCGGGCTGACCGTGGAGTCCGCGCAGCGGCGCGGCAAGTTCCTGTGGCTCCCGCTGCGCGAGCACACCGGTAGCGAGCCGTCCCAGGCGCTGCTCGTGCACCTGGGCATGAGCGGCCAACTCCTGGTGGCCTCCGCGGACCAGCCGCAGCCGCGCCACGAGCGCATCCGCCTCGCGCTTTCTCCGGCCCACGACGACGCCGGTGCCGCTCTCCCGGAGCAGGCCCGGTTTGTGGACCAGCGGATCTTCGGAGGCATGCTGCTCGACCCGCTCGTGCCCACCACGGACGGTCACGGCACGGTGCCGGAACACGCCGCGCACATCGCGCGCGACCCCCTGGACCCGCTCTTCGACGTGGACGCCTTCCACATCGCCCTGCGACGCCGCCGCACGGGCCTGAAGCGTGCGCTGCTGGACCAGGGGCTGATCTCGGGGATCGGCAACATCTACGCGGACGAGGCCCTGTGGGCCGCCAAGCTGCACTGGGCCGCCCCCACCGAGACGATGACCGCGCCCCGCACCCGCGAGCTGGTGGCGGCGTGCCAGGAGGTCATGCGCCGCGCTCTGGAGGCGGGCGGCACGAGCTTCGACTCGCTGTACGTCAACGTGAACGGGGAGTCCGGGTACTTCTCGCGCTCGCTCAACGCCTACGGCCGGGCCGGGCAGCCGTGCCCGCGCTGCGAGGCTGCGGGCCTGGACGGTGTGATCGTGCGCGAGCAGTTCGCGAACCGTTCCTCGTACCGGTGCTCGCGGTGCCAGAGGAAGCCGCGGCGGGCGCGGGTCTGAGGAGGCCCACCCATGAGCACCCGCTCACCCCTGATCGAGCGGGACTCCTCGGCGAGCCGCTCATGCCGTGGTTGCCCGCGCTGTCCACGGGCGCGGTGCCATGGCCCGTCAAAACGGTTCTCCTCCGTGACCCCTGGTGTGTCCGGCAGACTGTGAGCCAGGGGTGTTCCCTCCGATCTTGCCGGGCCGCCTCCGGTCAACCCGGCGCTGCCCGATCTCCTGCGCAGAGTCCTGGCTGCCCGCGGTCTCTCCGAGGCGTGCGCCAGCGCGGTGTGACAGAACGGGGTCGGCGGTCTGACGTTCACCGTGGCGAGCGGTGGTCCCGGGAGCCCGGCCGACGACTACGCCAAGTGGAATCCGTCCGGGTCGGGGGAGTCGCTCGTGGACGAAGCGGAGCGGATGCGGTGGATACAGGGCCGCCACCCTGCGCCCACCGTGGTGGAGCTCATCGCCGACGGGGGCGAGAAGGTGCTTCTCACTCAAGCTCTGCCCGGCGAGTCTGCGGTCTCAGCACGATGGCGGGAGCACCCGGACACAGCGCTGCAGGCCCTCGGCACCGGACTGCGTGAACTGCACGACGTGGCCGTTGACGACTGCCCCTTCGCGTGGGACGTCGACTCCCGGATCCGCCTGGCGGGTGCTGACGCGCGAGTTCTCGGTGATGCTCCGGATGTTGATCGGCTGGTCCTCTGCCAGGGAGACCCCTGTGCCCCGAACACGCTGCCCGCGAGGGACGGGTCGTTCCTCGCCCACGTCGACCTTGGACGCCTTGGAGTGGCGGATCGGTGGGCCGATCTGTCCGTCATGTCCATGTCCCTGGCCTGGAACTACCGCGCCTACGACGAGTCCGTCTTCTGGAGGGCCTACGGGGGTCGAGCCTGATCCGCAGCGCATCGGGTACTACAGGGAACTCTGGAACCTCGCCCAGGGTGCCCCGGGTGGGCCCGGGGCACCGTCCGTGGGCGGGGCTCAGTGCACCGAGCGCACGCTCTGCAGGTCCGTGGTGGCATTGCCGGTCGTGCGGTCAGAGGCCACGGAGGAGTCCTCCGCACGGGCGCGCTGCTCGTCCGCGACGTCCTCCACGCGCTCCAGGGAGACCGAACCGGTGTGCTGGTGCGGGCGCGGGTGGTCCTGGTAGTACGCGGCCAGGCGCGAGAAGCCCTCGTCCAGGCTCACGGACGGCGTCCAGTCCAGCAGCTCACGGGTCTCGCGCTGGTCGAACCAGTGCGCGGTGGACAGCTGCTCGGCGAGGAACTCGGTCATGGGCGGCTCGCCGTCGCCCGCGCGCAGCTTGGAAGGCAGGTGCGGCCACACGGTCTCGATCACGCGTCCCGCGAGGCGTGCCGCCTTGCCCGGGACCGATCGGGTGGGCGCGGGGGAGCCGGTGGCCTGGCACATCCGGGCGATCAGCTCGCCCACGGGGCGCGGCTCGCCGTTGGTGAGCACCAGGGCCCGGCCGTGCACGTGGTCGATGCGCTGCAGCGCCCGGACGATGCCCTCGGAGGCGTTGTCGATGTACGTGGTGTCGATCATCGCGGCACCGTGGTCCAGGTTGGGCATGCGCCCGGCGGCCGCACGGTCCGCCACGCGCTCCACGAGCTGCGTGTCCCCGGGGCCCCACACGATGTGCGGGCGCACGGCGGCCACCTTGAGGTCCCGCTGCCCGTCCATGCTCAGGGCCAGCAGCTCGGCCGCGGCCTTGGAACGGGCGTAGTTGCCGCGCGCCTTCTGCGGGTCCGCGGGCTCCGCACCCGCGCCCTCGATCGAGACCCCGGTGTGGGCCACGGAGGGGGAGGACACGAACACCACGTTCTTCACCCCGGCGTTCTGCGCCTGGCACAGCAGGATGCGCGTGCCCGTGACGTTGACGCGCACGAACTCGGACCAGTCCCCGGTGAAGGAGACCTTGGCGGCCAGGTGCACGACGTCGTCCACGCCGTCCAGCGCGCGGGCCACGTCCTCGGGATCGGTCACCGAGCCGAGCACCTCGTCCACGCCCTCGCGTTCCGCCACGGGAGCGTGGCCGCGCTGGAACACGCGCACCTTCCAGCCGCGCGCGAGCAGCACGCGGGCGACGTCGCCGCCGAGCATCCCGGACGCGCCCGTCACCAGGACGGTGCGGCCCGTGCCGTCGAGCTCGCCGTGGGTCACCGTGGCACCGCCGCGGTCCGGGTCCGCGGTCTGCACGGAGCCGGCGTCGCCGGCGTCCGGGGAGCTGGGCCGGGCTGACGGCTCGGACGACGGCGAGGACGCCGAGGAGGTGGGCCGGGACGCCGCAGCCGGGCGGGCGGCGTCGTCGGCGGCCGGAGCGCGGTGGCGCCCGGTGCGCCCGGGCTGCGCGGAGGTGTCGCGGGGATCGTCGCTCACAGTGCACTCAGCTTTCCGGTGGCCAGGGCGCGCTCGGCCCAGTCACTCAATTCGGCTCGGTCAATCTTGGAGTTGTGACGGATGTCGGTGGGGTGCTCGGGGATCACCAGCACGGCGCTGATGGGCAGTCCTGTGGCGAACTCCACGGTGGCGCGCACGCGCTCGCTCAGCTCGGCGGAGGCCAGGGCCGGGATGCTCGCGGGCGGATCGGTCTCGACGACCGCCACGGCGGACTGGGAGCCCGCGGGGCCCACACCCACCACGGCGGCGCGGCCCACGCCGGGCACCGTCTGCGCGGCGTGCTCGGCGGCCACCGAGGAGACCGGGCCGTCGGACATGGTGATCACGTGGGCCAGCCGGCCCTCGTACCAGAGCCGCTCGCGCGCGTCGAAGTGCCCGACGTCGCCCGTGCGGTGCCAGCCTGGGGTCTCGTCCGAGGCGCGCTCGGTGATCCACAGCCGGTCGTAGTGGTCCTTGGCGTGGGGTGCCCGGGCGACGATCTCACCGGTGACGCCCGGGGTGGTGACGATCTCCGGGGAGACGGAACCGTCCGCGCGCAGGGGCAGCACACCCAGCTCGGCACCCTCCACGGGGGTGCCCACGCACACGCCGCCCCCGGCGCCCTCCACGCCCGCCTGGGCGTCCTCGCGGGCGGCGCGGATCACGTCCAGGCTGACGTCCGTGAGCGGCAGCGCCTCGGTCATCCCGTAGGGCGTGTGCAGCTCGGCGGCGGGCATGAGCTCCTGCAGCCGGGTCAGCAGCTCCTCGGGGATCGGGGCGCCCGCGGAGAGCATCAGCTCCACGCGCGCCAGGGCGTCCCGCTCGGCGGGGGAGAGCTCGTCCGCGGTGGCGAGTACGTTGGCGATCGCGGCCGGGGAGGCGAACACGGCGCTCGCGTGGATGGCCATGGTGGCCTCGGCCAGCGCTCGGGCGGTGAGCGTCTTGGGGCTGGTGACGTCCATGTCCGGGGTCACCGAGGCCGCGCCGAGGGCGGGGCCCAGCAGGGCGAACGGCGCGAAGCCCGCTACGAGGCCCGTGCCCGCGCGCAGCCCGTAGGTGTCCCGGATGGTGTCGCGCATCCCGGCCATCTGCCGGTGCGTGTACACCACGCCCTTGGCGGGGCCGGTGGAGCCGGAGGTGAACAGCACGGCGGCCTCGGCGTCCGGGTCCACGGCGGGGATCTCGTCCGGGTTCACCGTGGTCACGGAGTCCATCAGCTCGGGCACCGTGTGGGCCACGCCCAGCAGCTTCTTGGACACCGGGTCCAGGGCGTCCGCGGCGATCCGCGTGCCCGGCCAGCCGAGGGCGCGCGCGCCCACGAGGGCCTTGCGGATGCCGATGAACCAGCGCGGGGAGGAGCCGCGCAGCGCCCTGGTCAGGCCCTTGCGCCCGAGCCCCTGGTCCGCGACCACGATCACCGCGCCGATCCGCAGGCACGCGTAGATCAGGGTGGTGAGCATGGACCCGGGCGGCACCATGAGGTTCACACGGTCCCCGGGACGCACCCCGGTGCGCAGCAGCGCCACGGCCAGCTGGTCCACGGAGGCGGAGAGCTGCGCCCAGCTCACGCTGCGCTCGACGTCCAGTGCGGGGGCGGAACCGTCCACGGTGGCGGCCACCGGACCCATGTCCACCACGGCGGGGGAGTCGTCACGACGCCGCGCGTCCAGCTCCGCGAAGAACGGCACGAACGCGGCGCGGCCGCGGGCCCGCTGCTCGCGGTGGGTCTCGACGACGGGCTCGGCGTCCCCGAAGCGCTCCTCGAGCCACGTGAACAGCGGGGTGGCGATGTCCCGGGCCTCGGGCAGCAGGTGCTTGGCGCCCTCGAAGCGGTGCACGTCCGCGTGCGGGGCGCGGCGCATGAGGTCGTCCAGGTAGCGCTGCTGGAAGACCGGGTCCCCGGTGCCCCACAGCAGCAGCGTGGGGACCTCGCGCGCGCTCATCCGCCCGGCGATCCGCTCGTAGGCGGCGTGGGACGGGTGGTCCTCGGGGGCGGGGATGTCCGCGACGAAGTGGGCGATGCCCTCGCGGCGCTCCCGGGAGCCGTAGGGGGCCTTGTAGGCGCGCTTGACCTCCTTGGAGGCCGCCGGGTCGCACAGTGCGAGCGTGGTGTCCAGGAACGCGGTGCTCCCGGAGGTCAGGGGCTCGTGCACCGCCCTGTTCAGCGCCAGGCGCAGCGCGGAGGGGATGGGCTCGGCGTTGTCGTGGTGCACCGCGGTGTTGGTCAGCACGGTGGCCGCGTGGATGGCGGGGTGCTCCTGGGCCCAGCCCTGGGAGATCAGCCCGCCCCAGTCGTGGGCGAGCGTGACCACCGGCAGCCCGGCGTCGTCCAGTCCGAGGGCGGCGGTGAGGTCGCCGAGGTCGTGCACGCGGTCCTCGAGGCGGCGGAAGAGTCCCGTGCGCTCGGAGAAGCCCATGTCCAGCTGGTCCACGGCCACCACGCGCCAGGGGCGCTGCGGGTGAGCCGCGGCACGCAGCACGTCCCGCCACAGGTAGGACCACGTGGGGTTGCCGTGCACGGCCAGGATGACGCCGCGCGGGCGCAGCCCCGCCCGTTCGAGCTGCTCGCGGTTGTCCAGCACGTGCCATCGGCGCCTGCGCCCGGCCACCGGTTCGACCGGGGCGGTGGAGGCCACGGTGAGTACCGTGGACCACGCCGGGTTGATGCCCGGCAGGGGGGTCTCGGTGAAGGGCAGGCGCTCGGCGCCGGAGTGCTGCGGGGACACGGATCCTCCTGCGGGGTGCGGGGCGCTCACCAGGCGATCTCCATGAGCGTGGTGTTCAGACCGGAGCCCACGCCGAGGCACAGCACGCGCGCCCCGGGCTCCAGCCGCTCGGCCTCGAGGGCCAGGGTCATGGGCAGCGCGGCGGCGGCCACGTTGCCCCAGTAGGGGAACGTGAGGGGCACCTTGGCGGCGTCGATGCCCATGTCCTCGATGAGCTTGTTGGTGTGGGAGTTGGACACCTGGTGGGTGACGTAGGAGTCCATGTCCCGCCAGTCCCAGCCGTCGCGCTCCGCGTCCAGCCAGGCCTCCACCACGAGGCCCACACCGTGGTTGAGCAGCCCGGTGGCGTCCGTGAACATCCCGTCCCCGCCGCCGATGCACAGCCGGCTGAACTCCGTGCCGGCACGGGTCACGGAACCCACGATCCGGTGGCCGTCCGGGTGGCGGTCCGCGGGACCCACCACGGCGGCCGCGGCACCGCAGCCCAGGGTCAGGGTGGCGAACTCCTGGACCACCTGCTCGCGGGTGATGTCGTCCTCGCGCAGCCGGGCGATCGCGGCCTCGTGCCACGGGGAGGGGTCTTCGCCCGCCACCACGAGCGCGTACTCGATGGCACCGGCGTCGATCATCGAGGACGCCACGGTGAGGGCGTTCACGAAGCCCAGGCACGCGTTGGTCATGTCGAAGTTCAGGGCGGAGCTGGGAAGGCCCAGGCGCTCGTGGATGCCCACGGCCACCGCGGGCTCGTAGTTGTCGCGGGTCACCGAGGCGTTGATGAACAGCCCGATCTGCTCGGGCCGGATCCCGGACTGCTCCAGTGCCGCCTGCCCGGCCTCGGTGGCGCCGTCCGTGAAGTGGCGCCCGGGTGCCCAGCCACGGCGCTCCTTGATACCCGCAAGGCGCTCCAGAAGCCCCTTGGGAAGCCGCAGCCGCTTGAACGTGTGGGCCAACTCCTCATCGAACCGGGTGGAGGGGATCACCACGTCCGCTTCCGTCCTGGTCACCGACAGGACGGCGGCGTTTCGGTTTCTGATGGTGGAGTTACCGGTCAATGTGGCGCTTTCGATCAGACGCCACCCGTACCGTCAAGGAATCGATCGTGTGATGGACCTCGGCGCTCGGGTGAACAAGCGGGCTGGACCGGCCCAGTCTAGCGGCCCAATCTGACAGCACCATCAGCGCCCCGCGCCCGCCGCCGCGCTCCCGGGCCGGTGCGCCACCCGCACCGCGCCACCCGTTTCCGGACCGGGGTCGCGGACCGGTCGCCGGGTAGACTCAGGGGTCACCCCCGCCGACCACAGGAGTTCCCCCGCGTGCACTTGAAGACCCTCACCGTGCGTGGTTTCAAGTCCTTCGCCTCCGCCACCACGTTCCACTTCGAACCGGGTGTCACGGCCGTGGTGGGCCCCAACGGCTCCGGCAAGTCCAACGTGGTGGACGCCCTCGCGTGGGTCATGGGGGAGCAGGGGGCCAAGTCCCTGCGCGGCGGCAAGATGGAGGACGTCATCTTCGCGGGCACCTCCGCCCGCTCCGCTCTGGGCCGCGCGCACGTGTCCCTGACCATCGACAACGCCGACGGCGCCCTGCCGATCGAGTACTCCGAGGTCACCATCTCGCGCACCCTGTTCCGCTCGGGCGGCTCCGAGTACGCGATCAACGGCCGTTCGTGCCGCCTGCTGGACATCCAGGAGCTGCTCTCGGACTCGGGGCTGGGCCGCGAGATGCACGTGATCGTGGGCCAGGGCCAGCTGGACCGGATCCTGCAGGCCACCCCGGAGGACCGCCGCGGGTTCATCGAGGAGGCCTCCGGGATCCTCAAGCACCGCCGCCGCAAGGAGAAGACCCTCCGCAAGCTGGAGTCGGTGCAGACCAACCTGGACCGGCTGGAGGATCTGACCGGCGAGATCGAGCGCCAGCTCACGCCGCTGGGGCGCCAGGCCCGCACGGCCCGGAAGGCCCGGCGCATCCAGTACGACGTGCGGGACGCCCGCGCCCGGCTGCTCGCGGACGACGTCGTGGCCGCCCGTGCGGGCATGGACACGGACCAGGAGGCCAGTGCCGGGGCCCGGCGGCGTCGTGACGAGCTGGAGAAGACCACGGCAGAGCTGGCCCGTCGTCTGCAGGAGACCGAGGCGGCCGCCGCCCGCACCGCGCCGGCACTGAACGAGGCGCGCACGAGCTGGTACGAGCTGAGCACGGTACGGGACAGCTTCCGCGCCCTGGCCGCGCTGGCCCAGGAGCGGCGTCGACTGCTGGGCAGCACCGAGGAGGCCCCCGCCCAGGGGCGGGACGCGGACGCCCTGGAGGAGCAGGCCGCGCGCACCCGTGCGGAGGCCGGGCAGCTGGCCGAGCGGGTCACCGAGGCCCAGCAGGGTCTGGAGCGCGCCCAGCAGTCCCGCGCTGAGGCCGAGGACGAGGCGCGGGCCGCCGAGAAGCACTCGGCGGAGCTCGTGCGGCAGGCCGCGGACCGGCGCGCGGGTCAGGCGCGGCTCGCGGCCGCCGTGACCGCGGCGCGCTCCGGGGTGGGCTCGGCGGAGGCGGACGTGGACCGCGTGCGCCGGGAGATCTCGGACGTGGTGGAGCGCGCGGAGCGGGCCCGCCTTGAGACCTCGTCCCTGCAGGAGGCAGCCGAGAGCTCGGCGGCCCGGTCTGAGCAGGCCGCGGAGCGCGCCCGTGACGCCGAGGAGAGGGCCGACGCCGCCCGAGCGCGCTCCCGCGCCGCGGATGCCCGGCGGCAGCAGGCCGCGAGCGAGCTGCACACCCACACCGTGCGCCTGGACACCCTGCGGCAGTCCCTGCGCCAGCCGGACGGCTCCGCCTCCGTGGCGGATGTGGTGCCCGTCCTCGGGGACGTCCCCCGCTCCGTGCGCGTGGCCCCCGGATGGGAGCGCGCGGTGGCCGCCGCACTGGGGCCGTGGTCCGACGCGCTCGCGGTGGCCTCCCACACGGGCGCCGCACGGATCCTCGCGCACCTCGCCGATGCCGGTTCCGGGCGGGTGCACCTGCTGGTCGCGGACGCGGCGGAGGCGTCGGGGCTCCCGGAGCTCGCACTGCCGGAGGGCTGCGTTCTCGCGCGGGAGGTGCTGTCTGCCGCGGTGACAGACGACGCCGCGGCCGCGGACCGCGTGTTGGCCGCCGTGCGTGCCGAGCTGGCCACCACCGTCCTGGTCCCGGACGCCTCCGCCGCGCTCACCGTGCTCGACGCCGCTCGCGCCCTCGGCAACGCGGGTCACGGCGTGCGCGCGGTCACCCGGGACGGGGACGTCTACGGCGGGCACCGAGTGCAGGGCGGGGCCACGGAGGCGGCGGGCAACCTCGAGATCATGGCGCTGCTCGACCAGGCCGAGGCGGAGACCGCCGCGCTGGAGACGGCGGCGCAGGGCGCCGCGGAGGCCGCCCGGAGCGCCGAGCAGGAGAGCACGGCCGCCGTCCAGGAGGCGCGTGAGGCCACCCGGGACCTGCAGCGTGCGCAGAAGGAGGCCGCCGCGGCAGGCGCGGCGTCGAGCAGGGCGGAGGCCACGGCGTCGTCGGCGGACTCCGAGCTGGCACGGCGCCGGGAGGTGCTCACGACCGCCGAGGAACGGCTCGCGCGGCGTGCCGCCGAGCTGGACGAGGCGCTGCGGCGCTCGGAGGCCGTGGAGACCGGGGACGAGGAGAGCCTCGAACGGGAGCAGCTCGAGGCCACCGCCGAGCGCAACCGCGCCGAGGGGCGCGCCAAGGCGGCCCGGGAGGCCGAGACGCAGGCGCGGCTCGCGCTGCGCGGGCTCGAGGAGCAGCACCGGCACATCGTGTCCCGCGCGGAGGCCCAGGCACGGGCGGCGCGCTCCGAGCGAGCGGCACGCGCGGAGGCGGCCCGGCGTGCCGAACGGCGCCGGGTGCAGGCCGCCGTGGCGCGCGCCGTCGAGACCGCTGCCGCGCACCTGCGAGAGTCCGCAGAGGCGTCGGCCAGGGAGGCCGCTGCCGAGCGGGACGAGATCGAGACGCGCCGCGCCGGACTGGACGAGGCCGCCCAGCGGCTGCGCACCGAGCGTGACCGCGTGGGCGCGGAGCTCGCCGAGCTCACGGAGAAGCTGCACCGCGCGGAGCTGGACCTCGCGCAGCGCCGCGCCAGGCTGGAGGGGCTGGAGGCCACGTCGCTCGAGGAGCTCGGGATGACGCCGGACTTCCTGGTGGACCACTACGGTCCCCACCTGCCGGTGCCGGACGCGGACGCCGCGATCGAGTCCGCCCAGACCGCGGAGGAGTCCGGTGGCTCCGTGCAGCTCGCCCTGCCGAGCATGACCGATCCCGGCACCCCGTTCCGCCGGGAGGAGCAGGAGACCCGGCTGCAGCGGGCGCAGAAGCAGCTCAGGGCGCTGGGGAAGGTGAACCCGCTTGCACTTGAGGAGTTCGCGGCCCTCGAGGAGCGGCACAGGTTCCTGGTCACCCAGCTGGAGGACGTCAAGAACTCGCGCACGGACCTGCGCAACATCATCCGCCAGGTGGACCAGCACGTGGAGGAGGTGTTCGCGGAGGCCTACCGGGACACCGCCGAGCAGTTCGTGTCCGTGTTCGCCACGCTGTTCCCAGGGGGCGAGGGTCGGCTGCGGCTCACGGACCCGGACGACCTGCTCAACTCCGGCGTGGAGGTGGAGGCGCGCCCCGCGGGCAAGAAGATCAAACGGCTCTCCCTGCTCTCCGGCGGCGAGCGCTCGCTGACCGCCCTGGCGCTGCTGGTGGCCATCTTCAAGGCCCGGCCGTCCCCGTTCTACGTGATGGACGAGGTGGAGGCCGCCCTGGACGACCGCAACCTGGGCCGGCTGCTCACCATCTTCGAGCAGCTCAAGGAGAGCTCGCAGCTGATCATCGTGACCCACCAGAAGCGCACGATGGAGATCGCGGACGCCCTCTACGGGGTGTCGATGCGCGGGGACGGGGTGAGCCTGGTGGTGGGCCAGCAGCTCTCGGAGCTGCGCTAGGGGCACGGGCCGAGGGCGACGACGCCTCGTCCGGGTGTCACCCGAGAGACTCAGTCCTCAGCGGCGGTGGTCCGGGGACTCCGTGCTGGCCCCGGTCCCGGCCGTGGTCTCCGTCTCGGTGGTGACCTCGCGGGCGCGACGCAGCACAGTGGCCGCGCGGTGTTTCACCTCGGTGGCCACGAACTGCGGGGGCTCGACGACGCTCCAGCCGAAGTCGTCACGGATCTCACCGATGACCCGCGACCCCTCCCCGTCCGGTGCCACACGGAACGTCGCCGCGAGCGGCAGGGCGGCCCAGCCCTTCCGCGAGCCCGAGCCCTTGAAGCGGAACACAGCGTCCGAGCCGAAGGATGTGCGGAGCTCGCCAACGGGCTCGTCGATCTGCGTCCGCACCTTCGGATCGTGCTCACGCAGCGACTCCTCGATGAGTGCGAGTGCCGCCGCAGGTGCCTGGGGGGACGACCACTCGTCGGTCCGCGCGGTCCTGGCATACCGCGAGGGTTTGCGGGCGAGCCGGGGAAGGATCACCCAGCGCAGCGCCACGAAGACCAGCAGCACCATGGTGGCGAGGATCAGCAGCTCCACGAGCAGCGGGAAGTCCAGGCTCCGGAACACCAAGATCATGAGGGGGGTGAGCACGATGTAGCCGATGAATCACGCCGCCAGCCAGTACACCGTTCGTCTCGACCGTGAAGGCCTCGTCCTCGTCATGTCCTCACCCTCTCGTGCCGGTGCCCGTGCGTGCTGCCTCCGGCAGCGTCTCCCGCACCGGCAGCCACGCGAGCGCGGCGAGCAGCATGAGCGCCCCGGACACCCCGAAGGCCCAGCCGAAGCCCGCGGCGTCCGCCAGCGCCCCGGCAATCACCGGGCCCGCGATCTGACCGGCGTCCGCGCACATCTGGTACCGGGAGAGCACCTTGCCGCCCGCGCGGTCCGGGCCGATCACGTCCGCCACTGCCGCCTGCTGGCCGGGGTTCAGCGTTCCGGAACCGACGCCCGAGAGCAGGGACAGCACCGCGAAGGCCACCACGGAGGTGCTGAACCCCACGCCGATGGTCGCGAGCCCGCACACCACCAGACCCGTGAGCACCAGGGGCTTGCGGCCGAGCCGGTCCGTCAAGCGCCCGGTGACCGTGAGAGCGGCGGCGTTGCCCACCGCGAACAGCGCCAGCGCGAGACCGGCGACGGCGGGCCCCTCGCCCACCACCTGGGCGGCGAGCAGCGGCACCAGGGCCACGCGCACTCCCATGGCCGTCCACCCCGTGGAGAAGCTGGAAGCGAGCGCGGCACGGTACGCGCCGGCGTCGAGCGCCTCGCGGACCCGCATGGGCGGCTGGGCAGCACCGGTCCGCTTGGCCCCGAGGGTCTCGTCCTTGAGCCGCAGCCACACCACGAGCACCGCGGCGACCAGGGCGCCCGCGTAGATCAGGAACGGTGCGTGCATGCCCAGCCCGGCCAGGAAGCCGCCGAGCACCGGACCCAGGATCCCGCCCAGCAGGAACGCCGTGGCGTAGTAGCCGGAGACCCGTCCGCGCATCGTGCGCGGGGCGAGCCGCACGATCAGCCCCATCGCCGACACCGTGAACATGGTGGAGCCGATCCCGCCGAGGCCGCGGAACACGAGCAGCTGCCAGTAGGTCTGCGCGAACGCGGTGGCCGCGGATGACAGCGCCACCACGATCAGCCCGATCAAATACGTGGGGCGCTCGCCGATGCGGTTGACCACCGCACCGCTCGCGGGCGCGAACACGAGCCGGCACAGGGCGAACGCGCTGATCACCGCGGAGGACGCGGCCACGCCCACGCCGAAGCTCGCGGCGAACTGGGGCAGCACCGGGGCCACGAGGCCGTAGCCCAGGGCGATCACGAAGGCCGCCGCGATCAGGACCTTGATGGGCTCGGGGACCTTCTGCGCGGCAGGTGCGCCACGGTCGGGTGCCGGGGCCGTGGAACCGGGGGCGTACGGAGGGGGAGAGGAGGCCGGGACGGGCCGTGCGGCGTCGTCGTCGGCGGAGCCGGGAGCGCGCGGGGAGGGGTGGGACACGCCTGGCAGTTTATGGGAGATTAGACGGGTGATGACTCCTGAACTGATGTGGATCGTGATAGCCGCCGCGGTGGTGGTGCTGCTCGTGGTGTTCGGCGTGCTGCTGCTGCGCAGGCCCAAGGCCCCGAAGGGCGGGTACCAGGACACCCGGGACATCGACGACGTCCCGGGCCTCGACGAGGGCGAGGTGGTCGAGGACCGCCCCGTCAGCACCCTGGAGCGCCCCGAGTCCGCCCGTGGTCGCCTGGCGCGGCTGCGCGGTCGGCTCGCGAAGTCCAACAACGTTCTCGGCAAGGGCCTGCTCGTGCTGCTCTCGCGCGAGCGCATCGACCAGGACACGTGGGACGAGATCGAGGACACGCTGCTCATGGCGGACCTCGGCACGGACGCCTCCCTGGAGCTCGTGGAGAACCTCAAGAAGCGCGTGCGCGTGGACGGCACCAAGGACCCTTCGCAGCTGAAGGCCATGCTGCGCGAGGAGATGCTCGCGCTCGTGGACCCCACCCTGGACCGTTCGCTGCGCACGGAGTCCGCTCCCGGCAAGCCCGCCGTGGTGCTCGTGGTGGGCGTCAACGGCGTGGGCAAGACCACCACGGTGGGCAAGCTCGCCCGCGTGCTCGTGGCCGAGGACAAGGACGTCATGCTCGGTGCCGCGGACACGTTCCGCGCCGCGGCCGCGGACCAGCTCGAGACGTGGGGCTCCCGCGTGGGTGTGCCCACGGTGCGCTCCGAGCAGGAGGGCGCGGACCCCGCCTCGGTGGCCTACGACGCCGTCAGGGCCGGGATCGAGCACGAGTCCGACGTCGTGCTCGTGGACACCGCCGGCCGGCTGCAGAACAAGGCTGGTCTGATGGACCAGCTCGGCAAGGTCAAGCGCGTGATCGAGAAGGCCGCCGCGGTGGACGAGGTGCTGCTCGTGATCGACGCGACCACCGGGCAGAACGGCATGACCCAGGCGCGGGTCTTCGCCGAGGCCGTGGACATCACCGGCATCGTGCTGACCAAGCTGGACGGCACCGCCAAGGGCGGCATCGTGGTGGCCATCCAGCGCGGACTCGGCGTGCCCGTCAAGCTCATCGGCCTGGGGGAGGGCCCGGACGACCTCGCCCCGTTCAACGCGGAGCAGTTCGTGGACGCGATCATCGACTGACGCGCAGCCGCCACGCACGGACCACGACGGCGCCCGCTCCCTACCCGGGGGCGGGCGCCGTCATACTGTGCGGACCGTTCCCCGGGGCCCGCCCGTGCCCACCATGTGAGATGCGGCACCCCGGTTTAACGTGTGCGTCACACGATCGACGCATTCGAAACACGCTTGTTACACCCTGGCCAACTCACCGGTAACACCGGGTGTCTTGACTGTTCCCAGGGGCGCAAACGATGTGCCCGCACGAGACAGGGACGAGGTGATCCGGATGGAACTGACCGCCGGACACGTGTGGATGGTGGTGGCCGCGGGACTGGTGTTCTTCATGACCCCGGGGCTCGCACTGTTCTACGGGGGCATGACCCGGGCCAAGGGCGTGCTGAACATGATGATGATGAGCTTCGCGGCGCTCGGCGTGGTGAGCATCGTGTGGGTGCTGTGGGGCGCCTCGATGCTCAGCGGGGACCCCGTGCTGGGAGGGCTCACCGCCAACCCGTTCACGCACGCCGGGCTGGCCGGGCTGATCGGCTCGGAGGACCTGCTGGGCTCGAACTTCTCCGTGACGTTCGCGATCATCACGGTGGCGCTGATCTCCGGTGCGATCGCGGACCGCACGCGCTTCGGCACGTGGGTGGTGTTCACCCTGGTGTGGGTCACCCTGGTGTACTTCCCGCTGGCCTACATGGTGTGGGGTGACGGGCTGTTCTCCGAGACGGGGGCGTTGGGGAGGATCTTCGGCGAGCCCATCGACTTCGCGGGCGGGCTGGCCGTGCACATCAACGCCGGCATCGCGGCCCTGGTGCTCATCCTGCTGATCGGTGCCCGCCGCGGCTTCGGGCGGGACTCCGGCCAGCGCCCCCACAACCTCCCGCTCGTGATGCTCGGCTCGGCCATCCTGTGGTTCGGCTGGTTCGGCTTCAACGCCGGGGCCGCCACCACCGCGGAGCAGGCGGCGCTTATCTGGGCGAACACGCTGGTGGCCCCGGCCGCCGCCATGCTCGCGTGGCTGCTCACCGAACGGATCCGGGACGGGCACGCGACGTCGCTCGGGGCGGCCTCCGGCGTCGTCGCCGGTCTGGTGGCCATCACCCCGGCGTGCGCGAACGTCACGCCGCTGGGCGCGATCGCCCTCTCGGCCGTGGCCGGGGTGTGCTCCGCGCTCGCGGTGGGCCTCAAGTACCGGATCGGGCTGGACGACTCGCTGGACGTGTGCGGCGTGCACCTGGTCTCGGGCATCGTGGGCACCGTGGCCCTCGGGTTCCTCGCGATCCCGTCCGAGGGCCGCCCCGGCCTGTTCTACGGCGGCGGTTGGGGACTCATGGGCACGCAGCTGGCGGCCACGGCGTTCGTTGCCCTCTACACCGGGCTGCTCACGCTGGTGATCGCCCTGGCGCTCAAGGCCACCATGGGTCTGCGCATCACGCGCCGGGACGAGGTCATCGGGGTGGACCTCACGCAGCACGCCGAGTCCGCCTACTCGCTCAAGGACGAGGCCACCGGCTACTTCGCGGGCCAGGCCCCGCACCGGGCGCTGCCCGGCACCGCCGAAGCCCCCGTGCCCACCACGAAAGGAAGCAACCAGTGAAACTCATCACCGCAGTGGTGCGCCCCGAGAAGTTCAGCGACGTCAAGGACGCGCTGGAGGCCTACGGGGTGCAGGGAATGACGGTGCTCACGGTGCACGGCTACGGCCGGCAGCGCGGGCACCGGGAGGTCTACCGGGGCGCGGAGTACACCGTGGACCTGCTCGAGAAGGTGCGCATCGAGACCGTGGTGGAGGACGACGCCGCCCAGGACATCGTCACCGTGGTCGTCAGCGCCGCGCGCACCGGTGAACCGGGCGACGGCAAGGTGTGGGTCACCCCCGTGGAGCACACGGTGCGTGTGAGCACCGGGGAACTGGGCGACGTCGCCCTCTGAGCCCCCGTGCGGCCGGCGGCCCCGTGCCCCGGCCACGCACGACCGCTCCGCCCGTGCCGCGGCCACGGGCAGCCCACGGCGGCCCCCGCACCGGGGGCCGCCGTTCGGTGCGCGCGGGCCCGCGCCCGCTTGCTAACCTGGGACACTGAATTCATCCGTTGTCAGACGAAAGCAGCGACCACCCCGTGTTCAATTCACTGTCCGACCGGCTCACAGCGACCTTCAAGAACCTGCGCGGCAAGGGCAGGCTCTCGGAGGCGGACGTCGACGCCACCGTGCGGGAGATCCGCCGTGCCCTGCTCGAGGCGGACGTGGCCGTTCCCGTGGTGCGGGAGTTCACCGCGATCGTCAAGGAGCGCGCGCTGGGCGCGGAGGTCTCCGAGGCGCTGAACCCCGGCCAGCAGGTCGTGAAGATCGTCAACGAGGAGCTGCAGAACGTCCTCGGCGGTGAGACCCGGCGGATCAACCTGGCCAAGACCGGACCCACCGTGATCATGCTCGCGGGTCTGCAGGGTGCCGGCAAGACCACCCTGGCGGGCAAGCTGGGCAAGTGGCTCACGGACCAGGGCCACAAGCCCGTGCTGGTGGCCTCCGACCTGCAGCGCCCCAACGCGGTGACCCAGCTCAAGGTGGTGGGCGAGCGCGCGGGCGTGTCCGTGTTCGCGCCGGAGCCCGGTGCCACCTCGGAGTCCGACGACCCCACGGGGGACCCCGTCAAGGTCGCCCGGGACGGTGTGGACTTCGCGCGCTCCAAGCTCTACGACGTGGTGATCGTGGACACCGCCGGACGCCTGGGCATCGACCAGGCCCTGATGAACCAGGCCCGGGACATCCGCGACGCCGTGGACCCGGACGAGGTCCTGTTCGTGATCGACGCGATGATCGGCCAGGACGCCGTGAACACCGCCAAGGCCTTCGACGAGGGCGTGGACTTCACGGGCGTGGTGCTCTCCAAGCTCGACGGCGACGCCCGCGGCGGTGCGGCCCTGTCCGTGCGCGCGGTGACCGGCAAGCCCATCATGTTCGCCTCCACGGGCGAGGGCGTCAGCGACTTCGAGCAGTTCCACCCGGACCGCATGGCCTCCCGCATCCTGGACATGGGTGACGTCCTCACGCTCATCGAGCAGGCCGAGCGGCAGTGGGACAAGACCGAGGCCGAGCGGATGGCCAAGAAGTTCACCGACCAGGAGGACTTCACGTTCGAGGACTTCCTGGCGCAGATGCAGCAGCTGCGCAAGATGGGCTCGATGAAGAAGATGCTCGCCATGATGCCCGGCGCCGCCGGCATGCGGGAGCAGCTGGAGAACTTCGACGAGCGCGAGATCGACCGCGTGGAGGCCATCGTGCGCTCGATGACCCCGCACGAGCGTGTGGCCCCCAAGATCATCAACGGATCCCGCCGCGCTCGCATCGCCCACGGCTCCGGCGTCACGGTCTCCGAGGTCAACCAGCTCATGGAGCGCTTCGCGCAGGCCCAGAAGATGATGAAGCGCCTGGCCTCCGGCCAGGGCGTCCCTGGCATGCCCGGGGGGATCCCCGGCATGGGCCGCGGCGGCGCCGCCAAGAAGGGCAAGGCCAAGAAGAAGGGCTCGCGCTCGGGCAACCCCGCCAAGCGCGCCCAGGAGCAGGCGGCCCTGGCGTCCGGGCAGAAGCCCGCCGCGAAGGGCAGCGCGTTCGGCGCCCAGGGCAAGGACCTGGATGCCGAGTCGCTCAACCTGCCCAAGGGCTTCGAGAAGTTCCTCGGAAAGTAGGCATCCATGGGTTCGTACCTCCCCGACGACGAGCTGCGCGAGTTCATCGCCACGCTGCCCACCCGGCGGCTGGCCTCGGCCGCGGTCATCCGTGACGAGAACGGGCGGGTGCTCGCGGTGGAACCCAACTACAAGGACGGCTGGACCCTGCCCGGCGGCACGGTGGAGGCGGGGGAGGATCCCCGCACCGGGTGCTTCCGGGAAGTGGTCGAGGAGGTCGGCCTCCACCTCCCCGAGGGCCGTCTGATCGCGGTGACCCACGGCGTGTCCATGGGCATGTGGGGGGACTCCGTCTCGTTCCTCTACGACGGCGGCCGCGTGCCCTCGGACACCCCCATCACGGTCCAGGAGGAGGAGCTGCTGTCCTACCGCTGGGTGGCTCCCGAGGACCTGGAAACCGTGATGAGCCCGGGCATGGCCGCCCACCTGCGGGCCGCCATCGAGGCCCTCGAGTCCGGGACCGTGGTGGAGCGCGTGATGGACGGGGGCTCCCGCTCATGACCGAGCGGCCCGCCCCCCGCACCGTGGTGCTGGTGCGCGCGGACGCACCGCGACTGCCGTTCGTGGCCTCCGCGCTCGGGACCCCGCTCACCGCGGTTTCCCGGGACGGGTGGTCCGCGGTCGTGCTGCCGCCCGGCGTCGACGCCGCTGCGGTGGCCGCCGCCGGGGACCCCTCGCGGATCGCGGTGGAGGTCTTCTCCGACGGCGCGCAGCGTCGGCTGCGCGTCCACCCGCCCGTCACGGCCCTCGACGCGCACCGGGACTGGGGCTCCCAGCTCGCCGAGCTGGCCCGGGACACCACCATCACGTGGTCCGGCGACGAGCCCGAGCCCACCGGTGCAGTGGACCACGATGCCACGGATCCCGGGGCGACGGACCTCAGGGTGGCTGCACGGTCGGTTGCCTCCATCGCGTCCCTGTGCGACCTGGATCCCGCGGCCACGGCCCGGCTCGGGAACTACGCGCGCACGCCCAGCTCCGCGCTGCTGCTGGAGTCCGTGCTGCAGCTGCTGGGCCTGCCCGTGATCGCGGCGAAGATCGTGGAGGGTCAGCACGAGCTCGACGAGGTCACCGGTGTGGCCGTGTACGAGCCGCGCCGCGCGGGGCTGTCCCTGCTGGATTCCGCGAGCGTGGAACCGAGCGGTGCGGACGTGCTCTCCCGCATCCAGCGCGCCTACGTGCGCCGCCCCGCGCTGCTGCTCGCCCTGGGTGGGGTCGAGCTGGCTCTCGGCACCGGACTCGCGGCGCTGGCCGCGCGCGGTGGACGCGGCTCGAGGGCCCTTGGCTCGGCATCGGCCCTGATGTTCTCCGACGCCGCTCTGCAGACCGCCCTGTGGGCATCGGTGCGCGGGCGCAAGAAGCGCTGACCCACCCCGCGGCGACGGCTCGCGGTCCGGTCGGTGCGGTTTGACACCTGTGGCACAATGGACGGGTACTCGAACCGTGCGGACCCTCTCACCGCGCGTGTCTTCGTGTCCACAGGACACCCACGTGCTGCCCGCCCCACGGGCCGGCGTGTGCGGTGACCGATTCCATTCGAAACAGGAGTAACCACACAAGTGGCAGTCAAGATTCGTCTCAAGCGTATGGGCAAGATCCGCGATCCCCGCTACCGCGTGGTGGTCGTCGACTCCCGCAAGAAGCGCGACGGTCGCGTGATCGAGGAGGTCGGCGTGTACCAGCCGACCGAGAACCCCTCGTACATCAACCTGGTGTCCGATCGCGTGCAGTACTGGCTCGGTGTGGGCGCGCAGCCTTCCGAGGCCGTGCTCGCTCTCATGAAGATCACCGGCGACTGGCAGAAGTTCAAGGGCCTGCCGGGTGCCGAGGGCACGCTGAAGCAGCCCGAGGGCAAGACCCCGTTCGTGGCCCCGGACAACGGCTCCGTGATCATCCCCGAGGCCATCACCCCCAAGGCCGAGAAGGCCGAGGAGGCACCCGCCGAGGACGCCGCTCCCGCAGAGGACGACGCCGAGAAGGCCGAGTGAGCATGCTCGCCGAAGCTCTCGAGCACCTGGTCCGCGGCATCGTGGACAACCCCGAGGACGTCTCCGTGCGCTCGCGCGAGAACCGTCGCGGGGAGACGCTCGAAGTGCGCGTGCACCCGGATGACCTGGGTCGCGTGATCGGACGCTCGGGACGCACGGCCAAGGCCCTGCGCACCGTCGTCTCGGCACTGGCTTCCGGCGAGAGCGTCCGCGTGGACGTGGTCGACACCGACCGCCGCCGCTGAGCGGACGCGGCACCCCTCACGGCCCCCGTTCTCCCTTCGCAGGAGAACGGGGGCCGTGTGCATACCGGCAGCGGTCCCCGGTCACGGACCGCGCAGCAGTCAGCAGGACGTCCCTCGAGGAGAAGACATGAGCGTTCGGGTCGCCCGGATCGGGAAGCCGCACGGTGTGCGGGGTGAAGTGACCGTGGAGCTGTTCACGGACGATCCGCAGGCGCGCTTCGCGCCGGGCTCGGTGCTCAGCGTCCAGCAGGCGCGGGGCGGTCGGCGGGGCCAGGGGTCCGCGGCGGACGCTCGCGAGCCGCTCGCGGTGCAGAGCCTCACCGTCACGGGCCACCGGTGGAACAAGGACGTCCTCGTGGCGCGCTTCGAGGAGATCTCGGACCGCAACGCCGCCGAGGCCGCCCGCGGTCTCGAACTCTTCGCGGAGGTCGCGGACCTCCCGCTCGAGGACGACGAGTGGCACCAGGATGACCTCCTGGGCCTTGTGGCCGTGGACCTCACCCGCGGCGAGGCCCGGATCGGCACCGTCAAGGCGCTCATCCAGGGCAGCGCGCAGGACCTGCTGGAGATCACCCCGCAGGGCGGCGGGCGCACGGTGCTGGTCCCGTTCGTCGAAGAGATCGTCCCGGAGGTGGACCTGGACCGCGGTCTCGTGCTCGTGAGCCCGCCCCCCGGACTGCTCGAGCTCGGCGAGGGCGAGTGAGCATGCGCATCGACGTCCTGAGCATCTTCCCCGAGTACCTTGAGCCCCTGAAGCTCTCCCTGATCGGCAAGGCCGTCACGGACGGCCTGCTGCAGCTGCAGGTCACAGATCCGCGCGAGTTCGCCACGGACCGCCACCGCACGGTGGACGACACCCCCTACGGTGGCGGCGCGGGCATGGTCATGAAGCCCCAGCCGTGGGCGCGGGCACTGGAATCGGTGCTCCGGGCGGGTTCGGACACCACCGCCCGCTCGGGCAGCACGGCGGCCACGTCCACCTCCGCACAGCAGGCCACCCCTCACACTTCCGACGACGACGCCGCGCAGCCGGGACATGCGGCCCAGGGCACCGCCGCCCCGGACCACGCGCGGACCGGTGGGACGCCTGGAGCCGGCCGTGCGGCGTCGTCGCGGCCCGTGCTGGTGGTGCCGTCCCCGGCGGGGGAGGTGTTCACCCAGGAGATCGCCTACGAGCTGGCCGAGGAGGAGCACCTCGTCTTCGCGTGCGGGCGCTACGAGGGCATCGACGAGCGCTTCATCGAGTGGGCGCGGGACGAGGTGCGCGTGCGCCCCCTCAGCCTGGGGGACTACGTGCTCAACGGGGGAGAGGTCGCGGTGCTGGCGATGGTCGAGGCTGTGACCCGGCTGGTCCCCGGGGTGATCGGCAACCCGGAGTCCCTGGACGAGGAGTCGCACACGGGCGGGCTGCTGGAGTACCCCGTGTACACCAAGCCCGCGCAGTGGCGCGAGCGCACCGTGCCTGACACGCTGCTGTCCGGGCACCACGGGCGGATCGCGCGCTGGCGGCGGGACCAGCAGCTCGAGCGCACCGCGCGGCGTCGCCCGGACATGGTCCTCGCCCTGGACCCCGCCACCCTGGATCGCGCCGACCTCGCCGTGCTGGCCGCGGAGGGCTTTACCGTGCGCGACGGGCAGTGGCAGCGGTGCTCACCCGCGCCGTCGGAACAGGCTCCGGAGCACGCGCGCGATATGGCATAATGGGCGGCTGTGTGTGCGTCGGGCACGCCCCTGCCGCAGGGGGGAGAGCGACCAACGGCGCACCACCCGGGACGGCCACTTCACGTCCTGTCCCGGAACCTGGAGCGTTGCCACCCCGCGGGGCGGCGCGCGAACCACACGTGAGAGACCTGCGGCGATCACGAGGAGTCACATCATGAACATTCTTGATCAGCTTGATGCCAAGTCCCTGCGCGACGACGTCCCCGACTTCCGTCCCGGCGACACCTTGAACGTGCACGTGAACATCGTGGAGGGCAACCGCTCCCGTGTCCAGGTGTTCAAGGGCTTCGTCATGGGCCGTCAGGGCTCCGGCGTGCGCGAGACCTTCACGGTCCGCAAGGTCAGCTTCGGTGTGGGCGTGGAGCGCACCTTCCCGGTGCACTCTCCGATCATCGACAAGATCGAGCTCGTGAGCCGCGGCGACGTCCGCCGCGCCAAGCTGTACTACATGCGCGACCGTCACGGCAAGGCTGCTCGCATCCGCGAGAAGCGCGAGTCGAGCGCCTCGAGCAAGTAGGACTCAACCGGGTGCCACAGCACACGGAACACGCGGAGGGCCCGGCAGCTGCCGGGTCCTCCGCCGTGAGCAGGCCCGTTTCCGCGCGCCGCTGGTGGCTGCGCGTGGTGGCCGCGGCACTCGTCACGGCCCTCGTGGTGGCCGCCCTCGTGCGCGGCTTTGTGCTGGACGTCTACTGGGTGGGCTCGGGGTCCATGGAGCCCACGCTCGAGGGCGGGGACCGGGTGCTCGTGGACAAGCTCAGCTCGGGGCAGGACGCCCGGCGCGGTGACCTCGTGGTCTTCGACGGCCGCGGCTCCCTGGACCCCCTGCACTCCTCCGACCCCTGGCACCGCCAGGCCGTGGACACCCTCGGGCAGTGGCTCGGGCTGCGCGGCTCGGACACCGTGTACGTCAAACGCGTGATGGCCGTGGCCGGCGACACCGTGGCGTGCTGCAGCCCGGACGGGCTGCTCACTGTCAACGGCCAGCCCCAGCACGAGGACTACGTCTACCCTGGGGATGCGCCGTCGGACATCCCGTTCACGGTGCACGTGCCCCCGGGGCGCGTGTGGCTCATGGGCGACCACCGCAGCGTGTCCGTGGACTCCCGCTCCCTGCTGGGCGCCCCCGGCGGGGGACTGATCCGCACCGAGCGCATCGTCGGCACCGCCGAGCGCGTGGTGTGGCCGCTGGACCGGGCACGCCCGCTCGAGCACTGAGCCCACCGGGCGCCCACGACCGCGGGCCCGACCTCCCCGGTCACGGACCGGGAGAACCGACAGAAGGAATGCGCAGTGGCTGAGCAGCAGGATCCAGGCATCGCCGGCACCCCCGACCCCGCGGGGTCCGCACGCTCCGAGGGCTCCCGCGCCGCGCGGCGTCGCGGTCGTGGGGTGGGCTCCGAGCCCGGCTCCGCGTGGGGTGCCGTCAAGGAGGTGCTCATCGTCGCCGTGCTGGCGGTGGTGATCGCGTTCGTGGCCAAGACGTTCCTCGTGCGCGGCTACTACATCCCGTCCGGCTCCATGGAGCAGACCCTGGAGCTGGACGACCGCATCTTCGTCAACGTGCTGGGTGCGCGCACCGGGCACGTGGACCGTGGTGACATCGTGGTCTTCGACGACACCCAGGGCTGGCTGCCCGAGGCCCCGGCCGCGCGCACGAACCCGGTGCGCCGGGGCATGGAGTTCGTGGGCCTGCTCCCGGACAGCAGCCAGCAGGCGCTGGTCAAGCGCGTGATCGGCGTGGGCGGGGATCACGTGACGTGCTGCGACGCGTCCGGGAAGGTTTCCGTGAACGGCAAGGCCCTCGACGAGCCCTACCTCTACCCCGGAGCCGCGCCGTCCGACTTCCCCTTCGACGTCACCGTGCCCGAGGGCAAGGTGTTCGTGCTGGGCGACCACCGCAACGCGTCCGCGGACTCGCGGTTCCACATCGAGACGAACACGCAGTTCGTGAGCGAGGAGGACATCGTGGGCACGGCCTTCGTGATCGCATGGCCGCTGGACCGCTTCCAGTTCCTGCACAACCCCGAGGAGACGTTCGAGGACGTCCCCGCGCCCGGCAGCCGGTGAGCCCCGCGCGTCCGCGGCCCGGACTGGACCTCGAGACCGAGCTGGCCAGCTCGGGTGCCCGGTTCGTCGCCGGAATGGACGAGGTGGGTCGCGGCGCCCTCGCGGGACCCGCCAGCGTGGGCCTCGTGGTCCTCGATGTCCCCCGCCTGCTCGCCGGTTCCGGGCACGACGCCGCCGCCCCGGACCCCGCGCCGGTTTCCGTGCCGGCGTGGGACGGGGTGCGTGACTCCAAGGCGCTCAGCGCTGCGCGGCGTGCCGTCCTGGCGCCACGGGTGGCCACCTGGGCCGCGGGCACTGCGGTGGGCCACGCGCAGCCGCACGAGATCGACGCCCTGGGCATCACTGCGGCCCTGCGGCTGGCGGGGCTGCGGGCGCTGGCCGCCGTGACCTCCGGTGGAACCCCGGTCGATGCACTCATCCTCGACGGGTCCCACAACTGGCTGGAGGCCCCCGCCGTGCTCGGCCAGGAGGAGGACCCTGTGGCGCTGCCGCCGGTCGTGCGGACCCTCGTGAAGGCGGACGCCCGGTGCGTGAGTGTGGCCGCGGCGTCGATCGTGGCGAAGGTCGAGCGCGACGCGCTCATGGTCGAGCTCGGGCAGGAGCACCCCGCCTACGAGTGGGGAGCCAACAAGGGCTACGGCAGTGCGGCCCACCGGGCGGCGCTTGTCACGCACGGCACCACGCGGCACCACCGGCGCAGCTGGAACCTGGGCGTCTCGTAACGGTCCCGGGGATGCACCGGCACTGCTCCGGCAGCGCTCCGGCGCCTTTCTGGCGCGGTTCTGGCCCCGTTCTGGCCTCATTCTGGCACCGCTTCGACGTCGCTCTGGCGCGGCTCGGCGAGGGGAGGCACCGGCGATCGTCCGGAACCCGGCGCACCGGGGATCGTCCGGAACCCGGCGGAGCGGGGATCGTCCGGATAGGGACGGCCCGGAGACGCGGGAGGGCGGCATTCGGGCGATCTCGACGGGGCGGCGGGGCACGCCATCCGTCCTCCACACTCCCGGCCCAGAGCTGCACCACCGCCGAGGGGCCGCCACCGTGGAGCCATGACCGCTTTTACTGCCTCCACCGACTCCCGCTCCTCGGCGGTTCCGACCCCCGACGCACCCACCGCTCTGGACGTCGGGCGGGCGGGGGAGGACCTCATCGCCGACCTGCTCGCCCGCTCGGGATGGTCCGTGAGGGACCGCAACTGGAGACCTGCCCCGGGGCCGGGGCGCCCGCGCGGTGAGCTCGACATCGTGGCCGAGCGCGGCGGCGTCGTGACCGTGTTTGAGGTCAAGACCCGCTCTGGCGCCGACTTCGGCCACCCGTGCGAGGCCGTGGGGGCCGAGAAGCTGCGCCGGCTGCACGTGCTGGCCCGCGCGTGGGCCAGGGAGCACCGGGATCCGCGTGTCCCCACGGTGGACGTGGTGGCCGTCCACTGGCCCCGCGACGCCTCCCCGCGGGTCGAGCACGTGGGGTCCATCGGCTGGCTGTGAGCCCACCCGGGTGCGCGGCGCGCCCGCCCCGGGGCCAACGTGCTCCGGCGGGGGAGTGACCGCCCTGTCCGGGCCCGTCCCGGCGGTGCTCCGGGCGCCGTCACTCCGGCCGTGATGTTTCAGGTCGTGGACGAAGCATTAGGCAGTTCACTGTGTCTCGTGCCACCGTACTGTTCCAGCAGAGTGTGTCCGGCGGTGGACGGGGGATCGGATGAGGGCGGGGACGTGGTGGCGCGCAACGCTGCCCTCCGCCGCTGTCCCGGTCCTGGCGGTCGCGCTTCTCACCTCCTGTGCCCAGCCCGGTCCGTTGCCGGGCACGGACCCCACCGTCACCACATCCGAGGTGGCCGCGGACGGGGACCTGCACCCCGGTGTCTTCCGTACCGGCCTGCCCAACGGGGCCACGGCGAAAATCACCGTGCCCGCGGTCCTTCCGCCGGGCCACGAGCTCGAGCGGCTGCGCCGGGAGGCCGGGGTGACCCGCGCCACGTACGCGAGCGTGGAGATCGACAACACCCGAGGATCCTCACCGGTGACCGTGAGCCGCCTGGTCCTCACCGCCCGCGACGGCGGGACTTACCGGCTCGAGAACGTCGCGCGTGCCGTGCGGGCCTGGAGGCCCCGTACCTCCGATGGCGAGGACCGCGCACCCGACGGGACGCTGCTCTCCGCGCAGACCGCCGAAAACCTCCGCTTGCGCATCCAGCGCGCCGAGCACGACGCTGAGGGCGACGTGGCCGCGGGGGCCCGCGGTCGCGCGCTGCTCATGGGTGACCTCGCCGCGGTGCCCGACCACTTCACGAGCCTCGAACTGGTCCCGGTGATCGGGGACCGGGAGGTCGCGCCCGTCCGGGTGCGGGCCGGGCACGCGAGCGGCGACCCCACCGACGACCGGGCAGACGGCCGGACGACGTGGGGCAACGACCTCTCCCCTGACCCCGGAGGACGCGGCACGGGCGGCGACGACTCCGGTGACCCGGACACGGCAGGTCGGAAGCCCTCGTCGGGGCCCTCACCGGGGGAACCGGTGGTGCCCGCTCCGGTCGAGCCTGATCCCGTGCCGCCCGGGCCCGTGCTGCCCGGGCCTGTGGTGCCCGGCCCGGTCCTTCCGGATCCGGTGGTTCCCGGGCCGGTGGTTCCCGATCCCGGCGGGCCCGGCCCCGTAGTGCCGGACCCGGTGGTTCCGACCCCGGGGCCCGAGGACCCCGTGGTGCCCGGCGCAGGGGCGTCTCAGCCGAGCACCCCCGATCCGGGAACCCCGGTTCCCGGCACCCCCGCGTCTCCGCTGGTGCCGAGCGGGCCTGAGCCCCGCAGCGCTCCGGCCCGCGCGGTCCCGGATGCCGCCGTGGTGCTCCGGACACCCACGATCCCTCGGCCGCCCGGGTCTCCGGACGTGGTGAGCGGGCCTGAGCTCTCGGACCTCGAGCTGACGTCACCCTCAGATGCCGGGCGCACCTCAGGGGATGATCCCCGGTCGGCACGCTGGGCGTCCTGCTCGCCCGTTGCCGATCCCGAGTCCAGCACGGTGCCTGCCGCCTGACGTTGGGAAACACCCTCACCCGTCGCCGACCGTGGGCCGACGCCATCGCCTGCGCGCGTTCCGGGGACGTGGCTCGTCCTCGACCCGGGGCAATGTCTGCGGCTGGGTCCGGCGCGGGGCCTGACAACGGGCCGGGCGCCGCCCCTGGGTCGGACTCGGTGCCGTGGTCGGCGGCCCCGCACCACGCGAGGCTGTCTGCGCCACCCCACACCGGGCTCGGCGGGCGGGCCCGCGGCGAGCGGCCTGCACAGTGCCCCCGGGCCATAGCAGGGAGAAGGCCCCGGGAGACAGTCTGGGGGCATGACTTCTTCCTTCCGCGCCACGCCCGCCGCCCTCTCGGAGGGCACCCCGTGAACGGCTTCGCCCGCTCCCGCAGTGTGGCCCTGGTGGGCCTCGAGGGCCACGTGGTGGACGTGGAGGCGGACATCGGGCAGTCCCTGCCAGGCTTCACGATCATCGGGCTGCCGGACCAGGCGGTCAACGAGTCCAAGGAGCGCATCCGCTCCGCCGCGCGCCACGCGGGGGTTCCGCTGTCACCCCGCAAGATCACCGTGAACCTCTCGCCCGCCACGCTGCCGAAACGGGGGTCCCACTTCGATGCCGCAGTGGTGATGGCCGTGCTCGCGGCACAGGGGGTCGTGCGCGTGCCCCTGGACACGGTGTTCTTCGCGGAGCTCGGGCTGGACGGCTCCCTGCGTCCCGTGCGGGGTGTCCTGCCCGCCGTTCTCGCGGCGGTGCGCGCGGGCTTCCCCCGGGTGGTCGTGGCCGAGGGGAACCGGGCCGAGGCAGAGCTGGTCTCCGGGGCCTCGGTGTCGTCCGCGGGCCACCTGGCACAGCTGCTCGTGGACTTCGGTGCGGACCCCGAGATCCTGTCCCGGGCGACGTCGCCCGCGTCCTGCGCGGAGCCCCCTGCGGAGGCGACCGGGAGCACGGGCACCGCGGAGACCCCGGTTCGTGACCTGCGGGACGTCGTCGGGCAGGTGGAGGGTCGGCAAGCTCTGGAGATCGCGGCGGCGGGCGGTCACCACCTGCTCATGGTGGGACCGCCCGGGGCGGGCAAGACCATGCTCGCGGAACGGCTTCCGGGGATCCTGCCGGACCTGCCGGACGAGGACTCGCTCGAGGTCACCTCGGTGCACTCGCTGCGCGGTGACGGCCCGTGCTCGCAGCTGCTGCGGCGACCGCCGTTCCAGGCACCGCACCACAGTGTGACCATGCCCGCGCTGTGCGGTGGGGGCAGCGGCATGCCGAGACCCGGCGCCATCTCCCTGGCGCACCGGGGAGTGCTGTTCCTGGACGAGGCCCCCGAGTTCGAGCGCCGTGTCCTGGATGCGCTGCGCCAACCCCTGGAATCGGGCACGGTCACGATTGCCAGGGCGCAGTCCGTCGCCCACTATCCCGCCCGCTTCCAGCTGGTGCTGGCCGCGAATCCGTGCGCGTGCGGCAACGCCGGCGGCACGGGCCAGGCGTGCACGTGCAGCGCGGTGCAGCGCCGGCGCTACTTCACCAAGCTCTCGGGCCCCCTGCTGGACCGGGTGGACCTGCAGCTGCGCGTGCCCGCCGTCACCTACCAAGAGCTCAGCGCGGTCTCGGGGCAGCCCCCGGAGGGCAGCGCCACCGTGGCCCGCCGGGTCGCCGAGGCCAGGGCGGCACAGCAGGAACGGCTGGGGCCACTGGGCTGCCGCCTGAACTCGTCCGTTCCCGGGGCCCTCCTGCACCGCACGCTGTCCCCGGGGATGCGCGCGGTGCAGCCGCTGCGTGCCGCCATGGACCGTCGGACCCTCACCGCCAGGGGTTTCGTGAAGGTGCTTCGCGTGGCGTGGACGCTCGCGGACCTCGCCGGAGCCACGGCTCCGAGTCCCGAGCACGTGCAACTGGCCCTCTACTTCAAGACCACGGTGACGTCATGACCCCCTCGCACTCCGCGCCGGACCGCCACGAGTTCACGGACCCTCCCGTGTCCTGCCCGCGCAGCGCCCCGCATCGGGGGCGCACGCCGCACCGGGAGACGGTCCGGGACGTCCGCGGGTGCCGCATGGCTCTCGCGCGGCTCATCGAGCCCAGCGACACGGCCGGTCTGCTCCTGCTGCACGCGCTGGGACCCGAGGTCCTGTGGCGCAGCATCTGCGAACTCGAGCACCCCACACCGGCACTGCGCTCCGTCCTGGCCACGGCCGCGCAGGACCAGCTTCCCGGCAGCAGGGTTCCTGATTTGGGCGCGCGGTTCGCCGCATGGCGTGGGCGGCTGCCGGTTCCCGAAGCCGGGGTGGAGGAGCGTCACACCGCGCAGCTCGGGGCCTGGACCGTGATCCCCGAGGACCCGGACTGGCCCGCCCAGCTCACGGACCTCGGTCTGCAGCAGCCCATCCTGCTGTGGGGCCGGGGAGACCGCTCCCTGCTGGGGTGCCTGCGTGGCAGCGTGGCCGTGGTGGGCTCCCGCAGTGCCAGCGCGTACGGGGGCGCTGTGACCCGGGAAATCGCCCGTGGTCTCGTGGCGGCGGACCGCTGCGTGGTCTCCGGCGGGGCCTTCGGGATCGACGCCGTGGCGCACTCCGCCGCGCTCGAGACCGGTCCAGCATCCGGGGCCACCGTGGCGGTCCTGGCCTGCGGCGTGGACCGTGCCTATCCCGCGGCGAACGCCGAGCTGCTCGAACGGATCCGGCAGCGGGGCCTGGTGCTGAGCGAGGTGCCCCTCGGATGTGCGCCCACCAGGTACCGCTTCCTGCAGCGCAACCGGCTCATCGCCGCCCTGACGTGCGCCACGGTGGTCACGGAGGCCGCATGGCGTTCCGGGGCGCTCAACACCGCACGGCACGCGGCCGGTCTTTCCCGCGACGTCGCCGCCGTGCCCGGGGACGTGATCGTGGGTGGCTCCGCCGGGTGCCACCGGTTGATCCGGGAGGACCACGCCGTGCTCGTGAGCAACGGCGCGGAGGTGCTGGAGCTGGTGGAGCCACTGGGCAACGACGCCGCCGAGGAGTTCGCGCGCGAGGCTCGGCTCGGGCACCGCCGCCCGGAGGACACGTTGGACCCGGTGCTGCTGCGCCTGTTCGACGCGCTGCCCCTGCACCGGGACGCCGACCCGTCCCACCTCTGCGCGGTCTCCGGCCTGAGCCCAGCGGAAGTGCTCTCCGGGCTCGTCACCCTGCGGGACGCCGGGCTGGCCACGGATTCGATGCTGGGATGGCGGCGGGTAGGCTCACACCATGGACGAGCCGGGGCAGATCAGCGCTGAACGCAACGTCCCCCACGGGACCACGACGTGGCAACCCCTGGACTCCGGAACCGGCGCGCCGCACCCCACGGAACCGGCCCTGTCCGCAGAGCGACCCGCAGGACCTGGACGCACTGCACAGCACGCCGCGCAACACCGTCCCCCGGCACGAACCTCAGAGGACACCGGTTCCTCAACCCTGCCCGTCGGGCCACTTGCCCCGTACCTCCCCGAGTTCCGCGCCCACCTCAGCCTCGAACGCTCGCGCAGCGAGAACACCGTGCGCTCCTACACCTCCGACGTCGCGGACCTCTCCCGGTGGATGCTCGAGCACGGCATCGACGGCGCGGACCTGCTGGACCGTGACGCCCTGCGCGGATGGCTGGCCCAGCGCCACCAGCGCGGGCTCGCCCGCAGCTCCGTGTCCCGGGGGATCGCCGCCGTGCACACCTTCTTCCGCTGGGCCGTGGACACGCAGGGGCTGCGCCACGATCCCGCCGCGGGGCTGCGGGGGCCCCGACCCGCCCGGCACCTGCCCGACGTCGTCGGCGCCACCGCGCTCGCCGAGATGCTGGACGCACTCGGGGACGTCGCCCTGGGCCCGCACGAGGAGGAGAGCGACGCTGCGCTCGCGGCCCGGGACTGGGCGCTGCTGGAGCTGCTCTACGCCACGGGGGCCCGCATCAGCGAACTCGTGGGTCTCGATCGCGTCCACGTGGACCGCGCCCAGCACGTCCTCACGATCACCGGCAAGGGGGACAAGCAGCGCCGGGTGCCCTACGGAGAACGTGCCGGGGACGCCCTGGCCGTGTGGGAGCACCGTCGCCCGGCCCTGGCCACCGAGCGGGCCGGGGACGCCGTGTTCGTCGGGGCGCGCGGGGCGCGGATCGACCCCCGGGTGGCCCGCCGCGTGGTGGCCGACGCGCTCAACGATGTCCCCGACACCTCCGCACGGGGTCCGCACAGTTTGCGCCACAGCGCGGCCACCCACCTCCTGGACGGGGGAGCGGACCTGCGCACCGTGCAGGAGCTGCTGGGCCACGCCACCGTGGCCACCACCCAGATCTACACGCACGTGTCCGTGGAACGGATCAAGCGTGCGTACTCCCAGGCCCATCCCCGCGCTTGACATTCAGCGCGGACGTGATCTCCGGGTTGACCCTCGGAGACCCCTGCTGGACAATGAGACCGACCGCACGTCCTCACGGCCTCGAATCCATGCCGGGCGCACGGTCCAGCACTGCCATCAACTTCATACGGGCGCCAGGAGAACAAGCACTGGGCCTCCGAGCAGGACGTTGGGGAAGACGTACCTACACGACGGAGGAACAGGCTATGTCTTCACCCACCACGCGCGGTGTGCTGTACGTGCACTCCGCGCCCCAGGCGCTCTGCCCCCACATCCAGTGGGCCCTGGAATCCGTGTCGCACCGGCGGACGGATCTGCAGTGGACCCCGCAGAACGCCGAGCCCGGTTGCGTGCGGACGGAGCTGGAGTGGTCCGGGCGGGCCGGCACCGGTGCACTGCTGGCGTCGGCGCTGCGCACGCTGGGCCGCGTGCGCTTCGAGGTCACCGAGAATGCGAGCCAGGGCAGTGACGGCTCTCGCTGGTCCTTCACCCCCGACCTCGGGATCTTCCACGCCACCACGGACGTGGCCGGCAACATCTGCGTGAGCGAGGACCGCATCCGCTACGCGTTCGAGGCCGCCGGGGGCGACCCCTCCGCCGTGGTCAGTGAGCTCTCGCTCGCCCTGGGTGAGGCGTGGGACGAGGAGCTCGAACCGTTCCGTCACGCTGCTGAGGGAGCTCCCGTCCGCTGGCTGCACCGCGTCGGCTGACGCTCTGCCGCGCGGGTAGGCCCGCGAGCACTCTGGTGCTCGGTCCGTCGCCGAGCACGAGGGGAGCACCCGGGCCGCGGTCGACTTCCCGTTCCGCCCCCTCCGTCACTCCGAGCAGACCCCGCGGGCTCGCCCTCCTGAGCCGACCCTGCACCGTTCGTGTGGCCAGACCCCCACTCCGTCCAGGGGCGCGACCGGCGCGGCGTCGTGGGTCTGCTGTCGGTGTGAGATCCGGAGGCACCCCGCGGCGACGCCGCCATGGGCGGTGTCCGTGAGCAACGTCAGGACAGCAGAACCCCGGTGCTCTCTGAGGAGAGCACCGGGGTTCGGTCGTCCACGGGCTGCGGCTCGGGGCAAATACTCAGGCCGGGGCCGTGGGCCCCGCGCGATCGGCTCCCGGGCCGCCACGCCTCACACGGAGCGGAACGCGGCCACGGAGTTGTGCCCGCCGAAGCCGAACGAGTTGGAGATGGCCACCATGTCCCCTGAGGGCAGTTGGCGGGCGGTCGTCACCACGTCCAGGTCGATGCGCGGATCCTGGTTCTCCAGGTTGATGGTGCAGGGCGCGGTGCGTTCGGTGAGGGCCAGCACGGCCAGCACACCCTCCACTGCTCCGGAACCGCCCAGCAGGTGCCCGGTCATGGACTTGGTCGCGGAGACGGCCATTTCGTCCACGGCGTCCCCGAACGCAGCGCGCAGGGCACCGGCCTCGGGGACGTCGCCCACCGGGGTGGACGTGGCGTGGGCGTTGACGTGCTTGATGTCGGCGGGGGCGATGTCCCCGGACTCCATGGCCTCGCGCAGCGCGCGGGCCGGGCCGCCGTCCTCGCCCGTGGCGGGCGCGGTGATGTGGTGGGCGTCCGCGCTGAGACCGGCACCGGCCAGCTCGGCGTAGATGCGGGCACCGCGGGCCCTGGCGTGCTCCTCGGACTCGAGGATCACGGCACCGGCACCCTCACCCATCACGAAGCCGTCCCGGTCCACGTCGAAGGGTCGGGAGGCGCGCTCGGGCTCGTCGTTGCGGCGCGAGAGCGCCTGCATGGAGTTGAACGCCGCGATCGTCATGGGGTGGACGGCGCTCTCGGCGCCACCGACGATCACCACGTCCGCCTTGCCGGAGCGGATCAGGTGCAAGCCCTGGTAAAAGGCCTCGGTGCCGGACGCGCACGCGGACACGGGGGTGATGGCGCACGCGCGGGCCTTGAACTCCATGCTGACGGAGGAGGCGTTGCCGTTGGGCATGAGCATGGGAACGGTCATCGGCTTGACACGCCGCGGACCCTTCTCCAGGAGGGTGTCCCACGCGTCGAGCAGGGTCCAGACCCCGCCGATGCCGGTGCCGAAGGCCACTCCCAGGCGGGTGGGGTCCACCTCGTTGCTGGTGTCGGCGTCCGTGCCGGAGAACCCGGCGTCGGTCCACGCCTCGCGCGCGGCCGCGACGGAGAGCTGCCCCGAGGGGTCCAGCCGCTTGGCTTGCACCCGGGACACGACGTCCTCGGACGGCTTGGGGGACAGTGCGCCGATGCGCACGGGCAGGTCGTACTTCTCCACCCAGTCCTGTTCGAGGGCGTGAACGCCCGAGACGCCCGCGAGGGCGCTCTTCCAGGTCTCCTGGACGTTCTCACCGATGGGCGTGATGGCGCCCAGTCCGGTGACCACTACTTTGCGGGACATGTTCTGCACTTCCTCGTGTCCGAAATCGCAGGTGTTCCAGGAGCTGCTGCTAACCAGCCACCTGGTGTGGCGACGGTGGCGTGCCCCCGGTCAGGGGCCCGCCACCGTGCGCCGGGGCATCAGGCCTGGGCGTTGTCGATGAAGTTGACGGCGTCCTCGACGGTCTTCAGGTTCTTGACCTCTTCGTCGGGGATGGTCACGTCGAACTTCTCCTCCGCGTTGACCACGATGGTCATCATGGAGATGGAGTCGATGTCCAGGTCCTCGGTGAAGGACTTCTCGAGCTGCACGGCTTCGGTCTCGAGGCCGGTCTCTTCGTTCACGATTTCTGCCAGGCCGGCCAGGATCTCGTCTTTGCTCGCCATGTCGGCTTCCTTTCGTTGAGGTCGCGCAGTGCAACCGTACTGGTGACCGCGGGGTTTCGGGAGAACCCCCGCGCGGGCCGCCCGATCGCTCGGGCCGGTCCTTGGACAAGAGGTGTGCGGTCTAACCCTACGACACCCGGAGGGGAGGATCAGGGCAGCAGGACCACCTGGGCGCCGTACACCAGACCGGCGCCGAAGCCGATCTGCAGGGAGGGCTTCCCGGAGAGCTCCGGGTGCTCCGCGAGCAGCCGGTGGGTGGCCAGGGGGATGGACGCGGCGGAGGTGTTGCCGGCCTCGGCGATGTCGCGCGCGATGATCACGGACTCGGGCAGCTTGAGCACCTTGGCCATCTGGTCGATGATGCGCATGTTCGCCTGGTGCGGAACGAAGGCCGCGAGGTCCTCCGGGGCCAGCCCGGCGGCGTCGAGCGCCTCCTGGGCCACCCGGGCACCTTCCCAGGACGCCCAGCGGAAGACGGTCTGGCCGTCCTGGCGCAGCGTGGGCCACAGGGTGGCGTCCGGGTCCATCTCACCGGTCTCCGGGTCCACGAGGTCCTTGGCGAAGGTGCGCTGACCGCCGCGCTCGACCGTGCGGATGTCGGTGAGCGGGTGCGTCATGCGGATGGCGTCCCACTTGGAGCCGTCCGAGCCCCACACGGAGGGACCGATGCCGGGGACCTCGGACGGGCCGATCACCACGGCGCCGGCGCCGTCGCCGAGCAGGAAGGAGATGGAGCGCTCGTGGTTGTCGATGACGTCCGAGAGCTTCTCCACACCGATCACGAGCACGTTGGTGGAGTCCCCGGAGCGCACGAGCGAGTCCGCCTGGGCCACCCCGTAGCAGTACCCGGCGCACGCGGCGGAGATGTCGTAGGCCGCCGCCGGGGTGGCCCCCAGACGGTCGGCCAGGTTGGCCGCGAGGGAGGGAGTGAGATACGGGAAGGACACCGTGGAGACGATGATGGTGCTCAGCTGCTCCCCGGTCAGTCCGGAGTTCTCCAGCGCCTCCCGGGCCGCGTGCTCCGCCATGTCCAGCACGGAGACGTCCTCGGGGGCGCGGTGGCGGGTGTGGATGCCGGTGCGCTTGACGATCCACTCGTCCGAGGACTCGATCCACTGGCAGACGTCGTCGTTGGTGACGATCTCGGACGGTCGGTACGCGCCGATGCCCAGGATGCGGGTGTGGGCGTGGGGAATGTTCTGTTTGATGGTCGCCACGGGAGGCCGACTCCTAACCTGGTGCAGATCACAGCGAGTGGTGCGGGTGGATCACACCCTTCTCAGGCCAGCGTACTCCGCACGCTCTCGAGGTCCTCGGGGGTGTTCACGGCCTGGGCCGGCACGCCCTTGAGCCCGCGCTTGGCCAGACCCACCAGGGTGCCGGCCGGCGGCAGCTCCACGATCCGGGACACGCCCAGCTCCGCCATGGTGTCCATGCACGCGTCCCAGCGCACCGGGCGGCACACCTGCTCCACGAGGGAGTCCAGGAAAGCGCGGCCGTCCTCGACCCGGGTGCCGCGGTGGTTGCTGAGCAGGGTGTGGGAGGGGTCCTGCACGCTCAGCTCGGGCACGAGCTCCCGCAGCGGCTCGAGTGCCGGGGCCATGTGCTCCGTGTGGAACGCTCCGGCCACCTTCAGGCGCACCACTTTGGCACGTGCCGGGGGGTTCGCGGCGAGGGCGTCGAGCTGCTCGACCGTTCCCGCGGCCACCACCTGACCGCCGCCGTTGGCGTTCGCGGCTGTGGCACCCACCGCGGCAATTGACTCGGCCACCCCGTCCGGGGTGCCGCCCAGCACGGCAGCCATGCCCGTGGGGGTTGCCGCCGCGGCCTCGGCCATCGCCGTGGCGCGCACGCGCACGAAGCGCATGGCGTCCGCCTCGCTGAGCACACCGGCCAGCGCCGCCGCCGTGATCTCACCCACGGAGTGGCCCGCGAGCACGACGTCGTCGCGGCCCTCGAGCTGCGGCGCGAGCATGCGGCCGGCCAGCAGTCCGGCGGCCACGATGAGCGGCTGGGCCACGGCAGTGTCCTTGATGGTCTCCTCGTCGGCCTCGGTGCCGTAGTGGGCGAGGTCCAGACCGGCGGCGTCGGAGAGCCGCGCGAGGTGCTCCGTGGCGCCCGGGGCGGACAGCCACTCGCTGAGGAATCCTGGTTTCTGTGACCCCTGACCGGGGCAGACGACTGCAATCACCCGTTCATTCCACCAAGGAGCGGGGCTCGTGGGGGCTGGCCGGGCGCACGAAGCCGAGGGAGGGGATTTGTGGCTTTTCTACAAGACCATGTCATGCGCGGCTGTTGAGCCGCCCGGCCAGCACCGCGCAGTGCAGCACGAACGCGTCCCGGGGCAGCAGGGGGTCCCACCCGGTGATGTCGCTGACGCGCCGGAGCCGGTAGCGCACCGTGTTGGCGTGCACGAACAGCTCCCGGGCGGAGGCCTCCAGGGAGTGGCCCACGCTGAGGTAGGTGGTGAGGGTGTCCACGAGCCCGGTGGAGGACGCCGCGAGCGGCGCCCACACGGCGTCGACCATGGCCTGCAGCGCCAGAGGGTCCCCGTTGAGCGCGCGCTCGGGCCACAGGTCCTCCGAGGGGGTGGGCCGCGGTGCCTGGGGCCACGCCGACGCCGCCCGCAGCCCGGCGTTCGCGCGGTCCGCCGAGTGCTTGGCCTCGAACACGGACCCGACCGGCGGCCCGTGGACCACGGGCCCGTCCCCGAACACGCTCGCGAGCTTGGTGAGGGAGCGCACCCGGTCCTTGAGCCCGCCCAGCACCAGCACGAGCCGGTCCGTCTGGATGGTCACGAGGCACTCGTCCGCGTGACGCTCCACCACGCGGCGGATCCGTTCCACGCCCGCCGGCCCGGTGGTCGACGGGGCCCGCCCGACCATCACCGTGACGTCCCCCTGGTCCGTCCACCCGAGGGCCGAGACCCGGGATCGCAGTGAGTCCGAGTGGTCCCCGCGCAGGATGCCGTCCACCACGAGCGACTCCAGCCGGGCGTCCCACGACCCGCGGTTCTCGGCCGCCTTGGCGTAGACGTCCGCCGCGGCGAACGCGACCTCGCGGGAGAACCGCAGGACGGCCTCGCGCAGGGCCACCTCGTCATTGTGCTGGGCGAGCTCGGGGACCTTCTCCTCGACCACGTCCACCACGATGCGCAGCACCTGCAGCGCGTTCTGCAGCGTGATCGAGCGCGTGAGCTCCGTGGGAGCCTGCTTGAAGATCTCGGTGAGCACCCACACGGGTTCCTGGGGGTTCTCGTACCAGCGTACGAAGGAGGCGATGCCGCGCTGGGCCAGCAGTCCCAGCTCGGAGCGCTCGTCCGCGCGCAGCTGCGCGAACCAGGGCAACGAGGACCCCAGCCGCTGCACCGCCACGGTGGAGACCTGCCCCGTGCTGGCCTTGAGGTTCTCCAGGGTCCGCGGGTGCGGTGCCCCCTGCTGCCGGCTGCGCAGCGGCCAGGTCACGCGACGGGAGGAACGGGACTTGCGGGGAGCGGACCCGGCGGACTCGGTGGGCATGAGTCGAGGGTAGTCGATCGCGCCCGGACCCTCCGCGGGCTGCCGCACGGACGACGACGCCGCGCCCGCAGCAGGTGCGGACGCGGCGTCGTGGTGCGGCTGGCTCAGGCGTCGCCGCCCGTGTTGCCGGACGTGCCGGCCTCGGGGTTGGCGAGCTGGTAGCGGGTCAGCGCCTCGGCCGGAGCGGACCAGTCGATCTCACCGCGCTTGGCGAGCATCTCCAGCGTGCGCACCACCATCGAGTGGGCGTCGATGGTGAAGAACCGGCGGGCACCCGCGCGGGTGTCGGCGAAGCCGAAGCCGTCCGCTCCCAGGGAGGCCCAGTCGTTCGGCACGTACTGCCGGACCGAGTCGGGCAGCTGGGAGGCGTAGTCGCTCGTGGCCACCACGGGTCCCGTGGCCCCGGCCAGGGCCTGGGCGATGTAGGGGGTGCGGGCCCCGGCCTCGGGATCCATGAACGCCTCCTGCTCGGCAGCCATGGCGTCGCGGCGCAGGTTGGTCCACGAGGTCACGGACCAGACGTCCGCGGAGACGCCCCACTCGTCGGCGAGGATCTGCTGCGCCTCGAGCGCCCACGGCACACCCACACCGGAGGCCAGCAGCTGCGCACGCGGGCCCTCGGTCTCGGCGGGCTTGAGCAGGTAGATGCCGTTGACGATCCCGTCCACGTCCACGTTCTCCGGCTCCGCGGGCTGGTGGATCGGCTCGTTGTACACCGTGAGGTAGTACATGACGTTGTGGTCCTCGTCGCCCGTGCCGTACATGTGCTCGATGCCGCGCTTGACGATGTGCGCGATCTCGTAGCCGTAGGCGGGGTCGTAGTGGATCACCGCGGGGTTGGTGGAGGCGAGGATCGGGGAGTGCCCGTCCGCGTGCTGCAGCCCCTCACCGGTGAGCGTGGTGCGCCCGGCGGTGGCACCGATGATGAACCCTCGGGCCATCTGGTCCGCGGCGGCCCAGAACTCGTCCCCGGTGCGCTGGAAGCCGAACATCGAGTAGAAGATGTACACCGGGATCATGGTCTCGCCGTGGGTCGCGTAGGACGTGCCTGCGGCGGTGAAGGCGGCGGTGGCGCCGGCCTCGTTGATCCCGGGGTGCAGGATCACGCCCTGGGCGGACTCCTTGTAGGCGAGCATCAGTTCGCGGTCCACGGAGAGGTAGTTCTGCCCGTTGGGGTTGTAGATCTTGGAGGTCGGGAAGAACGAGTCCATGCCGAAGGTGCGGGCCTCGTCCGGGACGATCGGCACGATGCGGTGGCCGAAGTCCTTCTCGCGCATCAGGTCCTTGAGGATGCGCACGAACGCCATGGTGGTGGCGGCCATCTGCTTGCCCGAACCCTTCTTGCCGGACGCGTACGCACGGTCCGAGGGCAGGGTGATCTCCGGCTGCGCGTGCGGCCGGTCCGGGAGGAAGCCGCCCAGCTCCTTGCGCCGCTCCAGCAGGTACTTGATCTCGGGGGAGTCGGGGCCCGGGTGGTAGTACGGGGCGTTGTAGAGGTCCGCCTCCAGCTGCTCGTCCGTGATGGGGATCCGCAGGTGGTCCCGGAAGGCCTTGAGGTCCTCCAGGGTCAGCTTCTTCATCTGGTGGGTGGCGTTGCGGGCCTCGAAGTGCGGGCCCAGGCCGTAGCCCTTGACGCCCTGCGCGAGGATCACCGTGGGCTGACCCTTGTGCTCGAGAGCCGCCTTGTAGGCCGCGTAGACCTTGTGGTAGTCGTGCGCACCGCGCTTGAGGTTCCAGATCTGCTCGTCCGTGTAGTCGGCGACGAGCTCCTTGGTGGCCGCGGAGCGGGCGAAGAAGTGGTCGCGGACGAACCCGCCGGACTCCGCCTTGAACGTCTGGTAGTCCCCGTCCAGGGTTTCGTTCATGATGCGCACGAGCTCGCCGGTGTGGTCGGCCTCGAGCAGGGCGTCCCACTCACGGCCCCACACCACCTTGATGACGTTCCACCCGGCGCCGCGGAAGAACGCCTCGAGCTCCTGGATGATCTTGCCGTTGCCGCGCACCGGGCCGTCGAGGCGCTGCAGGTTGCAGTTGACCACGAAGGTGAGGTTGTCCAGCTTGTCGTTGGCGGCCAGCTGCAGGACGCCGCGCGACTCGGGCTCGTCCATCTCGCCATCGCCCAGGAACGCCCACACGTGCTGCTCGGAGGTGTCCTTGATGCCGCGGTTGTGCAGGTAGCGGTTGTACTGCGCCTGGTAGACCGCGTTCATGGGCCCGATGCCCATGGAGACGGTGGGGAACTGCCAGAAGTCCGGCAGGCTGCGCGGATGCGGGTAGGAGGGCAGCCCGTTGGGGGCCTTGGTCTTCTCCTGGCGGAACCCGTCCAGCTGCTCCTCCGTGAGACGCCCCTCGAGGAAGGCACGGGCGTAGTTGCCCGGGGAGGAGTGGCCCTGGAAGAACACCTGGTCGCCACCGCCCGGGTGCTCGGGGCCGCGGAAGAAGTGGTTCAGACCCACTTCGTAGAGAGTGGCCACACCGGCGTACGAGGAGATGTGCCCGCCCACGCCCACACCGGGGCGCTGTGCGCGGTGGACCATCACCGCCGCGTTCCAGCGCAGGAACGCACGGTAGCGGCGTTCGATCTCCTCGTTGCCGGGGAACTCGGGCTCCTGGTCCACAGGGATGGTGTTGACGTAGTCGGAGGTGGTCACCATGGGCACGCCCACCGAGTGGGTGCCGGCGTGCTGGAGCAGCGCCCGCATGATGTACTGCGCCCGCTCGGTTCCCTGCGCCTGGATCAACGCGTCGAAGGACTCGATCCACTCCTGGGTCTCCTGCGCGTCCGCGTCCTGGAGATTGTTCGTCAACCCGCTCAAAATGTGGTGATTGCTGTCAGAAGACACGAGAACCTCTCTATCGTCAGCTCCGTGTGCTCGGGTTCCCCGGTGGCGGAGCGGTGTGTCAGGCGTCGGGTAGGCGGAAACAAGTGCGCTCCCGTCGTCCTTTCATGGTGTCACAGGCTACGGCCCGGGGGGCCGCGGCAACAGGGTCTTCCACGTCACACCTGCGCGCGCGCCGCGCGTCACACGCGGGCGCGGAGGGGGTCGAATTGCCACGCTGGCCGTGCGGTGGCTTGAACGTGGGGCTAAAGCAGTGTTGTCTTTATTACGCACCGTCGGCGGTCCCGCCGCGGTGAGCGCGTGGCCGCTCCGCCGCCCGGCGGACCCGCGGAACCTGCGCGACTCGGCTGAGAAGGAGAGACACGGTGAGCGAGGCGAAAGCCCCCGAGGAGAGCATTGCGGAGCAACTGGAGCTGAAGGACGGCGACTACGTCCAGGAGTTCGGTTACGACGACGACGTCGATGCGGACCTGCGGGAGCGGATCGAGGCAGCCATCGGCTCGGAGCTCTTCGACGAGGACGCGCAGGAGGTCGTGGACGCCGTGGTGCTGTGGTGGCGCGACGGCGACGGCGACCTCGTGGACGAGCTCGTGGACGTCCAGACCACTCTCGACGACGGCGGCGTCGTCTGGCTGCTGACTCCCAAGGCAGGACGCGACGACCACGTGTCCCCCGCGGACATCCAGGAGGCCGCCTCCACCGCCGGGCTGCACGTCACGAGCGCGGCCCGCGTCTCCTCGGACTGGTCCGTGTCGCGGCTGGTCCCCAAACGCAACTTCTGACCGTGCGCCGCGCCGAGCGCGCCGCGGGAAAGGGCGAGATGAGCGCCATCGGAACACCGGCACCCGAGTTCACGCTGACCACCAAGGACGGTGGGACCAGGTCGCTCGCCGAGTACAGGGGAGCGCCCCTGGTGATCGTGTTCTTCCCGTTCGCGTTCTCGCCGGTCTGCACCGACGAGCTGTGCCACCTGCAGGACCACACGGACACGTTCGAGCAGTTCGGGGCCTCCGTGGTGTGCATCTCCACGGACAGCCACTACTGCCTGGACGCCTTCGCCCGCCAGGAGTCCTACGACTTCGAGCTGCTCTCCGACCGGTGGCCCCACGCGGAGGTCTCCCGCGCCTACGGCGTGTTCGACGAGCGGGAGGGCTGTTCCCTGCGCCACACCGTCACGGTGGACGCCGAGGGTGTGATCCGCGACGTGAGCCGTGCGGAGATGACCGAGCCCCGCGAGTGGGACCGGCTGCACGACGTCCTCGCGGACCTCACCCGGTCCTGAGATGCCCTTGCGCGTGATCCGTGCCGGCTACGGGGCGCCGGTGGACGAGAGCCTCTTCCCGGACCCTCACGCCCTGGACGCCCGCGCCGGTCTGCAGCCCGCGCACGAGCTGCTGGTGGGCCGGCGGATCGCGGTGCTCACGGGCGCCGGGGTCAGCACCCCGTCCGGCATCCCCGACTACCGGGGCCCCGGGGCCAAGACGCGCACACCCATGACGTACCAGGAGTTCATGGGCAGCGTGGCCAACCGACGGCACTACTGGGCGCGCAACCAGTACGGCTGGCACTTCGTGGCCCACGCCCGCCCCTCCGCCGCGCACACGGCGCTGGCGGGCATGGAGGCCGCCGGGGTGGTGGACGGGATCATCACCCAGAACATCGACCGGCTGCACCAGAAGGCGGGTTCCCTGGCCGTGGTGGACCTGCACGGGACCTACGCGTGGGTCGTGTGCACGTCCTGCGGGTCGCGGTTCCCTCGCGAGCAGGTCTCGCGCTACCTGGACGAGCTCAACCCGGGCTTCTACGACGGCATCTCCTCCGCGGACGACATCGAGTACGCCCCGGACGCGGACGCCACGATCGAGGACACGGGCGGGTTCCGCGTGTGGGACTGTCCCGTGTGCCAGGGGGTGCTGAAACCGGACGTCGTGTTCTTCGGGGAGAACGCCACGACCCTGAACGTGGCCCTCGCCCGGCGCATGGTGGGGCGGGCGGACGCGCTGCTCGTGGCGGGCAGCTCCCTGACCGTGAACTCGGGACGCCGCTTCGTGCGGCAGGCGGCGCGGGACGCCACACCCGTGGTGATCGTCAACCACGGGGTCACCGGTGCCGACGACCTCGCCGCGCTCAAGATCGACGCGCCCGTGGGGCAGTTCCTCACGGAGCTGGCCGCCCTGCTGTGCCCCTGAGGGGCGCCCCGGGCCCCGCGGCACGCGGGACGTCAGGCCCTCGGACGCCGCGCGTGAGGACCATGCGGCGGGGTCCGACCCGTGCGTGATCAGGTGCTTGCCCGGGGGAGGGCGAGCGCATAGACTCCAAGTGCGAGACCCCGGGGGTCTGCGGAGGGGAAGCCGCGGACACCACCGGGGTCTTGCGTCATTCCGGGGCGTTGCACCCCGTCACACTCCCCACGGGGTGCCCACCGGATCTCGGATCCCCTGCCTGCGCCCCGCCATGCACGAGGCCCCGCATTCCACGGAATGCGGGGCCTCGTGCATCGGGCCGTGGCAGCTCGGTTCAGTCGACGGGGTCGATCACGGGCTTGGCGGCCTGTGCGTCCCGGCACTGCTGTGCCCATAGGGCGGCACCCACGATCCCGGCGTTGTTGCGCAGGGCGGCGATCTCCACGGGGGTGCGCAGCTCGAGGTACGGCAGGAACTTCTCCGAGTTCTTGGACACGCCGCCACCGATCACGAACAGGGACGGCGAGAACAGGAACTCCACGTGGGAGAAGTAGCGCTGCAGCCGCTTGGTGGCCCACTTCTTCCACGGCAGCTGCTCCCGCTCGCGGGCCGCGGCCGACGCCCTGGTCTCGGCGTCGTGGCCGTCGACCTCCAGGTGGCCGAGCTCCGCGTTGGGCACGAGCTGGCCGTTGAGGATCATCGCGGAGCCGATGCCGGTGCCGAGCGTGATCACCATGACCAGGCCCTCCTTGCCCCGGCCGGCACCGTAGTGCGCCTCGGCGAGCCCGGCGCCGTCGGCGTCGTTGAGGGCCTCGACCTCGCGCCCCAGGGTCTCGGTCATCAGGGCGTCCACGTCCGTATTGATCCAGGACTTGTCCACGTTCGCCGCGGACAGTGCCACACCGTTCTTGATGATGGCGGGGAACACGATGCCCACGTGGCTGTCCGGGGCCGGGGCCTCCGGGCGGGACTGCAGCTCGTCCACGATCTGGCGCACCACACCGGCCACGGCCTGCGGGGTGGCGGGCTGCGGGGTGGGGATGCGGAAGCGCTCGCCCACGAGCTGGCCGGTGGTGAGATCCACGATCCCGCCCTTGGTGCCGGTACCACCAATGTCGATTCCAATGCCGTACTGCGAGACGACACCCTGCGGAGTACCTGAGCTCATGGACAGTCCCTTCGGTTCACGGTCTGACGCTGTGCCGGGTCCGCGAGATCGCCCCGCAGACCCCCTGCGTCCGAGTTTACGGGGAGCGGGTGCCCGATCACGGGAGGGTGAGGATCTCCACGCCGTCGTCGGTGACCACCATGGTGTGCTCGTACTGGGCGGTGCGCATGCGGTCGTGGGTGGTGATGGTCCAGTCGTCCTCCCACTGGTCCCACGCGATGGAGCCCAGGGTCAGCATGGGCTCGATGGTGAAGATCATGCCGGGGACCATCTCGGTGCTGTAGGACGGGGCGGCGTCGTAGTGCGGGACGATCAGCCCGGTGTGGAACTCGCGGCCCACGCCGTGGCCGGTGAAGTCCCGCACCACGCCGTAGCCGAAGCGCTGGGCGTACTTCTCGATGACCCGGCCGATCACGTTGATCTGCCGACCCGGGCGTACGGCCTTGATGGCGCGGTTGGTGGCCTCCAGCGTGCGCTCCACGAGCAGCCGGGAGTCCTCGTCCACGTCCCCCACGAGGAACATGGCGTTGGTGTCCCCGTGCATGCCGTTCTTGTAGGCGGTGACATCCAGATTGATGATGTCCCCGTCCTCGAGCACCGTGGAGTCCGGGATGCCGTGGCAGATGACCTCGTTGAGGGACGTGCAGATGGACTTGGGGAACCCTCGGTAGTCGAGGCACGAGGGGTAGGCCCCGTGGTCGCACATGTACTCGTGGGCGATCCGGTCCAGCTCGTCCGTGGTGACGCCCGGCTTCGCCTCCGCACCGGCGGCCTGCAGCGCGCGCGCGGCGATCCGGCCGGCCTCGCGCACCAGCTCGATCTCCTCGGGGGAGTACACGTTGGACGCGCTGCCCTCGTCCGGCTCGGTGCGCCCCACGTACTCCGGTCGCTCGATGCCGCGCGGCACGGGCCGCAGGGGCGAGAGGGAACCGGCGCTCAGTGCACCGATCGGGGCGGTGGAACCGGGGGCGGGAGCGAGGTTGTGGCTGGTCACGATGGGTCGATGCCTCCTGGGGCGGTCACGCGATGACGTGATGCGGCTGCGCGGCGGCGCGCCGAACACCTGGTCCACCAACTAGCCTAAACCTTGGGTCCCGGGCTCGTTCCGCCCGGGCGGACCACCACCCGCCGCTTCCGGCGGGCAGACGCCGCGGCGCGGCGGAGAGAGAGGACGGACATGGCCGAGTACTGGTACAACCTCTACACCAAGCAGGTCGAGGAAGGCCCCAAGGACGACTACCGCCAGCTGATGGGGCCCTACGGCACCCGTGAGGAGGCCGCGCGGGCACTGGAGCACGCCGCGGAGAACACCAAGCGGTGGGACGACGAGGACGCCGCCTTCAACGGCGACTGACGCGGGGAGCCCGCGGGCGGCGTCGTGGCCCGGGGCGTGCGGCCCGCGCAGGGTCCTGCGGGCGCTGGCCGTCCACGACGGCGCCCGGGCCCGCGGCAGCGCTGGTTCGCCCGGGCGCCCGCTCGCCGGGGGAGGCGCCCGCGCACGGGCTCAGCCCCGGTAGGTGTGCTCCTCCGCGGGGAAGGCGCCGGAGCGCACATCCGCGACGTAGCGGGCCACGGCGTCCTGCGCGGTGCCCGCGAGGTCCGCGTACTGCTTGACGAAGCGCGGCATGGTGCCCGTGCGCAGCCCCAGCATGTCCTGCCACACGAGCACCTGGCCCGTGGTCACGCCGCCCGCGCCGATGCCCACGGTGGGGATGTGCAGGGCGGACTCCACCTGCCCGGCGGCGTCCGCGGAGACCATCTCCAGCACCACGGCGAAGCACCCGGCGTCCTGCGCGGACCGGGCATCGCGCAGCAGCTGCTCCGCCGCCGCACCCCGGCCCTGGATCCGGAAGCCGCCGAGCGCGTGCTCGGACTGCGGGGTGAAGCCCACGTGGCCCATCACGGGGATGCCCGCGCGCACGACCGCGGCCATGTGCTCGGCCAGGTCCTGGCCGGCCTCGATCTTCACGGCGTGGGCGCCGGTGTCCTTCATGATCCGCGCGGCGCTGCGCACCGCCTGCGCCGGGGACTCCTCGTAGCTGCCGAAGGGCAGGTCCACGACCACGAGCGCGCGCCGCACTCCGCGCACCACCGCCGCGGCGAAGGTGACCATGTCGTCCACCGTGACCGGCAGCGTGGACGCGTGGCCAAGCACCGTGTTGCCCAGCGAGTCCCCGACCAGCAGCACGTCCACGCCCGCGCGGTCGAAGATCCCGGCGGTGAGCACGTCGTAGCTCGTGAGCATCGAGAACTTCTCCCCGATGTCCTTGGCGCGCTGCAGGTGCACGGTCCGCACGCGCTTCACGTCCGGGAGGGAAGGGGCTGCGGGCTGGGTGTCGCTCATCGTCCCAGCGTACCGGCCGCCGCACGACCCTCGCCGCCGGGGACGACGCCGCACGGTCGCCCCGCGCACGCGCCTCCAGTATGTCGACGCGGCCGGATACAGTGGCCTGGTGGTTCCACCCGGGCGTCGCGTCCGGGCCGGAGCCGAGTAATGCTGTGCAGCACCCCCGACCCCAGCCGAGGTGGACCCATGGACCGTCAGCAGGAATTCGTCCTCCGCACCATCGAGGACCGGGACGTGCGCTTCGTGCGGCTGTGGTTCACGGACGTGGTGGGGACCCTCAAGTCCATCGCGCTGGCCCCGGCGGAGGTGGAGGCCGCGTTCGAGGAGGGGCTCGGCTTCGACGGCTCCTCGATCGAGGGCCTGTCCCGCGTGTTCGAGTCGGACATGCTGCTGCAGCCGGACCCCTCGACCTTCCAGCTGCTGCCGTGGCGCGGTGAGGACGAGCCCACCTCGCGCATGTTCTGCGACCTCAAGACCCCGGACGGTGAGCCCTCTGCGGCGGATCCGCGCGGTGTGCTCAAGCGCGTGCTCGCCAAGGCCTCGGACATGGGGTTCACGTGCTACACGGCGCCCGAGATCGAGTTCTACCTGCTGCGCTCCCCGGAGCTGGACCCGGGCACCGGTGAACCCGTGCCGGTGGACTACGAGGGCTACTTCGACCACGTCCCGGGCGGAGTGGTCCAGGACTTCCGGCGCCGCGCGGTGAGCATGCTCGAGGCCGTGGGGATCTCCGTGGAGTTCTCCCACCACGAGGCCGGGCCGGGGCAGAACGAGATCGACCTGCGCTACGCGGACGCGCTGCAGACCGCGGACAACATCATGACGTTCCGCACCGTGATCCGTGAGGTGGCACTGTCCCAGGGCATCTACGCCACGTTCATGCCCAAGCCGTTCTCCCGCCACCCCGGTTCCGGGATGCACACCCACTTCTCCCTGTTCGAGGGGGACACCAACGCGTTCTACGAGGCCGGGGCGGAGTTCCGGCTCTCGGACACCGGACGGCACTTCATTGCCGGGCTGCTGCGCCACGCCCCGGAGTTCACGTCCGTGACCAACCAGTTCGTGAACTCGTACAAGCGGCTGTGGGCCGGGGACGAGGCCCCCTCCTACATGTCCTGGGGGCACAACAACCGTTCCGCGCTCGTGCGCGTGCCCCTCTACAAGCCGGACAAGGTGCAGTCCTCGCGCATCGAGTACCGCGGCATCGACTCCGCAACCAACCCCTACCTGTCCTACGCGGCGCTGCTGGGAGCGGGGCTCAAGGGCATCGAGAACGAGTACGAGCTGCCGCCCGTGGAGATGGACGACGTCTTCTCCATGAGCAGCGCTGAACGCCGCGCTGTGGGACACAAGCCCCTGCCGTCGAGCCTGCACGACGCCATCGGGCTCACCGAGGAGTCGGAGTTCATGGCGGAGCTGCTCGGGGAGCAGGTCTTCGAGTACTTCCTGCGGAACAAGCGACGCGACTGGGACCAGTACCGCCAGGAGGTCTCCCCGTACGAGCTGCGCACCAACCTGGGCATCCTGTAGGCGCCCGGTGAGCGACACGGCGGGCACCGCGCGGGAGCGGGCCGAGAGGATCTCCGCGAAGGACCTGATCGCCATCGGGTTCGCGGACGTCACCAACGCGCGCCGCTGGCTGGGCTTCGGAGAGCTCGACGCCGTGGACCTCGCCGCGCTGCTCACGGGACTGAGCCACGCGGCGTCGCCGGACGTCGCGCTGCAGCTGATCGTGCGGCTCATCGAGCAGCACCCGCAGATCGCGGAGCGCATCAACGGCGATCCCGCGGATGCCGAGACCATGTACCGGCTGCTCGGTGCCTCGGAGGCCCTCGGGGAGTTCCTGCTGCGGGCACCGGAGAACCTCGACCTGCTGGACATCCGCCCGCAGGACCGCCCGGGCGCGGAGCAGCCCGAGGCCTTGCGGCGCGCGCTGCTGGAGTCCGTGGGGGCGGACCCCGAGGCCGACACCCCCGTGGCACGGCTCACGGGCGCGGAGGCTCAGAAGGCCCTGCGCACCGCCTACCGGCGCGGGCTCACGCGTGTGGCCGTGCGCGACGTCGGCGCCCTGGACCCCGTGGAGCACATGCCTGCGGTGGGCCGCCAGCTCGCCGACCTCGCGGGAGCGGCACTCGAGGCGGCGCTCGCCGTCGCCCGGGCCCAGGCGTACGAGCGCTGGGACGAGGCGCTGGTGGAGCAGGTGCGCCTGGCCGTGATCGGCATGGGCAAGTGCGGCGCGCGCGAGCTGAACTACATCTCGGACGTGGACGTCGTGTACGTCGTGGAGACCCGCCCGGCGGAGTCCGGGGAGGTCCCGGACGAGAGCACGGCCACCGAGATCGCCACGGAGCTGGCCCACGTGCTCGCCCACACCGTGATGGCCACGGGCCCCGAACCGGCCCTGTGGGAGGTGGACGCGAACCTGCGCCCCGAGGGCAAGGATGGGCCCCTGGTGCGCACCCTGGACTCGCACGTGCGCTACTACAAGCGCTGGGCGAAGTCCTGGGAGTTCCAGGCGCTGCTCAAGGCCCGCTGCGTGGCGGGGGACCGCGAGCTGGGGGAGCGCTACGAGGACGCCATCGCCCCGTTCATCTGGTCCTCCGCCGAGCGCGAGGGGTTCGTGGAGTCGGTCCAGGCCATGCGCCGTCGTGTCACCGAGAACATCCCGGAGGCGGACCGGGACCGTCAGATCAAGCTCGGCCCGGGCGGGCTGCGGGACGTCGAGTTCACCGTGCAGCTGCTGCAGCTGGTCCACGGGCGCGGGGACGAGACCGTGCGGACCCGCGCCACCACGGATTCACTCACCGCGCTGTCCTCGGGCGGCTACATCGGCCGCAAGGACGCCGAGGAGTTCGGACGCAACTACCGGTGGCTGCGGCTGCTGGAGCACCGGATCCAGCTGTTCCGGCTGCGCCGCACGCACCTGATGCCGCGCGACGAACGCGAGCTGGCGGTGATCGCCCGCTCGGTGGACGGCGCCCGGGAGGGCTCCCACCCCACCGCCGCACGGCTCGTGGAGCAGTGGAGCGCGCTCAAGCGCAGCGTGCGCTCGATGCACGAACGGATCTTCTACCGGCCCATGCTCGCCGCCCTGGCCAACGCCCCGGCGGACACCACCCTCACCACGGACTCGGCACGGGACCGCCTGGCGGCCCTCGGCTACCAGGACACCAGGGCGGCAATGCGCCACATCGAGGCGCTCTCCCGCGGCGTCAGCCGGCGTGCGGAGATCCTGCGCACGCTGCTCCCCGTGCTGCTGGACTGGCTCGCGGAGGGCGTGGACCCGGACGCCGGGCTGCTCAACCTGCGGCGCGTGTGCGAGTCCCTGGGCACCACACCGTGGTTCCTGCGGCTGCTGCGGGACTCCAACGCGGCGGCCGAGCGGCTGTGCCACATTCTCTCCAGCTCCCGCTACGTCTCGGACCTGCTGGAGGTCTCGCCCGAGGCCACCGCGTGGCTCGGGGACGACTCGACCCTGGCCACGCGCAGCCTCGAGGACCTCGGCACGGAGATGCGCTCCCAGCTCTCCCGGCACCGGGAGCCCGCGGACGCGATCCGCGCCGTCCGCCAGATCCGACGCCGCGAGCAGCTGCGCATCGCGCTCGCAGACACGAGCGGCGTCGCCGACGTCGAGGCCACCGTCCGGGGCCTGTCGGACGTGGACCAGGCCACCGTGATGGCCGCGCTGCACCTGGCCCAGAAGGAGTGGGAGACCGAGAACGGCGAGCCGGCGCCAGCGCACGTGCTGGTGATCGCCATGGGCAGGCAGGGCGGCCGGGAGATCGGCTTCGGCTCGGACGCGGACGTCATGTACGCCTACGAACCCGCGGAGGGCGCGGAGCCGGGGGCCGCCCAGGCTGCCGCCGAGAGCGTGCTGGCCCGGATGGTCAAGCTGCTCAAGCAGCCGTGCACCCCGCCGATCGTGGCCGAGCGCGTGCTGGAGATCGACAACGACCTGCGGCCCGAGGGCCGCTCGGGTGCGAGGGTGCGCTCCGTGGCGTCCTACGCGGAGTACTACGAGCGCTGGGCGGAGACGTGGGAGGCCCAGGCCCTGACCCGGGCCCGCTACATGGCTGGCTCGGAGGAGGTCGCCCACGCGTTCTTCCGCGTGGCGGACCGCCACCGGTACCCGGCCGAGTTCACGGACCGTCAGCTCGTGGACATCCGCCGCATGAAGGCGCGCGTGGAGAACGAACGCATGCCGCGCGGGGCGGATCCGCTGCGGCAGGTCAAGCTGGGGCGTGGCGGTCTCTCGGACGTCGAGTGGCTCGTGCAGCTGCTGCAGTTGCAGCATGCCCACGAGGTTCCCGAGCTGCGCACCACGTCCACGCTGCCGGCGCTGCACGCGGCGGTGGCCGCGGAGCTCGTGGGGCCTGAAGACGCCTCCGTCCTGGAGCACGCGTGGAAGCTCGCCACCGACATCCGCAACGGCAACGTGCTGCGCTCCGGGCGCGCCTCCGACTCTGTGCCGTCCCGGCGGGCGGATCTCGAGGCCGTCGCACGGTGGATCGGGTACGAACCCGGTTCCGCGACCCAGCTCGAAGAGGACTACCTGCGGATCAAGCGGCAGTCGCGCTCAGTCTTTGAGCGGCTGTTCTACGGCCGCTGAGCCGCCCCCACGGGGCGCACGGGTGCGACGGTGCCGTCGCCTCCCGTCCGCGTGGGCTTCATTCGCCGCTCGGTCACCGTGGGCGGGCAGTTCGGTGGTGCACCGCCGGCGGCGGAAGCCCCCCGCGGCCTCAGTGCTCGCGCCCGTTGGTGCCGTCGTCGTAGGCGGCGTCGCGCGAACCCACCTGACGGGACACCGACAGGTGTCCGCCGAGGTACCCGCCGAGACCGGCCGCGGACATGCCACCCAGTGCCAGCACGCGGCCCAGACCGTGGCGGCCCGCACGGCGGGCGAACCACGAACCGGCCTGCAGCGCGGCGGCCGCACCGTTCGCCCCCGCGTGCACCACGGTCACGCGCTTGTCGCGCTGCTGCAGCCCCGAGTACTCGGCCCAGCCGGTGAGAGCGGAGGGCACGGCCGAGAGCACACCGACGCCCGTGAGCAAACGCGCGGCCCGGCGGCCGTCACTGCCGCCCAGGGTGTCCAGCACGAGGGCGCTCATCCAGGTGCCCATGGGGACCTCGATGATCAGGGGGTGCAGGGCGTGCCCCAGCCGTTTGCCGCGCAGCAGATCGCGAATGCTCTCGTTGCCGGTGATCACGGAGGAGAGCGCATCGGCCGCGGTGACCACGGGATCCAGGGCACCCGCATTCTCGAGCGCCCGCATAGGCGGGGTCAGCAAACTCTCGGGGGTGGTGGAGGTGTGGACGTGCTGGGACGTGGTCATGGTGGGTGCCTCTCGTCGCTGACAGTGTGAGGTCATTTTCGCACCGTCGCGGCTCGGCGAACACCCCTGCAGATGCGGTGCGGATCCCTCATCACTTGTCGTGGCTCCCGCCCCGGCGTCATCCAGCCATGGCCACGGCGCGGGAGCCGTGGGAGAACGGTCCCGCACGGACGAGGCCGTTCTCCAGGCCAGCTCGCCGAACACGTGGTGGTGCCCCAGGAGGGAGTCGAACCCCCGACCAAGAGATTAGAAGGCTCCTGCTCTATCCACTGAGCTACTGGGGCGTGCCGCGCGCAGCGATCACCCAGTTTAGCAACGCGTCGACTGCCCGCCGCGCGTGCCCGTGCGGTGCGTCCTGCACAGCCCCGACAACGACGCCGCCCGGCCGGGCGATCTCCCCAGATCCGGTGCGCGGCGCTCGCGGCGGCCCCGGTGCGCCGGACAGTGGGAGCACCCCGTACCGGGGTTCACCGACCGCACCGGGACGCCCCGGGAGGTCACGAGACGAGGAGCACCTCATGAGCGAGCACATCACCCTGCGCGGATTCGTGGGCAAGGACCCGGAGTCACGGCTGTTCGAGGACGGCACCATGGTGGCCAGGTTCCGCCTGGCCACCACCACCCGGCGCTTCGACGCCGCCAGCAACACGTGGCAGGACGGGTCCACCAACTGGTACACGGTGCGCTGCTTCCGCACCCTGGCGATGCACGTGATGGCCAGCGTGCGCTGCGGGCACCCCGTGGTGGTCACCGGCAAGCTGGGCATCAACGAGTGGCAGTCGGAGACCGGACCCCGCACGGTGGTCCAGGTGGACGCCGCCGCCGTGGGCCACGACCTCAGCTTCGGCACGGCCAACTTCTCCCGTTCGGGTGGGCGGGCCCAGCGCTCCGGCAACGCCGAGGGCGCACAGGCCCGGGAGGACACCGGTGACGGTTCCGCGGACGGCGCGAGCGGCGTCGTCCGGGGCGAGGACGAGGCGGGAACCGGAGCCCGGTACCGGGGCGCGCAGTCCCTGGGCCTGAGCGAGGACGGGTACGTGGACGTGACCTCCGGCGCGGTGATCGCCGTGGACGCGGACGACCACACGTTCGACGGTCTGGGAGCCCACGGCGATGGCACTGACGAGACCCGTGGGACCCGGGACGCCGGTGGGGACGACGAGGACACCGCGGGGGAGAGCTCCACGTCCGAGGACAGGGAGCCGGCAGCGGCCGCCTCGTGAGTGGCCCGCGGCCGAGCGCCCAGACGCGTTCCGGGTGGGCGGGGGCTTTAGCGGGTGCACCGTTCGCGGGGCGCGTGCGAGCCCGCGGGGCCACCGCACACACGGGGGTGTTCCGGGTCCGGCCGGAATGCCTCCCCGCCCACGGTGGCACCGGCCACACCACCGCGGTGCCCACCGGGATCGTGGCTCGCGGGGGCACGGCGGCGCGGTAGCCTGGAGGGCATGGCGGAATTTATCTACACCATGAACAAGGCCCGCAAGAAAGTGGGCGACAAGGTCATCCTGGACGACGTCACCATGTCGTTCTTCCCGGGCGCCAAGATCGGCGTCGTGGGCCCGAACGGCGCGGGCAAGTCGACCATCCTGAAGATCATGGCGGGGTTGGACCAGCCCTCCAACGGTGAGGCCCGGCTGAGCCCCGGCTACTCCGTGGGCATCCTGCTGCAGGAACCCCCGTTGAACGAGGACAAGACGGTCCTCGGCAACGTGGAGGAGGGCGTGGGCGAGATCAAGGCCAAGCTCGACCGCTTCAACGAGATCTCCGCGGAGATGGCCGAGCCGGACGCCGACTTCGACGCCCTCATGGAGGAGATGGGCAAGCTGCAGGAGGAGATCGACTCCGCCAACGCGTGGGATCTCGACTCCCAGCTCGAGCAGGCGATGGACGCCCTGCGCTGCCCCCCGCCGGACGCGGACGTGAAGGTCCTCTCCGGTGGTGAGCGCCGCCGCGTGGCACTGTGCAAGCTGCTGCTGGAGAAGCCGGACCTGCTGCTGCTGGACGAGCCCACCAACCACCTGGACGCCGAGTCCGTGCTGTGGCTCGAGCAGCACCTCGCGAGCTACCCCGGTGCGGTGCTGGCCGTGACCCACGACCGGTACTTCCTGGACCACGTGGCGGAGTGGATCTGTGAGGTGGACCGCGGTCGCCTCTACCCGTACGAGGGCAACTACTCCACCTACCTGGACACCAAGGCCAAGCGCATGGAGATCCAGGGCAAGAAGGACGCCAAGCAGGCCAAGCGTCTCAAGGACGAACTCGAATGGGTCCGTTCCAACGCCAAGGGCCGCCAGACCAAGTCCAAGTCCCGTCTGGCGCGTTACGAGGAGATGGCGGCCGAGGCCGAAAAGACCCGGAAGCTGGACTTCGAGGAGATCCAGATCCCACCGGGGCCCCGCCTGGGCAACCAGGTCATCGAGGCCAGCGACCTCAAGAAGGGCTTCGGGGACCGCTCCCTGATCGACGGGCTCTCGTTCTCGCTGCCGCGCAACGGCATCGTGGGCGTGATCGGTCCCAACGGCGTGGGCAAGTCCACCCTGTTCAAGACCATCGTGGGTCTCGAACCGCTCGACGGCGGCGAGCTGAAGATCGGCGATTCCGTGCAGATCTCCTACGTGGACCAGAACCGCGAGAACCTGGACCCGGAGAAGACCCTGTGGGAGGTCGTCTCGGACGGGCTGGACTACATCAACGTGGGCAAGGTGGAGATGCCGTCCCGCGCCTACGTCTCCGCGTTCGGCTTCAAGGGCCCGGACCAGCAGAAGAAGGCCGGCGTGCTCTCCGGTGGTGAGCGCAACCGCCTGAACCTGGCGCTGACGCTGAAGCAGGGCGGCAACCTGCTGCTGCTGGACGAGCCCACCAACGACCTCGACGTGGAGACCCTCGGCTCGCTCGAGAACGCGCTGCTCGAGTTCCCGGGCTGCGCCGTGGTGGTCTCCCACGACCGGTGGTTCCTGGACCGCGTGGCCACCCACATCCTCGCGTGGGAGGGCACCGAGGAGAACCCGGACACCTGGTACTGGTTCGAGGGCAACTTCGACGCGTACGAGGAGAACAAGGTGGAGCGACTCGGCGCCGACGCCGCTCGGCCCAAGCGCCTCACGCACCGTCGTCTCACGCGCGACTGACGGCTCTGCCCGGTCCGCCGCACGACGACGCCCCGGTCACCGCCCGCACCAGGGCGGGTTCCAGCGATCCCCGCAGCACCCTGAATGTCAAGGAGCTGCGGGGATCGTGTCGTCGGATGAGATGCACGTGGCGTTCATGTCGGGCCCGGTGGGGTGCGAGGTTCCGTGCACGGTCGGCGGCCACCGGGGACACTGGAGTGGCGCACCTGTGGACCGTGCACGTCCGGCACCCGCGCTGGACCGAGACGAGGAGCACCGCCGTGAAGTTCGTCATCCTGATCCACTCGAACCCGCAGCCGTGGGCGCACCCCACGAGCGAGCACACCCGTGAGTACCAGGCCCTACCGCAGGCGCAGAAGGACGAGCTCGGCGCCACGTGGGACCGCGTGGTGGGCGAGGCGGAGGCGAACGGGGAGGTCGTGTTCGCCTGCCCGCTCGGCGACCCGGCCGCCGCACGCGTCTACGTCCACGACGGGCAACCCGTTCCCACCAACGGACCCTACTCCGGGAACGGGGAGCACCTCGCGGGCTTCTTCGTCATCGACGTCACGTCTCGCGAGCGTGCGGAGCACCTCGCGGCCGCGTTCTTTTGCCCCGGGGACACCGTGGAGCTGCGCCCGGTCATGACCCCCGGGGAGTGAGTCCGGGGGCCGGCCCCGGACGTCGATCGGGCGAGCGGCAGCCTCGGCGCGGCACGGAAAGAGCCTCTCCCAGGATTCGTGCCCCGGGGCAGCCCGGCCGGCCAGCACGAGGCTGGTCCCCGTCACGACGACGGTCCGGTCATCGCGACATTGTCCCCGGTCGCGACGATGCCCGGTGCTCCCGGGGCGTGGGCGGCCACCGCGGCAGCACCACCCCGGTCACCCTTCGACAAACGACGACCGGGGTGGGCTCACACCCTCCAGCGCCTGTGGGCAGCGGGCGTCGTCAGCCCTGGGCGTGGGCGGCTGATCCGTCGAGGCGCAGGAACGCGAGCCGCCCGGTCTTGCCCGGCAGCTCGATGGCGGGGCCGAGCTCGAAGCCGGTGGCCTCCAGCCGGGCGAGGGCGCGGTCGTTGGACACGTCCGGTTCGGCCACGATGCGCCGTGCGGTGCCGTGGCGGACGATCTGCTTGAGCACCGCGCGCCCGAACGCTCCGGTGAATCCCGGCGCGCGTTGCCGCGTGGGCGCGAGCAGCACGTGGACCCCCAGGTCCCCGGGCTCCACCCGGTAAGCGGCACCCACGGGATCGGCGTGCGGCTCGTAGGTCTGGAAGATTCCGGCGGGGGTCCCGTCGAGCTCCAGCAGCCACGCGTGGTGGGTGGGGGAGTCGGCCAGGTACCCGTAGACCTCCGCGACCTGCTCGCGGGTGAGCCCGGTCATGCCCCAGAAGCGCGCGCGGGGTGCACTGACCCACTCGTGGATCACGGCGGCGTCGTGCGCGGGATCCACGGCGCGCAGCCGAGCGTGCGCTCCGGCGTCCGCCGCGTCTGCCGGGATCGTGCCGAGGTCGATCACGCTGCCCGGGGTGCCCACCGCTCCCGCGGGCACGAACGGCAGCGCCTGGTCCATCTCGCCGCGCGCCCAGCGGTGCACGGGGGCCTCGTCTAGCCGGCCGCGGTCCACGGGATCGGGGGTGATCCACCACGACGCCGCGGGGTCGGCGAGGTCCCACAGCACCCGGGCCGCGGGCACCCGCAGGCACGCGGGCCCCGAGCCGGGCAGGGTGCCTGCGGCGAGCAGGCAGTCGGTGTCCCCGCCCACGGCCACCGGCGTGGCAGGTGTCATGGCGGGGTCCGCGCGCCACGGGGCGAACGCGTGCAGGGTCCCCCACGGGGGCAGCAAGGACCCGGACGGTCCCAGGTGCTGCTCAGCCACCCGTTCCAGGGCCTCCAGGGCGCACCCGGTGACGTCCACTCCCAGGCCCGGTCCGCGGCGGACGATGTTCTCCACCGCGAGACCCACCCGTCCGGTGCCGTCCAGGTACGGGTCCCACAGTGCCGGCATGCCCGTGGGTCCGGTCAGCGCGCGCAGCTCGGTGCGGTCCACGAGTTCGCGCACGAACGCGTCGCGCCACACCGCGAACCAGGACGCCACGGTGGACCCGGTGGCCATGTCCCCGTCCCACGCGAGCAGCCGGGCCCGCACCCAGGAGGCGGTGTGGGAGAGCCGTCGCCCGGGCGCGGCGGGGCGACCCGCCACGGGTGCGTCGTCCTCGGGCGCGCCCCCGGCGGCGCGTACCGGCTCGGCGAAGAGACTCCGCAGCAGCCGGGGCCAGTGGGGTGCCGCGGTATCGAGCTGCGCGGCCAGCAGGTCCTCGTGGCGCACGACCCCGTGCTCGGCCACGGCGGCGTCGAGCAGGGCGGCCGCCCGGTGCGCCCGGTGCGGGGAGGCACACGCGAGTCGCGCCGCGGAGCCCTCGGCGTCCGAGGGGCGCTGGTTGGCCCGCACCGTGATCCCGCGCGGTTCACGGGGTGGTTCAGCGGTCCCGTGGAACGCCCCGGCCACCGTGTGGCGGCACCGCCCCTCGGAGTCCGCGGCGAGCACGTCGTTGCACGGCACGGCCCACCCGGACTGCGCGGCCATCACGTCCTCCGCCGTCCGGGCACCGAGCAGCTCCCGGCACGCGGCGAGCGCCCGGGAGGGCTCCGGCACGGGGGCGGGAGAGACCACGGTGACGGTCGCGGTGGCACCGGGGGCGGCGTCGTCGAGCAGGGCCTGCTCTGCCTCGGTGCCGGGCAGCACGAAGCCGGCCCCGCAGCAACGGACGGTGACGGGCCGCTCCACACCGTCGCGGGCCCGCAGCACGGCGTGGCGGACCGCGAGCGGCTCGCCCGTGCCCGTGACGTGCCACGTTCCGTCCCGCGCCTCGACGGGCAGCTCGGTGAGCGTTTCGGTCGCGGTCATGGCCGCGGTGATGGCCCACGCCGCGGTCTCGGTGCGCCCGAAGTGCGCCACGCCGGGCAGGCCCACGAGGGCCAGACCGCGCACGCGGAGCCCCGGAGCGGAGAGGCACACGGGCTGGTAGGGCCCGGACTCCTCGACGATCCGGTGCGGGTCCGCCGCGAGCAGCGGCGCGCCGCTCACGGAGAGCTCCCCGGGGACGAGCCACGCGTTGGAGCCCGCGCCCGCGGGGGACTCCGCGTCCAGCACGGGAACCCACGCCTCACCGAGCACGCGGCGCACGCGGCGTCGCCAGAGCTGCTCGGGGAGGCTGCCGGTGAGCAGGTGGGCGTCCAGGTGCACCGCGATCGGGGTCCACGGGTCCCACGGGCGCGGGGGCTCCTGCGCGAGGCCCGCCTCGCGCACATCGGGGGTCTCGGCCCAGACCCGCGCGAGCGCCTCCGAGATCCCCCGGGCGTACGCCGCGAAGAACTCCCGGTCCGGCCACGACGCCGCCTCCCACCAGCGCCGCGCGGTGCCCACGACGTCCGCGGCGAGACTCAGCGCGTCCGCCTCGAACGCGTCCGGGCCCAGCAGCTCGGCGGACCGGGACTCGGCCCGGCGGCGCAGCACCTCCGCGTACCACGCGCGGTCCAGACCGGTGACGTACCCGTGGCCGTGGGCCAGCGCGGTGAGGTCCTCGGCCTGGACGTGCGGCACGCCGGCGGGATCACGAAAGACCCGCCATCCCTGTCCCTCGATCATCGAACTCCTCCTCGGGTGTGGTCGCGGAACGCGGCGAGCGGATTCTCCAGCCGGCCCGCGTAGGTCAGGGACTCCGACTGGTTCGCGAGGTCCACCATGCGCTGGGGGTTGCGCAGCTGCAGCCGGTTCAGGCACGAGTGCGCGAAGCTCTCCCGGAACAGGTTTAGCTCCCGCCAGTGCTCGGGGAACCGCTCGCGGTGCTCGTCCAGGGACTGGGCGGCGATCCGCCAGAACCGCGTCTCGTCCAGGATCCCGGTGGTGTGCAGCAGCACGGCCAGGTGGCGCAGCACGCCGTCGAGCACGTCCGTGTGGACCGCGAGTTCGCGCTCCTCCGGGTCCGTGACGGCCCGGACGCGCTCGATCTCTGCGGGCAGCGGACGGTTGCTGAGCACGGCGACCTCCTCGCCGAGGTCTTTCCAGAACGCCCCCACGGGGAAGCCGTCGCGCAGCCGCAGGATCACGTTCTCGCTGTGGGGCATCATCGCCGTGTCCTGGGACAGCAGCAGGTGGGCCACCGGCACGAGGTACACGTCCAGCAGCGCCCGGACCCAGTCTTCCGCAGGGACTCCCGAGCGCTCGATCCACGCCCCGGCCAGCGGGCGCCCGGCGCGGTCCGTGTGCAGCACGCCGGCGAGGCTCGCGGCGTGCTCACCCGGTGCCAGCAGGGGCAGCGGGGACTCGCGCCACAGGGCGGCCAGCTGCTTCGTGTGGTCCGAGCGCACCCCGCTGCGGTGGTGCGCGTCCCCGGTGTAGCCCACCGAGGCGTGCTCCCGCAGTACCCGGATGCCGCGCTCACGGAGGAACTCGTCCTGCTCGGTAATCGTGTGCAGCCAGTCGCTGATGGCGGGCATCGCGCGCATGTACGCGGGGGAGAGTCCCCGCAGGAAACCCATGCTGTGCACGCCCATGGCGGTCTTGGCGTAGTCCCGGTGCGGGTCGGTGACGTCCAGGAACGTGCGCAGGGACTGCTGGGCCCGCCAGAGGTGGTCACCCTCTCCCAGCAGGACCAGGTCCCGGCGCAGCACGTCCGGGAGCATCCCCGGCAGGATGCGGTGCTCCCACTGCCACGGGTGCACGGGGATCACGGTGTAGTCGTCCGGGTTCTCACCGGCGTCGCGGAGCACCTCGCGGAAGCGCTCGCGCTCGCCGATCGTGAGGTGACGCCGCACGTGCTCCTCGTCGTCCAGCTCCACGCCCAGGGACACGGTGCACAGGGACCGGCGCGCGGCCAGCCACGTCAGCGGGGTGGGCTCGGCGGCCTCCGGCGCCCAGGCCTCGGCCTCCGCGGCGCCCAGGCCCACGCGCCCGGAGCTCGCGACGAACCCGGGGTGTCCGCGGTCCAGGAAACGCTCCACCTCGGGCAGCTCGCTGTGGGCCAGCTCCGCCGCGGTGGGCGCGGGAGCCGCACGACGCCGCGCCATCGAGTACATGGTGGCGGAGAGGTCCTCCAGGTACAGCGGCAGCATCTCGTCACTGAGCCCCAGCGCGTCCCTAAGATCCAGCACGGCCTGCTGGGCGTCCGGCGCGGTGCCGCCCGTCTCCCGGCCGTCCGCGCTCGCGGGCACGACCACGCCCGGTCCCGGCGCGGCCGATGACGCAGCATCGCTGTCGCCGGGGCAGCCGTCCGGTGCGTGCTCGGGGTCGAGGCGGCGCACCGAGTCCGGGTCCACCTCCCAATGCTCGAGCGGGTGCCGGGTGGCCTCGAAGAACCAGCGCGGGGCACCGGAGGCGTCCGCCACCGTCCACCCGGCGCCATGCGGCACGGGGCTGAGCAGCCGCTCATGGCTGAACTCGGAGAACATCTTGGCCAGCACGTCCCGCTGCAGTGCACGCGCCGCCTCCCGGTTCAGGCCGGGCGCCCGCGTGGGGTGCGGTGCGGTGCGCCGGGCGCCGTCGGTCGGGTGCTGCCGCTGACCGAGGTCCGTCATCGGGTCACCTCCGTGCTGCGGTGCTCGGCGGCGAGCCGGGTGGTTGCCGTGGAGGGCGCGGTCCGCTCCTGCGGGGTCGGTGCCGAACCGTCCCGGGCGGTGGCGGCCGGGGGATGGGGACCGCTGGGTGCGGGCGCGTCCTCGGCGCCATGGCTTCCGACGCCCGGGGAGTGCGGTGCAGGGCGTCGCTCGCGGCTGTCTGCGGCCGCGGGGCGCGGGCCGCCGGGAGCGGGCGAGTTCCTGACGTCGTCGCCCGGGGAGGAGGGGACACTGCGGCGCTCGCGGGCGGCGTCGTCCTCCCCGTCCTTCCAGGGGGCGGGGTACGCGCGGTCGACGACGCTCACGCACGCGGTCTTGCCCGGCAGCCGGCACTCGCCGACCTCGCGGAACCCGGCCCACCGGTTGATCGCGCGGATCTTCTCGTTGCGCACGTCCGGTTCCACGAGCACCCGCCGCACCGCCGGGTCCGCGAACAGGAACCGGAGGGACGCGGCCATCACCGCGCGCGTGGTGCCGGGCACGGGACGGGTGGACGGAGCCACGAACAGGTGCAGACCGGCGTCCCCGTCGCGCACGGGCCACACCGCGGCGAGCGGGCTGCGGGCGGGGTCGTAGGTCTCGAGCAGGGCCAGGGGTTCACCGTTCTCGCTCACGAGCCACGCGTCCTCACCGGGGGCCGCGGCCATCCGGCGGTACTCGCGCGCAACGTCTTCCGGGGACGCGCCCACGAGCTCCCACGCGTGGGCGCGCGGGGCGCTGAGCCACGCGTGGAGCAGCGGCAGATCGGCGTCCACGTCCACGGGCCGCAGCGAGAACGAGCGGCCCTGCGCGCGGAGGCTTGCAGCGCCGTCGTGCCACTGGGAGGGGTCCACCCGGGGCACGGAGGCGGCCTGCTGGATCATCCCGAAGCTCTGGAACGTGGTGTGCGCCTCGGTGGCGTAGGGGGTGCGTCCGGTGACGTGCGCCAGGACGTGGGCGTTGCGCAGCGCGCCCATGCCCAGATCCGGTGCGGTGAGGGCATGGGTGTGCTCCCCGTGGTTGAGCACGTGCACGGTGCCGTCCGCACTCGCCCGGTGGTGGCGCTCGGGGCTCAGCCGCCCCGCCGAGTCCAGGGCGAGCTGCTCGCGGACCGGCTCGAGCCAGTCCAGGGCCGCCGGGCGGTAGCCGGTGGCGGCGACCACGGCGTCCGTGACCGTCTCGCGCACCCGGTGGTTCTCCGTGTGGCGCCACTGCAGCACCGTGCGCCCGGCCTCGTGCCACGCACCGGTCAGCTCGGTGGCCGCCACGAGACGGACCGGAGCCGCGTGGGCGTCCCCGCGGCGCACGTAGAGCGCCTCGTGGATCGCGTCCACCGTGTCGTCCGAGATCCCGCGGTGCAGCTGCGGCTGGGACGCGTTGAGCCGGTCCCGCTCCGCCTCCGGCAGGGACCGGAAGTGGTCCAGGTAGTCCGGGGAGGTCAGCTCCAGGGAGAGCTTGGAGTACTCCATGGGGTAGAAGCGCGGCGAGCGTGTGATCCAGTCCACCGCGGGACCGTCCGGGGCAGTGACCAGGTCCAGGAACACCTCGGCCGCGGACTGCCCCGAGCCCACCACGCTCACGTGCTCCCGGCTCACGAGGTCCTCGCGCCGCGTGAGGTACTCACCCGCGTGCACCGTGGCCCCGGAGACCTCCGAGAGCTGCGCGGGCAGCTGCGCGACGGTGCCGGTGCCCACCACCAGGTGGCGGGCCCACCACACGTGGCGCTCGCCGTGCGCGTCGACCTCCACGCACCACGGGCCCTCACCGGCGGGCCGGGTGACCTCCACGACCCGGTGGCCCCAGTGCACCCCGCGCACGCGCTCGGCGGCCCAGCGGCAGTACGCGTTGTAGTCCCGCCGCAACGGGTAGAAGGATTCCCGCACGTAGAACGGGTAGAGCTGGCCCGTCTCCTTGAGCCACTGCAGGAACGAGAACCGGGACGTGGGGTCCGCCATGGTCACGAGGTCCGCCAGGAACGGCACCTGCAGGGTGGCGTCCTCGAAGAGCAGCCCGGGGTGCCAGTCGAAGCCGTCCGCGGCGTCCAGGAAGGCGGCGCGCACGTCCGTCAGGGGGTCGGCGAGACACGCCAGACCCAGGCCGAAGGGGCCCACACCCACGCACAGCAGGTCCAGGGGGTCCTCCGGCGTGCCGCGGTCCAGGGTGCTGCGGTCCGGAGCGGCGTGGGCCGCGCGGGATGGCGCGGCGTCGTCGGTCGGGAACGGGGCGGATTCACGGGGGGTCATGCGACAGCCTTTCCGGTGTGCTCGCGGGTGGTCAGGTGCAGGGCGGTGGTGTGGACCAGGTCCAGGACCTCGCGGACGTCCTCCACGGTGGTCTGCGGGTTGAGCAGCGTGAGCTTGAGGCACGGGCGCCCGGCGATCTCCGTCTCGGCCACGGTGGCCTGCCCGGAGTCCCACACGGCGCGGCGGACCGCCCGCACCCACGGGTCCGGGCGGGGATCGGCGCAGTCCTGCGGGGGCAGCCAGCGGAACAGCACCGTGCTCAGGCTCGGATCGCACACGAGCTCGAAGCGCGGGTCCTCGCGCAGCTCCTCCGCCACACGGGCCGCGAGGTCGATCACCGTGTCGAACATCTCACCGATCGCGTCCGGGCCGAGGGTGCGCAGGGTGACCCAGAGCTTGAGGGCGTCGAAGCGGCGGGTGGTCTGCAGGGAGCGGTCCACCTGGTTGGGCTCGGGGGTGTCTGCGGGGTTGAGGTACGCCGCGTGGTGCGTGCAGTGGCGCAGCGTGCGCCCGTCGCGCACCACCACGGCGGAGCACGCGACCGGCTGGAACCACGTCTTGTGGAAGTCCACGGTCACGGAGTCGGCCCGCTCGATGCCGTCCAGCATGGACCGGTGGGCGGGGGAGACCAGCAGGCCACCCCCGTAGGCGGCGTCCACGTGCAGCCAGATCCCGCGCTCGCCGCACACCCGTCCGATCTGCTCCAGGGGGTCCACCACCCCTCGGTCCGTGGTCCCGGCGGTCGCCACCACGGCCATGGGCTCCAGGGACTGGGAGTCCAGGTCCGCGAGCACCCGTTCCAGGGCGGGCACGGACAGGGCACCCCGGGAGTCCACCGGCACGGGGATCACGCAGTCGTCGTCGAGGCCCAGGATGCGGGCGGCGGTGACCACGGAGAAGTGGCCCTCCGCGCCGGCCAGGATGCGCAGCCGGGCGGCCCGCACAGGCCGGGGTGGGGCGCCCGGGGTCTGGGCGGAGCGTTCGAGGCACTCGTCCCGGGCCAGCATCAGGGCCTGCAGGTTGGAGGTGGTGCCGCCCGGGGTGAACATCCCGTCTGCGGCGTCCGGGAAGCCGATGCGCCCGGCGGTCCACGCGAGCAGCGAGCGCTCCATCGCGGTGGCCGCCGTGGACTGGTCCCACGTGTCCAGGGACACGTTGACCGCCGCGGCCAGGGTCTCGGCGGCCACCGCGGGCACGGCCACGGGGCAGTTGAGGTGGGCGAGCGTGCGCGGGTGGTGGAACCACACGGCGTGGCGCAGCCAGGTGGAGTCCAGCTCGTCGAGCGTCGCGTCGAAGTCGCCCAGTGGCGCGTCGAGGTCGATCCGGGACACGGCGCCCGTGAGGTCCTCGTGGACCGAGGGCTCGTGGGGCTGACGTGCGGCGGCCATACGGGCCGCCCCGGCGGCGGACGCCGCGGTGACGTCCCTCACGAGGTCGGTCACGGTGTCCTGGTGCAGCAGGGAAGAGCTCATGGAGCGGTGATCGCTTTCCGTTGGAGACACGCGGAGAAGGCAATAGGATACGAATCGGTATCTTATTGGCCGAGAGGTTAGGCTAACCTAAGCACCGGACATCGCGGAACCACGTGTGATGCACCCGCGATCCAGCAGACCACCGAGGAGAGACTCCCATGCCCCACTGGGAACGACTGGCCGTCCGCGCCCTGGGAGCATCCGAGACGGTGCTCACCGTGGTGGGCCGCGAGCCGGTGAGCGAGACGTACACCCGGATCACCGTGCGGGACGAGGGCTTCCTGGTCCGGCACACGCCGTTCCCCACCCTGTGGCTGCGGCTGTGGTTCACGTCCGAGGGCAAGGACCACCAGCGGGCGTTCACGGTGACCAACCCGCGCCCCGAGCAGGGCCTGTTCGACCTCGAGTTCGCCCTGCACGAGGGGGCGGCGTCCGACTGGGCGCGCACGTGCGAGCCCGGTGACAGCATCCGGGCGTCCCTGCTGGGCAGCACCCCGCCGTGGCAGCCCAAGCGCAGCCCTCGCCGCGCCTCCGAGGACGCTCCCGCGCCGGTGCTGGGCTCGGACTTCCCGGGGCGCACCGTGATCGTGGCCGACCCCGCGAGCCTGCCCGCGATGAATGCGATGCTGCCCGAGCTGAGCTCCCAGGACGTGGAGGTCTGGTTCGGCTACCGCAACGCGGCGGACGAGTCCCTGCCGGTCGCGGCGTGCGCCCACCACACCGTGCGCCGCGTGCCCCACCGCGGCGAGCACGCCAGCATGGCGGACGCCGTGCTCGCGGACTGGGACTCCCGCCGGCCCACCGAGTCGGACCGGTTCTGGATCGCCGTGGAGGCGCAGGAGAACCGTCGGCTCAGCTCCACCCTGCGGACCCGCTACGGCGTCCCGCGCACGAACATCGACGCCACGGCGTACTGGAGGAACGCATGAGCACCGTCACCGCGGTGGAACCCACGGAGGCCCCCGTCCGCGCCACCCGCCCGTTCTGGGTGCTGCTGTGGGCGCTGTACACCACGCAGTTCATCGGGGCCTCGTTCCTCTCGACCGGGCTCGTGGGCATCCTGCGGGACGGCGGGACGGACCTCGGGACCCTGGGGATGCTGCAGCTGCTGGCCCTCGTGTGGCCCCTGAAGTTTTTGTGGGCCCCGTTGCTGGACCGGTGGTCCCCGGCGCGCACCACCGGCCACTACCGCTCCTGGCTGCTGGTGCTGCAGCCCCTGATGGTGCTGTCCCTGCTGGCCATGGCCCTGATCTCGGACCCGCAGGACGGGCTGTGGGCCGTGATCCTGCTGGCCGCGGCGTTCGTGATGTTCTCCGCGACGCAGGACATCGCCGCGGACGCGCTGTCCGTGCGCGGGCTGCAGTCCCACGAGCACGACCTCGGCGCGGGTGTGCAGGTGGGCGCGAGCTACATCGGCACCGTGGTCGGGGGCGGTCTGGCGCTGCTGGTCTACGACGCGTGGGGCTGGCGCGCCGCCGTGCTGCTGCTCGCCCTGTGCACGGCCGTGGCTATGGTGCCGGTGCTGCGCCACCGGGAGGCCGAGCGCACGGCCACAGAGCCCGCGATCGGCGGGCTCTCGGCCATGTTCGGCGTGCTCTCGGTGCCCGGCGCCAAGCGGTGGGCCCTGGTGGGTGTGCCGCTCGTGACCCTGGGCTCCGCGGCGGTGTGGTCGCTCGTGACCCCCGCCCTCGTGGACGCGGGCTGGTCCCTGGCCTTCATCGGCACCGTGACCTCCGTGATCGCCGCGGCCCCGGCCCTCGCGGCGGCGCTGCTGGGCGGGCAGCTCTGCAGCCGCCACGGCCGCGGCGTCACGCTGCTGCTCGGCGGAGCGGTCCAGCTCGCGGGGGCGCTGTGCTTCGTGCCCGTGATGTGGGACGGGATCGCGCTGCCCCACGGCGCGGAGGTGCTGCTGGGGATCCTCGGCGCGTGCTGCGTGCTCGCGGGCTACACGATCATGAACACGGGCATGTACGCCGTGAACCTGGACCTGGCGCGGCCCGGCCACGCCGGCGCGGACTTCACGCTGCTGAGCTCCATCGCCATGCTGGGCGGCACGATCGGCGCCTCGGCGGGACTCTCGGTCGCGGGTGCGGCCGGCTACGGCACGGCCCTCGTAGCGGGTCTGCTCGCCGCGGCCGCCGGCGTGCTCGTGTGCCGCACGCACCCGCTGCTCGCCCGCGCGCACTGACCGGTTCCGTTCCGGCGTCGACGCCGCGGGCAGTGCTGCACGCGGTCACGACGCCGCTCGCGGGCGTCCCCGGGCGAGGCGCCCTCGCGCGGGGGACCGCTGGGCCGCCAGGTCACGGGACCGCCCCGGGAGCGGCCGCACCAATGCTCCCCCCGCGAGCCGGCGGCACGCGCTGTCACACGTCGCCGGGGTCGGGTGGCGCACAGGACGACGACGCCGCAGGAGCGGCCCCGCGGCGTCGTCGTCCTCCGAGCGGAACCGCTCAGTGGAACTCGGGCAGGCGCATCATGCCCTCCTGCACCGTGGTGGCGATCATGGTGCCGTCCCGGGTGAACATCTTGCCGATCGACAGCCCGCGCGCCGAGGACGCGCTCGGGGAGGTCTGGGTGTAGAGGATCCACTCGTCCGCGCGGGCGTAGCGGTGCCACCACATCGCGTGGTCCAGGGAGGCCACGTTCATGCCGCGCTCGCCCCAGGACCGGCCGTGACGGCGCAGGATGGGCTCCATCATCGTGTAGTCGGAGACGTACGCGAGGGCCGCGCGGTGGATCGCAGGGTCGTCCGGCAGCGGTGCGAGCGCCTTGACCCACACCGCGTTGTAGGAGTCGTGCGGGCCCTGCCACGGCAGGAACAGCGGCTCGGTGATGTAGCGCATGTCGAACGGGCGCTCGAAGGCCTGGGCACGCGCCTCGGGGATGTTCAGGGCGCCGAAGGTCTCCCGCAGGGAGGGCAGGGACTCGGGGTCCGGCACGTCCTGCGGCATCTCGTCCTGGTGCTCGAGCCCCTGGGCGGGCTCCTGGAAGGACGCGATCATCGACAGGATGGTCTTGCCCTCCTGGTAGGCGTGGATCCGGCGCGCGGAGAAGGACCGGCCGTCGCGCACGCGCTCCACCCCGAACGTGATGGGCAGCTCGATGTCCCCGCCACGCAGGAAGTAGGCGTGCAGCGAGTGGATCGCGCGGTCCGGGTCCACGGTGCGCATCGCGGCCATCGAGGCCTGCGCGAGCACCTGCCCGCCGTAGACGCGGGCGCGGGGGGTGGTGATGGTGCGGCCCACGAAGATGTCCTCCGTGGTGCGTGCGCCGCCGCCGTCGGCCAGATCGAGCATCCGGATGAGGGCGTCCACGGGGTCTTGCGTCGGGTCCAGAGTCATGGACCCACTCTAAACCGGCGGGTGGATGTGGTGTGATGGAACCATGACTTCCCTCAACGTCCCCGTGCAGATGCGATTCTTCGACCAGGACCAGTACGGGCACATCAACAACGTGACCATGCTGCGCTACTTCGAGGACGCCCGTGTGCGGCTCACCGCCTCGCCCGTCACAAAGGACCCGGACCACGGTGTCCCGGAGGACACCACGTTCCGCGAGTCCGTGGGGGAGCTGCGCACCGTGGTGGCCCACCAGAGCGTGGACTACAAGGAGCAGCTGTTCTTCCGCATGGATCCGGTGTTCGTGCGCACGTGGATCTCGCGCATCGGGGGCTCCTCGTTCACCATCTCCTACCGCCTGCAGGAGGAGGACGGCTCCCACGTGTACGCGGAGGGGGAGTCCGTGATCGTGGTGATGGACCCGGACACCGGCCGCAGTGTCAAGCTCTCGGAGGACCACCGCGCGCTGCTGGGTTCCCTGGAGGACGACGTCAAGTACTCCCACGCGCAGTGAGCACCCCTCAAGATCCCGCCGCCGCGGGCTTCACCCTGCTCGACCGCCAGGACGCTGCGGACCTGGCCACCTACGTGAGCCGCGCCCGTTCCGTGGACCCCCAGGCCGCGGTGCGGCTGCAGGGCCTGGACCGCGTGCTCGCCGCGTGGGTCTCCGTGATCCACCCCGCGGGCCTGCTGGACACCGCCCCCGTGGTGCTGGGGCTGCGCACCATGGGGCTCGCGCAGTCCTGCGACCTGGACCTCACGGTGGCGGCCTCCGCGATCACCGACCGGCTCGCGCGCGTCGCGGCGGAGCCCGAGCCCGCGCAGCCCTCGCCCGTGTTCCTGAGCGCACCCCCGCAGCAGGTCTCGGCCGCGTGGGCGGGGATCGTGGCGCCGCGCACCGGGTGGAGTGCCGCGGGCACGGTGGCCTCCCACCGCGTGCACGAGGTCGCCCGCCGGGGCGTCCAGGCGGTCGCGGACACCGTGCCCCCGGACGCAGGAGCCCCCGTGGTGCAGAAGGTGCGGTCGCGGGTGTGGGGCGCGTCCTCGGACTGGGGGCCGCTGGACGGTCCCGAGATCCCGGACGGCGCCGCCTTCGCCCTCGACGTGCTGGGCTTCATCCCGTCCGCGGAGCCGACCGTGCGGGTGGCCGTGGAGCAGACCGGGCAGTGGGCCCGGCTGAGCACGGGCGCGGGCCACGTGCTCGTCAAACTGCCCCGCTGAGCCGCCGCCGGTCCCCCGGACGCCGTGGTTCTGCCGCCCCTGCGTCGGGGCGGCCGCGGTGCCAGCCCGAGAGCGCTGCCCAGGGCATCTCAGCCCGGACGGTTCACCATGGCGTGGGCCGCGCGGTCGAAGTAGTCCCACATGATCCCGTCGTGCAGCGGGGACAGCTCGAGGGTGTCCATGGCCGCGCGCATGTGCGCCAGCCAGGTCTCGCGCGCCCACGTGTCCACGGGGAAGGGGGCGTGGCGCATCCGCAGCCGCGGGTGACCCCGCTGCTCCGAGTACGTGGTGGGCCCGCCCCAGTACTGCTCCAGGAACATCCGCAGCCGCTCCTCGGCCGGGCCGAGGTCCTGCTCCGGGTACAGGGCCTTGAAGTCCGGGTCCTCGGCCACGCGCGCGTAGAACTCCCGGGTGAGTTTCTCGAACGTCGCGTGCCCGCCCACCTGGGCGTAGAAAGAGTCCGACGACGCCGCCTCGGCCGCCTCGCGCGCATCGCCCACCTGCTGGGGCGGCTGGGTCACGGGCGGGCCCGCGGAGCGCGAGCCCACTGCGCCGAGGGTGAACGCGCGCCGCCCCGCCGGGGCGGCGGCGTCCGAGAACGCTCCGGGACTGACGGGCTCCTGCTCCCGGCCACGTGCCGCGCCCGCGTCCCCGCGGGGTGCGGAGGGCGCGGCACCGGGGAGCGGGGAGTCCGGTGCGGGGGCCGCACCGGACTCGGAGCCGTGCTCCGCGGCGACCGGCCCGCGGGGGTCCCGGTGGTCTCCGCCGCCGGTGGGATCGGCCGTCATCGGCCGGAGCCGCCGGTCGTGCCGGTGGCCGCGGCGTCGACCTGCTGGGCGCGCACGGCCCGGCGCGCGGCGTCCTGGCGCTCCAGCACGATGCGCCGCAGCCCGCTCAGGGCCGGGTCGAGGGAGTCCAGGAAGCGCTGGGCGTCGTCCACGGTCTGCTGCGTGGCGTGGCGCGGGAAGAGCCCCACGGCCACCTGCTGGGCGAGCTCGTGGGTGCGTTCCCGCCACACCCCCGTGACTTCCGCGAAGTAGCGGGCGGCGTAGGGGGCGAGCAGGGCGTCGTCGTGGACCCGGAAGAACCCCGCGATGGCGGCCTGCTGCTGGGAGTTGGGCAGGGCGCCCTGCTCGACCACGAGCTGCCAGGTCTGCGCCTTGGCCTCGGGGGTGGGCACCGCGGCGCGGGCGGTGGCCGCGGCGATCGCACCCGTCTCGGTGTTGTCTTCGCGCAGAGCCGCCTCGATCTCCTCGGTGCCCGCACGGCCCGCGGCCACGAGTGCGGTGAGCACGGACCAGCGGGTGTCGGTGTCCAGCTCCACGCCCTGCGGGACGCCCTCGCCCCGGGCGAAGCCGGCCACGCGGTCGAACTGCTCCTGCGTGCAGGCCCGGCGCAGGAACGCCCGGAAGAACTGCCACTGGTGGTCGGAGCCGGCCTCCGCGGCGGCCGTGAGGTCCCACAGCTGCGCCGCGGCCCGCGCGCGTACCTCGTCCGCGTGCTCGGGCGCGAGGTAGCGGTCCAGGGCCACGTCCAGCTGGCGCAGCTGCACCTGCACGGCCGTGGAGTCCGTCTCGTGGCCCACGTTGGAGAGCACGAGGTCCACGTAGTCGCTCGCGGGGCTCACGCCGTCGTGCACGGAGTCCCACGCCGCGGCCCACACGAGCGAGCGGGGCAGGGACTCCTCGAAGTCCCCGAGGTGGGTGGTGGCCGTGGCCAGGGAGCACTCGTCCAGGCGGATCTTGGCGTAGGCGAGGTCGTCGTCGTTGAGCAGCACCAGGTCCGGGCGCTCGCGGCCCACGAGCTGCGGGACGTCGGTGAACTCGCCGTCCACGTCCAGCTCCACGCGGAACGTGCGGCTCAGCAGCCCGGTGTCCTCGCGGTGGTCGTAGAAGCCCACGGCCACGCGGTGGGGCCGCAGGGTGGGGTGGCCCTCCTGGCCCAGCTGCTCGATGCGGAAGGACGTGATGACGCCGTCGTCGTCGGCCTCGACCCGCGGCACCAGGGTGTTCACGCCCGCGGTCTCGAGCCAGCGTGCGGACCAGTCGGTGAGGTCGCGCCCGCTGGCCGCCTCGAGCTCGACCATGAGGTCCGAGAGCTCCGTGTTGGACCACGCGTGCTTGCCGAAGTAGCGGTTGAGTCCCGCCATGAACTCCTCCTGGCCCACCCAGGCCACGAGTTGCTTGAGCACCGAGGCGCCCTTGGCGTAGGTGATGCCGTCGAAGTTCACGAGCACCGCCTCGAGGTCCGGGATCTCGGCCTTGATGGGGTGGGTGGTGGGCAGCTGGTCCTGCTCGTAGCCCCAGGACTTCTCCCCGGCCGCGAACGTGGTCCACGCGTTGGTGTACCGGGTGTTCTGCGCGCACGCCAGGGTGGACATGTACTCGGCGAAGGACTCGTTGAGCCACAGGTCGTTCCACCAGCGCATGGTCACGAGGTCCCCGAACCACATGTGCGCCAGCTCGTGCAGAACGGTGATCGCGCGGCGCTCCACGCGGGCCTGCGCCGGCTTGGAGCGGAAGACGTAGGACTCCACGAACGTCACCGCGCCCGCGTTCTCCATGGCGCCGGCGTTGAACTGCGGCACGAAGAGCTGGTCGTACTTCTCGAAGGGGTAGGGCACCCCGAACTGGGACTCGAAGAACTCGAAGCCCTGCTTGGTGACCTCGAACATCTCCTCGGCGTCCACGTACTCGAACAGGGAGCGGCGGGCGAACAGGCCCAGCTCGATGGTGCGCCCGTCCGAGGAGACCAGGCTGTCGTGGGTGCTCACGTACGGGCCCGCGATCAGCGCGGTCACGTAGCAGGACATCACCGGGGTGGGGGAGAAGTCCCAGCGGGCCACGCCGTCGGACACGGCCACCGGCTCGGGGCTCGGCTGGTTGGACACCACCGCCCAGTCGGCGGGGGCGGTTACGGAGAACTGGAACGTGGCCTTCAGGTCCGGCTGCTCGAACACCGGGAACATCCGCCGGGTGTCCGCGACCTCGAACTGCGAGTAGAGGTACACCTGCCCGTCCGCGGGGTCCACGAAGCGGTGCAGGCCCTCGCCGGTGTTCATGTAGCGCATGGTGGACTCGACCACCAGCTCGTTGCGCTGCGCGAGGCCCGGCAGCTGGATCCGCTCACCGTCGCTGACCTCGGCGGGGTCCAGGGACGCGCCGTTGAGGGTCACGGACTCCACGGAGGCCGTGATGGCGTCGATGAACGAGCTGCTGCCCGGGGTGGCGGTGAAGTCCACCGTGGTGTGCACGCGGAAGGTCTCCGGATCCCCGGTGAGCTCCAGTGCCACCCGATAGGACTCGACCGCCAGGGTCTGCGCGCGTTCTGCGGCCTCCGCACGGGTCAGGTTGGTTCCGGGCACGACGGCGTTCCTCTCCTCGACGACAAGTCCATGCGCGCGCGGCGCATTCGGCCATTATTGCAGTCGCCACACTCCGCGCGGGGACCACACCGCCGTGCGTCCCCGCGCGGCCGTCTGTGTGGCGGGAGATCACCGTGCGGGCGTGTCGTCCCGGCCCGCGGGTGCCCCGCTCACCCGGCCCGGCGATACAGTGGGCTCTCGTACCTCGACCCCGCGGCCGCGTACGGCCGCAACCCCGACCAGGAGCTGCTGACACCATGCGCGTGCACATCGCCACTGACCACGCCGGCCTCGACCTCTCCCACCACCTCATGCAGAAGCTCACCGAGCACGGGTACGAGATGATCGACCACGGACCGCAGGAGTACGACCCGGCGGACGACTACCCTGCGTTCTGCATCAGCGCCGCCCTGGGCGTGCGGGAGGACCGCGCGAACGGCCTCGACTCGCTGGGCATCGTGCTGGGCGGCTCCGGCAACGGCGAGCAGATGGCCGCCAACAAGGTGGAGGGCATTCGTGCCGCCCTCGTGTGGAACCAGGACACCGCCAAGCTCGCGCGCGAGCACAACGACGCCCAGGTCATGGCCATCGGCGGGCGGCAGCACGAGACGGACGAGGCCCTGCAGCTCGCCCTGACCTTCATGGCCGAGCCGTTCTCCGGGGACGAGCGCCACGTGCGCCGCATCGCCCAGCTGGGCGAGTACGAGCGCACCGGGGACGTCGCGGGCAGGTTGTCCGCGATCACGCCCCGCCCCTTCACGGCGAACTGAGCGGGGCCCGCACCCGTGCCCGAGGGCCACTCCGTCCACCGTCTCGCGCGCCAGCTCGCGGACCTCTTCGAGGGCCAGCAGCTGCGCGTCTCCAGCCCGCAGGGCCGCTTCGCCGCCGGGGCCGCGCTGCTGGACGGGCGCGTGCTGACGCGCTCGCGGGCCCACGGCAAGCACCTCTACCTGGACTTCACCGCCCCGGGGGACTCCTCGGACGTGCTCGTGCTGCGGTCGCACCTGGGGATCTACGGCGCGTGGAGCTTCGCGGGGGACGAGACGTTCGCCGCGGCGTCGGCCATCGGCGCGCCGCGGCGGCTGGGGGAGCGGGAGACCGGCTCCGCGGCGGGACCCGTGGTGCACGACGCCGCCGGGCGCGTGGTCCCCGACGCCCCCGTGGGCGCGGTGCGCGTGCGTCTTGCGGGGGAGCACGGGTGGGCGGACCTGCGCGGTCCCACGCTGTGCGCCGCGGAGACCCCGGCCGAGGCCAGGGCCGCGGAGGCCAAGCTCGGCCCGGACCCCCTGGACCCGGAGGCGGATCCCGAGCCCTTCGTGGCCGCCGCCGGACGCAGTCGGCGCCCGGTCGGAGTGCTGCTCATGGAGCAGCACGTGGTCGCGGGGATCGGCAACATCTTCCGCGCGGAGTCCCTCTTCCGCCGCGGGGTGGACCCCACGACCCCCGGGACCTCGCACACCCGCGAGGACCTGCTGGGGCTGTGGGAGGAGAACGTAGCGCTCATGCACGTGGGCGTGCGGCTGGGGCGGATCATCACCACGGACCCCGAGGACCGCCCCGGTGTCCCGGAGGCCGAGGCGTGGCCCGAGCACGCCAACTACGTGTACCACCGCCAAGACCAACCATGCCGCCGGTGCGGGGCCACGGTGCTGAAGCAGGACCTGAACGGGCGGGGCCTGTACTGGTGCCCGAGCTGTCAGGCGTGAGCACGGGGGCCAGACGCTCGGGGAGGTCGACGGGTGTGAAGTTGACCGTTGAATGGCGGGCTTCTGGTGGGAACATGTGGCGTTAGCTGGTGATGCGGGTGCTGGCGGCTGCCTCGATGACGTCGACGGTGATTGTGTCGAGTTGGTTGATCTTCAGGATGTGTCCGATCTGGGGGAAGATGCGTTCGAGGAAGCGGAAGGTGCCTTGGGTGATGCGTTCGATCGTGGCGATGGCCTGGGCATCGCTGAAGCCTTGGGGTCGAGTGCGCGGCTGAGGCGTTTCCAGTGGCGGGTCAGGATCAAGAAAATTTCCGCACGGGCGAAGGCGCGACAGCCGTGGGAAAACTCCGCGGATATAGTCATGGGCATGAACAACGAGGTTCTTGCCAGCGCACCAGTGCCCCTCGGACGGGCGCGGGAGGTCCTCCGCCAGCCTTCATTCGCGTTGTTCTGGAGTGCTACGACGATCCGTACTTTCGGGGGCGCGATCGCAGGGGTCGCGTTCCAGGTGCTCATCGTCACCACCGTGCACGCGACCCCAATGCAGATCAGCATCCTGAACGCTCTCGGCGTTGCACCGTATCTCGTGTTGGGATTTATCGTCGGCGCTCTCATGGACCGCTGGCGTCGTCAACGAACCCTGGTGCTTATGACCGTTGGACGCGCGGTGACGCTTGCAGTGGTCCCGGTGCTGCTCCTCACGGGCGCGCTGAACTTCTGGTCTCTGGGCGCGGTCATCCTTGTTCTAGGGGTCCTCACGCTGTTCTCCGACTCCGCCGCGCAGCCGTTGCTCCCACGCATCGTTCCACGTGGGTCACTGGTGATGGCGAATGCGCGACTCGGTCAGAGCGGAACTGTGGCGCAAACTGCCGGTCCACCACTTGGCGGTGTGCTCCTGAACCTCATCGGGGCGCCTCTCCTGTTTGTGTTTGAAACGGCTGTCAATGTGGTCGCCGCCGTGCTGCAGGCGCGGATTAAGGTCAAAGAGCCCAAGCCCGAGCCTCGCCCGCCGGGACGGTATGTGGGGCACGACATCATCGAGGGGATGCAGTACACCTACCGACACCGGACTCTGCGACCTCTCGCGCTCTCGGTCCACGTTTGGTTCCTCGGCAACAGCATCGTCACTACCGTGTTCGCCGTCTACGCCTTACGTGAGCTGGCCCTCCCGGCGTGGGCGTTCGGCGTCGCCCTGGCGGCCGGGGGTGTCGGCGGCTTCATCGGCGCTATTATCGCCCCCCGTGCTGGTTCTTGGCTGGGCGCCGGGCGATCGATCTTGTTGGGGCGCATCCTGGTCGTGATCCCGTGGCTCACGCTTGCGCTGACGCCGCTGGCCCAGAGCAGTACAGCTATCGCCCTCACCGTCGTCGTCGCCGCACAGTTCCTGTATTGCCTCGCTATGGGCATTGAAGACACCAACGAGATCTCCTACCGCCAATCGGTCGTGCCCGACGGGATCCAGGGTCGGATGAACGCCACCATCCGTACGGTGAACCGCATCGTGTTCTTTTTCGGGGCGCTCCTGACGGGTCTGATGCTGACGTTTTTCGGCTACCACCTGACGATCGGAATCGGCGCTGGTGTATTCTTCCTCGCCGCTCTCATCATTGTGTTCTCACCACTGCGTAATGCCCGGCAGGAGGACACCGTCACCTGAGCACGACCGCTGGACGGGCCTTCCGAGCGGGACCGGAGCTAGGTCTGGAACGCCCACGGAATCGTCCCTGGAAAACCGTTCCACGCGCGGTGCCGGCCTGCACCTGATCGTGCTAGGCCGCCAGTTCGTGACTGTCAGGTCCCACGGCACCTAGCCGGTCGTATCGTGCCGTCGGCGCTCGGGCACCAGAATGCAGTCGCGGAGGTACCAAATCGGGTGGTTTAAAGAGGCGACCTCGCTTCTTTCGTGGGTTATCAATGCACCAGTGGGGACGTCCCGCAGACACCGAACGCGGCCGCGTAGGGGCGGCACGAGCGTCGCAAACACGAACTCCTCGCCCATCCGCGCGAACACCAAGGCACCAGCATCGCGCTCGACGGCAAGAGGCATCTTCCAAAGACCGCCAAGTGCGCCGCATACCGGTGCTGGAAGCTCGCCGCGTTACGATGCGCATCACAGTCGGCGGGCCCGGCGCGGTGACCGTGCGGCGTCGCTGGCCGTGGGGTGCGAGGCTCATGGGATTCGGCTGACGTGGAGCCCGGGACGGTTCCGCAAGACGGAGCGGGGTGTGGAGCCCGGGTCCACCCGACACTGTCCCGTGAAGCGGAGCCGGGACGCAGAGAACCCCGCGGCGACGGGCGCTGCGGGGTTCTCTCAGGGTCTGGAGGGGGCGACGGGAATCGAACCCGCGTAGCCAGTTTGGAAGACTGGGGCTCTACCATTGAGCTACGCCCCCGGGGACGTGAAAAGAGTACACGAGGCCCACAGGGGGTGCCACCCGACCGGACGCGCGCACCCGGGAATTCCGGGCGTGGCCCCGCGACACGATAGAGTGGACAGTTGTCGGCTCGCCGTGAGGTGGTCCGGCGCCCTCGTCCCGCCCGAGAGCGGAGCGAACGCGGCTCGTTTCCCGGGCACGCGAGCACGGGGTGTAGCGCAGTGGCTAGCGCGCCTGCTTTGGGAGCAGGAGATCGCAGGTTCGAGTCCTGTCACCCCGACGTCTGGGCACTGCGGCACCCGTGCCGCAGTGCCCGTCGACCCACCGGACCGACCCCGGTCCGTTGCCGTAAGCACCCAACGACCCCAGGAGTACAGCGGAAGTGAAGAGCGCCGTCGAGAAACTCAATCCCACCGAGGCGAAGATCACGATTGACATCGCGTACACGGATCTGAAGCCCTTCGTGCAGGAGACCTACAAGGAGCTGGCCAACCAGATCCAGATCCCCGGCTTCCGCAAGGGCAAGGTTCCCTCCAAGCTCATCGACCAGCGCGTGGGCTTCGACTTCGTGGTGGAGAACGCCCTCAACGAGGGGCTCAACGCCTTCTACCAGCAGGCGCTCACCGAGAACGAGCTGACCCCGCTGTCCCAGCCCCAGGTGGAGGTGCTCTCCAAGCCCGAGGAGAACGACCGCGAGGCCGACACCAAGGTGGAGATCTCCGTGGCCATCCGCCCCGAGATCGAGCTGCCCGACTACAAGGGCCTGGAGATCCAGGTGGAGGCCCGTGAGGCCACCGCCGAGGACGAGCAGAAGGCGCTGGACGAGCTGCGCGCCCGCTTCGGCACCCTCAAGACCGTGGACCGCCCGGCAGCCGAGGGTGACCACGTGACCCTGGACCTGCAGGCGCTGGTGGACGGCGAGGAGGTCGACGCCGCCAACGACCTCTCCTACGAGGTGGGTTCCGGCACCATGCTCGAGGGCATCGACGAGGCCGTGACCGGCCTCTCCGCGGGCGAGGACGCCACGTTCGAGACCACCCTGGCCGGCGGCGAGCACTCCGGCGCCGAGGCCACCGTCAAGGTCAAGGTCACCGCGGTCAAGGAGCGCGAGCTGCCCGAGGCCGACGACGAGTTCGCCCAGCTGGCCTCCGAGTTCGACACCATTGCCGAGCTCAAGGAGGACCTCAAGAAGCAGGCCGCCGAGTCCGCCGTGGTGGAGCAGGGCATCGAGGCCCGGGACAAGGTCCTCGACAAGCTCGTGGAGCTCATCGAGGTCCCCGTGCCCGAGAAGGTCATCGAAGACCAGCTCGCCCAGCACTTCGACTCCGAGCAGGCCCAGGCCTCCGCGGAGCCGGGCCACGACACCGAGGAGCACCGCGCCGAGGTCCGCCAGAACGCGGAGAACGCGTTCCGCAACGAGATCATCCTGGACGCCGTGGCCGAGGCCGAAGAGGTCGGCGTGGAGCAGTCCGAGCTGATCGACTACATCATCAACATGTCCCAGCAGTACGGCATGGACCCGAACCAGTTCGCGCAGATGCTCGACGGTTCCGGCCAGGCCGGGATGATGGTGGGCGAGGTCCGCCGCCGCAAGGCCCTGGCCAAGGTCCTGGAGACCGCCACGGTCACCGACTCCAACGGCGAGACCGTGGACCTGTCCAGCTTCGTGGGCACCGGCGACGACGCCGAGACCGACGAGGTCGAGACCGAGGCCTCCGCGACCGAGTGAGCCCCGGCGCCGCACCCCGTGCGGACGCCGTCGCCGACGCCGCGACCACACCCCTCACGGGGCGGTGGTCGCGGCGTTTCGCTGTCCGCGTGCCACCATGCGCCGCGAGCGAACAGGGTGCACCACCGGACGCGTGCGCGGGGGTCGGCCACTACGCTTCTGAGACAGCAAGTGTTCATGGGTTGCCGGTGCGCCACCGGAACCCGTCCAGCAGAAAGAGGGCATTCATGACCTCCACTCCCATTCAGCCGTACGGTGCCGCGCCGGCCACTCCGCGTATGGAGGACATGGCGCCGGGTGGTCAGGACGACTACGTCTACAACCGACTGCTCAAGGAGCGCATCATCTGGCTGGGCTCCGAGGTGCGCGACACCAACGCCAACCTCATCTGCTCGCAGATGCTGCTGCTCTCCGCCGAGGACCCCGAGGCGGACATCTTCCTGTACATCAACTCCCCGGGCGGCTCCGTGACCGCGGGCATGGCCATCTACGACACCATGCAGCTGATCCCCAACGACGTGGTGACCGTGGCCACCGGCCTGGCCGCGTCCATGGGTCAGTTCCTGCTCTCCTCCGGGGCCAAGGGCAAGCGCTACGCGACCCCCAACGCCCGGATCCTGATGCACCAGCCCTCGGGCGGGATGGGCGGCACGGCCTCGGACATCCGCGTGCAGGCCGAGCTGATCCTCTCCATGAAGCAGCGCCTCGCGGAGCTCACCGCGGAGCAGACCGGGCAGACGCTCGAGACCATCCTGCGCGACAACGACCGCGACAACTGGTTCGACGCCCAGCGCGCCCTGGAGTACGGCTTCTTCGACCACATCGCGCAGTCCGCGAGCAACGTGACCGGTGGCGGCGGCACCATGAAGGACGCCCAGTAGCGGCGTGCGCTCCTCCACCCCACATCCAAAGACTTCTCAGGACGGATCAATGAACCTCCCTCACGCCACTGCACCGCAGCTGCCCACCAGCCGCTACGTGATCCCCGACTTCGAGGAACGCACCCCGTACGGCTACCGCCGCCAGAACCCCTACACCAAGCTGTTCGAGGACCGCATCATCTTCCTGGGTGTCCAGGTGGACGACACCTCCGCTGACGACATCATGGCGCAGCTGCTGGTGCTCGAGTCCCAGGACCCGGACCGGGACATCACCATGTACATCAACTCCCCGGGCGGCTCGTTCACGGCCATGACGGCCATCTACGACACCATGCAGTACATCCGCCCGGAGATCCAGACCGTGTGCCTGGGCCAGGCAGCCTCGGCGGCCTCCGTGCTGCTGGCCGGCGGCACCCCCGGCAAGCGCCTCGCGCTGCCCAACGCGCGCGTGCTGATCCACCAGCCGGCCATGGAGGGCCAGGGCGGCGGTCAGGCCTCGGACATCGAGATCCAGGCCAATGAGATCATGCGCATGCGCACGTGGCTCGAGGAGACCATGGCGCTGCACACCAACAAGAACGTGGAGGACATCAACCGCGACATCGAGCGCGACAAGATCCTCACCGCCAAGGAGGCGCAGGAGTACGGGATCATCGACCAGGTCCTGGACTCCCGCAAGATCAACAAGCCCTCCACGGTCACCCAGGCCTGAGCCGGGCGCCGGTCGACTCGACCGCGGCCACGGTGCGCACCCCGCGGTGCGCACCGTGGCCGCGTCGCGTCACGGCATGATTGGGCGAGCCGAGAGCGGCTCGCCTAGAGTGGTCCCAGCATCCGCCACGACGAACTGTGAGGCTGAACATGGCGCGCATCGGAGAGAGCGTTGACCTGCTCAAATGCTCCTTCTGCGGCAAGAGCCAGAAGCAGGTGCGCAAGCTCATCGCGGGCCCACGCGTCTACATCTGCGACGAGTGCATCGAGCTGTGCAACGAGATTATCGAGGAGGAGCTCACCGAGGTCACCGAGGCGGACCAGACGGAGCTTCCCCGCCCGAAGCAGGTCTACGACCACCTCCAGGAGTACGTGATCGGGCAGGAGCCCGCCAAGCGCTCGCTGGCCGTGGCGGTGTACAACCACTACAAGCGCATCCGCGCCGGGGTCTCGGGGCACACGCTGTCACTGGCCGGCGCGGAGGGCGACGAGGAAGCCATCGAGGTGGCCAAGTCCAACATCCTTCTGGTGGGCCCCACCGGTTCGGGCAAGACCTACCTGGCGCAGTCCCTGGCCAAGAAGTTGGACGTGCCCTTCGCGGTCGCGGATGCCACCTCCCTCACGGAAGCGGGGTACGTCGGTGAAGACGTGGAGAACATTCTTCTCAAACTCATCCAGGCCGCTGATTTCGATCTCAAGAAGGCGGAGCAGGGGATTATTTACATCGACGAGATCGACAAGATTTCTCGCAAATCGGAGAACCCCTCGATCACGCGTGATGTTTCGGGCGAAGGGGTCCAGCAGGCGCTCCTGAAGATCCTCGAGGGCACGGTGGCCTCGGTGCCCCCGCAGGGCGGCCGCAAGCACCCCCAGCAGGAGTTCCTGCACATCGACACCACCAACGTGCTGTTCATCGTGGCCGGCGCGTTCGCCGGGCTCGAGGAGATCGTGCAGCAGCGCACGGGCAAGAAGGGTATCGGCTTCGGATCGCCCATCAGGGACACCGCGGACGTGGACATCGCCGGGCAGGTCCAGCCGGAGGACCTGCTGAAGTTCGGGTTGATCCCGGAGTTCATCGGGCGGCTGCCGGTGGTGGCTACGCTGTCCAAGCTCTCGGTGGCGGACATGGTCCGGATCCTCACGGAGCCCCGCAACGCCCTGGTCAAGCAGTACCGCAAGCTGTTCCAGCTGGACGGCGTGGAGCTCACGTTCGACCCTCAAGCACTCGAGGCCATTGCCGAGCTCGCGCTGGAACGCGGCACGGGGGCCCGCGGGCTGCGCGCGATCTTGGAGGACATCCTCATGCCGGTGATGTTCGACCTGCCCGGGCGCGAGGATGTCACGGCCGTACTCGTCACCGAGGACGCCGTGGCCAAGCTGGCGGACCCCGAGATCTTCACGCACGAGATGATCGAGGCCGAGCGGCGACGTCACAAGTCCGCGTGAGAACGCGGAGAACGCACGAAAGGATTCAGTATGTCTGAGAAGCAGCAGGTCGATTTCTGGTTCGACCCCCTGTGCCCGTGGGCGTGGATGACCTCCCGCTGGATGGAGGAGGTCGTGCGCATCCGGGACGTGGACGTGGACTGGAAGATCATCTCGCTGGGCATCCTCAACGAGGACAACCCCGATAACCACCACCACGGCCACGACGAGTCCATGTGGCTCGTGCGCGTGATCCAGGCTGCGGCCGAGCAGCACGGCGGCGAGTACTACAAGAAGCTCTACGACGCCATGGGCTCCCGTCGTCACCCCGGTGGCATGGAGGACCTCGAGGCGATCATCACCGAGTCCCTCGCGGAGGTCGGTCTGCCGGCAGACCTCGCCGCGGCCAAGAACTCCACCGAGTACGACGACGCCATCCGGGCGTCCACGGACGAGGCCCGTGCCGTGGCGGGTCAGGACATCGGCACCCCGTGCATCGCCGTGAACGGCCTGGGCTTCTTCGGTCCCGTGTTCACCCCGGCGCCCAAGGGCGAGGAGGCCGGCAAGGTCTGGGACGGCGCCCTGGCGCTGGCGTCCTACCCCGGCTTCTACGAGCTCAAGCGTGGGCGCGAGAAGGGCCCGGACTTCAGCTGAGTCCACCTCTGCACCGCGTGTGAAGGACCCCGCCCCGGCGGCCGGCAACGGCCTCCGGGGCGGGGTCCTTGGCGTTGCCAGCCCGGGCATCCGACGGCCCCGGCCGACAGAGTTCCTCGCAGGCCCCACCGCGCGAGGCGGGTGCGTCCGGGACCTCCCTGTGGGCCGTCCCGTCAGCGCCCGGCCATGCCGTCCGCGAGATCACTCACGGCGTCGGCGAAGCCCCGGGGCCGGGCGTTCATGACGTTGTGGGCGGCGCCGTCGAGGATGCGCTCGGGCGGGTGGCCGAGACGCCCCCGGGTGTCCTGCAGGGAACCGCCGGAGCGGGTGTCCTCGGCGCCCCAGATGATGGCGCGTGGCACGGTGATCGAGCGCATCTGGCGCTCCTCAAGGTGCAGGATGCCGCTGCGCCCCGCGCTGCCCAGCAGCGGGTGCTCCACGTCCCCCTGGGTCAGCGGGCGCATCCACTGCCGGGCCAGGTTCGCGCCGTCCGCGCCGTCGAACGCGGTGCATGCCGAGCCACAGGAACCGGCCAGACCTGCCCTGCTGAGCCACGTCCAGCGTGTGCCGATCCGGTAGAGGCTCGTGGTGTACGGCAGGCGGGCGATCTGCTCCCGCCACGCACCGTTCCCGAGGTCGAGGTCCTGGGCGTCACCGTCCGCGAAGACGACGCCGCCCACCGCCCCGGGGTACCACAGCGCGGTGCCGCCCGCCACGGCAGCACCGAGGGAGTGGCCCACGAGAACGGGCCGCTCGATCCCCAGGGCACGGATGGTTCCCACCACGAGATCGGCCTGGGACCGCAGGTCCTCGGTGTCCCCGCCGCGGGTGTAGCCGAATCCGGGGAGGTCGAACGCGTAGACGTCCCGGCCCTGCGCGGCGATCAGCGGTGCCGCGGCCCGGAAGGCGACCGTGGACTCGGCGAAACCCGGGAGCAGGACCACGGGAGCGGCGTCGTCGGACGGGCGCGGTCCGGTGGGTGCCCAGTGCTCGTAGTGCACGGCGACGTCGCCCACGTCCGTGTACGCCCCGGCGTCGGGTTCCAGGGCGTCGGGCGGGGTGGTTACGGCGTTGCCCACCACGCTGGCAACCGTGAGCAGCACGAGACCGACGACGCCGACCTGCACCGCGCGGCGCAGGATGCGGCCGGTCCGTCGCAGGAACCGGCAGTCGCCGGAACGGGGAGGCGCGGAGGGCAGAGTCACCCGTTCATCATCACCTACGGGGGGCTGGAAAACGTACTGCGGCGGCGCTACTTGGCCCTGCTGAGCACCGGCAGTTCTTCCACGTCCAGTGGTGTGGGAATCACTTCACCTCGACAGTGCTCTCCAGCGTCGAGTTGCCCAGGTAGTGGCCGACGGTCGCCAAGTGGGTTTCCGCGGCGGCGGACTCGTCGGGTGACTGGATCACGGCGCAGACCCCGCCGTGGGACATCTCTGCCAGAGACGCGGCTTCGTACTCCTTGTAGTCGGCGTTGCCGCTGAGGGCTCCCACGCCACTCTCCGACACCGCATACTGGAAGGGTCGCCAATGGTGCCCGTTCGCGGTGGCTCCCGTCTCTTTCAGCTGCTCCTCGGTGGCGGCGTTGGAGCACAGCGCGCCCCAGGCACCCTTCAGCTGCGCAGGCATTGCGGCGTTGAGGTCCTTCTGCGCGTTGGGGCTGAAGATCCGGAAGTTGATGTCATTGCCCTTCAACGTGGTCCCGTTGAGGTCGGCCAGTTTGTCGTTGCTGCCCACGGCCTCGCTGGGCTCGGGGGCTCCCGTGGCCTTGTCGGTCTCGGCAGAGGTCTCGGACGGCGCGAGCGACGTCGTCCCGTTGACGGTGGCGTGCGTGACGTCGTGCGGGTAGTCGTGGTCCGAGGCGAGCACCACCGTCTTCTTTTGTCCCGCGACCACCTCGTACTCGTCGCTGGAGAACGCGTTGTGCACGTCGATGACCCGGTTCTCGGCGTCACCGCTCTCGCTCTCCGCGGCGTCGTAGTCGTTGAGGTAGTCGCCGACCATCGTGTATTCGATGAGCTCGCCCTCGGGAGTGGTGAAGGAGGCGCTGCTGGCACTGACCGGTTGCGTGCCGTGGATGTTGTCCACTGTCACGGCGAGGAAGTGCAGAGGCGTCTCCGACTTCTTCATGAGCGTGCGTGCTTCCTCGACCCCGGCCGGGGCTGCCACGTCCGCTGTGGCCCTGAACGCCACGCCGTCGTCTCCGGAGCCCTCCCAGTTCGTCACGCCCTCGTACGTGCCGTGGTCGGAGGCCTCCTGCGAGGAGCCGGTCCCGTTCTGACCGGCAGAGCAACCGGTGAGCGCGAGGAGGACCACGGCAGCGAGGGAGAGGGACTTCTTCATTGGACCGAGCTTTCTGGTGTAAGGGGGGGGCTCCCCACGCGGGGAGGAGTCGGTGGTTCATGCGGAGAGCGACCCGGTGGCCTGTCGAGGTCACCGGGTCGCTCTCCGACGCGTCGTCGGTCGACACGGACGTCGTTCGCCGGGGGTCAGGCCTGCTCGGTCTGCTCCAGCGCCACGTCGCTCACGCTGAGCTCACCCTCGGCGGGGGAGAGCGTGAGGTCCGCAGCGTTGCCCGCTGCCTTGAGGTCGTCCAGTCCGGCCCGCAGCTGCTCCAGCTGTGCGGCGGGGGCGGAGACGGTGGCGGAGAGCACCGCGGTGCGCTGCTTGACCTTGGCCTCGGACTTGGACTTGCGCAGCCCGGACAGGGCCTCGCCCACCACGGTGAGTACCTCGGGGTCGCCCTCGGCCGCGAGACCGGCGTAGCCGTCCGTCACGGGCCAGGATGAGCGGTGCACCGAGCCGGTGCGCCACCAGGACCAGACCTCTTCGGTGGCGAACGGGATGAACGGCGCGAAGAGCCGCAGCACGGTGTCCAGGGTGGTGGCCAGGGCGGCGTGCACGGACGCCTGCGCCTCGGCCCCGCGGGAACCGTAGGCGCGGTCCTTCACGAGCTCCACGTAGTCGTCCGTGAACGTCCAGAAGAAGGACTCGATCAGCTGCAGCGCCCGGGCGTACTCGTACTCGCGGAACGCGGCGGTGGCGCGCTCCACCACCGTGGCCAGCTGGGCCAGCAGGGAGCGGTCCAGACCGTTGGTCACCACGGAGGCGTCCGTGCCGGAGCCCAGCACGGAGGCCTCGGTGACGCCCTGGGCCAGCACGAACTTGGACGCGTTGAGCAGCTTGATGGCCAGGCGGCGCCCGATCTTCATCTGCCCCTCGTCGTACGCGGTGTCCGCGCCCAGGCGCGCGGAGGCCGCCCAGTAGCGCACGGCGTCCGCGCCGTACTTCTCGAGCACGTCCGTGGGGACCACCACGTTGCCCTTGGACTTGGACATCTTCTTGCGGTCCGGGTCCAGGATCCACCCGGACAGCGCCGTGTTGGTCCACGGCACGGTCCCGGCGAGCGTCTCGGCGCGCACCACGGTGGAGAACAGCCACGTGCGGATGATGTCGTGGCCCTGCGGGCGCAGGTCCATGGGGAAGGTCTTGTCGTGCAGCTCCTCGTCGACGCCCCAGCCCGTGGCGATCTGCGGGGTCAGGGAGGAGGTGGCCCAGGTGTCCAGCACGTCCGGGTCCGCCATGAACCCGCCGGGCTGGTCCCGCTGCTCCTCGGTGTAGCCCGGGGCGGTGTCCGCGGCGGGGTCCACCGGCAGCTGCTCGGGGGAGGGCAGCACGGGGTGCTCGTAGTCCGGCTCGCCGGAGGCGTCCAGCGGGTACCAGACCGGGAAGGGCACGCCGAAGAAGCGCTGGCGGGAGATCAGCCAGTCCCCGTTGAGGCCCTCGATCCAGTTCTCGTAGCGCGAGCGCATGAAGGAGGGGTGCCAGGCCATTTCCCGGCCGCGCTGGATCAGCACGTCGCGGCGCTCGGCGTCCCGGCCGCCGTTGCGGATGTACCACTGGCGGGAGGTGACCACCTCGAGGGGCTTGTCGCCCTTCTCGTAGAAATTCACCGGGTGCATGATCTTCTTCGGTTCGCCGTCCAGGTCCCCGGACTCGCGGAGCATGTCCACCACGGCCTTCTGCGCGGAGAACACGGTCTTGCCGGCCACCTCCGCGTAGCGCTCGGCGGGGGCGCCGTCCGCGATCCACTCGGGCTGCTCGGCCTGGAAACGGCCGTCACGTCCGATCAGGGCCCGCGTGGGCAGGTCCAGCTCGCGCCACCACGTCACGTCCGTGAGGTCGCCGAACGTGCAGATCATCGCGATGCCCGAGCCCTTGTCCGGCTTGGCCAGCGGGTGCGCCTTGACCTCCACCTCCACGTCGAACAGGGCGGAGCGCACGGTGGTGCCGAACAGGTGCTGGTAGCGCTCGTCGTCCGGGTGGGCCACCAGGGCCACGCAGGCGGGAAGCAGCTCGGGGCGGGTGGTCTCGATGAACACCTTCTCGCCGTCCGGGCGGTGGAACGAGACGCGGTGGTAGGCGCCCTCGCGCTCCCGGTCCTCCAGCTCGGCCTGGGCCACGGCGGTGCGGAAGGTCACGTCCCACATGGTGGGCGCCTCGGCCATGTAGGCGTTGCCGGCCTCGTAGTCCTTGAGGAACGCGAGCTGCGAGACCTTGCGGGAGTGCGCGTCGATCGTGCGGTAGGTGCGGTTCCAGTCCACGGACAGGCCCAGCGTGGAGAACAGGTGCTCGAAGACCTTCTCGTCCTCCACGGCGAGCTCTTCGCACAGCTCGATGAAGTTCTGGCGGGAGACCACGTCCCAGTCCCGCTGGTTCTTGGCGGGCTTCTCGGGCGGACGGTACCCCTCCACGTACGGGCGGCCGGGCTCGCAGCGCACGCCGTAGTAGTTCTGCACACGGCGCTCGGTGGGCAGGCCGTTGTCGTCCCAGCCCAGCGGGTAGAACACGTTCTTGCCGCTCATGCGCTGGAACCGCGCGATCACGTCCGTCTGCGTGTAGGAGAACATGTGTCCCACGTGCAGGGAGCCGGACGCCGTGGGCGGGGGAGTGTCGATCGAGTACACGGACTCCCGGTCCGTGTCCTCGCGGAACGCGTAGGTCCCGTTCTCGCGCCACTGCGCGGCGTACTTCTCCTCCAGGCCCTCCAGGGCCGGCTTCTCGGGAACGGTCACCGCGGCGGTGGTCGCTGCGTGGTCAGGGGTCTCGGGCGTGTCTGTACCCGTCGTCTCATGTGCCATGCGCCCAGTCTCTCACGGGGTTTTTCTCCGCTTCGAATCCCCGGGGGACGACGCCGCCCGCCCCGTGCGGAGCACGACGCCGCCCGGTCGCCGCTGCCGGTCACCTCGCCGCCCCGGGGCGCTGCCCGCACGACGCCGGACGGTCGCCACCGGGGGCGCGACACCGCCCGGGGCGCTGCCCGCCGGACGCCGTCCGGTCCCCGTCACCGGGTCCGGGTCCGGGTCCGGGGCGAGCGAGCTCGGGCGGTGCGGCACACGCTGCCGGGTCGTTGCCCCGGTCTCCGACCCGGGAACGCTCGCTGGCCCACGGACCAGGCCGTGCGGCGTCGTGCTCCGTAGACTGCGGGTCATGACGCAGAACAGGGAATCGGCATACGGCACCCCCGGCACGGCGGGGGCGGGCAAGGTCGCGGTGGTCTCGGGAGCGAGCACCGGGATCGGCGAGGCCACGGTGCGGCGGCTGCGCGCGAGCGGGTGGACGGTGTACGCCGTGGCCCGGCGCGAGGAGCGGCTCGCCGAGCTGGCGGAGCAGACCGGGGCGATCGCCGCGCCCACGGACGTGACCGATCAGAATCAGGTGGACGCGCTGCGGGACCGCGTGCTCGCCGAGCAGGGCACGGTGGACACGGTGCTCAACATCTCCGGCGGGGCGCGCGGCACGGACTCCGTGGCGGACGCGGACCCCGAGGGCTGGCAGTGGATGTACGAGGTCAACGTGCTGGGCACCCTGCGGGTGACCCGGGCGTTCCTGCCCGCGCTGCGCGCCAACGGGCGGGGCACGGTGCTGAACCTCACCTCCCTGGCCGCGATCCGGGCGTACGAGGGCGGTGCCGGGTACAACGCCGCCAAGTACGCCGAGCGCGCGATGACCGAGGCGCTGCGGCTCGAGGAGGCCGAGCACAACGTGCGGGTGGTGGAGATCGCGCCCGGGCTCGTGCACACCCCCGAGTTCTCCCTCAACCGCCTGGGTGGGGATCGGGCCGCCGCAGAGAAGGTCTACGCGGGCGTGGCCGAGCCGCTCACGGGGGAGGACGTCGCGGAGGTCTGCGCGTTCGCGGTGGAGCTGCCGCACCACGTGAACATCGACACGCTGACCCTCAAGCCCGTGGCCCAGGCGGCACCGCACAAGGTGATCCGCGCCACCTCCTGACCGGTGGTTCCGCGCCGATGCGCGGCACGTGCGCGGCGGTGCGAACAGCCCACTTGCGGGCCTTCGAGCGGGTGAATTAGGTTAGGCAAGCCTTATCAAATTCACCGCTCGAGGAGAGCCATGTCCAGCGACCCCTCCCAGACCCGTCGTCAGCTCAGCCGCCGCTCCCTGCTCGGATCCGGCCTGGCCGTGGCCTCCCTGATGGGGCTCGCGGCGTGCTCCACCGGCTCCCGGGACGGCGGTGGCTCGGACGCCGCACCGGGTGCCTCGGCGTCCTCCACGCCCACCGACACGTTCCCCGTGACCGTGAAGCACGCTCTGGGCTCCACCAGCGTGGAGAAGGCCCCCGAGCGCGTGGTGTGCGTGGGTGCGAGCAACACCCAGGACTTCGTCGCCGCGCTCGGCGTGGTCCCCGTGGGCATGACCAAGGTGGCGTGGGGCGGCAACGACAAGGGCGCCACCGACTGGTTCGACGCCAAGGTCTCCGAGCTGGGCGGGACGGCGCCGAAGACCATGGACGAGTCCGACGGCGTGAACTTCACCGAGATCGCCCAGCTGAGCCCCGACCTGATCATCGCCGTGAACTCCGGGGTGACCCAGGAGGAGTACGGGCGCCTGACCAAGATCGCCCCCACGGTGGCCTATCCCACGGGCCCGTGGGTGAACTCGTGGCAGGACATGCAGCGGCTCACCGCCAAGGCGCTGGGCCGCACGCAGGCCGGCGAGGACCTCGTGGCGCAGACGGAGAAGCTCATCCGGGACCGCTCGGCGGAGCTCGGGGACGCCAAGGGCAAGAGCTTCATCTACGGGGACGTCTCGCAGTCCCTGGGCTTCTACGGCCCCTCGGACGGGCGCCCCCGCTTCTTCACCGAGCTGGGCCTGGCCCTGGCGCCCGTGGTCACCAAGAACGTCTCGGAGAAGGAGTTCTGGCGCGAGTGGCCCAAGGAGCGCGCGGACGAGCTCACGAGCGACCTGTTCGTGGCCGCCGCCGAGGACGACGCCCAGGCGGAGAAGTTCCGCACGGACCCCGTGCTCAAGACCATCCCGGCGATCGCCGCCGGCCACGGGCTTTTCCTGACCACCAAGCAGGACGTGCTCTCGGGCTACTCGTCCTCGCCGCTGTCCATGCCCCACGCCCTGGACACCCACGTCCCGGCGATCAAGAACGCCCTGGGGGCCTAGCCTCCGTGCCCGCCAGCACCTCCCTCACAGGCCCCGGCGCCACCGCCGGTACCCACGCCCCGCGCATCTCCCGTGCGGGGCGCCCGGGGCGCAGGGTCCTGCCCTGGCTCGTCATGGCGGTCGTCCTCCTCGTGGCGGTGGTCCTGTCGGCCTCGTGCGGCTCCCGCCCGATCGACCTCGCGAGCACGTGGCGCGTGGTGCCGCAGGTCTTCGGCGGTGATCCCGGCGCCGTGCCGGGTGTGCCCCCGCTCGACGGCGCCGTGGTGGAGTCCCGCGTGTGGCGCACCGCCGCCGGGGTGCTCACCGGAGCGGCCCTGTCCGTGGCGGGTGCTCTGCTGCAGGGCGCCACCCGCAACCCGCTCGGCGACCCGGGAATTCTGGGGCTGACGGCCGGTGCCGCGTTCGCGGTGGTGACCGGGGGTGCGCTGTTCGGGCTGTCGGGTGTGGCGAACCAGCTGTGGCTGGCCGCGCTGGGCTCGGCCGTGGCCATGGTCGCGGTGTACGGGCTGGCCACTGCCGCTCGCGGCGGGGCGCGTCCCGTGACCCTGGCCCTCACGGGTGCGGCCGTGTCCGCAGGGCTCACCGCGCTCACGAGCGCGATCCTGCTGAGCCACCAGGCCACGTTCGACACCTTCCGACGCTGGCAGGTGGGGGAGCTCACCCGCCCGGACGGCACGTTCCTGGTGGTGGCCGCCCCGGTGGTCGTCGCGGGTCTCGTGCTCGGGTGGTGCCTGGCCCGGTCCCTGGACGCCCTCACGCTCGGGGACGCCCTGGGTCGGGGGCTCGGAACCCATCCGGCCCTGACCCGCGGACTGGTCGGTGTGGCCGTGGTGCTGCTCGCGGGCACGTCCACCGCGCTGGTGGGCCCGCTCGTGTTCTGCGGGCTGCTCGTGCCCCACGCCGTGCGCGTGGTCGTGGGTGTCTCCTACCGGCGGGTGATCCCGGCGTGCCTGCTCGCGGGACCGACCATCGTGCTGCTCGCGGACGTCGTGGCCCGCGTGCTGGTCCCGGACCGGGAGATCCAGGTGGGAATCGCCCTCGTCGTGATCGGCGCCCCGGCCCTCGTGGCCGTGCTTCGCGGGAAGACGGTGGCGGCATGAGCGCGGCACTGCAGCTGCCGTCCCGTGCGCAGACGGTAGACGCCGTCCGCGCGGGCCGCGCTCGCACGCGTCGCCGCACCCGGCGGGTCACACTCCTGCTGCTGCTCGTCCTGGCCGTGGCGTCCTTCGCCCGGATCGCGCTCGGCAAGTACGTGGTGGCGGTTCCGGACCTGCTCGCGGTGCTGGCCCACGACTACGACGGGCCGGCGGACTACATCGTGTGGCAGATCACCCTGCCCCGCACGGTCCTGGGAATCCTCACGGGCACCGCCTTCGGACTCGCGGGCCACCTGTTCCAGCGCGTGCTGCGCAACCCGCTGGCCTCCCCGGACATCATGGGTGTCTCCTCCGGTGCGGGGCTCGGCGCGGTGGTCGCGATCACCGCGGGTCTCTCCGGAGCTGCGGTGACGGTCAGCGCGCTCGTGGGAGGCTTCGGTCTCATGCTCGCAGTCATCCTCGCCGCAGGGGGCACGCACGCCAGCATCGCCAAGCTCGTGCTCACCGGCGTGGCCGGGGGCGCCCTCACCGGGGCGGCCATCAACGGCGTGCTCACCCGTGCAAACATCTACGCCGCGCAGGACGCGATGCAGTGGCTCACCGGTTCGCTCAACGCCGCCTCGTGGCAGGACATTGCGCAGGTGGGGCTCTGCCTGCTCGTGCTACTGCCCGTGTGCGCGGTGCTCATACCCGCCGTGGACACCCTCGGCACCGGGGATGCGCTCGCGGCGGGCCTGGGCGTGCGGGTGCAGGGTGTGCGGCTCACGGCGCTCGCCCTCGCGGTGACCCTGGTGGCGGTGGCCGCCGCCACCGTGGGGCCCGTGGCGTTCGTGTCCTTCATGGCCGCGCCCATTGCGCGCGGCATCGGCGGCGGGGCCGGGCACGCGCACCACGCGGCCCTCGTGGGTGCGGTGCTCATGGTCGTCTCGGACTACGTGGCCGCCGAGGCGCTGCCCAATCTGGCACTGCCCGTGGGTGTCGTCACCGCGGCCGCCGGTGCCCCCGTGCTGCTGTGGCTGCTCATCGGACGTGGAAAGGCGGAGGCATGAGCCCCGAGAACGAGGTCAGGGAGACCATGACGGGCCCGCGGCACGATGCCCGGCCCGCAGCGGCGGCGAGCGCCGCGCGGACCGACCGGGCAGCGTCGTCCGAGGTGGCCGTGCGCGGACTGCGGGCCGGCTACGGGGGCGCGCCCGTGCTCACGGACGTGGACGTCACGTTCCCCGCGGGGCGCGTCACGGCGCTCGTGGGCGCCAACGGCTGCGGCAAGTCCACGCTGCTCCGCACGTGCGCGCGCCAGCTGACACCCACCGCCGGCGAGGTGCTCGTGGGCGGGGAGGACGTCCGCGGCTGGCACCGCACCCGCTTTGCGCAGACGGTGGGCTTCCTGCCGCAGGACCCCGTGGCGCCGGAGGGGGTGAGCGTGCGGGAGCTGGTCTCGCGCGGTCGCCACCCGCACCGCGGTGCCTTCGGGCGCTGGCGCGCGGAGGACGACGCCGCCGTGGCCGAGGCGCTCGAGCTCACCGGTCTGTGCGATCTCATGGACCGCCACGTGACGGACCTCTCCGGGGGGCAGCGCCAGCGCGTGTGGATCGCCCTGGCCCTGGCTCAGCAGACCGACGTGCTGCTGCTGGACGAGCCCACCACCTATCTGGACATCGCCCGGCAGGTGGAGATCCTGGACATCCTGTGCGAGCTGCAGCGTGCCCGGGGGATCACCCTGGTGATGGTGCTGCACGAGCTGTCCCTGGCCGCGCGCTACGCGGACGTGCTCGTGGCCATGAAGGCCGGCGAGGTGGTGGCCCGCGGCGGGGCGGAGGAGGTCATGACCGACGAGGTGGTCGGTCGCGTGTTCGACATGGCCGCCCGCGTGCTGCACGATCCCGTGACCGACGCCCGCGTGGTGATCCCGCTGTCCTCGGACCGGTCGCGAGCCACGGGGATGGCGGGGGCCGAGACCCCGGCGGATGCCACGGCAAGAACGGCGGGTCGGACGACGACCGGACCCACGTCCGGGTCACGGACCGGGACGGCCCGGCCGCACCCGGCCGCACGGGACGAGAACGAGGAGAACGGGGAGGTGCCCGCATGACCCAGCTGGCGTGCGTGGACGCCACGGTCACCCGGCGCGAGGAGCTCAGCGAGCACCTCGTGCGGGTGCACGTGGCGGGGGAGCAGCTGAGGACCATGCCGTGGGGCGAGCAGGGCCCCGGCCCCCGGGCGGACTCCTACGTCAAGCTGCTCATCTCGCCCGCCGGTGGAGCGGTGGACGTGGACGTCGCCGACATGGCCCGGTGGCGCCGCGAGTTCATGGCCGCGCCGCGCGAGAAAGCCGGGTGGATGCGCACCTACACCGTGCGGGACGCCACCACGGTGGAGCTCGCGGGGCAGCGGGTGCCGGAGCTCGCGATCGACGTGGTGCTGCACGGGGACCCCGAGCACGGCATGGGCCCGGGTGCCGCGTGGGGGGACTCGGTCCGCGCCGGGGACTCCGCGCGGCTGCTCGTGCCCTCAGAGGACTCTGCCTGGTGGGCCGCGTGGGACGACGGTCGCGCGGCCGGTCAGGACGTGGTGGTCGCGGGGGACGAGACGGCACTGCCCGCGATCTCCGCGATCGTGGACGGCGTGGAGCAGCGGGTCCGGGTCAACCGCCCGGTGGACGGCGCGTACGAACCCCCGAGCTCCATCACCGTGGCCGTGGAGGTCCCCGCGGAGGCCGACGCCGTCCCGGGTGCGGGTCCGCGCGCTCTGGCCCGGGCGGCGTCGTGCGACGAGCCCGGCGCCCACCGCGTGGTGCTGGACGGCGGCACCGAGCTGGTCTGGACCTGGCTGCCGCGCGGCACCCGCGAGCGCAACCTGGCCCTGGAGCTGTGGCTGTGGGAGCGGCTCGCGGAGCACGCCCGCCGGTACTGGGCGGTGGGCCACACGGAGCTGGCGTCCTGGCAGGACGAGTCCGAGTTCGTGTGGGCCACGGCGCGTCCCGAGGGCCGCGGCACGTACTGGTTCCTCGCGGCGGAGTCCTCCGCCGTGAAGTCCATGCGCCGGATGTGTGTGAGCGGCGGGGTGCCCAAGGCGGACATCTCGTTCATGGGCTACTGGAAGCAGGGTGCTGCCACCGAGTGAGGGCGCCCGCGGGAGTGTGACGCCCCGTGACGGCCCGGGTACGGGGCCACGGACCCGCACGTAGCATGGCGGTTTCCGTTCCGCCATCGCCTCAGGAGTGCCCCGCCCATGACCTACCCCCTGGGTCTGAACCTCCCCGGCCGCCGGGTGCTCGTGGTGGGTGCTGGGCCGGTGGCCGCGCGCCGGGTCCCCGCGCTGCTCGCCGAGGGCGCTGCGGTCGAGCTCGTGGCGCCGGACGCGCACGAGGACCTGCGGGCGCTCGCGGAGGATGGGGAGCTCACGTGGCACCGCCGGGGCTTCCGCCCCGAGGACGTGGCCGGGGCGTGGCTCGTGCTCGCCCACACGGACTCGCCCGCCGTCCAGGACCTCGTGACCCGCACCGCCGAGCAGCACCGGGTCTTCTGCGTCACGGGTGGCGACGCCGCGGCGTCCAGCGCGTGGGTCCCTGCCGTGACGCGCGCCCACGGCGTCACCGTGGCGGTCAACGCGGGCGGGGACCCACGGCGTGCCAAGGGCGTTGCCGCGTGGATCGCGGCACGCCTGGAGACCGGGGAGATCCCGGTCAGGGCGCGGCGCTCGCGGGAGGGCGCATCGTTGCCAGGAGGGACCGACGGGCCCGCGCCCCCCAGCTCCGCGGGCCCCTCCCCGCACCACGGCGGCCCGGTGGCGCCGGGCCCCCGCCCTGACCCGGCTGACGAGTCACGCATCGGCGACGCCCCTGCGCAGCTCGGTTCCCGGTCCAGCGACCACCTCGAACCGGACGCCCAGCAGCCGGGAACCGTGGCCCTCGTGGGAGGTGGACCGGGTGACCCCGGGCTCCTCACGGTACGGGGCCGCCACCTTCTGGCCGGTGCGGACGTGGTGGTCGCCGACCGGCTGGGCCCCACGGACCTGCTCCCGGCGCTCGCGGAGCACGCGGAGATCATCGACGTGGGCAAGCGCGCCGGCTACCACAAGGTCACGCAGGACCGGATCAACCAGACGCTCGTGGACCAGGCGCGGGCGGGGCGCCGGGTGGTGCGGCTCAAGGGTGGGGACCCTTACGTGTTCGGCCGCGGCGGCGAGGAGGTGGAGTTCTGCCACGCCCACGGCATCGCCACCGAAGTGGTCCCCGGGGTCACCTCCGCGATCTCCGTGCCCGCGGCCGCCGGGATCCCCGTGACGCACCGGGACATGGCCCACGGCTTCACGGTCATCACCGCCCACGAGGAGCTGCGCCAGGTCCCGTACCGCGAGGGCCACACGCTGATCCTCATGATGGGCGTGCGCGGACTCGCGCGCACGGCGCAGACCCTGCTCGCCGCGGGCTACCCCCGGGACCTGCCCGTGGCCGTGGTGGAACGGGGCTGGACCCCCACCCAGCGCACCACGCTGGCGCCGCTGGAGGACATCGCCCGCACGGCGGAGGAGCGCGGGGTGCGGGCGCCCGCGGTGATCCTCGTGGGGCGGGTCGCGGAACTCGGACGCACCGACCCGAAAACCTGACCGCGCCCAGGGGCAGCCGCGGACACCTGCCGCGAGCGGCCCCGGGTTCGTGGTGCCCGGGCCCACGCTGAGGGGCATCTCCCGGCACCGGTGGGGACGACGCCGCCCGGCGCGCTACCATGGTCCCGTGCGCTTCGTGCGCGCGGGCGCGGATCCGGCCATCACCGGGGAGCCCTTCCGGAAGAACCGGCCCGTGCGGGCCTCAGTAGAACCGGACGACTCGGGCCCGTGACAGCCCCCAATGAGCGGCTCGCGGCGTCGTCGGCATCCCCGGCAACGCGGCGGACAAGCGAGGTGGTACCGCGCCACCGGCGCCCCGTGCGCCAGGGCGTCCTCGCATCCTGAACCACCGGCACCTCAGGATGGAGCACCGTGACCGACTCATTCGTGTACCCCAAGGCGAGCACCGACCCCGACGCCCAGGGCGTCCCCGCGGCCCCGCGCCTGCCCGCGGTCGAGGAGCGCGTCCTCGACTACTGGAAGCGTGACGACACCTTCCAGGCGAGCATCGACCAGCGCGACAGCGGCACGGACGGCTCCAACGAGTTCGTCTTCTACGACGGCCCTCCCTTTGCCAACGGCCTGCCCCACTACGGGCACCTGCTCACCGGCTACGTCAAGGACCTCGTGGCCCGCTACCAGACCCAGCAGGGTCGCCGCGTGGAGCGACGCTTCGGCTGGGACACCCACGGGCTGCCCGCGGAGCTCGAGGCCATGAAGCAGCTCGGGATGACGGACAAGCAGGACATCGAGGCCATGGGCATCGACACGTTCAACGACGCCTGCCGCGCCTCCGTGATGAAGTACGCCTCCGAGTGGCAGGACTACGTGACCCGCCAGGCCCGCTGGGTGGACTTCGACAACGACTACAAGACGCTGAACCCGGAGTACATGGAGTCCGTGATCGGCGCGTTCAAGGCCCTGGACGACAAGGGCCTGGTCTACTCCGGCTACCGCGTGCTGCCGTACTGCTGGAAGGACGAGACGCCGCTGTCCAACCACGAGCTGCGCATGGACGACGACGTCTACCAGATGCGCCAGGACACCTCCGTGACCGTGGCGTTCCGCCTCTCCGAGGACACCTCGTGGGCCGCGCACCCGGAGGTCGCCGCGGAGCTCGCGGGCGCGGAGGCCATCGCGTGGACCACCACGCCCTGGACCCTGCCCACCAACGAGGCGCTCGCGGTGGGCCCCGCCATCGACTACGTGCTGGTGCCCGGAGCCGGGGAGCTGGCCGGACGCCGCTTCCTCGTGGCCGCGGAGCTCGCGGGCAGCTACGCCAAGGACCTCGGCTACGGGGATGCCGAGGACCCGGCCGCCGCCGTGCGCGAGGCCGTGACCGCCCACTACACGGGCGAGCAGCTCGCGGGCATCCGCTACGCCCCGCTGTGGGACTACTTCACAGACGACGAGCGCTTCGGCACCGCCAAGGCCTGGCAGATCCTCGTGGCGGACTACGTGACCACCACGGACGGCACGGGCATCGTGCACCAGGCTCCGGCCTACGGCGAGGACGATCAGCTGGTGTGCGCCGAGCACGAGATCCCCGTGGTGCTCTCCGTGGACGAGGGCGGGCGCTTCTACGACCTCTTCACGGACGAGTCCCTGGCCGCCGGGGCGCCGCTCGCGGAGCTCGCCGGGCACAACGTGTTCGACAAGGAGGTGGCGCGCACCGTGATCCGGGACCTGCGGGCCCGCGGCGCGCTGCTGCGCGAGGCCTCCTACGAGCACTCCTACCCGCACTGCTGGCGCTGCCGGAACCCCCTGATCTACCGCGCGGTGTCCTCGTGGTTCGTGAGCGTCACGGCCATCAAGGACCGCATGCTGGAGCTGAACCAGCAGATCAACTGGATCCCCGGCAACGTCAAGGACGGCCAGTTCGGCAAGTGGCTGGAGAACGCCCGGGACTGGTCCATCTCCCGCAACCGCTACTGGGGATCGCCGATCCCCGTGTGGGAGTCGGACGATCCCAACCACCCGCGCCGCGACGTCTACGGATCCCTCGCGGAGCTTGAGGCGGACTTCGGTCGCCTGCCCCGCAATGCCGCCGGCGAGGTGGACCTGCACCGGCCGTGGATCGACGAGCTGATCCGCCCCAACCCGGACGACCCCACGGGGAAGTCCGTGATGCGCCGCGTTCCCGAGGTGCTGGACGTGTGGTTCGACTCCGGGTCCATGCCCTACGCGCAGGTGCACTACCCCATGGAGAACCGCGAGTGGTTCGAGACCCACAACCCCGGTGACTTCATCGTGGAGTACATCGGCCAGACCCGCGGCTGGTTCTACACGCTGCACATCCTGGCCACCGCGCTCTTCGACCGCCCGGCGTTCCGCAACGTGATCTCCCACGGCATCGTGCTGGGCTCGGACGGACAGAAGATGTCCAAGTCCCTGCGCAACTACCCGGACGTCAACGAGGTCCTGGACCGGGACGGCTCGGACGCCATGCGCTGGTTCCTGATGTCCTCGCCCATCCTGCGCGGCGGGAACCTGGTGGTCACCGAGCAGGGCATCCGTGACGGCGTGCGGCAGATGATCCTGCCGCTGTGGAACGTCTACCACTTCTTCGGGCTCTACACGAACGCCGCCCGCGGGGGAGAGGGCTACGACGCCCAGGCGCGGTACGAGGCCGAGCACGTGATGGACCGCTACATCCTGGCCGAGACCGGCGCCCTGGTCACGGACGCCAAGCGGCTCTTCGACGAGTACGACATCTGGGCCGCCGCCGAACGCCTGCGCGCCTACATGGACACGCTCACCAACTGGTACGTGCGCCGGTCCCGCGAGCGCTTCTTCGAGGAGGACACCGAGGCGTTCGACGTGCTCTACACGTGCCTCGAGACCGTGTGCCGCGTGGCCGCCCCGCTGCTGCCGCTGGTCACCGAGGAGATCTGGCGCGGGCTCACCGGCGGGCGCTCGGTGCACCTGACCGACTGGCCCGACGCCTCCCTGTTCCCGCGGGACGAGGCCCTGCTCACCGCCATGGAGCGCACGCGCGCCATCTGCTCCGCGGGCTCCGCACTCCGCAAGGCCAGCAGCCTGCGCGTGCGCCAGCCGCTCGCCGGCATGACCGTGGCCGTGCCCGGGGCGCAGGCGCTCGCGGGCACGTTCCAGGAGATCGTCGCGGACGAGCTGAACCTCAAGTCCGTCACGCTGGTGGACGCGGACGAGGTCTCGGCCGCCGACTACGGCATCTCCCAGGAGCTCAAGGTCAACGCGCGCGCCGCCGGTCCCCGGCTCGGCAAGCAGGTGCAGCAGGTCATCAGGGCCACCAAGGCGGGCGACTGGTCCGTGGCCGAGGACGGCGGCGTGGTCGCCGGCTCGGTGGCGCTGGAGGAGGGCGAGTACGAGCTGGTCACGGTGGTCGACGACGCCGCGGGGTCCTCCGCGCGCGCCGTCACCGTGCTGCCCGGCGGCGGTTTCCTGGTGCTGGACACCGAGCTGACCGACGAGCTGCGCGCCGAGGGCGTGGCTCGGGACATGGTCCGTGCGATCCAGCAGGCCCGCAAGGACGCCGGGCTGGTGGTCTCGGACCGGATCCGCACCACGCTCCACGCCGACGCCGCGACGCTGGCCGCGGTGGACGCGCACCGCGAGCTCGTGCAGGGGGAGACCCTCACCCGGGAGCTGGAGCTGGTGGAGGCCACGAACCTGGACGTCACCGTGGCGGTGGTGGACGCATGAGCGGCGCCACCGAGCACGAGAACTTCGCGTCCGTCGAGGAGATCTACCAGGGGCTGCTGGCCCGGGCGCCGGAGCACAGGATGGCGCCGCGCCTGGACGCCATGCAGCTCGCGGTCTCCGCGCTGGGGGACCCGCACCGCAGCGCCCCCGTGGTGCAGGTGACCGGGACCAACGGCAAGACGTCGACGGCGCGCATGGTCGAGTCCCTGCTGCTCGCCCACGACCTGCGGGTGGGCCGCTACACGAGCCCGCACCTGGAGCGCGTGACCGAGCGGATCAGCATCGACGGCGAGCCCGTCTCCGACGAGACCTTCGTGCGGATCTACACGGAGATCGCCCCGTACCTGGACCTCGTGGACCGTCACCTGGAGGGCGAGGGGGCCCCGCGCCTGACGTACTTCGAGACCCTCACGGTGCTGGCGTTCGCGGTGTTCGCGGACGAGCCCGTGGACGTGATGGTCCTGGAGGTCGGGATCGGCGGCTCGTGGGACGCCACCACCGTGGCGGACGCCGCGGTCTCCGTGGTCACGCCCATCGACCTGGACCACACGGACATCCTCGGCGACACCGTGGAGGACATCGCCCGCGAGAAGGCCGGGATCGTCAAGCCGGGCGGGTTCCTCGTGAGCTCCGCCCAGCAGCCGGGTGCGGCCCAGGTGCTGCTCGAGCGCGCGCAGGAGCTGGGAGTCCCCTTCCGCTTCGAGGGCGTGGAGTTTTCCGTGACCGCGCGCACCACCGCCGTGGGCGGGCAGGTCATCACCGTCCAGGGCCTCGCGGGCGAGTACCCGGACGTGATGCTCCCGCTGTTCGGCGCGCACCAGGCGCAGAACGCGGCGGTCGCGATTGCCGCGGTGGAGGCGCTGCTCGGCGGTGGCGAGAAGCCGCTGAACCCCGAGCTCGTGAGCGAGGGTCTGGGCGCGGTGTCCTCGCCCGGTCGCCTCGAGCTCGCGCGCAAGGCTCCGCCCGTGGTCCTCGACGCCGCCCACAACCCGCACGGGCTCGTGGCCTCCGCCGCGGCCGTGCGGGAGGGGTTCACGTTCAGCAAGCTCAACCTGGTGGTCGGGGTGCTGGGGGACAAGGACGTGGAGACCATGATGCGGGTGCTCGCGGACGAGTACCACGAGTTCGATCTGGAGCTGTGGTGCACCGCGTCCCACTCCCCGCGGGCGGTGCCCCCGGCGGAGCTCGCGGAGATCGCCGTGGACATGGGCTTCGACGAGGACGCCGTGCACGTGGCCGAACATCTCGACGACGCGTGCTCCGCCGCCATCCAGGACGCCGCCGCCCGTGAGCAGTTCGACGGCGCGGTGCTCGTCACCGGCTCCATCACCGTGGTGGGTGAGGCCCGTGCGCTGCTCGGCCTGTGACCCCTCGACCGCACCCCTGCTGTCCGCACCCCTGGAAGGAGCCGCATGGCCCGCATGACCAAGGCCCAGCGCGAGTGGCGCCCCGGGCAGACCAAGAAGCCGCGGTCCGTCAAGACCATGTTCGCCTCGAGCGTGCTGAGCATCGAGGCGTTCATCGTGTTCTTCGCGGCCCTCACCGCCTTCGGGCTGCTGGCCCGGGACTGGAGCACCGCGCACAAGCTGTGGCTCATGGGCGGCGCGGCGGTGCTCGCGCTGCTGTTCATCCTGCTGTGCGGGATGCTCCGCCGCCCGTGGGGCTATGCCGCCGGGTGGGTGCTGCAGCTCGTGCTGATCGCCACCGGTTTCCTGGTGCCCGCAATGTTCGTGATCGGGGCGCTGTGCGCGCTGGCGTGGTGGTACGCCGTGGTCAAGGGCGCACGTATGGACCGCGACAACGTGCAGCGCGCGGAGGAGCAGCGCCGCTGGGAGGCGGAGCACCCCCTGCCGTGAGCGGGCGCGGCGCGCGGTCCGCACGCGCCCGCCGCGTTCGCTAGGCTCGACCCGGAATCCGGTGACCGGCCCTCGTACGGCCCGTCCACCCCCACCTCTACCGCAAGGAGACCCCATGTCGCAGCGCACTCTCGTCCTCGTCAAGCCGGACGGCGTCGAGCGCGGCCTGACCGGCCAGATCCTCGCCCGCATCGAGGCCAAGGGCTACACCCTGGCCGAGCTCAAGCTGGTGCACGCCACCCGGGAGATCCTGGAGCAGCACTACGCGGAGCACCAGGGCAAGCCGTTCTTCGAGCCGCTCGTGCAGTTCATGCTCTCGGGCCCGGTGGTCGCCGCGGTGGTCGAGGGCGACCGTGTGATCGAGGGCTTCCGCAGCCTCGCCGGGGCCACCGAGCCCACCACGGCCGCCCCGGGCACCATCCGCGGGGACCTGGGCCGGGACTGGGGCGAGAAGGTCCAGAAGAACCTCGTGCACGGCTCGGACTCTCCGGAGTCCGCCGAGCGCGAGATCGGCATCTGGTTCGCCTGAGCTACCGCACGACCACGGCGCGTTTCGAGCTCCCGGGCTCGGCACGCGCCGTTCTCGTGGTCCGGCAGGGCGGGTGTCAGGCGAAGATCACGGTGGAGAAGCGCACCGCGATCACGCCGAAGACGACCACGAGCACCCCCGTGCCGAGCAGCCAGGCCCAGGCCGTGGAGCCTGCGCTCTCCCGGGCGGCACCGCCGAGCATTCCCGCGCGGCGCATCCGGGCGCTCGTGTGGGCGAGCAGGTAGGTCTGCGCGCACCACACGACCATGCAGTAGAGGCACAGGGCGTTGATCCGGAACGTGGTCTGCCACCACAGCCACAGGGTGAACACGGACCCCGCCGCGATTCCCGCCCACAGCAGCCACCAGAACCAGCGGGCGTAGCGCGCCCCCGCGAGCACGCCCACGGCCACGGCGAGCACCACGGCGTAGGCCACGATGCCGATCAGCGGGTTGGGGAAGCCGAACACCTCCGCCTGGGGAGTGCGCATCACGGTCCCGCACGACAGCCACGCGTTGAGGTCGCAGCTCGCGCGGTGCCCGGCGTCCTGGAAGATGGCCAGCCGCTCCGCCACGAGCGTGGCCGATGCCGCGAAGCCCACGAGCGAGAGGACCACCGTCAGCACGGCCCACGTGCGGTCGGGGCGCGTCACGGGTGCCACGGCGGCGTCGGCCGCGGGGCGGTCGGGGGCCGTGGCGTGGCTGTCGGAGGGGGCGGCGGGGGAGGGTCGGGATGCAGAGCTCACGCGCCCGATCGTAGACCACGGGCATGGACGGGCGCGGTGCAGGGCGGATCGCGGGCACCCCGAGGTGGGCCGGGACGCGACCGGCCGGGCTGTGGCGTGGACCACCCGGATGTGCGGTGACAGGCGACGACTGTGAGATACTGCCAGTGGTCGGCCCTCGCCCGCACGCGAGGACACCGGCCCGGCAGGAGCACCGACCACCATCGGAGCGGACCCGCGGCTCTCACAGGATCGAGCGCGTCCGCACCGGTTCAAGTTCGCGGTCCCACGGACCCAGCGACTCGGGCATCCGCCGGCCCGCGGACGGCGCGCGTGACACATGCCGCGCCCGTGGGTACGACACCGACTTCCGGCGGCCGTGTGGAGAACACCGGCTCGACCGACCGAGCACACCTCGGGCCCGGGTGCGGACGGTGCCCCGAGCAGGAGCACAACTTCACATGGAACCTGAACAGGACACCTCCGCACTGACCCCCGGGTCCGCCACGGGTGAGACCCCCACCGCGTCGCCGCAGGACGACGCCGCCGCGCAGCCCGCCGCCGCACAGGGCACCGAGCCCGCCGCCCAGGACGTGCAGGACCCGCAGGGCACCCGCACCTCGCCGACCACGGACGGGGACGCACCGGCCCCGGACGCCGAGACACCGCACGCCACCTCCGAGGAGGAGGCCACCGCGGCCCCGGTCGACGGCACGAGCGACGCCATCGCCATCGCGGCCGCCATCGACGCCGGAGAGCTCCCCACGGCGCCCGTCACGCCGCCGGAGGAGTCCACCACGGCACCGGACACCGCGGCCGCGGCCGCCGCGCAGTCAGCGGGCAGCAGCTCGGACGAGGCCGCCGCCTCGTCGGCCCCCGAGCCGCAGAACGCCGCGTCCGAGGACGGCGCCGCCGCCGACAGCACCGACTCACCCGCCGCCGAGGACGCCCCGGCGGCGGAGGGCACCGAGCCCCCCACGCAGCAGGACTTCGGGGCCTTCGGCCCGGGCGCGTCCCTGCTGTTCCGGGCGCCGGACCCGGACGAGATCCGCCGTGCCGCCGAGGCCCAGAAGGCCCGGCTGCGCGTGGCCGCCCAGGAGCGGGAGGCCGCCCGCGGGGACCGCGACGAGGACGACGACGCGAGCGTGTCGAGCAAGCGGCGCCGACGGCGTCGTCGTGGTGACGAGGACATGGAGCTCGTGGACGACTCCGACGGCTCCGTGACCCGGGTGCGCGCCCCGCGCGGTGCGTCCGAGGGCACCAGCAGCGACGAGGTCACCGGGGTCAAGGGCTCCACGCGCCTCGAGGCCAAGCGCCAGCGCCGCCGCGAGTCCCGCCAGTTCGGCCGCCGCCGCCACGTGATCACCGAGGCCGAGTTCCTGGCGCGCCGCGAGTCCGTGGAGCGCACCATGCTGGTCCGCCAGAAAGAGGACCGGATCCAGATCGGCGTGCTCGAGGACGGCATCCTCGCGGAGCACTTCGTCTCCCACACCACGCAGGACTCACTGATCGGCAACGTGTACGTGGGCAAGGTGCAGAACGTGCTGCCGTCCATGGAGGCCGCGTTCGTGGACATCGGCCGCGGGCGCAACGCCGTGCTCTACGCCGGCGAGGTGGACTGGGACGCCGCCGAGATGGGGCACAAGCCCCGCAAGATCGAGAACGCCCTGAAGTCCGGGGACACCGTGCTCGTGCAGGTCACCAAGGACCCCGTGGGCCACAAGGGCGCCCGGCTCACCAGCCAGGTCTCCCTGCCCGGGCGCTACCTCGTGTACGTGCCCGGCGGCTCCATGACCGGGATCTCCCGCAAGCTCCCGGACGTCGAGCGCCAGCGGCTCAAGAAGATCCTCAAGGACCGGCTGCCCGAGGGCGCGGGCGTGATCGTGCGCACCGCCGCCGAGGGGGCGTCCGAGACCGAGCTGACCAACGACATCAACCGGCTGCGCTCGCAGTGGGAGCAGATCCAGGAGAAGGCCGGCTCCACCAAGACCCTCGCCCCGGAGCTGCTCTACGCCGAGCCGGACCTCACCATCAAGACCGTCCGGGACGTGTTCAACGAGGACTTCACCGCCATGGTGGTCCAGGGCGAGCAGGCGTGGGACAACATCGAGGCCTACGTGACCTACGTGGCCCCGGACCTGCTGGACCGGCTGCAGCGCTGGACCGAGGACGAGGACCTCTTCGAGCACATGCGCGTGGAGGAGCAGATCCAGAAGGCGCTGGAGCGCAAGGTGTTCCTGCCCTCCGGCGGCTCGCTCGTGATCGACCGCACCGAGGCCATGACCGTGGTGGACGTCAACACGGGCAAGTTCACCGGTTCCGGCGGCAACCTCGAGGAGACCGTCACCAAGAACAACCTCGAGGCCGCCGAGGAGATCGTGCGCCAGCTGCGGCTGCGGGACATCGGCGGGATCATCGTGGTGGACTTCATCGACATGGTCCTGGAGTCCAACCGGGACCTCGTGCTGCGCCGGCTCGTGGAGTGCCTGGGCCGCGACCGCACCAAGCACCAGGTGGCGGAGGTGACCTCCCTGGGTCTCGTGCAGATGACGCGCAAGCGCATGGGCACGGGGCTGCTGGAGGTGTTCTCCGAGCCGTGCGAGGAGTGCGCCGGGCGCGGCGTGCTGGTCCACGACCACCCGCTCAAGGGCCGCTCCACCGCGTCCGCCCCGGACCACCGCGGCAACCGCAACGACCGCAAGCGCTCGCGCCAGAAGCAGCAGCACCAGCCGCAGGAAAAGCAGCCCTCGCCCGCGCGCTCCAAGAGCCCGGACGAGCAGCAGGCCCGGGACGAGGCCGCGCGCACCGCGTTCGCCACCATCGCCGCGGCCTCCTCGCACGAGGACGACGCCGCCCAGCACGGTTCCCGGGACGCGGCCGCGTCCTCGGGCAGCGCGTCCGGTGCCGCGGACTCCGCGCGAGACCACCAGGCGGCGGGAGGCCCCGGGGACGAGAGCCACGGCGAGTCCGAGGGCGGACGCCGTCGCAAGAAGCGCCGGGGCAAGCGCAGCCGTGGCCGCACCCAGCAGGGTGAGGATGGCGGTTCGTCGCAGGAGACCTCCCGCGAGGACCACACCCAGGGCCAGGACGGCGGCGCCGCCTCGCAGCTGACCATCGGCGGCGAGGTCGTCGAGCTCCCGCAGGGCCACCAGGACCGTGGCACGGCACAGGAGTCCCTAACCCTTGACTCGCTCTCCGCGGCGTTCTCCGGTGAGGACACTTCGGGCGAGGAGACCTCCGGCGGCGACCGTTCCGGATCCGGGTCCCGTTCGGGTGGTGCGGGCCGTCAGCGCCGCGGCCGCCGGGTGGCCACGGCCCCCGGCGCCGCCACGGGCGCGCGCGGCTCCGCCGAGGACGCCGACCGCTCCTCGGACTCCCAGGGCGGAAAGTCAGGGGCGGGGCAGGACAGCGACACCCAGCGGGACCAGTCCGGAGGCGGCCGGTCCAGGAACGGCGGGGCGGGCAACCGCCAGTCCGGGAGCGGTCGGTCCGAGGACGACAAGACCGGACGAGACCAGTCCGGGCGCGACCAGTCCGGCAGCAGCCGCTCCGGTGGTGCCGGGACCGCGCCCAGCGCGGCCGGTCAGAACGCACCGGGTGCCGCGGGGCAGGCCGCCCCGAGCACCCCGGCCAGGCGGCGTCGTGGTTCACGCCGTGCGGTGGCACCCGCCGCCGCACCGGGCACCGCGAGCGTGGAGACGCGCGAGTACGAGGCGTCGGCGGGGGCCGCGAGCCGTTTCACCGCCGAGGCCACCGCGGTGCGCACGGCGCCCTCGGACGGGCAGCCGACCATCGTGGGGGTGGGCGTGAAGGCCCAGGACATCACCATGACCCCCAAGGCGGACTGAGACCCGCGCGACGACCGCCACCGTGTGGCGTCGTGCACGGCCCGGCCACAGGAGCGCTCGGAGGAATCCGGGCGCTCCTGTGGCATGATCGGGCACGGACACGGGGTGCCGCCCAGCGGCTGAGAACACACCCGTCGAACCTGATCTAGCTCGAACTAGCGAAGGGAATGTCGTGATCGCCACGTCTCCTGCCCCCGCCCCGCGCGTCCTGTCGATCGCCGGAACGGATCCCACCGGCGGCGCGGGCCACGCCGCGGACCTGAAGTCGATCGCCGCGATGGGCGGCTACGGGCTGAGCGTGATCACGGCGGTGGTCGCGCAGAACACCCGGGGCGTGGTGGACGTGCACACCCCGCCCGTGTCCGTGCTCCAGGCGCAGCTGGACGCCGTGGCGCAGGACGTGGAGCTGGACGCCGTGAAGGTGGGCATGCTCGGCTCGGTGGAGACCATCGAGACCGTGGGCCGCTGGCTGGCGGCCGGACGTGCCCCGGTGGTTGTGATCGACCCGGTGATGGTGGCCACCGCCGGGGGCCGGCTGCTGGAGCCCGACGCCGAGGACGCCCTGCGCGGGATCCTGCACCACGCGGACCTCATCACCCCCAACCTTCCCGAGCTGGCCGTGCTCGCGGAACGGCCCGTGGCCACCACGTGGGACGAGGCCCTCGCGCAGGGCCGTGCCGTGGCGGAGACCTTCGGCACGCGCGTGCTCGTCAAGGGCGGGCACCTCGCGGGGGACACCACGCCGGACGCCCTCGTGGTTCCCGGCCGGGCCGAACCCGCCGCGCAGTACGCGGGAGCGCGCGTGGTCACCCGCAACACGCACGGCACGGGCTGCTCGCTGTCCTCCGCGGTGGCCACGGTGGTGGCCCGCACGGGGGACTGGGCGCAGGGCATCGACACCGCCCGCCAGTGGCTGCGCGGGGCGCTGCGCGCGGCGGACACCCTGCACGTGGGCCACGGCAACGGCCCGGTCCACCACTTCCACCACGTCCAGGACCTCGTCACGGACCCCACCTTCTTAGCCGGGGCGTGCGCGGAGGACGCCGCCGGGCTGGGCTCCGGGCAGGGGCGGCCGTTCACGGACGAGCTGTGGGACGAGAGCGCTCCGGTCCGGGAACGGATCGCGGCGCTGCCCTTCGTGGTGGCCCTGGGGGACGGCACCCTGGACCGGGAGGCGTTCGAGTTCTACCTGGACCAGGACATGCAGTACCTCGAGTTCTACTCCCGGGCCCTGGCGCTGCTGGCCGCCTCCGCACCGGACGAGGACTCCCGTGAGCTGTTCGCGAGCGCGTCCGCCGCCGTGGTCACGGGGGAGTCCGCCCTGCACCGCGCGCGGCTCGGGGACCGGAAGCCGCTGCCGCCCTCGGAGACCACGAGCGCGTACGCGGACTTCCTGCTCGCGCGCACGGGACAGGACGGCTTCGCGGTGGGGGCCGCTGCGGTGCTGCCGTGCTACTGGCTCTACGCCCACGTGGGCTCGGAGCTCTCGGCGCGGGCCCGGGCCGCGGGGCTGGACGGGCACCCGTACGCGGACTGGCTGCAGACCTACGCGGACCCCGCCTTCCAGGCCGCCACGGAGGCCGTGCGCGAGATCGTGGACCGGGCGGCGTCGAGCGCGGACCCCGCCACCCGCGAGGCCATGCGACGCGCCTACCTGCGGGCCTGCCGGCTCGAACTCGCGTTCTTCGACCAGTCCGCGCAGCGCGGCGGGCAGGGCGCGTGAGTGGCGTGACTTCCGGGGATCAGGTACTCTGGGCTGTCGGTGCCGGACACCGGAGTGCGTCGTAGTCATTCCCACGCGCACGGAAAGCGGCACACTCGGGTGAACATCCTGTTTTGATGCGATAGCCACGCGGAATGCGGTCGGTCATGAACCACTGCGGCGTGATGTCTCGACATTCGCAGTCCTCCAGGAGTGCACCCGACCAATACACGCAGTCCATAGATGTCGAGAGAAGTGAGTTCCCAAGTGGTGTACGCGATTGTCCGCGCAGGCGGCCGCCAGGAGAAGGTTTCCGTAGGAGACCTCGTGACCCTTGACCGCGTCGCCGGCGAGGCAGGCAGCACCGTAGAGCTTCCTGCGCTGCTGCTGGTCGATGGGGACAAGGTCACCTCCGACTCCAAGACCCTGGCCGACGTCAAGGTCACGGCCGAGATCATCGAGGACCTGCGCGGTCCCAAGATCTCGATCATGAAGTACAAGAACAAGACCGGCTACAAGAAGCGTCAGGGTTTCCGCGCCGAGCTGACCACGGTCAAGATCACCGGCATCGACGCCTGATCCGGTCCCCCGTACATTTCCAACGAAGGTAGGCACACACCATGGCACACAAGAAGGGTGCGAGCTCCACTCGCAACGGCCGTGACTCCAACGCCCAGTACCTGGGTGTCAAGCGCTTCGGCGGCCAGTCCGTCAACGCCGGCGAGATCATCGTCCGCCAGCGCGGGACCCACTTCCACCCGGGCCTGAACATGGGCCGCGGCAAGGACGACACCCTGTTCGCCCTGGCCGCCGGTGTCGTCGAGTTCGGCACCCGTCGTGGCCGCCGCGTGGTCAACATCCAGACCGCCGAGTAGTAGATTCTTCGGACCCCTGGGTCCACCCGCCGCCACGTCCACGTGGCGACGACCACTGGAGGGTGGGCGCGTCACGCGCTCACCCTCTAGTCTTTTGAGCACAGCACCGGTCCGCCCGCGCCGCGGACGACCACGACCTCGAGGAGCCACGTGGCCAGTTTTATTGATCGCGTCATCGTCCACGCCACGGGCGGCAACGGCGGCCACGGCTGCGTGTCCGTCAAACGTGAGAAGTTCAAGCCCCTGGGCGGGCCGGACGGCGGCAACGGCGGGGACGGCGGTTCCGTGATCCTGCGCGTGGACGGGCAGTCCACCACGCTGCTCGGCTTCCACCACGCGCCCCACCAGAAGGCCCCCAACGGGGAGCCCGGCAAGGGGGACATGCGCCACGGCTTCAAGGGTCAGGACCTCGTGCTGTCCGTGCCGGACGGCACCGTGGTCAAGGACCGCGAGGGCAACGTGCTCGCGGACCTGCTCGGCGAGGGCAGCGAGTACGTGCTGGCCGCGGGCGGTCAGGGCGGGCGCGGCAACGCGGCTCTCGCGTCCCCCAAGCGCAAGGCCCCCGGCTTCGCGCTGCTCGGCACCCCGGGCGAGGAGCAGGAGGTGGAGCTCGAGCTGAAGTCCATCGCGGACATCGCGCTCGTGGGCTTCCCCTCCGCCGGCAAGTCCAGCCTGATCGCCGCCATGAGCGCGGCCCGGCCCAAGATCGCCGACTACCCCTTCACCACGCTCGTCCCCAACCTGGGCGTGGTCCAGGCCGGGGACACCCGCTTCACCGTGGCGGACGTGCCCGGGCTGATCCCGGGAGCCTCCGAGGGCAAGGGGCTGGGCCTCGAGTTCCTGCGCCACGTGGAGCGCTGCGCCGCCCTGGTGCACGTGATCGACTGCGCCACCCTGGAGCCCGGCCGGGACCCCCTCACGGACCTCGACGCACTGGAGGAGGAGCTGGCCCACTACGCTCAGGACATCGCGGACGAGGACCCCTCCTCGATCCCGCTCACGCAGCGGCCCCGCCTGGTGGTCCTCAACAAGGTGGACGTCCCCGAGGCCCGGGAGCTCGCGGACTTCGTGCGGGCCGAGCTGGAGCAGCGCGGCTACCCGGTCTTCGAGATCTCCACGGCCTCCCACGAGGGGCTGCGGGAGCTGAGCTTCGCGATGGCGGCACTGGTCTCCGAGGCCAGGGCCCAGGAGGAGCAGCGGGAGCAGCAACGGCAGACGGTGCCCGTGCTGCAGCCCGAGCCCGTGCGGCGTCGTCGTGGCCGGGACCGCAGGGAGTTCGTGATCACGCGCGAGGACCGCGCCGAGGAGCCGCTGTACCACGTGCGCGGGGAGAAGCCCGAGCGCTGGGTGCTGCAGACGGACTTCAACAACGACGAGGCCGTGGGCTACCTCGCGGACCGCTTCGCCAAGCTCGGCATCGAGGACGAGCTGTTCCGGATCGGGGCCAAGCCGGGCAACGCCGTGCTGATCGGGCCCGAGGAGAACGGCGTGGTCTTCGACTGGGAGCCCACGATGGTGGGCGGCGCCGAGCTGCTGGGCGGGCCCCGCGGCTCGGACCTGCGCCTCGAGGAGACCTCCCGCCCCACCCGCCGCGAGAAGCGGGAACAGTTCTACGACCGCATGGACGCGAAGTCCGAGGCCCGCGCGGAGCTCGAGCAGGAGCGCCGCGCCGGGATCTGGACCGAGTCCGTGGACGCACGAGATCGCCGCCGCACGTCCGAGACGAAGGAGACGAACGAGAAGTGACCCACCACGAGAAGACCCCCACCGAGACCATCGACGTCTCCGCCGTGGAGCAGCAGGCCTCGAAGTCCGCGATCCAGCTCAGCACCGAGAGCCGCGGCAAGAACCGGCGCTCGGCCGTCGAGAGCCGGGAGGAGCTGCCCAAGGCCCGCCGCGTGGTCGTGAAGGTGGGCTCCTCGTCCCTGACCTCCATCGAGAACTCCATCGACGAGAACGCCCTGCGCTCGATCGTGGACGCCCTCGGACGCATCAAGGCCCAGGGTGTGGAGGTGGTGTTCGTGTCCTCGGGTGCGATCACCGCGGGGCTGCAGCCGCTGGGGCTGTCCAAGCGCCCCAAGGACCTCGCGACCAAGCAGGCCGCGGCGTCGGTGGGCCAGGGTCTGCTGATCTCCCGCTACACCGAGCACTTCGCGCGCTACGACGTCACGGTGGGGCAGGTGCTCGTGACCGCCGAGGACCTCATGCGCCACTCGCAGTACAAGAACGCGCACCGCCAGATCGAACGGCTGCTGGACCTGGGGATCCTGCCGATCGTCAACGAGAACGACGCCGTGGCTACCCACGAGATCAAGTTCGGCGACAACGACCGGATCGCGGCTCTGGTGGCCCACCTGATCAAGGCGGACGCGCTGCTGCTGCTCTCGGACGTGGACGCGCTCTACACCCGCCCGCCCAAGGACGGCGGGGAGCGGATCGCCACCGTCACGGACCCCATCGCGGACCTCGAGGGCGTCGAGATCGGCACCGTGGGCCGCGCCGGCGTGGGCTCCGGTGGCATGGTGACCAAGGTGCAGGCGGCGCGCATCGCGGCGGCGTCAGGCATCCCGGCGCTCGTGACCTCCGCGGCGAACATCGAGAGCGCCCTGGCTGGCGACGACGTGGGCACGTGGTTCGCCACGACCGGCGGGCGGCGCAACGTGCGCCTGCTGTGGCTCGCGCACCTCGCGGACATCAAGGGCACCCTGACCCTGGACGACGGCGCCGTGGAGGCCATCCGGGGGCGGCGCTCGCTGCTCGCGGCGGGTGTGACCGCGGTGGACGGGACGTTCAGCGCCGGGGACCCCGTGTCCATGGTGGACGCCGCCGGCACCGAGGTGGGCCACGGGCTCGTGAACTACGGCTCGGACGAGATCCCGGGGATGCTCGGCAAGCGCACGTACGAGCTCGGGGAGGAGTTCGGGGAGGACTACGCCCGCGAGCTCGTGCACGTGGACAACCTCGTGAACCTGCGCCCGCGCTCGGCCCGCACCACCCTGAAGTGACCCGCTGCGGCTGAGGCCGCAGCGCTCGGCAGCCACGGCGCGGTGCGCCGTCGGGACCGCCGCAGACCACCCACGACCGACCCGCAGGAGGAACCATGGCAGAGAACACGTCCGTACTGACCGCGCAGGAGACCTTTGGCGACGACCCCGTGACCGGCGTCGGTCTCATGGCCGACGACGCCCGGGTTGCCGCGCGCACGCTCGCCAAGGCCCCGCGCGCCTGGAAGGACCGCGCCCTGAACCTCATGGCGGATCGCATCGAGGCCCGTCGCGAGACCATCCTCGAGGCGAACGCCCGGGACCTCGAGCGTGGCCGCGAGGCGGGGACGTCCGCCGCGCTGCTGGACCGGCTCAAGCTCGACGCCGCGCGCATCACCGGCCTGGCCGACGCCCTGCGCGAGCTGGCGACCCTGCCCGATCCCGTGGGCTCCGTGGTGCGGGGCCAGACCCTGGCGAACGGCCTGCGGATGCGCCAGGTGCGCGTGCCCATGGGCGTGGTGGGCGTGATCTACGAGGCGCGGCCCAACGTGACCGTGGACATCGCCGGGATCGCCGTGAAGTCCGGCAACGCCGTGCTGCTGCGCGGCGGATCGGCCGCGTTCGACTCCAACCGCGCGCTGGTGGGCGTCCTGCGGGACGCCCTCGCGGACGCCAAGCTGCCCGTGGACTGCGTGCAGACCGTGGACGACTACGGCCGGGAGGGCGCGAACGCCCTGATGGGTGCCCGCGGCAAGGTGGACGTGCTCATCCCGCGCGGCGGCCACGGTCTCATCCAGTCCGTGGTCACCAACGCCACGGTGCCGGTGATTGAGACGGGCGAGGGCAACGTGCACGTGTTCGTGGACGCCTCCGCCCCCGTGGAGATGGCCACTCGGCTGGTGGTGAACTCCAAGACCCACCGCACCTCCACGTGCAACTCCGCGGAGACACTGCTGCTGCACGGCGCGGCCGAGGAGGCCTCCCGCGAGGTGCTCGCGGCCCTCGACAAGGCCGGGGTGACCCTGCACGTGGACGACCGCGCCGCGGCCCTGCTGCCCCCGGGATCCGACCACCTCAAGGCCACGGACGAGGACTGGGACACCGAGTACCTCGACATGGACATGGCCGTGAAGGTCGTGGACGGGCTGGACGAGGCCATGGAGCACATCCGCCGCCACTCCACCGGGCACACGGAGGCCATCATCACCAACGACCTCGCGAATGCCGAGCGCTTCTCCGCCGAGGTGGACGCCGCGGCCGTGATGGTCAACGCGTCCACGCGCTTCACGGACGGCGGCCAGCTGGGCCTCGGTGCGGAGATCGGGATCTCCACCCAGAAGATGCACGCGCGCGGACCCATGGGCCTGGAGGAGCTGACCACCACCAAGTGGCTGGTCCAGGGTGACGGGCACGTGCGCCCCTGAGACGTACCATGGAACGGACGTGACCGCACAGACGTCCTCCGCACCACCACACCGGCCCCGCCGGACCGAGAAGGGAACCACATGAGCTCGCTGCCCCTGTTGTCCAACGCCACCCTCGTGGCCGCCGAGGAGTCCCACAGCATCAACGAGCAGCTGCATGCCATGGCCCCGGTGTTCGGCGCCGTGGCGTTCGCGCTGTTCGTGCTGGGACTCGTGGCCGCCATGTCCTTCTCGTCCCGCGGCAAGGCCCCGGCGGTCGGCGAGTACCACGATCCCGCCGCGCTGCCCGCGGACGAGCAGGCCATGCTCGACAGCGTGCACGCCGCGCCCCGCCACTGACCCCGGGCCCCGCTGGAGTGAACCCCACGAATGCCTCGATGGTCGCGGCCGAGACGGAGCTGAACATCCCCCCGCGCACCCCGGGCAGGACCCGGCTGGGGGTGATGGGCGGTACGTTCGACCCCATCCACCACGGGCACCTCGTGGCGGCCTCGGAGGTCGCGGCGGTCTTCGACCTGGACGAGGTGGTCTTCGTGCCCACGGGTGAGCCGTGGCAGAAGGCCGGCCAGCAGGTCACGGACGCGGAGCACCGCTACCTGATGACCGTGGTGGCCACCGCGTCCAACCCGCGATTCACGGTGTCACGGGTGGACGTGGACCGCCACGGCCCCACCTACACGATCGACACCCTGCGCGACCTGCACCGCCAGCGCCCCGAGGCCGAGCTGTTCTTCATCACCGGCGCGGACGCCATGGCGGAGATCCTCACGTGGAAGGGTGCCGAGGAGCTGTGGCGGCTGGCCTGCTTCGTGGGCGTCACCCGCCCCGGCCACGTGCTCTCCGCACCCGTGGGCTCCGAGAGCGTGTCCCTGCTCAACGTGCCCGCCATGGCCATCTCGTCCACGGACTGCCGGGCCCGGGTGGCCGAGGGCAAACCGGTCTGGTACCTGGTGCCGGACGGCGTGGTGCAGTACATCAACAAGTACGGCCTGTACCGCGACGCGGAGCAGCCCTCCGCGGGCGGCCACACCCCTGCGGACGCCACCGCGCCGCGCCCTTCCGCCCCCACGGATCCGTCCGGGCACCCCCGCCCGGACCAGAGGAGCACCTCGTGAGCACACCCCCCGAGAACGGCGACGGGACCACCCCGGACTGCCCCTGGACCACGCACCCCGCCACGGGCGAGCACGAGCGGATCTCGCCCCCGGCCCCCATGATCGAGCTGGACACCCCGCACCAGGAGCAGCCGGTCAAGCCGCTGGGACCGCGTCGGCTCGCGCGCCTGCAGCGGGAGATGGCCGAGCACGCCCAGCAGGTCCAGGAGGCGGAACGCCGAACCGGCGGCGCGGAGGTCGACGACGCCCTGCTCGCCACGCAGCGTCGGCTCGCCGAGCTCGCGGTGCGCGCGGCGGCCGCGAACGAGCAGGACCGCAGGGACGCCGACCGTGCCGTGGCCGCCCAGCCGGACGGCCCGGGTGCCCAGTCGGAGGGCCCGGGTGCCCCGGGTGACGGTGCCGCGGGCGACGACCGGCCCACCCCGCCGCCCGCACAGAGCGAGTACGTGACCATCACCTTCCCGGGTGCGGCCGCGGGAGCCGGCGGGGGAGTGGAGCTCGGCGCTCGCCTGGCGGACCCCGCCTCCCTGCCCGCCTCGGCCGTGCACTACGGACCCGTCACCGAGACCACCTCGATCCCGGTCCTCGCCCCGCACCCCGCACGGGTGGCGTCGTCGACCGGGACGTCCGCGCCCGCCGAGGACGCCCCGGCGCACGGCACCGGTGGGCAACCCCGGTCCGCTGCAGCGCCTGAGACCTCCCACCCCGTCACGGAGTCCCGCGGGACCACCTCGGACCCGGCACCGGCGTCCCCGGTGCGTGCCGTGGACGCCGAGGGCCTCGACCTGCTCGAGCCCCGTGCCTACACCCGCGTGGCCTCCGGCACGCGCGTGCTGCTGGCCCTGCTGCTCGTGGTGATCGCCGCCCTGGCGGTCGTCCTGATCATGTTCATTCTCTAGCCCCACCCCGAAAGGACAGCGCACCTCCGTGACTGCCACCACCGAATCCATCGACCTCGTCCGCGCCGCAGCCCTGGCGGCGGACCAGAAGAAGGCGGAGAACGTCGTCGCGTTCGACGTCTCCGAGAGCCTGGCCATCACGGACGTGTTCATGGTCGCCTCCGCACCCAACGAGCGCCAGGTCTCCGCCGTGGTGGACGCTGTGGAGGAGGCGCTGATCGAGCGCTTCGACCGCCGCCCCCTGCGCCGCGAGGGCAAGGGCGAGGGCCGATGGGTGCTGCTCGACTTCGGGGACGCCGTGATCCACGTGCTGCACGACGAGGACCGCGAGTTCTACGCCCTCGAACGGCTGTGGGGCGACTGCCCGGCCATCGACGTCCAGCTGCCCGCGCCGGGCCGCCCGGACGCCGCGGGGTCGGCCGACGACGACGCCGCGCGCGCGGTCTGAGAGGCCGCCTCCGGCGATTTGCACGCGCCGGAGCATCCTGTCTAGGATGATCGAGTCGTTGACGGGAAACCGGAAACGCAGACGCCGTTGCACGGCAGCCCGGACGTAGAATCCGGGTGAATGGGCAGTGACGGAAGCGTGGTAGAGTTTCGCGGGACGCACGGGGCTATGGCGCAGCTGGTAGCGCACCTGCATGGCATGCAGGGGGTCAGGGGTTCGAGTCCCCTTAGCTCCACCCAAAGTGTCTTACGGGAACACGCGACATCGAAAGATGTGGTGCGTTCCCGTTTCGCTTCCTTGCCTTCATCGCCGCTCTCGTGTGCTTCGCGGAAGATCGTCGCGAACGGTTCCGCGAGGCGTGGTCGCAACTGTTCGTCGTCGGTGATGTCGAGCCGCGTGTAGAACGCCTGATTCGCGAGCCGCCTGTCGGCGTCACCGGAGTACGCGTAGGCGTGGTGCGCATCAGTGAGTAGTCGGAGCGAGTCGTGGAGGAATGCGCGGCCTCCGGTGTGGTGCTCGCTGTGTTCGGCGAGGCGACGGTTCACGTCGGCAAGGCCGGTGCGTATGCGGTCTTGGTGGCGCTTCAACGTTGTGAGGTCGATGGCGTCGGCGAAGTGCGCCGCCAACAGCTTGTCGGATTCCGCTTCCAGCCGGGCCCTGTTCGCGGTCAGGTCCGCCAGTTCCTGATCCTGGCCAGCGTTGCGCTTATCGAACGCCGCGTCTACGTCGGCGGTGAGGCGTTGATAGGTGGCGTCGCTGATCGTGATTCGGGCGTAGGAGTCTGCGACCAGGCGTTCCGCGACCGCGACGGGAACTGCCCTACGGGTGCAGTTCGTTTTCTTCGCGGCGCGGCCGGAGCAGATGAAGTAGGCGAAGGTTGTGCCGCGTGGGTTGGTGGCGAAGTCCAGCAGCATCCGCGACCCGCAAGTGCCGCAGTAGAGCAGACCTTTCAAGTGGTGGGCGTGCTGGACGTGGCGGGTCATCTTCGCGCGGCGTGCGTGCAGGAGCGATTGCACCTGATCGAATAACGCCGGGTCGATGAGCGGTTCGTGCGCGCCAGGATGCAACGCACCCTTGTAACGGATCACGCCCGCGTAGGGGACTGCTGCACGGGGAGGTGTCACATCATCTGTGGTGCCTCAGAGCGCTGCAGGGAAGGATGTGGACCATGCCCGCTCCCTACCCCCAAGAGTTCCGTGATGACGTCGTGCGAGTCGCGAGGAACCGTGAACCTGGCCAGAGGCTCTCGGCGATCGCGAAGGACTTCGGGATCTCCGAGTCGTGCCTGACGAACTGGATGCGCCAAGCAGATGTCGAGGACGGTGCCCGTCCCGGCAAGACCCGTGACGAATCCTCCGAGCTGCGTGATGCTCGCAAGAGGATCCGGTTGCTGGAGCAGGAGAACGAGGTCCTGCGGCGCGCGGCCGCCTACCTCTCACAGGCGAATCTGCCGGGAAAAGGTTCTACCCGCTCGTGAGCGAGCTCGCCGGTGACGGGATCCCCGTCGCGGTGTCCTTGCGGGTCTTGAAGCTCTCCCGTCAGCCGTACTACCGGTGGCGGAAACACCGGGTCACAGCCTCGGAACTCCGGGCGGCGTATCGGGCGAACGCCCTGTTCGACGCCCACCGGGATGACCCGGAGTTCGGATCGCGGTTCCTGACCGTCGAGGCCCACGCGGCCGGCGAGGTGATGTGCGAGCGGACGGCGTGGCGGATCTGCCGCGACAACCAGTGGTGGTCGGTCTTCGGCAAGAAGCGTGGGAAGAACGGGAAGCGCCCCGGTCCCCCGGTCCACGAGGACCTCGTGAAACGCGATTTCGCCGCAGATGACGTCAACGAGCTCTGGCTCACCGACATTACGGAGCACTCCGGAGGAGGGAAAGCTCTATCTCTGTGCGATCAAGGATGTCTTCTCCGGGCGGATCGTGGGCTACTCGATGGACTCCCGAATGAAGGCTCGTCTCGCGGTGAACGCGCTGGTCAGCGCGGTCACGCGTCGGGGTGAAGTGGCCGGTTGCATCGTCCACTCGGACCGGGGATCGCAGTTCCGCGCCAGGTCATTCGTGCACGCCCTGAACGAGCACCACCTGCTCGGATCGATGGGCCAGGTCGGGGCCGCGGGTGATAACGCAGCGATGGAGTCCTTCTTCGCGCTGCTGCAGAAGAACGTCCTGGACCGCCGCCGCTGGCGAACCCGCGATGAGCTGCGCATCGCGATCACCACCTGGATCGAACGGACCTACCACCGGCGCCGGCGGCAGGCCCGCCTGGGCCGGTTGACCCCCATCGAATACGAGACCATCATGAACCCGACCGTCACCCTGGCGGCCTAACCGCAACTGACACCTCTCCGTGCAGCAGTCCCAGACCCTACGAGCGCTCACTCCAGATGAAGCAGTTCGCCGCATCGTGCAGACCCGTGCTGCCGAGCAGGCACAGCACTAAGCAGCAGATCGTGCCCTGAACGAGCGCCAACGACAGCTCGATTCTCGATCGCATACACACGACAGAGGTCCGAGCCGCGAGGGGCCATCCTTGGGTCGGTGAGCGCACCGCCACAAGTTGGGGATCAGCGTGCCAGAGGATGAAATGGGGCTCTTGATAGTTCCTCGTGGGTGGGATCAGTTCGCAGTTTCCGTAGTTGCGCGAAGTTCTTCGGGTAGAAGATCCTCATACTCCGTCCGCACGTACTGGAGGCCCTCGGTGATCGAAGGGTCGTGTTCGAGAGCATTGGTCATGAACTCCAGCCGACGCTTGTTCTCGTCGATCACGTCGCGCCACCGACGGACATGGGCACGTACGAGAGGGCGTCCTTGTTCCTTCTGGGGGTCGAAGAACAGGCCGATCTCGAAGTCATCGCCCTTGATGCGTCGCCGTACGAGGTCGTCGTAGTCGGTGACGACCAGAATGAGGTCCCAACTCGTCCGGTCGCCGGTGAAGGCCGCGGTGGACAGGATCGCATTCGCGTAGTCCTCGACCTGATCGAGTTCCTTGCGTGAGGCTGTGATGCCAGGTGCTTTCAGTTCCACCACGAGGTGCCTGATCCGGTCATGCTCCTTGTTCTTGGCGGCAAGATGGAGGTCGGTCCGGCCTGTCTTTCCGTCCCAGCGACGAACCGTCTCGATGTCCTTCGTGGGCAGCCCGTCGAGCTTGAGGTGGTTGCGCAGGAGTTCTGTCAGGCTTCGCTCGGTGCTCATGAGGTGGTAGGACTCGCCGAAGACCCATAATTCGTGTTCGAGCACCTTGTGGAGGTGGTCGCGCTCCCCAACTTTCCCGGAGTCGTCTGGATCGAAGAGTAGATGCTCCAGTGCGACCAGGAACTTGTGTCGGCTCGCGACGACGTTGGCAGAACGGATGATCGCGGACAGCGTGGTCTCGCTGAGCAGCTTTGTGAGGGTGTCACGGTCAGCGTCGTTGAGGGCGACGACCTCATGCAGGATCGTTGTCAGCTTCCCCGGGTCGTGACGAATCGCGTCGCGAAGGAGTTCGAGCGTCAACTGCGCTTGCTTCTTGGTCTTGGAGATGTGGGGAACGAGTGTGCCGGAAACGACATCGAACACGGCACGCTCCGCGCGCTCAGTCTCGTTCGCTGGCTCACTCTTGTACGGGTACACCCCCGTTTCCTTCCAGTGCTCCACCTGTTCGCGACGCCGTTCGCGACGGCGCGCGTTGAAGTGATCGCGGATCGCCTCCCTTGCAGCCGTCCACAGTTCCCCAACGGCGTCGGGGGCCATATCGCCGAGCCCGAGTGCAGCGAGTTCATCGATGCCGAGCTTGTCCCATGTCACGTAAGCGGAGTAGGTGAACTGGTTCTCGAAGGCAGTGCCGGAGGTCTCGAACGGGAAGTGGTCTGCATCAGGACCGAAGGAGACGGCTCGATGCTTACCCGAGCGCCACTCGATGATCCGCAGGAAGGCTTCGTTCTCTCCGTTCTCTCCGAATGGAAGCGGTGATGCCGTGTCATTGACCACTTCTTGCGATGGGTCGAGCGCAGAACCGTCGTAAGTGATCGCCAGCGACTGGTCGTTGAGGAGGAGCGGCGCGAAGTGTGATCGCAGGGTCGGGAGCACGTCGTCTGCTTCGAGCGCGCTCAGCGTCCGCTGTTCGTCGTTGTGCGCTGTGACGACTGTGCCGGTTGAGGCTGCGATTGAAGGTGTGGCTTCCCAGCGAAACCGGTCGCGGTTGCTCCGGCTGCCGGTGATCGTGATCTGTTCGCGCTGTCCGATCGCGTTGTCGCTAATGCTGACCCAGCTCACGCGAGAGCCTAGTGCGAAGGCGCGCAATCGTCCCTCGCCCAGCTGGCCATGAAGATACCTCTTTCCGTTCTTGGACTTCTCACTCAACGACTTCCAGGAGCCCCCGATGCGACCGAACGTCGAGGCCACCTCGTCGGAGGTAATGCCGTGGCCATCGTCCTCGACGCGCACCCGATCGATGGCATCCATCGAACTGCGTTCCATCGTGACGACGACGTTCGTCGCCTCAGCGTCGACGGCGTTCCAGATCAGCTCGATGATCGCGCGTACAGGGTCACCCTCGTGAGCGAGGCGTGCGACGTGATCGTCGCTTGCGGTGAGCACGAGGTCTTCCATGAGACAAGGTTACGGAAGAACACCGACAGCCACCCGTCTCCACGCCACACTCAGCCGAGTTCTTCCATGTAGACCGGGGTTTCCCCGAGTAGGATCGGATCAAACCGTTCATATCCGGTCGATCCCACTCTGGAGGACTTGAGTGCCTGAGCCTTGGCTGTCTGCTGACGACATCGCCGCCCACGTCGGGGTCACCAAAGACACCGTCTACACCTGGATCGCCGAGAAAGCCATGCCCGCGCACAAGATCGGGCGCCTCTGGAAGTTCCAAGCCAGCGAGATCGACGACTGGGTGAGGCGAGGTGGTGCTGCGGCACGCGATGATGCGGAGCCTGACTGAGCGGCACGGCCCCGGACCGGCAGGAATGTCGGAGGCCGGGTATATCCTGATCCACTGCCCAAAACCGGAAGGAGGCATCCCGTGACAGAAGCAACAACCGATGAGACGTTGACGCTCGCAACCCTGCGCGCGGGCCAGCGCCTCCGAGGCCTGGTGCCGGGCCAGACCGTCACGCTGATCGCCATCGACCCCATCGACGCCGGACTGTTCGAGGTCTTCTACCGCGACGATTCCGGCCGCAGTGGAGCCCGCGCAATCACCGATGCCGACGCGGCGCGCTTCGAGATCGCAGGCGACTTCGACTCTGCTCCGGCCTACGACGCAGACCCGGACGAGTTCCGGCTCGCTGCCGAAGCCCTGCGCATCAAGTACGCCGCACTGTACGACCCGATGGTCGCGGTCAACAGCTCCGACGTTGACCCGCTGCCACACCAGATTCGCGCGGTCTACGAGGAGCTGCTGCCGCGCATCCCGCTGCGGTTCCTGCTCGCGGACGACCCCGGCGCAGGCAAGACGATCATGGCCGGCCTGTACCTGAAGGAGCTGATCCTGCGCTCGGACTGCGAGCGCGCGATCATCGTCGCTCCCGGTGGTCTGGTCGAACAGTGGCGTGAAGAACTGTCGCAGAAGTTCGACCTGCGCTTCGAGGTGTTCAGCCGCCAGATGGTCGATGACGCCCAGGGCCGCAACGTCTTCGCCGAGCACCCGTTCCTGATCGCCCGCATGGACCAGCTATCGCGCAACGAAGACCTGATCGAGCAGCTCGGCGAGGTCACCTGGGACGTCGCCATCGTGGACGAGGCCCATCGCATGTCGGCGCACTACTCGTCGTGGGCGGGCGAGGTCGATGAGACCAAGCGGTTCAAGCTCGGACGCCTGCTGGCCGAGACCGCGCACAACTTCCTGTTGATGACAGCGACCCCGCACGCGGGCAAGGAAGAAGACTTCCAGCTGTTCATGTCGCTGCTGGACCGCGACCGCTTCGAGGGCCAGTACCGCCAAGGCGTGCACCGCACCGACACCCACGGACTGATGCGCCGCATGGTGAAGGAAGACCTGCTCACGTTCGAGGGCAAGCCACTGTTCCCCGAACGCAAGGCCTACACCGTCGAGTACGAGCTCAGCCCCGCCGAGCGGGAACTCTACGAGCTGGTCACCGACTACGTCCGCACCGAGATGGGACGCGCCGAACGGATCGCTCAGGCTGGCGACAAGAAGCGCGGCAACAACGTCGGCTTCGCGCTCACCGTGCTCCAGCGACGCCTGGCCTCCAGCCCGGAAGCAATCCTGCGATCTCTGGAACGACGCCAACAGCGCCTCGACACGAAGCTGCGCGAGATGCAGCGTGTCACCGAAACGGCCCGCTTGACCGGCACTGTCGCCCAGCTACCGATCGACGATGCTGCTCTCCCGGCGTTCTCGATTGAAGACTTCGAGGACTTCGACGAGGAAACCACCGACGACGAACGTGCCCGGTTCGAGGCGCAAGCCGACCAGGTTGTCGATCTGGCCACGGCTGCGCAGACGATCCCCGAGTTGCGGGCTGAGATCGCGATCCTCGAAGACCTCATCACGGTCGCCCGCCGGGTCAGGCTGCAAGACGATGACAAGAAGTGGGTGCAACTGCGCACCATCCTCGACGAGCAGCTCCTGACCCGCGACGGTTCCGGCGACGCGCGCAAGATCATCATCTTCACCGAGCACCGCGACACGCTCGACTACCTGCAAGCCAAGATCACCGCGCAGTTCGGGCGCGCGGACTCGGTCATCACGATTCACGGCGGCACCCGCCGAGAGGATCGCAAGCTCGCCCGTGAACGTTTCACCCACAACCCCGACACCGTGGTCCTGCTCGCCACCGACGCCGCCGGTGAAGGATTGAACCTTCAACGCGCACACCTGATGGTCAACTACGACCTGCCATGGAACCCGAACCGCATCGAGCAGCGCTTCGGCCGCATCCACCGCATCGGCCAGCGCGAGGTCTGCCACCTGTGGAACATGGTCGCGAGAGACACCCGCGAGGGCAACGTGTTCACCCGGCTGCTGGCGAAGATCGACCAGATGTCGATCGCCTACAACGGCAACCTGTTCAACGTGCTCGGCGACACCGACGCCTTCCAGGAACGCTCACTGCGTGACCTGCTGATCGAAGCGATCCGCTACGGCGACCAGCCCCAGGTCAAGACCAAGCTCGACCGAATCATCGACGCCGGAGTCTCACACGGACTCGATGAGATGCTCGCCGAACGAGCGCTCCACCCCGAGATGTTCTCCGCGCTCAACCTCGACGAAGTCCGGGCACGGATGGAGAAGGCCCGCGAACGCCGACTCCAGCCCGGCTACATCGCCGCATTCTTCATCCCCGCGCTCACACGCCTCGGCGGGCGCATCCGCAAGCGCGAGAAAGGCCGCTACGAGATCACCCGCGTCCCCGCCCGAGTGATCGATACCGCGCGCCGCCTCAATCGGTGGGCACCCGTTGCTGAACAGTACGAGCGCATCACCTTCGAACTCGCACGCATGCACCCCGACGGACTCTCCGACGCCTCCCTCATCGCCCCCGGACACCCACTGCTGCACGCCGTGATCGAAGCCACCATCGACGACCTCGGCCCCACCCTCAAGCGAGGCACCGTCCTCGTCGACCGCCGCACCAAGCAGACCGACGCCCCAATGCTGATGTTCAGCGTCGAGCAGCGCATCGAGAACACTGCGGCTGACGCCGACACCGTCTCCCACCACTTCGACTACCCCCTCCTCGAACAAGATGGCACCGTCACCGTCTCCGCGGCACCGCCCTACCTCGACTACGACCGGCCCGAACCGAGCGAAGCCGAAGCCATCACCGAGATCGTCGGCAGTGACTGGGCGCGGCAGAACCACGAGAAGATCGTGCGCGCCTGGGCCTACCGTGAAGGCCTCCAGCCCCGCATGGACGAGATCAAGACCCGACTCGACATCGAAACCGCGCGAACCCGAGCACAGGTGAAAGATCGGCTGCTGGCCGAAATCAACCACTGGGACCGCGAACACAACCGACTCGAAGCACTCGAACGCGCAGGAACCGCCGGCAGACTCCGCGCAGAGACCGCACTCGTCCGCGCACGCCAACTCGACGAACGCCTCAACCACCGGCTCGAACAGCTCGACGAGGCCACCAACCTCGTTGCTGTGCCCGCCGTGATCCGTGGTGCCGCGCTCGTCATCCCCAGCGACCTCCTTAGCACCGACGATGCCCCCGTGCCGCAGACCTTCGCTCGACAGACCGAGGAAGTCGAACGCCGAGCCGTTGACGCTGTGCTCGCCGCTGAGCGTGCGCTCGGACGTGAGCCGGTCGAGATGCCGCGCAACAATCCCGGCTACGACATCCAGTCCTCCGACGACCAGGGCTTCGTCCACTACATCGAGGTCAAGGGACGGATCGAGGGCTCCGACACCTTCACGATCACCACCAACGAGATCACCTTCGCCCAGACCCAGGGAAACCGGCACCGACTCGCGCTGGTCGAAGTATCGACCAGCGGCCAGGAGCAGGATCAACTGCGCTACGTCTCCGACGCATTTGCGCACCTCGAACCATCCGCGACCACCCGCTCCTACAACGAGGTCTGGCGCGACTACTGGGAACGCGGAGGACCACCGCGATGACCCACACCACCGACAACCAGACCAACGCCAGCGAGAGAAGTACCGTGACCGCACCGAAGAAGAAGCTCATCGAAGTCTCGCTGCCGCTCCAGGCCATCAATGATGCTGCACAGCATGAGAAGTCTGTTCCCCGCAAGGGGCACCCATCGACTATGCACCTGTATTGGGCACCAAGGCCGCTTGCGGCTGCGCGCGCCGTGCTGTTTGCACAACTGGTGGATGATCCCTCTTCGCGGCCCGAGGAGTTTCCGAGCTCCGAGGAGCAGGACGCTGAGCGAGCTCGACTCCACGCTCTGGTATCTGAGCTTTCAAAGTGGGAGAACTCGAACAACGAGGCCGTGCTGGATCAGGCGAGACGTGAGATTCGCCGATCCACCTCAGATCGTCAACTGCGTTTTCTCGACCCATTCGCGGGTGGGGGTGCGATCCCGCTAGAGGCCCAGCGACTCGGGCTAGACACGTTCGCGTCGGACTTAAACCCAGTCGCGGTACTCAAGACGCGCGGCCTGCTGGAGATTCCTACGCGGTTCGCCAATCAACCGCCAGTTCATCCCGATGCAGAGGCCCTTTCCGTTGACTGGGTCGGCGCGCAGGGGTTGGCGGAGGACGTTCGCAAGTATGGCGCTTGGCTCAGGGACGAGGCATTCGCGCAGATCGGTGACAGGTATCCGAAGGTGACAGCCCCAGGAGGGACCGAACATACTGTCATCGCGTGGCTCTGGGCGCGCACCGTACGGAGCCCGAATCCGTTCAATCCAATCGAGACGCCCTTGGTTCGATCTTGGTGGCTAAGCAAGAAGAAGGGCAAGGAGGCTTGGATCGAAGCGAAGGTCGTAGACGGAGTCGTAAAGTACACGATCCGCAACGACAAGCACGGGCCCACCAAAGAAGACGACGGCACGATGAGGCGTGGGAACGCCGTTGCACTCGGTGATGGCACCGTAATTGACAACGACTACATCCGAGCTGAGGCAAAGGCTGGACGTCTCGGCGTGCACCTGATCGCGGTGGTCGCAGAGGGTGAGCGCCGCCGACTCTACATAGAACCAAGCCAAGAGCACGTCAATGCCGCTCTCGTTGGGCGCCCAGATAACGTGCCTGATCAACTGATTCCAACTCGGAACCACGATGTGGATCGGCTGCCGATGTACGGCATGCCCACCTGGGCGGATGCGTTCACGAACCGACAGTTGCTTGCTCTCACCACCATCAGCGACCTCATCGCGAAGGCCCGCGAGAAGGCGATCGATGATGCACTCGCGCAAGGCATGCCGGAGGGCAAGAGCTTTGCCTCCGCCGGGGCCGGGGCCGGGGCCGGGGCCGTGGCCTACGGGGATGCGGTTGCGACCTACCTAGCCTTTGCTCTTAGCAAGCTATCCGACTGGTCGTCTTCGATCTGTAGTTGGATTTCAGGGATCGAAGGCGTTCGAGACACCTTCGCTCGACAAGCCCTCCCTATGGTCTGGGACTATGTCGAGATCAATCCCTTCTCGAACTCTGTTGGCCACTTCTATACTCACGTCGATTGGGTTGCGGCGGGCGTGGCAGCCATGCCAATCGGAACTAGTTCCGAACCGGGGCGCGTCCAGCAAGCCAACGCGGCAACCCGCGACTACGCCAACTATGTTGTGAGCACAGACCCGCCCTACTACGACAACATTGGGTACTCCGACCTTTCGGATTTCTTCTACGTTTGGCTACGTCGGTCGCTTGGTGACATTCACCCGGATGTTCTTGGAACTCTCCTCACCCCGAAGGAGGGAGAGCTCGTCGCGAACCCCAATAGACACGGTGGCCGTGACGGTGCTGAGAGGTTCTTCGTCGAGGGCTTCAATCAGGTCTTCCGACGCATCCGAGAAGGTGCGGAGCCGGGCATTCCGATGACTGTCTACTACGCGTATAAGCAGCAGGACACCAGAGACACGGGAACATCTTCGACAGGCTGGCACACGCTCCTCAGTGGGCTCATCGAGTCGGGGTGGGAGGTCAACGCAACGTGGCCGATGCGAAGCGAGCGCGCTGGCCGTATGGTGAGTGTCGGGACGAATGCGCTTGCATCCTCGATTCTCTTGGCCTGCCGACCGCGTGCTGCCACTGCGAGCGCGACGACTCGACGCGCGTTCGTGGCCACACTGAAGTCGGAGTTACCGGAGGCGCTCCGCACGCTTATTCAGGGCTCAATTGCGCCGGTCGATCTGGCACAGGCGGCCATCGGTCCCGGCATCGCAGTCTTCTCGCGATTCTCACGGGTTCGCGAAGCAGACGGCTCTGATATGAGCGTGAAAGACGCGCTGCTGCTGATCAATTCCACTTTGGATGAAGTGCTCGGCGAGCAAGAGTCTGACTTCGATCCAGATACGCGATTCGCGGTCAAGTGGTACCGGCAGTACGGCTGGACGCAAGAGAGCTCCGGTATCGCCGACCAGCTGGCGCGTTCCTCTGACACATCGATCGGTGCTCTGGAGCGCGGCGGCATTTTCGAGGCGAAGGGCGGCAAGGCTCGGCTCCTCCCGCCAGCGCAGCTCGATGGACACTGGGATGCGACCTCCGACGATCGTGTCAGCGTGTGGGAAGCGACCGTCCGTCTCGCTGCGGTGATGGCGAAGGATGGTGCCGACAAGGTGGCGGAGCTGCTGCCGTCGGTGCAGACGCGCGTGAACCTGGATGCGGTGAAGGAGCTGGGGTTCCTGCTGTTCCACGAGGCGGAGAAGAAGAAGGACACGAAGGACGCGATCCTGTTCAACGGTCTGGTGAGCGCCTGGGGCGACGTGAACGAGCAGGCGCGCAAGTTCGCCGCGACGCCGCGTTCGTCGCAGGAGGAGTTCGACTTCGATGAGGACGAGGATTAGGTCATGGCTCGGAACCCGGACGGAGCCCAGATTGGTGCCACGCTGAGGCACCAATCTGACCATGGCCTTTCTCCGTTCCGTGCCATCGCGGAGTCTGTCAGCGCCGAAGGCGGCGATCTCGTGGAGCGGGTGTCTGCGTTGATCGATCAGGCGCAGTCGTTCGCGGCCGCGCAGGTGAACGCGACCTTGACGCTGCGGAACTGGTACATCGGGCGGATGATCGACGTGGCCGTGCTTCACGAAGACCGTGCCGGGCACGACCAGGAAGTTGTCGCCTCACTGGGGCGACAACTGACCGCTCGGTACGGTCGAGGTTTCGAGCGGGCCAACCTCTACCGCATGGTTCAGTTCTCGCAGGCCTTCCCGGACGTCGAACTTGTCGCCTCACTGGGGCGACAAGTGAGTTGGACCCACTTCAAGACACTGTTGCCGGTTTCGAGTCCCGAGGCGAGAGCGTTCTATGTGAAGGAGACCATCGAGCGCCGACTTGGCGTTCGTGATCTGCGCCGGGCCATCGAGCGCAAAGCCTTCGAGCGTCGGGAGATCGCTGACTCGCAGATTCCAGAGGGATCGGCGGTGCCACTCGATGCCTTCCGTGATCCGATGCTGCTGGACATGCTGGGGCTCGCCGACACCTTCTTGGAGCGGGACCTCGAAGCCGCGCTCCGCCGTGACATGGAGTCCTTCCTGTTGGAGGTGGGGCGGGGGTGGGCGTTCGTTGAGCGCCAGAAGCGTATGACGTTCGACGGCGACGACTACTACCTCGATTTGCTGTTCTACTCGCGCCCGCTGCGCCGGTTGATCGCGGTGGAGTTGAAGGTTGGCAAGTTCAAGCCGAGCTACCAGGGGCAGATGAACTTTTATCTCAAGTGGCTGGATCGGCACGAGCGCCAGTCGGATGAAAACCCACCCATCGGTCTGATCCTGTGTACCGAGGCGAGCCGCGACCAGATCGAGCTGCTGGAGATGCATAAGGACGGGATTGTCGTGGCGGAGTACTGGACGGCCCTGCCGCCAAAGGCCGAGCTTGAGGCCAAGATCAGGGAAATCTACCGAGAGGCCCAGGAACGGCTCGCTCGTAGACAGATCGCAGCAGGCGGAGACGACGACAGTGATGAGTAGCAGGGATTGGCCGTTGTGGGGAGCGCCCTCGATGGTCGTAGGCAGTAGGTCATAGGAGACAGCGATGGCGATGAACAACCGAGATCGAGTGGGCAAGGCTTTCGACCTGCTCTCCGAGGGGCTGCTCGACGAGGTCGATGAGGTCATGACGCGGGCCTACAAGACCGCTGACTGGCCGGCCGCGTGGGCGAAGGAGGATGCCCAGCGCCGGGGCGGGCCGCTGCGCACCTTGACGAAGCACGATGTACAGGTGCAGCTTCGCGCCATCACGGAGCAGGGCTACCAGTTCAAGGACGTGCTCTCCCGCGCCCAGCAGGGATTCGCGTCCGAGCTGCGGGAGACCCGGAACCTGTGGGCGCACAACGAGCCCTTCAGCTCCGACGACGCCGCCCGCGCGCTGGACACTATTGAGCGGCTGCTCCACGCCGTCGGCGCGGTGGATTCCGCCGAGGACGTGCGGAAGTTGCGCGTCGATCTCCAGCGCACGGTGTTCGAGGATCAGACCCGCAAGCAGGTCAAGCGTACGAAGGTGTCCCTCGATCCGGGCTCTGGGCTTCGGCCGTGGCGTGAGGTGATCCGGCCTCACGATGATGTGGCGCGCGGCGCGTTCACTGCCTCGGAGTTTGCGGCCGACCTTCACCTTGTCCACACGGGTCAAGCGACGAGCCCCGAGTACGGCGATCCGGTCGAGTTCTTCACTCGCACCTATCTCACCGAGGGGCTGCGTGACCTGCTGTCGCGCGCACTTCGCCGCCTGAACGGCGAAGCAGGCGCCAGCCCAGTGGTGAACCTTCAAACCAACTTCGGCGGCGGCAAGACCCACTCGATGCTGGCGCTCTACCACCTGTTCAGCGGCACCCCGGTCAAGGACTTCCCGCAGGAGCTTCAGGAACTCATCGCAGCGAACGGCAACCCCGACCTCGGCGCGCTCGATGTCCGCCGGGTCGCGCTCGTCGGCACCTACCTGAAGGCCGGCTCGCCGATCATCAAGGACGACGGCACCGAGGTTCGCACGCTCTGGGGTGAACTCGCGTGGCAGCTCGGCGGGCGTGAAGCCTACGACCTGATCGCCGAGGACGATCGCGCTGGCACCAACCCCGGTGAGGCCTTGCGCACTCTGATCGTGCGCTACTCGCCGTCGCTGATCCTGATCGACGAATGGGTCGCCTACGCGCGCCAGCTCGTCACCGACAAAGAACTACCGTCGGGGTCGTTCGAGACGCAGTTCACCTTCGCGCAGTCCCTGACCGAGATCGTGCGCTCGGTACCGGGCGTGATGCTCGTCGTGTCGATCCCGGCCTCCGACACCGGCACCGAAGGGCGCGGCAGCGACATTGAGATCGGTGGCGCGAACGGGCAGCTCGCGCTCGAACGCCTCCAGAACGTGATCCGCCGCGTCGCGGACCAGTGGCGGCCGTCGAGCAAGGACGAGTCGTTCGAGATCGTGCGCCGCCGCCTGTTCCAAGCACCGAACGCCGAGGGACTCACCACCATCTCTGCCGTCGCGCGCAGCTTCGCGAACCTCTACCGGAACAACACCGCACTATTCCCTCGCGACGCGGCGTTACCGAACGATGACTACGAGAAGCGCATCCGCGCCTCCTACCCCCTGCATCCCGAACTGCTCGACCGGTTGTATGAGGACTGGTCAACGCTGGAGCGATTCCAACGCACCCGCGGTGTGCTGAAGCTCGTCTCGTCGATCGTGCACGAACTGTGGGCATCCAACGACACCTCACCGCTGATCCTGCCCGGCAACGTGCCCCTGGATGCGACGACCGTGAACACGGACCTGACGCAGTACCTCGAAGACCAGTGGAAGCCGATCATCGACTCCGACATCGACGGCCCCGGATCGACCGCTCAGCAGATCGACCTCGACCGCCCGAACCTGGGCCAGCGGTTCGTTACCCAGCGCATCGCGCGCTCGATCTTCATGGGCGCTGCCCCCAGGATCAAGAGCAGCCGCAAGGGGCTCGACAAGCAGTACCTCTGGCTCGGCACCGCGATCCCGGGCGACACGCTCGGGAACTTCGGCAGTGCCGTTGAGCTGCTCGCGCAGCGCTCGACGTACTTCTACGAAGAGCAGGGCCACTACTGGTTCGACACCCAACCGTCGGTTACGAAGACCGCGAACGACTACGCCGAGCGGCTCCGCGAGGATGTCGAGACGGTGTGGAACGAGATCAGCCGCCGCCTCCAAGGGGAAGAGAAGGCGCGGGGCGTGTTCGACCGCGTGCACATCGCGCCGTCGTCCTCGGCGGACATTCCCGATCTTCAGGACACGCGCCTGGTGATCGCTCATCCGCGGCATGCTCGCCGCAAGCAGGACGGCGCCGATTCGGCGGCGCACGCTTGGGTCCGTGACGCTATCGAGAGCAAGGGCGCGAGCCAGCGCATCCACCGCAACACGCTGATCTTCCTGCTCGCAGACAAGAGCGAACTGGAAAGCCTCGAAGCCGCTACCCGCAGTTACCTCGGCTGGAAGCGTGTGCAGGCAACGAGCGACAGCCTGAACCTCTCGGCGCAGCAGCGCAAGCAGACCGACGACTGGGTCTCCCGGCTCGATCAGACCGTCTCCGACCGTATCCGCGACACCTTCGTGTGGGCGGTCTACCCTGAGCAGTTCGACCCGACCAAACCGTTCGAACTTGTCGCCGACAGGGTGCCCGACTCCGGCGGCCGCTCGCTGGCCGAGCGCGTCAGCGCCAAGCTCGGGCGCGAGGACCAGCTCGTCACCGACTTCGGCGCGCCGATCCTCGGCGCCACACTGCGGGGCGAACTCGGCGCGCTCTGGCGCGACACAGCCGAGATCAGCGTTGGCGAGCTGTGGGGATACTTCACCCGGTACACCTACCTGCCTCGTCTCGTTCGACGCGAGGTGCTCGACGGTGCGATCCAGCAAGCGCTGACCACCGTCCTTGTCGACAGCGAACGCTTCGGCATCGCGGCAGGCAAGGACACCGACACCGGCCGCTACCGCGGCCTCGTCGTGCCGCCCGACCCGAACGCAAGCATCCAGGTCACGAACAGCACCCTGCTCATCGACGCCGACAAAGCGCAGGAACAGATTGACGCCGACCGGGCAGCAGCCCGAGAAGCCGCAGCCCGGCAGACAGAAGACGGCGCCGAGGGTGTCGGCCCGGTGGACTTCGCATGGACTGGAACCCATCAGCCCGCGTCCGACAGCGACGCGCTGTCTCCGGCCGAGTCTGCGCTCGAAGCAGCGCTTGCGCGCTTCTTCGGCTCGGTCAAGATCGACCCCGACCGCTACTCCCGCGACATCGGCAACGTCACCCGAGAAGTCATCGACCGACTCTCCGGAGCAGGTGCGCGCTTGGAGATCACCATCGACATCCAAGCCACAAAGCCCGAAGGCTTCGACGAGGCAGAAGTCCGCACCATCAGCGAGAACGCCCGCGTCCTCAAGTTCGATCCCAGCTCCGGCTTCGAGAAGAACTGAGCCCGCAGAGTATGTATCTGAAGCGGATAGAGGTCGAGGGTTACCGCGCCTCCGCGAACACACCAATCGTCTGCGAGCTGAGCGAACGCTTCTCGCTGATCCTTGGCGCGAACGGCTCAGGGAAGACGACGATCAACGAGGCGATCGCGTTGGCACATCCACGCAGTTTCCCTCGACTCGCACCGATAGACGCAACGGCGTTGGGAGCTACACCGCGTGCGGTTCGCGTTGAGTATGAGTTCGAGGCCGATGCGGCCCGCGAAGGTGCGCTGGGCAAGTATCGGAAAAGGCAAGGTCTTGGCGCTCCGAAGTGGGGCCGTCCGCTGGAACGCTCGCTCGGACAGGTCCGAGCTGGCCGACCCGTTGAGCCCGCGACCGAGTACGAGAGCGTTCGACTTGTCCACCTTCCTGCGTTGCGGAATCCGGTCGATGATCTCTCTCGCCGCGATGCGCGCATCCTCCTCGAACTGCTTCGCGCCGACGAGCGGAGACGCCCTGAGACTGGCGGGCTTCGATCCCTACGTGCGCAGGCCGAAGGGATGCTCAGCTCCCTCATCAAGCACCCGCTTGTCGGAAACGTCGAAGACCGTATCGCCGAGAACCTTCGGATCATCAGCGGCGGGGTTCACGAACACCATGCGTTCGTGGGCACCCAGACGGTCGACGATACCTACCTGGCCCGAGTGTTCGAGATGCTTGTGGGCCTGCTCCCAGACCGCGGCGAGGCTCGAAGATTGCAGGTGTCGAGTCTGGGGTACGTCAATCTGCTCCACATCGCGGTGACTCTCGCCGGCATCCCCGACGCCGGGAGCACACCGCTACCCGACGAGCCGCAGGAAGGTGCTGACGACGAAACAAGTTCGTCGTCTGAGGCGAGCGACGGCGAACTTGCCGATGCCGCGCGGGAGAGGCTCGCCCAGACCGCAGAGGCCGCTGACGCGGACGCAGACTCCTTCTACCCGGAACTCTTCCACGCGACGGTTCTGATTGAGGAACCGGAGGCGCATCTCCACCCACAGCTTCAATACGGGCTCATCCGCTATCTTCGTCGGCTGGTCGACGACCGCCCAGACATCCAGGTCATCGTGACCACGCACTCCGCCGACCTCGCAGCCGCCTGTGATCCCGAAGAACTTGTCGTAGTACGAAAGGACGCCGAGAACCGCACCCTCTCACGCCGAGTCGCCGACCTGCCAGTGAAAGAAGCGCTGAAGATTCAGTTGTTCCAACAGACTCGACTGCACCTCGACGCAACCCGGTCAGCAGCCCTGTTCGCCGACAGAGTGCTTGTGGTCGAGGGCGTGACAGAAGCCAGCATCCTCAGATTGCTCGGCCGCGCGTGGGCAGGAGACGATGCCACCCAGGTCGGATTCGTAGACGCACTCTCGATTCTTCCTGTCGGTCACAAGGTCGGGCAGTGGCCGATCCGTCTCCTTGCGACGCCGGGTCACGAACTTGCTACCCGCGTCGCCGCTGTCGCCGATACGGACCTGCGCGGCACGCCGCTGCCCGATCCTCAGCCACCCGCGTGGCATTCGAAACTCGATGGAAGTTCAGCACGCTTCTTCTGGTCGCAGCCCACGCTCGAACCATCACTCGTCGAGGGGAACGAAGAACTCATCGAACGAGCCTTCCTCGGGTGCAAGCTCAACGCGCCGGACCCCGTCACCGCCGACGCTGTTGATCAGTTCTTTGTTAGCCAATCTCGACACAAGGGCAAGTTCGCCCTCGCCCTCGCACTGGAGCTCGACAAGAGCCTTGGCACGGTCGTGGTGCCTACTCACATCGCCGACATGTTCGCGTGGCTCTATGACGGCACGGAGCCGGCATCAACTCCTGCGGACGACACCGACTGATTCCTCAATGATGCAACTAACCAATGCGCAGGTACTCGCCGCAGCGGCGCCGGACCGACTCGTCAACGTCGTGTCCGCACCTGGCAGTGGCAAGACGACGATTGCGGCGGAGCGGTATGGGTACCTTCGCTATCAGCGCGGTGATACTCGTGGTGTCCTTGGCCTGACGTTCAACCGCGCGGCTGCGGTAGAACTGCGTCGCCGGATTCATGCTCGCTGGGGCGAAAACTGCATCAGACCCGCGCATCGAGTCGTGACCTTCGATCACCTCCACATAGACCTACTGACCCGACTTCTCCGCCTCGGCCGTCTCACCTGGCCAAACGGAATCACGGCGCTCGATGTCCGCGATGACTACCGTGGCTTCAAGGGTTACCGGTTCCTACCGATCACCAGCTACGAACGGTTCGCCAGCCTGAACACGAACGGACATGTCGTCTCGAAGGGGCGCAAAGTGGCGAAGCCCGGCCCAGGGATCGGCGGTGTGGCCGATCATCGAGCTGTCCTCGACACCGGTGCGGTCAGCCACGAGGACGTTCGCAGTGTCCTGCGGGCTGCCCTGAAACTTGACGATATCCAGCGGGTCGCAGCGGACTGGTTGTCAGAGAGCTACCGCGCGCTGGTGATCGACGAGGTGTACGACGCAGATGATCTTGACCTCTATGTCGCCTACCTTGCTGCGGAAGTTGGCCTGTCGGTGACCCTCATCGGTGACCCGTGGCAGGCACTCTACAAGTGGCGGGGCGCGAAACCCGAGGTTGTCGAGGAGCTGCTGAGCGGCACCTCCGACCCGTTCAAGGCGTACGAGCAACCGGAGTCATTCCGATTCCGCGGCGAACAGATGCCTCAACTCGCGGTTGATCTGCGAGCCGGCCTCGGAGCGACACTGCCCGAGGTCGACAGTTCACAGATCGACGTCGCGCTCGCCCGGAATTGGACACAGCTGTGGTCTGTTGGAGACAACATCCTCCCGCTCTCCTTTCACACCGTGAACAACGCAACAGATGCGGCTCTAAATCTCCTGCTCGATGTGGTCACGCGATCACGGCTGGGGGCTCAGTCCTACGGCCGCGAGGGTGCGATCACGAAGCTCGGACTCGATCGTGACCGGTTCTTTGCGGAGCAGGAGGAGGTCTTCGCGCCCCTCATCGCTGGCCTACGCGAAGGCAGATCGGCGGCTGCCGTGCTCGATGAACTTCGCGAGGCGATCAAGGCGTTGGGTGCCCGCCGGCCGAATCGGCTATCCGACGAGAAGGAAGCCGCGGCTGAAGCTCAACTGGCTCGGCTTGCTGCCCGCTTGAACCAGCCGACTGTAGTTCCCGGTCTTACAATCTTCCAGGCCAAGGGGCGTGAGTGGGATCGGGTCGGTGTCGTGCTGTCTCGTGCGCAGGTCACTACACTGGCGTCGGGACTGCACGAACTCGATGAGGAGCACAGCATCATCTACGTCGCGATCACGCGCGCCAGGCGACTCTGCGGCAAACTCACGGATGGCGGCGCGGAGGATCAGGAGGAGGCCGACAATCAGCTACCGCTCAACATGTGAACTCGTCGTCTGCCGAACGCGGCCCGGCTCAACCCAGTTTCGCGTGTTCGCTCACACCGTCCCCCGGTGAACCCCGAACCGACGCGCCAGCGCATTCACGCTCACGCCCTGCGCACGGGCTGTTCGCGTAGCGTCCACTTCGGTGTCCGTGAGCCGTGTTCGAGTTCGTTTCTTTGGTTCCGCCGACGCCCCGATCAGCGGGTCATCGGCCCCGTCCTCGGACTCTGCATCCTCGCGGATGCCTTGATTCCACGCGGAGACCAGCCTCTCAACCCGAGGTCGCCTGTTCCCGCAACGTTCCATTGCGTCCACCACACAGGAAGAATCCCCTCCACCGATCACGGTGGAGGGGATTTTTCGTGCCCGCCCGTTCCTACCGGGCGTCGCGCCCGCGCGGTTGCCGCGCGGCGAGGGTCCGCGCGTCCACCAGCTCCACACCAGTGACCGCGCAGGACAGACCCCGGTGGTTGCGCGAGGGCACCACGGAGACCACCGCCACCAGCAGCCACAGGCCGATCAGCAGACTCAGCAGCCCCGCCGCAGTGGCCGGGAGCAGGGCCTCGGCGGTCCGGCCCACCACGTAGACCCCGCCGACCGACGCGGCGCGGGCCAGCGCCTGCCCCGCGGACACGGTGCGGGGAGGCAGGGACGCCGCGCGGGCGGCGGCGTCGGCGTCGGACAGCGCCGGGACCACGATCCACAGCAGACCCGGCAGCAGCACCGTGACGAGCACCTCCGCGGTGTGGCCGGGTCGCTACCAGCCCGTGACGTGCACCAGCATCGCCCACGCCACGGTGGCCGCGGTGCAGTCCAGCTCGGCGGGCACGGGCAGCGGGAGCAGGGTGTACGCGAACAGCCCCGCCGCGTAGAGACTGACGGCCAGCGCACCCAGCAGCCGAGGCACGGTCAGACGGCCGTAGTGCCGGTACTGCCAGACCAGCAGCGGGACGAGCACCGGCAGCGACAGCAGCGTCCCGCCGGCGAGGCCCATCACGAGCGGCCAGGTCCATTCGCCTATCTCCGACCGCTTCTCCTTCGTCGGCGGACTGCACGGGCGCGTGTCCCCGCCCGGGACGGTGGGCCCGGGCGGCCGACGACGACGCCAGGCCCACCGTACCGCGCAGCCGTGCCGATCGATCCGTGCGGCCCCGAGCCGAGAAGGGTCCCCGGTCGGCGGGGCTACGAGTCCGAGACCCCGGGGGAGAACCACCCCATCAACGCGATCCGGGACCTCGCGGCGGGCCTCGGCCGGGTGCGCGGTGTGGCCGACGCGGAGCAGTGCGCCCTCGTGAGGCACGTGCGCACATGAGGGTCACCATCCACCAGCCCGACCTGCTGACCTACTCCGGGTTCTGGTACAAGATGGCCGTCTCCGACGCGTTCGTCGTCTCCCGGCACGACCAGTTCCAGAAGCAGGGGTACCAGCGGCGCGTGCGGATGCGCGGCACGTGGGCCTCCCACCGGCTCGTGGGCGGACCCGGGCTCCAGGCGGGGCCGCGTGTCCCGCCCGGGACCGCCGCCGTGCGCGAAGTCCGGCCCCGGCGGAGGGCCGGCGTGTGCGGCCTGAAGGCGTGACCGCCTGCAGCCAGGGCCGCCTGCCGCCACGCAGCCCTCGGCGGGCCGTCGGCCGGGGTGGTGCGGTTCCGCGCACCGTGGGCGGGCGGAGCGGACCCGACGCCCGCCCGGTCAGGGCGCCGGAGTCGGCCCCGCGGCGGCGTCGTCGGGGGAGCCGGAGAACCACACGAGCAGCGCCCCCGCCGCGACCACCAGCAGGATGCCCAGCAGCGCAGTGAGCCGCAGGCTCTCACCCAGCACGGTGAGCCCCACCACGGCCCCCAGGGCGGGGTCGAACGCGAAGAGCACGCCGATCACCCGCGCGGAGGTGACCCGCCCGGCCAGCGCGTCCACCGTGCCCGGGACGGCCACCCCGAGCACGGCGGAGACCGCGAGCCACCCCCAGTCCGGTGCCGTGACCTCGGGGACCCGTGCCACCGCGAACGGCGCGGTGCACAGGGCCGCGACGCCCACGGACAGGGCCACGCCGTCCAGACCGCCCCCTGCCGCGCCGACCCGCGCGGCGAACACCGTGTACAGCCCGAAGAAGACCGCGGCGAGCAGCCCCGCGGCGTAGCCGAGCGCGTCGAAGTACCCGGAGGGCCCCGCCGAGATCAGCACGACGCCGCCCAGGGACAGCAGCGCGCACGCACCCTCCCTGACCCTGCGGGCCGCCACGAGGGCCACCGCGCACGGGCCCAGGAACTCGAGCGTCACGGCCACTCCCAGGGGGAGCCGGTCGACGGCCGCGTAGAGACTCACGTTCATGGCCGCCATCGCGGCACCGTAGCCCACGATCCCGAGCCACTCCGAGCGCGAACGGCGGCGCACCCGAGGGCGCACGAGCACCAGCAGCAGGGCGGCGGCGATCAGCATGCGCAGCGCACTGGTGCCCACGGTGCCGTAGGACGCGAACAGCGTGGAGGAGATCGCCGAGGACAGCTGGATGGCCGCCGAGCCCACGAACACGAGACCGGTGGCGGTGAGCACCGCCCGGCGGGAGAGCACCGGTGAGGTCACGGGACTCCTCCGGGGACGGGGCGGGAACTGGGACGGGGCACCGGGCCACGGTATCGGACGCCGCCGCGCTCGACGCCGCCTCAGCACCCGGCCCGGGGAACACCCGTGCTCCGGCTGCCCGACCGTGTCCGGGGACCTCGGCACCCCGGGGTGCCGACCCCCAGCGCGCCCGCACGGCGGTCATGGAACGCGCGGGGACGGTCGGGGCTGGCCGGGGCGCTCGCCGTCCTACTCGGGACGCTCGCCGGCCGGTCGGGGTGGGCCCGGGCGCGGAGTAGCATGACCGCCATGCCCAGAAGACCCGCGCCGTCCGCCGCGGCGCCGCTCAGGCGTCGCAGTGCGGCGGTCGTCGCGGTGGCACTGCTGCTGGCCACCACCGTGCTCACGGCGCTCACCGCGTGCGCCCCGGACCCGGTGCCCACCACCGACTGCACCCACTACGGACTGGCCGCGGACGACCCCCGGGCCCGCCCCCACACCGTCACCCGCGCCACGCAGGAGACGGACGGGGACCAGACCCAGGCCGGGGCCCTCGGCCGGCTGGACCAGAGCTTCACGCACGGGGACACCACCAGCAGCTTCCACGTGGTGGACGGCGGGGTGGACCCCTCCCGGCCCGTGGGCCTCGTGGTGGACCTGCACGGGGACGGCGGCGCCGAGTTCTACGAACCCGGGGGCCGCACCACGTGCCTCGCGGCGGTCGCGGCGTCGCACAACGCGCTGCTCGCGGTGCCCCTGACCCCGGACGGCGCGGAGGACCGCACGTGGTGGCAGGAGATCGGGCCCAACCTGCGCTGGCTGCGCGCGCTCACGGAGGAGAAGCTGCTCACCGACCTTCCCGTGGCCCGGGACCGGGTCACCTGGATGGGCTACTCCGGTGGTGCCGAGATGATGACCTACGGGGTGCTCAGTGGCGCCCGCGACCTCGTGACCGGTGGGGCTGTGATGATCGGTGGCGGCGGCGCGCCCGACGCGCTGGTGCAGCCCGCCACGGCTCGACAGAAGAAGGACCTGCCCCTGTGGTGGGCCACGGGCTCGAACGACGTGGGCACGGACCCGAACGCCGACTTCGACGCCCTGCGGGCCGCCCGCGAGGGGCAGCGGTTCTACGAGGAGCGCGGGTTCCGGCGCACCCGGCTGCACGTGGCGCAGGGGCGCGACCACTTCGACATGCCCGACGCCGCCATCCTCGACGAGCTGCTCGGCGCGGAGGAGCCCTCTCCCACGGCCACGCGCTGAGCCGGGACACTGCGGCTCTAGTGGGCCGACACGTTCGGCACGGGGGGTGCGGTGCTGACGGGCCGACGCCGATCGGCGCCGGGGTGGTGCGACACCGGTGAGCTGACGCCGTTCGTTACGGGAACGTCGCGGTGCGGACGGGCCGGCGCCGGGGCGGGCAGGTTCCGACGCACTCGCGGGTCGCGAGCGCCGTGATCTCCATGCATCTGGGGAAGCATTGCACCCCCGTTCCGCCCTGCCGTATCCTGTGGAGCACAGACTGGGCCGGCAGGGGGATGCAACGCTGGGCACCAGGGCGCGCACGGGGGTGACGCGCCGTCGCACCGGGTCGGGGGACCCGGCAGACACGATCCGATCAGCCACAGCCGTGCGGGCACTCCGCCGGCCGCGTCCGCGTCCCCCTGCGTCAGGTCCTCAGCCGAGGGGGAACGAAGAACCAGTGGACCGTCATGATCTCAACGCAGGGCCCGCACCCGAGCCCGCCCCGGGTGCCGCGGCCCCGGACCGCGCGGTGTACCCGGTGCAGCAGCCGCCGCCACCGCGCACACTCGTGGACATCGTGCTGGACACGGTGGCCCGCTTCCCGGACGCGATCGCCCTGGAGGACGAGCACGAGTTCGTGCCCTACGGGGAGCTCGAGGACCGCATCGAGACCCACGTGCAGCGGCTGTGGGACCTGGGCATCGGACGCGGGGACCGCGTGGGCGTGCGCGTGCCCTCGGGCGGGGTGGACCTGTACGTGGCCATCCTGGCCACGCTGTTCGCCGGCGCCGCCTACGTCCCCGTGGACTGGGACGACCCCGACGAGCGCGCCCACACCGTGTGGGAGGAGGCCGGCGTGGCCGCGGTCTTCGGACAGGGCCTCGAACTGACCCGACGTCCGGACGTGAGCACCGGAGAGCGCACGGAGACCCCCCGCACGCGCGACGACGCCTGGATCATCTTCACCTCCGGGTCCACGGGCAAGCCCAAGGGTGTGGCGATCAGCCACCGCTCGGCGGCGGCCCTCGTGGACGCGGAGGCCATGATGTACCTCCAGCGCCGCCCGCTCGCCCCCGGGGACCGTGTGATGGCCGGGCTGTCGGTCGCGTTCGACGCCTCGTGCGAGGAGATGTGGCTCGCGTGGCGCCACGGGGCCACCCTGGTGCCCGCCCCGCGCAGCATCGTGCGCTCCGGTCCGGACCTGGGCCAGTGGATCGTGGACCGGCAGATCACGGCGGTCTCCACCGTGCCCACGCTGGCGTCCCTGTGGCCCAGCGAGGCCCTGGACCGCGTGCGGCTGCTGATCTTCGGCGGGGAGGCGTGCCCGCTCGAGCTGACCCGGCACCTGGTGCGGCCCGGGCGCGAGGTGTGGAACACCTACGGCCCCACCGAGGCCACCGTGATCGCCACGGGCGCCCTGCTCACGGGGGAGGCGCCCGTGCGGATCGGGCTGGCCGTGCCCGGGTGGGAGCTCGCCGTCGTGGACGCCCAGGGTGAGCCCGTGGCCTGGGGCGAGACCGGCGAGCTGATCATCGGCGGCGTGGGTCTGGGCCGCTACCTGGACCCCGCCAAGGACGCCGAGAAGTACGCGCCCCTGGAGTCGCTCGGGTGGGAGCGCGCCTACCGCTCCGGCGACGTGGTGCGCGCGGACCCGGAGGGGATCGTGTTCGCGGGCCGCGCCGACGACCAGGTCAAGGTCTCTGGCCGACGCATCGAGCTCGGCGAGATCGACACCCAGATGACCCGGGTGCCGGGCGTGAAGCTCGGCGCGTGCGCCGTGCACTCGACCCCCGGCGGCGGCAGCGTGATCGCCGGCTACCTGGTGCCCGAGTTCGAGGGATCGGTGGAGCTCTCCGAGGCCCGGCGCTGGCTCGTGGAGCGGCTCCCGGGGCAGATGGTGCCCGCACTGTGCATCATGGACGAGCTGCCCATGAAGACCTCCGGCAAGGTGGACCGCAAGGCCCTGCCGTGGCCGCTCCCGAACACCACCGAGGACGGCTCCGCGCCGCTGGCGGGAGACCTCGCGTGGCTCGCGGAACTGTGGGCGGACCAGCTGGGTCCGCTGCCGTTCACGGCGGACAGCGACTTCTTCGCCATGGGCGGCAGCTCCGTGGCGCTCGCCCGGCTGGTCTCGGCCCTGCGCCGGACCCACCCGGACACCGAGATCGCCAAGATCTACGCCCACCCCACCCTGGAGGGGATGGCCGGCTACCTGGCCACCCTCGGGGAGTCCCACGACGTCAAGCGCGACCCCCGCCCCACCCCCGCGGCTGCGGGCTGGCTCCAGGGGCTGTTCGTGCTGGCGCTCAACGTGGTCAACGGCTTCCGCTACGTGCTGGGCTCGCTGATCGTGGTCTGGCTGCTCGCGGTGCTGGCCGACGCCGGATGGGTGCCGCGTCCGCCGCTGCTGCCGCTCGTGCTGGGCTGGCTCGTGATGTTCTCCCTGCCCGGGCGGGTGCTCGTGGGTGCCGCCGTGGTGCGGCTGCTCACGGCCGGTCTGCGGCCCGGGCACTACCCGCGCGGCGGCTGGAACCACCTGCGCGTGTGGGCGGCCGAGCGCGTGGTGGTCTACAACAAGTACGACCTGCTCACGGGCACGCCCATGGCGCGCGGGCTGCACCGGCTGTTCGGCAACAGGATCGGCGCGGACGCCCACCTGTACAACACCCCGCCGGTCACGGGCCTGGTGAGCGTGGGCGAGCACGCCACCGTCGAGTTCGAGGCGGACCTCTCGGGGTACTGGCTCGACGGTGACGTCTTCCACGTGGGGGCCATCGAGATCGGGGACCACGCCCGCGTGGGCACCCGCACCCTGGTGGACCCCGGCATGCGGGTGGGCAGCGGCGCCGAGGTGCTGCCGGGCTCGCACGTGAGCCGCAGCATCCCGGACGGCGAGCTGTGGGGCGGTTCCCCGCTGCGCCACCACGGCCACGCCGGGCGCACGTGGCCCGCGGACACCCCCGAGCAGGTGGGGGGTCTGCGCACGTGGGGCCGTTTCACGTCCCACCTCGCGTACTCGGCGGGTGTGCTGCTGGTGGGTCTGCTGCCCTTCCTGGCGCTGATCCCCGGGGCCCTGATCGTGCTGACCCGGGTGGTCACCATCCAGGAGTACGAGATCGTGTTCCCGATCGTGGCGGTCTGGGTGCCGGTGTTCACCGTGGTCACCGCGGTGGTGTGGCTGCTGCTGGTGGTGGCGCTGGTGCGGCTGGTGGCCGGCGCGATCGTGCCCGGCTACTTCCCGCAGGTCGGCCCCGTGGGATGGGCCATGTGGCTCACCGAGACCCTCATGCAGCGCACCCTGATCTCCACCTACCCGCTCTACGCCTCGTGCATCACCCCGTGGTTCATGCGGCTGCTCGGCGCCAACGTGGGGCGCAACGTGGAGATCTCCACGGCCGAGACCATTCCCCACCTCACGACCCTCAAGGACGGCTCGTTCCTCGCGGACCACTCGCTCGTGACGTCCCACCGTGCGGGCTTCGGCTGGCTGCACGTGGGCACCTCCGTGATCGGCGAGCGCACCTTCGTGGGCAACTCCGGGATCGTGGGCCCGGACCGGGACCTGCCGGCCGACGCCCTCGTGGCGGTGCTCAGCTCCGCGCCGCACCGGGCGCCCACCGGCTCCTCGTGGCTCGGACGCACCGCGGAGCCGATCGCCCGTGCCAGGACGGACGCGGACGCGGAGTCCACGTTCCAGCCGCAGCGCCGGCTCAAGGCGGCGCGCGCGTTCGTGGAGGCCTTCCGCTTCCTGCCCGCCATGGTCTCGGCGTGGCTGGACCTGGTGATCGTGTACGTGCTCACGGGCATCTACATGTCCCACGGGATGGGGTGGTCCGGTGTGCTGGCCGCGTTCGCGTGGTCCGGCGTGGTGCTCACCGCGGCCAGCACGCTCGCGTGCCTCGTGCCGGTGCTGGTGAAGTGGGCCCTGATGGGCCGCTTCCGCGCCGGCGAACGGCCGCTGTTCAGCTCGTTCGTGTGGCGCAACGAGCTCACGGACGTGTTCGCCGAGTCCCTGGCCGTGCCCTCCATGATCCGGCTCAGCGTGGGGTCGCCCATGTTCAACGCCTGGGCGCGGCTGATGGGATCGCACATCGGCCGCGGCGTGTGGTGCGAGACCTGGTGGCTGCCCGAGTTCGACCTGGTCCGCCTCGAGGACAACGTGTCCGTCAACCGCGGCACCGTGCTGCAGACCCACCTGTTCCACGACCGCATCATGCGCATGGAGCCCGTGACCATGCGCCGGGGCTCCACCCTGGGGCCCAACACCTTCGTGCTGCCGGGTGCCACCATCGAGGAGCGCACCACGGTGGCCCCGGGGTCCCTGGTGATGCGCCAGGAGACCGTGCCCTCGGACGGCAACTGGGGCGGCAACCCCATCCGCCACCTCGCCCCCGGGGACCAGGTGGTCAGCGCGCAGTTGGTGCCCACCGCGGCACCGGCCACGCGCCGGGGCGCCCACGCGGCGTCGTCGTCAGCCGAGCCCGCCACCGGGCCCGTAGCCGAGCCTGCCGCCGTGCGGCCCGCCGGGTCCAGCGCGGCGGGCCCGGCCACGGAAGTCCTGACCACGGGGGCGCGCCCCGCCCAGCACGAGGGAGTCACCGAATGACCCAGCAGAGTCTGCACGAGACCGTGCCCGAGGGGGACCTGCCACCGGGGCAGCGGCCCCAGCCAGGACCCCGCCCACCGCGCGAGGTGTGGCTCGGGGACCGGGGCGACGAGGGGCGCACCGCCGCGGAGAGCGAGCTGTGGACCGCAGCCACCCCCGTGGTCACCGCACCGCCGCGCTCCACCACCGCGCCCCGGCAGGGCGCGGTGACGCGCAACGTGACCAGCGCGGACGGGCGCCGCACCCGGCGGCGGATCATGGGTGTGGACGTCGCCCGCGGGTTCGCGCTCGTGGGCATGATCGCGGTGCACGTGCTCCCGGCGGTGTCCGAGGCCACCGGGGAGGCGTCCCTGGAGTGGCGGCTGTTCGCGGGCCACTCGGCCGCGCTGTTCGCCACGCTGGCCGGGGTGAGCCTCGCGTTCATGACCGGCGGGCGCCACCCGCGCCGGGGCCGGGACGGCACCCGGGCGCGGGTGTCCATCCTCGTGCGTGCGCTCGTGCTGTTCGTGATCGGACTGAGCATCAACCTGCTGGAGCTGCCGGTCTACAACATCCTCATCTACTACGGTCTGATGTTCCTGGTGGCGATCCCCTTCACGGTGCTCAGCGTGCGGTGGCTGCTGACGTGCTCGGCGCTGTTCGCCGTGGTGACGCCCTTCTTGATGCAGTGGTCGCTGTCCGTGCTGCCCGCGCACGTGTACGGCAACCCGGGGTTCGCGGAGCTGTTCACGGATCCCACCGCGGTGTTCGCGGAACTGTTCCTCACCGGCACCTACCCCGCGCTGCCGTGGATGACGTTCATCTGCCTGGGCATGGCCCTGGGCCGGCTGCCGCTGTCCCGGGACCGGGTGCAGGTGCTGCTGGTGATCGTGGGCGCGGTGCTGGCCGCGGCCGCCCGGGGCTTGTCCCTGCTCATGCTCCTGCGCTTCGACCTCGAGAACGCCCTGGTGGACGCGACCCCGTGGATGACGGCGGACGACGTGTGGAACATCCAGATCTACGGGCCGGATCCCCAGCTGCCGGACACCTCCTACCTGTGGCTGCTGCTGAGCGGGCCGCACACGAACACCCCGTTCGCGCTGCTCGAGAGCGCCGGGCTGGCCATGGTGGCCCTGGGGGCGTTCCTGCTGCTGTGCCGGGTGATCGGCAAGTGGCTCACGTGGCTCGGGGCCATGGGCTCCATGACCCTCACGCTCTACGTGTCCCACTTGGTGCTGCTGGCCTTCGTGTGGACGGACACCACGCCCTGGTTCTGGTTCCTGGTGCAAGTGGCCGTCGCGGCGCTCTTCGCGGTCGCGTGGCAGCAGGCCGTGGGCAACGGACCGTTGGAGCGGCTGGTCACCCGGGTGTCCAAGGGCGCGGCGGCCGCGGTGGTCCCGGACCGCCGGGGGCGGCGCCGGGCGGAGACCCCGCCGCGGTAGACCCAATCCCGGCACCCGGCACCCGGCACCCGGCACCCGACCCCGGCACCCGCCGGGGCCCGGTGTGTGCCGGGGGTCCGGCGCGTGCGGGCTGGTCCCGGCGCGTGCCGGGCTCGCCGGTGGTGCGCATGCCCGGCCCCGCTTCAGTGGTGCGGGTCCGGGACCACGGCCCGGCAGGGGCGCGCTATCCGGCGGGTCTCAGCGTGGAGAGTCGGAGTCCGCCTGCCACGCCACGGCCAGGCGCGTGTTTTCGCGCGCGGTGGTGCGGGCGTCCGCCACCACCCAGTCCCGCCCGTACTCGGCGCGGGTCCGGGGGCCCACGTGGATTCCCGAGGGGTCCCGGGCCAGCCCCGTCTCCCACGCCTTGACGAGCGCCTCGACGCGCACCCACGCCCGGGTCACGGCCACGGCACGACGCCGCCCGCGCAGCCGGGAGAGCCGCGTGCGGTCCTCGGGGTGCAGCACGTCCAGCAGCACGTCCGTCTCGACGTCGCTCTGGACACGTTCCACGTCCACCCCCACGCGGCGCTGGGCGGTCGCCACCGCCACGAACCCCGCGGTGCGCGAGAGCGAGAAGCGCACCGGCTGCAGCGGGGCGGGGTCCGGGGGCGTGCCGGGTGCACCCTGCCGCGCGGCGTCGTCGACCGCGCCCGCGCGGCCGTGGACCGCGCGTGGTGCGCCCGTCACGGGATCGTGGTGCACGGGGACCTCGTGGGGGCGGCACCCCAGGCGGTGGGCGAGCACGTGGCGCAGCACCACGTGCGAGACGAGGAACAGCTCACGGGCCCGCTCGGCCCGCACGGTGTCGGCCCGGGCCGTCTCCTCCTCCCCGAGGCACCCGAGCGCGGTGAAGGCCCAGGGGGCGATCTCGGCGACGGGCAGCACGTGCAGGGTCAGGTCCGGGGGAGCGCCCGGGACCCGGCGCCGGTGCGTGGCCCACACGGGCTGCCGCAGCGCCGTGGTGCCCGCGCTCACCGGATGCCCCCGGGCAGTGCGTCCAGTGCGCGCTCCAGCAGCTCGGGGTGCTCCAGCAGGCCGTGGTGGCCTCCCGGGACCGTGAGCGTGTCCACCGCGGCGTCCGCCGCGCGCGCCCACCCTGCCACGGCAGCTGCCGATGCCGCGGGGTCGCCCTCGGCGTGGACCAGCAGCAGCGGCGTGCGCAGCGGCGGCGGAGGGGCCGCGTGGGCCAGGGAGGCCCGCAGGTCCGCGCGCAGCGGCGCGAGCACCAGGGCCCGCAGCTCGGGGTCGTCCAGCAGCTCCGCCGGGGTCCCGCCGAGCCCGCCCACCCAGGCGGCCAGGGCGTCGTCGTCGTCCAGGATGCGTGCGAGCTCGGGATCCGGCGCGGGCGGAGCGGCCTTGGCCGAGAGCACGGTCCGCTGCAGCCGAGCGGGACGCTCGCGCTCCACCGCGGCCGTGAACCAGGCGGCAGGCAGCGCGCCGAAGGAGTGGCCGAGCACCACGGTGGGGACGTTGTCCGCGTCCAGCACGGGCAGCAGCAGCGCGAGGGCCTCGGCCACCACCGAGTCCACGCTCACGGGGGTGGACTCGCCCGCCCGGGACTCGCGCCCGGGGCGGCGGTGGACGAGCACCTCGGTGCCCGGACGCTGCAGCACCCGCCCGGACAGGGCACCCGCACCGGCGTGGGGGAAGACGATCAGGCGACGGCGGGGGAGCGCACCGCCGGAGGACCAGCGCGCCAGGGCCGTGGTGGGGGGAAGGGTGGTGGCCAACGTCCCGGACCTCCTGGGTTGTCGAGGGGATGAGCACCGCAGCCGGACTCCGCACGGGGCCCCGGGCCCCGATGGACGGGAACTCCACGGACGGAAACCCCACGGAGGGAGCCCTGACGGGCAGGTTCCCGACCGACAGGTCCCCGACGGGCGGGGCGGCGCCACCGGGTGCGGCGGTCCGTCCGTCGACCTCCGCCGGAGCACGGAGACCGCTGGTGCCTCCGCGCCAAGCCCGCCCAGAAGCACTCGGGCCCGGAGCCGCGCCCGCCCGAAGGTACTGCCTCCCGGTGCCGCGTGTCCCGGGTGCCGTGCCTCCCGGTGCCGTCCGGGCGGTCCGGCACTCGGGTGGCGCGATGGGGTCGTGCCTGGTCCGCTCGCCGAGGTTTTCCAGTTTGCGGCGTTCTTCCAGTTTGCGGAGTGCCTCCGGCCGGCGGAGTTCCTCCGGTCCGGGGGGTGTTCGATCTGCAGGAGTCCTCCAGTCGGCGGGGGCCGTCCGGAGGTTCCGGTGGGGGTGGTTGACGGGGTGTTGCGTGACGGGGGCCGCTGCGGTGGCCGCGGGGAGGTCGTAGGCTCGGGGACCGGGTTCACGTGCCTTCCCGCGGTGCGGTTCTGGCACCACAGTACCCGCCCGACCGGTCACGACGCCGGGAACCGGTGCCGTGACCGTTCCCTTGCGAGGGACTCTGCGGGGTCGTCGGCCGGGAACGCCGCGTGCCACCTGCGGAGCGGGGGGCACGGGGTGGGCCCGCCCACCGGAGCAACGCACCGGAGTCACATACCGGGGCCATCCACCGGAGACCACCACCTGACACACCGCGGGTGCCCGCAGCAGCCGGGACCCGCCGAGCCCGCCCCAGCACGGGGCGGAGGACGGAGAGCACAGCGCATGGCGGCGAAGAAGCACAGGTCCTCGGCCACACCGGCCGTCCACGCCCTGACCGAGGCGGGAGTCCCGTTCGAGGAGCTGCCCTATGAGCACGACCCCGCGGCGCGCTCCTACGGGGACGAGGCCGCCGAGGCCCTCGGGCTGGACCCGGCCAGCGTGTTCAAGACCCTCGTGGTGTCCCTGGACCACGGAGGCCACGGGGTCTGCGTGGTGCCCGTGGCCGCCCGGGCGGACCTCAAGGCCGCGGCGGCCGCGCTCGGCGCGAAGAAGGCGCAGCTCGCGGACCCGGCGGACGTGCACCGCCTCACGGGGTACGTGCTCGGCGGGGTCAGCCCCCTGGGCCAGCGCACCACGCTGCCCACGGTGGTGGATGAGAGCGCGAGTGGCCTGGAGCGGATGTACGTCTCGGGCGGTCGGCGCGGCTTCGACGTCGGGCTCGCCCCGCAGGACCTCGTGCGGGTCACGGGGGCGGTGCTCGCCCCGGTGGCACGGGCCGCGGGGTAGCCGGGCGGCCCAGCGGACGGAACGGCCCCGGCGCGTCACACGACCGCGCACTCGCGCCGGGGCCCGGGCGCCCCGGCCGCCGCGTGCTACCGTGTCACCATCGATGTTAGGCGTGCCTAACCTTAGGGGAATACGAGACGGGGCCATGTTCCAAACCTTCCTGATCGGCCTGCGCGAAGGGCTCGAAGCGGCCCTGATCGTGGCCATCCTCATCAGCTATCTCCACCGGGTGGGCCGCCCGGCCGCCCTGCGACCCCTGTGGCTCGGGGTCGCGGCCGCGGTCGCGGTGTCCCTCGCGTTCGGAGCGGTCCTCACCTTCGGCCCCTCCACTCTCACGTTCGAGGCCCAGGAGCTGATCGGGGGCTCCCTGTCCATCCTGGCGGTGGGCTTCGTGACCTGGATGATCTTCTGGATGGCGGCCGCCTCCCGGAACATGAAGCACGAGCTCGAGTCCCGCGCCGCCGTGGCGGTCGAGGGCTCCGCCGTGGGCATCGCGGTTCTGGGTGCGCTCGCGGTGGGCCGCGAGGGCCTGGAGACCGCACTGTTCCTGTGGGCTGCCACGCGCGCCACCGGCGGGGCGGGCGGGATGCTCGGACCCACCCTGGCCGCGGTGCTCGGCATCCTCGTGGCCGTGCTCATCGCGTGGGCCATCACCCGCGGGCTCCTCCGGCTCAACCTCTCCACCTTCTTCCGCTGGACGGGCGGGTTCCTGGTGGTCATCGCCGCCGGGGTGCTCGCCTACGGCTTCCACGACCTGCAGGAGGCCGGGGTGCTGCCCGGACTGCACTCCCTGGCCTTCGACGTCTCCGCGGCGATCCCTCCCACGAGCTGGTACGGGGTGCTGCTCAAGGGCGTCTTCAACTTCTCACCGGCCACCACGTGGCTCGAGTTCGGCGTGTGGTGGGCCTACGTGCTGGTGGTCATGCCGCTGTTCGTGGTGCGCTCGCGCGGTGGCCGCACCCGCCCCGCGACCAGGGTGGCCGTGGCCCGGGACACCACCGCCACGGCCACCGCACCCTCCGCCTGAGCCTCCGCCGGCCGGCCCCGCGCCGTCCGGCGGTGACCTGCGGGCGGCGACCGTGCGGCGTCGTCGTCCCCGCGGCCGCCACCCGAGCCACAGAGGCACGGAACCGCAGCAGCACGGAACCACCCACCGCAGCCCCATCCATCTCAGACCCACCCCGCCGTCGCCGACGGCCGAGACCGAGGACCACCATGCCCCGTACCGCCGTGACCCTTCCCGCCCTGGTGACCGCCACCGGGCTGCTCCTCAGCCTCTCCGCGTGCCAGCCCAACGACCCGTCGGGCGGCGCGGGCGACGGCGCGATCTCCGTGACGAGCACCGACGACGAGTGCAAGGTCTCCGCCACCGAGGCGCCCTCGGGCACCCTGCGCTTCGACGTCAAGAACGAGGGCAGCAAGGTCACCGAGTTCTACCTGCTGGGCAAGGACGGGCTGCGCATCGTGGGGGAGGTGGAGAACATCGCCCCCGGGCTGAACCGCACGCTCACCGTCTCCGCACCCCAGGGGACGTACTCCACCGCGTGCAAACCCGGGATGGTGGGGGACGGGATCCGCCACGAGTTCACCGTGACCGCCGGCGACGGCGCGTCCGCGGCGGACGCTGAGGACGGCCAGCTCAAGGAGCAGGCCACCACCCAGTACGCCTCCTACGTCAAGGACCAGAGCGAGCAGCTGCTCTCCGGCACCGAGGAGTTCGCGCGGGCCTACCGGGCCGGCGACGACGCCCGCGCCCGCGAGCTCTACGCGCCCGTGCGCATGCACTGGGAGCGCATCGAGCCCGTGGCCGAGTCCTTCGGGGACCTCGACCCCAAGCTCGACCTGCGCGAGGCGGACCTCGAGGAGGGCCAGACGTGGACCGGGTGGCACCGCATCGAGAAGGACCTCTGGCCTCCCCGGACCGGTTACACCGCCCTGCCCCAGAAGGACCGGGACGCACTCGGCGAGCAGCTCGTGAGCGACACGAAGACCCTCCACGAACGCACCCGCGGCATCACCTTCACCGCGGACCAGCTCTCCAACGGCGCCAAGGAGCTGCTGGACGAGGTGGCCACCGGCAAGGTCACCGGCGAGGAGGAGGCGTGGTCCCACACGGACCTGTGGGACTTCCAGGGCAACGTGGACGGCGCACGCATCGCCTGGGAGGACCTCTCGCCGCTGCTCCAGAAGCGGGACCCCGAGCTGGACAGCACCCTGAAGACCCGCTTCGCCGAGCTGCAGAAGCTGCTCGACCAGCACAGGCGCGGGGACGGCTTCGTGACCTACGACCAGCTCACCAAGGCCCAGGTCAAGGAGCTCTCCGACGCCGTCAACGCCCTGTCCGAACCGCTGTCCACCGTGACCGACAAGGTGGTCGAGTAGACCGTGGCCACCCCGCACCAGGACGTCCCCGCGCGGCGGGCCGTGTCCCGCCGCGCCCTGTTCGGCACCGGAGCCGGTGCGCTCGCGGTGGGTGCCGGGCTGGGACTCGCCGGCCCACCGGCGGTCGCCGCCGTCGGGGACGCCCTCGGCACCCGGGCCCCCGACGACGTCGTGGCCTTCCACGGCGCGCACCAGGCCGGGATCGTGACCCCCGCCCAGGACCGGCTGTGCTTCGCCTCCCTGAACGTGCTCACGAAGGACCGCGCGGAGCTCGTGGCGCTGCTGCGCAAATGGACCGCGGCGTGCCGGAGGATCACCCAGGGCCTGGACGTCACCGAGAACGGCTTCGACGGCGGCTCCGACCACGCCCCGCCCCAGGACACGGGGGAGGCCCACGACCTCTCCGCGGCCCACCTCACCGTGACCGTGGGCTTCGGGCGCTCGCTGTTCCGGGACGGTTCCGGCAAGGACCGCTTCGGGCTGGCCGAGCACCTGCCGGAGGCCCTGATCGAGCTGCCCCACTTCCCGGGGGACCGCCTCGAGGAGCACCGCACGGGCGGGGACCTGTGCATCCAGGCGTGCGCGGACGACCCCCAGGTGGCCGTGCACGCGGTGCACAACCTGATCCGCATGGGCTTCGGGATCGTGTCCACCCGGTGGATGCAACTGGGCTTCGGGCGCACCTCCTCGACCTCCACGGAGCAGGCCACCCCGCGCAACCTCTTCGGGTTCAAGGACGGCACGGCCAACCTCAAGGCCGAGGACCCCGACCAGATCGACCAGCACGTGTGGGTGCGGGACGGCTCCTGGCTGGACGGCGGCACGTACCTGGTGGCCCGCCGCATCCGGATGATCCTGGAGACCTGGGACCGGGAGTCCCTCATGGGCCAGGAGAAGATCATCGGACGCACCAAGGGCACCGGTGCCCCGCTGTCCGGCGGGGAGGAGTTCACCCCCGTGGACCTCTCCATGGCGGGATCCGGCCACCAGCCCATCATCCCCGTGGACTCCCACGTGCGCCTCGCGCACCCGGACAGCAACGGCGGGGTGCAGATGCTGCGCCGCGGCTACAACTACGCCGACGGCACCGACTCGGTGGGCAACATGGACGTGGGGCTGTTCTTCATCGCCATGGTCAAGGACCCCGCCACGGGCTACGTGCCCATGCAGAACAGACTCGCGCGCCAGGACGCCCTGAGCGAGTACCTGCGCCACACCGGCTCCGGGCTCTTCGCCGTCCCGGCGGGGCTCTCGGAGGACCCGGAGGACCACTTCGGGCGTGCCATCTTCGAGGCGTAGCCGCCCGCAGGGCCGGGGACGCGCGGCCGCTCGGCACGGCAAAGGGCGTGGAGCCGCAGGGCGGTGGCGCAGCATGTGGTGCTGCAGCCGGGGCCCGTGGGGGCGTGCGGCTCGCCGGGAGCGGACGACTGGCGCGGCGGGCTCGTCAGGTCCGCGGGCGGCGTCGTCCCCCGACACGGCCCGCTGACGTGAGGCGCGACACATCCCAGTCCCGGCAGGGTCGAAGGGTGGGCCCGTGAACCAGGACACAGCACGGACATCGGCGCGCCCCGGCGCGGGCAGGGCACTCTTCGCGGCCATCGTGGGAACCGTGATCGAGTGGTACGACTACGCGCTCTACGGCACCGCCGCGGGGCTCGTGATCGGGCCGCTCTTCTTCGCGGGATCGTCCGCAGGCGCCTCCCTTGCCGCGTTCGCGACCTTCGCCGTGGGATTCGTGGCGCGTCCTCTCGGAGGCGTCCTGGTGGGGCACGTGGGGGACCGCCACGGGCGCCGCCCCGCGATGATGCTCACGGTGGTCCTCATGGGCGTGGCCACCGTGGGCATCGGCCTGCTGCCCATCCACCTGGCCATCGGCGCGGCCGCCCCCGTGCTGCTCGTGCTGCTGCGGCTGCTGCAGGGCATGGGCGCGGGCGCCGAGCTCGCCGGGGCCATGACCCTCGTGGCCGAGTTCGCCCCGCCCCGGCGCCGCGGCCTCTACACCTCCCTGGTGCTCTTCGCACCGCCCGCCGGCATCGTGCTGGCGTCCGTCGCGTTCCTCTGGGCGGCGTCCCAGGGCGACGACGCCCTGCTCGCCTGGGCGTGGCGCGTCCCGTTCCTGGCCTCGGCCGTGCTCTTCGCGCTCGCGGTGTTCATCCGCGCCAAGCTCGAGGAGAGTCCCGAGTACGAGGCAGCCCTGGCCCGGGCGCGGCAGCAGGGGCAGGGGCGCAAGGTGCCGCTGCTGCAGCTGCTGCGCCACCACACCAGGGCCGTGCTCGCGGGGTTCTTCGCGCTGGCCGGTCACAACGCCCTGAACTACATCCTGGCCGTGTTCTCGCTGTCCTTCATGACCTCCCCGGCCGTGAGCATGCCGCGCGGCTCGGCGCTGCTGGCGGTGAGCATCGGCTCCGTGTGCGGTGTGCTGACCACTCCCCTGGGGGGACTTGCCGCGGACCGGTTCGGGGCGCGACCCGTGCTGGCCGTGGGATCCCTGCTCGGCGCACTGGGAGCCTTCCCGCTGTTCCGCGCGCTGGCGTCCGGGGACACGGTGCTCGCGACCGTGGCCATCGGCGTGGGGTACGGACTCGTGGTCGCGTGCACCTCCGGGGCGCAGGGCACGTTCCTGGCCGGGCTGTTCCCCATGGCGGAGCGCTTCAGCGGCATCGCCCTGGCGCGCGAGACCAACGGGGCGGTCGTGGCTGGGTTCAGTCCGCTCGTCGCTGCGGCCCTGATCACCGCGTCCGGCGGGGCCACGTGGGGCGCGGCCACCTTCCTCGCGGCGTGCTGCCTCAGCTCCGTGCTCGCCGTGGCCCTGATGCGCTCGGAGCACCACGCGTAGGACGTGACTGCCACATCCCCGACCGGATCCGGGCAGGGGTGGGCGCATGCTGCGGACGCCGCCGGATGCCGTGTGGTCCCCGCACATGCCGCTCTGCACGGTGGAACCCCTGAGCGTCGAGGGGCGGCCCGCCGACTTCGGATCCCCCTCGAGCGGCACGAAGGACGCGTCCTCGACCTGACGACCCTCGGCACCCATGAGAACTGCCGCGGCTCGGCGCCCGCGGCCACGTCATCGACGCGCGCATCATCGGTGAGGCGGCTCGTAGCGGTCGGTACGAGCCGCTGCCCCTCACGCAGCTGTGGCACCTGGCCGCCCGGTGGGGTCGCCCCCGCTCCTGAGCACGTCCACGTCGGTCGCACCGAGGCGTGCCGGTGCTGGGGACGTGCCCGCCCGGTGGTGTCCGACCGCGCCCCGCTGAGGACCTGCCCTCCGTGTGACGTCCGACCGTGGCTCCGAGCGCGTGCCGACGATGGCACGGCCGGGGGAGTGGGGGGCATGCCCTGGGCGCGGTCGCTTATGCGTGTCGGACGGCCTTGGCACCGTCTCAGGAGTCGAATAAAGGTTCGAACACCTGGGGAGGACGGCGCATCATGACGGTGCTGGACATGCGGCAGATCGAGAGCTTCGAGGACCCGTGGGACACGGTTCCCGTGATCGGGGCCGCCCTCGACCCCGAGGCGGCCGGGGCCGCGGGGGAGTGGGGGGCAGAACCTGCCCCGGAGGATGTCTCGGTGCGCTGCGACGCCGTGGGGAACCCGTGCGAACTGGTCTACCACGGCCGGGAGCAGCGCGTGCTGGAACCGGTGATCCACTGGTTCGAACGCCGGAAATGGTGGGATGTGGAGGCCCGCGTGCCCCGCGAGAGCCGCACCAGCGCGGTGGACCGGGAGCGCTGGCGGGTCCAGGCCGTCCAGGCGGGCGCGGCGGTGGCCCGCACCTTCGAGCTCACACGCAACCAGGCCACCGAGCAGTGGCAGCTGCTGCGTGTCAGTGTGTGATCCCGTGGCCGTGGAGCCCACCGGGGCGCCGTTGGAGGTGCCCACCTCGGTTGACAGATGTTCGAACACAGTTTCGAATAGGGGCATGTGGTTCCCTCATCTTCACGTGGCGTCCGCGTTCAGTGCGCACTACGGCGTGGCACGCCCGGAGGAGCTCGCGCGGGCGGCCGCCGGGCAGGGCGCGGAGATCCTGGCGTGCACGGACCGGGACGGTCTCTACGGTGCGGTCAAGCACGTGCTGGCGTGTCAGGAGCACGGGATCGCCCCCGTGCTGGGGGTGGACCTCGCCCTGCTGCGGGAACCCGTGCAGCACGCGGGTGCACCGGGCGGGGCGCGCCCGCGTGCAGGGAGCACACCGCAGCGCGGCGGCGCCGTGCGGCCGGGCGGGAACCCCGTTCCGGCACGCGGGAACGGGAGCGGCCCCGGCTCAGGGAGTGCGGGCCCGGTCCGCCCGGGGTCTGCCGCGGCCCGTGGGGGCCGGCGCACGGCGGCGCCGCGGGTGGTCGGCCGGGTGGTGGTGCTGGCCACCGGGCACGACGGCGGGTCCGGGTACGCGGCGCTGTGCCGGCTGGTCTCGGCCGCCCACCGCTCCCACGACCGCGCCGCGGCCAGCCCCATCGGCCTCACCGCCGCGCAGCTCGCGCGCCACGTGCACCGCGCCGCCCGCAGTGGGGAGCCCGGACTCGTGGTGCTGGTGGGGCCGGACTCGGACGCCGGCAGGCTGCTGGCCCGGCGGCACTACCGGGGCGCGCGGGAGGCCCTGAACCGCTGGCGTGCCCGGCTGCCACCCGGTGCCCTCGTGGTGGAGACCACCACCCACCTGGCGCCGCAGGGCGAGGCGCTGAGCACGGGGCACGCGGTGCGCCTCTACGAGCTCGGGCGCGCCGCGGACGTGCCCGTGGTGCTCAGCAACGCCGTGCGCTACGCCCACCCGGGGCAGGCCGTCACCGCGGACGTCCTCGACGCCGCCCGCACCCTCATGTCCCTCGACGAGCTCGCCGGGGCGGACCGTGGGGTGCTGCAGCCCAACGGCCAGGGCTGGCTCAAGGACGGCCCGCGCATGGAACGGCTCGCCCACGAGATCGTCACCGCCGCCCGCGTGGACCGGGACACCCCCGCCCGGCTGCTCGTGGACACCCACCACCTCGCCGAACGCTGCCGCCTGGACCCGCAGGGGGACCTCGGCATCGGGACCCCCATGATCCCGGAGGCCTCCGTCCTCGGCCTCAGCGGGGACCCGGACCGCGAGCTCGCCCGGCGCTGCTACGCCGGTCTCGCCCGGCTGCACGCCGGGGAGGACTGGGACCGCACCGTCCCCGGGCTCAACAGGGAGTCCCTGCGCGAGAGGCTCGAGCGCGAACTGTCCGTGATCTCCCAGCTGGGGTTCGCCGGGTACTTCCTCACCGTGGGAGAGGTCTCGGACCTGATGAGCGCCATGGACGTGCGCCACGCCGCGCGCGGCTCCGGGGTCTCCTCCCTGGTGGTGCACCTGCTCGGGATCTCACCCGCGGACCCCCTCGAGTACGACCTCGTGTTCGAGCGCTTCCTCTCACCGCTGCGCCCCAACCTCCCGGACATCGACATCGACATGGAGAGCGCCCGCCGCCACGACGTCTACCGCCGGATCTTCGAACGCTTCGGTCCCCGCCGCGTGACCCTCATGAGCATGCAGAACGCCTACCGCTCCCGCGGTGCCGTCCGGGACGCCGGACTCGCCCTCGGCCTCGGCCCGCAGGACGTCGACCACGTGGCGGGTCAGCTGTGGCGGGTTCCGGGGGGCACGCTGCGCGAGGAGATCTCCCGCCGCCCCGAGCTGGCTCCCCTCGCGCAGCGCCTCAGGGACAACCGGCAGATGGACCTGCTGGTGGACCTCACCGAGCGCCTCGACCGGCTGCCCCGCCACATCTCCATGCACCCGTGCGGGGTGATCCTCTCCGACACCACCCTGCTGGACCGCACCCCCGTGCAGGCCAGCGGAATCGGGCTGCCCATGTCCCAGTACGACAAGCACGACATGGACCCCATGGGGCTGATCAAGCTCGACATCCTGGGCGTGCGCATGCAGTCCACCCTCGCCCACGCCGTCGCGGAGGTCGCACGGCTGCACCCCCACGAGGCGCTCCCGGACCTGGACACCATGCCCCGCGACGACCCCGACACCTTCCGCCTCATCAGCTCCACCCACACCCTGGGCTGCTTCCAGATCGAGTCCCCCGGGCAGCGCGAGCTCATCGGCACGATGGGCCCCGAGGAGTTCAACGACCTCGTCGTGGACATCTCCCTCTTCCGCCCCGGGCCCATGCAGGCCAACATGGTCCGCCCCTACCTGGACGCCCGCCACGGCTGGTCCACCCCCGTGTACCCCCACCCGGACCTCGAGGAGGTCCTCGCCGAGACCCGCGGCGTGGCCGTCTACCACGAGCAGATCATGCGGATCATGGACCGGATGACCGGGTGCGGCCTGGGCCGCGCCGACGTCTGGCGCCGCCTGCTGGGCTCCCCCGGCGAGGAGCCGGTGGAGACCGCCTTCCGGGAGGGCGCACGTGCCCGGGGCTACACGCGGGCCGTCATCGACACCGTGTGGGAGATCCTCCACGCGTTCGGCAGCTTCGGCTTCTGCAAGGCCCACGGGGTGGCCTTCGCAGTGCCCACCTACCAGTCCGCGTGGTTGAAGACGCACCACCCGGAGGCCTTCATGGCGGGGGTGTGGGAGCACGACCCTGGGATGTACCCGGCGCGGCTGCTCGTGGGGGAGGCCCGCCGCATGGGCATCCCCGTGCTGGGACCGGACGTCAACCGCAGCGGGGAGCACCACCGCGTGGAAGCGGTGACGCCCCGGCCCGGCACCGTGGTCTCCGGGGACCTGGACGCGGGGATCCCCCACACGCAGGACGGTGCCTGGGGGATCCGGATGTCCCTGAGTGCCATCACCGGGGTCAGCTCCGCCGAGATCGAGCGGCTCCTCGCGGGGCAGCCCTACGAGAACCTCGCCGCGGTCCGCGCCCGTGCCCGGCCCTCCCGGCGGAGCCTGCAGCGCCTCGCCACGGCCGGGGCCCTCGACGGGCTGCTGCACGGTTCCGGGACCCGTGCCTCCCGCGCGGACATGGTCCACTTCCTGACGGACCGGGCGCAGCTCCCGGCCCGGGGGTCCGCGGGACGCACCGGGCCGGGCCAGGGGCAGCTCGCACTGCCCCTGGGGGACGTGGACCTGACGTCCCTGCCAGCCCGGCTGCCCGAGCTCACCCCGCAGGAGAGGGTGCGGGCGGAGATGGAGACCATGGACATCGAGGTCAGCGCCCACCTCATGGACTCCCATGCCGAGCTCGTGCGCGCCTACCGTGCCACACGGGCGCAGGACCTGCTGGGGCTGCGCAGCGGCAGCGAGGTGGTCGTGGCCGGTGTGCGGGTCTCCACCATGACCCCTCCCATGCGCAGCGGCAGACGCGTGGTCTTCATCTCCCTGGACGACGGCTCGGGGGCGGTGGACTGCACGTTCTTCGACGAGGCGCAGGCTGCCTCCGGGGAGGTGCTCTTCGCTCCCACGCTGCTGCTGGTCCACGGCCACACACGACGCACGGGCCCCCGCGGGATCGGGATCCAGGCGGTCCGGGCCTGGGACCTCTCCCGCCCGGAGACCCTCCCCGACCCCCGCACGCTGCTGGGATCGTGCCCCACCCCCTCGCGGCCGCCGCGGCGCGACGGGCCGGCACGGGCGCGGCAGCCCCGGGGGCACGGCAGCGGGCCGCGGGCCACCACTCAGAAGGCGTCCGGGCACGGGGCGGGTGTGCGATGACACCGCCCATGACACACCGCGGACGCGCAACGGCACGGTGCGGCACACCGCGAGTGCTGTGGAACACTGAGAGCCATGGCGAAGAACACCGGTGCAGGGGAGCTGCTGCCGTCCGTGGACCAGGTCACGGAGCAGGCCATCAACCTCGGTTACCGCTTCGACCAGAAGCTGCAGCGGTGGCGGCAGGGGCGTGCGGTGCAGCGGGGGGACATCCCCACCATGCTCGCGTTCGACGGCTACGGCAGTCCCCGCTACGTCCGCGCCCTGGGGCGTGTGCTGCTCAAGACCCGCTCGCTGGTGGGCGAGACCGACGACGCCGCCGAGTCCATCCGCGGGTGGCGCTCCTTCTCCTCCGTCCCCTACGCCTTCGCGCACGTGAACGTGTGGCTGGGGGACCACGAGTTCCACTTCGTGGCGGACAAGGGGGGCGTGATCGACGTGGACCTCAACGTCTCCATGGCCCCGGGGGTGCACACCATCTACATGCAGGCGGAGGGCTCGGACGTCACCGAGGCCACCATCACCGTGGTCTCGGACCAGCAGCACCTGGGTGTCGTGTGCGACGTCGACGACACCGTGATGGTCACGGCGCTGCCCAGGCCCCTGCTCGCGGCGTGGAACTCCTTCGTGGCCAACGAGCACGCCCGCACCCCCACCCCGGGGATGTCCACCATGATGGACCGGCTGCGACGGAGCCACCCGCACGCCCCGTTCCTCTACCTCTCCACGGGGGCGTGGAACGTGGCCCCCACGCTGCGCCGCTTCCTCACCCGCAACGCCTACCCGGCGGGTGCGCTGCTGCTCACGGACTGGGGGCCCACCACGGAGCGGTGGTTCCGTTCGGGCGCACAGCACAAGGTGCAGAACCTGCAGCGTCTGGCCACCAACTTCCCGCACGTGAAGTGGATCCTCATCGGGGACGACGGTCAGCACGACCCGCAGATCTACTCGGGCTTCGCCCAGCGCCACCCGGAGTCCGTGGCGGCCATCGTGATCCGCAACCTCTCACCCACCGAGGCCGTGCTCGCCGCGGGCGCCCGCGTCTCGGACCGGCACCAGGTCACGGTGCCCGAGGGCGTGCTGTGGCTCGAGGCCAACGACGGCGCCTCCATCTCGGACCAGCTGCGGGACGCCGGGCTGCTCTGAGCCCGCTCCGGCAGGTGCGCCCTGCCCGTCCGGAGGGCCGCTGCGCCCACCCGGCCGTGCGCCCGCAGCGGCGGCCGAAAACTTTTTCGGTGAGTTCCGGAACAGCTCTTATCCACACCGACCGCGGCGCGGACCGCGGGATCACGCGGTCCGCGCCGCCCCGTCCTGTGGACAACACGGGGGAAAACACGCGACCCCCTGTGGAACACGTGACCACATCATGTTGGGTGTCCTGTCCATGTGCGCCACTAGATGTAGTATTGACGCAGATGTTCAATCGTCTGGCGCACCACCCGGTTCACGAGCCCCACGGCCCCGGGAACGCCGGAGCAAAAGGTACTTCCCGCAAGGAGAATGGGCTATGTCAGTCACCGTGTATTCCAAGCCGTCGTGCGTCCAGTGCAACGCCACCTACCGTGCCCTCACCAAGAAGGGCATCGACTACACGGTGGTGGATGTCACCGAGGACACCGCCGCGTACGAGCACGTGGTGGGTCTGGGCTACCAGCAGGTCCCCGTGGTGGAGACCGGTTCCGAGCACTGGTCCGGGTTCCGCCCGGACAAGATCAACTCCCTGGCCCTGCTGCTCTCCGCCTGAGCCGAGCACCGGGCCGGACGCCACCGCCCGGCCCTCGGGCGGCACCACTGACCGGCTGCCCGCCCACCGGCCCCGCGCTCGTTCACCGGCGGGGCTCGCTCACCGGCAGGACTCGCACCAGCCGCCACCCGCGCAGCCGGTCGTGGCGCATCCAGCTCCCTCGCCCGCTCGTGGACCGGTCGCCGGGAACCGGCCGCGCACCGACCGGCGGCTCACCGGTCACCGTCCGACCGTTGCCCGGTCGGACACCGGAGACCGGCCGGCCCCGGGAGGCGGTCCCGGCAGACGGTTCCAGGACCCTGCCGGGAACCGCTCTCCGCACGCACGATCCCCGGACACGATCCCCCCAGAATCGAAGTGATCCGCCCATGAGTGCTCTTGCCTCGGTTCTCGCCCGGGCGAAGGAGCGGGAACACGATCGGAATCCCGCGCCGGCGGGGGAGGACGCACCCCTGGTGGTGTACTTCTCCTCCGTCACCCGCAACACGGACCGTTTCATCGCCAAGCTGCCGGTGCGCTCCATCCGGCTGCCCCTCAGGACGTCCGAACCCCCTCCCCGGATCGAGGAGCCGTTCGTGCTCGCTGTGCCCAGCTACGGTCGCCCCGGGGGAGCGGGATCGGTCCCCCCGCAAGTCGTCAAGTTCCTCAACGACGCCCCCTCTCGGGCCCACCTCAAGGGTGTGATCGGAGCGGGCAACACCAACTTCGGGCCGCTGTTCTGCGTGGCCGCGGAGAAGGTGGCCACCAAGTGCCAGGTCCCCCTGCTGTACAAGTTCGAGCTCATGGGCACGGACGAGGACGTCGAAAAAGTCACCCAAGGATTGGAAGAGTTTTGGCCAGCATTCACGAAACCCCGGGAGTGAGCGTCGAGCCCGGTCACGAGGATCCCACGTGCCCCGAGCAGTACCGGGGTCTGGGCTACCACGAGCTCAACGCCCTGCTGAACCTCTACGACGCCGAGGGCAACATCCAGTTCGAGGCGGACCGTCAGGCCGCGCGGCAGTACTTCCTGCAGCACGTCAACAAGAACACCGTGTTCTTCCACGACCTCGAGGAGAAGCTCAAGTACCTGGTGGACCACCAGTACTACGAGGCCGAGGTGCTTGAGAAGTACAGCGTGGAGTTCATCAAGGAGCTGTCCAAGCAGGCGTACGGCTACAAGTTCCGCTTCCAGACCTTCCTGGGCGCGTTCAAGTTCTACACGTCCTACACGCTGAAGACGTTCGACGGACAGCGCTACCTGGAGCGCTTCGAGGACCGCGTGGTCATGGTCTCCCTCTACCTCGCGGACGGGGACGAGACCCTGGCGAAGCGTCTGGTGGGCGAGATCATCTCCGGTCGCTTCCAGCCGGCCACTCCCACGTTCCTCAACGCGGGCAAGAAGCAGCGCGGCGAGCTGGTCTCGTGCTTCCTGGTGCGCTTCGAGGACAACATGGAGTCCATCGGGCGCAACATCAACTCGGCGCTGCAGCTGTCCAAGCGCGGCGGCGGTGTGGCGTTCGCGCTGACGAACCTGCGCGAGTCCGGTGCGCCGATCAAGATGATCGAGAACCAGTCCTCGGGCGTCATCCCGGTCATGAAGCTGCTGGAGGACTCGTTCTCCTACGCGAACCAGCTGGGGGCCCGTCAGGGCGCGGGTGCTGTGTACCTGCACGCCCACCACCCGGACATCCTCAATTTCCTGGACACCAAGCGCGAGAACGCGGACGAGAAGATCCGCATCAAGACCCTCTCGCTCGGCGTCGTCATCCCGGACATCACGTTCGAGCTGGCGAAGAAGAACCAGGACATGTACCTGTTCTCGCCGTACGACGTGGAGCGCATCTACGGAATGCCCTTCGCGGACGTGAACGTGAGCGAGAAGTACCACGAGATGGTGGACGACTCTCGGATCACGAAGACCAAGATCAACGCCCGCGAGTTCTTCCAGACCGTCGCGGAGGTGCAGTTCGAGTCCGGCTACCCGTACATCATGTTCGAGGACACGGTGAACCGCGCCAACCCGATCGACGGCAAGATCATCATGTCCAACCTGTGCTCCGAGATCCTGCAGGTCTCCGAGCCCTCGGTCTACAACGAGGACCTCACCTATGCGGAGGTGGGCAAGGACATCTCGTGCAACCTGGGGTCCATGAACATCGCCATGGCCATGGAGTCCCCGGACTTCGGGGCGAGCATCGAGACCGCGATCCGCGGCCTCACCGCAGTGTCGGACATGTCCAACATCGACTCCGTGCCCTCGATCCGCCGCGGCAACCAGATGTCCCACGCGGTGGGCCTGGGCCAGATGAACCTGCACGGGTACCTGGCCAAGGAGCACGTGTTCTACGGTTCCGAGGAGGGCGTGGACTTCACGAACATGTACTTCTACGCCGTGACGTACCACGCGATCCGGGCGTCGAACCTGATCGCCAAGGAGCGCGGGGAGTCCTTCGTGGGCTTCGAGAAGTCCGACTATGCGAACGGCACGTACTTTGACAAGTACGTCGACGGCACGTGGGAGCCTGCGACCGCCCGCGTCCGCGAGCTTTTTGCGCGCGCCGGTGTGGCGCTGCCCACCGCGCAGGACTGGCGTGAGCTGCGCGAGAAGGTCATGGCGGACGGGATGTACAACCAGAACCTGCAGGCCGTGCCGCCCACGGGTTCCATCTCGTACATCAACAACTCCACCTCCTCGATCCACCCGATCGCCTCGCGCATCGAGATCCGCAAGGAGGGCAAGCTGGGGCGCGTGTACTACCCGGCGCCCTTCATGAATGACGAGAACCTGGAGTACTTCCAGGACGCGTACGAGATCGGCTTCGAGAAGATCATCGACACGTACGCCGCGGCCACGCAGCACGTGGACCAGGGCCTGTCGCTGACGCTGTTCTTCAAGGACACCGCCACCACGCGGGACATCAACCGGGCGCAGATCTACGCGTGGCGCAAGGGCATCAAGACCATGTACTACTCGCGGATCCGCCAGCTGGCGCTCGAGGGCACAGAGGTCGAGGGCTGCGTGTCCTGCATGCTGTGACGCGCCGTCGTCGTCGGTGAGCACGGGGGACGACGCCGCCGCGTGGCGTCCCCCGGGGGCCTCGCCCTGCTCCGCTGCCCCGTTCGACCGGCCCGTCGTGCGGGGCAGCGGCGTCCCCGGGTTCGCCGAGCGCGCGCCCGCCCGTCCCACCACTTCAGGAGAAACCCCGCATGACCCAGCCCCAGCAGAGCACCTCGGAGAGCACACCGCGGTGGTTTACCGCCCGGCAGATCCTCGACGCCGTGAGTCCGCGGCGGGCCCGCGAGCTGCTGGCCGAGACCCTGCGGAGCGGTTTCCGCCCCGAGGAGGATCCCGCCCGTGACAACGTGGCGGCGGGGGAGGGCCAGATGCTGCTCATGCCCTCCGTGCTGGGGCCGTGGAGCGGCGTCAAGGTGGCCTCGGTCTCCCCGGGCAACCCGCAGCGGGGCCTGCCACGGATCCAGGCGACCTACCTGCTGCTGGACACCGCCACCCTCACCGTGCGCGCCATGATGGAGGGCAACGCGCTCACCACGCTGCGCACACCGGCGATCTCCGCACTGGCCGCCGAGCACCTGGCGGCCCCGGGGGCCCGCACCCTGATGGTGTTCGGCACCGGTCCGCAGGCGCTGTCCCACATCGAGGCGTTCGCGGACGTCAGGGCACTGGACGAGGTGGTCGTGTGCGGGCGGTCCCCGGAGAAGGTCGAGGCGGCCCTCGAGCACGCACGGTCCCTCGGGCTGACGGCCCGTGCGGGTGACGCGGACGAGGTGGGCTCGGCGGACATCGTGGTGTGCGCGACCTCGGCGTCCCAGCCGCTGTTCGACGGGACGCTGGTCCGGGACTCAGCGTGCGTCGTCGCCATGGGATCCCACGAGCCCGGCGCCCGGGAGCTGGACGACGCACTGATGGAGCGCGCCCAGGTGGTCGTGGAGGACCGCGGGACCGCGCTGCGGGAGGCGGGGGACGTGATCCAGGCAGTCGCCCACGGGGCGCTGCAGGAGGACGCGCTCGTGCCGCTCGCGGACGTCGTCGTGGGACGCACGGCCGTGGCCGAGGACCGGCCGCGCGTGTTCAAGTGCGTGGGGATGAGCTGGCAGGACCTCGCGGTGGCGGCCGGCGTGCTGGAGGCCGCGGCCGACTGATCGCCGCCCGGCTGGACGCGGGGCCACGGAACGCCTGACGACTGGACGCCGGGGCCACCGAACGCCCGCGGCCGGAGGCGGCCGGGCCGCGTCGTGCCCGCCCCGCTCACGCCTCCCCGGTGGGAGCGGCGCGGGGTCTGCGGTACGCCCGGATGATGCTCGCACGCCCTTCCGCCACGAGCGCGGCGATGCGGGCCCTGGTGACACTGATCGACGACCCGCGGCGCCCGGTGGTGGACTGTCTGGAGGTTGCGCAGGCGATCTCGGCGGGATTCCCCGCCGCGCCCTGCCCGGACCGCCCTGCTGCGTCCGGGGAGCCGGCGAACGAGGAACCCCTCGTCCAGGACCTGTTCGTTCAGCTGGGGTGACCGGCGAGGGCCCCAGCACGAGGCCACGCCGTCGAACAGCGCGGCGGGAACGGAGGCCCCCTCCAGGGAGGTGGTGGTGCGGCGCGCCATGCTGGGGATGGTCGGCTACGACTGGCTCACCCGGATCCTGCGGGCCCTCGGTCACGCATCGCACTCGATGGGCGGCGCCGGGCCGTGGGAACCGCGGCCGAACATGCCCCGGGCATGAGAAAACCCCGGAACATCGGTTCCGGGGTTTTTCTCTGGTGCGCGATACTGGGATCGAACCAGTGACCTCTTCCGTGTCAGGGAAGCGCGCTACCGCTGCGCCAATCGCGCTCGCCGTCCAGTGCACTGGACGGGGTGGTTGCACCGAGGTGGAGACGGGATTCGAACCCGCGTAGACGGCTTTGCAGGCCGCTGCCTAACCACTCGGCCACCCCACCGGGGACCAGATCCTTGGAGGACAGGGTCTCAGGTCTCGACCAGGGGTCGAAAACTGCGAGCGGACGACGGGAGTCGAACCCGCGACCCTCACCATGGCAAGGTGATGCTCTACCAGCTGAGCTACGTCCGCATTGTTGGTCATCCGGTCCCCGGCGATGCCGTGTTCCGTTCTTCCGAGCGGAAACATTATCACAGGTTCTCGCGCTTCCCGCCTGCTGCGACTTCCGGTCGTTTCCGTCCGGTGGGCCTGGCCTGCGGGGCGTTGCCAACGAGGAAGAACACTACCCACACCCGGGGGCCCGGGCAAATCGGGGTTCGGTCCGCGCCGACGACGGTGGGGCGGCCGGGGTTCCGTGGGACATCCGGGTCGGATTTGCCGATCCCGGATCATGTGTTCTAGAGTTTTCAACGTTGCAAGCGCGATTGGCGCAGCGGTAGCGCGCTTCGTTCACACCGAAGAGGTCACTGGTTCGATCCCAGTATCGCGCACGGAACGACGAGAAACCCGGTCCCGGAAGGGGCCGGGTTTTTTCGTGCCCGCACCCCCGTTCGGCTCCGCACCCCGTTCGGCTCCGCACCCCGCTCCGGCCCGCTGCGCCGGCCCCGCGCGCTCGGTGACGGGGGCACCCGCCCGCGCCGCGGCGTCGTCGTCCGGGGCCGGGCTGCGCGCTGTCCGTGTCTGCGCGCGTTCCTACGCTGGATCCCATGACGCAACCTCGTTTGGCCCAGTCCACGCCCACCGGTCGCATGTACGCGCGCAGGGAGGGCGGGGATCTCGAGGTGCCCTCCATCACCACGATCATCGGCTGCGAGGCGAACGACCTCGGCGGCTGGTACGGCTACAGCGCGGCCCAGGCCCTGGCCACGGACCCGCAGCTGCCGGAGGCCCTGCGGGACTCACGCCGCCGCCGTGCCCTGGTCAACCACGCGGCCAAGGCCGCCGAGCGCCACCGGGACCAGGCCGCGCAGCGCGGTGACCGGGTGCACGACTACTGCGAGCAGCTGGCCCTGCGCGCCATGGGGCGCGAGCACGACGTGGAGCGGGCCCGTGCGGACCTGGAGGAGCACCACGAGGCGCGGTTCGCGGACAGCGCGGACCAGTGGTGGGAGCTCTACCGCCCGGAGCCGCTGGCCGCGGAGATCACGGTGTGGAACTCCGCCGTGGGCTACGCCGGAACCCTGGACCTCGTGGCGCGGATCGGCGGGAAGGTGTGCCTGATCGACTACAAGACCAAGGGCACGGACCGTACCGGGCGCGTGAAGGCCCCGGACCCCAAGGTGGTCACCCAGCTCGTCGCGGGCCTCAAGGCCGAGGAGTCGCTCGTGGACGCCGCCACCGGGCAGTGGGAGCCGTGGCCCTACGGGGATGCGGAGGTCCTGATGGCCGTGGCCATCGGCGAGACGGAGGCGCTGAGCGTCCAGGCGGTGGGCGAGCACCTGCCGGCCCACTGGTACAAGTTCTGCGCGCTGGCCAAGGTGTGGGCCCGCGCCGCGCAGCTGGAGGCGGCCGGCCCGCAGCTGCGCAGCATCGCCCCGCCGCCGCTCGAGGGTCGGCCCACGGGCCGGGTGTCCGCACCGGTGGGCACCGCGGCCCGGACCGTGGCCGGGCCCGCCGTAGACTGAGGTCCGCTGTTCGCACCCGCCCCATCCACGCTAGGAGAGCATCAGACGGTGAGTATTCTGCGCATCCGCACCATCGGGGACCCGGTGCTGCGGACCCCGGCCCAGGAGGTCACGCAGTTCGACGAGTCCCTGCGCACGCTCGTGCGGGACATGGTCGAGACCATGTACGCCGTGGGCGGTGTCGGCCTGGCCGCGCCCCAGGTGGGAGTGGGGCTGCAGATCTTCACGTGGGGCATCGAGGGGGACGAGGGCCACGTGGTCAACCCCCGGTTGAGCGTGGGCCACGAGCCACAGGACGGCGGGGAGGGGTGCCTCTCGGTGCCCGGCCTCTCCTACGAGACGCCCCGTATGGACAGCGCCACCCTCACGGGCGTGGACATGCACGGCCGCCCGGTGCGCCGGGACGCCACCGGTCTGCTGGCCCGCTGCTTCCAGCACGAGACCGACCACCTTCGGGGCACGCTCTACGTGGATCGGCTGGAGGGCGAGCACCGCAGGGACGCCATGCGGCAGCTGCGCGGGGAGGCCTTCCGCGCCACCGCCGAGCGGATCGCCCGGGAGCGGGACGAGCAGCGCGGCGTCGCCCCCCGTCCCGCCGGTGACGCGCCACGGGCCACCGGGGCCGCGGCGTCCTCGTTCGTTCGGTCCTCCGACGACGCCGCGGGGCCCGGTTCCGCGTTCGGACGCGCCTCCGGCCCGGGCGCGTCCCGCACACGGCGCGGCGCTTGTTCGTCCGGCGGCGCACCGCGCGCGCAGCACGGGGCCGAGCAAACCCGACGCCCGGGAGGTGCACGATGAGCGGGACCGCACTGCCGATCGTCTACGCGGGCACCCCGGAGACCGCGGTGGCACCGCTGGAGGCGCTGCACGAGGATCCCCGGATCGAGGTGCGCGCCGTGCTGACGCGCGAGGACGCGCCCGTGGGCCGCAAGCGGGTCATGACCCCTTCCGCGGTGGGGCGGCGCGCCGAGGAGCTGGGCCTGCCCGTGCTCAAGGCCAACCGCGTGACCCCCGAGGTGCAGCAGGCCCTGCGGGTCACGGGCGCCCGGATCGGTGCGGTGGTGGCCTACGGCGCCCTGCTGCCCCGCCCGGCGCTGGAGGTGTTCGAGCACGGCTGGGTCAACCTGCACTTCTCCCTGCTCCCGCAGTGGCGCGGGGCAGCACCGGTGCAGCGCGCGCTCATGGCGGGTGACACCGTGGTGGGCGCCTCCACGTTCGTCCTGGACGAGGGCATGGACACGGGCCCCGTGGTGGGCACCCTTACGGACGAGGTCCGCGAGGAGGACACCGCCGGCACCGTGCTCGCGCGGCTGGCCCGCGAGGGCTCACCGCTGCTCGCGGAGTCCCTCCTGGGGGTGGCCTCCGGGGCGGTGCGTCCCGAGGCCCAACGGGGCGAGCCCAGCGCCGCCCCCAAGCTCACGGGCGCGGACGCCCGGATCACGTGGCAGCACCCCGCGGTGGCGGTCGCGCACCACGTCCAGGGCGTGACACCCGAGCCCGGGGCTTGGACGGAGTTCGAGGGCCAGCGGCTCAAGGTGGACCGCGTGGTCCCCGCACCCGGCGTCACGGGCATCGCCCCGGGTCACGTGGTGATCCGGGAGAAGCGGGTCTACGCGGGAACCGGGTCCTACGCGGTGGAACTGACCCGCGTGCAGCCCGGCGGCAAGAAGCCCATGTCGGCCCTGGACTGGGCCCGGGGCACACAACACAGGGAACAGGTGGCGTTCACATGAGTCAGGACCGCAGCACCCACGGGTCGGGCAGCTCGCAGAACCCTCGAGGCCGCGGCTCCTCGGACCGTCGTGGTCCGTCCAACCGGCGGGGCGGCGCCACGGACCGCCCCGGTGCACCCGGTGACCGTCGCGGCGGCCCCGGCGAGCGCGGTGCCCGCAGCGGTGACCGCCGCGGCCGGGAGAACCGTGACGGGGCGGCGTCGACCGGCTCGCGCCGCAACGCCAAGGGCCACGAGCGCAACCGGCGGGCCCAGCACGAGCGGGCCTACTCCGCGCAGGCGCCGGGACAGCGGCGCCGCCAGTCCGATCCGGCCCGGCTGGCCGCGTTCCGCGCGCTGCGGGCGGTGACCTCCGAGGACGCCTACGGCAACCTGGTGCTGCCCGCGCTGGTGCGGGAGCTGCGCCTGGACCGGCGGGACGCCGCGTTCGCCACGGAGCTGGGCTACGGGGCCATGCGCTTCAGCGGCACGTGGGACGCCGTGCTCGCCGAGTGCGTGGACCGCCCCCTGGAGCAGCTGGACCCCGCGGTGCTGGACGCCCTGCGGCTGGGCACCCACCAGCTGCTGGCCATGCGCGTGCCAGACCACGCGGCGCTCGACGCCACGGTGGGCCTCGTGCGCGGGGAGATCGGGCAGGGGCCCGCCGGGCTCGTCAACGCGGTGCTGCGCAAGGTCGCCCGCCGCAGCCAGGAGGAGTGGTTCGGGGCCCTGGAGGCCGAGCAGCCCGACCGGTGGCGCCGCATGGGCATCCGCCACGCCCACCCCGTGTGGGAGATCCGGGCCCTGCGCCGCGCGCTGCGTGCCAACGGCCGGGACCCCGAGGAGATCACGGCCCTGCTGGAGGCGGACAACGAGGCACCGCGCGTGCACCTCGTGGCCCTGCCCGGGCTCGGGTCCCTGGAGGGTGCGCTCGAGGCCGGTGCCGAGCCCGGGGACCTCGTCCCGGGAAGCGCCGTGAGCGGTGGCGGGGACGTGCACCGCGTCCCTGGCACCCGAGAGGGCGTGGTGCGCGTCCAGGACGCCGGCTCGCAGCTCGTGGCGCGGGTGCTGGCCGCCGCAGACGTCACCGAGGACTCCGGGCGCTGGGCGGACCTGTGCGCCGGCCCCGGTGGCAAGGCCGCACTGCTCGCGGCACTGGCCCACGAGCGCGGGGCCCACCTGCTCGCCAACGAGGTGAGCGAGCACCGCGGTGAGCTCGTGCGCCAGTCCCTGCAGCCCGTGCCCCGCGACGCCTGGGAGATGCGCACCGGTGACGCCCGTGAGGTCCCCGGCTGGCACCCGGGGGGCTTCGACCGCGTGCTCGTGGACGTGCCCTGCACCGGGCTGGGGGCGCTGCGGCGCCGCCCGGAGGCCCGGTGGCGGCGCACACCGTCCGACGTCGCGGACCTCGCGACCGTCCAGCGGGAGCTGCTGCGCGCCGCGGTGGACGCCACCCGCCCCGGGGGCGTGGTGCTCTATGCCACGTGCTCGCCGCACACCGCCGAGACCCACGACGTCCTGCACGACCTGCTGGACGAGCGCACGGACGTCACGGTGCTGGACACGGCAGACCTCGCCGCACGCGCCGCCCTTCCCGGTGCCCTCGACGGCGACCGCGCCGTGCGCCACGAGGTCCCCGGCGGCGGCACGAGCGTGCAGCTGTGGCCGCACGTGCACGGCACCGACGCGATGTACATGGTCGCGCTGCGCCGCACCGCCTGACCGGGGGCCAGCGCGCCCACTCGTCCCGCCCACTCGACCCGCCACGCAGGAGGAACCCCATGACCCGCTGTGACATCCACCCGTCCATCCTCTCCGCCGACTTCTCCCACCTGGGGGAGGAGCTGCAGCGCATCAGCACCGCGGACGCCGCCCACGTGGACGTGATGGACAACCACTTCGTCCCCAACCTGACCCTGGGCCTGCCCGTGGTCGAGCGGCTGCAGGCGGTCTCGCCCGTGCCGCTGGACCTGCACCTGATGATCGAGGACCCGGACCGCTGGGCGCCCGCGTACGCCGAGGCGGGCTGCGCGTCCGTGACGTTCCACGCGGAGGCCGCGGCCGCCCCGGTCAAGCTGGCCCGGGAGCTGCGGGCCGCGGGCGCGAAGGCGGGACTCGCGGTGCGCCCGGCCACGCCCGTCGAGCCGTACCTGGACCTGCTCCCGGAGCTGGACATGCTGCTCGTGATGACCGTGGAACCGGGCTTCGGCGGCCAGAAGTTCCTGGACGTCACGCTGCCCAAGCTGAGGCGGGCGGCGCAGGCCGTGCGCGCGCACGGCGGCACCGTGGCGCTGCAGGTGGACGGCGGGATCACCGAGGAGACGATCGTGCGCGCGGCCGAGGCCGGCGCGGACACCTTCGTGGCCGGTTCGGCCGTGTACGGCGCGGAGGATCCCGGTGCGGCGATCGAGGCGCTGCGCGGCACCGCACGGCGTCACATGGGCTGAGGGCGAACCCCTCCCACCCCGGCCACGGCGCGTGGGTGACGCGTGGCATACTGGCAGGAGCAACGTGTTCCGGGGTCGGTGCAATTCCGAACCGGCGGTGACAGTCCGCGAACCGTGAACGCCGTGCACGCGGGACCCCCTCCGTCCAGGAGGCAGTGGTCCGGCTGGTGCGGGGTGAACGGCCGAACCGGTGGAATTCCGGTGCCGACAGTACAGTCTGGATGGTAGGTACACGTGGGCACCGCGATCCCGCGGCGCATCAGCAGTGCGGGTGGGCCCCTGAGGGTTTTTCCGTGGTGCCGTCCGCCGCACGGCTCCCACCGTGCACGTGCTCCTGACTCCCCGGAACCACTGATTCGTGGCGGGTTGAGAGGAGACACCGTGGACGTCCTGCGTTGGTTGTTCGACGCGCAGCTGCGAGTGGGCGACGGCTTCATCCTGTGGCGCGAGGTGCTCGGCAACGTGTTCGGGCTGCTGTCCGCACTGGGTGGGATGCGCCGGAAGGTCTGGGCGTGGCCCGTGGGGATCGTGGGCAACGCGATCCTGCTGACGGTCTTCCTGGGGGCGGTCTTCGAGACCCCCAATCCCGTGAACCTCCTGGGCCAGGCGGGGCGGCAGATCATGTTCATCGCCGTGTCCGTGTACGGCTGGGTGCAGTGGCGCCGCTCCCGGGGTGCCCAGCAGGAGGCCGTGACCCCGCGCTGGGCCTCGGGCCGGCAGCGCATCCTGCTGGTGGGTGCCATGGTGCTCGGCACCGCCGCACTGACCCCTGTGTTTCGCGCCCTGGGCTCCTACGAGCCCGTGTGGGCCGACGCCTGGATCTTCATGGGCTCGCTGCTCGCCACCCTCGGCATGGCCAGGGGCTGGGTGGAGTTCTGGCTGTTCTGGGTGCTCGTGGATGTAGTGGGCGTGCCCCTGCTGTTCTCCGCGGGCTACTACGCCTCCGGCCTGATGTACCTGTTCTACGGGGGGTTCACGCTCGCGGGCTTCTTCGTGTGGTGGCGCGTCAACACGCGCCAGCGCCGGGCGGCCACGATCGGCACGGGCTTCCCGGACCTGCAGCTCTCGGTGAAGGACGACCGCCCGTGAGCGCCGCCGACGACGCCGCGGGGCCGGCCCCCGCAGGTCCCAGCGGTTCCGCACGGGGTGGGCACGCGCCGTCCTCCGCTGCCGGGGTGGCAGCGGAGGGGACGCCTGATTCGGCCGCCCCCGAGGTGCTGCCCACGGCTGACCGGACGACCCGCGACCGGGCGGTGGACCCCGCGTCCGATGCCACCTTCACGGCCGCCGAGACCGCCGGGATGCGGGCCGCCCTGGCCGCGGCCGCCCGCGGTGTGCGCGGGGCGAACCCCGTGGTGGGCGCGGCCCTGCTGGGACCCACCGGACAGCTGCTGCACGTGGGGCACCACCGCGGGGCCGGCACGCTCCACGCCGAGGTGGACGTGCTCCAGCAGGCCCGTGCGGCAGGGACCCCGTTGGAGGGGTCCACCCTGGTGGTCACGCTGGAGCCGTGCCACCACACGGGACGCACCGGTCCGTGCACGGCGGCCGTGGAGGCGGCCGGGGTGCCCCGCGTGGTCTACGCCCTCGCGGACCCCACGGCCGAGGCGCGCGGGGGAGGGGCGGCACTGCGCTCCCACGGCGTCCACGTGCGTGCCGGGCTCCTCGCCGACGAGGCCCGGGAGCTCAACGAGCGATGGCTGCGCGCCCGGGAGCAGGCCAGACCGTTCGTGAGCCTCAAGATCGCCCAGAGCCTCGACGGCCGGGTGGCCGCGGCGGACGGGACGAGCCAGTGGATCACGGGGCTCCCGGCCCGGGCTGAGGGCCACGCGCTGCGCACCCGGGTGGACGCGATCCTCGTGGGTGGCGGCACGCTGCGCGGCGACGACCCCGCCCTCACGGCACGCGACGCCGAGGGGGCACCGTGTGCACGGCAGCCCCTGCGCGCGGTGATGTCCACCAGGCCGGTGCCCCCGGAGGCGCGAATCCGCGTGGGCACGGCGCACGACCCCACGGCCGCCGACACCGCCTCACGGGGCCCGGTCCCGGGCACGGACGCGGGCTCCGCAGCCCCGACGTGGGGCGCGGCCACCGAAACCTCAGCGCAGGCCCCGGACGCCGAGACCTCGATGCCGGGCCCGGGGGCCGGCTCCCCGTCCCTGGCACCGAGACCGGACGCCGTCACCGCCACTCCCGCCGCCTCCGCCCCGGCCACTTCGGGCCCGGCCGAGGGGCTCGACGGGCGGTTCGTCCACCTGAGCACTCACGACCCCCGGGAGGCGCTCACGCGGCTGCGGGATCTGGGAGCGGCCCACGTGCTCGTGGAGGGCGGGCCCACGGTCGCCGCCGCGTTCCTCGCCGCGGACCTCGTGGACGAGCTGTGGCTCCACCAGGCCCCGCTGCTGCTGGGCGACGGCGCGGCCTCCGTGGGTGCGCTGGGCATCGCGACGCTGGCGGCGGCGTCGTCGTGGCGCGGTGATCCCGTGGGGGTGCAGGACGGTCCCGTCGCGGCCGTGGGCGAGGACCTGCGGTGGCACCTGCGCCCCGCACCCCGTTGACGTCCCACCCGGGTGACGCCGCGCCCCGGTGACGCCCCACCCCGCCGGGACGGCGTGCGCACCGCCCCGCCACCACCGACCACGGCGCCGTTCCACGGCGCCACCAGATCAGGAGGACCGCAGCGTGCCGCCGGCACGGCGAGGTCCGAGGAGAGTGCTCGTGTTCACAGGAATCGTCGAAACCCAGGCCACCGTGGAGCGCGTGGAGCGGCTCGCGCAGGACGCCGCCAGGCTCCACCTGCGCGCGGGGGCGCTGGTCGCGGATCTTCCCCGGGGCGGCTCGCTGGCCGTGAACGGGGTGTGCCTGACCGCGGTGCCCGGCGAGGACGCGGGGGCGGCCACGTTCACCGCGGACGTCATGGGGGAGACCCTGCGCCTGACCACGCTGGGCCGGCTGGGCCCGGGCGAGACCGTGAACGTGGAGCGCTGCACGGCGGCCGGCCAGCGTCTGGACGGGCACGTGGTGCAGGGCCACGTGGACGGCGTGGGCACCGTGGTCCACCGTGAGCGGCACACCGGGTGGGACACGGTGCGGGTCGAGGTGCCGGCGGAGCTCGCCCGCTACACCGCCGTCAAGGGCTCGATCGCCGTGGACGGGGTGTCCCTCACGGTCACGGCGGTCAGTGCACCGGGCGAGTCACCGGCGTGGTTCGAGGTGGGCGTGATCCCGGAGACCCTGCGGGTCACCACCCTGGGGGCGCGGGCCGAGGGCGAGGCCGTGAACCTGGAGGTGGACGTGCTCGCGAAGTACGCCGAGCGCCTCGCGGCCTGCGCGGCCCCGGTGGCGCAGGCCGTGCGGCTCGACCCGGTCCCGGACGCGGTCGCGGCCATCGCCTCGGGGGCCGCGGTGGTGGTCGTGGACGATGAGGACCGCGAGAACGAGGGGGACCTCGTGTTCGCCGCCCAGCACGCGAGCCCGCCGCTCATGGGCTTCACCGTGCGCCACAGCTCGGGGGTCGTGTGCGTGCCCATGACCGGGCCGCGGGCGGACCAGCTGGACCTGCCTCCCATGACCGCGCACAACGAGGACGCCAAGGGCACCGCCTACACCGTGACGTGCGACGCGAAGGTGGGAGTGTCCACCGGGATCAGCGCCCGGGACCGCGCCCTGACCGCCCGGCTGCTCGCCCAGCCGGGCACCTCCGCCGCGGACCTCACCCGCCCCGGCCACGTCCTGCCGCTGCGCGCGGTCCCCGGGGGCGTGCGCGAGCGCCCCGGACACACCGAGGCCGCCGTGGAGCTCGCCCGCCTGGCCGGGTGCGAGCCCGTGGGCGCGATCGCCGAGATCGTCGACGACGCCGGTGAGCCCCGCCGCGCGCCCGCCCTGCGCCGCTTCGCGGACGAGCACGGACTCGTGATGATCAGCATCGCCGACCTCGTGGCCCACCTCGACGCCGCCGACCGCCGCGCCGCTGAGCAGTGCGCGCCCGACCGGGACGCCTCGGACCGGGACGACGTCGCCCGGGAGCGGTCCCGCCCGACCGTGCAGGACCCGCCCGTGGCCGCGTCCGACGCACGGTACGGTGCCGGCCGCGCCGCCGCGGACGCGGTGAGCGGTGCGCAGGGGGGTGCCGGCGCATGAGCCGAGTCCGGAACGGCGTGGGCCGGGGCACCGAGGAACGCGGGCGGCGTCGTGCGGGCGCGGCACCGGGCGGCACGCACGCCCCGGTGCTGGAGCACTCCGAGCCGGTGACCGTGCCCACCGACCACGGCACGTTCTCCGTGGTCGGCTGGCGGGTCCCGGAACGCTCGGGGGCACCCGCGACCGAGCACGTCTCCCTCTCCGCGCCCCCGCCCGCGGGGGAGGAGAAGCTGGCGCCGCTCGTGCGGCTGCACTCCGAGTGCCTCACCGGGGACGTGTTCGGGTCCTGGCGCTGCGACTGCGGACCCCAGCTGCACCTGGCGCTGGAGCGGATCCACACCCACGGCGGCACCGTGCTGTACCTGCGCAACCACGAGGGCCGCGGCATCGGCCTCGTGAACAAGCTGCGGGCCTACAAGCTCCAGGACGCCGGGGCGGACACCGTGGACGCCAACACCATGCTGGGGCTGCCCGCCGAGGCCCGCGACTACACGGCCGCCGCCCGCATCCTCACGGCCATGAACCTCACCACGGTCCGGCTGCTGACCAACAACCCGGACAAGGTCAGCAAGCTCGAGGCCCTCGGGATCACCGTGGCGGACGTGCTCGCCCACGAGGTCAGCCCCCGCACAGAGAACGTCGACTACCTGCGCACCAAGCGCGACCGCATGCACCACCACCTCACCCACCTCGCACCAGGAGAGAACTCATGAGCGGACACGGAGCACCCACCACAGACGCCACGACCCTCGACGCCTCGACGCTGCGCGTCGCAGTGGTCGCCGCCAGCTGGCACACCACCATCATGGACGGGCTGCTCGACGGCGCCCGGCGCGCGCTCGCGGACGCCCGTACCGGGCACGTGGTGCAGGTGCGCGTGCCCGGCAGCTTCGAGCTGCCCGTCGCGGCGAGCCGGCTCGCGGGTGACGTGGACGCGGTGGTCGCGCTCGGCGTCGTCGTCCGCGGGGGCACCCCGCACTTCGACTACGTGTGCCACGCGGCCACCTCAGGGCTCACGGAGGTGTCCGTGCGCACCGGGACCCCGGTGGGCTTCGGGCTGCTCACGTGCGACACCGAGGAGCAGGGCCTGGACCGGGCCGGGCTCGAGGGCTCCCACGAGGACAAGGGCTACGAGGCCGCCCACGCCGCACTGAGCACGGCACTGACCCTGGGGTAATGAGCGGCATCCCCCGGCGGCGGGCCCGCGTTCGGGGCAGGGGGACACACCCATTACCCTGGGAGGGTGAAAACCTTCGAAGACCTCTTCACCGAACTCAGTGCCAAGGCCGCCCGCCGACCGGAGGGCTCCAAGACCGTCGCGGAGCTCGACGCGGGCGTGCACGGCATTGGCAAGAAGGTCGTGGAGGAGGCCGCCGAGGTCTGGATGGCGTGCGAGTACGAGTCGGACGCCGAGGCCGCCGAGGAGATCTCCCAGCTGCTCTACCACGTGCAGGTCATGATGATCGCCAAGGGCATGAGCCTCGAGGACGTCTACACGCACCTGTGAGCCGCCCCGCGAGCCCCCGGGACGCAGCGTCCCGCCGTCCTGCCACCCACACCGCTCCCGCGGAGAGGAACACCATGCTGCGAGTCGCCGTGCCCAACAAGGGCGCGCTGTCCGAGTCCGCCATCACCATGCTCACCGAGGCCGGGTACCGGCAGCGGCGCAGCAGCCGCGAGCTCGTGCTCGTGGACAACGACAACGGCGTGGAGTTCTTCTACCTGCGCCCCCGGGACATCGCCATCTACGTGGGCGGCGGCACCCTGGACCTCGGGATCACCGGACGGGACCTGCTGCTGGACTCCGGGGCCGAGGCCGCCGAGGAGCTGTGCCTGGACTTCGCCCGCTCCACGTTCCGCCTGGCGGGCCCGCTCGGGCAGTTCGGCTCCGTGCAGGACCTGCAGGGCAAGCGGATCGCCACGAGCTACCAGGTGCTGCTGGAGCGCCACCTCGCCGAGCAGGGCGTGGACGCCGAGGTGGTGCGCCTGGACGGCGCGGTGGAGTCCTCCATCCGCCTGGGTGTCGCGGACGCGATCGCGGACGTCGTGGAGACGGGCAACACCCTGAGGGCCGCGGGACTCGAAATCTTCGACGAGCCCATCATGACCTCCGAGGCGCTGCTGATCCGCCGCGGTGACGAACCGGAGCCCGAGGGGCTGAGCGTGCTGCGGCGTCGGCTGCAGGGCGTCCTGGTGGCCCGGCAGTACGTGATGATGGACTACGACATCCGCGAGGAGCTGCTGCCCGCGGCCACCGAGATCACCCCCGGCATGGAGGGCCCCACCATCTCCCCGCTGGGGCGCGACGGTGCCGTGGCGGTGCGCTCGATGGTGCGCAAGGCGGACACCAACAAGGTCATGGACGCGCTCTACGAGGTGGGCGCCCGCGCCATCCTGGTCTCCCCGATCCAGGCGGCGCGGATCTGACGAGCCCCACCGCGCGCCGGGCACGGCGCGGGCGGGACGACGAGCGAGTAACGACGGACGGAAGGGGCGAGGCCCATGGGTGTGGCGGTGCGAGTGATCCCGTGCTTGGACGTGGATGCCGGGCGCGTGGTCAAGGGCGTGAACTTCGAGAACCTGCGGGACGCCGGTGACCCCGTGGAGCTGGCCGCCCGCTACGACCTCGCGGGTGCGGACGAGCTGACCTTCCTGGACGTCACGGCGTCCTCGGGCGAGCGGGACACGATGTTCGACGTGGTCTCGCGCACGGCGGAGACCATGTTCGTGCCCCTGACCGTGGGCGGCGGGGTGCGCACCCCGCAGGACGTGGACCGGCTGCTGCGCTGCGGTGCGGACAAGGCGTCGATCAACACCGCCGCGGTGGAGCGTCCCGAGGTGGTGGACGAGATCACGCGCCGCTTCGGCAGCCAGGTGCTCGTGCTCTCGCTGGACGCGCGGCGCACGGGGAACACGGCCTCGGGCTTCGAGGTCACCACGCGCGGTGGCCGCACGCTCACCGGCCTGGACGCCCTGCAGTGGGCCCGTGAGGCCGAGGAGCGCGGGGTGGGGGAGGTCCTGCTGAACTCCATGGACGCGGACGGCACGCGCGAGGGCTTCGACCTGGAGATGATCTCCGCGGTCCGCGAGGTGGTGGGGGTGCCCCTCATCGCCTCCGGCGGCGCGGGCTCCCCCGAGCACTTCCCGCCGGCGGTGGCCGCCGGCGCGGACGCCGTGCTCGCGGCCTCCGTGTTCCACTTCGGGCCCGACCACGCGATCGGCGACGTCAAGGCGGCCCTGCGCGCCGCGGGCCACGAGGTGCGCTGATGAGCGGCACGCACCCCGCACCCGCCACCGGCGGCCTGGACCCGGAGATCGCCCGGCGGCTGACCCGCGACGCCGCGGGCCTCGTGGCCGCTGTGGTCCAGCAGCACGACACCGGCGAGGTGCTCATGCTCGGCTGGATGGACGACGAGGCCCTGCGCCGCACCCTCACGGAGGGCCGGGTCACGTTCTGGTCCCGCTCCCGCCAGGAGTACTGGCGCAAGGGGGACACCTCGGGACACATCCAGCGGGTGCACTCGGTGCACCTGGACTGCGACGGCGACGCCCTGCTCGTGCGGGTGGACCAGACCGGCGCAGCATGCCACACGGGTTCGCGCACGTGCTTCGACGGGCGGGACCTCCACGCGGAACAGGCGGTCTAGATTGCAGGAGCTCGGCACCATCACCCCCACCCTGGAGCAGTTCCGGGAGCACGCGGCCACGCGCCGGGTGGTCCCGGTGCGCATGACCGTGCTCGCGGACGCGCTGACCCCGGTGGGTCTCTACCGCGCCCTCGTCGCCCGGGACGGGACGGCGCGGCCCGGCACGTTCCTGCTGGAGTCCGCCGCGGAGGGCGGGGTGTGGTCCCGCTACTCGTTCGTGGGTGCGGGCTCCGTGGCCACCCTCACCGCGCGGGACGGGCAGGCGCACTGGCTCGGCGACGCGCCGTCGGGCGCTCCCACGGACGGTGACCCCCTCGAGGCGCTGCGCGCGACCATGGCGCTGCTGCACACCGAGCCGTTCGAGGACGTCCCGCCCCTGACCAGTGGCATGGTCGGCTTCGTGGGCTGGGAGGCCGTGCGGCACTGGGAGAAGCTGCCCCACCCGCCCGAGGACGACCTGCGCGTGCCCGAGCTCGCCATGAACCTGGTCTCGGACATGGCGGTGCTCGACAACAAGGACGGCTCGGTGCTGCTCGTGGCCAACGCCGTGAACCTCAACGGCACGGACGAGAACGTGGACGAGGCCTACCACGACGCCGTGGCGCGCCTGCGCTCCATGGTCCAGCGCCTGGCCACCCCCCTGGAGCGCAGCACGGTCTCCGTGGCGCAGCCGGGGACCGTGGACCTGGAGACCGCCGTGGAGCAGTCCTGGGACCGCGAGCTGTTCATGTCCGCGATCGACCGCGGCAAGCAGGCCATCGTGGACGGAGAGATCTTCCAGGTGGTGGTCTCGCGCCGCTTCGAGGCGGCGTGCGAAGCCAGCTCGCTGGACGTCTACCGCACCCTGCGCCGGATCAACCCGAGCCCGTACATGTACCTCTACTCGTTCGAGGACGCCGAGGGCAGGCCCTACTCGATCGTGGGCTCCTCGCCCGAGGCGCTCGTGACCGTCACCGGTCGCCAGGCCGTGACCCACCCGATCGCCGGCTCCCGGCCGCGCGGGGCCACCGTGGACGAGGACCTCGCCCTGGGCCAGGACCTGCTCGCGGACCACAAGGAGCGGGCGGAGCACCTCATGCTCGTGGACCTCGCACGCAACGACCTCTCCAAGGTGGCCGAGCCCGGCAGCGTGGACGTGAGCGAGTTCATGGAGATCGAGCGCTTCAGCCACATCATGCACCTGTGCTCCACCGTGGTGGCCACGATGCGCGAGGACGTCACCGCGTACGACGTCCTCGCCGCCACGTTCCCCGCCGGGACCCTCTCCGGTGCCCCCAAACCGCGGGCCCTGCAGCTGCTGGACGAGTACGAGCCCCTGCGGCGCGCGGTCTACGGCGGCGTGGTGGGCTACATGGACTTCGCCGGGAACATGGACATGGCCATCGCGATCCGCACGGCCCTGCTGATCGAGGGCCGGGCGTACGTCCAGGCCGGCGGGGGTATCGTGGCGGACTCCGAGCCCGAGGCCGAGGCCCAGGAGTCCCTGAACAAGGCCACCGCGCCCCTGCGCGCCGCGCTGATCGCCCAGTCGCTGCGTCCGCTCTCGCGCTGAGCGCGCCGTCACCGCAACCCCCGAGGAGCACCCCGTGCTGCGTCGCACCGCCCCCGCCGTCCTGAGCACCCTGCTGTGCGCGCTCGCCCTGTTCGGCACCACCACGCTCACGTGGATCCACGCCGCCGTGACTACGTCCCTGCAGCCGGTCACGGTGGACGTCACCGGCGCCGACGCCGCTCCGGCCGTCACCGCCCTGGGTCTCGTCGCCGCCGTGGCCGCGGTGGCCTCCGCCCTCGGCGGGCGCGTGCTGCGCACCGTGGTGGGCGCCGTCGTGGCACTCGCGGGCGTGGGCGGCGTCGTCGCCGTGCTGGCGGTGACCGCGGATCCCCGCGCGGCCGCGCAGCCTGCGGTGGGCCGCCAGACCGGCGTGCTCAACGCCGGCGGGGACTACACCATGACGGGATGGCCGTGGGCTGCGGTCGCGGCCGCCGTGCTGCTGGCCGTGTGCGGCGTGTGGCTCGTGCTCGTGGCCCAGCGGGTCCGCGGTCGCGCCTCCCGGCGCTACGACCGGGGCGCCCCGGCCGTCAACGAGTCCGTGACGTCCCCCACCGGGCCCGACCCCGCGGACGCGCCGGGGCGGAAGGGCGCCCCGAGCGCCGGGCCGGGGTCCACCGCGGCGGGGACGGCGGCGTCGGCCACCGGGGGTGCGCCCGACGCGGCGGCGCCGAGCACCGCGGGGGAGACCCAGGCCGCCGAGCACGCGGACGACATCGACACGTGGGACGCCCTGACCCGCGGCGAGGACCCCACCGGGGACGCGTGAGCCGCGCGGTGCCCACCGAGCGCCCCGGGAAGTGGCACAATGGGCGCAGAGAAGACTCGGACCCCGCTGCACGCGGGTCCGGCACAGCACGAGCCGCAGGCTCGACCGGCACGGGAGAGTGGACACGCATGTCGAACACCGATCAGATCATCCTGGACCACACCGCCGCGGTGGGTCACGGCAACACGGTGGCCGGATGGGCCTGCGTGGCGGTGATGACCGTGGGCGTCATCGTGGGCTGCGTGGGATTCGTCAACGCCTCCGTGGCCGTGACCGTGGTGGGCATCGGCTTCATCGTGGTCGGGCTGATCGTGGGCGGGGTGCTCAAGGCCATGGGCTACGGCAAGGGCGGCGCCAAGACCGCCGCGCACTGAGCCCGCGCCACTGATCAGCGGCGCGGCCAGGATCGAAGTCACCGGATGACGGCCAGTTCCTCGAGCGGGGAACTGGCCGTTGCCATCAGTGCGGCGCGCGTCTGCGGACGCGCGGCCGCGGAGCAGGCACAGGACGAGGGAGACGCATGACGCAGCAGCACACCGGCACGGTGCTGGACAGGATCATCGAGGGGGTGCGCGAGGACCTCGAGACCCGCAGGGCGCAGGTGAGCCTGCATGAGGTGCAGCGCGCGGCCGCCGAGCAGACGCCCGCGCTCGACGCGGAGGCGGCCCTGCGGGGCTCGGACCCTGCCTCCGTGCAGGTCATCGCGGAGGTCAAGCGCTCGAGCCCCTCCAAGGGCGCGCTCGCGCAGATCACGGATCCCGCGGAGCTCGCCTCGGCGTACGAGCGCGGGGGCGCATCCGTGATCTCGGTGCTCACCGAGCAGCGCCGCTTCGGGGGTTCCCTCGCGGACCTCGACGCCGTGCGGCGCGCGGTGGGGATCCCCGTGCTGCGCAAGGACTTCGTGGTCGAGGAGTACCAGGTGTGGGAGGCCCGCGCCCACGGTGCGGACCTCGTGCTGCTGATCGTGGCCGCACTCGACGACGCCGCGCTCGCCCGGCTGCTGGAGCTCACCCACCACCTGGGCATGCACGCCCTCGTGGAGACCCACACCGAGGACGAGGTGGCGCGCGCCGTTGCGGCCGGGGCGCGCATCATCGGCGTGAACACCCGGGACCTCAAGAGCCTGGACGTGGACGTGCACACCTTCGGTCGGCTCGCCCCGCTGGCCCCGGAGGGCGCCGTGCTGGTCGCGGAGTCCGGGGTGGCCGGGGAGGACCAGATCCGGCTGTACGCGGGCCACGGCGCCCACGCCGTGCTCGCCGGGGAGGCGCTCGTCACCGCCACGGACCCCGCCCAGAGGATCGCCCGCTTCCGCGAGGTGGCAGCCCTGGCGCGCGGCGAGTTCCTGGCCGGGGCCACCCCGCCCGCGGCCCAGGCCGAGCACGCCGCCGCACAGGCGCAGCAAGCCGACGACGCCGCCGCGGGCTCCCTGCGCGACGCCCCCGGCCCGTACTTCGGGGACTTCGGCGGACGCTGGATGCCCGAGTCCCTCGTGGCGGCGCTCGACGAGCTCACCGAGACCTTCGAGAAGGCCCGCACGGACGAGGAGTTCCTCGCCGAGTTCTCCCGGCTCTCCCGCGACTACTCGGGCCGGCCCTCGCTGCTGACCGAGGCGGAGCGCTTCGGGCCGGCCCTCGGGGTGCGCGTGTTCCTCAAGCGCGAGGACCTCAACCACACCGGTTCCCACAAGATCAACAACGTGCTGGGCCAGGCCCTGCTGGCCCGGCGCATGGGCAAGACCCGGCTGATCGCCGAGACCGGCGCGGGCCAGCACGGTGTGGCCACCGCGACCGCCGCGGCCCTGTTCGGGATGCAGTGCACCGTCTACATGGGCGAGGAGGACACCCGGCGCCAGGCGCTGAACGTGGCCCGGATGCGCCTGCTCGGCGCCGAGGTGGTGGCGGTGAGCAACGGCTCCCGCACCCTGAAGGACGCCATCAACGAGGCCCTGCGGGACTGGGTGGCCTCGGTGGACACCACGCACTACCTGCTGGGCACGGCCGCCGGACCCCACCCGTTCCCCGCCATGGTCCGCTACTTCCACGAGCAGATCGGCGAGGAGGCCCGCGCGCAGATCCTCGAGCAGGCCGGTCGCCTGCCGGACGCCGTGACCGCGTGCGTGGGCGGCGGCTCCAACGCGATCGGGATCTTCCACGGCTTCCTGGACGACGCCTCCGTGCAGCTCTACGGCAACGAGGCCGGCGGCGACGGCGTGTCCACCGGTCGGCACGCGGCAACCATCTCCCTGGGCCGCCCGGGCGTGCTGCACGGCGCGAGGACGTTCCTGATGCAGGACACCGACGGGCAGACCGTGGAGTCCCACTCGATCTCCGCGGGCCTGGACTACCCGGCGGTCGGCCCGGAGCACTCCTACCTGCACTCGATCGGGCGCGTGTCCTACGAGGCCGTGACCGACGAACAGGCCATGGACGCCTTCCGGCTGCTGTGCCTCACCGAGGGCATCATCCCGGCCATCGAGTCCTCGCACGCCCTGGCCGGCGCGCGGGCGGTGGCCGAGCGCTGGGTCGAGGAGCTCGGCACGGAGGCCGCGGCGGAGAAGATCATCGTGGTGTCCCTGTCCGGGCGTGGGGACAAGGACGTCGCCACGGCCGCGGAGTGGTTCGACATGCTCCCGCAGGACAGCCACGAGGAACGCGTGGGACAGAAAGGCGAACAGCTGTGAGCACCACCGGAACCCCTGAGACCGCACCCACCGGGCTGGCCGCGCGGATCCTTCCCGCGGGCCTCACGGACCGCGGCGAGTCCGCGCTGTCCCGCCGGATCGAGCAGTGCCGCGACGAAGGACGCCCCGCGCTCGTGGGCTACCTCCCCGCGGGGTACCCCAACCTCGAGGAGTCGGTGGCGGCCGCGGTGGCCCTGGGCCGCAACGGCGCGGACGTCATCGAGATCGGCATCCCGTACTCGGACCCCGTGATGGACGGGCCCGTGATCCAGGCCGCGACCACGCAGTCCCTGGCCAACGGCTTCCACGTGGCGGACGTGTTCACCGTGGTGCGCGCCGTGGCCGAGCAGACGGACGCGGTGCCCGTGGTCATGACCTACTGGAACCCCGTGCTGCAGACCGGCGTGGACGAGTTCGCGCGCCGGCTGGCGGAGGCCGGGGGAGCCGGGATCATCACCCCGGACCTCATCCCGGACGAGGCGGGGCAGTGGTTCGCCGCCTCCGAGGAGCACGGGCTGGACCGGATCTTCCTGGTGGCGCCCTCCACCACCCGTGAGCGCATGGACATGACCGTGGCCGCGGCCTCGGGCTTCCTCTACGCCGTTTCGGTCATGGGCGTCACGGGCGCCCGGGACGAGGTCTCCTCGGCCGCGGAGGACGTCGTGGCCCGGGCGCGGGCCGCCGGTGCGCAGCGGGTGTGCGTGGGCCTGGGGGTGTCCCGCCGGGAGCACGTGCTGGAGATCGGCCGCTACGCGGACGGCGTGATCGTGGGCACCGCCCTCGTGCGGGCCCTCGGCGAGGGCGGTGCCGAGGCCGTGGGACGCCTCGCCGCCGAGCTCGCGGGGCGCGCATGACGCCCGCGCTGCTGCCCGCCGCGATTCCCTCGCCGGGGACCAGCAGCATCCACCTGGGCTTCCTGACCATCCACTTCTACGCGCTGTGCATCCTGGTGGGCATGGCACTGGCCGTGTGGCTGACCATGAAGCGCTGGCGGCGCCGCGGGCAGGACCCGGACGTGCTGTGGGACATCGTGTTCTGGGCGGTGATCGCCGGGATCGTCGGCGCCCGTGCGTACCACGTGCTGGTCACGGACCCCCGCGGGTACTTCGGCCCCGGGGCGGACCCGCTGGCCGTGCTGCGGATCTGGGAGGGCGGGCTCGGCATCATGGGCGCCGTGCTCTTCGGAGCCGCCGCCGCCTGGGTGGTCTCCCGCCGCAACGGGATCCCGCTGCACGTGTTCGCGGACTGCGTGGCCCCGGCGCTGCTGCTGGCCCAGGCCGTGGGCCGGTGGGGGAACTGGTTCAACCAGGAGCTGTTCGGCAAGCCCACCACGCTGCCGTGGGGCCTGGAGATCTCCCCCCTGTCCCCGAACTTCCCTCAGGGGCTGCCCCCGGACACCCTGTTCCACCCCACGTTCCTCTACGAGAGCCTGTGGGACCTGCTGGGCGTGGTGGTGCTGCTGCTCGTGGACCGGCGCGTAGGGAATACCCACGGGCGGATCTTCGCCCTGTACATGGTCTACTACGGCGTGGGGCGGATGCTCATCGAGATGTTCCTGCGCGTGGATCCTGCGCTGATGGTCGCCGGGGTCCGGGTGCACGTGTGGACCTCCCTGCTCATCGTGCTCGGCGGGATTGTGCTCTACGTGCTGCTCGGCCGACGTACCGGGCGCGGCACTGCGCAGGAGTCGGGCGTGGCACGGCAGCCCCAGCCCACGCACTCCTCCTGAGAGCCCCGCCGCGGGCGGTGCGACCCGTGCTGAGAGGCCCCGGACCCCGCGGTCCGGGGCCTCTCGGCATCCGTGGTCCACATGCTGGAATGGCCCGTCCCCGCGCGGCTGTGATGTGTACTACGTGGTACGTTACCCAGGCACCGCGCAACCGCCCATCCACACGGCTGCCCGGTCCGATCCTCGGCTCGCAGCAGAGCCGCTTCCTTTCCGCAACGGGGCGGACACCGGCGTCACAGGATCTCACGACGCCCGCCGCACACCCACCGAGTGTTCCCGGGCTTCGTCGACGCACCAGACCAGCCCACCCCTTGGTGAGGAGCTCCGTCATGACTCAGCAGCACGTTCCCGCACAGGGGACCCCCGAGCACGAGACCGCGCCCCACGGGCCCGAGGTCGTCTCCCCGTTCGAGCGCTTCTCCGCAGTCCCGCAGGACCAGGGCCTGTACCGCGCCGAGGACGAGAAGGACGCCTGCGGCCTCGCGGTGGTCGCGACCCTCGACGGCGTGGCCTCCCACGACGTCGTCGACGCCGCCCTGACGGCCCTGCGCAACCTGGAGCACCGCGGTGCCGTGGGCGGGGACGAGGGCACCGGGGACGGCGCCGGGATCCTCACCCAGGTCCCGGACGCGTTCCTGCGGGAGGCCGTGGACTTCACGCTGCCGCCGCAGGGAGCCTACGCCGTGGGCACGGCGTTCATGCCCACGGGTGGGCACCACCTGGACGAGCTGCGCTGCGCGCTCGAGGAGCTCGCCCGCATGGAGCACCTCTCCGTGCTGGGCTGGCGGGACGTGCCGGTGGTCGACGACGCCGTGGGCACCTCCGCGCGCGCGGTGATGCCCACGTTCGTCCAGTTCTTCGTCTCGGACGGGCGCCACAACGAGCGCGCCGCGTCCCTGTTCGCGCGGGACGCGGCGTCGTACGACCCCGTGGCCGCGCAGCGCGAGCTGGACCAGAAGGTGTTCCGCGTGCGCAAGCGCGCCCAGAACAAGTACGGCGTGTACTTCCCGTCCTTCTCCTCGCGCACCCTCGTGTACAAGGGGATGCTGACCACCGCGCAGCTGGAGCCCTTCTACCCGGACCTCTCCGACCCGCGCTTCGAGACGAAGCTCGCGGTGGTGCACTCGCGCTTCTCCACGAACACGTTCCCCTCCTGGCCGCTGGCCCAGCCCATGCGCACCCTGGCGCACAACGGGGAGATCAACACCGTGGTGGGCAACCGCAACTGGATGCGCGCCCGCCAGTCCTCGATGTCCGGGCCCGTGCTGGGCCGCCAGCCCGAGGACCTGTTCCCCATCTGCTCCGAGGGGGCCTCGGACTCGCAGTCCCTCGACGAGGTCGCGGAGCTGCTGCAGCTCGCGGGGCGCCCCGTCACCGAGACCATGCTCTTGCTGATCCCGGAGGCGTGGCAGAACCACGAGACCATGGACCCGCAGCTGCGGGCGTTCTACGAGTACCACTCCACCCTCATGGAGCCGTGGGACGGGCCGGCGTGCGTGTCCTTCACGGACGGCGTGCGCGTGGGCTCGGTGCTGGACCGCAACGGTCTGCGCCCCGGGCGCTACTGGCAGACCGAGGACGGCCTGGTGGTCTTCGCCTCCGAGGTGGGCGTGGTGGACGTGGGCCAGCGCAGGATCGTGCGCAAGGGCCGGGTCTCCCCGGGCACCATGTTCCTCGTGGACACGGACGAGGGCCGGATCGTCGAGGACGCCGAGATCAAGGCCGAACTCGCGGCCTCCCGTCCGTGGCAGGACTGGGTGCGGGACTCCGTGCGCCCCATCTCGGAGCTGCCCGAGCGCGAGCACATGACGCACCCGCCGCGCTCCGTGCGGTTGCGGCAGAAGACCTTCGGATACACCGAGGAAGAGCTGAAGAAGATCATCGGCCCCATGGCCACAGCGGGCGCCGAGCCCATCTACGCCATGGGCACCGACACCCCGGTGGCCGTGCTCTCCAACCGCTCGCGGCTGCTCTACGACTACTTCGTGCAGTCCTTCGCGCAGGTCACCAACCCGCCGCTGGACGCGATCCGCGAGGAGCTGGTCACCTCCATGGCCGGCGCCGTGGGGCCCATGGGCAACATGCTCTCCCCGCAGCAGTGCCGCACCCGCCAGATCCGGCTGGACTTCCCGGTGATCGACAACGACCAGCTGGACCAGTTCGCGCACCTGGACGACGACGACGGCGCCGCGCTGAGTCTGCGCGTGCGCGGGCTCTACCGCCCGCTCGACGGCGCCCGCTCCCTCGCGGAGCGGATCGCGGAGATCTGCGAGAAGGTCTCCGCGGCCGTGAACCGGGGCGTGCAGTTCGTGATCATCTCGGACCGGGACTCCAACGGCGTGTGGGCCCCCATCCCGTCCCTGCTGCTGACCTCCGCGGTGCACCACCACCTGCTGCGCTCGGCCACCCGCACCCGGGTGGCGCTGATCGTGGAGTCCGGTGACGTGCGCGAGGTCCACCACGTGGCGCTGCTGCTGGGCTACGGGGCCTCCGCCGTGAACCCGTACCTGGCCATGGAGTCCGCCGAGGAGCTCGTGCGCCGCGGGGAGATCCAGGGGGTCACCGAGGAGCAGGCGGTCGCGAACCTCATCACCGCGCTCGGCAAGGGCGTGCAGAAGATCATGTCCAAGATGGGCATCTCCACCGTGCAGTCCTATTGCGGTGCCCAGACCTTCGAGGCGCTCGGGCTCTCGAGCGAGCTCGTGGCCGACTACTTCGCGGGCACCCGCACGCAGATCGAGGGCGTGGGCCTGGACGTCATCGCCGCCGAGACCGAGGTCCGCCACCGGCTGGCCTACCCCGAGGACGGCGTCACCGAACCCCACCGGGACCTCGCGACCGGCGGCGAGTACGACTGGCGCCGCGAGGGTCCCCGCCACCTCTTCGACCCCCACACGGTGTTCCGGCTGCAGCACGCCACGCGCACCGGGCGCTACGACATCTTCAAGTCCTACACGCAGCGGGTGGACAGCCAGGCGCGGGAGATCGCGTCCCTGCGCGGGCTGATGACCTTCGAGTCCACGCGTGAGCCGGTTGACATCGACGAGGTCGAGCCCGTGAGCGAGATCGTCAAGCGCTTCTCCACCGGTGCCATGAGCTACGGGTCCATCTCCATGGAGGCCCACGAGACCCTCGCGATCGCCATGAACCGGCTGGGCGCCAAGTCCAACACGGGAGAGGGCGGCGAGGACGTCGAGCGGCTCGTGGACCCCGAGCGCCGCTCGGCCATCAAGCAGGTCGCCTCGGGCCGGTTCGGGGTGACCAGCCTCTACCTGGCCTCCGCGGACGACCTGCAGATCAAGATGGCCCAGGGCGCCAAGCCCGGCGAGGGCGGGCAGCTCATGGCCCAGAAGGTCTACCCGTGGATCGCCCGCACGCGCCACTCGACCCCCGGGGTGTCCCTGATCTCCCCGCCACCGCACCATGACATCTACTCGATCGAGGACCTCGCCCAGCTCATCTACGACCTCAAGCGCTCCAACCCCAGGGCGCGCGTGCACGTCAAGCTCGTCTCGGAGCGGGGCATCGGCACGGTCGCGGCGGGCGTGACCAAGGCCAAGGCCGACGTCGTGCTGGTCTCCGGCCACGACGGCGGAACCGGCGCCGCCCCGCTGAACTCGCTCAAGCACGCGGGCATGCCCTGGGAGCTCGGTCTCGCAGAGACCCAGCAGACCCTGCGGCTCAACGGGCTGCGCGAACGCGTGGTGGTGCAGGCGGACGGGCAGCTCAAGACCGGCCGGGACGTCGTCGTTGCCGCACTGCTCGGGGCCGAGGAGTTCGGCTTCGCCACCGCGCCGCTGGTGGTGGAGGGCTGCATCATGATGCGCAAGTGCCACCTGGACACGTGCCCCGTGGGCGTGGCCACCCAGAACCCCGAGCTGCGCTCGCGGTTCACGGGCAAGGCGGAGCACGTGGTGAACTTCTTCGAGTTCATCGCGCAGGAGGTCCGCGAGCACCTCGCGCAGCTCGGCTTCCGCAGCATCGAGGAGGCCGTGGGCCACGCCGAGGTGCTGCGCACCCGGGAGGCCGTGGAGCACTGGAAGGCCAAGGGCCTGGACCTGAGCCCCGTGCTGGACTCCTTCCGCGCGGAGGGCGTCACGGACGGGCTGCGCAACACGGGCTCCCAGGACCACGAACTCGAGAAGCACTTCGACAACCGGCTCATCCCGCTTGCGGCGCCGGCCATCGAGCGTGCCGAGCCGGTGCGGGTGCAGGAACGGGTGGTCAACACGGACCGCGCCGTGGGCACCATGCTCGGCTACACCGTGACCAGTGCCCTGGGCACCGAGGAGCTCGCCGACGACACGATCGACGTGACCCTCACCGGCGAGGCCGGGCAGTCCCTCGGCGCGTTCATCCCGCGGGGAATCACCCTGCGGCTCGAGGGGGACGCCAACGACTACACCGGCAAGGGGCTCTCCGGTGGGCGGATCGTGGTGCGGCCCCCGCGGGACGCGGACCTCGTGGCGCACGAGAACGTGATCGCGGGCAACGTGATCGGCTACGGCGCCACGAGCGGTGAGATGTTCTTCAACGGCGTGGTGGGCGAGCGCTTCCTGGTGCGCAACTCCGGGGCCACCGCGGTGGTCGAGGGCATCGGTGACCACGGCTGCGAGTACATGACCGGCGGCGTCGCCCTCGTCCTGGGGGAGACCGGACGCAACTTCGGTGCGGGCATGTCCGGGGGAGTGGCCTACGTGCTGGACCTCGACGAGCTCGACGTCAACCGGCAGGCCCGGGAGAAGGGCGAGCTGCGCTTCGAGCAGCTGGACCGTGAGGACCGCGAGCTGGTCCTGGACCTGCTCAAGCGCCACGGCGAGGAAACCGGCTCCGCGTTCGCCGCGCAGCTGCTCGCGGACCCGCAGCAGAGCCTGACCCGCATCACCAAGGTGCTCCCGCGGGACTACTCCGCGGTGCTCGCACTGCGCAACGAGGCCGAAGCCGAGGGCGAGGACCCGGACGGCGACGGCACCTGGCACAAGATTCTGGAGGTGACCGGCCGTGGCTGATCCCCGTGGTTTCCTGAAGGTCCGCGAGCGTGAGGACCGCCCCAAGCGTCCCGTCCCGGTGCGGCTGATGGACTGGAAAGAGGTGCAGCAGCGCCAGCAGGCCGGCGTGCTGCACGAGCAGGCGGGCCGCTGCATGGACTGCGGCGTGCCGTTCTGCCACCAGGGCTGCCCCCTGGGCAACCTGATCCCCGAGTGGAACGACCTCGTGTGGCGGGAGCAGTGGGGCGAGGCGTCCGAGCGGATGCACGCGACCAACAACTTCCCGGAATTCACCGGGCGCGTGTGCCCCGCGCCGTGCGAGTCGTCGTGCGTGCTGGGCATCAACCAGCAGCCCGTGACCATCAAGCAGGTGGAGTACGCGATCGGGGAGAAGGCGTTCGAGGACGGGCTGATCGCCCCCCACATCCCCCAGCGGCTCGTGGGCCGGACCGTGGCCGTGGTGGGTTCCGGACCGGCGGGTCTCGCGGCCGCCCAGCAGCTGACCCAGGCAGGTTTCACGGTGGCCGTGTACGAGCGGGACGACCGCATCGGTGGACTGCTGCGCTACGGCATCCCGGACTTCAAGCTCGAGAAGTCCGTGCTGGAGCGGCGCCTGGACGTGATGCGCCAGGAGGGCACCAAGTTCCGGCCCGGTGTGGAGATCGGCAGGGACATCACGTGGGACGTGCTGCGTCGGCGCTACGACGCCGTGATCGTGGCCACCGGGGCCACCCGTCCTCGGGACCTGGAGATCCCCGGACGGGACCTGGAGGGCGTGCACTACGCCATGGACTACCTCGTGCGCTCCAACCACCTGGTGGAGGGGGACGAGGTCCCCGATCCCATCGACGCGCACGGCAAGCACGTGATCGTGCTCGGCGGCGGGGACACCGGCTCGGACTGCATCGGCACGGCCCTGCGCCAGGGGGCGGCGTCGGTGACGTCGCTGGCCATCGGCCGCAAGCCGCCGGTGGACCGCGCAGACGCGGAGCCCTGGCCCATGATGCCCCGGGTCTTCGAGGTCTCCACGTCCCACGAGGAGGGCGGGGAGCGCAGCTACCTGGCCTCCACCGTGGAGTTCGTGGGGGAGGGCGGACACGTCACCGGACTGCGCGTGGCCGAGACCGAGTACCGGGAGGACGGCTCCCGCGTGCCCCGCCCCGGCACGGAGCGGGTGCTGCCGGCGGACCTTGTGTTCCTGGCCCTCGGGTTCACGGGCAACGAGTCCCAGGAGCTCACCGAGCAGCTGCCGGTGGCCCTGGACGAGCGCAGCAACGTGGCCCGGGACGAGACCTACATGACCGCGGTGGACGGCGTGTTCTCGTGCGGGGACGCCGGGCGCGGGCAGTCCCTCGTGGTCTGGGCGATCGCCGAGGGCCGGGCGTGCGCCGCGCACGTGGAGCGCCACCTCACGGGCCAGACCCGCCTGCCGGAGCCCGTGGAGCCCTCCGAGCGGGCCATCGACCTGAGCCTCTGAGACGGTCGTCCCCCGGGGGTGGCCCGGGCGTCCCCCGGGTGTGAGCCAGGAACCACCGGGACATGTGTCCGCTCATACCGCCGACCCGCCCGGATTGCTAGGCTGGGGAGCAACATCGGCGAAGCGGCCGCGGCCGAGCAGCGTGGGCTGCCCGGCCCGGCCGCTTCTTCCGTGTGTGCCAGCCATCCGCTCTCCGAAAGGGAGTCACCACATGCGTCGAGCGAAGATCGTTGCCACCATCGGCCCCGCCATCTCGTCCCACGAGAACATCACCCGAGCCATCCAGGCCGGAATGAACGTCGCGCGGCTGAACATGAGCCACGGGGACCACTCCGTGCACAGCGCGTCCTACGAGAACCTGCGGCGCGCGAGCGAGGAGCTCGGTGCCACCGTGGCCATCCTCGCGGACCTGCAGGGCCCCAAGATCCGCCTCGGCAGCTTCTCTGACGGGCCCCACGACCTCGCGGTGGGGGACACCTTCACCATCACCGTGGAGGACGTGCCGGGCACCCGGGAGCGCTGCTCCACGACCCACAAGGGCCTGCCCGGGGACGTGTCCGTGGGGGACCCGCTGCTGATCGACGACGGCAAGGTGGCCCTGCGCGCCACGGCCGTGACCGACACGGACGTCACCACGGAGGTGGTGGTCCCCGGGACCGTGTCCGACCACAAGGGCATCAACCTGCCGGGCGTGGCTGTGAACGTTCCCGCCCTGAGCGGGAAGGACGAGGCGGACCTGCGCTGGGCCCTGCAGCGCGGCGTCGACATCATTGCGCTGTCCTTCGTGCGCAACGCCGAGGACATCACCCGCGTGCACGAGATCATGGCGGAGGAGGGGCGCAAGATCCCCGTGATCGCCAAGATCGAGAAGCCCCAGGCCGTGGACGCCCTGCACGAGATCATCGACGCGTTCGACGGCATCATGGTCGCCCGCGGGGACCTCGGCGTGGAGCTGCCGCTGGAGGCGGTGCCGATCGTGCAGAAGCGCGCCATCGAGCTGGCCCGGCGCTGGGCCAAGCCCGTGATCGTGGCCACCCAGGTGCTCGAGTCCATGATCGACAACCCCCGCCCCACGCGCGCGGAGGCCTCGGACTGCGCGAACGCGGTGCTCGACGGCGCCGACGCCGTGATGCTCTCGGGTGAGACCTCGGTGGGCAAGTACCCCATCAAGACGCTCGAGACCATGGCCAGCATCATCGAGGCCACCGAGACCGAGGGCATGGACCGCATGCCCCCGCTGGGCACCGAGCCCCGCACCCGCGGCGGCGCGATCACCCGCGCCGCGGTGACGATCGCCCGGCAGCTGGACGTGAGCTACATCTGCACGTTCACCCAGTCCGGTGACTCGGCCCGGCGGCTGTCCCGGCTGCGCCCGGACCGCCCGATCCTCGCCTTCACGCCCGAGAAGAGCGTGCAGTCCTGGCTGCAGCTGCTGTGGGGCGTGCAGCCCATCCGCGTGGACCGCGTGGAGCACACCGACGACATGACGCGCCAGGTGGACCACTACCTCCTCGAGTACGACCTCGCGGACACCGAGGACATGGTGGTCATCTGCGCCGGTTCGCCCCCCGGGCACGCCGGTTCCACCAACCTGGTCAAGGTCCACCGCGTGGGCGACCTCCAGGACGCGGGGGAGGCCCCGCAGCGCGAGCCGCACGAGGGCATCCGTCCGTGGGGCCTGAGCCTGCCGGGCTCGGCGTCCTGGCGCGAGCCGTGATCGGCTGAGCCCTCCGGGGCGTGACGACGGCGCGGGGCGCGGTTCTTCGGGACCGGCACCCCGCGCCGTCGGCCGTTGCAGGCGCCTTGCGGCGGGTGCCGCACCGCGCGGCGCAGCGAGGGCGGGGGGCACGGGGGCGTGTCGACGACGAACGGCCCCGTGTCAACGGGGCCGTTCTCGCGGTGCTCTGACCGGGTCGTTCGCGGTGCCCAAGGTGGGACTCGAACCCACACATGTTTCCATACCGCATTTTGAGTGCGGCGCGTCTGCCGATTCCGCCACTTGGGCTGGGGCGGGGTCGCCGTCGGGCGGCCCTGGAGCGCGGAGGACCGGGGGTCCCGGCCCCGCGCGGCTCACAGCATACACGACGGGGTCTAGCATGAGGGGGACACCGGGTGCGCCCGATGACTCCGCCGGAGACCGCACTGTGCCGTGTCTCACGGGGTGCCCAGGCCGCTCACGTGGTTGGATTCGGTGTCGAGAGCAGGCAGACGACCCCCGAACCGAGGAGTGCCCGTGACGGATACGCCCCACGCACCCGAATCCCCCGCACCTGACCCCAGTGCATCCGAACCCCACGCCGAGACTCGCGACTCCGTCTCCGCGCAGGCCGCGTCCGGCGCGGACACCACCGGCGCCACCCCCCGGACCGTGGTGGTCGCCGAGGACGAGGCCCTGATCCGCATGGACATCGTGGAGATGCTCGAGGACGCCGGCTACCGCGTGGTGGCGCAGGCCGAGAACGGTGAGCGCGCCGTCGCCCTGGCCACCGAGCACCGCCCGGACCTCGTGCTCATGGACGTGAAGATGCCCGTGATGGACGGGATCACCGCGGCCGAGCAGATCGCCGCGGACCGGATCGCCCCCGTGGTCCTGCTGACCGCGTTCAGCCAGCGCGAGCTCGTGGAGCGCGCCCGGGAGGCCGGGGCCATGGCGTACGTGGTCAAGCCCTTCACGGTCGACGACGTGGTGCCGGCCATCGAGATCGCGATGTCGCGTTTCGAGGAGATCGCCGCGCTCGAGAACGAGGTCGCGGACATGAAGGAGCAGTTCGCCACCCGCAAGCTCGTGGAACGGGCCAAGTCCCTGCTGCAGACCAAGATGGGCCTCTCCGAGCCCGAGGCGTTCCGCTGGATCCAGAAGACCTCGATGGACCGCCGGCTGTCCATGCGCGAGGTCGCGGAGGCCATCATCAACCAGGTGGCCTGAGGCGAAGCGCCCGTGCCTGTCCGGGGCTGCCCCTAGGATGGGGGCGTGACCGAGACGAGCCAGCAGCCCAGCCAGGATCCGAGCGCACCCCGCACGGTGGTGATCGGCGAGAAGACCGACGCCCCGCAGCAGGTGCCCCTGCCCGAGCCGGTGTCCCGCCCGGAGAAGCGGCTGCTGCTCATCGACGGCCACTCCCTGGCGTTCCGCGCCTTCTTCGCGCTCTCCCGTGCGGCGGAATACGGCAACGGCCCGGGCTTCGTCACCTCCGAGGGGGTGCACACCGAGGGCGTCTACGGCTTCGTGAACACCATGGTCAAGCTGGTGCGGGAGGAGAAGCCCACCCACCTGGTGGTTTCCTTCGACCTCGAGGGTCCCACGCTGCGCTCCCAGGAGTACGGGGAGTACAAGGGCGGCCGTGACGAGACCCCCGAGGAGTTCCACGGCCAGGTTCCCAACATCCAGCGCGTCCTCGAGGCCCTGGGCGTGCCGATCGTCACCATGGAGGGGCACGAGGCGGACGACGTCCTGGCCACGCTCGCCTCCCGCGCCGCGGCCGAGGACTTCGAGGTCCTCGTGTTCTCCGGGGACCGTGACGCGTTCCAGATGATCACCGACCACGTCACCGTGGTCTACCCCGGTCGCACGCCCTCGGACCTGCGCCGGATGGACGCGGCCGCCGTGTACGAGAAGTACAAGGTGGCTCCCCAGAACTACCCGGACCTCGCGGCGCTCACGGGGGAGACCGCGGACAATCTCCCGGGTGTCCCGGGCGTCGGTCCCGGGTTCGCCGCCAAGTGGATCACCGCCTACGGCCCCGTGGACTCGCTGCTGGAGCACGCCGGGCAGATCACCGGCAAGAAGGGCGAGGCGCTGCGAGAGAACGAGGAGCTCGTGCGCCGCAACCGCAAGCTCAACCGCCTGGTCACGGACCTGCCCCTCGAGATCGACCTCTCCGCGACGGCCCTGCCAAAGGCGCACGCGGAGCGCGTGGCGGAGGTCTTCGACGAGCTCGAGTTCGGCTCCCAGCTGCGCGGTCGTCTGCTCGAGGCCTTCGCAGCGCAGACCTCCGGGGACGACGTCGCCGCGCTCGCCCCCGTCACGGACGTCACCCGGGTGCGCACCGCCCCGGAGTTCGCCGACTGGCTCGAGGCGCAGGACCAGGACGCACCCGTCGTCGTGCGCCGGCTGAGCGCGGACCCCAAGGCGCCCTCGGGCGAGGAGGTCACCGCCCTGGTGCTCACGGGCACCACGGGCGCGGCCCTGGACCTCGTGGCCGCCGACCAGGAGCTGACCCGCGCCGTGGAGCAGTGGCTCGGAGACACCACCGCGGCCAAGGTCGTGGACGGCCTCAAGGACCTCTACCACGGGCTGATCCAGCGGGGCATCGTGCTGGCCGGGGTGGTGGACGACGTCCAGCTCTCGGGTTACCTCGTGCGCCCGGCCCTGCGCTCCTACGAGCTGGAGTCGCAGCTGGCCCAGCACCTGGAGGTCGAGGTCCCGGCCGCCGAGGAGAGCACCGGCGGCGCGGACGCGCACGGACAGACCGCGCTCGCACTGGAGGACGAGGACGCGCTCGGCGGTGTCAGCGACGCCGTGCTGGTCCGCGAGGCCACGCTGGGGCGGGCGTGCCGCGAACTGAGCGAGCACCTGCGGGCACTGCTCGAGGCGGACGGGCAGTTGGGGCTGCTCACCGAGCTCGAGATGCCGCTCGCCGTGATCCTCGCCCGCATGGAGGCCACGGGGATCGCCATGGACCGCCCGGGGATCGACGTCCTGTTCGAGGACCTGCAGCACCCCATCGACCAGGCGTTCGAGCAGGCCCAGGCCCAGATCGACCACGAGGTCAACCTGGGCTCCACCAAGCAGCTGCAGGCCGTGATGTTCGACGAGCTCGGCCTGCCCAAGACCAAGAAGACCAAGACCGGCTACACCACGGACGCCTCGGCCGTCGCGGACCTGATCGGCAAGGTCTCCCCGGACACCGCCGGGTCACGCTTCCTCGTGGCGCTCATGAACTGGCGCGAGTACTCCAAGCTCAAGCAGATCGTGGCCGGACTGCGGGACGCCATTGCCGAGGACGGGCGCATCCACACCACCTACCAGCAGACGGTGGCGGCCACCGGGCGGCTGTCCTCCACCGGGCCCAACCTGCAGAACATCCCGGTGCGCACCGAGCAGGGCCAGCGCATCCGGGACGTCTTCGTCGTGGGGGAGGACACCCAGGGGCCCTTCGAGTGCCTGATGACTGCCGACTACTCGCAGATCGAGATGCGCATCATGGCGCACCTGTCCGGGGACGAGGGGCTCATCGAGGCCTTCCGCGGCGGTGAGGACCTGCACCGCTTCGTGGGCTCCCGCGTGTTCGACGTGGCCCCGGAGGACGTCACCCCGCAGATGCGCTCCAAGGTCAAGGCCATGAGCTATGGCCTCGTCTACGGGCTGAGCTCCTACGGACTCTCTCAGCAGCTGCACATCGGGGTGGACGAGGCCCGGACCATGATGAGCGGCTACTTCGAGCGCTTCGGGGGCGTGCGGGACTTCCTGCGCGGCGTCGTGGAGGAGGCCCGTTCCAAGGGCTACACCGAGACCATCGACGGCCGCCGCCGCTACCTCCCGGACCTCACGAGCGACAACCGCCAGGCCCGCCAGGCCGCCGAGCGCATGGCCCTGAACGCCCCCATCCAGGGCTCGGCCGCGGACATCATCAAGAAGGCGATGATCGGCGTGGACTGCGCGCTGCGGGACGGGCAGCTGCGCTCCCGCGTGCTGCTGCAGGTCCACGACGAGCTCATCGTGGAGGTGGCCCCCGGTGAGCGCGAGGAGGTGGAGCGGATCCTGCGCACCGAGATGGCCGGGGCCGCGGAGCTCACCGTCCCGCTGGACGTCAACGTGGGCACCGGCCGCACGTGGCACCAGGCGGCGCACTGACCCCGCCCCCGCGAACGGCTCGGCACGCTGACCCCGCTGCCGGGCACCGCACCCCCGAGACCCCTACGGCCCCGAACGGTTTCTCCCCCGCGTGGGAGGAACCCCGGGACCGGTGCACGGAACGAAGGAGCACCATGAGCACCACACCCCCGCAGGACCAGCCCGTCGAGACCACCCACAGCGCACGGGGCAACACCTACACGCTGCGGCGGTTCCACGTGGGGGAGGGCTCGCTCGCGGACAACCCCGAGGCGGTGCAGTGGAACCGCGCCGTGTACCAGGGTTTCCACGACTCCGAGCCCACGGACGAGGCCACCCGGCGGATCCTGCGCTCCCTGCGGGCGGCGGGCACCCGGTTGCGCTCGGTGTACACCGCGGACCCGGTCCCGCCCGCGGCCCTCGGGGCGGAACGGCCCGTGGCCACGTTCTGCTCGTGGGACTCCGAGCTGACCCTGGGGGAGGGGCGCAGCATCCCCGCGTGGCTGATCTCCGAGGTGACGGTGCGCCCCACGCACGCGCGCCGCGGCCTGCTGCGCCGGCTCATGACGCAGGACCTCACCGAGGCGCACGAGGCCGGTTTCCCACTGGCCGCCCTGACGGCCTCCGAGGCCACGATCTACGGCCGCTTCGGCTTCGGCGCGGCCACCTTCAACGCCGAGATCACGGTGGACGCCCACACCCGGCTGCAGCTCAAGGCACCCACCGTGGGATCGGTGGAGATGGCGGACAACCTGGCCGTGGCGCGGCTGGCGCCGGAGATCTTCGAGCGCTTCCACCGCTCCACCGCGGGCTCGCTCACGCGCACCGTCAAGTGGTGGGACTACGTCTCCGGGCAGTGGAACTGGCACAAGGGGGCCGCGGAGCCCGAGGTGCGCACCGCCGTGCACTACGACCAGCAGGGTGAGCCGGACGGCTACGTGAGCTACAAGTTCCTGCCCACCCAGGGCTACCAGGGAACCCTGGAGGTCGTGGATCTCGTGGGCGCGAATCCCCGGGCGCGGATCGCCCTGTGGGAGTTCCTGTGCAACCTGGATCTGGTCACGGAGGTCCGCTACGGCTCCGCACCCATCGAGGACCCCCTGATGTGGGGCATGGTGGACATGTCCGCCTACACGGTGCACAAGCGCTCGGACCGCGTGTGGCTGCGGATCCTCGACCCCGTGGCCGCCCTGTCCGCCCGCGGCTACACGGCCCACCGGCGGATGACCCTGTCCGTGGTGGACTCCCTGGGCTTCGCGGACGGGATCTACGCGATCGACACCACGGGTGCACAGCCTCGGGTCGAGCGCGTGGCGGACCGCCCGCGCACCGACGACTACCGCGCGGACAGCTCTCTGCCCGCGGTGGAGCTGCCCGAGGGCGTCGACGCCGCCCTCACCGTGGACCTGCTCGGCTCGCTGTACCTCGGCGCCGTCAAGGCGTCCACGCTGCACGACGCCGGTCTGCTGCGCGTGCGGGACGAGGCCGCCCTGCGCGATCTGCAGGACCTCATGAGCACCCCGGCGGAGCCGTACTGCATCTCCCCGTTCTGAGTCCCGCAGGCTTGAACCCGCACCGGCCCAGCACTAGACTGGGTCGGTGCGTGTTTTCGCACGCCTACACCGAGCTCTACTCTTCCGCCGCGCCGTGCCCCTCGGGTCGGCCGCGGGAGTGACAATCCATCAGACCAATTCCATCGGAGTCCCTACTACATGACCACCACCACCCAGCAGGTTGCCGTCAACGACATCGGAACGGAAGAGGACTTCCTCGCCGCTGTCGACGCGACCATCAAGTACTTCAACGACGGCGACCTCGTGGAAGGCACCGTCGTCAAGGTTGACCGCGACGAGGTCCTCCTGGACATCGGGTACAAGACCGAAGGTGTCATCCCCTCGCGCGAGCTGTCCATCAAGCACGACATCAACCCCGACGATGTCGTGGCCGTGGGTGACGAGGTGGAGGCTCTGGTCCTCACCAAGGAGGACAAGGAAGGCCGCCTGATCCTCTCCAAGAAGCGCGCCCAGTACGAGCGTGCGTGGGGCGACATCGAGAAGGTCAAGGAAGACGACGGCGTCGTCACCGGCACCGTCATCGAGGTCGTCAAGGGCGGCCTCATCCTGGACATCGGCCTGCGCGGCTTCCTGCCCGCCTCCCTCGTGGAGATGCGCCGCGTCCGCGACCTCGCGCCGTACATCGGCCAGCAGCTCGAGGCCAAGATCATCGAGCTCGACAAGAACCGCAACAACGTGGTGCTGTCCCGCCGTGCCTGGCTCGAGCAGACCCAGTCCGAGGTGCGCGCCAACTTCCTGCAGCAGCTGCAGAAGGGCCAGGTCCGCACCGGCACCGTCTCCTCGATCGTCAACTTCGGTGCGTTCGTGGACCTCGGTGGCGTGGACGGCCTCGTGCACGTCTCCGAGCTCTCCTGGAAGCACATCGACCACCCCTCCGAGGTCGTCGAGGTCGGTCAGGAAGTCACCGTGGAGGTCCTCGACGTGGACATGGACCGCGAGCGCGTGTCCCTGTCCCTCAAGGCCACCCAGGAGGATCCCTGGCAGCTGTTCGCCCGCACCCACGCCCTGGGTCAGGTCGTGCCGGGCAAGGTCACCAAGCTGGTTCCCTTTGGTGCGTTCGTGCGCGTCGAGGACGGCATCGAGGGCCTGGTGCACATCTCCGAGCTGGCCCAGCGCCACGTGGACATGGCCGAGCAGGTCGTCTCCGTCAACGAGGAGCTGTTCGTCAAGGTCATCGACATCGACCTGGACCGCCGCCGCATCTCGCTGTCCCTGAAGCAGGCCAACGAGGGCGTGGACCCGGAGTCCACCGAGTTCGATCCCGCCCAGTACGGCATGGCCGCCGAGTACGACGAGCAGGGCAACTACAAGTACCCCGAGGGCTTCGATCCCGAGACCAACGAGTGGATCGAGGGCTACGAGGAGCAGCGCGCGGCATGGGAGGAGCAGTACGCTCAGGCCCAGTCCCGCTGGGAGGCCCACAAGGAGCAGGTGCGCAAGCACATCCAGGACGACCAGGAGGCGGCGACCACCTCGTCCTCTTCCTCGTCCTCCCCGGCGTCGCAGAGCCACTCCTCCGGTCCCACGAGCTACTCGTCCGAGGCTCCGGCCGAGGACTCCGGCACGCTGGCGTCCGACGAGGCCCTCGCCGCTCTGCGCGAGAAGCTCACCGGTCACTGAGCACCGCGTGACGGCGTCCTGTGAGGGACGCTGACGCGTGACGGAAGGTCCCGCACCCCGGAAGGGGTGCGGGACCTTCTGCATTGACCGCCCTGCCGGAGCACACCCGCCACGGGGTTTGCGAGGAGGGCTCCCGGATCGTCCGGGGCGGGTTCACTCCAGGGGCAGGTCCCGCCACTGCGGGGCGCCGTCGAGCACGTCCGCGCGCCCGGAGGTGATCCCGGCCAGGCCGTCGCGGGCGTCGGCGAGGTCGTCGGCGCGGTCCGGGACGAGCACGCGCAGGGTGGCCCGGGCGGCGTCGTAGTCGGTGGGCAGCACGGTGTAGCCGTGGGCGCGGATCTCCGCCTCCACGCGCCCGGCGTCCGCGTGCGGGGCCGTGAAGCTCAGCTCCCGGCAGCGCAGCCGACGGCGCAGCGGCGCGGTCTCGAGCGCGGCGGTCACTGCGGCGGAGTAGGCGCGCACCAGCCCTCCCGCCCCCAGCTTCACGCCACCGAACCAGCGCACCACCACGGCGGTGACGTCCGAGAGGTCACCCGGGTGCCCCCCGGCCCGCTGCTGCGGGGTCGCGAACTGCGTGAGCGCCTGCAGCATGGGGATGCCCGCGGTGCCGGCGGGTTCACCGTCGTCGGAGGAGCGGGTGGTCCCGCGGGAGGCACCCAGCACGAACGCGGTGCAGTGGTGCCGGGCGTCACGGTGCTGGGCCGCGACCTCCGCGACGGCCTCCCGGGCGGCGTCCTCGGTGTCCGTGCGGTGCAGCACGGCCAGGAACCGGGACTTCTTGATCTCCAGCTCGGCACGGTGGCCGGACCCGGCTCGGAGCACCGTGTAGGAGGCGAGGTCTCGGGCGGACTGCTCGGTGGCTGGTTCGGGGGACACCCCGCCAGTCTACGAGCCCGCCGCCCCGGCACGGCGCGGGGTGGTTCCGGTCACGGGCGGTCCCGTCCCACGGTGCGGACGGACTCGGACCGGGGACGGTGGTGCCGCTACAGTGAGGTCGGCCGCCCGTGCGGCGACCGTCACGCCCACTCGACCCCGACCGAAAGCGCAAGCTCCGTGCTCAACCGCCTCCACGACCGACTCGGGCTCCGCACCACGCCCTCCATCTTCTTCGTCTCCGCGGCCCTGGTGGTGGTGTTCACCGCGGCCATGGGGCTTTTCCCCGGACCGGTGCAGGGGATCTTCGGGGCGGTGGCCCACGTGCTGCGCTACCAGACGGGGTGGTTCTACACGTTCAGCGTGACCGCCCTCGTGATCTTCGCGCTCGGCCTCGCGGTGAGCCGCTACGGGCGCGTCCGGATCGGCGACGACGACTCCTCACCCGCGTACTCCGGCCTCACCTGGTTCGGGATGCTCTTCGCCGCGGGCGTGGGCGCGGTGCTCATGTTCTGGGGAGTGGCCGAGCCGATCAACCACTACGCCAACCCGCCCATGTACGGCACGGAGCCGGGTTCCGACCAAGCGGCCGTGGAGGCGCTGAACATCGCCAACTTCCACTTCGGGCTGCACATGTGGGTGATCCTGGCCGTGCCGGGGCTGGCGTTCGGGTACTTCACGTACAAGCGCAAGCTCCCGCCGCGCGTGTCCTCCGCGTTCCACCCCCTGCTCGGTGACGGCATCCACGGGCCGTGGGGCAAGGCCATCGACATCCTCTCCATCGTGGCCACCGTGTTCGGGCTCGCGGTCTCCGTGGGCCTCGGGGCCCTGCAGATCAACAGCGGTCTCACGTACGTGTACGGGATCCCCATGGCCGGGTGGATCCAGGCCGTGATCATCGCACTGATCACGGCGGTGGGCCTGGCGTCCGTGCTCGCGGGCATGGAGAAGGGCGTCAAGCGGCTGTCCTACGCCAACATCATCCTGGCCGTGGCGCTCATGCTGTTCGTGCTCATGGCCGGGGCCAGCATGGACACGATGCGCGCGGTCGTGGAGTCCGCGGGCAGCTACGTGAACCAGCTGCCCACGCTCGCGTTCTTCAACGACACCTTCGGCGGCGGCCAGTGGTCCGGGGACTGGACCGTCTTCTACTGGGCCTGGACCGTCACGTGGGCGCCGTTCGTGGGCATGTTCGTGGCCAAGATCTCCCGCGGGCGCACCATCCGCGAGTTCGTGGTGGGCGTGCTGGGCGTGCCGTCCGCGTTCGTGGTGGTCTGGATGGGGATCTACGGCTACAACGCGATCCGCGTGGACCGCGCCCCCGGCACCGAGGGCAGCCTCACGGAGACCATCGTCACGCAGGGCAACGCGGAGGCGGCCCTGTTCCAGTTCCTGCAGTCCATGCCGTGGTTCGCGGTCACGGCGATCGTGGCGCTGATCGTGATCACCGTCTTCTTCATCACCTCGATCGACTCCGGGGCCCTGGTGATGGACGCCATGGCCAACGGCCACGAGGACGAGGCACCGCGGCGCCAGCGGATCTTCTGGACCCTCGCGGTGGGCGCGGTGTGCATGGCCATCGTGGTGACCTCGGGCGAGAACGGGCTCAACGCCCTGCAGGAGGTCATCATCGTGATCGGCGCCCCGGTGATGGTCCTCGAGGTGCTGCAGGCGGTGATGCTGCTGCAGGCGCTGCGCCAGGACGCCGGCACCGCGCGGCCCATGCGCACCCGGCAGTGGAAGCGCGTGCTGCCCGCGGAGGAGTACCACCGCCGGGCGCAGGAGGACACCTCGGCGGTGTCCGAGTTCGTGATCCGCCCCGAGTACGAGGTGGGCACCGAGCCCGAGCACGACACCCACCAGCCGCGCACGTGGCACTGGCAGCGCGAGCAGGAGGGGCGCCCGGTGTTCCAGCTCGCTCTCACGGGCGGCGCCTCGGCGGGCAAGCGCACCGCCGCCCACGCGTTCGAGGAGCTCGGCGCGGTCATGCTCGACAGCGCGGAGATGTGGCGGGAGCTGCTGGAGTCCGGCACGGAGACCCGCGCGGAGGTGGACCGCATCTTCGGTGAGCAGCTGCCCACGGGCCCGGGGGCGGACGCCGCCGAGACCATGGACGCCCTGGACGAGCTGATGGCCGGCAACGACACCGTCCGGGCGCGCGCCCACGAGCTGCTGATGCCCCACATGCGGGAGTCCGCGCGGCGTCGTGCCCGCGAGGCCGGGCCCGACCGCGTGATGGTCCAGGTGCTGCGGGACCCCCTGGAGACCGAGCAGCGGGACCGCTTCGACCTCGTGGTGGCCGTCGCGGCCCCGGCGGAGGAGCGCGTGCAGCGCCTGCGCCGGGACGAGGGCGTGCCCGCGGACGTCGCGTGGGAGATCGTGGACCAGGCGCCCTCCGACGACGAGACCCGCGAGGTCGCCGACCGCGTGATCGTCAACGACGACGGCGTCGAGCGGGTCCGCGAGCAGGTGCGCGAGATCTGGGAGGACGTCGTCCGCCCGGTGCTCGACGAGGACGAACCGAAGGAGGCCACCGACGATGACGACGCCGTTCGCACGCCCGGGGCGCACTGACGTGCTGCGCGTGGGGCTCACCGGGGGCATCGCCTCCGGGAAGTCGACCGTCTCCCGCTGCCTCGCGGAGCTCGGGGCCGTCGTGGTGGACGCGGACGCGATCGCGCGCCGGCTGCAGGAACCGGGTGAGGACGGCTACGAGGCCGTGGTCGAGCACTTCGGCGACACCGTGGTGGACGCGGCCACCGGTCGCCTGGACCGCGCGGCGCTGGCGGGGATCGTGTTCGCGGACGAGGCCAAGCTCGCGGAGCTCAACGCCATCATGCACCCCCTCGTGCGCGCCGAGGCCGCGCGGCTCGCGGCCGACGTGCCGCCGGGGGGCGTGCTCGTGCAGGACATCCCGCTGCTCGTGGAGACCGGCCAGCACGCGGACATGGACCGCGTGCTGGTGGTCGAGGCCCCCGAGGCCGAGCGGGTCCGCCGCATGGTCGCCGACCGCGGGATGGACCCGGACGACGCACGCCGCCGCATCGCCGCCCAGGCCTCGGACGCGCAGCGCCGCGCCGTGGCCACCACGGTGTTCGACAACTCCGGGACCCCGCAGGAGCTGGAGCGCCAGGTCCGGCAGTGGTGGGCGGAGGAGACGGGCTGATCCGCCGCCCGCACCGCGGCCGCCGCTGACCCGCCGTGGCGCTGGGTGGGCCGGCCCGACCTGTGGGGCTCGCCCTGTGCCGCTCGGGCGGTGGAGCCCGAGCCGGGGCCGTGGATCGTCTCGCAGGGGTGGAGCACGCCCGGGTGCGGTGGGGCACCCGGGCGGCCGTGCGTCGTCGTCGTGCGTGTCTGAGGGCGCGCGTACGCTGATGCCATGTCGCTCGCCCAGAAGATCAACCGTGTGGTCGCCCCGTTCGAGGTCGTCTCGGAGTTCCAGCCCGCCGGGGACCAGCCGAAGGCCATCGCGGAGCTCTCCGAACGCATCCAGGGCGGGGAGAAGGACGTGGTGCTCATGGGCGCCACGGGCACCGGCAAGTCCGCCACGGCGGCGTGGCTGATCGAGGCCGTGCAGCGGCCCACGCTGCTGCTCGTGCAGAACAAGACGCTCGCCGCGCAGCTGGCCAACGAGCTGCGGGAGCTGCTGCCGAACAACGCCGTGGAGTACTTTGTCTCCTACTACGACTACTACCAGCCGGAGGCCTACGTCCCGCAGACGGACACCTTCATCGAGAAGGACTCCTCGATCAACGAGGAGGTCGAGCGGCTGCGCCACTCCGCCACCAACGCGCTGCTGACCCGTCGGGACACCGTGGTGGTCTCCACAGTCTCGTGCATCTACGGCCTGGGCACGCCCGAGGAGTACGTCAAGCAGATGGTCACCCTGGCCGTGGGCCAGGAGATGGACCGGGACGCTCTGCTGCGCCAGTTCGTGAACATGCAGTACGTGCGCAACGACGTCGACTTTCACCGTGGCACGTTCCGCGTGCGCGGTGACACCGTGGAGATCATCCCCATGTACGAGGAGAACGCGTTGCGCATCGAGTTCTTCGGGGACGAGATCGAGGCCATCTACACCCTGCACCCGCTCACCGGGGAGGTCATCAACGAGGAGCAGGAGATGTACGTGTTCCCGGCCTCCCACTACGTGGCCGGCGCGGAGCGGATGGCCACCGCCATCGAGTCCATCCAGCAGGAGCTGCAGGAGCGGCTGCAGGAGCTCGAGTCCCAGAACAAGCTCGTGGAGGCCCAGCGGCTGCGCATGCGCACGCAGTACGACCTCGAGATGATGGAGCAGATGGGCTACTGCAACGGCATCGAGAACTACTCGCTGCACATCGACGGCCGCCCGCGTGGCTCCGCCCCGCACTGCCTGCTGGACTACTTCCCGGACGACTTCCTGCTGATCATCGACGAGTCCCACGTGACCGTGCCGCAGATCGGCGGCATGTACGAGGGGGACATGTCCCGCAAGCGCACACTGGTGGACCACGGCTTCCGCCTGCCCTCCGCCATGGACAACCGGCCCTTGAAGTGGGGGGAGTTCCTGGAGCGGATCGGGCAGACCATGTACATGTCCGCCACCCCGGGCCCGTACGAGATGTCCAAGGTGGACTCCGTGGTGGAGCAGATCATCCGTCCCACGGGACTCGTGGACCCGCAGGTGGTCGTGAAGCCCACCAAGGGCCAGATCGACGACCTCCTGGAGCAGATCGAGCTGCGCGTGGAGCGGGACGAGCGCGTGCTCGTGACCACCCTGACCAAGCGCATGGCGGAGGACCTCACCGAGTACCTCATGGAGCACGGTGTCAAGGTCCAGTACCTGCACTCGGACGTGGACACCCTCAAGCGCGTGGAGCTGCTGCGGGAGCTGCGCATGGGCACGTTCGACGTGCTCGTGGGCATCAACCTGCTGCGCGAGGGCCTGGACCTGCCCGAGGTCTCCCTCGTGGCCATCCTCGACGCGGACAAGGAGGGCTTCCTGCGCTCCACCACGTCCCTGATCCAGACGATCGGCCGTGCCGCCCGCAACGTCTCGGGCGAGGTCCACATGTACGCGGACAAGATCACCCGCTCCATGGACGTGGCCATCGAGGAGACCAACCGCCGCCGCGAGATCCAGGTGGCGTACAACACGGAGCACGGGATCGACCCCCAGCCCCTGCGCAAGAAGATCGCGGACATCACGGACCAGCTGGCCCGCGAGGACGAGGACACCAAAACCCTGCTGGCCCAGCGCTCGGCGGCCAACAACCACACGGCCCCCGTCAAGGGCGGCAAGGGAAAGAACTCCGAGAAGGACGGCGCGGCCGCTGCGGCCGAGTCCAAGCTGCTGCGGGACGGCGTGGCCGCGGCCCCGGCGGAGGACCTCGTGGAGCTCATCGAGAGCCTCAGCGAGCAGATGCGCAACGCGGCCGCCGAGCTGAAGTTCGAGCTCGCCGGGCGGCTGCGGGACGAGATCGCCGACCTCAAGAAGGAGCTGCGCCGGATGAAGGACGCCGGGCACGCGTGAGCCGGGCCAAGCGGCCCGGGACCGGCGGGAGCCGTCGGGTAAACTGGCGGCTCTGTACGGCCCGGTCCCGGGTTGTTCCCTGCCACTCTCACGCCTAAGGGGTACCCGTGGAGATTTCCGGACTGCAATGGGGGATCACCATCGCGGTGATCGTGAGCCTGCTCGCCTACGACTTCATCTTCCACGCACGCAAACCGCACGAGCCGACCGTCAAGGAAGCGGCCATGTGGACCAGCCTCTACGTGACCCTCGCCCTGCTGTTCGGGCTGATCGTGCTGTTCTGGGACGGGCCCGGTTTCGCCGCGGAGTACTACGCCGGCTTCGTCACGGAGCAGGCGCTGTCCGTGGACAACCTGTTCGTGTTCCTGATCATCATGGCCTCGTTCAAGGTGCCCCGGGCGGACCAGCAGAAGGTCCTGCTGTTCGGCATCGTCGTGGCGCTGATCGCCCGGACCCTGTTCATCTTCGTGGGTGCCGCGGCGATCAACCGCTGGTCCGCGCTGTTCTACGTGTTCGGGCTGTTCCTGATCTACACCGCGGGCAACCTGGTCAAGGGTGAGGTCACGGACGCGGACGAGGAGGACGAGGCCAACAACGTGATGGTCCGCCTGGCCAAGCGCTTCCTCAAGACCACGGACGAGTACGACGGGGACAAGCTGTTCACCGAGGTGGACGGCAAGCGCATGATGACCCCCATGCTGCTGGTCATGGTGGCCATCGGCCTCACGGACATCATGTTCGCGCTGGACTCGATCCCCGCGATCTTCGGGCTCACCCAGGAGACCTACATCGTCTTCACGGCCACGGCGTTCTCGCTCATGGGCCTGCGCCAGCTGTACTTCCTGATCGACGGGCTGCTGGACCGGCTCATCTACCTGTCCTGGGGCCTGGCCATCATCCTGGGCTTCATCGGCGTGAAGCTCATCCTGCACGCGCTGCACGAGAACACCCTGTCCTTTATCAACGACGGCCAGTCCGTGCACGTGGTGGAGGTCAGCACGGGCTTCTCGCTCGCGGTGATCGTGGGGGTGCTGGTGCTCACGGTCGTGGCGTCCCTGTTCAGCCCCAAGGGCCGGGCGGTGCGGATCATCAACGGCGCGCGGGACTGGTCCGAGCGCTACCTCAGCCTCCCGGAGTCCGCGCCGCTGGAGGAACGCACCCAGGCCGCCGAGAAGATGAAGAAGTACCGGGACCAGCTGCCCTCCGTGAAGGCCAAGTACCGGGACGAGCTCATCGAGTCCGAGGCCCGCTACCGCGACCTCCTCGAGCGTGCCCACGGGCTGCGGGAGCAGCGCCTGGCCCAGGCCGACGGCGGCAAGTAGCAGCACGCCCGGCACAGCACCTCGCGCTCTGGCGCCCCACCGGCGGTGAACCGGTGGGGCGCCGTCGTCTGCACCGGGGGACTGGGCGGCAGCTCCCGCAGCCGGTAGGATGGTCCACGATCAAGGGAGTATCCCTCACCTTCCGTGTACGTCAGTACGTTCGGCGCCACCGCCGGGCCGGGCACGGACCACGTCAGATCGCCCACCCGAGGTGCGGCGGACGTGGGGGAGAGACTTGTGCGGTTCACACACCCACAAGGAGACCCTTCCGTGGAGATCACCTCCCTGCAGTGGGGCATCACCATTGCCCTCATCCTGGGCCTGCTGGTCTACGACTTCCTCTTCCACGTCCGCACGCCGCACGAACCCACCGTCCGAGAGGCCGCGGTGTGGTCCGCGGTCTACGTGGGCATCGCCCTGCTGTTCGGGCTGGTGATCCTGGTCCTGGACGGGCCCACCCTGATGGCCGAGTACTACGGCGGCTACGTCACGGAGAAGGCCCTGTCCGTGGACAACCTCTTCGTGTTCCTCATCATCATGGGGTCCTTCGCAGTGCCGCGCGCGGACCAGCAGAAGGTCCTGCTGTTCGGCATCGTCTTCGCGCTCGTGGCCCGCACGGCGTTCATCTTCGTGGGCGCGGCCGCGATCAACGCGTTTGCCTGGGTGTTCTACCTGTTCGGCCTGATCCTCGTGTTCACCGCGGGCAACCTCATCAAGGGGGAGCTCGCGCAGGACAAGGAGGACGACGCCAACAACATCGTGGTGCGCCTGGCCCGGCGGCTGTTCCACACCACCGAGCACTACGACGGCGACAAGCTGTTCACCGTGCACCACGGCAAGCGCGCGCTGACCCCCATGCTGCTGGTGATGGTGGCGATCGGCGGCACCGACATCCTCTTCGCCCTCGACTCGATCCCCGCGATCTTCGGCCTCACGCAGGAGCCGTACATCGTGTTCACGGCCACGGCGTTCTCGCTCATGGGGCTGCGCCAGCTCTACTTCCTGATCGACGGGCTGCTGGACCGGCTGATCTACCTCTCGTGGGGGCTGTCCGTGATCCTCGCGTTCATCGGCGTGAAACTCATCCTGCACGCGCTGCACGAGAACACCCTGCCGTTCATCAACGACGGCCAGCACGTCTCCGTCGTGGAGATCGGGATCGGAACGTCGCTCGCGGTGATCGTGGGGGTGCTGGTGGTGACGGTCCTCGCGTCCCTGCTCAGCCCCAAGGGCCGCGCGCTGCGTACCATTCAGCGTACCCAGGAGCTCACGGAGCGCTACCTGGCCCTGCCGGGCGACGCCCCCGCGGCCGAGCGCAACGAGCTTGCGTCGGAGCTTTCCGCACTGCAGGCCCACTTCCCGCGGATCTCGGAGAAGCACAAGAACGAGCTGATAGAGCACCGCGCGCGCTTCCGCCACATGCTCGAAACGGCCCGTGGGCAGCACCGCGAGTTCCAGGAGACGGGGGCGGTGCGCACGCCGTCCCCGGACGCGGGAGACACCTCCGGTGCCGCGCCGGACGTCGCCTCCGCTTCCGACGCGGGCGGCACCCGCGGGGCGGGCTCGTCCCCGGCCTAGCGCAGCGGCCCCGGCCTTCACGTGCCCGTGCCGCAACAGGGCCGGGGCCCGCGCCAGCGCACCGTGCTGAGGTCCGTCCCGGCAGGGCTGGCAGTGCGGCGGGTCCTCGGCCGGGCCGCTGCACCGCCCGACGACGCCGCACGGCCCAGTCCCGGGGTCGGTCGCCCACCCGGGGAAGGAGCGCGCGGCCCACCCGTGAGGAGAACCGTCACCTACCCGGCGGAGGGCCCCGGCGGCGTCGTGCACCACAGGGCCGCCCCCGCGAACAGCGCGGCCCACAGCAGCGAGACCAGGGTGCCGATGATGAACTGCTCGCGCTGCTGCGCGTTGGTGAACTCCCCGTAGCGCGCGAGACCCTTGACGGCCACGACCACCCCGATGCCCGCGACCATGCCGGTGAGTAGCGAGACGATGGCGGCGGCGCGTTCGAGCGCGCCGATCACGAGCCCGCCGCGCAGGGGCGGGTCCACGGGATCGGCCACGGCCTCGGACTCGTTCCACGGACTCTCGCCGGGCTGGGCGCGCACCGCGGAGAGGTCCGCGAACGCGAACACGGCACGAACCACGGGATCCCCGGACAGGGTCCCCGCCACGAGCAGGGCGGGGAAGGCCCAGGTGGGCGGCACGGTTCCGGCGGCGAACGTCCACGCTACGGTGACGAGCACCAGCGCGAGGGGAAGCACCACGGTGGCGAGCGGGCGGATGTGGGTCACGAGCGGGTACCTCCCCGGGAGGACACCGCGTGGGTGGTCTGCGCGGGGGCGTCCTGCCGCGCGGAGTGCCCGTGCCCATGTTCGACAGGGGCGGAAGTGGCCAGCGGGCTCGTGGACCGGGCGGGGGAGCGTCGAAGCGGTGCCGCCGCGGCGCCGTCCGCGAGCTCCAGCACGGCGGTGAGGGCCTCCCGGGCCGCGTGCTCCTGGTGCCACAGGGCGGCGTCGAGGCGCCGGGACACGGAGGACTGCGTGATCCCCAGGTGCTGGGCCATCTGCTGCTGGGTCATCCCGGTCTCGGCCAGGGCCACGGCGGCGGCACCCGAGTCCGTGCGGCGCTCCCGCACGGCGCACAGCAGGCCCAGCAGGGCGTCCGCGCGTTCGGCCCACTCGCCGCCGCGCACGGCCGGGCCGCCCGCGTCCTTCGCGGCCTGGACGGCCTCGCGGGCCGCCACGAAGGCCGCCCCGGTGTTCTCCCGCGCCGCCTCGGCGAGCGGGCGGTCCACGTCCCCGACGCCGAGACCCACGTGCCACGAGCCGGCGTCGGCGAGGGCGAGGACGGCCTGCAGGGCGGGCGCGGCGTCGTCGTAGAGGGCCTGGAGCTCGTCCCCGGCGGTGATGTCCCACTCCACGAGCGGGCGGGGGAGGTTCCTCCGGCACGCGTCGAGGTGCTCACGCATGTCCAGCCGTTCGGCGTCGGCGCGGGAGTCGCGACGGTCCACGGTCAGCGCAAACACGATCCGCTCCTCTCGTTCATGCGGTCTCGCCTGCATAGTAGCTGAAGATGCGGTTCCACCTGCATAGTGGGGCCGTCAGCGGCCCGTGTCCGTCACCGGACCCACGTTGTCCACGAGCACGGCGGGGAAGCCGTCCTCGTCGGAGGCCGCCAGGTCGATGCGCGCGTTGATGCCCCAGTCGTGGTGGCCGTCGGGGTCGTCGAAGACCTGCACCACGGTCCAGAAACCCGGGAGCCCCTCGGGGTCCTCGGTGATGCGGATCAGGGAGGGGCCACGGGACTGGGTGTCGGTGTAGAGGTCCTCGTACTCGTCGAAGTACGCGTCCATGGCATCCGCCCAGCGGTCGCGGTCCCAGCCGGACTTCTCGTCCAGGGCCCCGAGCACCTTCTCCTTCTCCTGGGCGAAGAGCTCCACGCGCTGGAACAGGGCGTTGCGCACCATCACGCGGAAGGCCCGGGGGTTGGAGGTGACCCCCTCGGGCTGTTCCGCCACGAGCTCCTCCAGGGAGTCCGCGCTGGTCCCGGACGGGGACTCCTCGCCGGAGGCGAGCTTCTCCCACTCGTCCAGCAGGGAGTTGTCGGTCTGGCGGATGCTCTCGCCCAGCCACTCCACGAGGTCCGTGAGAGTCTCGGTGGTGGCGTCCACGGGCACGGTCTGGCGCAGGGCCTTGTACGCGTCCGAGAGGTAGCGCAGCAGGATGCCCTCGGAGCGGGCCAGACCGTAGTACTGCACGTAGTCCCCGAAGGTCATGGCGCGCTCATACATGTCCCGCACGATCGACTTGGGGGACAGCTCGAACTGGGACACCCACGGGGCGGAACCCCGGTAGGTCTCGAACGCCTGGTCCAGCAGCTCCCTCAGCGGCTGCGGGTAGGTGATCTCGTCCAGCTCGCGCATGCGTTCCATGTACTCGAGGCCCTCGGCCTTCATGGCGGCCAGCGCCTCGCCCTTGACCTTCTTCTCCTGCATGGTCAGCACCTGGCGGGGCTTCTCCAGGGTGGCCTCGATGACCGAGACCACGTCCAGCGCATAGGTCTCGGACTCGGGGTCCAGCAGACCCAGGGCGGCGAGCGCAAAGGGGGAGAGGGGCTGGTTGAGCGCGAAGTTCTCCTGCAGCTCCACCGTGAGGCGGTAGCGGCGCCCGGTCTCGTCCGGTTCCGGCAGCCGCACCACCACACCGGCACGCAGCAGCTCCTTGAGGATGGACAGGGCGTGGCGCAGCAGGGCGCGCTGCCGGGCGCGGGGCTCGTCCACGGCGGTGAGCAGCCGGTACCCCGCGGCGATGTTGTCCCCGGGGCGCTGCAGCATGTTGAGCACCATGGAGTGGGTGATGGCGAAGGACGAGCTCAGCTGCTCGGGGGTGGCCTCCACGAGGTGCTCGAAGGTCTTGCGGCTCCAGGAGACGAAGCCCTCGGGCGCCTTCTTCTTGGGCACCTGGCGCAGCTTCTTCTGGTCGTCGCCGTGCTTGGCGCGTGCCTTGGCCATGGCGCGCTCGTTCTCGATCACGTGCTCGGGGGCCTGGACCACCACGGTCCCGGCGGTGTCGTAGCCGGCGCGCCCGGCGCGGCCGGCGATCTGGTGGAACTCGCGTGCACTGAGCCGGCGGGTGCGGCGGCCGTCGTACTTGGACAGCGCGGTGATCAGCACCGTGCGGATGGGCACGTTGATCCCCACGCCCAGGGTGTCCGTGCCGCAGATGACCTTGAGCAGACCGGTCTGCGCCAGCTGCTCCACGAGCCGGCGGTACTTGGGCAGCATGCCCGCGTGGTGCACGCCGATCCCGTGGCGCACGAGCCGGTTGAGGGTCTTGCCGAAGCCCGCGGAGAACCGGAAGTCCTTGATGAGCTCCGCGACCCGCTGCTTCTCCTCCTTGCTGAGCACGTCCACGGACATCAGGCTCTGCGCCTGCTCCGCGGCCGCCAGCTGCGAGAAGTGGACCACGTACACGGGCGCCTGGTGGGTGGTGAGCAGCTCCTCCAGCTCCTCGTGGATGGGCCGCTCGGAGTAGTAGAAGTGCAGGGGGATGGGCCGCTCCCCGGAGGAGACCAGGGACGTGGCCCGACCCGTGGTCTCGGTGAGCCGCTGCTCGATGCGAGTGACGTCCCCCAGGGTGGCGCTCATCAGCAGGAACTGCGCCTGCGGCAGCTCGATGAGCGGCACCTGCCACGCCCACCCGCGCTGGGGGTCGGAGTAGAAGTGGAACTCGTCCATGACCACCAGGCCGAGATCCGCGTCCCGGCCCTCGCGCAGGGCGACGTTCGCGAGGATCTCGGCGGTGCAGCACACGATGGGCGCATCCGCGTTCACGGCGGAGTCCCCGGTGACCATGCCCACGTTCTCCGCCCCGAAGATCTCGCAGAGGTCGAAGAACTTCTCGGACACGAGCGCCTTGATGGGCGCGGTGTAGTAGGAGCGCTGCCCGCGCGCGAGGCCCGCGAAGTGCGCGGCCACGGCCACGGTGGACTTCCCGGAGCCGGTGGGGGTGGCCAGGATGACGTTGGAGCCGTTCGCCACCTCCAGCACGGCCTCGTCCTGCGCCGGGTAGAGCTCCATGTCCCGCGAGGCGATCCACCCGAGGAACCCCTCGTAGATCTCGTCCTCGCTCAGCGGGTTGGACGCGAAGTCACCCCGCAGGTACCGGTGACCGGGGGCGGAGAGGTCTGGGGCCAGGGAGTCGAGGAGTTTCATCCCCGCCAGCCTATCCGCCGGGGCGGACACGCAGTCGGGCGCGGCGTGCGGCGCCGGGCACCCGGCCCCGCGGCGTCGTCGCCCGTGGCACCGCCCGGAACGGGACCGGTGCAGGGGCGCCGGGGAGGTGCTCAGTCCGCGGTGCGTGCGGTGCGTGCGTCCGCGCGGCGGCACAGCAACGCGAAGACCGCGCCGGAGAGGTTGTGCCACACCGAGAACACCGCGCCGGGCAGCGCGGCCAGCGGCGACATGTACTGGGCGGCGAGACCGGCGGCGAGGCCGGAGTTCTGCATGCCCACCTCGATCGCGGTGGTGCGTCGCACGGGCGCGGGCTGGCCGGTCACCCGGCCCACGAGCCACCCCAGGGTCATGCCCAGGGCGTTGTGCACCGCCACCGCCACGAGCACCAGCAGGCCGGCCTGCAGGATCTTCTCCGCGGAGCCCGAGACCACGATGGCCACGATCACCGCGATCGTGAGCACGGACAGCCACGGCAGGACCGGGAGCAGTCGCGCGACCACGCGCGGCAGCACGAGGCGCACCACGAGTCCGGCCAGCACGGGCAGCAGCACCACCATGGCGATGGACTTCGCCATGGACCCGCCGTTGAGGGGCATGTAGGCTCCGGCGAGCCAGAGCGTCAGCAGGGGAGTGAGCAACGGGGCCAGCAGGGTGGAGATGGACGTCATGGTCACCGATACCGCCACGTCACCGCGCGCCAGGTAGGAGACCACGTTGGAGGCGGTGCCGCCCGGCGCGCAGCCCACCAGGATCACGCCCGCCGCGATCTCCGGGGGCAGCTGCAGAGCCCACGAGACGAGCACGGCGATGCCGGGCATCAGCACGTACTGGGCCATCACGCCCACGAGGATCGGCACGGGCCGGGTGGCCACGAGCGCAAAGTCCGCGGGGCGCAGGGTCAGCCCCATGCCGAACATCACGAGCCCCAGCAGGGGGTTCGTCCAGGGCGCGGCCTGGTGCACGGCGGGTGCGAAGAGGTATCCCGCCGCGCCACCGGCCAGCACGAGCAGGGGGAACACGAGCACCGCCACGTAGGCGGCGCGGTCCTCGGAGCGCCCCGCGGCGGCGTCATTCTGCGGAGCGGACGCGGGAGAGGCGCTCACCAGCCGCGCTCTTCCCACTCCCGCAGGTGCGGCCGCTCGGCCCCCAGCGTGGTGGGCTCGCCGTGGCCGGGGTGGATCACGGTGTCGTCGTCGAAGCGGTCGAAGATGCGCTCGGTGACGTCCTGGAAGAGCTGGCGGAAGTCCTCGGGGGAGTTCGTCTTCCCCAGTCCGCCGGGGAACAGGGAGTCCCCGGTGAAGATGTGCGCGGGCCCTTCAGGGTCCCGGTAGACCAGGGCGATCGATCCCGGCGTGTGCCCGCGCAGCTCGATGACCTCCAGCTCGATGCCGTCGAGCTCGGCGGTGTCCCCGTTGTCGAAGGTCAGGTCCATGGGCACGGCGATGTCCGCCTCGTCCGCGGTGCCGCACGCGGTCATGGCCTCGGCGTGGGTGGCCACGTCCTCCAGCGCGCGCACGTGGTCCCAGTGCGAGTGCGTGGTGATGATCAGCTGCAGGTTGCCCCAGTCGGAGCAGTCCCCGGAGCCCGCGGCGACCATCCCGGCAATGGCCCGGGCGTCGTCGGCGGCGTCGATGAGCACCTGGGTGCCCTCGGTCTTGGAGGTGAGCAGATACACGTTGTTTTCCATGTCGCTCACCGAGATCCGGCGGATCGTGATGTCGGTGAGCTCCGTGACCTCAGTCTGCGTAGCGATCATGCCCACGAGTGTAGGCGTCAGCACCGGCTGCGGCGAATAGCACGCCCGGCTGTGCGGGGCCTGCCCGCGCCGTGTGCCGAGGGTGGACAGCACCCGGCCCGAATTATATAGTTGCGTGAAGCAAATACTTGGGGGACGACGCCGCCGTGCCCACGGCCGCGCGCCTGCGGGCCGGGCCGTCGTCCCCGGGCACCACGGAAGGGGAGGACGCAGAGCATGGGGGTCTCGAACGGCACGGCCGAGCAGCTCGTCCGGGACCTCCTGGAGCTGCAGCGCGCCACCCGACGTGTGCTCAAGGCCACGGCCGCGCAGCGGGAGCTGACGGTGGTGCAGACCAACATCCTGACCATGCTCACGTGCATGCCGGGGCGCCGGGCCAAGGACATCGTGGCCGAGTCCAACCTGGGTGCGTCCGGCATGAGCCGCCAGCTGGCAGTGCTGGAGCAGCTGGGCCACGTGGTCCGCGCCCCGGACCCTGAGGACGGGCGGGCGCAGATCCTCAGCATCACCGACTCCGGACGGCGCGCCCTGGAGACGGCCCTGCGGGCGGACGCCCGCAGCCTCGTGGTGCGCCTAGCCGACCTGAGCGAGGCCGAGGCCGTCCGCACGAGTGCGGACCTCAAGCGCCTCACCGAGCTCTTCCTGAGCTCCTCCGGGATGTCCCCGATGACCACCGCCGTCCCCGTGGTGACCGGCGACCCCGGCCCGCCGGACCCCGGGCCCGGGCGCTGAGGAGGCCACAACCGCACGAACGGCGCGGCTCGCCCGCGCACGCCCCGCACCACATCCCCCACAGACCCCCGGCACAGCGCGCCCGGCACGGACCGGCGCGGAGAGGACACCTGCACATGACGCCAGCCCACCAGCCCACATCCCGTACCCGCCCCGCACGCACGAGCGAGCAGGAGCACCGGGACGTCCTGAGAGCGCTCACCGGCATCCTCGCGGCGTTCTTCATGGCCATGGTCACCCTGACCATCATCGGCACCGCGCTGCCCGTGATCATGGCGGACCTCGGCGGGGACCAGACCGCCCTGTCCTGGACCGTGACCGGGACCCTGCTGGCGAACGCCGTGACCACGCCGATGTGGGGCAAGCTCGCGGACCTCTTCGACAAGAAGAAGCTGCTGCTCATGGCCATCGCCATCTTCGTGATCGGCTCCGGGGCGGCGGGCATCGCGGGATCCATCGGGATGCTCGTGGTGGCCCGTGTGATCCAGGGCGTGGGCATGGGCGGGCTCATGGCCCTCGCCCAGACGATCCTCGGCACCATCATCCCGCCGCGCGAACGCGGGCGCTACGCCGGGTACATGGGTGCCGTGATGGCCGTGGCCACCTCCGTGGGACCCTTGCTGGGCGGGCTGATCGTGGACGCGTTCGGCTGGCGCTGGTGCTTCCTGATCCCCGTGCCGCTCTCCCTGGTGGCGGCGGTCATCATCGTCCGGACCCTGCACCTGCCCGAGGTCTCTCGCGACCGCTCGCCCAGGGTGGACTTCCTGGGCATGGGGCTGCTCGCGCTGGCCACCTCCGCGCTGCTGCTGTGGGTGTCCTTCGCGGGCAAGCTCTTCGCGTGGGGCTCGTGGGAGTCGGTGCTGTTGATCGTGCTGGCGCTCGTGACCGCCGTGGCCTTCGTGGCCGTGGAGCGCCGCGCGAGCGAGCCCACCATGCCGCTGCACGTGATCACGGAGCGCACCACGGTGCTCGCGATCATCGCGGCGATCGCCACGGGCGCCGCCATGTTCGCCTCCACCACCTACCTGGGCCAGTACTTCCAGCTCGGTCAGGGCTACACGCCCACGGAGTCCGGCCTGCTGATGCTCCCGCAGGTGGTCGGCTCGTTCCTGGGCTCCACGATCGCGGGTCAGCTGATCTCCCGCTTCGGGCGCTGGAAGCGGATCCTGGTCGTGGGCGCGGTGGTGCTCGCGGTGGGGCTCTTCCTCGGCGCCGGGCTCACGCACACGACCCCCGCGTGGCTCGTGGGGATCTTCATCTGCCTCGTGGGGCTGGGCGTGGGCACGCTCAACCAGAACCTCGTGCTCGCGGTGCAGAACACCGTGGGGCTCAAGGACATGGGCGCCGCGTCCTCCGCGGTCGCGTTCTTCCGCACGGTGGGCGGCGCCGTGGCGGTGTCCATGTTCGGTGCGCTGCTCACCCGGCACATGGCCACGCAGATGTCTCGGTTCGCGGCGGAGCACGGCATGGATTCCTCGGCCACGCCCGACGCCGCGTCCATTGACCTCGCGGGGCTGCCCCCCGAGGTGCTGGGGGCCGTCCGCGAGGCGTACGGCACGGGCACCGGTCTGCTGTTCCTCGTGGCCGGGATCGCGTCCCTCGTGACCCTGCTGTGCGTGCTGCTCATGAAGGAGACCCCGCTGCGCACCACCGTGGACGTGGCGGAGGTGGACCCCGAGACGGGTCAGATCACCCTGGTCACCAGGGAGGTCAACCCCGTGGAGGCCGCGGGGCTGCGGATGCAGCACGCGGAGACGGGGCAGATCCCGGTGGTGGACCCCACTGCCACGGGGCTGCGCCGGGGCGCGGGGGAGGAGGCAGCGGCCCATCCCCGGGACGAGGGCGCGACGCCGCACGCGGGCGACCCGGCGTCGTCGTCCCCCGGCGCCGACGGCGGGCGGACCGATCGCGCCGTCCACGAGACCGCGCAGCCCCGGGAGGACGACGCCGCCCGCGGCCCCGGGCGGGCGTCCGGCGGTCCGCGCCACCGGGCCTGAGCCCCCGCCCCGGGCGTTGCGCGCTGGGCTGACTCCCCGGGCGGGGGCCGTGGTCGTGTCGGGGCCGGGTACTAGAGTTGCAGCCGTGTCAGAGCGAACCCACGAAACCTCCAGCGACCGCCAGTCCAGCTCCGTGCTCGCGGAGCGGACCGCGCACGAACACGCCCCGAAGACCCGCGCGTCCGGTGTCTCGGACCTCACCGAGATCGTGGTGCAGGGCGCCCGGGAGCACAACCTCAAGAACGTGGACCTCACCATCCCGCGGGACTCCATGGTGGTGTTCACGGGGCTCTCCGGCTCCGGGAAGTCCTCGCTCGCGTTCGACACCATCTTCGCGGAGGGCCAGCGCCGCTACGTCGAGTCGCTGTCCTCGTACGCGCGCATGTTCCTGGGCCGGGTGGACAAGCCGGACGTCGACTTCATCGAGGGACTCTCCCCGGCGGTGTCCATCGACCAGAAGTCCACCTCCCGCAACCCGCGCTCCACCGTGGGCACCATCACCGAGATCTACGACTACATGCGCCTGCTGTGGGCGCGCATCGGCCGCGCGCACTGCCCGGTGTGCGGGGAGCCCATCACCCGGCAGACGCCGCAGCAGATCGTGGACCAGCTGCTGGAGCTGCCCGAGCGCACCCGCTTCATGGTGCTCGCCCCCGTGGTCAAGGGCCGCAAGGGGGAGTTCCAGGACCTCTTCCAGCAGCTGAGCCAGCAGGGCTACGCGCGCGCCGTGGTGGACGGCGAGACCGTGCAGCTCGAGGACGCCCCCAAGCTCAAGAAGCAGTACAAGCACACCATCGACGTGGTGGTGGACCGCCTCACGGCCAAGCCGGACGCGCGCCAGCGCCTCACGGACTCCGTGGAGACCGCCCTGAACCTCGCGGACGGCCGCGTGGTCGTGGAGCTCGTGACCCGCGAGGGCGAGCAGTCCCCGTGGCAGGACGTCCGGCGCACGTTCTCCGAGCACCTCGCGTGCCCCAACGAGCACGAGCTGCAGAGCGACGAGATCGAGCCCCGCTCCTTCTCCTTCAACGCCCCGTTCGGCGCGTGCCCCGAGTGCGACGGCATCGGCTCGCGGCTGGAGGTGGACGAGGACCTCGTGGTGCCCAACCCGGACCTCTCCCTCGTGGAGGGCGCGATCGCCCCGTGGTCCCTCGGCAAGGCCACCAGCGAGTACTGGAACCGGCTGCTCGCCGGCCTCGGCAAGGAAGTCGGCTTCGACATGGTCACGCCGTGGAAGGACCTCCCCGCCAAGGCGCGCCGCGCCGTGCTCGAGGGCAAGGACTACAAGGTCACGGTGGCCTACCGCAACCGCTGGGGCCGCGAACGCAAGTACTCGCAGGGCTTCGAGGGCGTGTACGGCTACATCAAACGCAAGCACGAGGAGACCGAGTCCGACCACGCCAAGGACCGCTACGAGCAGTACATGCGCCAGGTGGCGTGCCCGGCGTGCGGCGGGGCCCGGCTGAACCCCACGATCCTCGGGGTCACCGTGGGCGGGAAGAACATCGCCGAGGCCACCCGCCTGCCCATGCGGGACTCGCTGACCTTCTTCGAGCAGTTGGAGCTCAGCGAGCGGGACGCCACGATCGGCGACCAGGTGCTCAAGGAGATCGTCGCGCGGCTGACGTTCCTGATCGACGTGGGCCTGGACTACCTCAACCTGGAACGGGCGGCGGCCACGCTCTCCGGCGGTGAGGCCCAGCGGATCCGGCTGGCCACCCAGATCGGCGCGGGACTCGTGGGCGTGCTCTACGTGCTCGACGAGCCGTCCATCGGGCTGCACCAGCGCGACAACCGCCGGCTCATCGACACCCTGCTGCGGCTGCGGGACATGGGTAACACCCTGATCGTGGTCGAGCACGACGAGGACACCATGCGCGAGGCGGACTGGATCGTGGATGTGGGCCCGGGCGCCGGCGTCCACGGCGGGGACGTGGTGCACTCCGGCACCTACGACCAGCTGCTCGAGAACCGCGAGTCGATCACGGCGGACTACCTCACCGGCCGCAAGCTCATCGAGGTCCCGGCCACCCGCCGCCCGGTGGACAAGAAGCGGAAGCTGACCGTGGTGGGAGCCCGGGAGAACAACCTCCAGAACCTCACGGTCGACTTCCCGCTGGGTGTGTTCGTGGCGGTCACGGGTGTGTCCGGCTCGGGCAAGTCCACGCTCGTGAACGACATCCTCTACACGAGCCTGGCCAACCAGCTCAACGGCGCCAAGCAGGTCCCCGGGCGGCACCGGCGCATCGACGGTCTGGAGCACCTGGACAAGGTGGTGCACGTGGACCAGAGCCCCATCGGGCGCACGCCGCGCTCGAACCCGGCCACGTACACCGGCGTGTTCGACCGCATCCGCAAGCTGTTCGCCGAGACCCAGGAGGCCAAGGTCCGCGGCTACCAGCAGGGCCGGTTCTCCTTCAACGTCAAGGGCGGGCGCTGCGAGGCGTGCTCCGGTGACGGCACCCTCAAGATCGAGATGAACTTCCTGCCGGATGTCTACGTCCCGTGCGAGGTGTGCAAGGGGGCCCGCTACAACAGGGAAACCCTGGAGGTGCACTACAAGGGCAAGAACATCGCCGAGGTGCTGGACATGCCCATCGAGGAGGCGGCCGAGTTCTTCGCCCCGTTCACGGCGATCGCGCGCTACCTCACCACGCTCGTGGAGGTGGGTCTGGGCTACGTGCGACTCGGGCAGCCGGCCACCACGCTCTCCGGCGGTGAGGCCCAGCGGGTCAAGCTCGCCGCGGAGCTGCAGAAGCGCTCCAACGGGCGCACCGTGTACGTGCTGGACGAGCCCACCACGGGTCTGCACTTCGAGGACATCCGCAAGCTGCTGATGGTGCTGCAGAGCCTCGTGGACAAGGGCAACAGCGTGATGACCATCGAGCACAACCTGGACGTGGTGAAGTCCGCGGACTGGATCGTGGATCTCGGTCCCAACGGCGGCTCGGGTGGCGGCACGGTCGTGGCCGAGGGCACGCCGGAACAGGTCGCGCAGAACCCGGAGAGCTTCACCGGCCAGTTCCTCCGGGAGGTCCTGGAGAACTCCGCGGCCCGCGAGGCCGCCCACCGGGCCGGTTCCCCGGTACCCGCAGCGGTCGCCGCGGGGCGCAGCGGGTCCGCCGGGGCGTCGTCGTGAACGGTCAGCGTCCCGTGGTGCTGTGGGACCTGGACGGCACCGTCCTGGACCCGGCTGGCGCCATCACGGAGGGCATCGCCGAAGCCCTGTGGGCGTGCGGCTTCGAGGCCCCGGAGAACCTCGACCGGTTCGTGGGACCGCCCATCGGCGAGTCCCTGCGGCGGTTCACGGACGTCCCCGAGGACCAGATCGCCCAGGTGGTCAGCGTCTACCGGGCCGGGTATCTCACCGAGGGGCTCGAGCGCACCACCGTGTACCCCGGAATTCTCGAGGTCCTGCAGTCCCTGCGGGAGCGCGGCGTCCGTCAGGCCGTGGCCACCCAGAAGCCGGAGCACATTGCGCTGGAGGTGGTCGAGCGCTTCGAGCTCGATAGGTTCTTCGACACGGTCAGCGGCGCCGCCGACGACCTCGCGCCGCCCGGTGGCGGGGCGGACCGGCTCCACGACAAGCCCGCCATCATCGCCGAGGCCCTGCGGCGGCTGGGCGCGCTGCCCCCGGACCCCGCGCGCACCGTGATGGTCGGGGACCGCAGCTACGACGTCGAGGGCGCCCGCAGCCAGGGGATCGACTGCGTGGGAGCGTGCTGGGGCTTCGCCCAGCCCGGAGAGCTGGACACCGGGTGCGCCGCGCTCGCCCGTGAGCCCGGTGATTTGGCACACTTGCTCAGTCGGTACACGGACCAGTAGGGAGCGGCGGCAATGATCACCAAGTACGACCTGACCAAGGCCACGGTGGCCCGCGCCCTGCGCATGCTGTGCCGCCCGGTGGTCTCGGGCCTGGACCGGCTGCCCGAGACCGGGCCCGTGATCATCGCGTCCAACCACCTCTCCTTCCTGGACTCCGTGATCATCTCGGCGTTCATGCCGCGCCGGGTGAAGTTCATCGCCAAGGCCGAGTACGTCAACAGCCCCGGGATCAAGGGCCGGTTCATGCGCGAGGCGTTCGAGTTCATCGACATCATCCCCGTGACCCGCGGCCAGCAGAGCGAGTCGGTGGCCGCACTGGACCCGGCCGTCGAGCACCTGGAGAACGGCAACGTGTTCGGCATCTACCCGGAGGGCACCCGCTCCCGGGATGGCTACCTGTACCGCGGCCACTCCGGGGTGGCCTACCTGGCCTTCAAGACCGGGGCACCCGTGGTCCCCGTGGGACTCATCGGGACCCAGCGGCTGCAGCCGCCGGGGGCCACCATGATCCGCCCGGCCAAGTTCGAGATGCACGTGGGGGAGCCCATCATGGTCCCCGGCGCGGGCCCCGGGCAGCGCCAGACCGGCAAGATGCGCAAGGACCTCGTGGAGTACCTCATGACCACCATCGCCGGGCTCTCCGGCCAGCCGCTCAAGGACGCCTACAACGTGTCCCCGTCCGCGGAGAAGGACCTGGGGCGTGGCTGATCCGGCGAGCTACAAGCCGGCCCGTCAGGACATCCCCACCAATCCGGGGGTCTACCGCTTCCGGGACGAGCACGGCCGCGTCATCTACGTGGGCAAGGCCAAGAACCTGCGGAACAGGGTCTCCTCCTACTTCGCGCCCCTGCACCAGCTGGCACCCAAGACCCGCGCCATGGTCACCACCGCGGCTGCGGTGCAGTGGACCGTGGTGGGCTCCGAGTTCGAGTCCCTCCAGCTCGAGTACACGTGGATCAAGGAGTTCGCCCCCCGGTTCAACATCGCCTACCGGGACGACAAGTCCTACCCGTACCTCGCGGTCACCATGTCCGAGGACGTTCCCCGGGCCATGGTCACGCGCGGCGAGAAGAAGCCCGGCAACCGCTACTTCGGCCCCTACTCCCAGGCGTGGGCCATCCGCGACACCCTGGACGCCCTGCTGCGGGTGTTTCCCGTGCGCACGTGCACCACGGGGGTGTACCAGCGCGCCGAGCGCAGCGGCCGGCCGTGCCTGCTGGGCTACATCGACAAGTGCTCCGCCCCGTGCGTGGGCAACATCTCGCAGGAGGAGCACCGCGAGCTCGCGGACGACCTCTGCCGCTTCATGGCGGGCCACGCCAAGCCGTACATCCGCGAGCTGACCCGGCAGATGAACGAGGCCGCCGAGTGCATGGACTTCGAGACCGCGGCCGCACGCCGCGACGACGTGGGTGCGCTGGAACGGGTCTTCGAGCGCAACACCGTGGTGCTCACGGACTCCACGGACGCGGACTTCTTCGCGATCGCCGAGGACGAGCTCGAGGCGGCCGTGCAGGTCTTCCACGTGCGCGGCGGGCGCATCCGCGGCCAGCGCGGCTGGATCACGGAGAAGGTCGAGGACGTCACCACGGCGCAGCTGATGACCAACCTGCTCCAGCAGGTCTACGGCGAGGCGCAGTCCGGACTGGCCCCGGCGGCGTCGGGCCGCAGGAGGACCGCACGCCACGGCAGCGAGGACGTGGTGGGCCAGCACCGGCGCACGTCCGAGCTCGCGTACCGACAGGACACCATCCCGCGCGCGGTGCACGTGAGCGTGCTGCCGGACGAGGCGGACGAGATCCGGGCCTGGCTCAGCGAGCTGCGTGGCTCCCAGGTAACCGTCCAGCGCCCGCAGCGCGGGGACAAGGCCCAGCTGCTCGAGACGGTGGCCGAGAACGCCCGGCAGGCGCTGACCCTGCACAAGTCCCGCCGGGCCGGGGACCTCACCACGCGTTCGGCCTCACTGCAGCAGCTGCAGGAGGCGCTCGGGCTGCCGGATGCACTCATGCGCATCGAGTGCTACGACATCTCCCACGTGCAGGGCACCAACGTGGTGGCGTCCATGGTGGTGTTCGAGGACGGGCTGCCGCGCAAGTCCGAGTACCGCAAGTTCTCGATCACCGGGGACGCCGCCCGGGACGACACCGCCTCGATGTACGACGTGATCCACCGCAGGTTCTCCCGCCACGTGGAGCAGCAGCGCCGCGCCGCCGAGAAGGGCGTGAGCACGGGGGAGGTGGCCGGCGACGACGACGAGGGCACCACCCGGGCCTTCGCGTACCCGCCCAACCTGGTGATCGTGGACGGCGGTCCGCCCCAGGTGGCCGCGGCGCAGCGCGCCCTGGACGACCTCCGGGTCACGGACGTGCACGTGGTGGGCCTGGCCAAGCGCCTGGAGGAGGTGTGGGTGCCCGACGACGAGTTCCCCGTGATCCTGCCGCGCGCCTCCGAGGGCCTGTTCCTCATGCAGCGCGTGCGCGACGAGGCCCACCGCTTCGCGATCACCTTCCACCGGCAGAAGCGCTCCAAGGCCATGACCGTCTCCGCGCTGGACGAGGTCCCCGGGCTCGGGCCGGCCAAGCAGAAGGCGCTGCTGAAGCACTTCGGCTCCGTCAAGAAGCTGCGCGCGGCCACCGCCGAGCAGATCCTGGAGGTCAAGGGCTTCGGACCGGCCCTGGCCGTGAAGGTGGCGCAGGCGCTGGGAGGGGAGGCGGCGGCGTCGTCGACCGCCCCGGCGGTGGACACCGGAACGGGCGAACTGCTCGACTGAATCTGGTCTACCCTGAAGGGGAACCTTGCAGTCGGTAGATCAGGCGGTCCGTCAGACCATGAGCACCCCACCACCGGATGCCGCGCCCACGCTGGAGCCGGTGAAGCCCCCCACGGCCGAGCTGCTGATCGTCACCGGGATGTCCGGCGCGGGCCGCTCCACGGCGGCCAACGCCCTGGAGGACCTCGGGTGGTACGTGGTGGACAACCTCCCGCCGCAGATGCTCGGGACCCTCGCCGACCTCGCCTCGCGCACCCCGCAGAGCCTGCCCAAGCTGGCCGTGGTGATCGACGTCCGCGGCAAGGCGCTGTTCAACGACATGAAGGAGACCCTGGCCGCGCTCGAGCACTCCGGTGTGGAGTTCTCGGTGCTGTTCCTGGAGGCCTCGGACGAGGTGCTGGTCTCCCGCTACGAGCTCCAGCGCAGACCCCACCCGTTGCAGGCCGGGGGGCGGATCCTGGACGGCATCCGGGCCGAGCGCGAGCTGCTGAAGGACCTGCGCGAGACGGCGGACTCGGTGCTGGACACCACGTCCTTCAACGTCCACGCGCTGACCCGGGCCGTCGCGGACATGTTCTCCACGAGCGGGCCGGTGGTGCTGCGGCTGACCGTGATGAGCTTCGGCTTCAAGTACGGGGTCCCCGCGGACGCCAACTTCGTGGCGGACGTGCGCTTCATCCCCAATCCGCACTGGGTCCCCGCGCTGCGCCCCCGCACGGGCAAGGATCCCGAGGTGCGGGACTACGTCTTCGCCACGGACGGCGCCCAGACCTTCGTGGACCGCTTCGTGTCCATGCTCGAACCGGTGTTCGCGGGCTACCGCACCGAGAGCAAGCACTACGCGACCATCGCGATCGGCTGCACGGGGGGCAAGCACCGCTCGGTGGCCATCACCGAGGAGGTCGCGCGGCGGCTGAGCAAGTCCCCGCGCGTGACCGTGAACCTCCAGCACCGTGACATGGGCCGCGAGTAGCCCGGACCCCCAGACCCTACGGAAACCATGAGCTCATTCCCCACCACCGGCGCGCTGCCTCGGCTGCCGCTGAGCAGCCGGCGCGACGTCGACCCGTACCACTCCCTGGACCCCCGCGCCCGCGACGGCCTCACCGACGCGGACTCGGTGGTCGCCCTGGGCGGCGGCCACGGCCTCTCCGCGAGCCTGTCCGCCCTGCGCCTGCTGGCGCCGGCACTGACCGCGGTGGTCACGGTCGCCGACGACGGCGGCTCGTCCGGGCGGCTGCGCGACGACCTCGGCGTGCCGCCCCCCGGCGACCTGCGGATGGCCCTGGCCGCGCTGTGCGACGACTCCCAGTGGGGGCGCACGTGGAGCGACGTGATGCAGCACCGCTTCAGCGTCAAGGCCCACCCGGACGAGGGGCTCGACAACCACGCCCTGGGCAACCTGCTGATCGTCACACTGTGGGAGCTGCTGGGTGATCCCGTCGAGGGCCTGCGGTGGGCCGGGGCGCTGCTCGGGGCCCGCGGCCAGGTGCTGCCCATGAGCTGCGTGCCGCTCGTGATCGAGGGGGACGTCTCCCCGGGCAGCAGCCCCACGGTCGCGTGCCCGCCCGAGTCCGTGACCCGCACCGTCACGGGGCAGTCCCGCCTGGCCAAGGAGGCGGACGTGTGCAACGTGCGGCTCTCGCCGTCCCAGGCCCCGGCCTGCCCGGAGGCCCTCACGGCCATCGAGGAGGCCGCGTGGGTGGTGCTGGGCCCGGGGTCCTGGCACACCTCCGTGCTGCCGCACCTGCTGCTGCCCCAGCTGCGGGACGCCATCTGCGCCTCGCCCGCCAAGCGGCTGGTCACGCTGAACCTCTCGCGGGACTCGGAGACCCTGAGCATGGGCTCGGGGGACCAGCTGCGGGTGCTCAAGCGCTACGCCCCGGAGCTGCGCCTCGACGTAGTGCTCGCGGACCCGTCCGCCGCGGAGTCCCCCAAGGACGTCGAGGCGGCGGCCGCCCAGCTCGGCGCCGTGGTGCACTGGGACTCGCTGCGGGACAAGGACGGCAGCTCCGTGCACAACCCCTTCAAACTGGCCGCGGCCTACCAGCAGATCATGAACGCGGAGCGCTGAGCGCCCCGAGCGCCCGCCCGCCCGTACGCAAGGAGATCGACGTCTATGGCATTGACCGCCTCGGTCAAGGAAGAACTCGCCCACCTGCAGGTCCGCAAGTCCGCGGTGCGCGCGGCGGAGCTGTCCGCGCTGCTGCGCTTCGCGGGGGGACTGCACATCGTGGCGGGGCGGATCGTGGTGGAGGCGGAGCTCGACACCGAGTCCGTGGCGCGCCGAGCGGTGCGCACCGTGGGGGAGGTCTTCGGCCACGAGTGCGAGCTCGGCGTGATGAGCGGTGGCGGGCTGCGTCGCGAGCCCACGTGGGTGGTGCGCGTCGCCCGTGACGGTGAGGCCCTCGCGCGGCGCACCGGTCTGCTGGACGCGCACGGGCGCCCCGTGCGGGGACTGCCGCCCACCGTGGTCAACGGCAGCGTGGACGAGTCGGCCGCGGTGATCCGCGGGGCGTTCCTGGCCCACGGCTCCCTCACCGAGCCCGGCCGTGCCGCGGCCATGGAGTTCACGTGCCCCGGCCCGGAGGCCGCCCTCGCGCTCGTGGGATCCGCCCGCCGCCTCGACGTGCTGGCCAAAGCCCGCCAGGTGCGCGGCGTGGACCGGGTGGTGGTGCGCGACGGCGACACGATCGCCGCGCTGCTGACCCGGCTGGGCGCACACCGGGCGCTGCTGCAGTGGGAGGACCGGCGCATGCGCAAGGAGGTCCGCGCCACTGCCAACCGGCTCGCCAACTTCGACGACGCGAACCTGCGCCGCTCCGCCCAGGCGGCCGTGACGGCCGGCGCCAAGGTGGAGCGCGCCCTCGACATCCTGGGCGACGAGGCCCCCGAGCACCTGCGGGCCGCGGGCCGGCTGCGCGTGGCCAACAAGCAGGCGAGCCTCGACGAGCTCGGGCGGCTGTCCGATCCGCCGCTGACCAAGGACGCGATCGCCGGGCGGATCCGGCGGCTGCTGGCCATGGCCGACCGCCGGGCCGAGGAGCTGGGGATCGCCACCACCACCGAGTTCGCGGCCCAGGCCGGAGGGGCGCAGGCGCGGGCCCACTAGCACGGGCCGGTGAACCCCGCATGAATGTTGGTTCATGTGGGGTTTGCGCCAGCTGTGTCGCAGTTGCCCCCCGCCACTGTTCCCGGGGCATGAATCCCGCTAGAATGAACACGGAAGAGCAGGTGGACCCCGGGTCGTCACCGCACTTCGGGTGTGGGATTTATGCCGATTGGTTTTGATCCCACATCCGGACGGGCCGGAGTGCACCGCACACCCACTCGCAGAGGAGATTGCAGTGACAGTCAAGGTTGCCATCAACGGATTCGGACGCATCGGTCGTTGCTTCGCACGGGCCCTGTACACCCACCACGGCCACGACATCGAGCTGGTGGCCGTCAACGACCTCACCGCTCCCGAAACCCTCAAGCACCTGTTCGAGTTCGACTCCGTGATGGGCCGTCTGGGCTCCGAGGTGAGCCTCGACGGGGACGTCATGTCCGTGGACGGCCACCAGGTGAAGTTCTTCGCCGAGGCGGACCCCTCCAAGCTGCCGTGGGGCGAGCTGGGCGTGGACATCGTGGTCGAGTCCACCGGCAAGTTCACCACCGGCCCCAAGATGCAGGCCCACCTGGACGCCGGTGCCAAGAAGGTCGTGCTCTCCGCCCCGGGCAAGGAGGTGGAGGGCACCTTCGTGTACGGCGTGAACCACGAGTCCTACGACCCCGCCACCATGAACCTGGTGTCCGCGGCCTCCTGCACCACCAACTGCCTGGCCCCGCTGGCCAAGGTGATCAACGACGAGTTCGGCATCGAGCGCGGCCTGATGACCACCATCCACGCCTACACCGGTGACCAGCGCCTGCACGACGCCCCGCACAAGGACCTGCGTCGCGCCCGCGCCGCGGCCCTGAGCATGATCCCCACCACCACCGGCGCCGCCGCGGCCGTGGGTCTGGTGCTCCCCGAGCTCAAGGGCAAGCTGGACGGCTTCGCCGTGCGCGTGCCGGTTCCCACGGGCTCCCTCGTGGACCTCACCGTGGACGTGCGCGAGGACGTTACCGTCGAGTCCGTCAACGCCGCCGTGAAGAAGGCCGCCGAGGGCGACTTCAAGGGCATCATCGAGTACTCCGAGGAGGCGCTGGTCTCCAAGGACATCGAGGGCTACGACGTCTCCACCGTGTTCGACGCGCCGCTGACCAAGGTGATCGACAACCAGGTCAAGGTCATCGCGTGGTACGACAACGAGTGGGGCTACACCATCCGGCTCGTGGACTTCGTGTCCTACGTAGCCGATAAGCTCTGAGACAGACCGCTCAGTGGCGCCGGTGCCCCAGGGCGTCGGCGCCATTGTCATCGGTACGTGTTCACCACAGGGAAGGGATGACAGACATGGCCAAGTCACTGGACGATCTCATTGCGGAGGGCGTCGCGGGACGCCGCGTGCTCGTGCGCTCGGACCTCAACGTGCCGCTGGACGGCTCCACCGTGACCGACGACGGTCGCGTGCGGGCCTCGCTGCCGGTGCTCGAGAAGCTCGCCCGCGCCGGAGCGCGCGTCATCGTCATGGCCCACCTCGGCCGCCCCAAGGGCACCGTGGACCCCAAGTACTCCATCAAGCCTGCCGCCGACCGGCTGGCGGAGCTCTCCGAGGCGCCCGTGGTCGTGGCCACCGACGTCGTGGGCGAGGACGCCCGGGCCAAGGCCGATGCACTGCAGGACGGGCAGGTCCTCGTGCTCGAGAACGTGCGCTACGACCCGCGCGAGACCTCCAAGGACGACGCCGAGCGGGAGGCCTTCGCGCGCGAGCTCGCCGCCCTCACGGGGGAGGACGGCGCGTACGTGGACGACGCCTTCGGCGCCGTGCACCGCAAGCACGCCTCGGTGTACGACATCGCCCACGTGCTGCCCGGCTACCTGGGGGATCTCGTGAAGACCGAGGTGGACGTGCTCAACAAGGTCATCACCGACCCCGAGCGCCCGTTCGTGGTGGTCATGGGCGGGTCCAAGGTCTCCGACAAGCTGGCCGTGATCGAGAACCTCATCGGCAAGGCGGACCAGCTGCTGATCGGCGGCGGCATGGTCTTCACCTTCCTCGCTGCCCAGGGCCACGCCGTGGGCTCGTCGCTGCTGGAGCAGGACCAGATCGAGACGGTCAAGGGCTACCTGGACCGCGCCGAGAGCGCCGGCACCGAGATCGTGCTGCCGGTCGACGTCGTCTACGCCTCCCGGTTCGCGGAGGACGCCGAGCACGAGGTGCGCCCCGTGGACGACATCGAGGGCGGGACGATCGGCGACTCCGGGCTGGGCCTGGACATCGGCCCCGAGTCCGCGAAGATCTTCGCCGACGCCATCTCCCGGGCGCGCACGGTGTTCTGGAACGGTCCGGTGGGCGTGTTCGAGATGGCGGCGTTCGCCGGCGGCACCAAGGCCGTCGCGGAGGCCCTCGCCACCTCGGACGCCATGAGCGTGATCGGCGGCGGCGACTCCGCCTCCGCGGTGCGCAACCTGGGGTACCAGGACTCCCAGTTCGGCCACATCTCCACCGGTGGCGGAGCGTCCCTCGAGTTCATCGAGGGCAAGGAGCTGCCCGGCGTCGTCGCGCTGGGCGCCTGAACCCCCGACCCACCCTCCGAGCGAAGGAGAACGAGCATGACCACCCAGACCAACGGTGCGTTCGACCGCACGCCCCTGATCGCGGGCAACTGGAAGATGAACATGGACCACACGCAGGGCATCGCCCTGCTGCAGAAGCTCGCGTGGACCCTCAAGGACGCCAAGCACGACTTCTCCCGCGTGGAGGTGGCCGTGTTCCCGCCGTTCACGGACCTGCGCTCGGTGCAGTCGCTCGTGGAGGGGGACGGTCTGTCCATCCGCTACGGCGCGCAGGACCTCTCGGACCAGGACTCCGGCGCGTACACCGGTGACGTCTCCGGCCAGTTCCTGGCCAAGCTGGGGTGCACCTACGCGCTCGTGGGGCACTCGGAGCGGCGCGCCATCCACGACGAGACGGACGAAGTGTGCCGCGACAAGATCCGTGCGGCGCTGCGCCACGGCCTCACGCCCGTGCTGTGCGTGGGCGAGGGCCTGGACGAGCGCCAGGCCGGGCGCCACGTGGAGTACACCCTGAACCAGCTGCGGGGAAGCCTCGCGGAGCTCTCCGAGGGCGAGCTGCAGGGTCTCGTGGTGGCCTACGAGCCCGTGTGGGCCATCGGCACCGGGGAGGTGGCCGGGCCGGAGGACGCCCAGGAGATGTGCCACGCCATCCGTGACGAGCTCACCTCGCTGTACAGCGGGGACTTCGCGGCCGCCACGCGCATCCTGTACGGCGGCTCGGTGAAGTCCTCCAACGTGGCATCCATCCTCTCGGGCGCGGACGTGGACGGCGCCCTGGTGGGCGGGGCCAGCCTCGACGCCGAGGAGTTCGCCAAGATCGCCCGCTTCGAGCAGCACCTCGTCACCGGCTGAGCACGGCTCCACCCCCGGGGTCCGGGGGGTGCAGCACACCTTCCGGACCCGTGGCGGACCGGGCCGGGGCGCACGCGCGGTAGAGTGGTGCGCGAATCCCGGCTCAGGGCCCGGTGCGGTGCACTCCGTGCCCGCCCCCGGAGCCCGACCTGCGGCCGTGGCGTGACACGGCCGTCCCAGACACCCCGAAGTGAGGCTATTCGTGGAGATCCTCCAGATCGCGCTGCAGGTGGTCATCGTGCTCACCAGCATCCTGTGCATCATGTTCGTCCTGCTCAACAAGGGCAAGGGCGGTGGCCTGTCGGACATGTTCGGCGGCGGCATGACGCAGTCGCTGAACACCTCCGGGGCCGCTCAGAAGAACGTGGTGCGCATCACCACGGTGCTGGCCATCGTGTGGGCCCTGTCCATCCTGTGCTACGGCCTCATGATGAGGTTCAACCCTCCCGTGGCCTGAGCCCGGCGTGGCCGGAACGACCACGGGCAGCGGCGCCCCCAGGACCGGCCACCCCCGCGCAAACAAGGCAAGAGCAAGCGCGAACAGAGCATGAACGAAGAGACCCGGACCTCAGCGGTCCGGGTCTCTTCGTTCAATTGGGGCACCCGCGCTCACGGGGCGGGGCTCACTCGCTGCCGGGTCGCGGATCCCGTGGAACGGCGGGCAGCGTGTCCTCCGTGACGAGCCACAGCGTCTCCGCGACTCCGCGCACGGCGCTTCCGGGGGCCTCCACGGGGGAGACGCCCGGCTGGCGGACGGCGGCCAGCGCGTCCGCCTTGGCGGCGCCGGCCACCAGGAGCCACACCCGTTCTGCGGAGTTCAGCGCGGGCAGGGACATGCTCACGCGGGTCGGCGGCGGCTTGGGGGAGTCGAACACCGCGAACACCGGTTCATCCGTGCGCCGCACCTCGTCCCGCCCGGGGAACAGGGAGGCGACGTGGGTGTCGGGTCCGAGACTCAGCAGCAGCAGGTCGATGTGCGGCAGGGCGCCGTCGGCACCCTCGGAAGCGGCAGCGGCCGCGAGCTCCTCGCGGTAGTCGGCGGCCGCGGCGTCGGCGGTGGCGATCTCGTCCGCGCCGGCCACCGGGTGCACCCGGTCCCACGTGAGCTCCAGGGCGGGGTTCCACGCGTCTGCCGCCTGCACGCCGTTGCGCTCCGGGTCCGTTCCGGGCAGGAAGCGCTCGTCCGACCACCACACGTTGACCCGCGACCAGTCGACCAGCGGTGCGTCCTGGTGGTGGGCGATCTCACGGATCACCCGTGTTCCCATGCTCCCGCCGGTGAGCACGACCGTGGCCTCACCACGCTCGTCCTGGGCCGCCTCGAGCACCTCGAGCGCCCGCCGGGCCGTCTCCGCAGCGAGCAGGTCCTCGTCCGCGTGGGGCACGAGCCGGGGTTCGGGCCGAGCGCTCATGCCGTGCCCCCGTCCGGGGCCTCGGTGGACTCCCCGACCACCTCGGCCGACTCGCCGGTGTCGTCGGCCACCTCCATGGCCTTGCCGAGCGTGACGGCGGTCCCCGGTTCCTCCGCGGAGCGGGTGGTGATGCGGGCACTGCCCAGTCCCCGGGTGATCACCTCTCCATAGACCTCGTCCGCGTCCAGGCGCCGCAGCTCCTCGGCCAGGCACGCATTGAGGTCCCGCACGGGCATCGCGATCTGCTGCTCGGGCTGGCCGGGCTGGGTCAGCACGGCCACGCTGCGTCCGGGGCGGTCGAGCTCGACGGCGCCGTCGTCGGTGATCAGCGCCACGCGGTCCAGGGCGCGGCGGGCGGGATCGCCCACGATCGTGGCCGGCGCGCCCAGCCGGGTCGACAGCCACACGCCGAGCAGCACCATGGACGGGGCCACGGCGACGCCCTCCAGCACGATCTCGCGCACGGTCACCGGGCCCACCTGGTCCAGCACCGCCGCCAGCTGTACGCGCCAGTTGGTGATCCGCGTCCAGGCGAGGTCGGTGTCGCCCGGCGTGTACTGCCGGGAGAGCTGGGCCAGGGACTCGAACGGCTCGTCCGCGCGGGAGGAGTCCGTGATGCGGCGGTGGGCGATGCGCCCGATCGAGCTCGCGCTCGGGTTCTGCGGGAAGTCGTGCGGCCACCACGCCACGATCGGTGCATCCGGCAGCAGCAGCGCGGAGACGAGGGTCTCGGTGGGCTCGGCGAGCTCACCGTAGCCGTGCAGCAGAATCACCTCGGAGGCGCCCGCGTCCCCGCCCATGCGCAGCTGCGCGTCCAGGCGGGTCTCCTCGGAGCCCGGGTGCGCCACGTGGACGATGATCCGGCACGGGTGCTCGTGGCTCGCGTAGTTGGCGGCCTCGACCGCCATCTCGGAGTGGCCCGCCTGGGCGAGGATCACCAGGGTGAGCACCCTCCCCAGCGTGACCACGCCGTTCTCGTCCCGCAGCTCGTTGAGCTTCTTCTCGATGCTCGCCGCGGTGGTGTTCTCCATGTCGACTATCACGGTCGCCTCCAGACGCGTCCGTCACGGGCCATCAGTTCGTGGGCGGATGCGGGACCCCACGAACCCGGTGCGTAGGGTTCGGGCGTGATCCGGTGCTCCGACCAGTACTGCTCGAACGGGTCCAGGATCTTCCAGGACAGCTCCACCTCCGAGTGGTCCGGGAACAGCGGGGGCTCTCCGAGCAGGACGTCGAAGATGAGCCTCTCGTAGGCCTCCGGGCTGGACTCCGTGAACGCGTGGCCGTAGCCGAAGTCCATGGTCACGTCGCGGATCTCCGACTGGGTGCCGGGGACCTTGGAGCCGAAGCGGATGGTGACGCCCTCGTCCGGCTGAATCCGGATCACGATGGCGTTCTGCCCGAACTCGTCGTGGTCGGTGTCCCGGAAGAGCAGGTTGGGGGACTTGCGGAACGCCACGGCGATCTCCGTGACCCGCCGGCCCAGCCGCTTGCCGGCCCGCAGGTAGAACGGCACGCCGGACCAGCGCCGGTTGTTGATGTCCACGCGCAGGGCCGCGAAGGTCTCGGTGCGGGAGTCCGCGGGGATGTCCGTCTCCTCGTGGAAGCCCTTCACGAACTCCCCGCCCTGCAGCCCGGAGGTGTACTGCCCCAGTGCGGAGTGCTGACCGAGGTCCTCGGGCAGGACCACCGACTCCAGCACCTTGGCCTTCTCCCGGCGCAGGTTGCGCGCAGAGAACGAGGCGGGCTCCTCCATGGCAGTCAGCGCGAGCAGCTGCAGCAGGTGGTTCTGGATCACGTCCCGGGCGGCACCCACGCCGTCGTAGTACCCGGCGCGGGAGCCGATCCCGATCTCCTCGGCCATGGTGATCTGCACGTGGTCCACGTAGCGGGTGTCCCACAGCGGCTCGAACATCTGGTTGGCGAAGCGCAGCGCCAGGATGTTCTGCACCGTCTCCTTGCCCAGGTAGTGGTCGACGCGGAACACGCTGTCCGCGCGGAACACGCGCTCCACGATCGCGTTGAGCTCGCGCGCGGACTCGAGGTCGTGCCCGAAAGGCTTCTCGATCACCACGCGGCGCCAGCCCGCGCAGTCGTCGCCGTCCGCGAGGTCGTGGTCCGCGAGCTGCTGGCACACGGTCTCGAACGCCTTGGGTGGGATCGAGAGGTAGAACGCGTGGTTTCCGCGCGTGCCCCGGTCCCGGTCCAGCTCATCGAGGGTCTGCGCGAGCCGGTCGTAGGCGTCGTCGTCGTCGAACTCGCCGTGCACGAAGCGCAACCCCGAGGCGAACTGGTTCCACAGGTCCTCGTTGTAGGGGGTGCGCGCGTGCTCGGTCACGTGCTCCTTGACGTACTCCGCGAACTGGGCGTCGTCCCAGTCCCGCCGCCCGAAGCCGACCAGCGAGAACGCCGGCGGCAGCAGGCTGCGGTTCGCGAGGTCGTACATCGCGGGCAGCAGCTTCTTCTTGGCGAGGTCGCCGGTCACGCCGAAGAGCACGAGGGCCGACGGCGCGGCCACGCGTGTCAGGCGCCGATCGCGCGGGTCGCGCAGGGGGTTGGTGGTCTCAGGCACGGGACTTCCTGTCCGGTTGCGGATGGGTGGTGGGGGCGGGTCTCAGAGCTCGGACGCCACCCGCAGCAGCTGCTCGACACCGGCGGCGCGGTCCGTGAGGCGCAGCCGCAGGACGGGACGGTGGTGCTCACCCAGCACCGCGGCGTCGCCGTCGGCCTGAGCGGCGATGAGCTCGCCGAACGTGAACGGGATGCCCGGGATGTCCACGTCCGTGCTCGTGGCGGCCGTGATCTGCAGGTAGACGCCCTGCGCGGGGCCACCCTTGTGGTACTGCCCCGTGGAGTGCAGGAACCGGGGGCCCCAGCCGAACGTGACGGGGCGCCCGGTGCGCCGCGCGAGGGTGTCCCGCACGGATTCCAGGGAGCTCCAGCGCAGGCGGTCGAAGTAGGCCTGGACGCTCAGGTAGCCGTCCTCCGGCAGCTGGGCGAGCAGCGCGGTGAGCGCCTCCTCGACGGTGGTGGCACCGTTCAGCAGGGCGTCGTCGCCGCGGATCTCGATCGCGCCGTCCGTCGCGGCGGCGGGGGAGGGCTCGGGCTTCTGCGCGAGCAGCTCGCGCGTGGCCGCCTTGGCGGACTCGACGTCGGGCTGGTTGTAGGGGTCGATGCCGAGCAGCCGCCCGGCCACCGCGATCGCCACCTCGAACGCGAGCATCAGACCGCTGAGCGACCCTGCCACGCGTACGCCCTCGGCGTCGTCGGAGGGGACCTCCTCCTCGTCCACGAGGGAGACCACCAGTACGTCCTCCGCGTGCGAGGTCAGCTCGGGAGCGTCGTCGGAGACGACCACCGGGAGCACCCCCGTGCCGGACTTGCCCGTGGACTCGGCGATCAGCTGCTCGGCCCAGTCGGCGAAGCCCGTGAAGGGCGCCCCCTGGTTCACGAGCACGATCTTGTCGCGCAGCGGCTGGGTGCCGCCCAGGGCCGCGCCCAGCTGCAGGCCGATGTTGTCCTCGTCGTCCCCGCGCAGCATCTCCGCGGCCTCCTCAGCGTCGTCGAGCAGCGCCGCGATGTCCACGCCGGCCAGACCGGAGGGGACGAGCCCGAACGCGGTGAGGGCGGAGAACCGGCCGCCCACGTTCGGATCCGCGTTGAACGTCTTGCGGTAGCCGGCCTCGCGGGAGGCGGAGTCCATGGGGGAGCCCGGGTCGGTCACCACCACGATGCGCGAGGGGGCGTCGATCCCGGCGCGCTCGAACGCCTCCAGGAACACTCGGCGGGCGGAGTCCGTCTCCACGGTGGAGCCGGACTTGGAGGAGACCACCAGGGCCGTGTGCTCCAGGTCGGTCAGCGCCTGGGACACCATCTCCGGGTCCGTGGAGTCCAGCACGAACAGCTCGACGCCCGCGCTGCGGGTGATCACCTCGGGGGCCAGGGAGGAGCCGCCCATGCCCGCGAGCACGAAGCGGGTGACACCCTCACGGGCGAAGTCGTCGCGCAGCTCCATGATCTCCGGGACCAGCGGACGGGACACGGCGGCGGCATCGGTCCAGCCCAGGCGCACGGCCGCCTCCTCCTCGGCGGCCGGTCCCCACAGGGAGGGGTCCTGGTCGAAGAGCCGGGACGCGAACGAGTCGGCGACGAGACGCGGCACGTGGGTGTCGATCGCCTCGCGCGCGGAACCTGATGCCTGCAGTGACAGTGAGCTCACGGGGAGCCTCCTCCAACGGGGATGTGGGCGGTGGGGCGGCGTGCCGGGGCCGGTGGCCCCGGCACGCGGGGCGGTCCGCACCTGCGGACCGCCGGGCGGCGTGCGGCTCGCCGGTGGACCCGACGCGCCGCGGCCGGATCAGCGGGCGGCGTCGAGCGCGGCGCGCACGGTGCTCAGCAGCTCCTCCCAGGAGGCATCGAACTTCTGCAGCCCCTCGGTCTCGAGCTGCGCCACGACCTCCTGGTAGGACACGCCCTGCTCGGCGATCGCGTCGAGGACCTCCGCGGACTGCTCGTAGGTCCCGGTGACGGTGTCCCCGGTGACCTCCGCGTGGTCGAACGTGGCGTCGAGGGTCTTCTCCGGCATGGTGTTCACGGTGTTGGGAGCCACCAGCTCGGTCACGTACAGCGTGTCCGGCAGGGAGGGGTCCTTCACGCCCGTGGACGCCCACAGGGGGCGCTGGGGGTTGGCGCCGGCGGCCGCCAGGCGCTTCCAGCGCTCGGTGTCGAGGGACTGCTCGTAGACCTGGTAGGCCAGGCGTGCGTTGGCGAGACCCGCCTTGCCCTTGAGCGCGGTGGCCTCGGAGGAGCCGACGGCGTCCAGGCGCTTGTCGATCTCCGTGTCCACGCGGGAGACGAAGAAGGAGGCCACCGAGTGGATAGTCGACAGGTCCTTGCCGTTCTCCAGGGCGCGCTCGAGGCCCTCCATGTAGGCGTTGATCACGCCGCGGTAGCGCTCGAGCGAGAAGATCAGCGTGACGTTGACCGAGATGCCCTCGGCGACCGTGGCCGCGATGGAGGGCAGGCCCTTCTCCGTGGCGGGGATCTTGATCAGCGCGTTCGGGCGGTCGATGGTCTGCGAGAGCTTCTGGGCCATCGCGGAGGTCGCATCGGCGTCCTGGGCGAGCCGGGGGTCCACCTCGATGGACACGCGCCCGTCCACGCCCTGCGTGGCCTCGGCGATGGGCGCGAAGAGGTCGCACGCGTCCCGGACGTCGTCCGTGGTGATGCGGAAGACGGCGTCGTCCACCGAGGTGTCCGCGGCGGCCAGCTCCGCGACCTGCTCGCGGTAGGACTCGCCGTCTGCCAGGGCGGCCGCGAAGATCGTGGGGTTGGTGGTCACGCCGACCACGTTCTCGGTGTCGATGAGCTTCTGCAGGTTGCCGCTCGTGAGCCGCTGGCGGGACAGGTCGTCGAGCCAGATGGAGACCCCGGCGTCCGAGAGCTTCTGGGTGGGTGTCGTCATGTCTGTGTCCTCCGGTCGCATGGGAAGTTGTGGGGGTCGTCGCGGGTGCACGGGCACCCGCGACGACCGGGTGGTGCCGAGGGGCCTCAGCGCGCGGCGGCGATGGACTCTTGCGCCGCCTGCGCCACGGCCTCGGCGGTGATGCCGAACTCGCGGTAGAGCGTCTTGTAGTCCGCGGACTCGCCGAAGTGCTCGAGGGACACGGCACGTCCGAAGTCCCCGAGGAGGTCGTTCCAGGACATCCGGATCCCGGCCTCCACCGTGACGCGGGCCCGCACGGTGGAAGGGATCACGGAGTCGCGGTATTCCCGGTCCTGCGCGTCGAACCACTCGCGGCACGGCATGGACACGACCCGCGCCGCCACGCCCTGGGCCCGGAGCTGCTCACGTGCCTGCAGCGCCAGGTGCACCTCGGAGCCGGTGCCGATGAGGACCACGTCCGGGGTGCCCTCGGTGTCGGCGAGCACGTAGCCGCCGCGGGCCACGCCCTCGGCGGAGGCGAAGGCCTCGCCCTCGGCGTCCGGGTGCAGGTCCTCGCGGGCGAGCGTGGGCAGGTCCTGGCGGGTCAGGGCGATGCCCGCCGGGTGCTCGTGGCTCTCCAGGATGGTGCGCCACGCCACGGAGGTCTCGTTCGCGTCCGCCGGGCGCACGACGTCGAGGCCCGGGATCGCGCGCAGCGAGGAGAGCTGCTCCACGGGCTGGTGCGTGGGGCCGTCCTCCCCGAGGCCGATGGAGTCGTGGGTCCACACGTAGATGGCCGGGACCTTCATGAGCGCACCCAGGCGCACGGCCGGGCGCTGGTAGTCGGAGAAGATCAGGAACGTGCCGGAGAATGCGCGGGTCTGGCTGCTCATCACGATGCCGTTGACGATCGCCGCCGCCGCGTGCTCGCGGATGCCGAAGTGCAGCACGCGGCCGTACGGGTTGCCGCTCCACGTGGTGGTGGAGCGCTTCTCAGGGATGAAGGAGGACGCCGCGTCGATCGTGGTGTTGTTGGAGCCGGCCAGGTCCGCAGAACCGCCCCACAGCTCCGGGAAGGTCTCCGCGATCGCGTTGATCACCTTGCCGGAGGCCTTGCGCGTGGCCATGTCCGTGCCCGCCGGGAACACCGGGAACGCCGCCTTGTAGTCGTCGGGCAGCTGCTGGTTCTTGATCCGGTCGTACAGGGCCGCCTTCTCCGGGTGGGCGCCGCGCCACTGCTCGAAGGACTTCTCCCACTCGGCGCGCTCGGCCTTGCCGCGCTGGGCGACCTCGCGCACGTGGGACATGATCTCGGGCTCGATCTGGAAGGACTTCTCGGGGTCGAAGCCCAGGATCTTCTTGGTCGCAGCGACCTCGTCCGCGCCGAGGGCAGAGCCGTGCACGCCACCGGTGTTCTGCTTGGTGGGGGCGGGCCAGCCGATGATGGTGCTCAGGGCGATGATCGAGGGCTTGTCCGTGACCTTGGTTGCCGCGACGATCGCGTCGTACAGCGCCTCGACGTCCTCGGTGTACTCGCCGCCGTTGCGCCAGTCCACCCGCGCGGTGTCCCAGCCGTACGCCTCGTAGCGGGCCAGGACGTCCTCGTTGAACGCCACGTTGGTGTCGTCCTCGATGGAGATCTTGTTGTCGTCGTAGATTACCACCAGGTTGCCGAGCTCCTGGGTGCCCGCGAGCGAGGAGGCCTCGGAGGTGATGCCCTCCTCGAGGTCGCCGTCGGAGGCGATCACGAACACGTGGTGGTCGAACGGGGAGGTGCCCTGGGCGGCGTCGGCGTCGAAGAGACCGCGCGTGTAGCGCTGGGCGTAGGCGAAGCCCACGGAGGACGCGAGGCCCTGACCCAGTGGGCCCGTCGTGATCTCCACACCGGTGGTGTGGCGGTACTCGGGATGGCCCGGGACCTTGGAGCCCCACGTGCGCAGGGACCCGAGGTCGGACATCTCCAGCCCGTAGCCCGCGAAGAACAGCTGCAGGTACAGCGTGAGGGAGGTGTGCCCGGGGGAGAGGATGAAGCGGTCGCGCCCGGTCCAGCGGTCGTCCGAGGGATCGTGCCGCATGATCTTCTGGAACAGCAGGTAGGCCACGGGGGCCAGGGACATGGCGGTGCCGGGGTGGCCGTTGCCCACCTTCTGCACGGCGTCCGCGGCGAGCACGCGCGCGGTGTCCACGGCGCGGGCGTCCTGCTCGGTCCAGTTCAACGGTTCATCAAGGTTCGGCACGGTGGCGAGCCCCTTTCCTGTGGGCGTGTGCGGAGCGCGCCGCAACGGTCCCGGCCGTGGGCCCGGTCGGGGCGTTGCGGAACGCAGGTTCCGCCCCCAACCTTAGTCCGGCCGGGGCGTGAACGTCAGGGACGGCTCGTGCCGCAGCGCCCACCCCGCGGGGTGCGGTCCGTCACGGCCCCGGGGAGCGGTCGGCCGCTATACTGGTGACCGGGTGTCGGTGCGTGCACGGCACGCGAGCATCCCGCAGTCTCCCGCCCGCGCGGGCCACCACGTTCTTTGGAGCAAGGATTCCGTGAATCACCTCGACACCGCGACGCACCCCGAGTCCTCGGGAACCCCGGCGTCACACGGCAACGGGTCGCACGGACACGGCGCGACCGGCGCACGGATCGGCGAGGTCGCCCCGGTGGGGTTCGAGGGGCCCATGACCGCGCGCCGCAAGCTCAAGGCGTACGTGGCGCTGACCAAGCCCAGGATCATCGAGCTGCTGCTCGTGGCCACCGTCCCCACCATGTTCTTCGCCCAGCAGGGTGTGCCGAACTTCTGGCTCGTGCTCAACACGCTCATCGGCGGCACGCTCGCCGCGGGCGCGGCTGGCGCCTTCAACTGCTACATCGACCGCAACGAGGACCGGCTCATGCGCCGCACGGCCAAGCGGCCGCTCGTCACGGGCGAGGTGGGCGACCGCGAGGCCCTGGTCTTCGCGTGGGCGCTGTCCGCCGTGGCGGTCGCCTGGCTCACCCTGGGGGTGAGCGTGCTGTGCGGTGTGCTTGGCGTGGTGGCCATCGCGCTCTACGCCGTCTTCTACTCCATCATCCTCAAGCGGCGCACGGCGCAGAACATCGTGTGGGGCGGCATCGCCGGCTGCATGCCCGTGCTCATCGGCTGGGCCGCGGTGCGGGGCACACTGGAGTGGCCCGCGTTCGTGCTGTTCGCCTTCATCTTCCTGTGGACCCCGCCGCACTACTGGCCGCTGTCCATGAAGTACGCGGAGGACTACTCCCGCGCCGGGGTGCCCATGCTGGGCGCCGTGGACACCGCTCGCACCGTGGGTGCCCAGGTAGTGCTCTACGCGTGGGCCACCGTGATCTGCTCACTGCTGCTGATCCCCGTGGGCGGCGCCGGCTGGGTGTACGGCATCATCGCGCTGCTCTCGGGCGCGTGGTTCACCTACCACTGCCACAAGCTGCACGGCCTCGCGCGCGACGGGCGCCCCACGCTCAAGCAGGCCATGTACGTGTTCCACGGCTCGATCGCGTACATCACCTTTGTGTTCGTGGGCGTGGCCCTCGACCCGTTCCTGGGCGGGCCCATCTTCTGAGCCGGCCCCGGTTCGTGGACGGCCCCCGGCTCGGACCGCGACGGCGCACGGCCCGGTTCCCGGGTGAGGCCCACCTAAACTGGTGCCCATGCTCTCCATGACGTTCTCCGGTGTAATCGCCTATCCCGTGACGCCCCTGCACCCCGGTGGTGCCCTGGACCTGGACTCGCTCGAGCACAGCGTGGCGCAGCTCGCCCGCAGCGGCGTGGACGGGATCGTGGTGCTGGGAACGTCCGGGCTGTTCGCCTACCTCGACGCGAAAGAACGCTCCGAGGTGGTACGCACAGCTGTGCGGGCGGCGTCGGGCTCGGGAACGCCCGTGGGGGTCGGGATCTCCGCGGTCACCACTCGGGAGGTCCTGCAGCTGGCGTACTCCGCCGAGAACAACGGCGCGGACGGACTCGTGCTGAGCCCGGTGAGCTACATCCCGCTGGTCTCGCAGGAGATCGCGGACCAGGTGGAGACGGTGGCCTCGGCCGTGTCCCTGCCGCTGTGCCTGTACAACAACCCCTCCACCACGGGCTTCACGTACCCCGTGGAGCTCGCCGCCGAGCTGTCGTGGCTGGACAGCGTGGTGGCCTTCAAGGACACGGCCACCTCGGGGCGGCTCTTCCACTCCCGGCAGCTGCTGTTCGCCCAGCAGGCCGAGCCCGGCACGGTGCACGGGGCCAGCAGGGACCAGCTCATCGTCGACGAGTATCCCGCGGCCGCCTGGCACAGCGGTATGGCGGCCCTGCTCGCGCCCGAGTTCACGGCCTTCCACCGGGCGGTCGCCGAGGGCCGCGCGGACGACGCCGTCGTGTGGAGTGCCGCGCTGCGTCCCCTCATGGCCGTGATGGGCCACGAACGGCCCCTGTCCGCGCTCTACGCCCTCGCCGAGGTGTGCGGGGTCCGCACGGGGGCACCGCGGCGACCGCTGCTGCCGATCTCCTCGCACGGCAAGCGCGCCCTGGCCGAGGCCGTCACCCTGCTGCGGGAGACGACCCCCGCCCTGCGCTGAACCCTCGAGGCCGCGCACCCGCCCCGGGCGCCGGGGCCCGGCGGGCGGTTCAGCGCGCGGGCTGGGCGTCCGCGCCCAGGGGGGCGGCGGCGTCGTGCCCGAGATCCACCGGGGCCGCGTGCTCGTGGACGTCCTGGGCGAGGTAGAAGCTGATGGACACCACCCGGGTGGCGGCCCAGATGAGCACGGCGGAGAGCACCATGTGCAACGAGACCGCGGGGACCGGGACCCCGTTGAAGTACTGGAAGTACCCCACGGCGCCCTGGGCCACGATCACCAGGAGCATGAGCGCGTAGGCGGTGCGCAGCACGCGGGGCAGGCCCTTGACCGTGCACAGCAGGATGCCCGCGATCACGGTGAACGTCAGCAGGTACACCGGCACGGCGTGGGCCCGGGCGATCACCACGGAGTTGAACGCGAGCCGGGCGCTGTCCTGGTCCCCGGCGTGAGGTCCGGTGCCCGTCACCAGGGTGCCCATGTAGAGCACCACCGCGGCGAGCACCCCCGTGAGCACCGCGAGCCCGCGCACCAGGGAGGAGTGGCCGTGCAGCTGGCCGGGGCGCTGGTCGTGGGCGACCGCGGAGAGCCCCTCGCGGCGGGTGTTGAGCACCAGCAGGGTGGAGAGGGCGATCATGATCGCCGAGAGGAAGTAGTGCACGCCCACCAGCAGGGGGTGCAGGTCCAGGTGCACCAGCACGCCGCCCACCACGGCCTGCACGGGGATGCCCAGCAGCAGGTACAGGGCCAGGCGGTAGAGCTTGGGGTGCTCCTGGCGCAGCTTGAGCACGGACAGGAAGGTCAGCACCGCCACGACCGTGAGCACGAACGTGAGCAGCCGGTTGCCGAACTCGATGACCCCGTGCACACCCATCTCCTGGGTGTTGGTCCAGGAGTCCGCCGTGCAGCGGGGCCACGTGGGGCACCCGAGCCCGGAGCCGGTGAGCCGCACCAGACCGCCCGTGAAGATGAGCAGCCCGTTGGCCAGCAGGGACGCCACCGCGAGGCCGCGCACCCACGGGGTCACGGTGCGGGGCCACCAGAAGGAATCGACGGCTGTACGGGGAGCGGCATCAGACATGGCGGGGCATCCAGGGGCAGAGGGGACGGGACCCCTCCAGTGTAGCGAGATGCGCGTGGGAGCCCCATGGGAGGCCCGCGGTGCTCAGCAGCTCACACCCACTTGAACCACCGGACGGTGGCGGCCCAGCTCAGCACGGCCCACACGGCGAGCACCACGAGGGGCAGCGGGCTCACGGAGCCCTGCAGGAAGCACTCCCGCAGCACCTCCCCGGCGGCAGAGGACGGCAGCCAGGCCACGAGCCACGCGAGCCAGCCCGGCAGCGCGGTGAGCGGGAAGACCACCCCGCCGCCCGCGGCGAGCGCAACCCACACCACGTTGAGCACGGCGAGCGTGGCCTCGGCGCGCAGGGTGCCGGCGATCAGCAGCCCGAGCCCGGTGAACGCCACCGCCACGAGCACGAGCAGGGGAACGGAGGCGAGCACGGCTCCCGGGGCGGGGTGCCAGTCGAGCCACAACGCCACGGCGGCCACGATGAGGTACTGCACGGCGAGCACGGCGAGCACGGCCAGCAGCTTGCCGGCGATCAGCCCGCCGCGTCCCAGGGGGGTGGTGGAGAGGTGGCGCAGCACGCCGTAGCGCCGGTCGAAGCCCGTCTGGATGCCCTGGCCCGAGAACGCGCTGGAGAGCACGCACAGCACCAGGATCCCGGGCACGGCCACGTCCGCGCGGGACGCGCCGTCCGTCCGGTAGCCGTCCAGCAGGTCCGTCATGGTCAGGGCCACGAGCGCGAGCACGGGCAGGATCACGAGCAGCAGCAGCTGCTCGCCGTTGCGGATCATGGTCACGGCCTCGTAGCGCGCCTGCGCCACCACGCGCCGGGGCAGGGACGCGGCACGACGCCGCTCGGGGACCGCCTCGAGGGCCGGGGCCTGCCGTGCGCTCACCGCTCGTCCCTCCCGGCCACGTCCAGGAACACGTCTTCGAGGGAACGGGGTTGCACGCTCAGCGCCTCCGGCAGGGTGTCGTCGCGGGTGGCCCACTCGGTCATGACGCGCACCCGGGCGGCGTCGAGCGGGCCGGTGAGGGTCACGGTGCGGTCCCTCACGGTCCACCGGACGTCGTGGAACTCGGGACGCCGCCACGGGGGGTCGGCGCGCAGCGCGGGCCGCTGCTCCGGGGACAGCGTCACGGTCATCACCAGGGAGGAGTCGCGGCCCGTGCGCACGAGGTCCGTCACGGTGCCCTGGGCGGCCACGGCGCCGCGGTCCACGATGTAGACGTAGTCGGCGAGCCGGGCGGCGTCGTCCATGAGGTGGGTGGTCAGGATGATGCACGTGCCCTCGTCCCGCAGCCGCTGCACGAGCTCGAACACGAGCTGGCGGGAGCGGGGGTCGAGCCCGGCCGAGGGCTCGTCCAGGAACAGCACCTCGGGGCGGCCCACGAGCGCTGCGGCCAGCGCCACGCGCTGGCGCTGGCCGCCGGAGAGCCGCCGGACGGGGGTGTGCGCGAAGGACTGGATGCCCAGCCGTGCCACGAGCTCGGGCACGGGAACGGGGTCCGCGTAGAGCCGACCCAGGTGGCGCAGCAGCTCCTCGGGCCGCACGGCCTGCGGCAGCCCGCCGTCCTGCAGCATGACCCCCACCCGGGCGCGCAGCTCGGGGGAGGCCCCCCAGGGGTCCTCGCCCAGCAGGCGCACGGTCCCGGAGGTGGGCTGCTGCAGGCCCTGGGCGCAGTGCAGCGTGGTGGTCTTTCCCGCACCGTTGGCCCCGAGCAGCGCGGTGACGGCGCCGCGGTGGGCGGCCATGCTCAGACCGCGCACGGCGTGGACGGGTTCGTGGCGGCCCGCGAAGGTCTTGACGAGGTCGCTGATGTGCAGCGCGGCGGCGTCGGGATCGGGCGCGGCGGCGGGGGCGGAGGTGGTCTCACTCGGCATCGGCACCCGGTCAGTGTAGAACGCCCGGCGCTGCCGCCGGTGCGGGCGGGGGCGCTCCCCGACCGTTTTGACGGGAATGGAATACCACATACCCTCGTTATGTATTGCGTGTCCCACCGGGGGAGTCCCGCTCCCTCCGGACCCCCGCGGGTCCGCCGTGAGGGGTGCGGGGCGCAACTTCCACACGCACACGTCATCGAAGGGTGTTGCACTGAGCATGAGTTCACCTGCCACGGACCACCCGGGCACGGTCCGCACGGACCAGGATGACACCACCCGGTCCCGGGTGCTCTCGCTCGTGCTGGCCCACGGGCCCATTTCCGCCGCGCAGATCGCCAAGGACCTCGGGCTGACGCCCGCGGCCGTGCGCCGCCACCTGGACGTGCTCGAGTCCGAGCAGATCGTCGAGGTCTCGATGGTGCGCAGCGCCCAGTCCGGTGCGGGCCGTCCCGCGCGCCGCTACGTGGTGGCCCCCGGCGGCCACGAGCAGCTCGGCCACGACTACCGTGGGCTCGCCCGGCGGGCCCTGGAGACCATGCGCGAGGTGGGCGGGGAGGACCTCGTGGACACGTTCGTCTCCCAGGAGATCGGGCGCTGGCGCGAACGCTACCGCCCGCAGGTCGAGGCGGCCGGGCCCGACGTCGAGGACCGCCTCAACGCACTCACCGCAGCCATGAGCCGCGACGGCTTCGTGGCGTCCCACACCACCGTGACACCGCGCGGGCCCAAGGGCGTCACGTTGCGCTCCGCCCAGCTGTGCCAGGGCCACTGCCCCATCCAGGACATCGCGAACGAGTACCCCGAGTTCTGCGAGCAGGAGACCGCCATGATCGCCGAGCTGCTGGACGTGGACGTCCGCAGGCTCTCCACCATGGCTGCGGGCGCCCACGTCTGCACCACACACGTCCCGCTGCAGCTGCGCGCCGCGGGCCACACGAACTCCACCAACCACACAACCGCACGACAGGGAGGGTTGTCATGACCGAGCGCATCGACCCCGCGGACACCGCGGGCACCATGACAGGCGACACCACGATTTCCGAGATCCTGGAGATGAACCCGGAGCTCGAGGGGATCGGCCAGTACCAGTACGGCTGGGCCGACAAGAACGACGCCGGCGCGTCCGCACGCCGCGGCGTGAACGAGGAAGTGGTCCGGGACATCTCGGCCAAGAAGAGCGAGCCGGACTGGATGACGCAGCTGCGCCTGAAGGGCCTGAAGTTCTTCGACCGCAAGCCCATGCCCACGTGGGGCGCGGACCTGTCGGGCATCGACTTCGACAACATCAAGTACTTCGTGCGCTCCACGGAGCAGCAGGCGGGTTCCTGGGAGGAGCTGCCCGAGGACATCCGCAACACGTACGAGAAGCTCGGCATCCCCGAGGCGGAGCGCAACCGCCTGGTGGCCGGTGTGGCCGCGCAGTACGAGTCCGAGGTGGTCTACCACCAGATCCGCGAGGACCTCGAGGCCCAGGGCGTGATCTTCATGGACACGGACACCGCCCTGAAGGAGCACCCCGAGTTCTTCGAGGAGTACTTCGGCACCGTGATCCCCGTGGGCGACAACAAGTTCGCCGCGCTGAACACGGCCGTGTGGTCCGGCGGCTCGTTCGTGTACGTCCCCAAGGGCGTGCACGTGGACATCCCGCTGCAGGCGTACTTCCGCATCAACACCGAGAACATGGGCCAGTTCGAGCGGACGCTGATCATCGCTGACGAGGACTCCTACGTCCACTACATCGAGGGCTGCACCGCGCCGATCTACAAGACGGACTCGTTGCACTCCGCCGTGGTGGAGATCATCTGCAAGAAGAACGCCCGGGTGCGCTACACCACCATCCAGAACTGGTCCAACAACGTGTACAACCTGGTGACCAAGCGCGCCATCGCCCACGAGGGCGCCACCATGGAGTGGGTGGACGGCAACATCGGCTCCAAGGTCACCCAGAAGTACCCCGCGGTCTACATGACAGGCGAGCACGCGCGCGGTGAGACCCTGTCCATCGCGTTCGCGGGCGAGGGCCAGCACCAGGACACCGGCTCCAAGATGGTGCACATCGCCCCGAACACGTCCTCGTCGATCGTGTCCAAGTCCGTGGCGCGCAACGGCGGGCGCTCCGCCTACCGCGGCCTCGTGCAGGTGCGCGAGGGCGCCACGCACTCCAAGTCCAACGTGGTGTGCGACGCCCTGCTGGTGGACACCATCTCTCGTTCGGACACCTACCCCTACGTGGACATCCGCGAGGACGACGTCACCATGGGCCACGAGGCGACGGTCTCCCGCGTGTCCGAGGAGCAGCTGTTCTACCTCATGCAGCGCGGCATGCCCGAGGAGGAGGCCATGGCCATGATCGTGCGCGGCTTCGTGGAGCCGATCGCGCGTGAGCTGCCCATGGAGTACGCGCTCGAGCTCAACCGTCTCATCGAACTGCAAATGGAAGGATCCGTTGGCTGATATGTCCACCACTGATCAGACCGCCCGTGCCGCACAGGACGCCGACGAGCAGGTGAACGGGGTGCCCACCGGCGAGGACCGCGTGGCCATCCCGGGCATGAGCCAGGAGGGCGAGACCCTGCAGGAGGGCCGCAACCAGGCCGGTGAGCCCGAGATCCGCCACACCCAGCACGGGGACATCTCCGGCGTGCCGGACTCCTCCCGCGCCGGGCGCACCACGTCCTACGACATCGCGGACTTCCCGCCGCTGAGCAGCAAGCTCGAGGACTGGCGCTTCACGCCGATCAAGCGCCTGCGCGGGCTCGACGACGCCGCCCTGCAGGGTCCCGCGCCGGCCGTCTCCGTCTCCGGGGACGACGCCGCCGTTCAGGTCACCTCGGTGCCGCGCGAGGACCCCCGCGTGGGCTCCGCCGGCATTCCGGAGGACCGGGTCTCCGCCAACGCGTGGTCCTCGTTCCGCGAGGCCACCGTGATCTCGGTCCCGCGCGACGCCCAGGTGGCCGAGCCCGTGATCGTCACGCTCACCGGCGAGTCCGAGGAGCCCGCGGCCCAGCACATCGTGGTGGACGCCGGGTCCAACTCCAAGGCTCTCGTGGTGCTGCGCCACGTGGGCACCGCCGTGCTCTCCCAGAACGTCGAGTTCTCGGTGGCCGACGGCGCCAACCTCACCGTGGTCTCCCTGCAGGAGTGGACGGACGACTCCGTGCACGCCTCCTCGCAGCAGGCCACCCTCGGCCGGGACGCCACGTTCAAGCACGTGCTCGTGAGCCTGGGCGGTGACCTCGTGCGGGTCACCCCGTCCACCCGCTTCACCGCCCCCGGCGGCGACGTGGAGATGTACGGCCTCACGTTCGTGGACGACGGCCAGCACCTGGAGTCCCGCCTGTTCGTGGACCACTCCGTGCCGCGCTGCCGTTCGCGGGTCAACTACAAGTCCGCGCTGCAGGGCGAGAACGCCCACGGCGTGTGGGTGGGGGACGTCCTGATCCGCGCCGAGGCCGAGGGCACGGACACGTACGAGCTCAACCGGAACCTGATCCTCAACGACGGTCCGCGCATGGACTCCGTGCCGAACCTCGAGATCGAGACCGGGCTGATCGCCGGTGCCGGCCACGCCTCCACCACGGGGCAGCTGGACGACGAGCACCTGTACTACCTGATGTCCCGCGGCATCCCGGAGGACCAGGCCCGCCGCCTGGTGGTCCGTGGATTCCTGTTCGAGATCATCCAGCAGGTGGGTGTCGAAGCGCTCGAGGAGCAGCTGCGCGCGTCCCTCGAGGCAGAACTGGCCCGCACCGAGAACTGAGCCCGCGGCGGCGTCGTCGCCCCACCGAAGCACTCGCACCGCACCCGAGAACGGGCCGGTGCCCACGAGACCCAAGGAGAAACGTTTCATGTCAACTCTGGAGATCAAGGACCTCCACGCGTCCGTCATCCTCGACGACGAGTCCGCCAAGCCCATCCTCAAGGGCGTGAACCTGACCATCAACTCCGGTGAGGTGCACGCGATCATGGGCCCCAACGGCTCGGGCAAGTCCACGCTGGCCTCCACGATCGCCGGCCACCCCAAGTACCAGGTGGACTCCGGCTCCGTGACCCTGGACGGGCAGGACGTGCTGAAGATGTCCGTGGACGAGCGGGCGCGCGCCGGGCTCTTCCTGGCCATGCAGTACCCGGTGGAGATCCCCGGTGTGACCACCTCCAACTTCCTGCGCACCGCCAAGACCGCCGTGGACGGCGAGGCGCCCTCCCTGCGCACGTGGACCAAGGACGTCCGCGCGGCCATGGAAAAGCTGAAGATCGACACCGACATGCTCCAGCGCAACGTCAACGAGGGCTTCTCCGGCGGCGAGAAGAAGCGCCACGAGATCCTGCAGCTGGAGATCCTCAAGCCGAAGATCGCCCTGCTGGACGAGACCGACTCCGGCCTGGACGTGGACGCCCTGAAGATCGTGTCCGAGGGTGTGAACCGCGCGCTGTCCGAGGACAACACCGGGATCATGCTGATCACCCACTACACCCGCATCCTGCGCTACATCAAGCCGCAGTTCGTGCACGTGTTCGCGGACGGGCGCGTGGTGGACGAGGGCGGCCCCGAGCTCGCGGACCAGCTCGAGAACGAGGGCTACGACCGCTACGTCCAGGCCGCGGCCAAGTAGCACCGGGTCCACCACAACGAAGGAGGTCTCGCCATGAGCGATTCCACGGCAGCACCCGTGAGCGACGCGCCCGGTCCCAAGGGCCAGGCGTCCCTCGCCGAGATCGAGGACCTGCTCAAGAACGTGATCGACCCCGAGCTGGGCGTCAACATCGTGGACCTCGGCCTGCTGTACGGGCTCGACTACCAGCAGGACGCCTCCCTGCGCCTGGACATGACGCTGACCACGGCGGCGTGCCCGCTGCAGGACGTCATCGAGGAGCAGGTGGCCCAGAACCTGTCCCCGGCGGTGGACGAGTGGCACGTCAACTGGATCTGGATGCCCCCGTGGGGTCCGGAACGGATCACCGAGGACGGCCGGGACCAGATGCGGGCCCTGGGCTTCAACATCTGATCCCACCGGCCCCGCCACGCGCTGGCCACGGTGACCACCGCTCCGGAGACGGGGCACGGGAAGGGCACGATCCGCACGGGTCGTGCCCTTCCCGGTGTCTGCAGACCGGGCGGCCGCTCCCTGCGGACCGCGCAGGGGCCCTCGGCGTTCGGCCGGGCGGCCCGGGCCCCACAGCACGTGACCGCCCTGGATCCGAACGCACCGGTCCTGCGCAGAGCGGTGCCGTGCCCCTGGTAGTTTCGAGCGAGAGTCCGCGACCGGAGGAACCCATGGAACGTCATCTGCCGCAACTGTCCGAGCTCAAGCCGCTGATGCAGTTCGGCTCGTTCAACCCGGATCGCCGGGCGGCGCGGCTCGCCAAGGCCGCGGACGTCGAGGCGCTGCGGCGGATCGCGCGGCGGCGCACGCCGAAGCCCGCATTCGACTACGTGGACGGGGCCGCGGGCCAGGAGCTCACCTACCGGCGCAGCCGGGAGGCGTTCGAGTCCGTGGAGCTGCTGCCACGGATCCTGCACGGCACGGACACCGCGGACCTCTCGACCGAGATCGCGGGCTTCCGCAGTGCACTGCCCTTCGGCATCGCCCCCACGGGCTTCACGCGCTTCATGCACTCCGAAGGTGAGATCGGGGGAGTGCTGGCCGCCGAGCGCGCTGGCATCCCGTTCTCCCTCTCGACCATGGGCACACGCTCCATCGAGGAGGTGCGGGATGCCGCGCCGGACGCGGAGCGCTGGTTCCAGCTCTACCTGTGGCGCGAGCACGACGCCTCCCTGGACCTGATCCGCCGCGCGAAGGCCGCGGGCACGACCACCCTGCTGGTCACCGTGGACACCCCCGTGCCGGGCCAGCGGCTGCGGGACACGCGCAACGGGATGGTGATCCCGCCGCGGCTCACCCCCAAGACGGTGCTGGACGCGTCCTACCGGCCCGAGTGGTGGTTCAACTTCCTCACCACGGACTCCTTGAAGTTCGCCTCCCTCTCGGACACCTCCGGGGCGCTGGCGGACCTGATCTCCACCATGTTCGACCCCGGGCTGAACCTCGCGGACCTCGAGTGGATCCGCGAGCAGTGGGACGGCGCGCTCTACGTCAAGGGAGTCCTCACGCGGGAGGACGCGCGCCGTGCCATGAGCGTGGGCGCTGACGGGCTCGTGGTCTCGAACCACGGGGGCCGGCAGCTGGACCGGGCGCCGGTGTCCCTCACGGCGCTGCCCGAGCTGCGGGACGAGGTGGGCCCGGACGTGCCCCTGATCCTGGACTCCGGGGTGCTCTCCGGGGCGGACGTGGTCACCGCGCTGTGCGCCGGAGCGGACTTCGTGCTGATCGGCCGCGCCTACCTCTACGGCCTCATGGCCGGGGGAGAGCAGGGCGTCTCACGGGTCATCGAGCTGCTGGAGGCGCAGATCCGCACCACCATGATGCTGATGGGTGCCGCGAGCACCGCGGACCTCGGCCCGCACGCCATGCGGGCGCCGTGGCTGCCGCGCGAGGAGCGGGTGCCGCGCGGCTGAGCGCACGCGGGGCTCCCGCGGCCGGGCTCACTGCAGGGCGGCGGGCCGGTCCAGGGACTCAGCGGTGAACGTGTTGCACGCCCGGATGTCCCCGGTCTGGTACCCGGTGAGGAACCACGCCTGACGCTGCGCGGACGTCCCGTGCGTGAAGGACTCGGGGTGCGCCCGGCCCTGGGTGGTCTCCTGGATGCGGTCGTCGCCGATCGCCCCGGCGGCCTCGATCGCGTCCGAGAGCTCGGGGCGGGTGATTGGCTTGAGCTGCACGCTCCCGCCCGGTTCGGCCGCGTGGTTCGCCCACATCCCTGCGTAGCAGTCGGCCTGCAGCTCGGTGCGCACCGCCGCCGAGGTGGGCCCGTTCGGGTCCCGCTGCGCGCGTCCGAGGGTGCCCTGCAGGTTCTGCACGTGGTGGCCCACCTCGTGCGCCATCACGTACTCCTGGGCGAGGGCGTCGGTGCCCGCCCCGAAGTCGGTGCGCATCTGCTCGAAGAACGCCGTGTCCAGGTACACGGTGCGGTCCGGCGGGCAGTAGAACGGGCCGGTGGCGGAGGACGCCTGGCCGCACGAGGTGCTGTCGCTGCCCCGGAACAGCGTGACCTCTGGCAGGGTGTACGCCTTGCCCGTGGCCCGCGGGTAGTAGTCCCCCCAGAACTGGTCCAGGGACTGCACGGTGGCCACCATGCGGCACGAGGGGTCGGAGTTGGCATCCGCACCCGTGCGGCACCGTTCGGCCAGGGCGCCGTCCACCTGCTGCGTGCCGGTGGTCTGGGCCTGGGAGCCGCCGGTGACAGCGTCGATCCCGTCCTGGCCGAAGAACAGTCCGGCGAGCAGCAGGATCACCACGCCGCCCAGTCCACCGCCCACCGCGATGCCGCGGCCACCGCCGCCGGAGCGGACGCGCCCGGCGTCCAGCTGGGAGTTCTCGTTGAAGCTCATGGGGGAAGCATAGGGCCGGCGGGCCGCGGTGGCGCGCCACGGGCCGCCGACGCCGCTCGTGGCGTCGCGCGCGTCACCGGGCGTCGACGCCGCCCGAGGCGCCCCGGGGTGTCCCCGGGCCTGGCCGTTCCGGGCCGCCGTCAGTCCAGGCCGCGGGCGGCGAGGGCCTCCCCGGAGCGGTGGGCATAGTCGACCGTGGCGATCACCGCGGGGGTCACCAGGCGGGCGGCGTGGGGGCGCACGGTGCGGGCCGCGGCGGCGTCGCGCAGGGTGGACATCACGCCGAAGAGCCAGGGCACGGAACGGATCATCAGCGACACCGCCAGGCCCACGCGCTCGGGGTCCACGCCCATGCGGCGCAGCGGGGAGCACAGCAGCACGAGTCCGTCGATGAGCCGGGGCAGGGCGGTGCTGGAGATCAGCAGGCGGGACAGCGCGATCACCGCGAGCATCGAGAGCACAACGTCTGCGGCACGGGCGGGACCCGTGGCGAGCACGTGGTACCCGGTGAGCAGCAGCACCAGGAACCACAGGGGACGCAGCGAGGCGGCCCAGCGGCGCAGGCCGAGTCCGCTGCTGGCCGAGACCACCGCGGTCAGGGCCAGCACGGCCAGGGACACGGGCCACGCGCGCAGCAGCATCACGGCGAGCGATGCCCCGAGCAGCAGCGCGGCCTTGGCCCACAGCGGGCACCGGTGCAGGGCCGAGGTGCCGGGCACGTAGCTGCCCAGGAGGTCCTCGCCGCGGGCGCGGCGTCGTCCGCCCCGGCGCAGCCGGGCCGGGGTGCGTTGCCTCCGCGCGGAGGACGCCCGCGTTCCGGGACCGCGGACGACGCCGCCCCGGTCGTGGGCGCGCGCCTCGCCCGGGCCGCTTCCCCGGTTCACGCGGACCGGTCCCCGGTGGGCCCCTCGTCCGGGAAGCCGTCCTCGCACCACCGGCGGTAGCGGGGGATCACCCGCTCGGGCGGACCCTGCTCGATCAGCCGGGCGGCGTGGACCACGGCCACGTGCTGGGCGGTGGCTGCAAGTTCGAGGTCGTGGGTGCTGATCAGCTGCTGCTGGGGGAGGCCGTCGAGCAGTTCGCGCAGCCGCAGCCGGTTGCGCAGGTCCAGGAGCGTGGTGGGTTCGTCCAGCACCAGCACGCTGGGCTCCACAGCGAGCACCGCCGCGAGCGCCACGAGCTGGCGCTCCCCGCCGGAGAGGTCGAACACGCTGTGGTGGGCGCGCTCCTGCAGCCCCATGCGCCGCAGCCACCCGGTGGCCGTGCGGGTGCGCAGGTGCCGGTCCCGGATCCGGGTGCGGAGGGAGAGCTCGATGTCCTCGAGCGGGGTGGGCATGAGGATCTGGGAGGCGGGGTCCGTGAACACGAAGCCCACCAGGGAGCGGGCCTGCCGGGGCGAGGCCACCGGGTCCACGCCGTGGGTGTCCACGGTGCCGGCGGAGGGGGTCACGAGGGCGTTGAACAGCCGCAGCAGGGTGGACTTGCCCGAGCCGTTGAGCCCGATCACCGCGGTGCGGGGCGCGCTGAACGAGCAGTCCACCCGGTCCAGGACGGTCACCGGCCCGCGGGGGCCGTCTGCCACGACCGTCACGTCCGTGCAGCGCAGCGCCGGGGTGCGAGCGGGGTGGGCGTCACCGCCCACTCAGAGAACCGCTCCGGCCATGCGGGGGAAGGCCCGGTGCACGGCCACGGCGATCAGCGCGGCCACGAGGGCCTTGACCACGTCTCCCGGCACGAAGGCGAGATCCGCGAGCGTGGCGGCGGGCAGGGCCAGGCCGCCGTTGACCATCATGCCCACGATGCCCACCACGTGGGTCAGCACGAGCCCGGCCAGCCCGGCGAGGAACAGCTTGACGGGCAGCCCACTGCGGCGGTCCGGGTCCACCGCGGAGGAGCCCTCCGGGCGGTTCACGCGCTCCACGCGCACGAAGCGGTGGGAGAGCCAGCCCACCAGGGCGGCCGCGAACGGGAAGGAGAGGAGGTACCCGACGGAGGGCCCGCCGAGCACGCCCGGCCCGCCGGAGAAGCCCGCGAACACCGGCACACCCAGCAGCCCGACCACCACGTAGAGGGCCAGGGCGAGGAAGCCCCGCCAGCCGCCCAGCACCATGCCGGTGAGGAGCACCGCGAGGGTCTGCAGCGTGATCGGCACCCCGAGCGGGCCCACCGGGATGGCCGGGACCAGCGAGAGCACGCAGGTCAGCGCGGCGAACACGGCGATGTTGGCCAGGTCGAAGGAGGTCACGGTGCGAGGGGAGCGGGCGGCTTCTGTCATGGGCTGCAGTCTAGTTGCTGGGCCGGTGGGATCGGCCCAGGCGGCGGCCGGGCGGCGCGCGGCGGCGTCGTCGTCCGGGGGCGCGCGCGGGAGGGGGCCCGCGCGTGAGGGGGCCCGCGAGCGCGGGTGCGGGGTGGAAGGCACGGCGCCGCATGCGGGCCCGCAGCACGGCGGGCGGAACGCGGCGGACGGGGCGCAGCACGCGACCAGCCGCGGGGGACCCCCTCTGAAGGGGTGCCCGCGGGGCGGGTGCCCCCGTGGCGGATTTGCGCGAGCGGATACACTGGGGCGGTTCCCCGCTCGCATGGGGTGACCGCATGCCCGGAGGCTCTCCGGGCCACCGCACCGACCGCCGACGTCACCGTTCCCGCGCGCGTCGCGGCGTGACCGTCCCACGAAAGGCCCTGCTCCGTTGATCACCGTGACCGACCTCGAACTGCGCGCCGGAGCGCGTCTGCTCATGGACGAGGTGAACTTCCGCGTGGACAAGGGCGACAAGGTGGGCCTGGTGGGCCGCAACGGCGCCGGGAAGACCACCATGACCAAGGTGCTGGCCGGGCTCACGCTGCCCGCCGCGGGGGAGGTCACCCGCTCGGGCTCCATCGGCTACCTGCCGCAGGACCCCAAGGTGGACGACATGAACCAGCTGGCGCGGGACCGCATCCTCTCCGCGCGCAACCTGGCCGGGGTGATCAGCAGGCTGCGGCGCACCGAGGAAGAGATGGCCTCGGAGGACGAGACCGTGCGCGCCAAGGCCATGCGCCGCTACGACCGCCTGGAGTCCGAGTTCCTCGCGGGCGGCGGCTACGCGGCGGAGTCCGAGGCCGCGACCATCACCAACAACCTCAACCTGCCGGCGCGTGTGCTCGAGCAGCCTCTGCACACGCTCTCGGGCGGTCAGCGCCGCCGCGTGGAGCTCGCGCGGATCCTGTTCTCGGACGCGGACACCATGCTCCTGGACGAGCCCACCAACCACCTGGACCACGACTCCATCGTGTGGCTGCGCGAGTTCCTGCGCGGCTTCCAGGGCGGGCTGCTGATGATCTCCCACGACGTGGAGCTCATGGAGATGGTCGTGAACAAGGTGCTCTACCTGGACGCCAACCGCTGCGTGGTGGACGTCTACAACATGACCTGGAAGAACTACCTGCAGCAGCGCGAGCAGGACCAGGCCCGCCGCAAGCGCGAGCGCGCGAACGCGGAGAAGAAGGCCGGGGTGCTCATGGACCAGGCCAACAAGATGCGCGCCAAGGCCACCAAGGCCTCCGCCGCCCAGCAGATGATCCGCCGCGCGGAACGGCTCATGGCGGGGATCGAGGGCGAGCGCGTGCAGGACAAGGTCGCGGCCATCCGCTTCCCGAAGCCCGCGGACTGCGGCAAGACCCCGCTCACCGCGCAGGGGTTGTCCAAGTCCTACGGCTCGCTGGAGATCTTCACGGACGTGGACCTCGCGATCGACCGCGGCTCCCGCGTGGTGGTGCTCGGGCTCAACGGCGCGGGCAAGACCACCCTGCTGCGGATGCTCGCCGGGCAGTCCGAGCCGGACACCGGTGAGGTGGTCGCGGGGCACGGGCTCAAGCTCGGCTACTTCGCCCAGGAGCACGACACCCTGGACACGGACCGCACGGTGCTGGAGAACATGAAGTCCGCCGCGCCCGACCTCGCGGACACCCAGGTGCGCACCATCCTGGGCTCGTTCCTGTTCCAGGGCGACGACGTGGACAAGCCCGCCGGAGTCCTCTCCGGCGGCGAGAAGACGCGACTGGCGCTGGCAACCCTCGTGGCGTCGTCGGCGAACGTGCTGCTGCTGGACGAGCCCACCAACAACCTGGACCCGGCCTCGCGCCACGAGATCCTCAACGCGCTGCGCACCTACGAGGGTGCCGTGGTGCTCGTCTCCCACGACGAGGGCGCGGTGGAGGCGCTCGAGCCCGAGCGCGTGGTCATGCTCCCGGACGGCGTGGAGGACCTGTGGAGCCAGGAGTACCAGGACCTCATCAGCCTCGCCTGATCACCGTCCGGCGAGCCGGGGACGACGCCGCGGGGGGTCAGTCCTCGAACAGGATGACCTGGCGCACCGCGCGGCCGTCCGCGAGCCGGTCGAAGCTCTCGTTGATGTCCGCGAGCGCCACGCGCTCGGAGATCAGCTCGTCGATGGGCAGCTTGCCCGCGCGCCACAGGTCCAGGTACACGGGGATGTCTCGGGCGGGGACCGCGGAACCGAGGTAGGAGCCCACGATCGTGCGGGCCTCCGCCGTGAGCCCGAGCGGGGCGATGGTGGAGCGCGCGTCGGGGGAGGGCAGGCCCACGGTCACGGTGGTGCCGCCCGGGGCGGTGGCGCCCACTGCCGTCTCGAAGGCGCGCGGGTGCCCGGCGGCCTCGATGACCACCTGCGCCCGCACGCCGTTCTCGGCGAGCTCCTCGGGGGAGTGCACGGCGGTGGCGCCCAGCTCGGTGGCGCGCGCGAGCTTCTCCGGGTTGGCGTCCACACCGATCACGGGCCCCTTCTCCAGGGACAGCGCGGTCAGCAGCGCGGCCATGCCCACGCCTCCCAGACCGACGACCATGACCGTGTCCCCCTCCGAGGGGCGCCCCGCGTTGAGCACGGCCCCGCCGCCCGTGAGCACGGCGCAGCCCACCACGGCGGCGATCTCCGGGGGCACGTCCGCCCCCACGGGCACGACCGACTGGCGGCTCACCACGGCGTGGGACGCGAAGCCGGAGACGCCCACGTGGTGGTGCACGTCCTGTCCGTCCCGGTGCAGCCGCAGGGTGGAGCCGGGCAGCAGCCCGGCGTTGTTGGTCTCGGTGCCGGGGGTGCAGGGCAGCTTGCCGTCCGTGGCGCAGTTCTCGCACTGCTCGCAGCGCGGCAGGAACACGGTGGTCACCTGGTCCCCGGGGGCCACGTCCGTGACACCCTCGCCCACCTGCTCCACGATGCCCGAGGCCTCGTGACCGAGCACCATGGGCATCGGACGGGGCCGGTTGCCGTCCACCACGGACAGGTCCGAGTGGCACACCCCGGCCGCCCGCACCCGGATCAGCAGCTCGCCCGGGCCGGGACCGTCCAGCTCCAGCTCCTGCATGGACAGCGGGTGCGACTCGGCGTACGGGCGGGACAGCCCGATCTCGTCCAGCACGGCGGCGGTGATCTTCACGGCAACTCCTTCACGGGTCTGGTGGGCACGGGACGGGCGACGCCGCCCGCTCGCCTCACCGGCGGTTCTGCGCCTCGAGCGCGTCCAGCAGGGCGTCCTCCTCGTCCTCCGCGGTGGGGACGGACGAGACGCGCGTGCGCTTCGGGCGGTAGAGGGACTTCAGGTGGGCGGGCATGTCGTCGGCCATCTGCAGCTGACGGATCACCAGGGACTCGTCCACGTCCCCGATGTAGGTGCCCTCGGCGTCATAGTAGCGGGCCAGCTGCCGCTCGACCTCCGCCGCGTAGGCACGGTCCCACTCCTCGTTCTTCACGTGCTGGCGCGCCGAGTACCCGTAGGCCACGAACACCAGCACCGCGAACGCGTACCACTGCATCGAGTAGGACAGGTGCGGGCCGTAGGCCACCTCCGGGCGCTCACCGGGCTGCGGGGTGTGCGCCGCAGAAGGGTCCTCGGAGACGAGGTCGCCGTAGCCACCGGTGGCCAGGTCCTCACCCCAACGGGAGCTCAGGGCGGGCAGGTCGATCGAGGCGGCCTGGCCCTCCGGCGCACCCCGGTCCACGGTGGCCTCGGACGGGCGCAGCCGCGCGGTCACGGTCACCGTCCCTGCCGGGGGCGCGGGCACGGCGGAGGGCATCCCGTTGGCGGAGTCGTCCGTGGGGATCCACCCGCGGTTGACCGCCACGACGGGGCCCTCGGTGGTGCGCAGCGGCACGAGCACGTCGTAGCCCACGCGCCCGTCGTGGGGCCGGTTGCGGATCAGCACCGTGTCCTCGGGCAGGTAGGTGCCCTCGAGGCGCACCGGGTGCCACGTGGCGGAGTCGTCGTAGTCCTGGAACAGGGGCAGGCCCCGCGCGGGGTCGTAGGCGGGGGCGTCGTAGTTGTTCGTGATCTTGGTGTTCTCGGCCACCAGGTGGTCGTTGCGCGACATCTGCCACTGCGCGAGGAACAGGCACACCACCGCGGCCGCGCAGGCCATGAGGAACCAGCCGATCCACGCCGGGGTGGTCAGGAACGAGTACTTGCGCATCACGGCTGCCGCCCCTCTGAACCGGTCCCGACGACGCCGCTGCCGCCCCGGGTGCGCCCGCCCCCGGTCCCAGCGGTGGCGCCCTCGGGGCCCGGTGCCGACACCTCTCGGGCGGGACCCTCCGGGGTCGCCGCCGGGTCCTCGGAGCCCGGTGCGCAGCCGTCGGGGGCAGGTGCGGGGTCCTGGAACGGGTCCACGGACTTCAGGAAGCCGCGCTGGCCCAGGAAGTCGGCGAGGTGCTCGCGGTGCTCGTCGCACGCGAGCCACGTCTTGCGGCGTTCCGGGGTGTGGACGCGGGGGTTGTTCCACCGCAGCGCCCACCGTGCCGCAGCACGGCAGCCGCGGCGCGAGCACACCGCGGGGTGCGTGTCGCGCACGGGGGCCGGGGCGGCGTCGTCGTCCCCCGAGGGGTGGGGCTCCAGCGAGCCGAGCAGATCGAAGTGCACCGTGTGACGTTCCTCCCGGGGAGAGTGGGGCTGGGGGCGCTCAGTTGCGCCGGGTGGCCGAGGGCGGAGCCGGTGGCAGCTGCCGCTGGACGGGGTGCACCGTGTACTCGGCGTCCACCACCACGGTGTCCGGATCCGGGGCGCGGTCCCGGGTCTCGGCGACCGTGGGCAGCTCGGTGCGCGCGGGCGGCTGGTAGGCCGAGCCAGCACGCTCGGAGCGGTCCGCCCCGCGGTTGGCGAGCATCACCGCGAACCACGGCAGCAGGGCCGCCCCCACGATCAGCAGGATCCGGGCCACGAGATTGTCGATCAGGACCACCCCGATGATGCACAGCACGCGCAGACCCATCTGCACCGCGTAGACCTTCATGCGGCGGGTCATGTCCGTGGTGTGCGGATCCACCGCCGAGGTGATGGAGTGCACCTCGGTGGAACCGTGCGTCTGATGCTGCGAACGTGTGATGGGAACCGGTCCTCCGCTGAGTGTCCTGCGCGCTGAGCCCGCGGGCAACGCTTTCACCACTGGCTGTGAGCGTGCTGACCATTGTCGCACCGTTGCGGTGGCACCCCAAGTGGGGGGAGCCCACCAGGTCAGGGGGCGGTTAGGATGCTGTGACGTTCCCGATCCCCCGGACGCGGTGCCCCGCCGCCTCCACACCTCCACGGAAGGTTTCACCATGTCAGAGAACCCCCCCGCCGCCCGCACCGTGCTCGTCACGGGCGGCAACCGCGGCATCGGCCGCGCCATCGCGGAGACGTTCGTGGCGGCCGGGGACAACGTGGTGGTCACGTCCCGCTCCGGTGACGACGGCCCCGAGGGTGCCCACACCGTGAAGGCGGACGTCACCGACTCCGCCTCCGTGGACGCGGCGTTCCAGGAGGTCGAGGCGACGTTCGGTCCCGTGGAGGTGCTCGTGGCCAACGCGGGGATCACCAAGGACGCCCTGCTGGTGCGCATGAAGGAGGCGGACTTCCAGGACGTCGTGGACACCAACCTCACCGGTGCCTTCCGCGTGGTGCAGCGCGCCACCAAGGGCTTCATGCGCCTCAAGCGCGGCCGCGTGATCTTCATCTCCTCCGTGGTGGGCTACACCGGGGCCCCCGGGCAGGTGAACTACGCGGCGTCCAAGGCCGGGCTGATAGGGATGGCGCGTGCCATCACCCGTGAGCTGGGCTCCCGCGGTGTCACGGCCAACGTGGTGGCCCCCGGCTACATCCACACCGCCATGACGGACGAGCTGCCCGAGGACGTCACCGAGAACTACCTCTCGATGATCCCCGCCGCACGCTTCGGCCACGTCCAGGAGGTGGCCGGTGCCGTGAAGTACTTGGCCTCCGAGGACGCCGCCTACGTCTCCGGCGCTATCATCCCCGTAGACGGCGGGCTGGGCGTGGGTCACTGATCTCGCACCCGCCCGTGACACCCCTTCGAAGGAGAGAATGCATGAGCACAGTGGCCGGCAAGACCGTGATCATCACCGGATCCTCGCGGGGGGTGGGCGCGGACACCGCCAAGATCCTCGCGGGCCAGGGCGCCAATGTGGTGATCAACTACCGCCAGAAGGCCCCGCGCGCCACCAAGGTGGTCAAGGAGATCATCGAGGCCGGCGGCCGCGCCATCGCCGTGCAGGCGGACATCACGGACCCGGAGTCCCGCAGCGGTCTGTTCCGCGCCGCGGTGGACGAATTCGGCGGCGTGGACGTGCTGGTGCTCAACGCCTCCGGCGGCATGGAGACGGACCTCGGCGAGGACTACGCCCTGAAGCTCAACCGCGACGCGCAGAACGACACCCTCACCGAGGCCCTCGGCCTGCTGCCCGAGGGTGGCCGCGTGGTGTTCGTCACGAGCCACCAGGCGCACTTCATCAACGAGGTCGAGACCATGCCCGAGTACGACGCCGTGGCCCGCTCCAAGCGTGCGGGGGAGGACACCCTCACGGCGCGGGTTCCCGAGATGGCGCAGCAGGGTGTGAGCTTCGTGGTGGTCTCCGCGGACATGATCGAGGGCACCGTGACCGCCACGCTGCTCAACCGTGCCCGCCCGGGTGCCCTGGACGAGCGGCGAGCTGCGGCCGGCAAGCTCTACACCGTCAACGAGTTCGCCCAGGAGATCGCCGCGATGGTCACCGCGGACGTGGAGTCCGGGCACGTGGAGCTCGTGGGCGGGGCCGAGGACTTCCTCGCCCAGGCGGGACAGTGATCGGCACCGCCACGCTCACCAACTGAGCCCCACCGAGGACGACGCTGCACGCGGACCGCGCGTGCCGCGTCCTCGCGTTCCGGGCCCGCCCCGGTTCGAACGGTGCTGGGAACTGTGGTAGGTTTTCTGTCGTTGCCGAGGGCCACCGGGGTTTCGTTCGCACGAACCCCACCGGCCCGGACACCTGCGCGGGTGGCGGAATAGGCAGACGCGCTAGCTTGAGGTGCTAGTCCTCGTATTAGAGGGTGGGGGTTCAAGTCCCCCCTCGCGCACAGAGAAGAACCCCGTTCGACCATTGGTCGGACGGGGTTTTCTCATTGCCGGCTCGCAGCCTGATCGTCCCCGGTCTCAGAGCCCGTTCGCGGTGGCTCCGTGCGCTGCCTGCTCCGGGGTGAAGCCCTCGAAGACGAGCTGGTCGATCAGGGCCGCACGCGAGTACCCGGACATGTCCAGGTACTGCTTGCCCTTCTTGGCCGCCTGCGCCATGTAGTCCGGGCTGGTGGTGTCCACGCCGTAGGTGGCCTGCTCGGTGGTGAAGCCCTCGAACTGCAGCTGCTCGATCAGACCGCTGCGGGAGAACGCGGACGTGCGGAGGTAGTCCTCGGCCTTCTTGGCGGCCTGCTCGTCGTAGTTGGTGGAGAGGCTGTCCACGGCGGCCGTGGCTTCCTGGGCGGTGAAGCCCTCGAACTGCAGCTGCTCGATCAGACCGCTGCGGGAGAATGCCGTGAACGCGAGGTACTCGGACGCCTTGCGGGTGGCGCTGTGCTGCGACACGCCGCCCTTGCCCGTGCTGCTGCTCGCGCCGGATTCCGCGTCGTCACCGCTCGGGGAACGCGAACCGGTCGTGTCCTTGGCCGGGCTCGGTGCGGGCGGTTCGGGGGCGGAGCTCTCCGCGACCGCCACGTACGAGGTGCTCTCGTCGGCCGGCGTCTCGGCGGCCTCGACGGTCTGGGCCGCGTCGGACGACGGCGCGGTGACCGTGTCGGTCGAGGAGCTGGACGCGGCGGAGCTCTGCGTCGGAGCGGGTGCCACGGAGGACGTGGTGGATCCGCACCCGGACAGCAGTGCGAGAGCCACGGCGCCGCCGGAGAGCAGGAGAACGGGGGAGGGTCGCTGAGCCAAGGCGGGCCTTTCGGTGAGGGATGTGCCGAGACGGCATATCAAATGCATGAGCATGTATTTGCTTTCATACATAGTGACATCCGGACGCCCCCGTGGATGCCCCCACTACGGCCTACACGTGCCGCCCCGCGGCCGGGGCCCGGGCACCTGGGCAGGGCGCGGCCGGACCCGTAGCATGAGGGTCAGTGACCCGCGGCGTGCAGTGCAGCGGCGTCGTCATCAGGGCCGCAGCGCAGGGCGCGGACGGTCGCCCTCGCTTCGAGACCCCAGGTGAGACATGCCGAGCAACCCCGAGCCATCCCCCAAGGTGAGCAGCCGGCTGAGGGGAGTCCCGCCGACCGTACCGGAGGGCGCGACCGCGCGGGAGAGTGCTGAGGGCCCGCAGAACGCGGGCGGGGGCCGTGCCGCCGGCCCGATGACTCGCACCTCGTCGGATCGCGACAGGGGCCGTCTGCGCGGCGGCACCGGTGTACCCGGGTGGCTGCGCTGGCTGACCCCCGTGGTGCTCGTGCTCGTGTGGTTCGGCGTCATGGGCGTGGGCGGGCCCACGTTCGGGAAGCTCTCGGAGGTCACGTCCAACTCGCAGGCGGACTTCCTGCCCGTGGATTCCCAGGCCACGCAGGTGCAGGACCGGCTGGGGGAGTTCCGCGACACGGACGGGATCCCCGCCATCGTGGTGATGGAGTCACAGTCCGAGATCAAGGCGTCCCAGCTGGACCGGATCCGCACCGGCACCCGCGAGCTGGCGGGTGCCGCCGACGTGCTGGAGGTCTCGCCGCCCATCCCGTCCGAGGACCGACGGGCCGTGGAGGTGGTCGTGCTCCTGGACTCCGCCGCGGACACCGGGGACGCCGTGGCCGGGCTGCGCGAGAAGCTGACGAACCTCACCCCGGAGGGCCTCGCCGTGGCGGTGACCGGGCCCGCGGGTCTCGTGGCGGACCTCTCCGAGGCGTTCTCCGGCATCGACGGGCTGCTGCTGGGAGTCGCGCTGCTCGCGGTGCTGGTGATCCTGGTGGTCGTCTACCGCTCGCCCCTGCTCCCGCTGCTGGTGCTGCTCACGAGCGTGGCGGCGCTGTGCGGGGCGATCCTCGCGGTGTACCTGCTGGCGGAGCGCGGCGTGATCGCCCTGAGCGGGCAGACGCAGGGCATCATGTCGATCATCGTGATCGGCGCGGCCACCGACTACGGGCTGCTCTACACCGCGCGCTTCCGGGAGGCCCTGCACACCACCTCGTCCCGCTGGACCGCCACTCGGATCGCGTGGCGGAGCACCGTCCCGGCCGTGCTGGCCTCCGGGGCCACCGTGATCGCCGGTCTGCTGTGCCTGCTGCTCTCGGACCTCTCCTCCAACCGCGGGGTGGGTCCCGCCACGGCCATCGGCGTGGTCTTCGCGATCCTCGCGGGGCTGACCCTGCTGCCGGCCCTGCTCGCGGTTTTCGGCCGCGTGGCGCTGTGGCCCAAGACTCCGCGCGTGGACGAGCACCCCGAGGCGCACGCGCAGGCCATGGACCCCTACGCCCACCGGGGCGTGTGGCCCGCCGTGGCCCGGCTGGTGGACCGGAGGTCGCGCGCGGTGTGGCTCGTGTGCACCCTGCTGCTCGGAGTGGCCGCGGTCGGAGCCACCCAGCTGGACGCCGGCGGAGTGCCCGAGTCCGAGTTCGTGCTGGGACAGTCCGAGGCCCGGGACGGCACCGCCGTGCTGGAGCGCCACTTCCCGGGCGGCTCCGGGGACCCGGTGTACATCATTGCCGCCCGTTCAGAGGCCGAGGACGTGGCCCGGCACCTCGCCGCGGACGACGACGTCGCCTCGGTTGCCTTCACCGCGCGCGACTCCCCGAGGGGGACCCTCCCCTACCCCGCTCCGCAGGCCGGGCCGTTCGCGGGGGTCGAGCCCACCGTGAGCCGCGGGGACGTGCTGATCCAGGCCACCCTCACCTCCGCCTCGGACTCCGAGCAGGCCCAGGCCGCGGTGCAGCGGCTGCGCGGGGAGCTGGCCGAGATCACCCCGGAGGCCGCCGTGGGCGGCACCTCCGCCGTGCAGGTGGACACCATCGCCGCCTCCGAACGGGACCGTGCGGTGATCATCCCCGTGATCCTGGTGGTGATCCTGCTGGTGCTCATGGTCCTGCTGCGCAGCGTGCTGATGCCCGTGCTGCTGATCGCCACCACGGTGCTGTCCTTCCTGGCGGCGCTGGGAGTATCCACCCTCGTGTTCGAGCTGCTGGACCTCAACCAGGCGGACCCCACCGTTCCCCTGTTCGGCTTCGTGTTCCTGGTGGCGCTGGGCATCGACTACAACATCTTCCTCATGAGCCGCGTGCGCGAGGAAGTGCTCGGCGCCGGGCACCGCGCGGGCGTGCTCGCGGGGCTCATCACCACCGGCGGGGTCATCACCTCCGCGGGCATCGTGCTCGCGGCCACCTTCGCGGCCCTGGCCGTGCTGCCCATCCTGTTCCTCGTGCAGCTGGCGGTGATCGTGACCATCGGCGTGCTGCTGGACACCATCGTGGTGCGCTCGCTGCTGGTGCCCGCCCTGGTGCTGGACGTCGGGCCCCGTTCGTGGTGGCCCTCGCGCGTGGGCACCCCCGGCCGGCACCGGGCGTAGCGGATCCGCGCCCGGGCCGGGCCCCGGTCGTGGCACACACCCGAGCGGTGAGCAGGCATACCGGTCCGCGCGCCGCGCACCCTGCGACGACCGGCGGCGGGGGACCGCGGGCTTTGTGCGCCCCACCGCGTGGCCGATACACTGCGGCCATGCCCCAGAACTGTGCCGTCGTCGCCCTTTCCGTCTCACCGGACGAGGAAGCCACGCGCGCCGTCGTGGACGCCGTGCAGCGGGCCGGGATCCCCGTGGACTCGCCCACCTGGGTGCGCGTCACCGGCACCGCCTCGGACGACCAGGCCGCGGACGTGGAGGGCTACAACGCCCTGAGCATCCCCGCCGAGGTCGAGGACGTCCCCGCTCTACGCCGCGCACTGCAGCCGGACCCGCAGGAGCAGCTGGTGCCCGGGGTGGACCTCGACGTCGTCGAGCGCCGCTGGATGCACCACGAGCGCCGCAAGCTCGTGGTGCTGGACGTGGACTCCACGCTCGTGCGCCAAGAGGTCATCGAGCTGCTCGCGGCCCACGCCGGCCGCGAGGCCGAGGTCGCGGAGGTCACCGGGCGGGCCATGCGCGGGGAGATCGACTTCGAGCAGTCCCTGCGCGAGCGCGTGGCCGTGCTGGCGGGACTGCCCGCGGAGGTGATCGGCGACGTCGCCGCCGCCGTGCGGCTGTCCCCGGGCGCGCAGGTGCTCGTGCGCACCCTGCTCAAGGAGGGTCACGCGGTGGCCGCCGTCTCCGGCGGATTCGAGCAGGTGCTCGCCCCGCTGGCGGAGACCCTCGAGCTCACGCGCCACGCCGCGAACACCCTGGAGGTCCAGGACGGTGTGCTCACGGGCCGGGTGACGGGCCCCGTGGTGGACGGCGCCGCCAAGGCCCGCCTCGTCGTCGAGTGGGCGCAGGAGCTGGGAGTGGCCCCCGAGGACGTCATGGTGGTCGGGGACGGCGCCAACGACGTCCCGATGGCCCGCACCGCGGGACTGTCCGTGGCGTACCGGGCGAAGCCCGCGCTGCGTGCCGTGGCGGACACCCAGCTGAGCCTGCCCAACCTGGACGCCCTGCGGTTCTTCCTGGACCTGTGAACCGCGTCCCGCTTCGGGAGGCCGCCGCCGGTGCGCCGGACTGCGGAGCGGCGGGCCCCGGGCACTAGAGTTGCCGTCATGAGTGCAGTTCTTGAATTGGTGGACGTCACCGTGGTCCGCGGTGAGAAGACCCTGCTGGATTCCGTGGACTGGACCGTGCAGGACGGCGAGCGCTGGGTGATCCTGGGCCCCAACGGCGCGGGCAAGTCCACCCTGCTGTCCATTGCCGCGGCACGGCTGCACCCCACCCGCGGGATGGTGGACATCCTGGACGAGATCCTCGGGGCGGTGGACGTGTTCGAGCTGCGTCCGCGCATCGGTGTCAGCTCCGCGCCGCTGGCCGGGCAGATCCCGCACGCGGAGTCCGTGGCGGACGTGGTGCTCACCGCGGCGTACGGCGTGACCGGGCGGTGGCGGGAGGAGTACGACGCCGCCGACGTGGCGCGCGCCGAGGAGCTGCTGGACGCGTGGGGCCTGGCCCCCTTGCGGGAGCGCCGCTACGGGACCCTGTCCGAGGGGGAGCGCAAGCGGGTGCTGATCGCGCGTGCGCTGATGACGGACCCCGAGCTGCTGCTGCTGGACGAACCGGCCGCCGGTCTGGACGTGGGGGGCCGTGAGAAGCTCGTGCAGCGCCTGGACGAGCTCGCCCGGGACGAGGCCGCCCCGGCCATGGTCATGGTCACCCACCACCTGGAGGAGGTCCCGGACGGCTTCACCCACGCGCTGCTGCTGCGCGAGGGTCGGATCGTGGCCGCGGGGCCCGTGGGGCAGGTGATGACCCAGAAGAACCTCTCCGAGACGTTCGACATGGCCCTGAAACTCGTCAGGGTGGGCCACCGCTACGCCGCGTTCGCGCGCTGAGCCGCCCGCATGATGCACCTCAGCGCAGCCCTTCCCACCCAGTTGCTCGGCGCCGGGGGCGCCGTGGGCTTCGAGTGGTGGCAGGTGCTGCTCATCCTGGTGGCCGGGCTGTGGGCCGGGACCATCAACACCATCGTGGGCTCGGGAACCCTCGTGACGTTCCCCGTGCTCGTGACCATGGGGGTTCCCCCGGTCACGGCGTCCATGTCCAACGCGATGGGCCTGATCGCGGGCAACCTGACCGGCGCCTGGAGCTACCGCAGCGAGCTGCGCGGGCTCAGGCGCACCCTGCTCAAGCTGCTGCCGTGCTCGGTGGCCGGCGGGGTGATCGGGGCCGTGCTGCTGCTGCACCTGCCCGAAGAGGTCTTCGAGGTCGTCGCGCCCGCGCTGATCGTGGTGGCCCTGCTGTTCGTGGTGTTCCAGCCGCGGCTGCAGGCCGTGGTGCGTGCCCGCAAGGAGCGCCAGGCGAGCACCCCGGGTGCCCCTCCGGGCGCATCGGGGCACGACGCCGCTGTCCCCGCCGAGGGGGGCACGGCGTCGTCGTCCGCGCAGCCCGACGGCGCACGGCAGCCCGCGATCCTGTACGTGCTCGTGTTCCTGGCCGGGATCTACGGCGGGTACTTCGTGGCGGCGCAGGGCGTGCTGCTCGTGGGCATCCTGGGGGTGTTCCTGCTGGCGCCGCTGCAGTCCGCGAACGCCGTGAAGAACGCGCTCGTGGCCGCGGTGAACATCGTGGCCGCCGTCTCCTATGTGCTGCTCGCGTTCGAGCGCATCAACTGGTGGGTCGTGCTGCTCATCGCCGTGAGCTCCACCGTGGGCTCGTGGCTGGGGGCGAAGATCGGCAAGCGGATGCCCCCGGTGGTGCTGCGCAGCGTGATCGTGGTCCTGGGGCTGGTGGCACTGGCGAACATGGTGTCCAAGCTGCTCTGACGAGAGCCTCCGGCGAACGTACGAGCACGTGCGCGCGCCCAGATCGCGCCGCGCTGGCCCGTCCGCGGCCCTCCCGGATCCCGCGCGCCGGCCCGGTGCACGCCCGGCACGCACCACAACGAATCCCCATCCCGACGACCCAGGAAGTCCCGTGACCTCACCCGCACCCCTGTCCGAGCGCATCGTGGAACTGAGCGATCCCGCCGATCCCCGCGTAGCCGACTACACGAGCCTCACGGACGTGTCCCTGCGCCGGAAGCTGGAGCCCGAGCGCGGGCTGTACCTCGCGGAGTCCTCCAAGGTGCTGCGCCGCGCGCTCGACGCCGGGCACCGGCCACGGTCCTTCTTCATGGCCGAGAAGTGGCTGGACGGACTGCGGGACGTGCTCGAGCGCTACGACGTGCCCGTGTACGTGGGCGCGGACGAGGTGCTGGAGCAGATCACCGGCTTCCACCTGCACCGGGGCGCCATGGCGGCCATGCACCGGCCCGAGTCGCTGCCCCTGGAGTCGGTGCTGGCCTCGACGCGGCGCGTGGCCATCCTGGAGGACATCGTGGACCACACGAACGTGGGCGCCATCTTCCGCTCGGCCGCGGCCCTGGACGTCGACGCCGTGCTGGTCACCCCGCGCTGCGCGGACCCCCTGTACCGGCGCGCGGTGCGGGTGTCCATGGGCACGGTCTTCCAGGTTCCGTGGGTGCGCCTGGAGCACTGGACCGCGGACCTGCAGCGCGTCAAGGACGCCGGGTTCCTCACCGCCGCACTCGCCCTGAGCGACGACGCCGTGACCGTGGACGCCCTGGCGGCCGAGGCACCGGAGAAGCTCGCACTGATCCTCGGCACCGAGGGCCAGGGGCTGGGGGCGGCCACCCTGCACCACGCGGACCGGCACGTGATCATCCCCATGAGCCACGGGGTGGACTCGCTCAACGTGGCGGCGGCGAGTGCGGTGGCGTTCTGGGAGACGCGGCCGCGCTGAGGCCGCTGAGCCGCGGTCCGTACAGGGCGGCGTCGTCGCGCTCGAGCCCGGTGAGGGCTCCCCAGGGCCCGGCGACGGGCACGCGGTGCGAGGGGCGCCCACCGGGCACGGTTTCACAGACGACGACGGGCGGCTCCCCTGGTGGGGAACCGCCCGTGGGCGTGTCAGCGGCGAGGTGGCGCGAGGGCCGTCAGCGCGTGGTCCACACCCCGCGCTGGGAGGTCCAGTGGGCCGTGACGCCGTGGGAGAACCGCTGGTGGACCACCCCGTTGGAGGTGTACTCGTCCGTGGCGGGCCAGCCCCAGCCCCGTTCCAGCCCGGCGCGCTTCCACGCACCACCGATGGCGCCGGTCTCTTTGACCGCGTGGGCGCCGGTGGAGGCGCTCCACAGGACCTTGGTGGTCGAGCCACCCTTGCGGTGCACCTGGTAGGCGCCCCCCTGCACCCGCACTTCGTCGGTCGCGGGGAAGCCGTATCCGCGTTCCCGCCCTGCGGAGATGAACTTCTTGCCCACCACCGTGGCGTTCTCCACGATGTGCGCGCCGGTGCTCCGGTGCCAGTAGATGGTGGTCTTGCGGCCGTTCTTCACGAATTCCTGGTAGCGGCCGCCGTCAGCGGCACCGGCCTCGTTCATCACCGGGCTGCCCCACTTCGCCGCTCCTCCGCTGGCGGTCCACTTCGCGGCAATCCCGCCCGTGGTGGCGAAGCTCGTGGGGGCCACCGCGCGCACCGCCGCCGCCGGGTTGAGGTTCAGGGACCCCAGGCGCCCGCTGGCGGTGGACTTGAGGATCTGCTCCACGCGCGCGGGGGTGATGGCCGGGTCCCGCTGCTTCATCAGCGCCACGGTGCCGGAGACCAGGGGAGTGGCCATGGACGTGCCATACATGTTCCCGTACGTGGCCCCGGCGGGTCCGCGTGTGCCGGCGTTGACGGTGGAGAGCATCGGGTACTGGTTGGTGCCGCCCGGTGCCAGCACGTCGACGACGGCGCCCGTGTTCGAGTAGCTGGCCGTGTTGCCGTTGTTGTCCGAGGCGCCCACCACGATGGTGTTCGCGCAGTTGGCGGGGGCGGTGCCGCCCGCGTTGACCGCGGAGTTGCCCGCTGCAGCCACCACGGGCACCCGCCGGTTCACGGCGGCGTTGATGGCGTTCTGCATGGTGGTCCCGCACTCGCCCGGGTAGTTCAGCGAGAGGTTGATGACCGTGGCGGGGGTGCGGTTGGCGGGCTGTCCCGCCACCGGTGCGCCGGCGGACCACGCGACGGCGTCGGCGATGTCCGAGACCCACCCGTTGGTGCACTTGCCCAGCACGCGCACCGGCTGGATCTTCGCGCCCGGGGCGGCCCCGACGATGCCGTTGCCGTTGTTGGTCACACCCGCGGCGAGACCCGCCACGTGGGTGCCGTGCCACGAGGAGTTGCGGGCGGCGGGGGAGCACTCGCCGGCGGCGCTCCAGTCGCCCTGGTCCTGGGGGTTGGCGTCGCGCAGGTCCCCGTCACGGGACAGGGCGGTGTCGTTGATGAAGTCCCGGCCGGGGACCACCTTGGAGTTGAGGTCCCCGTGGGAGGTGATCCCGGTGTCCAGCACGGCGATGGTCTGGCCGTTGCCGCGGGAGAGGTCCCACGCCTGGGTGAAGTTCACACCGCCCTGCTGGGGCCACAGGGTCCACTGGTAGTTCGTGTAGGTGTCATTGGGCACCCAGGAGGTGGACGCGAGGCGGTCCGCCTCCGCGTACTCCACGGCGGGATCGGCCTGGATCTTCGCGAGGACCTTCTCCTGCTCCCGCTCGTCGAGCTCACGGTCCAGCTTGATCACGTCCGCCTGCGCGGCCGTGGTCTTGACCCGTCCGGCGACCTCTGGGGCGCGGGTCAGCGCGTGCTCGGCCGCGGCACCCACCACCTTCTCTTTGGTGGCCTCCGGCACGGCGGTGTCCTTGAACTTCACGATCACCCGGTCCGTCTCCGTGGGGGGATCGGAGGGCACGGTGCTCGCCGGAGTCTCGGGGGCCGGGGCCGTCGGTGCGGCGGCGGCCGGCTGCGCGGCGAGCACCAGTGCGGCCGTCACGGCCAGGGGCAGCGTGGCCCGGCGCACGACGCCGCCCAGCGCATTCCAGGGGCCCGCGGCGGCGTCGTCCCGTGAGGTGCGGAACGCGGAAGCGGTGCGGACAGGGGCAGGGGGGCGTGCTGCGAGCACGCGGGTAGGACGGAGCGCCATGGGTGGGGGAACCTTTCGTGGCCGCGGCACGGATCGGGGGGTGCGCCGGGGCCTGGGGGGACAAGAGCCAAGCTCATCCTAGGGGGAAGATCACGAAAGGGTGACGATCTGCGCCAAGGTGTCGTCATCCGGGCAGTGTGACGGGCCGTGCACGGGCGGCGCCACGGGGCGCCCGGCGCGGGAGTACCGCCCGGGAACAGTGCGAACCTGCGCGAGAACGGGCCCGGACGTGAAGACGCCCGGCCCACCGGAGGGTGGACCGGGCGTCAGGGGAGAAGTCCGGACTACTTGGACTTCCCGAAGTTCGCGAAGCGCTGGTTGAAGCGCTCCACACGGCCGGCGGAGTCCATGATGCGCTGCTTGCCCGTGTAGAACGGGTGGGACTCGGAGGAGATCTCGACCTCGATGATCGGGTACTCGTTGCCGTCCTCCCACGTCTCCGTCTTGGAGGAGGTGGCGGTGGAACGAGTCAGAATGACCTTGCCGGAGGCGAGGTCACGGAAGAGAACCGGGTGGTAGTCCGGGTGGATGTCAGCCTTCATGGTGTCAACCTTCTGTCGGTGCCTGGATTTTGCCAGGCACGGCGTTGCTCGGATGCGGTGCGCCCGAGCGGGCACACCAACCCACCATGGTACGCGCAACACGCCCCCGGGTCGATCCGGGACACGGACCGCCCGGCCACCGGTCCGCGGCAGGCCTACCATCGGGGGAGGACACTCGGCCGCACCCCGCACCGGGCGCGCACGACGCCGCCCACGCACCCCGGGACGCGACCGGAACCCACCACCAGGAAGGGTCGAGGCATGACCACCGCACGCGCACACGGCGAGTACAAGGTCCAGGGCGGGAAGCTGGTGGTCGCGGACCTCACGGTCACCGACCACCGGCTCACGGACGTCTCCGTCAACGGGGACTTCTTCCTCGAGCCCGACGAGGCGCTCGCGGACATCAACGCGGCTCTCACGGGGCTGCACGAGGACACCTCCGCGCAGGAGATGACCGAGCGGATCCAGGCCGCGCTGCCCGCAGGGGCCGTGCTGTTCGGCTTCGACGCCCGCGCCGTGGTCACCGCCGTGCGGCGCGCCCTCGGCAGGGCCACCACGTGGAGCGACCACGCGTGGGAGGTGGTGCCCGCCACCGTGCGGCCCACGCTGGAGAACCTCGCCCTGGACGAGGTGCTGGCCCGGGAGGTGGGCGCGGGGCACCGCCCGCCCACGCTGCGGTTCTGGGACTGGGACGAGCCCGCCGTGGTGATCGGCTCCTTCCAGTCGGTGCGCAACGAGGTGGACCCCGAGGGTGCACGGCGCCACGGGGTGCAGGTGGTCCGCCGCGTGTCCGGGGGAGGGGCCATGTTCATGGAGGCCGGCAACTGCATCACCTACTCCCTCTACCTCCCGCAGACCCTGGTGGACGGGATGAGCTTCGCGGAGTCCTACCCGTTCCTGGACGCGTGGGTCATGCAGGCCTTCGCGGAGCTCGGGGTGGAGGCGTTCTACGTGCCGCTCAACGACATCGCCACGCCGCAGGGCAAGATCGGGGGCGCCGCGCAGAAGCGCTTCGCCAACGGCGGGATGGTCCACCACGTGACCATGAGCTACGACATCGACGCGGAGAAGATGACGGACGTGCTGCGGATCGGGCAGGAGAAGATCTCGGACAAGGGCATCCGCTCCGCCAAGAAGCGGGTGGACCCGCTGCGTCGCCAGACCGGGATGCCCCGGCAGGACGTGATCGCCGCGTTGAGCCGCACGTTCACCGACCGCTACGGCGCCACGGCCGGGGCGGTCCGGGACGGCGAGCTCACCGCGGCCCGGAAGCTCATCGACGAGAAGTTCGGCACGCACGAGTGGATCCACCGGGTGCCCTAGGTACGATGTGCGAAAGCAACTGAGGATCTGCGGCCCGCGTGCAGCCCGGCGGCGCCGGGCTCGTGGGACCATGCAGTGACCGGCGCACGGAGAGCGCCGCCCGATCCGACATCCCCCAGCCCCGGAGTGCCACGTGTCCCAGAACGAGTACGAGATCAACGGCGAGCGCCCTGCGCCCCGCAAGCGGCACACGGGCCGCAACATCCTGCTGGTGCTGCTCGGGCTGATCCTGGTGGTGGCGGTGGCCGCGGGACTGTTCGTGTGGAACATCGGGCGCAACTTCGAGAAGGGCGCCAACAACCTCGAGTCCGCGTTCCCCGAGGAGTCCAGCCGCCCTGCCGAGGGCTCCAAGGAGGACAGCGGCACCACGGTGCTGCTGCTGGGCTCGGACAAGCGCCCCCAGGGCCAGGACCCGGACGTCACCGGTTCCCGTGCGGACTCCATCATGCTGCTGCACATCCCCGAGGACGGGGGCCAGATGTACGTGATGTCGATCATGCGTGACACGTGGGTCGACATCCCCGGGGTGGGTGAGGCCAAGATCAACGCGGCCCTGGACCAGGGCGGCATGCCGAAGATGGTGAGCACCATCGAGGAGAACTTCGACACCCGCGTGGACGAGGTGGCCCTGGTGGACTTCGCCGGCTTCGAGGGGCTCACCGACGCCCTCGGCGGTGTGACGGTGAACGTGCCCATGGCCTTCACGGCGCAGGGCGGGCAGCACTTCGAGGCCGGGCCCCAGAAGATGAACGGCGAGCAGGCCCTCGCGTTCGTGCGCGAGCGCTACGCGTTCCAGGACGGCGACTACCAGCGGGTGCGCAACCAGCGGGCGTACCTGCAGGCCATGCTCAACGAGCTGGTGAGCGCGGGAACCCTGACGAACCCGGTGAAGCTGAACCAGGTGGTCAAGCAGATCTCCCCCTACCTCACGGTCAGTGACGGTCTCACCGCGGGCTGGATCGCGCAGCAGGCCCCCAAGCTCGTGGGTCTGGGCAGCGGCGACATCCACATGTTCACGGTGCCCAACAAGGGTGTGGGGACCTCCGCGGACGGGCAGTCGATCATCGTGGCGGACCAGGACGCCATGAAGCAGATCGGCAAGGCCATCTCGGACGGGACCCTGGACCAGTACGCGCAGTCCGTGGGCACGCAGGGCCAGTGACGCATCGGCGCCCGGGCGGGACACCGCCCGGGCGCCGTCCGCGCCCCGCAGGTAACCGCCCGCAGATCACCCCCCCCCGCAGGTAACCGCCCGCAGGTCCGCTCCCGGCCCCGCCCGCTTCCAGCTCTGCCCCCATCCCACGTTCCTTCCCACCTCGTGACCCCCCACGCGAGAGGCCCATGAACACCTCAGCCCCCATGCGAGAGGCCCAGGACGCGTCCGGACCCCCGCTGAACGTCCTGCTCCTGACCAGTTCCTACTGGCCCGAGCACTCCCCGCCGCAGCGCCGGTGGTCCTCCCTGGTCAGCCACCTGAGGGAGCGGGGCTGGCGCGTGTCCGTGGTGTGCCCCGTGGCGCACTACGGTCCCGGCCCGGACTTCTCCGCGAGCACGCGGGGGCGCCCGTGGCGGTGCCAGCCCGGGTTCCTGGGGGAGCGCATCCACCGTGTCCCGTACCTGTTCGTGGGTGACCACCGGGCGGGGAAGCTGCTGGACCAGCTGGTGAGCGCCGCGGGCTCGGCCCTGCTGGGGTGCTTCACGGGGCCCCAGGACGTGGTGGTGGTCACCGCACCGTCCCTGCTACTGCTGGCCTCGGCTCTGCTGGTGGCGCGGGTGAAGGGGATCCCGCTGGTCGTGGAGATGCGCGACGCGTGGCCGAACCTCGCCCACGACGCGTCCCTGGTGCGCGGCGGCTCACGGTCCCTGGTCAACTGGGCGGTGGTCCACGTGCAGAACCGTGCGGACCTGGTGGTCACGGTGACCCAGGGCTTCGCCCGGACCCTGCGGCGTCGTGGTGTGCGCCACGTGGTGACGGTGCGCAACGGGATCCTGCTGGAGCGCACGCCCCAGCTGCCCCCGCCACCGCCGCGGCGGGAACGGCTGCGCGTGCTGTACCTGGGCAACCACGGTGAGTCCCAGTCCCTGGACCGGCTGATCCGCGCGGCACACCTCGCGGGGGACGCCGTGGAACTGACGATGGTGGGTCACGGCAGCCAGAAACCCGCCCTGCAGCGCCTGGCCGTGTCCCTCGGGGCGGACGTGCGCTTCCTGCCCCCGGAGTACCGGGAGCACGTGTTCGACCGCTACCGGGAGGCGGACACCGTGGTGATCTCCCTGCGCGACGACTGGAAGTCCTTCGAGGACACCATCCCGTCCAAGACCTACGAGGTGCTCGCGGTGGGCCGTCACATCACGGCGGTGGTGCGGGGAGAGGCCGCCCACGTGCTCACCGAGGCGGGGGAGGGGGACATCGTCCCGGCGGACCCCGCCGCGATCGCCGCACTGTGGACGCGGCTCGCCCGGGACCGCTCGCGGCTGCTCACCACCGGCTCCGGACGGGCGTGGGTGGCGCGCCACGCGGACTACGCGGACCTCGCGGTCCAGTACGACCAGCACCTGCGCGCCACCGTGCGGGAGCACTCGCGGGCCCGCGGGGTGGGGCTGCTGCCGCGCACCGCGCGACTCGCACAGGCGGTCTCCCACAGCTGGCGCACCCACCAGGACCCCGCGTGACGCGCCGGGCCCCGGCCACCGTCCGCCGCGCTCGGGAGATCGCCGTGAACCTGTGGCTCACCGCCGCCACGGCGGTCCACCACGTGGGTGAGGACCCCGTGGTGTTCTGCCTGCAGCTCTCCCGCCGGCTGCCGCGCCGCTGGGTGGTCCCGGCCGCGCGCCTCGTGTCCCGGCTGCCGGGCGGGCGGGCGGTCCCGGCACGAGCGACCGCCCTGCACGTGCTCGGCCGGGACGACGCCGCCCGCGCCCTGCTGCACGACGCGCCCGCGGCGTGGCCCCCCGCGGCCCGCCGCAGAGCGGCGGAGGTGGCCCTGGCCACCGGTGACCCCGGTCTCGCCGAGACCCTGCTGGAGCCGCTGCCCCGCGGATCCCGCGGCGCGGCCGCCACCCGCGCGCGGCTCGCCTGGCACCGCGGCGACGTGGACGGCGCCGTCGAGGTCCTGCGGCACGCCGAGCACGCCGGAACCGCCACCCGCGGCGAGCGCGCGTTCCACCTGCGCCTGAGCGCCGAACGGGACCTGCTGGGGGACTTCACCCCCCACCTGGACCCCGTCCCCGGCTACCAGCCCCGCGAGCGCACCCTTCTCTACGCCGTGACCAACTCCCTGCCCCACACCGGCAGCGGCTACGCCCAGCGCACCCACTCCTGCGCCACGGCCCTGCGGGACCGCGGCTGGGACGTCCACGCCGCCACCCGCCCCGGCTACCCCGTGCAGGTCGGCAGGATCCTCGCCCCCCACACCGACACCGTGGACGGGATCCCCTACCACCGCATCCTCCCCGCCCACCTGGCACCCACCGCCACCGGACGCGTCCAGCAGCACGCCGAGGCCCTGCTGCGCCTCGCCCTGCAGATCCGCCCCGCCGTGCTGCACACCACCAGCCACCACGTCAACGCGCTCGCCGTGCGGACCGTGGCCGAGGCCCTCGGGATCCCGTGGGTCTACGAGGTGCGCGGTCTGCTCGCGGACACCTGGGCCGCGACCCGCGGACCCGAGGCCCTCGCCTCCGCCCGCTACGAACGCTTCCAGCGCCGCGAGGCCCAGGCCGTGGCCGCCGCGGACCGCACCGTGACCCTCGGAACCGCCATGGCCGAGCGCATCACCGCACTCACCGCGGCCCTCGACCCCGAGGCTCCACCCCCGCGCGTGGACCTCGCCCCCAACGGCGTGGGACGCGACTACCTGCGCGCCGTGCCTACCCGCCACGACGCCCGCGCCGCACTCGGACTGAACCCCCACCACCTGATCATCGGCACCGTCAGCTCCCTCGTGGACTACGAGGGCCTCGACGACCTCCTGCGCGCCGCCGCGCTGCTCGCCCCCTCCCTGCCCGCCCTGCGCGTGCGCATCACCGGCGACGGCGTGGCCCGCCCCGCACTCGAACGCCTCGCCCGGGACCTCGGCCTCACCGCAACCGTCACCTTCACCGGCCGCGTGGACCGCGCCCACGCCCCCGTCCACGCCGCGGCCCTCGACATCTTCCTCATCCCCCGCAAGGACCGCACCGTCACACGCACCGTCACCCCCCTGAAACCCGTCGAGGCCATGGCCGCGGGCGCCACCGTGATCGCCAGCGACCTCCCCGCGCTGCGCGAGTCCGTCCACCACGAGCACACCGGCTTACTCACACCCCCCGAGGACCCCGCCGCGCTCGCGGCCGCCGTGCGCCGTCTGGCCTCCCGCCCCGACGACGCCGCCCGGCTGGCCCGCGCGGGCCGGCAGTGGGCACGCACGCACCGCACCTGGGACGCCGTCGCCCGCAACGCGGACGCGCGGTACTGTGATCTGATTCGTTCCGTCCCCCACACGGCCCACACCCGCGAGGAGAACTCCGCATGACCAGCAGTGCCGCCGCGACGCCGGGTTCGTGGGCCTCCCCGCAGGACGGAGGCCCTCCCCGCGCGGAACCGCGCCCGAGCACCGTGGTGGACTTCGACCCCTCGACCATGCAGGCGGTGGGGGCCCGCCCCCCGCTGGGCGACTACCTCCGGGACCTGTGGGGATCGCGCCACTTCATCTGGTACGACGCCCGGGTGCGCCTGGCCGTGAGCCAGGACCACACCCTGCTGGGCAAGGCGTGGATCGTGCTCAACCCCGTGCTGCTCGGGCTCACGTTCTACCTGATCTTCGGGCTGCTGCTGCGCACGGGGCAGGGCATCGACAACTTCGTGGCGTTCATCGTGCTGGGCCTGACCATGTTCACGTACAGCACCCGCTCGGTGGTGTCGGGGGCGCGGTCCATGGCGTCCGGCAAGGCCCTGGTGCGGGGGTTCATGTTCCCGCGTGCGGCACTGACCCTGTCCATCGTGGTCCGCGACGCCTTCACCCAGCTCTACGCCGTGGCCGCGATCCTGGTGTTCCTGCTGATCGTCCCTCCGTTGGAGCCCGTCTCCTGGACCTGGCTGCTCCTGCTACCCGTGATCGCGCTGCAGACCGTGTTCAACTGGGGTCTGGGAATGCTCCTGGCCCCCGCGGTGCACAGGATCCCCGACCTCGCCAACGTGCTCTCGTTCGCCATGCGGCTGTGGCTCTACGCGTCGGGGATCTTCTACGACCCCTCGCGCTTCGTGGACGACCCCCGGGTGCTCGCGCTGTTCCACGCCAACCCGCTCTACCAGGTGCTGTCCATGAGCCGCGACCTGGTGCTGCGCGCGCAGCTGCCCCACTGGTCCTCGTGGGCCGTGCTCGGGGGCGCTGCCGTGGTCCTGCTGGAGGTGGGATTCCTGGTCTTCTGGTGGAACGAGGAGAGCTACGCCGATGAACGCTGAGAGCACCCGACCGGCCCACGCCGCGGCCCCGTCCGCGGAGCTCGCCGCCCGCCCCGGGGCCACCGCCCGCCCACGACGACGCGGCCGTCGCCGTGCGGGGGCACCGTCGCCGGTGCCGTGGAGCCGGGCCGTGACGGGCCGGGCCGGGCAGGATGCGAACGAAGCTGTGGGCCCCGGCCCCGCCGTGGTGGTCGACCACGTGAGCATGGTCTACACCGTGACCTCCACCGGGGGAGGCGAGGAGGTGCCGGTGGCCGCGCCCGTGCGGTGGGCCAGACGAGCCCTGGGGCGGCCTCCCGTGGTGCGCAACCGCGCTCTCAAGGACGTGACGCTCGCGGTGCAGCAGGGCGAGTTCGTGGGGTTCATCGGGCGCAACGGCTCCGGCAAGTCCACGCTGATGAACGTGGTCGCCGGTCAGATGAACCCGACCTCCGGGCGGGTGCACGCCACCGGCACCCCCGTGAAGCTGGGGGTCAACGTGTCCCTGGTGCCGGCGCTGTCCGGGGCGAAGAACATCCGGCTCGGCTGCCTCGCGCAGGGCATGGACCCCCGGAGGGTGGACGAAATCCTGCCCGAGCTGGTAGAGATCGCCGCCCTCGGCAAGGCCATCCACTGGCCCATGAAGGCCTACTCCTCCGGGATGGCGGCCCGGCTGCGGTTCGCGGTGGCCACGGCCACGGACCCTCACATCCTCATCCTGGACGAGGCCCTGTCCACCGGGGACGCCCAGTTCCGGGACCGTGGCCAGACGCGCATGGCGCAGATCCGGGAGCAGGCCGGCTGCGTGCTGCTCGTGTCCCACTCCATGGCGGAGGTGCGGCAGATGTGCACCCGTGTGGTGTGGCTGGACCAGGGGGACCTGGTCATGGACGGGGACCCGGAGCTCGTGACACGGGAGTACGAGGCGTTCGTGAAGGAGCTCGCGGCCGGGAACAACGGGGCTGCGCAACGGATGAGGCAGCGGCTCATGACCGAGCTGGTGCGCACCGAGCTGCGCGAGGTGCATGCGTGAGCGCCCGGGGACCCGTGGGGCAGCTGCGGACCCAGCTGTGGCACCTGCGCCACGGCGGGGTGGCCCAGTGGCGGACGTACCGACGGCGGGCGGCACTGCCGTCCGGGACGGCCGCGAGCGCCGTCGTCAACCCTGCCCCCGAGGTGGCGGCCCCGGGGAAACCGGGCAGGGCCACGGTGTCCTTCACGCCGCAGGTGTGGCCCGAGCGCGGCCCCGTGCGCGAGGACGTGACGGCCGCGGTGATCCTGGACGACTTCTCCCTGCGGGCGCTGCAGTACGAGTGGAACCAGGTGGAGCTCACGCGGACGGACTGGCGCGCGGAGCTGGCCGCCCACCCCGTGGACCTGCTGTTCGTGGAGTCCGCGTGGCACGGCAACCACGACGAGTGGCAGTACCAGCTGACGGGCACCTCCGGTGTCAAGCAGCCCGTGAGGGATCTCGTGGCCCACTGCCGCGAGCAGGGGATTCCCACCGTGTTCTGGAACAAGGAGGACCCGCCGCACTACGAGGACTTCCTGGAGTGCGCGCGGCTGTTCGACGTCGTGCTCACCACGGACGTGGACAGGGTGCCGCACTACCACCGGGACCTCGGCCACGAGCGCGTGGGGGTGCTGCCGTTCGCCGCGCAGCCGGCCGTGCACAATCCGGTACGCCCCGGCACCGGGTACCACACCCGGGACGTGGCGTTCGGGGGCATGTACTTCGCCCACAAGTTCCCGGAGCGCCGCGCGCAGATGGACCTGCTGCTCGGGGGTGCGCACGACGTGTCGCCCAAGCTGGCCACGGGGCTGGAGATCTTCTCCCGGTACCTCGGCCACGACGAGCGCTACCAGTTCCCCGCGCCGCTGGACGCCCACGTGGTGGGGTCCCTGGACTACGAGCAGATGCTCACCGCCTACCGCGCCTACCGGGTGTTCCTCAACGTGAACTCGGTGGTGGACTCGCCGTCCATGTGCGCGCGGCGGATCTTCGAGATCACCGCGTGCGGCACGGCGGTGGTGTCCACACCGTCCGAGGCGGTGCGCCGCTTCTTCACGCAGGACCAACTCAGCGTCGTCTCCGACCGGGAGCACGCCGCGGACGTGGTCCGCGCGCTCGTGCGCAGCCCCGAGCTCGCGGACCGTACGGTGCACCGGGCGCAGCGGGAGATCTGGTCCAGGCACACCTACACCCACCGGGTGGAGACGGTCCTGGAACTCGCGGCCCCGTATCTGGCCCGTGCCCGTGTGCGTCCCACCGTCACCGCCCTGCTGTGCACCAACCGCCCGCAGCGCGTGGCCCAGGCGCTGCAGGGGATCACGGCCCAGCAGGACGTGGCCCTGGACGTGGTGCTCGTGGCCCACGGCTTCGACCCCGCGACCCCCGCCGTGGCCAAGGCCGTGCGGGCGTGTCCGCTGCAGGTGACCACCGTGGCCGCGGACGCCTCGCTCACGCTGGGGGAGTGCCTCAACCTGGCGGTGGAGCACGCCACCGGGGACGTGCTGTCCAAGATGGACGACGACGACTACTACGCCCCGCGCTACCTCGCGGACCTGCTGGACGCCCTGTCCTACGCGGACGCGGACGTGGTGGGCAAGCAGGCCCACTACATGCGGGTGGAGTCCCAGGACGCCACGCTGCTGCGCTTCCCCCACCGCGAGCACCGGTACACGGACTTCGTCATGGGGCCCACCATCACCGGCCGCCGGGAGGTCTTCCACCAGATCCCCTTCCAGCGGCGCAGCACGGGGGAGGACACGTCCTTCCTCGCCGCCGTGCGCGAGGCGGGGTACACCATCTACTCCGCGGACCGCTTCAACTTCCTCCAGTTCCGGGGCGCGCACGGCCACACGTGGCAGGTGTCCGACGCCGCCGCACTGGCCACCGGGGACGTGGTCCTTTTCGGGGACGGCCGGGCCCACGTGACGGTATGATCCTGGGAGGAACCAGGTATTTGCAATGGAAAAAACCAAGGCGGCCGTCCTGGGCGGGCCGTCGAACGCGTGAGGTGCACACATGAGTGAGTCGTTGGAAGTCGTGTTCGTGGGGCTGGGCTACATCGGTCTTCCCACCGCCGTGGTGATGGCGAACCACGGTGTGCGGGTCCACGGAGTGGACGTCAACGCCTCCGCGGTGGAGCGCATCCAGCGCGGTGAGGTGACCATCGTGGAGCCCGGGCTGGAGGAGCAGCTGAAGAAGGCCGTGGACAGCGGCCAGCTCACCGCCACCACCGAGATGCAGCACGGGGACGCGTTCGTGATCGCAGTGCCCACGCCGTTCAAGGAGAACTACGAGGGCGACCTGTCCTACATCATGTCCGCGGCGGAGTCGATCGCCCCGCAGCTGCGTGGCGACGAGACCGTGATCCTGGAGTCCACCTCCCCGCCGCGCACCACCCAGAAGCTCGCGGCCAAGGTCATGGAGCTGCGCCCGGACCTCTCCCTGAACGGGGAGGACGACAAGCCCGTGGTGCACTTCGCCTACTGCCCCGAGCGCATCCTGCCGGGCAAGGCGCTCGAGGAGCTGATCTCCAACGACCGCATCATCGGTGGCCGCACCCCGGAGGCGGCGCGCCGTGCTCGCGCGGTCTACGCCTCGTTCTGCGAGGGTGAGCTGCTGGAGACGGACGACGTCACGGCGGAGATGTCCAAGCTCACCGAGAACAGCTTCCGGGACGTGAACATCGCCTTCGCCAACGAGCTGTCCCTGATCGCGGACCACCTGGGGATCGACGTGTGGGAGCTCATCGAGCTGGCCAACCACCACCCCCGCGTGAACATCCTGCAGCCGGGCCCCGGCGTGGGCGGGCACTGCATCGCCGTGGACCCGTGGTTCATCGTGGCTGCGGACCGCGAGAACTCGAACCTGATCCGCACCGCCCGCGAGGTCAACGACGGCAAGCCCAAGTGGGTCATCTCCAAGGTGGAGGAGGCCTGCTCCCACGTAGAGTCCCCGGTGATCGCGGCCCTGGGCCTCGCGTTCAAGGCGAACATCGACGACCTGCGCGAGTCCCCGGCCATGAACATCACCAGGGACCTCGCGGAGCACGTCAACCACGCCACGGTACTGGCCGTGGAACCGAACGTCTCCGAACTGCCCAAGGGGCTGCAGGGACTGCCCAACGTGGAGTTCGCCGAGTACAAGGACGCCATCGAACGCGCGGACGTGGTCCTGCTGCTCGTGGACCACGACGAGTTCAAGGCCCTCCCGGCCACCGCGCTCAAGGGCAAGGCAGTGGTGGACACCAAGGGGCTGTGGAGGTGACTGCCACCTCCTGCCCTTGCTGTTCTAGAGAGTAGACAGCACGTGGCGCGCGGTGGGGGATGGTGGTCGACCCGGGGTAGTTACACAGCGGGGTGACCCGGCTCCGTCAACGGGGTCAGCGTCTTGAGGACACGGGCGGGAACCCCGCCGACGAGCGAGTTGTCCGGAACGTCTCTGGTCACCACAGAGCCCGCCATGACCACCACGGCCCGCCCTACCCGCACACCGCCTAGAACAGTGGCGTTGGCCCCGATCCATGTCCCCTCCCCTATGACGATCGGATGTTTAATAGGACTTCCCGTCCGACGGGTACGCGTTCCGGGTTCGTGGGTGTCAGAAATTAGTTTCACGAACGGCCCCAGCGAGACGTCGTCCCCAATGGTCACGTTCGGGCGGATATAACTGTCTCGATTGATGAACACCCGATCGCCCACCGTGATTGGACCGAGCCATTCCCCGTTACGGAAGACTTTCACATTGTCGCCCACGACGATGCGCGCCCCCGAAGTCGGGGCAATGAGGGTGCAGGTGGCATCAATCTGCGCACTGGGTGACAGTTCCACCCAGCTTGTGGGCGCCGGACCATCATTGACGACGGGCGCACTCGGCGCCTTCGACTCTGGAACCGGGTCTTGCTCGAAAACGTCACTGAGCAGATGGGCAGGCCTGTGGAACCACCGGGCGTCCCCCGGTTCCTTGTCGCCGATCCACCCCGAAGCGTGGTCTCCTTCAAGGGCCATGGTGAGGGCTTTTGCAAAGATGTCAGGGGTGGGTGGGGTGTGGACGAATCCACCATTAAATTCAAGAAGCGTTAAGTTCTGTCCATTGCCTCCCATCACAGCGTCCTTGACAAAGGGGAGGTAGTGGTCGGTGTAGTGAAACTCCTCAACATTCTGCACATAGATCACATGGTTCGGTGCGACACTGGCATACCGTTTACGCGGGGAAAGGGTCGTGCCGAACTGTTCGGTCCAATCACGCTCCTTCAGGGCCTTGTCGTCCATTTCTGCCAGGAGATTCGGATGGACCGCGCGCAGAAACGCCCTCTGTGCGCTGAATGAAGTCCCACCGGCCAAATAGTGGTAGACAGAGGTTTGCGGGTTGTAGGCCACAACCACCGAGTTGGTCACCTGGAAGCCCACCTGTAGGGCAGCGAAGCCCCCACCCGACGAGCCGGTGAGGACCACCTTGTCCACATCCCAGGCATCGGCGACCGCAGACACGATGCCCGCAATGTATGCGCTCAAGTCCACACCAGGGCCCCCAGCGAACCAGGCAAGTTCAAGTTCTGGATTAAGCTCGAGATAGGGGTCCGAGAAGAGAATCAGGTTTTCCCCGGTGGGAAGCAAACTCGCGAGACGCTCGAAACGAGGCAACGTGTAGCGTTGCCGGCTCGGCGCGCCGTGGAAGGACCCCACGAGCGCCGAACCGATTTGCCGCACCAGAAGCACGTCGAGGGGAACGTCCAGGCCGGGAACGGTCAGCTGCCACCTCAATGCGCTGTTGAGGGGCATGTCCAGCCCGGAGGCGGAAATGCTCGGCTCGTGACTAACGGGGACATCGTCCCAATTGGGTGTGGCCCCGGGAATCAGCGGCATGGCGGTCACAGCGGTCATTTTTTATACTCCATGTGCAGATCAAGCGAGTCCAACAACGCTGCGCGCACGTGGCGGTCGTTTCGCTGGAAGTGGCACGCTTCGCGAGCGCGCAGGACGATCTCGTCATAGGCGCCCGGCGTCGTGAGCCTGGACAGGTCGGCTTCTAGTGGGGTGGGGGTGAATCGCGGACAGCCGTGGTCGCCGAAATTGCTCCACAGACCCGCAGTAAGGTTCCTGCCCACTTGCACGCCCACGTTTCCCTGTGCGCCTGCGGCCACGGTCAAGCATCCAGCTGCCAGTGCCCGGGTGGCACCCATCCCGGCCGCACACGCCGCGTATGCGGAATTCAGGATCCGGGGGACCTCCTCGTGCGGCACCCAGCCTAGGAATTCGATCTCGACGTTCTTCACGTCGCCCAGGCCCGCGGAGAGACGTCGTTCGAACAGATCCCGTGAAGGCCCGTCACCCATGATGCTCAGGGTGAAGCCAATGTCCGGTTTCAGCGCTGCGAGATGGCGGGTGAGTTCAATGGTCGGCTCGATCTGCCGAATTTTGTCCGGGGCCAGGCGAGCCGCAGTCGCGATGACGGCAGTGCCCTTTGAAAGTTTCTCGGCTTCCGGGATGAGCGGCAGATCGAACACCCATTCCGGTGCACCGTTGGGGATGACCTGAACTTTCCACGGTTCAACCTTGCCTACACGTACAGCCAGGTCCTGGATGGAAGGGCTGGCCGTGAGAATACGCTCGGCCAGCGGCGACCAGGCGTCGATGTAGTCCAGGTAGGCCCCGTGCAGCATGTGGTAGAAGGGGGCCATTGTGGCCTCACTTACGCGCAGTCCGAGGTTTCGGGCGAGGGGACCGTGGCCGAACACGCGGTCGTAGGGACCGGCGGCGACACAACCGGCCACGGACTCCTTCCAGGTGTTCCAGTTGACATCGATGAAGGACGCCCCGGAGGCAATCACTTCGTCTTTGAAACGTCCTACGCTTCCGGCGACAGTGACCTCGTGACCCGCCGAGAGGAGATCTCCGACGGCAGTCAGCACCCATTCGTGGAGGCCGCCCCAGGCTGCGACGGTACGAACCGGCACAAAAAGCTTCACGACGCAACCTTTCGGGCCACCGTCAGCTTCAGTTCCGTCGCGTCCAGCAGCTCCGTTACCCGTTGAAGTTCCTCCGACGTCACGGAATCTGCCTGTCCCGGGGTGATAGTGATGCGGGAAACTCCTAGCGCCTGGGCCATCAGCACGGGAACGGCAAGAGCCCGGTGCAGTAGCGGTGTAGGAAAGAACGACGAGTTGGAACTGACCAGCACGGATTCGTAGGTGAACATGACGCCCCCAGCCTTGTCGGCGGGGAGATCGGAGAACCAGATCTGCCGCTGGCGTTTCATGCCCTGGCGAGGCCTGTTGATCACCGGATCAGGTTCGATCACGAGGGCCAACCCACCGTGGTGCCGCTGGCCGGTTGTGAGCTCGTGCATGACATGGAGCTGGGGGGAGCCTAAAAACCCTCGAATGGCAGAAGCCACCCTCCCAGACATGGGCTTGCCCACCTTCAGCTCGTTGCGGATCAGGTCACCACATAGAAGGGCGCAGACCACAGCGATTCGATCACCCGTGAGCAGCTGTACATGACCGCTGACGATCAACGGGAGCTGAATCTGGATATTCTCGCCCAGGGCTGGCTGGTTGAAGTTCAACTGGGTCTCGCCCGCGGGGGTGTACTGGGGCTCGACAATCACGCGACCACATCCTGGAAGGGCGCCTCAAGCCCGCTGGGAAGGATCACGTCAATTGGGCTCATCCGAATCCAGGGTGTAGTCGGGGTCTGAACCCGCCGGTCTCGAGCAGGGATCTGGCGATGTAGTTGGTCAGGTTGCGGAACCCCAGCGCCGAGCCGCGCAGGTGCTCGAGCCTGCCGTTGATCGCCTCGGTGGGCCCGTTGGAGGTGCTGGGCCGGTCGAAGTAGGCCAGGACGTCGGCGGCGCGCTTCTTCAGCGTCCTGCCGAGCTTGGTGATCTCGACCAGGGCCTTGGGGACGCCGGTGCTGATCGAGTCGATGAGCCGGGCCATCAGCTCGCGGCCGTGGCGCCGGTTCTCGTGGCGGTAGGCGGCGATCATGCGCTGGTAGACGCTCCAGGTGACCTCGACCTCGACGTGGGCGTCGTCGGCGAACAGGGTGTCCAGTCGGTCCTTCTGCTTGTCGTTGAGCAGGTCGGCGCCGGTGGACAGGGTCCGGCGGGCGGCATAGAGCGGGTCGCCCTTGCGGCCGCGGTGCCCACAGATGGCCTGCTGAACTCGCCGTCGGCACTCATCGAGCGCCTCGCCAGCGAGGCGCGTGACGTGGAAGGGATCTAGCACGGTCACCACGTCGGGCAGTTCCTCGACGGCGGCGGTCTTGAACCCGGTGAAGCCGTCCATCGCGACCACCTCCACGCCGTCGCGCCACTCCTGCGGGCGGTCGGCCAGCCAGGTCTTGAACGCCTGCTTGGAGCGTCCTTCGACCATGTCCAGCAGCCGTGCCGGGCCGGTGCCATCTCGCACTGGGGTGAGGTCGATGATCACGGTGACGTACCTGTCGCCGCGACGGGTGTGCCTCCACACGTGCTCATCGACCCCGACGACCTTCACCCCCTCGAAGCGGTGCTCCTCGTCGATCAGCACCCGCTTGCCCTCGGCCATAACGGCGTCGTTGGCGGTGTCCCAGGCCACCCCGAGCCCCTCGGCGACCCGAGCCACGGTCAGGTGCTGGACCACGATCCCTTCCAGCGCCCACCGCAGAGCGCGCCGAGACAACTTGGCCCGGGGCTCGGCCGCGGCGGTGGTGTCCTGGCGCCACACATACCCGCAGCCGCTGCAGCGGTAACGGCGCACGACGACCTCCAGCGTCGTGGGCCGCCAGCCCAGTGGTTCGTGGGCAAGCCGTCGGACCACGGTGTCACGTGGTCTCCCTTCGCAGCCGCAGCGCCGGCACCACTGGTCGGGCTCGACCACCTGACAGGCCAATACGGCACGATCCGGCTCGAGTCGCTGCCCGGTGACAACGAGGCCGAGTTCGTCGAGGCGGCAGAAGGCAGTCAGGTCGGGGCTGGCGAACGCATCAGCGCGCCCGCCGACGGTAGCGGGCTCTTCCCAGATGAGGGTGTAGCGCACGTCGCGCGGCGGGCCGGCGCGTCGGTGGCCGGATAGAGGTCGAGGTCTCCCGAGGATGAGAGCTCCTACACACTCAGCCCGAAAGACCTCGACGTGCACGACGCTACCGTCGGCGGGCGCGCTGATGCGTTCGCCAGCCCCGACCTGACTGCCTTCTGCCGCCTCGACGAACTCGGCCTCGTTGTCACCGGGCAGCGACTCGAGCCGGATCGTGCCGTATTGGCCTGTCAGGTGGTCGAGCCCGACCAGTGGTGCCGGCGCTGCGGCTGCGAAGGGAGACCACGTGACACCGTGGTCCGACGGCTTGCCCACGAACCACTGGGCTGGCGGCCCACGACGCTGGAGGTCGTCGTGCGCCGTTACCGCTGCAGCGGCTGCGGGTATGTGTGGCGCCAGGACACCACCGCCGCGGCCGAGCCCCGGGCCAAGTTGTCTCGGCGCGCTCTGCGGTGGGCGCTGGAAGGGATCGTGGTCCAGCACCTGACCGTGGCTCGGGTCGCCGAGGGGCTCGGGGTGGCCTGGGACACCGCCAACGACGCCGTTATGGCCGAGGGCAAGCGGGTGCTGATCGACGAGGAGCACCGCTTCGAGGGGGTGAAGGTCGTCGGGGTCGATGAGCACGTGTGGAGGCACACCCGTCGCGGCGACAGGTACGTCACCGTGATCATCGACCTCACCCCAGTGCGAGATGGCACCGGCCCGGCACGGCTGCTGGACATGGTCGAAGGACGCTCCAAGCAGGCGTTCAAGACCTGGCTGGCCGACCGCCCGCAGGAGTGGCGCGACGGCGTGGAGGTGGTCGCGATGGACGGCTTCACCGGGTTCAAGACCGCCGCCGTCGAGGAACTGCCCGACGTGGTGACCGTGCTAGATCCCTTCCACGTCACGCGCCTCGCTGGCGAGGCGCTCGATGAGTGCCGACGGCGAGTTCAGCAGGCCATCTGTGGGCACCGCGGCCGCAAGGGCGACCCGCTCTATGCCGCCCGCCGGACCCTGTCCACCGGCGCCGACCTGCTCAACGACAAGCAGAAGGACCGACTGGACACCCTGTTCGCCGACGACGCCCACGTCGAGGTCGAGGTCACCTGGAGCGTCTACCAGCGCATGATCGCCGCCTACCGCCACGAGAACCGGCGCCACGGCCGCGAGCTGATGGCCCGGCTCATCGACTCGATCAGCACCGGCGTCCCCAAGGCCCTGGTCGAGATCACCAAGCTCGGCAGGACGCTGAAGAAGCGCGCCGCCGACGTCCTGGCCTACTTCGACCGGCCCAGCACCTCCAACGGGCCCACCGAGGCGATCAACGGCAGGCTCGAGCACCTGCGCGGCTCGGCGCTGGGGTTCCGCAACCTGACCAACTACATCGCCAGATCCCTGCTCGAGACCGGCGGGTTCAGACCCCGACTACACCCTGGATTCGGATGAGCCCGGTAGCGTCGTGCACGTCGAGGTCTTTCGGGCTGAGTGTGTAGGAGCTCTCATCCTCGGGAGACCTCGACCTCTATCCGGCCACCGACGCGCCGGCCCGCCGCGCGACGTGCGCTACACCCTCATCTGGGAAGAGCCGTCAATTGCTCCTACTATCTGCCAGATGTTGTAGTCCAGGGAGTTGCTCACCGCGAAGTCGATGGCCTGGTCCGGCGACCTGAAGCCGCATACGACGCGGGCAAGACGAGTTTCAGGCTCCGCGCTGACTGCGATCTTGCGGGCGAAAACGAGATCTTTTTCGCGTGAGGATATCAACGAATAGGGCAGACCCTCCCCGTCGAACACCAGGAGGCAAGCATTCCTGTCTGTTGCCACGACCTGGTTCAGCAGCAGGCGCAGCCGATTCTGGAGCTGGGTTTGGGAGTCCAGGACGGACGCTGACTCGTGCTCGACCGGCGCGTCTCTGCGCGTTGCCGTGTAGGACAGTCCGGGAAGGCCGAGCGTGCGGGCCTTGGCCATGTCGTCCCACGAAAAGTCTTCGAGCACGCCGATCTCGGAGGTCGTCGTTCCTGACAGCAGGTCGGTGTCCGAGAGGACCACCCGCAGCCGGTCGTGCGCATCGAGAGCCAGCACCTTCTTCCCCACGAGACTGGTGACGGTGGTGCGCCGCCTCACGAGGTGGTCGGGAAGATACGCACCGAAGGTCTCGAAGAGCGCGCTTCGGTCGGCCGGCTGGGGGAACGGCAGCGTTCTCCCAGCGTCCGCGAGAGATTTTCGACCCTCGGTCGAGGCGGAAATGGTGCTGGCGAGTTTGGTCAACTGTGCCGCACCGCGCTGGCGCTTGGAATCGGTGAAACTGACCTGCGTGGGGTGGATCCGCCGCAGGAACAGGACGGTTTTACTGTGCTTCCAGCGCAGGCCCACCAGGAGAGTTCGAGTGGCCAAGTTGTGGTCCACCGAACTGGAATAGCTCTCGTCGTACCCGAGACGATTCACCAGATAGGTGGGGAGCAACCACGTGGCGTGCCCCGGGGTTTGGCCCGAGTACGCCACGAGTTCACGGCTGAATCCGGACTTAGTGATGTGGAGGACCATATCGGCGGTCTCGTTGTCGAAATTTACCCACGACCCGTAGCTGGCCCGGTGCTCCGAGTCCAGGGTTTGCAGGCTCTTGACCAGACGGTGTGGGAGCATGATGTCGTCATCATCGTGCACCGCAGTGAAGTATCCCCTGCTCAATGCGGCCGCTCTGTTCCGGGCCGCGCTGATTCCAGACGGTGGCAAGACCTCCAATCGGATTCTCGGATCGGAGAATTGCTTCACCACCTCACTGGTCCCGTCTGTGGAGCCGTCGTCGACCACGATGACCTCGAACTCTTGGAAGTCTTGGGCCAGGATCGAGTTGAGGCAGTCTCCAATGTACTCAGCGCGATCCCGCGTGGCTATGGCGACAGAGACTAGGACGGGGCGGTCCTCGAGGGGCACCGACCACTCGACCAAGTTGCGGTAGATTGACGGGTCCTTCTGCACCTGAGAGACCTGGTTGTCCCGATAGCTGGCCGATGTCCGGAGTGGTTGGCTGGCGATCGTCGGCCACACGGAGCTGACATCCCACGCCCGGGGCGCTCTCGTACCGTGGCGCGAGCTGCCGTCGAACGCTTCGATGGGAACCCCGCCGCATCGGCGCAGCCGGATGACCAGGTCCAACATCATTGCGGAAGCAAGGCTTTCACGTTCGTCGAACCCTCGGACGTGGAGGAGATCCCGTGCCCGGGCAAGGATGGCCAGGGGAGAGTACTCGTGGACGTCGCGGGTGAAGTCGAGATCGCCCAGGTGGTCTGCGGAGATGGCGGACGGGTCCGTGTCAGGGTTTGGCTGGAGCCGGACCCCGTCGAACTCGATCCACCGGATGGCAGTGTTCTCATCGTCGACCATCGGCAGAGAACTGGGCGACGCCAAGGGCAGCTGCGGGACGTCACTGGGGATGACGGGGCCGTCGAGGAGCAGAATGTACTCGCCCGGGTTCTGAGAGATTAATTGGTTGTACATCTCTGCACGGCTCGTGCCCGCCGGAAATTCGACCACGTGGGGGATTTCCCTGAGGTCCAGGTTGGCGAAAGTATTGTTAGCCACGCCCACATTCAAGACTCCGGTGGGCAACGAGCTGTGTAGCAGCTGGATGAAGTTGCCGAACTCCTCCGTGTCCACGGTCTCAGTGATCTCGAAGCAGCAAACGACGATGGGGTGCGCGATCATCGGGCGACCTCCACGAAATCGCGCGCCGCCAGCAGTGACGCGGGGGTCGAGGAGTCCGGTCCCTTGAGGCGCGACTGAGACACTCGGATGAGGGCTCTGGTCATGGGAGGTGAAATGGCTCATCCGAATCCAGGGTGTAGTCGGGGTCTGAACCCGCCGGTCTCGAGCAGGGATCTGGCGATGTAGTTGGTCAGGTTGCGGAACCCCAGCGCCGAGCCGCGCAGGTGCTCGAGCCTGCCGTTGATCGCCTCGGTGGGCCCGTTGGAGGTGCTGGGCCGGTCGAAGTAGGCCAGGACGTCGGCGGCGCGCTTCTTCAGCGTCCTGCCGAGCTTGGTGATCTCGACCAGGGCCTTGGGGACGCCGGTGCTGATCGAGTCGATGAGCCGGGCCATCAGCTCGCGGCCGTGGCGCCGGTTCTCGTGGCGGTAGGCGGCGATCATGCGCTGGTAGACGCTCCAGGTGACCTCGACCTCGACGTGGGCGTCGTCGGCGAACAGGGTGTCCAGTCGGTCCTTCTGCTTGTCGTTGAGCAGGTCGGCGCCGGTGGACAGGGTCCGGCGGGCGGCATAGAGCGGGTCGCCCTTGCGGCCGCGGTGCCCACAGATGGCCTGCTGAACTCGCCGTCGGCACTCATCGAGCGCCTCGCCAGCGAGGCGCGTGACGTGGAAGGGATCTAGCACGGTCACCACGTCGGGCAGTTCCTCGACGGCGGCGGTCTTGAACCCGGTGAAGCCGTCCATCGCGACCACCTCCACGCCGTCGCGCCACTCCTGCGGGCGGTCGGCCAGCCAGGTCTTGAACGCCTGCTTGGAGCGTCCTTCGACCATGTCCAGCAGCCGTGCCGGGCCGGTGCCATCTCGCACTGGGGTGAGGTCGATGATCACGGTGACGTACCTGTCGCCGCGACGGGTGTGCCTCCACACGTGCTCATCGACCCCGACGACCTTCACCCCCTCGAAGCGGTGCTCCTCGTCGATCAGCACCCGCTTGCCCTCGGCCATAACGGCGTCGTTGGCGGTGTCCCAGGCCACCCCGAGCCCCTCGGCGACCCGAGCCACGGTCAGGTGCTGGACCACGATCCCTTCCAGCGCCCACCGCAGAGCGCGCCGAGACAACTTGGCCCGGGGCTCGGCCGCGGCGGTGGTGTCCTGGCGCCACACATACCCGCAGCCGCTGCAGCGGTAACGGCGCACGACGACCTCCAGCGTCGTGGGCCGCCAGCCCAGTGGTTCGTGGGCAAGCCGTCGGACCACGGTGTCACGTGGTCTCCCTTCGCAGCCGCAGCGCCGGCACCACTGGTCGGGCTCGACCACCTGACAGGCCAATACGGCACGATCCGGCTCGAGTCGCTGCCCGGTGACAACGAGGCCGAGTTCGTCGAGGCGGCAGAAGGCAGTCAGGTCGGGGCTGGCGAACGCATCAGCGCGCCCGCCGACGGTAGCGTCGTGCACGTCGAGGTCTTTCGGGCTGAGTGTGTAGGAGCTCTCATCCTCGGGAGACCTCGACCTCTATCCGGCCACCGACGCGCCGGCCCGCCGCGCGACGTGCGCTACACCCTCATCTGGGAAGAGCCGGTGAAATCCGTTTGGCTTTGGCGTTCGGCGACCAGGGAAGGATCGAGAATTCAGCCTGGTCGAAGGCACCCTGGGAGTTCAGCGGTGCGGCCTCCCAGTGGGACTCGAAATCGGCATCAATGTACTGGTAGTTGGCGTCTACGAGACCGGAGTACGGCCAGCTGATCCATTCTGAGGGGATGGCGCGCCCGCGGTCGTACAGTTTGGTGGTCAGGAGCCAATCGCGCTCACTGACCAGTTCTCGCAGGAACTGCAGTTCTATGCGTACGCGGTGGCACTCGGCGTCGGGGTAGTACTGGATGGTCAACGGCATGGAATTCCTAGGGGGAGGGGGAATCAGGTGTTCAAGAGCGAGAGAGTCTCGTCCTTTGATAGCGGGTTGTGCTTCGACTCCCCGTCCACGTACGGGCGCACGTGGATGGAGTCACGCAATCGGGGGTGGGCTTCCACGGCTCGGTCGAGTTCCGCCAGCTGGATGTCCCGATCATGCGCAGACATCAAGTTGACCCAGTACTCGATGCTGGGAAGCTCAGGTTGCGTGGCGAGAAAGCTCAGAACATTGGTGCGGGGGGCATGTTCTTGGCGCAGGACGCTGGGAAGCAGACCGTCGAGACGCTGGTTGCGCAGGGCATTCACGGCCGGGGGAAACCGGCTCTTCCCAGATGAGGGTGTAGCGCACGTCGCGCGGCGGGCCGGCGCGTCGGTGGCCGGATAGAGGTCGAGGTCTCCCGAGGATGAGAGCTCCTACACACTCAGCCCGAAAGACCTCGACGTGCACGACGCTACCGTCGGCGGGCGCGCTGATGCGTTCGCCAGCCCCGACCTGACTGCCTTCTGCCGCCTCGACGAACTCGGCCTCGTTGTCACCGGGCAGCGACTCGAGCCGGATCGTGCCGTATTGGCCTGTCAGGTGGTCGAGCCCGACCAGTGGTGCCGGCGCTGCGGCTGCGAAGGGAGACCACGTGACACCGTGGTCCGACGGCTTGCCCACGAACCACTGGGCTGGCGGCCCACGACGCTGGAGGTCGTCGTGCGCCGTTACCGCTGCAGCGGCTGCGGGTATGTGTGGCGCCAGGACACCACCGCCGCGGCCGAGCCCCGGGCCAAGTTGTCTCGGCGCGCTCTGCGGTGGGCGCTGGAAGGGATCGTGGTCCAGCACCTGACCGTGGCTCGGGTCGCCGAGGGGCTCGGGGTGGCCTGGGACACCGCCAACGACGCCGTTATGGCCGAGGGCAAGCGGGTGCTGATCGACGAGGAGCACCGCTTCGAGGGGGTGAAGGTCGTCGGGGTCGATGAGCACGTGTGGAGGCACACCCGTCGCGGCGACAGGTACGTCACCGTGATCATCGACCTCACCCCAGTGCGAGATGGCACCGGCCCGGCACGGCTGCTGGACATGGTCGAAGGACGCTCCAAGCAGGCGTTCAAGACCTGGCTGGCCGACCGCCCGCAGGAGTGGCGCGACGGCGTGGAGGTGGTCGCGATGGACGGCTTCACCGGGTTCAAGACCGCCGCCGTCGAGGAACTGCCCGACGTGGTGACCGTGCTAGATCCCTTCCACGTCACGCGCCTCGCTGGCGAGGCGCTCGATGAGTGCCGACGGCGAGTTCAGCAGGCCATCTGTGGGCACCGCGGCCGCAAGGGCGACCCGCTCTATGCCGCCCGCCGGACCCTGTCCACCGGCGCCGACCTGCTCAACGACAAGCAGAAGGACCGACTGGACACCCTGTTCGCCGACGACGCCCACGTCGAGGTCGAGGTCACCTGGAGCGTCTACCAGCGCATGATCGCCGCCTACCGCCACGAGAACCGGCGCCACGGCCGCGAGCTGATGGCCCGGCTCATCGACTCGATCAGCACCGGCGTCCCCAAGGCCCTGGTCGAGATCACCAAGCTCGGCAGGACGCTGAAGAAGCGCGCCGCCGACGTCCTGGCCTACTTCGACCGGCCCAGCACCTCCAACGGGCCCACCGAGGCGATCAACGGCAGGCTCGAGCACCTGCGCGGCTCGGCGCTGGGGTTCCGCAACCTGACCAACTACATCGCCAGATCCCTGCTCGAGACCGGCGGGTTCAGACCCCGACTACACCCTGGATTCGGATGAGCCGGGAAACCAGCGTGTCCAGTCGAACTGAGGGTTGTTGACCACAGCTCGAGCTTGTGGGTCCAGCCCCACCAGCCCGCAGGCTAGGAAGCCTCCTGCGGATGAGCCGAAGTACAGCCGCTCGTGATCCGGTGCCACTCCCAGCGCGCGGTAGACGTGCTGGCATGCACGGGCGATCTCCGGCACGAGCCAGTGCTGGAGAGACCATTGCGCCCAGCCCAAGGACAGCGCGTCCGCGCCGACGGTCACCGGGTCACACACGTAAATCTGGTGTGCCTCAATCTCTGACCACCACGAGGAGCGTTGAAACACGGGTTCCCCGCCCGAGCGAGCCAGATCGACGGCACCGTTGCAGAGCACCACGAGCCGACGTGCTTCGGCGCGCCGCACCACGAGCAGCGGGATGACGCACTGAGGCGTCCGCACATCGATTCGGGTGGGTCTCTCGGGTGAAAAGGAGCCCGGGTCGATGTCCTTGAGGTCTGACGAATCGATCTCCATGCTGGGCGGTTATGCCTTGCGGCCCAAGGCGCGATAGTTCCAACCGGCATTTAACCACGCCTCCGGGTCCAGCACGTTCCGCCCGTCGATGATCGTGGGGGACTCCACCAGCGACTTCACGGACAGGGGATCCATCTCCCGGAACTCCCGCCACTCCGTGAGCAGCAGGGTCACCTGCGCACCGGACACGGCGGCGTCGAGCGAGTCCACATAGTCGAGGCGGGGGTAGCGCTGGGCGGCGTTGGCGTTGGCCCGGGGGTCGTAGAGGCGCACGTCCGCGCCCATGGAGTGCAGCCGGGCGGCGATGTCCAGGGCGGGGGAGTCCCGGACGTCGTCGGACTCGGGCTTGAACGCGGCACCCAGCACGGCGACCTGCGCCCCGTTCACGGTGCCTCCGCACTCGGTCACCGCGAGCTGCACGGTGTGCTCGCGGCGGCGCAGGTTGATGTCGTCCACCTCGGCCAGGAACCGCAGGGACTGGTCCAGGCCCAGCTCCGAGGCACGAGCCCGTAGCGCGCGGATGTCCTTGGGCAGGCACCCGCCGCCGAAGCCCACGCCGGCGTTGAGGAACTTCCGCCCGATCCGGTCGTCGAGTCCGATGGCGTCCGCGAGCGTGCGGATGTCCCCGCCCACGGTCTCCGTGATCTCGGACAGCGCGTTGATGAAGCTGATCTTCGTGGCCAGGAAGCTGTTCGCCGCCACCTTCACCAGCTCCGCCGTCTGGTAGTCCGTCACGATGAACGGCGTGTCCGCGGCCAGCTGCTGCGCGTAGGCCTCGCGCAGCGCGGCCTCGGCGCGCCGCGCGCCGGGGGTGGGCCGGGCGGCGGCGTCGTGCTCCACGCCCAGCACCATGCGGTCCGGGCGCAGGGTGTCCTCCACCGCGTGCCCCTCCCGCAGGAACTCGGGGTTCCACGCGAGATCCACGGTCACCCCGGGGCGCGACGCCGCCCGGGCCGCCTCCTGCAGTCGGGCAGCGGAACCGACGGGCACCGTGGACTTGCCCGCGATCACGCAGTCGTGGTCCGCGGCGCGCGCGATCTGCTCCACGGCCGAGTCCACGTAGGTCATGTCCGCGGCGTGGCCGGTGCGCTTCTGCGGCGTGCCCACCCCGATGAAGTGGACGTCCCCGAACGCCCCGGCCTCCTCGTAGGAGGTGGTGAAACGCACCGCGCCGGTGGCCACGTGCGTGCGCAGCAGCTCCGGCAGGCCGGGTTCGTGGAAGGGCACCCGCCCCTCGGCCAGCATGTCGATCTTGCGCTGGTCCACGTCCACCCCCAGCACCTGGTGCCCGAGTTCGGCCATGGCCACCGCGTGCGTGGCGCCCAGGTAGCCCGTGCCGATCACCGTCATGCGCATGGCATCTCCTTCCGGGGAGGTCTGTGGCTCAGGCCTGCGAGTCGAAGTCCGCGATCCGCTGCCCCACGCCGAACATCTGCTCGATCGCGGCCAGGGTGCGTTCCGCGGCGCGGCCGTCCCCGTAGGGGTTCACGGCGTTGGCCATCTCGCGGTAGGCGGCGTCGTCGTTGAGCAGCCGGTCCACCTCGGTGACGATCCGCTCCTCGTCCGTGCCGATGAGCTTGACGGTCCCCGCCGTCACGGCCTCGGGGCGCTCGGTGTTCTCGCGCATCACCAGCACGGGCTTGCCCAGGGATGGCGCCTCCTCCTGGACCCCACCGGAGTCCGTGAGCACCACGTGGGCCACCGAGAGCATGCGGGTGAACTCCCCGTAGGCCAGCGGCTCGGTGACCACCACGTTGGGCAGGCCCTCGATGGCGGGCAGTACAGCCTCCCGCACCACGGGGTTGCGGTGAGCGGGCAGCACAATCGTGAGCTCCGGCTCGGCCCGCGCAATGCGGGCCAGTGCGCGCCCGACGCCGCGCATGGCCTCTCCCTGGTTCTCACGCCGGTGCGTGGTCACCAGCAGCACGCGCTTACCGGAGGAGGCGATCTCCTCGAGCTGCGGGTCCGAGAAGGGCAGCTGCTGCTCCACGGTGTGCAGCAGGGCGTCGATCACGGTGTTGCCCGTGACCACGATGTCCTGCTCCGACAGGGCCTCACGAAGCAGGTTCTCCTTGGAGGTGCTCGTGGGTGCCAGGTGCAGGGACGTGATCTGGGAGGTCATCTTGCGGTTGGCCTCCTCCGGGAAGGGGGAGAAGAGGTCGAAGGACCGCAGCCCCGCCTCGGCGTGGATCACCGGGATCCCCCGGTAGAACGCGGCGATCGCGCCGGCGGTGGAGGTGGTGGTGTCCCCCTGGACCACCACAGCGTCCGGTGCGTTCTGCGCGAAGATCGCGTCCAGGCCCTCCACCGTGCGGGTCAGCACCCCGTTGAGGGTCTGGCGCGGCTGGATGATGTTCAGGTCGTGGTCCGGGGTGATGTCGAAGATCTCGTTGACCTGGTCCAGCATCTCCCGGTGCTGACCGGTCACGGTAACCACGCACTCGAAGTCCGTGCTGCTCTGCAGAACCTTGACGATCGGGGCCATCTTGATGGCCTCCGGGCGGGTGCCGTAAATCGGCATGATCGTGAACACGCAGTACATCCTTTGCTGGGCCGTGGTCGAACGGTGCCTTCCGCCGCTCGGCGGCGCGCTCGTCCCCTACAGGTCCTCAGTCTAGGGGAAGTGTGGGTCATCACATGGGACCAAAAGCATGTTGTTGTCCCCCTTAGAGGGTACAGAATCGCGGGAGACGCATCACAGTGCATTCACGGAGCTGCCCTACACTGTGTGCATATGAATGCAGGTTGAATGTCGTGGGAAATGTGGAGAATAACGGCGGCATGAAAAGATTTCTTTCCGGCATTCATGGTCGAGTTTTTGGTTGTGCAAAACTGAAATTACTCGTGTCGACGAATTCGAGGAGAGGCTCCGTGGCACAGCACACCCCGGGAGTGGCGCTGTCCAGCGCCACCATCCCGGTCCTGGTGACCTACACCGACGAGCAGGGGCACCAGCTGCCCCTCCCGCAGGCGCAGATGCGGGAGAGCTTCACGGGGCTGCAGATGCTGGCCCGCCAGGTGCTCGGCGCCGAGCACGAGGCCCTGAAGGGTTACACCCAGGACTTCACCATGATGCAGATAGGCCCCTCCGCGTTCGAGATCGAGATCCGCGCCACCCCGCTGCGCCAGAACAGGCTGCGCGGCCGAGCGGCGCTCAAGCGCCACCTGCTCACCGTGGGCGTGCTGGACCGCTTCACGGACGTGCTCATCAGCCAGGGGGAGCTCGCGTGCTTCATCGCGTGCCACCCGAGCGCCGAGGTGCGCTTCGTCTCGGGCTGCTACGACGACTACTACGAAATCATGGACAAAGGGCGCGTGGTGCTCGCCATGGAGGCGTCCTCCGTGGAGCGGCTGCTGGAGCCGGACAGCGTGCAGGTCATGCGGGTGATCCTGGCCAACCAGAAGCAGCCGGGGGTCGCCTACTGCACGCTGTCCAAGCGGATCCTGGGGGTCGCGCACATGCGCCGCACCATCGTGCCGGCCAACCAGCACCTTCGCGCGTTCGCGGACGGCGCCCCGCTGCACATCACGCGCGAGACCCTGGAGGCGGCACGGGCCCGGGCGGACCTGGAGCGCAACGTCGAGTGGGACGTGGCTCCCGCCTCCTCGACCTCCCAGGCGATGTGGGAGCAGCTGTGAGCCCCGCTCGGCGGGTCTGCCTGGACCGGCCGGGGACGACGCCGCCGCGGGGCCGGGTCTGAGCTTCAGCGCACCGTGCGCTTCTGGCGGTTCCCGCGCAGCACGCGCGCGAGGTGGCGCACCCGCTCCACGTTGGAGGACACCGCGAGGTAGCCGCTGAGCACCCCCACCGTGGACATCCCACCCACGATCAGCGGGGTGTGGTACTTCTTCCACCGCTCGGGGTCCGAGGAGATGATGTGCGCGGTCCCGTTGATGGTGGCCGCGATCACCCCGCCGGCCACCACGTGGTGTCCGATCTTGGCGCCGCTCTTGACCAGGGGGTCGAGCTCGTCCGTACGCAGGTGGACGTCGAAACCGCCGCGTTCGAGCACCACGATCAGCCGCCGCACGTACTCGGGCACATCCACGCCCATCTGCACGGCGTCCTCCACCGTGGAGCGCAGCCGGTTGAGCAGCATCTCGGGGGAGAGCCGGTGCATGATGAACCGCTCCGCGTAGGGCTGCACGGCGGAGACCAGGTCGAAGCCCGGGTCCAGCCCGGTGCCCATGGACTCCGCGGTCACGAGCATCCGCAGCAGCAGCGCGGACTGGCGGGGCAGCTGCAGCTTGTGGTGGCGCAGCACGGAGATCAGGTCCGCCATCAGGGCCCCCACCCGGACCTCCTCGAGCGGCTTGTTGGCGTAGCGGCGCATCATGACCGCCACGTCCTTCTCGATCTCCCGCTTGGAGACGTCGTGCTGGCCGCTGTCGGTGAGCCCCAGCAGACCGGTGGCGGCCCGCCGGGGGTTGTCCTGGACCACCCCGAGCAGCAGGGTGATCAGGTGGTCCCGGAACTCCTCGGTCAGGTTGCCCACCATGCCGAAGTCGATGATGGCGATGCGTCCGTCCGGCTCCACGAACAGGTTGCCGGGGTGGGGGTCCGCGTGGAAGAAGCCGTCCTCGAAGACCATCTTGCAGATGGCGTCCGTGGCCTCCTTGGCCAGCAGGTGCCGGTCCACGCCCTCCGCCTCGAGGGCTGGGTAGTCGTTGATCTTGACCCCGAACATCCGCTCCATGGTGAGCACCCGGGAGGTGGTGGCCTCCCAGTAGATCTCGGGGATGTGGATCTGCGGGTGGCCCATGAAGTTCTCGGCCATGCGCTGGGAGTTGCGGGCCTCCTGCAGGAAGTCCAGCTCGTTCCGCAGGGAGGTGCTGAACTCCTCCACCACGCCCTCGAGGTCGTAGTCCTGGGCGGCGGTCCAGTATCGGGAGACCCACTTGGCCATGTCCTGGAGGATCTCCAGGTCCCGGTTGACCTCGTCCGTGACGCCCGGGCGCCGGACCTTCACGATCACCTGGTGCCCCTGGAACGTGGCCGCGTGGGCCTGGCCGATGGACCCGGTGGCGACGGGGTCCGGGTCCATGTGGGTGAGGATCTCCTCGGCCTGGGAGTCGGGCTCGGCCTCGATCATGGCCCGGATCTGCTCCACGGGGATGGGCGGGGACTGGTCCTGTAGCTTGAGCAGCTCTTCCGCGTAGCCGGGGGGCAGCAGGTCCGGGCGGGTCGAGGCGAGCTGGCCGAGCTTCACGAACGTGGGTCCGAGCTCCTCGAGCGCCATGCGCAGGTGCTCGGGCTGGGAGTGCACGGTGCCCGGGTCGATGAGCTTGACCCGGGCCAGCGGGGCCCGCCACTGGGGCTTGAGCCCGCCCAGGGCGAAGCCGAAGCCGTGCTTGGTGAGGACCTCGATGATCTGGAGGAACCGTTCGCGGCGGGAAATCATACCGGTGGCGGCGCCCCTTACAGGGTTCGGTGCAGGTAGACGGCCATGAATCCGGTGGCCACGGCCACAATCATCATCAGCGTGGTGGCCAGCGGCTCCACGCCCAGCAGCACGATGCCCAGCAGCACCAGAATCACGGTCAGCGCGAGCAGCGCGCTGACCACGGGCCGCAGGCCGCGGGCCAGACTGGAGACGGTGGAACCGCCGGTGCTGCGCGCGGGCCGGGCGGTGTCCGGGGAACCGGCCGCGGCGTCGTCGTCGGCCGTCGGAGCGTCCGCGCGCGAGGGCTCCGAGGTGCGGGCCGGGTCCCCGCGGAAGCGGGCGGCCAGGGAGCGGGCTCCGGCGGGACCGCCCGCGGCGGCCTCGGGGTGGGCGGCGGTGAAGCCGCGGCGCCACTTCTTGGAGTTGCGCCCGTGGTCGGACTCCACAGCCACGTAGGCCGGGGGAACCTCGAACTCGTCGGCCTCGGGCAGCAGCTCGGGGACGTCGTTGGGCAGCTCGGTGAACCACTGGGCGGGGACCTCAGAGGCGCGAGCGGCCTGCAGGGTCATGGACACCTCGAACGAGGAGCCGCGGATGGTGCCCCACACGGCGGTGAGCAGGTCGTGCTCGAACGCGTGGTGGATGATCGGGATGAACTGCTGGGACATCTGCGTGGACAGCCGCCCCACCTGCTTTCGCTCGTAGAGCACGTCCACGGTGTCCACGGTCACGCCGTGCGAGTTTCGCACCTTGTTGACCTCGAGCGTGAGGATCACGCGGCCCTCGCCGGTGGCGGGCACGATGGAGTGCAGGTACTCCGCGAAGTCCTGCTCGTCCAGCACCTTGATGGAGGAGCCCTGGGGCAGCACGGCGGCCTGGGCCGGGGCGGTGTTCAGGGGGAACAGCAGGTCCGGGGGAGCGATCCCGATGCTGGCGCGCGCATCCACCTCGGCCACGCCGTCCTGGCGCAGCAGCTCCGCCTCCAGGTGCAGCGGCACCACGGGGGTGTAGCCGGAGGCGATCACGCGGGAGAGCGGGTGCCAGTAGCGGTGGGCGTCCTCGGAGCTGAGGTGGGCCACCTTGTTCTCGCCCACCCGCACGGAGACGGTGCGGGGGTCGAAGGGGTTGTCCGGTTCCGGGACCAGCGCGGCCATGCCGGTCCAGGTCTGCGCGCGACCCGCGGAGAGCCCCCCGAACACCCGCATGATCTCGGTGTCGTAGAAGTTCTCGGTGACGACGTCCAAGGACCCTCGGTCGTTGAGCGCGTAATCGGTCATGGTCTCCCTCGCTGTCGAGCGGGCGGGTGCTCCGCCGCCGCATCTGATCTCATGCTATCCGTTGATCGGTGTGCATCGACGTTCATCCACTGTGTGGACATGGGCCGGTGCACCTCACCGGGACAGGCACATGATCTGCAGCGTCACCGCCCGCTGGGCGTCGTCGAGCAGCTCGGTGACCACGCGGCGCAGCGCGGCCGGGGCGTCCTCGTGGCTCTCGAGCCACTCGCGGGTGGCCCGCACCACACGGTTCTGCTGGGCGTCGGTCCCGGGGGAGGACGACGCCGCGTCCGCCTCCACCGCGCGCGGGTACAGTCCGCGCACCATCCGGGTGGCGATCTCCATGGAGTGGGTGTCCCACCACGAGCTCAGCTGCGCGAAGTAGTCCTCCTCGTAGCGGCGCAGCACGGTGGGCGCCGCCAGCTGGAAGCCCTCCACGGTGGCGCTGAGTTCGTCGTTGGACAGTTCCCCGGACACGATGCGCTCCCACGCGCGCTGCTTGGAGCTGTCCGAGCGCATGGCCGCGACGGCCTCGAGGTAGCCGAGGTGCCCGTCCCGCGTGGGGTCCTGCGCGTGCTCCGCCTCGAGCTCCGAGACGGTGCTGTGGCCGGTGGCGGTCACCGCGGTCAGCATGGTCCAGCGCAGCTGCGGGGTCAGCTCCAGGCCGGGCACGGTGTGCTCGCCCCCGAGCCACTGCTGGATGGGCAGGGCGTACTTGCCGTCCCTCGCGGCCTCCCGGGCGAACGCCCGCGCGAGGATCAGCTGGGCGTCCGAGCCCGGCTGCGCCGCGAGCATCGACTGCCCGAGCGCGTCCAGCAGGGCTCTGCGCACGGTGGTGCGGCGGGAGACCGGCACGAAGCGGCCCAGGGCCTGGCGGGCGTGGTCGAGCACCGTGGTGAGGATGGCCGCGTGGGTCTCCCCGGTGCAGCGCCGCGCGACCATGAGCACGTACTCGCGGGGACACAGCCGCCCGTCCCGCACCGCGGCCCACAGCTGCGAGTGCGCCACGGCCCGGGCCAGCGGGTCCTCGATCTCGGCCACCAGCTCCAGGAGCCCCGACAGCGAGTCCGGGTCCGGGTGGGCCAGGCAGTAGGTCAGGTCCGTGTCGTTGGCCAGCAGCACCGCGCCGGACTCCGCCCCACCGGTGAGGCCCGGCAGCGCCACCGGCCCGTCCTCGGCCGGAACCCGCACCTCGATCCGCTCGACGTTCCTCACGGGACCCGAACCGTCCGCGCGCTCCGTGCGGGCGTAGGCACCGACCGTGAGCACGTGCGGGCGCGGGGGAGTGGCGCTCTGCGTCAGGGAGGCGGGGGCGGCGTCGTCGCCGGCGGCCACCGTGAGCACCGGGACGCCCGTGGTGCGCAGCCACAGGTCCGCCCACGCGCGGACGTCGTGCTCGCACGCCTCGTCCAGCACGGCCAGGAAGTCGTCCAGCGTGGTGTTGCCGAACGCGAAGCGGCGGAAGTAGGCCCGGCACGCGTCCATGAACGCGTCCTCACCCACGAACGCCACGAGCTGCTTGAGCACGGACGCGCCCTTGGCGTACGTGATGCCGTCGAAGTTCTGCCGCGCGGCGTCGAGGTCCACGATGTCCGCAACGATGGGGTGCGTGGTGCGCAGCTGGTCCTGCCGGTACGCCCACTCCTTGCGGGCCAGCGCGAACGTGACCCACGCGTCCGTGTACTGCGTGGCGTGCACGCACGCGTACGCACCCATGAACTCGGCGAAGGACTCCTTGAGCCAGAGGTCGTCCCACCACCGCATCGTGACCAGGTCCCCGAACCACATGTGGGACATCTCGTGCATCAGTGTGTTGGCGCGCCCGGCCAGCTGCGCCCGCGTGGCACCCGAGGGGAACAGGTAGTCCTCCGTGAAAGTGACCATCCCGGGGTTCTCCATGGCCCCCAGGTTGTACTCGGGCACGAACGCCTGCTCGTACTTGCCCCACGGGTACGCGAAGCCGAAGAGCTCCGGGAAGAAGTCCAGCCCCTGCTTGGTGAGCGTGAACAGCTCCTCGGCGTCCATGTGCTCGGCGAGCGCCCGTCGGCAGTAGAGGGCCAGCGGGATGGTCACGGCGGCCCCGTGGGGGTCGGTGCCCCGCCACTCGTCCCTGACCGCGGTGTAGGGCCCGGCCAGGATGGTGGTGATGTACGAGGAGATCCGCTGCGTGGGGGCGAACTCGTGGCTCACGGCCCCGGGGACGTCGCAGTCCCGCGTGGGGTTCGAGGCCAGCTCCTCGCCGTTGGACGCCGCGAGCCACTCGGGCGGGGTGATCACCGTGAACGTGAAGGCGGCCTTGAGGTCCGGCTGCTCGAAGACCGCGAACACCCGGCGGCAGTCCGCCGGCTCGTACTGCGTGTAGACGTAGACCTCCCCGTCCTGGGGGTCCACGTACCGGTGCAGGCCCTCGCCCGAGCGCGAGTACAGGGCCCGGCCGAGCACGCGCAGCTCGTTGGCCTCCTCGAGCTCCGGCAGCCGGATCCGGGAGCCGTCCACGACGTCGTCCACGTCCAGGACCTCGCCGTTGAGCTCCACGGCGGTCACGGAGTCGTGGATGAAGTCGATGAAGGTCTCCGCGCCCTCCTCGGCGGTGAAGCGCACCGTGACCTCCGAGCCGAACGTGGTGTTCGCGGGGTCCTGCGCCCCCGAGAGGTCCACCGTGACCCGGTAGTCCTCCACCCGGATCTGCTCGGCTCGCGTGGCTGCTTCGTCTCTGGTCAGGCTGGCTCCCATGTCCCCAGTGTAGGCACCGGGCCCGTGTCGCCCGTCACCCCGGGACACCTCCGCGATTCGCCCGCGTGCCCACCGTGCGGGGCGACCCCACGCCACCGGGCTGCTCCGCGCGACGGAGCGCACGCGCCTACGGGTGGGGACGCCCTGCGGCCTCCTCGGCGTACCGGGACGTGTAGGGGCGCACGCGCCCGCGGGAAGGGACGACGACGGCGCACGGTGACCGTGCGCCGTCGTGGTGCCTTCTCGGGTCCGCGCCACCCCGGCCCCGGGGCGGGCCCGGCGCGAACCGCGGTCCGGGACCTACCGCTCGAAGCGGTAGTTCTTCGGTGCGATGGTGAGCCCGGACTCGGTGACCGTGAGCCCGCGCGCGAGGTCCTGCTCGCGGTCCAGGCCCACAGTGGTGCCCGGGGGGACCACCACGTTCTTGTCCAGGATGCAGCGGTGCACCGTGGCGCCGGCCCCGATCTGCACGTTCTGCATCAGCACGGACTCGGTGACCCGCGCGTCGTGCTCCACCTTGACCTTGGGGGAGAGCACGGAGGATCCCACGTGCCCGCCCGTGATGAGCACACCGGGGGAGACGATGGAGTCGAACGCCACGCCCGCCTGGCCGTTGGGCCCGCGCACCGTCCTGGCCGGCGGCGCCATGATCTGGTGCGTGTAGATGGGCCAGTCGTAGTTGTAGAGGTTGAACACCGGCAGCGGGCGGATCAGGTCCATGTGCGAGTCGAAGTAGGACTCCAGCGTGCCCACGTCCCGCCAGTACTGCCGGTCCCGGTCCGTGGAGCCCGGGACGTCGTTGTGCGTGAAGTCGTACACCACGGCCTCACCGCGCTCCGCGAAGTAGGGCATGATGTCCCCGCCCATGTCGTGGTCGGTGTCCGCCTTCTCGTTGTCCGTGCGCAACGCCTCCACCAGGGCGTCCCTGTCGAACACGTAGTTGCCCATCGAGGCCAGGAACGAGTGGGGATCGTCCGGCAGGGGCGCGGTGGTGTCCGGCTTCTCCACGAACCGCGTGATCTTCGCAGGGTCCTGTGGGTCCGTCTCGATCACCCCGAAGGACTTCACCATCTCCATGGGCTGGCGCACACCGGCCACCGTGGCCTTCGCCCCGGACTCGATGTGCTTCTCCACCATGTCCGCGAAGTCCATCCGGTACACGTGGTCCGCTCCCACGACCACCACGATGTCCGGATCGGCGTCGTCGATCAGGTTCATGGACTGGTAGATCGCGTTGGCCGAGCCCAGGAACCAGTCCTTGCCGCGGCGCTGCTGCGCGGGCACCGAGGTCACGTAGTTGCCCAACTGCGTGGACAGCCGCCACGTCTCGGACAGGTGCCGGTCCAGGGAGTGAGACTTGTACTGGGTCAGCACCACGATCTGCAGGTAGCCCGAGTTCACCAGATTGGACAGCGCGAAGTCGATCAGCCGGTACCCGCCCGCGAACGGCACGGCCGGCTTGGCGCGGTCCTCCGTCAGCGGCATCAGACGCTTGCCCTCGCCGCCGGCCAACACGATGGCAAGGACCTTCTTCTGTCGTGACATACGTACCCCTCCAGTTCGCGGGACGTCTCGGCCCCACGGGCCACGACGTCCACTCGTCGTCCCGTCATTGTGTCCCACTGCTCCAGGGCCCACACAACAGTGACCCGAACTCGCGGCAACTTTGCGCCCCCGCTCCTCCGCTGTGGAGACGACGACGCCGCCGCGCCCGTGCGGGGGCCCGGCGCCGCAACCACCGCGCACATCTCACCGCACCGCGCCCACCCGCACCGCATGGCACCGCACGGCAACGCACCGCGGGGGATGGGGGTGGGGGTGTCCTGCTCGGGGCGCGCACGGGACCGGGGCGACCGTGCGGCGTCGTGCCCGGCACCCCTGTGGGCGGACGAGGCCGTGCAGTACGCTCGCACTGTGCGAGTAGACATCCTGAGCAAAGAATTCCCGCCCGCGATCTACGGGGGAGCGGGGGTGCACGTGGCCGAGCTCTCCCGCGTGCTCGCACCGCTGGTGGACCTGAACGTGCGCTGCTTCGGCGCCCCGCGGGAACCGGACTTCCACGGTGCCCACGTGCGCGCCTACCCCGTGCCCGCGGACCTGGACCAGGCCAACGCCGCGGTGCAGACCCTCGGGGTGGACCTCACCATGATCCAGGACATCGCCGGGGCGGACCTGGTGCATTCGCACACGTGGTACGCGAACATGGGCGGGCACCTGTCCTCGCTGATGTACGACATCCCGCACGTCCTCTCCGCCCACTCCCTCGAACCCCTGCGCCCGTGGAAGGCCGAGCAGCTCGGCGGCGGGTACCGCGTGTCCTCCTTCGCGGAGAAGACCTCCTACGAGGCCGCCGCCGCGATCATCGCCGTGTCCGAGGGCATGCGCCAGGACATCCTGCGCTGCTACCCGGCCGTGGACCCCGACCGGGTGCGCACCGTGCACAACGGCATCGACGTCTCCCAGTGGAACAGGGACGAGGCCACCGACGTGCTCGAGGAGTACGGCATCGACCCCGCCCGACCCTCCGTCGCGTTCGTGGGCCGGGTGACCCGGCAGAAGGGTGTGCCCTACCTGCTGCGCGCCGCCCTGCAGCTGCCGCCCGAGGTGCAGCTCGTGCTGTGCGCCGGAGCCGCCGACACCCCCGAGCTCGCCGCCGAGGTCAACGGCCTCATCGAGCAGCTCAGGAGCGAACGGGACGGCGTGGTGCTCATCGAGAAGATGCTGCCCCGCCGCGAGGTCATCCAGATCCTCTCCCACGCCACCGCCTTCGCGTGCCCCTCCGTGTACGAGCCCCTGGGCATCGTCAACCTCGAGGCCATGGCCTGCGGGGCGGCTGTCGTGGCCTCTGCCACCGGCGGCATCCCCGAGGTCGTCGACGACGGCGAGACCGGAACCCTGGTTCCCATCGAGCAGGTCACCGACGGTACCGGAACCCCCCTGGACCCCCAGAAGTTCGTGGACGACTTCGCCGCCGCCCTCACGGACATGGTCTCCAACCCCGAGCGCGCTCGCCGCATGGGTGAGGCCGGGCGGCGCCGCGTGGAGGAGCACTTCTCGTGGGAGTCCATTGCCCAGCAGACCCTGGAGGTCTACCGCTCGGTGCTCTGAGGCCCACCCCGCGCCTCTCGACTCGGACCCCGGTGCCCTTGGACCACGTTGTCCCCGGGCCCCGGGGTCCGCGCATGCCCGGCACGCGGGATCCCGCGGGGAGCCCTGGAGACTCTTCACTCGGCGGCAGGTTCGGCACTCCCGGGCTGCCGTGCCACGGCGTCCTGCCCCGCCGCCCGGTCAGCCGTTGGCGCGCCCGGTGTCCTGACCCGTCTGGGCCAGAACACCGCTGAGCAGGGAGTCCACCGCGGCCACGTAGGCCTCGTGGGTCTGCTCCGGGTCCTCCGACAGACTCATCTGCACCATGCAGCCCTGGACCAGCCCGATGAATGCGGGACGGAGACGGTCGGCCAGCCGATCGGCGTCGTCCTCCGCCATGCCGTGCTCCGCGCGCAACCACGCGCTCAGGTAGCGGCGCAGGTGGCTGCCTGCCTCCGCCAGGATGGCGCGGGCGGCCGCCCGCAGCTCGGGGCGGCGCACGGCCTCACCCCACACCTGCAGGGGAAGGCCCGGGAACGTCGCACCCTCGGGCAGGTCCGTGACCACCATGGCCATGGCGCGGGCCGGATGGGGGAGCGGGCTGTGGGTGTGCAGCCGGTTCAGTGCCCCGAGCCGGTCCCGCATCACACCGCGGCTCGCGTCCAGGAAGAGGTCGTCCTTGCCACGGTAGTAGACGTACACAGCACCGGCCGAGAGGCCCGACTCCGCGAGGATGTCCGCCATGGACACCGCCGAGAACCCCTTGCGGCCGATGCAGGCCAGGGCGGCGTCCTGGATCCGACGCCGCATCTGCTCCCTGTGCTCTTCCGTGACCTTGGGCACGTCCACCTCCAAAAACGAATGATCGTTCTTGACAGCTTAGCGGAGCGGGTCCAGGCTTTCCAAGAACATTCATTCTCTGTGGAAGGGGTGGGTTGTGTCCCACATCAGAACTCCGGAGCCCCGGCAGCGCCCGGACTGACTCAAGAGCGTCAAGGCGGCACTGATCGCCACGGCGGTGGTCTCCATCGTGCTGCTCGCGTTCGCGTGGCCCACGACCACCTCCCGGACCGAGAACCTGCCGGTGGCCGTCGTGGGAACGCAGGAGCAGATCGACGCCGTGACCGCCAAGATGCCCGACAAGCTGCTGGACGTGCACCCCGTGGCCCACCGGGAGGACGCGGTCAACGGCATCAGGACCCGCGAGGTGTACGGGGGCATCGTGCTGGGGGACCAGCCCGAGATCCTCACGGCCAGCGCGGCCAGCCCCGTGGTCTCGCAGATGCTGGGCGGCGTGGCCACCACTATGCAGCGCGGCATCGACCAGAAGGTCATCGAGGGCACCACGAGGGCCCTCGAGAAGATCAAGGGCGCCCTGGCCAAGGGGCCGGCCGGCATGCCGGCCCTGAGTCAGCAGCCCCAGCAGCAGGCGGCCACCCCGTCCACCATGAAGACCACCGACGTGGTCCCGCTGTCCGAGGACGATCCGCGGGGGAGCGGGCTGGCGATTGCCGGGCTTCCCCTGACGATGGGCGGAATGATCGGCGGCATCCTCATCTCCACGCTCGTCACGGGCGTGCGCAAGCACCTGCTGGCCCTGGGGCTGTACGGCGTGATCGGCGGATTCGTGCTGGCGGCCATCCTGCAGGGCCTGTTCGGGATCCTGCAGGCAAACTTTTTTGCCAACTGGGCGGCCATCGGGCTGGGCATCGCCGCCACGGCGTCGGTGATCGTGGGGCTGAGCTCGCTCATCGGACGCGCCGGGCTGGCCGTGGGCGCCGTCCTCACCATGTTCATCGGCAACCCCATCTCCGCACTGACCTCTCCGAAGGAGTTCATCCTGCCGCCGTTCGGCGAGGTCGGTCAGTGGCTCGTACCCGGCCTGTCCGGAACGCTGCTGCGCGACCTCTCGTACTTCCCGGACGCGAACATTGCCGCGCAGGTGTGGGCGCTCATCGGGTGGGTGGCACTCGGGATCGTGCTGACGTTCCTGGGCCACCACAAGAACGAGTCGTCGCTCACAGGCAAGGAGGAGACGCAGCCCGCACCGAGCGGGTAACGACGCACCCACAGAAGGAGCCAGGGGAGCCGCACATCAGCGGTTCCTCCTGACTCCTCTCGACCCAGTTTACATAATGTACATTATCGGTTCGGCAGAAATCCGCAGAACAGCGGACATGCCCCGGATGCTGGACATCCTCTGACCATGGCGTGAGGCCCGTCGATCTGACGCTGCATTGTCGATTGCAGATCCGCATGTTCCGGAGACCGTGTGCGGTTGGCGCGCGCCAGCGACAGGCCCTTGCGGCTGGCGTCGGGTCCACGGCTCCCCTCCGTGTACGACTGGTACAAACGAGTGACAGGGAAAAGCGGTCGGGCGAACCCCTTTCAGGGCTTGCGAGCAGGCCAACCCCTTCTGACCGTCTGATGCTGACCATCTTCCTGGGCCGACGTACCTCGCGGCTGCGACCCGCCGCCAGCGCATGCGGAACTGTGGCGCACCCCACCGGCGTACCGCATGGTGGACACACCCTGTCCACCGGGACGCACGTTTCATCGACGCCCGGACACGAACCCGTGACACGAACCCCGAGAGGACCACCCATGACCGACTACATGCTGGCCGTCCACCACGAGCCCGGTGTCCAGGACGCCGGAGCCGTCTACAGCTCTCCCGCTGACATGGAGCGGGCCGTGACCGCCGTGGCGGCGTTCAACGAGCACCTCCAGTCCTCGGGGCGTCTCGTCTACGCGGGCGGCCTGACACCACCCGAGGCGGCACGTACCGTTGACGCCACGGGACAGCACCCCGAGAACCCGTTGATCGCGCACGGCACGGTCTCCGACGTCGGACCGATCCTCGGCGGTTTCTGGATCGTCCGCGCCGAAACCCCTGACGAGGCCCTCGACGACGCACGGACCGCGTCCTCCGCGTGCGGCCGGCCCGTGGAGCTGCGTCCCCTGGAGGGGTGAGGCCGTCGAGGCTACATTCCTCCCCCGGCGCAGCCATCCCCGTACTCCGAGGTCAGGGTTGAATTTTCTTATTCAACTTTCACTGCGTACTTGAGAAATTCGGGTCCCCTAAACTGGTGGTATGGATTCACCAGCACCCCACCACGCCCCCAACGAAGCACCGGTCGCTCCCCCGGCCGCGCATGCCCGCCCCGAGACGGCCGGTGTGGTGCACCGGAGCCCCGACGGAACCGGGTGGCCCCTGTACCTGGCCGTGGACATCGTGTTGGTGATCGTGTTCGCCGCCCTGGGCCGTTCCAGCCACGGGGAGGGTGTCGCCGGAGCACTCATGACGGCCTGGCCGTTCCTCGTGGGAGCCCTGGTGGGGTGGCTGGCGTGCCGTGGCACGCGTCATCCGGCCGCCGTGATCCCCACCGGGCTGTCCGTGTGGCTGTGCGCCGAGGTCGGCGGCATGGTGCTGCGCACCCTCACCGGCCAGGGCACGGCCCTGCCGTTCGTCCTGGTCAGCCTGGTGGTGCTGGGCGCGCTGCTCATCGGCTACCGCCTGGTGCTGCTCGGGGTGCGGAGGATCCGCAGCCGGTGAGCACACGCCCGGCCCGGTCAGCACCTCGACGCCGTCCCACGGTGCACCCCGGCGGCCGGGCACCGCGGCACGGCTAGGCTGGGCTCACCCCGTGGAAAGGAACCCCATGTTCACCGCCATCGTCCTGATCAAGACCTCCTCGGACCGTATCCCGGAGGTGGCCCAGGAGGTCTCCGACATCCGCGGTGTCTCCGAGGTCTACTCCGTGACCGGAGAGTGGGACCTCATCGCGCTCGTGCGGGTGGAGCGCCACGAGCAGCTCGCGGACGTGATCGCGGACGAGCTCTCCAAGGTCCCCGGCGTGGAGTCCACGAGCACGAACATCGCGTTCCGCACCTACAGCACCCACGACCTCGACGCCGCGTTCGCACTCGGCATCGACGACTGAGGGCGCACTCCCCCAGCCGTGAACCGGGCCCGGTCCGCCCGCTGGCACGGCGCCTCAGCCGCGCGGAACCCCGTAGGCATCTCCGTGACGAGCACCTCGCTCACGGGCACCTCGGTGGCAGCCACGAGGGGCAGCGGAAGCAGTCACGGAGCTGCAGGGCGGGCCCGATGGTCACCGGGGACGGCCGCCTCGAAAGGCTGCCGGGCGGCGTCGTCGTGGCGCGGGCCTGGCCGAAGAGAAGATGCGCGGGAACACCCGCACCGGGATCGGCGCAGTGTGCCCCGCACCTCAGGCAGCGGCGAACTCCACCCAGCGGGACAGGACGTCCCGAGCGGCGCCGGAGTCGATCGACACCGCGGCACGGTCCACAGCAGCGGCGAAGCGTTCCGGGAACGGTCCCTCGGCGTCCTCCGACACGGCCACGAGACCCGCCGCCGCGTTGAGCAGGACGGCGTTGCGGATGTGGCCGGCGGCGCCGTCGAGCACGTCTCGCACCACGTCGGCGTTGTAGGCGGCGTCCTTGCCGCGCAGGTCCGCGATCGTGGCGCGCGGCATCCCCAGGTCCAGCGGGTCCAGTTCGTGCTGAGCGGTCTGACCGTCCCGGACCTCCCACACGGCGGAGGGCGCGGTGACGGTGAGCTCGTCGAGCCCGTCTCCCCCGCGGAACACGAGCGCGCGGTCACCGCGCTGCTGGAAGACACCTGCCATGAGAGGTGCCAGTGCGGCGTCGGCCACACCGATCGCGGAGGCCGAGACCCGCGCAGGATTGGTGATCGGACCGAGGAAGTTGAAGGCGGTGGGCACGCCGAGCGCCTTGCGCGCCGGCGCCACGTGACGCATGGCGGGGTGGAAGGTCTGTGCGAAGAGGAACGTGATGCCCACCTCCCCTGCCGCCCGCTGCACCCGCTCGACCGGCATGTCCAGCTGCACGCCCAGGACCTCGAGCACGTCCGCGGAACCGGACTTGGACGATGACGCCCGGTTGCCGTGCTTGACCACCCGCGCCCCCGCGCCGGCGCAGACCAGGGCGGCCATCGTGGAGATGTTCACGCTCGAGAGCCGGTCCCCGCCCGTGCCCACGATGTCCAGAGCCGGGCCGGGAACCGAGATGCGCCGGGCGTGGGCCACCATGGCGTCCGCGAGGCCGTTCAGCTCCGACACACTCTCGCCCTTGGTGCGCAGGGCCATGAGGAACCCCGCGATCACGGCGTCCGGAACCTCCCCCTCCATGATGGTGTCCATGGCCCAGTAGGCCTGCTGCCGGGTGAGGTCCTCCCCGCGGGACAGGGCCGTGAGCAGGTCGGGCCAGTGGCAGGACGTGGGGGCGGAGGTCTCGGTGTTCACGGGCCCGATCCTACCTTTCGGCCCCCACCACGACGTCGCTCCGGCGCCTCCCGGCGCCGCTCCTCCGCCCGGTGCGAGCCCCGCCGCTGCCCGGACCCGCGCGCCCGATCCCGCGACACGGTCACCGCGCAGGCCCAGGTGGTTGGTCCACCGGGAGTTTTGGCGACATAATGTCTCTGTGACAACTGCGACTCATACCCCAGCCAAACCGGTGGGTGCGAGCATCACTCGCCCCAACCTCACCTCCGTGGGCACCATCGTGTGGTTGTCCTCCGAGGTGATGTTCTTCGCCGGACTCTTCGCCATGTATTTCACCCTCCGCGCCACCTCTCCCGAGGTGTGGGCCGAGAACACCGAGATACTCAACGTCCCCATGGCGTCGGTCAATACGCTCATCCTGGTGCTCAGCTCCGTGACCTGCCAGTTCGGCGTGTTCGCGGCCGAGCGTCTCCAGCCACGCCGCACCGGCGGGCTGTTCCAGGTCTCCAAGTGGGGCCTGACCGAGTGGTTTGCCCTGACCTTCCTCATGGGCGCCGTCTTCGTGTCCGTCCAGGTCTACGAATACGCCTCCCTGGTGTCCGAGGGTGTGACCATCGCCGCCAGCGCGTACGGGTCCGCCTTCTACATCACCACCGGCTTCCACGCCCTGCACGTGACCGGCGGTCTCATCGCATTCCTCTTCATCATGGGCCGCGCCTTCGTCGCCAAGCGCTTCGGTCACTACGAGGCCACCTCGGCCATCGTGGTGTCCTACTACTGGCACTTCGTCGACGTGGTCTGGATCGTCCTGTTCTTCCTGGTCTACTTCATCAAGTAGCCTCCGCAGGACCCTCCGCCCCTCCCAGTTCTAGACCCGAGTAAAAGGAACGTTTGACGTGAAGGCACTCTCACAAAAGCGCCGCCATCCTCTGGCAGCCCTCGCGCTGCTGGTCATGGCTTTGCTTCTGACCGGTGGACTCTACGCAGTTGCCACAACCACCAATGAAGCCAAGGCCGAGACCACCACCTACTCGGCCCAGGACATCGAGGAGGGGCAGAAGCTCTTCCAGGCCAACTGCTCCACGTGCCACGGCATGCAGGCGCAGGGCACCAGCAGCGGCCCCTCGCTCATCGGCGTGGGCGCCTCCTCCGTGGACTTCCAGGTCGGCACCGGCCGCATGCCCATGCAGATGCAGGGCCCCCAGGCGCAGGTGAAGCCGCAGCAGTTCAACGAGGAGCAGACGGACCAGCTCGCGGCCTACGTGGCCTCGCTCGGCGCCGGGCCCACCGTTCCCGAGGAGCAGGACCTCGACATCGCCGAGGGCAACTCCGCCAACGGCGCCAAGATCTTCCTGGCCAACTGTGCCATGTGCCACAACGCGGCCGGCCAGGGCGGCGCCCTGACCCGCGGCAAGTTCGCTCCGTCCCTGATGGGCGTCAGCGAGAAGCACATCTACGAGGCCATGCAGACCGGCCCCCAGAACATGCCGGTGTTCAACGACGCGAACATCACCCCCGAGGAGAAGCGGGACGTCATCACGTACCTGAAGACCCTCGACAACAACACCACCGTCGGTGGCTTCAGCCTCGGATCGCTGGGCCCCGTGTCGGAGGGCCTGTTCATCTGGACCATCGGCCTGGTCGTGGTCATCGGCTTCACCGTCTGGCTGACCTCCCGCTCCGCCTGAGAGCACCCGCCGGCCCCCGGCCGGCACCCTAGACACTATTCACAGCACCAAGAGAAGAATGAGGGACCACATGGGCGACCATCGTGACGGCACTCCCCACAAGAGCGGGGCGGTTGTCACCTCGGACGGAGCGGACCTGGATCACTTCCCCAATCCGGGGCTTCCACCGCACCGTCCCCGCGTGACGGACGTAGACCCCAAGGCGGCCAGGCGAGCCGAACACCAGGTGGTCCTGCTGTTCCTGCTCTCCGTTGTCGGATCCGTGATCTTCTTCGTGGCGTACTTCGGCATCCGCGTGGACGGCCCGCTGTACGACGCGGTCAACACGGAGCCCACCGCCCAGCTGCGGCTGCAGAACCTCCTGCTCGGTCTCGGCATCGCCCTGGGCATGTTCGGCATCGGCGTGGGTGTGGTCCACTGGGCCCGCACGCTGATGCCCGACCACGAGATCGTGGAGATGCGTCACGACCTGCGCACCGAGGACGAGCGCGCCGAGGCGCAGAGCATCCTCAACACCATCTACGACGAGTCCGGTGTCAAGCGCCGCCCGTTGCTGCGCAACACCCTCATCGGTGCCGCCGTCCTCATGCCCCTCCCCTTCGTGGGACTGCTCAAGGACCTCGGCCCCACCGACCTCAAGGTGCTGCGCCACTCCATGTGGGACGAGGGCGTGCGCCTGGTGCGCGACCCCTCGGGCACCCCCATCAAGGCCTCGGACGTCACCCTGGGCTCCGCGTTCCACGTGATCCCGGAGAACCTCACGAGCGTCAGCCACGAGGACGGCTACCTCAACGAGAAGGCCAAGGCCGTAGTGCTGCTCATGCGTCTGGACCCGGACAAGGTCAACGTGTCCGAGGAGCGCAAAGACTGGAACGTGGACGGCATCTTCGCCTACTCCAAGGTCTGCACCCACGTCGGCTGCCCCATCGCGCTGTACGAGCAGCACACGCACCACCTGCTGTGCCCGTGCCACCAGTCCACGTTCGACCTCACCAACGAGTGTGAGGTCATCTTCGGGCCGGCCTCCCGGCCCCTCCCGCAGCTGCCCATTTCCGTTGATTCCGACGGTTACCTCGTTGCCCGTAGCGACTTCCACGAGCCCGTTGGACCGACCTACTCGCAGCGCGGCTTCGCCGTCAAAGACATGCAGGACGAGGCGAACTGATGTCCACCACAGCTGACTTCGAATACCGACCCACCACCCGCACCGGTCGCATCGCCAACTTCGTGGACACCCGCGTGGGCGGCTCGTCGATCGTCAAGGAGTTCGGCCGCAAGGTCTTCCCGGACCACTGGTCCTTCATGTTCGGTGAGGTGGCGCTCTACAGCTTCATCATCCTGCTTCTCTCCGGCACGTTCCTGGCGCTGTGGTTCGACCCGACCATGACCTCCATGGAGTACCAGGGCAACTACGTCCCCATGCAGGGCGTGGAGATGTCCGGCGCGTACGCGTCCACCCTGAACATCTCCTTCGACATCCGCGGCGGGCTCTTCCTGCGCCAGCTGCACCACTGGTCCGCACTGCTGTTCGTGATGGCGCTGTCCGTGCACATGCTGCGCGTGTTCTTCACGGGCGCGTTCCGCCGTCCGCGTGAGCTGAACTGGGTGGTGGGCTGCGTGCTCTTCATCCTGGCCATCGTGGCGGGCTTCTCCGGCTACTCGCTCCCCGACGACGTGCTCTCCGGCAACGGCCTGCGCATCGCGGACGCGATCGCGAAGTCCGTGCCCGTGGTCGGCACCTACATCTCGATGTTCATGTTCGGCGGCGAGTTCCCCGGCCACGCGATCATCGGGCGTCTGTACATCGTGCACGTGCTGATCATCCCGGCACTGATCCTCATGATGATCGTGGTGCACCTGTTCATGGTCGTGGTGTACAAGCACACCCAGTTCCCCGGTCCGGGCCGCACCGAGCAGAACGTGGTCGGCTTCCCCGTGGGTCCCATCTACGCGGCCAAGGCCGGCGGCTTCTTCTTCATCGTCTTCGGCATCCTCGCGCTGATCGCGGGAACCACCACCATCAACGCGATCTGGAACTACGGGCCGTACGACCCCTCCCCCGTGCAGGCCGGTTCGCAACCTGACTGGTACATGGGCTTCTCGGACGGCGGCCTGCGCCTGATGCCCGGCTCGTGGCCGTTCTCCTGGGAGATCGACATCTTCGGCCTGGCCATCCCCCTGGCCATCCTGCTACCGCTGATCCCCATGGCGGGCATGTTCGGCGTGATGTTCGCGTGGCCGTGGATCGAGCGGTGGGTCACCGGCGACGACCGCGTGCACAACATCCTGGACCGTCCGCGCAACGCGCCGTTCCGCACGGCCGTCGGTGCCGCTGGCGTCACGTTCTACGCGGTGCAGATGATCGCCGCCTCCGGTGACCTCATCGCCACGCACTTCCACGTGGCCGTGAACGACGTCATCTACTGGTTGCGGGCGCTGTACTTCCTCGGCCCCATCCTCGCGTTCATCATCGTGCGGCGCTTCTGCCTTGCGCTGCAGCGCAAGGACCGCGAGATCGTCTTGCACGGGCGTGAGTCCGGCCGCATCCAGGCTCTGCCCCACGGTGAGTTCGTGGAGGTCCACGAGCCCCTGGACGAGTACCGCCGCTACAAGCTGGTGGACTTCGAGGACCGCCAGGTCCAGCCGGCGCGGGCCAACGCGAAGGGCAAGATCACGTCCTCCGAGAAGATGCGCGGCCGCCTGAGCCGGTTCTTCTTCGAGGACCGTGTGGCGCCCGTGACGCCCGCCGAGCTCGAGGCGGCCCACGGCCACCACGACGCCGAGCCGGTTGCCGTGGGTGCGGGTTCGCACACCACTCAGCTCGAGCGGTGAGTCACCGGGAGCACTGACCCGCTCCCCTGGGGAGGGCCCGCAGCGATCAGATGATCGCTGCGGGCCCTCTTCTTTGCCTGGAGCACCGGGCCGCCGACGAGGTGGCGCCGGGAACAGACCGCCAGCGCATGCGTCCCCCACGCACCCTGAGAGGCATGAACGGCTGTCGGAGAGGCTCTCGGGCGGCCTGTCGCCCATGGCCCCTCCTCGGGGGTAGACCAGCACCCCACACCGGACGGTGGCTGAGAGGGAGCGCTCGTTGAGTCAGCGACGAAAGCCGGACACGGAGTGTAGGACCTGCCAGTAGCGACCTCCCCCGCCTTGGGGCGGCCTGGAGTCTCGCTGCACTCGATGGACGCCCCACGCGCGGGACCCGAGGCGGGGCCAGGTTATGAGCCCCTTGGAAGGACCCCACGAGCCCTGACCAGTGCGTAGCCCTATAGCCCGCACCCGTCGTCATCCGGAGCGAGCACCGGGCGTGGTGCGCGGACGGACACTGCACCTAGTCCCAGTTCCGCACCACGCGCGGTCACGTAGCCCGTGCTCCCCTCGGCTGCAGGCCGAGGGCTCGGCTGGCCCCACCATCAGGTGGTCCGGTGGGTTCACGCGGGGCAAATGCTGGGCTCCGAAAGCCCAGGAGGGAGGGTTGGAGGGGCTGCCGACCCATCGGCGCAACGTCACCCCGGATCCGGCATGGAATCCCGGACGTCGGCCCCGCCCACATGTCGTGCGAAGGCGATAGACGACTGAGGACCGGCCGCGTCTTTGCCGGTCGTGGGGGCGCGCGCATTCCCCTGGCACAAGGGTCGTGGATCGCGAGCTCCTCCGCAGCACGACGCTCTACGTCGGACCTCCCGACGCCAGAAGGCCGTGGCACCGAGCGCCACGCGGAACTGCATCCCGACATCGCGGCAGAGTCGCAGCGCGTCCTGGGTCAGCATCAGAATGCCGCTGGGAAGCCCCTGGGCGGCCTCAGCCCGAGCACTTCTCCCCCCCCACTGCCCGAGGGCTTCCGAACTCTCCCCTGGCAGAGACAGCCCTCGGCGAGACGTTTCCGCCCGCTGACGGGCGGGACGCACCGTCTGAGACCTCAATGTCCGGGACTCCCACACAGCGGGCGTAAGCGGTGCGAAAACGGGCCGTCAGTAGCGCCGCAGGGGGTCTGTACAGCCGAAAAACAGGGGCAACCCCCATCACCCGGTGGTGGATGCTCCTCAACCTTGCGGGGCTGCGGAGCTCGTGCGCCCCAGAGTGCGGATACGACGAGAGCCCGCGCCGTTCGCAGACGACGCGGGCTCTCGAAGCAACCTCAACGAACCAGGGGTCAGTGGGCGTGCTCTCCGCGGGAGTGCTCGAAGACCAGGCCCAGAAGGCCCAGCAGGGCCACGGGAACGGCCAGGCCGATGATCCACCAGCCGACCGCGAGGGCCGTCACGAACAGCGCGCACCCGAGCCCCAGCAGCAGCGGCCACCAGCTCCACGGGGAGAAGGCGCCGTACTCGCCGGACATCTCCACGATTTCGCCGTCCTCACGGTCCTCCGGCAGGGTGCCGCCGGTGGAACGCTGGACGAGCCACAGGTAGATCACGAGCATGAAGCTCATGGCTGCAACGGCCAGCAGCGCCGGGAACCCGGCGAGCTCCTGGAACTCCGTGACGTAGCCGTAGACCAGACCCACGATCGTGCAGAACACGCCGAGCATCAGGAAGGTCTTGATAGTGGTGCTCATCGTCCGTTCCTTCCGGTGCCGCCAACCAGGGGGGTCTCGGCATCAAACTGCTGGCTGGAGAACGCGGAGAGCTCCGGGTGGTGGAGATCCAGCGCGGGGCGCTCGGAACGGATCCGAGGCAGGGAGGTGAAGTTGTGGCGCGGGGGCGGGCAGGAGGTCGCCCACTCGAGGGAGCCACCGAAGCCCCACGGATCGTCAACCTCCACCTTCTTGGCGTTGCGGTGGGTGGTGTACACGTTCCAGAAGAACGGGATCATGGACACAGCCAGCAGCATGGAGCCGATGGTGGAGAACTGGTTCATCCAGGTGAAGCCGTCCTCCGGCAGGTAGTCCGCGTAGCGGCGCGGCATGCCGTCCACGCCCAGCCAGTGCTGGATGAGGAACGTCATGTGGAAGCCCACGAACAGGATCCAGAAGTGGATCTTGCCGATGCGCTCGTTGAGCATCTTGCCCGTGAACTTGGGCCACCAGAAGTAGAAGCCCGCGAACATGCCGAACACGATGGTTCCGAAGATCACGTAGTGGAAGTGCGCGACCACGAAGTAGGTGTCGGACACGTGGAAGTCCAGCGGCGGCGTCGCCAGGATGATGCCGGTGAGCCCGCCGAACAGGAAGGTGAAGAGGAAGCCCAGCACCCACAGGATGGGCGTCTCGAACGTGAGCGAGCCCTGCCACATGGTGCCGATCCAGTTGAAGAACTTCACGCCGGTGGGCACCGCGATCATCATGGTCATGAAGGAGAAGAAGCCCAGCGCCACGGCGCCGGTGACGTACATGTGGTGGGCCCACACGGTCACGGACAGGGCGGCAATGGCGATCGTCGCGAACACCAGGCCCTTGTAACCGAAGATCGGCTTGCGGGAGAACACCGGGATGATCTCGGACACGATGCCGAAGAACGGCAGCGCGAGAACGTATACCTCGGGGTGGCCAAAGAACCAGAACAGGTGCTGCCAGAGGATGGCGCCACCGTTCTCGGGGTCGAACACGTGCCCGCCCAGGCGGCGGTCCATGCCCAGTGCGAACAGGGCGGAGGCCAGCGGCGGGAAGACCATGATGACCAGCATGGAGGTGATCAGGGTGGTCCAGGTGAACACGGACATGCGCCACATGGTCATCCCCGGCGCGCGCATGCACACGATGGTGGTGATGAAGTTCACCCCACCGAGAATGGTGCCGAAGCCCTGCAGCCCCAGGCCGAAGACCCAGAGGTCACCACCCACCCCCGGACTGAACGTGGTGCTGTTCAGTGGCGCGTAGGCGAACCAGCCGAAGGAGGCTGCGCCCTGGGGGGAGATGAAGCCGGACACCGCGATCAGCGAGCCGAAGAGGAAGAACCAGAAGGACAGTGCGTTCAGCCGCGGAAAGGCCACGTCCGGGGCTCCGAGCTGCAACGGGACGATCACGTTGGCGAAGCCGATGAACAGCGGGGTGCCGAACATCAGCAGCATGATCGTGCCGTGCATGGTGAACAGCTGGTTGTACTGCTCCTTGGTCTCCAGGATCTGCATCCCGGGCTGGAACAGCTCGGCACGGATGAGCAGCGCCATGACGCCGCCCGCGCAGAAGAAGACGAAAGAAGAGATCAGGTACATGTACCCGATGGTCTTGTGGTCGGTCGAGGTGAGCCAGTTGACGATCACCCGACCCTTGGAGCGTGGGACAACGCGGGGTGCGGCTGCTGCCGCGTCGTCCCGCGAATATTCGAGCGTAGACATTGCCTATCCCCTAGTTGTTGGAGGTTGCGTTGCGGTTCGGGTTGCGGTTGTACTCGTCGCCGACGATGCCGGTGTTTCCCTCGTCGCGCAGCTTCTGCATCTGCGAGTCGTACTCCTCCTGGCTCACGACCGCCACGTTGAACAGCATCTCGGAGTGGTACTCGCCGCACAGCTCCGCGCATTTGCCGGCGAAGGTGCCCTCGCGGCCGGTGGTGAAGCTCATGTAGTTGGTGCGGTCCGGGATCATGTCGATCTTCTCGAGGAACGCGGGCACCCAGAAGGAGTGGATGACGTCGCGGGAGGTGATCTCCAGCTCGACCTTGCTGTCGGCGGGAAGGTAGAGGGTGGGGAGGGTCTTCTCGACGCCGGGCTCACCGGTCAGGTGCGCCTGCACACCCTGGTAGTGGACGTTGTCGTCGAGATAGTTGAAGTCCCAGGCCCACTGCTTGCCGTAGATCTGGATCTTGGTGTCCGGGTTCTCGAAGCGGTCCGTGATCTCGGTCTGCGTGCGGAACGAGAAGAAGAAGAGGGAGACGATCATGGCGATGGGCACGATCGTGTAGAAGATCTCGAGCGGGGCGTTGTAGGCGAGCTGCCGCGGGTAGCCGGTCTCGTTCTTGCGTCGGCGGTAGGCGACCATGCACCAGAGCATCAGACCCCACACCAGCAGGCCGACGCACAGCGCCGCCACCCAGGAGCCGATCCACAGATCCATGATCTGGTCCGCGTTGTCGGTGGTGCCACGTTGCGTGGGCAGAAAGCCCACCTTGGTCTGCTCCGAGCACGCGGTGAGCGAGATCGTCGCCAGGACTGCCACTGCCGAGACCTTCAGCGTCCGGCCGTGGCGGCTGCCGGTTCGGGTTTGCGAACTCACAGACGGCCCTTCCTCTTCTGTACGTGGGTTCCGCATCGGTCCTGCGCGGGGCACAGAGGACACGTTGCCCGTTAATGGTTCTCTCCAGGAAGTTTACCCCTCAGGCCCCGGATGTGCTGACACCGTGTCAGCTGCCGTGTCGTGCCCGTGTGGGCCGTCACGCCCCGGGTGCCGAGCCCCGGGGAGCAGTCGCCCGCGGACAGCGCGAGAGGGGTGCGCAGGGCCCCGTGGGACCCCGCGCACCCCTCTCCCGGGTGCCGGTGACTCGGCTCAGTGGAACGAGTCGCCGCACGCGCACGAGCCCTGCGCGTTGGGGTTGTCGATCGAGAACCCCTGCTTGGAGATGGTGTCCTCGAAGTCCACGGTGGAGCCGCTGAGGTACGGGACGCTCATCTTGTCCACGATCACCTCCACGCCGCCGAAGTCCCGGACGTGGTCCCCGTTCAGGACGCGCTCGTCGAAGTAGAGCTGGTAGATCAGGCCCGAGCAGCCGCCGGGCTGCACGGCCACGCGCAGCCGCAGGTCCGTGCGACCCTCCTGCTCGAGCAGGTCGCGCACCTTCTGGGCGGCGTTGTCGGTGAGCAGGACCTCGTGGGCGGGGAGGTCCTGGATGGTCTCGTTCTCGGTGGTGACGCTCATGGTGCTCACTTTCCGTGCGACGCGTGGTCGCACCACTCAGATCGGGGTCGGCCCTTCTCCACGGTGGAACGCGGGGGCGCGGGAAATCATTCCGTCCCGCGCGTGCCCTGCTCGGCGAGGGCGCTCAGCACGAGGGCCTCGGCGGTGACCGCGTGCAGGAAGTCCTCGATGTGCAGGGATTCGTTGGCGCTGTGGGCCCGGGTGTCCGGGTCCTCGATGCCGGTGATGAGGATCTCGGCGTCGGGGTACGCCTCGGTGAGGGTGGCCGTGAACGGGATGGAGCCTCCGAGTCCCGAGGTGACGGCGGGTCGTCCCCACGCCTGCTCGAAGGCCCACAGCGCGATCCTGGAGCTGACGGCGTCGTGGTCCGCACGGAAGGACGGGCCGGCCTCCTCGATCTCGATGCTCACGTGCGCCCCCAGGGGCGCGTGCTCGAGCACGTGCCGGCGCAGCGCGTCGGCGGCCTCCCGGGGGTCCTGCCCGGGGGCGATGCGCAGGCTCAGCTTCGCGCGGGCCGACGCCGCGATGGTGTTGGACGCGTGGTCCACGTCCGTGACGTCGATGCCCGTGACCGACAGGGCCGGCTGGGTCCACAGGCGTGAGGCCAGCGAACCGCGGCCCGCGAGCTGCACGCCGTCGAGCACGCCCGCGTCCGCGCGGAAGCGGGCCTCGTCGTAGTCCACGTCCGTGGCGTCCTCGCTCAGCAGCCCGGCCACGGCCACGGCGCCGTCGTCGTCGTGCAGCGTGGCGATCAGGCGGGCCAGCAGCGTGGGCGCGTCCAGGACGGGGCCGCCGAACATGCCGGAGTGCACCGCGTGGTCCAGCACGCTGAGCTCGACGACGCCGCCCACGACGCCGCGCAGGCTCGTGGTCAGTGCCGGTACGCCCACCTCCCAGTTGGCGGAGTCCGCGATCACGATCACGTCCGCGGCCAGCTTGTCCCGGTGGGCCGCCAGGAACGCCTCGAACCCGGGCGAGCCGGCCTCCTCCTCGCCCTCGACGAACACGGTGACGCCCAGGCCGGGCTCGCTGCCGTGCTGCGCGAAGAAGGCCCGCAGGGCGCCCACGTGGGCCATCACGCCGGCCTTGTCGTCGGCGGCGCCGCGCCCCCACAGCCGGCCGTCCTTCTCCACGGCCTCGAAGGGCTCGGTGTCCCACAGCTCTCGCTTGCCCGGGGGCTGGACGTCGTGGTGGGCGTACAGCAGGATCGTCGGGTGTCCGGGGGCGGCCGCCTTGCGGGCCACCACCGCGGGGTGCCCGGAGTCGTCCGCGGACGGCACCCGCAGCACGTCCACGGAGTCGAACGGCAGCCCGCGCAGCAGCTCGGCCACGGCCTGCGCGCTGCGGTCCAGATCGGCGGCGTCGAAGGAGTCCCAGGCGATGCCCGGGATGGCCACGAGCTCACCGAGCTCGGCCAGCAGCGTGCTCCGCGAGTTCTGAACGCTGACGCGCAGCGCCTCGACCGTCTCGGAACTGGGGCGTGTGAAGTCTGTGCTCATGCCGACAGCCTAGCGGCGCTCCGTGTGCGCCGCCCGGACACACGGACAGCGGCACACCGGGACTCCGTTAGGCTGGGCGGGTGTTTGGACGCAAGAAGTCAGATGAATCCACGGGATCCACCGCCGTGAGCGCCTCGACCGGGACCGCGGCGCCCGCGGCCCCCTCGGCGCGGGCCGGGAAGGGCCGCCCCACTCCCACCCGCAAGGAGCAGGAGGCCGCACGCCGCAGGCCCCTCGTCCCCGAGGACCGCAAGGCCGCCAAGATCGAGTCGCGCCAGGCGGAGCGTGAGCGCCGCGCGCAGGCCCAGGCGGGTATGGCGGCCGGGGACGAGCGCTACCTCGGCCCCCGTGACGCCGGCCCCCAGCGCCGCTTCGCGCGGGACTGGGTGGATTCGCGCTTCAACATCGGCGAGTACGTGCTGATCTTCCTGGTGCTGGTCTTCCTGCTGCTCTTCCTGCCCGTGCAGTCCGTGGCCATGACCCTGATCTGGGTGGTCTACGGGTACATCGGGCTCTGCGTGATCGACGCGATCATCATGACCACCCGAATGCACTCGGTGATGCAGCGCAAGTTCGGCTCCGTCCAGCGCGGCACGCGCTGGTACGCGGCCATGCGCGCCTTCACCATCCGCAGGCTGCGCCTGCCCAAGCCGCAGGTCCGGCGCGGCGAGCGTCCCGAGTAGCGCTCCGCTTCCCGTCGACGTCACGAGGGCCCGCACCGCTGTCAGCGGTGCGGGCCCTCGTCCGTGTCCGCTGAGCAGCTCCGGTGCCCGGTGCAGGACACGGTGCCGCCCGCGCACACCTGCCCGCTGCCGCTCCGTCCGGGGACCGGCGGGATCGACGACGACCGGATCCGTCAGCGGCCCTCGCGCGCGGCCCGGCGCAGACCGCGGTTGATGCGCCCGGCCCAGAACGGACCCTCGTACAGGAATGCGGTGTACCCCTGCACCAGGGACGCCCCGGCGTCCAGGCGCTCCATCACGTCCCGGGCGGTGGTCACCCCTCCCACGGACACGAGCACGAGCTGCTCCCCCGCGTGCTCCTTCAGCAGCCGGAGCACCTCGAGCGAACGACGCCGCAACGGCGCCCCCGAGAGCCCGCCGGCACCGCACGCCGCCACGTCGTCGTGGTTGGTGCGCAGGCCCAGGCCCTCCCGCGCGATCGTGGTGTTCGTGGCCACGATGCCGTCCAGCCCGAGCTCCAGAGCCAGGTCCGCCACGGCTGTGACGTCCTCGTCGGCGAGGTCGGGGGCAATCTTCACGAGCAGCGGGACCCGTCGGCCGGTGACCCGGTCCGCCTCGGCCCGCACGGCGAGCAGCAGCGGCCGTAGGGCGTCGAGCTCCTGCAGCTGACGCAGCCCGGGCGTGTTGGGGGAGGACACGTTGACCACGAGGTAGTCGGCGTAGGGGGCGAGCACCCGGGTGCTGCGCACGTAGTCGGCCGCGGCATCCTCGAGTCCCACCGCCTTGGTCTTGCCGATGTTCACGCCCACCACGGGTCGACGCCGCCCGGTGCGGATCGACTCCTGGGCGAGGGTCTGCAGGGCGGCCGCCACGCGCGGCGCGACGGCCTCGGCGCCGTCGTTGTTGAAGCCCATGCGGTTGATCACCGCACGGTCCCGCACGAGCCGGAACAGCCGGGGGCGAGGATTGCCGGGCTGGGCCTGGCCCGTGACCGTGCCGATCTCCACGTGCCCGAAGCCCAGCTGGGTGAGGGCGTGGGTCCCGGTGGCCCCCTTGTCGAATCCCGCGGCCAGACCGAAGGGCGAGGGGAACGTGAGACCCATCACGTTGACTTCCGCCCCCTCATCCGGAGCCGTCACGCGGGAGAGCACACGGCCCAGACCGGTGCGGTGGGCCAGCTTGATGCCGGCGAAGCCCAGGGTGTGGGCGAGCTCGGGGTCCATCCAGGAGAAGGCGGCCTTGAAGAAGGCGGGGTACAGGCGCATGGGGCCAGTTTTCCACACGGGCGCCGGGTTGACTCGGAGTGCCGGGTGGGTTCGGGCGGCACGGGCCTCACCAATCTGACTCGCGTACCGTCGGCCATCTTTTCAACTCGTCATTGAACATTGAATGCAGTGATTGAACATTCAGCCGAGAGTTGGCATCTTGATAGCCGCAAACCGCTACGTGGCGTCGGGCCCCGCGGGGCGGTCCACCGCTCCCCCGTACCGGCGGTCCCGCTCCACGTAGTCCTGTACGGCCTGCCACAGCACCCGGCGGTCCATGTCCGGCCATAGCACATCCAGGAACACCAGTTCCGCATATGCGGACTGCCACAACATGAAGTTGGACAGCCGCTGCTCCCCCGAGGACCGCAGGAACATGTCCACGTCCGGCAGCGTGGGTTCGTCCAGGTACTGCTGCACGGTGTCCTCCGTGATGGACCCCGGTTTCAGCCGCCCCTCCCGGGCGTCCAGGGCCATGGCCGCGGCGGCGTCCGCGATCTCCGCCCGGCCCCCGTAGTTCACGCACATGGTCAGCGTGAGCACGGTGTTGTCCTGGGTCTCCCGCTCAGCCGTCTCGAGGCGCTTGATCACCGAGCCCCACAGCCGGGGGCGCCGCCCCGCCCACCGGATCCGGATCCCCCACTCCTGGAAGGTGAGCAGCTGGCGGGCCATGACGTCCCCGGTGAAGTTCATGAGGAACGCCACCTCCGAGGGGGAGCGCTTCCAGTTCTCCGTGGAGAACGCATACGCGGACACGTACGGGATCCCGAGGTCGATGGCCCCGGCCACCACGTCCATGAGGGCCCGCTCGCCCGCGCGGTGACCCTCGGTCCGGGGCAGTCCCCGCTCATTGGCCCACCGGCCGTTGCCGTCCATCACGAGAGCCACGTGCCGGGGCAGGAGCGCGGGGTCCAGCACGGGGGCCGTCTCACCACTGGGGTGCGGGGGCGGCGGGGTGAAGCGGTTCACGAGGGGGTCCTCTCGACGGGCGTCCGGTACTCCCCCACCCTAGGACCTGACCGCACACACGAGGGCGCGCACCGGAACCGCTCAGCCGTCCCCGCGGTCCACGAGGGCCAGCGCCCGCACCGTGCGCTCCATGTGCCACTGGACGTAGGACGCCACGAGACCGGCGGCGTCGCGCGCGGTGCGGGGATCGGCGGCGTCGATCGTGGGCCAGTCCCCGTGGAGCAGGCCGTTCAGCAGCACGAACGTGGCATCACTGGGCGCGGCCGAGCCCGGGGGGCGGCACTGCGGGCACACCGCGCCGCCGAGGGGCGCGGAGAAGGACCGGTGCGGGCCCGGTGCCCCGCAGCGCGCGCAGTCCACGAAGCTGGGGGTCCACCCGGCCAGGGAGACCGCGCGCAGCAGGTACGAGTCCAGGATGCGACCCGGGCGGTGCAGACCCCTGGCCGTGGCAGACAGTGCGCCCACGAGCAGACGGTAGTGCTGGGCGGCGGTGTCGTGGTCGTCGGCCGTGAGCTTCTCGGCGGTCTCGGCCATCGCGGCGGCCGCCGTGAAGCGCTCGTAGTCCGAGACGATCCGCTCCCCGTAGGAGCGCTTGCCGATGGCCTGCGAGACGATGTCCAGCGACCGGCCGTGCACCAGCTGCACCTCGGCCACGTTGAACGGCTCCAGCCGCGCCCCGAAACGGGACGTGGTGCGCCGTACACCCTTGGCCACGGCCCGCACCTGCCCGTGCTGGGCACTGAGCAGGATCACGATGCGGTCTGCCTCGCCCAGGGTGTAGGTGCGCAGCACCACGGCGTCGTCGCGGTAGCTGCGCGAGGCGAAGGTTGAACGGGCCACCGCGCCATTGTGCCACCTCCGCGACGGTGCGCCCCACCCGTGAGCGGCGGAGCGCACCGTCGCGGCCCAGCCGCTCCGCACCCCTGCGCGACAGGCCTGCGCGACGGCAGCCCTCGCTGCGCCCGGCCACCCGAGAGGCTGCGGCAGGCAGCAGGAACTCCGCACGACGCAGGGGGCTGGACACAGAGCAGGGGGCCCCTGAGGTGGATCGTGTCAGTCCTGCGCTGTCTCCTGGGTGTCGCGGACCGCGCGGTTCACCGCGGAGATCACGGCCTTCAGCGAGGCCCGGGTGGTGTTGGAGTCCATGCCCGCACCCCACAGCACGCGGTCGCCCACGGCCAGCTCCACGTAGCTTGCTGCCTGCGCGTTGGCGGACGCGGAGAGGGTGTGCTCCGTGTAGTCCAGCAGCCGGACGTCCACGCCCTCCCGGTTGAACAGGTTGATCAGGGCGTCGATGGGGCCGGTCCCCTGCGCCGTGCGCTCCTTGTGCTCCCCGCCCACGTCCAGGCCGATCTCCAGCACCGTGTTGGCCTGGTCCTCGGCGTGGGTGGAGATGGACGTGATCCGGTAGTGGCCCCACGTGGACCCGCTGCCGTCCCGGGAGGGCAGGTACTCGTCGCAGAAGATGGTCCACAGCTGCTGCGCGGACACCTCGGAGCCGGAGGTCTCCGTGAACTTCTGCACCACGCCGGAGAACTCGATCTGCGCGCGGCGGGGCAGGTCGATCCCGTACTCGCTCTTGAGCAGGTAGGCCACTCCCCCCTTGCCGGACTGGGAGTTCACGCGGATCACGGCCTCGTAGCTGCGACCCACGTCCTTGGGGTCGATGGGCAGGTACGGCACCGCCCACTCGAGCTCGTCCACGCCCACGCCCTGCTGCTCGGCGTCGCGCTCCATGGCCTCGAAGCCCTTCTTGATGGCGTCCTGGTGGGAGCCGGAGAACGCCGTGAACACCAGGTCCCCGCCGTAGGGGCTGCGCTCGGGCACGGGCAGCTGGTTGCAGTACTCCACGGTGCGGCGGATCTCCTCGATGTCCGAGAAGTCGATCTGCGGGTCCACGCCCTGGGTCAGCAGGTTCAGTCCCAGCGTCACCAGGTCCACGTTGCCGGTGCGCTCGCCGTTGCCGAACAGGCAGCCCTCGATGCGGTCCGCCCCGGCCAGGTATCCCAGCTCGGCGGCGGCCACGCCCGTGCCGCGGTCGTTGTGGGGGTGCAGGGACAGGATGATGTCCTCGCGCTGGTACAGGTGGCGGCCCATCCACTCGATCGAGTCGGCGTACACGTTGGGGGTGGCCATCTCCACGGTGGCGGGCAGGTTCACGATCATCTTCCGCCCGTTGCCGATCTCGAAGGTCTCGGCCACCTCGTTGCAGATCCTGGCGGCGAACTCCAGCTCGGTCCCGGTGTAGGACTCCGGGGAGTACTCGTACGTGACGGCGGTGCCGCTGAGCTGCTCCTCGTACTTGCGGCACAGCCGCGCGCCGGTGAGGGCGATGTCCACGATCCCGTCCATGTCCTGGTGGAACACCACGCGCCGCTGCAGGGTGGAGGTGGAGTTGTACAGGTGCACAATCGCGTTGGGGGCGCCGTCGATGGCCTCGTACGTGCGCTCGATCAGGTGCTCCCGGGACTGCGTCAGCACCTGGATGGAGACGTCCTCGGGAATGTGCCCGCCCTCCACGAGGGTGCGCACGAAGTCGAAGTCCGTCTGGGAGGCGGACGGGAAGCCGACCTCGATCTCCTTGTACCCCATGCCCACGAGCAGCTGGAACATGCGCAGCTTGCGTTCGGAGTCCATGGGGTCGATCAGTGCCTGGTTGCCGTCGCGCAGGTCCACCGCGCACCAGCGCGGGGCCGTGGTGGCCACCTTGTCCGGCCACGTGCGGTCGGACATGTCGAACGGGAAGTTCTGGTGGTACGGCATGTACTTGTGGGCGGGCATTCCGGAGGGGCGCTGCAGGTTCTTCACGGGTGGGGCCTTTCGGACTGAGACGAGACAGCCGGCATCACAAGACTCCGCAGCGGGTGGCCGGCCGTGTCGGATCGCCTCAGGCCCCGCTGCGGCACGTAAGCAGGAGTCGCTGCATGTCGGACCGCATGTGACCCAACGTACCATCCGTGGCGCGGGCCACCGCCGCGTCACCCGTCCGCGGTGGCCTGGCAGGTGAACTGTTCAGCGGTCTGGCCCTCGAGTCCGTCCGGCAGGCCCCTCTCGCGCGTCATCCGGTCCCCCTCGCGGAAGTCCTGTCCCACCGCCACCTGCACGCCCGTGACCCCGTAGTCCGCGACGAGCTGGCTCGGCGAGACGTTGAGGGCGCGGGCGACGTCGTCGGCGGCCAGGGCCCAGTCCGGGTGGTAGAAGATCTGCGTGGCGGCCAGCTGCGGGCCGGAGGAGCCGGTGCGCGCCTTCTCGTAGCCCTTGCCCCCGAGCGCGCGCGCCACCTGGGCGTCCCGCCCACCGGCGTCGGATCGGTTGCTCACGGTGACCGGCACCAGGGCCGGGTCCACCGCAGGCCCGGTGGCGCTCGGGGTGGGCGACGACGCCGCGGGGCCGCCCGGTGCCGCGGCGTCCGGCGAGGCGGTGCCCGCCGAGGCCGAGGGCTCGCCCGTGGCGTCCTCGGAACCGGTCACGGACACGTCCCGACGCAGGGTGGCGAACAGCTTGTCCGCGGGGGCCCGGTCCAGCTGCAGCCGGTTGGGGTCCGCGGGGTAGGGCTCGGTGGGTGCGGTGACGAACGCGATGCTCCCGGGGTCGATGCCGTTGAACGTCTTGGCGATCCTCACGAGCTCCGGGATGGAGGTCAGCCCCTGGTCCACGTGCAGGTTCTGGGTCATGACCTCGGCGATGCGGTAGAGCTGCGGCAGGTTGGTGAGCGTGCCGTCCGCCTGGATCTTGCGGGTGAGGGAGGCCAGGAAGGACTGCTGCGAGCGGATCCTCGCCTCGTCCCCGCCGTTGCCGAAGGCCGCGCGGGAGCGCAGGAACGCGAGGGCCTGCTCCCCCTCCACCGAGGAGATCCCCGCGGGCAGCTTGAGGCCGGACTTGGGGTCGTCCACGGCCTCGTTGACGCACACCTGCACGCCACCCACCGCGGTGGAGAGCTCCTTGACGGCGTTGAAGTCCGCGAGCATGAAGTGGTCGATGCTCACGCCGGTGAGCTCGTTGATCGCGGCGACCGTGCAGCCCGGCCCGCCGCGCTCCACCGCACTGTTGAGCATGTCCGTCTCGGCGGGGTACACCTTGCCGGTGCCGGGGTCCGTGCAGGAAGGGATCTTGACGATCAGGTCCCGGGGGAAGGACACCACGGTCACGGCGTCCCGCGCCTGGGTCACGTGCACGAGCATCATCACGTCCGTGCGGCCCTCGGCGTCGTCCTCGCTGCCGTAGGCGCTGTTGCCGCTGCCGCGGCGGGTGTCCGAGCCCATCACCAGGATGTCCAGCGGACCGTCGTCCGAGGTGCTCCCCTCCTCCGAGAGGTTCAGCGGGCTCGAGGTCAGGTTGCCGGTGAGCCGAAGTGCGGCGATGCCTCCCAGCCCCACGACGCTCAGCAGGGCCAGCACCGCGAGGATCACCGCGATCTTCCGGGTGGAGGAGCGGTGCACGCGCGCCCGGTGGTGACGCCCGGTCTGGCGCAGCTCGTACGGTTCTCCCGAGCTGTCCGTGCGCCGCGCGGGGTGCGCGGCCCACGGGGTGGCGGGGTCGTCACCGCCGTGGCGTCTGCGGGGGGCTGGGCTGGAATCCACCGATGGCTCCTGTGGTGTGTGTGGCGCGGTGCGGGAGGCGGTCACCGCCCGGGAGCGGTGTGCCGCGGCTCAGAATCCGAGCTTGGACAGCTGCTTGGGGTCCCGCTGCCACTCCTTGGCCACCTTCACGTGCAGGTCCAGGTAGATGCGCGTGCCGAGCAGGGCCTCGATCTGACTCCGCGCACGGGTGCCGATCTCCCGCAGCCGAGCCCCCCGCTTGCCGATCACGATGGCCTTCTGGGAGGGGCGCTCCACGTAGAGGCTCGCGTGCACGTCCAGCATGGGGTTCTGCGCGGAGCGGCCCTCGCGCTCGGAGACCTCGTCCACCACCACGGCGAGCGAGTGGGGCAGCTCGTCACGGACCCCCTCCAGGGCGGCCTCGCGGATGAGCTCGCCCATCATGGTCACCTCGGGCTCATCCGTGAGATCCCCCTCGGGGTACAGCGGCGGTGAGACGGGCATCAGCGACACCAGCAGCTCGCCGAGCTCGTCCACCTGGAAGCCGTCCGCGGCGCTCACCGGGATCACGTGCGCCCAGCCGGGCTCCTCCTCGGCCGCGTCCCGGTCGCGCGCGGGGGCGGACGGCCCCGACGACGCGGCGTCGCGGCGTCGTCGGCGGGCCTCACGCTGGACGCGCTCGGCCGAGACGACCTCCCGGCCGAGCTCGCTGACCGCGAGCAACTGCTCCATGAGCCGGTCCTGCGGCACGAGGTCCGCCTTGGTCACGATCGCGACCACGGGGGTGCGTCCAACGGCGGCCACCACCTGCTGCGCGATGTAGCGGTCACCGGGTCCTACCTTCTGGTCCGCGGGCACGCAGAAGCCGATCACGTCCACCTCGCCCAGGGTCTCCGCGACCACGTCGTTGAGCCGCTGGCCCAGCAGGGTGCGCGGGCGGTGCAGCCCGGGGGTGTCCACGAGGATCAGCTGCCCGTCCTGGCGGTGGACGATGCCGCGGATGGTGTGCCGCGTGGTCTGCGGCCGGTTGGAGGTGATCGCCACCTTGCGGCCCACCAGCGCGTTGGTGAGCGTGGACTTGCCCACGTTGGGGCGGCCCACGAACACGGCGAAGCCGGCCCGGAAGTCCTGCGCGTGCTCGGAAGGGTCCTGAGTCATGGGGTGTCCTCGGTGGTGCGGTCGGTGCGGGTGGCCGGGAGCGGGGTGCGGCTCACGACATGGTCTCCACGGGGGCGTCCCGGCCCAGGAACTCCTCCAGCAGGCCCCGCTGGGCGGCGAACATCCGCGCGCGCTCGTGCTCCTCGGCGTGGTCGTGGCCCAGCAGGTGGAGCAGGGAATGGGCGGTGAGCAGGCACAGCTCGTCCTGCGTGCTGTGCCCGGCGGCGGCCGCCTGGCGCGCGGCCACGGGCGGGCAGAGCACCACGTCCCCGAGCACCCCCAGGGAAGGCCTCTCGGGCGTGCCCTCGCGCAGCTCGTCCATGGGGAAGGACATCACGTCCGTGGCACCGGGCAAGTCCAGCCACTGCTCGTGCAGCTGCGCCATGCGCTCCTCGTCCACCACGGCGATGCTCACCTCGGTGTCCGGGTGCAGGTGCCAGCGCTCGAAGGCCAGCGCCACGAGCGCCGAGAGCTGCTCGGTGTCCACCGCGCGGTAGGCGTCCGGCAGCTGAACGAGCTCCTCGGGGCCCTCCCACGGCAGGTCAAAGGCCACGCTCACCGGAGGCTTCCCTCGGCGTCCGACGTGCGCTCCGCCGCCCCGTGCGGCGCCCGGGCCGCCCGGCGGTCCTCCTTGCGGCGCGAGCGCTCCACGCGGTGCCTGTTGGTGGTGTCGAACTGGTCGTACGCGGCCACGATCTCGCCCACGAGCTCGTGGCGCACCACGTCCGCCGCGGTCAGTTCGCAGAAGGCGATGTCGTCGATCCCGCCCAGCACGTGCTGGACCTGGCGCAGCCCGGACTTCGTGGCCCCGGGCAGGTCCACCTGGGTGACGTCCCCGGTGACCACGATCCGGGAGCCGAAGCCCAGGCGCGTGAGGAACATCTTCATCTGCTCCGGGGTGGTGTTCTGGGCCTCGTCCAGGATCACGAAGGCGTCGTTGAGGGTGCGTCCGCGCATGTACGCCAGGGGCGCCACCTCGATGCTGCCCGCCTCCATGAGCCGCGGGATGGACTCGGGGTCCATCATGTCGTGCAGCGCGTCGTAGAGCGGGCGCAGGTACGGGTCGATCTTGTCGTTGAGGGACCCCGGCAGGAACCCGAGCCGCTCGCCGGCCTCCACCGCGGGACGGGTGAGGATGATCCGGTTGACCTCCTTGGCCTGCAGCGCGCGCACGGCCTTGGCCATGGCCAGGTAGGTCTTGCCGGTGCCCGCCGGGCCGATGCCGAAGACCACCGTGTGCTCGTCGATGGCATCCACGTAGGTCTTCTGGTTGACCGTCTTGGGGCGGATGGTCTTGCCCCGCGTGGAGAGGATGCTCGAGGACAGCGCGCCGGAGGGCCGCATGTCCTGGGCATCGCGCATCATGCGGGCCACGCGCAGCACGGTGCGCTCGGTGATCTCGGTGCCGCGCAGCGCCATGGCCAGCAGCTCCTCGAGCAGCGACGCCGCCAGACGGGTGTCCACGACCGGCCCCTCGAGCGCGACGTCGAGGTCCCGCACGGTCATGCGCACGGCCGGGAACTGCTGCTCGAGCAGCCGCAGGGTGGAGTCGGCGTGGCCCAGGGCGCGGACGGCGGTGTCCCGGTCCGGCAGGTGGACGCTCACGCGGGTGGTCTCACGGGGTGCAGTAGTCAGGGTGTCGGTCCCCTCGAGTCGTTCGGTCATCCCTCCCAGCCTATCCGTTCCGGGCCGGGCCGGGGTGTCGGGTTGCAATCAGGTAACGGTCGTCCCGCACGGGCCCCAGGGTTGGCGAGCACACGTTTCCACTGGGTAGGTTGTGGTGCCTGGCCTGTCCACCGCACGGTCGCGCACACCGCGTCCCACGGGACCGCACTGCTGCAAGTACTGCCCGCGCCGCTCCGGCTGCCCACCACTGGGCCCGCGTGTGCGAGGGCCGGGGCGCACGAGGGGCGCGCCAGGAACCACTGCACGAGACTCGAGCACGAGGGGGAAGGAGCACGCATGAGCACTGCCGACCGCGCACCGCGCCGCACGCTGCACCGTGCCCTCACGCGTGCCACCACCGTGGCGCTCGCGGGTTCGCTCGCCGTGGGGCTGTGCTCGTGCGGCAACGCCGCGGACCGCCCGGACAACAACTCTGCGGCCGCTCCTGGGATCGGCTCGGCCCCCCTGGCCACGGACAACTCCGTGGACGGTGTGGCCACCGAGCAGGCCCCCGTGTACTGGGTGGGCACCGGGGACCAGGCCGGCTACCTCTTCCGCGAGTTCCGCACTCCGGAGACCACGGACGTGGCGGATCCGGTGGCGCGCGCCGCCATCACGGTCACGGCCTCCTCCCCGTCCGATCCCGACTACCGCACCCTGTGGACCGCGGTGGACAGCGTGGGCACGTCCGTGTCCCCGAGCGGAACGGTCACCGTGGACCTTCCCGCCGCCGCGGTCGCCGCGCAGCTATCGGAAGAGGACGCGCGGATGGCGCTGCAGCAGATGGTGTACACCGTCTCGGCGGCGGCCGTGACCGCGGGTCTGCTGGACGCCTCGACGGCCAAGGAGGTCCGCATCCTGGTGGACGGGCGCACCGGCTACCGGGCGTTCGGCTCCGTGGACCTCAACGACCCCCTCACCCGCGATCCCGCGGTGGCCGCGCCCATCTGGCTCGTCGACCCGCAGACCGGCGCGGACCCGGGCAGCCCCGTCACGGTGTTCGCGCGCGTCCTGCCGTCGGTGCACAACGTGCGCTGGGAGATCGTCTCGGGCGAGCGCCGGGTCAAGGGGGACTCCGTCAAGGCGGCCAGCCCGGGCACGGATCCCACCGTGGGCACCGAGCTGCGCACCACCGTGGACCTCGCCCCCGGGAAGTACACGTTCCGGGTGGTCGGCACCGACGACCACGGGACCACCCTGACCGACGACCACGAGGTCACGGTCTCCTCGGGCCGCTGATCCCCGCGCCAGCGGGAACGAGGCCGTCGATGTGTCCTCGCCCAACGAGGTCACGCGTTGATCCCGGCGCCCGCGGGAACGAGGTGACCGGGCGGCGTCGTCAGCGCGCGGCACCGGGAGCGCGCCCGTTCGGCGCCGCGTCCCGTCGAGGATCACGAGGCCGCCCGCTCGCCGCGGTGCCCTGCGGCGGCTTCAGCTGCGGCCGCGCACCAGACCCCTCGATCCGAGAGACGGGCACCGTCAGGCGCGGCCCGGGAACCCGGGCCGGCCGGACCGGGCACGTTCGCCCGTGGTGAGGTCAGTCCCAGAAGCCGAGCACGGCGTTGAGCGCCGCGAGGGCCGCCGGTCCGGCGCTCGAGGAGCGCATCACCGTGGTGCCCAGCCGCACCGGCCGGGCACCGGCCTCCTGCAGCGCGGCCAGCTCACCGTCCGAGATGCCGCCCTCGGGTCCCACGACCACGGCGATCCGCTCGCGGTCCCGCCACGCGGCGGCGTGGGCGGTGGACCAGGGGGTCGCGACGCTCTCGTGCAGCACGAGCCACAGCGTCTCCGGCTCCGCCCGCACGAGCTCGGCGAGACCCTCGGTGTCCACCCACGGGGCCAGCTCGGGCCAGTGGGCGCGCCGGGACTGCTTGGCGGCTGACGCGAGGGTGGCCTCCCACTTGGCCATGGTCTTGGCGGCGCGCTCCGCGCGCAGCCGCACGATGCTGCGCTCGGCCTGCCACGCCACCACGCGGTCCGCCCCGAGCTCGGTGGCGGACTCGACGGCCTGCAGGTCCCGGTCACCCTTGGCGAGGGCCTGCACGAGGGTGAGTGAGGGCGCGGTGACCGGCTCCCGGGTGACGGAGTCCACGGCCACGGTCATCCGGTCCCGCTCCCCCGCCGTGAACATGCAGCCCGCGCGGGTGCCCCTGCCGTCGACGAGGTCGAGGGGCTCACCGGCACGCAGCCGGCGCACGGTCACCGCGTGCCGGGCCTCCGGGCCCGTGACCTCCAGGGTCCCGCCCGGGGCCGCCGCGGCGAGCTCCGGGGCGGGGACGTGGAAGACCGGGTTCGTCACTGCTCGTTGAACCGGCCGCGCAGCCGGGAGAAGAACCCGCCGGAGTGGGAGGTGCTCACCGTGGTGCCGTCCGCGGAGTCCTCGTCGCGCAGCTCGGCGAGACGCTGCATCAGCTCACGCTGCTCACCGGTGAGGTTGCGGGGCGTCTCCACCTCGAAGTGCACCTGCAGGTCCCCGCGGCCCTTGCCGCGCAGGTGGGTCACGCCGAGGTGGTCCAGGGTGACCGTGGCCCCGGACTGGGTCCCGGGCTCGACCGAGACGGTGCGCGTGCCGTCGAAGGTCTCCAGGGTCACCGTGGTGCCCAGGGCCGCGGCGGTCATGGGGATGCGCAGCCGCGCGTGGAGGTCGTCCCCCTCGCGGTGGAACGTGGGGTCCGGGTCCACCTTCAGCTCCACGAAGAGGTCCCCGTTGGGGCCACCGGCGGTGCCTGCCTCGCCCTGCCCGCCCAGCCGGATCCGGTTGCCGGACTGGATGCCGGCCGGGATCTTCACGGTCAGCGGCCGGCGGTCCCGCACTCGGCCCTCGCCGTAGCACTCGTGGCACGGGTGCTCCACCACGGTGCCGAAGCCGTTGCACTGCGAGCACGGGGCCTGCGTGGTCACCATGCCCAGGATGGACTGGCGCTGGTACTGCATGTGGCCGGAGCCGTGGCACATGCTGCACGTGGTGGGGCTGGTGCCGGGCTGGCAGCAGGAGCCGTTGCACGTGGGGCACACCACGGCGGTGTCCACCGTGATGTCCTTCTCCACGCCGAACACGGCGTCCTTGAGCGAGACCCGCACGTTGATCAGTGCGTCCTGGCCCTGCTGGGTGCGGGAGCGGGGGCCGCGCTGGCCACCGGCGCCGGCGCCCTGGAAGAAGGTCTCGAAGATGTCCGAGAAGCCGAAGCCGGTGCCGGGGAAGCCCCCGCCGAATCCGGTGTCCGTGCCGTTCTCGTTGCCCGTGGCGTCGTACACACGGCGCTTCTCGGGGTCCGAGAGGACGTCGTTGGCGTGAGAGACGCGCTTGAACTCCTCCGCGGCCTCCGGGGAGGGGTTCACGTCCGGGTGGAGCGAGCGGGCCTTCTTGCGGTAGGCGCGCTTGATCTCTTCGGCGCTGGCGTCACGGCTCACGCCGAGGGTTTCGTAGTGGTCGCTCACGATGTCGTCGCTTCTGCTTTCGTCGGGTCTGTGGTCTGTGGTTCGTACGGTCTGCGCGCGGGCGCGTCAGTCCCCGAGGTTCCGGGACAGGTAGCGGGCCACCGCGCGCACGGCGGCCATGGTGGTGGGGTAGTCCATGCGGGTGGGCCCCACCACGCCCACCTTGGAGGCGGCGTGCGGACCGTAGCCGGTGGCCACCACGGAGGCTTCTGCCAGCGGGTCGTCGCACTCCTCGGAGCCGATGCGCACCGCCACCCCGCGCTCGTCCTGCTGCATGGCGGACAACAACCGCAGCATGGTGACTTGTTCCTCCAGCGCCTCCAGCACCGGGGAGATGCTCTGGGGGAAGTCCCCGCTGAAGCGGGCCAGGTTGGCGGTGCCGGCCATCACCAGCCGGTGCTCGTCCGACGCCGCCGCGAGCACCGCCAGTGCCTCGCTCACCCGGTCCCCGGCGTGCCGCAGCGCCTCGGGCAGCTCCTCGGCCAGTCCGGCCACGCGGCCGGGCACGGTCTCCAGGGTGCTGCCGAGAACGCGCGCGAGCACGCGGGCCCGCAGCTCGAGCAGCTGCACCTGGTCCAGGGGCTCGGCGAGCTCCACCGCACGCTGGGCCACCCGCCCGGACGTGGGGATGAGGATGACCAGCACGGTGCCGGCACCCACGTCCACGAGCTCCACGTGGCGCACGGTGATCCCGGCGCGCACGGGGTACTGGATCACGGCCGCCTGGTGCGTGAGCTGGGCGAGCAGCCGCACGGTGCGCTCCATGACGTCGTCGAGGTCGTGGGCGCCCTCCAGGAACACCTGGATGGCCCGGCGCTGGGCACCCGTGAGGGGCTGCAGCGCGGCGATCTGGTCCACGAACACGCGGTACCCCCGGTCCGTGGGGATCCGCCCGGAGCTCGTGTGCGGAGCCACGATCAGCCCGGCCTCCTCGAGGGCAGCCATGTCGTTGCGCACGGTGGCGGAGGACACCGGAAGCCGGTGGCGCTCCACGAGGGCCTTGGAGCCCACCGGTTCCCGCGAGTGGACATAGTCCTCCACGATCGCCCGCAGGATCTGCACCCGGCGCGGGTTCTCCATGCTCCTCACCTCCCGTGGCTCGTGGGTCGGCGGGTCCGTGCCCGCCGTGGCCGACCACTAATTTTGGCACTCATCCGCGCACAGTGCTAATCCCGGTGCCCGCCACGGGCCGGGCAGGGCCCCGGGTTTTGGTACGCTCGCCGCTGATCCAGCCACCGGCACGAGGAGCAGACCGTGAACGCACCCGGGTGGGGCTGGGGCCCCCAGGACCTCAGCAGCCCCGAGGTCTCCCGCACCGGCCCGTCGTCCCGGGAGCTGCCGGTGGAGCGGGACATGGTGCTCGAGGACGTCGAGACCGGGTGGGTGGGCGCCGTCGTGAGCGTGGAGACCATCGGCGGGATGCGCGTGGTGGGCCTTGAGGACCGCCACGGGCGCGTCAAGACCTTCCCCCTGGGCCCGGGCTTCCTGCTCGACGGCGAACCGGTTCGCCTCACTCCCCCGGCCACGACGCCCGCCCCCGCCGCCAGGCGCATCACCCGCTCCGGGTCCGTGGCCGTGGAGAACCTGCGCGCCTCGGTGGCCAAGGAGTCCCGCGTGTGGGTCGAGGGGTACCACGACGCCGAGCTGGTCGCCAAGGTGTGGGGCCACGACCTCGCCGTGGAGGGGATCGTGGTGGAACCGCTGCACGGCATCGACGACCTCCCCGGGGCCATCCGGGACTTCACCCCGGGCCCGCAGCGGCGCCTCGGGATCCTCGTGGACCACCTGGTGCCCGGGTCCAAGGAGTCCCGCATCGCGCAGCAGGCCATGCGCGTGCCCGGAGCGGTGGACAACGTGCTGATCCTCGGGCACCCCTACGTGGACATCTGGCAGGCCGTGAAGCCCTCCGCCCTCGGGATCCCCGCGTGGCCCGTGATCCCGCGCGGCGTGGACTGGAAGACCGGCATGGCCAAGGCGCTCGGACTGCCCCACCGCACGCCGCAGGACGTGGGACGGGCCTGGCAGCAGATCCTCACGCGCGTGGACAGCTACGCGGACCTGGAGCCCGCCCTGCTGGGGCGCGTGGAGGAGCTCATCGACTTCCTCACGGCGCAGGCCGGTCCCGCCATGTGATGTGCGCCGTGGCACGGGGCGGGGCCGCGCCGGTAGGATGGCCGGACCAGACCCCCGCATCCACGTCTGGACCGGCCACCGCCCCTGAAAGGGACACCCACTCGTGACTGACGTTGCCCCCGCGCGCCCCGCATCCTCCGGCTCCACCGCTCCCGCCCCGTTCGACTCCGTGGCCGCCGTCGCGCAGCCCCTGGACGTGGACCAGGACCGGCAGTGGGCCACGCTCGCGCACCTGGGCGGCGTGGTGGGCGTGCTCCCCAGCTACGTGATCCACCGCGTGTTCAAGGACCGCGGCCCGTTCACCGCCCAGGAGTCCCGGGAGGCCGCGAACTACACGCTGCTGCCCAGCATCGTCGTCCTGGCCGGGATCGTGCTGTCCCTGGTTCCCGTGGTCGGGGGCGTCTTCTCCGTCATCGCGGCCCTCACGTGGCTCGCACTGGCCGTCACCTCGGTGCGCGCCGGGATCAAGGTCAACCGCGGTGAGCCGCACCAGTACCGGTACAACACGCACCTCTACGACACGCTCTCCGCCCGACGCGGCTGAGGCGCCTGCAGAGGCGCACTCGGCGACGACGCCCCGGGTCAGTGCCTCCGCCCTGCCCGCCGCCCCGCGGCGCTCACCAGTCCAGCAGCCGCCGCGTCACGGCGTCGGCCATGAGGCGCCCGGCGTCCGTGAGCACGGCGGTGCCCGCCAGCGCGGCGGGGCCGTCCAGCCAGCCGTCCGCGATCAGTCCGGCCACGGCGCGGCGACCTTCCGGGCGCAGGGAGGCCACCGGGAGGCCCTCGCTGATCCGGATGCCGAGCATCACGTGCTCCACGTACTGGGTGTCCGCGTCCAGCGTCTCGCGCCCCACCGCGGGTGAGACCCCCGCGCGGACCCTGTTCGTGTAGGGCAAAGGGTGCTTGAGGTTCCACCAGCGCACCCCGTCCACGTGGGAGTGGGCCCCGGGCCCGATGCCCCACCAGTCCTGGTTGCGCCAGTAGGCGATGTTGTGCGCGCTGCGGTTCTGCTGCGCGGTGCGACCGTGCGCGTCCCGCGACCAGTTGGACACCTCGTACCAGGCGAACCCGGCATCGCGCAGCATCCGCTCCGCCAGGGTGTACTTGTCCGCCTGGTCGTCCGGATCCACCTCGGGCACCTCGCCGCGGCGGATCTGGGCGGCCAGCTTGGTGCCGTCCTCGATGATCAACGAGTACGCGGAGACGTGGTCCGGCTCCATGGCCAGGACCGCTTCCACGGAGGTCTCCCAGTCCCGCAGGCTCTCCCCCGGCGTGCCGTGGATCAGGTCCACGCTCGTGCCCAGCCCGCGCTCCTTGGCCCAGCCGACGGCGCGCGGCACGTTCGCGGGGGTGTGCGTGCGTTCCAGCACCGCCAGCACGTGCGGCACCGCGGACTGCATCCCGAAGGACACGCGGGTCACTCCGGCCGCGGCGAGAACGTCGAAGGTCTCCTGCGTGACGGAGTCCGGATTCGCCTCGACCGTGACCTCCGCGCCCGGTGCCAGCCCGAAGCTCTCCCGGGCCTGGTGCAGCATGGCGGCGAGTTCCCGCGCGGGCAGCAGCGTGGGGGTGCCGCCGCCGAAGAACACGCTGTGCAGCGGCCGCGGTGGTGACCCGGCGGCGTCGAGCACCGAACGTGCGAAGCGGACCTCCGCGGCGGCGTCGGCGTGGTAGTCCGCGCGGGAGACGCCGTCACCGAGCTGCTCCATGGTGTACGTGTTGAAGTCGCAGTACCCGCAGCGCACGGCGCAGAACGGGACGTGGACGTACAGGCTCAGGGTGCGCTCCGAGGCGCGGGCCACCGCACTGGCGGGCAGCGCACCGTCCTCCGGAGCCGGATCACCTTCCGGTTGCGCGGGCACTACTTCTTCTTGTCCTTGCCGTTGTCCTCGTCCGAGGACAGCGCGGCCACGAAGGCCTCCTGGGGGACCTCCACGCGGCCCACCATCTTCATGCGCTTCTTGCCCTCCTTCTGCTTCTCGAGCAGCTTGCGCTTGCGGGAGATGTCACCGCCGTAGCACTTGGAGAGCACGTCCTTGCGGATCGCGCGGATGTTCTCCCGCGCGATGATGCGCGAGCCGATGGCCGCCTGGATGGGCACCTCGTACTGCTGGCGCGGGATGAGCTTCTGCAGCTTGCCCGTCATGAGCACACCGTACGAGTACGCCTTGTCCTTGTGGGTGATCGCGCTGAACGCGTCCACCTGCTCGCCCTGCAGCAGGATGTCCACCTTGACCAGGTCCGCGGCCTGCTCGCCGTCCGCCTTCCAGTCCAGGGACGCGTAGCCCCGGGTCTTGGACTTGAGCTGGTCGAAGAAGTCGAACACGATCTCCGCGAGCGGCAGCCGGTAGCGCAGCTCCACGCGGTCCTCGGAGAGGTAGTCCATGCCCTTCATCTCGCCGCGCTTGGACTGGGAGAGCTCCATGACGGCGCCGATGAACTCGGAGGGCACCAGGATGGTGGCCGAGACCATGGGCTCGCGGATCTCCAGGATCCGGCCCTCGGGGAACTCGGAGGGGTTGGTGACCTCCACCTCGGAGTGGTCCTCGAGCGTCACGTTGTAGGACACCGAGGGCGCGGTGGAGATCAGGTCCAGGTTGAACTCGCGCTCCAGGCGGTCCCGGGTGATCTCCAGGTGCAGCAGACCCAGGAACCCGCAGCGGAACCCGAAGCCCAGCGCGGCGGAGGTCTCGGGCTCGTAGACCAGGGCGGCGTCGTTGAGCTGCAGCTTCTCCAGGGCGTCGCGCAGCACCGGGTAGTCGGAGCCCTCCACGGGGAACAAGCCCGAGAACACCATGGGCTTGGGGTCCTCGTACCCGCCGAGGGACTCCTGCGCGGGCTTCTGCTGGTTGGTCACGGTGTCGCCCACGCGGGACTGGCGCACGTCCTTCACACCCGTGATCAGGTAGCCCACCTCCCCCACGCTCAGTCCCTTGGACGGGATGGGCTCCGGCGAGATCACGCCGATCTCCAGCAGCTCGTGGGTCGCACCCGTGGACATCATCTGGATCCGCTCGCGCGGCACCAGGGTGCCGTCCACCACGCGCACGTAGGTGACCACGCCGCGGTAGGTGTCGTAGACGGAGTCGAAGATCATGGCGCGCGACGGCGCGTCCTTCACGCCCTGGGGCGGGGGCACGTCCCGCACGATGCGCTCCAGCAGCTCCTCCACGCCCTCGCCTGTCTTGCCGGAGACCTTCAGGACCTCCTCCGGCTCCACGCCGATGAGGTTGGCGAGCTCCGCGGCGTACTTCTCCGGCTGGGCGGCCGGCAGGTCGATCTTGTTGAGCACCGGGATGATCGTGAGGTCGTTCTCGATGGCCAGGTACAGGTTGGCGAGCGTCTGCGCCTCGATGCCCTGGGCGGCGTCCACCAGCAGGATCGTGGCCTCGCACGCCGCCAGGGAGCGGGAGACCTCGTACGTGAAGTCCACGTGCCCGGGCGTGTCGATCATGTTCAGCGCGTAGTCCGTGCCGTCCACGTTCCACGGCATGCGCACCGCCTGGGATTTGATGGTGATCCCGCGCTCGCGCTCGATGTCCATGCGGTCCAGGTACTGGGCCTTCATCTGCCGCGGCGTCACCACCCCCGTGGCCTGCAGCATCCGGTCCGCCAGCGTGGACTTGCCGTGGTCGATGTGGGCGATGATGCAGAAGTTCCTGATCACCGAGGGGTCGGTCGAGGCAGGTGCCGGTGGATTGACGGCCAACGGTGACACGGGCGGTCCTTTCGTTCTCAGGATGACTCCCCAGTTTCCCATGATCCCGGGCCGGGGGCGAACCGGTCCCCCTACGATGTCCCCATGGCCGACATCACTCGACTGCTGAACCAGGGGCTGCGCCTCCTCCGCATGTACCAGCGCTACGCGGGCTCCCGCGGTCCCGCCTCTCGCTCGTCTCGCTCCCGGGGCACGACGCCGCCCACCGTGGCCCACGAGAACGGCACCTCGCGCGCCCGGCCGGGCACGCCGACGTCGTCCCCGGGCACCCGCGCACCCGGCACCTCCGCGCCGTACCCCGGTGACTGGACGGGGCCCGTGAACCCGCGGTGGGCCGCGAAACCGGACGGCCGACCCGATCCCGGGGAGGTCGTGTGGACCTGGGTGCCCTACCAGGAGGACCACTCGCACGGGAAGGACCGGCCCGTGCTGATCGTGGACCGGGCCGGCGAGCACCTGCTGTGCGTGATGCTGACCTCCAAGGACCACGACACCGCCCGCCACGACGACCCCTCCTACGTGGAGGTGGGCGGGGGCGGCTGGGACCGCTCCGGGCGGCCCTCGGAGGCGCGGATCGACCGGATCATCCCGGTGCGGCCGGAGGACGTGCGGCGCGAGGGGGCGGTGCTGGACCGCGCCCGGTTCGAGGCCGTGGCTGCGGAGCTGACGCGGCGGCGCTGAGCCGGGTGGAGTCCTGGTGGCACCGGGGCGGCGCCGGACGCCCGCTCTCGACTCGGTCCGTACCCGCCCGTGCCGCGGAGCGTCACCCCAGCACGGACCGGGCGGCACACCCCGACGCCGACGCGCCGCAGCGGGCATCCGGGGCTCCGGTCTGCTAAAGTGGTCCGCTGTGTGTCCGCGCTGGTCGTCGGGCACAGCGGATGGTTGCCACCGAGCATCCCCACTCTCACAACTCAGTCGATGACCATCCGTGCGCCCTCACTGACCTACTTCCGCAATCGTTCTAGGAGTTACACGTGGCCAACATCAAGTCGCAGAAGAAGCGCATCCTCACCAACGAGAAGGCTCGCCTGCGCAACAACTCGTACAAGTCCGAGCTCAAGACGCTCATCCGCAAGGTGGATGCCGCTGTCGAGTCCGGCAACAAGGACGCCGCCGCCGAGACCCTGCGCACCGCGTCCCGCAAGCTCGACAAGGCCGTGTCCAAGGGTGTTCTGCACAAGAACACGGCGGCCAACAAGAAGTCCGGTCTGGCCAAGAAGGTCGCCAAGATCTGAGTCGGCTGACACCGTCGCACTGACGGAGCGCACGGGCCCGGCACTCCTCGCGAGTGCCGGGCCCGTTCTCGTGTGAGGACAGTGTCGTGTCCCCCCAGCGGCCCGTCGGTGCGGAGTCGCTGCGCAGCGCCGCCCAGGACTGACCGTTCAGGTCACGGTGGCCCCGTACCCTTGCGCGCGGTGCCGCGGCGTGCGGTTTCACGGTGCCCGCGTTCGCGATCCTCGGTGGCCCCGCCGTTGTCGGTGTTGTGGTGCCCGCTCAGCGGTGCCCGGAGGTGGCGATCACCGTGATGGCCCGCTCCACCGCGAAGTACGGGGACCGGGAGGCCCCCTTGACCTGGGCGTCGGCCTCGGCGATGGCCTGCAGCGCCCGGGTGACGTCCTGGGCCGTGAACCGGCGCGCCTCGTTCTGGGCGCGCTCCACCTGCCACGGCGCGGCCCCGACGTCACGGGCGATCTGCCCCGCTCCCCCGCGAGAGCCGGCCGTGAGGGCGATCAGGCGCATCTTCGAGCCCAGTGTGGCCACCATGGGCACCGGGTCCACCCCGACGTCCACGGCCTGACGCCACAGTTTCAGGGCCTGCTCCGCGTTGCCGGCCACCGCGGCGTCCGCCACCCGGAACGCGGTGACTTCCACGCGGCCGCCGTAGTACTTCTCCACGAGCTCGAGGTCCACGGTCACGGGGCCGTCCGCGATCAGCTGGGCGCACGCGGCAGCCAGTTCGGCGGTGGAGGTGCCGACCGCCGCGGCCAGGGCGCGGGCAGCGTCGGGCTCGATGCGCTTGTTCTGCGCACGGAACTCCCCGAGGACGAACGAGGACTTGTCCCGGTCCGACTTGGGCGGGGCGCAGTCCAGGACGAGAGCCTTCTCCTTGAGGGCGTCCAGCAGCTTCTTGCCGCGGTTCCCGCCGGAGTGCTGCCACAGCACGGTGACGTCCGGATCCGGGTTGGCCACGTAGGCCAGGGCGTCCGCCAGCAGGTGCTCGTTCATGCCCGCGAGCTCCTGGACGCACACGAGCTTGGGGTCGTCGAAGAGGGACGGGCTGGTGACCACGGCGAGCTGGCCCGGCTCGTAGTCCCCGGCCGCGATGTCCGTGACCTCGCAGGAACCCCGTTCCGCACGGATGGTGTCCCGGAGGGTCTCCCTGATGCGCTGCAGGATGTACTCGTCCGAGCCGGAGGCCAGCACGAGCGGCTGAGGAACGGCCTCACGCCAGGAGGTCTGCGGGGCCGAGGGCGCCTGTCGGCGGGAAGACGTGCGTGCCGGGGTCATGGTGCTCCTCGATGGTGGCCGACTGCTCGGGCGACGACGCCGCCCGGGACCGGGTGCGAGCGGGCCCCTCACCGGAAGGTGCGGGGTCGGGACGCCGACGCTGCGTCCCCATGCTAACCGTGGGTGCAGACACCCCGGAGTGTCTGTGCAGGGCGGGAGCCGGCGCAACCGCGTGCGGCACCGCGGACGCGTGCCGGGGCGGCGTCGTCATCCCGGGTCCACCCCGACCCTCGCTGGTCGTTCCACTCCGCACTGCGGATCCGGTGGTGTCCCGCGAGCGCCCGGGCTCACGTGCTCGGTGTTCACCGCCGGATCACGCTCGCCTCGTCGTCCGGCGAGCGCCGGGGCTCACCGGGTGCGGGGTGGGCGGCGGTAGGCGCGTTCGTACTGGCCGGGGACGGGGGCGTCGGGGACGCCGAGGGTGTGGGCAGCGGTGAGGGCCGCGTGGGGGTCGCGGAGGGCTTCGCGGCCCATGAGCACCACGTCGGCGAGGCCGGTGGCGATGATCTGCTCGGCCTGCCAGGCGGTGTCGATCATCCCGACGGCGGCCACGGGGACTCCGGCGGTGGTCTTGATCTCGGTGGCGAGGGGCACCTGGTAGCCGGGGCCCACGGGAATCTCGGCGGGCACGTTGGCGGCGGAGGAGACGTCGATGAGGTCCGCGCCGTGCTCGGCGAGCCACCCGGAGACGCGGGAGGTGTCAGCGACGGTGAGCCCGCCCTCGGTCCAGTCGGTGGCGGAGAGGCGCACGAGCAGGGGCATGTCCTCGGGGATCACGTCGCGGACGGCGTCGGTGACGCGCAGCAGCAGCCGGGCGCGGTTCTCCAGGGTGCCGCCGTACTCGTCCGTGCGCTCGTTGCTCAGCGGGGAGAGGAACTCGTGGAGCAGGTATCCGTGGGCACCGTGGAGCTCCACGAAATCCATGCCCGCCTCCACCGCACGGCGGGCCGACGCGGCGAACGCGGCCACGACGTCGTCGATGCCCTGCCCGTCCAGCGCGACGGGCTCGGCGAGCCCCGGGAAGGCGACGGCGGAGGGACCCACGGTCTGCCAGCCCCCGTTCTGCGGCGCGATGGACCGGCCGGGGTTCTCGGAGCCCCAGGCGGCCTCCGTGCTGGCCTTGCGCCCCGCGTGGGCGAGCTGCACGCCAGTGGCCGCGCCCTGCTGGTGGGCGAAGTCCACGATCCGCACGAGGGCGTCCCGCTGCTCGTCGTTCCACAGTCCCAGGTCCCGGGGACTGATGCGTCCCTCGGGCACGACGGCGCTCGCTTCCACGATCACGGCCCCCGCCCCACCGGCGGCGAGCGATCCGTAGTGCACGAGGTGCCAGTCCGTGGGCACGCCGTCCTCCCCGAACGCGGAGTACTGGCACATGGGCGGGATCCACAGCCGGTTGCGGACCGTGAGGCCGCGGAGGGTGAGGGGTTCGAACAGGGTGGAGCGCATGGGAGTCCTTCCATTGAGTGGCACGAGCACGGGGGCGCCGGGGGCGGGCTCCTGACGACGCACGACCCCGGGTTGACCGGCGCGGATGCCCGGTGTTTCGTGGTGCACAACGGATCTTTCCCTCGCGATATTTCTGGTGGTGCTCCCCCGCTCAGCGCCGTGACACGACCACGCGGTCTCCTTCGCGGTGCACCCACAGCGCGCCGTTCTGGTCGGTGCGGGCCACGGCGGCGCCCACCTCCTGCAGCGCGGCGACCGTCTCGGGGTGCGGGTGGCCGTAGCTGTTGTCCTCCCCCACGGAGATCACGGCGAGCGCCGGGTGGGTGTCACGAATGATGTCGGTGCCGCCGTTGCGGGCGCCGTGGTGGGAGACCTTGAGGACGTCTACCGGGGGTGGGTGTCCGCCGGGGAGGGTGTGCAGCGTACGGCGGTAGCCGTCCGCTTCGAGGTCGCCTGCACTGAGCCAGGTGGTGGTGCCGTCGGGGCCGTCGAAGGTCAGCAGCAGGACGAGGGAGGCGTTGTTCTCGACCTCGGAGGTGATCTTCCGGTGCGGGGCGCGTGGTGACGTGCTGCCGCCGGAGCCGCCTGCCCCGGTGCCCGGCGGCGCCGTGCCTGCCGTCGGGGAGCCATCAGGGACAGTGGGCGGAGGTGCGGGGGCGAGAACCTCCACGGTGAGCGGCCCCACGTGCAGCTGCTCGCCGGGAGCGGGGCGCGTGGCGATGTCCGCCCACTGGCTGAGCTCGTCCGGTGGGGTGTCCCCGGCGGCGGAGTACCAGACGCGGTCCACGTCCACCGTCTCGGCGAGCCCCTCGAGCCCGGCGACGTGGTCGGCGTGGTCGTGGGTGGCGATTACCGCGTCCAGGTGGGTGACGTCAGCGTCCCGGAGGCACTGGGTCAGTGCCCGGGGGTCGGGGCCGCCGTCCACGAGCACGGCGCTGTGCTCCCCGGTACGGTGCAGGACGGCGTCGCCCTGCCCCACGTCGCACACCACGGATTCCCACGGCGGTGCAGGGCGGAACCACCACAGGACTGCGGTGACCAGGAGCATGCCCAGGGCGAGGGACGCGGTGACGGCGAGCAGGCGGCGTCGTGCCCGGGTGCGGTGCGCGCGGGCGCGCCACACGGCGTCGGGCACCGGGCGTTCGGCGGGTGTGGGGTCCACGGTGCCAGCGGTTGGCCGCGGCCGGCGCATGTGCGCGTCCACCGTGTGCAGCGCGGCGAGCGCGAGGACGGTCACGAGGGTGAGGAGGAGGAATCCCGGCACCCCGGGTGGCCAGGGGACGTGCGCGCCGGGCAGTGCGGCGAAGGTGTCCGCAATCCATCCGAGGGCGCGGGCCGGGTAGGAGGCGACGCCCACGGGCAGGCTCGCGCCCCGGTCCCACGCGGTGACGGCGGCCGGGTCCGCGGGCCCGGGAGCCAGCAGGGCCAGGACGGGGCCCAGGAGGTGCCCGGCGAGCAGCACGCACACGGCGAGCAGACCGGCCACCGTGACCACGGGCACCAGGGGCGCAGCGGCCATGTTGGCGGGAAGGGAGTAGAGCGGCAGGTCCGGGTTGAGCAGGAGCAGGGCGGGGCCGCACCACAGCTGGGCCACGAGCGGCACGGCGAGGCACACGGCGAGCACGGTGGGCACGCGGGTGCCGAGCACACGGGTCACGGGGCGGGCGCTGACCACAATGCCCGCCGTGGCCAGGACGGAGAGCACGAATCCCATGTCCGTGGCCAGGTCCGGGCGAACCAGTACCAGCGCGGTCACCGCCGCGCACAGCGCGTTGAGGCTCACCCCGGCGCGTCCGCTGAGCATGGCAAGCCCGCCCAGGGCCCCCATGACCCCGGCGCGCAGCACGGAGGGGTCCGGGCCCACAAGCCCCACGAAGCCCGCGAGCGCCACGAGCCCCACCCCCACGCACGTGCGCCGGCCCGCGCCGAGGGACAGTGCGGTGAACCCGGTCAGGGTCATCACCAGCGCGCAGTTGGACCCGGACACCGCGGTGAGGTGGGTGAGCCCGGTGTCCTTCATGCTCTGGGCGAGCGCGTCGGGCAGCTGGGAGGTGTCCCCCACCGTCATGCCGGGCACCAGGCCCGCACTCACTGCGCCGAAGCCCCCGGCGATGCGGGTGAGGTCGGCGCGCACGGCCTCCACCGGCCCGGGCTCGGGTCCGGCCTGTGCTGCGGTCAGGGGCGGGGACGTGGTGCGGGCGAGCAGCCGGGCCGGGGTCGCGGTGCTGGCCACCGTCACGACCGCGCTCACCCCCTGCCCGTCATCCAGGGCCTCCCAGCCGGGGTGGGTTGCGAACACGGTGAGCCCGGCGGGCAAGTGGGCGCCGTCCGCCGTCGCCACGTCCAGGGTGACTGCTACCCCGTGGGAGGCCTCCTGCTCCCCGTGCAGCGAGCGGGACGTGTACGGGGACGGTGCGCCGGACACGGTCGCCTCCACCCGCACGACCGAGCCCTGCGGGTGGGCGTCCAGGAACGCGCGGGCCGGTGCGGTGGCGGCGTGCGCGCTGACGACCGCCGCCACCCCGGCGAGGAGCACGAGGGCGGCCATCGCAGGACCTGGAGGCGTGGGGTGTCGGCTCGCGGCGGAGGGAGCGTCTCCTGACGTCCCGCCGCGCACTCGGGACAGAACAGAACGCGGGCACCGAGCGGTGTGGGGGGGCTGAGCATTGAGAAGGGTGCGATCGCTGCGGCGGGGCCGGGTGCTGCGGCGGGGCCGAGGAGCACGGCCTGGCGCAGTCCCGCCACGGATGGCCGGGCCGCGCATCCCGGGAGTACCGACCCGGCGCATGCGCTGTGCCCAGCCCCGCGTCAACCGGGCCCACCGTGGTACCCGGTCCACCACCGGGACCAGCACGGTCACGGCCAGCGTGCACACCGCACCCCCGGTCCACCCGGCAGCCAGGGTCGCGGCGGCCGAGCCCCACACCGCGAGCGCCACGGGCAGCAGCCGCAGGTCCCATGCCACGCTCACACCGTGACCAGCGGCAGCAGCGCCTCCAGCATGGCCGGACCCACCCCGCTGACGTCGTCCAGCTGCTCCGGGGCGGTGAAAGGGCCGTGCTGGGTGCGGAACTCCACGATGCGCTGCGCGAGCACGGGCCCCACCCTGGGCAGCTCCTCCAGCTCGGCCTGGGTGGCGGTGTTGAGGTTCACGAGTGCCCCGGAGCCCGCACCCGGTGCCGTGGACGTGCTCCGCGACGCGGGCACTCCGGCCTTCGCGTCGCTTCCGGGTGCCGCATTCCCGGCACTCGCCGCGGCACGCCCGGCGGCGACCTCGTCCGCGGTGCTCGCGTTGGGGATCACGATCTGCGATCCGTCGGTCACGGTCTCCGCGAGGTTGATGCGGTCCTTCACGGCCCCCGGGGTGAATCCCCCGGCGGCCTGCACCGCGTCCATGACCCGGGCACCGGGAGACAGCGTGACCACCGAGGGGTCCTTGACCTCGCCCACCACGTGGACGGTCACCACACCGCCGGGCGCGCCGGAGGCGGCCCCCGTGGCGCCGGATCCACCGACCGGCCCGGAACCCGGCCGTCCCGACGGTTCGGAGGATGCCCGGGGTGACGCTCCGGCCCCCGCCGAGCGCTGGCGTCCCTCGCCGTGCGGTGAGCTGTCTTCCGAGGATCCACCGTCCGGGGACGCCCCGGCCGTGGTCACGACCGCGTTGTCCTCGGGAGCACCGTTCAGCAGACTCAGGCACCCCGCTCCGAGAGCCACGAGCAGCACGACGCACAGCAGCACGAGCGCGGGGCGGCTCAGCCGACGGCGCACGGTCACGTCCTCACGGTGCCGCGAGCCGCCCGGTTCCGGCCAGAGCGCGGGATCCTCCACGAGCCCGGTCTCGGGGGTGTCCGGGACGCTCGACTCAAGGGAGCCCGCCTCGGGGACGTCCGGAACGTCGCCAGGAGGATCGAAAACGCACGGGTCCGAGGCATGCGAATCCGGGGCGTACAGGTCCGCAGCACGCAGATCCGAGCGGCCGAACTCGAAATCGGCCCGCTCCTCGTGCCCGTCGGCCACCCGGCCGTCCGGGGACACCGCCGCGCCCCGCACTCCGGACCCGTTCTGCGCGAGCCCGCTCACGCGACGCCCGGAGGCCGTGTGGGATCCCCCGCCCGTGCGCTCCTCGCGCAGCAGCGCGCTCAGCCGCTCGGTCGCGTCACTGTCCCGGAACCTGCGCCGCCCTCTGACCTCGATGCCACTCATGGCACCCACTCCACCCCGCCCGGTCAGGGCACTCGGGCGACCGCACTGCCGCTGTGCACCACGGAGCCCCGGGGTGGCTCACGCGCCGGGCTGTGGAGCCTTCACACCGTGCGCGACCGGACTGGAGGTGGGCCCTTCCACGATCGCCGCCTTCGTCCCCAGCCCCACGTGGGCGCTGAGCACCGGGGGCAGCTCGCTGACCACCAGCTCGGCGTCCGGGCGGTGGCGGTCCACGAGCACCTCCCCGATCTCCCGCGCCCCGTGCGGATCTGCCACGTGGTGCACGCACAGCACCGGGTGCTGCGCCTCGGAGTGCTCCAGGGCCTCCCCCGCGAGCGCCATGAACCGCTGCTTCGCCCGCGGCAGGGACACCGGGCGCTCCACGGTCACGATCTTCCCCTCGGCCAGGCTCAGCAGCGGCTTGATCTGCAGCATGGTTCCCACCATCGCCGTGGTCGGGTTCACCCGCCCGCCGCGGCGCAGGGTGTCCAGGGAGCGCACCTGGATCAGCACCTGGGCCCGTTCAGCGGCCTCGGTGGCCGCGCGGGCGACGTCGTCGATGCCCTCTCCCGACGCCGCCGCCTCGAGTGCGGCGCGCACGCCCAGTCCCTGCGCCAGACCGGCGCTGCGGGTGTCCACGATGCGCACCGGGATCCCGATGTCCTGCCGCGCGATCCTCGCGGCTCCCACCGTGCCGGAGAGCTCACCCGAGAGGTGCACGGAGACCACGGCCTCGAACCCGGCGTCCTCGAAGCCGCGGTAGGCCGCGCGCAGCCGCCCCGGTGCGGGGCGTGAGGTGGTCACGGGGCGGCCCTCGGCCAGCGCGACCACCAGGGTGGAGAGCCGGTCCGCCTCGTCCTCGGTGTGCAGCTGCCCCCCGATGAGCACGGGCATGTCCACGAGCGCGAACCCGCCGGTGGCCTCCCAGTCCTCGAGCCAGCCCTGCGGCGGGGCGGCGGCACTGTCGGTGACCACCGCGACCCTGCGGCGACCGCCCCCGCGCGGGTCACTCCGGTCGGCCGGGTGACCGGAACGCCCGCCACTGACGGCAGCTTCCGCCCCGCGTCCCGCGCGGTCCTCCAAAGGGCCGGCGGCAGCACCGTGACCCCCGTCCGAGCGGCGCGGCGCGGCGTCGTCGTCCGGGGCGTCCGAGGCGGCGGGCGGGACGGGAGCGTCCTCCTGCAGACCACTGCCGTCCGTGCGCAGCCCCGGGAACGGGCGGAGCCCGCCCTGCCACTCGTGCGAGTCTGGGGACGGGCTCCGGCAACCGTGGGCGGTCATCAGACCACGATGTTCACGAGCTTGGGTGCGCGCACGATCACCTTGCGCACCGTGGCGTCCGCGAGCAGCCGCTGGACCGTCTCCGAGGCCATGGCCGCGGTCTCCAGGTCCGCCTCGGAGATGTCCGCGGGGACCTCCAGACGGTCGCGGACCTTGCCCTTGACCTGGACCACGGCGGTCACGGTGTCCTCCACGAGCAGCGCGGGGTCCACCGTGGGCCACGGGGCGCGCACCACGGTGTCCTCGTGGCCGATCAGGTGCCACATGTCCTCGGCGGTGTACGGCGCCACGAGGCTCAGCAGGATCGCGACAGCCTCCACGGCCTCGCGCACCGCCGGATCCGCCGGGCCGCAGCCGGTGTCGATGGCCTTGCGCACCGTGTTCACCAGCTCCATGGTGCGGGCGATCACCACGTTGAACTTCCCGGAGTCCAGCAGCTGCTCGGCGTCCGCGACCGTGCGGTGCGTGGCGCTGCGCAGCGCCTTGTCACCGTCCGCGAACGACGCCGCCGGGTCCGCCGTGCAGTCCTGGGCCAGGCGCCACGCGCGGGCCAGGAACTTCTGGGAGCCCTGCGGGGACACGTCCGCCCAGTCCACGTCGTCCTCGGGCGGGGACGCGAACACCATGGTCAGGCGCACGGCGTCCACGCCGAAGGCGTCCAGCTGCTCGCCCAGGTCCACGCCGTTGCCCAGGGACTTGGACATCGCCTTGCCGCCGTTGAGCACCTGGCCCTGGTTGAGCAGCGCCTTGAACGGCTCGGTGAAGCCCACCAGGCCGAAGTCGTAGAGGGCCTTGGTGAAGAACCGCGAGTACAGCAGGTGCAGGATCGCGTGCTCCACACCGCCCACGTACTGGTCCACCGGCAGCCAGCGGTCCACCGCGGCACGGTCGAACGGGGCGGCGTCGTCGTGCGGGGACGTGTAGCGCAGGTAGTACCAGGAGGAGTCCACGAACGTGTCCATGGTGTCCGTGTCCCGCTGCGCGGGGCCGCCGCACGCGGGGCACGTCACGTTCACCCAGTCCGACGCCGCGGCGAGCGGGCTCTGACCCTTGGGCGCGAGCTGCTCGCCGCGCAGGTCATCGGGCAGGCGCACGGGCAGCTGGTCCTCGGGCACCGGGACCTCGCCGCACGAGGCGCAGTGGATGATGGGGATGGGCGCGCCCCAGAAGCGCTGCCGGGACAGCAGCCAGTCCCGCAGCCGGAAGTTCACGAACCGCTCGCCGGTGCCGGCCTCGGTGACGATCTCGATCGCCTTGGCCAGCGCCTCGGCCTGGGGCAGCCCGTCCAGGGGCCCGGAGTTGACCAGCGTGCCCTCACCGGTGGTGGCCACGCCCGTCTCGGCGGGGTCCTCGGCGCCGGTGTCCACCACCACGCGCACGGGCAGGTCGAAGGCGCGGGCGAAGTCCAGGTCACGCTGGTCGTGGGCGGGCACGGCCATGATCACGCCCGTGCCGTAGTCCGCGAGCACGTAGTCCGAGGCCCAGACCGGCAGCTTCTCGCCCGTGAGCGGGTTCACCGCATAGCGGCCCAGGAACACACCGGTCTTCTCCCGGTCCGAGGACTGCCGCTCGATGTCCGACAGCGCCTTGACCTGCTCGCGGTACTCGGCGAGCGCCGCGGCCTGTTCCGGTGCCACGACGTCCTGGGCGATCTGGGCGTCCGCGGCCACCACGCAGAACGTGGCGCCGTAGAGGGTGTCCGGGCGGGTGGTGAACACGGTGACGGTGCGCCCGGAGGTGTCCGAGGGCTCGGCACCCTCGGCCGGGGCGCCCTCGATCACGAAGTTCACGTGCGCGCCCTCGGAGCGCCCGATCCAGTTGCGCTGCATGGCCAGCACGCGCTCGGGCCAGTGGCCCTCCAGCTCGGTCATGTCGTCCAGCAGGCGCTGGGCGTAGTCGGTGATCTTGAAGTACCACTGGTTCAGGGACTTCTTGGTCACGGGGGTGTGGCAGCGCTCGCAGGCCCCGTTGACCACCTGCTCGTTGGCGAGCACGGTCTGGTCCTTGGGGCACCAGTTGACCGGGGAGTCCTTCCGGTACGCGAGACCGTGGGAGTAGAACTGCAGGAACAGCCACTGGGTCCAGCGGTAGTACTCGGGGTCCGAGGTGTGGATCTCCCGGTCCCAGTCCGCGCTGATCGCGTAGCGCTTGAAGGATTCGCGCTGGGTGTCGATGTTGCGGTAGGTCCACTCCGCGGGGTGGGCGTCGCGCTTGATCGCGGCGTTCTCCGCGGGCAGCCCGAACGAGTCCCAGCCCACGGGGTGCATCACGTCGTAGCCGCGGTGCCACCAGTAGCGGGCCACCACGTCACCCATGGCGAACGCCTCGGCGTGGCCCATGTGGAGGTCGCCCGAGGGGTAGGGGAACATGTCGAGCACGTAGCGCCGCTCGGCGGAGCCGTCGTCGGCGGGCGCGTAGACCCGGTTCTCGTCCCAGTAGCCGGACCAGGTGGCCTCGATGCGCTGGACATCGTACTCCGTGCCCGCCTCCGGGGTGCTGTGCTCGCTCACGTGCCTCGCCTTCAGGTTCACGGGGCCGGGCGGGTGCCGGGGCCGGGGTTCCGGGGCGGCAGCGCGGTCCCCCGCGTGGATGTGTGGGGATCCCTGCCAGTTTAGACCAGCGGCCGTCACCGCCCGCGTGCAGGGGGCCCGGCTACCATGGGGGCGCCCGATGACGCACGGATGGAGGCCCGGTGGACAACCCCTACGCAGAACGCCGCAGCGTGGTACTGGACGGGTACCGCGTGCGGTACTGGTTCTACGACGCGGACAAGCAGCGCAAGCCCCTGCTGGTGATGCTCCACGGCTTCCGCGGTGACCACCACGGGCTGCAGTTGATCGCCACCGCCCTGCGGGAGAAGTACCACGTGGTGGTCCCGGACCTGCCCGGCTTCGGCCGCTCCGAACCGTTCCCGGAGCGGGAGCACTCGGTGGACGAGTACGTGCGTTTCACCCGGGACTTCATCACCGCTCTCACGGACGGCGCCGTGACCCCGGACTCCGGCACGGGGGTGGTGCTCGCGGGGCACTCCTTCGGCTCCATCCTGGCCGCGCACTTCGCCGCCGAGCACCCCTCGATGGTCGAGCGCCTGGTGCTCATCAACCCGATCTCCCAGCCCGCACTGAGCGGGTCGCAGAAGTCCCTGACCAAGCTCACCCGGCTGTACTACGGCGCGGGTGCCACCATGCCCCGCCGGCTGGGCACCCGGCTGCTGTCCTCGAACGCCGTGGTGAAGCTCATGACGGACGTGATGATCAAGTCCGACGACCCCGAGATCAAGCACTACGCGCTGCGCCAGCACCAGGCGTACTTCAACACGTTCGCCAACCGGGACGTGCTCACCCAGGCCTACGACGCCTCGATCTCCCGCACCGTGGCCGAGGTGGCCATGAAGCTCACCATGCCCACCCTGCTGATCGTGGGCGAGCTGGACGACCTCGGCTCCGTGGACTCCCAGCGCACCATGGCCTCCTGGATCCGCAGCCACAGCCTGCAGATCATCCCCGGGGTGGGGCACCTGATCCACTACGAGGCGCCGCAGACCGCCGCGCGGATGATCGAGGACTTCCTGGAGTCCCCCGCTCCCGAGCCGCTGGAGGGCTACGACCAGCTGCCCCACGCGGACACCACCGTGTCCACCCCGGACCAGCTCACCGGGATGCTGCCGGCCGTGGACCCCGACGCGAGCGCCGCGCAGTTCCGCCGGGAGACCCGGGCGCGCGGACTGTCCGGGGAGTCCGAGCGGTGAAGCTGCTCTTCGACGCCCGCTACATCCGCACCGACCACCACGACGGCATCAGCCGCTACAGCACCGAGCTGCTCGCCGCCACCGCACGCGCGGCGCGGCAGGATCCGCGGGTGCGGCTGTGCGCGCTGGTCAGCGACCCTGCCCAGCGGGCGTTCGTGCCCGAGGACGTCGCCACGGTCACGGGACCCCCGGTCACCTCCCCCGCCGAGGTCCTCACGGCGCTCGCGGCCAACCGCTTCGACCCGGACGTGGTGTTCTCCCCCATGCAGACCATGGGCTCCCTGGGGCGCCGGTACCGGCTGATCCTCACACTGCACGACCTGATCTACTACGAGCACCCCCAGCCCCCGGGCGACCTGCCGTTGCCGGTGCAGTGGGGCTGGCGCGCCTACCACAGGGCCTGGTGGCCGCAGCGGCTCACCCTCAACCGCGCGGACGCCGTGGCCACGGTCTCCGAGACCTCCCGGCAGCAGATCCTGGCCCACCGCCTCACGAAGCGCCACGTGCGCGTGGTGGCCAACGCGGCGCCGTGGGCGGGAATCCCCGAGGACAAGGCACTCGCGCGGCTTCCGCAGCGCGGCACGGACCTCGTGTACATGGGCTCGTTCCTGCCGTACAAGAACGTGGAGACCCTGCTGCGGGCCATGGCGCACCTGCCCGGCCACACCCTGCACCTGCTCTCGCGCATCTCCCCCGCGCGCCGCGCCGAGCTGCAGGCCCTCGTCCCGGCCGGGGCCCGCGTGGTCTTCCACGGCGGAGTGGGCGAGGCCGAGTACCGCGAGCTGCTGTCCACGTGCGCCGCCCTCGTCACCGCGTCCCGCGCGGAGGGCTACGGATTGCCGCTCGTGGAGGCCTTCGCCGAGGGGGCGCCCGTGGTCTGCTCCGAGCTGCCGATCTTCCGCGAGGTCGCCGGGGACGCCGCGGGCTACGCCCCGGTGGACGACGACGCCGCGTTCGCCGCCCGGGTGCGCGAACTCACGAACCCTGCCGTGGCCCACGAGCGCGTGCTCGCGGGGTTGGAGCGGATCTGCGAGCACTCCTGGGAGGACTCCGCGCGGGACCTGCTGGACCTGGCGTGGGAGCTGCACCAACGCACCTGAGCTGGGCTGTGAACACCCGCGGCGTGGGCCGGGGCACGAGAACCGGGTCCTGTTTTCTGTCTACTACCCCGGGTGACCGTGGTGGTCCGGGCCGTCGAAGGGCCGGCCATGGTGAGGTGGCTCACCGGCCCCGGCACCGGGTGGGTGCGCCGCCCGACCCTGTGAAGTGGTCGCTGCTTCTTCTCGCCCGCGTGCTGGTTTCGCTGGCGTGCTAGATGCTGCAGATGTACCAGCGGTACTACCTGGGGCTCACTTCCGAGTGGCTGCGGACCGTCTTATTCCCCGGCAGGCCCCTGCACCTCGGCGATGGGTACCACCTCTCCGCGCCACAGCGCGGGGTCCCGTCCGGGGTGACGCGACGCGGTGCTCCGCTCCCCGGTACTCGGCCCTGGGGGACTCAGCCCTGCACGTGTGAGCAGACAGCGCTCCGAGTGGTGACCGGGGGCGACGTCGTCGGCCCCCTCAGGTGCGCACCACCCGTTCCCGCAGCAGCCACTGGGCCAGGGCGTCCAGCGCGATGCCGAGCAGCCCGATGACGAGGATCACCACGAGCATCTCGTCGTAGGCCAGACGGTCCCGCGCGTTGAGGATCTCGTAGCCCAGCCCGGTGCTGACCCCCAGCATTTCCGCGGGCACCAGCACGACCCACGAGATGCCCAGCGCTAGGCGCACCCCGGTCATGACGTAAGGACGGATGCTCGGAAACACCACCGTGAGCAGCCGCTCGAACGGCGTCGCGCCCAGGGTACGTGCCACGCGGAGGTGGGCCGGGTCCAGCGCGGCGACTCCCGCCGCGGTGTTCAGGGTGATCGGCCACACGGCGGCGGCGGCCACGAGGAAGACCACCGGCGCGCTGCCCACTCCGAACAGGGCCACGGCCACCGGTGCCCACGACAGCGGCGAGACCATCCGCAGGAACTGCACCACGGGCGCGCTCGCCCACCGCACCCGTTGCCAGGAACCGATCACCAGTCCCAGCGGTACGCCGATCGCCGTCGCCAGCAACAGACCGCCGAGCAGGCGCCACAGACTCGTGACCGCGTCCTGGACCACAACTCCGCGTTCCAGGAGCGAACCAACGGCACCCGGCAGCTGCTCGGGGCGGAAGGCCGCGATCATCGTGGACCCGCCGGCGGCCGCGTGGGTGAACGCCCACCACGCCGCCACGGTCACGAGGACGCCGAACGTGCCCCAGGCCACGGCCGCACCTCGTCCGGCGCCCCCGCCCGCCCGTCCCCGGGGCGGGGACGGCGAACTCGCCCGGTCACTGTGCGCACCCGCCGACGGCGCGGCGGCGAGATCCGTGCCGGTGCTCTCGGGCGTGCCGCGGGATGTAGGACTCATGCCTGGATCTCCTCGGTGCGTGTGGTGCCGTGCATCCCGAACGCACCCCAGCCGCCTGCCCTTGCGATGCTGCGGGTCACCAGTGCGTCGTCCACCAGCTCGCGGTGCGCGGCGGCAGGATCGAGCCCGGTGAGGAACCCGGCGGGGGCATCCACCACCGTGTCCTGCATCGCGCGCACCAGCTCCTGCGTGAAGCTCGGGTACGGGTAGGGCCGGAAGTCCAGGGACTCGCCGTGCCAGTCAGGGTGGTGCAGGGCGTCGGCATGCGCGGCCGCGGTGTAGGTCAGGGCCCGTTGGATCACGGGCTTCGGTTGCGGGAGGTAGCCGGAGGCCAGCACCGCCGCGGTCTCGGGGCGGTTCGTCCGCGCCCACGCCTGGGCCCGGACCAGCGCGTCCATGAAACCCGCCGCCTGCTCGGGACGATCTCTCAGCAGCTCCCCGCGCAGCATGGTCACGCAGCAGGCGTGGTCCCGCCACACGTCCCCCAGGAACCGGTGGATCGTGCCCACGTGCTTCGCCTCTGCGGCCGCGTTGAACGGGTCCGCGACCACGTACCCGCCGATCACCCCGTTGTTCAGTGCGGGCAGCATGTCCGAGGGAGCCATGGGGACCAGCGCCACGGTCCGGGCGCTCGCGGACGGGCTCTCACGCATCACGGGTGTCAGCCCCTCGGCGCGCAGCATCTTCTGCACCACCACGTTGTGGATGGACCACCAGGCGGGGATCGCCACGGTGCGGCCGGCAAGCCCCGCCAGGTCCGTGATCTCCGGGTGCACAGTGAGCGAGGAGCCGTTCGTGTGGTTCCACGCCGTGATCCGCACGTCCGCCTGCAGCTCGTAGCGCATGTACAGGGCCATGGGCATGAGCATGTGGATGGCCTCCACCTTGCCCGCCACGAAGGCCTCGGACAGCGAGGACCAGCTGCGGAACAGGACGGGCCGCGCGACGGCCACCCCGGCGTCGTCGTAGTAGCCGTTGGCGTGGGCCACCAGCAGGGGCGCGGCATCAGTGATCGGCAGGTACCCGATGCGCACGGGCCGTGAGCCGCCGTCACCACCGCTGCCGATGCGGGTTCCCGTGTAGAGGGAACCGGCGCCCCACGCCGCACCCGTCAGTGCCACCGCCGCGGTCCCGGCGCGCAGGACGGCCCGCCGTGTGGTGAGAGAGCCGCTCATATCTCCCAGGTTCCCGCTTCGTCGTCCGTGCCGCGGTACGTCGCGAGAATCTGTCGGGCCGTGGTGCCGTCCTGGGACGGAACCCACTGCCGCCGAAAACCGCGCGGGCCGGCGAAGAAGCCGATGCGGTCCCCCAGCGCCATGGCTTCGGCGACGTCGTGCGTGACCAGGAAGACCGTCAGTCCGAGGTCAGTGGTCAGCTGCCGCAGCCACTGCTGCAGGTCCTCGCGGGTGGCGGGGTCCAGCGCGCTGAAGGGTTCGTCGAGCAGCAGCACGTCCGGGCGCACGGCGAGCGCCCTGCCCACGGAGACCCGCTGGGCCTGGCCGCCGGAGAGCTCCTGCACGGGGGTGTGGGCGAGGTGGGAGAGGCCGAGGATCTCGAGCAGCTCGCCCACGTGCTCGTCGTCGAAGCGGTCGCGATTGCGGCGGTACCTGCCGCCGAGGGCGACGTTGCGCCGCACGGACAGCCATGGGAACAGCGCCGGGGACTGGAACACGACGGCCAGGCGGGCATCCGGGTCTCCGAACTCGATGGTGCCCTCGTCGAGGGTTTCGAGGCCGGCGATGGCGCGCAGCAGGGTGGACTTGCCGGAGCCACTGGGTCCGAGCACGGCGAGAGTCTCGCCCCGGTGCAAGGTGAGGTCCACGCCGTCGAGGGCGGGCCGCCCAGCGCCCGGATAGGTCTTGCGCACACCGCGCACGCACAGTGCGGCACCGGTCGAGCCTGCGGCTCCCGTGGTGCCGTCGTGCCCCTGCGCGGGGATCACCCGAGCCTGCGCAGTTCCCACCGCAGGTGACCCTCCGTGGGTGACTGGACCGGCAGGAACGCGGCTTCCCGGGCGCGGCGGGCGGTGGGCGAGGTCAGAGCGTAGCCGCGGCCCCCGACGATCTTCGACTCCAGCCGGGTGGCTCCACCCGTGAGCAGCGCGGCGTCGAGGCGCAGCTGCAGCAACTCACGAGGGGCGGCGGCGCGGGGCTCGCGTGCCAGGCGCACGAGGTCTGTGCGCAGGCGCTGCTGCTCCGCCACGGCGTCGTCCAGGTCCTCGCGGAACATCTCGCCGACGCCGCCCAGGTTCTCCCGCGCGCTCGTCAGCGCCGCCGCGGAGAGACCGAGGCAGAACGAGGTCTGCAGCAGCAGGAACGGTCCGCGGACCGTGGCCAGGAACCCGGGGACGTCCTCGGTGAGGACGTCCTGCTCCGCGTCGATCTCCACGCCCTCCAGGCGCAGGATGCCGGACGCCGTGGCGTTGAGCGCCATGAGGTTCTCCAGCGGCCGCACGCTGACCCCGCGGGCCGCCACGCGGGTGCGGACGATCGCGGGGCGTCCGTCCTCCCGGACGACCGGCAGGATCACGACGGCGTCCGGGTACAGGTTCGAGGCCCACGGCACGGTGCCGTCGAGCACCAGGTGGTCCCCCCGGCGGGTGAGCGTCACGGGGATCTCACCGATGCCCGCCGCGGCCTTGAACGCCGGTGCCATGGCGGAGCACAGCGGCACGTCACCGGTGCGCAGCTCAGACGCGACGGGCGCCCCCACCGCGTCGAGGTACTCGAGGCCAGAGCGGTGGCCCCACAGTGAGAACGCCGTGGCCGTGCACTCGGACGCGAGGTCGAAGACGACGGCTGCCTGTCCACGCAGGTCCCCGCCCCCGAGACCCAGGTCCAGCAGGCCCCGCTGCCCGAGCTCGCGCAGGGTCTCGAACGGGGTGGTGTCCGCCTCGTCGGTGGCCCTGGCACGCTCGGCCGCGCGTGCCCGGACCAGGCCGTGTTCCGGGTAGTCGGTCAGTGGGGCCAGGAGTTCCTGGTCGGAGGCAGTCTCGAGGGTTGCCGAAGCACTGGGCTGGGACATGGGTTCCGTTCTGACGGGGCGTGCGCCGGGTGCCGCGGCCCGTGGTGGGCTGCGGCACCCGGTGGTGGTGATGGGTGGGCGCGGGACTCAGACCTCGAGCTTGAACATCCGGTCGAAGGGGGTGTCCACGGCCGCGCGGGCGCGCGCCACGGCGTCCTCGTCCGGTGCGTTGTAGAAGCACAGGCACTTGGCGGTGTCCTCGCGGACGTAGGTGCGCAGGAACGACACCTCGGGAACCTCGGCGTACTTGGGCGAGTTCGCCTTCTTGCGGGTGAGGTACTGCTCCATGGTGATTTCGGCGGGGATGTCCCACTCCACGAGGTAGTCGGTCTGGCCACGAAGCTTCTTGATGTCATCGAGCTCCGCGCCCACCAGGCGCACCTCGTCCGGGCCGGTGACCTCGGTGACGGAATCCCCCAGCGCCGTGCGCACGGTCTGCGCAAGACCCTCGGGCGTGTCCTGCTGCGTCTCCACGATGACGAACACGCGAGCGTGGTCCGCCGTCACCTGGGACTCGATGAGTTCGGCAGAGGCCTGCGTGACAGCGCTCGACGTCGCGTCGATGATCGAGCGCACGGCCTCCTTCTCGGCCACGGCGGGAACAATTTCAATGAGCTGCAGCGACATGCGGATCCTTTCGGGAACGGGTCTGCGGTGATGACTCGGGCGCACGCCGGGACTCTCTGCCCCGGTGCGCGGTGCCACCCCGCGTGAACGTGCCCTCCAACGTAGGACTGCCACGTCCACCCCGTGCACGAGGATTAACAGTTCGACACATTTGACTGAGCAGGTCAGCCAGTCCTGGTGCACGCGTGCGGTCCGGGCCCCGCCTCGCGATCCGCGGCACGTCAGGGTTCGTCGACGACGGCTGTGACGCGCCCTACAGCAGGTCGGCGACGTCGCAGCGCACCGTGACGGGTGCGTGTTCGCGCAGCGCCGAAGCGCGCGCCTTCTCCGCCCGCAGGGCACTGGTGACCCGCGGGGCGATCCCGAAGCCGAAGAACAGCAGCGCACGGTAGGGCCGGTTCCCGCCGCGCTCCGAGGAGCGGGCGGCGTCGGCACCGTCCAGAGTGGCGGCGTCGTTGGTGACGGCCTCTACAAGGTCGGCGCCATTGCCGGGAGTCTGCTCCACCGGTGCGGGGCCAACCACACGAACGCGCTCGGGCAAGGCGAGGTCCCGCAGGGTGGCGTCCACGGCATCCCGCGGGCCGGTCAGCGCCGCTGTCCGCACAGCCGGTGGCAGACCCAGCTCGTGGCGCTCCCGCAGCTCTCGCTCTGCGTGCCCAGCCGGGTCCCAGCGCACGAGCGCCGAGACGGCACGGTCCTGGTCCGCCGTGACCACCACGGTGCCCCCGTCGGAGGACGCCCGCACCAGGGCGGCGGCGTTGAACCACCGGCGCAGGGTCTGCTCCTCCGCACGCAGCCACGGCCGGGCAAGCATCCGGTTGCCGTCCAGCAGCAGCGCGGCGGCGTAGCCGCCGTCCGCGACGGGCTCCGCTCCCGGCGTCGCCACCACGAGCGCCGGGGCGGACCCCACCCGGGGCCGCACGGTGCGGTCGCTCGACGAGATCACGGGCACCTGCGGGAACGAACGGCCCAGCTCCTCCGCGGTCCGGGACGCCCCCACGGTGCTCAATCGCACCCGGGTGAACCCACACTCCACGCACCGCCAGTCATGGGCGTGGCGCCCGCACCACGTGCACACCGGCACGGCGTGGGCGGAATCCAGCGCGAGGGGCCCGTCGCATGCCTGGCAGCGCGCGGGCGTACGGCACCGCTGGCAGGCGAGCACGGGAGCATAGCCCTTGCGCGCCACCTGCACGAGCACGGGCCCGGACTTCAGGGCCTCGCGTGCCACCCGGAACGCCTCGTGCGGCAACCGGGCGCGCGCCGCGAGCGGGTCGAGGGCGGTGTTGTAGGAATCGGAGGTCGCTTCGATGCGCGGGGAGAACCGGCGCAGGTCCGCGCGATCTGGTGCCACGCGCGCCGCCCACCCCGTGGCCACGAGCCGCAGCGCCTCGGGACTCACCGCGTACCCCGTGAACAGCGCGGCCAGACCCTGCTGCTGGGTGCGCAGCAACAACACGTCCCGCGTGTGCTGGTAGGGGGCGCGCTGCTCCACGAAGTTCACGTCCCCGTCGTCATGACAACACACAAGCGCGAGGTCCTGCACCGGCGCATACGCGGCCGAGCGCGTGCCCACAGCCAGGCGCTTCTTCCCGAGCGCGAGCTCGAGGAACCCCCGGTAGCGGGGCGTGGGTCCGTCGTCGGCGTGCAGGCGGACGACGGCGTCCTCCCCCACCAGCTCGCACAGCGCCCGTTCGAGCCGCTCCAGTGCCTTGTGGTCCGCGACCACGCCCACAGCCCCACGGCCAGCGGCGTACGCGGTGGCCATGGCGCTCGCGGTCAGCCCTGCCCAGTCGTGGTCCTCGGCCGAGGGCAGTACCTCCAGGACCGCGCGCGCCGGCTCACCGCGCCCCACGGACGCCACGAACTCCGGCCCGCCCGCGTAGTGCTGCCAGCCGGTCGTCACGGGTTCCCCGGTGGACGACCACGCGTGTTCGAGCTCGGGGGCCGCGGTCGGGTCCGCATCGGCGGCGCCGTCGGAAGCGGGGCCCGCTGATATGCCGACCGGCACCACGGCGTCGTCGTCCGCATTCACGACGCCCGTCTCGGAGGTCTCGGCGGCTTTGGGAGCGGCGAACTCCTTGTCCACCCGCGCGACCCGCGGGGCGATCGCGACCCGCAGGACGTCCGCGACCGTGCCCGCGCAGCGTTCGGCCACGGCCTGCGCGAGCTCGACGATCTCGGGGCGGGCCACCGGCAGCGGCGTGAGCACACGGCGGATGGGCAGCAATCGGTCCTCGGGGACGTCCGTGTGGGCCACGCGATCCACGACCCACCCGGACATCTTCCGGCCCGCGAAAACCACCGAGACCTTGGACCCCACGACCGCCTGGTCATTGAGGGCAGCGGTCACGCGGTAGTCGAAGACCCGGTCCAGGTGCGGGACGTAGGCCTCGAGCAGGACCTTGGCCACGGGGTCGTGCGCCGCGCGGCCCTCGGAGCCCAGGGCCTTTCGGGGCGAAGTACGCGGCTGCGGCGGGGGTGCAGCCTCGGGCAGACCCGCGAGCGCGAGCTGCTCACCAGACGTGTCCCGCTCGGGGGTGTCCCGGTCCGCGGGGACGGAACCCGCAGTCGCGGAGTCCGGGCGCGCGGTGCCCGCCGACTCCAGCTTGGGAGACCCCGGCGTGGCGGGCTCCGTCCCAGCGGGGTCGGGGCTCACAGCCCCGCGGCGGAACGCAGCTCCTGCACCCGGTCGGTGCGCTCCCACGTGAAGTCGGGGTCGTTGCGGCCGAAGTGCCCGTGGGCCGCGGTCTTGGCGTAGATGGGGCGCTTGAGGTCCAGGTCCTCGATGATGGCGAGCGGGCGGAGGTCGAAGACCTCGGTGATCGCGTTCTCGATGCGCACCGGGTCCACGGTCTCGGTGCCGAAGGTCTCCACGTACAGACCCACCGGGTGGGCCTGGCCGATCGCGTACGCCACCTGGACCTCCGCGCGGCGCGCGAGCCCGGCCGCGACCACGTTCTTGGCCACCCAGCGCATCGCGTACGCCGCGGAGCGGTCCACCTTGGAGGGGTCCTTGCCCGAGAACGCGCCACCGCCGTGTCGGGCCATGCCGCCGTAGGTGTCCACGATGATCTTGCGCCCGGTGAGCCCGGCGTCCCCCACGGGCCCGCCGCGCACGAAGTTGCCCGCCGGGTTCACGATGATCCGCGTGCCGGAGAGGTCCAGCCCGGAGTCCTCCAGCACGGGGGTGATAACGCTCGCGGTGATGTCCCTCGTGAGCTGGTCGAGGTCGTAGTTCTCCGCGTGCTGGGAGGAGACCACCACGGTGTCCACGGAGACCGGGGTCTGGCCGTCGTAGCCCAAGGTCACCTGGGTCTTGCCGTCCGGGCGCAGCTCGGGCAGCACGGCGGTCTTGCGCACGCGCGTGAGCTGCTCGGAGAGCCGGTGCGCGAGCAGGATCGGGGCGGGCATCAGGGCGTCGGTCTCGTCCGAGGCGTAGCCGAACATGATGCCCTGGTCCCCGGCGCCCTGTGCGTCCCGCGGGTCCTTGGCGATCCCGGTGCGCTCCTCGAGCGAGTTGAAGACGCCGTCGTAGATCTCGTTGGACTGCTCCCCCACGCTGATGGACACGCCGCAGAACTCGCCGTCGAAACCGTGCACGGAGGAGTTGTAGCCGATGTCCAGCAGGGTCTTGCGCACGATGTGCGGGATCTCCACGTAGGCGTCCGTCTTGACCTCGCCGGCCACGTGAACGAGGCCCGTGGTGACCATGGTCTCCACGGCCACGGAGGACTGGGGGTCCTCGCTGAGCAGCGCGTCCAGAATGGAGTCCGAGATCTGGTCGCAGATCTTGTCCGGGTGGCCCTCGGTCACGGACTCGGACGTGAAGATTCTCAGGTGCTCAGTCGATGCGCTCACGCCACCACATTACCCGGCGTCGCCGACACCCAGTTCGCGCGCGATGCGCTGCACGACCGCCCGCGCGACCTCGTCCTTGCTGCCCCGCACGGAGGTCTCCTCCCCGCCGCGGGCGGAGAGCACGAGCACCTCGGTGTCGTCCCGGCCGAAGACCTTGTCGGTGCCCACCTCGTTGACCACGAGCAGGTCGCAGCCCTTGCGGGCCAGCTTGGCGCGACCGAACTCAAGCACCGAGTGCTCGGCGTCCCCGGTCTCCGCCGCGAAGCCCACCACGAGCTGGTCCGGGCCGCGCTCGTCCCGTCGCGCGACCACTGCGCGCAGGATGTCCGGGTTGCGCACCAGCCGGATCACGGGGTCCGTGCCGTCCTCGGACTTCTTCATCTTGTGCTCGCCCACGGTGTCCGGGCGGAAGTCCGCCACGGCGGCTGCCATGACCACGACGTCGCTCTCGGCCGCTGCCGTGAGCGTCGCCTCCTCGAGCTCGCGCGCGGAGGACACCCGGGTGATCCGCAGGTCCTCCGGCAGGGGGGTCTCCACGTGGGCCGCGATCAGGTGGACGTCCGCGCCGGCCTCGCGGGCCGCGCGGGCCAGCGCCACGCCCTGCTTGCCCGAGGAGCGGTTGCCCAGGAAGCGCACGGGGTCCAGGGCCTCGCGGGTGCCGCCGGCCGTGACCAGCACGCGCCGCCCGGCCAGGGCACCGGAGCGCGGGGCGTCGCCGCCCGTGGCAGGGGCCCCGGCGGCGTCGTGCGCGGGAGCGACGGAACCCGCGGACCCGGCCGCGGCGGAGTCCGTGGGGGTCCCGGCGGACGACGAGGCCGCACCGGACGGTCCCGTCCCGGAGGCACGGGCCGCGCGCTCGGCAAGGGCCAGGGCGGCGTCGACGATCTGCTGCGGCTCGGGCAGCCGGCCGGGGCCGCTGTCTGTTCCGGTGAGACGGCCCGTGGCGGGCTCCATGACCGTGTGGCCGTGCTCCCGCAGCAGGGCCACGTTGCGCTGCGTGGCGGGGTTGTGCCACATCTCGGTGTGCATGGCCGGGGCGAGCAGCACCGGGGCCGAGGTGGCGAGCACCGTGGTGCTCAGCAGGTCGTCCGCGTGGCCGTGGGCGAGGCGCGCCATCAGGTCCGCGGTGGCGGGGGCGATCACCACGAGGTCCGCGGCCTGGCCCTGGGCCACGTGGTTGACGGTGTCCACGCGGTCGAACACGGACTCCGAGACGTGCTCCCCCGTGAGCGCCTCCCACGTGGGGGCGCCCACGAACTCGAGCGCCGCCCGGGTGGGCATGGGCACCACGTGGTGGCCCGCCTCGGACAGCAGCCGCGAGACCAGCGCGGCCTTGTATGCGGCGATGCCCCCGCCCACGCCCAGCACCACGCGCAGGGGCGCGGGCCGGACGGGAGCGGGGGCGTGGCCGGAGTGCGGCTGCGTCACTGATCGGAGGACTCGGAGGGGGCCTCGGTGGTCTCCTCGACGGTCTCCGTGGTCTCGACGGTCTCCTCGGCGGCCGGCAGCTGGGCGCCGTCGGAGAACATGGCCGTGGAGTCCTGCTCCTCGCCCTGGGCGAAGAAGTCGCCCGTGAACATCTCGGTGGCGGTGGGCTCGTCGCTGACCATTTGGCCGTTGGGGGTGAACCCGGCGTCCGCGACGTGGTCCGCCTCGATCAGGCCCTCGTCGATCTCGCGGAACGCGATGGACAGGGGCTTCTCGTTGAGCTTGGTGTCCACCAGCGGTCCCACGTACTCGAACAGGCCCTCGTGCAACTGCGAGTAGTACGCGTTGATCTGGCGGGCCCGGCGGGCGCCGAAGATCACGAGTCCGTACTTGGAATCCGTCTTGTCGAGCAGCCGATCGACGGGCGGGTTGACGATGCCTTCGTTGTTCGTGCTCACGTGTGTCATGACTCCTGTGGTGGACGTGGATGTCGGTGGCGTGCGGGTGCCGCGCGGTGTTCGGCGTCAGGTGGCGGAGCGCTCAGCGCCCCTGCTCACCCGGCAGTCCCATGAGTGCCACGAGTTCGGCGGCGGCGCGTTCCACGGTGTCGTTGACCACCGTGTGGTCGAACTCCGATTGCGCCGCGAGTTCCAGTTTAGCCGTTTCCAGCCGGCGCTGCTGCTGCTCGGGGGTCTCGGTGCCCCGGCCGACCAGCCGGTGCACCATCTCGTCCCAGCTCGGCGGGGCCAGGAACACGAACTGCGCCTCGGGCATGGCCTGGCGGATGCTACGTGCACCCTGCAGGTCGATCTCCAGCAGCACGCTGCGCCCGGCGGCCAGCGCCTCCTCGACCTTGTGGCGCGGCGTGCCGTAGCGGCTGAGGTTGTGCACCACGGCCCACTCGAGCAGGTCGTGCTCGTCGATCATGCGGTCGAACTCTTCGTCGCTGACGAAGAAGTAGTGCACCCCGTCCACCTCACCGGGTCGGGGGGCCCGCGTGGTCGCGGAGACCGAGAGCCACACCTCGGGATAGTGGTCCCGCACGTAGGTGGAGACCGTGCCCTTGCCCACCGCCGTGGGTCCGGCCAGAACGGTCACGGTGGGAGTCGGGGACACGGGAACCTCCAGGGGTGCTACGGCGACGGTCGGGCGGAACTCGACCGTCACTGTACCAACTGGTGCGTGCACCGCACGCGGGCCGCTCAGCGGTCCAGGTAGTCCACGAGCGCTCGGCGCTGGTGCTGTCCCAGTCCACGGACCCGCCGGGTGGGGGCGATGCCGATCTGCTCCATGATCGCCGCGGAGCGGACCTTGCCGATCCCGGGCGTGGACTCGAGCAGCTCGGTGACCTTCAGGCGGCTGACGGCCTCGTCGTCCTCGCTGCGGCGCAGCACCTCCGCGACACTCACGGAGCCGTCCCGCAGCCCCTTCTTGATCTGGGCCCGGGCGGTCCTGGCCGCCGTGGCCTTCTCCCGCGCGAGTGCGCGCTCGTCATCCGTCAATGGCCGCAGTGCCATGCCCAGCTCTCCTCCTCGTAGCCCTACGGCCCACCCGGTGGCCCGGTTGGGGGCAGGCGCACGGGAGCCGTCCTTCCCGAAAGTACCCGACGGCTTTGCGTCCGTACATACGAGAAAGGCCCCCCGGCACGCCGCTGGTCGCGGGCTCCGGGGGGCGTTCTCGGGGTGCTCAGCGGATGGCCAACGCCGTGGCGAGGGCCTCCGACGAGCGGTCCACGGCCTCGCGCAGGGCGCGCACGTCCGGGCCGTGGGACAGCACGTCCCGTGAGGAGTTGGCGAGAACCATGGGCCTGACCTGGGAGAACACGCGTGCCACCGCGGCGGCGTCGGCGCCCTGGGCCCCGAAGCCCGGGGAAAGAATCGGCCCGCCGAGCCCGCCCAGGTCGATCTCCAGCCGCTCCAGGGCGGGGCCCACGGTGGCTCCGATCACCGCTCCGCACGAGCCCATCCCGCCGGTTTCGGGGGACGTCACGATTTGGTCACGATCCCCCGTGTGACGCGCTCCGCCGGGGTTCCCGGCCGTGGGGGACGACGCCGCCGCGCCCGCTCCCCCGCCCGAGTGCCGGTTCTCCCGCGCCACCGCGGCGAGCACCCTGGCCGCGACAGACCCGGTGCCGCCCACGTGCTGCACGCTCGCACCCTCCGGGTTGGAGGTCAGCGCGAGCACGAACGTCCCGCGCCCGGTCTGCCGCGCGAGGTCCAGCGCGGGGCGCAGCGACTCGAAGCCCAGGTACGGGCTCAGCGTCACGGCGTCGGCCGCGAGGGGCGACCCGTCGCTGAGCCAGGCCGAGGCGTAGGCCGCCATGGTGGAGCCGATGTCACCGCGCTTGGCGTCCGCGATGCTGAGCACTCCCGCGGCGGCGGACTCGGCGAGCACGCGTTCCAGCACGGCGAGGCCCGCCGAGCCGTAGGCCTCGAACAGCGCCACCTGCGGCTTCAGCGCCGCGGCGTGGCCGGCCGCAGCCTCCACGACCCGCAGGGAGAAGGACTCCAGCCCCTGCGCGGTGCGCGGCAGCCCCCAGGCGTCGAGCAGCCCCGGGTGGGGGTCGATGCCCACGCACAGCGGGCCCCGCTCGGCCATCGCGCGCTGCAGCCTCGCCCCGAAGGGCTCACGCCCGGAACCGGCGGCCGGGCCCCCGCGGTGCGCCGGCGGCGTCGTCGGCTCCGACCCGGCGGCGTCGAGGGGGGTCCCGGCGCTGTGGCGCCCGCGGGGGGACTCAGTCACGGGAGGCCTCCTGGGCGGCGCGCTCACGCAGGGTCTGCTCGTGCTCCTGCAGGGAGGTCACGTCCCACGAGTACTGCCGCTGCGCGGTGATGGCCTGCAGCGCGGCCCCGAGCTCCGAGACCGTGGTCATGGTGGGCACGCCCACGGAGGTCGCGGCGGCGCGGATCTGGTACCCGTCCCCGCGCGCGGCCTGACCGCCGGAGGGCGTGTTGAAGATCAGGTCGATCCTCCCGTCCGTGATCAGGTCCGCGACCGTGGGCTCCTCGCCCTCGGCGTCCGCGATCTTGGCCACCACCGTGGACTCGATGCCGTTGCGCCGCAGCACCTCGGCGGTGCCGCCCGTGGAGACGATCTCGAAGCCCAGGTCCGCGAACATCTTGACCGGGATCACCGCGGAGCGCTTGTCCTTGTTGGCCACGGAGACGAACAGGGAGCCCGAGGTGGGCAGCGGCCCGCCCGCCGCGGCCTGCGCCTTGGCGAACGCCGTGTCGAAGTACTTGTCCACGCCCATGACCTCGCCCGTGGAGCGCATCTCGGGACCGAGCAGCGAGTCCACCACGGTGCCCTCGGGGGTGCGGAACCGGGCGAACGGCAGCACGACCTCCTTGACCGCGGTGGGGGTGCCCTCCGGCAGGGTGGTGCCGTCGTGGTCCGCGGGCAGCACGCCCTCGGCGCGCAGCTGCGCCACGGTGCGGCCCGTGCCGATCAGCGCGGCGGCCTTGGCCATCTGCACGCCCGTGGCCTTGGAGACGAACGGCACGGTGCGCGAGGCGCGCGGGTTGGCCTCGATCACGTACAGCACGTCCGACGCGAGCGCGAACTGCAGGTTGATCAGACCCTTCACGCCCACGCCGCGGGCAATCGCCTCCGTGGCCTCCCGCACGCGGGTGACGACGTCCGGGGCCAGGGTGATGGGCGGCAGCACGCACGCCGAGTCGCCGGAGTGGATCCCCGCCTCCTCGATGTGCTCCATGATCCCGCCCACGTAGCAGTCACGGCCGTCGAACAGCGCGTCCACGTCGATCTCGATGGCGTCCTCGAGGAACTTGTCGATCAGCGCCGGACGGCTGGGGCTGACCTCCGTGGCGTTGTCCAGGTAGGTCTTCAGGGATGCCTCGTCGTAGACGATCTCCATGCCGCGCCCACCCAGCACGTACGAGGGGCGCACGAGCACGGGGTAGCCGATCTCGTGGGCGATCCGGCTGGCCTCCTCGAAGTCGTGCGCCGTGCCGTTCTTGGGCTGGCGCAGCCCGGCCTCCGTGAGCACGCGCGCGAACTCGCCGCGGTCCTCCGCGAGGTCGATGGCCTCGGGGCTCGTGCCCAGGATCGGCACCCCCGCCGCCTTGAGGTCCGCCGCGAGCTTGAGTGGGGTCTGCCCGCCCAGCTGCACGAACACGCCCAGCAGCCCGCCGGTGCGGCGTTCGGTCTCCACGACCTCCATGACGTCCTCGAACGTGAGCGGCTCGAAGTACAGCCGCGTGGAGATGTCGTAGTCGGTGGACACGGTCTCGGGGTTGCAGTTGACCATCACGGTCTCGTACCCGGCATCGCGCAGCACCATGGAGGCGTGCACGCAGGAGTAGTCGAACTCGATGCCCTGCCCGATCCGGTTGGGCCCGGAGCCCAGGATCATCACGGAGGGCTTCTCGTGCGGGGCCACCTCCGTCTCGCGGTCGTAGGACGAGTAGTGGTAGGGGGTGAACGCCTCGAACTCCGCGGCGCACGTGTCCACGGTCTTGTAGACCGGGCGGATGTCCAGTGCGTGGCGGATCCCGCGCACCACTGACTCGTCCAAGTGCACGAGCTCGCCGATCTGGGCGTCCGAGAAGCCGTGGCGTTTGGCCTCCCGCAGGGTCTCCGGGTGCAGGTCCGGGTCCTCTCGGATCAGGTCCGCGGTCTCGTTGAGCAGCTGGATCTGGTCCAGGAACCAGGGGTCGATGGAGGTGGCCCCGAAGACCTGCTCCACCGTGGCGCCAGCCAGCAGGGCGCGCTGCACGTTGCGCAGCCGCTCGGTGGTGGTCTCCTCGGTCTTGGAGACGAGCCGGGCCACCGTGTTGGGCCCGGGCTCCACGGCCGGGCGGGCGAAGCTGAAGGACGAGCCCTTCTGCTCGAGAGAGCGCATGGCCTTCTGCAGGGCCTCGGTGAAGTTGCGCCCGATCGCCATGGCCTCCCCCACCGACTTCATGGTGGTGGTCAGCGTGGGGTCCGCGGCCGGGAACTTCTCGAACGCGAAGCGCGGGACCTTGACCACCACGTAGTCCAGTGTGGGCTCGAAGCTCGCCGGGGTCTTGCGGGTGATGTCGTTGGGGATCTCGTCCAGCGTGTAGCCCAGCGAGAGCTTGGTGGCGATCTTGGCGATCGGGAAGCCCGTGGCCTTGGACGCGAGCGCCGAGGAGCGGGAGACGCGCGGGTTCATCTCGATCACCACGATGCGCCCGGTGTCCGGCTCCACCGCGAACTGGATGTTGCACCCGCCGGTGTCCACGCCCACCTCGCGGATCACGGCGATCGCGATGTCGCGCATGCGCTGGTACTCGCGGTCGGTCAGGGTCAGCGCGGGGGCCACGGTCACGGAGTCGCCGGTGTGCACACCCACGGGGTCCACGTTCTCGATCGAGCACACGACCACCACGTTGTCCTTGGCGTCGCGCATCATCTCGAGCTCGTACTCCTTCCACCCCAGGATGGACTCCTCCAGGAGCACCTCCGAGGTGGGCGAGTACTGGATGCCGGCGCCGGCGATGCGGTGCAGGTCCGTCTCGTTGTACGCGAGCCCGGATCCGAGCCCGCCCATGGTGAAGGACGGGCGGACCACCATGGGGTAGCCCAGCTGCTCCGCGGCGGCGAGCGCCTCGTCCATGGAGTGCACGATCACGGAGCGCGCGGACTCGGCGCCGCAGCGCTCGACGACGCCCTTGAAGGCCTCGCGGTCCTCACCGAGGTTGATGGCGGCGACGTCCGCGCCGATCAGCTCGACGTCGTACTTCTCGAGCGCTCCGTTGGCGTCCAGGGCGAGCGCGGTGTTCAGCGCGGTCTGCCCGCCCAGGGTGGGCAGCACGGCGTCGGGGCGCTCCTTGGCGATGATCTTCTCGACCGTCTCCGGGGTGATGGGCTCCACGTAGGTGGCGTCCGCGAACTCGGGGTCGGTCATGATGGTGGCCGGGTTGGAGTTCACCAGGATGACGCGCAGCCCCTCGTCCTTGAGGACGCGCAGGGCCTGGGTGCCGGAGTAGTCGAACTCGGCGGCCTGCCCGATCACGATGGGCCCGGATCCGATCACCAGGACGCTGTTGAGGTCTTGCCTGCGGGGCATCAGTTGTCTCCTGCTTCCGTGCCGGAGCCCTGCGGGGCCCGGTCCATCATGTCCACAAAACGGTCGAAGAGGTACGCGGAGTCGTGGGGTCCCGCGGCGGCCTCGGGGTGGTACTGCACGGAGAACGCGGGGACGTCCTCGCAGCGCAGGCCCTCCACCACGTTGTCGTTGAGGCCCACGTGGGACACCGTGACGCGCCCGTAGCGCGCCTCGGGCGCGGTGACGGTCTCCCCCACGGGGGCGTCCACCGCGAAGCCGTGGTTATGGGAGGTGATCTCCACGGTGCCTGTGGCGAGATCCTTGACGGGCTGGTTGATCCCGCGGTGGCCGAAGGTCAGCTTGTAGGTGCCGAAGCCAAGGGCGCGACCCAGCAGCTGGTTGCCGAAGCAGATCCCGAAGAAGGGGATGCGGGCGTCCAGCACCTCGCGCAGCAGGGCCACCTGCTCGTCCGCGGTGGCGGGGTCCCCGGGGCCGTTGGAGAAGAACACGCCGTCCGGGTCCAGCTCCCGGACCCGCGCGAACGTGGTGTCCGCGGGCACCACGTTCACGCGCACGCCGCGCTCGGCCAGCCGCTGCGGGGTCATGGACTTGATGCCCAGGTCCACGGCCACCACGGTGTGCTTCACGGGTGCGTCCCAGCCGTGCTCGGCGGGCTCCACCGTGTAGGTCTCGTCCGTGCTGACCTGCTCGGCGAGCGCCCGCCCGGCCATCGCGGGCTGCTCCGAGACCAGGCGCACGAGCTCGGGGACGGGCCGTGCGGCGTCGTCGCCGGAGAAGATCCCCGCGCGCATCGCACCCTTGTCCCGCAGGTGGCGGGTGAGGGCGCGGGTGTCCACGCCCTGGATGCCGGTGACGCCCTGGGCGTCGAGCTCCTCGTCGAGGGTGCGCTCGCTGCGCCAGTTGGAGGGCCGGCGCGCGGGGTCCCGCACCACGAAGCCGTTGACCCAGATCCTCCGGGACTCCATGTCCTCGGTGTTCACCCCGGTGTTGCCGATGTGCGGGGCGGTCTGGACCACGATCTGGCCCGCGTAGGAGGGGTCGGTGAGGGTCTCCTGGTAGCCGGTCATCCCGGTGGCGAAGACGGCCTCCCCGAGGGCGGTGCCGGGGGCTCCCCAGGCGCGGCCGTCGAAGACCGTGCCGTCCTCGAGGACCAGGACGGCCGGTCGGATCCGTGGTGAGTTCATCGCGAACTCCTTTCGTTGAGCAGGTGTCGTTAAGCGTGCGGGGCGGCGGGCCCGGCACGGGGGTCTCACGCGGTCAGCAGGGCCGACGCCGCGTCCTCCAGTTCGTGGGATCCCTCGCCCGAGCGGGCGCGGAAGCCGGTGTCCACGCGGGTGTCCCCGAGGTCCCAGGTGAGCACCACGAGCCCGTCGCGCTCCACGAACTTGCCCACCATCCCGGAGGCGGTGGACACGGCGCGAAGGTCACGGCGCGGGATGAACACGTCCGGGGCGCCCTGGCGGTTGATGAACACCCCGTCCGGGGCCACCACGGCCTCGGCGTTGGTGCGCACCCCCAGCCCGTGGCGCGCGATGCGCTCGAGCGGCTGGTCGGTGTAGGTGGTGACCACGTACATCCCGTCCACGCGGGTGCTCGCGCGGCTCATGATGTCCTGTGGTGCGGGGGTCAGCTCGGAGACCCCCGCCTGGCGTCGCACGCGGCCCCGCCAGCCCCACCAGAGCAGGGCGAAGAGCACCACCACGAGCGCGGCGGTGAGCAGGGTGGGCACGAGCTTGTCCGACATGGGGGACACGACCTTTCGGGAGGGCTGCGGGGATCAGCGGGCCAGGGGTGTGGCCAGCTCCCCGTCGCGGACCACCGGGTGGCCGCGGTAGAACGTGGCGCGCACTGCGCCCGGCAGGGTCATCCCCCGGTACGGGCTGTTGCGGGCCTTGGACGCGTGTCGCGAGGGGTCCACGGGCGTGGCCCCGGTGGGGTCCCACAGCACGATGTTGGCAGGGGCGCCGGGTGCCAGCTCCCGGCCCTGGTCCGTCAGCCCCAGGATCTCCGCCGGGCGGCGGGACATGATCTGGGCGACGCGCTGCCACCCGATCAGCCCGGTGTCCACCAGGGTGTGCTGGACCACGGCCAGGGCGGTCTCCAGCCCGGTCATCCCGTGGGCCGCGCAGGACCACTCGCACTCCTTGTCCTCGGCGGTGTGCGGGGCGTGGTCCGTGCCGATCACGTCGATCGTGCCTTCTGCCACGGCCCGGCGCAGGGCCTGGACGTCCTCGTCCGTGCGCAGCGGCGGGTTGACCTTGTACACGGGGTCGAAGGTGCGCACCAGCTCGTCCGTGAGCAGCAGGTGGTGGGGGGTGGCCTCGGCCGTGACCGTCACCCCGCGCTCCTTGGCCCACCGCACGATTTCCACGGAGCCGGCCGTGGAGAGGTGGCAGATGTGCAGTCGGGAGTCCACGTGCTGGGCCAGCAGCACGTCCCGGGCGATGATCGCCTCCTCGGCCACGGCGGGCCAGCCGGCGAGGCCGAGGTCCGCGGAGACCGCGCCCTCGTTCATCTGCGCGCCCTCGGTCAGCCGGGGCTCCTGGGCGTGCTGGGCGATGATGCCGTCGAAGGCCTTGACGTACTCCAGGGCCCGGCGCATCAGCACGGGGTCGTGCACGCACTTGCCGTCGTCGGAGAACATCCGCACCGCGGCGCGGGACTCCGCCATGGCCCGGATCTCGGCCAGCCGCTCGCCCTCCAGTCCCACGGTCACCGCGCCCACCGGGTGCACGTCCGCCCAGCCGGCGTCCCGGCCCAGCTGCCACACCTGCTCGACCACGCCGGCGGTGTCCGCCACGGGGTTCGAGTTGGCCATCGCGAACACGGCGGTGTAGCCGCCCCGGGCCGCGGCGCGGGTGCCGGTCTCCACGGTCTCGGCGTCCTCGCGGCCGGGCTCCCGCAGGTGGGTGTGCATGTCCACGAGTCCGGGCAGGGCGATCAGCCCCGTGGCGTCGATGACCTCGGCGTCCTCGGGGACGTCCAGGGAGCCGGGGGCGCCCACGGCGGTGACGGTCCCGTCCACCACGAGCAGGTCCGAGGGGCCCCCGCCCTCGGGGCGGGCGTTGCTGATCAGGTAGGTGCTCATGAGGACCTCAGTTCTCGCTCGGGTTCGGGGAGCTCTCGTCACCGGAGAGCAGCAGGAAGAGGACGGCCATGCGCACGGACACGCCGTTGGCCACCTGCTCCAGCACGGTGGAGCGCGGGGAGTCCGCGGCCTCGGAGGAGATCTCCAGACCGCGGTTCATGGGCCCGGGGTGCATGAACACCGTGGGCGCGCCCGCCTCCTCCAGGCGCCGCACGCGCTGGGCGGTCAGCCCCCAGCCGCGCGTGTACTCCGCCTCGCTCGGGAAGAACGCGGCGTTCATACGCTCGCGCTGCAGGCGCAGCATCATTACGGCGTCCGGGGCCCCGGCCAGCACGGCGTCGAGGTCGTAGCTGACCTCGCACGGCCAGCCGGTCAGGGCCACGGGCAGCAGCGTGGGAGGGGCCACCAGGGTCACACGGGCGCCCAGGGTGCTCAGCAACCACACGTTGGAGCGGGCCACGCGGGAGTGCAGCACGTCCCCCACGATCACCACGTGCATGTCCTCCAGGTCCATCCCGGTGCTCGCGACGCTCGTGGCGCGCGAGCGCACCCGGCGCAGAGTCATGGCGTCCAGCAGGGCCTGGGTGGGGTGGGCGTGCTTGCCGTCCCCGGCGTTGACCACGGCGGCGTCGATCCACCCGGAGTCCGCGAGCTGCTGCGGGGCGCCCGAGGAGCCGTGGCGGATCACCACGGCGTCCGCGCTCATGGCCATCAGCGTCTGGGCGGTGTCCTTCAGGGACTCGCCCTTGGACACCGAGGAGCCCTTGGCGGAGAAGTTGATCACGTCCGCGCTGAGCCGCTTCGCGGCGGTCTCGAACGAGATCCGGGTGCGGGTGGAGTCCTCGAAGAACAGGTTCACCACGGTGCGCCCGCGCAGCGCGGGCAGCTTCTTGACCTCGCGCGAGGACACGGCGGCCATCTGGTCGGCGGTGTCCAGGATCCGCACGGCGTCCGCGTACGAGAGGTCGGTGGTGCTCAGCAGGTGCTTCACGGGCGCTCACCGTCCCGTCCACGAGCGGCGGACGACGCCGCACGGCCGGGTGAGCGGGCGACGTCGGCGTCGGAGGTCACGGGCGCGTCGATGACCACGCAGTCCTCGTGGCCGGTGGCCCGCGGTTGGGGATCGGTCTCGCGCAGCAGCACCCGCACCTTCTCGCGGGAGGACGTGGGCAGGTTCTTGCCCACGTGGTCCGCGCGGATGGGCAGCTCCCGGTGGCCCCGGTCCACGAGCACCGCGAGGCGCACCACGTCCGGGCGGCCCACGTCCACGAGGGCGTCCAGGGCCGCGCGGATGGTGCGCCCGGAGCACAGGACGTCGTCCACGAGCACCACGGTGCGCCCGTCGATCCCGGACTCGGGGATGAGCGTGGGCTGCGGGGTGCGGGCGGGGTTCCTGCGGAGGTCGTCCCGGTACATGGTGATGTCCAGCTGGCCCGTGGCCGTGGCGGCGTGGAAGCCGGCGTCGATCTGCTCGAGGCGGGCGGCCAGGCGCTGTGCGAGCGGGTAGCCGCGGCGGGCGATGCCCAGCAGCACGAGGTTCTCGGAGCCGCGGTTGGACTCCAGGATCTCGTGGGCGATCCGGGACAGGGCCCGGTCGATGTCGGACGTCGAGAGGATCACGCGGGAGGTGGAGCCCTCCTGGGTCCGCTCGGCGTGTTCGGGCACGCTCACGTGCCGCCTCCTTCCCCGCCTCACGGGACGGAATTTAAAGGGTGCGATCGTTTCCTGAAGCTACCACACACGAAGAACCCCGGTCCGTGGCGCGCACGAACCGGGGTCGGGGCCTCAGTCGTCCAGCAGGGACGGCTTGACCTTCTGCAGCCGCCCCAGCAGACCGTTGACGAAGCGCGGTGAGTCGTCGGTGGACAGTTGCCGGGTCACGGCCACCGCCTCGGCCACGGCCACGCCGTCCGGGATCTCGCTGTTGTACAGCAGCTCCCACGCGCCCACGCGCAGCGCGTTGCGGTCCACCGCGGGCATCCGCCCGAGGGCCCAGCCCTGCGAGTAGGTCTCCAGGAACTCGTCGATGTCCTCGCGGCGCTCGTCCACGCCCTCGAGGATCTCCACGGTGTACGGGTTGATGGGCGAGGACGAGTTCTCGCGGCGGCGCACCAGGGCGTCACGCACGGACTCGTTGCGCTGCTCGGCCTCGAAGAGGATCTCGACGGCGCGCACCCGCGCCTTGCTGCGTGCCCCGCTCACTCGTTGACGCGTCCCAGGTAGTCACCGGTGCGGGTGTCCACCTTGACCTTGGTGCCCTGCTCGAGGAACAGGGGGACCTGGATCTGGTAGCCGGTCTCCACGGTGGCCGGCTTGGTGCCGCCCGTGGAGCGGTCACCCTGAAGACCGGGCTCGGTGTAGGTGATCTCCAGCACCACCGACGGCGGCATCTCGATGTACAGCGGCGCGCCCTCGTGGATGGCCACGGTCACGTTCTGGTTCTCGAGCATGAAGTTGGCGGCGTCGCCGACCACCACACCGGGCACGGTGATCTGGTCGTACGTGGAGTTGTCCATGAAGACGTAGTCGTCGCCGTCCTGGTACAGGTACTGGTACTCGCTGCGGTCCACCGTGGCCGTCTCGATCTTGGCACCGGCATTGAACGTCTTGTCCACCACCTTGCCGCTGGTCACGTTGCGCAGCTTGGTGCGCACGAACGCGCCACCCTTGCCGGGCTTGACGTGCTGGAACTCGATGGTCTGCCAGAGGTTGCCGTCGAGCTTGAGGATGGTGCCGTTCTTGATGTCGTTGCTGGTTGCCACGGTGTCACTTTCTCGTCGGGTACGTCGCCGCACTGGGTCCGGCTCGTGGAGCCGGGCCAGTCTACCGCGTGCGGCCGGATCCCCCGGTGCGGGGGCGCGGGCCCCGCAGGGCGCCGCGCGTCAGTCCGCGATCTCCTGGTAGCACGCGAACAGGATCGCGGGGTCCGGGACCTCCATGATGCGCGGCGCGGCGATCCGGTCCAGGACCACGAAGCGCAGCAGGTTGCCGCGGGTCTTCTTGTCCCGCTTCATGACCTCCAGCAGCCTGGGCCACTGGTCGGCGCGGTACGAGACCGGCAGCCCCAGGGAGGTGAGGATCTCGCGGTGCAGGGCCACGACGTCGTCGGAGAGGGTTCCGGCCGCGCGCCCCAGCTCTGCCGCGAAGGCCATGCCCACCGAGACTGCGGCACCGTGGCGCCACTGGTAGCGCTCGTTGTGCTCGATCGCGTGGCCCAGGGTGTGGCCGTAGTTCAGGTACTCACGCCGCCCGGACTCGCGCAGGTCCGAGGAGACGACCTCCGCCTTGACGCGCACGCTGCGCTCCACGAGCTCGCGCACCACGGCCGAGGAACTGTCCCGGACCTCGGCGGGATGCTCCTGGATCAGGGTGAGGATCTGCGGGTCCGCGATGAACCCGCACTTGACCACCTCGGCCATGCCCGTGAGCAGCTCGTTCTCGGGCAGGGTGGCCAGGGAGTCGAGGTCGCACACCACCGCGGCCGGCGGGTGGAAAGCGCCCACCAGGTTCTTGCCCTCGGCCGTGTTGATCCCGGTCTTGCCGCCCACCGCGGCGTCCACCATGCCCAGCAGCGTGGTGGGCAGGTGGAGCACCCGCACACCGCGCAGCCACGTGGCGGCCACGAAGCCCGCGAGGTCCGAGACCGCGCCGCCGCCCACGGAGACCACGGCGTCCGTGCGCGTGAAGTCGGACTGGCCCATGATCTGCCAGCAGAAGGCCGCCACCTCCACGCGCTTGCCCTCCTCCGCGTCCGGGATCTCCGCCACGAAGCTCTGGATCCCGGCGGCGCGCAGATTCTCCTGGACCACGTCGCCCGTCGCGCGCAGGGCACGAGGGTGGATGATCAGCACCTTCTTGACGCGCTCCCCCAGCAGCTCGGGGACGCGGCCGAGCAGGCCGTTTCCCACCAGGACGTCGTACTGGTTCTCGGGGGTGTCCCCGCGCACGGGGATCACGGTCTCGTTCATGCGGTGCGGTCCTCTTCGGTTGCGGGCTGCCCGGGCGCGTCCAGCGCGGCGTGCAGCTGGTGGGCGATCTGCGCGACGGTGCGCGGGGCGCGTCCGTCCAGGGTGATGGTGGCGAGACGCTCGAACGTCCCGCGGCGCTCGGCCATGATCCGGGTCCACCGCGCCTCGGGGTCCGGCTGCAGCATGGGCCGGGTGGTGTTGCCCCGGATGCGGGGGCGCACCGTGTCCAGGTCCACCTCCAGGTAGGCCACCGTGCGCCCCTCGATCAGCGGCTGCACGAGGGGGGACATCGGTGCTCCCCCGCCCAGGGAGATCACGCAGCGCTCGTTGCGGGGGTCGTCCAGCAGCTCGGCCACCACCTCGGCCTCGATGCGGCGGAACTCCGCCTCACCGCGCGCACGGAAGAGAGCGGGGATGGGCCCGTGGCGGGACTCGATCACGCGGTCGGTGTCTACGTGCCGCAGGCCGTGGTGGGTGGACATGTACTGGGCCACGCGGGACTTGCCGGCGGCCATGGGCCCGATCAGCACCACCGGCAGCGCCGCACCGCTCACGAGAGGTCCCCGCGCACCTCGTCCAGGGCCACCAGCGCGGCCGGGTCCGCGAGCTCGGGCGAAGTGCGCAGCGCCTCGGGGATGGCCGCGAGGTAGGAGTCCCGGTTGCGCACGAGCTCCGCGACGGAGTCCCCGCCGAACTTCTCCAGCGCGGCCTCCGCGAGCACGAGCGCCACCATGGCCTCGGCCACGACGCCCGCGGCCGGCACCGCGCACACGTCCGAGCGCTGGTGGTGCGCACGGGCGGGCTCGCCGGTGGCCACGTCCACGGTGTGCAGCGAGCGGGGCACCGTGGCAATGGGCTTCATGGCCGCGCGCACCCGCAGCAGGTCACCCGTGGACATCCCGCCCTCGATGCCGCCGGCCCGGTTGGACACGCGGTGCACGGAGCCGTCGGCGCGCAGGGTCTCGTCGTGGGCCAGGGACCCCGGACGCTGCGCAGTGCGGAAGCCGTCCCCGACCTCCACGCCCTTGATCGCCTGGATGCCCATCAGCGCCCCGGCCAGCCGGGAATCCAGCCGCCGGTCCCAGTGGACGTACGAGCCGAGCCCCGGGGGCATCCCCTCGGCCAGCACCTCCACGACGCCGCCCAGGGTCTCCCCCGCCTTGTGCGCGGCGTCCACCGCGGCCACCATGGCCGCGGACGTCTCCGCGTCGAAGCAGCGCAGCGGGTCGGCGTCGAGGGCGGGGACGTCCTGCGGTCCGGGCAGCGGAGCGCCCTCGGGCACGGCCACCTCGGCCACTGCGGTGGTGTGCGAGACCAGGCGCACGCCCAGCGCCGCGAGGATCTGGGAGGCGACCACGCCGAGGGCAACCCGCGTGGCCGTCTCACGCGCGGACGCGCGCTCGAGCACCGGACGGGCCTCGTCGAAACCGTACTTCTGCATGCCCGTGAGGTCCGCGTGGCCCGGACGCGGCCGGGTCAGCGGTGCGTTGCGGGCCCTGCCCTCGAGAACCTGCGGGTCCACGGGGTCCGAGCTCATGACGTCCTGCCACTTGGGCCACTCGGTGTTGGCGATCTCGATGGCCACCGGCCCGCCCTGCGTGAGACCGTGGCGCACACCGCCGAGGATCCGCACGCGGTCCTGCTCGAACTTCATCCGGGCACCGCGCCCGTAGCCCAGCCTCCGGCGCGCCAGGGCGTCCTGGACCATCCCGGTGGTCAGTTCCACACCGGCGGGCACGCCCTCGACGATCCCCACGAGCGCCTCGCCGTGGGACTCTCCGGCCGTGAGCCAACGCAACATCCTGCACTCCAGTCCTCAGCGGGGATCGCGCGGATCCCCTGTGGTCAATTCCTGCGCCGGGCCCTCCCGCGCCTCGCGCCTCGCGCCTCGCCGGCTCCTGCGTCCGACCGGCACCGCACGCGGGAGCCGTGACGAGCGCACCGGGCTCACACCGCCAGGCGGCCCTGCTGGGCCCGTCGGACCCGGTCCGGCACCGCGCGCTCCGGGCGCCCGACGGCGCGGCACATGGCCGCGGTCACGGCGGCCTCCTCCGGAAGCGGCTCACGGGGTGTGCCCCGCGTGAACCAGCGCACCTGGTCCACGGCCTGGAAGATCAGCATATCGAGACCCGGTGCCACCGCGCCGCCGGCCTCCTGCCACGCCCGGGCCAGCGCCGAGGGCCAGGGGTCGTAGGCCACGTCCAGCAGCACGCCACCGGTCCGACGACGCCGCGCGGCCCACTCGCCCGCGAGCTCGTCCGCCGCGCGCGGGGGAAGCGTGGACACCACCACGTCGGCGCGGTCCAGCAGCTCGGGCGCCTGCGTCCAGGGGCGCACGTCCACCGCGGTTCCCACGGCCCGTGCCACGGACTCCAGGGACGCGGCCCGCGCGGGAGTGCGTACCGCCACGGCCACGCACCCGGCACCGAGACCGTGCAGGGCCGCGACGGCCGCGCTCGCGGTGGCTCCCCCGCCCAGCACGACGGCGCTCGGGGCCTCGGGCACGTCCCCCGCCGCGGTCACGGCGGCCATGATGCCCATGACGTCCGTGTTGTCCGCGGTGACCGACCCGTTCTCGTCGAACACGAGGGTGTTGGCGACCCCCAGTGCCCGGACGAGGGGCGTGGTGCTATCCGCCGCACGGGCCGCACGCGGCTTGAGCGGCATGGTCACCGAGAAGCCCGACCAGCCGCCGTCGGAACGGGCCGCGGCCCAGAACTGGTCCCAGGCCTGCAACGGGACGTCCCGGCGGGTGTACTGCGCGGGGATCCCGAGCGCGCCGTACGCGGCGTCGTGCAGCGCCGGGGACAGCGAGTGCCCCACGGGATGGCCCAGCACGGCGGCGCGCAGCACGGGGGTGGTCGGGGAGGTCACCTCAGGAGCACTTTCCCTCGTGGTCGGAGCACCACTTCTGGTACTCGGCCACGTACTTCTGGTGCTCCTCGTACGTCTTGGCGAACTTGGTCTCACCCGTGTCCAGGTTGACCGTGACCCAGTAGTAGTAGTCGTTCTTCTCGGGGTGCGCGGCGGCGGCGATGGCGTCGTCGCTCGGGGAGCCGATGGGACCCACGGGCAGGCCCGGGTTCGCGTACGTGTTGTACGGGTTGGACTTGTCCTTCTTCTCCTCGTCGGTGAGGTGCACGGTCTTCTTGCCCAGCCCGTACGTCACGGAGGCGTCGGACTGGATGAAGCCGCTGGTCTCGCCGTCCGGGTGGTTCATGCGGTTCTCGATCGCCCCGGCCACGGAGGGGTAGTTCTTGGGGGTGCCCTCGAACTCCACGATCGAGCCGATGGTCAGCACCTCGAACCACTTGTCCTCGGGGACGTCGTTCTTCTTCAGTGTCTCCTTGGTGCGGTCCACCATCTCCTGGAGCACCTGCTCCGCGGTGGCGTCCAGGGGGAAGCGGTACTCCCCCGGGTGCAGCCAGCCCTCCAGGTCCGGGAACTTCTCCGGAACGCCGAACTTCTTCTTGTCCGAGGCGAGCGTCTCGAACTCGGACTTCTGGATGCCCGTGGCCTGGCTCAGGGTGGTGAGGGTGTCGTCAAGACGCTGGGTCTTGGCGATGGCGGCGTAGTGCGAGGCCTCGCCCTTGTCCATGAGCCGATTGATGACGTCCTCGGAGCTCATGTGCGTCTTGAGCTGGTAGTCCCCGGGCTGGATGAAGTCCTGGGGGTAGCGCTTCTGGAACTGGGAGACGAAGTAGGAGGAGTTCGCCACGATCTCCTGGGACTGCAGGTCCTGGGCGATCTGGCCCGTGGTGCTGCCGTCCGAGACGGAGAAGTTCACGTCCTGGTCCCCCGAGCCGTGGTAGTCCTTGCGCTCGAACAGGCCGAGGGCCGAGCCCAGCACGGCCACGACCACCAGCAGGGCGGCCACGAACAGCGCAATGGCGGTGGCCATGGAGGCCCGGGAGCGGGTGCGGCGGCGCTTGCGCTGCTCGGGGGTCACGTCGTGGTGCTCGAACGTGACCATGAGGCGCGAGTGGGGACCTTCGTCCGTGGCGTGCTCGGAGCCCTGCCCTCCACCGGGTGCCCGGTGCTGGGGTGCCCCGTCACCGGTGCCGTTGCGTCGCGGCTCTTCGCTCACGAATACTCTCCGTCCGCCGTTCTGGTGGTCATGTGGGCCGTGTCCGGCCGCGCCGCCCGGGTGGGGGTGGCGCGTCGGGTTCAGGCGTCCGCCGTGACGGCCTCGCCCGGCTCCTCACCGGTGCGCAGCCCCTGGTCCACCGCGGTCTGCAGGAACGTCACGGCCGCGGCCTGGTCGACCCTGTCCATGTGCTCCCGCCGGGAGACGCCCGAGTCCAGCAGAGACCGGTGGGCGGTCACCGTGGACAGGCGCTCGTCCACCAGGCGCACCTCGGTAGTGCACCCCCGTGAGCCTAGCCGACGAAGCAACCCGGCAGCGTAATCCCTGGCCATCCGCGTGGAATCATTCTCGTGCCCGTTGAGGCTGCGGGGAAGCCCCACGTAGACCGTGCGGACGTCGCGCTGCTCGCAGAGCTTGGTGATGATCTTCACATCGAAGGCTTTGCGGGGGTTGGGGTCCCGCGTGAGCGTCTGGTGCGGGGTGGCCAGGACGCAGTCCGGGTCGGTCAGGGCGATTCCCACCCTGACCGTTCCCACGTCCACGCCCATGCGCACCCCGCGCACGAAGGCCTCGGGCATCAGCCCGCCGTGCTCTGGATCTGCCGACGGATCGCGGCCAGGGCGTCGGGGATCTTCGCGGCGTCGGAACCGCCGCCCTGGGCGACGTCCGGCTTGCCGCCGCCACCGCCGCCGAGCGTGGTGGCCGCGGTGCGCACGAGCTGCCCGGCCGCGAGACCGGCGTCCCGGGCGGCGTCGTTGACTGCGACGACCACGAGCGGGCGGTCGTTGGCCACACCGGTGACCGCGGCCACGGCGGGCTCGGAGCCCAGCCGCGTGCGCAGGTCCAGCGCGAGGGAGCGCAGCGCGTCCGCGGAGGCGATCTCCCCGGCGTCGTGCAGCACGGCGGTGACGGGACCGACGCGCTCGGCGTCGCGCGCGAGCTGGCCGGCCTGGGCCTGTAGCTGCTGCTGGCGCAGGCCCGCGAGCTGACGCTCGGTCTCCTTGAGCTTGTCCAGGGTGGCCGCGAGCCGCTCGGGCAGCTCGGCGCTGGACTGCACCTTGAGCATCCCGGTGAGCTGGTTGACCAGGGTGCGCTCCGCCGCCAGGTGGTTGAACGAGTTCAGGCCCACGAGCGCCTCGACGCGCCGGTTGCCCGAGCCCACGGACTGCTCCGAGACGAGCGAGAGCGAACCGAGCTGGGACGTGGAGCCCACGTGGGTGCCGCCGCACAGCTCACGGGACCACGGGCCGTTCATCTCGACCACGCGCACCTCGTCCCCGTACTTCTCACCGAACAGGGACATGGCGCCCAGCTTCTTGGCCTCGGCCAGCGGCATCTCGCGGGTGACCACCTCGAAGTCGTCGCGGATCGCGGTGTTCGCGATCTGCTCGATCTCCTGGATCTGACCCGCGTTCAGGGCCTCGCCGTGGGAGAAGTCGAAGCGCAGGTAGCCCTCCTTGTTGAAGGAGCCGCGCTGGACGGCGTCGGGGCCCAGGACGTCGTGCAGGGCCGCGTGGATCACGTGGGTGCCGGAGTGGGCGGCCTCGCCGTCGTGGCGGCGGCGCGAATCCACCCGGGCGGTGACCTCGTCCCCCACGAGCACCTGGCCCGCGGAGACCGTGACCTTGTGCACGGACAGACCCTTGACCGGCTGCTGGACGTCCTCCACGGTGAGCTGCGCCCCGTCCGAGGAGTCGATGGTGCCCACGTCCGCGGCCTGCCCGCCGGCCTCCGCGTAGAACGGGGTGCGTTCCAGCACGACCTCCACGTGCTCACCCTCGCTCGCGGCGGGCACGGAGACGCCGCCGGAGAGGATCGCGCGCACGGTGGTGGGGGTCACCAGCTCGGTGTAGCCGGTGAACTCGCTGCCGTGGTCGTCCAGCATCCGGCGCAGCTCGGAGAGGTCCGCCAGGGCGCCCTTCTTGGCGCGGGCGTCCTCCTGGGCACGCTGGCGCTGCTCGGCCATCAGGGCACGGAAGGCGGTCTCGTCCACGGACACACCGGCCTCCTCCGCCATCTCCAGCGTGAGGTCGATGGGGAAGCCGAAGGTGTCGTGCAGGGCGAACGCGTCCGCGCCGCTCAGGGCCCGCTGCTCACCCTTGGCCACCTCCACGGCGTGCTCCAGGCGGGTGGTGCCGGACTCGATGGTCTTGAGGAACGCCCGCTCCTCCGCGTAGGCGATCCGCGAGATCCGCTCGAAGTCCTCCGCCACGACCGGGTAGACGCCCTTCATGGCGTCCCTGGACTCGGGCAGCAGCACGGGCAGGCAGGGCTCGGTCACGCCCAGCAGACGCATGGCGCGCACCGCGCGGCGCAGCAGCCGGCGCAGGATGTAGCCGCGGCCCTCGTTGCCGGGGGTCACGCCGTCCGCGATGAGCATCAGCGAGGAGCGCACGTGGTCCGCGACCACGCGCATCCGGACGTCGTCGTCGTAGCCCTGCTCACCGGCCTTCTCGGCGCCGTGGTACGTACGGCCGGAGAGCTTTGCCGCGGCGTCGAGCACGGGGCGGACCTGGTCCGTCTCGTAGAAGTTCTCCACGCCCTGCAGCAGCATGGCCAGGCGCTCCACGCCGAGGCCGGTGTCGATGTTCTTGCGCGGCAGGTCGCCGAGGATCTCGTAGTCCTTGCCGTTGCCCTCGCCGCGCTGGTACTGCATGAACACGAGGTTCCAGATCTCGATGTAGCGGTCGTCGTCCACCGCCGGGCCGCCGTCCTTGCCGTAGCGCGGGCCGCGGTCGTAGAAGATCTCGGAGTCCGGACCGGCCGGGCCCGGCTGGCCGGTGTCCCAGTAGTTCTCGTCCCGGCCCATGCGCTGGATCCGCTGTGCCGGCAGGCCCACGGTGTCGTGCCACAGGTCGTAGGACTCCTGGTCCCCCTCGTACACGGTGACCCACAGCCGCTCGGGGTCCAGGCCGAAGCCGCCCTGCTCGGGCGCGGTGGTCAGCAGCTCCCACGCCATGGGAATGGCCTGGGACTTGAAGTAGTCGCCGAAGGAGAAGTTTCCGGCCATCTGGAAGAACGTGCCGTGGCGGGCGGTCTTGCCCACCTCGTCGATGTCCAGGGTGCGGATGCACTTCTGCACGGAGGTGGCCCGCTGGTACGGGGGCGTCTCCTGGCCCAGGAAGTACGGGATGAACGGCACCATGCCGGCGATGGTGAACATGGCACCGGGCTGCTGCGACACCAGGGACGCCGAGGGCACCACGTGGTGGTCCCTGGCCTCGAAGTAGCTCAGCCAGCGCTGGGTGATCTCGTGAGAGAGCATTACCGCTCGTTTCCTTCCGAAGGGACGTGGTCGATGACCCGGCCCCGGGGGTCCTCCGGGCCGGTCGAGGGGTCGTGCGAGGCAACGGGGTGCCAGGGGACGCCCGCCGGGGGCACGGCGGCGTCGGCGGGGTGGTTGGCGGTGTGGTCCACGGGCGAGCGCACGCCGAACTGCTGCTGCAGCTGCGCCTCGCGCTCGTCCATGCCCGCGCGCACGCGGGCCGCGAACTCGCCGAAGCGGCGGGCGGCGGAGCGCAGGGTGTCGACGGCGCCCGGGCGCGGCCGGTGCGCCACGTCACCGGTGCCGGTGCGCGCCACCGCGGTCTGCTCGGGGCTGCCCTGGACCGCACGCGCCAGGGACTGCCGGGCCGCGGGATCGGAGGCGACGCGCGTGGCCGCCCCGCCCACGAGGGCTCCGGCGGCGAGCAGCGCGAGTTTGGACCACATGCCCATGATCAGCTCCTGGATTCCGTGGGGTGGGCGGCCTCGGCGGGGCCCGCCGCCGGGCCGGAGCCGGTGTCCGCCGCGGCGTCGGGCGCATGCCCGGTCCCGGAGGTTCCCTCCTGGGGGCGGGTCTGGGCACCGGTGGCACCCGGCTGGGGTGAGAACGCCCGGCGCAGCCCGTGCGAGAAGGACGCCACCTTGATCAGCGGCTGCCCCACCGTGGAGGCCACCAGCGAGGACAGCGCGGAGACGTTCGCGGAGGCGTCCGAGACGTTGGAGGTGATCCCGTCCACCTTCTCCAGCTGGGTGTTGGTGGTGCTGACCGTGCGGGTGACCTCGTCGATCAGGGGCGTGGTGCCGTCGTTGATCGAGCGGATGGTCAGGCGCAGCTCGTCGAACACGCGACCCAGCTTCACGATCGGCAGCGCCAGCAGGCCCACGAGCACCGCGAACACGAAGGCCGCGAGCAGACCGGCGATTTCCCCACCGTCCATGGGTGACCACAACTCCGTCCATGCATCGTCATCGGATCGGCGTGAATGCCGACCGAAGCGCAACTCTACCCAACAACTCGCACGCGTCCGAGACACCCGGTGGCACCGGAGACCGGTGCCCGCGGCACGCGCCGCACCGTACGCGTCCGCGGGGCCACCTCGTACGGGGCCGCAGACGCGGACAGCCCGCGGTGGGAACCGCGGGCTGTCCGGTTGCCGCCCGACGAACGGGCGGCGGCACACGCAGGGTCAGGCCATGCGTGCGTAGTACTCGACCACGAGCTGCTCCTCGCAGGTCACGGGGACCTCGGAGCGCTCCGGCTTGCGCGAGAGCGTGGCCTGCAGCCGGTCGATCGTCACGTCGAGGTACGGCGGGGTGTCCGGCAGGACGTCCTGGTTCGCACCGGTCGCGGCGATCTGGAACGGCACCATCTTCTCGGAGCGCGGGTGCACGTGGATCATCTGACCCGGGCGCACGCGGTACGAGGGACGGTCCACGCGCTGGCCGTCCACCATGATGTGGCGGTGCACCACGGCCTGGCGGGCCGCGGCCATCGTGCGGACGAAGCCCGCGCGCAGCACGAGGGCGTCCAGGCGGGTCTCGAGCAGGGCGATGAGGTTCTCACCGGTCTGGCCCTCAACGCGCTTGGCCTCCACGTAGGCGCGGTGCATCTGCTTCTCGCGGATGTTGTACTGCGCGCGCAGCCGCTGCTTCTCGGTCAGGCGCACCTTGTAGTCGGAGTCCTGCTTGCGGCGGGCACGGCCGTGCTCGCCGGGGGCGTACGGGCGGCGCTCGAAGTACTTCTCGGCCTTCGGCGTCAGCGCGATGCCGAGGGCGCGGGACTTGCGCACCTGGCGGCGCGCACGGGAGCTGTTGTTCTGGGACAAAGCATGCCTTTCATGCGGTTCGACGGCGTACGGGCAGGGCCCGCGTTCCGTTCTGGGTGGTACTGGCCTCCTGCGCGGGGGAATCGGTTCCCGCGGGAGAGGTGCGGATCAGCCGCAATCCGACGTGCCTAGCGTCCACCGTGTGCTCTCCGGGCCCGTGAGGGTGTCAGGGGCGCCGCAGGTCCACCGGGGACGTGCCAGCCAGCGTTCCACTATAGCGGACTCAGTCGACGTCCTCGTTCACCCAGTCCAGGGACTTGGTCACGGCCTTGCCCCAGTTGCGGAACAGCTTCTCCTGCTGCTCGCGGTCCCCCTCGGGATCCCAGCGCTTGTCCTCGGCCCAGTTCCGGGTGATCTCGTCCAGGTCCGTCCAGAAGCCCACCGCGAGACCGGCCGCGTACGCGGCACCCAGCGCGGTGGTCTCCGTGATCTCGGGGCGGATCACGGGCACGCCCAGCTGGTCCGCCTGGAACTGCATGAGCAGCTCGTTGGCCGTCATGCCGCCGTCCACGCGCAGCTCCACGAGGTCCTGCTGCGAGTCGTTGTTCATGGCCTCGACCACCTCGCGGGACTGGTAGGCGGTGGCCTCCAGCACGGCGCGGGCGATGTGCTCCTTGCGCACGTAGCGGGTCAGACCCACCAGGGCGCCACGGGCGTCCGGGCGCCAGTGCGGTGCGAACAGGCCCGAGAACGCGGGCACGAAGTACGCCCCGCCGTTGTCCTCGACGGCGCGCGCGAGCGGCTCGATCTCCTTGGCGTCCTGGATGATCCCGAGGTTGTCCCGCACCCACTGCACGAGCGAGCCCGTGACCGCGATCGAGCCCTCGAGGGCGTAGACCGGCTTCTCGCCCTCGATCTGGTAGCACACCGTGGTGATGAGCCCGTGGTCCGAGCGCACCGGGGTCTCCCCCACGTTCATCAGCAGGAAGCTGCCCGTGCCGTAGGTGTTCTTGCCCGTGCCGGGCTCGAAGCACGTCTGGCCGAACATCGCGGCCTGCTGGTCGCCCAGGATGCCCGCGATCGGGACCTGCTTGAGGAAGCCGCGGGCGCGGCCCTTGCCGTAGACCTCGGAGCTGCAGCGGATCTCGGGGAGCATGGACATGGGGATGCCCAGCGTGTCGCAGAGGTCCTCGTTCCAGTCCAGCGTGTCGATGTTCATGAGCAGCGTGCGGGACGCGTTGGTCACGTCCGTGACGTGCACGCCGTCGTGGGTGCCGCCCGTGAGGTTCCACACGAGCCAGCTGTCGGTGGTGCCGAAGATGAGGTCCCCGGCCTCGGCCTTCTCCCGTGCGCCCTCCACGTTGTCCAGGATCCACTTGACCTTGGGGCCCGCGAAGTAGCTGGCCAGGGGCAGACCGGTGAGCTCGCGGAAACGCTCCTCGCCGCCGTCCCGTGCCAGCTCGTCCACGATGTCCTGGGTGCGGGTGTCCTGCCACACGATGGCGTTGTACACGGGCTCACCCGTGTTCCTGTCCCACACCACGGTGGTCTCACGCTGGTTGGTGATGCCCACCGCGGCGAGGTCCTCACGGGTCAGCTCGGTCTCCGCGAGCGCGTCCGCCACGCAGCGGCGGGTGTTGCGCCAGATCTCCTGGGGATCGTGCTCGACCCAGCCCGCGCGCGGGAAGATCTGCTCGTGCTCGTACTGGCCCACGCCCTTGATGTGGCCCGAGTGGTCGAAGACGATGGCCCGGGTGCTGGTGGTGCCCTGGTCGATGGCCATCACGTACTGCGGTTCGCTCATGAGGTGACTCCTTCGTCAGATGTGTGTCTCGGTGCGTGCGGGGTGCTCAGCCGATGAGGTGCGCCGCCACGCCGGCGAGCACACCGCCCACCACGGGTCCGAGGACCGGGACCCAGCTGTAGGACCAGTTGCTGCTCAGCTTGCCGGGGATCGGCAGCAGCGCGTGGGCCAGACGGGGGCCGAGGTCGCGCGCGGGGTTGATGGCGTAGCCCGTAGGCCCGCCGAGGCTCATGCCGATCGCGACCACCAGCACGCCCACGGCGAGCGGGCCGAGCTGGCTGGGGGTCTCGCCGAAGACCAGGATCACGTACACCAGCACGAAGGTGGCGATGACCTCGGTGACGAAGTTCCAGCCGTAGCTGCGGATCTCGGGCCCGGTGGCGAAGACGTCGAGGGTGGCCACGCCGTCGTGCCCGGCGGCGTCGAAGTGCTTCTTGTACGCGAGCCAGCACACGACGGCGCCCACGAACGCCCCGACCATCTGCGCCACGAGGTACACCACGGTGCTCGCCGCGGTGATGGCCACGCCCGGGGCGTACTGGGGCTCCTGGCCCGCGAGCATGCCCAGGGTCACGGCCGGGTTCAGGTGCGCGCCCGAGGCGTGGCCCACGTACACGCCGGCGAACACGGCGAAGCCCCAGCCGAAGCTGATGAGCAGCCAGTCCGCGCCGTTGCCCTTGGTCCGCGGCAGCACCACGTTGGCGACCACGCCGCAGCCCAGCAGCACGAGCACGGCCGTGCCGAAGGCCTCCGACATGAACACGGTGGACAGCGCCACCTCGGTCACTTCATTCACTGCACCCTCCATTGGGTGTTATGGGGCCCGGAACGGTTCCGGGCCCGGGATCCTGTCTCAGCCCTGCTGCTGCGGGTACGGGTTGCCCGCGCCCTCGCGCAGCCGCTGGGCGGTGTCCTCGTCGTTCTCCTGCAGCGCGGCGTGCTCGGCACGGCGCATCTGCTCGTAGAGATCGACCTGGCGTGCGCGCTCGGCCTCGTCCCAGCCGAGGACGTCACCCATGATGCGGGCGATCTCCGGGGCCGCGGCGGAGCCGCCGTCGCGCTGCTCGTAGTTCAGGTGGGTGCGCCGGCACATCACGTCCTCGAGGTCCAGGGCGCCCTCGTGCGTGGCCGCCCGCTGGATCTCGACCTTGAGGTACTGCTCGGCACCCGGCACGGGCTCACCGAGCTCGGGGTGCTCCGCCACGGTGTCGAGCATCTCGAGGGTCTCGTCCCCGTAACGGTTGAGCAGCCGCTCCACGACCACCTGCTCCATCCCGGTGCGCTGGGCGAGGTGCTCGGACTGGTTCATCAGACCGGACCAGCCCTGGGCGCCCAGCAGCGCGACGTGCTCGGTGATGGACGGGTTCTCCTTGGCGGCCTTCTTGCCGATGGCGGCGTCCACGGCGTCCTTGCCCATCACGCGGTAGGTGGTCAGCTTGCCGCCGGCGATGGTGAACAGCCCGGGCGCGGCCTCCACCACGGAGTGCTCGCGGGAGATCTTGGTGGAGGGCGTGGCCTCTCCCTTGGTGCCCGGCTGCACGAGCGGGCGCAGCCCGGCCCACGTGCCGATCACGTCGTCCACGGTCAGCGGGTCCCGCAGGATCGCGTTGGCGTGCTCCAGGACGTACTCGACGTCCTCGCGGGTGGCCGTGGGTGTGGCGAGGTCACGCTCGTACGGGGTGTCCGTGGTGCCGATGACCCAGTAGTTGTCCCACGGGATGATGAACAGCACGGACTTCTCGGTCTGCAGGATGATCCCGGTGGAGCCGTCCAGACGCTCCTTGGGGACCACGATGTGGATTCCCTTGGACGCCAGCACCTTCAGCCCGGTCTCGGACTGCGCGAGGTCCTGGACCGGCTCGGTCCACACGCCAGCGGCGGAGATCACGACCTTGGCGCGCACCTCGCGGGTCTCGCCCGTGGTGAGGTCCTCCACGTGGGCGCCGACCACGCGGCCGGACTCGTCCCGGACGAGGTTGCGGGCCGCGGCGCGGTTGGCCGCGAGCGCGCCGTAGCGCTGGGCGGTGCGCACGAGGTCCAGGGTCAGCCGGGCGTCGTCCACGCGGCCGTCCCAGTAGGCGATGGCGCCCACGGCGGCGTCGTCGCGCATGGCGGGGAAGGTCTTGCGCACCCCGGCGGCGCTGAGGTGGCGCTGGATGGGCAGGGACTCGGCCTTGGCACCCACGTGGGCCAGGGTGTCGTACATGCCGATGCCGGTGGCCACGAACGGGCGCTCCCAGCCCTTGTGGGTGAGCGGGTACATGAACTGGATGGGCTTGACCAGGTGCGGGGCCAGCCGGTGCATCAGGAGGTCGCGCTCCTTGAGGGCCTCCGCCACGAGGGCGAAGTTGAGCTGCATGAGGTAGCGCAGCCCGCCGTGGACCAGTTTGGAGGAGCGCGAGGAGGTGCCCTGGGCCCAGTCCTGGGCGTCGATGATGGCGGTGGAGAGCCCACGGGTGGCGGCGTCCAGGGCGATCCCGGCGCCCGTGATGCCGCCGCCGATCACCAGGACGTCGACGGGGTGCTCCGCCATCGCGCGGAGGTCGTTGTTGCGCTGCTGTGCGTTCAAAGAGGTCAGAGGCACGGTTGCCGCTCCTGTCTACCGGTGGGTAGCCGACGATTTTTTCGGGTGGCACACACCATAGTCCTCCTGTGGTGGTGAGGTGAACACGGCCCCGGGCGGGCCCGCCGCGTGGGTGGCTCCCGGCGGCGCTCAGGGGGTGTCGGGGCCGCCGCGCACCATGTGGCGCAGGATCTCCAGACGGTGGGAGACCTGCTTCTCGTGGCCGTACGGGGTGGGGGTGTAGTAGTCCCGGCCCACGAGCTCGTCCGGCGGGTACTGCTGGGTGGCCACGGCGTTCGGGGCGTCGTGGGCGTAGCGGTAGCCGTGCCCGTGGCCGAGGTCCGCGGCCCCGGGGTAGTGCGCGTCCCGCAGGTGCGGGGGCACGGGCCCGGCGCGTCCGGCGCGGACGTCGGCGATCGCGGCGTCCACCGCGAGGTAGGACGCGTTGGACTTGGGTGCGGTCGCGAGGTGGGCCACGGCCTGTGCGAGCGGGATCCGCCCCTCGGGCATGCCGATCAGCTGCACGGCCTGGGCCGCGGCCACGGCGGTCTGCAGCGCGGTGGGGTCGGCCATGCCGATGTCCTCGGACGCGGAGATGATCAGCCGGCGCGCGATGAACCGGGGGTCCTCCCCCGCCTCGATCATCCGGGCGAGGTAGTGCATCGCGGCGTCCACGTCCGAGCCGCGCAGGGATTTGATGAATGCGCTGACCACGTCGTAGTGCTGGTCCCCCTGCCTGTCGTAGCGCACGGCGGCCCGGTTCACGGCCTCCTCCGCGTGCTCCAGGGTCACGACGGGCCGCGTGCCCGGCCCCTGCGCTTCAGCGGGACCGGAGGGCTGCTCCGCATCCCCGCCGCGGGACGGGTCGGCTGCGGGGGCGGACTCGCCCGAGCCGCTCCGGTGCTCCGCCGCAGCACCGGAGCGAGCGGCACCGGAGCCAGCGCCACCGACACGAGCCGTCCCAGCGCCAGACGCTTCGGCACCAGACGTCTCGGCACCGGACGTCTCGGCACGCGCCGCGCCACCCTCTCCCGAGGGCTCATCAGCGGGCCGGTGCTCGTCCGCCCCGCCGGGGACGACGCCGCCCGCGTGGGACAGCGCGACCCCCGCCGCCGCCTCCAGGGACGTCAGCGCCTTGCGGGCGTCTCCCCCGGCGACGTCCAGCAGGTGCTCGCGGGCCTCGGGGGCCAGGTCGACGGCGCCGTCCAGGCCGCGCGGGTCCGTGACCGCACGGTCCAGCAGCTCGCCGATGTCCCGGCGCTCCAGCGGCTGCAGGGTGAGCATGAGCGAGCGCGAGAGCAGCGGGGAGATCACGGAGAAGGAGGGGTTCTCCGTGGTGGCGGCCACCAGGATCACCCAGCCGTTTTCCACCCCGGGCAGCAGGGCGTCCTGCTGGGCCTTGGTGAAGCGGTGGATCTCGTCCAGGAACAGCACCGTGGTGCGCCCGTGCAGGTCCCGGGCCGTGAGCGCCTCGTCCATGACACGGCGGACGTCCTTGACGCCGGCGGTGAGCGCCGAGAGCTCCACGAAGGTGGTGCCGTGCCCGCGGGCGATGACCTGCGCGATGGTGGTCTTGCCCGTGCCGGGCGGTCCCCACAGGATCACGGAGGAGGGCGCGGCGGGCCCCGAGCTGCCGTTGACCAGGGCGCGCAGCGGTGAGCCCGGGCGCAGCAGGTGCTTCTGCCCGACCACCTCGTCCAGGGTGCGGGGGCGCATCCGCACGGCGAGCGGGGCGCGGGAGCGGGCCCGCCCCCCGGCGGTGTCGCGGGCGGGCTCCGTGGTGGTCGTGGGCTGGCCGCCGAGCGGGTCCGGAAGGTCGAACAGGGAGTTGCTCACGCCCCGACAGTACTGCCCGCCGCGGACACGCAGAACCGGCGCGGCCGCCCGACGGATCTCAGCCGCGCCGGGGCCGGTCGAGCTCGTCGCTGTCCACCAGCACGGTCACGGGTCCGTCGTTGACCAGGGAGACCTCCATGTGGGCACCGAAACGTCCGGTCCGCACGGGGATCCCGCGCTCGCGCAGGGCCGCCACGAACGCCTCGAACAGCGGCTCGCTCTGCTGACCGGGCGCGGCCCGGGACCAGGACGGGCGCCGCCCCTTGCGCACGTCCCCGTAGAGCGTGAACTGGCTGACCGCGAGCACGGGCGACGGACCGTCCGCGCACGAGGTCTCCCCCGGCAGGATCCGCAGGCCCGCGACCTTCCCGGCGAGCCTGGACACGGTCTCGGGGGTGTCCGTGTGCGTGAGCCCCACGAGCGCCAGAAGACCCGGCCCCTCGATCTCCCCCACGGTCTCCTCCGCCACCGTCACGGACGCGCGGGACACGACTTGCAGCACAATTCTCATGGGTCCCAGTCCACCACACGGACGCCCGCGGGCGCGGACCCCGGGCGGACCCCGCGGACCTCCCGGGCGCGAGCCCGGGCAGCCCGGGTGACGCCGCCGGGAGACCACCGGGGGGGGCGCGAACGGTCAGCGGGCGGCGTCGTCCTCCATGAAACGGTGCCGTCCGGTGAGCAGGATGCCGCCGCTGAGCACCAGGAGCATGAGCCACAGGTACCCGAACGAGGGCCACCACGAGCCGGTGGCCCCGAACAGCAGCCCGAACGCGAGCGGACCCAGGGAGCCGGCGAGGTAGCCGAGCCCCTGGCCGAAGCCGGAGAGGGAGCCCGCCCCGGCGGTCGTGCGGGTGCGCGCGTTGATCAGCGTGATGGACAGCGGGAAAGAGGCCTGCGCCAGGGCGAAGACCGTGATCCACACCCAGATCAGCTCGAAGCCTCCCCACTGCGCGTGGGGCCACAGCAGCACCGCCAGGTAGCCCAGGGCGTAGAGGGCCACCGTGCTCAGCCCCAGCACCACGGTGTTCCCGAAGCGGCGCACCAGGAACGGCACCGCGAAGCTCACCGGCACCGCGAGGATCGCGTAGTAGGAGAGCATCAGCCCGGCGGTGTGCTCCGAGAAACCGGTGTCCGTGAGGAAGCGCGGCAGCCACAGGAACATGGAGAACGTGTTGGCGGAGGTGCCCGTGAACATCAGCACCACGCCCCAGCCGATCCGCGAGTGCCACGGCTTGACGCGCGCGGTGGTGGCCGGGGCCACCACCGCGTCCGGCAGCACCGTGAGGTCGGGGGTCTGCTCGGCGGGCGGGCGGCGGGAACCGCGGCGGGCACCCACCCACAGCACGAGCCACGGGAGCAGGGCTGCCAGGGAGAACACCGCCCACGAGCCCACGGACACGCGCCACCCGGCGGCGTCGGCGAGCGGGACCGCGAAGAAGGGTGCGGTGGCCGTGGACATGCCCAGCAGCATCGAGTAGAGCGCGGACAGCGCGGCGATCCGGTGCGGGAAGTACTTCTTGATCACGGGTGGCAGCACCACGTTGCCCATGCCCAGTCCGCACATGGTCACGAACGTGAGCACCACGAAGCCCACGTCGCCCGTGGTCAGGGCGCGCGCGATGGCGCCCGCGGCGGCGAGGGCGCAGGAGATGATCAGGAGGGCCTCGAGACCCACCCGGCGCATGGCCAGGGTGGTGAGGATTCCCGTGAGTGCGAAGCCCAGGGAAGGCATCATCGCCAGCACGCCCGCCTCAGCGGGGCTCAGGTGCAGGTCCTCAGTGATGCGACCGAGGACGGGTGAGACCCCGGAGACGGCGAGGCGCAGCGTGAAGGCGGTGACAACGACACCGGCCAGGGCCACGAGGCCCTGGCCGGTGCGACCGCGCGGTGCGTCGGAACTCAGTGCGAGGCTCCTTCCGGAGCGTCGGAGGCGGCCGCGGCCTGGGTGCGCGACTCGGGCTTGGCGTCCACGCCGGCCTCCTTGCGCTGCTGCGCCGTGATGGGCGCGGGTGCTGCGGTCAGGGGGTCGTAGCCGTTGCCGGTCTTGGGGAACGCGATGACGTCCCGGATGGACTCGGTGCCCGCGAGCAGGGCGACCACGCGGTCCCAGCCGAAGGCGATGCCGCCGTGCGGGGGCGCGCCGAACTGGAAGGCGTCCAGCAGGAAGCCGAACTTCTCGCGGGCGTCCTCCTCGCTCAGGCCCATCACGCGGAACACGCGGTCCTGCACGTCCCGGCGGTGGATGCGGATGGAGCCGCCGCCGATCTCGTTGCCGTTGCACACGATGTCGTACGCGTAGGCCAGCGCGGAGCCGGGATCCGTGTCGAAGGTGTCCACGAACTCGGGCTTGGGCGAGGTGAACGCGTGGTGCACCGCGGTCCAGGCGCCGGAGCCCACGGCCACGTCGCCAGACTCCACGGCCTCGGAGGCGGGCTCGAACAGAGGGGCGTCGACGATCCACACGAAGGCCCAGTCGTTCTCGTCGATCAGGCCCACACGGTGGCCGATCTCCACACGCGCGGCACCGAGCAGGGCGCGGGAGGTCTTGACCCCGCCCGCGGCGAAGAACACGCAGTCCCCCGGCTTCGCGCCCACGGCCTCGGCCAGTCCGGCCTTCTCCTCCTCGGAGATGTTCTTGGCCACGGGCCCGGCGATCTCGCCGTCCTCCTTGAAGAGCACGTAGGCCAGGCCCTTGGCGCCGCGCTGCTTGGCCCACTCCTGCCACGCGTCGAGCTGGCGGCGGGGCTGGGACGCGCCGCCCGGCATGACCACGGCACCCACGTACGGGGCCTGGAACACGCGGAAGGGGGTGTCCTTGAAGTACTCGGTGAGCTCCGTGATCTTGAGGTCGAAGCGCAGGTCCGGCTTGTCGGAGCCGTAGTCCGCCATGGCCTGGGCGTAGGTCATGCGCGGGATGGGGGTGGTGATCTCTACGCCGATCAGGGCCCACAGGGACGTCACGATCTGCTCGCCCAGCGCAATGATGTCGTCCTCCTCCACGAAGGAGGCCTCGACGTCCAGCTGGGTGAACTCGGGCTGGCGGTCCGCGCGGAAGTCCTCGTCCCGGTAGCAGCGGGCGATCTGGAAGTACTTCTCGATCCCGCCCACCTGCAGCAGCTGCTTGAACAGCTGCGGGGACTGCGGCAGCGCGTACCACGAGCCCGGGGACAGGCGCGCGGGCACCACGAAGTCGCGTGCGCCCTCCGGGGTGGAGCGGGTCAGGGTGGGGGTCTCCACCTCGGTGAAGCCCTGCTCGTGCAGCAGGGTGCGGGCCACGCGGTTGACCTCGGAGCGCAGCCGCATGATGCGGGCGGGCTCGGGGCGGCGCAGGTCCAGGTAGCGGTACTTCAGGCGGGCCTCCTCGCCCACCTCCACGTGCTCGTCGATCTGGAACGGCAGGGGTGCGGCGGTGTTGAGCACGGTGAGCTCGTCCACCATGACCTCGACCTCGCCGGAGGGCAGGTTGGGGTTCTCGTTGCCCTCGGGGCGCCGCTCCACGGTGCCGGTGACCTGCAGGACGTACTCGTTGCGCAGCTGGTGGAACTGCTCCTCGTCCCGCACCACGATCTGCGCCACGCCGGAGGCGTCACGCAGGTCCACGAACGCCACACCGCCGTGGTCGCGGCGGCGCCCCACCCAGCCGGCCAGCGTGACGGTCTCTCCGATGTTCTCGGCACTCAGGGCGCCGAGCTCGTGTGTTCGCAGCACGTGCATCCACCTTCTCGTTCGTTCGTGATCGGGGTTGCGCGCCCCGGAAGTCCTGGTTCCCGCGGCTCGCGGGTTCCCCGGGACCGGCGGACGACGCCGCTGGGCCGGGTTCTCGTTCCCCGCGAGTCTACAAGCGCGCCGGGTCCACCGAGCGCGCCCGAGATCCCGCTCACAGCGGGTGGTGCGGCGCTAGTGCCGCGGCTGCTGCGCGGAGAGCACCGTGGGGCGCAGGTCCTCGGCCGGGGGCTGCCAGCTCGCGGGGTCCGCGGCCACCTGCTCGCCGGAGCGGATGTCCTTGACCTCGTGGGTCACGGAGCCGTCCTCGGCCACCGTGGAGAACCACACGAACGGGATCCCGCGGCGCTCGGCGTAGCGGATCTGCTTGCCGAACTTCTGGGCGGTGGCCGCCACCTCGGTGGCGATCCCCCGGGCCCGCAGCGCGGTGGCGACGTCCTGCGCGGCGGACCACGAGGCGTCGTCGTTCAGGGCCACGAGCACCGCGGAGGGCACGGCGCGGGAGGCGGAGGCCATGGACTGGGAGAGGATGCGGGTGACCAGGCGGGTCACGCCGATCGACAGGCCCACGCCCGGGTACGTCTTCTTGCCGTTGCTCGCGAGGGATTCGTAGCGCCCGCCCGAGCACACGGAGCCGAGCTTCTCGTGGCCCACCAGGACTGTCTCGTAGACGGTACCGGTGTAGTAGTCGAGGCCGCGGGCGATCGAGAGGTCGGCCACGACCTTCCCGGGGGCGCGGCGGGCGGCCTCCCCCACGACCTCGGCGAGCTCCGCGAGGCCTTCCTCGAGCAGCTCGTTGGACTGGCCCAGCTCCCGCACGCGCTCCACGAACGAGGTGTCCTCGGTGCGGATCGCGGCGAGCGCGAGCGCCGCCTGCGCCTGCTCCGGGGTGGCGCCCACGTGCTCCTGGAGGTTGCGGGAGACGGCGTCCGCGCCGATCTTCTCGAGCTTGTCGATCTCGCGCAGCACGGCGGGGGCGTCGGTGAGGCCCACGGCGCGGTAGAAGCCCTCGGCGAGCTTGCGGTTGTTCACGCGCAGCACGAACGGCGGGATGGGCAGCCGGGACAGCGCATCCACGATCACGAGCGCGAGCTCCACGTCGTAGCGGAAGGTCAGCGTGCCGTCCCCCACCACGTCGATGTCCGCCTGGGTGAACTCCCGGGCGCGCCCCTCCTGGGGACGCTCGCCGCGCCACACCTTCTGGATCTGGTAGCGGCGGAACGGGAACGTGAGGTGCCCGCCGTTCTCCACCACGTAGCGCGCGAAGGGCACGGTGAGGTCGAAGTGCAGGGCCAGGGCACCCTCGGGGTTGGACTCGTCCGCGTCCTGCTGCAGCCGTGAGACGCCGTAGACCTCCTTGTCGATCTCCCCCTTGCGCAGCAGCTGCTCCACGGTCTCCACGGCACGGGTCTCGATCGAGGAGAAGCCGTGCAGCTCGAAGGTGCGCCGCAGGGAGTCCATCACGTTCTGCTCCACGATCCGCTCCTCGGGGAGCCACTCGGGGAAACCGGACAGTGAGGTGGTGCGGGCCATGGGTGGAACTCCTCGGTTGCTGGGTGCGGCGGTGCCGGTGGGCCTCGCGGACGGGCGCGGCGCAGCGGTCGGCGGCGGGTCCGGGGGCTCCGTGGGGTGTCTGCTGGCCATTCTAGGCCGCGCGCATCGTTAGGATGGCCGTGTCCACCTATGGAGCCCCGCCCGGTGACAGGAACCACAGCCACCGGCGAGGCCGTGCAGAGAGAGTTGTAGCGGTGACAGAACGTCCTGAATCCGACGACCGCCGTCCCGTCCCGGGACCGCCCGCCCCCCACGCGTCCGGGGAGCACCCCGACGCACCGGCCCCCGGAGCGCCCGCGCACGACGCCGCCGAGCACCCGGCCGCGCCCGGCGCACCCGCCCCGGACCCGGCGTCGTCGTCCCCCGAGCCGCCTGCTGCACCCGCGGCCCCGCCCGCGCCGGCCCCCGCCGGCAGGCCGGCCCCGCGCGCTCCGAAGTCGCCGGCCGCTGGCAAACCCGCCCACGCGCCGGTTCCCGCGCCGCAACCCGATGCCGCTCACCCCGCCCTCGCGCCGGCCGAGTCCGTGGCGCGCGCCAAGAAGTTCGGGCGTGCGGACGAGAACGGCACCGTGTACGTGAGCGTGCAGGGCACCGAGCACGAGTGCGGCCAGTTCCCGGACGCCACCCCGGACGAGGCGCTCGCCTACTTCGCCCGGAAGTTCGACGACGCCGAGGCGCAGGTGGCGCTGCTCGAGCAGCGCATCGCCGCCAAGGCCCCGGCCGGTGAGATGCGCAAGACCGTGGCGCACGTGCGCGAGCAGGTGGACGCGCACACCATGGTGGGCGACCTCTTGGACCTCTCCACCCGCCTGGACACCCTCGAGGACGCCATCCGCGTGGCGCTGGACCGTGAGCGGGAGGAGGCCAGGGCGCGCAGGACCGAGCAGCTCGCGCACCGCACCGCGATCGTGGAGGAGGCCGAGAAGGTGGCCGGCCAGGATCCGGAGAAGACGCAGTGGAAGCACTCGTCCTCGCGCATGGCCGAGCTGTTCTCCCAGTGGCAGGAGCACCAGCGCTCGGGCGGCCGGCTGTCCAAGGCGGACGAGGACGCCCTGTGGAAGCGCTTCCGCAAGGCCCGCACCACGTTCGACCGCCACCGCAAGGCGTTCTTCTCCTCTCTGGACGAGACCAATGCGAAGGCCAAGCGCGTGAAGCAGGGGCTGATCGCCGAGGCCGAGGCGCTGTCCTCGTCCACGGACTGGGGCGAGACCGCCGGGAAGTACCGCGAGCTCATGGACCGCTGGAAGCAGGCACCGCGCGCGTCCCGCAAGGACGACGATGCCCTGTGGGCCCGGTTCCGCGCCGCACAGGACGTGTTCTTCGACGCCCGCACCGCCGCGAACGAGCAGATCGACAAGGAGTTCGAGGGCAACCTGAAGGTCAAGGAGCAGCTGCTCGCGGAGGCCAAGCAGATCCTGCCCGTCAAGGACCTCGACGCCGCCAAGAACCAGCTCGCGTCGGTCCAGCGCCGTTGGGAGGAGGCCGGCAAGGTGCCGCGCGCCCACCTGCGCCGCGTGGAGAACGAGCTGCGCTCCGTGGAGGACGCCGTCAAGAAGGCCGAGGACGAGAAGTGGCGGCGCACCGACCCCGAGACGAAGGCCCGCTCCAACTCCATGCTGTCCCAGCTGGAGAACAAGATCGCGGACCAGCGCGCGGCTGTGGAGGTCGCGCGCGCCGCGGGCAACGAGAAGAAGGCCGCGTCGCTGGAGAAGGACCTCGCCACGAGCGAGCAGTGGCTCGCCACGCTGCAGGCCTCCGCGTCCGAACTGGGCTGAGCCCGCGGCGGGGCCCCGCATTGGTGCCCCCGTGCCGCTCCGGTGCGGGGGCACCGCTCTGCCGGGCGCGCGCTGATCCTGAGGCGCGCCGTTGCGGCGTCCCGGGCGTCCTACGGGCCGCGGCGCCGGGCGGGACGGCACCGGTGACTCCGGCGACGGTTCCCGGCGCAGTGCCGGGTGCGGCGTCGGACACACGGCACGACGCCGCTCGGTCACCCTGGTGCCTCGTTGCGGGGTGACACGCCCGCACGCGTTCTCCACAGGTGTCCGGCGACCCTGCCGCGTGGGTGCGCGGTGCGGTGGGATGGGGGCATGAGTCTTCCCGCCCCCGTACTGCAGCCCTCCGCCGGTCCCCGCTCCGAGGGCGCGTTCTCCGTGTTCCTCCCCGGTCACCCGTTCAGCCGGGCCGAGCTGCACGCCATGGCCGCAGACGGTGTGCTGCGCCGGGAGCTGCTGGACGCGCACGTGCACGCCTCCCGGCCCTGCTCCACCTCCCTGCGCGCCGCGGTGCTGAGCCGGGTCGTGCCGGGGAACCTGCAGCGTCGCGGGGTGCTGGGCCGCATGGGCGCCGCGTGGTTCTACCGCTGCGCCCCGGAGCCGTGCCCGCTGCCCATCCTGGTGGACAAGTCCGCCCGCACCACCACCACCGTGCCGCCGGGCATCGTGCTGCACCAGACCAGCTTCGCGCCGCAGGACCTGGTGGTCCACCACGGCATCACGCTCACCACCCCTCGACGCACCGCCGCGGACATCGCCCTTCACGTCACGGGACCGGCGGGCGACGCCGCCCTGCTGGCCCTGCTCGGGGGCTCCCCGGGGCACTGCGAACCGGAGCTCGTGCTGCGGGACCTGGAGACGATGCCCAAGACCCCCGGGCGGCGCGCGGCGCTGGCCAGGGTCCGCAAGATCACCCGTTCCATCCGCTCGGCCGGCGGTGCGGGCTGAGCCCGCCGTGACCCTCGGGAGCTCCTCAGGAGGCCACGGGGCGGTGCCCGGACACGCGGTACACGTCGTACACGCCGTCGATGCGCCGCACCTGGTTCAGCACGTGGTCGAGGTAGCGGGTGTCTCCCATCTCGAACGAGAAGCGGGAGATCGCCAGGCGGGCCCGGGACGTGTGGACCTGCGCGGAGAGGATGTTCACGTGGTTCTCGGACAGCACACGGGTGACGTCGTAGAGCAGGGACTTGCGGTCCAGGGCCTCCACCTGGATCTCCACGAGGAACAGCGAGGACTGGGTGGGCGCCCAGGAGACCTCCTTGACGCGGTCGTCGCCCTCGGGGATCACCTTCATGTTCGCGCAGTCCCGCCGGTGCACCGATATCCCCGAACCGCGGGTCACGAAGCCCACGATCTCGTCCGGGGGCACGGGGGTGCAGCAGCGGGCGATCTTCACGTACACGTCCGAGGCGCCCTGGACCAGCACGCCGGCGTCCGTGGCCCCGGCCCGCACCGGCTGGGTGACCCGGGTGTTCTCGGCGAGGTCCTCCTCCGTGCCGTCCGCGCCCCCCAGGTGCTCGAGCAGCTTCTCGACCACCTGGTGGGCGCTCACGGCGTCCGAGCCCAGCGCCTCGTACAGCGCGGCCACGTCGCCGCGGTTGAAGTCCTGGGCCACCGCGAGCAGGGACTCGCTCGTGACCGTGCGCTGCAGCGGGAGGTGGTGCTTGCGCAGCGCCTTGGTCAGCAGCTCCTTGCCCCGCTCGATGGCCTCCTCGCGGCGCTCCTTGGAGAACCACTGCCGGATCTTGGTGCGGGCCCGCGGGGAGCCCACGAACTTCAGCCAGTCCTGGGACGGGGCGGCCTGCTCGGACTTGGACGTCAGGATCTCCACCCGGTCCCCGTGCTGCAGGGTGGAGGACAGCGGGGCGAGCTTGCCGTTGACCCGGGCCCCGATGGTGCGGTTGCCCACCTCGGTGTGCACCGCGTAGGCGAAGTCGACCGGTGTGGAGCCCGTGGGCAGGGCCATGACCTCGCCCTTGGGCGTGAAGACGTACACCTCGGCGGTGTTGATCTGGTAGCGCAGCGAGTCCAGGAAGTCCGAGGAGTCCTTGGCCTCCTCCTGCCACGAGACCAGGGAGCTGAGCCAGTTCAGCTCCCCCTCCTTGGCCTTGGGGGTCGCGGAGTTCGCCTGGTTGACCTTGTCCTTGTACTTCCAGTGCGCGGCCACACCGTACTCGGCGCGGCGGTGCATCTCGTGGGTGCGGATCTGGATCTCCACCGGACGCCCGTTCGGACCGATCACCGTGGTGTGCAGCGACTGGTACATGTTGAACTTGGGCATGGCGATGTAGTCCTTGAACCGCCCCGGCAGCGGGCGCCACTTCGCGTGCAGCACACCGAGAGCGGCGTAGCACTCGCGCACCGAGGTCACGAGCACGCGTGCCGCCTGCAGGTCGTGGATCTCGTCGAAGTCCTTCCCGCGCACGATCATCTTCTGGTAGATCGAGTAGTAGTGCTTGGGGCGGCCCGTGATGGTCGCCTCGATCCCCGAGGCCTCGAGGGCGTCGGCGATCTGACTGCGGATCTCCGCGAGGTTGCGCTCGCGCTCCGGGGTGCGCTCCCCCACCATGCGCACGATCTCCTCGTACACCTTGGGGTAGAGCGCCGCGAAGGAGAGGTCCTCGAGCTCCCACTTGATGGTGTTCATGCCCAGCCGGTGGGCCAGCGGGGCGAAGATCTCCAGGGTCTCGCGCGCCTTGCGCCCGGAGGACTCCGAGGAGACGAAACGCCACGTGCGCGCGTTGTGCAGCCGGTCCGCGAGCTTGATCACCAGCACACGGATGTCCTTGGCCATGGCCACGATCATCTTGCGCACGGTCTCGGCCTGCGCGTTTTCACCGTAGTGGATCTTGTCCAGCTTGGTGACGCCGTCCACGAGCGCGGCGACCTCTTCGCCGAAGTCCTCGCGCAGCTCGTCCAGGGTGTAGGAGGTGTCCTCCACGGTGTCGTGCAGCAGCCCCGCCACGAGCGTGGCCCCGGTCATCCCGAGTTCCGCGAGGATGGTGGTCACGGCCACCGGGTGGGTGATGTACGGGTCTCCGGACTTGCGCTTCTGCCCCTCGTGGTGGGTGTCCGCCACCACGAACGCCCGTTCCAGGACCGCGAGGTCCTCCTCCGGGTGGGTGTTCTGCACGGTGCGCAGCAGGGGCACCAGCACGGGAGAGCTCGGAACGGACTCTCCGCTGAGCACGGACAGTGTGGAGCGGGTGCGTTCGCTGCGGCCCGGGAACACCGCGCGCCCGAAGACCGGCCGGGACGCCGGCAGCACGTAGTGGGTGCCGCCCATGGGCCCGCGCGGCGCGCGGGGGGCCGCCACGGCGGCGCCGTTCGCCGACGTCGGGGAGGTGCCGGGGGCGGTGCCCGAGGGGCCGGTGGAGCCGGACACGGGGCCCGCGGGGGCAACACCGTGGGACACGGTGCCGGAGCGGCCGGCGGTCTCGGAGTCGGGGCCAGCAGGGCAGGCGCCGGAGGACGTGCCCGAGGGGGCAGCGCCGTTGGAGACGCTGCCTGCGGGGGCGGCGTCGAAGGACGTGTCCGAGGGGGTGGCGCCGTGGGACATCCCGCCCGCGCCGGCGGCGTCGTCGGAGGGGGCCGCGGGCTCCGCGGTGACCCGGGCGGCGCGGGACTCGGACTGGCTGGACATGATCCGTTGCCTCCTTCGCGTGGCCGCGCGGGCCGGGGGACGTGGCGGGCCTGGGCGCGCGGCTGATGCCCCAGTGTAGTGCCGTGGCCCCCGTGCTCGGTGCACGGGGGCCACGCTGGGACGGGCGGCTGGGCGGCGCAGTGGTGCGCCGGGGCCGCCGTCAGGCGGAGACGGGGTCCGCGCTGACCGGGGGCGCGTCCGTGGTGCGCTGCGAGAGCACGTTCCGCTCCTGCTCCCGCACGGCAGGCTCACGGTCCCGCAGCCACGAGTACAGCGGGGCGGCCACGAACAGCGTGGCCAGGGTGCCCACGATGATGCCCACGAACAGGGACAGCGAGAGGTCCTTGAGCGTGCCGGCCCCCAGCAGGTAGGCGCCGATGAACAGGATGGAGCCCACGGGCAGGATGCCCACCACGGAGGTGTTGATCGAGCGCACCAGCGTCTGGTTCACCGCGAGGTTCACCTGCTCCCCGTAGGTGCGCTTGCCGCGCTCCCCGGGCGCGGTGCCGTCCAGCAGCCCGGCGGTGTTCTCGCGGACCTTGTCGAAGACCACCACGGAGTCGTACAGCGAGTAGGACAGCACAGTGAGGAACCCGATCACGGCCGAGGGGGTGATCTCGAAGCCCACCAGGGAGTACACGCCCGCGGTGATCACGATGGTCACCAGCATGGCCGCGATCGAGGACACCGACATCTTCCACGTGCGGAAGTACAGCGCCATCAGGGCCAGTGCCAGGGCCACGAAGATCAGCAGCCCCCACAGCGCTTGCTGGGTCACGCCCTGGCCCCACGTGGGACCCACGAACGTGGAGGTGACCTGGTCCTCCCCCACGGCGTAGGAGTCCTGCAGCTTCTGCTTCAGGGCCAGGGTCTGGTCGTCGTCGAGCTGCTGGGTCTGCACCCGTACCGTGCCCGGGGCGATGTTCGTGACCGTGGACTCCTGGGCCCCGGCGGTCTCGGCCACCGCGCGCTCACCGAGTGCGACGTCCGTGTTGGACACCCCGGAGACCGTGAACTCCGAGCCGCCCGTGAAGTCGATGCCCAGGTTGAACCCGCCCTTGACCACGGGGATCAGGATCGAGACGAGCACCAGGGCCAGGCTCACGGCCAGCCACGTGCCGCGCTTGTGGACGAAGGGGTAGGACCGCCGACCGCTGTGCAGGTCGTTGCCGAAACGCGCGAGACGGTTGCTCATCGCTGGGCCTCCTCGGAGTCGGTGCGCGCGGCGGAGGAACCCGCCCCGGGGGTGGGTGCGGTGCCGGTCTGCGCGGACGACGCCGCCGCGCCGGGCGCCGCGCGGTCCTCGCCGTCGGCGGTGGGAGCGGTGGTGTCCCCCGCGCCATCGGCGTCCTGCGCCGCACGGGCGGCCCGGCGGCGTCGTTCGGCGATCGTGAGGCCGTCGGAGTCCTCGGGCGAGCGCAGCCGGCCGGCGCCGCGGTACATCGGCACGGCGTCGAGCGCCTCGGGGTCGAGCCCCGAGTTCTTCGCCCCGGAGCCGAAGTACCGGGTGCGGGCCAGCAGCACCATCACCGGGTGGGTGAACAGGAACACGACCAGCAGGTCGGCGATGGCTGTGAGGCCCAGCGTGAACGCGAAGCCGCGCACGTTGCCCACGGCCACGAAGTACAGCACCACCGCGGCGAGCAGGTTCACGGCCTTGGAGGCCAGCACGGTCTGGCGGGCCCGCTGCCAGCCGTGGTCCACGGCCGCGGGAATGCTGCGCCCGGCCCGGATCTCGTCCCGGATGCGTTCGAAGTAGACGATGAACGAGTCCGCGGTCTGCCCGATGGCCACCACGAGCCCCGCCACGCCGGCCAGCGAGAGGCGGTAGTTGGCGCCCCATCCCAGCAGGGTGATGGCGAGGTACGTGAGCACACCGGCGACCACGAGCGAGGCAATGGTCACCAGGCCCAGCCAGCGGTACTGGAACAGCGAGTACACGCACACGAGCGCGAGCCCGATGAGTCCCGCCACAATGCCCATCCGCAGCTGGTTGCTGCCCAGCGTGGCGGAGATCTGCTGCTCGGAGTCGATCGAGAAGGACACCGGCAGCGCGCCGTACTTCAGCTGCTGGGACAGGAACTTGGCCTCGTCCTCGGTGAAGTTGCCGGTGATCTGCGCCTTGCCGTCCGTGATCACGGAGTTCATGGACGGGGCGGAGACCACGGAGCCGTCCAGCACGATCGCGAACTGCGAGCGCGGGTCCTGCTGCCCCTTCTGGCCCAGCCCGTACAGCCGCTCGGAGAGCTCCTTGAAGGTCGCGGTGCCCTGCTCGTCGAACTGCAGGTTCACGGCGTAGCCGCCCGTGGCGTGGCCCTGCGAGTTGGTGGCCTGCGCGTAGGAGGCGTCCGCGATCTCGGTGCCCGGGATCTCCACGGGCCCGAGGATGAACTTGGTCTTGCTCTCCGGGTCGCACGCGACCACGGCCTTGTCCTGCGGCTGGGCCGCGCGGTCCTTCTGCGGCTGCGGCGCCGTGCAGTCCAGGGCCTGGTAGGACTGGAAGAGCTGGGGGGTGATCCAGCGGGGGTCCGAGGAGTCCGAGGGCTTGCCGTCGGACTTCGGGATGTCCTTGGCCTTCGTGCGCTGGTCCTTGGGGGTGGCCTCCCCCGGGCCCGTGACGATCACGGGGCGGAACGCCATCTGCGCCGAGGTCTGGATCAGGTCACGGGTCTCGGAGGAGGGCACACCGGGCATCGACACCACGATGTTGCTGCCGGACTGCGTGGTGATCTCCGCCTCGGACACGCCCGCGCCGTCCACGCGCTGGCGGATGATCTCGACCGCCTGGTCCAGCTGCTCCTGGGTGATGTCCTGTCCGGCCTTCTCGCCCTGCAGGGACGGGGAGAGCACCATCTGCGTGCCGCCCTCGAGGTCCAGGGCCAGCTTGGGGGCCCACCCGGTGCGGTCGGTGCCCACGCCCCAGATCAGTGTGGCGGCGAGCAGGGCGGTCACGGCCACGAGGGCCAGCAGGGCCTTGCGGGCGGACGACGCCGCCGCGGCGGCTCCGGTGGCCGGGCGCCGGTTGCCGGGGCCCGCACCGCGGGGTCCGGACCGGCGGGGGGAACCGGCGTCGTCGGCGGACGAGCTGCGCCGCCACCGCGGGGTCGTGCGGGGAGCGGAGGAGTCCGACCCCTTCTTCTGTGCTGCCATGGCTGTCCTTCGGGGAACCCGTGACCGGGGACGGGGGCCCGGTCACCGCATGAGAAACGGGCCGAGGTGCTCGGCCCGTGACTCGTCGGGGGATGTCAGATGGTGGTGTTGCCGCGGTCGCCCGGCTCGCGGGCGTCGCGCCAGGTCTGGTGCTCCGGCTGCTCCCCGGCCGCGGTGCCCGCGTCGGTCGGCCGGACGGTGTCCTGCGCGGGGGTGCTGCCGGCGGTGCTCGCGCCACCGGCGGCGTCGGTGTGCTCGGCGACGGGACCGGTGGCCGCGGCGTCGTGCTCCGCGACGGGCTCGGCACCGGCGGGGGTCTCGTCGACCACGGTGGTCACGGTCTGGGAGTGCACCGTGACGAGCTGGCCGGGGGCGATCTCCAGCACGGCCTTGTTGTTCTCACGGTCCATGTCGCGCAGGGTGCCGAACAGTCCGAAGCTGGTCATCACGCGCGTGCCCGGTTCCATGCCGGCCTGCTTCGCCTTCATCTCGGCCTGGGCCTTCTTCTGGCGGCGCATGGGCAGCCACAGCAGCAGCACCATGACCACGAGCATCACGGGCAGGAACCATGCGGTCCCCCCGCCGGTGGCTGCCTGCTGGGTCTCTGCGAGGATGGTCACGAATAATCCGTTCTGTCGGGAGTCGTCACGGGCCACCCGTGCGGCGTGCGTTCCACGGCGCCGCGGTGACCAGGTTCACCTCAGCTTAGGGGATGGATCTGGTCACGCGCTGGATGAGTCGTGCCCCTCGGGCTCCGTGGCCAGGGCCGTGCGCAGCGCGGGATCCTTGAAGGCCGCGTGGTCCGGGACCGCGAGCCCCAGGTGCTCCCACGCGGCGGCCATCGCGATCCGCCCGCGCGGGGTGCGCCCGAGCAGCCCTTCCCGCACGAGGAACGGCTCCGCCACGGTCTCCACGGTCTCGGTCTCCTCCCCCACGGCGATCGCAAGGGTGGACAGTCCCACCGGCCCGCCGTTGAACTTGCCCACCAGGGCGGAGAGCACGTTGCGGTCCAGCCGGTCCAGTCCGCGGGCGTCCACCTCGTACATGTCCAGGGCGGCGCCGGCCGCGCGGGCGTCGATGCGCTCCACACCGTGCACGAGCGCCCAGTCCCGCACCCGGCGCAGCAGCCGGTTGGCGATGCGCGGGGTGCCGCGCGAGCGGGACGCCACCTCGCTGAACGCCTCGGAGGTCATGGCCAGGTCCAGCAGCCCCGCCGAGCGGCGCAGCACGAGCTCCAGCTCCGGGACCGAGTAGAACTCCAGGTGGCCCGTGAACCCGAAACGGTCCCGCAGCGGACCGGGCAGCAGACCGGCGCGCGTGGTGGCACCCACGAGCGTGAACGGCGGCAGGTCCAGGGGGATGGAGGTGGCGCCGGCGCCCTTGCCCACCACGATGTCCACGCGGAAGTCCTCCATGGCCATGTAGAGCATCTCCTCGGCCGGGCGGGACATCCGGTGGATCTCGTCGAGGAACAGCACCTCCCCGTGGGTCAGCGAGGAGAGGATGGCGGCGAGGTCCCCGGCGTGCTGGATCGCGGGGCCCGAGGAGATCCGCAGCGGGACCTCCAGCTCCTCCGCAATGATCATGGCCAGGGTGGTCTTGCCCAGACCCGGGGGCCCGGAGAGCAGCACGTGGTCCGCGGTGCGCCCGCGCAGCTTGGAGGCCTCCAGCACGAGGGACAGCTGGGCCCGCACCCGCTTCTGCCCCACGAAGTCGTCGAGCGTGCCCGGACGCAGCGACGCCTCCAGCTGCTGGTCGTCGTAGTCACCCTCGGCGCCCACGAGCCGCTGCGGCCCCGCGGCCCCGCGCTCCTCCACGGCCATGCTCAGCGCCTCCCAGTGGGTGCGTGCGTGGTGCCCTTGGACGTGCCGAGCCACGAGAGCACGGCGCGCAGGATCTCCGCCACGTTGCCGGAGTCACCGAGCTCCGGCTGGGTCTGCAGGGCGTCCTCGATGCCGCGGACGGCGTCCTTCTCGCTCCACCCCAGGCCCGTGAGCGCGTCGACCACCTGGTCGCGCCACACCGGCACCTGCGGCTGGTTGGCCTGCTGGACGGGAGGTTCGGGCAGCACGAGCTTGTCCGCGAGCTCCAGCACGATCCGCCGCGCGGACTTCGGCCCGATGCCCGGCACGGCCGTGAACGCCTTGTCGTCGCCGGCGGCGATGGCCCGGCGGGCGTCTTCGGGCCCGAGCACGGACACGGCCGCGAGCGCGGTGCGCGGCCCCACGCCGGAGACCCCGAGCATCACGGTGAAGATCTCCTTCTCGTCCGCCTGGGCGAACCCGAAGAGCAGCGGGGCCTCGTCCTTGCGGGCGATGTAGGCGGTGTGCAGCCGCGTGGTGGCGCCTACCCGCAGCCCGGACAGGGTGCGGGGGCTCGCGTGGACCTCGATGCCGAAGCCCGAGACCTCCACCACGGCCAGGGTGGCGCCCACGAAGGCCACCTCACCGGTCACCGAGGCAATCACGGCTGCTCCCCTCTCCCGGCCGGGGCCGGGCTCGTTCGCGCACCGGAACCGGGAGTGCCGGTGGTGCGGGGGCTGGTGCCCCGGTGCTCGGGCGCGGCGGGGGCCGCACCGGATTCGAACACGTGTGCGAATTCTCCGGGGCCACTGTACCAACGGGGGCGGACCTGCGGGGACTGGCCACGGCGCACGGTGGAGCAGGCACCCGGTGGGCCCACCGGCGTCCGGCCGCACGGACGCGCCGTCGGCGTGTGCCCCGGGGCGACGCTCAGCCGCGTCTGCCCCGTGTCGGGGCCCCGCCGCGGGCCGCAGGGGCGCGCGAGGCGGACTCCGCCCGGCGCCACGCCTGCTGGGCCGGTGTCAGCGCGGTCCCGGAGGCCCGGGCCGGCCGGGACCCGGAGTGGGTGGACGTGGCCGCCGCCGCGTCCATCCCGGCCACGCCGCCGCGCCACCCGTGGCACACGGCCAGTGCGAGGGCGTCGGCGGCGTCGGCCGGGCGGGGCGGGGCGTCCAGGCGCAGGATGCGCACGACCATCCGGTTGACGGACTCCTTGTCCGCGGAGCCATCCCCGGTGACCGCGGCCTTGACCTCGGAGGGCGTGTGCCACGCCACCGGGATCCCCCGCCGGGCCGCCGCCGCGATCACCACGCCGGTGGCCTGGGCGGTGCCCACCACCGTGGGCGCGTTGTTCTGCGCGAACACCCGCTCCACCGCCACGACGTCCGGGGCGAAGCGCTCCATGAGCTCCTCGGCCGCCTCCATGATGGTCAGCACGCGGCGCTCGAGGGCCTCGTGGGCACGGGAGCCGCTGACCTGCACGTGCACGAACGTGCCCGTGCGCTGGGCGGACATGTCCACCACGGCGAAGCCGCAGCGGGTCAGGCCGGGGTCGACCGCGAGCACGCGCCGGGTCCCCGGCGCCTGCGCACCGGTCACGGGCCTACTCGTCGTCCTCGAGCTGGGCCATCACGTCCGCGGGGATGTTCGCGTTGGAGTAGACGTTCTGCACGTCGTCGAGCTCCTCGACCGCGTCCGCGAGCTTGAGGAACTTCCGCGCACCCTCGGCGTCCAGGTCCACGTTCATGGTGGCGCGGAACTGCGGGTCGTCGTTGTTGTACTCCAGCCCGGCCTCGTCCAGCGCCGCGCGAATCGCGGGCAGGTCCGTGGCCTCGCTGACCACCTCGAAGACGTCCGACTCGTCCAGCACCTCGTCCGCGCCGGCGTCGAGCACCGCCATCAGCACGTCGTCCTCGGTGAGGCCGTCCGTCTTGGCGACCTCCACCACGCCCTTGCGCTCGAAGAGGTACGCCACGGACCCGGAGTCGGCCATGGTGCCACCGTGGCGGGTCACGGCCACGCGCACCTCGGAGGCCGCGCGGTTCTTGTTGTCGGTCAGGCACTCGATGTACAGCGCGGTGCCCTGCGGGCCGCGGGCCTCGTAGAGGATCTCGGTGTAGTCGATCGTCTCGCCGGTCAGCCCCGCGCCGCGCTTGATCGCGCGGTCGATGTTGTCGTTGGGCACCGAGTTCTTCTTGGCCTTGGACACCGCGAGCTCGAGCGCCGGGTTGCCGGAGGTGTCCGCGCCGCCCATGCGGGCCGCGACCTCGATGCCCTTGATGTACTTGGCGAACGCCTTGGCCCGTTTGGCGTCGATCGCCGCCTTCTTGTGCTTGGTCGTGGCCCACTTGGAGTGACCTGACATGGATGACCTCCTCGAAAGAGTGCGTCCGGCCGTGCTCGGGCCGGACGCGGTGGTGGATTGACTGCCATGATACCGAGCGCGCCCCGTGCCCTGTCACACCGGGGTGCGCCCCCGCACCGCCCAGGGGACCGCGCGGTACCGCCGGTGCTCCCCGAGCCGCCGGTGCGGGGACACGGTTCGCCGCGGCGACGGGCCCGGTCGACGCCGCGCGCTCGCCCCGTGAGGGCCGCGCGTGGCCGACGCCGCGCCTGCCGTGGTCGCGGTTCGACGGGCCGCCGCGGCACGCCCGGATGACGACGCCGCCCGCCCGACCCCCCTGCCAACGGCCGGGGCACCCCGGGCGAGCCTCGGCACGCGCGGCTGCGGGCGGCGTCGTCGTCCGCCGGTCCGTCAGCGGGGCCGGGAGGCCGCGACCTCGCGGGCGCGCTCCGCCAGCGTGTCGTCGGGGCCGACCTCCGGCAGGGACCCCCCGCGCAGGGCGAGGGCCTGGCCGAGCAGGAAGTCCGCCACGCGCGGGTTCTTGGGCAGCAGGGAGCCGTGCAGGTAGCTGCCGAGCACGTTGCGGGTGCGCGCGCCCTCGGTGCCGTCCTCGCCGTTGTTGCCGGCACCCGAGACCACGCTGGCCAGCGGCTCCTGGCCCGCCCCCAGGTGGGTGAGACCGGAGTGGTTCTCGTAGCCCACGATCCGGCCCAGCTCCGGGGACTCGGTGACGATGTTGCCGATCAGCCGCTCGGTGCCCGCCACCGTCTCGAGGTCGAAGATCCCGATCCCGGGCAGGGTCTCCCCCGCCCCGGTGCGGAAGCTGCGGCCGAAGAGCTGGTAGAGACCGCAGATCGCGAGCATCGGCACGCCGCGCTCCACGGCCTCGTGCAGCCGGGGTGCCACGGCCGCGAGGTCCTCGGCCACGCGGAACTGCCCGGAGTCCTGGCCGCCGCCGCCCACGAAGAGGTCGGCGTGCTCGGGCCACGGGTCACCCGGATCGTAGTCCACGATCTCGGTGTCCAGACCGTAGCGCTCGGCACGGCGCTTGAGGGTCAGCGTGTTGCCCCAGTCGCCGTAGATGTTCATGTCCCGGGGGTAGAGCTGCACGATGCGCAGCGGCCCGGCGGTGTTCTCAGCCACGGAGTCCTCCTAGATGGCGGCCACGTGCGTCATGCCGCCCAGGATCTTGCGCAGGGACAGCATGGCCGTGTAGGTGCAGAAGATGCGCATGGGGCGGTCCCCGGACTGCGCGATGAACCGGGTCAGGGCGTCCTCGAGGTCCGGCTCCACCTCGCCCACGTGCACGAGGTCGTAGTCCAGGCGCAGCGCCATGTCCCAGGCCCGCACGCCGGAGACCACGTCCACCCCGCCCTCGCGCAGACTGTCGAAGTCCACGTCCCACAGCCAGGAGACGTCCCGGCCGTCCGCGTACTGGTCGTTGATCGCGATCATCGTGGCGTAGGCCTGCGCGGACGCGGAGGCCAGGGAGAGCCGGAACCCGGCGGGGTTCTTCACGAGCAGCAGCTGCAGGGGTTTGCCCTCCACCGTGATGGTCTCGCCGCGGCCGAAGGCGGGCGTCACGTTGCCGAGCTCGGCCACCAGGGCGGGGACGTCGGCGTCGTCCCCCAGCACCTGCAGGCTCACCGCCAGGGCCGCCGCGGCGTTGTACTGGTTGTAGACGCCGTAGAGGTCCACCGTGGCCTCGTGGCTCGTGCCGCGCACGTTCAGCTCCACGCTGCGGGCGTTGACCGCCTCCAGCACGACGTCCGCGTCCGGGCGCCGGGCCGAGGGCACCTCGGAGTCCTGCTCCCCCGGGTCCACCTGGCGCAGGCCCTCGCGCATGTCGTCGTCGGACGGGAACATGGGCCGCAGCGCGTCCGAGAGCCCGAACCAGGACACGGCCGTGCCCTCCGGGAGGTCCTCGGCGAGACCGGCGATCCGCGGGTCCTCACGGTTGAGCACCACGGTTTCCGTGGTGGCGCGGGCCACCTGACGCAGCATCCGGCGCGTGATGTCGATCTCCCCGAAGCGGTCCAGCTGGTCCCGCATCACGTTGAGCAGCAGGCTGATCCGGGGCTGCACCTGCTTGACGAAGTGCACCGCGTGGGCCTCGTCGAGCTCGAGCACCGCGACATCGGCGTCCAGGCGGCCGAACGCGTCCATCTCCGCCAGCAGGGACGCCGCCACACCTCGCACAAAGTTGGAGCCCGTGCGGTTGGTGAACACGCGCAGCCCCTGGGAGCGCAGCAGCTGCACGGTCATCTTGGTGGTGGTGGTCTTGCCGTTGGTTCCGCTGATCACCACCACGCCGCGGGGCAGCTTGGCGAGCTCCTCCGCCACGAAGCCGGGGTGCAGCTTCTCCATGAACAGGCCGGGGAACGCGGAACCACCGCCGCGCAGGCTCGTGGCCCAGCGCACCCCCTGGCCGAGGACGCGTACGAGAGGTCGGGACATGGTCTCCATCCTGGTGGGCGGGTGCGACGGCAAGAGGGCTATCGCACGGGCGGGGTCAGTCCTGGGGCCAGGCCGCGGCGATGTCCTCGCGGGTGGAGCCCAGGGTCTGGATGAGCGGTTTGGTGTGGGCGATCACGGGCATGAAGTTGGCGTCCCCGGTCCAGCGGGGCACCACGTGCTGGTGCAGGTGCTCGGCCAGGGAGCCGCCCGCGGCGGAGCCCAGGTTCAGGCCCACGTTGAACGCGGCGGGGTGGGCGATCTCACGGATCACGTGCACCGCCGTGCGGGTGAGGGTGTTCAGCTCCCACAGCTCCTCGTCCGTGAGCTCATCCAGCTCCGCCACGTGGCGGTACGGGCACACGAGCACGTGGCCGGGGTTGTACGGGAACAGGTTGAGCACCGCGAAGCAGTGCTCGCCCCGGTGCACGATCAGCGAGTCCTCGTCCGAGCGCTCGGGAGCGTTGCAGAACGGGCAGCCCGGGGGCTGCTCCACCGAGGTGTCCTCACCGCGCACGTACGCGAGGCGGTGCGGGGTCCACAGCCGCTGGAAGCCGTCCGGAACCCCCGGGACCTCGAACTCGTCCCGTGTCACACCGTCCCCGCCCGACGCCGCGGCGTCCCGCTCGGTCACCGCGGGCCCGTCGTCCCGGCGTCGCCCGCGGCCTGGCCCGGCAGCGCGGTGGGCTCCGAGGTCGCGGGGTCCTCCACGACGGTCTCGCCGACCACCACGTCCTGCTCTGTCGGGGCCGTGGGGTTCTCGTTGGAGCGCTCGGCCACGTGGCGGGCGATTAGCTCCACGGCCTCGGCCCGGCTCACCCCGTTGTGCTGGGAGCCGTCGCGGAAGCGGAAGGACACCGTGCCGGCCTCGGCGTCCTCGCCACCGGCGATGACCACGAACGGGATCTTGTCCTTGGACGCCGTGCGGATCTTCTTGGGGAAGCGGTCCGAGGAGGTGTCCACCTCCACCCGGATCCCGCGCTCGCGCAGGGTCTGGGCGAACTCGTCCAGGTAGTCGTTGAACGCCTCGGCCACGGGGATGGCACGGACCTGCACCGGGGACAGCCACGCCGGGAACGCCCCCGCGTAGTGCTCCGTGAGGACACCCATGAACCGCTCCACGGAGCCGAACAGCGCGCGGTGGATCATCACGGGCCGCTGGCGGGAGCCGTCCGAGGCCTGGTACTCCAGGTCGAAGCGCTCGGGCAGGTTGAAGTCCAGCTGGATGGTGGACATCTGCCACGTGCGCCCGATCGCGTCCCGGGCCTGCACGGAGATCTTGGGCCCGTAGAACGCGGCACCGGCCGGATCCGGCACGAGCTCCAGCCCGGAGTCCTCCGCGACCTCGCGCAGGGTGCGCGTGGCCTCGTCCCAGATCTCGTCCGAGCCCACGAACTTGTTCGGGTCCTTGGTGGAGAGCTCCAGGTAGAAGTCCTCCATGCCGTAGTCCTTGAGCAGGGACAGCACGAAGTTCAAGGTGTTCGTCAGCTCCCCCTTCATCTGCTCGCGGGTGCAGTAGATGTGGGCGTCGTCCTGGGTCATCCCGCGCACGCGCGTGAGCCCGTGGATCACGCCGGACTTCTCGTAGCGGTACACCGCCCCGAACTCGAACAGCCGCAGCGGCAGCTCCCGGTAGGAGCGCCCGCGCGAGCGGTAGATCAGGTTGTGCATGGGGCAGTTCATGGGCTTGAGGTAGTAGTCCTGGCCCGGCTTGGTCAGCTCCCCCGTGTCCGGGTCCCGCTCCTCGTCCACGTGCATCGGGGGGAACATCCCATCCCGGTACCAGTCCAGGTGCCCCGAGACCTCGTACAGGTGGCCCTTCGTGATGTGCGGGGTGTAGACGAACTCGTAGCCGGCGCGCGCGTGGCGCTCCCGGGAGTAGTCCTCCATCTCTTTGCGGATGATCCCGCCCTTGGGGTGGAACACCGGCAGCCCGGAGCCCAGTTCGTCCGGGAAGGAGAACAGGTCCAGCTCCACGCCCAGTTTGCGGTGGTCGCGGCGCTCGGCCTCGGCCAGGCGCTCCTTGTAGGCCTTCAGCTCGTCCTTGGAGGGCCAGGCCGTGCCGTAGATACGCTGCAGCTGCTCGTTGCGCTGGTCCCCGCGCCAGTACGCGGCGGCCGAGCGCATCAGGGCGTAGCCGTTGCCGATGTGCTTGGTGTCCGGCAGGTGCGGGCCGCGGCACAGGTCGCGCCACACCACGTCCCCGCTCTTGCGGTCCACGTTGTCGTAGACGGTCAGCTCGCCGCCGCCCACCTCCACGGAGGCACCCTCCGCGGACTCGTCCACGGCACCCGAGCCCGGGCCGCCGGCGAGGTCGATGAGCTCGAGCTTGTACGGCTCGTCGGCCATCTCCGCGCGCGCCTCGTCCTCGGTGACCGTGCGACGGCGGAAGATCTGGTTCCTGTTGACGATCTTCAGCATCGACTTCTCGAGCGCCTTGAGGTCCTCCGGCGTGAACGGCTCGGCCACGTCGAAGTCGAAGTAGAACCCGTCCGTGATGTACGGCCCGATCCCCAGCTTGGCGTCCGGGCGCAGCTGCTGCACGGCCTGGGCCATCACGTGGGCCGTGGAGTGGCGCAGCACCTCGAGCCCCTCGGGCTCGCTCACCAGCACGCGCTCCACCACGTCCCCGTCCGCCAGCGGCGTGGAGAGGTCCTTGAGCACACCATTGACGTGCGCCACCACCACGTCCCGCTGCTCCGTGTAGAGCTCGGCGGCGGTGGTGCCCGGCTCGGCGGTGCGGCTCTCGCCGTCCACGGTGAGCTGCAGGGCTGGGGCGTCCGTCATGGTGAATCTCCTCGTCAGTTCTGTGGGTGCCCGCCCGTACCGGGGGCGGGCGTCCCGGGCGCGCGCCGTGGCGGCGCACCCGTGACCTCCACGATGCTACCGCCCACCGGCGCGCGGGGCGGCAGAGCAGGGCCCACCGCCTCCCGGGGAGACCGTGAATCACCTCACGCCGGGCCAGCACCGGGCACGGAAAAAGGGTGCGCCCCGGGCCGCAGCCCGGAACGCACCCTCCAGCGCTCACGCGAGGTCACTCGCGCGGACGGCGTCAGCGGCGGGGAGCCTCGCCGTCGCGGCCGAGATCGTCACGGCCGAGGCCGTCACGATCGACATCGGTCTCGACGTCGACCTGTTCCTTCTGGACGTCGGCCTCGACGCGCTGCGTCTCGCGGACGGTCTGCTTGTTCAGCCCGACCTCCTCGACGGCGACGGCTTCCTTCTCGACGACGGGGCGCTCCTCGTGGAGAGTGACGTCCACCTCTTCCTCGCCGATCCGGCCGGTGCCCGCGTGGGCCTCGGTGCCGTTGAGCGGGGTGCGCTCCACGGTGACCTCTTCGCGCTCGACCGGGACGTCGACCGTCTCGTGGTCCGTCACCACGTACTTGCGCAGGCGGGCGTGGCCGGCCTCGCGCTCCTGGGTGTCCACGTGGAGCTGCTCTTCGTGACGGGTCACGGAGGCGTTCTCACCGGCGGCGACGTGACGGTCCTGGCCTGCATCGGCGCGGTCGCGGTCGGTGACGTCACGATCGCGGTCCGCAGCGAGGCGGTCGCGGTCGGCGGCGTCGTCCGCACGGCGCTCGCCCGCGGCGGTGCCGGCGGTGCCCGCGGCGGCGTTGCGGTCACGGTCGTGACCCGCGGCGCGGCCGTCGTCGTAGTTCATCTCGTAGTAGCGGTACAGCTCCTCTTCCTCAGCCGGGGACAGGTGCTGGTCCGCGTCCACCTTCGGAGCGTCCTTGATGACATCCTTGGTGTAGGGCAGGACCACACGGTCGCCGTCCTGACGGGCGCCCTTCACGGGAACGAAGTTCTCCTTGGCACCGAACAGACCGGTGTTCACGGTCAGGAACGTCGGATCGCCGGAGTTGTCGTCCAGGAACACCTGCTCGACCTTGCCGATCTTGTCGCCGTCGGATCCGTAAGCCGTGCTGGACAGAATTGCATTTACGTCGAACGTGGACATCGCATTAACTCCTCAGTAAGTCTCTGCTAGCGGCGCACGGTTGTGCACCGAAGGCCGCCGCACCCGCAATGGGTGTGCGGTCCGGCTTCGTGATTCATATTACGGCCATCAGCACGCTTGGCCATCTATTTCTCTCACGGGAAAACCGGCGTGCCGTTGCGCCTCAGGCTTCCGCTCGTGTAGTGACCGCCCCGCGCGCCGCCGGGATCCCGGGGCGCGGCGGTGGCGTAGGGCACAATGGGGAGCACGAAGCGCGGTGGACTCTCGGCAGCCGTCCGGGCGATTCACACGAAAACGGCACAGGCGCACAGGACGGAGCACCGACGTGTGGGATGCACTGGTCAACAACCCCTGGATCTTCTGGCTGATCATCATGCTGGCCCTGGCAGCCATCGAGATGCTCACCCTGGACTTCCTGTTCCTGATGATGTCCATCGCGGCGCTCGTGACCGCGGGGGTGAGCCTGGTGCTGGACAGCTTCACCGTTCAAGTGGTGCTCTTCGCCGTGGTCTCGGTGCTGCTGATCTTCCTGATCCGCCCCCTTGCCCTGCGCCGGCTCAACCGCTCCACGCCGAACACGCGCTCGAACACCGAACGCCTGATCGGCCTGCCGTGCACCGTGCTCGAGCCGGTCTCCCAGCGCAGCGGGCTCGTGCGGCTCGAGGGTGACGTGTGGACCGCCCGCTGCGCCGCCGGTGCTGAACTGTCCGAGGGTGCGGACGCCTGGGTGCACCGCATCGACGGTGCCACCGCCGTGGTCGCGGACGTCGCCCCGGCCCGGACTGAGCCCACCGACACCGGGCGCCGCGCGCACCCCTGATTGACCTGCCCCGGCCCGTTCCCGGGCGGACCGGCGCCGAGAGAGCCAGCCCCGCCTACCCGACCCGACCCGGCGGCGTCGCCCCGGCACAGCACCGGACGACGCCGCCGCGAACCGCCCGGGCCAGCCCCGGCTCCCGGGGGAAACCGGCCCCCACCGAAAGGACACCATGTCACTCGTCATCCTCATCCTGCTGGTCGTGGTGGTGCTCGCCGCGGTCGTTGCGCTCGTGAAGGCGGTGCGGATCATCCCGCAGTCGCGCGCGGGCATCGTGGAGCGGCTCGGCAAGTACCAGGCCACGCTCAATCCCGGACTGCACTTCCTGATCCCGTTCATCGACCGCCTGCTGCCGCTGATCGACCTGCGTGAACAGGTGGTCCCCTTCCCCGCGCAGTCCGTGATCACCGAGGACAACCTGGTGGTCGGCATCGACACCGTGGTGTACTTCCAGGTCACCGATCCCCGGGCCGCGACCTACGAGATCACCAACTACATCCAGGCCGTGGACGAGCTCACCAGCGCCACGCTGCGCAACGTGGTGGGCGGGCTGAACCTCGAGGAGACGCTGACCTCCCGCGACAAGATCAACGCCGAGCTGCGTGGCGTGCTGGACTCCACCACCGGCCGGTGGGGCATCCGCATCTCCCGCGTGGACATCAAGGAGATCACCCCTCCGCCGTCCATCCAGGACTCCATGGAGAAGCAGATGCGCGCCGAGCGGGACCGCCGCGCCGCGATCCTCACCGCCGAGGGCGAGAAGCAGTCCCAGATCCTCACCGCCGAGGGCTCGCGTCAGGCCTCGGTGCTCTCCGCCGAGGGTGACGCGAAGGCCGCGATCCTGCGCGCGGACGGCGAGGCCCAGGCCATCGCCAAGGTCTTCGACTCGATCCACCGTGCCAGGCCCACCCAGAAGCTGCTCGCGTACCAGTACATCCAGACCCTGCCCAAGGTGGCCGAGGGCAGCGCCAACAAGGTGTGGATGATCCCCGCCGAGCTCAGCACCGCGCTGCGCGGCGTGGGCTCCTACCTCAACCCGGGGTCCTCGGACTCCCCCGAGGACGATTCGTGGGAGGAGGCGGACGCCGCCCCGGGCGCCCCGGTGGACGAGCCCATCGTGGAGCACGAGACCGTGAAGGTCACCGAGGAGGATCTGGAACCGGACCTGTCCCTCACCGACCCGCGCGAGTTCGAGATGCCCGACTCCCCCTACTCGTCCCCCCTCGCCGAGCAGGCCGGGGACCCGCACCTCGGGGACCCCGCGGCGGGCCCCGTGGCCGGCGGCACCCCCGGATCCGCGCCGGAGAATGGCTCCTCGGCACGCCACGTCGGCCCGGAGACCGGGCAGGACCCCCGCCCCGGGAATGAAACCCGCTGAGGTGCCGTTGTGCCCTGTGAAGGAGTCGGCCCGGTGCCGGCCCGCGTGGCGGGCACCGGGGTCGAGTGAGAGTACGTCAGGAAGGATCGTTGCGTGAGTGATCGCAGCCTACGGGGCATGCGCCTGGGTTCCCAGTCCATGGAGACCGAAGCGGGTGTGGAACCGGCCCCGCGCCAGCGCGTGGAGTACCGCACCGCGGACGGCGAGTCCGTGTCGGTGATGTTCGCCGCCGAGGCGGAGATCCCCCCGGTGTGGACCACCAAGACCGGCCAGGAGGCCATCCTGGTCAACGGTGAGAAGCCGGAGAACCCCAACGAGAAGCACCAGCGCTCGCACTGGGACATGCTGCTCGAGCGCCGCAGCGTGGAGGAGCTCGAGGAGACCCTGCAGCAGCGGCTCGAGTTCTTCAAGGAGCAGCACGCTCTCTGAGCCGCGCCCCGCGACGACGACGGCCCCTGTCCTCCCAGAGGACGGGGGCCGTTCCACGGCCGCGGCACGGTGCGGTGCCGCTCGCGGCGCCGCCGGGGACGTCCGTCCCGGCTGACGGGCCTCAGCCGCGGAGCCGGAGCTTGCGGGCCAGCGTCTCGGCGCGCGCGCACAGCCCCCACTTCGCCACGCTGGTGGCGGCCTCCACGGTGACGTCGTTGCTCATCTTGGACACGCCCTCCTCGCGCTCGACGAACGTGATGGGCACCTCCACGATCTTGAGTCCGGCTCGCTCGGCGCGCCACGCGAGGTCGATCTGGAAGCAGTAGCCGCGGGACTCCACGGTGTCCAGGCCCAGGGCCCGCAGGGTGGTGTCACGGTAGGCGCGGAACCCGCCCGTGATGTCGTGGATGGAGGTACCCAGCAGGATCCGGGAGTAGAGGTTGCCGCCGCGGGAGATGAGCTGGCGCCGCAGGGGCCAGTTCTCGGTGCGGCCCCCGGGCACGTAGCGGGAGCCGATGGCCATGTCCGCACCGCGCTCCACCGCGTCCAGGAGCAGGGGCAGCTGCTCGGGCTGGTGGGAGCAGTCCGCGTCCATCTCCACGAGCACGTCGTAGTCGCGCTCGAGTCCCCAGGCGAAGCCCGCGAGGTACGCGGGGCCGAGCCCCTCCTTGCGCGCGCGGTGCAGCACGTGGATGTTGCCGTCCGCTGCGGCGAGCGAGTCGGCGAGGTCCCCGGTGCCGTCGGGGCTGTTGTCGTCCGCGATCAGCACGTGGGCCTCCGGGACGGCCGCCCGCAGCCGCGTGATCACGGTGGGCAGCGACTCGCGTTCGTTGTAGGTGGGGATGATGGTGAGAACTCGCACCGGGCGTCCTTTCATGCCGCACGTAGCCGGGCGTCCGAGCCCGAACAGACCACTGGGCAGGCCCATCCGCCTTCGGACCAGAGAGGACGCGGGGTCGTTCTCTGTTTTCTAAGGACGGATGGACCCACCCGGCAGTAAGAACTCAGTCTAACCTCAGGGGAGGTCAGGGCCAACACGGGGTGACCGGTTCAGGGCCGGGGGCTCTGCCCGCTCACGAGCTCACCCGCCACCACCGTGGCCTCGCAGCGCGGCAGGCGGGAGTCGTCCAGCGCGGGCAGCACGGGCGTGCGGGCCCGGGGGTCCGTGCTCCACGAGGCCCCGGTGCCCTGGGCCTGCTGGACCACCACGGACTCGGCGTCCCACACGGCCAGCGTGGCCTCCGCGCCGGGCGCGAGCTGCCCCGCCAGCGGGGCGCTGCCCGGGTGGGCGCGCCACGCGCCCCGCGTCATGGCCAGGAACGCGGCGCGGGCGGACGTGCGCAGCCGCTCGTGGGGGGCCTCCAGCGCCGCCTTGACGGTGCGCCACGGATTGTCCTGCGCGCTGATGAGGGTCACCGGGACCCCCGCCCGGGAGAGGTCCCGCAACGGTGCGGCTCCGGCGTGGCACGAGAGCGTGAGCCCCAGGGTGGCCAGGCGTTCGCACTGCTCCTCGCGGAGCGCACCGACACCCACGAGGCGGTGTCCGCGCGCGCGGAACGCCCGCTCCCCCACCCGTTCGGCGGCCTCGGCCACGGCGTCCAGCACGGTGTCGACGACGCCGCTCGCGTCCTCCGCAGGGCCCGTCACCTCGCCGGGCACGTGCCCGGTGGCCGACGGGGCCCGGTCCGTGACCGGCTGCGGGCGGTCCGCTCCGTCGACCCCGGTGTCCGGACCGGCCGCCCCGCCGGGCAGCTGCTGCGAGGTGGCCGCGCCCTGTCCGTCGGACGCGTCGGAACCCAGCACGAGCACCGCCTGGATCCCGGCCCGTGTGCAGGCCTGCAGGTGTTCCCGCACCGTCGCGGCCAGCTCGGCGCCGTGGTGCCCACCGGGCAGCTCGAGGCCGAGAGCCGGGGAGGGCAGCGCGGACGGGTCGATGTCCGCGTCCCCGGTGGCGGCTCGGACGAGCACCGGCAGCGCGCGTGCGCCGTCCGCGCGGACTCGTGCGGCGGCGTCGGCCAGGGCCTCGAGGTCCGCCCCGAGTAGCTCCACCGCGCCGTAGCCCTGGGCCGTGCCGGGCAGGGAGGCCGCGGGCGCCCCGGGGTCGGGCACACGGCAGTGCGCCACGAACGCCGGGGTCACCACGGCGGCGCGCAGGTCCCCGACCTCGGCGCCGGGCCCCGCCATGGCCCGGGCGGCGTCGTCGGAACCCACCCACGCCACGGTGGGGCCCTCCGTGAGGATGGCCGTGGCGAACGGGTCCGCCGGTGAGTACACGGATCCGTTGGTCCAGACCCGGGTGCTCGGCTGTGCTGCTCTCATGTGCTTCCCTCCCGTCCGGCGCGGGGTGCTGACCCCCGCCGGACGCTGACTACTGTTCGAAGACGCTGTACTCGACCACGCCGCGGCGCACGGCCTCGATGGCCTCGTGGGCCGTGTCCCGCAGGGCGGGGTCCAGCCCGTGCACGCCGCGCAGCTGGTCCAGGACGTCGATGGTCTGCTTGGCCCAGCGCACGAAGTCCCCGGCCGCGAGGTCCGTGCCCGTGAGCGTGCGGGTCAGCGTGGCCCCCCGCGCCCAGCGGTGCATGGCCTCCACGAGGCCGAGCTCGGGCACGGCCGTGAGGGGCAGCCGGTGCTCGGCCTCGCGGGCCGAGAGCACGGACCAGTTCTCCAGCAGGGTCTGCACCGCGGCGTCCATGGCGGCGGTGGGCAGCCGGGGCCGGGTGCCCTGGTCCTCGCGCCGCGGCTGGTACACCAGTGCGGTCATCACCCCGGCGAGCCCGGGTGCGTCGAGCCCGTCGAGGAAGCCGTCGCGCAGGGAGAGGGCCAGCAGCAGGTCCCGCTCACCGTAGAGTCGGCGCAGCTGCTCCCCCGCAGCGGTGGGCCGCAGCTGCCCGGTCTCGTCCTGCTCGAGGTAGGCGAAGTGCGTGAGCACCGCGCACACGCGGTCGAAGGTGGCGGCGATGCTGCCCGTGCGGCCCGCGATCTGCTTGCGCAGGCCCTGCGTGTCCTTCTCCAGTTTCCACGCGCGCTCGGCCCAGCGGGCGTGCTGCTCGCGGTCGGAGCAGCCGTGGCACGGGTGGGTCCGCAGCCGCCGCCTCAGGTCCTCGATCCGGTGGTCCCGCGCGGACGTGCCACGGTCGAAGCGGATGCCCCGCCCGCCGGAGTCGGTGCGCGCCGGGCGGTGCTCGCGCAGCGCGGCCCGCACGGTGGCAGCGAGGTCCTGGCGCTCCTTCGGGGCCTTGCCCGAGAAGTTCTTGGGGATCCGGATCCTGGACTCCGGTGCGAGGGAGCCGTCGAGGTCGTTGACGCCCACCCGTCGCAGCTTGCCGTCCACGGTGAGGATGTGCGGGCGGGGGTCGAAGGGGTGGGCATCGGCCCTGAGCACCACCGCCCAACCGGCGTTGCGCCCCTGCGGGATCTCGATCACGTCCCCGGGCAGCAGGTCCTGCAGGGCCACGGCGGCGTCGTTGCGCTGGCGCGCTGTGCGCGACCTGCTGGCGGACTTCTCCTCCGCCCCGAGCTCACGGCGCAGCCCGGCGTACTCCTCGAAGTCCCCCAGGTGGCAGGACATGGCCTCCCGGTAGGCCTGCAGGGTCTTCTCCTGGGAGCGCACCCGCTTGGCGATCCCCACCACGGAGCGGTCCGCCTGGAACTGCGCGAAGGAGGTCTCCAGGATGGAGCGCGAGCGCTTGGCGCCGTAGCGGGCGATCAGGTTGGTGGACATGTTGTACGTGGGACGGAAGCTGGAGTTCAGCGGGTACGTGCGGGTGGACGCGAGCCCCGCCACCGTCTGGGGGTTCATCCCGTCCCGCCACAGCACCACGGCGTGGCCCTCGACGTCGATCCCGCGCCGCCCCGCGCGGCCCGTGAGCTGGGTGTATTCCCCCGGGGTGATGTCCACCCGGGCCTCGCCGTTGAACTTGTCCAGCCGTTCGAGCACCACGGAGCGGGCGGGCATGTTGATGCCCAGCGCGAGGGTCTCGGTGGCGAAGACCGCCTTGATGAGCCCCTCGGAGAACAGCTGCTCCACGACCTCCTTGAACACCGGGAGCATGCCCGCGTGGTGGGCGGAGACACCGCGGATCAGCCCGTGGTACCAGTCCTCGTAGTTCAGGGCCGCGAGGTCCGCCGTGGACATGTGCGCAGTGGCCTCCGCGGCGAACGCCTTGATGGTGCGCTGCTCCTGCGGTGTGGTGAGCCACAGGTCTGCGGCCACGCACTGCGCCACCGCGGCGTCGCACCCCGCGCGGGAGAAGATGAAGGTGATCGCGGGCAGCAGGGCCTCCGCGTCCAGCCGGCGCAGCAGGTGCGGGCGGGAGATGCGGTCCTGGCGTGCGGTGCGCGGCTCCTGCTGGCGCCCGCCGCGGCGGCGTCCGCGGTGCCCGGGGCCGCGGCCACCGGCGCGACCGCCGCGGGGGTGCTGGGTGCGGAAGAGCCGCAGCAGCTCCGGGTTCACCGCGGGCTCCTCCCGGTGCCTGTCCGAGTGGCGCTGAGCGGCCTCCTCCACGGTGGTGTCGTCCACGAACAGGTCCATCAGCTGCGGCCCCACCTGCACGTGCTGCCACAGCGGGACCGGGCGGTGCTCGGAGACCACCACGTCCGTGCTGCCGCGGACGTCGTCCAGCCACGCACCGAACTCCTCCGCGTTGGACACCGTGGCGGACAGGGACACCAGCTGCACGTGCTCGGGCAGGTGGATGATCACCTCTTCCCACACCGCGCCGCGGAAGCGGTCCGCGAGGTAGTGCACCTCGTCCATGACCACGAACCCCAGGTTGTCGAGGGTGGCCGAGCCGCCGTAGAGCATGTTGCGCAGCACCTCGGTGGTCATGACCACCACGTCCGCCTCGGAGTTCACGGAGGTGTCCCCCGTGAGCAGGCCCACGCGGTCGGAGCCCCAGCGCCGGGAGAACTCGTGGAACTTCTGGTTGCTCAGCGCCTTGATGGGGGTGGTGTAGAACGCCTTCCTCCCCTGCTGCAGAGCCAGGTGGATGGCGAACTCCCCCACCACGGTCTTGCCCGCCCCCGTGGGGGCCGCCACGAGCACTCCCCGGCCCTCCTCCAGGGCGCGGCAGCCCTGGGTCTGGAAGGGGTCCAGCTCGAAGTCCAGGGTGTGCTCGAAGGCCGCGAGTTCGGTGGAGGCGTGGGCCGCGCGAGCCTTGGCGGCCGTGTACCGTTCGGCGGGGGAAGACATGCGCCCAGCCTACGCGGTGGCCCCGACACCGCTCACGCGACCGGGAACCGCGGGCAGCGCCCGTGACCGCGGCGGGGCACGACGCCGCACGGGCGGGACCGCGGGCCCGGACCGTTCCGCGCCACCAACGGCAGTGCCGGGGTTCGCGGTCCGGCGGCGGCTCAGTTCTCCGCGACCGTGCTGCCGAGGGAGCGCAGCTCCTCCGCGGAGGTCCCCCGGTCCGCGCTCGCGCCGGTGGCGGCCTGCTGCTTCTGTCTCTTCCTGGCCCGGCGCCGGTCCAGGTAGAGGCACAGCCCGACGGCCACGAAGAACAGCACGAGCAGCGGGATGGCCAGGTAGAGCATGGTCACCGGATCGGGCCCGGGGGCGGCCATCGCGGCCACCACGAGCACGACCACCACCACCACGCGCCAGGACTTCAGCACGGTGCGCCCAGAGAGCAGGCCCATCATGTTGAGCCCCACGAGAAGCACGGGCACCACGCACGAGATGCCGAACGTGAGGATGAGCTGGAGGAAGAAGCGCAGGTAGATCCCGGCCTCCACGAAGTTGGCCCCGCCCTCCGGGGTGAAGGCCGTGAGGGCGTAGACCGCGGCGGGCAGGGCGGCCACGGCCATGGCGCAGCCACCCAGGAACAGCGGGATGGAGGCGGCCAGGAAGCCCATGGCGTAGCGGCGCTCGTTCTTGTGCAGCGCCGGGGTGATGAAGGCCCACAGCTGGTAGAGCCACACGGGCGAGGCGAAGATGAGCCCGAGCACCACAGCCACCTCCACCATGGTGTTGAAGGAGCCGCCCACGGAGGAGTAGTTGATGGTGGCCGTGCGCCCAGAGTCCGCGAGGCGCTGCAGCGGCTCGGTGATGTACTGCATGAACGGCTCGTAGACCATGAAGCCCAGCACCGCACCGAGCACGGTCGCCACGGCGGACTTGATCAGCCGGTTGCGGAACTCTCGCAGGTGCTCCTTGAGCGCCATCTGCGCCTGGGGGTTGGCGCGGCGCGACGTGACCTTGCGCCGGGCCCGGCGCGCCTCACGGGCGGAGCGGGTGGGCGCCTCGGGGTCCGTGCTGGACATGACTGCCTGCCTTCTCTGGACGGGTGCTCACCCGCGGACTGCCTGCGTGGCCGGTGACGGCCCGGGGCCGAGCCGTGCGGCTCGGCCCCGGGCCACGCGGGTGCTGAACGAGGGACTCAGGCGGTGGGCCGCTGGTCCGGCTGCACCGGGGTGGTGTCCTGGACCACCGGCTGGCCCGGCTGCTGCACCGGGGCCGCGGGCTGCGCGGGGGCCTGGGGCTGGACGGGCTGCTGGACCGTGGTCTGCTGAGCGGCGGGCTGCGCGGGGGCCTGACCGGCGACCGGCTGGCCGTCCGCAACGGGCTGGCCGTTGACGGTCACGTTGGGCTCGTCGTCCTTCTTCATCTCCTTGACCTCGGACTTGAAGATGCGCATGGACTGGCCCAGGCTGCGCGCCATCCCGGGGAGCTTGGGCGCCCCGAAGAGCAGGAGAATGACCACGAGGATCAGCACGACGGTCACGGGGCTGTCAAACAAGCGGCCCATAGCGGAGTCCTTTCTGTTCGGCTCGCAGGACGTCCCGGTAGCGCTGTGGCAGTCCCTGGGCGTCCTTGCGCTGCATCCGGCGGATGAGGCGAGCCGTCTGTCGTTGGTCCCGGCCGCTGCGGTAGGCGGCTCGGGTGTCGTTCACCGGGGTGAACATGGCGGGTGGTGCGGGGGTGCGCAGCGGCGCCGGGTGGCCCTCCACGGCGGCGTTCCACCGCTGCGAGAAGCCGTCCGCGGTGGTCTCGAGCTCGTCCAGTGCGGGCAGGACCTGCCGTGTCAGCAGCCGGTAGAGCATTCCGCCGACGAATGCGGCGGAGGCCAGGACCAGCACGCTCCACAGCACGACCCACATCCACCAGAGCATGGCCCCCAGTATAGGCGCCCCGGCCCTACGACCGCCCCGATGCCTCCCCCGCGCCGCTCGTGTACAGCCACTGTTCAACCGCGGCCACGGCCTCCGGGGGTGAGACCACCCCCACGTGGCCCGCGTGCCGCGTGACCAGGGAGGACAGGGCGTCCAGGGTGGGGAAGTCCACTTCCGCCGCCACGAACTCGGGCAGCGGACGCGGGCCCCGGGCTGCCCGGCCCCGCGCCGCGCCCCCGGGCTGGGAGTTCGCCGGGTGCCGGTCAGGGGCCTCGGAGACGCCCACCGTGGAGTCGGCGGAGTGCGGGGACGCGGTGCCCGGCACCTCGACCTCCACGGAGCGCTTGGCGTGGTAGTGCTCCACGATCCACCGGCCGCGGCGGTCCGTGACCACCACGGCCTGCACCGGGCGGCGCTTGGCGGGCTGGATGCTCGAGCGGACCTCGGAGTCCATGCGGGGGTGCACCGCGGCCTCCCCGGCGTCCTCGCAGCCCACGATCCGGTCCGCGCGGAACGTGCGGGGACCGTTGGCCTGCAGGCACCAGCCCCGCAGGTACTGGTGGCCGTCGGAGAGGATCATCCGCACGGGGTCCACGAGCCGCTCGGTGACCTCGTCGCGCGAGGCCACGACGTAGCGCAGGCGCACCCGGCGTCCGTTCGCGATGGCGCGCCGCAGCTCGGCGACGAGCTCGGTGTCCCGCGGCTCCGCGGCGGCGTCGCCCTCCGGCGCGGCCAGCGCGTCCGCGAGCGGCAGGGCGTCCGCTGCGGTGGCGACCTTCTGCATGGCCGAGCGCACCACGCGGCTGTCGCCGCCGGGCACCGCCTGCAGGGTCTGCAGCCCCATGAGCAGGGCGCTGGCCTCGGGCACCGTGAGGCGCACGGGCTCGGAGAGCTCCTGCGCGTTGCCCAGGTAGATGTGGCCGTCGTCCCACGAGGCGTCGATGAGCTGGTCGGGCAGGTGCCCTGGGCGTCCGCACACGAACAGGGTCTGCAGGTCGCTGATCAGCTCGGCGTCCGTGATCCCGAAGTGCCGGGCGGTCTCCTCCAGCTCGGCGCCCTGGTGGGCGTAGACGTGGCGCACGATGTGCAGCAGCCGCGCGAGGTGGTGCTCGGTGCTCGCCTTGGCGGCACCCTGGCGGCGCTGCTTGCCCCACTGCACGTGCACGCCGGGCATGCGCGCCTGGAACGCCCGGGCCTCCTCGAGCCGTCTGGCCACCGCCTCCGCGACGGCCGCCTGGATGCCCTCGTCCACGGTGGACGCGCACGGCTCGGGCGCGGTGGGCTCGCGGGGCACCCACGCGTCCGGTCCCGCCGCGCACACGTGCTCGGCGGCGGACTCGGTGTCGTGCACGGCCAGTTCCACGGCGTCGAACCCCTCGGGTGCACGCCAGCACGTCGACGCCGCGGGCGCCGCGATCCGCCGCAGCAGCTGCCCCGCGCCCTCCCGCACGAACACGAGCACGCGCAGCCGCGGGGGCTGGCTGACCATGCGGGCGAGCTGCCCGCCCATCGAGAAGTCCCGGGGCGGGTCGAAGCTGTCCCGGGTGACGTCCACCTCGGAGATGATGCGCGAGAGCCGGAACGTGCGCTGCGCGCCGCGGTCCGTGTCCCAGCCCGCGAGGTACCACGCACCGTAGCGGGAGCCCACCCCCCACGGCTGGACCGTGCGGCGGGAGTACGCACCGGTGCGGTCCACGTAGTCGAAGCGCACCGTGCGGTGGGACAGCACCGCCGAGAGCAGCGGCTCGAACGCCGGGTCCGCGACCGCCACGGTGGGCTGCACGTCCCGGCCCGGGGTGGCCTCGGAGCTCAGGGCGGGCTCGAGCTTGTCGAGGGCGCGGCGCGCGAGACGGTCCTGGGCGGCGTCGTTCCACGCCCCGGCCGCCACGGCGAGCACCGCGGACTCCTCGGCGCTGAAGCGCACCTCGGGGAGCCGGTACGAGCCCCGGGGCACGCGGTAGCGCGGGGTGAGCTGCGCGTCCGAGGCCCAGGGGTCGTCGTCGGGGATCTCCTCCACCGGGTAGCCCAGGGAGCGCAGGTGCGCCTTGTCCCGCTCGAACATCCGCTCGAAGGCGTCCTGGTTGCCCGCGCGGTCGTAGCCGGGCACGATCGCCCGCAGCTGCTCGCGCGTGTAGCCGGACTCGCGGTCCAGCAGGGCGATCAGCAGGTTCAGGAGGCGTTCGGCCGAGGCCGTGGTGGAACGGCGGGCCGACTCACCGGTGCGGGACGGCATTCAGCGGACGTCGAGCAGGTCCACCACGAAGATGAGGGACTCGTCGGGGCCGATCTGCGCCCCGGCGCCGCGCTTGCCGTACGCCATCTCGGAGGGGATCTCCAGACGACGCCGCCCGCCCACCTTCATGCCCAGCAGGCCCTGGTCCCAGCCCTGGATGACCTGGCCCACGCCCACCGTGAAGTCCAGGGGCTCGCCACGGTTCCAGGAGGCGTCGAACTCCTCGCCGCCCGAGTAGGTGACGCCCACGTAGTGGCACGAGACCACCGTGCCGGGCACGGCCTCACGGCCCGTGCCCTCGATGAGGTCCGTGATCCGCAGCTCGGTGGGCACCGGGTCCTGGGGGAAGTCGATCTCCGGCTTGGAACGATCAAGCTTGCGCTGTCCGAACGACACGGGCTCTACCTTTCGTCATGGGCCCCCGGGGCGGGGCCGCGCCGGTGGCCAAGTCTAGCCGGGATCACTTCCCGGAGGACGACGCCTTCGGGGAGGGTTCGCCGCTCGCGGAGTCCTTCGGCGTCGCGGAGGACGCGCCCTGCTTCGCGGCGTCCGGGGTGTCCGTGCGACCCAGGACGTCCACCACGAACACGAGGGAGCCCGCGGGGTACTTGGCGTCCTTGCCGAGCTCCTTGGCCGTGCCGTACGCCTTGGACGTGGGGATCACGATCTCCACGCGGGACCCGACCTTCTTGCCCGCCAGCCCCTCCTTCCAGCCCGCGATCACGCCGTCGAGGGGGAAGGACACGGGGGTGCCCTTGTCGTAGGAGGAGTCGAAGACCTTTCCGTCCGCCCAGCGCACGCCCACGTAGTTGGCCACCACGGTGTCCGAGGACTTCACGGTCTCGCCGTCGCCCTCGATCAGCACGTCGGTCTGCAGCCTGGTGGGCTCCGGCCCGGAGGGCTTCGCGATGGTGGGCTTGCCCTTGTCGTCCTGCGTGACCTTGGGCATGCCCTTGGAGGGGGTCTTCATCGTCCCGTTCAGGGCCGGTTCCAGCTTCTTGGTCACCTGGTAGACCTCCACCGAGGTGGAGTCGTCCCCGTCCGCGGCCTTGCCGCTGGTCTCCGGGGAGCTGTACGCGATGATCTCGCCCTCCTTGGCGTTGGTCAGCGCGTCGTACATCTGCGGCAGCGACTCCTTGAGCTGGTCGTTGACCGTGAGCACCTGCCCCCCGCCCTTGCTGTAGGTGTCCCCCAGGGAGGACGCGTCGGAGCCCTTGTAGAGGGCCGCCTGGAGCATGATGTTGTCCCCGGCGTCGATCTCGGGGCCGTCGCCGGCCTTGAGCACCTTGGTCTGCGCCTCGTCGACCTTCAGCGGGGTCTCGAAGGACACGGACGGGGCCTTGCCCGCGGCGGGCTCTCCGGAGAGCTCCACGGAGTCCCACCCGGAGGAACCGCAACCGGTGAGCAGCAGGGACAGGGTGACGGCGGCGGCGCCGACGGGGATGATCTTGCGCAAGACGTGGTGACCTTTCGTCAACGGGGGGGGCGTGGCTCGGGTCCAATGTAGAGGACTCGTGTGGGTCGCGGCTGGGAAAGCCCCCGGAACGGGGCGCGCCGCGGCGGTGCAGGGCGCTCAGACGGCACCGGCCGCGAGGTCCCGGATCATCTCCTCGACGTCCGGCTGGGTGGTCGCGAACGGGTCCTTGCACATGCTGGTGCGCTGCGAGTGGGGGCCGTTGAGCTTGAGGTGGACCCAGTCCACCGTGTGGTTCACGTCCGCGGCGTGGGCCGCGGCCACGAAGCGTCCCCGCAGCCTGGCCCGGGTCTCCGGCGCCTGCTCCACGGCGCGCGAGACGTCCTGCGGGGACACGAAGGACTCCACGGCCCCCCGGCGCTCGAGCATGTGGAACAGCCCGTGCGTCGGTGAGGTGTCGTGGTAGGCAAGGTCCAGCTGCGCGAGGCGCGGGTGGGTGAGGTCCATGCCGTGCGAGGCCGCGTACGCGTCCAGCAGCTTTTTCTTGACGGCCCAGTCCAGTTCCCGGTCCACGAGCGAGGCGTTCTGCTCCGCCACGGCGCGCAGTCCCCGTTCCCACAGCTCCAGCACCCACGGGACGCGGTCGTGGTGCGCCCCGTGGCGCTGCACGAAGCGCGTGACCGCCTCGAGCACCTCGTGCTGCAGCTCGAGCGCGGTGCGGGAGGAGCCGTCCGCCAGTGCGAGCCGGGCGGTGCCCGTGAGGTCGTGGGAGACCTGGCGCAGCGCCGAGGCTGGGTCCGCGAGGGTGCGGTCCGGGAGGATCTGCCCGGCCTCGATCGTGCGCAGCAGCAGGTCCGTGGCCCCGATCTTCAGGGCCGTGGTGGTCTGGGACATGTTCGAGTCCCCCGTGATCACGTGCAGCCGGCGGTAGTGCTGCGCGTCCGCGTGGGGCTCGTCCCGGGTGTTGATCATGGGCCGCGAGCGCGTGGTGGCCGAGGAGGACCCCTCCCAGATGTGGTCCGCGCGCTGCGAGAACGAGTAGCTCGCGGCGCCGTCGCCCGGTGCGAACGCACCGAAGGCCGGCGGCCCCGAGGGGTGCACCTTCCCGGCGCCCACGAGGATCTGGCGGGTCACCAGGAACGGCAGCAGGTGCCCGAGCAGCCGGGAGAACTCGGTGCTGCGGGCGATCATGTAGTTCTCGTGGGAGCCGAACGCGTTGCCCGCGGAGTCCACGTTGTTCTTGAACAGGTGCACGGTCCCGCGCACGCCCTCGGCGTCCAGGCTCTCCTGGAGCCGGGATCGCAGCTCGTCCACGATCCGCTCCCCCGCGGCGTCCTGGGCGACGACGTCGTGCAGCGTGGCGGCCTCGGCGGTCGCGTACTCGGGGTGGGAGCCCACGTCCAGGTACAGCCGCCCGCCGTTGGGCAGGAACACGTTGGAGGCCCTCCCCCACGCGAGCACGGGCGCGAACAGCCGCCGGGCGGCGTCGTCGGCGCTCAGCGCTGGGCCCTCGGGGGCGCTGTGGGTCAGGCCGAACTCGGTCTCGATGCCGTAGATCCTGCGGTCCACGGCGTCACTGACCGCCCTTCTGGACGAAGCCCTTGACGAAGGCCTCCGCGTTGGTCTCGAGCACGCCGTCGATCTCGGCGAGCAGGTCGTCGGTGCCCTGCGTGTCCCGCTGCGCCTGGGCGGCCCCGGAGACGGGCGGGTCCACGGGGGCGGGGGTGTCGGGCTCCTCCTCGCGCCGGGAGCCGGTGCCGAAGATGCGTTCCTGTGCCATGTGTCCTCCTGTGGTGCTGGTGCTGGTGCTGGTGGGTGGCCGGGGCTCGTGCGGGTGCCCCGCTCCCGGTCCGCCCGGATCTGCGCGCCGCCGTCCGCGGCGGGGTGCCTCAGGGCCGGGGCGGTTGTTCAGCGGCCTCTCGGGCCGGGCCGACCGGAGGGCCGGCCGCCGGGCGGTCCGATGTCGCTGCCCGTGACGAGCCCGGGCCGGTGCCGGGCCACCTCACGGGCCCACTGCTCGACGTCCGGGGTGGCGAACCACGCTTCGCACACGTCCCGGGTGAGGTCGCGCGGCTCCGGCATGGCGATCCGCGCGCCCCGGCGGATCCCGGGGAAGCTGACGCTGACGGTGTCCCAGCCCACGCCCGCCAGGGCGTCCGGGTACCGGGACACCGCCGTGCCGCGGAAGTAGGCGCGCGTGTCCCGCGGGGGCTCGTCCGCGGCCGCGGCGATCCGCTGCGGGCCCACGAGCGTGCGGATCCGCCCGGACGCCGCGAGGCGGTGGTAGAGCCCCCTGTCCGGGCGCACGTCCGCGTACTGCAGGTCGATGGCCACGAGCCGGGGGTCGTCCCACGCGAGTCCGTCGCGCGTCCGGTAGGCGTTGAGCAGGGCGAGCTTGGCGGCCCAGTCCAACCGGTCGGCCAGGCGGGCGGGATCCGCGGCGAGGTCGGTGAGCACCTCGTCCCACAGGGCGAGCACCTGCTCGGTGTCCTCGTCCAGCCCCTCGGGGGCGAGCTCGTGCTCCAGCCGCGTGCAGGCGTCGAGGTACGCGCGCTGCAGCTGCACCCCCGTGAGCTGCCGGCCGTCCCGCAGGGCCACCGTGGTGGCCAGGGCGGGGTCGTGGCTGATGGCCTGCAGCGCGGCCACGGGGTCCTCGAGCTCGAGGTCCGGGACGCGGTCGTGCTCCACGAGGTTCAGCACCAGGGACGTGGTCCCGAACTTGAGCAGCGTGGCCGTGTGGGAGAGGTTGGCGTCCCCGATGATCACGTGCAGCCGGCGGTAGCGGGAGTCGTCCGCGTGCGGCTCGTCCCGGGTGTTGACCATGGGGCGGTGGATCGTGGTCTCCAGGCCCACCGTGCGCTCGAAGAAGTCCGCGCGCTGGCTCAGCTGGAAGCCCGGGCGGGAGCCGTCCGCCCCCAGGCCCACGCGCCCGGCGCCGCAGACCACCTGGCGGGACGCGAAGAACGGCAGCAGGGCCGCGGTGATCCGCTCGAAGGGCACGGCCCGGTCCACGGTGTAGTTCTCGTGGGCACCGTAGGACACGGACTTGTTGTCGGTGTTGTTCTTGTACAGATTCACGGGCGGTGCGTCCGTGCCGGGCGCCTGCTCGGCGAGGAGCTCCACGGCCCGGTGCGCGACCACGTCCCCGGCGGCGTCCCACGTGAGGGCGTCCAGGGGCGTGGTGACCTCCGGGGAGGAGTACTCGGGGTGCGAGTGGTCCACGTACACGCGCGCCCCGTTGGGGATCACGGTGTTCATGACCACCCGGCGCCAGTCCATGTCCTCGGTGTACATCGCGGACTCGCTGATCGCCTCGGCGGCGATCTCCTCCGCGCTCAGCACGGGCGCCTCGTCCGTGAGCTGGGACGGGTGGGCGGCCTCGCGGGCCACCGTGAAGCCGCGCGCGTCCGCGAGCGGGGTCTCGGACCCGTAGTCCCAGCCGGTGCCGACGACGCCGCTTCCGCCGGCCCCGCGCCCGCCGTCACCGGCGCGCGCGGTCTCCGAGCGGCGTCGTGCCACCCAGGCGGCGTAGCCGGTGACCACGCGCGTGGAGAGCACCGTGGCGTTGGCCCCGGGGTGGCCCTGCGCGAGCACCCCGAACTCGGTCTCGCTGCCCATGATCCGACGCACCGTCACGGCGTGGCCCCCGGTCCGGCCTCACCCTGCGGGCGGTGCGAGGCCATGTGCACGCTGTCGATCGTGTCCCCGCGGCGGCCCGTGAGCCGGGCCCAGTCCTCGGAGTCCTCGGTGTCCGGCAGGTCCTGCTGCTCGTGGAACTCCTCGTCCACCGCCGCCACCAGGTGCTCGGCGGTGATCCCCCGCCGCCCCGTGGTCAGCAGGGTCTTGATGGCCTGCTTCTTGGCGCGGTCCACCACGTTGCGGATCACCGCACCAGAGGCGTAGTCCGAGAAGTACAGGGTCTCGCTCGTGCCGTTGCGGTAGCCGATGGTGAGGAACTCGGTCTCGGGCTCGCGGGCATACATCCGCTGCACCGCGGCGGCCACCAGCTCCTCCGCGGCCAGGGCCCGCGAGCCGGCGCGGGCCACGTCCTCGTCGCGCAGCGGGAGGTCCGGCGTGAGGTAGAGGGAGAAGATCTCGCGCGCGCCCTCGCGGTCGGGGCGGTCGATGCGGATCTTCACGTCCAGGCGGCCCGGGCGCAGCACGGCGGGGTCGATCATGTCCTCGCGGTTGGTGGCACCCACGACCATCACGTTGTCCAGCTGCTCCACGCCGTCGATCTCCGTGAGCAGCTGCGGCACGATCGTGGTCTCCACGTCCGAGGACAGCCCCGAGCCGCGCACGCGGAACAGGGAGTCCATCTCGTCGAAGAACACCACCACGGGCACGCCGCGTGCGGCCTGCTCCCGGGCGTTGGCGAAAATCGACCGGATCTGGCGCTCCGTCTCCCCCACGTACTTGTCGAGCAGCTCGGGGCCCTTGATGTTGAGGAAGTACCCCTCGGGCCGCGAGCGCCCGGCCTTCGCGGCGGAGCGCTCCGCGAGGGAGCGGGCCACGGCCTTGGCGATGAGGGTCTTGCCGTTGCCGGGCGGGCCGTAGAGCAGGATGCCCTTGGGCGGGCGCAGCCCGTGCTCGCGGAAGATCTCGGGGTGCACGTGGGGCAGCTCCACGGCGTCGCGGATGGCCTCGATCTGGGGTCCGAGTCCGCCGATGTCCGTGTAGCTGACGTCCGGGACCTCCTCGAGCACGAGCTGCTCGACATCCGTGCGGGTGACGGGTTCCAGGGCGAAGCCGGTGCGGTGGTCCACGGTCACGGCGTCCCCGGGCTTCGGCCGCTCCCGCCGCAGCCGGCCGGAGAGCAGCAGCACGCGCTCCTCGTCCGAGCGGCCCACGGTCAGCACGCGGTCGTGGTCCACGACCTCCTTGACGGTGGCCACCTCACCGGTGCGCTCGTACTCGAGCAGCGCAACCACCACGTAGTTCTCGTTGAGCAGCACCCCGAGCCCGGGTTCGCACGCGCCGAACGAGACGAGCGGGCTCACGGCCACGCGCATCCGGCGCCCGGCCGCCAGCACGTCCAGGGTGGGTCCCGTGACCACGGGGCCGTCCCCGGTGGCCTCGCCCACGGGTCGACGGCCGTGGTTGACCTGCAGGACCACGGCGTACGTCGCGGGCGGTTCGGCCTCCGCGGCGAGGGTCTTCTTCAGGCCCACGATCTCCTGGCGGGACGCGTTGAGCAGCCGCACGAGCTTCTCGTTCTGCGAAGCCAGTGCCGCAGCCTGCTTGTCGAGGTTGCGCTTCTGGTCCCGCAGCAGGTTGACCTGGCGCTGCACGGGGTCCGTGGCGGGGCGCTGCGGGGCGGCGGAACCGCTCTCGTGGCGGGGCTCAGTCATCGCGGCCCCGTTCGCCGTCGGACTCCCGTCCGTCCGTCAGGCCCAGCGCGCCGTCCGCGCCACGCCCGTGCTCGACGGCGTGCATCCCCGCGGCCTCCGTGTCGGCGGCCCGGGTCTCGGGGGCCGGGGTGGCGGCGGGCTCCGCGCGGTCGCCGGCGGCTGAGGCACCCGGGGCGGGCCGGGCGGCGTCGTCGTCCGCACCGGCGATCTGCTCGTGGGCGCGCGCGGCGTGCTGCGCCAACGACGCCGCGTCCCGGCCCGCACGGCGCAGCTTGCGGTCCGAGACGATGCGCTCGCCGAGGGCCACCGGCGTCCAGGCCTGCAGGTCCTCCTCGGTGTACTCGCTCTTGGACGCGCGGCGCTTGGGGGCCAGGCGCGGCGAGCCGTCCGCGAGGCGGCGGGACTGGATCAGGAAACCGGTGTGGGCCACCATCCGGTGGTCCGGGCGCACCGCGAGGCCCTCCACGTGCCACCCGCGCACCATGGTCTCCGAGGCTTCGGGCTCGGTGAAGCGCCCGTCCGCGCGCATGGCCTCCGCCACGCGGGAGAGCTGGGGCACGGTGGCCACGTAGCAGATCACCACACCGCCTGGGGCGAGGGCCGTGGCCACGGCGTCCAGGCACTCCCACGGGGCGAGCATGTCCAGGATCACGCGGTCCACGGAGCCGGGCTCCTCGGTGGCGCCGAGCTCCTCCGCGAGGTCCCCGAGGCTCAGCTCCCACGCGGGGTGCGGGCCGCCGAACATGGTCTCGATGTTGCCGCGGGCGATCTCCGCGAACTCCTCGCGCCGCTCGAACGAGTGCACGCGGCCCTCGTCCCCCACCGCGCGCAGCAGCGAGATGCTCAGCGCACCGGAGCCCACCCCGGCCTCGACCACGCGGGCACCGGGGAAAATGTCCGCCATGGTCACGATCTGCCCGGAGTCCTTGGGGTAGATCACCGCGGCACCGCGGGGCATCGACAGCACGAAGTCCTTGAGCAGCGGGCGCAGCGCCTGGTACTGGATCCCGGCGGTGTTGGAGACCACCGTGCCCTCGGGCTGCCCGATCAGCTGGTCGTGGGTGAGCACCCCGCGGTGCGTGTGGTGCTCGCCGCCGTCCACCAGGGTGATGGTGGTCATCTTCCCGCTCTCGTCCGTGAGCTGCACGCGCTCGCCGGAACGGAAGGGTCCTCGCCGGTTGGCCGCGCCGCGCACGGAGGCCGTGGTGGACGGGGTGGAGGAATCGTGGGATCGCTGCTCGGTCATCTGCTCGCTCTCGCGCGGGGTCTACAGGAATGCTGTCCGGTCCGCGGTGCGCCCCCGTGGGAGCGGACCGCCTCTGCCGCCATTCTCCCACCGTAGCCCGACGCCGCACGCCACCTCCACGGGCCCCGGCACCCCGAGCGCGGGAGACGGCCCCCGCGGCACCACCGGCCCGGTCCGGCCCATGCACCCGACGCTCCGTGCGCGGCAGACGGCCGTGGGGCCGTCCGGGGCGTTCAGCGGCGCAGGGCGTACCGGGCGAGGTCCTCGTGGTGCACCACCCCGCCCACGACCCCCGTCGGCTCCTCGGCCCGCGCTGGACCCGCGCCCACCGACCCGTCGGCGGCGCCCGTCCCATCCACGACGCACAGCCACGGCAGCTGTCGGGACTCCATGAGCCGCACCATGTGCCCGCCGGCGGCGTCCGGGGCCACGAACGCGTCCTGCGGGCACCACACGCACACGTCCCCCACGGCCACGTGGGCACGCTGCCCGCCCGTGACCTCGGCGGAACGGGCGGGGCTCAGCACCCCCACCAGGCCACGGGACGGATCCCGCACCACCACGTCCGGGGTCCACCCGCGGTAGCCGTGAGAGGTGGCCTCCGTGACCGTGGCGTCCACGAGCGAGAGCGGGGTGGCAGGGGCGAACTCCAGGGCGGGACGGGCGATGTCGCGGGCCCGTACGGCGTCGAGCACCCCCGTGAGCCGGGCTTGCCGGAGAGACTGACCGGCCCCCAGGAAGATGAACCCCGCCACAAGGGCGACCACCGCGAAGACCAGGGGCGAGCGCCACTGCGCGGTGACCGTGGCCCACAGCACCACGAGCACCGCGATGGCCCGGCCGCACCACGCGGCCGCCACGGTGCCCCTGCTCTCCGCACCGGTCAGCGCCCAGACCACGGCCTCGACCACGCGGCCGCCGTCCAGCGGCAGCCCGGGCAGCAGGTTGAACAGGCCGAGCACCCAGTTGGCCAGCACGAGCAGCTGCAGCAGCGCCCACACCGGTCCCGCCGCGGACTCCGGTGCGAAGGACAGCGCGAACTCCCCCGCGGCTGCGAGCGCCAGATTGCTCACCGGGCCCACGAGGGACACGAGTGCGGTGGGCAGCGGGCGCGTGGCCACCGCACCGAACGCGGTGTGCCCGCCCATGAGCGTGAGCACGATCCTGCCCACAGGCCAGCCCGCGGCTCGCCCGGCGAGCGCGTGGGCGAGCTCGTGGACCAGGACGCTCAGCGCGAGACCGACCGCGAAGCCCAGGGCCAGCACCAGGTTGAGCCACCCCAGCCCGGGGTACAGCCGCCACAGCACCGGCCCGTACATCAGCACGGTCAGCACGGCGATCACGAACCAGGAGCGGTCCAGCACGAGCTCGACCCCGAGGACCCGGCCCAGGGGCATGCCCCGGCGCCGGGCGGTGGTGGTGCGGGGGACGGGACCGGTGGCGGGATCGGGGAACCGGGATGCAGGCATGGGCCTCATGGTAGGGCGCGCTCCCGGTGCGGGGCTGGACACGCGCGGGCGGCCCCCCGGGGCGGGCACCGTACAGTAAGACGGGTGAGCATGTTGGACAGCAATTCGCAGCACCCCGGGACCGGTCCGTTCGGCGTGGTCCGCGACGGCCTCGACCAGGAACCGGTCACGGTCCTGATCGCGGCGTTCGAGGGCTGGAACGACGCCGGGGACGCCGCCACGGACACCCTCAAGCTGATCCGTGAGCACCTGGGCGCCCGGGAGGTCTTCGAGGTCGCCTCGGACGACTACTACGACTACCAGTACTCGCGCCCCGTGATCCGCCGCTCCCTGTCCGGGGAGCAGAAGCTGCAGTGGCCCTCCACCCGGCTGTCCAAGGCGTCGGTGCCGGGCACCAACCTGGATGTGGTGCTGCTCCACGGCTGGGAACCCTCCTACCGCTGGCGCACCTTCACCGCCGAGCTGCTGGAGCAGGCCACCGCCCTGGACGTGGACTTCGTGATCATGCTCGGCTCGCTGCTCGCGGACGTCCCGCACACCCGACCCATCCCGGTGACCCTGACCTCCGACACCGAGGAGCTGCGCACCGAGCTGGACATCGAGGCACCCCAGTACGAGGGCCCCACGGGCATCGTGGGCGTCCTCTCGCACATGTCCGCGCTCGCGGGGTTTCCCACGCTGAGCATGTGGGCGGCGGTGCCGCACTACGTGGCCCACTCCCCCTCTCCCAAGGCGCAGCTCGCGCTCGCCCGCCAGCTGGAGGACCTGCTGGGCATGTCCCTGCCCCTGGACCCGGTGGTCGAGGACGCCGAGGCCTGGGAGCGCGGGGTGGACGAGCTGGCCTCCGAGGATCCCGAGGTGGCCGACTACGTCCGTCAGCTCGAGGAGGCCAAGGACACGGTGGACCTGCCCGAGGCCACCGGGGACGCCATCGCCCGCGAGTTCGAGCGCTACCTGCGCCGCCGCGACGACCGCGGCTGAGCCCCGGGGCAGGGGTGACGACGCCCCGCGAGCCCGGTCGCCGGGCCCCACGGCGCGGTGGGCACGAGAGCCGTCCGCCCCGGAGCGTGCCTGCTCGGGTACGGCCGCAGGAACCACGGCAGCCACGTGGGTGCTCCTCGGGCGCGGCGGCGGGCATCCGGGACGTTCCCTGCCCCTGCACTCCCGACAACGACGGCGCGCCCCGGACCGGGTGATCACCCGGTCCGGGGCGCGCCGCGCCGCTCCGGCGTCAGAGCACGACGCCGAGCAGCGCCTCCGCGGTGTCCCGCGCCAGGCGGGTGTCCTGCGAGGACGCTCCCGAGCCGCGTGCGGCGGCACCGCCCAGGTTGCGGGCGGCCCACGCGTCCACGGCGATCAGGGCCGCGGGTGAGTTGAGGTCCTCGCCGAGCGCGGCACGCACGGCCTCGAGCATCGCGTCCGCCCCGGCCGTCTCCTGCTTCGCCGCGGCTTCGCGCCACGTGCCCAGCCGGCGCCGCGCCTGCTCCAACAGCTCGTCCGTCCAGAACCAGTCCGTGCGGTAGTGGTTGGCGAGGATCGCCAGGCGGATCACCGCGGGGTCCATCCCCTGGGCGCGCAGCGTGGAGACCAGCACCAGGTTGCCCCGGGACTTGGACATCTTCTCCCCGTCCAGCCCCACCATGGCCGTGTGCACGTAGTGCTCGGCCATCGGCTGCCCGGACAGCGCGTACGCGTGACCCGCACCCATGTCGTGGTGCGGGAAGGCAAGGTCCGAGCCGCCCCCCTGCACCGTGAACGGGCGGGGCAGCAGGTCCAGGGCGATCACGCTGCACTCGATGTGCCACCCCGGGCGCCCGGGCCCGAGTGACGCGCCGTCCCACGACGGCTCGCCGGCACGGTGGGCACGCCACAGCAGCGGGTCCATGGGGTCGCGCTTGCCCGTGCGGTCGGGGTCCCCGCCGTGGTCCGCGAACAGCGGCATCATCCGGTCCCGCTCACCGGCCAGGCGGCACGTGCTGCCCACCACCCACGCGTCCGGGTCCTCCGCGCGCAGGGCGCCGGCGGCGTCGACGTCGAAGTAGACGTCACCCGCGGGTGCGGGCTCGCCGCCCTGGCCGGTGCCCGCGGGAGCGCGGTACGCGAGCCCGCGCTCGAGGAGCCGCTCCACGGCGGGCACGATCCGGTCCACGACCTCCGTGGCCCCCACGTAGTGCTGGGGTGCCAGCACGTTCAGGGCACTCATGTCCGTGCGGAAGAGCTCGGTCTGGGACTCGGCGAGCTCCCGCCAGTCCACTCCCGTGGCGTCCGCGCGCTCGAGCAGCGGATCGTCCACGTCCGTGACGTTCTGCACGTAGTCCACCGACCACCCGGCGTCGCGCCAGAGCCGGTGGAGCAGGTCGAAGGCCACGTACGTGGCCGCGTGGCCCATGTGCGTGGCGTCGTACGGGGTGATCCCGCACACGTACAGGCTCGCCCGGCCGTCCCGGGCCGTGAGCGGCTCCAGCTGGCCGGTGCTGGTGTCGTGGACACGGGGTGCCGTGCCGGTCCCGGGCAGTTCCGGGACGGGGCGGGAGGACCAGGACTTCATGTTCACCTTCACTAGGACGGTCGATCGTTTCTCACGGGCGCAACCGGCGCCCCCGGCACGCTATTCCCCGCCCAGCGGGCGTCGTCGTGACGGCGGGCCGCGCGGGTCGCGGGTGGGTCTCAGGCGGTCAGGATCCCCGTGCCGAGCAGCACGAACACCGCGGCCCCCAGCAGGATCCGGTACCACACGAACAGGCTGTAGCTGCGCTCGGAGATGTAGTGCATGAACCAGCCGATGATCAGGTAGCCCACCGCGAACGCGATGACGGTGGCCACCGCCGTCTGGCCCATCGTGTAGATCCCTGCGGGAACCTTCCCGGCCAGCACCTTGTAGAGCTCGTAGAGCCCCGAGGAGAACACCGCCGGGATGGCCAGCAGGAACGCGTAGCGGGCTGCGGCGGCCCGGGTGTAGCCCATGAGCAGACCCGCGGTGATGGTGCCGCCGGAGCGCGAGACGCCAGGGATCAGCGCGAGCGCCTGCGCGAAGCCGTAGCCCACCGCGTGCTTGACGTCGAGGTCCTCGAGGTGGCGCTCCTGCTTGCCCACGTGGTCCGCGACCGCCAGGAACAGGCCGAAGACGATCAGCATGGTGGCCGTGATCCACAGCGAACGGAACTGGGTCTCGATCACGTCCTGCAGCAGCAGCCCCAGCACGGCGATCGGGAACGAGCCCAGGATGATGAACCACCCCATCCGGGCGTCCGGGTCCTTGCGGTCCACACGCCCGGTGAGCGAGAGCGCCCACTGCTTGATGATGCGCACGATGTCCCGCCAGAAGAACAGGATCACGGCGGTCTCCGTGCCCAGCTGCGTGATGGCGGTGAAGGCGGCTCCGGGGTCCCCGCCGTGGGGCAGGAACTCGCCCACGATGCGCAGGTGCGCCGAGGAGGACACCGGGAGGAATTCGGTCAGGCCCTGCACGAGGCCGAGGATTATCGCTTCGATCCAGTTCACGCGACAACTGTACGGCACCCCACCCCGGCCCCCGCGGGCGCGGGCTGAGAGGCGGCTGGGCACGCGCACGGGCCCCCGACCCGGACTCTCGTCCGTGGCCGGGGGCCCGTGCGCGTGGACTCAGCCGCGCCCGGTGCGTCCGTTCGTGGCACCGGGGGCGTCGTCGTCATCGTCGTCGTAGTCGTCCTCGTCGATGAGGTCCTCGTCCACGGCCTCGTCGTCCTCGAGGAGGTCGTCGTCATCGTCGTCGTCCTCGTCGTAGTCGAGGTCGTCGTCGTCCTCCTCGGCGAACACGGTGAGGGGGGTGACCTCGTCGTAGGCGTCGTAGAGCGCCTCCTCGTAGGCCTCGAAGGAGTTGGCGATGGAAACGTAGGCCGCGTCCACCGAAGGGTCCTCGTCCGAGCGCCGGTTCGCGGCGGCGGCGAGGTGTTCTTCCAGGGCGTTGACGAGCGTCTGCAGGGCGGCGCGAGGATCGGTGCTCATGAGGTAGACGTTAGCCGTTATCGGAGCAGAATGGGAGCGATGAGAGAACAACGCCTGAAGCACAGTTCCGTGACCGACCACCCGGTGATGCTCGGCCACGACGAACGCTACGAGTACCTCAGCCTCACGGTGGCACCGCGCGAGCACCCCTCCGAGGCCCGCACCCGCGTCAAGGAGCACGCCGAGTACGGCAAGTGGGAGCTCATGCGCTCCGCGGTGCTCTACGGCGGTGCCCGCCGCTACGTGATGCGCCGACGGATCATGCGCGTGGACCGCACCATGTGATCCGGTGCCCGGCCCCGCGCTCGCGGCGCCAGGACGGCCCCGAGACAGTGGTGAGACGACGGCGCCGCCGCTGCCGGGGGGGGGGGGCGGGGCCGCCGCCCTGACGCCGGGGGGCCGCTCAGCCGCCGACCGGGCCCAGCAGGGACGTGGCCGTGGCCGCGTGCACGGACTCCTCGTCCGAGGGGTGGTACATCCCGGCGAGCACGTCCCGGTAGAGCCGCTCCAGCTCGGAGCCGCGCCGGTACTGGGACCCGCCCGAGGAGCGCAGCGCCAGGTCCACGATCTCCCGCGCGGCCTCCGTGGCCCGGTGCTTGACGCCGGAGAACAGGATGAACCATCGCGGCCCGTGGTCCACCTCGCTCGCCGAGCCCAGGGCGTCCACGTCCGCGCACAGCTGGCGCAGCTGCAGCTCGACCCCGTCGCGCAGCACTCCGGCCCGGGCCACGTGACGGCGGATGTCCGGGTCCTGCGAGTACGCCGCGCCCTTGGCCAGCGAGCGCCGGGTGGTGGTGATCTCCACGGCCACCTCGATCGCCCGGTCCGCGATGCCGGTGTAGACCGCCGCGAGCAGCAGCTCGAAGCACCCGAAGATCCCCCACACCACGGGGTCGGGGTTCGGACCCACGGGTGTGGTGGTCAGCACGTCACGCTCCCGCAGCAGCGACCCGTTCAGCACCGTGGTGCAGGACTGCGAGGCGCGCATGCCCAGGGCGTCCCAGTCCTGCCGGGTCTCCACGCCCGGCACCGCGGTGGTGTGATCCGCCCGGGTGAGGAAGCCCACCACGAGCCGCGCGGCGTCGTCGTCCCCGTCGGCCCCCGCACCGGGAGCCTGTGCGGCCTCCGTGCGGGCGTGGACGAGCAGCCGCGTCCAGCGCGGCGAGAGCGACGTGAAGATCTTGGTCCCGTGCAGCGACCAGCCGCCGTCGGCGGGCTCGGCGCGGGTGGTGGCGTCGAAGAGCACGGAGTCGTTGCCGGCCTCGGAGATGCCGAACGCGAACACCTCACCCGCCACCGCGTCCTCGAAGATCCGGTGCGCCCGCTCGTCCCCGCGCAGGTGCAGGGTGTGGCCGATGCCCACGATCACGTGGTGCATGTTGATCCCCAGCGCCGTGGCCGGTGCGGCGGTGGCCAGCCGGCGCTGGGCGCGGGCCGCCTGCTCGAGTGTGAAGCCCAGGCCGCCGAACTGCCTCGGCACGAGCATGCGCAGGTAGCCGCGCTCCCGCAGCGCCTCGAAGTCCTCGTCGCAGAACCGGTTCTCACGGTCCACGTCCGCCGCGCGGGCGCGGATCTCGCGCAGCAGTTCCTCGGGGAGCAGCTCGGTCACGGGGTCCATCTCTCGGTCCATGTCAGGGTCCTTCGAATCGGGGTGTTCGCGGGTTCCGGCGCTCGGACGGCCGGGTGTGCGCGGGGCGCGGGCCGGGCGGTGCGCCGGGGACGACGCCGCGCGGGTGCGTCGGGGGACGACGCCGGCCGGGTGCGTTGGGCGCGGACGCGACCGGGCGTCGTCGTCGGGGCGTGCGGTGGTCAGTAGGTGCGCAGGAGCCGGTCCAGCACGCGGGAGCCGAACTCCAGGGAGGCGACGGGCACGCGCTCGTCCACGCCGTGGAACATGCCCGTGAAGTCGAGCTCGTCCGGCAGCTGGAGCGGCACGAAGCCGTAGCCGGTGATGCCCAGGGTGGACAGGGACTTGTTGTCGGTGCCCGCGCCGAGCATGTAGGGCAGCACCACGGCGTCGGGATCCTCGGCCTCCAGGGCGTCGACCATGGCGTCCACCACCGTGCCGGAGAACGGGACCTCCAGGGCGATGTCCTCGAACTCAGCCTCGATGCCCACCCTGTCCCCGGCCAGCTCCTGCAGTGTGGCCAGCACGTGCTCCTTCTGCTCGGGCAGGAAGCGCACGTCCACCGCGCCGTGGGCGGAACCGGGGATCACGTTGGTCTTGTACCCGCCCTCGAGCACCGTGGGGTTCGAGGTGTTCTGCAGGGTGGCCCCCACGAATCGGGAGACGGCACCCAGCTCGCGCAGCAGCTTCTGGGGGTTCTGCGGGTCGAACTCCACCCCGGTGAGCTCGGTGACCTGGTCCAGGAACGCCCGGGTGGTCTTGGTGAGCTCGACCGGCCACGTGTACTGGCCGATGTTGGCCATCGCCCGGGACAGGTGCGTGACGGCGTTGTCCTCGTGCAGCCCGGAGCCGTGCCCGGCCTGGCCCTGCGCGTGGAGCTTGAGCCACAGCAGCCCCTTCTCCGCGGTCTGCAGCAGGTACGCCCGGCGCCCGCCGATGTTCGCGGAGAAGCCACCCACCTCGCTGATCGCGTCCGTGACACCGTCGAAGACCTCGGGGTGTTCGTTCACCATGTACTTGGAGCCGTAGCGCATGCCCGCCTCCTCGTCCGCGAAGAACCCGAAGACGATGTCGCGCTTCGGCACGGCCCCGGTGCGGCGCATGTGCCGCAGGACGGACAGCATCATCGCGTCCATGTCTTTCATGTCCACGGCCCCGCGGCCCCAGATCATGCCGTCCTTCTCCTCCGCCGCGAACGGGTCCACGGACCAGTCCTGCGCCATCGCGGGCACCACGTCCAAGTGGCCGTGCACCAGCAGCGCGCCCGCCGTGGGGTCCGAGCCCTCGATCCGCGTGAACACGTTCGCCCGGCCGGGCGCGGACTCGAAGTACTGGGTCTCCAGGCCCACCTCCTGGATCAGCCCGGCCACGTGCTCGGCCGCGGCGCGCTCCCCCTCGGCCTCGCCGCTGGAGTAGTTGGAGGTGTCGAAACGGATCAGCTCCCGGCAGATCCGGGCGGTCTCCGCCTCCGGCGTGGACGTGGTCTGTGGCTTCTCGTTCATGCCCCTCACGGTAGTCCTCCCGTGGCATTGCCCGGGTTCTCCGTTACGCTGAGGTGGCGACAACCCCTTCTGTTGCCCAACTGACCCGTGGGAGGCCACGATGACTGGAACCATCACCCTGATCGCCCGGACCGTGTCCAACCACCGTGAGGTCACGGCGCCCAGCCGCTCCGTCACGGCGGCGGACTCCGCGGCGCTGGCCCGCCTGCTGCTGGAGGCGTACGGGACCCAGGGCACGGGCACGCCCGAGAAGGCAGAGAGCCTGATCCAGGACGCGTTCAACGACGCCTACGGGCCGTTCCTGGCCGAGCAGTCCCAGCTGATCGAGGACGAGGACGGCAACCCCGTGGCCGCCGCCATGGTGCTCAGCCGCCGGGACGACCCCCAGCTGCCGGACTCCCCCTACCTCTTCGAACTGTTCACGGCCTCCTCGCACCGCCGCCGCGGGCTCGCCGAGCAGCTGGTGCGCCAGGTGATGGCCTCGCTGCACGAGAACGGCTACGAGGAGGTGTGCGTGCGCATCCCGGAGGACAACGCCGCGGCGCTCGCGCTCTACCTGACCCTCGACTTCAACCGCTGGAACCCGGAGCAGGACGAGATCTGAGCCCCGCTCAGCGCAGCGTGAGCTCCTCCGCCAGGCGGGGCTCACGCGCCACGTCCGTGTGCAGGGCCCAGCGCACGGTGATCCCCACCAGGCGCAGCGCCTCGGGGTCGTGGGTGTCCGTGGCGCCGGGGTGCTGGGCCTCGAGGGTCTCCCCCGCCGCCGCGGCCTCAGCTCCTTCGAGCACGGTGGCCTCGCCCTCGAGCTGAACCTCCTCCGTGCCGTCGCGCATCAGCACCATGGACACGCGGGGGTCCGAGGTGATGTTCGTGAACTTGCGGGAGCCCGCATTCGTGCCGAGCACGATGCGCGCGTCCTCGGTGGCTGCGACGTTCACGTAGGCGGACTCCGGGTGCCCGGTGCCGCTGTTGCTCGCGATCACCCCCGCACCCGCCACGCGGACGAAGTCCACGAGCCAGCGTGCGTCCCGCGTGAGGTTTCCGCCCAGTTCCACCATGTCTGCCCCGATCCTCGTGTGCCGTCCGCTCGTGCGTGCACTGCCCACTTTAGGGCGGGCACCGCGCCCCGTCACCGGGGGCGCGGGGGGTGTGTTCACAGCAGCGTGTTCTGCGGTTCCACCAGCTGGGGGCCCCGCGACGCCACCGAGCCGACCTCCGTGCCCACGGGGTGCATGCCCCAGTGCGCCGCGACCTCCAGGCCGTGGTCCACCGCGCGGTCCACGAGCGCCCGTGTCCGGGCCTTGTCCGTGTCCGGGGTGATCCACTCCCGCGCGAACTCCTCGCTCATGCCCACGGGCAGCCGGTCGTGCAGGGAGCCCAGGGCCGCCAAGGCCGGGTCCTCGTCGTGAGGGCTCGGAGCCGCACGGGTGAGGATCGAGCACGAGAGCAGCCAGGCGCCGTCGGGATCCCCGCCACGACCGGGACGGGTCTGCCCCGCCCGCGCGCCGTCGGTGGCGTCCGCGGGCACGCGCCACCACTCGTAGATGCCAGCGAACCAGATCCCGGACCCGTCCCGGGGGTGCACGTAGTACGGCTGCTTCCTGCCGCGTCCGCTGTCCGGGGCCTTCCACTCGTAGTAGCCGTCGGCGGGCACGGCGCAGCGGCGGGACGTGATGGCGGCACGGAACGAGGGCTTGTCCATCACGGTCTCAGAGCGCGCGTTGAACATCCTGGAGCCCACCGAGATCTCCTTGGCCCACGAGGGCACCAGCCCCCAGCGGGCGGCATGCAGCTCGGGCAGCAGCTGGCCGTCCTCCGAGAGCCGCTCCAGCAGCACGGGCACGGTGTGGGTGGGGGCCACGTTCCAGTTGGGCTCCACGTGCTCACCCACCGAGGCGTCCACCCGCGCGTCGAAGGGCAGGGCCAGCTGCCCGGGAGTCCTGGCGATCACGTAGCGCCCGCACATGTGGGGCCCCTTCCTGTTCGGTGGGTTCAGCCGTGCTCGGGGCGGGTCACCGGTCCGTGACCCATGTACTGCCCGTACCTGTCGTAGACGTTCAGCAGCGCGGTCTCGACCTCCGCCACCGTGGTCCCGGGGCGCACGTCCGCCACGCATCCGGCGGTGGAGGGCTCCCACGGGACGCCCAGGCACGCGTAGACATCCTCGAGCACCCCCCGCAGGGGCTCGGACTCCTCGACCACCACCACGGTGGAGAAGTACCACGCTCCGGCCACCACGCGCTGGGCCGTGCCCGCGAGCTTGACCGGCCGGCGAGGGTGCGCGGCCGTGCCCGGGGCGTGCACGCTGTACTCCCCCGCGCAGTACTCGCCCGGGATCTCGCCCACCTGGGCGGGAACCTCGAGCTCCTCGAGCGCGGCCACCACCATGTCCCCGAACAGCCGGTAGCGGTCCTGGATGCCGGTCTTGGGGTCCGGGTCCGGCTCCACGTGATCGATCACGAGGCACCCGCCGTGGTAGGCCGCCGCGCGGCCACCCACCCGGCGCACGAGAGGCGTGAAGGCGGCGTCGAGCGCGGCCTGGCGGGCACGGGCGAAGCCCGGGTTCAGTTCGTCCCGGCGCCCGAAGGCCACGGTGGGCCGCGGCTGGTAGACGCGCAGCACGGGCTCGGTGGCGCCGCCGCGGGCGGCGTCGAGGATGGACAGGGCGCGGCGGTAGTCCTGCTCGGCGCCCAGGGACTCGCGCTGACGTATGAGTTTCATGCTGGCGCCAACTCTAGTGCAGGCGCGCGGCGAGCTGCCCGGTACCGAGCCGCGCGCTCGGGCCCCGGTGTGGACGAGCCGTACCCCCGCAGTGGCGACGGACGCGCTCGCCGGCGTCTCCAAGTCGGCCCGGGGTGCCGGGACCGCCGGTCAGACCCCGGTGTGCGCGAGCGCGGTGTCGGGCCGCGGCTGCACCGTGCGGGCCGCCGACGTGCGAGGCCTGCGCTCGGTGACCGGCCCGTGCGCTGCCGCGGCAACGATCGCCGTCTTCAGCAGGTGGTGGTCGTCCAGCAGGTCCCGAGACTGGTTCACCCGGTCCAGCACACCGCACGTCATGGTCACACCCCCGCGGGGGACGTACCGGTTGACGTAGCGCACGGCGGCGTTCCACCGCTTGCGCTGGTCCGCGCTGAGCTCCCGGCCCTCCAGCTCCCCCAGCCACCCGAGCGCGCCCGTGAACACACGGGTCACGAGCTCGCGCTCGAAGGCCTCCACGGTGCCGGTGCCCCGCATCAGCTGGTTCAGTGCGGTCAGTTCGCTCACCGACAGAGCGGTCCTCACGGTCGACGCTGCACGCATGCTCACAAGCCCCCTGTGAAAGTCGTCCCCGGTGAGGGCGCGCCAGGGCGCCCTCACCACGGATGTCGATCCTGCCCCGTGGCCGCGGTTCTCCCCCCGGATTGCCGCGCGCCCACGGGATCTCTCCCCTTGCCCTGCCAGTCTAGGCACCGCCGGCGCCGCTGCCACAGTCGCACATTGGGGGACGACGCCGCGGCACCCGTCAGCGCGCGGCGCGGCGGCGGTCCACGGCGCACGAGCGCGCACCGACCCGGACACGAGAACGGCCCGGACCCGCACACCGTGCGGATCCGGGCCGAGTGGTACTCAGGGCGCCGTGCGGGCCGGGGCTAGAAGTCCCAGTCCTCGTCCTCCGTGTTCACGGCCTTGCCGATCACGTAGGAGGAGCCGGAGCCGGAGAAGAAGTCGTGGTTCTCGTCCGCGTTCGGGGACAGCGAGGAGAGGATCGCCGGGGACACGTCCGTCATCTCCCGCGGGAACAGCGCCTCGTAGCCCAGGTTGTTCAGCGCCTTGTTGGCGTTGTAGTGCAGGAACTTCTTGACGTCCTCGGTCCAGCCCACGGAGTCGTAGAGGGCCTCCGCGTAGGCCACCTCGTTCTCGTACAGCTCGTCCAGCAGGTCGTAGGTGTAGTCCTTCAGCTCCTGCTGGCGCTGCGGGCTCTCCTGCAGCAGACCCTTCTGGTACTTGTAGCCGATGTAGTAGCCGTGCACGGCCTCGTCGCGGATGATCAGCCGGATCAGGTCCGCGGTGTTGGTCAGCTTGGCGTGCGACGAGAAGTACATGGGCAGGTAGAACCCGGAGTAGAACAGGAAGGACTCCAGCAGCGTGGAGGCCACTTTCTTCTTCAGGGGGTCGTCACCCTTGTAGTAGCGCAGCACGATGTCCGCCTTGCGCTGCAGGTGCTCGTTCTCCTTGGACCAGCGGAACGCCTCGTCGATCTGCTTCATGGAGGACAGCGTGGAGAAGATCGAGGAGTAGGACTTCGCGTGCACGGACTCCATGAACGCGATGTTGGTGTACACCGCCTCCTCGTGCAGGGTCTTGGCGTCCGGGATCAGCGAGACGGCGCCCACCGTACCCTGGATGGTGTCCAGCAGGGTGAGCCCCGTGAACACCTTCATGGTGAGGTCCTGCTCCTCGGCGGTGAGGGTCTTCCAGGACTGGACATCGTTGGACAGCGGCACCTTCTCGGGCAGCCAGAAGTTGGACGTCAGACGGTCCCAGACCTCGGTGTCCTTCTCGTCCTGGACGCGGTTCCAGTTGATGGCCTCCGCCGGGTGGCGGAGCAGCTCGACCTGTTCGGTGGTCATGGTGCGCACTGACTCCTTCGTGGCTGGGATGACGCCCCTGCGGGGACCTGCCCCGGGCACCGGGCCACGGTGTGGGCCACGGCGGGCGCGACGGGTGGTCGCGGGCACGGGGGACTCACCAGGATACTCCACCGGGCCACGGCGGCGACCCTCCCCGGGACGCCGCCCGTGCACTCGCCGACCCCCGCAGCCGGGCAGCCGCCCCCTCCTGCGCGCCGGGGCGGACCGCTCGACGACGCCGCCAGGCTGGTCCACACACGCTCGCCGCGTCCCCGGGGTGGCATGACGTCACGACGCCGCCGGGCCGGCCCACGCGCCGCACCACCCCGCACGGCCGGGAATATGACAGAGCCCACCCCCGGTGTCACGGCCTGTTTTCTGACCGCGAATATTTCCCCGGGCCCATTCCCCCGGGCGCCGAGCGAGGGCAGGATGTTCTGCAACCGACCCGCGACCGGGCTGGTGACTCGAGCGAAAGGATTCTGATCATGCCTGATCTCGGAGGACTCGCGGACAAGGCCAAGGGCATGGCCGGTGACCATCAGGACAAGGTCAACCAGGGCATCGACAAGGCCGGCGATGCCGTGGACGAGAAGACCGGCGGCAAGTTCGAGGGCCAGGTCGACCAGGGCCAGGACGCCGTGCGCGACCACCTCGGCGGCAACCAGTAGCACTGCACCCGCAGCGTGAGAACGGGGCCCCTTCCACTCGGGAGGGGCCCCGTTCACGTGCCACGCCCTGGGTGCCCCGCGCGCTGCGGGCCGCTCAGGCCTCGCTGGCCTCCCGGGCCAGCGCCGTGAGGCGCGAGACGGCGCGGTAGTACTTCTTCTGGTACCCACCGGCCATCATCTCCTCGGTGAAGACCTGGTCGAAGGGCACCCCGGTGGACAGGATGGGCAGGTCCCGGTCGTAGAGCCGGTCCGCGAGCACCACGAAGCGCAGCGCCACGGCCTGCTGGTCGATGGTGCGCACACCGCGCCACGCGATCGCGTCGAGGTCCTGGATGAACGCGCGGTAGCGCGAGGGGTGCACGCGGGAGAGGTGCTCCATTAGCGCGTCGAAGTCGTCCACCGCCACCCGCCGCCCCGGGAAGTGCTGCTCGATCGCGGCGTCGAGCGCGGCGTCGTCGGCCAGCGGGGACGGTGCCTGCGGCAGGCCGCGGTGGCGGTAGTCCTCACCGTCGATGCGCACCACCTCGAACTGGCTGGATAGCACCTGGATCTCGCGCTGGAAGTCCTGCGCCGCGAAGCGCCCCTCCCCCAGCGAGCCCGGCAGGGTGTTGGACGTGGCCGCGAGCTTCACGCCGGCGTCCGCGAGCTCGCGCATCAGCCGGGACATCAGCACGGTGTCCCCTGGGTCGTCGAGCTCGAACTCGTCGATGCACACGAGCGTGTACTGCTTCAGGGCGTCCACCGTGCGCCGGAACGTGAGGGCCCCCACCAGGTTGGTGTACTCCACGAACGTGCCGAAGGCCTTGGGCCCGGGCACCGCGTGCCACAGGGACGCGAGCAGGTGGGTCTTGCCCACGCCGAAGCCGCCGTCCAGGTAGATCCCCTGCGGCGCGGCCGCGGCCTTCTGACCGCCGAAGAGCTTGGAGAAGAAGCCCCCGCCGCCCTGCGCACCGCGGCCGGAGACGCCCGCGGCGAAGGCCTTGAGCTTCTCCACGGCCTCGGCCTGGGAGGGCTGCGACGGGTCCGGGCGGTAGGTGTCGAAGGACACCTCCCCGAAGCGTTCCGAGGGCCGGAAGCCGTCCAGCAGCTCGTCGGCCGAGACGCGCGGATCGCGCTCCACGAGGTGTTCGATCTGAGTGCTCACGTGACAGGGCCTCCCGACCGGTTCCGGATCGCTCGCCGCGGCGGGCGCGCACCGGGACCGGTCCTGCGGTAAACGGACAGTACGTGGGACGCGCCGGGCGTCCCGTTCTCCCCCGATGCTACCGGTCAGCCCGTGGTGAACACGGCGACCGCGTATGACGGCACACGCGGGCCGGCATGCGCCGGGTGCGCGCGCACCACTACGCTGGAGAACGAGACGCGCACGGCACGTGCGTGCGCAGCGCCCACGACAGCACAAGGACAAGGAGAAGTCTCATGGCTGTAGAAGCAGAGCAGAACGACGCGTTCGCGCAGTACGCGCACCCGGAACGTCTGGTGTCCACGCAGTGGGTGGCCGATCACGTCGGCACGCCCGGCGTCGTCGTCGTCGAATCGGACGAGGACGTCCTGCTGTACGAGACCGGGCACATCCCCGGGGCCGTCAAGGTGGACTGGCACACGGACCTCAACGAACCGGACACCCGCGACTACGTGAACGGGGAGCAGTTCGCCGAGGTGATGTCCCGCAAGGGAATCTCCCGCGACGACACCGTGGTGATCTACGGCGACAAGTCCAACTGGTGGGCCGCCTACGCCCTGTGGGTCTTCACGCTGTTCGGTCACCGGGACGTGCGCCTGATGAACGGCGGGCGCGACAAGTGGATCGCCGAGGGCCGCGAGCTCAGCACCGAGCGGCCCGAGGTCGTGGCGAGCGACTACCCGGCGGTCGAGCGGGACGACACCCCGATCCGCGCGTACCGCGAGGACGTGCTGGCGGCGCTGGGCACCACCCCGCTGATCGACGTGCGCTCCCCACAGGAGTACACGGGCGAGCGCACCCACATGCCGGACTACCCCCAGGAAGGCACGCTGCGCGGCGGGCACATCCCCACCGCGGCCTCCGTGCCGTGGGCCCGTGCCGCCGCGGAGGACGGCACGTTCAAGTCCCGCGCGGAGCTCGAGGCCATCTACCTGGACGAGGTGGGCCTGACCCCCGGCGAGGACGTGATCGCGTACTGCCGCATCGGCGAGCGCTCGTCCCACACGTGGTTCGTGCTCACGCACCTGCTGGGCTTCGAGAACGTGCGCAACTACGACGGCTCCTGGACCGAGTGGGGCAACGCGGTGCGCGTGCCCGTGGCCCAGGGCGAGGAGCGCGGCGAGGCCCCGGAGGCCACCCGATGAGCGCGCAGGACCTGCCCGAGCAGCTCGCGGAGCTCGTCACGGACTTCCACGAGGTCCCCGAGCCGGACAAGCTGCAGCTGCTGCTCGAGTTCTCGCGGTCTCTGCCGGAGCTGCCCGCCCGGCTGGGCGAGCACCCCGAGGAGCTCGAGCAGGTGACCGAGTGCCAGTCCCCGCTGTTCCTGGCGGTGGAGCTGGACGGCACGGGCCCCGACGCCCCGGTGTCCCTGTTCTTCTCCGCACCTGCGGAGGCGCCCACCACGCGTGGGTTCGCCGCGATCCTGCACGAGGGCCTCGACGGGCTCCCGGCCTCGCAGGTGCTGGACGTCCCCGACGACCTCCCGGAGCGCTTCGGACTCACCCGGCTGGTGTCCCCGCTGCGGATGCGCGGGATGTCCGCGATGCTGGGGCGCATCAAGCGTCAGATCACGGCGCAGCAGGCCGCCTGAGCCGACTGCCGCTTCCACCGCGCGAGCCGCCCCGTTCCTGGGGCGGCTCGCGTCGTGTCCGGGGTGGTCCCCGTGGAGCCTCACACCCCGCTGTGCGCTCAGGCGCCGCCGGATTCCTGCCTGAGGACCGCGCCCAGCCAGTCCCTGAGCGCCCGCTCGTAGCGCTTGCGGTCGATGTTCCACTCCTTGGTGTGCCGGGCACCCGAGAAGCCCACGAAGTCCACGTGGGGGCTGAGGTCGGCGAGCTTCACGGACCCGGCCACGGGAACCACCTCGTCATCCGTGGAGTGCAGGATCAGGGTGGGCGTGGTGATGTCCTCCCACCGGGACAGCCAGTCCAGCGCGTGCAGGTCCAGCGGCGCGGCGAGCCCGGTGATCCGCGGGCCCATCCGGTGGGAGATCAGGTCCGCGGCCATCCGCCCCACGCGGCGCGGGATGCGGTGCACGCGGGTCTGGTGGGCCAGCAGCTCGTACCAGTCCACCACCGGCCCGGTGAGCACGAGCGCCCGGATCCGGTCCCGGTGACGGGTGAGCTCGGTGGCGCGCAGCACGATGGCCCCGCCCATGGACCACCCGAACAGCACCACGTCCGTGGCACCGTGCTCGAGCGCGTACCCGATGCCCGCCTGGACGTCCTCCCACTCGGTGAAGCCCAGCCCGTACTTGTTGTCCTCGGTGGTGGGCGCCTCGGAGTCGTTGCGGTAGGAGACGATCAGCGAGTGCAGCCCCAGCTGGTGGGCCACCCGGGCCCCGCGGATGCACTCGGGGCGCTGCGCCCCGCGCCCGTGCACCATCACGGCCCACGTGCCGGTGTGCTCCGGCCGGGCGGTGTCCCCGTCGCCGGGCACGAGCCACGCCGGGGCGGGGCCCAGGGGCGTGGCGATCTCCACCTTGCTGTATGCGAGGCCGGCGTCCGAGGGGCGGGCGTAGACCGTGCCGGTCCACCAGCCGCGCTTGCCCACGGCCAGTTCGCCGCGGTAGACGCGCTCCACCACCCGGGTGACCGTGCCGCCGGTCTGGCGCACGGTGAAGCCGATGCGGGCGAGCCCCGCGCCGTCGTCGAAGCGCAGCGCGTACGTGCCGGCCACCCGGGTGTCCGAGGTGGCGGGCAGGGTCACGAGCTGCAGCCCGGAGTGGGGGTCCCGCTCGAGCTTGAGGACGCTCACGTTGCCGGGCCGGGTGGAGGGGGTGACCACGTGGCGCGCCACGAGGGCCGCGATGGTCCCCGACGCGGCGAAGGTGGCCGACGCCGCCCCGATGCTCGCGGCGGCGCCCACCAGGGCGCCGTGCTGCCACGAGCGCGCGCCGTCCGGTTGCTGCTGAGGTGCGTTGCGCCGTCCCATGGCGCCATTGTGGCACGGCGCCCGGACGGGCATAACGGCAGCGGCGGCGTCGTTGCACCTTGGGCAAGCACACCCACGACCGGGAGGCACACCGTGCACGTGAACGACGATCCCCAGCGCCGGGACACCGGCGCTCCCCTGACCCCCGAGGCCGCGGCCGCCCGCACGGACGCCCAGTGGCGCGAGCTGCTGAGCTCCGCGGAGTACCGGGTGCTGCGCCAGGCCGGGACGGAGGCCCCCCACACCGGCGAGTACGTGGACACCACCACCGAGGGTGTCTACACGTGCCGCGCGTGCGGCGCGGAGCTGTTCCGCTCCGAGACCAAGTTCGCCTCGCACTGCGGGTGGCCCTCGTTCTTCGCGCCGCTGGCCGAGGACAGGGTCCGCTACATCGAGGACACCACCATGGGTATGAAGCGCGTGGAGGTCCGCTGCGCCACGTGCGACTCGCACCTGGGCCACGTGTTCGAGGGCGAGGGCTACGACACCCCCACGGACCTGCGCTACTGCATGAACTCGGTGTCCCTGCGCCTCGTGCCGGTGGACTGAGCGGCGCTGCGCGGCCGGCGCGGCCGCGGCGGGACACCCCGCGGCGACACGACGCCAAACGGCCCCCGATGGTGATCAGTCTGGTTACTGTGACCTTGTGGGAGCGGTGACCGAGCTGAAGAGCACTCCGGACGTGTTTCGCGCAGTCGTGCGAGCCCTGGAGACTGCCCGCTTCCGCCCCGAGATCACCCTCGGCCGGATCGCCCCGCCGCGGGGTCTGGCGCCCCACGCCATCTCCTTCGCGGCCGAGGTCGGCCACCGAACCCCCGCACCGGGGTTCGACGACGCCGCCGCGCCCCGCGAGGCCCCGACCTCCGGTCGCTTCGTGGTGCTCTACGACGAATCCTGCCCGGCACCGTGGCAGGGCCCGTTGCGGATCGTGAGCTGGTTCCGCTCCCGCATGGACCCGGAGATGGGCCGCGACGAGCTGCTCACGGACGTCAGCTGGTCCTGGCTCACGGAGACCCTCGGGGAGCACGGGGCGCTGTTCACCGCCGAGGGCGGCACGGCGTCGCGGATCGTGGAGCGCCACTACGGTAGCCTCACGGACCGCGAAGACGTCGCCCAGGTGGAGGTGCGGGCGTCCTGGACCCCCGTGCCGCACACCGGGGCACCCCACTGGGCCCGGTCCCACCTGCACGCGTGGACCCAGGTACTGTGTACCGCTGCGGGCCTGCCACCGTGCCACGAGGGTGTGGTCTCCGTGTGAGCACCCGCGCATCAGTTTTCCCGGCGGCGGGGAGCACACTCCGCCACCGATCCCGCACCGTTCGAGGGAAATCCCATCAGCAGCAACGCCAAGGACCAGACCCCAGCCCGTGAACCGGGACCGCCGGAGATCGTGGTGCCCGGTTTCGAGCACCTCGCGATCCCCGCGACCGTGCACCTCAACGGCCCGGCCGAGGGACTGCCCCGCGTGGTGGACACCGCCCGGGGGCTCAGCCGTGCCGCCGAGCAGCTCGCGGCGGCCCACGGGCCCGTGGCCGTGGACACCGAGCGCGCCTCGGGCTTCCGCTACGGCCAGCGCGCCTTCCTGGTGCAGCTGCGGCGCGAGGGTGCCGGGACCGTGCTGATCGACCCGGAGGCCGTGGGCTCCCTGGCCGAGGTGGACGAGGCCCTGCGCGGTGTGGAGTGGGTGCTGCACGCGGCCACGCAGGACATGCCGTGCCTCGCGGAGCTCGACATGCACCCCGACGAGCTGTTCGACACCGAGCTGGGCGGACGGCTGCTGGGGCTGCGCAAGGTGGGGCTCGCGTCCATGACCGAGGAGTTGCTGGGGTTCACGCTGTCCAAGGAGCACTCCGCCGTGGACTGGTCCCAGCGGCCCCTGCCAGTGGACTGGCTCAACTACGCCGCGCTGGACGTGGAGGTGCTCGTGCAGCTGCGCTGGGCCACGGAGGAGCGCCTCGCGCGGGCCGGCAAGCTGGACTGGGCGCTCGAGGAGTTCGAGCACGTGCGCACCGCGCCCCCGCCCGCGCCCCGGCAGGACCCGTGGCGGCGCACGCACGGGCTGGGCAACGTGCGCGGTCGGCGCAAGCTCACCGCGGTGCGCAACCTGTGGCTCGCGCGGGAGTCCCTCGCCGAGCACAAGGACCTCGCCCCCACCCGCCTGCTGCCGGACTCCGCGATCATCGCCGCGGCCAACGCGATGCCACGCACCGTGCCCCAGCTCATGTCCACCCCCGGCTTCCACGGCCGGCTCGCCTCCCGCGAGGCTCCGCGCTGGCTCGCCGCCGTGCAGGAGGCCCGCCTCACGGAGGAGCCCGTGCCCGCCACGATCCCCTCCACGGCGCTGCCCCCGGTCAAGGGTTGGGAGACCAAGCGCCCTGAGGCCTCCGCCCGGCTCAAGGTGCTGAAACCGGCGGTCGCGGCCCTCGCGGAGGAGCTGGAGCTGCCCACGGAGAACCTGCTCACACCCGAGCACCTGCGCCGCTTCTGCTGGCAGCCCCCGCGCTCCACGTCCGACGACGCCGTGGCCGAGCGGCTGCGCGAGCTCGGGGCCCGCTCGTGGCAGGTGGAGCGGGTCGCCCCCGTGATCGGTGCCGAGTGGCGGGCCCTGCGCGCCCGCCGCCGCGCGGACAAGGCCGGCGAGCCCCAGGACTGACCGGGCGGCGTCGTGCGGGACTCCCCGGTGCGGAGGGAAGGGGCCCACAGGACCGACACGGCCGGAGCTTTCGCGACCTCCAGGGTGTTCTGGAGTGCCGCGGTCCGTGCGGGGACCTCCTGGTGCGTCCTGCCACCGCGTGACATCCGCTGTGACGTGAACTCTGCGGGGTGCCCCGCCCGACCTGGCCGACCATGGGCCCGCACGCACGGCGGCGGCCGCACACCACGGTGTGCGGCCGCCGTCCTGCTCCGTCCCGGAGGCAGGCGCCCCGGGCTCCGGGGCGGATTCGGGGCCCCGGTCAGGGGGCCCGGAACGGGATCAGTTCTTCATGTCCTTGGCGTCCGGGGCGGGGTGCGCCGGCTCCATGTCCACGTCCTTCTCGGTGGTCGCGGGCTTCGGGAGCTTCGCGTCCGTGCCCTGGGAGGACGAGCTCTGGGCCTTCTCCTTGACGGAGGCGGCACCGTCCTGGGCCTTGTCCTTGACGGCCGCCGCGCCCTCGGACGCCTTGGTGGTCACCGTCTCGGTGGCCTTCTGGGCACCCTCGGCGATCTTCTCGCCCACCACGGGGACCTCGGACTTGACCCAGTCGGTGCCCTCGGACACCTTGGCCTGGACCTTGGGGTCGTTCCAGGTGTTGATGGCGCTCTCGCGCAGGGACTCGTAGCTCTTGCGGCCGGACGCTGACCCGACCACGAACCCGATCCCGAAACCGGCCACAAATGCAAGACGCTTGATCATGGTGCCTCCCTCTCGTTTCCGCGGACCGGATCGGACCGGACCGCTCTTGCCGCTCATCGTACTGATTGTCGGCCCCCGCACGGCCACGGGGCACGGTCCGCGGCGCTGATTGCGCTCTAGGATGAAGTCGGACCGGCGACGAGAGGAACACCATGACCAGCAGCCAGCACGACGCCGCGGCACAGCCCGCACCCGGGTCCGCCCAGCAACCCGCGCCCGGAACCGCACGCTCCCGTGGGGAGCACGGTGGGACCGCCACGAACGCCGCTCCCTCACGACGCCGCGCGGTCGGGATGGCGGGCGTCGCGGCCGTCGGCGCCGTGGCCCTGAGTGCCTGCGGCTCCGGCAAGAGCGGCGGCTCCTCCACCCCCGGTGCCCCGAGCGGACCCACCGACGTGGCCGCTGCCGCGGACGTCCCCGTGGGCTCCGGCGTGAAGGTGGACGCCTCCGGCGTGCAGGCCGTGGTGGCCCAGCCGAGCAAGGGGACGTTCACCGCCTACTCCCCCGTGTGCCCGCACCAGGGCTGCGCGGTGAATCCGTCCGGGAAGACGTTCGTGTGCCCGTGCCACAGCTCCGTGTTCGACACCGCCACCGGTGACGTGACGAGCGGACCCGCCACCACGGGGCTCACCCCGTACCCCGTGAAGGTCGAGAAGGGCCGTGTGATCGTCGGCTGACCCGTGGCGGGGCCGGGCTCAGCGCGGCTCGGGGCCGGAGGAGGACACGGGCGCGGCGGCGTCGTCGTGGGCGGGCCGGGCGTAGGGCACCCGGGTGCCGAGCACGGAGGCCAGCGTGTCCTGGGCGATGCGCTGGGCGGTGACCCCGGTGTGCTCGAGGATCTGGTCGCGGCTGGCGTGCTCCAGGAACTCCGTGGGCAGACCCACCTCGTTGAGAGCGGTGTCCACCCCCTGGGCGCGCATCTGCTGGCGGATCAGGGACCCGATGCCCCCGGCCCGCACACCGTCCTCGATCACCACCACGATCCGGTGCCGTGCCGCGGTGCGGACGACCGAGTCCGCGACGGGCAGCACCCACCGGGGGTCGAGCACCGTGGAGGACACCCCGTGGGCCGCGAGCCGCTCGGAGACCTCCAGGGCGGTCACGCACATGGCGCCCACCCCCACGATCAGCACGTCGCGCTGCTCGCCCTGCGGACCGCCGGCCTCGCCGTTGCGGGCCAGCACGTCCACCCCGTCCGGGAAGCGTTCCAGGGCCGGCAGCGGGGCGCCCACCGCGCCCTTGGGGTAGCGCACCACGGTGGGCGCGTCCGGGACGGCCACGGCCTCCCGCAGCTCCTCGACCATCGTGGCCTCGTCGCGCGGGGCGGCCAGGTGCAGCCCCGGCACGATCTGCAGCAGCGCGAGGTCCCACATCCCGTGGTGACTGGGCCCGTCCGGGCCGGTGACCCCCGCGCGGTCGAGCACCACGGTGACACCGGCGTGGTGCAGGGCCACGTCCATGAGCAGCTGGTCGAAACCGCGGTTGAGGAACGTGGCGTAGAGACCCACCACCGGGTGCAGGCCGCTGAAGGCCATGCCCGCGGCCATGGTCAGGGCGTGCTGCTCCGCGATCCCCACGTCCACCACGCGCTCGGGGTGGGCCAGCTGCATCTTCTGCAGGCCCATGGGGATCAGCATGGCGCCGGTGATCCCCACGACGTCCGGGCGCTCGTCCGCGATCGCCGCGATCTCGTCACGGAACACGTGCGTCCAGGTGCGCGCGGAGGCCGCGCCGGTGGGCTTGCCCGTGGCCGGGTCGATCACCGGCACCGAGTGGAACTGGTCGTTCTCGTCCAGGCGGGCGGGGAGGTAGCCGTGGCCCTTCTCCGTGATGGCGTGCACGATCACCGGACCGCCGAAGTTGCGGGCGTTGGTCAGTGCCTGCTCCATGGCCGCGAGGTCGTGTCCGTCCACGGGGCCCACGTACTTCATGCCGAGGTCCTCGAAGATCCCCTGCGGGATCACCACGTCCTTGATGCCCTGCTTCATCCCGTGCAGCCCGCGGTAGACCGCCTGGCCCAGGTGCCCGGACGCGGTCAGCAGGTGCTTGGCCTTCGCCAGCGTCTGCTCGTAGCGGCGGTCCGTGCGCACGGCGTCCACGCCCTGCTGCACACTGGCCTGCAGATCCTTGAGGTGGTTGGCGAAACCGCCCACCGTGGGCGCGTAGGAGCGGCCGTTGTCGTTGACCACGATCACGACCTTGCGGTCGCGGTCCGAGGCGATGTTGTTCACGGCCTCCCACGCCATGCCACCGGTGAGGGCGCCGTCCCCGATCACGGCCACGGTGTGGCGGTCGTGCTGGCCCGTGAGCGCGTAGCCGCGGGAGATCCCGTCCGCCCAGGACAGCGAGGAGGACGCGTGGGAGGACTCCACGATGTCGTGCTCGGACTCGGCGCGGGAGGGGTAGCCCGCGAGCCCGCCCTCCTGGCGCAGCGTGTCGAAGTCCTGGCGGCCCGTGAGCAGCTTGTGCACGTAGGACTGGTGGCCGGTGTCGAAGACCACGGAGTCCCGGGGCGAGGAGAACACGCGGTGCACGGCGAGCGTGAGCTCCACGACCCCCAGGTTCGGGCCCAGGTGGCCCCCCGTGGCCGAGACGTGGCTGATGAGGAAGTCACGGATCTCGCCGGCCAGCTGCTCCATGGCCGCGGCGTCCAGACCCTTCAGGTCCTCGGGTCCCTCGATGCTCTCCAGAAGCGTCATTGCCTGCTCTCCGTGGGTGTCACGGCGCCGGGGGCTCGCCCGCAACGGAATGCGTCCCGTGCGCCGGAGCCCGCGGCGCCCAAATGCTCCGTCCGATCTTACTCGCCCGCACCCGTGCCCCCTCCCGGGGTCCCGGACAACGCCACCGGCCGGTGACCCCCGAGGGGGTCACCGGCCGGTGGGGTGAGTGGCGCCCGGTGGGCTACTTGGCGATCTGGCGCAGCACGTACTGCAGGATGCCGCCGTTGCGGTAGTAGTCCGCCTCACCCGGGGTGTCGATGCGCAGCACGGCGTCGAACTCCACGGTGGAGCCGTCCTCCTTGGTGGCGGTGACCTTGAGGGTCTTGGGGGTCTGGCCGTCGTTGAGCGCAGTGACCCCTTCGATCGAGAAGGTCTCGGTGCCATCCAACCCCAGGGAGTCCGCGGACTCGCCCTCGGGGAACTGCAGGGGCAGCACACCCATGCCGATCAGGTTGGAGCGGTGGATGCGCTCGTAGGACTGCGCGATGACCGCGCGCACGCCCAGCAGGGACGTGCCCTTGGCCGCCCAGTCGCGCGAGGAACCGGAGCCGTACTCCTTGCCGCCCAGCACCACCAGGGGCACGCCGGCCTCCTGGTAGTTCATGGCGGCGTCGTACACAGCGGCCTGCGGGCCACCCTCCTGGGTGAAGTCGCGGGTGAAACCGCCCTCCACACCGTCGAGCAGCTGGTTCTTGATCCGGATGTTCGCGAACGTACCGCGGATCATGACCTCGTGGTTGCCGCGGCGGGAACCGTAGGAGTTGAAGTCCTTGCGCTGCACGCCGTGCTCGGTGAGGTACTTACCCGCGGGGGTGTCGGACTTGAACGAGCCAGCCGGGGAGATGTGGTCCGTGGTCACGGAATCGCCCAGCTTGAGCAGCACGCGCGCGCCCTCGATGTCCTCCACCGGGATGGTCTCCATGGTCATGCCGTCGAAGTACGGTGGCTTGCGCACGTAGGTGGACTCGGGGTCCCATTCGAACACGTCACCCGTGGGGGTGTCCAGGTTCTGCCAACGCTCGTCACCGTCGAAGATGGTGCCGTACTCGCGGTCGAACATGCCCGTGTCGATCGAGGCGTCGATGATCTTTTGGACCTCGGTGGGACCCGGCCAGATGTTCTTGAGGAACACGTCCTGACCGTTCGAGTCCTGGCCCAGGGGCTCGTTCTCGAAGTCGAAGTCCATGGTCCCGGCCAGCGCGTACGCGATGACCAGCGGCGGGGACGCGAGGTAGTTCATCTTCACGTCCGGGTTGATCCGGCCCTCGAAGTTGCGGTTGCCGGAGAGCACCGAGGTCACCGCGAGGTCGTTGTCCTGCACGGCCTGGGAGATCTCGGGCTCCAGGGGCCCGGAGTTACCGATGCACGTGGTGCAGCCGTAACCCACGATGTAGAAGCCGAGCTCCTCGAGGGCCGGGAGCAGACCGGACTTCTCGTAGTACTCGGTGACCACGCGCGAGCCCGGGGCGATCGAGGTCTTGACCCACGGCTTGGCCTTGAGGCCCTTCTCCGTGGCGTTGCGCGCGAGCACGGCCGCGGCCATCATGACCGAGGGGTTGGACGTGTTGGTGCAGGACGTGATCGAGGCGATCGACACGGCACCGTGGTCCAGCTCGAAGGAACGCCCGTCCTCCATGGAGACCTCCACGCGGTGCTCGGCGCGCTCCCGCAGGTCGTTCGCGGAGCTCTCGCGCGGTGCGTCCTGGGGGTCCTGCTCGTCGGTGGCGTCGTGAGACGGGGCGTCGGACGCCGGGAAGGACTCGACGACGTCCGGGTCCGCCTCCACGGACTTGTCCTCGGCCACGTAGTTCACGAGGTCGTCGCGGAACTGTTCCTTGGAGCGGGTCAGCTCGATGCGGTCCTGGGGACGCTTGGGCCCGGAGATCGAGGGGACCACGGTGGACAGGTCCAACTCGAGGTACTCGGAGTAGGCGACCTCGTGCTCGGGGTCGTGCCACATGCCCTGTTCCTTGGTGTACGCCTCGATCAGGGCGATCTGCTCCTCGGAGCGGCCCGTGAGCGCCAGGTAGTCCAGGGTCACCTGGTCGATCGGGAAGATCGCCGCGGTGGAACCGAACTCCGGGGACATGTTGCCGATCGTGGCGCGGTTGGCCAGCGGCACCGCTGCCACGCCCTCACCGTAGAACTCCACGAACTTGCCCACCACGCCGTGCTCACGCAGCATCTCCGTGATGGTCAGCACCACGTCCGTGGCGGTCGCACCGGAGGGGATCTCGCCGGTGAGCTTGAAGCCCACCACGCGCGGGATCAGCATGGAGATGGGCTGACCGAGCATCGCGGCCTCGGCCTCGATGCCGCCCACACCCCAGCCGAGCACGCCGATGCCGTTCTCCATGGTGGTGTGGGAGTCGGTGCCCACGCAGGTGTCCGGGTACGCGCGCACGGTGCCGTCCACCTCGCGGGTCATGACCACGCGGGCCAGGTTCTCGATGTTGACCTGGTGCACGATGCCCATTCCGGGCGGCACCACCTTGAAGTCGTCGAACGCGGTCTGACCCCAGCGCAGGAACTGGTAGCGCTCGCCGTTGCGCTGGTACTCGATGTCCATGTTGCGCTCGATCGCGTCGGCGGAGCCGAAGGCGTCGATCTGCACCGAGTGGTCGATGACCAGCTCGGCCGGAGCGAGCGGGTTCACGCGGGAGGGGTCTCCCCCGAGGTCCGCGACGGCCTCGCGCATGGTGGCGAGGTCCACGATGCAGGGCACGCCGGTGAAGTCCTGCATGATCACGCGACCAGGGGTGAACTGGATCTCCGTGTCGGGCTGGGCGCTGGGGTCCCAGGACCCCAGGGCCTCGATGTGCTTGCTCGTGACGTTGGCACCGTCCTCGGTGCGCAGCAGGTTCTCGAGCAGGACCTTCAGGCTGTAGGGGAGCTTCTCGGCTCCCTCCACGGCGTTCAGTCGGAAAATTTCGTAGTCGGTGCCCTTGACGTTGAGAACGCCCTTGGCTCCAAAGCTGTCCACAGTCATGGTGTGGAACTCCTCTCGCCACCGTCGGTTACGTTCTGCGCGCACGGTGCAGACTTGCGCCCCCGTGCACGTGGAACGGTCCCTGCCAGTGTAGCCCGTGCCACGCCCGCGCCCCGGCATGACCACCCCGGCGGCGGCGCACGGACGTGGGTCGCGTCACGCGGGGCTCACGCGTCCCGGCGCAGCAGCGCCACGGCCTCCACGTGGTGGGTGTTGGGGTACAGGTCGAAGCCGGAGACGTCCTCGATCCGCCAGCCGCGGCGCCGCAGCCGCCCGAGGTCGCGCCCGAGTGCTGCCGGATCGCACGCCACGTACACGATCCGCCGCGGCCCGGCCTGGTCCACCGCCGCGAGCACCTCCTTCGCGGCACCCGCACGCGGCGGATCCATGATCACGGCGTCGGGCCGCGGGGGTGCCACGGTGCGCGCGTCCCGGGACGACGCCGCCCAACCGCCTCCCCGGCGCCGGTCACCGCGCCGGGCGCCGCCGCGTCCGGTGAGCACCCGGGCCACGTCCCCGCGCACGCCCGTGACGTGCGGGGCCCCGGCGAGGTTGTGGGCGGCGTCGGCGGAGGTCACCGGGGAGCCCTCCACGGCGAAGACGCGCCCGCGCTCCCCCACGGCGTCGGCGGCGACCGCCGTGAACAGCCCGGCCCCGCTGTAGAGGTCCCAGACCGTCTCCCCCGGCTCCAGCCGCGCGGCCTCGAGCACGGCGCGGGACAGGGTCTCAGGGGCCTCGCGGTGGATCTGCCAGAACCCCGTGGGGCTCACCCGCCACTGCAGCCGCCGGGGCCCGGATCCGTCGAGGCCCGGGAGCTCGAGCGTCTCGCACACACCGGGCTCGCCGGCCCACGTGGCGATCCGGCGATGGTCCGCCGAGCGCGCGGTCACGGACACCCCGTGCTCCTCGCCCCACTGCGTGAGCTCACCGCGCAGCGCGTCGATCTGCGGCTCACTCGTGTCTGGGCGCAGGCTCACGTGCAGCAGCGCGCACAGCCCGTTCGACGGCGCGGCGACGTCCACGCGCTCGGCCCCCGGCAGCCGCAGGGACCACGGGGCGAGCTCGCGGATCGCGTCCGTGGCCAGGGGCATGTCCGTGACCGCCACGAGCTCGTCCGAGCGGTGGGGGTGCATCCCCGCCCGGCCGTCCGCCGCGACGTCCAGGTGCAGCCGCGTGCGCCAGCCGGTGCCGTCCGCGCGCTCGTGCGCGGTGGCCTGCACGTTGCCGTCCCACGTGTGGCCCGCGAGGTGCTCGAGCTGCTCGGCGAGCACCCGGGTCTTGAGCTCGCGCTGCAGGGTCAGTTCCACGTGCCCGAACTCGGCACCGCCCACGGGTGCCGTGCCCCGGGAGTCCGCCAGGGCGGCGTCGGCTTGGGACCAGACGTGCTGGCCCCGCCGGCCCGCCGCGGGCTCCAGCACCTCGACCGCGTCACCGCGCCAGTAGGAGGCCTCGGGCTGGGCGTCGCTGAGCCGTACGCGCACGAGCTCCCCGGGCAGCCCGTGGCGCACGAACACCACGCGGCCCTCGTCCGTGCGGGCCACCACGTGACCCCCGTGGGCCACGTCCCCCAGGCGCAGCTCGAGCGTGTGCGGGGTCTGTGTCATCGGGAGTTCTCCGTGAGTTGCAGTTCGCGCACCGATTCCAGGTGCCAGGGCACGGAGGCGATCATGACTCCGCGTTCGTAGTGCAGCCGGGTCCGCAGGGGGCGGATGGCCTGGTTGTGCAGGAAGCGCTCCCACCCGCGGCCCACCACGTACTCCGGGAGGTAGACGATCACGAGGTCGCGCGGGGACTTGCGCCGGATGCCACGGATGTGGGCGACCACCGGGCCCACGGTGTCCCGGTAGGGGGAGGCCAGCACGGTGATGGGCACGGGGATCTCCAGGGACTGCCACTGCCGCACGATCTCCTGCGTGCGGGTGCGGTCCGTGTCCACCACCACGGCCTCGAGCGTCGAGGGCCGGGACGCCCGGGCGTAGGTCAGCGCGCGCACCACGGGCTTGCGCACGGAGGTGACCACGATGATCGAGTGCACGCGCGAGGGCAGGGCACGCACCATCGAGTCCGGGTGCACGGCGAGCTCGGCGTCCACCGAGCGGTAGTGGTGGGCGATCGCGCGCATGAACACCGTGGTGAGCGCGATCGCCACGATGGTCAGCCACGCCCCCTGCACGAACTTGGTCACGAGGATCACCACGAACACCGCCGCGCACGCTACCAGCGCGATCGCCGCCACGCCGAGGCGCAGCGCGAACTGGCGGTTGGTGGTGCGCGACGTGCGGGTGCGCCGCACGCGGGTCCAGTGCCGGACCATGCCCGCCTGGGTCAGGGTGAACGCGAAGAACGCCCCCACCACGTACAGCTGGATCAGCGCGTTGACGTTTGCCCCGAACACGAGCGTGAACCCGGCCGCCACCACGGACAGCAGCACGATGCCGTTGGTGAACGCGAACCGGTCCCCGCGGCTCTGCAGCTGCCGCGGCAGCAGGGCGGAGGACGCCAGGCGGGACGCGAGCACCGGGAAGCCCGAGTAGGCTGTGTTGGCGGCCATGAACAGCACCCCCACCGTGGCCAGGGCGAGCACCACGACCCACACGGAGTCCGCACCCGTGACGGCCTGGGCGATCTGCGCCAGCACCGGGACCTGGTAGAAGGACGCGTCCGGGGCGTGGCCCCCGATCAGCAGCTGCCGCGCGGGGTCCATGACCACCACCACGCCCGTGCGGCGGGTGAGGTAGAGCACGCCCAGCAGCAGCACGGCGGAGAGGGCACCGAGGACGGCGAGGGTCCGCGCGGCGTTGAGCGCCTTGGGCTTGCGGAAGTAGGGCACGGAGTGCGTGATGGTCTCCACCCCGGTCACGGCCACCGCCCCGGAGGAGAAGGCCCGCAGCACGAGCATGGCGCCCGCGAGCCCCACCAGTCCGGAGTCCATGCCCTCGGCGGGCAGCACGTCGTAGGCCGCCGACGGCGCGGGGCCCAGCGCCCCGGTGACGTCCTGCACCACACCCACCACGATGAGCAGCAGCACCACCGCCAAGAACGCGTACGTGGGCACGGAGGACGCCCGGCCCATGAACTTCAGCCCGCGCAGGTTCAGCAGTCCCACCAGGGCGATCCCCACCACGGCGACCACCGTGCGGTGCCCCACGAGCCACGGGAACACCGCGGCGAGGTACTGGGCGGCGGCGGCCATCGACACGGCCACCACCAGCGTGTAGTCCACGAGCAGCGCGGCCCCCACGGCCGCCCCGGCGGGACGACCCAGGTTCTTGGACGCGATCTCGAAGTCGGCCCCGCCGGACGGGTAGGCCCTCACGTTCTGGCGGTAGGCGGTGATGATCACGGCCAGCACCACGAGCACCGCGAGCCCCACCCACGGGGAGACGACGATCGCGGCGGAGCCCGCGAGCGCGAGCGTCAGGACGATCTCGTCCGGGGCGTACGCGACCGAGGACAGCGCGTCTGAGGCGAACACGGGCAGGGCCGTGCCCTTCGAGAGCACGGTGCCCGCGGCGCGCTCGTTGTGGAGCGGCTTGCCCACGAGCGCGCGGCGGACGAACTGGGACACATACACGTGGGAACACGCTAGTCCCTCGGCCGGTGCTTGTCCCGCGGGGGACCTATGCTGTCGCCCATGGCGCATTTCGTGATCATGGGTGTGGGCAGGGTGGGGATCACCCTCGCGCACGCCCTGGAGGACTCCGGGCACACCGTGGCGGTGATCGACCAGGACGACCGGGCGTTCCGCAAGCTGCGGCCCTCGTTCTCGGGCAAGAAGGTCACCGGACACGGCTTCGACCGCGAGGTGCTCCAGCGCGCCGGGATCGCCGAGGCGTACGCCTTCGCTGCGGTCTCCAGCGGGGACAACTCCAACATCATCGCCGCGCGGGTGGCCCGTGAGACCTTCAAGGTCAAGCACGTGGTGGCGCGGATCTACGATCCCACCCGCGCCGAGTTCTACCAGCGCATGGGCATCCCCACCGTGGCGTCGGTGCGCTGGAGCGCGGACCAGGTGTTGCGGCGGATCCTGCCCGAGCACGCCATCACCGGGGACTTCCGGGAGGCCTCCGGGCGGCTGCAGCTCGGGGAGCTGCCCCTGGACGACTCCTGGTCGGGGCTGCACCTGGACCGCATCGAGGAGGCGGCCGGGGTGCGGATCGCGTTCGTCACCCGGTTCGGGGAGGGCATCCTCCCGGCCAGCGACACCAGCTACCAGCAAGGAGACATCGTGCACGCCATGATGCGCGTGGAGGACGTGGAGCGGGTTGCCCGTGTCCTGTCCCGTCCGCCGTCGGACGAGGTCATGGAGGCCGTGGCCCTGGCCGCGACCCAGGACTCGCGGGGGCGTGGCTGATGCACGTGGTCATCGTGGGCGGGGGCTCCGTGGGCTCCTCGATCGCCCGGGAGCTGCTCTCGCACGGCCACGACGTCGTGGTGGTGGACGCCACCGCCGAGGTGATCGGCCGCTCCAACCTGCGCGGCGCGCAGTGGGTCGTGGGGGACGCGTGCGACCTCGACGTGCTCCAACGCGCGCGGGCGGAGGAGGCGGACGTGGTGGTCGCGGCCACCGGGGACGACAGGGCCAACCTGGTGGTCTCCCTGCTCGCGCGCAGCGAGTTCGGCGTGCCGCGCACCGTGGGCCGCGTGAACAACCCCAAGAACGAGTGGCTCTTCGACGACGCCTGGGGCGTGGACGTGGCGGTGTCCACCCCCCGGCTGATGACGGCGCTCGTGGAGGAGGCCGTGGAGATCGGGGACGTGGTGCGGCTGCTGAGCTTCCAGACCGGGGCGGCCACGCTGTCCGCCTACACGGTCCCGCGCGAGCACCCCGTGGTGGCCAGCACGGTGTCCCAGGTGCCGTGGCCCCCGGACGTGGCGCTCGTGGCCATCCTGCGCGACGGCGTGCCCATCGCCCCCTCGGGCGACGACCTGCTGGAGGGCGGGGACGAGCTGTTCTTCATCACCACCGCGGAGGGTGAGGAGCAGCTGCGGGCCATGTTCACCACGGCCCGGGACGTCAACCTGCAGGCGGCACGTGACGAGGGCGGCTCCACAGCCATCCCACCCACAGCACGGCGGCGTACAGCGGAGCCCCCATCACCAGCCGGGTGATCCCCAGCGCGGCCACGTCCTGCGCGAAGAACAGCGGCAGCTGCACGGCCAGCCGGGCCGCGAACATGGCGATCAGCAGCGCGGTCGCCCGCTGGTACGCGGAGCGCCGCGCCGGCCTGGCATGCCACTCGGTCCCCTCGCCGCGGATGTAGCCGTAGAGCACTCCCAGCAGGGGCCAGCCTGCGGCCGCGGAGACCGCGAGCACCACGATCCCCACGGCGTTGGTGATGAAGCCCCACACGTAGTAGTCGAGGGCATCCCCGCCCACGCGAGCGAACAATGCGCAGATCCCCACGCCCACGAGACCCGCGAACGCCTGGGTCGCGGACTGCCGCTGCGCCAGGCGCACCACCGTGAACACGGCCGCGCTCGCCAGGGACGCGGTGAGCGCCACGGACAGGCTGCCCACGGCGATCACGCACACCAGGTACACCAGACCGGGAAGCACGGACTCCACCACGCCGCGCCAGCCGCCCACGGCGGAGAGCACGTCCAGCTGGCCGCTCTCGTCCCGGCGCCACCCGGAGCGCTGCGCGAAGTCCTCCGCGGCGCGGTGCACCCTCGCCCCGGGGTCCTCCCGGGGCTGCTCCCCCGGCTCCCCCTCGCGCGTCACCGGCCCACCTTCTTGGGCGTCACGATCTCGTAGCGCGGGTTGTACATGGTGGGCACCCCGTCCGGGAAGCACACGACGGCCAGGCACCGCAGCCGGGTGCCGGCGGCCACGCCCGGCACGGTGCGCTGACCGTGCCACAGCAGCTCCACGCCGCACGGCAGGGCGCTGCCCGGGCGCGGAACCTTCAGCAGAGCACGGAAGTGCGGGGCCGTCGTGGCCGGGGCGAGGGTCACCTCCACCACGGTCCCCTCCACGACCGCCCGGCGCCGGGGCCGCTCGCCGCGCGGCGGGGTGAGGTCGCTGTTTGTGGCCTCGGGCTCGGCCATCACGTCGATGGCCCCGGTCAGGGGGTTGTTGCCGGTCACGCTCAGCCGATCTCGGTGATCTCGGGCCCGCGCCGCGGGGGCTGCACCGCGGGGCCCGACGCCGCACGGTCGCCGGCGGTGGCGTCGGAGCCCTCGTGCTCCGGGCCGCCGTGGGCCGGGGTGACCGTGGCGTCCTGCGGCATCGACAGCGTGAGCAGGTCACGGGGCGGGTGCGGGTCCTGGCCGCGCACGACCACGAGGGCGCGCACGGCGTCGTCGAGCACCTCCGCGGTGGTCCCGGGCAGGGCCGCGCCGCCGGTGAACACGGCGCGCAGGAACCAGCGGGGACCGTCGATGCCCACGAACCGGGCCAGGCGGAAGCCCTGCTGCCCGTCCGGGGTGGTGCCGGGGATCCGCACGTCCACCTGCGCCCCGAGGGGGCCCTGCGCGATCGTGGGCTGCGCCCCGTCCCGACGCAGGCCGGCCACGAGCTCGGCCCGGACCTCGTCCCACAGCCCGGAGGACTTCGGGGCGGTGAACGCCTGCAGCTGCACCGAGCCGTCCCGGAAGTCGAGGTTCACCGCGCGCGGCACCTGGGTGGCCTGGTCCACCTCCACGCGCACGGTCACGTCGGCCATCGGCTTGACGAGCAGCGCGCCGAGGTCCAGGTACTCGCCGCGCTCGCCCGTGAACTCCGACTCGTCCCACGGCCCGTTGGCACGGGGGTCCTCGGCCCGGTCGACGTCGCCCCGGGGCTCGGTGGCCTCGCCGTCCTCGGCGCTCGCCGCGGTGGCGCCCGTCTGCTGCGCGGTGTCCGCGGCCTCGGCGCGCGTGCGCTTCCTACGTCCGAACATCAGTGCCTCCAAGAAGTCGTCGAGGGGAAATTCTGGCGGACCCGCACCGCGCGGTCGTCCCGGGTGGGCGCCACCGCCGGGCCCGGTGTGCCCCACGGGGGCCGTACCGGGTCGCCCGCGTCGTGCGCAGCCCAGCGGTTGTTGGCGAGCGGGTCAGTGCGTTCCGGAGGAGCCGAACCCGCGCTCGCCCCGTTCGCTGGTGGGCAGCCGATCGGTGACCCGGAACCGCGCGGTCACCACCTCCTGGACCACCAGCTGGGCGATCCGCTCGCCGCGGCGCACGGTGTAGGGCTGCCGCGCGTCCGTGTTGAGCAGACACACCCTGAGCTCACCCCGGTAGCCGCTGTCCACGGTGCCCGGGGCGTTGACCACCGTGATGCCGTGCTTCGCGGCGAGTCCCGAGCGGGGGTGCACCAGACCCACGTACCCCGCCGGGATCGCCACGGCCACGCCCGTGTCCACGAGCGCGCGCTCGCCGGGCAGCAGCTCCACGTCCGCGCGGGCCCGCAGGTCCGCTCCGGCGTCCCCCTCGCGCGCGTAGGCGGGGGCGGGCAGGTCCAGGTCCAGCAGCTGCAGGGCCACGTCCACCGTGGCGGGGGTGCTCGCGTCAGTCACAGTGCCCCACTCTAACGCGCGGCGCCGGGGCCCCACGCACGGTGGGCCGGCTCCCGGGTGAGTGTGCCAAGGTGGTGCCATGAGTTCTCAGCATCCGGAGCCGGGCGCGGACCGGCCCCCGCGGCGCGACACCGCGGCCACCCCCCGCTCCTCCGCCACGCACCACCCGTCCGAGGCCCGCGGGACGCTCGACGCCGCGGCGCCCTCCCCCGAGCACACCGCCTCGGCCGCCGGTCGCGGTGCCTCCCCCGGCGCGCACGACGACGCGCCCCATGCCGCCGAGCGCGCGGCCCGCTCCGCTCCGGACGCGGCGACCGCGACCCGGCCGGGGCGCGACGCCACCCCCGCGGACCGTCCCCGAGACGGGGACGGTGAGCGGGCGGCGTCGTCCGCGGCGCAGACCCCCGCGACCACCGGCGCGGTGCAGTACTCGGAGAAGCTCACGGTCTCGTGGTGGGTGTGGTTGATCGTCGTGTTCGTGGGAGCGGCCGGCTTCGTGGCCGTGGCACCCATCAGCGTCGCGGTGGGGGTGATCGTGGGCGCCGTGCTCATGATCGGCGTGGGGCTCGCCGTGCACCTGGGGGCCCCGAGCATCGTGCTCACCGACGAGGACCTGCGCGTGGGCCGCGCCTACATCGAGCGCCAGTACGTGGGCGAGGCCGAAGCGCTGCGCGGTGCCGAGGCGCGCACCGCACGCGGGCCGGGGCTCGACGGCCGCGCCTTCATGAACTTCCGGGTGTCCGTCCCGGACCTGTGCCGCATCCGGATCACCGATCCCGTGGACCCCACTCCCTACTGGCTCACCGCCACGCGGCACCCCGACGAGCTGGCGCGCGCCGTCAATGCCGGCGCGGGCCACCGCGCAGAGGCCCCCCGCGACGACAGGCCCTGAGGCGCCCCGCCGCTGCGTGCGCACCGGCACCCGAGAACGACCGCGGGCGGTCACCCGGAAGGGGTGACCGCCCGCGGCGGCTGTGGGAAGGCTTCCGTCAGCCGAGGCACTCGAAGCAGTACTTCACACCGTTGCGCTCCTCGGCGAGCTGCGAACGGTGGCGCACCAGGAAGCAGGAACCGCACGTGAACTCGTCGTCCTGCGCCGGGAGCACCACCACGGAGAGCTCCTCGTTGGAGAGGTCGGCGCCGGGCAGCTCGAAACTCTCGGCCGCCGTGGCTTCGTCTTCGTCAACGCTCCCGGACTGGTGGTCCGACCGCCGGGACTGCAGCTCCTCGATGGAGTCTTCCTTGAGGTCCTCGTCCTGCTTGCGCGGTGCGTCGTAGTCTGTGGCCATGTGTCTATCCGCTCCAACCGGTCTTCGCGAGATCGCTGCGAGAAACGGGTCCCCGGGCGATCTCCCCCGGGGCCGTGTCGCGTAGATTGTTCACCATGGGGGCCGAAAAAGCCAGCACCCCCGCGGGGGTTTTCTCGCACAGCATGATCGTGGCCGCGGGCCCGCTCGCACCGCCCCTCCGCCGGCCCGTCACGACGCCGCCGCGCGGCCCCCACGCCCTGCCCGGTCCCGGCCGGGGCGGGCCAGTAGACTGAGTGCCACGAACGCGCGGCGCGCACCACGGATCCCGTGGCGGACGCACCGGTGAGGGAAGGACAGCATGGAGCAGTTGCGCCTGGCAGGAGTGCACGACGACGGTGAGCACCTCATCGTGGAGACCCCCGATTCCACGAGGTACCTGCTGACCATCGACCAGCAGTTGCGACAGACCATCCAGCACGCGCGCCGCAAACCGCCGGCCCGCGGCCGCGGGGGCGCCTCCTACGGCCCCCGGGACATCCAGGCCAGGTTCCGTGCCGGTGCGAGCGTGGAGGACATCGTCGCGGAGTGCGGCTGGGAGGCGGAGCGCGTCCGGCGCTACGAGTGGCCCATCCTGGCCGAGCGCTCCCACATGGTCAGCGAGGCGTGCCGCGTCAAGGTCTCCGGCACGGATCCCGCCCACGACGGCTACCGCTCGGTCTTCGAGGGCGAGCCCAGGACGCTCGAGGAGACCGTGCTCGAACGCGCCCAGCAGCTTGGGGTGCAGCGCTCCTCGCTGGACTGGGACGCCTGGCTGCGCGAGGACCAGCTGTGGACCGTGCAGCTGAGCTTCACCGCGTCGGAGACCACCTCGGGCCCCGCCGGCACCGGCCCGGCCCGGTGGAGCTTCAACCCCGCCACCCAGAGCGTGCGCCCCGAGAACGACTGGGCCCGCGCCCTCATGGAGGAGCCGCGGGAGACCGGACCGCTCGGCACCGCCGCCCCCGCGGCACCGGCCGCGGCTCCCAGCCCGCAGCTGCGCCGGCTGCAGCACGAGGCGAGCCAGGCCGACGACCTGCTGGACGTGCTGCAGTCCCGGCGCGGCCGCCGGTTGGGCTCGGACGAGACCGCCGACGACCGGCTCGCGGAGATCCTCGGCCGCGGCATGGGCTCCGTGGAGCAGCGTCCGCGTCCCATCGACGCCCCCGAGGACTCCCCGGTCTTCGACCGCCCTATCCAGCCCGCGGCCTCCCAGGTGGCCGAGGAGCAGGCGCTGCGCGGTGAGGGCATCGAGATCGTGGACGACTCCACCCCCGCGCGGCACGAGACCGCCCCCGGCCACGACGCACCCGCCGAGGACCCCTCCAGCGGTGGCGCCGCGTTCTCGGCAGGACCGTCGGGGACCGTGCACCGCGGGACGGGGACGTCCCGGGACGCCGCGTCCGAGGACGGGGAGGCAGAGACCCCCGCCGCGGAGAGCTGGGTGGACGTGACCGGCACGGAGGCCGCCGCCGAGGTCACCACCGGCGAGGACGGCACGGAACCGGCAGCCGGTGCGCCCACCACGCGGGAGACCGTGGCGCCGGTGGCCGCGCTGCACCCGCGCTCGACCTCCCCCGCCGCGCCCTCGGACGCGCCCGAGCACACCGGTGCGGGCGGCTCCGCAACCCGCGACCACGGGGCGGACACCTCACCGGCGGAGACCTCACCGGCGGAGCCCCGCCAGGATGCTGCGGACACCCAGCAGGGCGGGGAGCACGACGTCACCGGGACCCACCGGGGCTCCGACCGGGATGACGACGCCCCGGCCCCCGGTCCCCGCGGCCGCACCCCCAAGGCCAAGCGCTCGTCGGTGCCCAGCTGGGACGACATCGTCTTCGGCGCCAACAGGTCCTGACCCCCGATCCCCGGCCCCACGTGCTGTGGTGCGCCGGGGCCGCACCACGCGGTACAGTCGCGTGGAGCGGACCGGGACCAGGGGAGAACACGACCCGGCCGCGCGTGTGGTCATGGGCGATTCCGAGGGACAATGGGCATGAGCAACTCCATCCAGGACGATCTATTCGGGGACGACTCCCAGCCGACGGGCTCGGCGAGCGCCGAGTCCCGCTCTGGGGCGCGTCGATTCCTCGCGCCCGCGGCCCTGGGCGGTGCGGCCCTGCTGGTGCTGGTGGGCGTGGGTGCGGTGGCGTTCACGGGCCTCACCGGCGGCTCGGACGATCCCGCGCCCGCGGACTTCGCGAGCCAGACCCCCTCCAGCACGCCGAGCCCCACCCCCACACTCTCCGCGACCCCGAGCCCCACCCCCACCGTGGAGCCGACCCTGCCGCCGGAGCAGTACTACGTTCCCCCGCAGCAGCCAGTGGCGCCCGTGCAGCCGGTGGTGCCCGTTCCGCAGCCGCCCGTGGTGCCTCAGCCGGCTCCGACCACAGCCGAGCCCACGGAGGCTCCCGAGCCCACCAAGGCGCCGGCACCTACCAAGCCCCCGGCACCCACCCAGGCCCCGATACCGCCGAAGCCCCCGCAGCCCACGCTCCCCCCGCCCGAGAAGCCCAAGCCCACGAAGCCTGCGGGCAAGGGGGCCGCCGTGGAGCAGCCTGGGCCCGCGGCCACGCAGGGCACGTCCTCCCGGTGAGGCCCGGGGCCGCGTGCCCCGGTCAGGGGCGCGGACTCACCACAGCAGGGCAGGGACGCGCCGCTCGTCGTCCGTGAGTGAACCGTGCTGGCCCACCATCGCGAGGGGGCGGGTTCCCTGGCGGGCGACGTCGTGGAGAGCGATCTCCTCGCGGCCCAGGATCCACACGTCCCCGGCGCGGGCGAGCAGTGCCGGATCCGGATCGGGGCCGAAGTAGCCCCCCTGCACGAGGGCCTCGCGCGTGGCCACCCACACGGCGTCCCCGAAGTGGTGCCGCCACGTGCGCGCCACCGTCGCGGGGTCGGTGCCCGGCGTCACGTGCAGCTGCAGGGCCCGGGGCTCCCCGGCCGTGAGGTGCACGCCCGCCATGAGCTCCGGGTCCGCGCTGACGTCGATCCGGTGCTCCGGGACCACGTCCACCATGCCGTGGTCCGCGCTGAGCAGCACCCGGGTGTTCGCGGGCAACCGGGTGACCAGCCGTTTCAGGGCCGAGTCCAGCTCCTCGAGGGCATGCAACCACGCGTCCGAGCGCCAACCGAGCTTGTGGCCTGTCTTGTCCAGCTCGTCCCAGTAGAAGTACACCAGCCCGCGTCGCCCCTCGCGCAGCTGCTCGAGCGCCCGGGAGGACCGGGCGTACACGCCGTCGGCGCCCACGAACCGCCCGCCGCGCAGCGCGGCACGGGTCAGGGCGGAGGTCTCGAATCGGGGTGCGCTCACGGTTACGGCGTCCACGTGCTGCTCGGCGCGCTGCAGCACGGTGGGAACCGGCTGCCACTGCAGCGGGTCCACGTCCGCGGGCCAGTTGCCGAGCATGTTGACCACCCTGCCGCTTGCGGGGTCCAGGACGTCGTAGCCCAGCATGCCGTGGCGCCCGGGCGCCGCACCGGTGCCCAGGCTGGACAGGGACACGGACGTGGTGGAGGGGAACGCGGCGTCAAGCTCGCCCAGGGAGTCCGCCGCGCGCAGCGTGGGTGCGTAGCCGGAGACCTCGCGCAGCAGCCGCGAGCCCAGCCCGTCCACGAGCACCACCACGTAGCGCCGGGCGGCGGGCAGCCCCAGGGCGTTGGACGTGCCCGGGACCCCCACGGCGGCCGCCGCGGAGGACAGCGTCTCGGCGATCGAGCGGCTGCCGTAGCGTGGCGCGGGAGGCAGCGTGTCCGGGAGCGCGGCGGGCGCCCCGGTCACGAGGTGTGCCCCGTGTCCCGCCCGCCGAGCCGGTGGCTGAAGCGGCTGCGCGGGGTGGCGCCCTCGGCCCGCGGTGCCCCGGCGTGGGGAGCCGCCAGCTGGGCGCCGGAGTCGGTCAGGGGCGCCACGTTGGCCCGGCGCAGGGTGCGCGCGAACTCCCGGGCGCCCTCCACGGCGTCCTGCCCGTCTGCCTCGGAGCTGATGCGCATCACCACGTCCTCGCTCGCCGCGGTGCCCGTGTAGCCGTGATCGGCCTGGCACTCGGGGTCCTCGCACATCGCGGGGTAGAGCTCGAGCTGCTGCGTGCCCGTCCAGCTCACCGCGAGGTTGAGCTCCATGATGGGCGTTCCCGGCTGGTAGTCCTGGGGTTGGTGGTACGCGTAGCTCAGGGTCACCGAGCGGATCTGGGAGATCGGCACCGTCTCGGTGGAGACCCGCGCCACGGTCTCCGCGCCGGTGTCGTCGTACTGCTGGTCGTCCACGTGCGTGATGTGCAGCACGTCCTCGGCCAGCACGAGCGCGGTGATGTGGCGGTGCAGCTCGGTGTTGGTGAAGTGCGTCTCCAGCTGCACGAGGTGGGACACGGGCTGCCGCCCGTCCAGGGAGTCGTTGACCACGTCCGTGACGAGCTGGGGGTAGAACCCCGCCTTCTCGATGTCCTGGACGAGCCGCGAACCATCGGGTGCTGAGTAAGTCATGGGCCCATTGTCCTCCACCGCGGCCCCCGGGGCACACCGTGTCAGCGAACGGCGCCCGGGCCGCACTCCCGCGTCAGGGCGTCACGACGCAGGAGACGGTCCCGTCCTCGAGCTGGGTGCACTGGGGGGTCACGTCCGTGGTGGGTGCCGGGCTCCGTGCTGGGGTCCCGCCGCCTCCCGGAGCTCGCGCCGGGGCGCTCGTGCTGGGCGCCGCGGGGTCCGGGTCCCCCGTTCCGGTCCACCGTGCCAGCACGGGTCCCAGCCACAGGTATCCCACCACCACGGCGAGCACCGCGAGCAGCACGCCCAGCAGCCACCACGGCCACCGCGCACGACGCCGCGCGGCGGGTCCGCGCGCAGCCGCCCCGCCCGCACGCGAGAACGCGCCCGTGCCGCGTCCCGCCGAACCGGTCGGCTCGGACACCGTCCCGTCCACGGGCAGGGTGGACGTGTCCCCGGCTGCCCGCACCTCCTCCGCCGCGCCGGAGGGTCCGGTGAGCCGCTGCACGGGCGGGGGCTGCGCGGCGTCGATGAGCTCGGTGCTGTCCTCGGCGGGCGGCTCGGCGAACGAGCGGGCAGGAACCTCCCCGGGGGCTGCGGAGTGCGGGTCGGCGGCGACCCCGGCGGAGGGACCCGTCGCGGTCACAGGGGCGGTCACAGGGGCGAACGGGCGCAGCACATCGGTCCCGCGCTGCGCCATCTCGGGCCGGTCCTGGACCGGGACGGCCTGGCGGTGCACGGCGTGCCAGGCAATGGGCGCGTCCTCGGTGCACGCGGCCCCGGAGGGCAGCCGGGCGGCGTCGGCCACCGGGGACAGCTCACGCTCCGTGGTGGGCTCGAGCACGTCGAAGACCTCGAAGGGCTCGCCCTCTGCGGTCTCGGCCGAGCGCCCCAGCCGCCGGTCGGCCGTCTCCAGCAGGCCTGCGAGCAGCCGGTCCGCCGCCCGGACCCGCTGCTCGGGGTCGGGGTCCAGCAGCCCGGCGACCCCCGCGCGCAGGCACGGCGAGTCCGCGAACAGCCCGAGCGCGGCGACGTCGCCCGGACCCAGCGGATCGCCGCTGAGATCGGCCTCGGGCAGCACCATGCGCACCGCGGTCACGCCCGCCGCGTAGAGGTCCATGCCGGGCGAGGGGTTGCCGGGGGCGTACGCCTCCGTGGGCAGGTATCCGGGGGTTCCCACGACCGTTCCGGTGTGGGTCAGGCGGGCGTCATCGACCCGCACCGCGATCCCGAAGTCCGCGAGCCGCGCCACCGGCAGGGCCGAGCCGGTGGGCTCCAGCAGCACGTTGGCGGGCTTGACGTCGCGGTGCACCCATCCCCTGGTGTGCACGAAGCGCAGGGCCTCCAGCAGCTGGCAGACGAGCTCCTCCGCGAGCCAGTCCGCCACCGCCCCGTTGTCCTGCAGCGCGGCCTCCAGGGTGCCGCCCGAGACCAGTTCCATGGCGATTGCCACGTGCTCATCCTCTGCGGCCCACCCGTACGGTGCCACCACGTGCGGGTGCTCCAGGTTCACGGTCTGCTCGCGGACGAAGCGCAGCAGCTCCGCAGAGTCCCGCTGACGCAGCACCTTGGCCGCGCACTCCCGGCCGAGCCGGAGGTCGTGGGCACGCCACACGGCACCGCTGCCGCCCTCCGCGATGGGCGTCAGCAACTCGAACCGGCCGGCGATCGTGTCCCGCACTCGGTGCTGCGCCTAGCCCAGCATCGCGCGGCGCGCGCTGTCGGTGCGCTGGCCGGGATCGCCGATCTTGACGCTCGCCGAGAGCACGGTCAGCACGGAGCCGGAGAGCACCACGGGGTTCAGCTCCAGGAACGCGACCTGCGGGAAGCGGTCCTTGAGGTACGCCACGCGGTTGACCAGCCGTTCCAGGCCCGTGGTGTCCACGGGCGGAACCCCCTGGTAGCCGAAGAGCTTGCGCGCGGCCTTGGGCGCCCGCACCATGCGCGTGATGTCCCGGTCAGTGAGCGGGGGCACCCGGTGGGCCCAGTCGTCCAGCAGGTTCACGGCGTCCCCGGCCATCCCGAAGGAGAGCACGGGCCCGATCAGCGGGTCCTCGGCGGCGCGCAGCACCACGGTCTGACCAGTGGGGGCCATGGACTGCACCTCGAAGTCCGTGGCGTTCCACCCCGCCAGGGTCCGGCGCATGGTCTCGATCGCCGCCCGCAGCTGCTCCGCATCCTCCAGGTTCAGCACCACGCCGCCGAGGTCCAGGCGGTGGCGCAGGAACGGGTCCGTGGTCTTCAGCGCCACCGGGTAGCCCAGCCGCTCGGCGGCAGCACACGCCTCGTCGGGATCCGTGAAGCGCGCCGACTCGAGCACCGCGATGCCCGCGCAGCTCAGCAGCTCGTTGCGCTCGGCGATCGTCAGCTCGTACAACGTGTCCCCGCTGACCTTCTCCCGCTGCCGCTCCAGGAACTTCTCCACGCCGTCGAAGTCGAAGCCCTCCGGGTCCACCACCACGCCATGGTCCTGCGAGCGCCAGGACGTGTAGTCGATCACGCGGGCGAGCGCCGTCATCGCGGCGCCGGGCGAGTCGAAGCACGGCAGGGCGGCGTCGCCGTCCGTGCGCACCGCGGTGGTGACGGCGTGCGGGCCGAACTCGCCCGTGAACACCAGCAGGGTGGTGCGCCCCGCCTCGCTCGCGGCGTGGGCGACGTCGCGGAGCACCGCGTCACGGTCCAGGCCGGGGACGGGCATCAGCACGACCACGAGGCTGTCCTCGGTGTCCCGCGCGAACTCGGCGCGCACCGCGGCGAGGACGGCCTCGCGGGCGGCCGCGGCGCCGTGGGTGGTGTCCACGGAACCGTCCACCGTGCCGGGTTCGAGGTCCAGGCGCAGGGCGGTGTCCTCGGTGAGCTGGGCCAGCGCGAGCGCGTTGGAGAGCACCGCGACGCGCCGCGAGCGCGGCAGCGGCTGGCACTCGGCCACGGCGGCGATGTCCATGAGCTGCTCCGTGGTGGCCGCGCGGATCACCCCAGCCTGACGGAACATGGCGTCCAGGGCGCCGGCGGGGGCCTGGGTGACGCGTCCCGTGTGCCCGGGCGGCAGGCGCAGGCCGGTGACCTCGGACTTGGCGACGATCACGGGCTTGGTCAGGGACAGCCTGCGGGCGATGCGCGAGAACTTGCGGGGGTTACCGACGGACTGCAGGTACAGCCCGCACACGGTGGTCCCGGGGTCGTCCTCCCAGTGCTGCATGAGGTCATTGCCGGAGACGTCCGCGCGGTTGCCCGCCGAGAGGTAGCTGGACACCCCCACCCCGTGGCGCAGCGCCGCGCCGTAGAGCATGGTGCCCACCGCGCCGGACTGGGAGAACAGGCCCAGCCCGCCGCGCCGCGGCAGCTCGGGCAGCACGGACGCGTTGAGGGAGACCTCGGGGTCCGTGTTGATCAGCCCCAGGCTGGCCGGGCCCACCACGCGCATCCCCGCGGCCCGCGCGATCCGCACGAGCCGGCGCTGGGCCGTGGCCCCCTCCAGGCCGTCCTCGGCGTAGCCGCCGGTCATCACGACGACGGCGCGCACGCCGGCCCTGCCGCAGTCCGTCACCGCGTCCTCCACGGCCTCCCGGGGCACGGCGATCAGGGCGAGGTCCACGGGGCCCTCGATCTCGGACAGGGACGGGACGAAGGTGAGGCCCTCCCGCTCGTAGGGGGTGTGCCCCACACCGTAGAGGGTTCCGGTAAAGCCGCCGGCCAGGATGCCCTCCACCGCGTGGTGCCCGGCGTGGTCCTCGTGGGCGGAGGCCCCGACCACGGCGATGGTGGAGGGCGTGAGCAGGTCCTTGACCGAGCGCGCCTCCGCGCGGTGCTCGCGCGCGGCCATCACGGCCAGGGACTTCTCGGTGGGGTCGATGTCGAAGTCCACCACCACCACGCCGTCCTCGAACTGGCGGGAGACGTCGTAGCCGGCCTCCACGAACACGTGGAGCATCTTGCGGTTCTCGGGCAGCACCTCCGCCGTGAAGCGGTCGATGCCGTTCTCCCGTGCGGCCGCGGCCAGGTGCTCCAGGAGGATGGAACCGATGCCCCGGCCCTGGTGGTGGTCCGAGATCATGAATGCCACCTCGGCGGCCCGCGGCGTGGTGCGGTCGTAGCGTCCCACGCCGATGAGCCGCTCCCCCAGCATCAGCACGAAGCACACGCGGTCCACGTGGTCCACCGTGGTGAAGCGCTCCAGCTCCCGCTGGGACAGCCGGGGCTTGTAGGAGAAGAAGCGCAGGTAGATGCTGTCCTGGGACTGCGAGGAGTGGAACTGCTGCAGCAGCTCCTGGTCCTGCGGGCTGATGGGCCGCAGGTGGGCGGTGGCTCCGTCGCGCAGGATCACGTCCGCCTCCCAGTACTCGGGGTAGGACTGCTGCTGCGGAGTCTCGTCGTGGGAACCCATAGACTTCAGACTAGCCAACCGCCTGCCCCTCACACAGGAGCACGCACCGATTCCAAGGAGTTGCCGCTCGATGGCTCGTCGCCGCTCAGCCACACGTTCCCCCCAGGACGACCTCCCCGAGGACTTCGTCGAGCACATCGTGGACGTGGACGTCACCCAGGAGATGGAGACGAGCTTCCTGGAGTACTCCTACTCCGTGATCTACTCCCGTGCCCTGCCGGACGCCCGGGACGGTCTCAAGCCTGTGCAGCGGCGGATCCTGTTCATGATGGACCAGATGGGTCTGCGCCCGGACCGCGGCCACGTCAAGAGCGCCCGCGTGGTGGGCGAGGTCATGGGCAAGCTGCACCCCCACGGGGACGCCGCGATCTACGACGCCATGGTGCGCATGGCGCAGTCCTTCGCGATGCGCGTGCCCCTGGTGGACGGGCACGGCAACTTCGGCTCGCTGGACGACGGTCCCGCCGCCCCGCGCTACACGGAGGCCCGCATGGCCCCGGCCGCGCGCACCCTCACCGGGGACCTCGACGAGGACGTCGTGGACTTCGTGCCCAACTACGACAACCAGTTCCAGCAGCCCGCGGTGCTCCCCGCCGCCTACCCCAACCTGCTGGTCAACGGCGCCACCGGCATCGCGGTGGGCATGGCCACGAACATGGCCCCGCACAACATGCGGGAAGTCGCCGCCGGCGCCCGGCACCTGGTGCTGAACCCCGAGGCCACGCTGGAGGAGCTCATGAAGCTCATCCCCGGCCCGGACCTGCCCTCGGGCGGGCGGATCGTGGGCCTGGAGGGCATCCGGGACGCCTACCGCACCGGCCGCGGCTCGTTCCGCACCCGCGCCACGGTGTCCGTGGAGCAGGTGTCCCCGCGCAAGCAGGGCATCGTGGTCACCGAGCTGCCGTACATGGTGGGCCCGGAGAAGATCACCGAGAAGATCAAGGACGCCGTCCAGGCCAAGAAGCTCACGGGCATCTCGGACGTCGTGGACCTCACCGACCGCACCAACGGGCTGCGGCTGGTGATCGAGGTCAAGAACGGCTTCAACCCGCAGGCCGTGCTCGCGCAGCTCTACAAGCACACGCCCCTGGAGGAGTCCTTCGGGATCAACAACGTGGCGCTCGTGGACGGCCAGCCGCGCACCATGGGTCTGCTGGAGCTGCTGCGGGTCTACACGGACCACCGGATCGCCGTGGTGCGCCGGCGCACCGCGTTCCGCCTGGCCAAGCGGCAGGACCGGCTGCACCTCGTGGAGGGCCTGCTGATCGCGATCCTCGACATCGACGAGGTCATCCAGATCATCCGCGGCTCCGAGGAGACCGCCGAGGCCCGGGACCGGCTGATCGCGGTCTTCGACCTCTCCCGGGCCCAGGCCGAGCACATCCTGGAGCTACGGCTGCGCCAGCTCACCAAGTTCTCGCGGATCGAGCTCGAGGCCGAGCGCGACCAGCTGCAGAAGGAGATCGCCGAGCTCGAGGCGATCCTGGGCTCGGAGACCACGCTGCGCGGCGTCGTCGCCGACGAGCTGTCCGAGACCGCCCAGAAGTTCGGGGACGAGCGCCGCACCGTGCTGCTCGAGGCCGAGGACCTGCCCGCGGTGACCGCCGCGCAGACCGGTGGGAAGAAGGCGGCCACGTCCGTGGCGCTGGAGATCAGCGACGACCCCTGCTGGGTGTTCCTCTCCACCACCGGGCGGATCGCCCGCAGCGCCACGCGCCGACCGCTGGCGGACGGCTCCCGACGGTTCAAGCACGACGCCCTGACGAGCGTGGTCCCCGCCACCGCGCGCGGGGAGATCGCTGCGGTGACCTCCACGGGGCGGATGCTGCGCGTCTCGTGCGTGGACATCCCCGTGCTGCAGGACTTCGACGGCGTGCCCCGCCTCGCGGACGGTGTACCCGCCGCGGACTTCCTGGGTCTCGAGAAGAACGAGGCGCTCGTGGGCCTGGCGCCCCTCAGCGAGGTCGTGGCCATCGGCACCGCGGCCGGCGTGGTCAAGCGCGTGAACCCGGACTACCCGCTGAACCTGGACCAGTGGCCCGCGATCAAGCTCAAGGACGGGGACCGCGTGGTCGGTGTCTCGGCCGCCCCGGACGGCACGGAGCTCGTGATGGTGTCCTCGGACGCCAAGCTGCTGCACTTCCCCGCCTCCGCCGTGCGTCCGCAGGGCCGTACCGCCGGTGGCGTGGCCGGGATGAAGCTCGCCGCCGGTGAGCACGTGATCTTCTGCGCCGCAGTGGTGCCGCAGGACTCCACCGTGGTGGTCACCCAGGCCCGCGGGGACGGTCAGCTGCCGGAGATGGGAGAGGCCTCCGTCAAGGTCACCCCGCTGAGCGAGTTCCCCGCCAAGGGCCGTGCCACCGCGGGCGTGCGCGCGCAGCGGCTGCTCGCCGGTGAGGACGCCCTGAACCTCGCGTGGGTGGGCCACGGACCGGGCAAGGCCGTGTCGGCCGCCGGGGTCGCACGCACCCTGCCCACCGAGTACGGCCGCCGGGACGGCTCCGGGGTGGGCATCGACCGCGCCGTGGCCGCCGTGGGACCGGCTCTCACGGGCCTGCCCGTGGAGTTCCCCGCCGCCGCGAGCGGTTCCGGGGAGGACGCGGGCACCGCCCCGGCAGACGGCTGAGCCGCTGGCTGCCCGGGAGCCGGTGCCCTCGGGACACGGACGACGTGCCTCGTCCCGGGGCGGATCGAGCCGCGTGACACGCGGACCGGTTCGGCCTCGGCCCGGACGACGACGCCTGCGCCCGCGCCGCGCGCAAACGCGACCGACCGGCGTCCTACCCCCACTGCGCTGATGCAGCCCCCGCCGCCTGCTCCCGCAAGGCGACCGGGCACCATTCTCACGCCGGGCCGAGCTGGCGCAGCCGGGCGGCGTCGTGGTGCTCGTGCCCCGCAGACACGGTGCCGCAGCCCGTGGCACGCCACCGTGCGCGGCCCGGATCAGGCGTCGATCTGCTCCTGGTTCAGGTGCGAGGCGCCCGCGACGATGAAGTCCTTGCGCGGGGCCACCTGCGAACCCATGAGCAGGGAGAACGCGCGCTCGGCGGCCTCCGCGTCCGCCACGCGCACCCGGCGCAGCACACGGTGGCGGATGTCCATGGTGGTCTCCGCGAGCTGGTCGGCGTCCATCTCGCCCAGACCCTTGTAGCGCTGGATGGGCTCCTTGTAGCGGCGTCCCTGCTCCTCCAGGCTGCCCAGCAGGGTGTCCAGCTCACGCTCGGAGTACGTGTAGACCATCTCGTTGGCCTTGGAGCCGGGGTTCACGATCTGCACGCGGTGCAGCGGCGGCACCGCGGCGTACACACGACCGGCCTCCACGAGGGGGCGCATGTAGCGGTAGAAGAGGGTGAGCAGCAGCGTGCGGATGTGGGCGCCGTCCACGTCCGCGTCCGTCATCATGATCACCTTGCCGTAGCGCGCGGCGTCCAGGTCGAAGCTGCGGCCAGAGCCCGCACCGATCACCTGGATCAGCGCGGCGCACTCGGCGTTGGCCAGCATGTCCGTGATGGAGGCCTTCTGCACGTTGAGGATCTTGCCGCGGATGGGCAGCAGCGCCTGGTGGTTGGAGTTGCGCGCCAGCCGGGCCGTGCCCAGGGCGGAGTCCCCCTCGACGATGAACAGCTCGGAGCGGGCCACATCCGCGGAGCGGCACTCCACGAGCTTGGTGGGCATGGACGAGGTCTCAAGTGCGTTCTTGCGCCGCTGGGTCTCCTTGTGCACGCGCGCGGAGATGCGGGACTTCATCTCCGCCACGACCTTCTCGAGCAGCTGCCCGGCCTGGGCCTTGTCGTCGCGCTTCTTCGATGTCAGCTGCTTCGTGAGCTCCGTCTCCACGACCTTGGCCACGATCTGGCGCACGGCGGGGGTGCCGAGCACCTCCTTGGTCTGGCCCTCGAACTGGGGCTCGGCCAGGCGCACGGTCAGCACGGCCGTGAGACCCGCGAGGACGTCGTCCTTCTCGAGCTTGTCGTTGCCGGCCTTGAGCTTGCGGGTGTTCGCGTCCACCTGCTTGCGCAGCGTCTTGAGCAGGGCGTTCTCGAAACCGCTCAGGTGCGTGCCGCCCTTGGGCGTGGCGATGATGTTCACGAACGAGCGCACCGCGGTGTCGTAGCCCACGCCCCAGCGCAGGGCCACGTCCACCTCGCACGTGCGCTCCACGTCCTGCAGCTGCGCGTGGCCGGAGCCGTCCAGCACGGGCACGCGCTCCGTGAAGGATCCCTGGCCCTGCAGCCGCCACACGTCGGTGACGGGGGCGTCCGGGGCCAGGAACTCCGCGAACTCGGAGATCCCGCCGTCGTACTGGAAGACCTCCTCCACGGGGCCGTCGGCACCGGCGGTGCCCGGCAGGCGGCGCTCGTCCGTGACGGTGATGCGCAGCCCGGGGATCAGGAACGCGGTCTGGCGCGCGCGCCGCACGAGCTCCTCCGTGGAGAACTTCGCGTCCGGCGTGAAGATCTGGTCGTCGGCCCAGTAGCGGATCCGGGTGCCGGTGACGCCGCGCTTGGCCCGGCCCACCACCTGCAGGTGCGAGTCCGTGGTGAAGGCCTCGAACGGGGCGCTCGGGGACGGCGCCCCCTTGTCCGCGAACGTCCCCGGCTCGCCGCGCTTGAAGGACATCTGGTAGGTCTTCCCACCGCGGTCCACCTGCACGTCCAGGCGCGCGGACAGTGCGTTGACCACCGACGCCCCCACGCCGTGCAGGCCGCCCGAAGCGGAGTACGAGCCCCCGCCGAACTTCCCGCCCGCGTGCAGCTTGGTGAACACGACCTCCACACCGGTCAGCCCGGTGCGGGGCTCGGTGTCGATGGGGATGCCCCGGCCGTCGTCGTGGACCTCCACGGAGCCGTCCCGGTGCAGGATCACGGCGATGTCCTGCCCGTAGCCGGCCAGCGCCTCGTCCACGGAGTTGTCGATGATCTCCCACAGGCAGTGCATCAGACCGCGCGAGTCCGTGGAGCCGATGTACATGCCCGGGCGCTTGCGCACCGCCTCCAGTCCCTCCAGCACGGAGAGGTGGCGGGCGTTGTATTCGGAGCGAGACGGTGTCACGGGCTTCTTCCGGGGGTCGGGGGGCCGCGAGGGCGGCTGGGGACCACATCACTCTAGACGGAGCCCCCGGGGATTTGTGCGCGGTGGGCGAAACACCGCTCGTGCGGGAAGCAATGACCGCGCCCGTGGGTTGTACTGGAACGTGCGATCCGGCCCGTCGAGCCGGCATCGCGCTGCGGTGGGCACACGCGTGCACACCGCATTCCACACCTGTGAGGAGGATCCCATGAACGCGACTCTCGAAGCGCGTGAACTCAACGCGACCCACCGCTGCGACGCCTGCGGCGCGCAGGCCTACGTGCGCGTGGTCCTCGAATCCACCGGCGGCGAGCTGCTGTTCTGCGCCCACCACGCCCGGGTCAACGAGGACAAGCTGCGCCCGCTGGCCGCCTCGTGGCAGGACGAGACCGAGCGCATCGGGGCCTGAGTCCCAAACCGTCGGGGTGGCACGAGACGAGGCGCGCACCGTGCGGTGCGCGCCTCGTCTCGTGTGATCGCCAGGATCGTGCGGCCCTGCCATGCACCCGGTGGGCTCAGGCGGCAGCGGGCTTGCGACCCCAGAAGATCACGTTGGTGCCCAGGTACCTGCTCTCGTACCCCACGTCCTCGAACCCGGCCTCGCGCAGCAGCCGTGCGACCTCAGCGGGCGGGATGAATCCCAGCGTGGAGGACTTGAGGTAGCTGTAGGCGTCGCGGTCCTTCGCGACCAGCTGCCCCAGCAGCGGCAGCACCACGCTCATGCCCGCGGACACCGCGAGCCTGAGCAGACCGCGCGGCGGCGCCGTCTCCAGCACCACCACCCGGCCGCCCGGCCTGAGCACGCGGAACTGCTCGCCCAGCACCCGGGGCACGTCGCTGACGTTGCGCAGCAGGTAGCCGTGGGTCACGGCGTCGAAGGAGGCGTCCTCGTACTGCAGCCGGTGGGCGTCCGCGAACTCCCACGTGACCGTCTCCGCCCCGGGCTTGGTCCGGGCCTCCGCGAGCATGTTCTCGGAGAAGTCCACCCCCACCACCTCGGCGCGGGGTTCACGACGCCGCACGGCCAGGGCGATCTCACCGGTCCCGGTGGCGATGTCCAGCACCTTCCCTCCCGGGGCGACCTGCGCGCGGCGGGCCACCTCACGGCACCACCGGGCGTGGCCGCCCAGGGTCATGAGGGTGTTGATGCGGTCGTACTGCACGTTGACCCGGTTGAACATGCTCTGCACCTGGGAGTCGCGCGTGGTCATCTCGTGTTGGCCCTCCGGCCCCTGCGCGGTCATCAGTCGAGGTAGTCCCGCAGCACCTGCGAGCGGGACGGGTGGCGCAGCTTGGACATGGTCTTGGACTCTATCTGGCGGATCCGCTCGCGGGTCACCCCGTAGACCTTGCCGATCTCGTCCAGGGTCTTGGGCTGGCCGTCGGTGAGCCCGAAGCGCATGGCCACCACGCCGGCCTCCCGTTCGGACAGGGTGTCCAGCACGGAGTGCAGCTGCTCCTGGAGCAGGGTGAAGGACACCGCGTCCGCGGGGACCACGGCCTCGGAGTCCTCGATCAGGTCACCGAACTCGGAATCGCCGTCCTCGCCCAGCGGGGTGTGCAGCGAGATGGGCTCGCGACCGTACTTCTGTACCTCCACCACCTTCTCGGGGGTCATGTCGAGCTCGTTGGCGAGCTCCTCCGGGGTGGGCTCGCGGCCGAGGTCCTGCAGCATCTGGCGCTGCACGCGGGCCAGCTTGTTGATGACCTCCACCATGTGCACCGGGATGCGGATGGTGCGGGCCTGGTCCGCCATGGCGCGGGTGATGGCCTGGCGGATCCACCACGTGGCGTACGTGGAGAACTTGAAGCCCTTGGTGTAGTCGAACTTCTCGACCGCGCGGATCAGGCCCAGGTTGCCCTCCTGGATCAGGTCCAGGAACAGCATGCCGCGGCCCGTGTAACGCTTGGCCAGGGACACCACGAGGCGCAGGTTGGCCTCGAGCAGGTGGTTCTTGGCGCGGCGGCCGTCGTGGATCACCCAGCGGTAGGCCCGGCGGGTGTTCGCGTCCATGGAGTCGGCCTCATCCGCGAACTTGTGCTCGGCGTAGAGCCCGGCCTCGATGCGCAGGGCGAGGTCCACCTCCTGCTCGGCGTTGAGCAGCGCCACCTTGCCGATCTGCTTGAGGTAGTCCTTGACGGGGTCCGCGGTGGCACCGGCGACGACCACCTGCTGGGCGGGGGCGTCGTCGTCGTCGTTGTTGGTGAGCACGAAGCCGCGAGCGCTGCGGTCCTGGCGGCCCTTCATGAGCTGCGCGGACTCCTCGACGGAGGCCTGCGCGGACTCCTGGGCGTCCTCGTCCTCGGTGTCCTCCTGGACGTCCTCGGGCGCCAGCTCGTCCTCGGCGAGCGCCTCGTCCACCGGGTCCGCCTTCTTGCGGCCGCGCCCGGTGGTCTTGGGGGCAGCCTTCGCCGCGGGCTTTCGCTTGGCGGTGCCCGCCGCAGGCTTCTCGGCGCTCTCCGCCTCGGCGGTCTTGGACGTGGAGGACGCCGTGGTGCTCGTGGCCTTGGTGCCCGCAGTGCGGGACGCGGCGGTCTTCGACGCGGCCGTCTTGCGGGTCGCGGTCTTTTTGGGAGCCGCGGTCTTGCGCGCCGCGGTCTTCTTGGGGGCGGACTCGGCCGGGGCGTCCGACGCGGCCTTCGACGGTGCGGCCGGGGCGGTGGTGGCCTCCGAGGTCGCGTCAGCGGTGGCCGTTGCCGTCTTGCTGCTCGTGGACTTGGTGCCGGCGGTCTTGGCCGTGCCCGCGGCAGTGGTCTTCCGGGCGGCCGTGGTCTTCTTGGCCGCCGTGGACTTGCGCGCCACCGTCTTCTTGGCGGCAGTGGTCTTCTTCGCTGGCGCCTTCTTCGCGGCGGCGCTCGTGCCCGCTCCGCTCGTACCGGTCTGGGCTGCGGCCTCGGCGGAGGCCGACTCTGCCTCGGGGGCCTGGGAGGCGGACGCGGTCTTGCTGGCAGCTGGTGACACGGAAAACCTTTCGTTGGACAGACCTTCAGGGGTCGCCACGCGAGTGGCCAACACACCTATGACCCTGTCAAGTCCGGCCGCCTGGCGTGGGCAGCTGCCGAGACTCTGAGGGTCCTATCTGCCGCAACACCGCGGGTGCCGGGTTTGTTCCCGGCGACCAGGAAAAGTTTGCGTCCGCGCGGGTCTGCCCCTCCCACGGCCTCCGTCGTGAGCGGGAGGGAGCTCACGCGGGCGCCGGCGAGGACCGGGCCCACGTGTGCCGCCCCGGCCACGAGGTCCGGCGGTCCGCGCACCACCACGGGGCCACCACGGTGCTGAGCCTGCGCTGGACGTCGCCCAGGGCGCTGCGCCCGCGGGCACGACGCCGCCGAGGCCCGTCCCCCGCGCCGGCCAGCTCGCGGTCGAGGTCCCGCAGCATGCGCGCCGCCGTGTGGGAACGGCCCCGGTACTGCTCGATCTGGGCCAGCACGGCCGTGACGGTCACCAGCCGCTCCTGCGCGGAACGCGGCTGCCGCGCCGGCCCCGGCTCGGGCTCCTCGCTGCCGCGACCGGCGGGCGGCACCGGGTGCTCGGCGGCGGGCAGGGCGCCCCGCAGCACGGCCGCGAGCACCTGCAGCACCCGGTGGGCGCCGTCCAGCGTGTCCCAGTGCGGCGGCCCGTCCCACTCACCCGAGACGGTCACGACGCAGCGCAGGGCCTCGTCGACGACGTCCGTCGCAGGTTCCGTGCCGCGTCCCGCCTCCCCGGACAGGTGCCGGAGGGCGACGTGCAGTCCCTCGAGCGCGGCCTGCGCCCGTTCGAGGCTGCCCGTGAGCCAGAGGTACAGCAGCGCGTCCCGGGTGGCGTGGTCCTCGAGCCCGGCCACGAGTTCGCGCAGCTCGTGGTCGGGCAGGCGCAGCACGGTGTGCACCCAGTCCTCGCGTTGTGCCCCGACCCGGCTCACGGCCCGGTCCCAGAGCCGCAGCCGGGACCGGGCCCGGTCCAGATCGCCCGGAGGCGGTGCCGCGGGCCCCGTTCCTCCCCCGCCGAGCTCCTTCCGGTCCGGGGCCTCCCGGTCAACTGTCCCCTGGCCTGACGCCTCCCGATCAGCTGCCTCCTGGCCTGACGCCTCCCGGTCGGGCGCCTCCCGGACAGGCACCGCACTGCCGGCGGTGTGCGGCCCCTCGTCGGCGCCGAATACGCGGATTCCCCGCTCGCGCCACCGGTCGCGGTCTAAGGAGTCACGGCACAGGGACCCGGGTTCCGCACCGCTGCCCATCGCCACGAGCTGCGCGTTCACCGCGCTGTCCGCGATGAGACGAACGGGCCGGGGCAAGTACGGCGCCTCTGCATCCCACCAGTGGGCGGGTCCCACCACGAGCGTTCGGAGCAGGGTCAGACCCAGCCGCTGCGCCACCGCCGTCCAGCGCTCCAGGGCAGGGACCGTGACCGTGAGCTGCGGTCCGTGCTCGTGGTCCGAGTACACGACCACCACCGCCTCGCCGCAGTGCGGCACCGTCCACAGGACGTCCCCCAGCTCCTCGGCCAGGACGTCCACGTCCCGGTCCTCGCCCGGGGTGTCCAGGCCCAGGCACACGGCATGGCCGCCCGTTGCCGGGAGGAAGACCACTGAGGCCTCCCGTGGCGGGTGCCCCGTCTGGTGCGGGATCAGGGCGAGCAGGTCCTCGGGCTCGCGCAGCCGGATGGTCGTGGTGGGTTCGGGTGCCAGCGTCATGGCACCACGGTGGCCGTGGGCACGCGGGCGTGCGGCAGCGGCGTCGTCGTCCGGGGAGAACGGGCCGGTAGTGCCCGGTCCGGCACCCGCGGTGCAGGCCGCTCGCCGCGGGGAGCCGCGCGAGCGCTGTCGGGAACAGCCCGAACGCAGCGGGGGTGCCGCGCGAACGCCACGGTGTGCGACGTGAGCGCCGCAGGGTGCAGGGAAGGTCGCCTGTGCGCCGCACGCGGAACGCGGCGTCGTGGTCCGGGCCCGGACGCGGCACGGGCAACGGCGTGGAATCAGACGGAGTCGGCGCCGTGGGCGCGGCGCACCTTGACGGTGCAGCGCAGGATCGCCACCGTGCCCACGAGGGCCACGAGACCCTGGGCGGCGATCGCGGGGCGGAAGGCCTCGCCGTCGTACAGGGAGCTGGACAGCCCCGCGCCGTAGAGCAGGTCGAGCACCAGCCCCGTCACGTAGATCGCGAGCAGGGACGCCGCGAAACCGCCCACGTTGGCGAGCCCGGTGGCGGTGCCACCCCACTGGGGCGGGTTGAACGCGCGCACCACGTCGAACGCGATCATGGACGCGGGCAGGGACAGCGCGATCATGCAGACCGCCACGTACACCACAGCGGTGGGCGCGTGGCCGGGCCACACGAGCAGGACGAGCCACCCGGACCAGGCCACCGCGCAGCACGCGAGCACGAGCCGCGAGCGCCGCCGCGCGAACCGCGCGCTGAGCTTGCCCACCAAAGGCGCGACGGCCACGTTGAAGACCACGTAGACGGTCATCACGAGCGAGGCCTGGGCGGGGTCCAGCCCCTGTGCGTTCTGGAGGTAGGGGTAGGCCCACATCAGGGCGAAGGTGTTGCCCGCGAACTGCACCGTGAAGTGGATCCAGAAACCCAGCTGGGTGCCGGGTTCCTTCAGGGCCCGCCCCATGGAGGTCCGCACGGAGGACAGGGAGATGCTGTCGGACAGCGCCGTGACCCCCGGCGGGTGGTTGCGCAGCAGCACACCCGAGAGCACTGCCGCGAGCAGCGCGATGGCGGCCATGGCCACGAACGAGGGGACCCAGCCCGCGGCGTGCAGCAGGGCCGCGAACGGGATCACGGAGAACAGCTGCCCCAGGTTGCCGGTCATCCCGACCACCTGGGTGAGCATGGGCACCTTGAGGGCGGAGAACCACACGGGCAGCAGGCGCATCACGCACACGAACGTGGCCGCGTCACCCGCTCCCACCAGGATGCGCCCCACGACACCACCGGCCACCGACTGCGCCGCGGCGAGCTGCAGCTGCCCCGCCGCCATGGCCACTGCACCCACCGTGATGAGCACGCGCGGTCCGAAGCGGTCCACGAGCACCCCCACCGGGACCTGCAGCACGGCGTAGACGAGCACCTGCATCATCGAGAACAGGGACAGGCCGGACGCGGCGGTCTGGAACCGGTCGGCGGCCTCCACGGTGGCCACCCCGAAGCTCGTGCGCTGGGCCACGGCGGAGAAGTACGCGAACACCCCCACCGCCAGGATCAGCCACGCGGTGGGTGAGTCCTTGTGCCTGGACGGAGGGGGTGTCGACGTGCCGGTCATGCTGGGGGCCTCCCGCGGTGGAAATGATCGACCCGCGGGGCGCACGGTGCCCGCGGGTCCTAGTCCTCGTGGGCGTCCGGGTCGCTCTGGGCGGCGAGGAACGCCTCAGCCGCAGCGCCGAGGTCGTCGGCGTCGGGGAGATCGGCGTCGTCGGGCCCGGCGAGGATCGAACGGCGGGCGGACGCGTCCACCACGTCATCGTATCGCCGTTCCATGTTCTCGATGACGGCCTGCACCTCGGGAGAGGAGCCGGCCTGCTCGTCGATCTGACGGATCACGTCCCGGGAGGCCTCGCGCAGCTCGTCCGTGGGCAGCGTTCTGCCGGTGACCGCGCTGAGGTACTCCAGGGCGGCCACCGCGGCCTGCGGCAGGTAGGACTCGGCGAGGTACTGCGGCACGTGCACGGACAGGCCCACGTGGTCGATCCCGTTCTCCTGCAGCCGCAGCTCCAGCAGGTGGGACACCGAGGCGCTGACCTCGAACGTGGGGCGGTTGCCGTTGATGCGCGGCAGCAGGTCCGCTCGGGGCCCGTGGGCGGTGACCAGCACCGGCCGGGTGTGGGGCACCGGCATGGGAATGCCGCCCACCACCGCCACCAGACTGACCTGCAGGCGCTGGGCGAGGCCCACCACCGCGGAGGCGAAGCGCTCCCACTGGGTGTCCGGCTCCGGACCCGTGAGCATCAGGAAGTGGCGGTCCAGCCCGTCCGTGACCACGTGCAGGCTCAGCTCGGGAGCCTCCCAGTCCTCGAAGTGGTCCTGGGCGAACGTCACGCGCGGACGCCGGGAGCGGTAGTCGTAGAGCTGGTCGATGTCGAAGCGCGCCACGGTCTCGCTGGGCATGGAGTCCAGCACCACGGCCTCGATCTGCGCCGCGAGGTGCCCCGCCTCCACGTACCCCGACAGCGCGACCACCAGGGGCAGCCCGCGCAGCCGCGGATCACCCAGCAGGGCGGGGTTGCCCAGGTACAGGGCCGTGGGATCCAGCACTTTTCCTCCTCGGGGACGACGACGCCGCGCCGCGCCCCCTTACCGGGGGCCCACGCGGTTCCTGGTCAGTGCAACGCCCCGCACGCCACCCGCTATTCCCCCGGCCGCCCCAGGGGCCGTGACTAGGATCGGTGTCACACCGGCGCGTCGCGCCCGGGCCCGCGGCCACCTGCACCGCGCGCCCGCCAGTTCTCAGCCAGGCGTGGAAGGACATCACAGTGACCACAGCGCAAGAGATCATCACGACCCACGAGGTGCTGCTCTCCAGCACCACCAAGACCCTCGGCGACGTCCCCGCCGACGCCCTCGTGGTGGGCGTCGACCACGACGGCGCGCTCGCGGTGACCGGCGAGGTCAAGTCCAGCGTGCGGCGTCGTCTCGATGCCCTCGCGCAGCGCGCGCAGGCCTCGGGCTCCGTCGAGAAGGTGACCGTGGTCCCCGCACCGGACGAGGTCCGTGCCGATCTCGTGGTGTTCACCGGTCTGGGCCGTGGTGAGGGCCCGCAGCGGCTCGAGAACCTGCGCCTGGCCGCGGGCTCCGCGACCCGCGCGCTGCAGGGCCGCGCTGCCACTGCCGTGGTCGCGCTGCCCGTGCTCGCCGAGGACGAGGTCCAGGCGGTCGCCGAGGGCGTCGGCCTGGGCGCGTTCGAGTACACCGTGCAGAAGACCACCGAGGACGAGCACGCGCCCCTGCGCGAGGCGTTCGTGAGCGTGCCCAAGAACCTGGCCAAGGCCGCCAAGGGTGCGCTGACCCGCGCCTCCCACGTGACCCGCGCCGTGCGCCTGACCCGCACCCTCGTGGACCTCTCCCCGGACACCGCGACCCCCGAGTTCGTCGCGGACGTGGCCGCCACCGCAGCCAAGGGCACCAGGGTGAAGGTCGAGGTGCTTGCCGAGAAGGAGCTCACCCGCGGCCAGTACGGCGGCCTGCTCGGTGTGGGCCGCGGCTCCGTGAACGGCCCGCGCCTGGTCAAGCTGCAGTGGTCCCCCGCGCGCGCCGCCAAGCACGTGGCACTCGTGGGCAAGGGCATCACGTTCGACTCGGGCGGACTCTCCCTCAAGCCCCCGGCCTCGATGATGACCATGAAGTCCGACATGGCCGGCGCCGCCGCGGTGCTGAGCACGGTGCTGGCCGCCGCCGCCCTCGAGCTGCCCGTGGCCGTGACCGGCTGGCTGTGCCTCGCCGAGAACCTGCCCTCGGGCTCCGCGACCCGTCCCGGCGACGTGCTGCGCATGCACAGCGGCCGCACGGTGGAGGTGCTCAACACGGACGCCGAGGGCCGCCTGGTGCTCGCCGACGGCCTCTGGGCCGCCGGTCAGGAGAACCCGGACCTGCTCGTGGACATCGCCACCCTCACCGGCGCGCAGATGGCCGCGCTGGGCGTGCGCACCGCGGGCATCATGGGCGACGACGCCGCCCGCGGCCTCGTGGTGGACGCCGCGGCCCGCGCGGGCGAACCCGCCTGGCCCATGCCCCTGCCCGAGCACCTGCGGCCCTCGCTGGACTCCTTCGTGGCGGACCTGAAGAACATGGGCGACAAGCACGGCGGGATGCTCGTGGCGGGGCTGTTCCTGCGCGAGTTCGTGCCCGAGACCAACGGGCGCCGCGTGCCGTGGGCCCACATCGACATCGCCGGGCCCTCCTTCAACGAGTCGCAGCCGTGGGGCTACACCCCCAAGGAAGGAACGGGCTTCGGCGTGCGCACGATGCTCGAGCTCGCCGCCTCCTGCGCCGAGTAGGCACCCACCGCGTGAGGTGTGCCACGTTGTGGGGTCCCACCGGGTTGTAATACCTGGTGGGGCCCCACGGGTGGCGTTAGGCTTGACCCCAACCGTGACCGTCCACCTCACTCCCCGGATCGGGACCCGGGCGGACGTCCGAAACCAAGAACTCGAACCCCGAGGGAGCCAACGTGGCCGACAACCAATACGACATCCTGGTCCTGGGCGGAGGATCCGCCGGGTACTCCGCCGCTCTGCGCGCGGTGCAGCTGGGCTACTCCGTGGCGCTGATCGAGAAGGAGAAGCTGGGCGGCACGTGCCTGCACTGGGGCTGCATCCCCACCAAGGCGTACCTGCACTCCGCGGAGCTCGCGGAGGGCGCCCGGGAGTCGGAGAAGTACGGCATCAAGGCCACCCTCGAGTCCATCGACATGGGCGCGGTGCGCGACTACAAGAACAAGATCGTGCAGGGCAAGTACAAGGGCCTCACCGGTCTCATGAAGATGCGCAAGGTCGACGTCATCCAGGGCAACGGCAAGCTCACCGGCAAGAACACCATCGACGTGGACGGCACCACCTACACCGGTGAGCACATCGTCCTGGCCACCGGCTCCGTGTCCAAGACCATGGGCCTGGAGATCGGCGGCCGCGTGATGACCTCCACCGAGGCGCTCGAGATCGACTTCGTCCCGAAGTCCGCGATCGTCCTGGGCGGCGGCGTGATCGGCTGCGAGTTCGCCTCCATGTGGCGTTCCTTCGGCGTGGACGTCACCGTGATCGAGGGCCTGCCCCACCTGGTGGCCAACGAGGACCCCGCGATCATCAAGACCCTCGAGCGGGAGTTCAAGAAGCGCGGCATCAAGTCCAACCTGGGCACCTTCTTCGAGAAGGTCGAGCAGAACGACGACGGCGCCAAGGTCACCCTCGCGGACGGCAAGGAGTTCGAGGCGGACATCGTGCTCGTGGCCGTAGGCCGCGGACCGAACACCGCGGACATGGGCTTCGAGGACCAGGGCATCCCCATGGACCGCGGCTTCGTGACCCCGAACGAGCGCCTGCACACCGGCGTGGGCAACATCTATGCGATCGGCGACATCGTCCCCGGCGTGCAGCTGGCCCACCGCGGCTACCAGCAGGGCCGTTTCGTGGCGGAGGAGATCGCCGGGCTCAACCCCGTGGTGGTCCCCGACATTAACGTCCCCAAGGTCACCTTCACCGAGCCGGAGATCGCCTCCGTGGGCTACTCCCAGCCCAAGGCCGAGGAGAAGTTCGGCAAGGACAACGTGGAGACCTTCGAGTACAACCTGGCCGGCAACGGAAAGAGTTCGATCCTCGGCACCGGCGGGCTGATCAAGCTGGTCCGCGAGAAGGACGGCCCCATCGTGGGCTTCCACGCGATCGGCACCCGCATCAGCGAGCAGATCGGCGAGGGCCAGCTGATGGTCAACTGGGAGGCCTACCCGGAGGACGTCGCCGCGTTCGTCCACGCCCACCCCACCCAGAACGAGGCCATCGGGGAGGCCGCCATGGCTCTGGCCGGCTCCCCGCTGCACGGCTGATCCACCGGGCCGGGCGCCCGCCCTGAGGGCGGGCGCCCGGCGTCGCACACCGGAACCGCCCGGGCCGGAACACGTAGAACATTTTTCGATCTTTTTTCAAGAGAGGGACGGACACGACAATGTCTGAGACCGTTAACCTGCCCGCGCTGGGCGAGTCTGTCACCGAAGGAACCGTCACCCGCTGGCTCAAGCAGGTGGGCGAGGAAGTGGCCGTCGACGAGCCCCTGGTGGAGGTGTCCACGGACAAGGTGGACACCGAGGTCCCCTCCCCCGTGGCCGGTGTGATCGAGAAGATCCTGGTCGATGAGGACGAGGACGTCGAGGTCGGCGCCCCGCTGGTCGTCATCGGCGACGGCTCCGCTGACTCCGGTTCCGACGACTCCTCCCAGGACGCCGCGGCGCAGGAGGACTCCACCGACGAGTCCCAGGACGAGGAGCAGGCCGCGGAGACCAAGACCGAACAGGCCCCGAAGGCGGACACCAAGCAGGCCTCGGGCAACTCGGTGGAGGTCACCCTGCCCGCACTGGGCGAGTCCGTGACCGAGGGCACCGTGACCCGCTGGCTCAAGCAGGTCGGCGAGAGCATCGAGGTGGACGAGCCCCTGCTCGAGGTCTCCACCGACAAGGTCGACACCGAGGTCCCCTCCCCCGTGGCCGGCACGATCCTGGAGATCAAGGTCCAGGAGGACGAGGACGCCGAGGTCGGCCAGGTGCTGGCCATCGTGGGCGACGAGTCCGCGGCGTCCTCCGATGCCGGGTCCGACTCCGACAACGGCTCCTCCGAGACCTCCGGCGAGACCAAGGCCGAGAAGGTCGAGGACGCCGCCACCGCCGCCGACTCTGGTGAGAACACCGAACAGGCCGCGGAGATCAAGACCGAACAGGCCCCGAAGGCGGACACCAAGCAGGCCTCGGGCAACTCGGTGGAGGTCACCCTGCCCGCACTGGGCGAGTCCGTGACCGAGGGCACCGTGACCCGCTGGCTCAAGCAGGTCGGCGAGAGCATCGAGGTGGACGAGCCCCTGCTCGAGGTCTCCACCGACAAGGTCGACACCGAGGTCCCCTCCCCCGTGGCCGGCACGATCCTGGAGATCAAGGTCCAGGAGGACGAGGACGCCGAGGTCGGCCAGGTGCTGGCCATCGTGGGCGACGAGTCCGCGGCGTCCTCCGATGCCGGGTCCGACTCCGACAACGGCTCCTCCGAGACCTCCGGCGAGACCAAGGCCGAGAAGGTCGAGGACGCCGCCACCGCCGCCGACTCTGGTGAGAACACCGAACAGGCCGCGGAGACCAAGACCGAGCAGGCTCCCAAGGCGGACACCAAGCAGGCCTCGGGCAAGGCTGGTTCGGAGCAGTCCTCCACCGGCGGCGCCGGCACGGACGTCCCGGGCTACGTGACCCCGCTGGTGCGCAAGCTGGCCCGCGAGAAGAACGTGGACCTGAGCACCCTCACCGGTACCGGTGTGGGCGGCCGCATCCGCAAGCAGGACGTCCTCGCCGCGGCGGAGAAGTCCGAGACGTCCTCGGCACCCGCCATCCAGGACACCGGAGCGGACATGGCCCCGGCCGTGTCCCAGCAGGGTTCTGCGAAGGCCCCCGAGGCGGCTCCGGCCCCGGACGCCAAGCGCGGCACCACCGAGAAGGCCCCGCGCATCCGCATGACGATCGCCAAGCGTATGCGCGAGTCCCTGGACGTCTCCGCCCAGCTCACCCAGGTGACCGAGGTGGACATGACCCGCGTGGCCAAGCTGCGTCAGCAGGCCAAGGACCAGTTCCAGAAGCGCGAGGGCGCCAAGCTCACGTTTATGCCCTTCTTCGCGAAGGCCGTGGCCGAGGCACTGCAGGCGCACCCCGTGCTCAACGCCACCTTCAAGGAGGAGTCGAAGGAGATCGTCTACAACTCCTCCGAGGACATCGCAATCGCCGTGGACACCCCGCGCGGTCTGCTGGTGCCGGTGGTGAAGAACGCGGGTGACCTCAACCTGGGTGGTCTGGCCAAGCAGATCGCCGAGCTGGGCGCCTCCGCCAAGGACGGCAGCATCTCGCCGGACGCCCTGGCCGGTGGCACCTTCACGATCACCAACATCGGCTCGTTCGGGGCCCTGTTCGACACCCCGATCATCAACCAGCCGCAGGTGGGCATCTTGGGCACCGGGTCGATCGTGAAGCGCCCCATGGTGGTCACGGACGCGGAGGGCAACGACACCATCGCCATCCGCCACATGTGCTACCTGTCGCTGACCTACGACCACCGCCTGGTGGACGGCGCCGACGCCGGGCGCTTCCTGAGCACCCTCAAGAAGCGTCTCGAGGCCGGTCAGTTCGAGTCCGAGGTCGGACTCTGAGCCACCCCGCTCCGCCGCTGCCCGCCCGTCCCGTTCACCCGGGACCGGCGGGCAGCGGTCTGTGCGCGGTCTCCCGTCGACCTGGGGTGTGCGGTGTCTCACGCGCGCCGCGTGCCGAGGCCTCCCGGGCGTTCGCCCACCCGACGGTCGGATAGTCTCGGAGCATGACTTTTCTGCTGAATCTCCTCGTCTTCCTGCACATCGTGGGTGTGGCCGTGATCGTGGGCACGTGGTTCTACACCATGAAGCGGCCCACCGTGACCGTGGCCCAGTTCTGGGCCGCCGTGCTGATGCTCGTCACGGGTCTCGGGCTCGTGGGCATCCACGAGATGGAGGGCGACACCATCAACTACGCGAAGATCACCGTGAAGATCGTGATCCTGCTGGTGGTGCTCGTGGCCGCGTTCATCGGCATGCGCAAGACCCAGCGCAACGAGCCCGTCTCCACCGGTCTCGCCCACGCCGTGGGTGGCATGGCGCTGATCAACGCGGCCGTGGCCGTCTTCTGGCACTAGTCCGCGGACTCGGCGACGGCTGAGCGCCGAACCCACTGACCCCGGGTCCTCCTTGTCGAGGAGGACCCGGGGTCTTTCCGTGGTGACTCGCCGGCTCACTTCCGGGGTAACGGGGTCACGTCCGTGAGGCGCCACCCCTGGGAGGTCTGCACCACGGTGATCCGGACGGACTGCCGGGCGTCTCCACCCTCGCGTGTCACGGCCGACCCGGCAGGCAGCTCCCCGTGCCACCCGCGGGTGAGCACCTCCGCGCGGTAGGTCCGGCTCCGCGCGGCCTCCGCCGGGCTCAGGTGCGCGCCGGGAGCCGGGGGCTGCTCCTCCAGGGAGACGACCTCCATGCTCAGTCCCGACAGTGCCGTAAAACCACTGCCCGTGCTGTCCTGGGCGGCCGCGCGGCGGATCACCTCCCGGTCCCGGGCCGCGAGTCCGGAGTCCGGCACGTAGACCGCGGCGGCCGCCGCCCCGTCCCCCGCCGCGAGCGCCGCGGCCCGTTCGGCCACGAGAGCCCGCACCGCGTCCGCCGCTTCACGGTCCTTGTCCTGCATGCTGGCTCCGGGCGCGGAGGCAGAGCCGTGGGTCGGCGTCCCCGGGCTGGGTGAGGCCCCGTGTCCCGCACCCGGGGACGTGCTGCCCGTGGCAGGCGTCTGCCGGTCCGTCGACGGCGCAGCGGGCGCCGGGGGCGAGGCAGCGGCACCCGCGTCGGCACCGGTTCCGGTGGAACCGTCGTGCTGGACGAGGGCCCAGGCGAGGGCCACTGCCAGCAGCACCGCGAGCAGCAGCGCGGGGCCCCGTACGCCGGGCCGACGCACGGCGGCACCCACGGCGCCCAGGACGGTCTCCCGACCGCCCGGAGGCGCGGCAGCACCGGCGGATCCGACGGTCCGTCCCCGGCCACCCACCGGCGCGGTGGCAGCCTCGCCACGGCCTGAGTCGGGACGCAGGTGAGCCACTGCCCGAGGCAGGGCGCGGGCCCGCAGCTTCACCACCGTTCCGTCGGCGCGGATCACCTCGGGAGTCATGCGCTCCGGTGGTCGGCGCGCGGGGCGGATGCGGGGCGCGGGGGCGCTGAACCCGGTCGCGAGCTCGTGGGCCGAGGGCCGCGCGGCGGGATCGTCGGCGAGCGCGGCCTCGAGCATCAGCACCAGGTGCCGCGGCGCAGTGGGGCACATGAGCGTGAGCGGAACACGGTGGGAGTCCGTTCCGGGCAGCCGGCCGGTCAGCGCCAGCCACCCCAGCACGCCGAGGTCGTAGACGTCCTGGGCGGCGCTCGCCCCCTCGTGCGCGGCGTCGTCGTCCCACTGCTCCGTCCCGGCAGCGGCGCCCGCCGCACTCGCCGGTTCCTGCCCCGGGTGGTCTTCCGTCCACGGCGGCACCCCGGCATCGGCCACGGCCCACTCGTCCCGGGGTCCGTGATGGCCGCCCACACCCGGTGCGCGCTCCTCCTCGACGAGCCCCGCGGTGTCCGGGGTTTGGCGACCGTGCCCCCACGGCACCCGGAGCGAGGATCCGAACGGGACGCCGTACCCGTCAACGACCGCCCCGTCGCCCGTGAGCAGCACGTGCTCCGCGCCGAGGCGCCCGTGGGCCCAACCGCGGTCGTGCAGGTGGCCCAGGGCTCGCGCGACGTCCCCGAGCACGCTCGACATCTCCTCGGGGCTGATCCGTTCCGCGCCGCGGGCCCGCTCGTGCAGGGTCTCCGCCGTCACGCACGCACTCACCAGTGCCCGGACCTGCGCCCCCTCCCCGAGGGTGGCCAGCACCGGCACCAGGTGGGGGTGCGGGGCCTCGGCGAACGCGGCCACGAGTGCGGCGAACCGGTGCTCGTGCCGCTGCCGCAGCGCCGGATCCGGTCCCGTGGCGAACGTGACGGTGAACGGCTCGCGTGTGCTGCGCTCCCTGGCCCGCCAGGTACGCGTGCCCCCGCCCTCCGCCTGCACGGCCACGAGCTCCAGTCCCCCGGACGCCGACGCCGCCGCCTCACCGTGGGTGCTCTCCTCCCCGGTTCGCGACGCCACGGAGCAGTCGTCCCCTTCCCTGGAGGGCGTGTCCGGGGTCTGTCCGGCGGCGTCATGCGGGAGCGCCGGGGGCGCGGCCGTGCCCCGCGCGGCCCGGAGCCGTTCCTCCGCGCTGCGGTGCCGGCCCCGTGCGCCGGCGGGGGCGGCGTCGTCCGGTGCGCGGGCGGCGTCGTCGGCTGCCGGGGCGGGGGGCCCGGGGGATTCCCTCCCGGGGTGTCTGCGGTCTGCGTGCATGGCACCACTGTGCCCCGCCGGGAGTGGTCCCGCTCACGTTATCCACAGGCTGGGGGAAGGGATAGGCTGGACGAATGGCTCTGCACTTCGAACGCATTGGATTCGCCCCGGAGCTGGTGAACTACCGGGAGTGCCTGGACCTGCAGCGGCAGGTCCACCAGGAGGTCGTGGCCGGTTCCCGCGGCAACACGGTGCTCATGGTCGAGCACGATCCCGTCTACACCGCCGGGCGCCGCACCGAGAAGCACGAGTACCCGTGGGACGGCACCGAGGTGGTGCCCATCGGCCGCGGCGGGAAGCTGACCTACCACGGCCCCGGGATGCTCGTGGGCTACCCGATCGTGCGCCTGCCCATCCCGCTGGACGTCGTGCGCTTCGTGCGCGTGCTCGAGGAGGTCATCATCGCGGTGGTCCGTGACTTCGGGGTGCCCGCCACCACGGTGGAGGGACGCTCCGGGGCGTGGGTGCTCGCGGACGAGCGCGGTCCGGACCGGAAGATCTCCGCCATCGGGGTGCAGGTGTCCAAGCGCGCCACCATGCACGGCTTCGCCCTGAACTGCTCCAACGACCTCCGGCCGTTCGGCAAGATCATCCCGTGCGGGATCACCGACGCCGGGGTCACGTCCCTGAGCGCCGAGACCGGGAATCGCATCGACCCCGCGGACGTTGTGGAGCGTATGGAGCAGGAGCTCTCGGCCCGGGAGGCGGACCTGTGCGTCCCGTTCGAGCCCGACACCCCCGCCGAGCCGGTGCGGCTGCCCGCCCCGGGAACGGCCACCAGCGCCGCCGCCTGCTGAGACGGCCACCCGCCACAGACCGCACGAGACCCGCCGGCCCCGAATACCGTGGGGCCCGGGCCACGCCCGCACCACCAGCGAGGAGTACTCATGACCATCGCACCCGAAGGCCGCAAGCTGCTGCGCGTCGAGGCACGCAATGCCGAGGTGCCCATCGAGAAGAAGCCGTCGTGGTTGAAGAACACGGCCAAGATGGGCCCCCAGTTCACGGAGCTCAAGTCCATGGCCCGCGGCCGCGGTCTGCACACGGTGTGCGAGGAGGCCGGCTGCCCCAACATCTACGAGTGCTGGGAGGACCGCGAGGCCACGTTCCTCATCGGCGGTGACACCTGCACCCGACGCTGCGACTTCTGCGACATCGCCACGGGCAAGCCCGGCATGGTGGACGTGGCCGAGCCGCGCAAGGTCGCCGAGTCCGTGCGCGACCTCGGGCTGCGCTACGCGACCGTCACGTCCGTGGCCCGCGACGACCTCGCGGACGGCGGGGCCTGGCTCAACGCCGAGACCATCCGCGCGATCCACGCCATGAACCCGAGCACGGGCGTGGAGATCCTGATCCCGGACTTCAAGGGCCAGCCGGACGCCGTTCAGCAGGTCATCGACGCGCAGCCCGAGGTCTTCGCGCACAACCTGGAGACCGTGCCGCGCATCTTCAAGCAGATCCGCCCCGCCTTCGCGTACGAGCGCTCCCTGGACGTGCTCACGCAGGGCAAGGAGCACGGCATGATCGTGAAGTCCAACCTGATCCTGGGCATGGGCGAGACCGACGACGAGGTCTACGAGGCCCTGTGCGACCTCCACGACGCCGGGTGCGACATCATCACGCTCACGCAGTACCTGCGCCCGGGGCCCACGTTCCATCCCATCGACCGCTGGGTGAAGCCCGAGACGTTCGTGGAGCTGTCCAAGGCCGCCGAGGAGATCGGCTTCCTGGGCGTCATGGCCGGGCCCATGGTCCGTTCCAGCTACCGCGCCGGCAAGCTGTGGGCGCGCGCCATGAAGAAGATGGGCCGGGAGATCCCCGAGCACCTCTCGCACATTGACGACTCCGGCTCCGCGACCCAGGAGGCCTCCTCCCTGCTGGCCCGCCTGGGCTGAGGCCCACCCGCCGCCATCCGACGACGCCGCCCGGTTCCGGGCGGCGTCGTCGCGTCCCGGGCGGGGCGCGCCCCGGGAGTCGACCGCGGTGCGGACGCGTGTGCCCCGCCCCGGGACGCGCCCCCGCGCGTCGAGCGGCGCCCGCGCGGCAGCGGATAGAATGACCGCGATCCCCTACCAGCTACTGCGAGGAACCACCGTGTCACCAGCCACCTCCACCAAGGCCAAGGCCGCCGAGCGCGACCGCAAGCGTGAGGAGAAGCGCCAGCGCAAGGCGGCCAAGGGCCCCGGCGTCTTCGCGCAGATGAAGCAGGTCTTCCAGATGACCCGCGAGAGCGAGCCGAACATCCTGTGGTGGATGATCCTGCTGGGCCTCGCGGTGCTGCTGGTGTTCCTGCTGATCGGCGTGGCCCTGGGCAACTGGGTCACGTGGCTGCTGATCGGCATTCCGTTCGCGGTGCTCGCCGCGGTGATCCTGCTCTCCCGCAGGGCGGAGCGGGCGGCGTTCACCCGCATCGAGGGCCAGCCCGGTGCCGCCGGTGCCGCGCTGTCCACGCTCAAGCGCGGCTGGATCGTCGAGGAGGAGCCGGCCGCCATGGACCCCAAGTCCAAGGACCTGCTCTTCCGTGCCGTGGGCCGGCCCGGCGTCGTGTTCATCACCGAGGGCCCCGTGAACCGCGTGGAGAAGCTCGTCAAGAAGGAGCGCCGCCGCATCGGACCCGTGATCACCAACGTGCCGATCCACGTGATCAAGTCCGGCAACGGCGAGGGCCAGGTGCCGCTGAACAAGCTCGCCAAGACCCTGCGCGGGCTGGACAACAAGCTCACCAAGCAGGAGGTGCAGGTGGTGCACCGCCGCATGAACACCCTGCAGAACCGCCTGCCCATCCCCAAGGGCGTGGATCCCACCCGCGCCCGCCCGGACCGGAAGTCCATGCGCGGCCGCTGACGCGACCTGGAGGATCCTTTCCCTCCCAGCGGCCCCTGCGGCGTGGGGCACCCGGGTGAGCGCCCCGTGAGAATTCAGGGCCGCTGAGCCAGCCCAGCGACGTCGTCACGTCCGCGGGCGGACCCGCGCCCGGAGGCGCGGAGCGCAGAGTGCCGTGCTCGGGGCGGGGGGATCAGGGCACGGGGTTCAGCGCACGCGCACGAGGATGGTGCCCAGGGCGCGGTCGTGGAGGCCGCGGTGGTCCTCGTCCACCACGAGCGGCGGGACCACCAGACAGATCAGCAGCGACCGGACGGCCGCTCTGCCGAAACCGGCGGGGCGGCCGTCCATCGTCTGCACCTGCAGGCCCATGATCCAGTGCCCGGGGGTGCGGCCGAAGAAGCCCACCATGAGCGCGCTGAGCACGAAGAACACGAGCAGGTTCATCAGCCCGGACCCGTTCCAGCGGCTCAGGAACGCCGAGGCGAGCGCGAGGGCGAGCAGCCAGTCGAGCACGAGGGCCACCACGCGCGGCGCGAAGCGGGCGACGGAGCCGGGGCCCTGCGCGGGACGCCTGAGCCGACGCCCGGGGTAGGGGCTGCCGGAGCCCGGTGCGCCGTCGAGCCACGAGCCCATGTCCTGGCGAGAAATCATGGCCCCCAGCCTATCCGCCGCGGCGGGGGCCCCGCGCACGCTCGCTAGACTGGGCCGCGTACTGACCGGTCGGCGGCTCCCCCGGGCGTTACACGGTGGAAACACGGGTGACACCGAGGGGCAACGCCAGGTTCTTACGCTGGACACCAGAACCGGACGGCAGCGGCACCCCGCACGGGTCCCGCCACGCCGATCGGACGCCCACAGAGAAGGAGAACAGGTCCATGTTCCAATCAGCCGAAGAAGTCCTGGCGTACCTCAAGGACGAAGAGGTGGTGTTCGTCGATCTGCGCTTCACGGACATGCCCGGGGTGCAGCAGCACTTCAACCTGCCGGCCAAGGCGGTGGATGAGGATTTCTTCACGGACGGCCAGCTCTTCGACGGGTCCTCGATCCGCGGCTTCCAGGGCATCGCCGAGTCCGACATGCAGCTGATCCCGGACCCCCAGTCCGCGTTCGTGGATCCCTTCCGGGTCGAGAAGACCCTGGTGGTCACGTGCTCGATCGTCAACCCCCGCACCGGTGAGCCCTACCATCGCGATCCCCGCGGCGTGGCCGAGCGCGCCGAGGCCTACCTGGCCTCCACCGGCATCGCGGACACCGCCAACTTCGCCTCCGAGGCCGAGTTCTTCGTGTTCGACGACGCCCGCTTCCAGGTGCGCCCCGAGTCCACCTTCTACAAGCTGGACTCCGAGGAGGCCCCGTGGAACAGCGGCCGCAAGGAGGAGGGCGGCAACCTCGCCAACAAGACCGCCGTGAAGGGCGGGTACTTCCCGGTCTCGCCCGTGGACAAGCAGGCGGACCTGCGTGACGCCATGTGCGTGGCCCTGGACGACGTGGGCCTCGAGGTGGAGCGCTCCCACCACGAGGTGGGCGCCTCCGGCCAGGCGGAGATCAACTACACGTTCTCCACCCTCACGGCGGCGGCGGACGACCTGCTGAAGTTCAAGTACGTGATCAAGAACACCGCGGACGCGTTCGGCAAGACCGTCACGTTCATGCCCAAGCCCGTGTTCAACGACAACGGCTCCGGCATGCACTGCCACCAGTCCCTGTGGAAGGGCGGGGAGCCGCTGTTCTACGACGAGAAGGGCTACGCGGGCCTCTCGGACGTGGCCCGCTGGTACATCGGCGGTCTGCTCGAGCACTCCTCCGCCGTGCTGGCGTTCACCAACCCCACGGTGAACTCCTACCGCCGCCTGGTGAAGGGCTTCGAGGCCCCCGTGAACATGGTGTACTCGCAGGGCAACCGCTCCGCGGGTATCCGGATCCCGATCACGGGCACCAACCCCAAGGCCAAGCGCCTGGAGTTCCGCGCCCCGGATCCCTCCTGCAACCCGTACCTCGCATTCGCCGCGCAGCTGATGGCCGGGCTGGACGGCATCCGCAACCGCATCGAGCCCGCGGACCCGGTGGACAAGGACCTCTACGAGCTGCCCCCGGAGGAGGCCAAGGACATCAAGAAGGCCCCGGGCACCCTGGAGGAGGCCCTGCAGGCGCTCGAGGAGGACCACGAGTTCCTGCTCGCCGGTGACGTGTTCACCGAGGACCTCATCGAGTCCTGGATCGAGTACAAGCGCGAGTTCGAGCTCAAGCCGCTCTCGCTCGTGCCCCACCCCCTGGAGTTCGAGCTCTACTACGGCGTGTGAGACCCACCCGCTGCACCGGCGGCGGCCCCGCTCCCCTTTGACGGGAGCGGGGCCGCCGCCGTTCGCGGTGCCTCCCGCCACCGCCGGTGCGGTGGGCGCGCGGGGCGGGAGGGCGACGTCGCTCGGCGGGTGCGCCGCAGCCGACCCGCCGCGCCCGGTGAGCGGGTGCCGCAGCACCGCAGCGGGACGGGTCTAGAGCACCACCGCGCGCGGGACCGGGTCTGCCCGTCGGATGCGCCGGGTGGCGGGGTCCAGCGCCCAGAGGTAGACCCCGAAGGTGAAGGCCACGAGGGCGGAGATCACGCGCGCGGCGATCAGGTTCAGGTCCAGGTACGGGAACACGTCCAGCTGGTCCGCCACGGCGTACACCGTGAAGAAGCCCGTGACGAAGAACAGCACGTCCGTGTGCCAGTCCGGGCGGATGCCCGTGATGGCGAACAGCGGGATGAGCCACACCACGTACCACGCCTGGATGATCGGGGCGAGCAGCACGAAGCCGGCCATGGACCATGCGAGTCGCCGCATGATGGTGCCGTCCCGTCCCACGAACATCAGCACCACGACCGTCCCGGCCGCGAGCAGCGTGCCCAGCGAGTGCACGGCGTCCATCCACGCGGAGCCGTCCAGGCCCCACGAGTCCCCCACGAGCTGCGCGAACAGGCCCAGCAGTCCGATGGGCGCGTACCAGATGTAGACGGTCCCGGGGGTGGACACCGCCGAGACCCACCCGAAGCCGAAGCCGCTCACGAGTCCCATGATCCCCAGCAGCACCACGGCGTACGCGAGCGTCAGGGCCCACACCACGAACCTGCGGGGCCACGAGGCGTTCCTCCCGGCCCAGAGCAGTCCGATGAACGGCAGGAACACGAGGGTGATGGGCTTGATGGCCACGGACAGGGTCACCAGCGTGGTGCCGATCAGTCCGCCCCTCCAGTTGCGCTGCACGGCCGCGGCGTAGGTGCCCAGCAGGGCGAGCGCGAGCATGATGGCGTCGTTGTGCGCGGCGATCACGAAGTTGGTGAGCAGCAGCGGGTTGGCCACCGTGAGCCACAGTGCGCGGCGCGGGTTCACCCCGTGCAGCCGGGCCAGCCGCGGGACCACCCACATGCACGCGAGCACGGCGAGCACGCACATGGCGCGGAACAGCAGCACGGCCACGTCCGGGTTGCCGCCCGAGAGGGTCACCACGAGCTGCTCGAGCCACAGGAACACCGGCCCGTACGGCGGCGGGGACTCGGCCCACAGCTGGTCCGCGCCGAGCTGGAAGAAATTGTCGATGGAGGAGACCCCGGACTCGTAGGGGTTCAGCCCGCTGGCCATCACCCGCCCCTGGCCGATGTACGAGTACACGTCCCGGCTGAACAGCGGGATGCTCACGAGCATGGGCCCGGACCACGCGGCAATCGCCGACAGCACCCAGCGCGCGCTCTGCGGGCCCCACGGGTGCAGCTTCTGCCCGAGCCGCAGCCACTGGCGCACCAGCAGCATGGCTCCCAGGGCCAGCAGCACGATCGAGACCACCACGCCGATGGTCTCGAAGCGCATCCACATCACCAGGGGGTTTCGGCGCAGCCCCGAGATGCTCGCGAGCCACCCCACCCCCAGGGATCCGAGGAACAGCATCGCGGAGCCGAGGGTGCCCGCCGCCACCGTGCGCCACAGGGAGCGCGACGCCGCCGTGCCCCCGGCCGCGGCCCTGGTGCTCCCGGGCGGGGTCCCGGTGCGTCCGAGCAGCGCGAGGACGCGCCGCGTCCCGGACGTGGTGCGCACAGGTGGCCTCCCGAAGACGTGCGTGCCGGCGCGGGCGTACCCGTGCGGCGTCGTGCCACGGGCGCTGGGGGCGCGCCGGGGCTGGTCGGGCCCGATCCTACCGCGCCCGGTGGAGCGCACGCCGGTGGCCGCGCGGGGTCCGTGACGGTGCCGACGCGATAGATTGGGGGACGTGACGACTGGTAACCGGAGAATTGTGTGGATCGACTGCGAGATGACGGGGCTGTCCCTGTCCGAGGACGCGCTCATCGAGGTCGCGGCGCTCGTGACCGACGACGAGCTCAACGTGCTCGGCAGCGGCGTGGACGTGGTGATCAAGCCCCCGCAGCAGGCCCTCGAGCAGATGAACGACTTCGTGCGCACCATGCACGAGAACTCCGGGCTGCTGCCCGAGCTCGAGCGCGGCATGGACATGGCCCAGGCCCAGGCCATGGTGCTCGACTACATCCGCGAGTGGGTTCCGGACGCCGGCAAGGCTCCCCTGGGCGGGAACTCCGTGGGCACGGACAAGACCTTCCTCACCCGTGACATGCCGGAGCTGGTGGATCACCTGCACTATCGCGTGATCGACGTGTCCACCATCAAGGAGCTCGCCCGCCGGTGGTACCCCCGTGCCTACTTCCAGGCCCCGGAGAAGACCGGCAACCACCGTGCGCTGGGGGACATCGAGGACTCCATCGACGAGCTGCGCTACTACCGCCACATCCTGTTCCCCGCGGACCCGGGGCCCACCTCGGACGACGCCCGGAAGGTGGCCGCCCTCATCAAGGCCTCCCCCACCGGGTCGGGGCGCTGACAGCCGCCCCAGGGTGAGACATCCGGCGCGGCCCCTGGAGCACCGATACGGGTTGCGGGGCGCCGGTCCCCCGATGCGCGATTCCGCCCCCGGTTGCGCTATAGTGGTCGTCGTTGCCCGGCGGGACCGAACGGTTCCGTCACGGGTTCCATGGTGGGCGTAGCTCAGTCGGCAGAGCGCCTGGTTGTGGTCCAGGAGGTCGCGGGTTCAACCCCCGTCGCTCACCCCAGTCAACACAGAACGCGGCACCCCGTGCGGGGTGCCGCGTTCTGCATGTCCGAGCCCAACACCCCGTTGCCGCAGACCCGCCCGGGCCCGGTGCCGCCGCAGGCCCCGGGTGCCGCGGTGCTCGTGGTGCGGCCACGAGAACGGCCGGCAACCCCGCGGGGTGACCGGCCGTCGTCGTGCGCGGTGGGGCTACGGCTTGAGGACCACCTTGATGCAGCCGTCCTTCTTCTCCTGGAACATCTTGTACGCCTCCGGCGCCTCGTCCAGGGACACGTGGTGCGTGGCCAGGGACTCCAGCCCCAGGACGTCCTCGGGCCGGCTGGCGATCTCCAGCAGCTCGTCCGTCCAGTGGCGCACGTGGCACTGGCCCATGCGCATGGTGATGCCCTTGTCGAACATCTCCATCATGGGCATGGGATCCGCCATTCCCCCGTACACGCCGGACAGGGACACGGTGCCCGCACGGCGCACGCTGTGGATGGCCGTGTGCAGCGCGTCCAGTCGGTCGATGCCCGCGGTCTCGATGGCCTTGCGGCCCAGTGCCTTGGGCAGGCGGGCGGCACCGGCGACGACCTTCTCGGCGATCGGGTTGCCGTGGGCCTCCATGCCCACGGCGTCCAGGACACCGTCCGGGCCGCGGCCGTCGGTCATGTCCTTGAGGGTGTCCGAGACGTCGTCGACCTCGCGCAGGTCCACCGTCTCCGCACCCCAGCTCTTGGCCAGCGCCAGGCGCTCGTCCACGAGGTCCACGGCGATGACGCGCTTGACGCCCTGCAGGGCTGCGGAGCGCACCGCCAGCTGCCCCACGGGACCGAGGCCCAGCACCGCGAGGGTGTCCTCCTCTCCCACGTTCGCGTACTTCACGCCCTGCCACGCGGTGGGCAGGATGTCGCTGAGGTAGAGGAAGCGCTCGTCCTCGAAGTCCTGGGGCAGCTTCACGGGGCCGAAGTCCGCGTGCGGCACGCGCACCATCTCGGCCTGCCCGCCGGGCACCGAGCCGTAGAGGGAGGAGAAGCCGAACAGGGCTGCGCCGGTGCCCATCTCACGGATCTGCGTGGCCTCGCACGCCGCGAACAGCCCGCGGTCGCACATCCAGCAGTGGCCGCACGCGATCACGAACGGCACCACCACGCGGTCCCCGGGACGCAGGCTGGAGACCCCGGAACCGACCTCCTCCACGACGCCCATGAACTCGTGGCCCAGCACGTAGTCCTTCTGCAGGTACGGGGCCAGCACCCCGTAGAGGTGCAGGTCCGAGCCGCAGATGGCCGTGGAGGTCACCCGCACGATCGCATCGGTGGGGTCCTGCAGGACGGGGTCGGGAACGTTCTCGACCCGGACGTCGCCGAGTCCTTGCCATGTCAGTGCTCGCATGGTGCCAGTCAACCACCAACGCCGTGAAATGACACCACCCCTGCGGGGGCGGTTGCGGCTCCGCAGGGGTGGTACTGGTGCGCGGGTCTCAGAAGACGGGCTTGCCGCCGGTCACACCGATCACCGTGCCCGAGACGTAGGAGGCCTCCGCCGGGCTCGCGAGGAACACGAACGCCCCGGCCAGTTCGGAGGGCTGGCCAGCGCGGCCCAGCGGGGTGTCCCCGCCGAACGCGGGCATGCCCTCCCCGGCCTTGGTGGCGGGCTGCAGGGGGGTCCAGATGGGCCCGGGCGCCACCGCGTTGACGCGGATGCCCTCCTCCCCCAGCTCACTGGCCAGGTTGACCGTGAAGTTGTTGATCGCGGCCTTGGTGGAGGCGTAGTCGATCAGGTTCTCGGAGGGGTCGTAGGCCTGGATGGAGCTCACGTTGATGATCGAGGAGCCCTCCTTCAGGTACGACAGCGCCTGCTGGGAGACCCAGAACAGCGCGTAGAGGTTGGTCTTGAAGACCCGGTCCATCTCCTCGGACTTCAGCCCCTGCAGCCCGCCCTCGCGGCGCGCCCACTGGAACCCCGCGTTGTTGACGAGGATGTCGAGCCCGCCCAGCTCCTTCGCGGCCTGGTCCACGACGCCGCGTGCCTGGGACTCCTCGCGCAGGTCGGCAGGGAGCAGGACCGCCTTGCGTCCGGCCTTCTCGATCCACTGCCGGGTGTCCTCGGCGTCCGACGTCTCCTCGGGGAGGTAGTTGATGGCCACGTCCGCGCCCTCGCGGGCGAACGCGATGGCCACGGCGCGGCCGATCCCGGAGTCACCGCCGGTCACGAGGGCCTTGAGACCGTCCAGTCGCCCGCGTCCCACCCAGGTCTGCTCGCCGTGGTCCGGCAGCGGGTTCATGTCCGTGGTCAGCCCCGGAGGGGTCTGCTCCTGCTCGGGGAAGCCGCCGTCCTCGCCGGCGAGCTGCTGGGCCTTCTTCTGTGCTGCGTACTCGTCTTCGCTCATGCGCCCATTGTGCCCCGGGCCGGCGGAACTCGTCACCCACCTGCACGGGCGGGACGGCCGCACCCGCGATCGGCCCAGCGGGGGCCGAGCCGCCCGCCGGGGCGCGGGGTGGCTCACGCGGAGAGGACCCGCCGCTGCTGGCCCGAGGGGTCCATCCCGTGCTGCACGCCCCACAGGACGGCCTGGCTGCGCCGTTCGACGCCCATCTTGCGGTAGGCGGAGCGGATGTAGGACTTCACGGAGTTGATGCTGAGGTAGCAGTTGCGGGCGATCTCGTCATTGGTGAAGCCCTGGGTGATGAGCGCGATCACCTCGGCCTCGCGCGCTGAGAGACCGGTCCGGCGGCCGGGCCAGTCCGGCGGGGTGACGTCCTCGCGCACGGGCTCCGGCTCCACCACGCGCTCGCCCTCGTGCACGCGCACCAGGGCGTCGCCGAGGTCCTGCGCGCTGAGCTCCTTGGACAGGAACCCGTCCATGCCCATGGCCAGGGCCTCGTCCACACGCTGCGCGCTGACGTTCCAGGTGTACATGACCACCCTGCGGAAGCGGGCCTCCCCCAGCAGCCGCATCACGTCCCGCGTGCCGCGCCCGGTGGCCGCGAAGGCGTCGTAGAGCACCACGTCCACGTCCTGCTCCGGCAGCAGACCGGAGTCCAGCTCCACCACGTCGAGCCGGGGGTGGCGGCGCAGCATGTGCGCCACGCCCTCGACCACCACCGGGTAGTCGTTGATCAGGGCCAGGGAGATGTCAGGACGTTCGGAACTCACCACACGAGCATAATAGTAAGCTCACGCACTATCGCCCGAATCCCGGGCGGTCTCGCGCCAGCGTCCGCCCTCCCGCACGATGAGCCCGCGGGAGGCGAACTCCCGCAACCAGCCCTCCATGGGCTCGAAGCCCCAGGTGTACTGGAACAGGGCCGCATTGCGGACGATGGCGGAGACGTGCTGCACGGGCGGGGACTGCGTGGGGTGGTACTGGTGGTACGCCGTGGCTCCCCCGAGCCACCACAGCGTTCCCCCGGCGGCCGCCAGCCGCTGACCGAAGTCCGTGTCCTCTCCGCCGTAGCCCACGTAGCGCTCGTCGAAGCCACCGGCGAGGTCCCACGTGCTGACCGTGCACGCCAGGGACAGGGACCACAGCATGCGGGGGTCGGCCGCCTCGAGCGCCCCGGGCTCCGGCAGCACCCGCGCCGGGTGGTCTCGGCCCAGCCGCGCCACGGTCTGCGGGGTGTGCTCGGCCTCCGACATGCCCTCGGGCAGGTACTGCACGCGTCCGCTCACCACGGCCGGGGCGCCGTCCAGCTCCCGGAGGGCCCACGTGTAGTCGCGCACCAGGTGCTCGTGGGGCAGACAGTCCACGTCGAGCAGCACCACGGTGTCCGCGCCGAGCTCCGCGGCCCGCCGCACTCCGGCGTTGCGCGCCGCGGCCAAAGGCAGCTCCGCCGCCGGGGGCAGCTCCACGAGCTCGCTCGGCACGTCCGGGTGCTGGGCCACCACGTCCCGGATCCCGGGGTCCCCCATGCTCACGACCACGTGGGCCAGGGGTGCCTCGCTCTGCGCGGCGAGCCACTCGCGCTGACGCCGCAGGTGCGTGTGCCGGCCGCTGGCGATGGTCACGACGGCCGCGCTCACCGGACCCCACCGCTCAGCAGCTCCTCCATGGCGCGGGCCGCGCGGTGCGCCCCGTCACCGTGACGCCACCGTTCCCACCGCTCGCCGCCGAGGGTGAGGGCGCGCGCTAGCAGCCCGGGCCACTCGTGTGCCTCGGGCCAGCGCGCGAGCCCCACGCAGATCCCGGCCCGGTCCAGGGCAGCCGCGGTGGCCTCCTGCTCGTCGTGCGGGCGCGGCTGCGCGACGACCACTGCGTGAGCCTGCACCGCCGAGAGCTCGGCCACGGCGTTGTTCCCGCCGTGGGTCACCACCACGGTGGCCTCGTGCAGCTCCCGCCACAGGTCCGGTGAGGGTGCGTCCGGGGTGCGCACGGTCCAGGCCCAGCCCGGGGTCGCGGCGCGGGCGGCGTCGATCTGGGCGTCCCCCACCTCGGTGCCGCCGCGCCCCCACACGACCAGCACGCGCTCGCCGGGCACGACGCCGCTCGTCTCGCCGTCCTGCAGCGCGGGAACGACGCCGCTCGAGCCGGTTCCCTGCAGCGCGGGGGCCGCTCCGGCCGGGTCGGCGTCGGGCAGTGCGGAGACGATGCCGGCCGGGTCGGGAACGGGCGTCTCGGGAACGCCGCCGCTGGGGTCGGAGTCGCGCATCCCGGGCGTGGCCCCGGTGGGGCCGGCGTCCCGCGGCGCGGGGGCGACCGGCTCGTCGAAACGGGAGATGGCCCCGGTGAAGGTGGTCTTGCGGGTCCACGCCTCGGGCCAGTAGGGCTCCGCCGTCTCGCGGGACCACGGCGCGATCAGGGCCGTGGCGGCGTCGTAGGCGGCGCGGTGCGTGCGGTCGGTGCGGTCCCCGCGCATCGCGAGGACCACCGTGGGCACACCCATGAGCCGGGCCAGCAGGGTGACCTCGGCTGAGGTGTCCGTGACCATGAGGTCCACGTCCGAGCGCAGCCATTCGGCGATCAGGCCCAGGCGCTCGCGGTGACCGGGGTGGCCCAGCGGGGCCCAGTGCAGCACGCCGTGGGCGGTGGGGTCCACCGGGTGCTCGGTGGTGTCCTCCGGCAGCCACACCCACTCGCCCGGCCACCCCTCAGGGCGCCCGAGCGAGCTGAAGCCCACGACCGGCACGGTCAGCTCACGCGCGATCTGCGTGGCCCGGTTGCGGTGTCCGAGACCGTGGTGGTGGACGTAGTAGCCGATCACGCCCCCACCAGCTCCCGGTAGAGCTCGACGTACGCGTCCACCGTGGCGTCCAGCGAGCAGTGCTCGAGCGCGTAGCGGCGCACCCGTGCGCGGTCCATGGCCACGACCAGCGGCAGCATGGCCGCGGCCGCTGCCACCGTCTCCGCCTCGCTCGCCCCGGGCTGGGACGTGAGCCCTCCGGGGAAGCGGACGATCTCGCTCAGCCCGCCGCGGGCCACGGCGAGCACCGGGGTGCCGCACGCCATGGCCTCGGCGGCCACGAGACCGTAGGGCTCCTCCCACGCGGGGGTCACGAGGCTCGCGGCACTGTGGCCCGCGAGGTCCCGCAGCTGCCCGGTGTCCAGGTGGCCCACGTAGGTGATGCTCTCGTCGAGCAGCGGCTTGAGCCGGGTCTCGAAGTACTGCCGGTCCGCGACCGGCCCGGCGATCCGCAGCCGCCACCCGGCCTTGCTGGCGATCAGCGCGGCAATGTGCGGGGCCTTCTCCGGGACGATGCGCCCGGACCACACGAGGGTGTCCCCGCCCGGGCCGGGGCGCCACTCGTGCGGGTCCACCCCGTTGCGGATCACCCGCGCGGGGGTGATGGTGCTCCACAGCTGCGCCACGGAGTCGCTGACGGCCACGGTGTGCGCGGTGGGCGTGAGCCGCAGCGCCGGCTCCAGCCACGGCGTGGCCGGGGTGTGCAGCGTGGTCAGCAGCGGCTGTGGGATGGCACCGGACATCACGATCGGCAGGAAGTGCAGCGAGTTGTTGTGCACCACGTCGATGTCCGGCCGGGACGCGAACGCCCGCATCACCTGCAGGTAGGAGAACGTCTCCCGCACCTGCGCCTCGGGCGGCATGGAGACGTCGTTGCGGGCCTCGTCGGAGAGCACGAGCGGTTCCACGTCCAGCTCCTCGATCCCCAGCTGGGGGTCGGAACCGGGCGCCGCGAAGACCACCACGTCGATGCCCCTCGCCCGCAGCCCGCGGGCCAGGTGCCACGTGAAGGACTCCAGACCCCCGGAGAACGGCGGGATGATGGGGAACCGGTCGTGCGCCAGCAGGGCGACCTTCATGCGGCACCCCCCGAGCTGTCTACGAGCGCGGCCACCGCGCGGTGGTAGACCTCCGCGTGGGAGGCGGCGATACGGCGTCGTTGTGCGCGGCGCTGCAAGGCGTCCGCCTGCCACGGGGGCTGCCCCGGCAGGCTCGCGAGGGCGGCCTCCACCTGGTCCTCACGGGGAGCGCCGGAGGGGTCCCAGTCGAAGGCGAGCACGCCGGGATGCTGCCGGTGGTAGAAACCGGTCCGCGGGGCGAGCACCCGGGTGCCGAGGTCGTGGCACAGCTCGAGCCACCCGGAGTGGCTGCCGAAGCGGTAGGGCAGCACGGAGAGGTCCAGACCGCGCAGGTGGTCCCACAGCTGCTCGTCCGTGTAGATCCCGTGCACCTCCACCCGGGTGCTGGGGGTGCGGCGGGCGGAGTCCAGCAGACGCGCCACCCGCACATCGTGGTGGCGCTCGCCCGGGGTGACCACGTCGGTGTGGGCGTCGAGCACCAGGCGGATGCGGCCGCGGGCCGCGTGCCCCAGCAGCACCTCGGCCATGGGCAGCGGCGCCATGTTGGCCCGCATGCTCTTGAAGCTCAGGCCCACGGTGGGCACCGGGCCCACGGGGTCCCGCGGCCGCCAGCGGTCCAGGGGCAGCACGTGCGGGTGCGGGACCACGGTGGCGGTGCGGTCCCAGCGGTCACGGATGACCTCGGCGGCGCCGTCCGTGAGGGTGATCAGCGCGTCCGCTCCGGGCACGAGCACGTCCAGCGCGGCGTCCTGCGCGGCGGGGTCCACCTGGTGTGGGTTGCGCAGGTCGTGGACCGTGTACACGAACGGCTTGCCCAGTGCGTGGAGGGTGTCGATGATCCGCTGCAGGGTCTCGGGCGGGGTCTGGTCGAAGCCGAAGTGCAGGTGGTACACGTCGAAGCGGTGGGCGTTGTCCCGGATCCAGGCCTCGTCGAGCATCACGAGCGGCCACCACGGGGCCCCTGGCACGGGGTGCTCGGGCGCGGGGTCCGGCAGTCGGAGCACGCCGTGGTCCTCGGCCGGGTCGCTCAGGTGCTGCACGTACGCGTGACCGTGGGGTAGGGACGCAACCCTCACTCGGTGGACCTCCTGCGGTAGGCGGATTCGGCGGCCGGTGCTGACAGCACCCGCGGGACCCCGGTTCGACCGCGCCTGCGGTCCGGGTCCGCTGCGACGCCGTGCACGCACTCCCGCACGGCCCTCCGGCGAGGATACACATCTTACTGACGGTCCCGACACGATATATTGTGCTCCGGCCGCGCGCCCCCGCTGCCCGAGCGCGCTCACCGCACCCGCCCACGACCTCCGAGGTACCTCCCGCATGAGCATCCGTCCCATCGTGATCTCCGGCCACCCCGTGCTGCACCGTCCCGCCGCGCGGGTCACGGAGTTCGACGCCGCCCTGCGCACCCTGGTCGCGGACATGCACGAGACCATGGACGCCTCCCACGGCGTGGGACTGGCGGCTCCCCAGATCGGGGTGGGGCTGCGGATCTTCACGTACCTCTACGAGAACGAGGACGGCGTCCCCCCGCGCGGCACCCTGGTCAACCCGGTGCTGACCACGGGGAAGATCTCCGAGGTGGCACCGGACCCGGACGAGGAGTCCGAGGGCTGCCTGTCCGTGCCCGGCCAGGCGTGGCCGCTCAAGCGCGCGGACTGGGTGCGGATCGCCGGCCAGGACGAGAACGGGGACCCCGTGGCGTTCGAGGCCAACGGCTGGTTCGCCCGGGTGATGCAGCACGAGTACGACCACCTGGACGGCAAGCTCTACGTGGACCGTCTCAACCCCAAGTGGAGCCGCCGTGCCCGCAAGGCCATCCGCCGCGAGGAGTGGGGCACGGACTCCACGTGGCTTCCCGGCGTGGACGAGGACCCGTTCGGCCACTGACTCCGGCATCCGGGCGGTGCTCCCGGGGACGCACCGCTGTCGGTGCACCGACACGAAGGCACCGTGGTGAACGCACCGTTGCAGCCGCGCTGTCGCGGACGCGCCGTCGCGGGGACACCGTCGCGCACGCACCCGAGGGTCACTGCGGGTCCAGCACCACGGTCAGCACCCCAGCCTTCCGGCCCGCAGGCTGCCGCAGCTCCACCTCCCAGCGGGAGGCCACGGCGTCCCGCACGCCCTCGACCGTCTCCAGCGCCGCACCTGCGGCCCGGGCCTCGCACAGCGTCCGTGCCACCAGACCGCGGGTGTGCTTGGCGTGGTGGGAGACCACCGAGCGGGTGCCGTCCGGTCTGCGCTGCTCCACGCGCACGGTGACGGTGCGCGGCGCGGGCGGGGCCCACGCGGCCGCGTAGGCCGCCGACCGGCAGTCCACGACCACCCGGTGGGCGGCGAGTGCGTCCAGCAACGGGGTGAGCCGGGGTTTCCACCACGTCCCGAGCTTGCCGGTGCCGGGCAGCGCGGCCCCCATCGACAGGCGGTACGCCGGGATCCGGTCCGTCGGACGCACCGCACCCCACAGCGCTGAGACCACCAGCACCGAGTCCTCCGCCACGCGCCGCGCGTCTGGCGGCAGCGAGCCCGCGTCCAGGGCGTCGTAGAGCACCCCGGTGTAGACCTCCAGGGCAGGTGCGGCGGGTGCGGTGCGCAGGCACCGGTTGCGGGCGACGTCGTCAGCCAGGGAGGGGCCCACCCCGAGCACGTCCAGCGCGTCCGGGCGGGCGCTCACGGCCGCGAGCTCGTCCGCGAGCCCGTCACGGGCCTCAGTGAGCTCGGGCAGCGAGAGGGAGGTGAGGTCCAGGGGCTCACCAGCGGCGGGGGCGGTCTTCGATTCGGAGGGCGGGAGCAGAATGAGCACCCCACGAGTCTAGGGACCCGCGCGCACCCGCAGTGCCGCCTTCCAGGCACGGGGGTGTGGTGGACAGGTGGGCCTGTGAGCCGGGTTCTGTGCCGCGGCCGGTTGCCCGCACCGCGGTGACGACCATCCATCTAGGCCGTGCGTTGCCGCACGGCTCGAGCAGCCTACCCGGACGCTCGGGCGAGCAGCCCTCGAACGCGCCCTGCATGGCCTTGCTCCGGACGGGGTTTACCGAGCCGCGCCGGTCACCCGGCGCGCTGGTGGTCTCTTACACCACCTTTTCACCCTGACCCGCTCGCGGCGGGCGGTCTGTTTTCTGTGGCACTGTCCTGCGGGTTTCCCCGAGTGGGTGTTACCCACCGTCCTGCTCTGCGGAGCCCGGACTTTCCTCGAGACGCCGTCGCGAACGACGACGCCGCGCGGTCGCCCGGCCCACCTGTCCGCCATGATCCTACCGCGTCCGCGCACGCCCGCCCGAGGCGCTCCCGGAGACGTCGCCGCCCGCGGCGCCTGCGGGTCCCCGGATGCGGCGTTCGCCGGTGTCCGGGTCACGGCCGCGGGTCAGAGCACGAGCATCGCCGAGCACTCCGGGCACTGCGGGACGGTGGCTTCCGGGGTGGCCTCCAGCGCCGCGGCGTCCGCGGGGCTCAGCCGGGTGCCGCACGCCCCGCACGTCCCGTGCTCCCAGCGGGCGACGGCGATCCGGCCCCCTCCGCGCGCGGTGCGCAGACTGTCGTAGCGATCCAGCAGCGCGGCGTCGGCGATGCCTGAGGCCAGCCGCGAGCGCTCTGCGCCCAGGCGGGCGTGCTCCTCCTGGAGGCGCGCCAGCTCCGCGTCCCGCTCGGCCACCGCCGCGCGGGCCTCCGCGTCCGCGGACCGCAGCAGCGGCTGCTTGCGCTCCCGGTCGGCGGCGACCTCCTCGGCGTGGTCCATGGCGCCGAGCTGCTCCTCCTCCGCCCGGTCCCGCTGGGCGGTGAGCGTGTCGATCTGGTGCTGGATGCCCATCAGGTCCTTGGACGTTCCACCCGCGTTCAGCCGCTGGGTGTCCCGGTCGATCCTCGTCTGGATCTCGGTCACCGCCTGCTCGGCCTGCTGGACGGCCTCCTGCGCGCGCTGCACGGCGGCGTCCAGCTCACGGGCGGCGGCAATGGCCTGGGTGCGGCGGGTCATCAGAGCCGCCACCCTCTCGGAGGTCTGGAGCTCCTTCGCGCGGCGCAGCGTGGTGAGCAGGCGGGAGTCCACCGCCTGCAGCTCCAGCAGGGCGGTCAGGGACGTACGGGGTGAAGCCATGGGAGTCTTCCTCCGGTTCGGTGGTGACGGACGGTGCGGGGTGGACCCGGGGCGCGCGGCCGGTGACGGGGCCGGGTGGGAACGTGCTCGCGGGAGCCCGCTCCTCCCCTGCCTTCCCGGCCGAGCGGCGGTGCGCGGGCCGGCAGGGAGCGGGCCGAGCCGGGGTGTCCCGCCTGCGGGGCCGTGCCGACGGGCTCAGCCCGGTGGGGTCGGCACCGTGAAGTCCCAGGGGTCGGTGCGCAGCGCGCTCACGTGCACGTCCACCTCGAAGCCCCGTGCGGACAGGGCCCGCTGCAGGTCCTCCGCGGCCCACGGCAGCCACAGGGCCTCGCTCGCGGAGTGGGCGGCGTCGATCAGCGCGGGGGTGCCGTGCTCGCCCGGGCCCAGGGCGCGCTCCCGGGCCTCCGACGCCGGGTGGTGCCGCAGGTCCGCGGTCACGTACACGTCCGCGCCGTGGGCGCGCACGGTGTCGAACAGCGAGTCCCCCGATCCGCCGCACACCGCGACCGTGCCGATCCGCCGCCCCGGCTCCCCCGCCACGCGCAGGCCCTGCACCGCGGGTGGAATCCGCAGGGCGAGACGCTCCGCGAGCTCCGCGAGCGTCACGGGGTGCTCCAGGGTGCCCACCCGACCCAGCCCCACGCGGGGGTCCGCGGCGTCCGGGACGAGCGGTGCGGCGTCGTCGGGGTTCACACCGCACGCGGCGATCAGCGCGTCCGAGACGCCGCGGCGCGCGGCGTCGGCGTTGGTGTGGCAGCTCAGCAGGGCGCAGCCGCCCTCGACGAGGTCGTGGATCGCGCGGCCCTTGAAGCCGTCCGCGGCCACCGAGGTGACCCCGCGCAGCAGCAGGGGGTGGTGGGTCAGCAGCAGGTCCGCACCCGCGTCGACCGCCTCCGCCACCACCGAGGCCACCGGGTCCACCGCGAGGTGGATGCGCCGCACCGGCCGCTCGGGCCGGCCCACGGCGAGCCCGGACGCGTCCCAGTCCTCCTGCAGCCGGAAGGGCCACAGGCGGTCCGCGACGTCCACGACGTCCTGCAGGGTGGCAGTGGTGCTGGGCGGGTGCGCGGTGTCCATGCAGCCCATCCTAGGAGGGCCCGCAGCGGCGCGCCCGGGAATCTTCTGACGTGCCGCGCGTTGTACTGGGCATGACTTCATCCGCACCGCAGACGTTCGTGCTGGCCGGTGGCTGCTTCTGGTGCCTCGACGCCGTCTACCGCCGGACGCGCGGCGTGCAGCGGGTCCGCAGCGTGTACACCGGCGGGCACACCGCGCACCCCGACTACGAGAGCGTGTGCTCGGGCACCACCGGGCACGCCGAGGCCGTGGAGGTCACCTTCGACCCGGACGTGGTTCCCGCCGAGGTGGTCCTGGACCTGTTCTTCACGGGCCACGACCCCACCACGCTGAACCGCCAGGGCTACGACGTGGGCACGCAGTACCGCTCCGCGATGTTCCCCGCGGACGACGAGCAGCGGCGCACCTTCGAGGCCGCGATCGCCCGCGCGCAGGAGCTGTTCGAGGACCCCGTGGTCACCACGGTGGAGCCCCTGGGCCCCCTGCACGAGGCCGAGGACTTCCACCAGGACTTCTACGGCAACCAGCCGTTCAACGGATACTGCCAGGTGATCATCAACCCCAAACTGGCCAAGGTCCGCAAACATTACGCCGCGTGGCTCACGGACTGAGATCCCACGCCTCGTCGCGACTACGCTGACACGGAATCCCCGTACGGTCCGCGGCACCCGCATGCCGCGAACGCGATACCACCGAACAGGAGACACGCCATGGGCACCATCTACAACGACGTCACGGAGATCGTGGGGGGCACCCCCCTGGTCCGGCTGAACCGGCTCGACAAGGACCTCCCCGGCAACGTGGCCGTCAAGCTCGAGTTCTACAACCCCGCCAACTCCGTGAAGGACCGCATCGGCAAGGCCATCGTGGACGCGGCCGAGGCCTCCGGCCAGCTCAAGCCCGGCGGCACGATCGTGGAGGGCACCTCCGGCAACACCGGCATCGCGCTCGCCATGGTGGGTGCGGCCCGCGGCTACAAGGTCATCCTGACCATGCCGGAGACCATGTCCACCGAGCGTCGCGTCATGCTGCGCGCCTACGGCGCGGAGATCGTGCTGACCCCCGGCGCGGACGGCATGCGCGGCGCGGTGGACAAGGCCCAGGAGATCGTGGACACCACCGAGAACGCGGTGCTCGCGAGCCAGTTCGCCAACCCCGCGAACCCCCAGGTGCACTACGAGACCACGGGTCCGGAGGTCTGGGAGGACACGAACGGGCAGGTGGACGTCTTTGTGGCGGGCGTCGGCACCGGTGGCACCATCTCCGGCGTCGGGAAGTACCTGCGCGAGCAGAAGTCGGACGTGCGCCTCATCGCCGTGGAGCCCTCCGACTCCCCGCTGCTCACCGAGGGCAAGGCCGGGCCCCACAAGATCCAGGGCCTCGGCGCCAACTTCGTGCCGGACGTCCTGGACCGCGAGGTCTACGACGACGTCTACGACGTCACCGTGGAGGACTCCGTGAGGGTCGCACGCGACCTCGGCACCAAGGAGGGCATTCTCGGAGGCATCTCTTCCGGCGCCATCGTGTGGGCCGCCCTGCAGGAGGCTGCGAAGGACGAGAACCGCGACAAGCTGATCGTGGCCGTGGTCTGCGACTTCGGCGAGCGCTACATCTCCACCATCCTCTACGAGGACATCCGGGGCTGATCGCACCCACCAACGGGCATTGCGGGTGCCCGGGGCCTGCACCCTCACCGGCGCGCCCCGGGCACCCGTTCGTCACTTTCACCGCCTCCCGGCCCCGCGCCCGGCACTCGGGCGCGGCGTGCACGGCCCGCCGACCTGGGACAATGGACCGGTCTGCCGGTCCACCACCGAAGGGGAATTTCACGTGAGCTTCTGGCGCCGACTCCGCGAGGACATCGACACGGCCCGCACCCACGACCCCGCGGCGCGCTCCGCCGTGGAGATCGTGCTGAACTACTCCGGGCTGCACGCCATCTGGGCGCACCGGCTCTCCCACCGGCTGTGGCAGAAGCCCGAGCGGCGGCTGCTGGCCCGCACCGTGTCCCAGGTCGCGCGTTTCGCCACTGGAGTGGAAATCCACCCGGGGGCCACGATCGGCCGCCGCTTCTTCATCGACCATGGCATGGGGGTCGTGATCGGGGAGACGGCAGAGATCGGCGAGGACGTCATGATCTACCACGGTGTCACGCTGGGCGGCCGCTCGCTGGAGCCAGTCAAGCGCCACCCCACCATCGGGGACCGGGTCACCATCGGCGCGGGGGCCAAGATCCTCGGCCCGCTCACCGTGGGCCACGACTCCTCGGTGGGCGCCAACGCCGTGGTGGTCAAGCACGTCCCCGAGGACTCCATCGTCACGGGCATCCCCGGCAAGGTCCGCCGCAGGACACCGGAGAAGCAGGAGCCGCTCGTGGACCCGGCCACCTACATCGACCCCGCCATGTGGATCTGAGAGCTCCCCTCCCGCCACCACGACGGCGCCCGCTCCCCCTGTCGGGGAACGGGCGTCTTTTCGCTGCACGGACCCCATGGGAGCCTGGCGCCGGGACGAGACCCCGCGACGCCGTTACCCGGGGCCGTGTACCCACGACGAGAACGGGCCGGTTCCTCGTCGGAGGAACCGGCCCGCTGTCAGTGCGTCAGGGCGCCGAGCTCTGGTCTCTGAGCTGCACAATCAGGAGACGACCTCGGAACGGTCCCCGCTCCACAGCACGTGGAAGCTGGACTCGGGATCGTCGATGCGCTTGTAGGTGTGCGCGCCGAAGTAGTCGCGCAGACCCTGGGTCAGCGCGGCGTTCAGACGCGGGCGACGCAGGCCGTCGTAGTATGCGAGCGCCGAGGAGAACACCGGGGCGGGGATGCCGCGTTCCACCGCGCGGGCGACCACGCGACGCCACGCCGGCAGGGCGTCCTCAATGGAATTCACGAACTCGGGCGCGAAGAGCAGGTTCAGCGGGGCCTTGTCACCCTCGTAGGCCTTCATGATCACGTTGAGCAGATCGGCACGGATGATGCAGCCGTTGCGCCACAGGCTCGCGATCGTGGCGAGGTCCAGGGTCCAGCCGTACTCGCGTCCAGCCATGGTGAGCATGTCCAGGCCCTGGGCGTAGGCCACGAGCTTGGAGGCGTAGAGCGCCTTGCGGACGTCCTCCACGAACCCGGGGTCCTTCACGACGTCCTCCGTGGTGTCCCCGATGCCCGCGGGCAGCACCTCCTGGGCCTCCTTGCGCATCGCGGGCTCCGAGGAGGACAGCGCGCGCGCGAACACGGACTCGGCGATCGCGGTGACCGGGGAACCGAGCTCCAGGGCCTCCTGCACGGTCCAGCGCCCGGTGCCCTTCTGGCCCGCGGCGTCCGCGACGATGTCGATGAACGGTTTGCCGGTCTTCGGGTCCACCTGGCGCAGCACCTGGGCGGTGATCTCGATGAGGTAGGAGGACAGCTCGGTGGTGTTCCACCGGTCGAACACGTCCGCCTGCTCGGCCGGCTCGAGCCCGGCCACGGAGCGCAGCAGCTCGTGGGCCTCGCCGATCACCTGCATGTCCGCGTACTCGATGCCGTTGTGCACCATCTTCACGAAGTGCCCCGCGCCGTCCGTGCCGATCCACGCGCAGCACGGAGCGCCGTCGTCCGCCTTGGCGGAGATGTCCTCGAGCATGGGGCCCAGGGTCCTGTAGGACTCCTCCGAGCCGCCCGGCATGATGGACGGGCCGTTGAGCGCGCCCTCCTCACCGCCGGAGACGCCCACGCCGACGAAGTGCAGCCCGTTCTCCGCGCACTCGCGCTCACGGCGCCGGGTGTCCTGGAAGTACGAGTTGCCGCCGTCGATGATGATGTCGCCCTCGTCCAGCAGCGGCGTGAGCTGCTCAATGACCGAGTCCACGGGTGCGCCGGCCTTGACCATGATCAGCACGCGGCGTGGGCGCTCCAGAGAGTCCACGAGTTCCTGCATGGTCTCCGTGCGGATGAACTCGCCCTCGGAGCCGTGCTCCTCGATCAGGGCGTCCGTCTTCGCCACGGAACGGTTGTGCAGGGCCACGGTGTAGCCGTGGTGCGCGAAGTTGCGGGCAAGGTTGGCGCCCATCACGGCAAGGCCGGTGACACCGATATCAGCTTTGTTTTCTGCAGCCATGTCCCCAGCCTACGCACCCGCGGGGACACGGTGCAGCCGTCCCGGACACCGGGCGGCCGCGGGCACGAGAAAACCCCGGAACCTGGTGGTTCCGGGGCTGTCCGTGTCGTGGAGACCGACGGAATCGAACCGCCGTATCTGTCACGCTCGAAAGCGATCAAGCGCACCAGCGTCCCCTGGTGAACACTGCGGTCTCCCGCGTGCTGCACCGTCATTTTAACCCCCGGTGACGCTGCGGTGTCAAACCGCGGAGCCCCGGGTGAGCGCCACGTGTGCAAGCTCACCGCGCCGCCCCTGCGCGAGAACCCGACCGAACGGTAGGCTGACTCCCAATCGGGTGCTGGCAGCTGCTCCAGTCGTGCCCACCCGATCCCCGGGCCTTTAGCTCAGCTGGTAGAGCGCTACGTTTACACCGTAGATGTCGTCGGTTCGATCCCGGCAGGGCCCACCGGTGCACGCCCCGCCCGTCCTCGGACGAGCGGGGCGTGCTGCATCCTCGATGCATCTGTCCGCGGCGGGCTTCGCCGACGCCAGCCGCGTCCTCCACAGCCGGGCGCGATCCCTGTTGCCGCTCCTGCCAACCTGGCTAGCTTGAGCCCGTGGACGGATGGGAGACAATCACGACCGGGCGCCCCGGCTCGGGCCCGCCCCGCACTGCACGGGTGAGCGCCTCGGTCGGTCACCGCGGAGCAGGGCAGCCACGCGCTGGGCCGTCACGAGCCCGCGCGTGACGGACGGATCAGCGTTGGCGCACGCGGGCGGCGTCATCCCTCCGGCCTGCGCAGGACCGGTCTCGTGACCAGCCCCGCGCCCGCCCCGGTGGCTCCCTGGCGGCCGGGCCGTTCGTCGAGGAGACGTGCCCGCCCGGCATCCGTCCTGCAGCGGCTCGTGGCCTGGCTCGTGTGGCCCGTGGTCCTGGGGCTCCCGCCACTGGTCCTCGTCCTGAGGCCGGCCTTCGGACTCCACGGGCTCCTCACGCTCGTCCACCTCCTCGTCGGCGTGCCCGTGATGTGGCTCGTGGGCATGGTGCTGGCGGTTCTCGTGACGGCACGGGCCTGCCTGGTGCGGCCCTGCGCCGCGGGGGTGTGGACCACGGTCTTCCTGCCGGTCCACTGGCTGCTGCTGGTGGTCCTGGCACTGACGGTGGGCGAGGTCGAGGACACCCGCGAAACCACGACCCCCAGCGCCCTGCAGTGGTGGGGGCTCTCCGAGCAGAGGACCGGGGAGGTCGGAGAGTTCGCCGTCCTGGGCGCGTGCGCGTCCGCGCTGGCGGCCTTCGTTGCGGCGGCGGTCGAACTGGGCACGGCTCGCCGCACGCCGCCCCGGGTGCCTCCCGCGCCGCCCACGGCCTGACTCCGGCACCCGTGCCGTCGCGGCACCACGGCGCGGTGTCCCGGCCGAACCAGTGCCGCCGCGCACCTCGTCAGACGGCGGGAGGGCGCCACATGCCCACCGCGGGAACGGTGCCCCGGCACGGGACAGGACCGCGGGAGGCGAATCCGAAACGCTCGTAGTAGGGCACCAGCCGCTCGGTGGAGGCCTCGAGGTACGTCCCCGCGTGCTCCCGGTCGATCGCCACGAGGCGGTCCTCGAGCAGCCGCGTGCCGATCCCCGTTCCCTGCGCCCGGGGCAGCGTCCCCAGCGCCTTAAGGTACCAGTGCGGATCGCGCGGGTGGGCGCGCTGGGTGAGGAACTCGGTGATGAACGCATCGGCAATGCGGCCGCGGAACACGCGCGCGTAGGACAGCAGCCCCGGCAGCATCTGGGACAGGTGCACCTTGCTCTCGGGCGCCTCCCACAGGGCCACGCCCTCGGGCCGGGAGCGGTCCTCCCCCACCGCCAGGTACACGTGCCCGCCGGCCTCGAACGTCTCGTGCACGATCCGGCGCCACAGCCGCGTGAGCGAGCCGGTCACCTCGCCGCGCGGCAGCAGGCCCAGCACGTGGGCGTCACCGGCGAACGCCTCGGCCAGCGTGGCCGCGGCACCCGCGGCGTCGGAGGGGGACGCCGGCACGATCTCGACCGGCTGCGTCCCGGGGGCGGGGGTCATCTGCTTCGTCACCACGACCCGACAGTAGCAGTGCACACCCCGCGACGGGTCGCCGTCCTCCACGCTAACCTGCGACGACGCCGCCCCACGGGCCTCAGAGCAGCCGCGGCTGGGTGACGGTCTCGGCCGGCTTCCTCGTACGACGACGCCGCGGGGCCGCGGACCTGCCGCCCGCCCCCTCCGGTGCGTCATCACCCTCCGCGGCGCCGGACGCCGACCGATCGGATGTTTTCCTGCGGGACGTGCCCTTGGACCCCGGTGCAGCCCGGGGGGATGTGTCTGCGGTTCCGGCCGACGGCTCCCCAGAGCCAGCCGACGCGTTGTCGGCACCAGCTGACGCCTCGGCGGCGCTGGCTTGTGCCTCCGCGGCGCTGGTTCCTGCCTCCCCGGCGCCGACGTGTGCTTCCTCGGTGCTGTTCGCCGCCGCTGCCGTGCCGGCCGGTCCCGCGGGGGTGGCGGGCGCGTCCTTGCGGCCCGAGCGGCGTCGTGCCGGAGCGGCGGAGCGTGCGGCGGGGGGAACGAGCGTCTGCTGGCCCGCCAGCTCGGCCTGCTGGTCCCGCAGCACGTCGATGGCCCGCTCGAAGTCCTCCAGGTCCTCGAAGGCCTGGTACACGGACGCGAAGCGCAGGTACGCCACGACGTCCAGGCGGCGCAGCGGCGGCAGGATGGCCAGGCCCACGTCGTGCGCCTCCACCTCGGCGCTGCCGGACGCCCGGATGGACTCCTCGACCTCCTGCGCGAGCATCGCGAGGTCGTCCTCGCTCACGGGCCGGCCCTGGCAAGCCTTGCGCACGCCGTTGACGATCTTCTGCCGGTCGAACGGCTCGGTGACCCCGGAACGCTTGATCACGGAGATGGACGTGGTCTCCAGCGTGGAGAAGCGTCGGCCGCACTCGGTGCAGCGGCGGCGGCGACGGATGGACGTGCCGTCGTCCGAGGTGCGGGAGTCCACCACCTTGGAGTCGTTGTGGCGGCAGAACGGACAGTGCACGGCTCAGCCCTTCCCATGGGTGTCGGAGGATCCGGTGCCGGGCGCCCCCGAGAGGCGGCCGGCGTCACCCGCGCGGGACGCGGCGTCGTCGTCCGCCCCGGACGTGGGGCCCGGGGCGGTGGCGCGCACGGACCCCTCCGCGCCGCGGGCGTCCCCGCCGTCATGGTCCTCCGAGCGGATGGTCACGGCGCGCCCGTGCGCGGGCAGGTCCTCGCTGCCGGACAGGGCCACGATGTCCCCCTCCAGCTCGGCGAGCGCCTCGCGGGTGTACTCGACCACCTGCACGGCCTTCATGAAGGATGCGGCCTGCAGCCCGGACGCGAACACCGCGGTGCCGCCCGTGGGCAGCACGTGGTTGGAGCCGGCGGCGTAGTCCCCCAGCGGCACGGGACTGTACGGGCCCACGAAGATGGCCCCGGCGTTGCGGACCCGTGCGGCCACCGCGCGGGCGTCGCGTGTGTGGATCTCCAGGTGCTCCGCGGCGTACGCGTCCGCAACCGCGATCGACTGCTCCAGCCCGTCCGTGAGCACCACCCCGGACTGCGGACCGCCCAGGGCCGTGGCGATCCGCTCACGGTGCCGTGCCGCGGGAACCTGCCGGTCGAGCTCGCGCTCCACGGCTCGGGCCAGCCCGGGCGAGTCGGTGATGAGCACCGAGCCCGCCGCGGGGTCGTGCTCCGCCTGGGAGATCAGGTCCGCGGCCACGTAGCGCGGGTCCGCGGAGTCGTCCGCGAGGACGGCGATCTCGGTGGTCCCCGCCTCGGCGTCCACCCCCACGAGGGAGCGCAGCTGGCGCTTGGCCGTGGCCACGAAGATGTTGCCGGGGCCGGTGAGGGTGTTCACGGGCTCGAGGACGTCCTGGCCGTCCGTCACACCCAGGGCCATGGCCGCGAGGGACTGGGCACCGCCCACGGCCCACACCTCGTCCACGCCGAGCAGCCCGGCCGCCCCCAGGATCACGGGGTGCGGCAGACCGCCGAACTCCTTCTGCGGGGGCGAGCACAGCACCACAGACTCCACGCCCGCGGCCTGGGCCGGCACCACGTTCATCACCACGGAGGACGGGTACACGGCCAGTCCCCCGGGAATGTAGAGGCCCGCGCGGCGCACCGCGGTCCAGCGGTGGCGCAGCACCGCCCCGGGTGCCACCTCCACCTCGACGTCCCGCGGGCGCTGGGCCTCGGCGAACGCCCGGGTGCGGGCGATGGCGGTCTCCAGGGCGCGCCGGACCTCCGGGGCCAGCTCCGCAACGGCCCGCTCGATCTGCTCGGGGCCCACGCGCAGGCGCTGCTGCTCCACACCGTCGAACCGGTGGGCCAGCTCGCGCAGCGCGTCCGCCCCGCGCGCGCGGACGTCCTCGATGATCCCCCGGACGGTGTCCTCGGCCGCGGAGACCGACGACGCCGCCTGGCGCGGCACCACGCCCCGCAGCTCGTCCCAGCCCAGGTGCTGCCCGCGCAGGTCGATGACCCGCAGGTGGGCGCGGTCGGGGCCGGAGGACGGGGAGCTCTGGGGTTGCACGTTCACCGTGCCAGTCTACAATCGCGCGTCAAAACAGCCCGGGACGCCCGCGCACGGCCCGGCCGTGGCAGACGCGTGGTCGGTCCGGATCGCGGGCTCCGGCCACCGCCGTCCACGCCCGCTCTCGATGCCCACCTGGGTGTCGGCGGATCGGTGAGCGGGCGGGCGGACACGGTGCACGTGACCCCGGTGCGAGACGGGTCCTGCAGCGCGGGGCCGGGCCCCGTTCGTGGCGCCTGGAACATGGCGCGCTCCAGCCTCGAGGCTGTTCAGGCCTCCAGGCAGGCGGGGCCCAGCAGCACCTTGAGGTCTCCGAACAGCGCGGGTGACGGGTTCACCCGGTACTCCGGGCCCAGCCGCATCACCTGGATGCTGCGCCGGGTGTCCAGGTGGATCCGCACCTCGGAATCGCCCCTGTGGTTGCGCAGCACCTCCCCGATCTGACGGATGGTGGCCTCCGTGGCGCGGTGCTCGGGCAGGGCCACGCACACCGGCCCCGACGAGCCGTCCACGCTCAGCTCGGGCACCGTGAGCTCCTGCGCAGAGATGGTGATCGAGCCGTCGTCGCGGCGCTGCATGCGTCCCTTGATCACGCAGATCAGGTCCTCCGCGAGCACCCCCGCGATCGGCGCGTACGCCTTGCCGAAGAACATCACCTCGATCGAGCCCGAGCGGTCCTCGAGCTCCACCCGGGCGTAGGCGTTGCCGGAGGACTTCGCGATCCTGCGGGACAGGGAGGTGATCATGCCGCCGATGGTGACCACGGCGCCGTCGGGCCGCGTGTTCTCCTCGGTGAGCAGCGGCGCGATGGCCGTGTCCGTGTACTGGCCCAGGGCGTCATCGAGACCGCGCAGCGGGTGGTCCGAGACGTAGAGGCCCAGCATCTCGCGCTCGAAGGCGAGCAGGTCCTTGCGCTCCCACTCGGGGACGTCCGGGACCTCCACGGAGAACGTCTCCTGCTCCTCGTCCTCGGAACCGCCCATCGAGAAGATGTCGAACGTGAACTCGCCGTTGTCCTCCTTCTTCTTCTGCGCCACGACGTCCTCGACGGCCTGCTCGTGGCACATCACCAGGCTGCGGCGCGTGTGCCCGAGCTGGTCGAACGCGCCGGCCTTGATCATGGACTCGATGGTGCGCTTGTTGCAGACCACCGCCGGGACCTTGGCCAGGAAGTCGTTGAAGGACGTGAACTTCCCCTGCTCGTTGCGGGCGTCCACCATGGCCTGGACCACGTTGGCGCCCACGTTGCGCACCGCTCCCATGCCGAAGCGGATGTCCGTGCCCACAGGGGTGAAGTTCAGCTCCGACTCGTTGACGTCCGGCGGCAGCACCGTGATGCCCATGTGGCGGCACTCGGTGAGGTACATGGCCAGCTTGTCCTTGTCGTCGCCCACCGAGGTGAGCAGCGCCGCCATGTACTCGGCCGGGTAGTGCGCTTTGAGGTACGCGGTCCAGTAGGAGACCAGACCGTACGCGGCGGAGTGCGCCTTGTTGAACGCGTAGTCCGAGAACGGCAGCAGGATGTCCCACAGGGCCTTGATCGCGGCCTCCGAGTAGCCACGGTCCACCATGCCCTGGTGGAAGCCCTGGTACTGCTTGTCCAGCTCGGCCTTCTTCTTCTTGCCCATGGCGCGGCGCAGGATGTCCGCCTGGCCCAGCGAGTAGCCCGCGACCTTCTGGGCGATCGCCATCACCTGCTCCTGGTACACGATCAGCCCGTACGTGGTGCCCAGGATGTCCTCGAGCGGCTCGGCCAGCTCGGGGTGGATGGGGGTGATCTCCTGCGCACGGTTCTTGCGCAGCGCGTAGTTGGTGTGGGAGTTCGCACCCATGGGCCCCGGCCGGTACAGGGCGATGGTCGCGGAGATGTCCTCGAAGTTGTCGGGGCGCATGAGCTTGAGCAGCTGGCGCATGGGCCCGCCGTCCAGCTGGAACACGCCCAGGGTGTCCCCGCGGGCCAGCAGCTCGTAGGAGCCGGGGTCGTCGATGGGCAGGTGCTCCAGGTCCAGCACGAAGCCGTCCCGGTTGAGGGCAATGTTCTCCAGGGCGTCGGAGATGATCGTGAGGTTGCGCAGCCCCAGGAAGTCCATCTTGATCAGCCCCAGGCCCTCGCACGTGGGGTAGTCGAACTGGGTGATCACCTGCCCGTCCTGCTCGCGGCGCATGAGCGGGATGATGTCGATCAGCGGGTCCGAGGACATGATCACGCCCGCGGCGTGGACACCCCATTGGCGCTTGAGCCCCTCCAGGCCCTGCGCCGTCTCGAAGACCTTCATGGACTCGGGGTCGTCCTCGAGGACCTCGCGCAGCTCGCCGGCCTCGTCGTAGCGCTTGGCGTCCTTGTCGTAGACGTCCTGCAGGGAGATGCCCTTGCCCATGACGTCCGGCGGCATGGCCTTGGTGAGCCGCTCCCCCATGGAGAACGGGTAGCCCAGCACGCGCGAGGAGTCCTTCAGCGCCTGCTTGGCCTTGATGGTGCCGTACGTGACGATCATGGCCACGCGCTCGTCGCCGTACTTCTCCGTGACGTAGTGGATCACCTCGGAGCGGCGGCGGTCGTCGAAGTCCACGTCGAAGTCGGGCATGGACACGCGGTCCGGGTTGAGGAAGCGCTCGAAGATCAGCCCGTGCGCCAGGGGGTTCAGCTCCGTGATGCGCATGGCGTACGCCACCATGGAACCGGCACCGGAACCACGGCCCGGGCCCACGCGGATGCCGTTGTCCTTGGACCAGTTGATGAAGTCGGCGACCACCAGGAAGTAGCCGGGGAAGCCCATCTGGATGATGATCTTCTTCTCGTACTCCGCCTGCTCGCGGACGTCGTCCGGGATCCCCTCCGGGAAGCGGTAGTGCAGCCCCTTCTCCACCTCCTTGATGAACCACGAGGTCTCGTCCTCCCCCTCGGGCGTGGGGAAGCGCGGCATGTAGTTGGCGGAGGTGTCGAACTCCACCTCGCAGCGCTCGGCGATCTCCAGGGTGTTGTCGCACGCGTCCGGGAAGTCCCGGAACAGCTCGCGCATCTGCTCGGGGGATTTGAGGTAGAACTCGTCCGCGTCGAACTTGAAGCGCTTGGGGTCCTGCAGGGTGGAGCCGGACTGCACGCACAGCAGCGCCGCGTGGGACTTGGCGTCCTCCGCGTGGGTGTAGTGCAGGTCGTTGGTGGCCACCAGGGGCAGGTTGAGCTCCTTGGCCAGGCGCAGCAGGTCCTGGGTCACGCGCTTCTCGATGCCCAGCCCGTGGTCCATGAGCTCGCAGTAGAAGTTCTCCGCGCCGAAGATGTCGCGGAACTCCGCCGCGGCCTTCACGGCCTCGTCGTACTGGCCCAGCCGTAGCCGGGTCTGCACCTCCCCGGACGGGCAGCCCGTGGTGGCGATGAGCCCCTTGCCGTACTGGTTCAGCAGCTCCCGGTCCATGCGGGGCTTGTACAGCTGACCCTCCAGGGACGCCTTGGTGGAGGCACGGAAGAGGTTCTGCATGCCCTCGCTGGACTGCGCGAGCAGGGTCATGTGGGTGTAGGCGCCGGCACCGGAGACGTCGTCCCGCCCGCCGTCCGCGAACTTCACGCGCGTGCGGTCCTGGCGAGCCGTGCCCGGCGTGAGATAGGCCTCCACGCCGATGATCGGTTTGATCCCGGCCGCGCGGGCCTTGTTCCAGAAGTCGAAAGCCCCGAACACGAACCCGTGGTCCGTGGTGGCCAGGGAGTCCATGCCCAGCCGGTGGCACTCCTCGAAGAGGTCGTTCAGGCGCGCGGCACCGTCCAGCATGGAGTACTCGGTGTGCACGTGGAGATGGGTGAAGCCTTTTTTGCCGGTCGCCGAAGTCACCCGCCCATTCTAGGCCGCGGCTCCGACGTCCCCGCCCGCGGGCGGGCGGAGATCCGTCACAGCCGGGGTCCGCCCTCGCGCAGCGTCTCCACGGCGTAGGCGAGGTCCGTGGGGTACGGGCTCTCGTACTCCACGTGCTGGCCCGTGGCGGGGCTCGTGAAGCCCAGGCGCTTGGCGTGCAGCCACTGCCGGGTCAGCCCCAGCCCGGCGGAGAGGGCCGGATCCGCGCCATAGGTGAGGTCCCCGCAGCACGGGTGCTGCAGGGCACTGAAGTGCACGCGGATCTGGTGGGTGCGCCCGGTCTCCAGGTGCACCTCCACCAGGGAGGCACGCCCGAAGGCCTCGAGCACCTCGTAGTGGGTCACCGAGTTCCGCCCGTCCTCCATGACCGCGAAGCGCCACTCGTGGCCCGGGTGGCGTCCGATGGGGGCGTCGATGGTCCCCTTCAGGGGGTCCGGGATGCCCTGGACCACCGCGTGGTAGACCTTGGTGACCGTGCGCTCCTTGAACGCCCGCTTGAGCTGGGAGTAGGCGCCCTCCTCCCGGGCCACCACCATGAGCCCGGAGGTGCCCACGTCCAGACGGTGCACGATCCCCTGCCGCTCGGGAGCGCCCGAGGTGGCCACGGAGATCCCCGCCCCGGCCAGGGCACCGACCACCGTGGGCCCCTTCCACCCCGGTGAGGGGTGCGCCGCGACACCGGCGGGCTTGTCGACCACCACGTAGGAGGGCTCCACGTGCACGAGCCGCAGGTCCGGCACGTGCTGCGGCGCGATCCGGTGCGGGTCCTCCGGGACGGGAACCTCCACGGTGTACGTCTCGGACACCGCCACGCGGTGGGACTTGGCCACGGGGCTGCCCCGGTGGCTCACGCGCTGCTCGGCGCACAGCTGCGCGGCCGCCGAGCGGGAGAGCCCCGTCCAGGCGGCCACGGCGGCGTCGAGCCGCAGTCCGTCCTGCTCCGGGGGGACCGTGAAGCGGGTGGTGTCGAACTGCGGCTCGGAACCTGTGGGGCGCGTGCGCTCAGCGGTCACGGGACGCCTCCAGGTCACGGTCGGTCGCGATCAGCACGAGCACCAGGGCGATGCCCGTGACCACCCCGCAGTCAGCGACGTTGAAGATCGCGAAGTGCGGCACGGCGATGAAGTCCACCACGTGGCCCACACCGAAGCCGGGATCCCGGAACAGCCGGTCCGCGAGGTTGCCCAGCGTGCCGCCGAGCACGAGCCCCAGGGCCACGGCCCACCAGGGATCGCGCACCCGGCGCAGCGTCCACAGGATCAGCACCGCCACCACCGCCATCACCAGGGTGAAGAACCACGTGGACCCGGAGCCCAGCGAGAATGCGCCTCCGCTGTTGCGGATGTGCTCCCACCACAGCAGGCCGGGCACCACCGGGTGCTGCTCCCCGACGGCCAGGTGGTGGACCACCCAGAGCTTGACGAGCTGGTCTGCGGCGAGCAGGGCGGCGGCCACGAAGAGGCTGGCAACGGCGCAGCGGCGGCCCGTCCGTCCGAGGACGGGGGCCACCGCTGCGGGTGCGTGATCGGTCACGCGCTTACTTGGTGCCCGTGCGCTTGCCGGTCACGGCCTTGGAGGCGTCCGTGGGCGCGAGCGAACCGGTGTTGTCCAGGTCCCGCAGCTGCCCGTTGAGGAAGCTCTTGAGGTTGCTGCGGTAGTCGGCCTCGAAGGTGCGCAGCTGCGCGACGGCCGCCTCGAGGTCCACCTTCTCGGTCTCGAGCGCCGACAGAGTCTGCTCCTTGGTGCGCTTGCCCTCGGCCACGAGGTGGTCGGCCTGGGTGCGGCCCTCGGTGATCAGCCGCTCACGCTCGGCCTGGCCCTGCGAGACGTAGTCGTCGTGCAGCTTCTGGGCCATGGCGAGCACCGCTGCGGCGGACTGCGAGGACTCGGCCGTGGCGGGGTCCGACGCCGCGGTGCCGGTGGGCGACGTCGCCGGGGCGGGGGCGGCGCTCGGGGCCGCGCTCGTGGTCTCCACCGGGGTGGTCTCCTCGGCGGGAGCGGCAACGGGCTCGGAGACCGAGGCGGCGTCATCGTGCGCGGTGGACTGGGAGGCGGCGACCGTGGTGGCGCCGGCGGCGTGGCCGGTCTCGTCGGCGGACGCGGTCTCGGGCTGCCCGCCGAGGGTCTCCACCTGCTTGCGCAGGGTCTCGTTCTCCTGGTTCAGCCGACGCAGCTCCACGACCACCTCGTCGAGGAAGTCGTCGACCTCGTCCTGGTCGTAGCCCTCACGGAACTTGGTGGGCTGGAACCGCTTGTTGATGACGTCTTCTGCTGTCAAAGCCATGAGATCTTCTCGCTCCTCGTGTTGGACTTGGAACCGCTCGGCGCGTCCGGGCCCGTTCAGGCGCCCCTCGACCGGCGGAGGGATTCGGACCCAGGATATACAACCGTGCCCCGGCCCCGATGATAGTCACACCCGCAGCAGCAGACCGGCCACGAGAGACTGCAGGATGCTGATGACGAACACCAGGATCAGGAAGCCCAGATCCAGTGCCACCCCGCCGAAGCGCAGCGGCGGCACGAGCCGGCGCAGGGCGTTCATGGGGGGATCGGTCAGCGAGTAGATCGTGGACGCCGCCACCAGGGCCACGCCCCGGGGCCGCCACCCGCGCGCGAACATCTGGACCCAGTCCAGCACGAGCCGCCCCAGCAGGGCGATGTACAGGACGTGGACCACCAGGTAGACGATCGACAGCGCGAGGTGCACGGGTCAGCCCTCGACCTGTTCGAGGGACGCGGGCTCCTCGTCGATGTCGTCGCTGTGGCCCTGGTCCCGGACCTCCACGAAGGACGGGGTCAGCAGGAACACCTTGGCGGTGACGCGCTCGATGGAACCGTGCAGGGCGAACACGAGGCCGGCGGCGAAGTCCACGAGCCGCTTGGCCTCGGCCTCGCCCATGTCGGAGACGTTCATGATCACGGGGGTCCCGTCCCGGAAGGCCTCCCCGATCGACTTGGCGTCGTTGTAGGACCGGGGATGCACGGTGGTGATGGTGCGCAATTCGTTCTCGTCCTCTCGGGAACTGGGAGCCCGCTTGATGGGGGTCACGGGGGCTCTGTACTCGGGGGAACGGCGCGCCACGGAGGTGCTGCCGCTCTCGCTCACGGCGGCGGAGGAGCCGCCGGCGCTCTGGGGGGTGTCCCGAGGGCGGGGGGTTTCATCGGAGATGTACTCGTCGTCGCTCTCGGCCAGCCCGAGATACACCATGGTGCGACGCAGCGCTCCGGCCATATTCTCTCCTCGATTCCTTCAGCGGGGGGCGACGTGCATCGGCCCGCATGTCGTCCGGCACAACGCTACCGCACCGCGGGGCGGGCCCCGAGGACATCGGAGCCGATGCGCACGTGCGTGGCACCGGCCCCCACGGCGGCCTCCAGGTCACCGCTCATCCCGGCCGAGACGGCACGCGCGTCCGGGTGCCGGCGCTGCAGCCGCTGGGAGATCTCCCAGAGCCGTTCGAAGGCCTCCTCGGGGCGGGCCCCGAGCGGTGCCACGGTCATCACACCGCCCAGGGAGAGGCCCTCGGTGCCCGCGATCGCGTCCGCGAGCTCGGCGACGGCGTCCGGGTGGGCTCCCCCGCGGCCGCCCTGCTCGGCGGCGTGCGGGTCCACGTCCACCTGCACGAGGCACGTGAGGTCCCGGGTGGCGCACGGACCGGGTGCGGCGTCCCCCGCGGCGACCGCGTCCCGGTGGTTGCGGACCGCCTTCCCGAGCGCGGTCACGAGCGAGGGGCGGTCCACGGAGTGCACCCAGGAGGCGTAGCGCACCACGTGCTTGGCCTTGTTGGACTGCAGCTGGCCCACGAAGTGCCACACGGGCGGGGTCACGGACGGCTCGCGCAGGACCAGTTCCTCGGCCACCTCCGCGGCCTTGGGCCCCGCCTCCTGGTCCTTGTTCTCCCCCACGGCGCGCACGCCCAGCTCGCGCAGCCGCAGGACGTCCTGCGCGGGGAAGAACTTGGTGACCACCACGAGAGAGGGCAGCTCACCGCCGTGGGAGCGGTCCTCGGGGCGCTGGGCCGCCGCGTCCAGGATCCGGCGCCGCACGGCGGACAGCCGCTGGGCCAGCTCGGCGGTGCGCCGTGCACCGCTCTCGGCAGGGCCCCCCTCGTGGACATCGTTCCCCCGGACGTCGTTCCCGGGGGATCCGGGCTCGTGGTTCACGGCGTCGGGGTCGTGGTGCTCGCTCACGCGTGCTCCTTCCTGGCCAGGGGCCACACGAGGCCCGCGATGCGTCCCGGGGTGGCGCCCCGGCGGTACGAGAAGAGGTCCGGGTGCTCGAGCGTGCACCACGCCCGGCGGTCGTCGCACGCCGGGTCGATCCACACGCCGTGCGCCTCAAGGACCGCCCGCGCGGCCACGGGCAGGTCCAGCCCCGGGGTGCCCCACGAGGTGGTGGTGGCGATGCCCGCCAGGGACCGCTCGGCATCCTGCGCCATGGCCTCGGGCACCTCGTAGCAGGACCCGCACACGGCGGGCCCGATCCACGCGGTGACCTCCCGCGCCCCCCGCTCGCGCAGGGCGTGCACGGCGTTCTGCAGCACACCGTCCAGCAGACCGCGGCGCCCGGCGTGGGCCACCCCGAGCAGCGGTGCCGGGCCGCCCTCGCCGCGCCCCACGAGCACCACGGGCAGGCAGTCCGCGGTGAGGATCCCCAGCGGGGTGCCGTCCGTGCTCACCGCCGCGTCCGCCTCGGGTGCGGTGTCCGGGACGTCCGTGGCGGTGACGTCCACGACCTCGGTGCCGTGCACCTGCCGCACGTAGCGCACCGGTCCCGATCCCAGCACCCGTTCCAGGTCACGACGCCGCCGCGCCACCTCGGCGGGCTCGTCACCCGTGTGGGCGGCCAGGTTCCCCTCCGCGACGCTCGTGAAGGCGACGCCCACGGCGTCGTGCTCGGTGCGGAACCACATCGGGTCCTCCTCTGGATCGGTCCGCCCGCGGGCGGGAACGTCAACGGGGTGACCACCACTCGGGCGGTCACCCCGTTGCTCGGGCGGATCCGGGTCACGCCCCGGGGACCACCTCGCGGGTGGCCGCCGGGACCGGTCCGGTCCGCGGTGGGATGCGGGTGCTCGGCACCCGCCGCGTCACTTCAGGAAGTCCGGGAAGTCCAGGGAGTCCTTGCGCGCGGAGGTGTTCGAAGAGGACGGCGCGTCCGCCTCGGCGGGCAGGTCCACGTCGAACCCGGCGTCGTCGGGGATGTCGTCGTCCTGGCCCTGGCCCTGGCGCGAGGCGAAGCCTGCGGCCGGAGCGCCGTAGGAGTTGCCGCCGCGCTGGGGCGAACGGCCCAGCCCGGACGGACGGGAGGCGTCCCCGCCGAACGCGGCACGGGTGCTCTCCGCCTGGCGCTGCGCCGGCGAGGAGTTGTTCGCGTTGGTCTCCTGGGACACGGAGTCGAAGCCGGCGGCGATCACGGTCACGCGCGCCTGGTCGCCCAGGGCGTCGTCGATCACGGCACCGAAGATGATGTTCGCCTCCGGGTGGGCCACCTCCTGGACCAGGCGGGCGGCCTCGTTGATCTCGAACAGCCCGAGGTCCGAGCCGCCCTGGATGGAGAGCAGCACGCCGTGGGCGCCGTCGATGGACGCCTCCAGCAGCGGCGAGGCGATCGCGAGCTCCGCCGCCTTCACGGCGCGGTCCTCGCCCTGCGCGGAGCCGATGCCCATGAGCGCGGAGCCCGCGCCCTGCATCACGGACTTGACGTCCGCGAAGTCCAGGTTGATCAGGCCGGGGGTGGTGATCAGGTCGGTGATGCCGGAGACGCCCGAGAGCAGCACCTGGTCCGCGGACTTGAACGCGTCCAGCATGGAGACGTTGCGGTCCGAGATGGATAGCAGGCGGTCGTTGGGGATCACGATGAGCGTGTCCACCTCGTCCCGCAGGGTCTCGATGCCGTTCTCCGCCTGGTTGGAGCGGCGGCGGCCCTCGAAGGTGAACGGACGGGTGACCACGCCGATGGTCAGCGCACCCAGGGACCGGGCGATGCGCGCCACCACGGGAGCGCCGCCCGTGCCGGTGCCGCCGCCCTCGCCGGCGGTCACGAAGACCATGTCGGCGCCCTTGAGCACCTCCTGGATCTCCTCCTCGTGGTCCTCGGCGGCCTGGCGCCCCACGTCCGGGTTGGCCCCGGCACCGAGGCCGCGGGTCAGCTCGCGGCCGACGTCGAGCTTGACGTCCGCGTCGGACATCAGCAGCGCCTGGGCGTCCGTGTTGATGGCAATGAACTCGACGCCGCGCAGGCCTTCCTCGATCATGCGGTTCACGGCGTTGACACCGCCGCCGCCGATGCCGACCACCTTGATGACGGCCAAGTAGTTCTGGGGGGTTGAGGAGTCCATATGCACCTAACTCGCGTGGGCTTGCGGGGATGGTATCTGTCGGGAAAAGTCTTGAGTCTTACGTGAAACTTGGGTGAAATGCGGTCCGCCGGGGGATGCACTTGCGCTGCGCCCAAGGATAACAAGCCCCGACGCGTTGTCCCTATCATATTCCCACGTGTTACCGGCGTGTGCCACATCCGCCCAGGTCAGCCGCAGGTTTAAAGATTCACTAGAATCTTCTGCGACTCACCGGCGCTACTTCACCACGGGGTGGCCGGGGGCCGACACGTCGATCTCCGTGGCCCCGTCCACCGTGCGGGAGTTGACGAGCGCGGCCACCACCTGGGACTTCACCTCGCTGTCGCGGGCGTCCCCCCACACGACCTTCTTGCCGTCCTTCAGGGTCAGCTCCACGGCGGAGCCCGACGGCGCCGCGGCGCTGTCGAGGCGGGCCAGCACGTCCGCGGGCAGGGCCGCAAGGACGTCCGAGATGTCCTGGAACTTCTGGGTGCTCAGCACGTCGCGGCCGCCGTCGACCAGGGGGACGTCCGGGCGGCGCTCGGCGGGCACCGTGTCCAGCGGCTTGCCCTCGGAGTCCACCAGCACCAGGTTGGCGCCGTCCTTGACCACCGCGACCCCCACGCGCTCGTGCAGGTGCACGGAGATCGTGTGGGGCGGCCGGAAGGCCACGTCCACGGACTTCACCTGGGGCACGTCGCCCACGGAGTCCCTGACGTCCTGCGCGGAGATCCGGGTCATGGGCACGCCCTGGTACCCGGACAGTGCGTCCTGCACGCGCTGGGGGTCCGTGAGCCGGGCTCCCTGCACATCGATCGTGCGGGTGGCAAACAGCGGGGAGAAGAACACCGCGACCGCGAGCGCGAGCAGCACCAGCAGGGACACGAGCAGCGTCAGCAGGCGCCGGCGGCGACGCGTGCGGTGCGGGCTGGGCGGGAACTGCAGCACCGTGGAGCCGCCCTCCCCCGGCTCGGGACCCGCCTGGCCCGCGCCGTCCGCGGCCGCGGCGTCCTCGGCCCGCGCTGCGCGGCGTCGGGCTCGCCAGCTCGAGAAGCGTCCCCCGGCCTCGGGCACGGCCTCGAGCTGACCCGGGTCCACGCGCGAGACCTTGGAGCCGTCGTTGACGTGCACGCGCGGGGTCTCGGACCCGCCCCTGTCCTCGGCGCCCCGCACGTCCTCGGGAAGGCGACCGCCCGGACCGCCCCGTTCGGCGCCCGGTACGGACGAGCCGTACGCCGTGGAGCCAGCACGGAGCCCGGCCCCCTCCCCGGAGGCGGCGGAATCCCCGAGAGGCGCGCGGGCGGCGTCGTCGTCCCCCGCGGGGGTGCCGCGTCCGTCCGCCGGCGGCTGGTGCGGGGGTGTCGAGCGTGCCATCAGTGCCGCGCCAGGGCCGCGAGCACCTGCGGGCCGAGGGTCGTGACGTCCCCGGCGCCCACGGTCATCACCACGTCACCGGGTTCGGCGCGCGCCACCACGGCCTCGACCGCCTCCCGGGTGGCCGGCGTGGAGACCACGCGCCCGTTGCGCGCGTGGCCGGTGATCGTGGCCCCGGTGATCCCGGGCTCGGGCTGCTCCCGGGCCCCGAAGACGTCCGTGACGCACGCGAGATCCGCGAGCTCCAGGGCGCGGCAGAACGCCTCGGCGAACTCGCGCGTGCGGGAGTACAGGTGCGGCTGGAAGATCGCGAGCACCCGGCGCCCGCCGGCCACGTCCCGGGCGGCACCGAGCGCGGCGGCCACCTCGGTGGGGTGGTGGGCGTAGTCGTCGAAGACGCGCACCCCGCCCTGCTCGCCCTTGAGGTCGAAGCGCCGCGCGGAGCCGTGGAAGTCCGCGAGCCCCGCGAGCAGCTGCTCCGGGTCCGCTCCCGCGGCGCACCCCGCGGCGAAGGCCGCCGCGGCGTCGGCGGCGTTGTGGGCCCCGGGCACGGCCAGCTCCAGCAGGGCCTCCCGCCGCCCGCCGGGCACGGGGAAGCCGATCCGGCACGTGGTGCCGGTGCCGTGGGGGGTCAGCTCGGAGAGCACCACGTCCGCCCCCGGGTCCGTGCCGTAGCTGAGCACCGCACCGCCGCGGGCACGACGCCGCTCGGCCAGCCGGGCCGCGCCGGGATCGTCCGCGCACGCCACCAGGGTGCCGCCCTCCCGGATGGTGTCGGAGAACTCGTCGAAGGCCCGGTGGAACGCCTCCGCGCTGCCGTAGTGATCCAGGTGGTCCGGCTCCACGTTGGTGACCACGGCCACCTCGGGGTGGTAGGCCATGAACGAGCCGTCCGACTCGTCGGCCTCGGCCACGAACCACTCGCCGGCGTCGAAGCCCGCGTTCGCCCCGAGGTCCGCCACGTGGGCGCCGATGGCCCACGAAGGCCGCAGCCCCGCGGCGCGCAGGGCCACGGCGGTCATGGAGCTGGTGGTGGTCTTGCCGTGCGTGCCCGCCACGGCGATCACGCGGCGCCCGTGCATCGCGGCCGCGAGCGCCTGCGAGCGGTGCAGCACGCGCAGCCCGGCCCCGCGCGCGGCGGCCAGCTCCGGGTTCTGCTCCCGGATGGCGGTGGAGACCACCACCGTGGAGGCACCGGCCACGTGGGCGGCGTCCTGGCCCACGAACACCGTGGCCCCGAGCGACTCGAGGTCCCGCAGCCCCGCGGAGTCCTTCGCGTCCGAGCCGCTCACGGGCACCCCGCGCGCGAGCAGGAGCCGGGCCACAGCGGACATCCCCGCCCCGCCCATGCCGATGAGGTGCACGCGGCCCAGGGCGTGGGGGTCGAGCGGTTGCTGGCTGTTCACGGTGGTCTCCTGGGGAAGGGGGTGGGGGTCAGGCGCGGGCGGCGTCGAGGGTCAGGCGGGCCATCACCTGGGCGGCGTCGCGCACGCCGTGGGCCGCCGAGGCCCGGGCCATGCGGTCCAGGCGGGCGGTGTCGGTGACGAGCGGTGCCACGGTGTCCCGGTAGAACTGGGGGGTGAACTGGGCGTCGGTGACGAGCTGCGCTCCCCCGGCAGCCACGAGGGAGCGCGCGTTGAGGGCCTGCTCCCCGTTGCCGATGGGCAGCGGGACGAACACGGCGGGCAGTCCCACGGCAGCGACCTCGCACACCGTGGCGGCGCCGGCGCGCGCGACCAGCAGGTCCGCGGCCGCGTACACGGTCTCCATGCCGTCCACGAACTCGGTCTGCACGTAGTTCTCGGCCCGCAGCAGCTCGCCGTCCGGGGTGCGGACCTCTTTGGTCCGCCCGGTCACGTGCAGCACCTGGTAGCCCCGGCCACCGATCTCGGAGGCGACCGCGGCCACGGTACGGTTCATGGACTGGGCCCCGGAGGAGCCGCCCGTGACCACCACGGTGGGCAGGTCCGGTTGCAGTCCCAGGGCCAGCCGCGCCCGTGCCCGGTGCGCGGCGCGGTCCAGGGTGGCGATCTCCTCCCGCATGGGCATCCCCACCACGCGGGCCCCGCGCAGCGGGGTGTCCGGGAACGCGGTGGCCACCACGGACGCGAAGCGCGCGCCCACCCGGTTGGCGATCCCGGGCCGGGCGTTGGCCTCGTGGATCACCACGGGGATCCGACGCCGCGCGGCCGCGAGGTACACGGGCGTGCACACGTAGCCGCCCACGCCCACCACCACGGTGGCCTGCTGGGAGTCCAGGATCCGTCCGGCCTGGTGCACAGCGGTGGCCATGCGGCGCGGCAGGCGCACGAGGTCCACGGATGGCCTCCGGGGCAGCGGCACGCGCTCGATCAGCTCGAGCGGCACGCCCGCTGCCGGCACGAGCCGGGTCTCCATGCCCGAGGCCGTGCCCACGGCGCACACGCTCACGTCCGCCCGGGCCTCCTGGATGGCGCGGGCGATGGCCAGCAGGGGGCTGATGTGCCCGGCGGTGCCGCCGCCGGCGAGCACCACGCGCGCGGAGCCCGCGCGCTGGGGGCTCTGTGCCGGACCGTGTTCGGACGTCATCGGCGTCCCCTTCCTGATCGACTCGTGAGGCGCTCACGCCACGGGGTGCGCGCACCGCGGGAGCCGTCGTCGAGACCCTGCTCGCGGGCCTCCTGGGCGTCCAGGATCTGGTTCGCGGCGGTGCCGGGGCCCGTCGAGCGCACCCGCACGGTGCGGGGCACGCGGGCGAAGGACATCACTACGCCCACGGCCGCCATGGTCATGAGCAGCGCGGATCCACCGTAGCTGATGAACGGCAGGGGGATGCCGATCACGGGCAGCAGACCCGTGACCATGCCCAGGTTCACGAACGCCTGGCCCACGATCCACGTGGTGATGCACGCGGTGGTGATGCGCACGAACGTGCTGCGGGTGCGCGTGAGGATCCGGGCCATGGCCACGACCACCACGATGAACAGCACCAGGATCATGGCGGTGCCCACCAGCCCGAGCTCCTCCCCGATGATCGAGAAGATGTAGTCGTTGTGCGCCTCGGGAACGTAGTTGTACTTGAGCCGTGACTGGCCCAGCCCCACACCCCACCAGCCGCCGGTGGCCAGCGCGTTGAGCCCCTGCTGGGCCTGCCAGCACGCGTCGGTGGCGCCGCAGTCCCCGAACAGCCAGCCGGTGATGCGGTCCAGGCGGTGCGGGGCGATGGCGATCAGCACGAGTCCGCCGCCCACGGCCAGCACACCGCCGGCCGCGAAGATCTTCAGCGGTGCGTGCACGAACCACAGGGCGGCGGCGTAGATCAGGCAGAAGACGATGGCGGTGCCGGCGTCCCCGCCGGCCAGCACCATGGCGGTGGGCAGCAGGAAGCCACCGAGCGAGGGCCACAGCGCCTTCTTCCAGTCCGTCTCCACCTCGCGGCCCTGCTTCGCGAACATCGCGGCGAGCCACAGGCTCAGCGCGAGCTTGGCGAGCTCCGAGGGCTGCACGGACTGCCCCCCGACTACGAGCCAGTTGCGGTTGCCGTTGACCTCGCGGCCCAGCGGGGTGAACACGAGGGCGGAGAGCAGCACGCTGAGCCCCCACAGCGGCCAGGCGGCCCGGCGGAAGACCTGGGTGGGCACGAGGGAGAGCCCGAACATGGCCAGCAGCCCCAGCACCGCGAACATCACCTGCTTGCCGAACAGGGAGTACGCGGAGCGGGAGTCGGAGATGGACTCCACCGCGGAGGCGGAGAGCACCATCATCACGCCGATGCCGGTGAGCAGGATCACCGAACCGGCCAGCGCGTAGTAGGAGTGGAACAGCGGCCCGTCCGTGAGCTGGCGCCACAGCCCCCGCAGCCGGGTGCTCAGGGCGGTGCCCGCGGGGGACGCGGCGTTCTCGGGGGTCTCCGGCGTAGCGGCGCGCCCCTGGGTGCGCGTGGCCATCAGATCCCCAGCTCCTCGTGCACGCTGCGGATGAACGCGTGGCCGCGCTCGGCGTAGTCGGAGAACTGGTCCATGGACGCGGCGGCCGGTGCCATGAGCACGGTGTCCTGGGCAGCGGCGTGCTCGTGCGCGAGCCGCACGGCGCGGCGCATCGCCTCCTGGCCGTCGGCGGGGTCCCCGGCCGCGGAGTCGGGCCCCGCCCCGGGGGTCGCGTGCAGCACGGGCACGTCCGGGGCCAGGCGCGCGAGCGCGTCGAGCAGGGCGGCGTCGTCCGTGCCGATCACCACCACCGCCCTGAGCCGCTGCGCGTGGCGCGCCACCAGCTCGTCGTAGGTGACCCCCTTGGAGAGCCCGCCCGCGATCCACACCACGGGGTCGAACGCCGACAGCGAGGCCTCGGCGGCGTGGGGGTTGGTGGCCTTGGAGTCGTTGATCCAGCGCACCCCGTCGGTCTCGGCCACGAGCTGGATGCGGTGGTCCCCGGGGTGGTGCGCGCGCAGTCCGTCGCGCACGGCCTCCGGCTCCACGCCCGCGGCCCGGGCCAGCGCGGCGGCGGCCAGGGCGTTGGCCACGCCGTGGCGGGTGGGGATGGGTCCCGTGTCCGAGACCGATCCCAGCTCCGCGGCGGTCCTCGCCCGGTCCGCCACGAACGCCCGGTCCACGAGCAGGTCCTCCACGACCCCCACCATGGACAGTCCCGGGTGCTGGGTGGTGAAGCCCACGGCGCGGCAGCCCTCGACCACGTCCGCCGCCTCCACGAGCTCCTCCGCACCGGGCTGGTCCGCGTTGTACACGCACGCCACTCGGGTGTTCTCGTACACGCGGGACTTGTCCGCGCGGTAGTTCTCGTAGCTGCCGTGCCAGTCCACGTGGTCCTCGGCCACGTTGAGCACCGCCGAGGCCAGCGGGGAGATCGAGTGCATCCAGTGCAGCTGGAAGCTCGAGAGCTCCACGGCCAGGACGTCGTACTCCACGGGGTCGCGCAGGGCGTCCAGGATGGGGGTGCCCACGTTGCCCACCGCTACGGCCTTGAGCCCCGCGGCCTGCAGGATCGAGGCGGTCATCCCCACCGTGGTGGTCTTGCCGTTGGTCCCGGTGATGCACAGCCACTCGGGGCTCTTGCGGCCCTCCCGGCGGTTCACGCGCCACGCGAGCTCCACGTCCCCCCAGATCTGGATGCCCTCCTCGCGCGCGGCAGTGAGCAGGGGGCTCGTGGGCCGGATGCCCGGTGACGTGACCACGAGCTCGGGGCGCTGCCCGGCGACGTCGGGAACGGCGGCCATCGCGTCCGGTCCCAGCACGACGTCGCTCGCGCCCACGATCTTCAGGGTGTCCGCGCTCTGCCGGTTGCGCTCGGTGTCCCCCGCGTCCACCACCGTGACCTTCGCCCCGAGCTCGATCAGGGTGTCCGCGGCGGCGAAGCCGGAGACCCCGATGCCCGCCACGACCACGCGCAGGCCGGCCCAGGGGGCGTCCCAGCTGGTGAGTCCGGCGAGCCGGGGGGTGTCCAGAATCGGGTTGTCGTTGCTCGCGTGCATCATGACCGGTGCTGCCTCATCCTCGTGGGGAACGTGCGGGTGGCGGGTTCAGGGGTGGTGTCCGGGCTCCGGACGACGGTGTCAGTGCAGGGCCTCGGCCCCGGGGAACGCGCCGCCGTTGTGCAGCAGCCAGTCCCCGTAGAACACACCGAGCGCCGCGGCCACGAAGAGCCCGGCGATCACCCAGAAGCGCACCACGATGGTGACCTCCTGCCAGCCCTTGAGCTCGAAGTGGTGCTGCAGGGGCGCCATCTTGAAGATGCGCTTGCCGTGGGAGAGCTTGAAGTAGCCCACCTGCAGGATCACGGACATGGTGATCACCACGAACAGCCCGGCGATCAGCACGAGCAGCAGCTCGGTGCGGGAGAGCACGGCGAACGCGGCGAGCGCGCCGCCGAGCCCCAGCGAGCCGGTGTCCCCCATGAAGATCTTGGCGGGCGACGTGTTCCACCACAGGAACCCGATGAGCGCGCCCACCAGGGCGGCCGCGACGATCGAGAGGTCCATGGGGTCCCGTACCGCGTAGCACGCGGCCTGGGCGGCGTTCGCGCACAGGTGCCCGGCCTGCCACAGGGTGATCAGCATGTAGCCGCTGAACACCAGGATCGAGGCCCCGGTGGCGAGCCCGTCCAGCCCGTCGGTGAGGTTCACGGCGTTGGTGGTGCCCGTGGCGATCAGGTTCACCCACACCACGAACAGGATCAGGCCCACCACGGGCCCGGCGAACGCGAGGTCCACGCCGGTGTCCCGGGTCCAGGAGATGGCGGTCGAGGCCGGGGTGTTGCCGGCGGCGTCCGGGAAGAACAGCACGAGCACGGCGAAGGCGCTGCCGATAGCGCCCTGCAGCACCATCTTCCCGGCGGCGGTGAGCCCGAGGTTCTGCTTCTTGGAGATCTTCTTGTAGTCGTCCAGGAAGCCCACCAGCCCCATGCCGAGCATGAGCCCGAGGGCCAGCAGCCCGGAGAGGGTGATCCCCCCGTTCTCGGGCCACGCGAGCACGCTGATCAGGTGGGTCACCAGGTAGGCGGCGACCACCGAGAGCAGGATGGCCACCCCGCCCATCGTGGGCGTGCCCCGCTTGGTCTGGTGGGAGGTGGGGCCGTCGTCGCGGATGTACTGGCCGTAGCCGTGGCGGGCCAGGACCTTGATGAGCGCGGGGGTCCCGAAGATCGAGAACACGAGACCGAGCCCCGCTGCCATGAGCAGTTGAATCATGGGGCTCAGCCCTTCCTGTCGTTCGAGTCGGCGCCGTCGCGGGCGATGCGGTCGCCCAGGTGGTTGAGACCGGCGGCGTTGGAGGACTTCAGCAGCACGATGTCCCCGGGGCGCAGCACCGCGCGCAGGTGCTCCTCGGCGGCTTCGGCGTCCGGGACCCAGAGGGCCTCCTCGCCCCAGGAGCCCTCCAGGGTGGCCGCGGTGTACACCGGGCGGGCAAGGTCGCCCACGGCCACCACGTGGGAGATGTTCAGCCGCACCAGCAGCTGGCCGAGGTCCGCGTGGGCGGAGATCGTCTCGTCGCCCAGCTCGTGCATCCCCCCGATCACGGCGATGGTGCGCCGGGGCGGGTGCTCGGCGTCCCCGCGGCCCAGCTGGGCGAGGGTCTGCAGGGCGGCCTTCATGGACTGGGGGTTGGCGTTGTAGGCGTCGTTGACCACGGTGACGCCGTCCGGGCGCTCGGTGCGCTCCATGCGCCACCGTGAGCGGGCGCCGGTGCCCTCGAGCCCCGCGGCGATCCGCTCCGGCGCCACGCCCGCAGCCCACGCCACGGAGGCCGCGGCCAGCAGGTTGGTCACGTGGTGCACGCCGATCAGCCGCGAGTGCACGGGGAACGCGGAGCCGTCCGGGAAGTGCAGGGTGAAGGACGGGCAGCCGTCCGCCCCGGTGGTGACGTCCTCGGCCCACACCCGTGGGTCCTCGTGGCCGGGGTCGTGGGGTCGGCCACCCTGCCCGAAGGAGACGACGCGCGCCGGGGTGCGCTCGCGCATGGGACGCACGCGGGCGTCGTCGTCGTTGAGCACCGCGGTGCCCTCCGGCGCGAGGCACTCGACCATCTCGCCCTTGGCGCGCGCGATGTTCTCCACGCCGCCGAACTCGCCCGCGTGGGCCGATCCGACGCACAGCACCGCGCCCACGTCCGGGCGCACCATCTCGCACAGGTAGCGGATGTTGCCGATGTGCGTGGCGCCCATCTCGACGACGAAGAACTCGGTGTCCTGCTCCGCGGTGAACACGGTGAGCGGCACGCCCACCTCGCCGTTGTACGAGTTGCGCGGGGCCACCGTGGGGCCCTCGGCGGCGAAGATCCCGTGCAGCAGGTCCTTGGTGGTGGTCTTGCCCACCGAGCCGGTCACGGCCACCACGGTCACGGGGTGCGCCGCGCGCAGCCGCTGCAGCACGTGGCTCGCGAGCGCGCCCATGGCCTGCACCACGTCCGCCACCACCACGCTCGGGTAGGGAGCGCCGGTGTCGTCGAGGACCTCGCGCTCGGTGAGGTTCAGCACGGCACCGGCGGCGGCGGCCTGCGGGACGAACGCGTGGCCGTCGGTGGTCCCCCCGGGCTTGGCGACGAACAGGGTGCCCGCCGTGACCTCCCGGGAGTCCGTGGTGACCGAGGTGGCGCTCACGCCGTCCGGGTCCGCGACGCTCACGAGTCGGCCGGAGACGGCCCGCGCGAGCTCTGCGGCGGTGATGGGGATCATTTGCTCTCCTCCGTGTGGGCGTGCAGCTGCGCCAGGGCCTCGCGCAGCTCCACTCGATCGTCCAGGGGCACGTCCACCCCGGCCACGTCCTGCACGGTCTCGTGGCCGCGCCCGGCCACGATGACCGAGTCCTCGGCCCGCGCCATCCGCACCGCGGTGCGGATGGCCGTGGCCCGCGGGGCGATGACCAGCACGTCCGTGGCGCGCGCACCGGCGGCCACCGCCTCGCGGGCCCCCGCCGCCACCTGCTCGCGGATGGGTGCGGGGTCCTCGGCGTGGGGGTCGTCGTCGGTGACGATCACGACGTCCGCCTCCTCGGCGGCCACCCGGCCCATCACGGGCCGCTTGCCGGTGTCCCGCTGACCCGTGGCGCCGAAGACCACGATCACCCGGCCGTCCTCGGGGTCCACCGAGCGCAGCGCGCGCACCAGGGCGTCGGGGTTGTGGGCGAAGTCCACCAGCGAGGTGGGGCGGGTGCCCACGAGCTCCATGCGACCGGGCACGCTCGCGGTGAGGGGGTCGTGCTCGTCCAGGGCCCGTTGCAGGGTCTCGAGCTCCACCCCGGAGTCCAGCACCATGAGCACGGCCAGGGCCGCGTTGGCCACGTTGAAGTCCCCGGGCAGCCCGGTGTGCACGCGCAGCTCCCGGCCGTCCCGGTGGCGCAGCACGAACGCGCTGCCGATCCCCCGGCGCGTGAGCGAGCGCAGGGTCCACTGGGCGGCGTCCTTCCCGCGCTCGGCGTCCTCGCTGCCCCGCAGGGCCACCGTGGTCACGTTCGCGTCCCCGAGCTCCTCCCGGGCCCGCCGCGCCATGGCACCGCTCCACGGGTCCTCGTCGGAGAGCACCACCACCGCGCGGCTCGTGCGCTGCCGCGTGAACAGCTGCGCCTTGGCCTCGAAGTACTCCTCCATGGACCCGTGTAGGTCCAGGTGGTCCTGCGTGAGGTTGGTGAACCCGGCCACGCCGTAGTGCACGCCGTCCACCCGGTGGAACTCGAGCGCGTGGGAGGAGACCTCCATGGCCGTGGCGGTGATCCCCCGTTCCCGCATGAGCGCGAGCAGCGAGTGCACGTGGGGTGCCTCGGGCGTGGTCAGCCGCGAGGGGATCGGGGTGTCCCCCGCGAGGATCTCGATGGTCCCGATCAGCCCGGTGGTGTGCCCGAGCGCCCGCAGGATCGCGGTGGTGAAGTACGTGGTGGTGGTCTTGCCGTTGGTCCCCGTGACGGCGAACAGCTCCTGGCCGGCCTCCTCACCCGGGTGCGAGTCGTAGACGGCGGCGGCCACCGGGCCCACCCAGGAGCGGGGCTGCTCGCTGACCAGCACCGGCAGCGACACACCGGCCTCGTCGAGCAGCCGCTCCCCGGCCGGATCGGTGAGCACGGCCACGGCACCGGCCGCGGCGGCGTCGGCCGCGAAGCGCGCACCGTGGACCTGCGTGCCCGGCAGCGCCGCGTAGAGGTCCCCGGGTTGCACGTCGCGCGAGTTCAGGACCACGCCGGTGACGGCGCCCACCGGCCCCGACGACGCCGCCCGCACCCGGGCGCCCGTCAGGCGCGCGAGCTCCTCCACCGTGTGCGGGACGGGACGCGACGGACGCATGCTCTGCGCGTCGGCTCCCTCTGGGCCAGATGCCACCATAGAAATCCTCTTCGAACCTGTCTGCGGACGAACCCCGTCCACCCGGGCCGGTGAGCCACCGGTCGTTGCTGCTGCCTGGCGCCGTGCGGCACCGCTGGCACCGTGCGTCTGCACCGGAAGTTTATCCCTGGGACTCGTCCCGGCCCGGCGGGGGCCAGGTCTGGTCCAGGGCGTTGGTCGGCGTCACGTCCTTCTTGAGGTTCTCCGGGACCTGCATGGGCAGCTTGGGGCCCTGGGTCGTGGAGGGCGCCACGTTGTAGTGGTGCAGCACCTGGGACATGATCGTGGAGAACGTGGAGGTCACGCCCACCGTGTGCACGTCGCCCTTGGGCCGCTGCATGGTCACGGCCACGAGGTACTGCGGGTCCTCCATGGGAGCGACGCCCACGAAGGACGTGGTGTAGCCGTCGTAGCCGCCCTTCTCGCTCGGCGCCTCCGCGGTGCCCGTCTTGCCGCCCACGCGGTAGCCCGGCACCGCCGCCTCCTTGGCGCCGCCCTGCGTGACCACGTTCTCCATCACGTCCAGGGTCTGCTGCGCAGCGGACTCGGAGATCACCTGCCGGGACTCGGGCGCCTGCGGGGTGCTCACGGTGCCGTCCGCGGCCGTGGTGCTCTCCACGATGCGCGGCTCGATCTGACGCCCCTTGTTCGCGACCGCCTGGAAGATCGACGCCGTGCGCAGCGGCGTCTGGGACACGCCCTGGCCGAACAGCACCGTGTACTCCTGGCGCGCATCCCACTGGTCCGCGGGCGTGAGGATCCCCGTGGACTCACCGGGCAGCTCGATGCCCGTGGACGAGCCCACTCCGAAGCCCTCGAGGTTGTCGTGACGCGCCTGCTTGTCCATCTTCGAGCCCATGATCACCGTGCCCGTGTTCATCGAGTCCGCGATGATCCCGGCCACGGTGCGGTTCTGCGCCCCGTGGTCGAACGCGTCCGTGATCTTCTCCGAACCGATCTGCAGGTACGGCGGCACGGTGATCTGCGTCTCGGGGCTCACCAGCCCCCGGTCCAGGGCCCCGGCGGCCGTGGCGATCTTCTCCGTGGACCCGGGCTCGACCGCCTGCGTCACGGCCCGCGAGGAGAGGTCCTCCGCCTTGGCCTTGCCCGGCACGTTCGGATCCACCGAGGAGGTGTCCGCGAGCGCGAGCACCTTGCCGGTCTTCACGTCCAGCACCACCGCCGTGCCCCACTCGGCCTTGAGCTGCTTGGCGCGCTCGCGCACCGCCTGCTCCGCGAAGAACTGGACGTCGCTGTCCAGGGAGAGCTTCACGTCCGAGCCGTTCTGGGCGGCCTTCTGCTCCTGGGGCGCCACGGGGATGCGCACGCCGTCCCCGGAGATCTCGAAGCGGCGCTCGCCGTCCGTGCCGCGCAGCGAGGCGTCCTGCGTCTGCTCGATCCCCCCCAGGGCCTCGCTGTCCCCGCCCAGGAACCCGACCACGGAACCGCCCAGGGAACCGTCCGGGTAGCTGCGTTGGAACGTGGGCTGGCCGTAGATGTACGGCAGGTTCAGCTCGCGCAGGGCGTTGTACTGCTCCGGGGTGACACCGCGCGCCACGTAGTTGAAGGTCTTGTCCCCGTCCAGGGCCTTCTTGACGTCGGTGTCCTTCATGCCCAGCGCGTCGGCGATCTTGTACACCGCCTGGGTGGGGGTCACGGTCTGGGTGGAGCCGTCCTTCTGGGGCACCGCGACCTCCGTGACCGCGGACTGGTCCACCGTGATGTCATAGCGCTGCAGGGTCCGGGCGAGCACCGTGCCGCGCGTGTCGGTGATCTCACCGCGCACCGCCGGGATCGGCTCCACCAGGGTGCGCTGCGCCGCCGCGGCGTCCGCGCGCCCCGCGGGGTCCAGGCCCTGCACCCAGAACAGCCGTCCCATGACCAGCAGCAGCAGCACCAGCAGGACAGCGATCCCCACCTGCATGCGCGTGTAGGGCCGGAGCAGGCGGTTCCTGCGCGCGGGTGATGCTGGCACGATGTTCCTCGATTCCTGGGTGTCGGCGTGGGGCGGCCACCTCCGGTGGGTGCTGGATCCGGTCCGGACGCCCGGACCGAGGGGGTCAGTGACCGGGGGCGCGCTGCGAGGGCGCGGGGATCGAGCCGCCGTTGAGGTCCCGGGCCTCGTCCGCCTTGCGCTGCGCTTCCCGCTCGGCGGTCTTCTTCTCCGCCTCCTCCTTGGCGCGCTTCTCGGCGCGCTCCTCGGCGGCGGCGCGGTTCTTCTGCGCGGCGTCGGAGCCCTTCATCTCGGCCGGGGGCACGAGGATGTTCTGCGGATCCGACTTCTGGGCGGCGTTCTCGGGAGGGGTCACCGCGCCGGTGGCGAGGTCCACGCTGCCGACGTCCTTGGCGGGCACCATGCCGAGGTCATTGGCGCGGGCCGCGAGGTTCTGCGGGGCGGAGTCGGCCTCGATGTCCTGGGTGAGCGCCTCGTTCTCCTGGGACAGAGCGCGCTCCTGGCCCGTGAGCTCCGTGAGCTCGTACTGGCCCTGCGTGATCTGGATGTTGAGCAGCAGGATCCCCACGAGCGCTGCCGCCAGGGCGAGGGTGCACATCACCACGGTGGAGACCCTGCTCCGGCGCGCCGCCCGGAGCGGGACCACGGACAGGGGCCGGCGCGGTGCGCCGTCTCCGGGCTCCGCGGCCGGCGACCCGGTGCTCGCCGCACTGCTCATCGCGCGCTCCCTGGTGTCGTGGTCTCCCGCAGCCGCTCGACGGCCCGCAGCCGGGCGGAGGCGGCCCGGGGGTTCTCGAGGGTCTCCTGCTCGTCCGCCCGCTCGGCACCCCTGGTGAGGACCTTCAGCACCGGCTGGTGCTCGGGCAGCTCCACGGGAAAGCCCCGGGGCGCGGTGGAACGGGCGCCACGGGCGAACTCCTGCTTGACGATTCTGTCCTCCAGGGAGTGGTAGGACATGGCGACGACACGCCCCCCGACCCTGACAGTTTCCACTGCCGCGGGGATCGCGCGCTCCAGCACGTCGAGCTCCTCGTTGACCTCGATCCGCAGCGCCTGAAAGGTCTGCTTGGCGGGGTGGCCCTTCTTGTGCTGCGCGGCCGCCGGGACCGCCGAGCGCACAGCATCCACGAGCTGGGCCGTGGTGCGCAGCGGGGCGTCCGCCCGGGCCGCAACGATCGCGCGCGCGATGCGCGGCGCGAAACGGTCCTCGCCCCACCGGAAGATGATGTCCCGCAGCCGGGCCTCCGAGTACTCGTTGACCACGGTGTATGCGGAGAGCTCGGCGCGGGAGTCCATCCGCATGTCCAGCGGCGCGTCGAACGAGTAGGCGAAGCCGCGCTCGCGCTCGTCGAGCTGCAGGGAGGAGACACCGAGGTCGAAGAGGACACCGTCCACGCGCTCGACGCCCGCCGCAGCCGCGGCATCGGCGATGTGGTCGTAGGTGGTGTGAATGCTCGCGAAACGGGAGCCGAAGCGCTGCAGCCGCCGCCCGGCGAGCTCGAGAGCCTGGGGGTCCCGGTCGATGCCCACCACGCGCAGGTGCGGGAAGCGCTCGAGCATCGCGTGCGTGTGCCCGCCCATGCCCAGGGTCGCGTCCAGCACCACGGGGGCCTCGGTGTCCAGGGCCGGGGCGAGAAGGTCGAGGCAGCGGTCCAGCAGCACGGGAACGTGCCGCTGCTCGGCGGGCGCCTCTTCCATGCCGGGCTCCTGAGTCTGTCGCGGGTCGTGCAAGCGGGGGGTGGGCGGACCGTTGGTCGAACGGCGCCTGGTGCGGGTCCGGGTCGGGCCGCGCTGGTCTGAACTGGACTGGTCTGAACTGGACTGTGCTGGACTGGTCGGTGCTGGATTGCGCTGGTCTGGTCTGTACCGGCGTGGGTGGGCCTGGGCCGGTACCACGTGGGCGGGGGCGCGATCTGGTGCGCAGCCGACGCGCCGCCGCCGGTGGGCGGCCGCGGGTGGTGCGTCCCGTTCCGCCGCGATGCGGGCCCGGATCGCGCTCCCATCCTACGGTGCCCCGGTCACCAGATCCCCATCCGCCACTCGCCCCTCGAATCCGGCCTGGCTCGGGGGAAGTCGAGTCAGGACGGTGACGTGGGCGGCTGGAGATCTCATGGCCGGGAGCACCGACGGTCCGTGCTGCGGGGCCCTAGAAGAGCCCGGGGATGACCTCCTCCTCGGTCTCGGAGAAAGCCGCTTCCTTCTCCTGCAGGTACTGCTGCCACGCGGCCGCGTCCCAGATCTCGGCGCGGCTGCCCGCCCCGATCACTGCCAGTTCCCGGTCCAGGCCCGCGTACGAGCGCAGGGATGCCGGGATGGTGATGCGGCCCTGCTTGTCCGGAACCTCGTCCGAGGCACCGGAGAGAAAGACGCGGATGTAGTCCCGGGCCTGCTTGGAGGACAGCGGCGCCGAGCGCATCTGCTCGTGCACCCTGGCGAACTCTTCCGCACTGAACACGTATAGGCAGCGTTCCTGCCCGCGGGTCAGCACGAGCCCCTCTGCCAGTTCAGCCCTGAACTTCGCCGGAAGGATCAGTCTCGCCTTGTCGTCCAGACGCGGCTCGTATGTTCCGAGAAACATCGCCACCGCCTCCGCCTCAGGCCCAGCCCGACCCTCGTCTCTCTACCGCCCTCCACTTTACTCCACTGCGCTCCCCGGTCAACGCATCCGCCCCCTCGGCGGCCCGCCCCACTCCCCCGTCCGGGCCCGCGGAACGGTCCGAACACGGCACTGGTCTGCGGCTCCGTCGGTGCCGTGCCGGATCCGGACATGAAAGAACTCCCCGGCGACACGTCGGGGAGTTCAGTGCTGGAGGGGCCGTGGCGGCCCTGGGTGGGGCGGTCAGAGCCCGCCCTGGTTGCGCCTGTCCCACTTCTCCTCGAGCCCCTGGAGGAAAGAGGAGGACTTCTTCTTGGGGGCCGGACCCGACCCACCGGCGGTGGGGGCCGAGGGGCCGGTGGCTCCGCGTGCGGTCCTGCTGCGGATGGTGGCCACGTACGTGCCGCCGGCCATGACCACGAATCCCAGGACGCCCACGACGATCAGCTGGGTGGAGACACCCGCGAGCAGGACACCCAGGCCCACCACGGCCAGGACCACGCCGAGCACCACGTTGCGCATGGACCCCCGACCCTGGACGGTCTCGGTGTGCATGCTGGATGCGAAGCGGGGGTCGTCTTCGTGCAGCTGCTTCTCGAGCTGGGCGAGAAGCTGCTGTTCGTGCTCGGAGAGAGGCACGATTCCTCCTGAGGGTTGAGAGAGCGAGGCGGTGGCCGTGGGACCGTCCCTCACGTACCGTCCAGAATATCCCGTGCCGGGCGGTTTGGCACCGTGGGGTTCACGAGTTTCGCCGGGCGCACGGTCCCCGGCCCGAAGCGGTGGTGCACCCGGTCCATGGCCTCCTCGGCGGCACCCCACTCGGCGTCCCGCCCGTCGAGGCTCAGCTGCAGGGCGTGGTCGGCGCCCACGAGCTTCTCCGCACGGATCCCCACGAGGCGCACAGCCTGCGGGCGCCGGCCGAGCGCGTCGAGCAGTCCCGCGGCCTCGGTGTAGAGGTCGTGCGCGGACGTCACGGGGTGCCCGAGCGTCCGTGAACGCGAGATGGTGGTGAAGTCCGCGTACCGCAGCTTCAGCCCCACGCGCCCGGCCCGCAGCCCGTGGCGGCGCAACCGAGCCGCGGTGTCGTGGCACAGCCCCAGCAGCACACGCTTGAGCTCGGCGGTCTCGGAAAGGTCCGTCTGGAAGGTTCGCTCCGCCCCCAGGCTCTTCTCCTCGCGCGTGGGCGTCACGGGGCGGGGGTCGTGGCCCAGCGCGAGCTGCTGCAGGTGGGAGCCCGAGGCCACCCCCACGAGGGCGTGCAGCCGGGGCAGCGGTGTCCCGGCGATGTCCCCCACCGTGGCGAGCCCCGCGGCGCGCAGGGTCTCCGAGGTGCGCCTGCCCACGCCCCACAGCCGGTCCACGGGCAGCCGGGCGAGGAAGGCCCGCGTGTGCTCCGGGGCCACCACCAGCAGCCCGTCCGGCTTGCAGTGGGCCGAGGCGATCTTGGCCACGGTCTTGTTCTCGGCGACCCCCACGGAGGCCGTGAGCCCGGTGCGCTGCTGGATGGTGCGGCGCAGTCCCCGGGCGATCTCCACGGGAGGGCCGCAGCGCCGGATGGCACCGGAGACGTCCACGAAGGCCTCGTCCACGCTGAGCTGCTCCACCCGGTCCGTGACCGAGCGGAAGATGTCCATGACGATGCGCGAGTAGTGCGCGTACGCCTCACGGTGCGGCTCGAGCAGCACGGCGGAGGGGCACCTCGCGCGTGCCTGGGACACGGGCATGGCGGAGTGCACCCCGAACCGGCGTGCCTCGTAGGACGCCGAGAGCACCACCGAGCGCGGCCCGGAGCCCGCCACGATCACGGGCCGGCCGCGGTGCTGGGGGGCGTCCAGCAGCTCGACCCCCACGTAGAACATGTCCATGTCCACGTGCAGGATCGCGCAGCGCCGGTACTCGCTCAGCTGCTGCGGGCTCGGACCGCCCATCCCGTGACTCCTCTCCGTGCGCGCCGCCGTGATCTCCTGCGGCGGCGAGCGCGACGACCCCGCCACGGGGCCGACGACACCTCCCACCCTAGGGGCGGGCTCAGACATCCTGGACGGCTCCCGCGCAGTGGTGCCGCTAGGCTGGTCGGGCCGGTCCGCGGCTCCGCCCGGACGGCACCCGCCGTGACCGTGAGGCCACGGACGCCCCTCCCAGCAAAGGTGCCCCGGACATGACCCCCTCGGACCAGCCCTCCGCCACCGCGTCAGCGCAGGACACGCAGTTCCGCGAGGACCTCGACGCCCGGATCCGCGGGTTCTTCGCGGTCGAGCGGGAGCATGTCACCGCCATCTCCCCGGATGCCACGCGGCTGGTCGACGCCGTCGGGCAGCTCACGGAGGGCGGCAAGCGGCTGCGCGCGCGGCTGTGCCACTGGGGGTGGCGCGCGGCGGGCGGGGAGGCGGGGTCCGACGTCGTCGTGGCCGCGGCGGCGTCCCTGGAACTGTTCCAGACAGCGGCCCTGATCCACGACGACATCCTGGACCGCTCCGACACGCGCCGCGGCAGGCCCAGCGTGCACCGCGTCTTCGAGGCCCTCCACCGCGAGTCGGGCTGGGCGGCGGATCCCGCGCACTTCGGCGTCAGCGCCGCGGTGCTCACGGGTGACATGAGCCTGTCCTTCGCGGAGCAGCTGTTCGCCGACGCCGCCGCGAGGGTCGCGCCGCAGGCGGGGGCCCGCGCGCGCGAGATCTTCTCGACCATGCGCACCGAGGTGATGGCGGGACAGTACCTGGACATCCACGCCGAGGTGGCTCCGCCGGCCGCGGAACCCGCGCGGCAGCTCGAGCGCGCCATGACCGTGCTGCGCTACAAGTCCGCGAAGTACTCGGTGGAGCACCCGGTGGCCATCGGAGCGGCCCTCGCGGGTGCGGACGAGGCGTTCCTGCGGGCGTGCGCCGCGTTCACCCTGCCCCTCGGCGAGGCGTTCCAGCTGCGCGACGACGTCCTGGGAGTCTTCGGGGACCCCGAGACCACGGGCAAGCCCGCCGGGGACGACGTTCGGGAGGGCAAGCGCACCGCCCTCGTGGCGCTGTGCGAGGAGCGGGCCACCCCCTCGCAGCGCGCGTGGCTCGAGTCTGTGCTCGGCAGGGCGGACCTCGCCGGCACCGACGTCGCCCGCGTGCGCGAGCTGATGCACTCCACCGGCGCCCACGAGCGCTCCGAGCAGCTGATCGCGCAGCTCGTGCGGGACGCAGACGCCGGTCTTGCGGCGCTGCCCACCGGCCCCGTGCCGCGGGCGGGTCTGCAGGCGCTCGCGGACGCGGCGGTCAGACGGGCGCGCTGACGGTCCACCTGCGGAAGGGACCACCCGGCTCCCCCACCGCGACGAGCGCAGCGGGGCACTCGGCAACGGCGCGCCCGTGAGACCGCGCGCCGGTGGGACGGGGCGCTCAGCCGCGCCGGGTCACCAGCCGAGGGCCTGGGCGCGGCGTCGCACCTCGGTCTTCTGGCCGCGCCGCAGGGCGTCGATCGGGCGCCCGGGCAGGGACTCGTCCTCGGTGAACAGCCAGCGGATGGCCTGGGCGTCCGTGAACGCGGCGTCCCGCAGCACGGCCACCGTGCCCTTGAGGGAGTCCACGGGGTGGGCGCCGTCCATGAACTCGGCGGGCACCACCCGCACCCGGTCCTCGGGGCGGCGCACCTCCAGCAGGGAGCCGTCGTCCATGAGCCGGTGCACCCGGGTGATCTGGATGTCCATGGCCTCTGCGATGTCCGGCAGGTGGGTCCACTCGCCCACCAGGGCGTCGAGCTCGGCGAATTCCTGCGGCGTGAGATCGGTTGCGTAGTTCACGGGCACTACTCTGCCACGGCGCGGCGGCCCCCGCAGAACGGCCGGGACACCTGCCGCGGGGTGCCCGTCGGGTAGCCTGGGGGCACCGTGCGGCGCCTCCGCGGCGCCATGGATCGTCCCCCTTCCCCCTCATCAGAGACAGGTGTCACGAACATGCCGGTTGAGCCGCCCCAGGACCGTTCCCCCCGCGCCGCGTGGTCCCGCCGTGCCGCTCAGGGCTCCGCGGCCGCGCTCGCGGCGCTCACCGCTCTCGGCACGGTCGACGCCGCCCAGGCCGCACCCGAGGCACCCCAGACCGTTCACGTGGCCGAGCAGCAGCGGCCGGACCACGTCACCGTGGCCGCGGGCGACTCGCTGTGGTCCCTGGCCACGTCGCACGGCGTGGGCGTCAAGGAGCTCATGGCCGTCAACCGGCTCCCGGCCCACGGCATGATCCGCCCCGGCCAGCGGCTCGTGCTTCCGGGGACCTCCGCGGCGCGTCAGGCGCAGCCCACGGCCCCCCGCACCTCCCCCGGCGCCGCCACGGACGACGCCGCCGGTGCGCCGGCCGCACCCCGCTCCGGGACCGCGGCCCGTCACCACTCCGTGCGCGCCGGGGACACCCTGTGGGACCTCTCGCAGCGCTGGGGGGTCAGCGTGGCGGACCTCATGGCGGCCAGCTCGCTCTCCGCGGGCGAGGCGCTGCGGCCCGGGCGCGTCCTCACCGTTCCCGGCGGCGCCGAGCGGCAGGCGCCCGCGGCGTCGTCCGGGACGAGCACCCCGCGGAAGGCGCCCGCCGCGCGCAGTGCCGTGGGTGGCACGTTCGCAGGACGCAGCTACCCCGCCGAGGTGGTGGCCTCGGCCAACGCGCACCACGCCGCCCTGCGGCAGCGCCAGGTGCCGCCGCCCGCGCAGATCCGCGAGATGGTGGCCGCCACCGCCCGTGAGATGGGAGTGGACCCGGCGCTTGCGCTCGCCCACGCCGCGCAGGAGTCGGGGTTCCGCCACGAGGTCGTGTCCCCCGCGGACGCCGTGGGCACCATGCAGGTGGTCCCCTCCGCGGGGCAGTGGGCCTCCGGGATGGTCGGCCGTGACCTGGACCTGCTGGACCCGCAGGACAACATCACGGCCGGGGTGGCGATCATCCGGGAGCTGCAGCACCGGGCGCCGTCCAAGCCCGTGGGCATCGGCGCCTACTACCAGGGTCTGCACGGCGTGACCACGTACGGTATGTATTCCGACACCAAGGCATACGTCAAGGCCGTGAGCTCACAGGAACGGAAATTTGCCCAGTAGCAGCATGAACGACCACCGCGTAGGGACCCTGCTCGAGAACCGCTACCTGGTGCTCCGCAGGATCGCCCGCGGGGGCACGGCCGCCGTCTACGAGGGCCTCGACCAGCGCTTGGACCGGCCGGTGGCGCTGAAGATCATGCACCCGCACTTCGCGGACGACCCCCGTTTCGTGGCGCGCGCCGAGCGCGAGGCCAAGGCCGCCGCCCGCCTGCACCACCCGGACGTGGTGGCCGTGCTGGACCAGGGCCGCACCGACGACGGCGTCCTGTACCTCGTGCTGGAGTTCGTGGACGGGCCCACCCTGCGCGAGGTGATCACCCGCGAGGCCCCTATGGACGCCCACCGCACCCTGGACCTGCTCGTGCCCGTGCTGCGCGGACTCGCCAGGGCCCACCGGCTCGGCATGGTGCACCGGGACGTCAAGCCCGAGAACGTGCTGCTCGCCGAGGACGGCCACGTGAAGGTCGCGGACTTCGGCCTGGCGCGCGCGGTGGACGACCACACGGCGAGCACCACCGTGCTCGGCACGGTGGGCTACGCGTCCCCCGAGCTCGTGGGCGACGGTCCCGTGGACCAGCGCAGCGACGTCTACGCCGTGGGGATCATGGCCTACGAGATGCTCACCGGGTCCCGCCCCTACACGGGCACCGCGCTGCAGGTGGCCAACGCCCACGTGAGCCGGGACGTCCCCGCCCCCAGCGGCGTCGCGCACGGGGTGCCGCCCGCCCTGGACGAGTTCGTGCTGCGGGCCACCGCGCGCGACGCCTCCCACCGTCCCGCCGACGCCGCCGCCCTGCTGGACCTGGCCCTCGCCATCCGACGCACCCTGCCCGAGCGCTTCGACCCGCCGTCCCTGCGGGAGGCCGCGACCGACGTCCTCCCCGGGGCCCAGGGCGCACTCGGCACGGACGACCGGCGGAGCTCCGTGGGGGACGCGCCCACCGAGGCCATGAGTCAGGGCGCCGGGTCCGCGGCCGGGCCGGACGAGGCACCCACCGAGGCGATCGGCCGCACCGGCGGCGAGGACCGCACCGAGGCGTTCCCCGCCCGGGACCACGGCGGAGCGGCACCCCACCGGCCCATCCTGCCCGCGTACGACCCCGATGCGACCGGCACCGTGGCCACCACCCAGGTGGGGTCCACGGCCCACCGCGCCCCGGACGAGCCGAGGGTGCGGCTCAACCCGCAGCCGCGCCCGCTGCCCGTGGCGGTGGCCGCTGTGGTCTTCGCCCTGCTGCTGGGCGTGGCCGCGTTCCTGGGCTGGTGGCTCGGCTCCGCTCCCGGCACGGCGTCCGCGACCGTTCCGGACGTCGTCGGCCAGGAGACCGCCGCCGCGGAGCGCGCCCTGCACGCCGCAGGAATCTCGAACGTGGGGGTCCGTTCCACCACCAGCAGGGACGCAGCGGCCGGCACGGTGCTCGACACGGACCCCGCCCCGGCCGCGACCGTGCGCGGCATCGAGCAGGTGAACCTGGTGGTCTCCTCCGGTCCCGCCCGCGTGGACGTCCCCCCGGTCACGGGCTCCGCGGAGGAGCAGGCGCGGGGCGCCGTGAGTGCCGCGGGACTCGAGACCGGGGAGGTCACCCGGGAGTACTCGCAGCAGCCCGAGGGAACCGTGCTGTCCCAGGAACCGGCCGCCGGCGCGAGCGTGGAGGAGGGCACCCGCGTGGGGCTCACCGTGGCCACCAGCACGCCCCAGGGCCCGCCGCCCAGCGTGGTGGGCCAGGACACCGCCTCGGCGCGCTCCACCCTGGAGGACCTCGGCTACACCGTGCGGATCGACTCCCCCGTGGGCTCGCACCTGGACCGCGTGGTGCGCCAGCGCGAGGACGGCACCACCGTGGTCCTCACCGTGCTCTGAGCGCACGCACCCGCACACGGGACGGGGCCCGCCGGGGGCACCTCGCGGTGCCGCCGACGGGCCCCGCGTCCGGGCCGCGTCCGGGTCAGTTCTGGGCGGAGAGGTACTCCGCGACCAGGAACGCGATCTCCAGCGACTGCATGTGGTTCAGCCGCGGATCGCACAGGGTCTCGTAGCGCTCCGCGAACGAGGACTCCGCCACCGGGTCCGAGCCGCCCAGGCACTCGGCGACGTCGTCCCCGGTCATCTCCACGTGGATGCCGCCCGGGAAGGTCCCCAGCTCGCGGTGCACCTCGAAGAAGCCGCGCACCTCGTCCACGACGTCCTCGAACTTGCGGGTCTTGTACCCGGAGGGCAGGGACACCGTGTTGCCGTGCATGGGGTCGGTGACCCACACGGGCTTGGCGCCGGAGGCCTCCACGGCCTGGATCACCGGGGGCAGCTTCTCCCGGATGTTCTGGGCACCCATCCGGGTGATGAACGTGAGGCGGCCGGGCTCGCGCTGCGGGTCCAGCGCGTCGATGAGGCGCAGGGCGTCCTCACCCGTGGTGCCCGGACCGAGCTTCACGCCGATCGGGTTGCGCAGCCGCGAGAGCAGGTCCACGTGGGCGCCGTCGAGATCGCGCGTGCGCTCGCCGATCCACAGGAAGTGGGCGGACGTGCCGTAGGGCAGGTTGGTGCGGGAGTCGATGCGTGTCAGGGCGCGCTCGTAGTCGAGCAGCAGCGCCTCGTGGCCCGCGAAGAACTCGGTGGTCTTCAGGGCGTCGAAGTCCGAGCCGCACGCGGCCATGAACTTCACCGCGTGGTCGATCTCCCGGGCCATCGACTCGTACCGGGCGTACGCGGGGTTGGCGGCGAAGCCCATGTTCCAGGCGTGCACGCGGCGCAGGTCCGCGAAACCGCCCTGCGTGAACGCGCGGATCAGGTTCAGCGTGGACGCGGAGGTGTGGTAGCCGCGCACCATGCGCTTGGGGTCGTGGACGCGGGACTGCTCGGTGAAGTCGAAGCCGTTGACCATCTCACCGCGGAAGGAGGGCAGGGTCACGCCGTCGCGGGTCTCCTCGTTGGAGGAGCGGGGCTTGGAGAACTGGCCGGCCATCCGGCCCATCTTCACCACCGGCAGGGACGCGCCGTAGGTGAGCACCACGGCCATCTGCAGCAGCGTGCGCACGCGCCCGGAGATCTTGTCCGCGGTGGCGCCCGCGAAGGTCTCGGCGCAGTCGCCGCCCTGCAGGAAGAACGCCTCGCCGTTGGCCACCTGCGCGAGGCGGGAGCGCAGCCGGTCCACCTCGCCCGCGAACACGAGCGGGGGCACCGCGTTGAGCTCCTGGATGGAGCCCGCGAAGTCCGGGTGCTGGGCCCACTGGGGGTGCTGCCCGATGGTCTTGTCCCGCCACTCGTCCAGCCCGGGGTAGTCCGCGGCGCTGGGCGAGGGGGTCATGACGGATCGGAACTGATCGGACAGGGTTTCGGCACTCATTGCTCCAGTCTAGGCCGTGGGCGCCGGGCCGCCCTCATCGGTTTCCTCGTGCGACCGCCCGTGCAGCCGCGCGCCGAGGCTGCCGGCCTGCTGGGACACGGCGTCGGTCACGGAGCGTCCCCTCTCCCGCGTGGCCTGGGCGACCTCCCGGGCCTGAGCCTTGAACGAGGAGGTCTTCTCCTCTGCGAGCCGGCGCTTGTGGTCCGCCGCGTAGACGTCCGCGATCTGCTGGCCGGAGAGTTCCGCGATGGCGGCCATGATCTCGTCCGTGACGCGGCGCAGGGTCGCGTGGTCCCCGTGCTGGGACATCAGGTGGGAGAAGTCCATGGGGGCCCCGAAGATGGTGGTGATGCGCGCGCGCCGGGGGTCCGGGAACCGGGAGCCCAGGGGCTGCATCGTGTCCGTGCCGATCATGGCCACGGGGACCACGGGTGCACCGGTCTCCAGGGCGAGCCGTGCCACGCCGATCTTGCCCCGGTAGAGCCGTCCGTCCGGCGAGCGGGTGCCCTCCGGGTAGATGCCCACGAGCTTGCCCTCGGCCAGCGCCTGCCCGCCCGCGCTGAGGGACTTCGCGCTCGCGCTGCCGCCGCGGCGGTCCATGGGGATCTGGTTGATGGCCTTGAAGAACGCCGCGACGATCCGCCCGCGGATGCCGGGGGTGTTGAAGTACTCGGACTTGGCCAAGAAGTAGACCTGCCGCGGGACGGCCACCGGCATGAAGATCGAGTCCGGCACGGACAGGTGGTTGCTCGCGAGGATCGCGGGCCCGTGGGCGGGGACGTGTTCCAGGCCGATCACGGTGGGTCGGCAGACCATGTTGACCACGGGGGCTACCACGTAGTTCCGGAGGAACATGTACACCATGAGCGCGAGCCCTTTCGTCGACGTGCCGGGTGCGGGCCCCGGCGGCCCGTCCGCGCGGTGCGTGCCCGGCCCCGCACGGCCCCGGGCGATTCTCTCATGCGCCGGACCCGGGGCTGGCACAATGGCGCCATGTCAACGCAACAGCCAGACCACGGTCCCCTGCACCTGCCCGGAACGTCCTCGGTGGGTGTCCTGGTGCTCCACGGCTTCACGTCCACCACGGCGTCGGTGCGGGACTGGGCCCGCGCGATCCACACGGCCACGGACGACGCCGGGGCGCACCCGGGCGTGAGCGTCCCCCTGCTGCCGGGCCACGGCACGCAGTGGCAGGACCTCGCCGAGCAGAGCTGGCAAGCGTGGCGGGACGCCGTGGACCGCGAGTACTGGCGGTTGAAGGAGCACCACGAGCACGTGGTCGTGTGCGGGCTCTCGATGGGCGGCGCCCTGGCCCTGCACACCGCGGAACGGCGCGAGGTGGCCGGGGTGCTGCTCGTGAACCCCGCGCTCGCGCTGGTGAACCGCGCCGCCCGGTTCAGCCGGGTGCTGGCCCGTGCCGTGCCGTCCCTGCCCGGGATCGGCAGCGACATCCGGCGGGAGTCGGTGCTCGAGTCCGCCTACGACCGCACCCCGCTGGCGGCCGTGGCGCAGCTCAACGTGCTCATGCACCGCACGGCCAGGATGCTGCCCGCGGTGACCGCCCCCGTGATCGTCTTCCGCTCCGAGGAGGACCACGTGGTCTCCGGGACCTCCGCGGACCTGGTGGCGCGGCGCGCCACGGGCCCGGTGCGCGTGGTCCCCCTGCCGGACAGCTACCACGTGGCCACCCTGGACCACGACGCCCCGCTCATCGAGGCCCGGTCCCGGGACGCGGTGCAGCGGATCTCCCGCGGCGAGTCGTTCCTGCCGGAGGTCCGGGAGTGAGCGACCGCGAGCCCTCGCAGGACCCGTTCGAGAGGATCATCCGCGCCAACACGTGGGACGACGTCCCGCGCGACGACGAGGACATGGAGCCGTGGGCCGAGGACTTCGAGTGGGACGCGGCCCAGCAGCCGCCCCAGGAGATTCCCCGTGAGCTCGCCGAGGACGACGGCGACGCCGCCTACGACCCCGATCCCGGACCCGTGACGAGCGGGATCTCCCCCGGCATGCTGCGCGCCCTGAGCGCGGTGCTCGCCGTGCTCGTGGTGATGCTTGGGCTGGCCGCGCTGCCGGGCAGGCTGCCCGCCCCGGTGTGGGCCGCGGGGATCGCGGCCCTCGTGGGGGCCCTGTTCCTGGTCTTCCGGGCACTGCCCCGGGACTCCCCCCGGGACGACGACGGCGCCGTGCTGTGATCCGGGGTCTCACACCCCGCCCACCCGGTTCGGACGCGAGGCACGACGCCGCCCGGGTCCCCGCCGGCGCGCCGGTCCGGGGCCGTGGCGCACGGCGCCGGTTTGTATGGACACGTCCACGGTCGGCATGGTGTGAAGGTGAACACACCGTAAACTGAGACGGAATCTCGCCAGGAAGGTACTCCCATGAGACGCGTCAGCGCCCCGGCCATCGTCGATCCCCTGCCGTACCCGGGGATCGCGCACATCCTCGAGGAGCGTGCCCGCACGCGTCCGGACCTCGTGCTCTACACGATCCTCGCCAAGGGGCGGGAGCGGGACGTCACCGCCCGCGAGTTCCGCGCCGAGGTGGTGGCCCTGGCCCGCGGGATGGCCGCGCAGGGCATCCGCCCCGGGGACCGCGTGGGGCTGCTGAGCCGCACCCGCTACGAGTGGACGCTCGTGGACTTCGCACTGTGGTGGCTCGGTGCCGTCCCCGTGCCGGTCTACGACACCTCCTCCCCGGACCAGATCGCGTGGATCCTCTCGGACTCCCGCGCCACCGCGGTGTTCGTGGAGTCGGACGAGCTCGCGCAGCGGGTGCGCGAGGCGGACGGGATCACGGCGTTCCCGGCCGCGCAGCGCATCCGGGTCTTCGACACGGACACCCCGGAGCTCTCGCTCGAGGCCGTGGTGCAGGCGGGTGCCGGGCGCGAGGACCTTGAGACCCCCTACGACGGCGTGAGCCTGGACGACGCCGCCACGCTCATCTACACCTCCGGGACCACCGGGCCGCCCAAGGGCTGCGAGCTGACCCACCGCAACTTTGTGGCGTGCTCCCAGAACGCCATCCCCGTGGCTGGTGAGCTCATGCACGAGGGCGCGCGCACCCTGCTGTTCCTGCCGCTGGCCCACGTGTTCGCGCGGTTCGTGGAGGTCACTTCCCTGGACGCCGGCATCGCCCTGGCCCACACCCCGGACGTCTCCCAGCTCATGGACGACCTCGCCCGCTTCAAGCCCACCTTCATCCTGGCGGTGCCGCGGGTCTTCGAGAAGATCCTGGCGGGGGCCCGTTTCAAGGCCCAGGCGGGATCGCCGGTGAAGAAGTTGATCTTCGAGCGCGCGGTGGCCACGGCGGCCGCGTGGTCCAAGGCCTCCCAGCAGGGCCGGGTCTCGCCGTGGCTCGCGGCGCGCCACCGGCTCTACGACAAGCTGGTCTACTCCACCCTGCGGGAGGCCATGGGCGGCGAGGTCCGCTACGCCGTCTCGGGCGGCGCGGCGCTGGGCGAGTACTTGGCCCACTTCTTCAACGGCATCGGCGTGTTCGTGGTGGAAGGCTACGGGCTCACCGAGACCACCGCTCCCATCTCCGCTAACGTGCCGAGCATCAACCGGCTGGGCACCGTGGGCCACCCCATGCCCGGCAACGAGGTGGCCATCGCGGAGGACGGCGAGATCCTGGTGCGCGGTGTGAACGTCTTCGAGCGCTACAACGGGCTGCCGGAGAAGACCGCCGAGGCCTTCCGGGACGGCTGGTTCGCCACCGGGGACCTCGGGCACCTCGATGACGAGGGGCTGCTCACCGTCACGGGGCGCAAGAAGGAGATCATCGTCACCGCGAGCGGGAAGAACGTGATCCCCACGCAGCTGGAGGACCCCATCCGGGCCTCCGCCACGGTGGGCCAGATCATGGTGGTCGGGGACAACCGGCCGTTCGTGGCCGCGCTGATCACCCTGGATCCCGAGACCCTGCCGAACGTCCTGCCCACCCTGGGCCTCGACCCCGGGCTGAGCCTCGCGCAGGCCGCGCGGGAACCGGCCGTGGTGCACCACGTCCAGCGCATCGTGGACCACGCCAACACCAAGGTCTCGCGGGCCGAGGGCATCAAGGCGTTCCGCATCCTGGACCGGGACCTCACGGTCGCGGACGGCTATCTCACGCCGTCCCTGAAGCTCAAGCGCGCCAAGGTCACCGAGGACTTCTCGGACGTCATCGAGCAGATCTACACGAAGTAGCCGCAGCGCACGACGCCGCCGGCACTCCTGCGCGCGAGGGTGCCGGCGGCGTCGTCGTTCAGTCCGCGCGCTGGCCGGGGACGTCCAGGCCGAGCAGTGCGTTCTCCACGACCTCCGCGAGCGCAGGATGGATCCAGTACTGGCCGCGCGCCATCTCGTGGGCCCGCAACCCGAAGGACATGCCCTGGACGAGCGGCTGGATCAGGTTGGACGAGTCCCGCCCGATCAGGTGCGCGCCCAGCAGCTCACCGGTGCGGGCGTTCGCGATGAGTTTGCAGATCCCGGCGTGATCCTCCATGGCCCAGCCGTAGGCCACGTCCCCGAAGTCCTGTTCCTTGACCGTGATCCGCTCGTCGTTGCGGGCGGCCCAGTCACGGGCCTGGTCCTCGGTCATGCCCACGGATGCGATCTGGGGTTCGGTGAACACGGCGGAGGGCACGTAGCGGTGGTCGGTCGCGCGCAGCTCCTGCGGGTGCACCACGTTGTGGGAGACCGTGCGGGCCTCGGCATTGGCCACGTGCTTGAGCTGGAACGGGGAGCACACGTCCCCGAGCGCCCACAGACCGCTCACGGGTTCCCCGCCGGAAAGCACACGCTGGTACTCGTCCACGGCGAGCAGGCCGGTGTCGGTGACATCCAGGTGGGCGGCCTCCGGGCGCAGGGTGTCCGCGTTGGGGACCCTGCCCGTCGCCAGCAGGACGACGTCGGCAGTGCCGTCCCAGTGCTGACTGGAACCGTCGGAGGCCTGCGCTGACACCGTCAGGCGGCCGTCCTCGGCGAGCTCGATCCCGGACAGCGTCCACCCGAGTTGCAGGTCCCACTGTTCGGCGGCCTCGCGCGTGAAGCGTTCGGCGATCGTGTCGTCGTGTTCGCGCAGCAAACGCTGCGAACGGTTGAGCTGGGTCACGGATGCGCCCAGTCCGCGGAAGACGTGGCAGAACTCGGCGGCCACGTACCCGCCGCCCACCACGATGACGTCCCGGGGGAACTCGTCCAGGCGCATCACGGTGTCCGAGGTGTGTACCCCGGGCAGGTCGGCACCCGGCACGTCCGGGATGCGGACCCGCGAACCGTTGGCCAGCACGATCTGATCGGCGGTGATCCGCTGCCCGGACTCGGTCTCGAGGACCTTGGGTTCCACGAAGTGCACGTACTCCTGGATCACCGTGACGTTGTCGAGCGACTCGCGGTACTGCAGCCCGTTCTTGGAGATGGCGTCGATCCGGGCGAAGATCCGATCCCGCATGCCGGGCCAGTCCACACCCTCGATCACGGCGTCCAGGCCCAGCCGAATGGCGTCCCGCGCCTGGTCCCCCACGGTGGCCGGGTAGGCGTACATCTTGGTGGGGATGCACCCCACGTTCAGACATGTCCCCCCGAACCGGCCGGGTTCCACGATGGCGACGTCCAGGTCCCGGTACTCGTCCGTGAGCAGCGAGTTGCCCGAGCCGGAGCCGACGATGATCAGGTCAAAAGATCGCATGCGCCCTATCCTAGGACCCGACGACGACGCCGCCCGGCGCGGTGCGCGGGCGGCGTCGTGCGCACCGGCCCAGCGGACACGGTGGGTGCCGCGGGGCCGGTGGATGCGGAGGGACTACTGCGGGTCGATCACCAGCACGAGGTCCCCGCCGCTGACATGGGCGGTGTCCGCGAGCGCGACCCGGGAGACGGTCCCGGCCACGGGGGCGGTGATGGAGGCCTCCATCTTCATGGCCTCGATCGTGGCCACGGAGTCCCCGGCGGAGACGGTGTCCCCCTCGGAGACGGTGACCGTGACCGCACCGGCGAACGGCGCCGCCACGTGGCCCGGCTTGGAGGTGTCGGCCTTCTCGGTCTCCACGGCCTGCGACTTCACGGACTCGTCGCGGATCTCCAGCAGGCGCAGCTGCCCGTTGAGGGTCACCATCACCGTGCGCATGCCCTTCTCGTCCGGCTCGGAGATGGCCTGCAGGGTCACCAGCAGACGCACGCCCTTGCCGAGCGAGATCACGTGCTCGTGGTCCTGGTCCAGGCCGTAGAGGAAGTCGCGCGTGTGCAGCACGGAGACGTCCCCGTACTTCGTCCGGGAGGTCTCGAACTCCTTCGTGGGACCCGGGAAGAGCAGGCGGTTGAGCGTGGCACGGCGCACCGCACCGGGCTGCTCGAGCCCCTCGCGGTCCTCCGCCGAGAGCTCCTCGTCCGCGAGGTTCACGGTGCGCCCCTCGAGCGCCTTGGAGCGGAACGGCTCGGGCCAGCCCGCGGGCGGGGTTCCCAGCTCACCGGCCAGGAAGTTGATCACGGAGTCGGGGATGTCGAACTTGCGGGGATCCGCCTCGAACTCCGCGGGATCCACGTCCATGCCCACGAGTTGCAGGGCGAGGTCCCCCACCACCTTGGAGGAGGGCGTGACCTTCACCAGGTGGCCCAGCATCCGGTCCGCAGCGTGGTACATGTCCTCGATGGCCTCGAACTTCTCGCCCAGGCCCAGCGCGATGGCCTGCTGCCGGAGGTTGGAGAGCTGACCGCCCGGGATCTCGTGGCGGTACACGCGGCCCGTGGGGCTCGTGAGACCGGACTCGAAGGGCTTGTAGATCGAGCGCACGACCTCCCAGTAGGGCTCCATGTCGCTCACCACGTCCAGGTCCAGGCGCGTGTCCCGCTCGGTGTTCTCGAGCGCGGCCACGAGCGCGGAGCCCGAGACCTGCGAGGTGGTCCCGGCCATGGAGGCCGACGCCGCGTCCACGGCGTCCACCCCGGCCTCGGCGGCCGCCAGCAGGGTGGCCAGCTGGCCGCCCGCAGTGTCGTGGGTGTGCAGGTGCAGCGGCAGGTCGAAGCGCTCCCGCAGCGCGCTCACCAGGCGGCGCGCCGCCTCGGGGCGCAGCAGACCCGCCATGTCCTTGATGGCCAGGATGTGGGCCCCGGCGTCCACGCACTGCTGCGCGAGGTCCAGGTAGTAGTCCAGCGTGTAGACGGACTCCTCCGGGTCCAGCAGGTTGCCCGTGTAGCACAGGGCCACCTCGGCCACGGCAGTGCCCGTGGCCCGCACGGCCTCGATCGCGGGGCGCATCTGCTCGACGTCGTTCAGGGCGTCGAAGATGCGGAAGATGTCCACGCCGGTCTCGGCGGCCTCGGCCACGAACGCGTTGGTCACCTCCACGGGGTAGGGGGTGTAGCCCACGGTGTTGCGCCCGCGCAGCAGCATCTGGATGGGGATGTTGGGCATCGCCTCGCGCAGCAGGCGCAGCCGCTCCCAGGGATCCTCCCCCAGGAAGCGCAGTGCGACGTCGTACGTGGCACCGCCCCAGGCCTCGATCGAGAGCAGCCCCGGCAGCAGGTGGGCGTAGGCCGGTGCCGCCGCGAGCAGGTCACGGGTGCGCACACGGGTGGCCAGCAGGGACTGGTGGGCGTCCCGGAACGTGGTGGAGGTGACCGCCAGCGGCTCGTACTCGCGCAGGGTGCGCGCGAACCCCTCGGGGCCCTTCTCCTGCAGCACCTGCCGCCAGCCCGAGGGGACCTCGTGCTGGGACGGGCCGTCGAACGGGCTGCGGTAGGGCTCGTCGCGCTTGTCCCCGGGGTAGTGGGGCAGCTTGTCGCGCGGGTCGATCCCGTCCACCCGCTCGCCGTTGGGCTTGTTGACCGTGACCTCGGCCAGGTAGTTCAGCGCACGCGTGCCGCGGTCCGCGGAGCCCTTGCCCTTGAGCAGGTCCGGGTGGTTCTCGATGAAGTCCGTGGCCACGTCCCCGGCCAGGAAGTCCGGGTTGTGCAGCACGGCCTGCAGGAACTGGATGTTGGTGGCGATGCCGCGGATGCGGAACTCCGCGAGCGCACGACGCGCGCGCAGCACCGCGGTCTCGTAGTCGCGCCCGCGGCACGTGAGCTTCACGAGCATCGAGTCGAAGTGCGGGGAGATCTCCGCGCCCGCGTACAGGGTGCCGCCGTCCAAGCGCACCCCGGCGCCGCCGGCGGAGCGGTACGCCGAGACCTTGCCCACGTCCGGGCGGAAGTCGTTGGCGGGGTCCTCCGTGGTGATGCGGCACTGCAGCGCGGCGCCGCGCACCCGCAGGGTGTCCTGCTCGATCCCGAGGTCCGCGAGGGTCTCCCCCGCGGCGATGCGCAGCTGGGACTGCACGAGGTCCACGTCCGTGATCTCCTCGGTCACGGTGTGCTCCACCTGGATGCGCGGGTTCATCTCGATGAACACGTGCTGACCCGCGCGCTCGCCGGCGGTGTCCACGAGGAACTCCACGGTGCCCGCGTTGACGTAGCCCAGCTCCTTGGCGAACTTCACGGCGTCGCGGTGCAGCGCGTCCCGGATCTCGGGGTCCAGCTGCGGGGCCGGGGCGATCTCGATGACCTTCTGGTGGCGGCGCTGCAGGGAGCAGTCGCGCTCGAACAGGTGGACGATGTTGCCCTCGTTGTCCGCGAGGATCTGCACCTCGATGTGGCGGGGACGCAGCACCGCCTGCTCGATGAAGACGGTGGGGTCCCCGAAGGCGGTGTCCGCCTCGCGCATCGCGGCGTCCAGGGCGTCGGGCAGCTGCTCGGGGGTCTCCACCCGGCGCATCCCGCGGCCGCCGCCGCCGGCCACGGCCTTGACGAACACGGGGTAGCCGATCTTCTCGGCCGCGGCGATCAGCGTGTCCCGGTCCGAGGAGGGGTCCGAGGACTCCAGGGTGGGGATCCCGGCGCGGCGGGCGGCCCGCAGCGCCTCCACCTTGTTGCCCGCGAGCTCGAGGATCTCCGCGCGGGGGCCCACGAAGGTGATGCCCTCGGCCTGGGCGGCGCGCGCGAGCTCCGGGTTCTCGGAGAGGAAGCCGTAGCCGGGGTAGATGGCGTCCGCTCCGGCCTCCTTGGCCACCCGGATGATCTCGGCCACGTCCAGGTACGCCCGGACGGGGTGGCCCTCCTCGCCGATGTGGTAGGCCTCGTCCGCCTTCTGGCGGTGGATGGAGTTGCGATCCTCCTGGGGGAAGACGGCGACGGTGCCGGCTCCCAGCTCGTACGCCGCCCGGAAGGCCCGGATCGCGATCTCGCCGCGGTTGGCCACCAGAATCTTGGAGAACATGACTTCCGTTTCCGCACGCCGGACCCGTGGGTTCCCGCGCACTGGGTGAGGAGTGGATACCTGCCGCCAGCTTACGTGAGCCGCCCCTCCCCCGGGCCGCTTCCGCGGATCGTGTCACGGCCCCGCTGCCGTGTCCCCCGAAGTACACCCATTAGCATGTAACCGGGCGGCGGCCAGTCCCCCGAACAGGTGACAGAAGGGTGATCCGTGCAGATCGTCAGCATCAGCAGCCTCAAGGGCGGGGTGGGCAAGTCCTCCGTGGTCCTGGGGCTCGCCTCCGCCGCGCTCGAGGCCCGAATCCCCACCCTCGTGGTAGACCTCGACCCCCACGGGGACGCCTCGACCGCCCTCGGTGTCCACGCCCGCCAGGGTCGGGACGTGGGCAGCGTGCTGCGTCGGCCCCGCAAGGGCGCGCTCGGCGCCGTCGCCGTGGCCTCGCCCTGGGCCGCGCACCCCATCACGCCGGACACCTCCACCGAGGGCCCCCGCGCGTGGGCCCCCGACGCCGCCCGCACCACGCGCGTGCCGGTGCTGGACGTGGCACCCGGCTCCGCGGCGTCGTCCCACCTGGACCACGCCTCGTTCAAGCCCCGGGACCTCAAGCGGCTCGAGACCGCGCTGCGCGGACTGGACCGCTACGAACTGGTGTTCATCGACTGCCCGCCCACGCTCAGCGCGCTGACGCGGATGGCGTGGGCGGCGTCCCACAAGGTGCTCTCCGTGGCGGAGCCGTCCCTGTTCTCGGTCGCGGGCACCAAGCGCACCATGAGTGCGCTCGCGCAGTTCGAGGGCTCCCGCGTGTGGGCGGTCCCCGAGGCGGGGGTGGTGGTCAACAAGGTGCGGGAGGACTCCCAGGAGCAGCAGCACCGCATGGGTGAACTGCGGGAGCTCTTCGGTCCGCTCGTGGTGGAGCCCGTGCTTCCGGACCTCGCGGTGATGCAGCAGGCGCAGGGTGCCGCGTGGCCCGTGCACCGCTGGCCCGGCGCCCCGGCGCAGGACCTCGCCGAGCGCTTCACGGCCATCCTGGAGGGGCTCACGCGCTGAGCGCGGTGACGGCATCTTGTCCGGCCCTGGGGCCAGGGTCGGACGGTACGCCCGAGTGCTCCACGGCGCCGTCGTCCGCCGCGGCTGCTTGACGTGACCGGTGGTCGACCGTGGACGCCGGTTTCGGCACCCGCCGCGGCCGGGGTCTTCCCCGCACGGCGATCCGCCGGGCACCAGGGGACGGACGACGCCGCCCGGCCGGCCCGGTCGGTCAGCCCGCGTTCTGCTTCTTGTTCCGCCGCGCGCGGCGCGCGGAGAGCTCGTCCTCCGGGAACGACCCGGCCTCGGCGGCGGTGTCGAGGGCGGTGTGCTCACCGGGCATCGAGGCGAGAGTGGTCTCGACCTCGCGCCACACCCGGCCCACGGCGATGCCGAACACGCCCTGACCGCCCTGGACGAGGTCGATGACCTCGTGGGGGGAGGTGCACTCGTAGACGCTCGCGCCGTCGGACATGAGGGTCAGGCGGGTGAGGTCCTCGATGTCACGCAGCCGCAGCGCGCCCACGGCGGAGCGGATCTGCTGCAGGGACACCCCGGTGTCGAGCAGCCGCTTGACCACCTTGAGCACCAGGATGTCGCGGAAGCTGTAGAGGCGCTGGGACCCGGAGCCCTTGGCCCCGCGGACGGTGGGTTCCACCAGGTGGGTGCGAGCCCAGTAGTCGAGCTGCCGGTAGCTGATGCCCGCGGCCTTGCACGCGGTGGGTCCGCGGAAGCCCACGGTCTCGTCGAGCGCCGTGAGATCGTCGGTGAACAGCATCTCCTGGGTGCCCCCCGCGAGGGAGGATGCGCTCAACCGTGCCGCGTCCAGCGGCAGCTCCGGATTGCTCAAGCGTCCTCCTCGTGCATGGGGTGGGTGACTCGTGCCCACCGTGATCCCCTGACGGTAAACCGCGGGGTGTGGTGGGTCAAAGACATCGGTCGCGGGGGCGGCCGTGTCGTTCAGCCTACTCCCCCGCCCCGCGCGGAGCCCGGATCAGGACTGGAAGTCCTCGGGGTCCACGTGGTCCAGGAAGTCGCGGAACTCCCGGACCTGCGCCTCCGCCTCCCGCGGGGCCGCCGGGGACTGCTCCCGCAGCTCGCCGTCCGCGCTGAGCACGAGCCCGGCCTCGTCCAGCACCGCGGCCGCGCACCGGATGGGGCAGGACGTGCGGGCCGCGAGCGCGAGGGCGTCGGAGGCCCGGGCGTCTACCACGGTGGCGTCGTCGAGGGACACGGCCGCGTGGAACACGGTGTCCTCCACGGTGTGCACCACCACGCCCGTCACCCTGCGTCCGAGGGCGTCCACGACGGAGAGCAGCAGGTCGTGGGTGAGCGGGCGCGGCGGCTCGATGCCCTGCAGCGCGAACACGATGGACGTGGCCTCGTTGGTGCCCACCCAGATGGGCAGCCGGCGGGGGCCGTCGACCTCCCGCAGCACCACCACGGGCTGACCCGTGGGCACGTCCATGCGCACGCCCGCGATCTCCATCCGCACGTCCGCGCTCACCGGGTGCCCCCCGGGGACTCAGCGCCGCGGCCTTGCGGAGCCCGCGCGGCGGCGGGGTGGGCGTACGAGATCTGGGAGCGCGCGGCCCCGGCAGACCGGGACTGCACGTGCGCCGACTCGTGGTGCGAGACCTGCTCCCGCGGGTGCCGCTCTTGCGGATCCTGCTCCTGCGGGGGCTGGAGGGAGCGGACGGTGTCATCCACCTGGGTGTGCACCACGGCGGACATCACCGACAGGCACAGGGAGGCGATCTCCCGGGCGCGCTGCACCGCCGTGCGCCGGGTCTCGGGGTCCCGCCGGGTGCGCAGCGGGGACACACTGCCGTCCACGAGGGCGACCACGCGTTCCGAGGCACCCCGCAGCACCCGCAGGTGCCGGGGCTCGATGCCGTAGCCGCCCAGCTTCACGGCGGCCACCGCCACGCTCAGCGCGTGCTCGTCGAAGGCACCGGAGTGCTCCACCACGAGACCGTGGGTGAGCAGCTCGCGCAGCAGCGGGATGTCCGCACCCGAGCGCGCCGCGAGCTCCCGCAGCGAGTACCGCGCGGCGGACTGTGGTGTGGGCAGCTCGCGGGCAGCGTCGTCGTGCCCGTCACGGCCGGGGGCCGAGGGGGGCTGCTGCCGCTCGGCGCCCCGGGCGGGGTCCTCCCCGCGGTCCAGGCGCTCCCGGATGACCCGCAGCGGGAGGTAGCGCTCCTGCTGCAGGTTCAGCACCGTGGTCAGCCGCTCGATGTCCGCCTCGGAGTACTTCCGGTAGCCGGACGCCGTGCGGTGGGGGCGCACCAGACCCTGGTCCTCGAGGAAGCGCACCTTGGAGGCGGTCAGGTCCGGGAAGCTCTCCTGCAGACGGCGCAGCAGCGCCCCGATCCCCACGCGCTGGGGCTGCGACGGCTCGGTGTTAGGCATGGAGGAGGTCAGGAGCCGTTCTGCACGGAGTGGTAGAACGTGAAGCGGAACTTCCCGATCTGCACCTCGTCCCCGTTCTCCAGCAGCTTGGTGTTCACCCGGTCCCCGTTGACGTAGGTGCCGTTGAGGGAGGCGTGGTCCACGATCTCGAACGTGGTGCCGCGGCGGATGAACTCGGCGTGGCGCCGGGACACCGTGACGTCGTCCAGAAACACGGAGCACGCGGGGTGCCGTCCGGCCACGACCTCGTCCCGGTCCAGCAGGAACCGGGCACCGGTGAGACCGCCGTTGGTCTCGAGCAGCAGGGCGGATCCCGGGGGCAGGGACGCCACGGCGTTCTGCTCGCCCTCGGTGAGCTTGTGGTGCGCGGCGGTGGAGAGCACGTCCGCGACGATCTGGATGGACGTGGTCTCCGGACCCGACTGGGAGCCGGAGTTCTCGTGGTTAGACATGGGTTCCCCTCACCTCACGTGGAGAATGTGCAGTTAGTCCAGCAGCTGCTGGTAGGCCTGGGCGTCCAGCAGCTGGGCGGTGGCGTCCTGGGACTCCACACGCACGGTGAACAGCCAGCCGGCCTCGTACGGGGCCTCGTTGAGCAGCCCGGGGTTGTCCGCGAGCTCGTCGTTGACGGAGACGATCTCGCCGGTCACGGGGGCGAAGAGGTCGCTCACGGACTTGGTGGACTCGATCTCACCCACCACGTCCCCGGCGGTGACGGTGTCCCCGACCTCGGGGAGCTGGACGAAGACGACCTCACCCAGCTCGCTCTGGGCGTGGTCGGTGATGCCCACCTTGAAGGTGCTGTCCTCGGAGAGGTCCTGGACCCACTCGTGCTCTGCCGTGTACGCGAGTTCCGCGGGAATGTTGGTCATGCCGGTCAGTTTAGGGCACGTATGCGGCAGTAGCACTCATCACACGCGTGTGTGTGGAGCACAACCTTTTCCGGCACCGCCCGCGACCGCGTGCGAACCCGCCCGAGGGGTGCCCCCGGCGCCGCGGCCGGTGTACCGTGGCTCGGTGCCCATCACCGAGGCTTTCCGCCAAGCGGCCATCCGTATGCAGACGCACCGCTCCCGGATCCGCCGGACCGTGCCCATGATGAAGTCCCGCCCGGATCCGTTCCACCTCCACGAGCTCACCCCGGCGCGCTCCGCCCGGCTCATCGTCCTCGCGTTCCTGCTGGCGCTGCTCACGGGCACCGGGCTGCTCATGCTGCCCCCGGCCACGGCGGCCCCGGGCGGCACCGACCTGCTCACTGCGGCGTTCACCGCCACCTCGGCGCTGTGCGTCACGGGGCTGGTCACGGTGGACACCGCCACCTACTGGACGCCGTTCGGGCAGGTGGTGATCGTGTGCCTCATCCAGGTGGGGGGCCTGGGGGTCATGACCTTCACCACCATGCTGGGCATCCTGCTGGCCCGGAAGTTCGGGCTGTCCACCCGGCTGCTGGCCAACGCGGAGACCAAGTCCCGCGGGGGTGCGCGGCAGGTGGTCGCACGGATCGTGCTGACCACCCTGGTGATCGAGTGCACCGCCGCGGCCGTTCTCTTCCTGCGGTTCCTGCTGCACTACCACTACCCCCCGGGGCTCGCGCTCGCCCACGGGGTCTTCCACGCGGTGTCCGCGTTCAACAACGCCGGCTTCGCGCTGTACTCCCTCAACGTGGTGGACTTCGCGGCGGACCCCGTGGTGCTGCTGACGCTGTCGGCGGCGGTGATCCTGGGCGGTCTGGGCTACCCGGTGCTCAACGAGCTGCGCCGCCACCTCACCCTGCCCCGCCGGTGGAGCATGAACACGCGTCTCGTGCTGCTGGCCACACCCGTGCTGCTGCTGGGCGGCACCCTGTTCCTGGCCCTGCTGGAGTGGAACAACCCGGCCACGCTCGGACCGCAGGCGCCGGCCGTGAAGGTGCTCAACGCGTTCTTCCAGTCCACCATCTCCCGCACGGCCGGCTTCAACAGCATCGACATCTCCCAGATGCACCCCGTCTCGTGGCTCGGCATGGACATCCTCATGTTCATCGGCGGTGGCCCCGCGGGCACGGCGGGGGGCCTGAAGGTCACCACGTTCGGGGTGCTGTTCTTCATCGCCCTCACGGAGATCAAGGGCGGCGCCGCCGTTCCCGTGCTCGGCAAGCAGCTCTCCCGCTCGGTGCAGCGCGAGGCCATCACGGTGGTGGTGCTCGCGACCGGCGCGGTGATCGGCGGGAGCATGCTGATCATGCTCACGGACACCTCCCTGGGCCTGGACCGCGTGCTCTACGAGGCGGTCTCGGCGTTCTCCACCGTGGGCCTGAGCACGGGCATCACTGCCACGATCGCCCCGTTCGCGCAGTGCGTGCTCATCGTCCTGATGGTCATGGGGCGCCTGGGCCCGGTCACGGTGGCCGCGTCCATCGCGTTCGGGCGCCGCCCGCCCGCCTACGAGCTGCCCAAGGAGCGCCCGCTGATCGGCTGACTCCCGCCGCACCGACGACGACGCCGCCCGGCCCGGTCCCCTGCCCCGCCGCGGCGCCGGACGTCGGCCCGGCATCCACCCCGGCCCGCCCACGGCGGTCCGCCAAGACCCGCCCACCGCCGGCACCCACGACCCGAGGAGCACGAAACATGTTCGGATCCCACCCCGCAGAGTCCCCCAGCCGGGGCATGTCCAACGCCGTGGCGGTCATCGGGCTGGGCCGCTTCGGCGGCGCCCTGGCCCTGGAGCTCATGCGCAACGGCACGGACGTGCTGGGCATCGACCACAGTGAGGCCACGGTGCAGCGCTTCAACGGCAAGCTCACCTCGGTGGTGCGCGCGGACGCCACGGACGAGGAGGTGCTGCGCGAGCTGTCGGTCAACGAGTTCGACCGCGCCGTGGTGGGCATCGGCTCGGACATCCAGGCGAGCATCCTCACGGCGTCCCGGCTCGTGAAGTTCGGCTGCCCGGGGATCTGGGCCAAGGCCATCACCGAGCCCCACGCGGAGATCCTCACGCAGATCGGGGTGCAGCACGTGGTGAACCCCGAGAGCGACATGGGCACCCGCGCCGCCCACCTGATCCAGCACCGCATCCTGGACTTCGTGCCGATCGACGAGGGCTACGCGCTGGTGCGCTGCACTCCCCCGGAGCCCATCCAGCAGCGGCCCATGGACCTGCTCAACGTGCGCCAGCACCTCGGTGTGTCCGTGGTGGCGGTGTGCCGTCCCGGGGGCCAGTGGGAGCCCATCGAGCCCGGGACCATGCTCTACGACGACGACCAGATCCTGGTCACCGGCCCCACCCGGAAGGTCGAGCACTTCTCGAACCTGACGTGAGGCGCGCCCGGACCGCGGCCGCAGGGCTCCTGCCCCCGGCGTGCGGCCCCGTCCTCCCACAACCGCCCGCCCTGTGGCGCCCGCTCCCCCGAAAAGCGCCCCTCATACGAAGCGCGTGAGACGACGCCGCTCGGGTGCTCCGGGCACGCCGTCCCCCGCCGCGCGCGGGAGGGTGTGGAGCAGGGACCGGACCGGGGCGGCGTCGTCCCGGGCGGGTCCGATGGCCACCACCACCGAGTGCGGCGGTGCGTCCAGGGCCCGGGACGCGCGCTCCACCGTGACGTAGCCCGCGACCGAGTGGGCCACGAACCGCTGGAGACCGCGCGGGGTGCGCACGTCCACCACGGCCTTGATCCGATGCACCTGCCGCGGCGGATCCTCCAGCAGGTCCGCGAGCGCGGCGGGGTCCACGGCGGCGTCGACGTCCAGCGTGGCGGCGCGGTGGTGGACGTGGTGCTCGTGGTGCTCCCGTCCGAGGGGCTCGCCCACCTCCCACAGCGGCAGCTGGCCGCTCTCGGGCTCGGTGCGCTCGGCCACGTCGAAGAACAGCCGCGGGTCCACCGCCCCGTGGGGCGCCTCCAGCACCGTGGTGTGCGGATTGGCCCGCAGGATGCGCTCCCCCAGGCTCGCCACGTCCTGCGGGGCCGCGAGGTCCGTCTTGGTCAGCAGCACCACGGCCGCGGCCCTGACGTGCTGCGCCAGGTCCCAGCCGCCGGACTCCGCGTGGGGCACGTGGGCGGCGTCGACCACCTCCACGAGCCCGCCGAAGCGCACGGTGGCCACCGTGCTGCCCAGCACGAGCTGGATCAGCGCCGGGGGTTCGGCGATCCCCGAGCCCTCGATCACGATCGCGTCCAGCTCCAGGGCGGGCCGGGACAGGGTGCGCAGGGCGTCGTCGAGCTGGCCGGGGTCCTCGATGCAGCACAGGCACCCGCCGGCGATCGACACCGGCTCCGCCACGTGCCCGGCCACGAGGGCCGCGTCCACGTTGACCGCGCCGAAGTCGTTGACCACCACCCCGATCCGCGCGTGCCCCGTGGCCAGCAGGTGGTTCAGCACGGTGGTCTTGCCGGCGCCCAGGTAGCCGGTGAGGATCAGCACGGGAACGGTGCGGGGCACGGGGGTCCTTCCTGTCCGGTGGCCGGGCGGGCCGCAGATACACTCGGGGCAATTCTCGCAACAGGAGGTCCCGTGGACGAACTGACCCTGCTCGCCGTGGCCGCGGTGGTCCTCGTGGTGGCGGTCACCAGCATCTCGGACCGGGTGGGCGTGGCCGCCCCCATCGTGCTGGTGGTGCTGGGGGTGGGGCCGAGCCTCGTGCCCGGGGTGCCCACGGTCACGATGGACCCGGACGTGGTGCTCAGCGTGGTGCTGCCCCTGCTGCTCTACGCGGCGGCCGTGAACATGCCGGCCACGGACTTCCGCCGGGACCTGGGGAGCATCACCGCGCTGTCGGTGGTGCTCGTGGTGGTCTCGGCGTTCGCGGTGGGGCTGTTCCTGTGGTGGCTGCTCCCCGGACTGGGACTCGCCGCGGCCGTGGCCCTGGGTGCGGTGGTGAGCCCGCCCGACGCGGTGGCCGCGACCTCGATCGGCAAGCGCCTGGGCCTGCCCAACCGGCTGGTCACCATCCTCGAGGGAGAGGGTCTCGTCAACGACGCCACCGCCCTGGTGATGCTGCGCTCCGCCGTGGTGGCCACCTCGGGGGCCATCAGCGTGGGCGGGGTGCTCGCGGACTTCGCGTACGCCGTGGTGGTCGCGGTGCTCATCGGGCTCGCGGTCGGCTGGGTGTCCGTGCAGGTCCGGGCACGGCTGGACCAGCCCGTGACGAGCACCGCGATCTCCCTCGTGGTCCCCTTCATCGCGTTCATCCCGGCCGAGCACGTGGGCGCCTCCGGGGTGCTCTCGGTGGTCGTGGCCGGTCTCGTGACCGGCATCCGCGCGCCCCGCCGGCTCTCCTCCCAGGCCCGCGTGGCGGAGCGCACCAACTGGCGCACGGTGCTGCTGCTGCTGGAGCACGGGGTGTTCCTGGTGCTCGGGCTGCAGATCACCCTGATCCTGGACGAGGTGCACGCCGGAGGGTTCAGCGTGGGCACGGCCCTCTGGCTGGGCGTGGCGGTCACGGTCCTGCTCTTCGTGCTGCGCCTGGGATTCGTGGCACCCCTGATCGGGCTGCTATCCCGCCAGCAGCGGCGTGCGGCGGGCACGTCCCGCTGGCTCGACGCCGCGTCGGAGCGCTTCGACAACGCCGTCGCCCGCTTCGAAGGCCACCCGCAGGTCACGGAGAAGCGGGTGAGCTCGGTGCGGCGCTCCCTCACCCGGCGGCAGGCCGATGCCACGTTCTTCAGCAACGAGGGCGTGGGCCGACGCGGCGGGCTGGTGCTCGCGTGGTCCGGGATGCGGGGCGTGGTCACGGTGGCCGCCGCCCAGACCCTGCCCGAGGACATGGCCTACCGGCCGCAGCTGATCCTGATCGCGTTCACGGTCGCGGTGCTCACCCTGGTGGTGCAGGGCGGCACCCTGCCCCTGCTGATCCGGGTGCTGGGCATCCGCGGCTCGGACGAGGAGGAGCTGCAGCGCGAGCTCACGCGGCTGGTCAACACGCTCTCCGCCGCGTCCCAGGACCTGCTTGACTCCCCCGAGCTGCACCGGGAGGACGGCCAACCCTTCGACGAGAAGACGTTGGAGATGGCGCGCCGGCGCACCCGCACGCTTCCGGAGTCGGCGAGCACCGAGACGCTGCGGACCTGGACGTCCGCACGGCAGGAGCAGCAGGAGCTGCACCGCAAGCTCATGGAGGCGCAGCAGGACGCCCTGCTGGACGCCCAGGCCTCGGGGGTCTACCGATCCCAGACCGTGGCGGCCGCCCAGCGGTTCCTGGACCAGCGCAACATGATGCTCGACTGAGGCAGCCGGGGCCCGCCCGGTTCACCCGTGGCACCCGTCGCGCTCGTGTTCCAGGCACGAGCGGCCGGTCCCGGCCACCGGCCGGACACCACGCCCCGTACCTCACCCGCCGCGGATCACGCGCCCTGTCTCACGCGCCCGCGGCGCCGGGGTCAGCCGAATCGCTCGGCGTGCCCTGAGCGGTCGTGGCGTCCGCGGCCACCCGCAGCCGGTCCACGGCCTCCACGACGGTCTCCGGCGCGCACGCGAGGTTCATGCGCGCGAAACCCTGCCCCCCGGTGCCGAACGTGGGCCCGGAGGACAGCGCCACCCGGGCGTGGTCCGCGGCGTGCTCCGCCGGGTCCTCGCCCCACCCCAGGGCCCGCATGTCGAGCCACGCGAGGTAGGTGGCCCGGCCCCGGCGCAGCGTCACCTGCGGCAGCTTCTCGGCGAGCTCACGCTCCAGGAGGTCGATGTTGGACTGGATCACCTCGATCGTGGCGTCCAGCCAGTCCGTGCAGTGCAGGAAGCCCTCGCGCGTGGCCAGCAGCCCCATGATCCCGGTGCGGTAGGACACCGCGTCCGGCACCGCGGCGAGCCAGCGCGCCATGGGCTCAGAGTCCACCACGAACATGGCCGCCTTCAGCCCCGCCAGGTTGAACGCCTTGCTCCCGGAGGCCGCCGCCACCCCGTGGTGGCGCGCCGCCGGGGACACCGAGAGGTACGGGGTGAACGTGACGCCCTGGTGGGTCAGCGGCGCGTGGATCTCGTCGCTCACCACATGGGCGCCGTGATTCTCCACGATCTCCGCGAGCTCGGCCAGTTCCTCGCGGGAGTGCACGAGGCCCAGCGGGTTGTGGGGGTTGCACAGCAGCACGGCGCGCGCACCGGCGGCCAGGGCGGCGTCGATCCCCGCTAGGTCGAGGCGGTACGAGGCGCCGTCGTCCTGCAGCGGCACCTCCACCGGGTGGCCGCCGGCCTCGGCGACCAGGGCGTAGAACGGCGCGTAGACGGGCGGGGTGAGCACCACGCCGTCCCCGGGCCCGATCAGCCGGCGCAGCGCCTCCACGATCACCACGGTGACGTCCGTGGTGTACACGATCCGCTCCGGGTCCGGGCGCCAGCCCCAGCGCGCGGCCGCGAAGTCCGCGTACGCCGTGGCGGCACCCCGGTCCGCCGTGGCGGCGTAGCCGGTGTCGTTGTTCGCCACCGCGGCCTCGAGAGCGGCCTTCACCGCGGGCGGCGTGGGGAAGTCCATCTCCGCGATGAACATGGGCAGCACGTCCTCCGCGTAGCTGCGCCACTTGGTGCTCGTGCGACGGCGCAGGGAGGGCATCTGGTCGGCGGTGGTCATGAGGTCCTTTCAGGCGCGCGGCGGGCGTCAGGACTGCGTGAGCTTGCGGGCCTGGTCGAGCCGCAGCCGCTCCAGCGTCCTCTCCTGCTCCAGGGCGCGCGCGTGCAGGTCCCGGAGCATATCCGTGTCCAGCCTGTCGTCCGGGGCCTCCAGGAGCAAGCGCCAGCCCAGAGCCTTCATGTGCACGGCGGCCACCAGGGCCTCCAGCTCCTCGATGTCGGACAGCGGCGAGCGCCTGCTCAGCCGCTCGTTCGGCTTCAGCCGAGCCGCCTTCTCCGCAGCCTTGGCGGGCAGGTCCTTCAGCACGGCGGGCTCCACGCCCACGGCCGCCATGATCCGCTCCAGCGCGGCCTGATCCTGCTCGACCTCCCGAGCCATCCGCCCCACTTCCTCCCGCACCGTCTCGTCCCCGTGGAACTCGGCCACGCGGCGGAACGCGGCTACCCCCCCGGCCGATCCCGCGTGGTGGTCCTGCAGGTAGGTGGTGATCACGCTGCTCATGGTTCTGCCTCTCCTTCGGTGCTGATGTGTCGGTGGTTCCAGCAAAGCACCCCGCGGGCCCGGTGGCCACACCCGGGCGGGTAGCGGTGGCCGCGGACGACGCCGCTGGGTCCCGGCCCAGCGTCACCGCACCCGGGTGCCCCGGCACCAGGAGTCCAGGGTCGCCCCGGTGCCGGGAGTCCAGGGTCGCCCCGGTGCCGGGTGCAGTCCGGGCCCGGCCGCGGTGTTGACGACCGGACCCGGACCGGCGCGTCATACTGGAGGCAGCGCGGCGGGGCACCACGCCCGCGCCGCGGGCCGCCACCGCTGATCTGGGGGGATCATGACACCGAAGACGTTCATCGACTTCACGGCACCGAACGGTCTGAGCTCCTGGCACCACCTGTGGGAGAGTGGCACCGCGGGGTTCCTGTACTACTTCGACGGCGACTACTGGGACCTGGAGGACACCTCCATCAACTGGCCCGATGAAGGAGACCTCGCGCGGCTGGCGATCGCGGCGCAGGCGCGGGACCTCATGTTCGTGGCCGTGAACTCGCCGGACGAGGACGGCTCCGGCGACGGCTACACGTGGTGGGAGGACTGCAAGGCGAACGGCAAGTACTTCCGGGCGCTGCACGAGCACCTCGTGGCGCGGCACCCGGAGGTGGACGCCTCGAACATCTGGCTGGTCGGCTACAGCGGCGGCGCCGAGTTCATCACGTACGAGCTGCTGGACCGTGGCATAGAGGGGATGTCCCACGGCGGTGCCGTGATCGTCGGGGGCGGCGGGGCCAACGCGCCCGTTGCGCGGAAGAAGAAGGCCCGGCCATGCATCGGCAACACGGCCATGCACTGGTGGGTGGGCGATCAGGACGTGGACGGTGCCACGAACCCGCCCGAGTGGAGCGCGCTGGGCGCCGCTGAGGAGGGCGTCGCCGCGTTCCAGGCCGCGGGTTTCGACACGAACCTGCACGTCCTGCCGGGCGTGGACCACTCCGGGTACGACGCCGTGGCATGCCTTTCGCACGCACTGCCCGCGGTCTCGCGCAAGGCGGGCCTGCGCGCTGCACTGACCGACGGGTGGGTACGGCTCACGCGGGACACGTGAGGCTGGCTAGGCTTCGAGCGTGGAGACCCTCTCGGCACTGATGCCCTCGCTCGTGGGTGTCGCGGTCCTCGCGGCCGTGGCCACCACCGTCTTCGTGCTCTACCGCGTTCCGCGGCCGTGGGCACCGGTCTCGGCCATCGCCCGGGGTGCGGTGCAGCTCGCGGTGATCAGTGTGATCCTCACGGGCGTGATCGGGCAGCCGCTGCTCATCGCCACCGCCCTGGTGGTGATGTTCCTGGTGGCCTCCACGGTGGGCCTCCCGCAGGCTCGGTGCCTTCGCACACTGGTGGCCGCGTGTGGCGGTGTGCATGCTGGCCGGGGTGCTGTGCGCGCTCGTCACCGTGTTCGCGACCGGTGCACTGGAGCTCACCGCGCGCTTTGCCCTGGCCATCGGGGCGATCGTGATCGGCAACTGCATGAGCTCCACCACGCTCGCGGGCAGGAACTTCCTCGGCTCGGTCGAGGACCACTGGGACGAGGTGGAGGGGTGGCTCGCCCTCGGGGCGACGCCGCGGCGGGCCACGCTGGACCTCGCGCGGCGCGCGGTGCACGACGCCCTGGTGCCGGCCCTGGACCAGACGCGGACCACGGGCCTCGTGGTGCTGCCGGGCGCGTTCGTGGGCGCGATCTTCGGAGGCGTCTCGCCGCTCGAGGCCGGGCGCTTCCAGATCGTGGTGCTCGGGGCGATCCTCGCCGCCGGGGCCGTGAGCGCCGCTCTCGTCACCCTGTGGTCGGGCAGTGTGCCCACCCGGCCGCGGCGGCCCGTCTGAGGCGGCGCACCCCGGGTACGACAAAAGCGGCCCCGCCCGACGTTTCCGCCGGTCAGGACCGCTTTCTCGGTCGGGATGACAGGATTTGAACCTGCGACCCCTTGACCCCCAGTCAAGTGCGCTACCAAGCTGCGCCACATCCCGCGACCGTGCTCAGCCCTGGCGAACCAGCGCCGAACACTTGGGATACATTACCCCACCCGGTTCCGATTTTCACATCAGACGCTCCCGCGCACCGCGCCCGGCGCTCTGCGGCGCCCCGCACCACCGGAGAGTGCCCAGACCTGCCCGGGGTGACCGGCGCACGGCCACACGACGGGCCCGGTGCGCGCGGTGGGGCGAGCGTCTGACCGGCACCGCGGCGTCGTCGTTCCCCGCCACCGCTCCCCCGCAGCGCAACGGGCCGCTCCCGGGAAGAACCCGGAAGCGGCCCGTACGCGCGAGGCCGGGAACTCAGCGCTTGCGCTGGCGCTTCTCCCGCACGCGCATGGTGACCTCGAGTGGGGTGCCCTCGAAGCCGAAGGTTTCGCGGATGCGGCGCTGGATGAACCGGCGGTAGCCGGGGTCCAGGAAGCCCGTGGTGAACAGCACGAACTTGGGCGGCCGGGAGGCCACCTGCGTGCCGAACAGGATGCGGGGCTGCTTGCCGCCGCGCACGGGGTGCGGGTGGGCCGCGACGATCTCCCCCAGGAACGCGTTGAGGCGCCCGGTGGGGATGCGGCGGTCCCACGAGTCCAGGGCCGTGTGCAGCGCGGGGACCAGCTTGTCCTTGTGCCACCCGGTCTTCGCGGACATATTCACGCGCGGCGCCCAAGCGACGTGGGCGAGGTCCCGCTCGATCTCGCGCTCCAGGTAGAAGCGGCGCTCGTCGTCCAGGGTGTCCCACTTGTTGAACGCGAGCACCAGGGCGCGTCCCGAGTCCACGGCCATCTGCAGGATGCGGACGTCCTGCTCGGAGAGCACCTCGTCCACGGCCAGCAGCACCACGGCCACCTCGGCGCGCTCCAGTGCGGTCTGCGTGCGCAGGGACGCGTAGAAGTCCGCGCCCTGCTGCAGGTGCACGCGGCGGCGGATGCCGGCGGTGTCGATGAAGCGCCACGGCTCCCCGCCGAGCATCACGATCTCGTCCACCGGGTCCCGCGTGGTGCCCGCGGTGTCGTCCACGACCACACGGTCGGAGCCGGCAAGCTTGTTCAGCAGCGAGGACTTGCCCACGTTCGGGCGCCCGATCAGCGCCACGCGCCGCGGCCCGCCCTCGAGCTCGGCCTCGGCCACCTCGGAGAACTCGGGCAGCGCGTTGACGAGGGCGTCCAGCGCGTCGCCGGAGCCCTTGCCGTGCAGCGCGGACACCGGGAACGGCTCCCCCATGCCCAGGGACCACAGCGCGGTGGCCTCGATCTCCAGCTGCGGGGAGTCCGCCTTGTTGGCCACCACGATGATGGGCTTCTTGACGCGGCGCAGCATGTTCACCACGCCCTCGTCGGTCGCGGTCACGCCCACGGTCACGTCCAGCACGAGCAGCACGGCGTCCGCGTTCTGCACGGCCAGCTCGGCCTGGTCCGCCACGCGCTTGTTGATGCCCTTGGCGTCCTGCTCCCAGCCGCCGGTGTCCACCAGGGTGAAGTTCTTGCCGTTCCACTCCGCCTTGTAGGACACGCGGTCCCGGGTCACGCCCGGGGTGTCCTCCACCACGGCCTCGCGGCGGCCGATCACGCGGTTGACCAGCGTGGACTTGCCCACGTTCGGGCGGCCCACCACGGCGACCACGGGATCGGGGCGGCGGGCGTCGCGCTGCTCCTCGCCGTCGATCCAGTCCGCGAGCAGTGCGGCGTCCTCGTCGTCGAGTTCGTAGTCGGCCAGGCCCTCGCGCAGGGCCTGGGCGCGGGCCTCGGCCTCGGTGTCGTCGATCGCGGCCAGGCGCTCGGAGATGTCCTCGTTGCCCCCGCCCAGCACGGATTGTTCGTAGGAGTCCACCGTGGGCTCATCGGATGCGCTCATGGTTACCTCGCTTCCTCGGGGGCGTCGGCGCCCGTCTCGTCGGGGACCGCTGCGGTCCCCTCGTGTGTCGTGTCCGTGGCGCGGATGACCAGGTCGATCACGCCCTGCACGGTCTGTTCCATGGTCAGTTCGGAGGAGTCCAGCAGGTACACGCCGTCCTGCGCGTTCATGAAGTCCACCACGGTGGCGTCCTTCGCGTCACGGCCCACCACCTGCGCCTCCAGGTTCGACGACGCCGCCGCGCCCAGCTGCCGGCCGCGCCGCGCCATCCGGGCCGCCTCCGAGGCGGTGAGCAGGATCCGCACGTCCGCGTCCGGGGCCACCACCGTGGTGATGTCCCGACCCTCGGCCACGATGCGGAAGCCGCTGTCCCGGATGATGTCCTGCTGCATCCGCACCAGCACCTCGCGGGCAGGCACGATCGTGGAGACCCGGGACACGTTGTCCGTGACCAGGTCCCCGCGGATCGCGGAACGGACGTCCTCCCCGTTGACCAGGATGCGCTCCTCGTCCGGGTCCGTGCCCATCTCCAGCGGCACCGTCCCGGTGGCCGCCACCACGGCCTCGTGGTCGTCGAAGCTGACCCCCGAGTCCAGGCACCACCAGGTCACCGCGCGGTACATCGCGCCGGTGTCCAGGTAGGCGAGCCCGAAGCGGCGCGCCACCTCCTTGGACACCGAGGACTTCCCGGACCCCGAGGGCCCGTCGATCGCCACGACCAGTCGTGCGCTCACATCCCGTGCGTTCATCACTGCACCACCTTCCAGCCGCGTGTCTGCAGCTCCTCGACGAGGTCCGCGTGCCGGCTCGGGTCCACCGAGACGGTCACCAGGCCCACGGGCTGCCCGGGCGAGTGCTCCAGGCGCATGTCCTCCAGGTTGACCCCGATCTCCCCGATCTCCGTGAGCAGCCGGGCGATCGTGCCGGGGGTGTCGTCCACGGCCACCGTGAACGTGGCGAATGCCTTGGGCGCACCGCCGTGCTTGCCCGGGATCCGGGCCTGACCCGCGTTGCCCTCGGCCATCAGCTGGGCGATGTCCAGGCGCGCACCGTCCGCCCCGGGGTTCTCCAGGGTGGCGATCAGCCGCTCCACGTCCGCCCGGACCTCGTGCAGGGACTGCACCACCGGCCGCGCATTGGCGGAGAGGATCTGCACCCACAGCCCCGGGTCAGAGCCCGCGATCCGCGTGGTGTCACGCAGCCCCTGCCCCGCCAGGGACAGGTGGTGCAGCGGGGTGTCCTGCAGCCGGGAGGCCAGCAGCGAGGACATCACCTGGGGCAGGTGGGAGATCAGTGCCACGGTCTCGTCGTGCTCCGTGGGCTCCATCATGGTGATGGTGGCCCCGAGGTCCACGGCGAGGTTCTTCGCGGCGGCCACCGCGGCGGCACCGGTGGTCTCCACCGGGCAGATCACCCACGGCATGGACGTGAACAGCTCCCCGCGCGCGGCCACCGGCCCGGACTTCTCCCGCCCGGCCATGGGGTGGGTGCCTACGTAGCGGGCGAGATCCGCGCCCGCGGCACGGACCGCGTCGAGGATGGGGGCCTTGACCGAGGCGATGTCCAGCACCACCGCGTCCGGGTGCTCGGCGAGCGCCTGGACCACGAGCTCGGCCACCACGTCCGGCGGCGCCGCGACGACCACCAGCGCGAACGGGGGAAGCTGCTCCCCCGCGGCGCGCGCGGCCCGCTCGGAGCGACCGGCCCCGATGTCCTGGGCCACGGCCTCCGTGGTGGGTGAGGCGTCCCGGATGACCACCGGCACGCCCAGGTGGCGCAGCCCCAGCCCGATGCTCGCGCCGAGCAGGCCGGAGCCCACCACCAGCACGGGGCCGGTGCTCGTGGCGATCGCGGGTACCACGCTCACATCCCCACGGACGCGAGCAGGTTGCCCACCTCGGTGTGCGAGAGCTTGCGCACCGTGCCCTGCTTCTGGTCCCCGATCGCAATGGGGCCCACGTGGGTGCGCGCGAGCTTCTCCACCGGGTGGTCCACGGCATCGAACATGCGCCGCACGATCCGGTTGCGCCCGGAGTGCAGCACCACCTCGATGAGCACGTGGCCCGGGGTGGAGTCCACCAGACGGAAGTCGTCCACCTTGGCGATGCCGTCCTCCAGGCGGATGCCCTGCTTCATCTGGTTGCCGATGCCCTTCTCCACGGGACCGTGCACCTGCACCAGGTAGGTCTTGGGCACCTCGTAGGAGGGGTGCGTGAGCCGGTTGGTCAGCTCGCCGTCGTTGGTGAGCAGCAGCAGACCCTCGGTCTCCACGTCCAGGCGGCCCACGTGGAACACGCGCTGGTGCTTGCGGGGGTCCAGGAAGTCGCTCACGCAGCGGCGCCCGTCCGGGTCCTCCATGGTGGAGACCACGCCGGCCGGCTTGTTGAACGCGTAGTACACGAGCTTCTCGTCCGTCTGGATGCGCATGCCGTCCACGTGGACGGCCTGCAGCGCGGGGTCCACGCGGACACCGAGCTCCGTGACGATCTCCCCGTCCACGCTCACGCGCCCGTCCTGGATCATCTCCTCGCACACGCGGCGGCTGGCCACACCGGCCTGCGCCATGAGCTTCTGCAGCCGCACGCCGTTCTCGTCGTGGACCTCCAGGCGGTCCACGGGCGGGTTCTTCGGACGACGACGACGGTGTGGGCCGTGCTCCTTGATCGCCGAGGCGCGGCGCTCGTACTTGTCCACGCCCGCGAACGCGCGGGGCTTCTGCGGACCCTTCTGGGCGGCACCGGCCTTGGGCCTGCCCGGCCCCTTGCCCGCGGGGCCCTTGCCGCGAGCGGCGCCCGGGCCCTTCGCAGCTGAACCCTTGGAGTAGCCGCGGCCCCCGGCGGCGCCGCCGGAGCCCTTCGAACCGGGGCCGGAGCGGAAGCCGCCCTTGGGGCCCGCCTTGGAGCCCTTGCCCCGGCCCTGGGGTCCGCGGGCGCCTCCGCCGCGGGATGCGTTGCCGTGTGGTGAAGCCATGCGTCGATCAGTCCTCAATGTCGTCGAGTTGGTCGGTTCCGGGCAGCAGGGGTGCGATGTCCGGGAGCTCGTCCAGCGAGCCGAGACCGAGTTTCTCCAGGAAGAGCGGGGTGGTGGAGTAGAGCACGGAGCCCGAGGACTCCTCGCGCTCGTGGGCCGAGAGCAGTCCGCGCTGCACCAGGGTGCGCACCACGCCGTCCACGTTGACCCCGCGGATCGCGGAGACCCGGGAGCGGGAGACCGGCTGCAGGTAGGCCACCACGGCCAGCGTCTCCAGGGCGGCCTGCGAGAGCCGCGAGCTGCTGCCCTCCACCACGAAGTCCGTGACCAGCTGGGCGTGGTCGCTGCGCGAGTAGATCCGCCAGCCGCCAGCCACCTCGCGCAGCTCGAAGCCGCGCACGCGGGTCGCCCGGGGGCGGGCGTCGTCGGGCTGGCCGTCCGAGGCCGACCGTTCATCATATCCGTAAGGAGCGCCCTCCGGGGCGGGTGCGGGGGTGTTTCCGGTCACGCCGTCGTAGTCGGCCTTGAGGTGTTCCAGGGCGCTGCGCACCCGGTGCACGGGCTCGCCCGTCACGCGCGCGAACTCCTCCGGGCTCACGGGAGCCGCCGCGACCATGAGCACGGCCTCGAGCGCGGAGAGAAGCTGGTTGCGGGACATGCCGTCGGGAGACGGCTCGGCCATCGTGGACACCGCATGCACTGACGTCAGTGTGCCCGCTGGTTCCGGGGCTTGAGGGCTGGTGGGTGGCCCTGCGGGGTGCGCGTCCGCCGCCGGGGCCGTGGGGGGTGTCTGCTCCGCCACGCGGTCATCATCTCCTTCGGTACGGTTCACACCGATCCTGTCCGGGAGTCATTCTCCCAGGTTTTCGCCGTCCTCGCTCGCTGCGGTCTCCGGCTCGGCGCCGGTGTACTCGCTGCTGAGCGAGTCCGCAGACCACTGCCGGGGCCCGTCCCAGCGCACGAGCAGCGTGCCCAGCACCTCCTCCTGGTGCAGCCGCACCACCCGGTCCCGGTACATCTCCAGCAGCGCGAGGAAGCGCACCACGACCACCAGCGTGGACTCCGCGTCCGCGATCAGCTCCCGGAACGCGTGGTCCGCACCGTCCTGCAGGATGCCCGCGAGCACCTCCGCCTCGTCCGCCACGCGCACCTGGGCGCCGTGCAGGTGGGCAACGTCCACCTCCTGCGGTACGTGGCGCTCCGGGTCCAGCGCCGTCACCGCGAGGTGCGCGAGCTGGTCGGGGGTCAGCGTCCACGTGAGCGGGGGCAGGGCCGTGGTGATGGCCGGGTCCAGGTCCACCTGACGGGCGATCCGCACGGACTCGGCGGCGAAGCGGACGTTGAGCTGGCCCGCCACCTCCTTGAACGCCTTGTACTGCAGCAGCCGGGCGAACAGCAGGTCCCGGGCCTCGAGCAGCTCCACGTCGTACTCGTCCTCGACCTCCCCGCGCGGCAGCAGCCGGGCGGCCTTGAGGTCCAGCAGGGTGGCCGCGACCACCAGGAACTCGCTGGCCTCGTCCAGCGCCTTGGGCGAGGCGTCCTCCTGCAGCGCGCGCACGTACTGGATGAACTCGTCCGTGACCACGGAGAGCGAGACCTGGGTGATGTCCAGCTCGTGCTTCGCGATCAGCGACAGCAGCACGTCGAACGGGCCCTGGAAGTTCTCCAGCGCCACGGTGAAGCCGCCCTCGGACCCCGTCGGCGCCTCGGCAGGGACGACGACGCCGCCGCTCACGCGCCCGGGCGGCGTCGTCGTGCGTTGATCACGGCGCGCCGCCGCGCGAGATGAGCTCGCGGGCGAGCTGGCGGTAGGACTCCGCCCCGGGGTGGTTGGTGGCGAACGCGAGGATGGGCTCGGCGGCCACGGTGGCGTCCGGGAACTTCACGGTGCGCTTGATGACGGTGTCGAAGACCTTGTCCCCGAACGCGTCCACGATCCGGGCGATGACCTCGCGGGAGTGCAGGGTGCGGGAGTCGAACATGGTGGCCAGCACGCCGTCGATCTGCAGCTTGGGGTTGATGCGGTCCTGCACCTTGGAGATGGAGTCCACCAGCAGGGCGACCGCACGCAGGGCGAAGAACTCGCAAATCAGCGGGATGATCACGCCGTGCGAGGCGGTGAGGGCGTTGACGGTGAGCAGGCCCAGGGAGGGCTGGCAGTCGATGAGGATCACGTCGTAGTGGTCCTCGACCTTGCGCAGCGCGGAGGCGAGCACCTGCTCGCGCGCCACCTCGTTGACCAGCTGCACCTCGGCGGCGGAGAGGTCGATGTTGGCGGGCAGCAGGTCCACGTTCTCCACGTGGGTCTGCTGCACCACGTCCCACACGTCCACGGAGCGGTCCATCATCACGTTGTAGACCGTGAGGTCCAGCTCGTGGGGGTTGGAGCCGAAGCCCGCGGACAGCGCGCCCTGGGGGTCGAAGTCCACCAGCAGCACCTTGCGGCCCAGCTCCGCGAGCGCGGCGCCCAGGTTGATGGTGGAGGTGGTCTTGCCCACCCCGCCCTTCTGGTTGACCATCGCGATGATGCGCGCGGGGCCGTGCGTGGAGAGCTCAGGCGGGTCCGGGAAGGTCCGCACGGGGCGGCCGGTGGGGCCCACGGCGTCCGACACCGCGGCCTGGGTCTGCTGGGGCCTCTCATCACTGGCGTTGCTCACGGGCGACGGCCTTCCTTCCTGGGCGGGGAACACGGGTCTCACCGGCCTACCCTACCGCCCACGTGCGGCGCGACCACCACGTGCGCGGCGGCGTGCACCGCGCTTGAATGACGCACGGCACCCGTCGTGGGAGGACGGGTGCCGTGCGTGAGGTGTGCGGGACGACCGCGTGAACTACCGCTCGGTGCGCGGCCGGTCGTCGCCGGGACGCTCCCCGGGGCCCGCGGTGCGCCCGGTCGGGCCGTGCGGCGCGGACGATCCGGCCCGAGCGGCGTCGTCGGGGGCACCGGCGGCCTGCTGGGCGGGCGCCTGGGCGGCGTGCGCGTCCACGGCCAGCTTGGACTCGTCGAAGGGCTCGTCGCCCGAGAGCACGCGCTTCATGCGCGCCTTGTCCACTTCCCTGACCCACGTGCCGAGCACGATGGTGGCCACCGCGTTGCCCGAGAAGTTGGTGAGGGCGCGCGCCTCGGACATGAACCGGTCGATGCCCACGATGAGGTCCACGCCGTCCAGCAGGTCCGGGCGGTGGGACTGCAGCCCGGCCGCGAGCGTGGCGATGCCCGCTCCCGTGACGCCCGCGGCCCCCTTGGAGGCGATGATCATGAACAGCAGCAGCGCGATCTGCTCACCGAGCTGCAGGGGCTTGCCCATCGCGTCGGCCACGAACAGGGCGCCCATGGTCAGGTAGATGGCGGTGCCGTCCAGGTTGAACGAGTACCCCGTGGGCACCACGATGCCCACCACGGGCTGGGACACGCCCAGGTGCTCCATCTTGGCGATCAGCCGCGGCAGCGCGGCCTCCGAGGAGGACGTGGAGAAGATCAGCAGGTACTCGCGGGCGAGGTACTTCATGAGCGAGAAGATGTTGACCCCGGACACGAGCTTGAGGATGAGCCCCAGCACGAACACCACGAACAGGATGCACGTGATGTAGAACGCCACCATGAGCCCCAGCAGCGAGAACACGGCCTTCATGCCGGTCGCGCCAACCACGGCGGCGATCGCCCCGAAGGCGCCGATGGGTGCGAGCCACATGATCATGGCCAGCAGCTTGAACACGACGGCCTGGAGGTAGCCCACGGCCTTGAGCACGGGTTGGCCCGCCGAGCCCATGGACTGCAGCGCGAAGCCCACCAGCAGCGCCACCAGCAGGGTCTGCAGGATCTGACCCGAGGTCAGGGCGGAGAACAGGGTGGTGGGGATGATCCCCAGGATGAAGCCGGCGGTGCCCCCGCCGTGACTCTCCTGCGGGCCACCGCTCAGGGCGGAGGGGTCGAAGTGGGCGTTGGCCAGGTCCAGCCCGGCGCCGGGCTGGACAATGTTGCCCACCACCAGGCCGATGCCCAGGGCGAACGTGGACATCACGATGAAGTACAGGAGGGCGAGACCGCCCACCTTGCCCACCGTGGCGGCCTTCGCCACCGAGCCCACACCCAGCACGATGGTGCAGAAGATGACCGGGGAGATGATCATCTTGATCAGCGCCACGAATCCGGTGCCGAGCGGTTTCAGTGTCACCCCCACGGACGGGAACAGCAGCCCGACCACCACGCCGAGCACCACCGCGGCGATCACCGCGATGTAGAGCCAGTGGGTGCGGTCCCGCTTCCGTGCGGCGGGTTTCGAGGTGCTGGGGCCACCCGGCGTCGGCTCTGACGCGAGGTCGTGGGTCATGGAGTGCTCCTGGGGTCTCGGGAAGGAACGGACAGACGGAATCCACCCCGGGCGCTTGCCGGGGTGGATTCCTCACATTGTGCGCCCTCGACGGACGCCGCGAGCGCCGCACACGCCGAGCCGGGGCGGACGACGGGGCCGTGCGCGGGGGCTGGGCGGTGCGGGACCGTCAGCGCTTGGGCGCGAGCACCGCGTGCAGGGCCTCCAGCACAGAGTGGTCCTCGATGGTGGAGGGCACCGTGTACTGCTCGCCGTCGGCCATCTGGCGCATGGTCTTGCGCAGGATCTTGCCCGAGCGCGTCTTGGGCAGGGCGTCCACCACGGCCACGTCCTTGAAGTCCGCCACCGGGCCGATCTGCGAGCGCACCATGGTCACGAGGTCCTCGGCCAGCTGCTCCTGGGTGATCTCCGCACCGGTCTTGAGCACCACGTACCCGGAGGGCCGCTGCCCCTTGAGGGGGTCGTTGACGCCGATCACCGCGCACTCGGCCACGTCGGGGTGGGTGGCGACGATCTGCTCCATCTGCCCCGTGGACAGCCGGTGCCCGGAGACGTTGATGACGTCGTCGGTGCGGCCCATCACGAACACGTAGCCGTTCTCGTCGATGTACCCGGAGTCCCCCGTGGCGTAGTAGCCCGGGAACGCGGAGAGGTAGGAGGAGACGAAGCGCTCGTCTTTGCCCCACAGGGTGCTGAGCGTGCCGGGAGGCAGGGGCAGGCGCACCGCGATGTTGCCCTCCTCGCCCGGACCCAGCGGCTCCCCCAGCGGGTCGAGGATCTCCACGTGGAAACCGGGCACGGGCACCGTGGGGGACCCCGCCACGATGGGCAGCTTCTCGATCCCGAACGGGTTGGCGCAGATGGCCCAGCCGGTCTCGGTCTGCCACCAGTGGTCCACCACGGGTACATCCAGCACCGTGGAGGCCCACGTGTAGGTCTCGGGGTCCAGCCGCTCCCCCGCCACGAACAGTGCCTGCAGGGAGGAGATGTCGTGCTGCTTCACGAAGTCCCCCTCGGGATCCGCCTTGCGGATCGCCCGCAGTGCGGTGGGAGCCGTGAACAGCACCTTGACCCCGTGCTCCTCGACGCGCTGCCAGAACGCACCGGCGTCCGGGGTGCCCACGGGCTTGCCCTCGTAGACCACCGTGGTGGCGCCCGCCAGCAGGGGCGCGTAGACGATGTAGGAGTGGCCCACCACCCAGCCGACGTCCGAGGCGGTCCACATCACGTCCCCGGCGGAGACGTCGTAGATGTTGACCATGGACCAGCTCAGGGCCACCGCGTGGCCGCCGTTGTCGCGGACCACGCCCTTGGGCTTGCCCGTGGTTCCGGACGTGTAGAGGATGTACAGCGGATCGGTGGCCGCCACGGTCACCGGCTCGGCCGGCGCCACGCCGTCCTGCGCCTCGCTCCACGACAGCCACGCCGGCCCGCCCGCTTCCTGCGAGCGCTCCCGGGCCTCGGCCACCGTGGTGGTGAAGCCGTCCCGCTCGTGGACCAGCACCGCCGACGGCGCGTGCTCACTGATCTGCAGGGCCTCTTCGATCGCGGGCAGGTACTCGATGCGCCGCTTGGGCTCCACCCCGCCGGAGGCCGTCACGATGGCCACGGGTCGGGAGTCGTCGATGCGGCTGGCCAGCTCGCGGGGCGCGAACCCTCCGAAGACCACGGAGTGCACAGCGCCCAACCGGGCGCACGCCAGCATGGCAATGACCGACTCGGCGATCATGGGCATGTAGAGCAGCACGCGGTCACCCTTGGTGACGCCCTGCGCTGCGAGCGCGCCGGCGAAGAGGGCGACCTTCTCCTGCAACTGCGCGTACGTGATGTGCTCCTGGACCCCGAGCACGGCGGAGTCGTAGATCAGGGCCGTGCGGTCCCCGTGGCCCGCGGCCACGTGGCGGTCCACGGCGTTGACGCACGTGTTCAGCTCGCCGTCCGGGAACCAGCGGTAGAGGGGTGCGGCGGAGTCGTCCAGGGCACGGGTGGGCGGGGTCACCCACTGCACGGCGTCGGCGGCGTCCAACCAGAAGCGCTCGGGGTCCTCCACGCTCGCGCGGTAGACGGATTCGTACGTGGGCTGCGGCATGACGTCCTCCGAAAGTGGTGCTGGGGCGGGCTCGGGCGTACCGTCACTCTAGTGTCGCGAGTCACACGCGGCAAGGGTTTTGTATACACAAGGCATCCCGATTCCGGGATGCAGCCCAAAACAGTTGGCCTCAACCTGCCGGGTGTATACACTGAAGGAGTTCTACACGTCAGGAGGAGCCATGCGAGCTGGTGAGCGCGCCTACCGCGAGCTGCGCGCGGACATCGTGTCCTGGCGTCTGGTCCCCGGCCAGGTGCTCGGGGAGGTGGACCTCTCCGAGCGGCTCGGAATCTCGCGCACCCCGGTGCGCGAGGCCCTGTCCCGGCTCACCGCGGACGGGCTGACCGAACCGCACAACGGCCGCGGCGTCGTCGTCAGCGCGATCTCCTCAGAGGACGTCCGCGCGCTGTACGAGCTGCGGGACACCCTGGACTGCCGGGCCGCCGAGCTGGCGGCCGTGCGCGGGGACGCGCAGACGTTCCGCGAGCTCGCGGAGCAGCTCTCCCACGCCGCGGAGACGCTCTCCGACGATCCCGACCACGCCGCGTACTACGCCCTCGTGGACCGGATGGACGCGGAGATCGACGCCGCCGCGGGCAACCCCTACCTGCAGCAGGCGCTGTCGAACGTGCGGCTGCACCTCGCCCGCGTGCGTAGGCTCTCCACGTCCAACCCGCGGCGCCTGGCCGTGGCCGCCGCGGAGCACGAGGCGATCGCCCGCGCGATCGCCGAGGGCGAGCCCGCCCTGGCCGTGGCCACCACCCGGGTGCACCTGAAGAACGCGCTCGGCAACGCCCTGCGCACCCCCGCACTCGCCCCGGCACCGCCGGTGGCCTCCTGACCCGCCGCCCCGCGCGGCCCGCACACCATCCCACGACCCGTCAGCGAAAGGAACGCCCGTGACCGTCACACACACCGTGCGCACGTACTCGTCCAAGGAGGAGCTGCCCCGTGAGGAGCAGCTCGCCCACAAGCTCGCCTCCGTGGCCACCGATCCCGTGGCCGTGGAGCCCGAGGTGGTGGACATGGTGGTCAACCGGATCATCGACAACGCCTCCGTCGCCATCGCGTCCCTGAACCGCGGGCCGATCGTCTCCGCCCGCTCCCAGGCGCTGTGCCACAAGGTGGCACCCGGGGCCGGCTTCTCCGGCCAGGGCTCCCTGCTCTACGGCGCCCCGGAGGACGACGCCGCCGTGTCCCCCGAGTGGGCCGCGTGGGCCAACGGGGTGGCCGTGCGCGAGCTGGACTACCACGACACCTTCCTCTCCGCCGAGTACTCCCACCCCGGTGACAACATCCCGCCGATCCTGGCCGTGGCCCAGCACGTGGGCAGCACCGGCGAGGACCTGATTCGGGGCATCGCCACCGGCTACGAGGTCCAGGTGGACCTCGTGAAGGGCATCTGCCTCCACGAGCACAAGATCGACCACATCGCGCACATCGGTCCGTCCGCCTCCGCGGGCATCGGGACCCTGCTGGGTCTGGACACCGAGACGATCTTCCAGGCCATCGGCCAGGCGCTGCACACCACCACGCAGACCCGCCAGTCCCGCAAGGGCGAGATCTCCACGTGGAAGGCCCACGCCCCCGCGTTCGCCGGGAAGATGGCCGTGGAGGCCGTGGACCGTGCGATGCGCGGACAGACCTCCCCCACCCCCATCTACGAGGGCGAGGACGGCGTGATCGCGTGGCTGCTGTCCGGTCCGAAGGCCAGCTACGAGGTGCCCCTGCCCGCCCCGGGCGAGGCCAAGCGCGCCATCCTGGACACCTACACCAAGGAGCACTCCGCGGAGTACCAGGCGCAGGCGTGGATCGACCTCGCCCGCAAGCTGCACCGCGAGCACCCCGAGGTCACGGACCCCGCCAACGTGGAGTCGGTGCTCATCAAGACCTCCCACCACACCCACTACGTGATCGGCTCCGGGGCCAACGACCCCCAGAAGTACGATCCCACCGCCTCGCGCGAGACCCTGGACCACTCGATCCCCTACATCTTCACGGTCGCCCTGCAGGACGGCGCATGGCACCACGTGGACTCCTACGCGCCGGAGCGCGCCGGCCGCCCGGACACCGTGGAGCTGTGGCACAAGGTCACCACGGAGGAGGATCCCGAGTGGACCCGCCGCTACCACTCCCTGGACATCTCCGAAAAGGCGTTCGGCGGCTCCGTGGTGATCACCATGAAGGACGGCACCGTGATCACAGACGAGATCGCCGTCGCGGACGCCCACCCACTCGGGGCCCGGCCGTTCGCCCGCGAGCAGTACATCACCAAGTTCCGCACCCTGGCCGAGGGCCTGGTGGCTCCCGAGGAGATCGAGCGCTTCCTGGACGCCGTCCAGCGCCTGCCCGAGCTCAAGGCCGGGGAGCTCGGCCAGCTCAACATCGCCGCGGCCGTGGGCCTGGAGAAGTCGCCGAAGGGAATCTTCTGATCATGCTGTACACCACCGTGACCCCCGCCCAGAAGCGCGAGCGCTTCCGCGAGCTGCTGGCCGCGCCGGAGATCGCCCAGTTCCCGGGCGCGTTCACCCCGCTGTCCACCAAGCTCATCCAGGAGCAGGGCTTCGAGGGCGTCTACATCTCCGGCGGCGTGCTGGCCAACGAGCTCGGGCTGCCGGACATCGGGCTGACCACGCTCACCGAGGTGGCCACCCGCGCCGGGCAGATCGCCCGCAGCACCGACCTGCCGTGCCTCGTGGACGCCGACACCGGCTTCGGTGAGCCCATGAACGTGGCGCGCACCGTGCAGGAGCTCGAGGACGCCGGGCTGGCCGGTTGCCACATCGAGGACCAGTTCAACCCCAAGCGCTGCGGCCACCTGGACGGCAAGAACGTGGTGGACACCGCCACCGCCGTCAAGCGCATCCGCGCCGCCGTGGAGGCCCGGCGGGACCCGAACTTCGTGGTGATGGCCCGCACCGACATCCGCGGCGTGGACGGGTTCGACGCCGCCGTGGAGCGCGCCCGTGCCCTGGCGGACGCCGGCGCGGACGTCATCTTCCCCGAGGCCATGGCGGAGCTCTCCGAGTTCGAGCGCATGGCCGAGGCCCTGGACGTCCCGATCCTCGCCAACATGACCGAGTTCGGGAAGTCCGAGCTGTTCACCCGGCAGCAGCTGCAGGACGCGGGGGTGTCCATGATCATCTACCCCGTGTCCCTGGAGCGCCAGGCCATGGGCGCCATCGAGCGGCTGCTCACCACCATCCGTGAGGACGGCACACAGCAGACCCAGGTGGAGAACATGCTCACCCGCAAGCGACTCTACGAGCTGGTGGACTACACGTCCTACAACCAGTTCGACTCCGGGGTCTTCAACTTCGAGGTGCCGGGCACCCCGAACAGCTGACCCAATGTTCCCACCCCGCCGCATGTGGTGAGGTGGGAACACCCGTTCGTTCCCAGTCCACAGCTGTCGAAGGAGATCAACCGTGGCAGACACCGAAATCCGCAAGGGACTCGCCGGAGTGGTGGCCGACACCACCGCCGTGTCCAAGGTCAACGCCGAGACCAACTCCCTGCTCTACCGGGGCTACCCGGTGCAGGAGCTCGCCGAGAAGTGCTCCGCCGAGGAAGTGGCGCTGCTGCTGTGGACGGGTGAGCTGCCCTCCGAGGAGGAGCTCGAGGCCTTCCGCACCCTCGAGCGCGAGAACCGGGCGCTGACGCCCGAGCTCAAGCGCGTGATCGACGAGCTGCCCACCACGTGCCACCCCATGGACGTGTGCCGCACCGCGGCGTCCGTGATCGGCGCGCAGCACCCCCTCGCGGAGGACAACTCCCCCGAGGCCGAGCTGCGCAAGGCCCAGGAGCTCTTCGCCGTGATGCCGGCCGTGGTCTGCTACGACCAGCGCCGCCGCCACGGCCAGGAGCTCGTAGAGCCCCGCGAGGACCTCGACTACGCCCAGAACTTCCTGTGGATGGCGTTCGGCGAGGAGGCCGCCCCCGAGGTGGTCGACGCGTTCCGCGTGTCGATCATCCTGTACGCGGAGCACTCCTTCAACGCCTCCACGTTCACGGCCCGCGTGATCACCTCCACCCTCTCGGACCTGCACTCCGCGGTCACCGGTGCCATCGGCGCCCTCAAGGGTCCGCTGCACGGCGGCGCCAACGAGGCCGTGATGCACACCTTCGAGGAGCTCGGGATCCGCAAGGAGGAGACCGCCGAGGAGGCCGAGAAGCGCGCCAAGGAGTGGATGGACCGGGCGCTCGCGGAGAAGAAGAAGGTCATGGGCTTCGGCCACCGCGTGTACAAGCACGGCGACTCCCGAGTGCCCACCATGCAGGAGGCGCTGTTCCGCATGCTGGACCACTACGACCGCCAGGAGATCCTGGGGCTGTACAACGGGCTGGCCAAGTCCATGGACGAGGCCAAGTCCATCAAGCCCAACCTGGACTACCCCGCCGGGCCCACGTACTGGCTCATGGGCTTCGACATCCCCACGTTCACGCCCATCTTCGTGTGCGCCCGCATCACCGGCTGGACCGCGCACATCATGGAGCAGCGCGCGAACAACTCCCTGATCCGCCCGCTCTCGGACTACAGCGGTCCGGACGAGCGTCACCTGTCCTGAGCTTGGGACACCACGACGGCCCGCCGCCCCTTCACACGTGAGAGGTGGCGGGCCGTCGTCAGTACTTTGGGGCCCGCGGCAGACCCATGTAGGACTCCACCGTCGCGGACCCGCTGTTCTTCAAACTCGTGGCCGTGGCGGTGCCCACGTAGCGCAGGTGCCACGGTTCGTAGGCGTACCCGGTGGTTGCGGTGTGCCCGTTGGGGTAGCGCACCACGAACCCGTAGGTGTGCCCGTTCGCGGCGATCCACTTCCCCTGTGGGGTGTTGCCGAAGCACGGGAGCAGACCGCAGGTGGCCCCGGGGGCGCCCACGTCGATCGCGAGGCCGGTCTGATGTTCGGAGTGACCGGCCCGCGCGGAAATGGTGTCGGCGGTGGCCTGTCCGTACAGGGCCGTGTACTCGCGGTAGAGGCGCGCTTGGGTGCCGTGGTCGCGGTACCCGCTCACCGGGACCAGCGTGACCCCCTGTGTGGCCGCGGCACGGCTCATGCGCTGGTAGGCCGCTGCGGCGTCGTCCCGTAGCAGGACTCCCCCGCCCACCGAACGTAACGGAGCCGGGGCGTAGGTGAGCGGGGACAGCGGGCGTTTCTTGTTCACGACCACGGACACGCTGCGGGCATCGTCGATACCCCGGTACACCCGCGCTCCTCCCTGGGCGGTCCAGGTGATGCGGCCTCGCTGATAGCGGACCTCGCACGTGCCACCCGTGCAGGTCTCACGCGTCACGGGGTACCCCAGGGCCCCGTGCTCGGAGCCCTCCGCGCGCCACTTCGCCAGGATCCCGCCGCGCTGGGCCCGCGCACCGGTCGTGGACGTCCAGTGGATCGTGCCCTTCTGGTACTGCCGATAGCAGCCGCGGTCCCGCAGGCCACAACGTTCGGCGGACGTGGGCTTGCCCAACCATGCGCCGGGATTCGGCAGGGCGCGGTACTCGTTGTCGATCCCCGCCCCGGCGTGGGCCGGTACCATGCCGCCCACGAGCAGCAGCGCGGCCAACAGGGCGGTGAGCAGGGCCGGGCGACGCATGACGGTTCGCATGAGGCCACGATAGGTGCTGCGCGTGACGCGCGGTAGGCCTATGGGCGAACAGCCGACGACGCCGCTCCCCACCCCTCGCGGGCCCGGCGCCCACGCACGGGAGGTCCCGGGCTCCGGGCGGTGCAGCGGGCGACGTCGCCGGCTCGGTGTGCGGGCGGAACGTCACCCACTCCGTGTGCTGCGGCTCCCGAGGTGGTCGGCTCAGCGTGCGGCCCCGACGCTGCCGGCTCAGCGCGCTCGCGGGTGGGACGTCGCGTAGACCTCGCGCAGGGACTCCACGGACACGCGCGTGTAGATCTGGGTCGTGGCCAGGGAGGCGTGACCCAGCAGTTCCTGCACGACCCGCAGGTCCGCGCCGCCCTCGAGCAGGTGCGTGGCGAACGAGTGGCGCAGAGTGTGCGGCGTGATCCGCTCCTCCTGGTGGATCGTGCGCGCGGCGTCCTTGACCATGTTCCACGCCGTCTGCCGCGAGATCCGCGTGCCGCGAGCATTGAGGAACACCGCCGGGCTCCCCCGACCGTGCCGCGCCAACTCGGGGCGGGCCCGGATAAGGTAGCGGTCCAGGGCCGCCACGGCGAACGATCCCACGGGCACGAGCCGTTGCTTGGCGCCCTTGCCCGTCACACGGATCAGGGCGAGGTCCTCATCGTGCAGACCGGCGAGGTCGTCCACGTCCAGCGCGACGGCCTCGGAGATACGCGCACCCGTGGCATACAGCAGTTCGAGGAACGCCCGGGCCCGCAGTCCCGCGGGTGTGTCCGGGTCCGGGGCGGCCAGGAGGTTCTCGACCTCCGTGACGCCGATGGCCTTGGGCAGCCGCTGCGGCGGCATGGGCGGGCTCACGCGGGACGCGACGTCCGTGTCCACGCTCGACTCCGTGACCCAGAACGCGTGGGCCCCCCGCACCGCCGCGAGCACCCGCGCACTGCTGCGCGCGGACAGGGCCGGGTGGGCGGCGTCGCCCTCGCGGATGCGCCGCACGAACGCCCGCACGTGATCGGCCGTGATGTCCCTGGGCACGCGCACGTGCGCGGCGGTCGCCGTGAGGTGCTGCAGGTAGCGCGCGAGGTCCCGGCGGTACGCGCTCACGGTGTTCGCGGCGAGTCCGCGCTCGACCACGAGGTGGTCCAGGTATCGCGCCACGGCCCGCCGCAGTTCCGGTGCGGCCTCCGCCTCGGTCGTCGAGGCCGACGGCGCCGCACCCGCCCTCGGTCCCCCGTCCACGATCGGCAGTGGTTCGGTGATGGGACCGTGCGACTCGAGGGAGTCGTTCACCCCTCGTGCCGCGGCCGCGAGGTCCATTCGGCGTCCGGTGCGCGCAGCGTGGCCCAGTCCCGGGACCGCGCGATGTGCGTGGCGAGGATGCCGAGCGTGGCCGTAGGGGACGTGATCCGCCCGGCCATGACCGCGGCCACGGCGTCGTCGAGGTCCGCGAAACCAGCCACGATCTCCGCCTCCTCGCCCTCGCGTTCGAACCGCTCGGACTCGGGGACCTCGCTCAGGTCACGGGCCAAGAAGATCCGGTTGGCCTCCGCCGAGGAGCCTGGCGAGTTGTCGAAGTCCACGAGCGTGTGCCACGTCCGGGCCGTGAGATCCGCTTCCTCGCCCAGCTCGCGCTGGGCCGCCTGCAGCGCGGGTTCCCCGGACACATCGAGCAGCCCCGCTGGGATCTCCCACATCCGCTTGCGCACGGGGTGGCGGTACTGGTTGATGAGCAGGATCCGTTCCTTCTCGTCCAGCACGACCATGGACACCGCCCCCGGGTGCGTGATGAACTCCCGGGTCAGCGGTTCCTCCCGGCCCGCCATGCGGAAGGACTCACTGCACACGTCCCAGATGGCGCCGTCGTAGACGGTCCGCGAATCCGTGACGGTGTGCGGATCTGGGCGATCCGTCAGCTGCTCGGCGGTGATGCTCGTGTACTCCACGGCTCAGGCCTTGGCCTGGACGCCCCGGCGCTCGAGAGCGGCCTTGACGAGACCGTCGAAGAGCGGGTGCGGCCGTGTGGGCCGCGAGGCCAGCTCGGGGTGGGCCTGCGTGGCCACGTAGTAGGGGTGCTCCTCGCGGGGCAGCTCCACGAACTCCACGAGGGTGCCCTCCGGGGAGGTGCCCGAGATCCGCAGCCCGGCCTCGGCCAGGGCGTCACGGTAGGCGTTGTTGACCTCGTAACGGTGGCGGTGGCGCTCGGAGACCTCGGTGGCGCCGTAGGTCTCGGCCACCACGGAGCCCTCCGCGAGGGACGCCGGGTACAGGCCCAGGCGCATGGTGCCGCCCAGGTCCCCCGCACCCTCGACGAACTGCTTCTGCTCCTCCATGGTGGCGATCACCGGGGTGTCGGTCTCCGGGTCGAACTCGGTGGAGGACGCGTTGGGCAGACCCACCTCGTTGCGGGCGTACTCGATGACCATGCACTGCAGGCCGAGGCAGAGCCCCAGGGTGGGGACCTTGTGCGTGCGGGCCCACGTCAGTGCCCCCAGTTTGCCCTCCAGCCCGCGGATGCCGAAGCCGCCGGGAACGCAGACTGCGTCCACGTCGCCGAGCTCACGCTGGGCGCCCTCGGGGGTGTCACAGAGGTCGGAGGCCACCCACTTGAGGTTGACCTTGGCGTTGTTCGCGAACCCGCCCGCGCGCAGGGCCTCGGAGACCGAGAGGTACGCGTCCGGCAGGTCGATGTACTTGCCCACGAGCGCCACGGTGACCTGGTGTTCGGGCTCGTGCACCGCGGTCAGCAGCCGGGACCACTGCCGCAGGTCCGCGTCCTGGTAGTCCAGACCCAGGTAGTCCAGGATGTACGTGTCCAGGCCCTGGGTGTGCAGGGTGTTGGGGATGTCGTAGATGCTCGGTGCGTCCGCGCACGAGATCACGGCGTCCAGGTCCACGTCGCACGCGCTGCCGATCTTGCGCAGCATGGCGTCCGGGACGTCCCGGTCGCAGCGCAGCACGAGCGCGTCCGGCTGGATGCCGAGCCCGCGCAGCGAGGCCACGGAGTGCTGGGTGGGCTTGGTCTTGAGCTCGCCGGACGGGCCGATGAACGGGATCAGGGACACGTGCAGGTAGAACACGTTGCGCCGCCCCACGTCCTGGCGCACCTGGCGGGCGGCCTCGATGAACGGCTGGGACTCGATGTCGCCCACCGTGCCGCCGATCTCGGTGATGATGATGTCCGGGGCGTTCTCGTCCTCGGCGCGGCGGCGCATGCGGCGCTTGAGCTCGTCCGTGATGTGGGGGATCACTTGCACGGTGTCGCCCAGGTACTCGCCGCGGCGCTCCTTGGCGATCACCGTGGAGTACACCTGCCCGGTGGTCACGTTGGCGGAGGCGTCCAGGTTCTCGTCCAGGAAGCGCTCGTAGTGCCCGATGTCCAGGTCCGTCTCGGCACCGTCGTCGGTCACGAAGACCTCACCGTGCTGGAAGGGGTTCATGGTGCCGGGATCCACGTTGAGGTACGGGTCCAGCTTCTGCATGGTCACGGACAGTCCGCGCGCACGCAGCAGCATGCCGAGAGAGGAGGCCGTGAGCCCCTTGCCGAGGGACGAGGCGACACCTCCCGTGACGAAGATCTGCCGGGTCACCTTGCCGTTGTTCTTTTCTGTGCCTGCCTCGCGGGCGGCGTCCTGAGCATCAACCACGGGATTCGAGCCTACCATTCGTGTCATGAGCGGGGTACGGGGGTCGGGGTCACGCGGTGGCATCCCGCAGCAGTTCGCGGGCGTGCTCGCGGGCGGCTTGGGAGTCCTCGTGACCGGCCAGCATGCGCGCCAGCTCCACCACGCGCTCCTCGTCCGTGAGCACCTTCACGTCCGAGACGCTCGCGTCCGAGGACTTGGTCACCAGGATGTGCTGGTCCGCGAAGGCCGCCACCTGCGGCAGGTGGGTCACCACGAGCACCTGGACGTTCTTCGCGAGCATCTTCAGCCGCCGGCCGATCTCGACCGCGGCCTTGCCACCCACGCCGGAGTCCACCTCGTCGAAGACGAACGTGGGCACGGGGTCCACCTCGGAGAGCACCACCTCCAGCGCCAGCATAATGCGCGAGAGCTCACCGCCGGAGGCCCCCTTACCCAGAGGGCGGGGGGTGGCCTTGGAGTGCGGGGCGAGCATGAACTCGATGGTGTCCCGGCCGTCGTCGGTGAACCGCTCCGAGGGATCCACGGCCACCACCAGGGTGGCGTTGGGCATGGCCAGGGCGGTCAGCTCCGTACTCACGGCGGCGGCCAGCTTCTGCGCGGCCGCCCGTCGCAGCTGCAGCAGGGTGGCGGCGTGCTCCTCGAGCGAGGCCCGCAGCGCCTCCCCCTCGGCCCGCAGCTTCTCCTCGCGCTGGGGATCCACCACGAGCTCGTCGAGCTGCGCCCGGGCCTGGTCCGCCCAGGTGAGCACCTCGTCGATCGTGGCGCCGTACTTCTTGGTGAGCGCCCGCAGTGCGCTGCGGCGCGCCTCCACCTCCGCGAGCCGCGCGGGGCCGTCCTCGTCGAGACCGCTCGCGTAGCCGGAGAGGTCCGCGGCGACGTCGGCCGCGACCACCGTGAGCTCCCGCACCCGCGCGGCGAGCGCCTCGAGGTCCGGATCCGCGTCCGCCTCCATCTCCAGCGCCTGCTGCGCCTGGGACAGCAGCGCCACTGCGTTGAGGTCCGGGGCGTCGTCCGCGTCGGAGCCGCTCAGGGCGGCGTGGGCCGTGGTGGCCGCGGTGCGCAAGGACTCGAGGTTGGTGAGCTTCTCGCTCTCGGCGTCCAGCTGGACGTCCTCACCGGGGACGGGCTCCACGGCGTCGATCTCGGCGAGCGCGGTGGTGAGGCTCTGGGCCTGCAGGGCACGCTCGCGGGAGTTCTCCTTGGCGGCGCGCAGGGTGGCGACGACGCCGCGGTAGCGGGCGAGCTTCTCGCGGTAGACGCGCAGCTCGGCCCGCACGGGGTCCCCTGCGTAGTCGTCGAGCGCCCTGCGCTGGGCCGCCGGGGACTTGAGCCGCAGCTGGTCCGACTGGCCGTGGACGGCCACGAGGGTCTCCCCCACGGCACCGAGCGTGCCCACGGGGGCGGCGCGGCCTCCCACGTGGGCACGGCTGCGGCCCTCGGCGGAGACCGTGCGCGAGATCAGCACGAGGGCCTCTTCCCCGCCCGCGACGTCCTCCCGGTCCACGGTGCCGCCGGCGTCCGTGACGAGTTCGACCGCGGCATGGTGGGAGGGCACGCGCACCGTGGCCTCGGCCAGCGCCTTGGCGCTGCCGGAGCGTACGGCACCGGCGTCCGCGCGGTTGCCCAGCAGCATCCCCAGTGCGGTGACCACCATGGTCTTGCCGGCGCCGGTCTCGCCCGAGAGGATCGAGAGTCCCGGGCCCAGGGGCAGCACCGCGTCGGTGATGACACCGAGGTCGTGGATGTGGATCTCCTCGATCATGCTCCGCCGCCTCCGTCCGTGGCCTCGGGGTGCTCCGGGCACGTGCACCGTCCGGGCTGCACGTGGTGGGGGATCTCGCGGCCCACGGTGAGCTTGGGCTGCGAGAGGTCCTGCGCCACCACTTTGGTGGTGGGCTGCACGAGCGGCAGCGCGGTGGTCATGGCATCCACCTGCTCGCTGGGCATGGGCCCCCGCCAGCCCGCGATGGGAAGCTCGAACTTCCTGACGAGTCGTTCGGAGAACGGGGTGGCGTGCATGCGCGCGAGGTTGACGGACTTCTCCGAGCGGCGCACCTCGATGCGGGAACCCGGCGGGAGATCCGCGGTGCGGCGACCGTCGCACCACAGCACGCCCCGGGCGTCCGTGCGGGTGAGCACTTCCACGGCAATCATGGACCGCGGGGAGATCACCAGGGGACGGGAGAACAGTGCGTGGGCGGACAGCGGCACCATGAGCAGGGCCTCGACCTCCGGCCAGACCACGGGCCCGCCCGCGGAGAACGCGTACGCCGTGGAGCCCGTGGGCGTGGCCATGACCACGCCGTCGCAGCCGAACGTGGACAGGGGGCGGCGGTCCACCTCGGTGACCACCTCGATCATCTTCTCGCGGTCGCCCTTCTCCACGGACGCCTCGTTCAGCGCCCACGTGTGCAGCACCTTGCGCCGGTGCTCCCACACGGTCACGTCCAGGGCCATGCGCCGCTCCACGGTGTAGCGCCCGTCCACGATCGCCTCGACGGTCTCGCTCAGTCCCGAGCGCTCCGACTCCGCGAGGAAGCCCACGTGCCCGAGGTTCACCCCGAGCAGCGGGGTGTCGACGCCGCGCACGAGCTCCGCGGCGCGCAGGATGGAGCCGTCGCCGCCGAGCACCATGACGATCTCGATCTCCCGCAGGGCGACGTCCTCCTCGAGGATCTCCACCGGGGACAGGTCCGCGCCGTCCGCGCACAGGGACTCCAGGTCCGGGCGCGAAAGCACCGGGACCAGACCCGCGGCGTGGAGTTGCGCGCAGGACTGGCGGGCGGCGTCCTTGGCCTCGGGACGCCCCGTGTGGGTCATCACCAGGATCTTCCGGCTCACGTGCTGCAGATCATCCTCCTGCGGTCGGTGCCACGGTGGGTTGGCCCTGCCCACACTACGCGAGCGCTCCGACGGGGACAGCGTGCGGTGAACGGCGGCACCACACGAAGAACTCCACGTTGCCGTCCTGCCCGGGCAGGGGGCTCGGGGCCGTTGCCCGCACCTCGAGCCCGACGTCGCCCGCGCACCGGACCACGCGCCGCACCGCGTCCTGTCTGGCCCGCTCCGAGGTGACCACCCCGGTGCGGGAGAGGTTGTGGACCCCCACCTCGAACTGCGGTTTGACCATCAGCAGCAGGTCCCCGCCGGGCACGGTGGCACCCGCCAGGGCGGGCACCACCAGGGTGAGGGAGATGAAGGACAGGTCGCACACGGTGAGCTCGGCCGGCCCGCCGATCTCGGCGGCGTCGAGGTAGCGCACGTTGAGGCCCTCGTGCACGTGCACCCGGGGGTCGGCGCGCAGCTGCGGGACGAGCTGGTCGTGCCCCACGTCCACGGCGACCACCTCCCGGGCGCCGCGGCGCAGCAGGACGTCCGTGAAACCGCCCGTGGACGCGCCGGCGTCGAGGCACCGGCGGCCGGCCGGGTCCACCTCGGAGAAGCACTTGAGCGCGCCCACCAGTTTGTGGGCCGCGCGGCTCGCGTAATCGTCCTCGGGGGAGGTCTCGACCTCCACCCGGTCCTGCTCCGAGACAGGTGTGGAGGCCTTGGTCACCGGGGCACCGTTGACGCTCACCTTCCCGTCCTTGATCCACCCGGCGGCAACGGTCCGGGAGCGGGCCAGCCCGCGGTCCGTGAGCGCCCGGTCGAGTCGGGTGCTCACCGGGTTCCGTCCTCCGCCGACCAGGTCTCGGGACGGGCGGGCCCGGGTACGGCCGAGGGGGTGTCCGCGGGTCCCGTCGGACCGGTCGGGTTCACGGATCCGTTCTCTCCCCGAGGTGCAGCGTCGGACTCCGATGTGGGCCGTGTGCTCCCCGGTGCCGACGACGCGTCCCCGGGTCCCGGCGCGGAGCGGCCGGCCACCGACCCGGTCAGTCCCGCGGGCAGGGTTGTGGGATCCTGCGCCAGGATGCGCTCGAGCTCGGCGTGCAGCGCGGAGAATGCCTCGGCGCGGTGCGTCACGGGCAGGCGGGCGATCTCCGACTCCCGGTCCAGGACCCGGTCCACCGGCTCGAACCCCGTCCGGGGTGGGCCGGACGGGTGACCCGGCTCCCGCCGATCGGCGGCAGGGAAACCGTTCCGAGCGTCGTCGTCAGCGAAGGGGTCGTGGGACGCCGCAGCCCCGGCCGAGTCGACGTGGGCGGACGGGTCCTGCTGCGGCGCCGGGTGCTGGTCAGGACTCACGAGCGCCCCACTCGAGAACCGGTTCCGTGGGGTGCTCGGCCTCGGGGCGGGCCCGCCACCACGCGGCGCACGCGGCGCGCCAGCCGTCCAGGTGCTCGGGCGCGCCCGTGACGGTGACGACGTCGCCCGCGACGTCCGCGCGCGCGGCACCGCACGTCGCCGAGACCCGGTCACCGTCGTGGGACACGACGATCTCCGGGTAGGGCTCGAACAGCTGGGTCAGCGAGCGGAGCAGGTAGGTGGGCCGCTCGGCCGCGCGGGCCGCGAGGACGGACGCCGGGCGGTCCACCCCCGTGAGCACCTGGATGCTGTCCATGCCCGCGTGGCGGGCGCCCAGGATGTCCGTGTCGAGACGGTCCCCCACCACTGCGGGCCGTCGCGCGCCCACGCGTTCGGCGCCCTCACGGAAGATCGGCGCCTCCGGTTTGCCCGCGACGAGCGGTTCCCGGCCAGTGGCCTCCGCCACGGCGGCCACGAGGGTCCCGTTGCCCGGTGCGATCCCACGCTCCTTGGGGATGGTGCGGTCCGTGTTCGTGGCGCACCACAGCACGGAGTCGTCCGCCAGGGTGAACGCCGCCTCGGCCAGCTGCTCCCACCCGAGGTGCGGGTCGAAGCCCTGCACCACGGCCACGGGGCGATCCTCCTGGGAGGTGACGGGCACCAGCCCGACGCCGCGGACCTCCTCCGCGAGCGCGCTCGAGCCCGTGACCAGCACACGGGCACCCGGCTGCAGCCTCTCCGCGAGCAGCGCGGCAGCGGCCTGCGCCGAGCTGACCACGTTCTCCACCGCGGTGGGGGCGCCGAGGGAGGTGATGTGCTCGGCCACCGCGCTTGGGGGCCGAGAGGCGTTGTTCGTCACGTACACCACGGAGCGGCCCGAGGCCCGCACTCGCTCCAGGGCCTCGGGGGCACCGGCGATCGCGTGCGGGCCCGCGTAGACCACGCCGTCCAGGTCGCACAGCAGGGCGTCGAAGCGTTCGATCAGCGGCGGGCTGGCCTGCTGCTCGTCGGCTGACGCTTGCCCGTCAGTCCGCACGGTGCTGCGGGGTCGAGCCGTTCGCGGTGTCCTCGAACGCTTCCGACGGGTGGACCTCCGACTCCGGAGAGCCCTCGGGGGCCTCGACCGAGCGGGAAGCCGAGGTCTCCTGCGCGGCGGGAGCCTCGCCCTCAGTAACGGCAGGAGCCTCGCCCTCAGTAACGGCAGGAGCCTCGCCCTCAGTAACGGCAGGAGCCTCGCCCTCAGTCACGGCGGCGTGGGAGGCGGCGTCGTGCGTCGCCACGTTCGCGGCAGGCTCCTCAGAGGCGGCGTGCTGCGAGGCGGGTCCGCCAGCGGACCCGGTGGAAGCGTCAGCGTCCCCGGGGGCACGAGCCACGTGCGGAGCGGCGGTCTCCACCGTGGAGGCCTCTCCTCCCCGGGCGGCCGCCGCGGATGCGGGCTCCCCCTCGGGGTCCACGGACGTCCGCGCCTCAACTGCCGGGCCCTCAGGGGGCGTGGTGTCCGCGCCCGAGTCATTGGCGCTACGGTCCCCGGCACTCCGGATCTCGGCGCTCCGGTCATCGGCGCCACGGTCCTCGGATGTCGGCTCCTCAGCGGCTGAGCGCTCGGACGCCGAGGACGCAGCGTCCGTTCCCTCCGTGTCCGGCCCCTCGCCCGCGGGGGGCTGCGGGGCGCTGTGGCGCTGCTGGGCCTCGCGCACGGTACGGCGAGCCTCCTCCTCGTCGAGGTCGTCGCCGAGGTCCACGATCTCCGGCTCGGAGAACTGGCCCATGCCCAGGGCCGCCTCGGCCACGATGGCCTGGCGCTCCCACGACATCGATTCCCTGTCCCGCCCAACCGCCCGCAGGGCCTCGGCGTAGGCACGGAAGAGCTTGGGGCTGTAGACGAAACCACGGTTCTTGTCGAGCTGCGGGATCTCCAGGGCGGCCAGGGCGGCGTCGTGGTCCCCCGCGTCCGCGTGGATGCCGGAGACGACCATGGCGAGCTCGGCCTTCGCCTCGGCATCGAGGTCCGCGGCCGCCGCGGAGGTGGCCTCCTCCATGGCCTTGTCTGCGCGGCCGAGGGCGCGCTGGGCGTCGACCATCAGCGGCAGGTGCTGCTGCGAACCGGAGATCCGGCGGTGGGTCCTCAGCTCCTTGAGCGCGAGCGCGTAGTCCCCGGCGGCGTACGCGGCCACACCGGCGGCCTCGCGCACGACACCGATCCGACCGGCCTTGCGCACCGCGGCGTTGGCGTGCTCGAGGGCGAACTCGGGGTCGTCGTCGATGTAGCGGGCGGCCATGACGAGGTGCTGCGACACCCGCTCCGCGTTGCTCGGCTCGAGCGCCTTCAGCTCGTGGTGCATGGACCGGTCCAGTTCCCGGCCCGTGACGTCCGCGTCGATCTCCGGGGCCACGAAACGGGGACGGGAGTCCTCGTGGCCACCGCGGCGCTCGTCACGGTCGTACGTGCCGCGGGGCTCGGAACGGTGGCCGCCGCGGTCGTGACCGCCGCGGTCATGACGCCGGTCCGGGCGGTCGGAGCCGCGCCGGTCCGAGGACCGGTCGCGCCGCTCCCCCGTGCCCGGCGCGTCGCGGCCCCCGCGTGCGCCACGGTCCTCGAAACGGTCCCCGCCCGGGCGCTGTCCGCCCGAGCGCTGGAAACCGCCGCCGCGGGACTGCTCCCGGGGGCCCCGGTCGTTGCGGCGCTCGTCCCGCCTGTCGTCCCGTCGGTCGTCGCCGCGCCGCGAGTACGGGCGCGCATCCCGGCCGAAACGGTCGTCCCGGGAGCCGTGCCCGCCGGAGCGACGTGCGTCCCCTCCTCGGGAGAAACCACCCCGGTCATCACGACGCCGCTCGTCCCGGCGGTCCTCACGCCGGTCACCGGAGCGGTCGTCCCGCCGACCGCCGTCGCGGTAGCCGTCACGGTCGGTGCGGCGGCGGTCTCCGTCGCGCCCGCCGCCCGGGCGGTCACCGCGCCGGTCGGCCCCACCGCGCGAGCTGTCCCGGTTGCTGTAGCGGTCGTCCCGGACACCGCGGTCATCCCGCCGACCTCCGTGGCCCTGGCCGTCGCGGCCACGGTACCCGCGGTCTGAACCGCCGCGGGCTCCACCGGCGTCCCCGTCGAAGCCGTCGCGGGACGAGGAACGGTACCCGTCACGGCGGTCGTCGCCCCCGCGGCCCTCTCGACGGTAGGAGTCACGGCGGGGCCCGCCGCGGTCGTCACGAGCACGCCATCCGTCCCGGCCGCCCCCGTTGCGCCCACGGTCCGGGCGGTCGTGGGACCCGTGCTGTTCAGATTCGCTCAAGGGGTGTCTCCTACTGCGGCCTGCGGCCTCGCTCTGGAGGGCACGGCGCGTGGCGGTGCCCGACTGGTCTGCTGAGCATTCTACAAACGCCGTCCGACGCCCTCACAATGCAGCGCGTCCACCGCTCAACCGGGCGTCTGCGCCACGCGCTGGAGGGCGAGTACGCCCTCCGCCACCGGGCACAGTTGATAATGGAGCATGCGTTTGAGATCCCTCTCCCGAAACCTGCTCGTGCGGGTGCTCCTGGCCATCGTCCTGGGCAGTGCCCTCGGGCTCGTGCTCCCCGACTGGCTCGCCCGCGTGTTCCTCACGTTCAACGGCATCTTCAGCCAGTTCCTCGGCTTCCTGATCCCCCTCATCATCGTGGGCCTGGTCACGCCAGCCATCGCGGACCTGGGGCGAGGTGCCGGCAAGTGGCTCGCGGTCACCGCGGCGGTGGCGTACGGCTCCACGGTGTTCGCGGGTCTGCTGGCCTTCGCCGTGGCCACCACCAGCTACCCGTGGCTGCTGGGGGACAAGACCGCAGTGAACGGGCTGGAGAACCCGGAGGACCACGCGCTCGGGGGCTACTTCGAGATCACCATGCCGCCGGTCTTCGACGTCATGACGGCGCTCGTCCTGGCGTTCTGCCTGGGCGTGGGAATCACCTTCGTGCGCGGCACCACACTGCACTCCGGGTTCGCGGAGCTGCGCACCATTATCATGCGCACCGTGGAGAAGGTCATCATCCCTCTGCTGCCGCTGTACATCTTCGGAATGTTCATGAGCCTAACCATGAACGGGCAGATCGCGGTGGTGATCACCACGTTCCTGCGCGTCGTGGTTCTGGCGTTCATCATGACCGTGGTCATCCTGCTCATCCAGTACTGCATCGCGGGTGCGGTCACCCGCGCCAATCCCCTGGTAATGCTCAAGAACATGCTCCCGGCCTACGCCACGGCGCTGGGCACGGCGTCGTCGGCGGCGACCATCCCCGTGACCCTGGCGTGCGCCCGCCGCAACGGTGTGGACGAACGGGTGGCCGGATTCACCATCCCGCTGTGCGCCACCATCCACCTGTCCGGCTCCACGATGAAGATCGTGCTGTTCTCCACGGCCATCATGACCATCTCCGGGATGCCCATCGACCCGTGGCAGTACATCGGGTTCATCTTCCTGCTGGGCGTGACCATGGTGGCCGCCCCGGGTGTTCCCGGGGGCGCCATCATGGCCGCGGTGGCGATCCTCCAGTCGCAGCTCGGCTTCGACGAGACCGCCGTGGGCCTGATGATCGCCACGTACGTGGCCATCGACTCCTTCGGAACGGCCTGCAACGTGACCGGCGACGGTGCCATCGCCGCCATCATGGACAAGCTCCTGCGGGGCAAGAACGGCCGGCTGCGCAACGCCCCCGCCGCCCCCGCACGCTAGAAGGAAAGAAACCCGCGTCGCCACGGGGGAGACTTCGCAGCGGCGCGTCACCACGGTGGCGCGCCGCAGTCATGTCTGGATCAGGGTCGACAGCAAGACAGCCCCACGGACTCACCGGTGCAGACCACGACGGTCGCTCTCCCGACGCGCGGCAGACAGCGGGAGGGCGTCGCACAGGTCGAGACGTACCGAACACAGCGCCGCAAGGACCGGGGCCGCCCCAGGCAGCGCCGGAGAGGCCTGGGGCACATCCACCAGTGCCGGACAGACCCAGGAGCCACAGGGCAGGGTGAGAGAGCAAGAGAAAGCCGTCCGCCGCCTGCCGCGCCTCGCCTGCGGATATGAGTCCCAGGTTAGGAATCCCCGATGAGGAGCCTCCGACCACGGGGGTCCCCTTGTGAGCAGCCAGTTGTGAGCAGCTACTTGTAAGCAGCCAGCTAGTGGCCACCAGACCGCCCCCACCCGGTACGAGACCACCACGCCAACGGGGCGGGGGGACGTGCCCTCTGCCGGTGGTGCCCGCCAGCGGGCGGCGTGAACCGCGTGTTAAATGCGGGGAGGCCCCACACCTTACGGTGTGGGGCCTCAACCCTGTTCATGTTAATTCCGGCGGTGACTTACTCTCCCACACCCTACCGAGTGCAGTACCATCAGCGCTGTGGGTCTTAGCTACCGGGTTCGGGATGGGACCGGGCGTTTCCCCCACGCTATAACCACCGGAAACCTGCACCACCCCACACAACCGGGGGCGGAAACCTGGTTCCCGTGCCTACCACGGGTCAAACCTGTATTCCTCTGTCAACCACACACCCACACCCCAACCGGGGTGGGGGTTGTTGGTGGTCAACCACATAGTGAACGCGAACACCACACTCTTGATGACAGATCGTGTGTGTATAAGTCTTCGGTGTATTAGTACCAGTCAGCTCCACGCCTTACAACGCTTCCACACCTGGCCTATCAACCCAGTCGTCTACTGGGCACCTCACACCCCACAAAGGGGGTCAGGAAATCTCATCTCGGAGCAAGCTTCCCGCTTAGATGCTTTCAGCGGTTATCAATCCCGAACGTAGCTAATCAGCGATGCTCCTGGCGGAACAACTGACATACCAGAGGTTCGTCCGTCCCGGTCCTCTCGTACTAAGGACAGGCCTCCACAAATTTCCAACGCACGCAGCGGATAGGGACCGAACTGTCTCACGACGTTCTGAACCCAGCTCGCGTACCGCTTTAATGGGCGAACAGCCCAACCCTTGGGACCAACTCCAGCCCCAGGATGCGACGAGCCGACATCGAGGTGCCAAACCATGCCGTCGATATGGACTCTTGGGCAAGATCAGCCTGTTATCCCCGAGGTACCTTTTATCCGTTGAGCGACGGCCATTCCACAATGTACCGCCGGATCACTAGTCCCGACTTTCGTCCCTGCTCGAGCTGTCACTCTCACAGTCAAGCTCCCTTGTGCACTTACACTCAACACCTGATTGCCGACCAGGCTGAGGGAACCTTTGGGCGCCTCCGTTACTCTTTAGGAGGCAACCGCCCCAGTTAAACTACCCATCAGGCACTGTCCCTGACCCGGATCACGGGCCGAAGTTAGATGTCCAGAGTGACCAGAGTGGTATTTCAACAACGACTCCACCACCACTAGCGTGATAGCTTCACAGTCTCCCACCTATCCTACACAAGCCACACCGAACACCAATACCAAACTATAGTAAAGGTCTCGGGGTCTTTCCGTCCTGCTGCGCGAAACGAGCATCTTTACTCGTACTGCAATTTCGCCGAGTTCATGGTTGAGACAGTAGGGAAGTCGTTACTCCATTCGTGCAGGTCGGAACTTACCCGACAAGGAATTTCGCTACCTTAGGATGGTTATAGTTACCACCGCCGTTTACTGGGGCTTAAATTCTCCGCTTCGACCCCGAAGGGTCTAACAGGTCCTCTTAACCTTCCAGCACCGGGCAGGAGTCAGTCCGTATACATCGTCTTACGACTTCGCACGGACCTGTGTTTTTGATAAACAGTCGCTTCCCCCTAGCCTCTGCGACCCCACCCAGCTCACACAGCACGTGTGCTCACCAGACAGGGCCCCCCTTCTCCCGAAGTTACGGGGGCATTTTGCCGAGTTCCTTAACCATGATTCTCTCGAACGCCTTAGTATTCTCTACCTGATCACCTGTGTCGGTTTGGGGTACGGGCGACTAGAACCTAACGTCGATGCTTTTCTTGGCAGCATAGGATCACCGAATTCTCTCACCTAAGAGAGTCCCATCACATCTCAGGCACACAACCCGCGGATTTACCAACGGGTCACCCTACATGCTTAGACCAGGACAACCATCGCCTGGCTCGGCTACCTTCCTGCGTCACACCTGTTAACACGTTTACCTCCCCGGATCAGGTCCCAGCCTCACCACACACCCCGCGACCCACAAGGGGTCACGGTCATGGTGGCTCGGGTGGTTAGTATCCCCGGCTCAGTAGGGTCGGTTCTTCATCGGTACGGGAATATCAACCCGTTGTCCATCGACTACGCCTGTCGGCCTCGCCTTAGGTCCCGACTCACCCAGGGCAGATTAGCTTGACCCTGGAACCCTTGATCATCCGGCGGACGGGTTTCTCACCCGTCTATCGCTACTCATGCCTGCATTCTCACTCGTTGAGGTTCCACCACTGGGTCACCCCGCAGCTTCACTACCCCAACGACGCTCCCCTACCCACAACACCACCTCAACCACAAACGGCTCAGCTAACGGTGTCATGCCACAACTTCGGCGGTGTACTTGAGCCCCGCTACATTATCGGCGCGGAATCACTTGACCAGTGAGCTATTACGCACTCTTTCAAGGGTGGCTGCTTCTAAGCCAACCTCCTGGTTGTCTCAGCAACTCCACATCCTTTCCCACTTAGCACACGCTTAGGGGCCTTAGTTGATGGTCTGGGCTGTTTCCCTTTCGACTATGAAGCTTATCCCCCACAGTCTCACTGCCACGCTTACACTTGACTGGCATTCGGAGTTTGGTTGACGTCAGTAACCTTGTAGGGCCCATCAGCCATCCAGTAGCTCTACCTCCAGCAAGCAACACGCAACGCTGCACCTAAATGCATTTCGGGGAGAACCAGCTATCACGGAGTTTGATTGGCCTTTCACCCCTACCCACAGCTCATCCCCTCCATTTTCAACTGAAGTGGGTTCGGTCCTCCACGCGCTCTTACACGCGCTTCAACCTGGCCATGGGTAGATCACTCCGCTTCGGGTCTAGATCACGCCACTCACAACGCCCTATTCAGACTCGCTTTCGCTACGACTACCCCACACGGGTTAATCTCGCGACGTAACACTAACTCGCAGGCTCATTCTTCAAAAGGCACGCTGTCACCCCAAAAGGCTCCAACGGCTTGTAAGCACACGGTTTCAGGTACTATTTCACTCCCCTCCCGGGGTACTTTTCACCATTCCCTCACGGTACTGATCCGCTATCGGTCATCAGGAAGTATTCAGGCTTACCAGGTGGTCCTGGCAGATTCACACGAGATTTCACGGGCCCCGTGCTACTCGGGAACAACGTCACACCACGACAATGACAGTTTCGTCTACGGGACTCACACCCCCTACGGTCTGGCACTCACCACCAGTTCGACTACCACCACGCCACAGCGCCCAGGGTGGCGACCCCAGGAACAACGCATCCCACAACCCCGATCATGCAACCCTCGCCAGGTATCACACACAACCGGTTTAGCCACCATCCGCTTTCGCTCGCCACTACTCACGGAATCACTGTTGTTTTCTCTTCCTATGGGTACTGAGATGTTTCACTTCCCCACGTTCCTCCTCGCACCCTATGAATTCAGATACGAGTGACCACGCATGATACGCAGCCGGGTTACCCCATTCGGAGACCCTCGGATCACAGCTCGTTTATCAGCTCCCCGAGGCTTATCGCAGATTTCCACGTCCTTCATCAGCTCCTGATGCCAAGGCATCCACCGTGTGCTCGTAACAACTTATACGCCACACAACACAAATAAATCATCAAAGAACACACCACACACCCTTCCAGGTGCGCGGCGTCAAAGATGCTCGCGTCCACTATGTAGTTGACAAACAACAACCCACCAACACCACCCCACCAGGAAAACCATCCCAGTCTCGTGATGCTGCGGGAAACCAACCAACACTGACGTGTTGATCGACAACCCAACAATGTGCCACCACGCCGCCACCCCAACACCACCACCAGAACTCGTGTCCGGTCGTGTTCCCGTGTCAGGGCACAGCGTGTCCGCTTGCTGATATTCCACCCATGAGCATCAACCACACCCCGCCGAAAATGACGAGGATCGTGGGTGCCGGCCACACGGCCAGCCACAGTGCTCCTTAGAAAGGAGGTGATCCAGCCGCACCTTCCGGTACGGCTACCTTGTTACGACTTAGTCCCAATCGCCAGTCCCACCTTCGACGGCTCCCTCCCACAAGGGTTAGGCCACCGGCTTCGGGTGTTACCAACTTTCGTGACTTGACGGGCGGTGTGTACAAGGCCCGGGAACGTATTCACCGCAGCGTTGCTGATCTGCGATTACTAGCGACTCCGACTTCACGTGGTCGAGTTGCAGACCACGATCCGAACTGAGACCAGCTTTTTGGGATTAGCTCCACCTCACGGCATCGCAACCCATTGTACTGGCCATTGTAGCATGCGTGAAGCCCAAGACATAAGGGGCATGATGATTTGACGTCATCCCCACCTTCCTCCGAGTTGACCCCGGCAGTCTCCTATGAGTCCCCACCATCACGTGCTGGCAACATAGAACGAGGGTTGCGCTCGTTGCGGGACTTAACCCAACATCTCACGACACGAGCTGACGACAACCATGCACCACCTGTACACCAGCCCCACAAGGGGGAAAGACCATCTCTGGCCCGGTCCGGTGTATGTCAAGCCTTGGTAAGGTTCTTCGCGTTGCATCGAATTAATCCGCATGCTCCGCCGCTTGTGCGGGCCCCCGTCAATTCCTTTGAGTTTTAGCCTTGCGGCCGTACTCCCCAGGCGGGGCACTTAATGCGTTAGCTACGGCGCGGAAAACGTGGAATGTTCCCCACACCTAGTGCCCAACGTTTACGGCATGGACTACCAGGGTATCTAATCCTGTTCGCTCCCCATGCTTTCGCTCCTCAGCGTCAGTAACAGCCCAGAGACCTGCCTTCGCCATCGGTGTTCCTCCTGATATCTGCGCATTTCACCGCTACACCAGGAATTCCAGTCTCCCCTACTGCACTCAAGTCTGCCCGTACCCACTGCACACCCGGGGTTAAGCCCCGGGCTTTCACAGCAGACGCGACAAACCGCCTACGAGCTCTTTACGCCCAATAATTCCGGACAACGCTTGCGCCCTACGTATTACCGCGGCTGCTGGCACGTAGTTAGCCGGCGCTTCTTCTGCACGTACCGTCACTCTCGCTTCTTCCGTGCTGAAAGAGGTTTACAACCCGAAGGCCGTCATCCCTCACGCGGCGTCGCTGCATCAGGCTTCCGCCCATTGTGCAATATTCCCCACTGCTGCCTCCCGTAGGAGTCTGGGCCGTGTCTCAGTCCCAGTGTGGCCGGTCACCCTCTCAGGCCGGCTACCCGTCGTCGCCTTGGTGAGCCATTACCCCACCAACAAGCTGATAGGCCGTGAGCCCATCCAAAACCAGTAAAACCCTTTCCACAACACACCATGCGATGCGCCGTCGTATCCAGTATTAGACCCAGTTTCCCAGGCTTATCCCAGAGTCAAGGGCAGGTTACTCACGTATTACTCACCCGTTCGCCACTCATCCACCCAGTGCAAGCACCAAGCTTCAGCGTTCGACTTGCATGTGTTAAGCACGCCGCCAGCGTTCGTCCTGAGCCAGGATCAAACTCTCCGTCAAAAAATTCAACAGAAACCACCCACCACACCTCAGCGCGGCCGGTAGGATCCCAGCTGACACCCAACACCCCCAGGAAACGGGAAAACACCTGAAAAGGCATCGGGCCATCAACCAAAAATAAAACTTTGGTATCAACAAACTAGACACACTATTGAGTTGACAAACAACACACCACAACGCGGCTCCCCAACACGAGGACCACCACGATCGGTTCAGTTTGCGTTGCTCGCAGTCGGACCGTTCCGGTCCCTGCTGAAGCAACTTGAAGAGCTTATCCCCGGTCTGTTCGGCGTGTCAACTTGACTTCTCAAGGTGAACGCCCTGCCTGCGGGCAAGCCAGGCAACCGTAGCATGAACAAGGTCCGAATTCCTCGGGCTGATCTTTGCCGGTCACCCCCGCGGCCCTGGTTCCTGTCCGGTCCCTGGCCGCGGCGACTCGGAATACATTACACACGAGCCGGGACCGGCGCAAAGCGTCGGTCCCGGCTCGTGTGTGGGGGGCTGCAGGCCGCTGGCCGGCTCCCCCGATGTCGCTCTCGCGCGCCGGCACCGGCGCGAACCGCGCCCGCCAGGGGTTAGCGCCCGCTTCAGTCCGTGAAGGTCACCGCAGCGAGGTTCTTCTTGCCGCGCCGCAGCAGCGCGAACCGTCCGTGCAGGAGGTCCCCGGGGCTCACCACGGCGTCCTCCCCCTGCACCTTGCGGTTGTTCAGCGACACGCCGCCTTCCTTGAGGGTTCGGCGGGCCGCGGACTTCGAGTCGGACAGCCCCGTGGCGACCAGCAGGTCCACCACGGCGTGCTGCGTTCCCCCGGGCACCGTGGCGCCGGGCAGGGCCTCGGCGACGGCGGCGAGGGTGGACGCGTCGAGGTCCTCGAACGACCCCCGGCCGAACACGGCGGCCGATGCCTCAACGGCCTGCTGCGTGGCCTGCTCCCCGTGGACCAGTGTGTTCACGTCCGCGGCCAGGACGCGCTGGGCCTCCCGGCGGTGCGGTTCCTCGCGGGTGAGACGCTCCAGCTCCGCGATCTGCTCCCGGGTGCGGAACGTGAACACCTTGAGGCGGTCCGCGACGTCCGCGTCCGCCGTGTTGAGCCAGAACTGGTAGAACGCGTAGGGCGAGGTCAGCTCGGGGTCCAGCCAGATGGCGTTGCCCTCCGACTTGCCGAACTTGGTGCCGTCCGAGTTGGTGATCAGCGGCGTGCCGATGGCGTGCACCGCGGCCCCCTCGGTCTTGCGCACGAGGTCAGTGCCGGACGTGAGGTTGCCCCACTGGTCCGAGCCGCCGGTCTGAAGCACGCAGTCGTACTGGCGGTAGAGGTTGAGGAAGTCCAGTCCCTGCAGGATCTGGTAGCTGAACTCGGTGTAGGAGATGCCCTCCTCCGAGTTCAGGCGCTTGGCCACGATGTCCTTCTTGATCATGGTTCCCACGCGGAAGTTCTTGCCGATGTCCCGCAGGAAGTCGATGGCCGAGAGCTGCGACGTCCAGTCCAGGTTGTTGACCATCCGCGCCGGGTTGGCCCCCTCGAAGGACAGGAACCGCTGCACCTGTTCCCGCAGCATGTCCACCCACTGCGCCACGGTCTCGCGCGAGTTCAGGATCCGCTCGGAGGTCTGCCGGGGGTCGCCGATCAGACCGGTGGAGCCTCCCACCAGACCGATGGGGTGGTGCCCGGCGAGCTGGAGCCGGCGCAGCAGCAGCAGCTGGACCAGGTGCCCCAGGTGCAGGGACGAGGCGGTGGGGTCGAAGCCGCAGTAGTAGGTGATGGGCTCACCGTCCAGCGCCTCCTGGAGGGCCTGCGGATCCGTGGAGACCTGGATCAGACCCCGCCAGTTGAGCTCCTCCCACAGGGACGAGAAGGAGGGGTCGTTGTGCTGCGTGCTGAGATCGGTGGTTGACACGCGCTCCAATTTATCAGGACACCGCGCCGTCGCCGCCGGTTCCCGGCTCGATCCCCGAGGGCATCCCGTGAGCGCCCACGAGGTACAGCCGCTGGGTGGGCCGCGTCATGGCCACGTACAGGTTCCCGGCCCCACCGGCGGGGTCCGAGGCGATCTCGCGGGGCTCCACGACCACCACGGAGTCGAACTCGAGGCCCTTGGCGTCCCACGGGGTGAGGACCATGATCCGGCGGTCCAGGCTGCGCATCCCGGCCGCGACCAGGCCCGGGAACTCGCGTTCCAGGGCGCTGCCGACGGCGCCGATGAGCGGGCCCGGGCAGACGACGCCCACGAGCCCCCCGCTGAGCGCGTCCAGCTCCGAGCGCACGCACGCGAGCACCTGCCGCGTGACCTCTCCCTCGTCCGCGGCGTCCACCAGCACGGGCGGCTCGCCGTCGCGCACCGCGGCGGGGTCGGACACGGTGAGTCCCGCGGCCCGCGCCACCCGCGCAGCGGCGTCGGCGATCGGCTGCGGGGTGCGGTAGTTGACGGTGAGCTCCTCCAGGTCGAAGCGCTCCCCCACGAACGGTTCGAGGGCGCCCGCCCAGGTGCGCGCGGCCGCGGCGTTGCCGGCCTGGGCGATGTCCCCGACCACGGTGAAGGACTTCAGGGGGCAGCGGCGCATGAGCACGCGCCACTGCATGGGCGAGAGCTCCTGCGCCTCGTCCACGACCACGTGCCCGTACGCCCACGTGCGGTCCGACGACGCCGCCTCGGCCGCCGTCATCCGGCGCGGCGCCTCGGCGTTGAACGCCGTGAGCTGCTCGACCGTGACCACACCCTGGGCGCCGATGTCCTCGAAGCCCTCCGCCATGGCCTCGAGCGCCTTCTGCGCGGACTCCTGGGACTTGCGCTCCTCGAGCGAGCTGTCCCCGCGCACCGTGATGCCGGCCGACTCGAAGTCGCCGAGGTGCTCGGCGGCCTCGTCGAGCAGCGGGACGTCCGCGACCGTGAGGGGTGCGTCCGCCGGGCGCAGCAGCCGCGCGACCTGCACGTCGTCCAGCTCGGGGGCCGCGGAGCGCAGGTAGTGCTCCTTGCTGAACAGCTGTGCGACCAGCTGCTGGGGCGTCAGGGGGAGCCACAGCAGGTTGAGCGCCACACGCACCTCGCGGGACTGGCGCAGGTCCTCCCTGAGGTAGGAGCGATCCATCGTGGAGCCGGCCTTCTCGTTGAGCTCGTCCCCCAGCTTCTGCGCGAGCTCCTTGATGACGATCTTCACGAAGGTCTCACGGGCCTCGTTGTGCGGCTTGCCCGTGGCGCGGGCGCGCTCACGGGCCCGGCGCACGAGCGAGCGGGAGAGCTTGACCCGGTGCCCGTCCACCGTGAGCCACTGGGCGCGGGGCGGGACCTTCTGACGGTCCGCCACCGCCCGGGCGACGACGTCCGCCATGTGCAGCCCGGCCTTCCAGCGCGCGACCCACGGGTCCGCCTCGACCGTGCCGTGCACGCCGGGGTAGAGGTCCGCGAGGGAGGACATGATCACGCCCGTCTCCCCCAGTGCGGGCAGCACGCGCTCGATGTACCACAGGAACGAGGAAGAGGGGCCCACGATGAGCACGCCGGACTTGGCGAGCCGCTCGCGGTGCTCGTAGAGCAGGAAGGCGGCGCGGTGCAGGGCCACGGCGGTCTTGCCGGTGCCGGGCCCGCCCTGCACCACCCGCACGCCGGACAGCGGGGCCCGGATGATCCGGTCCTGCTCGGCCTGGATGGTGGCCACGATGTCGCTCATGCGCCCGGTGCGCTCGGAGTTCAGGGCGGCGATCAGCGCGCCCTCGCCGTGCACGACGTCCTCGTCCGCCACGCGCTCGGGGTCGAGGACGTCGTCCTCGAGGGCGGTGACCTCCCGCCCGTCCATGATCAGGTGGCGCCGACGCACGAGGTCCATGGGGGTGGCCGCCGTGGCCTGGTAGAACGCCCCCGCCTCGCGGGCCCGCCAGTCCAGCACGAGACGGCGGTGGTCCTCCGTGGCCAGACCGAGCCGGCCCACGTAGTGGCGTTCGCCCTCGGTGGTGTCCAGGCGCCCGAAGACCAGGCGCTCGTCCACGGCGTTGAGCTGCGCGAGCCGGTCTTCGTAGTGGGTGGCGAACGCGTCCCGCTCGGAGCGTGCCTGGTGCCCGCCGCCGTAGCTGGTGCTCCGCACGCGCCGCAGCTCGCGTTCGTTCTGCTCCCGCAGCTCGTCGAGGCGGGCGTAGGCCGATGCGACGTACCTGCGCTCCTGTTCGAGTTGCCGGGACACTCCCACGGTTGCGGAATCCTCCACGCAGTTCACCTCACGCACACAGCCGGAAACGCCGGTTCCTCGACCGGCGAGCGACCATCCTACCGCCCGGTCGCAGCCGCGGTGCCGCTCACACGCGCAGCAGCGCGCGCACGCGGTGCCCGCCCAGCTGGGCGCGCCCGCGCAGGGCGGTGAGCTCCATGATCACGCCGAAACCGGCCACGTTGTACCCGCCGCGCGTGAGCAGGGACGCCGCCGCGCCGAGCGTGCCGCCGGTGGCGAGGACGTCGTCGAGGACGAGCACGCGCGAACCCCGCGGGGCGTCGTCGGTGTGGATCTCCAGGGTGCCCGTGCCGTACTCGAGGGCGTAGGACTGGGAGATGGTCTCCCGGGGCAGCTTGCCCTCCTTGCGCACCGGGATGATGCCCGCCCCGGAGGCGTAGGCCACGGCGGCGGCGATCATGAAGCCGCGGGCCTCCACGCCGGCCACGCAGTCGTACTGCCCGGCGAACGCGTCCACGAGGGCGTCCACGGTGCGGTGGAACCCGGGCCCGTCCGCGAACAGCGGCGTGAGGTCGCGGAAGAGCACCCCCGGTTCGGGGTGGTCCGGGATCTTCGCGCACAACCGGTCGATCATCTGCTCCACGGATTCAGTCACCCGCCCATGGTAGCGGCGCGGCACCCCGCCCCGGCTCAGCGGGTGCGGCGGCGCTTGACCGTGGCCCGGCGGTACGGGGACACCGTGGGCTCCCCCGGAAGCGCGAAGCGCCACGGGAACGCGTCGGTTCCGCCCTGCCCCGACACGCCCGTGCGCGCGGTGCTGCGGACGTCCTCGGCGGGGTGCTCTGCGAGCGCGAGCCCGCTCCACACGGTGCCCTCACGCTCGGCCACGGCCTCCCGCGCGCGGGCCACGGGATCCGGTGCGGCTCCGAGGTCGACGAGCGGTGCGGCGTCGTCGTCGAGCGTGAGACCGAGTGCCTGGGCCGCGTTGCCCGGGCCGCGCGCCAGGGTGGCGAACGGCGGGTGCGAGCTGCGCGTGGCGAGCCGACGCCGCGTGGCGGTCTCCTCCCCCAGAACCACCTCACCGGAGCGGATCAGCACGCCGCCACCCGTGCCCTCGGGGCGGCACACGAAGTTCACGGCGTGGTGCAGCCCGTAGGTGAAGTAGACGTAGAGGTGGGCCGGGGGCCCGAACATCGAGGCGTTGCGCGCGGTGCGGCCGCGGAACGTGTGCGCCCCGGGGTCCGGGAGGTCCGAGTCCTGCTGACCGCCGTAGGCCTCGACCTCCGTGAGGCGCAGGGCCACCGTGCCGGTGTCCCGCGCGCAGACGAGCACGGCCCCGAGCAGCCTGGGGGCGACGTCGGGCGCGGGACGGGAGAGCAGCTCGTGCAGCGCGGGACTCACGAGATGACGGGCTCGCGCGTCTCGAAGGCCGCGAGCTCCGCGAGCTGGCGCTTCAGCTCCGCGAGCTGCCGGGCCACGGCCTCGGGCGCGGTCCCGCCCTGGGAGCTGCGGGAGGCCAGCGAGCCGGCCACGGTGAGCACCTCGCGCACACCGGGGCTCAGGTGCGGCGAGATGCCCGCGAACTGCTCGTCCGTGAGGTCCCACAGCTCGATGCCCTGCTCCTCGCACACGCGCACGGCCTCGCCCGAGATCTCGTGGGCCTCGCGGAACGGGACCCCCTGCCGCACGAGCCACTCGGCCACGTCCGTGGCGAGCGCGAAGCCCTGCGGCGCGAGCTCGGCCAGGCGCTCGGGGTGGAACTCGAGCGTGCCCATCATCCCGGCGACCGCGGGCAGCAGCACCTCGAGCTGGTCGATCGCGTCGAAGACCGGCTCCTTGTCCTCCTGCAGGTCCCGGTTGTACGCGAGCGGCAGGCCCTTGAGGGTGGCCAGCAGGCCCGTGAGGTCGCCGATGAGCCGGCCCGCCTTGCCGCGCGCGAGCTCCGCGACGTCCGGGTTCTTCTTCTGCGGCATGATCGAGGAGCCCGTGGAGAAGGCGTCGTCCAGGGTCACGAAGGAGAACTCCTTGGTGGCCCACGTCGTGACCTCCTCGCTCATGCGCGAGACGTCCACCGCGGCCATGGCGCACACCCACGCGAACTCCGCGTAGACGTCCCGCGAGGCCGTGCCGTCGATCGAGTTGTGCACCGCGGAGTCGAAGCCGAGCTCCGCGGCCACCGCGTTCGGGTCGAGGCCCAGGGAGGAGCCCGCGAGCGCCCCGGAGCCGTAGGGCGAGACGGCCGCGCGGCGGTCCCAGTCCACGAACCGCTGGACGTCGCGCAGCACCGCCCACGCGTGGGCGAGCAGGTGGTGGGACAGCAGCACCGGCTGCGCGTGCTGCAGGTGGGTGCGCCCGGGCATGGGGGCGTTCGGGTGGCGCTCGGCCTGCGCGATCAGCGCCCGCACGACGTCCAGCAGGTTGCGGGCCACGGTCGAGGCGTGGTCCCGCAGGTACATGCGCCCCAGCGTGGCGATCTGGTCGTTGCGCGAGCGCCCGGCCCGCAGCTTGCCGCCCAGCTGGGCCCCGGCGCGCTCGATCAGTCCGCGCTCCAGGCAGCCGTGGACGTCCTCGTCCGAGGACGCCGGGGCGTACGCGCCGCTGCGCACGTCCGCCTCGAGCCGGTCGAGTGCATCGAGCATGCCCGTGAGCTCGGCGTCGTCCAGCAGACCCGCGGTGTGCAGCACCCGGGCGTGCGCGCGGGAGCCCGCGATGTCGTACGGCGCCAGCCGCCAGTCGAACTGGGTGGAGCGGCTCAGCTCGGCGAGCGCGTCCGCCGGTCCCCCGGCGAAGCGGCCGCCCCACAGGGCGCCCTCGTTGGTTCCGTGCTGCTCGTGCTGGGCCATGGTGCTCCTCGGTGACGTGTGCTGGATGGTGCGTGGGCCGGGCGCCGCGTGCGGCGTCCCCTGCGGGACCGGGTGGCTCGCGCGCCGTCCCCCTGCGGGGCCGGGTGGCGCGTGCGGTGACCCTGCGGGGGCCGGGGACGACGCCGCCCGGCGCGGTGAACGGCCGGGCTCCAGTCTAGGAGCCCGGCCGTCCGGGGCCGCCCTCGGGCGGCGGGGCCGCGCGGGCGCGGTCGGTGGGTGTCAGTTCCCGGCGAGCCCCTGCTCGCGGCGGGAGGCGACCTTGGACGACATGCCGAACAGCTCGATGAAGCCGCGGGCATTGGACTGGTCGAACGAGTCGCCCTCGTCGTACGTGGCCAGGTTGAAGTCGTACAGCCCGGTGTTCGAGCGGCGACCGGTCACCGTCGCCCGCCCGGCGTGCAACTCCATGCGGATGTCGCCGTTGACGTAGGTCTGGGTGTCCTGGATGAACACGTCCAGGGACTTCTTCAGCGGGGAGAACCACTGGCCGTCGTACACGAGCTCCGTCCAGCGCTGGCCCACGGTCTTCTTGAACCGGGCCTGCTCGCGCTCGATCGTGACGTTCTCGAGCTCCCGGTGCGCGGCGATCAGTGCCATGGCGCCGGGTGCCTCGTAGATCTCGCGGGACTTGATACCCACGAGGCGGTCCTCCACGATGTCGATCCGGCCCACGCCCTGCGCCCCGGCGCGGCGGTTCATCTCCTGGATGGCCTGCAGCGGGGTGACGGGCTTGCCGTCCAGGGCCACGGGGATGCCCTTCTCGAAGGTGATCACGACCTCGTCCGCGGCGGGCGGGAAGGTGGGGTCGTCCGTGTAGTCGTAGACGTCCTTGGTGGGGGCGTTCCAGATGTCCTCCAGGAAGCCCGTCTCCACCGCGCGGCCCCACACGTTCTGGTCGATTGAGAACGGGTTCTTCTTGGTGGTCTCGATCGGCAGGTCGTTCTGCTCCGCGTAGGTGATGGCCTTCTCGCGGGTCAGCGCGAGGTCGCGCACCGGGGCGATGCACTTGAGCTCCGGGCCGAGGGTCTGGATGCCCACCTCGAAGCGCACCTGGTCGTTGCCCTTGCCCGTGCAGCCGTGGGCCACCGTGGTGGCGCCGAACTTCTTGGCCGCCGCCACCAGGTGCTTGACGATCACGGGGCGGGAGACCGCGGAGACCAGCGGGTAGGAGTCCATGTACAGGCCGTTGGCCTGCAGCGCGGGCATGCAGTACTCGCTCGCGAACTCGTCCCGGGCGTCGGCCACGTAGGCCTCCACGGCACCGCAGTCCAGGGCGCGCTGGCGGATGGTCTCCAGGTCCTCGCCACCCTGCCCGACGTCCACGGCCACGGCCACGACCTCGGCACCGGTGGCCTCACCGATCCACCCGATGGCCACGGACGTGTCCAGTCCACCCGAGTAGGCCAATACCACGCGATCACTCACGGTGCTTCCCTCCACAACTGCTCTACGACGCTGACTGCGCGGGAGTGCCCCGCGGCTCATGCATGACTATACACAGCAATCAGTATTTATGCATCGAGGGTCAGTTCGCGCTTGAGGATCTTGCCCGTGGGGCCCTTGGGCAGCTCGTCCGTGACGCGGTAGATCCGGGGGTACTTGTACTTGGCCACCCGTTCCTGGACGAACGCGTCCAGCTCCTGCGTGAGCGCGTCGCGGCCCTTCGACTCGAGGACCCCGGACTCGAAGACCACCACGGCGCCGACCTCCTCGCCGTGCTTCTCGCTCGGGACGCCCACTACCGCGGCCTCCACCACGCCGGGGAACTGGTAGATGGCCTCCTCGACCTCGCGGGGGTACACGTTGTAGCCGCCGCGCAGGATCATGTCCTTCTTGCGGTCCACGATGAAGAACGCGCCGTCCTCGTCCTCGCGGGCCATGTCACCGGTGTGGAACCAGCCGCCGCGCATGGCGCCCTCGGTGGCCTCGGGCTTGTTCCAGTAGCCCTTCATCACGTACTGCCCGCGCACCACGAGCTCGCCGACCTCGTTGGTGGGGACCTGCTGGTCGTCCCCGTCCACCACGCGCAGCTCGGCGCCGCGCACGGCCGTGCCGATCGAGCCGGGCTTGCGCTCGTTGCCCGGCTGGTTGAAGCACACCACCGGCGAGGTCTCCGACAGCCCGTAGCCCTCGAACACGGTGGTGCCGAAGACCTTCTCGAACTTGGCCATGACCTCCACGGGCATGGGGGAACCGCCGGAGACGCCGGCGCGCAGGTCCACGCCCTCAACGGCCTGCGGATCCTGGTTCGCCTGGTGCAGCAGGGCCACGTACATGGTGGGGACCCCCGCGAAGATCGTGACGCCGTCGCGGCGCAGGATCTCCAGGGCCTTGCCCGGGTGGAAGCGGGGCAGCAGGGTCACGGCCGCGCCGCTGCAGATCACGCCGTTGAGCGCCACGGTCTGGCCGAACACGTGGAAGAAGGGCAACCCGCCAAACATCACGTCCCCGTGGTGCAGGTTGAACACCTCACCGGCGACCTCGGCGTTGGTGAGCAGGTTGTGGTGGGTCAGCTCCGCACCCTTGGGGCGCCCGGTGGTCCCGGACGTGTAGAGCAGCACCGCCGTGTCCGAGTCCTGGCGCTCCACGACGTCGCGGTCGGGATCCACGCCCTGGAGACGCTCCACCGTGCCGCGGGCGCTGATGGGCAGCACGTTGAGGCCCTCGATCTCCTCGGCCGCCTTCTGGCTGGCCTCGGCCATGTCCTCCCACGCGAGCACGAAGGAGCACCCGGAGTCCTGGAAGTGGTAGCTCAGCTCACGGGGCGTGAGCAGGGGGTTGAGCGGAACCACGATGCCGCCGGCGCGCAGGATCGCGTAGTACAGCACGGCCATGTGGGGCACGTTGGGCAGCACCAGGGCCACGCGGTCCCCCGGGCGGATGCCGTTGGCCTTGAGCAGTGCCGCCCCGCGGGCGGACAGCTCGTCCAGCTGCCCGTAGCTCATGTGCAGCTCGTCGAGGATGATCGCGGGATCGGACGTGTACTGAGCGGCCGAGGTGGTGAGCAGGGTGGCCAGATTGGTCATGGATCCTCCAGAAGACAGTGTGAGTTCTAACACGTGATACTGCCCGTATCGGATATTTGAGTCAAACCTCGACCCCGCCCCGATTCCCCGTGGGACACTGGACAGCGCCGACCGCGACGAGCCCCGTCCGCCGCGCGGCACCGGCACACCGCACCCCGACCATTCGTGCCCGGGCCACCGGCCGTGGCCCCGCAAAGGAGGATCCCCCGTGACCGATCAGCACAGCGACGCGCAGAGCCCCCAGTTCACCGAGGCGGAGCTGGCCTACGTCTCGTCCCTGTTCGACGCCGCCCGCAACGGCGACACCCAGCTGCTGAGCTCCGCGATCGAGGCCGGGGTGCCGGTCAACCTCACCAACAGCAAGGGGGACACCCTGCTGAACCTGGCGGCGTACCTGGAGCGCGAGGAGACGGTGGCCATGCTGCTCGCCCACGGCGCCGACACCGAGCGCGTGAGCGACATGGGCTTCACGGCCCTGGTCTGCGCGGTGTTCCGCGGCAACGAGCCCATTGCTCGTGCCCTGCTCGAAGCGGGGGCGGGCCAGGCCACGGGCCACCAGCACGCGCAGGACGTGGCCCGCGTCTTCGGCCAGGAGCACCTGCTGCCGCTGCTCGAGAGCTACGGCACGCGCGAGGGCTGAACCGGGTGCACGGCACCCGCCTGCCCCGGGTTGGGGTGCCGGCCCCGCGAGGCGGAACGGGCGCCCGCCGCGCGCGGGCGGCGTCGTCGGCGGGTGTCGCACACGGGCGGCGTCGTGGGGCGCCACCCCGACGCCGCCGGGCGGCGCCACAGGGTGCTGCGCGGACGGCACGCGGGCGGCATCGTCGGCGGGCGGGCGGGCGGCGTCGGGTGCCGCGCGGGCACACTCAGCGGGCGAGGTCCAGGAACTTCCGCGCGAGCTGCTCCCCGCCCTGAGGGTCCCGGCTGACGACCATGATGGTGTCGTCCCCGGCGATCGTGCCCAGGATCTCGGGGGAGACCGAGTGGTCGATGGCCGACGCGAAGTACTGCGCGGCCCCCGGGGGCGTGCGCAGCAGCACGAGGTTGGCGCTGCCCTCCGCGGTGACCAGCAGCTCGCGGCACAGCGCGGCGAGCTTGGCCTCGGTGCTCTCGCGGGTGATCCCGCTGGCCGGGGCGCGGTCCGCTCCCGCGAGGGGGATCGCGTAGACCATGCCGCCGCGCGGTGAGCGCACCCGCACCGCCTCGAGCTCCACGAGGTCCCGGGACAGGGTGGCCTGGGTGACCTGGATGCCGTCCGCGGCCAGCAGCTCCGCGAGCTCGGCCTGCGAGTGGATGTCACCGCCCGTGACGAGGTCCAGGATGCGGGCCTGGCGCGCGGTCTTGGTGGTGGGGATGCTCATCGGGAGCCCTCCCGGCGCAGGGCCGCCGGCAGGTCCGCGGACAGCCCCGAGGAGTCCAGCAGGAAGGTCAGCAGGGCCTTCTGGGCGTGCAGCCGGTTCTCCGCCTCGTCCCACACGAGGGACGCGGGGCCGTCGATGACCTCGGCGGCCACCTCCAGCCCGCGGTAGGCCGGCAGGCAGTGCAGGAACACGGCGTGCTCCGCCGCGAGCGCCATGGCCTCGGCGCCCACGGAGTACGGCCGGAAGATCTCGGCGCGCTCGGCCTTCTCGCTCTCCTGGCCCATGGACACCCACGTGTCGGTCACGACGGCGTCCGCGCCCGCGAGCGCCTCGCGCGCCTCGGTGGTCACGAGCACGGATCCGCCCGTGGCCGCCGCGCGCTCGGCCGCGGCGGTCACGACGTCCTCGCGGGGCAGGAACCCCTCCGGGCCGGCGACGCGCACGTGCATGCCCGCGGTCGCGCAGCCCAGCAGGTAGGAGTTGGCCATGTTGTTCGCGGCGTCCCCCACGTACGCGAGGCTGCGCCCCGCCACGGACCCGAAGTGCTCGGTGAGCGTGAGCAGGTCCGCGAGGATCTGGCACGGGTGGTAGTCGTCCGTGAGGGCGTTGACCACCGGCACGGTGCTGTGCTCGGCCATTTCCTCCAGCCCGGACTGCGCGTACGTGCGCCACACGACCGCCGCGAGCATGCGCGAGAGCACCCGGGCGCTGTCCGCCACGGTCTCCTTGTGCCCCAGCTGCGACTCCCCCGGGTTGATGATCAGGGGGCTGCCGCCGAGGTCGCTGACCCCGGTGGCGAACGAGACCCGGGTGCGGGTGGAGGTCTTGTCGAAGATCACCCCCACCGTCTGCGGGCCCGCGAGCGGGCGGCGGGAGAAGCGGTCCTTCTTCAGGGCGAGGGCGAGCTCCAGCACCTCCCCCTGCTCCTCGGGCGAGAGGTCCGTGTCGACCAGGAAGTGACGCAGCACGCGGGGTTCTCCTTCGGTGGCGGGTGCGGTCCCCGTGGGGGCCGGGTGGGTGGTCGCCGGGGCTCCGGCGCTCGAGCTGAACAGGTTCGGTGCAGGGGGCCGCAGTGGCGGGCCCCGCACGCGGGGTCTCAGGTGCCGCGGACGGAGCGCAGCAGCCCCGGCAGCGCGGCGGTGAACGTGTCCGTCTGCTCCTCGGTGACCACCAGCGGCGGGGCGAGCCGGATGGTGGCCGGTCCGGTGGCGTTGACGATGAACCCGGCGTCCCGGGCCGCGGACACGAGCCGCTGGGCCACGGCGTCGTCGTCGCCGCGCTGCTCGAGGTCCACGCCGATCAGCAGTCCGTACTGGCGCACCTCGGTGACGCCGGGCACCGCGCGCAGCTGCCGGGCGAGGCGCTCACCCACGCGCCGCGCGTTCTCGAGCAGACCCTCGTCCTCGATGGCCGTGAGGGTGGCCAGCCCCGCGGCCGCGGCGAGGGGGTTGCCGCCGAACGTGGTGCCGTGCTGGCCCGCCCCGAGCAGTCCCGAGACCTCGGGCCCGGCCGTGAGCAGCGCCCCGACCGGGAAGCCGCCGCCGAGGCCCTTGGCCAGGGTCACGGCGTCCGGGAACTGCCCGGCGGGAAGCTGCGCGGAGCTCGCGAGCCACGACCCCGTGCGGCCCATCCCGGACTGCACCTCGTCCACCACGAGCAGGGCCCCGCGCTCGCGGGTCAGCTCCCGGGCTCGCGCGAGGAAGCCCTCGGGAAGCCCCCGGACGCCGGCCTCGCCCTGGACGGGTTCCACGAACACCGCGGCCACGGTGTCGTCGAGCTCGGCCTCGAGGGCCTCGACCGTGGCCGGGACGTGGCTGACCCCTCCGGGCAGCGGCTCGAACGGTACGCGGTAGGCCTCCTTGGCCGTGAGGGCGAGCGAGCCCATGGTGCGGCCGTGGAACGCGTGCTCCAGGGCGATCACCCGTTCCCGCGGCCGGCCCCGGGAGTCCGGGTGCTCCCGTCCGTGGCGGCGGGCGAGCTTGAACGCGGCCTCGTTGGCCTCGGAGCCCGAGTTGGCGAAGAACACGTGCGAGCCCTCGGGGGCCTGCGTGACCTTCAGGAGCTTACGGGCCAGCGCGATGCCGCCCGGGGTCGTGAAGAGGTTGGAGACGTGGGCCAGGGTGGCGGCCTGCTCGGTCACCGCCCGCACCCACGCGGGGTGGGCGTGGCCCAGGGCGTTGACGGCGATGCCCGCGAGCAGGTCGAGGTACCGCCTGCCGTCCGCGTCCGTGACGTGGGCGCCCTCCCCCGAGACGAGCACGAGCGCGGGGTCCCCGAACACCCCCGCGAGGTTCTCCCTGTACTGCCCCAACAGATCGTCCTGGTGGCTCATGACCGCTCCTCCCCGTCCGGTGTGACCTCGGTGCCGATGCCCGTGTCCGTGAAGATCTCCAGCAGCGACGAGTGCTCGCAGCGCCCGTCCACGACGCTCGCGCGCGGCACCCCGCCCTCGACAGCCCGCAGCGCGGCCCGCATCTTGGGGATCATCCCCGACTCCAGCGAGGGCAGCATGTCCCGCAGCTCCGAGGCCGTGAGCGAGGAGATCAGCGAGGAGCGGTCCGGCCAGTTGGCGTAGAGCCCCTCGACGTCCGTGAGCGCCACGAACTTCTCCGCCCCCAGGGCCACCGCGACCTCCGCGGCAGCCGTGTCCGCGTTGACGTTGAGGACCTGGCCCGTGAGCGCACCGCGCCCCGCGGCGTCGTCGTCCTGCTCCGCGAGCTCGGGCGCGATCGAGGCGATCACGGGGATCTTGCCGATGTCCAGCAGCTGCTCGACCGCGGCGGTGTTGACGCGCGTGACGGTGCCCACGAGACCGAGGTCCAGCGGGGCGCCGTCGGACCCCGTGCGGACGCGGCGCGCCTGCAGCAGCCCGGCGTCCTCCCCGGACATGCCCACCGCGTACGGGCCGTGGGCGTTGATCAGGCCCACGAGCTCGCGACCGACCTGGCCCGTCAGGACCATGCGGATCACGTTCACGGCCTCCTCGGACGTGACGCGCAGTCCGTCCCGGAACTCCGAGTGGATGTTCAGGGACTCCAGCATGGTGCTGATCTGCGGGCCGCCGCCGTGGACCACCACGGGGCGGATGCCCACGTGGCGCAGGAAGACGATGTCCTCCGCGAACGCACGGCGCAGCTGGTCGTTGACCATGGCGTTGCCGCCGTATTTGAAGACCATGGTGGAGCCCGCGTAGCGCTGGATCCACGGCAGGGCCTCCATGAGGGTCTCCGCCTTGGAGCGGGCCGTTTCGTACCGGGTGTTATCGCTGAGACGTGACATGGTGGGCGCGCTAGCTCGAGTAGGCGCTGTTCTCCTCGACGTAGTCGTGGGTGAGGTCGTTGGTCCACACGGTGGCGCGGGCGTCCCCGGTCTTGAGGTCGATCTCGATGTCCACCGCGCGCGACGCCGCGAGGTCCACGCCCTCGCGCGGGTCGCCGATGCCGCCGTTGCGGCACACCGTGACGCCGTTGATGCTGACGTCGATCCGGTCCGGGTCGAACTGGGCCCGGGTGGTGCCCACCGCAGAGAGCACCCGGCCCCAGTTGGGGTCGTTGCCGAAGACCGCCGTCTTGAGCAGGGTGGAGCGCGCCACCGTGCGGGAGACGTCCTCGGCCTCCGTCTCGGTGGCCGCGCCCACCGTGGTGATGGCGATGTCGTGGGACGCGCCCTCGGCGTCCGTGATGAGCTGCTGGGCGAGGCTGTGGCACACCGCGGTCAGGGCCCGGGTGAACTCCCCCTGCTGCGCGGCCGTGCCGGACGCACCGGAGGACATCAGCACCACGGTGTCGTTGGTGGACATGCAGCCGTCGGAGTCCGTGCGGTTGAAGGTCACCCGGCAGGCCTCCCGCAGGGCGGCGTCGAGGGCGTCCGGGGTCATCACGGCGTCCGTGGTGAGCACCACGAGCATGGTGGCCAGCCCCGGCGCGAGCATTCCCGCGCCCTTGGCCATGCCGCCCACGCTCCACCCGGAGCCGGAGGCGCTCGCCTGCTTGGACACGGTGTCCGTCGTGCGGATGGCCTCGGCGGCGCGCAGCCCCGCGTCCCGCCCCGCGGCCAGCGCGCGGGCCGCCTCGGGGACGCCGCGGCGCACCACGTCCATGGGCAGCTGCTCGCCGATGAGCCCCGTGGAGCACACCACCACGTCACCCGCGCCGATGCCCAGTTCCCCGGCCACGAGCTCCGCCGTGGTGTGGGTGTTCTGGAAGCCCTCTGGGCCCGTGCACGCGTTCGCCCCGCCGGAGTTCAGCACCACGGCACGCACCGACCCGGAGCGCACCACCTCGCGGGACCAGTGCACGGGGGCCGCGGCCACGCGGTTGGAGGTGAACTGGGCCGCGGCGGCGAACTCGGGCCCGGTGTTGACCACGAGCGCGAGGTCCGGGCCGCCGGACGCCTTGAACCCGGCTTCGACACCGGAGGCGGTGAAGCCCGCGGCGGTGCACACACCGGAGTCCGTGGTCACGGGGAACTCCGGGGTCTCGGGGAGGGTGGGAGAGGTCATCTGCGTGTCGGCTCCTGATCGGACGGGTGTCGGGTGGGTCGCGGCGGGCGGCCGGGACGGTCGGGGTGGCGCCACGGGCAGTGGCGCGTGACGGGGGTCAGCGCTGCGCGGGTCGGCGTGGGACGGCCGAGGGCCCCGCGAGGCGCGGGGTTACGGAGCCACACCCTGCCCGGTGAGCCCCGTGGTCTCGGGCAGCCCGAGCGCGATGTTGAGGGACTGCACCGCGCCGCCGGCGGTGCCCTTGGTCAGGTTGTCGATCACCGAGGTGACCACGAGCCGCCCGGCGTGGGGGTCCACCGCGAGCTGCAGCGCGGCGTGGTTGGAGCCCTGCACGGACTTGGTGGACGGCCACTGCCCCTCCGGCAGCACGTGGACGAACGTCTCGTCGCCGTAGGCGTCCTCGTACGCCTGCCGCGCGCGGGCAGCATCCACCCCGGGGCGCAGCACCGCGGTGGCCGTGGTGAGGATCCCGCGCGGCATGGGGGCCAGCGTGGGGGTGAACGAGAGCGTGACGTCCTGCCCCCCGGCCCAGCGCAGCCCCTGCTCGATCTCGGGGGTGTGCCGGTGGCCGCCGCCCACCCCGTAGGGCGACATCCCGCCCATGGTCTCGGCGCCCAGCAGGTGCGGCTTGGCGGACTTCCCGGCGCCCGAGGTTCCCGACGCCGCCACCACCACGATGTCCCGCGGCTCCACCAGCCCGGCCGCGAGCGCCGGAGCCAGCGCGAGCAGGGAGCCCGTGGGGTAGCACCCGGGCACCGCGATCCGCGTGGCGCCGGGCAGCCGTTCACGCTGCCTGCTCCCGCTCGGGTCCACGATCAGCTCGGGCAGCCCGTACGGCCAGGAGCCCGCGTGCCCGCTGCCGTAGAACGTCTCCCACGCCCGGGTGGACTCCAGCCGGTGGTCCGCCGCGGCGTCGACCACCACGGTCCCGGGCGCGAGCTGCTCGGCGACGGCCGCGGACTGGCCGTGCGGCAGTGCGAGGACGACGACGTCGTGCCCGGCGAGGTTCTCGGCGGTGGTCTCCACGACCTCGCGCTCCGCGAGCTCGTGCAGGTGGGGCTGCAGCTCCCCGAGGCGGCGTCCGGCCGAGGAGTGGGCGGTCACGGTGGCGATCTCGATCTCCGGGTGACCGCACAGCAGGCGGAGCACCTCCCCGCCCGCGTAGCCGGTGGCGCCTGAGACAGCTGCGGTGTAGGTCATGGCGACCAGCATAGCGCATGACTATGCATAGCAGTAAATAGTTATTCATGCCGGAGTAGTTCGGCGTTCGCCGGACCCGTGGCTTGCCCGGTCCGGCGTCGAGGGACGAGACTGGGCCGGAGCGGTCGGGCCTCCGCGCCCCTCCCCTGCACGATGAGCACGACGCCGCCCGTGAGCACGGTGCCCAGCGGCGTCGGACCACCCCGCGAAGGAGACCCCCTCATGACCGAGACCACGATGCAGGCCGTCGTCGCCGAACGGGCCGGGGGCCCCGAGGTGCTGCGAGCGCGGGAGGTCCCCGTGCCCACCCCGGGTCCGAGGGAGGTCCTGGTGCGCACCGAGGCCACGGGGGTGAACTTCATCGAGACCTACCAGCGCTCCGGGGTCTACCCCGTGTCCTTCCCCTTCACTCCCGGGGCCGAGGCGTGCGGTGTGGTCGCCGCCGTGGGCGAGCAGGTCACGGAGCTCGCGGTGGGACAGCGCGTGGCCACCGCGGAGGCCACCGCCACCTACGCCGAGCACGTGGTGATCGCCGCGGAGAAGGCCATGCCCGTGCCCGCGCGGATGACCGCGGAGACGGCCGCGGCGCTGCCGCTGCAGGGGCTCACCGCCCACTACCTGGTGCGCTCCACGTTCCCGCTCGAGGCCGGGCACACCGCCGTCGTCACGGCCGCGTCCGGCGGCGTGGGTGGCCTGGCCGTCCAGCTCATGAAGCGGATCGGCGCCACCGTGATCGCCCTGACCTCAACCCCCGAGAAGGCCGCGACCGCGCGCGAGCTCGGGGCGGACCACGTGCTGGGGTACGAGGGCTTCGCCGACCGGGTCCGCGAGCTGACCGGGGGCCGCGGCGCGGACGTGGTCTACGACTCCGTGGGCCGCACGACCTTCGACGAGTCCCTGAGGGCCACGCGCGTGCGCGGCACCACGGTGCTGTTCGGCGGCGCCTCGGGGCAGGTGCCACGGTTCGACCTGCAGCGGCTCAACGCGTGCGGTTCGCTCTACGTGACCCGGCCGTCCCTGGCCCACTACGTGCGGGACGCCGCGGAGCGCAGCTGGCGCTGGGGCGAGCTCGTGGAGGCCGTGGAGGCCGGGGAGCTCTCCGTGCGCGTGGGCGGCAGCTACCCGCTGGCCGACGCCGCCGACGCGCACCGGGATCTCGAGTCCCGGGCCACGCAGGGCAAGCTGGTGCTCGTCCCGTGAACCACGAGGCCCACACCCGGCGTGGGTGGTACCTCGGGGCGTGGGCGGTGCCTCGTGGCGAGGATGGTGCCTCGGGACATGGGTGGCGCGCATCGGCGTGAGCGGTGCCGCAGGGCGTGGGGGCGGACACCCGGCGCGCACGGGTGACGCACGGGAGCCGTGGGCAGCTCACGGCGTGCCGCGCGCGGGGTTCACACCCCGGGGCGCACCCCGCGGTGGACCCGCCGTACGCCCCACACCGTGAGACCGGCGCACAGCAGCGCACCCACACCCCACGCGGCCGCGGCGAGCCGCTGACCCGTGACGGTGGAGTCCGTGACCCCGTCCGTGCCGTAGGCCCCCGGGGCGTCCGTCTCCACGACCCTGAGCGTGCCGTCCTGCACGGCCAGCAGGGCGTCCACCTCGCGGGGGAAGTCACCGTCCTGGACCCCGGACTGCGTGCCCCGGAACGTGATCTGGTCCCCCTCGGCCTTCTTGACGGGGTCGTTAAGCCGGTTGTCGTACGGGTAGCGCTCCACGAGGTCCCCGCCGGGCATGACCCCGGCGTAGATCCCGTTGTAGTCCTGGGTGGTGAGGTCCTTAGTGAGGGTCTGGTAGGTCCCCGAGACCACCATGGTCTCCCCGGCCCAGTCCTGCAGGTGGGAGGCCTTGTCGAAGGACAGTGCGCTCAGCAGCCCGAGCACCACCGTGAGCACCGCGCCCACCAGCACCATGGCCACGATGAGCCAGCCCCGGGACCTCGGGGCGTGCTCGTCCTGCTGCTCGTGGAAGTCGATGAGTTCGTGGGACACGGTGCTCCTTGGAGGTGAGGGTCAGCCGCGGATCTCGGCGCCGTGGGCGGCGCGGGCCGCCGCCACGGCGGCCTCGCGGGCCTCGGAGGCCTCGTCCGCGGTCAGGGTGCGGTCCGGGGCACGGAAGCGCAGGGCGATGGCCACGGACTTCTTCCCCTCGGGGATGCCCGTGCCCTGGTACACGTCGAAGACCTCCGCGGACTCGAGCAGATCCCCCGCGCCGTCGCGGACCGTGGCCAGCAGCGCGGCCGCGGAGACCTCACGGTCCACCACCAGGGCGACGTCCTGCGTGGCGGCGGGGTAGCCCGAGATGGACTGCGCGACCACCACGGGGGCCTCCCGCTCCAGCAGGGCGGTCAGGTCCAGCTCCACGGCGCACGTGCGCTCCGGCAGCCCCTCAGCCGCCACGAGCTTGGGGTGAAGCTCGCCGGCCACCCCGACCACGGTGCCGTCCGCCGTGCGCAGCTGCGCCGTGCGTCCCGGGTGGAACGCCTCGTGGCGGCCCTGGGCCACCTCGAGCTCCAGGCCCATGCTGCGGGCGGCGAGCTCGGCGACGTCGAGGGCGTCCTGCCAGTCCCAGCGGCGCGGCGTGACCCACGGGCCCGCGGCGGCGTCGTGACCGGCGAGCACCGCGGCGAGCTTGCGCGGCTGGGCGGGCACGGCGGCGTGGAGCCGTTCGAGGTCCGGGCCCATGGGACGCACGCCCAGCGGCGGGACCGGCTGCGTGTCCGGGGTGTAGCCCTCGGCGAGGAACACGTGGCCGATCTCGTAGAGCGCCAGGTCGCGGAAGCCGCGGGACTGGTTGCGCTTGAGCACCTCCAGCAGCCCCGGCAGGATGCTGACGCGCAGCAGGGGCTGGGCCTCGCTGATGGGGTTCGCCAGCCTGATCGAGGGCACGTGCGCGCCCTCGGGGCTGCCCCAGAGGTCGTTGTCCGCCTGCGCGACGAACGGGTAGCTGAGCACCTCGGTGAGGCCGGCGGCCGCGAGCGTGGTGGCCACGCGGCGTCGTGCGGCCTGCGAGCGCGTGAAGCCGCGACCCGGAGGCGCCACGGGCAGCCGGTCCGGGATCCGGTCGTAGCCGTCCAGGCGGGCGACCTCCTCGACGAGATCCTCCTTGGCGAGCAGGTCGGGCCGCCACGAGGGCGGGGTCACGGTCCAGCCGTCCGCGGTATCCGTGACCTGCGCGCCGATCGCGGTCAGCGCGCGCTCGACCGCCTCCGGCGAGTAGTCCACGCCCACGCGGGCCGCAGGGTAGCCCGCGGGCAGCTCGACGGGCGTGGGCGGCTGCGTGTGGTCCACGTCCGTGACGCGGCCGGTGTCCGTGGCGCCCGCCAGCTCGACCAGCAAGTCCACCACGCGCTGCGCGGCGACCGGTGCGAGCTGCGGGTCCACACCGCGCTCGTAGCGCTTGGACGCCTCCGAGGGCAGCTTGTGACGCCGCGCGGTGCGGGCGATCGAGACCTCGTCGAAGCGGGCGGCCTCCACGAGGATCCGGGTGGTGGACCCGCTCACCTCGGTGGCGGCGCCACCCATGACACCGGCGAGCCCGACGGCGCCGGACTCGTCCGCGATCACGAGGTCCTCGGTGTCCAGCGTGCGGTTCTTGCCGTCCAGCGTGGTGAGCGTCTCGCCCGCCGTGGCCCGGCGCACGGTGATCCCGCCCTGCAGCGTGTCCGCGTCGTAGGTGTGGATCGGCTGGCCGTACTCGAGCATCACGTAGTTGGAGATGTCCACGGGCAGGCTCACCGAGCGGATGCCCGCCAGGCGCAGCCGGGATGCCAGCCACGGCGGGGTGGGCAGGGACGGGTCCACGCCCTCCACCACGCGCACCGCGAAGCGGTTGGAACCGGCGCGGCCGTGGATGGGAGCGGCGTCGTCGATCGAGACCGGGAAGCCGTCCTGCGTGGGGGCCGGCACGGAGGGGGCCAGCTCGGCCACGGGGTCCGTGAACGGGGCGCGCACGGCGTTGCAGTACTCGCGGGCGATGCCGCGCAACGAGAACGCGTAGCCGCGGTCCGGGGTCACGTTGACCTCGGCGGCGGAGTCGTAGAGGCCCAGCAGCTCCATGGCGTCGGAGCCGATCTCGGGGTCCAGCCCGAGCCGGGAGAGCACGAGGATGCCGTCGTGGTCCTCCCCGATGCCGAGCTCACGCACGGAGGCGATCATGCCCGCGGAGGTGTGGCCGTAGGTCTTGCGCGCGGAGATCCGGAAGTCACCGGGCAGCACGGCACCGGGCAGGGTGACGACCACCTTGTCCCCCACCGAGAAGTTGTGGGCGCCGCAGATGATGCCCTGCACGCCGGAGGGCTCAATGCCCTTGCCGGTGAGCGTCTGCTCCCGGCCCTCGGGCACCACGCGCACGGTGCACCAGTTCACGGTCTTGCCGTTGGAGTGGGTCTCCGGTTCCATGGTGAGCACCTGGCCCACCACGATGGGCCCGGACAGGGAGTCCGTGGGACGGTGGACGTCCTCCTCCTCCAGACCGACCTTCACCAGGGTGGCCAGGACGTCCTCGGCGGTGGCGTCCTCGGGGACGGGCGCGTACTCGCGCAGCCATGACAGGGGAATACGCATGCTCTAGATCTCCATCCCGAAGTGCTCGCTGAAACGGACGTCGCCCTCGACCATGTCGTGCATGTCCGGGACGTTGTTGCGGAACATCAGGGTCCGCTCGATGCCCATGCCGAACGCGAAGCCGGAGTAGCGCTCGGGGTCGATGCCCGCGGCGCGCAGCACGTTGGGGTGCATCATGCCGCAGCCGCCCCACTCGATCCACCGGGGCCCGCCCTTGGCCGTGGGGTGCCACACGTCCAGCTCGGCTGACGGCTCGGTGAAGGGGAAGTAGTTGGGGCGCAGCCGGATGGCGGCCTCCGGCCCGAACATGGTGCGCGCGAAGTGCGTGAGCGTGCCCTTGAGGTCCGCCATGGACAGCCCCTCGTCCACCGCGATGCCCTCCACCTGGTGGAACACGGGGGTGTGCGTGGCGTCCAGCTCGTCCGTGCGGTACGTCTTGCCGGGGCACACCACGTATACGGGCAGCTCCCGCTCCAGCAGCGAGCGCATCTGCACGGGCGAGGTGTGGGTGCGCAGCACCAGGTGCGAGGACGGCGGGTCCACGAAGAACGTGTCCTGCAGCTGGCGCGCCGGGTGGTCCGGCTTGAAGTTCAGGGAGTCGAAGTTGAACCACTCGTGCTCGAGCTCTGGGCCCTCCGCGATCTCCCAGCCCATGCCCACGAAGATGTCCCCGATGCGGTCCATGAGGTTGTTCAGCGGGTGGCGCCCGCCCAGCCGACGACGCCGCGTGGCCGCCGTGACGTCCACGGCCTCCTCCACGAGGATCCGGGCGTCCCGCTCCTCCTCGAGCTCGGCCGTGCGCGCGGCGACCGCCTTGTTCACGCGGCCGCGGGCCTGGCCCACGAGCTTGCCGGCGGTGGCCTTCGCGGTCTTGTCCAGACCGCCGATGGCCCGGTTGGCGAGCGCGAGCGGGGACTTCTCCCCCGCGTGCGCAAGCCGGACGCTCTTGAGCTCGGGCAGATCCGCGGCGGCCCGGATCGCGCTCAGCGCGTCCTCGGCGGCGGCGGTGACGGCCGCCTCGTCGGTGGGGTCCACCGCGGCGGACGGTGTGGTCTCGGACATGGTTTCTCGCGTTCCTGCGCTCGCGGACGGGGTGCTCCGTGTCCCTGGGGCGCGCTCGCCGCGGGACACGGCGGTGCCCGCCGCCGGGGCGAACGGGCACGGTCAGTCTAGTGGATCCGTCCGCGCGTCCTGCCCGCCGGGGACCACGACGCCGCCCGCGGACCCGCCGCTGCCGCGCGCACCGCCGCGGGTGCGGCCGGGGCGAATCCGGTCGGCGCTGGTCCGGCCGGGGGTGGTCCGGCCGGGGGCGGTTCGGGGATGGCCGGTCCGCTCGGGGGTGCGCCAGCCAGGGCTGGTGCGCTCGGCGGTGGTTCGGGCACCTCTGGGATCAGCCGTTCGGCCGGCGGTGGTTCGGGCAGCGCTGAGGTCAGCGGGGCGCGGGCAGCGCCTGGGTAAGTCGTTCAGTCAGCGGTTCGGTCAGGGTTCGTCCGACCGGAGCTCGTCCGACCGGGGCGCGTGCGAGCGGGGGTGCGGAAGAACGCGGTGACCACCGCGCCGAGCACGAGCACCACCACCGGCAGCAGCAGCGAGTGGGACATCGCGAGGGCGAATCCCGGCTGCAGGTGCTCCGGCAGGGCCTGCCCCGAGCCGCCCGCGGCGAGGTCACCGCCTGCCGCCCCGGCCGGCAGGTTCGCCGCCAGCTGGGCCTGCATGAGCACGGCCATCATGGCGCTGCCCACGGCGGCCGAGACCTGCCGGGTGGCGTTGAACACCCCCGAGCCCGCGCCCACGACGTCCGGGGCGAGGTCTGAGGTGGCGGTGAGCGAGACCGGGGACCAGATCATGGCGCTGCCCAGCCCGATCACGAGCGTCAGCGCAGCCAGCAGCCACACGGAGGTCCCGGGGCGCAGGCTCAGGGCGTACGCGGCGAGCCCGGCGGCCATGATCAGCATCCCGGGCAGCGCGATGCTCCGCGGTGCCACCTTGCCCAGCGCCCGGCCCACGAGAGGGGCGAGGACGGCGGAGAGCAGGGACATGGGCGCGTAGCTCAGTGCGGCCACCGTGGGGTTCAGCCCGCGCACGACCTGCAGGTAGAGCATCGCGGGGATGATCATGGAGTTCACGGTGAGGCTCACGGCGGCCATCGCGGCGTTGGCCAGGGTGAAGTTGCGCTGCCGCAACAGGGGCAGGGGCACGAGCGGTTCGGCGGGCGTCACGGCCTGCCACGCGAGGAAGGCCACGAGGATCAGCACGCCGGCGCCGATGACCATGGGAATCGTCACGGGACCCACCACGGTGGACCAGTCGTGGCTCTGGCCCTCCTGGATGCCGAAGACCACGAGGAACAGCCCGAGCCCGGAGAGCACCACACCCACGAGGTCCAGGGAGTGGCTGCGCACGGGCAGCCGGGGCAGGTGCACCGCGGCGCGCCACAGGGCGAAGATCCCCACGGGCACGTTGACCCAGAAGATCCAGCGCCACCCCGCGAGGTCCACCAGGATCCCGCCGAGCAGCGGCCCCACGAGGGTTGCGATCCCCGCCGTGGCACCCCAGATGCCCAGGGCCGTGCCACGGGTGGCCACCGGGAACATCCGGGTGATCACGGTCATCGTCTGCGGGGACATCAGCGCAGCCCCCAGCCCCTGCACCACCCGGGCCACCACGAGGGCCGTGATGTCCTGGGCGAAGCCGCACCACAGGGACGCCCCCGTGAAGACCGCAAGTCCCCACAGGTACACCGTGCGCGGTCCCAGCCGGTCCCCGAGCCGCCCCGTGATGAGCAGCGGCACCGCGTAGGCCAGCAGGTAGCCGCTCGTCACCCACAGCACCCCGGAGATGTCGGTGTGCAGTCCCGCGGTGATCGCGGGGATCGCGGTGGACACGATGGTGGCGTCCACCAGGATCATGAAGAAGCCGAGCACCATGGCCCACAGCGCGTGCCACGCCCGCGGATCGGTGCCGTCCCGGGTCTCGGCGGTCGTGTGGCTCACGCGTGCTCCGTTCGCAGCATCTCCAGCAGTGCGGCCACGATCGGCAGGTCCGCGGGGATCCACGGGAGCGCCAGGATCGCGGCCGGATCGTCCAGCGGCAGCCACCGGACGTCCAGGTGGTCCTGCCCGTCCCGCACGCGCTGCTCCAGCGCGCGCACCGGGGAGGCTGCGGTATGGGGAGCCGGGGTTGAGAGGTGCGGCGCACAGGGGGCCGGGGCGTCCAGAACGTGGGCGTCCGGCGTCGTCGTGTCCGCCGCGGCGCAGACCGACGGCGGCGGCGCGTCCGACAGCGACGGGCCGTCCGACGGTTCGCGCAGCACCGCGGTGAACACCCGCATGACGGCGGAGCCGGTGAGCGGCCAGCCGTGCGGGCCGGGGGCGGGCACCTCGGCCAGCAGGTCCAAGTGAACGCCGAGCTCCTCGCGGCACTCCCGGAGCAGGGCGTCCCGCACACTCTCCCCCGGTTCTTGCTTGCCGCCGGGGAACTCCCACAGCCCGCGCAGGGACTCGGGGTAGGCGCGCTGGGCCGCGAGCACGCGGGTGGGCCACGCCGCGTCGTCCAGCACCGCGGCACCGACCACCCGTGTGCGGGGCTCCTCCGTGCTCACGACGTACCGGGTCCGGTCACGACGCCGCCGGCCCGCCGCTGCGCCCTCGCCGAGGCGTACAGGCAGACGGTGGCCGCGGTGCCCACGTTGAGGGACTCCGCCCGGCCGTACAGGGGCACGGCCACGGGCAGGTCAGCGAGCTCCAGCTCGGCGTCGGAGAGCCCCTGGGCCTCGTTGCCGAACAGCCAGGCCGTGGGCCCGTCCAGGCGCACCTCGTGCTCGGAGTGCGGCGCGGTGCCCGCCCAGTGCAGCAGGGCGGCGTCGGCAAGCTCGTCCACGCTCGCGCGGGCGTGACCGTCCGCGGCGAGCACCTGCACGGAGCGCTCGCGCGCGGCGGCGACGAAGGAGACGAGGTCCACCCCCGTGAGCACGGGGAGGTGGAAGAGGGATCCGGCCGTGGAGCGCACGGCCTTGGGGTTGTACGGGTCCACGCTGCCCTCGGAGAGCACCACGGCATCGGCGCCCGCGGCATCGGCGGCGCGCACCACGGTCCCGGCGTTGCCGGGGTCCTGCACCCGGGCCATGACGCACACCAGGCGCGTGTCCGCGAGCGCGTCCTGCAGCGTGACCTCGGGGATCCGGCACACCGCGAGCATCCCCTGGGGCGTCACGGCGTCCGTCATGGCGCCGAGCACCTCGGGGGTGACCATCCGCAGGAACACGCCCCTCCGGGACTCCAGGGCCTCCAGGTCCGCCGCGATACCCGGGTGGCGTTCGAGCTCCTGGCGCGTGACGTACACGGCGTCCAGGGCGGGTGCCCAGCGGCTGGGCCCCGCGGCGTCGTCGAGCGCGGCCCGCACCGCCTCCCGCACGTTCTGCGGGCCCTCGGCGCGGAACAGGCCGCGCTTGGAACGCGTCGAGCGCCTGGTCAACGCGGCCACGTCCCTCACCCGATCGGCACGGGGATTGGACAGCAGCCGGTCTTCCAGGCGCTCGACGAACGTCACAGCAGCACTCAGGCGGCGGTGCGCGGCGCGGAGGTGTCCTCCGGCAGGGCGTCCTTGGCCACCTGCACCAGGGCCGCGAACGCGTTCTCGTCGCTCACGGCCAGCTCGGCCAGCATGCGACGGTCCACCTCGACCTCAGCGGCCTTGAGGCCCTGGATGAAGCGGTTGTAGGTCAGGCCGTTGGCGCGGGACGCGGCGTTGATGCGCTGGATCCACAGCCGACGGAAATCGCCCTTCTTCTTGCGACGATCGTTGTAGGAGTAGGTGTACGAGTGGAGCATCTGCTCCTTGGCCTTGCGGTACAGCCGCGAACGCTGACCGCGGTAGCCCGACGCCTTCTCCAGAACTTCCCGACGCTTCTTGTGGGCGTTGACTGCCCGCTTCACACGTGCCACGCGTGTACTCCTAACGATCTGGTCCCGGCACTCACCGGAACATCTCTACCGCCGCTCGGGGAGCGGCGAACTTCTGACTGGTCTGCGAGAAGGGCTTACTTGCCCAGCATCCGCTTGATGGCCTTGGCCTCGCCCGGGGTGGAGACGATCTGGTCGCCCGCGAGGCGGCGGGTCAGGCGGGAGGACTTGTGCTCCAGGTAGTGGCGGCGGTTGGCCTGCTGGCGCTTGACCTTGCCCGAGCCGGTGAGCTTGAAGCGCTTCTTGGCTCCGCTGTGGGTCTTCATCTTCGGCATGGTGGCCGTCTCCTTCTACATCGACCGGTGTGGGGCACACCGGTGGGTCGCGGCACGCAGGCCGCGACCACGCTGGTGCCGGGCGATCGCACGCCCGGCGCTGTCAATTCCTGGTGCCGCTACTTGGCGGCGGGGCCGGGCTTGCGCGCACCCGGCTTGGGCGCGGCAGGCTTGCCGGCCGCAGGCTTAGGCGCCGCAGGCTTGCCGGCCGCGGGCTTCGGGGCGGCGGGCTTGTCCGCCGTGCCCTGCTCGGTCGGCGCCGTGGCGGGCTTCTCGGCCGGGGCCTGCTCCGCCGGGGTGGCGGTCTGCTCCTCGGACCCGCTGGCCGGTGCCACGGTGGCCGTGACCTCGTCCTCGGGGGCCAGGGGGGCACTCTCCACGGTCTGGTCCTCGGCGGGCGACGACGCTGCGTCGCGCAGCTCGGCGGGGAACGCGTCCCCGATCGACTGGGTCACCGTCTCGGGCGAGGAGGTGTCCACGCGCTGCTTGCGCTGGTTCTCCGACTTGGACTTATCCCGCTGCTGCTGCTTGCGGGCCTCGGCCCGGGCCTCCGCCTTGTTCTTGAGCGGCCCGATGACCATGACCATGTTGCGTCCGTCCACGCGGGGCGCGGTCTCCACGACACCGACCTCGGCGACGTCTTCCGCGAGCCGCTCGAGCAGGCGCACACCCATCGCGGGGCGCTGCTGCTCACGGCCGCGGAACTGGATCATGGCCTTGACCTTGTCACCCGCGGAGAGGAACCGCTTGGCGTGGCCCACCTTGGTCTCGTAGTCGTGCGTGTCGATCTTCAGACGGAAACGCACTTCCTTGAGCACCGTGTTGGCCTGGTTCTTGCGGGACTCACGGGCCTTGACCGCGGCTTCGTACTTGTACTTGCCGAAGTCCATGAGCTTGGCCACGGGAGGCTTGGCGTTCGGGGCGACCTCGACCAGATCGAGATCCGATTCACGGGCTAGCCGCAGCGCGTCCTGAACGCGCACGATGCCGACCTGCTCGCCGCCAGGTCCGACGAGACGGACTTCCGGGACACGGATTCTGTCATTGATACGTGGATCGCTAATGCCAATCTCCTGAGTTCGTGGGTTTCCCCGTGGGTGGGACTGCCACCGCAACGAAAAAACCTCCGCTGCGGCACGCGCGAGCGGAGGTCAGGGACCACACGAGGACCGCACTGCACGTCCCCCACCGTGGGTGGAGGACCGGTCCGGTCCGGTACCCGGTCGCCTGGGATTCCCGGTCGGGACCGGGAACGGCGGCGGGTGGGAGTTGCCTCCGCTTGCACACTGCCAGCCATCATAGCGCACGGGGGCGGTACCCGGCCACTCCTCCGCCGGTCCTCCGGGAGCACGGGGCGGGACGCGCCGGGGGCGGGTGCCCTGTTCTACAGTGGGTCCATGTCCGAGCAACCGCGCCCCGAGCGCTTCGAATTCGCCGCCAACCCGTCAGCCGGAACCACCGAGCAGGCCCCCGCCGCCGACGCCACGGGCCTCCCGCCGGAGGCGCTGGAGGAGGTCGGGCACCAGATGCGGGACATCGCCGAGGTTCCAGCCGTGGAGGTCATCACCACGGCCGCGGTGCACCTGATGAGTGCCGCGGCGGTCAAGTGCGGGCTCGCCGCGGAGGAGGACGCCGAGGAGCTCAAGGACCTCGACGAGGCCCGCAAGCTCATCACCGCCCTCGCCGGTTTCGTCACGGCGGCCGCACCCGAGATCGGGTCCCAGCACGCGGGACCGCTGCGCGACGGGCTCAAGTCCCTGCAGCTGGCCTTCCGCGAGGCGTCCCCGTTCCCCGATGCCCCCGGTGCCGGCCCGGGCGAGAAGTTCACCGGCCCCGTCTACGGCTGAGCCGGATCCCCGGTCCTGCGGCCCCCGGTCCTGCCGGGGGCCGCAGTCATTGGCGCGGCGGGACGGCAGCCGGAAGGTGACGGCGTTCTCGGGGCGTGAATTCTCCTCGACGGAGTCGGAGATGACCTGGTCGGGTGGATCGGCGCTGTCGCCGTCGAGGCCGCGCGGGTCGGCCCCGCTCGGCCGAGAGCCGGGTGTTCCCCGGTGGTCGCCGGCTGAGGATCAGCACGGCGCACGGGGCCCTCGGGCACGCACGTCCCGCGCAGCGGTTCCTGCGCTCAGGAGGTCAGCCGCAGCTGGACCGAGTCCACGCTCTCGGCCATGATCTGCTCCGCGGCCAGTGCCTCCTGGAAGCCCTGCACGGCAGCGGCCACCTCGGTCTCGGGCAACCCGGGCCGCAGCTGCAGGGACACGGTGAGCTCCGGGCCCTCTCCCCCGCCGCGCAGCACCGCGGCGTCACCCCGCACGGCGTCGACGCCCCTGCCGGGGCCCGCGAGCGCCGAGACGATGCCGGGGACCCCCACGGCGGCGCGGGTCACGGCGTCGTCCACCGCGAAGTCCCGGTACGACGGCGTCCACTCACGCCCCTGCGCGAGCGCCCACAGCGCGGGGCGCCGCACCACGAACGCCGGGTCCGACGCCGGGTCCACCACGAGCAGCGACGAGCCGTCCTGCACCGCGGACAGTGCGGCCCTGCGCAGCTCCGTGGCCACCGGACGGGCCTCGCCGTTCCACGCGCTCAGCGCCCGGGTGGAGGTGAACACGGGAAGCGCCTGACGGCCGTCGGAGGCCTGCAGGCTCACGAGCGCCATGTCCGCCTCCTTGTCCGGGACGAGCCCGTCCCGCGTGATGTGGGACCGGGAGACCTGCGCCACGATGGGGACGAACACCCGCACCCCGGGAAGTGCGGCCACGACGTCCTGCTCCCCCGCCCGACCCGCACGCCACGCGTCGAGCGCGGCGGCCAGGTCCGGATCGGCAGTCCCGGGGTCGTCGGGGAACTGGTGCGTGTGGCTCGTGCCCTCACCGAGGTTGCGGCCCTCCCACGCCTGACCACCCGTGTCCGTGGGGCCGCCGGCCGAGCGCAGCTGGGCGGCGATGTGCGGAGGAAGGGGGCGGGCGGCGTCGTCAGGCACCGGGGCGACCCGCGACGTCGAGCGCCTGCGCGAGCGTGAACCTGCCCGCGTACAGGGCCTTGCCCACGATGGCGCCCTCCACACCGGAGGGAACCAGCTCGCGCAGGGCCGCGATGTCCTCCAGCGAGGAGATCCCGCCGGAGGCCACCACGGGCTTGTCCGTGCGGCGGGCCACCTCCGCGAGCAGCTCGGTGTTGGGCCCGCGCAGCGTGCCGTCCTTGGTGACGTCCGTGACCACATAGCGCGCGCAGCCGTCCGCCTCGAGGCGCTCCAGAACCTCCCACAGGTCCCCGCCCTCCTCGGTCCAGCCGCGCGCGGCGAGCGTGGTGCCCCGCACGTCCAGTCCCACGGCGATGAGGTCCCCGTGCTCGGCGATCACGCGGTGGGTCCACTGCGGGTTCTCCAACGCGGCCGTGCCCAGGTTGATGCGGGCCGGGCGCAGGGACAGCACGCGCTCCAGGGACTCGTCGTCACGGATCCCGCCGGACATCTCGATCTTCAGGTCCAGGTTCTCGGCCACGTGGCGCAGCACCTCGATGTTGTCCCCGCGCCCGAACGCGGCGTCCAGGTCCACCAGGTGCAGCCACTCGGCGCCCGCGTCCTGCCACGCACGCGCGGCCTCCAGCGGATCGCCGTAGCCCGTCTCGGAGCCCGCCTCGCCCTGGACGAGTCGGACGGCCTGTCCGCCCTGGACGTCCACGGCGGGCAGCAGCTCGAGCCGACGGTCGGTGTTCTCTGTCATGGGTCTCCTCACGTGGGCGCCGGGTGGCGCGGTTCTGGGTGTTGGCCCGCGGCGGGGCGGGGTCAGGTCCCGGTCGGGACCGCGTGCGGCGTCGGCGGTGGCACGGCGCCGCGGCCCGGAGGTGGTGCAGCGTGCGGTGCGCCCGACGTCGACGCGACGCGCACGTCGGTCCGGGGCGCGCTCACACGCTCGTGAACCACGAGTAGCCGCCGTAGCCGATCAACGCCGCGGCAACGAGCCCCAGCAGCACCACGGACCACAGCGGTTTGCGCTGCTGGGCGAACGAGATGGCGCCGCCCACGAAGAACGCGCCCGCCACCAGGACCAGGACCGAGGCGGTCATGCGGTCACCTCCGTCCCGGGCTCGGGGACCCTGTCGTCGAGCCTGCCCGTGCGGGGCAGGGTGGAGAGCCAGTTGCGCAGCAGGGCGATCCCCGCGTGCGAGGACTTCTCCGGGTGGAACTGTGTGGCGCTCAGGGGGCCGTTCTCCACGGCGGCCACGAAGGGGGCGCCGTGCTCGGACCACGTGACCGCGGGCGGGGTCATCACCGGGATGCTCTGGTCGAACTCCCACTGCTGCACCCCGTAGGAGTGCACGAAGTAGAACCGCTCGTCCTGCAGACCACGGAAGAGCACCGAGTCCTGCGGGGCCCGCACCGTGTTCCACCCCATGTGGGGCACCACGGGTGCGTCGAGCCGCTCCACGGTGCCCGGCCACTGGCCGAGCCCCTCGGTCTGCTCCCCGTGCTCCACACCGCGCTCGAACATCACCTGCAGACCCACGCAGATGCCCAGGACCGGACGACCCCCACTGATCCGCCGGTCGATCAGCCGCGGTGCGTCCACGGCCCGCAGCCCCTGCATGACGGCCCCGAACGCGCCGACGCCGGGCACCACGAGCCCGTCCGCGTCCAGGACGTCCCGGGGGTCCGCGCTGAGCCGCACCCGCGCCCCGGCCGCTTCCAGGGCCCGGACCGCGGAGCGCACGTTGCCCGCCCCGTAGTCGAGCACGACGACGCTCGGTGCGTCCTGCGCGCCGTCGCCCTCCCGCGCGGGGGCCGGTGCCGCGCTCACAGCGCGCCCTTGGTGGAGGGAATGGCATCCGCCATCCGGGGGTCCGGCTCCACAGCCTCGCGCAGCGCACGGGCCAGGGCCTTGAACTGCGCCTCCACGATGTGGTGCGGGTCCCGGCCGCGGACCACGTCCATGTGCAGGCACAGCTGGGCGTGGTGGGCGAGGGACTCGAGCACGTGACGGGTCATGGAGCCCGTGAAGTGCCCCCCGATCAGGTGGTACTGCTGACCCTCCGGCTCCCCCGTGTGCACCACGTAGGGACGCCCGGAGACGTCCACGACGGCCGAGGCCAGTGCCTCGTCCAGTGGCACCACGGCCTGGCCGAAGCGCCGGATGCCGCGCTTGTCCCCGAGCGCCTCACGCAGGGCCTCTCCCAGCACGATGGCGGTGTCCTCCACGGTGTGGTGGACGTCGATGTGGGTGTCGCCGTGGGCGTGAACGTCCAGGTCGATCAAGGAGTGCTTGGACAGGGCCGTGAGCATGTGGTCGTAGAAGGGCACCGTGGTCTCGATGTGCGAGACCCCGGTGCCGTCCAGGTTCAGGCTCACCCGCACCGAAGACTCGCTCGTGACGCGCTCCACCGTGGCGGTGCGCGGCGCGGGGGATGCCGGTGCGGCCGTGAACTGTGTGCCGGTATCGCTCATCTGTGGTGCTGACTCCTCGTGGTGGGTGGTGTCCCGCGGGTGGCCCGCCCCCGCGAGCTGCTGCTCTCGGCGCAGGGCGCGGCTGCCGCTCGTGGCCCGGGATGTTCGAGCCGACGGTCGGGGGCGGTGACCTCGCGGAACGGACGGCCCGGGACCGTTCCAGTCTAGGACGCCCGGGCGGACGCTCTGCGGACGGACTCGCGCGCGAGACGTCCACCCAGCGCCGAGGCCGCGGATCCGGCGTGCTCCCTCATGCGGTGGCGAGGCACGCACGCACCGCGGCGAGGAACGCGGTGGTCTCCTCCTCGGTGCCGGCGGTGACCCGGAGGTGGCCGGGGATCCCGACATCCCGCACGAGCACCCCCCGGTCCAGCAGTCCCTGCCACATGGCGTGGGCGTCCCCCGCGCAGTCGAAGAACACGAAGTTGGAGTCGGACACCGCCGGGGTGAGCCCGAGCCGGGTGAGCTCCGAGACGATGCGGTCCCGCTGGGCCTTGACGTCCTCGACGGTCGCGAGCAGCTCCGGGTGGTGCGCGAGCGCGGCAAGGGCCGTGGCCTGCGTGACCGAGGACAGGTGGTACGGAAGCCGGACCAGACGCATGGCGTCCGCCACGTGCGGTGCGGCGGCGAAGTACCCCAGGCGGGCCCCGGCCAGCGCGAAGGCCTTGCTCATGGTGCGGGAGACGATCAGCCGGGGCCGCCCCTCCAGCAGGGTCAGGGCCGAGGGGGTGCCCTGGCGCGCGAACTCCGCATAGGCCTCGTCCACGACCACGACGGTCTGCGTGGCCTCCCCCGCCTCGTACACGGCCGAGACGACGTCGAGGTCGAGCGCGGTGCCGGTGGGGTTGTTCGGGGAGCACAAGAACACGACGTCGGGCGCGTGCTCGCGCACCTGGCGGGCGGCGGAGTCCGCGTCGAGGGAGAAATCGGTGTCCCGCTCCCCCTCGATGAACGCGGTGCCCGTGCCGAGCGCGAGCAGCGGGTACATCGAGTAAGTGGGAACGAAGCTGAGCAAGGACCGTCCCGGACCACCGAAGGCCTGCAGGATCTGCTGCAGGATCTCGTTGGACCCGTTGGCGGCCCACAGGTTCTCACGGGTGAGCCCGTGACCCAGGTACGAGGCCAGGGACTCGCGCAGAGCGGTGAAGTCCCGGTCCGGGTACCGGTTGAGGGACGACGCAGCCGCCTGCACGCCCCGGGTGATGGCCTCGACGACGCCCGGCGGGACGGGATGGGTGTTCTCGTTGGTGTTCAGCGCCACCCGAACCTCCAGCTGCGGGGCCCCGTAAGGGGACATGCCACGCAGGTCGTCGCGGAGCGGCAGGGACGAGACGGTGTTCTCCGGAGAATTCACCGGCCCAGTCTAACGGCCGGGTCTATCGGGACGGCACTTCCAGGACCTGCCCCGCGGAGAGGTCCGGGGAGGTCAGGCCGTTGAGCTCAGCGATGTCACGCATGACCTCGCGGGGGTCCCGCTGCGGATCCGCCGCCACGGCGATCTCCCACAGGCTCTGCCGGGACTGGACCGTCACGCTGTGCGTGACCGGGGCTCCCACCGCATCGGTGGAGGCGTGCACGGTAGGAGGCAGCAGGAACACCGCGGCCACCACGAGCAGCGCCGCAGCACCCGTGACCACCGGCAGACCGATCAGCAGGAACCGGCCCCGACGGGTCAGTCGGAGGACGGCCCCCGCGGCGGAGTCCACGGAGCCCGCCGGACGGGCCTCAGCGGCGGAGACTCCCCGCACGATGGCCCTGATCCCCGAGATCCGAGACGCCGCATCCCCTGCGTGGCCGCCCGGCGCGGTCTCGCCGCGACCGGCACCGCTCCGTGCGGCGTTCCCGCGCGCGGCGCTGCCCGGCACGACCTTCCCGCGGAGACCCGCGACTCGCGCCGGGGTGCTCCGACGCTCTGACCCGAGACCCGCGGCACCGCGACCATCTGAACCCCGACCCGCTGCATCCCGGGCCGCTGCACCCCGAGCAGCGCCCACGCGGACCCGCGCGCCCCGGGTGCCGTGTAGCACGGCGCGGCGGGCGGTCCCCGGCATGGTGAGAGCGGTCATGGCAACCTCCTGGTGGTCTGTCTGGTGCCACCGTCCGGTGGCGGTGTTCGAACGCCGGTGGCGTGTAGAACACATCTTCGAATCACTGGAACCAGTTCTAGCACGGATGTACGAATCCTGTCGAGGTCTGTTTCGAACACATATTTGAATACGCAGGCCAGCGCGGGTTAAGCTGGTGCGACACCCGTGACAGTCGACCCCACGTCTCCGACACGCATAAGCGGACGGCGCTCCGCGGCCCAAACCTTCGGGAGCGCAGTGTGCGACGCGGCGAAAGGACCCCGCTCGTGAGCACCACTTCCCCGGCTCAGCAGACACCCGGCCCGCGCGCTGGAGCACTCTCCGACCGTCAGGCCAAGATCCTCGGCGCCGTGCAGCGCTCGATTGCGGACCGGGGGTACCCGCCGTCCATGCGCGAGATCGGCGACATCGTGGGGCTGGCCTCGCTCTCGAGCGTCACCCACCAGCTCGGCCAGCTGGAGAAGTGGGGGTACCTGCGCCGGGACCCGCGCCGACCGCGCGCCATGGAGGTGCTGCGCCCGCTCAGCCAGCAGGAGCTCGACCGCCACCTGGGAGCCGCGGAGTCCGCGGGTGAGCAGTCCCCCTCCGGCGCCTCAGTGTCGCCCCTGGTGCCCACCATGTCCGCGGTGCCCGCGGTCGACGAGGACGCCGCCATGGTCCCGGTGCCTCTCGTGGGACGGATCGCGGCCGGCGGGCCCATCACCGCCGAGCAGTCTGTCGAGGGGGTCTACTCCCTGCCCCGGCAGTTCGTGGGCCACGGCCAGCTGTTCATGCTCAGGGTCTCCGGCGACTCCATGATCGACGCCGCCATCTGCGACGGGGACTGGGTGGTCGTGCGGCAGCAGAACTCCGCGGAGAACGGGGACGTGGTGGCCGCGCTGCTCGACGACGAGGCCACCGTGAAAACCTTCCGACAGCGGGACGGCCACACCTGGCTGCTGCCGCAGAACACCCGCTACGAGCCCATCCTGGGCGACCACGCCACGGTGATGGGCAAGGTCGTGTCGGTGTTCCGCTCCCTGTGACGCCCCGCCCGGCCTGAGCGCGGCCCGCAGAGCGCGCGGTCGAGGGCCGCCCGGATCACGCCGGACGGCAAACCCGCGGGACTGCGCGGTTCGAGCAACGCCCGGGATCAGGACCGGTTCAGCCGCTCCAGGGCGCCCAGCACGGTGCTCCTGTCCGTGGTCGGCCACAGCGGGGGCAGCGAGCGGGCCAGGAACGAGCCGTAGCGTGCGGTGGCCAGCCGGGAGTCCAGCACCGCCACCACACCCCGGTCCCCGCTCGCCCGGATCAACCGCCCCGCGCCCTGCGCGAGCCGCACGGCGGCGTGGGATGCGGAGACCGTCATGAAGCCGTTGCCCCCGGCGCGCTCGGCCGCACGGGTCCGCGCGGTCCCCAGGGGGTCGTCCGGGCGCGGGAACGGGATCCGGTCGATCACCACCAGGCGGCAGGACTGACCCGGCACGTCCACGCCCTGCCACAGGCTCATGGTGCCGAACAGGCTGGCCGCGGGGTCGTCCGTGAAGTCCTTCACGAGGGACGGCAGCGATGCGTCCCCCTGGCACAGGATCGGGAGCTCCGTGCGTTCGCGCAGGGCCTCGGCGGCGTCCTCCGCGGCACGCCGTGACGAGAAGAGCCCCAGAGCACCGCCCCCCGATGCCTCCAGCAGGGCCAGCAGCTCGTCCAGCTGCTCGCCGGCCACGCCCCGGCTCGGCTTGGGCAGGTGCTTGGCCACGTAGAGGATGCCCTGGCGCCGGTAGTCGAAGGGGCTGCCCACGTCCACGCCCCGCCACGACGGCGCGCCCGGACCCTGCAGACCCAGGGAGCCGGCGACCGAGGAGAAGGAGGACCCCACGGCCAGGGTCGCGGAGGTCAGCACCACGGTCCGGCCGTCGAAGAGACCTTCCCGCAGGGGCCCCGCAACGCTCAGCGGGGCGATGTTGAGGGTCGCGGGCTCTCCCGCGTCGGTTCCCACGTACCCCTCCGTGGGGCTCCACCGGCCCACGCGGGAGACCCACAGGACGTCGTGGGTGGTGTCCGCACCGAGCACGCGGTCCGCGGTGTCCAGCAGCTCCGACAGCCGCGAGCGCGCGGCGTGGCGCCCGGCGTCCTCGCCCTTGGTCTCCCCCTTGGTCTCACTGAGACCGGTGCGCGCGGCGTCCTGGATCCCCCGGACGGCGTAGACCTGCTCCTCGGTGAACCCGCGCGGCAGCAGACCAGACTGCTCGTCGTCGAACGCCTTGTCGAAGGCCTGCGCGGCCCGTTCGAGGGCATCGCTCGACGCCGCGGTGTGCTTGCGCACCGCCGTTCCTGCCGCGCGCACGGCCGCGGCGGACAGCGAGGCCGTGACCGCCCCGGTCACGCGGTCGCGCAGCTCGTGCGCCTCGTCCACGATCACCACGTCGTGCTCCGGCAGCACCGCGAGTCCCTCGAACGCGTTGATCGCGAGCAGCGCGTGGTTGGTGATCACGATGTCCGCCTCGCCCGCCTGGGCCCGGGCACGTTCCGCGAAGCACTGCTCCACGAGGGGGCACTTCCGCCCGAGGCACTCCTTCGCGGTCACGGACACCTGGCGCCAGGCGGCGTCCGAGACGCCGGGGTGGATGTCGTCCCGGTCCCCCGTGTCGGTGATCTCAACCCACTCGCGCAGCCGCATGACCTGCTGGGCGAGCCCGCCGAGCGGCCGGTCTGTGCAGGGCTCGCCCCCGGGGACGCTGAACAGGGCGGCGTCCTCCTCCTCCGGGTAGCCGCCCTCGACCTTGTGCAGGCACGCGTAGTTCGAGCGTCCCTTGAGCAGGGCGACGTCCGGACGTTCGTGCAGCTCGTCCTCCAGGGCGTCGAGCAGCCGGGGGACGTCTCGCCCGGTGATCTGCGACTGCAGTGCCAGTGTGGCGGTGGCGACCACCACGGGCTTGTCCGAGCTGCGGGCGTGGACCAGCGCGGGGATCAGGTAGGCGAGCGACTTGCCCGTGCCCGTGCCCGCCTGCACGAGCAGGTGGCGGTGGGTCTGCAGGGCCTCGGCGACCTTCGCCGCCATGAAGCGCTGTCCGTCGCGGCGCTGCCCCCCGAGGGCGGTCACGGCGGCATCGAGAAGCTCCAGGGCGTCCGCGCCGCCGGGCAGGGACTCCGGGCGGACGTCCGAGACGTCCTTCCCGGACTCGTCGACGAACGGCGCACTCATGCGCCCTGCGTGTCCTGTTCCCCGACGTCGTGGGGCTGCGGGCGGTCGCTGCGGTACTGCTGGAGGTCCTCCACGAGGTCTTCGCGGACCCGGACGTGCAGCCGGGTCCCGTCCGGGGTGTGCTCGGTGCTGAGGATCTCGGCGTCCTGGGCGTGCAGCCGGGAGACCACCTCGCCGTGGACGTACGGCACGAGGAGGTCGAGGTCGTGGTTCGGACGCGGGATGGCCGCGGAGATCATCCGGCGCAGCTCCTCGATCCCCTCACCGGTGCGCGCGGAGACCGCCACGGAGGGGCTCTCGTGGTTGCGCAGCCGGGCGAGCACCACGGGATCGGCGATGTCCGACTTGTTCAGCGCCACGATCTCCGGGATGTCGTTGGCCCCCACGTCCGTGAGGACGTCCCGCACGGCCTTGAGCTGGCCCTCCGGGTCCGGGTGGGAGGCGTCGACCACGTGCACGATGACGTCCGCGTCCGCGACCTCCTCCAGCGTGGAGCGGAACGCCTCGACCAGCTGCGTGGGCAGCGAGCGCACGAAGCCCACGGTGTCGGCGAGGGTGTAGCCGATGCCGTCCGGGGTCTGGGCCTTGCGGACCGTGGGGTCCAGGGTGGCGAACAGCGCGTTCTCCACGAGCACCCCGGCGTCCGTGAGCCGGTTGAGCAGGGAGGACTTGCCGGCGTTGGTGTAACCCGCGATGGCCACCGACGGCACGGCGTTGCGCCGGCGGTTGAGCCGCTTGGTCTCCCGTGCGGGCTTCATGGCCGCGATCTCACGGCGCAGCTTGGCCATCCGCTGGCGGATGCGGCGGCGGTCGAGCTCGATCTTGGTCTCACCGGGACCGCGGCTGCCAATGCCCTCGCCCGACGCCGCCCGGCCACCGGCCTGGCGGGACAGGGACTCACCCCAGCCGCGCAGGCGCGGGAGCATGTACTCGAGTTGCGCGAGCTCCACCTGGGCCTTGCCCTCCTTGGACTTCGCGTGCTGCGCGAAGATGTCCAGGATCAGGCCGGTGCGGTCGATGACCTTGACCTTCACCACGTCCTCGAGCGCACGGCGCTGGGAGGGGGCGAGTTCGGCGTCCACGATCACGGTGTCCGCCCCGGTGGCGGCGACCACGTCCTTGAGCTCGAGTGCCTTTCCGGAGCCGAGGTACGTGCCCGGGTCCGGGTTCACGCGCCGTTGCAGCATGCCGTCCATGACCTCGGAGCCTGCCGTCTCCGCGAGCGCCGCGAGCTCACGCAGGGAGTTCTCGGCCTCCGCCAGGGTGCCGCTGGAGTACAGCCCGGCGAGGACCACGCGTTCGAGCCGCAGCTGGCGGTACTCGACCTCGGTGACGTCCTCCAGCTCCGTGGACAGCCCGGCCACACGCCGCAGGGCGTGGCGCTCCGCGAGATCCTGCTGGTCCCCGTCCGAGGGGACGTGGACGTCGTCCTCGTCCGCGAGCTCCCGGGCGCGACCGAGGCGCTCGTGGCCCGCGCGCGGCGCGGCGGCGTCGTCCTCCGGGGCGTGGCCGTCCGCGGTGACAACGGGCTCAGTGCGGGAGCGGGCACGCGCGAGGACGCGCGAGACGACGTCCTCGAGCTCGGATCCGGTCAAGTCACCGGAACGCCCGGGTTCATCCGACGCGTGGTTCCGGTGGGAAGAAGTGTCAGTCATGGTTCCTTGATCTGCGCTGGGGCTGGGTCGGGCCAGTCTAGCGCCGGGCACGGACACGCTGCGCTGGGCACTACCATGTGGAGCCATGGCCCCCGAACACCCCGCTGCGCACTACTTCGTCTCCGATCCCACGCTGCCCGAGAGGCCCCGCCGGATCGACGTGGAGCTGCGGGGACGGCACGTGCAGGTGGGCACCGCCGCGGGGGTGTTCTCCCCCGGGGACCTGGACAGGGGGACGGCGGCGCTGCTGCGCAGCGTGCCGGATCCCGAGGGGCGCGAGCTGCTGGACATCGGGTGCGGGTGGGGGCCCCTCACGATCGCGCTGGCACAGGCGGCGCCCGAGGCGCGGGTCACCGCGGTGGACGTCAACGAGCGCAGTCTGCGCCTCACGGCCGAGAACGCCGCCGCGCTGGGGCTGTCCGGTGTGGAGGCGCTGCTGCCGGGCGACGTTCCCGCCGGGCGCACGTTCGACACCATCTGGTCCAACCCGCCCATCCGCGTGGGCAAGGATGCGCTGCACGAGATCCTCGCCACGTGGCTGCCTCGGCTGAGCCCGGGCGGCACCGCGTGGCTCGTGGTGCAGAAGAACCTGGGCGGGGACTCGCTGCAGCGCTGGCTCGCCGCCACCCTCGGCGCCGACTTCGCCGTGCGGCGAGCCGCCACGGACAAGGGTTTCCGGATCCTCACGGTCCACCGGGACCCTGCGTCCCACGGCGCCCCTGAGCAGACGCACGCCGGGTGACGACGCCGCCCACTCCCTCCCGGGCCTAGACCAGCTCGGCGGTCGCCACGACCCGCACGGGACCCGCGAGCACCACGTGCTCCGTGCCGTCCGGGGCGGGCACGAACGTGACGGACAGGACCCCGCCGGGGACCTGGACGAACCAGCGGTCCGGTGACTGCGGACCGCCCCAGAACCTCGTGGCCGCCGCGGCCGCGCACGCCCCCGTGCCGCACGAGTGGGTCTCCCCCACGCCACGCTCGTGCACGCGCATCTCGAGGCGCCCGAGGTCGGTGTCGTCGTGCTCGAGAGGCACCACGAACTCCACGTTGGTGCCGTCAACGGGGACGGGGTCCACCGCGGGAGCCGTGTGCAGGTCCAGGGTGTCGAGCTTCTCCCCCTCGGAGAGCACCACCACGGTGTGGGGATTGCCCATGCCGATCGAGACCCCCGGGCGGGGCACCGTGAGCCCGGCCGCGGTGACCACGCAGTCCGAGCCGCGCTCACGGGCGAGCTCCCCGCGGGTGAAGCTCCACGGGCCCATGTCCACCGCGTAGCCGCCCGACGTGCGGGCCACCGTGCGCACCCCCGCCCGGGTGCCGATGCGCAGCCTCGCCCCCCGCGGCATCATGACGAGACCCTCGCGCACCAGGTGGTCCACGAACACCCGGACCCCGTTGCCGCACATCTGGGCCACGGAGCCGTCCGCGTTGCGGTAGTCCATGAACCACTCGGCGTCCGGGTGGCGCTCGAGCAGCCGCCGCCCCTCCTCGAGGTCCCGGGAGCGCACGGCCCGGATGAGGCCGTCCCCGCCCAGACCCAGGTGACGGTCGCACACGGCGGCCACGGTCTCCGGAGGGACGTCCAGGCTGCCGTCCCGGTCCGTGAAGACCACGAAGTCGTTGCCCGTGCCGTGCGCCTTGCTCACCCGCACGCCCGCCAGTTCGCTCCAGCCCACTGTGTGTCCCGTCCCCTCGTCGATCGTGTTCATGCGCGTCATCCTACTGAGCCGCCACGAGCCGCACGGCGCCGGCCGTGAGGCCGGCGATGCCGTTCGGATCCCCGGCGTCCAGCCAGTGCACGCGGGGGTCCGCGCCGAACCACGTGCGCTGGCGCTTGGTGAAGCGCCAGGTCGCCGCGACCGTGTCCTCGCGGGCGTCGTCCATGGTCGCCGAGCCGTCCAGCACGGCCAGCAGCTGCGGGTACCCGAGGGCCCGGCCCGCAGTGGGGCTCTCCCGCAGCCCCCGCGCCTCCAGGGCCTTCACCTCCTCCAGCCAGCCCCGTTCCAGCATGAGGTCCACGCGGTGCGCGAGGCGGCGGTTCAGCACCTCTCGGTCCATGGCGAGCCCGATCTGGACCGTGGGCTGCACGTAGCGGCGCTCGGGCATGAAGGACGTGAACGGGCGTCCGGTGAGGTCGTGCACCTCCAGGGCCCGCACGAGCCTTCGGTCGTCCTTGACGCGCTCCGCCGACCCCGGGTCCACCGCGGCGAGCTCACGCAGCAGCGCGGCTCTGCCCCGCTCCCGCAGCTGCTCCTCCCGGCGGGCCCGGACGGTGGCATCCGTGCCGGGGAACTCGATCGCGTCCAGCGCCGCCCGCACGTACAACCCCGAGCCGCCGACCAGCACCGGCACCCGGCCGCGGTCGCGGATCTCGTCCACCGCCCGGCGGGCATCGCGCTGGAACGCGGCCACGGAGGCCTCCTCGTGGATCTCCAGCACGTCCAGCAGGTGGTGGGGCACGCCCTGGCGTTCCTCAGGGGTGAGTTTCGCCGTGCCGACGTCCATGCCCCGGTAGAGCTGCAGGGCGTCCGCGTTGACGACCTCCCCGTCCAGCTCCCGGGCCAGGGCGATCCCGAGCTCGGACTTCCCCGTGCCGGTGGGCCCGACCACCGCCACGAGGGGAATGCGGGTGTCTTCCCTGCCCGCGTCCGGTGCACCCACGGCCGGTCAGGACTTCCGCAGGGTGGGCATGCCGAGCCCCACGGCCTGCGGGGAGCCGGCCGACGACGGCGCGGCGCACGACTCCGCCTGCGCGGCCTCCCACGCGTCCCCGCCGCGGGACCGGCGCAGCACGTACTGGGAGGCGTCCGCGGGGTCCGCGAGCAGGTGGTACGACGCCGCGCCGGTGACCGGTACGGAGACGACGTCGCCCGGGCGAGGCGCCGCGGCGCCGTCGGGAACCGTGAAGTGGACGAGGCGCTGGTCCCGGCTGCGCCCCGAGAGCCGGTGCGTGGACTCGGACTTGCGCCCCGACTGGGCGCTGACGAGCACCTCGGCCCGCGTGCCGACGAGCTGCCGGTTGAGCCGGGCACTGATGCCGTCCTGGAGAGCGGTGAGGCGCTCGAAACGTTCCTGGACCACGGCCGCCGGCACCTGGTCCGCCATCTCCCCCGCGGGCGTGCCCGGCCGGATGGAGTACTGGAACGTGAAGGCCGAGGAGAACTCCGAGGCCGCCACGACGTCCAGGGTGTCCTGGAAGTCCTGCTCCGTCTCCCCCGGGAAGCCCACGATGATGTCCGTGGTGATGGCGGCGTCCGGGATGCGGTCCCGCACGCGGTCCAGGATGCCCAGGAACCTGGTGGACCGGTAGGAGCGGCGCATCCGCTTGAGGATCCTGTCCGAGCCCGACTGCAGGGGCATGTGCAACTGGGGCATCACGTTGGGGGTCTCGGCCATCGCGTCGATCACGTCGTCCGTGAACGCCGCGGGGTGGGGGCTCGTGAACCGGATCCGTTCCAAGCCCTCGATCTCCCCGCACGCGCGCAGCAGCTTGGCGAAGGCACCGCGGTCGCCGAACTCCACACCGTAGGAGTTCACGTTCTGCCCGAGCAGGGTGACCTCCACCGCACCGGAGTCCACGAGCGCGCGCACCTCGGCCAGGATGTCCCCCGGGCGCCGGTCCTTCTCCTTGCCGCGCAGCTGCGGGACGATGCAGAACGTGCACGTGTTGTTGCACCCCACCGAGATGGACACCCACCCCGCATAGGCCTGCTCACGTTTGGTGGGCAGGGCGGAGGGGAACGTCTCGAGGGACTCGAGGATCTCCACCTGAGCCTGCTGGTTGTGGCGCGCCCGCTCCAGCAGCACGGGCAGGGAGCCGATGTTGTGGGTTCCGAAGACGACGTCCACCCACGGGGCCTTCTCCACGATGGTGGAGCGGTCCTTCTGCGCGAGGCACCCGCCCACGGCGATCTGCAGACGGTCGTTGCGGCGCTTGACCGGAGCGAGCTGACCCAGCTGCCCGTAGAGCTTGTTGTCCGCGTTCTCCCGCACGGCGCACGTGTTGAACACCACGAGGTCCGGCTCCCGCCCCACCGCGGGCACGTAGCCCGCGTTCTCGAGCAGGCCCGTGATCCGCTCGGAGTCGTGGGCGTTCATCTGGCAGCCCAGCGTGCGCACCTCGTAGGCGGGCGCACCCTGTCCCTCGCGGGGCACGGTCACGGCGCCCGTGGCGTTCAGGGGGCTGGGGTCCGGTGCGGTGTGGGGCATCTGAGTCACCAGATCATCTTAGGGAGGGGGGTCAAGTTTCCCGGCATCCAGCACGGGCCCGGTGGGAACGCGCCAAGTCCGGGTCGGGAGCACCCGGGCACACGAGTGCCTGGGCACCGGGGAGCCCGACATCCCGAGTGGTCCGGAGCCGAGGCGCACCGCCCGCCCGGCCCACCGGTCACGGCCACCACGGCGGCGGGCCCGGAGAGCCGGTTCACCCGCGGGCGAGGGGGCTCACGGGGTGTCCCACACCTCGGCGCCGTCCAGGTCCGTGCGCTCGTCCTCGGCGGCGGCCCCGAGATCGGCGAGGGCGTCCTTGACGACCCCGAACGCGAGGGAGGGCGGATACCCCTTGCGGCCGAGCATGCTCACGAGTCTGCGGGTGAGCCGGTCCCGTTCCGCGCGGTCCGTGAGGTCCGCCGAGGCCGGGAGCTTCTTGCGGACGAGCGCACGGGCGTCACGCAGCTCGTCCTCGTCACTGCGCTGCTCGAGTGCGGCGTCCGCGATCTCCCCCGTGATGCCCCGCTGGGCCAGTTCACGACGGAGGGAGGAGCGGGAGAGCTTGCGGGTCTCGGCCCGGGAACGGACGAACATTTCCGCGAAGGCGCGGTCGTCCACGAGCCCGACCTCTTCGAAGCGGTCGAGGACCTCCCACGCGATGCCCTCCGGAACGTCCCGCTCCGCGAGCTTCTCCGCCAGCTGCCCGCGCGACTTGGCCGTGGCGGTCAGCTGCCGCAGCACGATGTCGCGGGCGGTCTGCCGGGGATCGGCGTCCCGACCCGGGGTGTCGGCCTCATCCGTGGAGGAGGCCGACATCTTAGAACGCCGAGCGGCACGTGACCGCCCTCCGCGATGCGTGGAACCGCTCATTCAGGACCTCCGGGTGTTCAGAACGCTGGGTGCTCGGAACTCCGGGTGTTCAGAACGCCGGGAGCTCGGCGTCGTTGCCGGCCGCGGCGAAGGGCGCATCCGGGTCCAGGGCGGCGTCCACGGCCTCGGCTCCCTCCGCATCCTGCGTGGCCTCGTCCGGGTCCTCGGAGATGCCGAGCTTGATGAGGATCTTCCGCTCGATCTCCTGCGCCAGCTCGGGGTTGTCCTTGAGGAAGCGCCGGGAGTTCTCCTTGCCCTGCCCCAGCTGGTCCCCCTCGTAGGTGAACCAGGCGCCCGACTTCTTCACGATCCCGTGCTCGACGCCCATGTCGATCAGGCCGCCCTCGATGGAGATTCCCTGGCCGTAGAGGATGTCGAACTCGGCCTGCTTGAAGGGCGGGGCCATCTTGTTCTTCACGATCTTGGCGCGGGTGCGGTTGCCCACCGGGTTGGCGCCGTCCTTGAGGGTCTCGATGCGGCGGACGTCCACGCGCACCGAGGCGTAGAACTTCAGGGCCTTGCCACCCGTGGTGGTCTCCGGGGAGCCGAAGAACACACCGATCTTCTCGCGCAGCTGGTTGATGAAGATAGCCGTGGTGTTGGTGTGGGACAGCCGGCCCGTGATCTTGCGCAGCGCCTGGGACATCAGGCGCGCCTGCAAGCCCACGTGGCTGTCTCCCATCTCGCCCTCGATCTCGGCCTTGGGCACGAGCGCGGCCACGGAGTCGATCACGATGATGTCGATGGAGCCCGAGCCCACGAGCATGTCCATGATCTCAAGGGCCTGCTCACCGGTGTCCGGCTGGGACACCAGCAGGTTGTCCGTGTCCACGCCGAGCTTCTCGGCGTAGGCGGGGTCCAGGGCGTGCTCGGCGTCGATGAACGCGGCGATGCCGCCGGACTTCTGGACGCTGGCCACGGCGTGCAGGGCCACGGTGGTCTTGCCGGAGGACTCCGGACCGTAGATCTCCACCACGCGGCCGCGGGGGAAGCCACCGATGCCCAGGGCGACGTCCAGGGCGATCGACCCCGTGGGGATGGTCTCGATCTTGGTGGCGGGGCGGTCGCCCAGCCGCATGACCGATCCCTTGCCGTAGTTCTTGTCGATCTGGGAGAGCACCGTGTCCAGTGCCTTCTGCCGATCGGAGCCGGCCACCTGAGACGGCGCGGGCGCGGACGCACCCTTGGACTTGGCTGCCATGATTCACCTCGGATCTCGGGGGCCGTGACGGCCCGGTCGATGTCTTCGCGGTCCACGCTATCGAGGGGGTCCGACACTCATAAGGGACCGTCCCGACTGTGGAGCACGCGTGACGCTGTTCGAATATACCTTCGAACCGCTCCCCGTGCACGTCGCACGGCGTGGCGCCCTCCGTGCCAAGGGCCAGGCCCGTGGGACGTCGCGCCCACCGGCGGTGTGCCGCATGCCGGACGGCCCGGGCCCACCACTTCGAACCGCGCCTCAGCCCCGGGGCGGCTGGTCGGGGCCCCACCACCGGGACTCGGGGACCTCCTGTGCCCGGCACACCGCGAACCACACGGTCTTGGGATCAACCCCGGCATCGAGGGCCTCGGTGGCGGTGCGCTCCCCCACCTCGCTGAGCACGAGGTCCTGGGCGAGCACACGGCAGTAGCCGGCCCCGAACTCGTGGGCCATCAGTTCCCAGAACGTGCTGACGCGCATGGTGCGGATCTCCTCGGACGGTGCTCGGGCTCGTGCTCCCCACCACGGGGCGGTGCAGCACGGTGCAACGGGAACGGACCCGCCCGAAGGCGGGTCCGTTGGACGTGTCTGTGTGTCGGCGCCGCGGCGTCGACCGGAATTCCCTAGTGGGCGCCCGCGGCGGTCCCGCCGCGCAGCTGGCGCACCTCGCGGGTGAACTCCTCGGTCATCTCGGACGGGACGGTGTCCGGGATGAAGTTGCCCTCGGCGTACGCGAGCCGGTCAGCGACCTCCCGCAGCATCTGGGACATCGGGATGTCCAGGGCGGTGCAGATCGAGGCCAGCAGCTCGGAGGAGGCCTCCTTCTGGCCGCGCTCCACCTCGCTCAGGTAGCCCAGGGAGACACGGGCGCTGTGCGAGACCTCGCGCAGGGTGCGGCCCTGACGCTGCCGGACGCTGCGCAGCACCTCCCCGATCTCCTGGCGCAGGACGCCCACCTTGGTCTCGTGGGTCTCCGCGTGAACTTCATCGGCCATACCCACGTCCTTCCAACGGACGACACCATTGACGGACACGGGTTGCTTCGTCATGTGAATTGCCTACTCCTCGTATCAACGAACGGGGCTCTGCGCACCGTGACCGGTGCGGCTGTCGAGATCACCTTCAGTCCTGCGGACTCAATCTCTGACAGTCATAACGTGCTTGCAGGGTCAATTGTTCCCCCTCGCCGGAGGAAAAGCACTAGGCGTTGGCTGGGAATGCGATTTGAGTCGCCAGTGTGTCGATCGCATGCCGCACGGTGTCCGCGCGGATCCGGGCGCGGTCCCCGGAGAGGTCGAGCCGCCGCACGCACTCGCCACCCGGCCCGCTGACGCCCACGAACACGGTGCCCACCGCGTGCCCGTCGTGGGGCTCCGGACCCGCGACGCCCGTGGTGGACACGGCCCAGTCCACGCCCAGTGCACTGCGTGCGCCCCGGGCCATGGCCAGTGCCACGTCCGGGTCCACTGCTCCGCGGCGTGCGAGCAGCTCGTGGGACACGGCCAGCACGCGCTCCTTGACCCCGTGCGAGTAGCTGACCACCGCCCCCTCGAAGCACGACGATGCCCCGGGCACCGTGACGATCTCCGCCGCCACGGACCCGCCGGTCAAAGACTCCGCGGTACCCACCGTGAGACCCCGCTCGGCGGCCAGGCGGACCAGGAAGGCGGCGTCGTGCGGTGCGTGCGCGGCCTCCGAAAGGGCGCGGGCGGCGTCGTGCCCGGTGCTCACGCGGCGTCCCCGCGCAGCGCCCGGTGGCGCAGCTGCACGGCCTTGACCACGTAGTCCACGCCGGTGACGACCGTGGCGAGCAGCGCGAGCGCCGTGAGGGCCCACGCGAACCACAGCCACCACGCACCCACGAGCGGTGCCAGCGGCAGCAGGAGAGCGATCAGCGCCGCCGTCTGGAGCACGGTCTTGGTCTTGCCGCCCTTGGACGCGGCCATCACGCCGTAGCGGATGACCACGAAGCGCATCACGGTGATGCCCCACTCGCGCACGAGGATCACGATGGTCACCCACCACCACAGCTCGCCCAGCAGGGACAGCACGACGAACGCGGAGCCGGTGAGCAGCTTGTCCGCGATCGGGTCCGCGATCTTGCCGAAGCTTGTGATCAGGTTGCGGGCGCGGGCGAGGTCCCCGTCGAGCTTGTCCGTGTACATCGCCAGGCCGAACGTGACCACGGCGGCCCAGCGCATGCCCGGGGAGTCCTGGCCGTGGGTCCCACCGGCCCACAGGAACCAGACGAAGAACGGGACCATGACGATCCGCAGGGCCGTCAGGGCGTTGGGCAGGTTCCAATTGGAGCTGCTGGGTGCCGGCTCCGCGTGCGGGGTGGGCTCGTGTGCGGTCATCGTCCTGTCAGCTCCCATGCATCCTCGGATGTCTCGGATCCGTCGTGGTAGTCGTGGGCCACGTCGGCCAGCGACGCCTCCACCGGATCCTCTCCGTAGTCCACGGACCCCGTGGCGGGTGCGGCGGGAGCCGGGGGCTCCTCACCGCGGATCAGCGCGAGCGTCGCGGCGAGGTCGTCGGGCTTGACCAGCACGTCCCGGGCCTTGGAGCCCTCCGACGCGCCCACCACCCCGCGGGACTCGAGCAGGTCCATGAGCCGCCCGGCCTTCGCGAAGCCCACGCGCAGCTTGCGCTGCAGCATGGAGGTGGAGCCGAACTGCGTGGTGATGATCAGCTCCGCGGCCTGCAGCAGGACGTCGAGGTCGTCCCCGATGTCCTCGTCGATGGTCTTCTTGGGGGCCTCCTGGACGACGTCGTCCCGGTAGTCCGCGGTCATCTGCGACTTCACGTGCTCGACGACCTTGTGGATCTCTGACTCGGACACCCACGCGCCCTGCACGCGCATGGGCTTGGAGGCGCCCATGGGCAGGAAGAGGGCGTCGCCCTGGCCGATCAGCTTCTCCGCGCCCGCCTGGTCCAGGACCACCCGCGAGTCCGTGACCGAGGACGTGGCGAACGCCATGCGCGAGGGCACGTTGGCCTTGATCAGCCCCGTGACCACGTCCACGGAGGGGCGCTGCGTGGCCAGCACCAGGTGGATGCCGGCGGCGCGGGCCAGCTGGGTGATGCGCACGATCGCGTCCTCGACGTCCCGCGGGGCCACCATCATGAGGTCCGCGAGCTCGTCCACGATCACCAGCAGGTACGGGTAGGGCCGGATGGTCCGCTTGGACCCCGGCTCCGGCTGCACCTTGCCGTTGCGCACGGCCTTGTTGAAGTCGTCGATGTGCTTGTACCCGAAGTGCGAGAGGTCGTCGTAGCGGGCGTCCATCTCGCGCACCACCCACTGCAGGGCCTCGGCGGCCTTCTTGGGGTTGGTGATGATGGGCGTGATCAGGTGGGGCACGCCCTCGTACGCGGTGAGCTCCACGCGCTTGGGGTCCACCATCACCAGGCGCACCTCGTCCGGGGTGGAGCGCATGAGGATGGAGACGATCATGGAGTTCACGAACGAGGACTTGCCCGCGCCCGTGGCACCGGCCACGAGCAGGTGGGGCATCTTGGCGAGGTTCGCGAGCACGAACCCGCCCTCGACGTCCTTGCCCACGCCCATGACCATGGGGTGCTCCGAGGCCCGCGCCTTCTGCGAGCGCAGCACGTCCCCCAGCGCCACGGTCTCGCGGTCCGTGTTGGGGATCTCGATGCCGATCGCGGACTTGCCGGGGATCGGCGAGAGGATGCGCACGTCCGCAGACGCCACGGCGTAGGCGATGTTCTTGGACAGTGCGGTCACCCGCTCCACCTTGGTGCCCGAGCCGAGCTCGATCTCGTAGCGCGTGACCGTGGGTCCGCGCGAGAAGCCGGTGACCTCGGCGTCCACCTTGAACTGCTGCAGCACGTTGGTAAGCGCGCCGACCACCTGGTCGTTGGCCTCGGAGCGCTCCTTGGCGGGCGGGCCCTGCACGAGGTCCGCCACGGGCGGGAGGCTGTAGGCGACGTCGCCCTGCAGCTTGAGCTGCTCGGAGCGGGCCGGGATCGGGGTGCTCGGGGTGTGGGTGCGGGGCTCCTCGGCCTCGTCCGTGACGTCCAGTGCGGGGGCGTCCGACGCCGCCGCGGTGTCGGACGCGGGCGCCATCCCCTGCTCCTCGCGCAGCTTCTGGGCCTCGCGCTGGGAACGGGTCGGCCGCTTCTCCCCCGGGCGGGGCCCGGCCTGCGCGGGCGGGACCACCTCGGTGGCCTGTGCGTCCTCGGAACCGGCGGCAGTCGACCCCGCGGCCGTGGCGCCCGCGCGGGTCCCAGCCGCGGTACCGGATCGCGTGCCGGGCCCGGCCGTGTTCGAGCCCACGTCGAACACGCTCGTCGACGCCGCTCCCCGGGCCTCCCGGCGGTTCGCCTCGTCCACGACGGCGCGCTCGAAGGCCTCGTCCCCGTCGTAGCGGTCCAGCTCCTGACGCTGCCGACGGCGCTGCGCACGCCCCGTCTTCTTGCCGCCGCGGGCAGGTTCCAGGTAGGAGCGGTCGTGCTCCGTGGCCGAGAGGTCGGTGACGCGGGGCTCGGTCTGGCCGGTGAGACGACGGTAGAGCTCGCGCAGCCGCGGCCCGATCTCCCCCACCGGGGTGGCGGTCATGACCAGCAGGGACAGGGCGGCCAGGAGGACCAGCACGGCCAGCGCGCCCCAGCGGGTCACGAGGGCGGCCAGTGGATCCGCGGCGAGGAAGCCGACGAAGCCGCCGGCTCGCCACACCGCCTCGAAACCGTCCCCGAGACCGGGGGCTCCGCCCGCGAAGTGGGCGATCCCGGAGCCCGCCACGGTGAGCCCGAGCAGCCCGATGGCGATGCGGTTGTTGGCCTGGGTGGACTCCGGGTGCCGGAAGACCCGGATGGCGAAGCACACGCACAGGATGGGGAGCACGAGGGCCATGAACCCGAAGGTCCCGCCCACCACGGCGTGCACCCAGGAAGCGGGCACGGCCACGGGGGCGAAGTCCGCCCCGCGCAGGTTCCACCACTCCACCGCGGCGATGAGCACGCCCAGCACGAGCCACACGAGGGCCCCGCCGTCACGGCGCTGCTCGGGGGCGATGTCGGTGCGCAGGGTTCCCACCCGGCGCACCGCGGCTCCCGCCACGTGCCCGGCACCGGACCAGGCCCCGACCACCCCGCGAAGCGCGGTGGCGCCGGCCGAGGGCCCCGGGGACGCGGTGCGTGCCGGGGTCTTCTTGCCGTTGCGGGGGGAACGCGCGGGGGTCTTGGACCGGGACGTGGTCTTCGACGAGCGCGCGGGGGAAGTTCGTGACGCCATTGCTCCAGGGTACCCGGACCCACGACGGCCCGTCCGGTCGCGTGACCGGACGGGCCGTGGGGCGCGTGCGGGGCGCGGGGGCGTCAGGCCTCCACGACCACCGGCACGATCATGGGCTTGCGGCGCAGGCGGCGGGAGACCCACGAGCCCACGGTGCGGCGCACGATCTGCTGCAGCTGGTGGGAGGTGTGGTTCTTGCCGCTCTCGCTCAGGGCGTCCTCGAGGGCCGCGGCGACCTTCGGGCGGATCTCGTTGAAGACCTTGTCCTCCTCGGCCACGCCGCGGGCGTGGATGTCCGGGCCGGAGACGATCTTGCCGGTGTCCCGGTTGACCACCGTGACCACCGAGATGAACCCCTCCTCGCCGAGGGTCATGCGGTCCTTGAGGTCCGCGTCCGTGATCTCGCCCACGGAGGAGCCGTCCACGTAGATGAACCCGCACTCCACCTGGCCGGTGATCTGCACCTTCCCGGCGTGCATGTCCACCACGGTGCCGTTCTCCGCGAGGATCACGTGGTCGTCGGGGACCCCGGTCTCCCGGGCGAGCTCACCGTTGGCGATCAGGTGCCGGACCTCGCCGTGCACCGGCATCACGTACTCGGGCTCCACGATGTTGTAGCAGTAGAGCAGCTCGCCGGCGCCGGCGTGGCCGGAGACGTGGACCTTGGCGTTGCCCTTGTGCACCACGTTGGCGCCCAGGCGCATGAGGCCGTTGATCACGCGGAACACGGAGTTCTCGTTGCCCGGGATCAGGGAGGACGCGAGAATCACGGTGTCCCCCGCGTTGACCTGGACCTTGTGGTCGCCGTTGGCCATGCGCGACAGCGCGGCCATGGGCTCGCCCTGGGAGCCGGTGCACATGATGACGATCTTGTCGTCCGGGTAGTCCCCGACCTTCTTCTGGTCCACGAGCACGTTGGGCGGTACGTCCAGGTAGCCGAGCTTCTCCGCGATCGCCATGTTGCGGATCATGGAGCGGCCCATCAGCACCACCTTGCGCCCGCTGGCCACGGCGGCGTCGAGCACCTGCTGCACGCGGTGCACGTGCGAGGAGAAGGACGCCACGATCACGCGCTGCTTGGCGCGGGCCACCACGTCCGCGAGCACGGGGCCGATGGCCTTCTCGGACGGGATGAACCCGGGGACCTCGGCGTTGGTGGAGTCCGTGAGGAACAGGTCCACGCCCTCCTCGCCCAGCCGGGCGAAGTGGCGCAGGTCCGTGATGCGCCCGTCCAGGGGCAGCTGGTCCATCTTGAAGTCGCCGGTGTGCAGCACGGTGCCGGCCTTGGTGCGCAGGAACACCGCGAGGGCGTCGGGGATGGAGTGGTTCACGGCCACGAACTCGCACTCGAACTCGCCGAGGCGCTCCACCTGGCCCTCGCGCACGGCCATGGTGAACGGCTTGATGCGGTGCTCCTGCAGCTTGGCCTCGATCAGGGCGAGGGTCAGCTGGGAGCCGATCACGGGGATGTCGGGGCGGCGCTTGAGCAGGTACGGGACCGCCCCGATGTGGTCCTCGTGGCCGTGCGTGAGCACGATGGCCACGATGTCGTCGATCCGGTCCCGGATGTTGTTGATGTCCGGCAGGATCAGGTCCACACCGGGCTGGGTTTCCTCGGGGAACAGGACGCCGCAGTCCACCACGAGCAGCTGCCCGTTGATCTCGAACACGGTCATGTTCCGGCCGACCTCACCGAGCCCACCCAGGGGCACCACGCGAAGGGTGTCCTTCGCGAGGGCCGGAGGTTCGGCGAGGGCGGTGGAGTTCCACTGGGTCATGAGACCCCTTTCATTGCTAGTTGGTCAGGGTGTCCGCAATCACCGACGTGCTCAGATCCGCGCGGATCTGCTCCAGTTCGGCGTGCGTGGGTGCCACGTGCGGCAGGCGCACGGTGCTGTTCGGCAGGCGGTCCTGCCACTGAAGAATGGTCTTGGCGGCCACGGCGCCGGGCACGCGCGTCATGGTGGCGCGCACGAGCGGCAGCAGCTCCTCGTGCAGCCGCCGCGCGGTCACGAGGTCCGAGGCCAGGACGGCGTCCACCATGCGGCGGTAGCGCGGGGTGTCCACGTGCGTGGTCACACCCACGAGCCCTGCGGCCCCGATGGCCATCCACGGCAGGGTGAGGGCGTCGTCGCCGGAGTAGTACACGAGGTCCGTCTCCGCCATCACGCGCGAGGCCGCCACGAAGTCCGCCTTGGCGTCCTTGACGGCCACGAGGTTCGGGTGGGAGGACAGCGAGATCAGGGTCTCGGCCTCGATGGGGATCCCGGAGCGGCCGGGGATGTCGTACATCATGATGGGCGTGTCCACGGAGTCCGCGAGCGAGCGGAAGTGGGCCTCCACCCCGGCCTGCGTGGGCTTGTTGTAGTACGGGGTGACCACGAGCAGACCGTCCATCCCGATCTTCTCAGCCTCGAGGCACAGGTACCGGGAGTGCTCGGTGTCGTTGGACCCCGTGCCGGCCAGCAGCGGCACCCGCGAGCCCACGGCGTCCTTCACCGCGCGGAACACGGAGAGGTTCTCCTCGTCCGTCATGGTGGAGTACTCCCCGGTGGTGCCGCACACCACCAGCCCGTCGCAGCCGTCGTCCACGAGCTGCTCCGCGAGGGCCGCGGTGGCCTCGAGGTCCACGGTGCGGTCCTCGTGGAAGACCGTGACCATGGCGGTGAGCAGGGTCCCGAACAGGGGTGCGGGACGGTCCGTGGGCGAGGGGGCGATCTCGTGTGTCATGACCACCAGGTTACCGCCCGGACCGCTGCAGCACCGCCGCGGGGTCCTCGCCCCGGTGCAGGGCGATCGCCGTGCGCATGGCACCGCGCGCCCGGCGCCCGTCACCGCTGGCCGAGTACGCCAGGCTCAGCCGGTACCAGCCGCCCCAGTCCTCGGGGCGGGCCTCGACCTCGCGCCGCACGACGTCGAAGTGCTCGTCCGCGGCGGAACGCACGAACCGGCCGGAGGGCCTGCGGGGCAGGTCGTCGGCGGGCAGCTCCCCGCGGGCCGCGAGCTCGCGGCCCAGGCGCTGGGCGCGCGCCCCGAAGATGATCTCGCGCAGCATCGCCCAGACGCCGACCGCGGGGATCACGAGCATCGCCACGCCCAGCAGCCTGGGCACCCAGCCCTCGGTGCCCAGCAGCAGCCACGCACGCTGGAAGGACAGTCCCAGGTAGAGCGTGAGCAGGGCGATCATCAGCGCCGCAAGGATCCTGCCCATCGATCCGGCCTCGAGCACCGTGAACACGGCCGCGAACGCGAGCACCGCGATGATCCACGTCTTGGAGGTGCCCGGGAGGGGCAGCAGCACCACGGTGAGCACCGCGAGCACGATCACCGCCGCGGCCCACCACCGCAGCGTGCTGCGCTTCCCGTCCGCCCTCACAGCCCGAGGTCCATGTAGCCGTCGAGGCCGTGCGTAAGCCCCGGGTACCGCCCGACCGAGCGCACGCCCAGCAGCACCCCGGTCATGAACGAGACGCGGTCGTAGGAGTCATGGCGCACCGTGAGCTGCTCACCGGTGCTGCCCAGCAGGGTCTCCTGGTGGGCCACGAGCCCCTGCAGGCGCACGGAGTGCACGTGCACGCCGTCCACCACCGCACCGCGCGCGCCCTGCGGATCGGACTCCGTGGCGTCCGGGGACGCCGGGATTCCTGCCCTCTCGCGCGCCGCGGCCACGAGCGCGGCCGTGCGGGCCGCGGTGCCCGACGGCGCGTCGAGCTTGCGGGGGTGGTGCAGCTCCACGACCTCCACGGACTCGAAGAACCGGGCCGCGAGCTCCGAGAACTTCATGGCGAGCACTGCGCCGACCGCGAAGTTCGGGGCGATCAGCACCCCGGTGCCCGGGGAGTCGGCGAGCTGGGCCTCCAGCTCGGCCAGGGCGGCGTCGTCCCAGCCGGTGGTGCCCACGACCGCGTGGATGCCGTGGGAGACCGCGAAGCGCACGTTCTCCCGCGTGGCGGCCGGAACCGTGAGGTCCACGACCACCTGCGCGCCGCGGCGCACGAGCTCCGAGAGGTCGTCACCGCGTCCGAGCGCCGCGACGAGCTCGAGGTCGGCGGCGTCCTCGACGGCGCGCACCGCCTCCGAGCCCATGCGGCCGTCGCGTCCCAGCACGGCCACCCTGATCGCTTCGTCCGTCACTGTCTGCCTCGTTCCTGTGTCTGCGTGACACCTATCTGCGTGGCGACGCCGGGGCCCACCACGGTGCGCACCGTCGCGTCCTCCGACAGCCGGGCCGCGAGCTCCTGCACGTCCTGGGAGCTGACTGCCCGGATCCGGCGCAGGGACTCGTCCACGTCCATGAACACGCCGGTCTTCAGCTCGGCGGAGCCCAGCCGGGACATCCGCGAGCCGGTGTCCTCGAGCGCGAGCACCGTGGCGCCGCTGAGCTGGCCCTCCACCTTGGCGAGCTCCGCGGCGTCCATGCCGTCCTGGGCCAGCCGGTCCAGCTCGTCGCGCATGAGCCCCGTGACCCGGTCCACGCGCTCCGCCGTGCAGCCCGCGTACATCCCGAAGAAACCGGCGTCCGAGTAGGAGCCGGAGAAGGAGAACGTGGAGTACGCCAGGCCCTTCTGCTCCCGGATGGTGTGGAACAGCCGGGAGGACATGCCGCCGCCCAGGGCCGCGTTGAGCACGGTCATGGCGAAGCGCCGCTCGTCCCCGGACTGCAGCCCGGCCCCGCCCAGCACCACGTTGGCCTGCTCCACGGAACGGTCCAGCGCACGGGTGCCCGTGAGCGGCGTGAGCAGCGCGGGGGTGGTGGGGCGGCGTGCGCCCGCTCCCCCGCTGGTGCCCGGGTCCCAGCCGGCCCGCGCGAGCGACTCCCGGACCAGCTGCACCACGTTCTCGTGCTCGAGCCCGCCCGCGACCGTGACCACGAGGTTCTCGGGCCGGTAGGCGGCGCGGTAGTGCTGCCAGACGGCGTCACGGGCCACGCTGCGGATCTCCTCCGGCGTGCCCGCAATGGGACGCGCCAGCGGCGAGCCGTGGAAGACCTGCTCGGTGAACTGCTCGAACGCGAAGTCCGTGGGGTCGTCGCGGTCCATGGCGATCTCCTCGAGGATCACGCCGCGCTCGCGGTCGAACTCCTCGGGGTCCAGCACCGCGCCGGTGAACATGTCCGCGAGCACGTCCACGGCCATGGGCAGCGCCTCGGAGAGCACCCGGGCGTGGTAGCACGTGTGCTCGTGGGAGGTGAAGGCGTTGGACTCACCGCCCACCCGGTCGAAGGCCTCCGCGATCTCCAGGGAGCTGCGCCGGGCCGTGCCCTTGAACAGCAGGTGCTCCAGGAAGTGGGTGGAGCCCAGCATGCCCGGGGCCTCGTCGCGTGAGCCCAGGCTCACCCAGAAGCCCACGGACACCGAGCGCTGCCCGGGCATCTTCTCCGTGAGCACGCGGGTGCCGCACGGCAGCACCGTGCGCATGATGACCGCGCCGTCGGCGTCGTCGTGGACCGTGTGCGTGAAGCCGCCGGCCGGATCCGTGTCTGGATACGCCCGAAGGCGGGCGTCCTCCGGGGAGCCGTGCTCCTCGGGACCGCCCGCCTTCAGGGGAAGGTGAACAACCGTCATGTGGTGTGGGTGACCTCTGCTCAGTTCTCGTCGTCGGACGCGGCGTCCGAGTCGGAGCCGGCCACCACCGGGGCGAGCGAGAGCTTGCCGCGGTCGTCCACCTTGGTGATCTCCACCTGGACCTTCTGGCCCACAGAGAGGACGTCGTCCACCTCGTTGACGCGCTTGTCGTCGTTGAGCTGGCGCATCTCGGAGATGTGCAGCAGACCGTCCTTGCCGGGGGTCAGGGACACGAACGCACCGAACGTGGTGGTCTTGACCACGGTGCCCAGGTAGCGCTCGCCCACCTCGGGGACCTGCGGGTTGGCGATCGCGTTGATCGCCGAGCGCGCGGCCTCCGCGGACGGGCCGTCGGTGGCTCCGATGTACACGGTGCCGTCGTCCTCGATGGAGATGTCGGTTCCGGTGTCCTCCTGGATCTGGTTGATCATCTTGCCCTTGGGGCCGATGACCTCGCCGATCTTGGAGACGGGGACGGTCACGGAGATCACGCGCGGGGCGAACTCGCTCATCTCGTCCGGCGCGTCGATCGCGGACGTCAGCACGTCCAGGATGTAGAGGCGCGCCTCGCGGGCCTGGGTCAGCGCGGAGGCAAGCACCGAGGCGGGGATGCCGTCGAGCTTGGTGTCCAGCTGGATGGCCGTGACGAACTCACGGGTGCCGGCGACCTTGAAGTCCATGTCGCCCAGGGCGTCCTCGGCACCGAGGATGTCGGTCAGGGCCGCGTACTGGACCTCACCGTCCACGGTGTCCGAGACCAGGCCCATGGCGATGCCCGCCACCGGGGCGCGCAGCGGCACACCGGCGTTGTACAGCGACAGCGTGGACGCACACACGGAACCCATGGACGTGGAGCCGTTGGAGCCCAGCGCCTCGGAGACCTGGCGGATCGCGTAGGGGAACTCCTCGCGCGAGGGCAGCACCGGGGTGATCGCGCGCTCCGCGAGGGCGCCGTGGCCGATCTCGCGGCGCTTGGGCGAGCCCACGCGGCCGGTCTCGCCCGTGGAGTACGGCGGGAAGTTGTAGTGGTGGATGTAGCGCTTGTGCTTGACCGGGGACAGCGAGTCGATCTGCTGCTCCATCTTGAGCATGTTCAGCGTGGTGACACCCATGATCTGGGTCTCGCCGCGCTCGAACAGCGCGGAGCCGTGCACGCGCGGGAGCACGTCCACCTCGGCGCTGAGCTGGCGGATGTCCGTGAGCCCGCGGCCGTCGATGCGCACCTTGTCCTTGAGGATGCGCTGGCGCACGGTCTGCTTGGTCAGGGCCTGGTAGGCGCCATTGACCTCGTCCGCGCGGCCCTCGAAGGGCTTGCCCTCACCGGTGAGCTCGGCCAGCGTGTCGTGGTGCAGCTCGTCCGTGGCGGCCTCGCGCTCCTGCTTGCCGGCGATCGAGTAGACCTGGGCCATGCGCTCGCCCACGAACTGCTCGACAGCCTGGGCGGCGTCGTCCCCGAACCCGCCGAAGCGGGGCAGGTCCAGCTCGGGCTTGCGGTTGCGGGCCGCGAGGTCCGCCTGCGCGTCGCACAGGGCCTTGATGAACGGCTTGGAGGCCTCGAGTCCCTCCGCCACGAGCTCCTCGGACGGCGCGACCGCGCCCTGGCCCTTGATGAGCTCCCACGCGTTGTCGGTGGCCTCGGCCTCGACCATCATGATGGCGACGTCCTGGCCGCCGTCCTTGGTGGTCACCACGCGCCCGGCCACGGCCATGTCGAACACGGCGTTCTCGAGCTGCGAGTGCTTGGGGAACGCGATCCACTGGTGGCCGCCGTTCTCCTCGGCCATCAGGGCCATGCGCACGCCGCCCACGGGGCCCTGGAAGGGCATCCCGGACAGGGTGGTGGACATGGAGGCGGCGTTGATCGCCACGGTGTTGTAGATCTCGTCCGGGGCGATGGACATGACGGTGACGACCACCTGCACCTCGTTGCGCAGGCCCTTGCCGAACGCGGGGCGCAGCGGGCGGTCGATCAGGCGGCACGTGAGGATCGCGTCCGTGGACGGGCGGCCCTCACGACGGAAGAACGAGCCGGGGATGCGGCCCGCGGCGTACATGCGCTCCTCGACGTCCACCGTGAGCGGGAAGAAGTCGAAGCCCTCGCGGGGGTGCTTGCCCACGGCCGTGGCCGAGAGCATCGAGGTCTCCTCGTCGATGTAGACCATGGCCGAGCCGGCGGCCTGACGGGCGAGACGCCCGGTTTCGAAGCGCACGACGCGCTTTCCGTAGGAGCCGTTGTCGATGACGGCTTCGGCACTCTGGATCTCGGGACCCTCCAAGGGTCACCTCCGTTTCTTCGCGCTGCGCGACCCGCGCGGCACACCGGTCTTCGATCGAGGCGCTCGCACCGCTCTCGCGTTGCGAAGGCCACTGTCGAGGACCGCGACATGCGGCGGGCTGCGCAGCCAGGTTGTTTCTGCTGCGGCGGGTCCGGCGGACCCGCGCTCTGGGGTGTCGGGTCGGTCAGGACCCGTGGGCCCGCGTCACCGCGGGCCCCGGCGGTGTCCGTCACGGACGGCGCCGGGTGTGGTGATTCCCCGCGTGCCGCAACGGCAGCGCGGGGAACCACTGGGACTCACATCACTTGCGCAGGCCGAGACGCTCGATGAGCGCGCGGTAGCGGGCGATGTCAGTGCGACGCAGGTAGTCAAGCATGCGACGGCGCCGACCCACCAGGGCCATGAGGCCGCGACGGGTGTGGTGGTCGTGCTTGTGCATCTTCAGGTGCTCGGTCAGGTCGGAGATCCGACGGGACAGAACGGCGATCTGCACCTCGGGCGAACCGGTGTCGCCCTCGTGCGTCGCGTACTCGGTGATGATCTGGTTCTTGATCGCGGCATCCAGTGCCATGGGTAACTCCTCGAGTTAGTACCGTGACCGCCCGGTGCGTGAGATTCCCGCCCGGGGTCCGGGGCGTGCCCCGGGGCCCGACCGCCACGGACCGCAGTCAGACCGTGGACCATCCTAGCCGATGTGGCCCGCGGACACCGCACCGCCGCCCGTGACCTGTGCCCGGGGCGGCCCACCGGTGCGTTCCGGGTGTCTGCGCGGGCTGTGACAATGGGGGCATGCAGACAGACAGCACCGCCCCGCACCCGCCGCACCGGCGCGCGGGCCGTCTCCCCGGTTCCCGCCCGCCCACACCATCCGCGTGCGCACCGCGCCCGGTCCGGTTCCGCACCGCAGGGAGGGCTCTCGTGAGGGACGACGCCGCCCTGTTCGCCGCGTGCGTGGGCGCACCGGCCGTCGTGGTCGCCATGGCCGAGGAGGCCCAGCCGTTGCTGGACCTCGCCGGGGCGCGCAGCCGTGCCCCCCAGCTTGTGGGGGGCGCCGAGCTGCACGCCCTCGAACTGGACGGCGCCCACGTGCTGCTGGTGCGCACCGGCATCGGGCTGGTCAACGCGGCGTCGGCGCTCACGGCGGTGATCGAGAGGTTCGAGCCCGGTGTCGTGGTCTCCGCCGGGTCCTGCGGCGGGCTGCGCGCGGACGTGAACGTGGGAGACCTCGTGATCGGGACCGACTTCCGCTACACGGACGCGGACGCCACGGCCTTCGGCTACGTCCCGGGGCAGGTGCCCGGGATGCCCGAGAGCTACCACTCCTCCCCCGCGCTCGTCGCGGCGGCGAAGGCCGTCCCGGCACCCGAGGGCCGCGCCGTGTGGCACGGCACGATGCTCTCGGGCGGATCCTTCGTCACGGCCGAGAACGTGGGTGCCACGCGCGAGGTCTTCCCCGATGCGCTGAGCACGGACATGGAGAGCACCGCGCTGGCGCAGGTGTGCGGCAGCCACCACCTCCCGTTCCTGGCGGTGCGCAGCATCTCGGACCTGTGCGGGCCCGCCGCGGACCAGCAGTTCCACCTGGAGCTGGACGTGGTCGCCCGGATCAGTGCCCTGGCCGTGCTCCGGCTGCTGGCCGAGCTCGACGCCGCGCCGCGCGGGTCATGACGCGCCCGGTGCGTGGGGCGCAAGGGCCCCGGGGATAGTCTCGGGTGGGAGCACCACAGCGCAGACCGGCCCGCGGGCCGAGGAAGACGAGGAGCACACCGTGAGTGACAGCAAGAAGGACCTCCAGGACGCCGTGCCGGACGTGGCCAAGCACGTGCTGCGGGACGGGCACGAGATCCCCCAGCTCGGGCTCGGCACCTACCCCATGGACGACGCCGAGGCCGAGGCGCTCGTTCCCGAGGCGCTGTGGCGCGGCTACCGGCTGGTCGACACCGCCGTGAACTACGGCAACGAGCGCGGCGTGGGCCGGGGCATCCGCAGCAGCGGCATCTCCCGCTCGGAGCTGTTCCTCACGTCCAAGATCCCCGGCCGGGACCATGGGCGCGCCTCCGTGCGCCGTTCCCTGGAGGGCACGCTCACCCGCCTGGGCACCGACCACCTCGACCTCTACATGATCCACTGGCCCAATCCGGGCGTGGACCAGTACGTGCAGACGTGGCGGGAGATGATGACCGCGCGGGACGAGGGCCTGGTCCGCTCGATCGGCGTGTCCAACTTCCTCCCGGAGCACCTGCTCCGGCTCGAGGCCGAGACCGGTGAGATGCCCGTGGTGAACCAGGTGGAGCTGCACCCGCAGTACCAGCAGGAGGCGCTGCGCCGCTTCCACCAGGAGCACCGGATCCTCACCGAGGCGTGGTCCCCGCTGGGCCGCAAGACCGACCTGCTGCAGAGCGAGTGGCTTGCGGAGATCGCCCGGAAGCAGGGCCGCACCCCCGCCCAGGTGGTGCTGCGCTGGCACGTGCAGTCCGGGATCGTGCCGATCCCCAAGTCCTCGAACCCGCAGCGCATGGCGGAGAACATCGACGTGTTCGAGTGGGAGCTCACGGACGAGCAGATGGAGCGGCTGCGCATGATGCACACCGGCATCAGCGGCTCCGGGTTCGATCCGGCGGTGCACGAGGAGATGTGAGAGAACCGGCCGCGGGACGGTGCGTCCCGCGGCCGGTTCCACCGTGGGCTCTGCTCGACCCGTCTCGCGCGCGTTCCACGGAGGGACAGCACTGCGCAGAGAGGCTGAGCGCGGTCAGTCCCCCGAGCGGGGGTGGGTGCGCAGGATGTCGCGGGTGCGGTTGACGTCGTCGCGCATCTGCTGCACCAGGGCGTCGATGCCGCGGTAGGCCACCATGCCCCGCAGCCGCTCCACGAACTCCACCACCACGGTCTGTCCGTAGAGGTCGAAGTCCTCCACGGCCTCCTCCGGGCGGTCGATCACGTGGGCCTCCACCTGACGCGTGACGCCCTCGAACGTGGGGTTGGAGCCCACGGAGATGGCGGTGGGCCAGCGGGTGCCGTCCTGGTCCACGAGCCACCCGGCGTACACACCGTCCGCGGGGATGAAACCGGTGGCCTCGGGGGCGAGGTTGGCGGTGGGGAAACCGAGCTCCCGGCCGCGGGCCGCGCCGTGCACAACCTCCCCGCGCATCCGGTGCGGGCGCCCCAGCAGACGGGCGGCACCCGCGATGTCCCCGGCCTCGAGGCACGAACGCACCCACGTGGACGAGCAGCGGCGGTCCTCCCGCCGGCCCGCGGTTCCGGGCTCGTCGCCGTGGCCGTCCTCACCGCGGGACGAGGGGGTGCCCGGGACGTCCTCCACGACCACGACCTCGAAACCGTGCTGGCGCCCCAGCTCGCGAATGGCGCTGAGATCGCCGGTGTTGTCGCGGCCCAGGCGCACGTCCGAGCCGATCACGAGGGCCACGGCGCCCAGGGGGTCCACGAGGTAGTCCACCACGAAGCGCTCGGGGCTCAGTTCGGAGAACTCCAGGCTGTAGGGCAGCACGAGCACCGCGTCCACGCCGGTGCGCTCGAGGGCGTCGAGCTTGTCCTCGAGCCCCATGATGAGACCGGGGTGGGACTCGGGCCGGTGGACGAGCGCCGGGTGAGGATCGAACGTGACCACCACGGAACGGGCGTGGCGCTCACGCGCGGCGTTCAGCAGACGGGTGAACACCTCCTGGTGACCCCGGTGGACACCGTCGAAGTTGCCGATGGTGACCGCGGAGGGACCGAACCCCGGGGTGACCTCGTCCAGGCTTCTCCAACGAATCACTGTTCTCCTCGATGTGTTCTGGGATGGTGGTGGCGCACCCCTAGAGCCTACCGCTCCGCCCGGGAGGGCCGTGTCAGCCACAGCCAGGCGAGGCCGACAACGGGCAGCACCAGGGGGATGTATCCGTACCCCGCCCCGAAACCGGACCACACGCTGGCCTTGGGGAACCAGTCATCGTGCACAACGCTGAGCAGCCCGACCCCCAGCACGCCCACGAGCTCCACGAGCACCGCCGCGGTGGCCACCCGGTGCCACCCGGCCCCGTTGCGGGACAGCGCCACGGTGGCCACCACGTAGATCGCGGCGGACAGCGTGGAGAGCAGGATGGCCAGCGGGGCCAGGCTGAACTCCGTGGCCAGCTGGTAGAGGGAGCGCACCCCCGCGGAGAGGGAGAAGACCCAGTACACGACGATGAGCACGCGGCCGAAGCCGGAGCTCTTGCGGTCGTGCCGCCGGTCCCCCGCGCGGCGGCCGAAGCGCTGCTGGAGGGTGCTGTGGGAGGACTCGCGGTCCATCATCGTCCTTTCGCTGCGGAGGGCGCGCCGGCGCTCCCCGGCGCGCCCGTGGTCACTGGTAGTACCAGATGTAGTTCATGCGGTAGACCATCACGATCACCACGGGGCCCGCGGCCGCGAGGATGAGCGTGGACCACCGGGAGCGCTCCACGAGGGACCACACGAACGTGCCCGCGGGGATGAGCAGGGCGGTGAGGAGGTATCCCCAGTACTCGACCACGCTTCCTGAGGCGGAGGGCCCCAGGAGGGGCAGCAGCACGGAGCCCACGCAGTACACGAGCAGGAACGCCTCCAGCACGAGCACCGAGCCCTGGGAGAAGTCGTCCGGTGCCCGCCCGCGCAGCGCCTGCACGAGGCAGACCGCGCACGAGAGGACCCCCAGGACCACCGCGGCCCAGAACCATCCGTCGTATCCCCACAGCATCAGTCGTGTGCCCGCTCTCCGTGTGTCGTGTACGTGTCGGTGGGTGCGGCGTCCGCGCTGCCCGGCTGCGTGGCTGCCGCGTCGCGGGAAGCCCGTGACTGGGCCCCGCCGGCCTCCGCGGCGGCCGGGGAGAACGTGACGCCGGCGGCGATGCCCAGCACGGACGTCGCGTAGCGCTGCCCCGCGCCGCCGCGGTCCTCCGCGAGGGCCACGAGCGTCCCGTCCGGGGCGAAGCACGCCACGGTGCGCCCGCGCGCGGGCTCCGCGGCGGCGTCGTTAGCGGCCGTGCCGTGCGGCCCGATGCGTCGTCCGTGGGAGAGGTCCGTGGCCTCCGCGGCGGTGAGCTCGCGCACCGGGAACAGCTGCCGGGCGGCGTCGGCGATGCCCAGGGTGGGCACGGTGGCGCCGGAACGCACCTGCTCCGTGAGCTCCTCGAGCGTGTGGGCCTGGTCCAGGGTGAAGGTGCCCACGCGCGTGCGGCGCAGGGCCGTGAGGTGCCCGCCCACGCCGAGCGCCTCCCCGAGGTCCCGGGCCAGGGCACGCACGTAGGTGCCGGACGAGCACGTCACGGTCGCGTCCACGTCGATGAAGGCCTGGCCGTCCGCCGCCTCGACCCGCCGGATCCCGTGCACCGCGAACTCGCTCACGGTCACGGGCCGGGCCGGGAGCGTGACGTCCTCGCCGCCGCGCACGCGGGCGTAGGAGCGCTTGCCGTCCACCTTGATGGCACTCACGGCCGAGGGCACCTGCTGGATCTCACCGGTGAGCTGCGCGACCGCGGCGAGAACCTGCTCGTCGGTGGTCCCGGCCAGCCGCTCGGGCGGGGCCGTGCGCGTGACGTCGCTCTCGGCGTCGTCGGTCACGGTGGCCGCTCCCAGGCGGATCCCGGCGCGGTACGTCTTGTCCGTGCCGGTCACCCAGGTGAGCAGCTTGGTGGCCTTCTCCACCCCGATCACCAGCACACCCGACGCCGCCGGGTCCAGGGTGCCGGCGTGCCCCACCTTGCGGGTGCCGGCGAGCCGGCGCATGCGGGCGACGACGTCGTGGGAGGTCCACCCCAGGGGCTTGTCCACGACGACGAGCCCGGCCACCCTCGGCAGGGAGGGGGCCGGGCTCGGGACGTCCTGTCGTGCGTTCACGGGACTCAGACCCGCGGCGCGGACTCGGGGCCCTCGGCGTCGTCCTCGTCGGACGGCGTGCGGTAGGCGTCCTCCCCCGCGGCGTACTGCGCGCCCTGAGCCTGCTCGGCCACCTGGGCGTCCTTCTCGCGGGCGGTGCGCAGCAGCTCCTCGAGCCGCGCGGCGTCCGCCGGGATCTCGTCGGCCACGAAGGTCAGCGTGGGGGTCAACCGTGCGGTGATGTTCTTGCCCACCTCGGCGCGCAGGACGCCCTTGGCGGACTCCAGGGCGCGGGCGGTGTCGGCCCGCTGCTCCTCGTCCCCGTACACGGTGTAGTAGAGCGTGGCGTGCTGCAGGTCGTTGGTGACCCGCGCGTCGGTGACGGTGACGAACCCGAGGCGCGGGTCCTTGACCCGGCGTTCGAGCGCCTGGGCCACGATCACCTTGATGCGGTCGGCCAGTCGTGCGGCGCGTGCGGCGTCGGCCATGGTGGAACTCCTCGTCTGCTGGCAGCGCCGGGCGCTGCGTCCTGCTGGCGACGGGTCACGCGGGAGTGCCCCGTCCGGTGCGGTCCGCCCCGGGAGGCGGACCACGGTGGGAGAGCGGTGCCCGGGGACCCCGTGCGGGTTCCCCGGGCACCGCTGACTCCCGAGTGGTCCGGCCGCCGCGCCCACGCGGGGCACGGCGGCCGGTCGAGCCGGTCAGTCGCGCGGCTTCTCGCGCATCTCCCAGGTCTCGATGATGTCACCCTCGTGGATGTCGTTGAAGGAGCCGAGCCCGATACCGCACTCGTAGCCCTCCCGCACCTCGGTGGCATCGTCCTTGAAGCGGCGCAGCGAGTCGATGCTGAGGTTGTCCTGCACCACGTTGCCGTCGCGCACCAGGCGGGCCTTGCCGTTGCGGCGGATGAGGCCCTTGGTGACGTAGGCACCGGCGATGTTGCCCCACTTGGAGGAGCGGAACACCTCGCGGATCTCGGCGGTGCCGAGCTCCACCTCCTCGTACTCCGGCTTGAGCATGCCCTTGAGCGCGCTCTCGACCTCGTCGATGGCGTTGTAGATGACGGAGTAGAACTTCATCTCCACGCCCTCGCGGTCCGCGAGCTCCGTGACGCGCTCGGCAGGGCGGACGTTGAAGCCGATGATCACGGCGTTGTCCACCGTGGCCAGGTTCACGTCGTTCTGCGTGATGGCGCCCACGCCGCGGTGGATCACGCGCAGCTGGACCTCCTCGCCCACGTCGATCTTGAGCAGCGAGTCCTCGAGCGCCTCCACGGCACCGGACACGTCGCCCTTGATGATGAGGTTGAGGGTGTCGATCTTGCCCTCGGCCACGGCCTCGTCGAAGGACTCCAGCGTGATGCGCTTGCGGCGCTTGGCCAGCTGGGCGTTGCGGTCCGCGGCCTCACGCTTCTCGGCGATCTGGCGGGCGGTGCGCTCCTCCTGGGTGGCCAGGAACGTGTCACCGGCGCGCGGCACGGTGGACAGACCCAGCACCTGCACCGGGCGGGACGGCGTGGCCGCCTCCACGGTGCGGCCCATCTCGTCGAACATCGCGCGGACACGGCCGTACGCCGCGCCGGCGACGATCGAGTCGCCAACCTTCAGCGTGCCGGACTGGACCAGCACGGTGCACACCGCGCCTCGGCCCTTGTCCAGGTTCGCCTCGATGGCCACGCCGCGGGCGTTCTTGTCCGGGTTGGCCTGCAGCTCCAGGGCACCGTCCGCGGTCAGCACGATCGCGTCCAGCAGCTCGTCGATGTTCAGGTTCTCGCGCGCCGAGACGTCCACGAACATGGTGTCGCCGCCGTACTCCTCGGGCACGAGGCCGTACTCGGTGAGCTGGCCGCGGATCTTGTCCGGGTTGGCGTCCGGCTTGTCCACCTTGTTCACGGCGACGACGATCGGCACGTTCGCGGCCTGCGCGTGGTTCAGCGCCTCCACGGTCTGCGGCATGACGCCGTCGTCCGCGGCCACCACCAGCACGGCGATGTCCGTGACCTGGGCACCACGGGCACGCATGGCGGTGAACGCCTCGTGGCCCGGGGTGTCGATGAAGGTGATCAGGCGCTCCTGGCCGTCCACCTCGGTGGAGATCTGGTACGCACCGATGTGCTGGGTGATGCCGCCGGCCTCGCCCTCGATCACCTTGGTGTTGCGGATCGCGTCCAGCAGGCGAGTCTTACCGTGGTCCACGTGGCCCATGACCGTGACGACCGGGGGCCGCGGCGCGAGGACGTCCTCGCCCTCGGCCTCCAGCTCGGCGTCGAGGTCGATGTCGAAGGACTCGAGCAGCTCGCGCTCCTCGTCCTCCGGGGACACCACCTGGATCTGGTAGCCGAGCTCGGCACCCAGCAGCTGGAACGTCCCCTCGTCCAGGGACTGGGTCTGCGTGGCCATCTCACCGAGGTGGATCAGCACGGTCACCAGCGAGGCCGGGTTGGCGTTGATCTTCTCCGCGAAGTCCATGAGCGAGGCACCGCGGCGCAGGCGCACGACCGTGCTGCCGTCACCGTGCGGCACCGACACACCGCCGACGGCGGGTGCGCTCATCTGCTCGAGCTCCTGGCGCTTCGCCCGCTTCGACTTGCGGTGCTTGCCGCGGGCTCCGCCGCGACCGAAGGCACCCTGGGTACCGCCACGGCCGCCGCGGCCGCGGAAGCCACCGCCGCCGCCGGGTCCACCACCGGGGCCGCCACCGCGGCGCGGACCGCTACCCGGAGCCGGACGGCTGCCGATCGGCGCCACGCTCGTGGTCTGGCCGGGCATCATGTTGGGCGAGGGGCGCGGACCACCGGGACGGGGGCCGCCCTGACCCTGCCGGGGCGCACCCGTGCGAGGAGCGCCGGGACGCGGACCGCCCTGGCCCGACTGCGCGGGGCGCGGACCACCGGGACGGGGACCGCCCGGACGGGGGCCGCCCTGGCCGGAGTTGGCCGAGCGCATGCCCTGCTGGGCCGCAAACGGGTTGTTGCCGGGGCGCGGGGCGCCGGGCTTGCCGGAGCGCTGCTGGCCACCGGGGCGAGGACCGCCGCGCTGCGCGCCGCCTTCGGAGCGGCCCATCCCCTGCTGCGAGGCGAACGGGTTGTTTCCGGGGCGGGGAGCGGACTGGCCGGGCTGGGCGCCGGGCGCGGGGCTCTTGCGCGGACCGGGAGTGGCACCCCCGGGACGGGGAGCGCTGCTCGCGGGGGTCCCGGGCGCGGAGGACTCCGACGCCGCGGCGGGCGCTGTGCCCTGCTGCGGTGCGGCGGACTTCGGCGCCTCCGACGACGCAGCCGCGGCCTTGGGGGCCTCGGACGCCGCGGGCTTCTCGGCCCGGGCGGCGTTGCCGGACGCGGCGGGCTTGGCGGGTGCCTTGGCGCCGGGCTTGGGACCGGCCGCGGCGGGCTTCTTGACACCCTGGGCGGGGGCCTTGGCCGCGGGCTTGGCGGCCGGGGCGCTGTCGCCGCCGGCCGGGAACGCGGTGCGCAGCTTCTTGGCTACGGGCGGTTCCACCGTGGACGAGGCGCCACGGACGAACTCACCGAGTTCCTGAAGTTTGGAAATTGCTTCCTTGGACGTGATTCCGAGCTCTTTCGCGAGCTCGTGGACACGGGGCTTGGCCACTGTTCTCCTGTCTCGGTCCGCACCGACACAGGTACGAACCGTTTATCTTCCGTTGAAGCCGCCGCCGAACACGGGCGCGGTGCGCGGGTGTCCTGCACGGCTGCGGGGTGAGTACGTGGAGGTACTCATCGGCCGGCACTCATCGGTTTTCCATGGTCTTCTGACTCGCTTTCCTGGTGTTCGTGCTCCTGCACGGGCAGGAGCACGCGGAGCTGTTCCATGAGGTCCTGTGCGCTGACCGCGGTGCGGAACGAGCGGTTGAAGGCCCGTTTCCGGATCGCGAGGTCGACGCAGCGGGGGGTGGCGTGCACCCAGGCCCCACGGCCTCCCAACTGGCGCCGGAGATCCACGACGACCCGAGGGCCGGCTGCGGTGCTCTCCGTCGTCACGCGGACGAGTTGATCGGGGGACGTCACGGCGCGACAACCCACGCAGGTGCGACGGCTCGTGGTGCTCATGCCTGCTCCTCGTGTGCCATCCCCGTGGACCGTCCGGCGCCGGAGCGCGCACGATCACGGCAGATGGTCCACCTGATCAGAGCACAGTCTAGCGCGCGGGGCGCCGATCCCCCGAATCCCGCGGGTCTCAGCGGTCCGTTGCGCGGGATTCGGGGACGATGTCGATCTTCCAGCCCGTCAGCCGGGCGGCGAGTCGGGCGTTCTGCCCCTCCTTGCCGATGGCCAGCGAGAGCTGGGAGTCGGGGACCACCGCGCGCGCCGAGCGGGCGGCGTCGTCGAGCACCACCACGCGCGAGACGCGCGCCGGGGACAGCGCGTTGCCGATGAACTCGGCCGGGTCCTGCGAGAAGTCGATGATGTCGATCTTCTCCTCCCCCAGCTCGTTCATGACCGCGCGCACGCGCGAGCCCATGTCCCCGATGCACGCGCCCTTGGCGTTGGCACCCGGGCGGCGGGCCTCCACGGCCATCTTGGTGCGGTGCCCGGCCTCACGCGCCAGGGTGACGATCTCCACGGAGCCGTCCGCGATCTCGGGGACCTCCATCTCGAACAGCCGGCGCACGAGGTCCGGGTGGGAGCGGGAGAGCGTGATGGACGGGCCCTTGAAGCCGCGCTTGGCCTCCACCACGAACGCGCGGATGCGGTCGCCGTGGCGGTAGGTCTCCCCGGGGACCTGCTCGTGCGGGGGCAGCAGGGCCTCCACCGTGCCCAGGTTCACCTGGACCATCCTGGGGTTGTTGCCCTGCTGGATCTGCCCGGAGACCAGCTCGCCCTCGCGGCCCTTGAAGTGGCCCAGGACGTTGTCGTCCTCGACGTCCCGCAGCTTCTGCAGGATCACCTGGCGGGCGGTGGCCGCGGCGATCCGCCCGAAACCGGAGGGGGTGTCGTCGAACTCGCCGATGCGCTGGTCCTGCTCGTCGAGCTCCGGGGCCCAGATGGTCACGTGGCCGGTGCGGCGCTCCACCTCGGCGCGGGCGCCGTCGATGGCCCCCGGCGAGCGCATGTAGGCCAGCAGCAGCGCCTGCTCGATGGTGGGGATCAACACGTCCACGGGGATGTCCCGCTCGCGCTCGAGCAGTCGCAGGGTGCTCATGTCGATGTCCATGTGTCCGGCCTTCCGTCCCGCCACGCCGGGTCTGCGGGCCTGGCTGCCCCCGGGAACCAAACAGCGCGCCGCACGGGAGTGTGCGGTGCGCTGCTGCATGGCTGTGTGGTCATGTCCTCTTGTGGGCAATGGTACATCCCCGCGGGGACGTCAGTTCTCCACCTCGGACCGCGCGGTGCGGATCGACGCGTAGTCCACGCGCTCCGGGTCCAGCAGCTTCACGGGCATCCCCTTCTTCGGCTGGTGGGAGCGCTGGACCACCGCGTGGTCCTCGTGGGCCTCGAGCAGCCGGGCGGTGTAGCGCTCCCCCTCGAGCGGGCGGATCCGCACGAGGTGGCCCACGGTGCGCCTCCAGTGCCGCGGCGTCTCGAGCGTCCGGGTGGCACCGGGCGAGGAGACCTCGAGCTCGTAGGGCGGGCCGGGAACGGGGTCGTCGCGGTCCAGCGCGTCGGAGATCTCCTGGGCCACCGCGGCCACGCGGTCCAGCCCGAGGGCCTCGGTGCCGTCCGGGAGGTCCACGAGGACCTGCAGCGTGCGGGTGGCCCCCTGCCCCTTCAGCTCGCACTCCTCGAGGTGCAGCCCGGCGGCCGCCACCACCGGTTCGACGGTCGCGCGGATGGGTGCGTGGTGCTCGGAACTCATGCGTCCTCTTCTCCTGGGTCTCGTGGCCGCGTGTGCGGGTCGGTCGCGGTCCCTATCATGGTGCAGACCCGTCCCCCGGAGGAATTCGTGAGCCCTCGTCCGCCCTCGGCGCCACCGCGTGCCGCGCGTCTCACGGCCCTGGTGCTCGCCGTGCTCCTGGTGCTCGTGCTCGCGGCCGGCGCGTGGGCTTTGTGGCGCCCGGTGTCCGACGACGACGCCGCCCGCCTCTCCGCGCGCGCCACGGTCACCGCCGTGCGCGCCGAGCTGCACCCCGACCCCCGGTGGCTGCCCGACGACGCCCTGGCCCGGCAGCTCGACGCCCTCGGCCCCGCGGCGTCCCCCGCGCAGCAGCGGCGGCTCGACGAGCGCGGAGGAACCGGTGGGCCGCCCCGGGACCTCGCGGACGCCGCCGACCGGATGGGGCGCCTCGCCATGACCGCGCGAGACCCCGAACTGGCCGCGACGGTCGCGGCGGTGGCCGCCTCCTGGTGGGCGGCCGAGCAGTCCGAGCGCGGCGGGTCCCCGGACAGCGGCTCCCGCGGCTCGCTGACGAGCCCTGAGGACACGCCGGCGCCGAACGACACCATCACGGCCCCCGAGGATGCGGCAGCCGCCGCGGCGTCCGGCCCCGGCTCAGGATCGACCGCCGCCGATGCGGGGGACGCCACCCGGAGCACCCCGGGGGGCGCGGATGACAGCGACGCGGCGAACGGCAGCACCGGGAACACCGACGGCGACGCCCAGGGCGCCCCGACGTGCACGACCGAGGTGCTCGCGGCGGTCACGGCCCTCGACCGCTCGGGATACACGGCCGAGGCGGCCAGCGCCCGCTTGGACGCCCAGGACGCCACCGCGGCAGAGACGGTCGCATCGGTGAGAAGCAGTACGGAGCGGTCCCTGGCCTCCCCCGCCGCGACCGCCCTGCTCGCGTGCGATCCCCCGCCCGCGCGGGGCTGGTACCGGCTGCCTGCAGGCTTGGAGCGGGAGCCCGCCCAGGCCGTGGGCGGCACGCAGCACGAGGCGGGCGACGCGCTCGTGGCGGCCGTGGCGGCGTCGTCGTCCGGGGACCGTGCGTGGCTCGTCACGGCGCTGCGCGAGACGGCCCGCGCGGGACAGGCGCTCGCGCCCCGCGCCCCCGTGCCCGCCCTGCCGGGTCGGAGCTGACCGGGAAGACTGCGGCCTCCCCGGGTCGCGGACGTGCCGCGCTCGACGCGGACCGGCGGGAGGGCGACGACCGGCGGGGCGCGGTGCGAACAGGGCCGGATGCGGTGCGTCCCCGCGCTGCGCGAAGAATGCGGGCCAGGCTGCGAGCGCGGTGGAACAGCCTCAGCGGCCCCGGAGGACGTCCCAGCCGAGCTTGACGATCAGCACGGCCACTACCGCGAAGAACACACCGCGGATGAACCCGCTGCCCCGGGCCACCGCGGTGCGGGCGCCCACGTACCCGCCGGCCATGTTGCTCAGCCCGAGCACGAGCCCCAGGCCCCACAGCACCGAGCCGTGCGCGGCGAACACCGCAATGGCACCCAGGTTGGTGGCCAGGTTCACGATCTTCGCCTTGGCGCTCGCGGCCAGGAAGCTGTAGCCCAGCACGGACACCAGCCCGATGATCAGGAACGAGCCCGTGCCCGGGCCCATCACGCCGTCGTAGAAGCCGATGAGGGCTCCCAGTGCCGCGGCCCGGCCGTGGTGCCGGGCGCCGGAGTGGCGCAGCCGGGTCAGACGCCCCATGGACGGGCGGAGGACCGTGAAGGCGAGCACGGCCACCAGCGCCACCACGATCACCGGTTTGAACACCGAGGCGGGCAGGGCCGCGGCCACCGCGGCACCCGCCCCCGCGGCCGCGAACGCCACCGCCGCCATGGGCAGGGCGGTGCGCAGGTCCGGTCGCACGCGACGGTAGAACGTGAGCGCCGAGGTGGCCGTGCCGAACACCGAGCCCATCTTGTTGGTGGCCAGCGCCTGCACGGGGGTGAGCCCGGGGACCATGAGGGTCGCGGGGAGCTGCAGCAGCCCGCCGCCACCCACCACGGCGTCGATGAACCCCGCCGCGAGCCCGGTGAGGGCCAGCAGCGCGAGCAGGCCGGGGGCAGCGGTGTCGAGGCCCGAGCCCGCGAGGAACGAGGAATCCATCGTCCGGGTGCGCCGCGGGTGCTACTCGGCCGCGGGGCCCTCCTGGCCCTGCAGCTCCGCGGTGATCTCCGCCACCACCTGGTCCCTGGCGATGTCGCGGCTCGTGCCGCTGCGGCGGTCCTTGAGCTCCAGCACACCGTCCGCGAGTCCCCGCCCGACCACGAGCACCGTGGGGACCCCGAGCAGCTCGGCGTCGCGGAACTTCACGCCCGGGGAGACCTTGGGGCGGTCGTCGAAGAGCACGGAGACACCCGCGGCCTCGAGGTGCGCCACGATCTCCTCGGCGGCCTCCAGCACCTCGGGACCCTTGCCCGTGGCCACCACGTGGACGTCCGCGGGGCTCAGGTTCCGGGGCCACAGCAGTCCGTGCTCGTCGTGGTAGAACTCCGCGACGGCGGCCAGCGCGCGCGTGACGCCGATCCCGTAGGAGCCCATGGTGACCGTGGCGAGCTTGCCGTTGCTGTCGAGCACCTTGAGCCCGAGGGCCTCGGCGTACTTGCGGCCGAGCTGGAACACGTGGCCCATCTCCATGCCGCGGGCGATCTCGAGCGGGCCGGAGCCGTCCGGGGCCGGATCCCCCTCGCGCACCGTGCAGGCCTCCAGGGTGGCGTCCCACGTGAAGTCCCGCTCGGCCACGAGGTCGTAGACGTGCGCCTCGGCCACGTTCGCGCCGGTGATCCAGCGGGTGCCCGGCACCACGCGCGGGTCCACGAAGTACGGGATCCCGGTGCGGGACTCGGTGCCGAGCAGGGCGTCCTCCCGGCTCAGACCCGGGCCGATGTAGCCCTTGACGAGTTCGGGGACCGCGCGCAGCTGCTCCTCCGAGGCGGCCTCGACCTCGAGCTCGCCGCCGATCCCGAGGGCCTCGCCGATCCCGGCCTCCACGCGCTTGAGGTCGATCTCGCGGTCACCGGGAACGCCCACGGCCACGAGCTGCGTGCCGCCCTCGGGCAGGGAGACCGAGAGCAGCACGTTCTTCAGGGTGTCCGCCGCGGTCCACGGCTGCCCCTCGCGGGGGTGCAGCTCGTTGGAGCGGGACACCAGGGTGTCGATGGTGGGGCTGTCCGGGGTGCGGTGCACCTGGGCCGCGGGGGCGTCGGTGTAGTCCACCGGTTCCGGCACCACCGTGGTGACGGCCTCCACGTTCGCGGCGTAGCCGCCCGCCGAACGCACGAAGGTGTCCTCGCCCACCACGGAGGGGTGCATGAACTCCTCGGAGCGCGAGCCGCCCATGGCACCGGACGTGGCGGAGACCGCCACCACCGGGAGCCCGAGACGCTCGAAGATGCGGACGTACGCGGCCCGGTGCTTGGCGTAGGCGTCGTCGAGCCCGGCGTCGTCCACGTCGAAGGAGTAGGAGTCCTTCATGATGAACTCGCGCCCGCGCAGCAGCCCCGCCCGCGGACGGGCCTCGTCCCGGTACTTGGTCTGGATCTGGTAGAGCATCACGGGCAGGTCCTTGTAGGACGAGTACATGTCCTTGACCAGCAGGGTGAACATCTCCTCGTGCGTGGGAGCCAGCAGGTAGTCCGCACCCTTGCGGTCCTGCAGCCGGAAGAGGTTCTCCCCGTACTCGGTCCAGCGGTTGCTCGCCTCGTACGGCTCGCGCGGCAGCAGCGCCGGGAAGTGGACCTCCTGGGCGCCGATCGCGTCCATCTCCTCGCGCACGATGCCCTCGACCCGGCGCAGCACGGCGAGCCCCAGGGGCAGCCACGTGTAGATGCCGGGGGCCGCGCGGCGGATGTAGCCGGCGCGCACGAGCAGCTTGTGGCTGTCGACGTCGGCGTCCACCGGATCTTCGCGCAGGGTGCGCAGGAACAGGGAACTGAGGCGAAGCGGCACGAATAGGTCCTAACCGCCCGTGACCGGGCCGATCGAAGCTGCTGATGTCTGCCGCGAGTCTATCGCTGTGCTGCCCCGGCGGCCGCCGCGCCCGGCGGTGTCACAGGAGCACCGTGGCGAAATCGCCGTGGCGCTCGAAGCCCACGTGGCGGTACGTGGCCAGGGCCGGGGCGTTGTAGGAGTTCACGTAGAGGCTCACCACGGGCGCCTGCGTCCTCGCGAGCGCCACGGCTGCGGCCATGCACGGCACGGCCAGTCCGCGGCCGCGGTGCTCCGGGGCCACCCACACGCCCTGGATCTGGCACACGCCCGCGTGCAGGGAGCCGATGTCCGCCTTGAAGACCACCTCACCCCGGTGGTCCGTGAGCACCGCGGTGCGCTGCTCGCGCAGCAGCGACCGGATCCGCTGGCGGTAGCCGTGACCGCCGCTCGTCAGCGGCGAGTATCCCACTTCCTCGGTGAACATCGCGGCGGCCGCCGGGACCACCCGATCCGCGTCCGCCTCCGTGCCCCACCGGACGGTGCCGGCCGGGCCGGTGAGCAGTGCGGGGTCCGGGTCCCGGTCCATGACCAGCAGCGGCTGGACGGGGCGCACGTCGAACGGGGCGGGCCACGTGTCCCGCAGCCGCTGCCATAGCCCGAGCACAGGTTCCGCTGGTCCGAAGAAGGAGGCGAAGCGCGGACCCCCGCGGGCCAGGGCGTCCGCCACGAGGTCCGTGCCGCGCGCGTCCAGGGCCACGGGCACCACGTTGGTGCCCGCCCAGCACGCCCCCACCAGGGCTCCGGCAGCATCCGCGACCCCGTAGACGGGCGGGCGCCCTCCCGAGGCTCGGACCCGCTGCACGTGCGACGCCACGAACACCGAGGACACGGGGTCCCGCGCCAGGAGCCGGTCCAGTGCCGCGGGATCCACGGCGGCGGGTGCGAGCGCCCGCGCGGTGCGGCGCAGGATCACCCGGCGGTCACGACCGGAGCGCCCTCCACGGGCTGACCGTTCTCGTCCAGCTCCATGCTCTCGGCCATCTCGTTGGCCTGGGCGAGCAGGGTCTCCACGATCTGGTCCTCGGGGACGGTCTTGATGACCTCTCCCCGCACGAAGATCTGACCCTTGCCGTTGCCCGAGGCCACGCCGAGGTCCGCCTCGCGGGCCTCCCCCGGACCGTTGACCACGCAGCCCATCACGGCCACGCGCAGCGGCACGGTGAGGTGCGCGAGCCCCTCGTTGACCTCCTCCGCGAGCTTGTACACGTCCACCTGGGCGCGCCCGCAGGACGGGCACGAGACGATCTCGAGCTTGCGCGGGCGCAGTCCGAGGGACTGCAGGATCTGGTTGCCCACCTTGACCTCCTCCACCGGAGGGGCGGAGAGGGACACGCGGATGGTGTCCCCGATCCCCTGGGACAGCAGGATCCCGAAGGCCGTGGCGGACTTGACTGTGCCCTGCAGCGCGGGGCCGGCCTCGGTGACCCCCAGGTGCAGGGGCCAGTCCCCGCGCTCGGCGAGCAGCTGGTAGGCCCGGACCATGGTGACGGGGTCGTTGTGCTTGACCGAGATCTTGAAGTCGTGGAAGTCGTGCTGCTCGAACAGGGAGGCCTCCCACACGGCGGACTCCATGAGGGCCTCCGGGGTGGCCTTGCCGTACTTCTCGAGCAGCCGCTTGTCCAGGGAACCCGCGTTCACGCCGATCCGGATGGACACCCCGGCCGCCTCCGCGGCGCGGGAGATGCCCTCGATCTGGTCGTCGAACTTGCGGATGTTGCCCGGGTTCACGCGCACGCCGGCGCACCCGGCGTCGATCGCGGCGTAGACGTACTTGGGCTGGAAGTGGATGTCCGCGATCACCGGGATCGGGGACTTCTTGGCGATGATCGGCAGGGCGTCGGCGTCGTCCTGGGACGGGCACGCCACGCGCACGATGTCGCAGCCCGCGGCGTTGAGCTCCGCGATCTGCTGCAGCGTGGCGTTGATGTCGGTGGTGGGGGTGGTGGTCATCGACTGCACGCTGATGGGTGAGTCGGATCCCACTCCCACCGAGCCCACCCGGATCTGGCGGGTCTTGCGCCGCGGGGACAGGACGGGCTGGGGTGCTGCGGGCATGCCGAGGTTGACCGAGGTCACGTGTTTCCTCCAGGGGAATCGACCTGCGGGGCCCGAGACGCGCGCCCCGCGAACGTTGCTCCCCCCATTGTGCCCCACTCCTCCGACGCCGCTGACGCCGGCGGGACGCCGGGAGCACGACGCCGCCCCCGGCACGCGGGTGCGTGCCCGGGGGCGGCGGGGGTGCTCGGCGCGGGCGCTCAGCGGCGCATGATCCGGCGCGCGAGCCAGTTGCCGAAGAACTGCACGAGCTGGACCAGCACGATGATCACGATCACCGCGGCCCACGTGACCTCGTCGTTGAACCGCTGGTAGCCCAGGCGCAGCGCGAAGTCGCCCAGTCCGCCGGCACCGATCGCGCCAGCCATGGCCGACATGTCCGTGATGCCGATCACCAGGAACGTGTAGCCCAGCACCAGGGGGCCGAGGGCCTCGGGGAGGATCACCGTGGTGATGATCCGCCAGCGTGACACCCCCATGGAGCGGGCGGCCTCGACCACCCCCGGATCCACCGTCATGAGGTTCTGCTCGACGATCCGTGCCACCGCGAAGGTGGCGCCGATGGTCATGGCGAAGATCGCCGCGTTGGGCCCCAGGCGGGACCCGACGACCTCCTCCGTGACCTTGCCGAGGGCGGCCAGCAGGATGATGAACGGGATGGGGCGCACGAAGTTCACCAGCAGGTTCAGCACGGTGAACACCACGCCGTTCTGCAGGATGTTGCCCCGGCGGGTCACGTAGAGCCCCACGCCCACGGCCAGGCCGATGAGTCCGGCGAGGACGAGGGTCACGGTGACCATGTACAGCGTCTGCCCGGTTGCCTGCAGCAACTGCGGGCCGAGAGTCGACCAGTTCATTACTCGGACACCTCCTGGACCGTGGTGACCGCCCGCAGCGCCTCGACGGCCCGGGACACGGCGTCCTCGGGTCCGTCGAGGGACAGCGTGAGCGTTCCGAACGTGTGTGACTGCAGGATGGAGATCCCGCCGAAGGCGATCTCGAAGCTCACGCCGTCGCGCGCGGCCTCGGACAGCGCCGTCCCGATCCTGTTGCGGTCCGCGACGTCCACGAGCACGAGGCGGCCCGGGTGCTCGGAGCGGAGCTTCGCGAGCTCGTCCTCCCGGGGCACGGTGCGCATCACGGAGGACACGAACCTGCGGGTGGTCTCCGCCTGCGGGTGCGCGAAAACCTCCGCGGTGGTCCCGGTCTCGACGACGCGCCCGCCGTCCATCACGGCCACGCGGTCCGCGACGGCACGCACCACGTCCATCTCGTGGGTGATCAGCACGATGGTGATCCCGAGCTCGCGGTTGACGCGGCGCAGCAGCCCGAGCACCTCCTGCGTGGTCTCGGGGTCCAGGGCGGACGTGGACTCGTCCGCGAGCAGCAGCTCGGGGCTGGTGGCGAGCGCGCGCGCAATGCCCACGCGCTGCTTCTGCCCGCCCGAGAGCTGCTCGGGGTAGTTGCCCGCGCGCTCGGTGAGGCCCACGAACTCGAGCAGCTCGGCCACGCGGGCCTGCCGGTCCTCCGCCTTCCACCCAGCGCGCCTGAGCGGGTACTCGATGTTGCCCGCCACGGTGCGCGAGGTGAACAGGTTGAACTGCTGGAAGATCATGCCGATGTCCCGCCGGACGGGTGCCAGCTGGGTCTCGGAGCGGCCGTTCACGCGCTGCCCCGCCACTTCCAGGGACCCGGAGGTCACCGGTTCCAGGCCGTTGATGAGCCGCACAAGGGTGGACTTGCCGGCCCCGGAGTACCCGATCACCGCGAAGACCTCACCGCGGCGGATCTCCAGGTTCACGGAGTCCACCGCGGTCACCGTGCGGGCTCGCCGCCGGGACCCGGTGGTGAAGACCTTGCTGACGTCCTTGAATCTGACCAGTGCGTCCGCCGTGGAGGCTGGGCTCACTTGCTCTGCTCCTTGAGGTCGGTGGAGTAGCGGGCCAGCAGGTCCTTGAGCTCCTGCTGGTCCACCCGGGTGGGAACCGCGGTGCCCTTGGTCTCCTTCTTCTCGGCCTCCTGGACCTTGTCGTCGTAGTAGAAGCCCGCGACCTTCTTCAGCGTCTCGTTGTCCGCGTTCGCCTCGGTCGCGGCGAAGAGGTTGTCGTAGACCTTGGCGCTGTCCGCCGTGGGGTCGTCCTGGGCGAGGGCGTTCTTCGGGTCGAGGTTCGCGCGGTCCAGGAAGTCGTTGTTCACCACGGAGCCGGCCACGGAGTCCATGGACAGCACAGTCTGCTCGGCGGAGACCGGGCGGACCGTGACCTTGGACTTCTCCTTGTCGATGTCCTGCTCGGTGGGTGCGATCGTGTCCTTGGTGAAGGAGACCAGGCCCTGCTGCTGGAGCAGGTTCAGGGAGCGCGAGAGGTTGATCGAGTCGTTGGGGACGGCGATCTCGTCCCCCTGCTTGAGCTCGGACACGGACTTCGCGGTCTTGGAGTACAGCCCCAGCGGGAAGATGGACGTGGAGCCCACGGGCGTGATGGTGTCACCGGAGCTGTTGTTGTAGTCCGCGAGGTAGGCGATGTGCTGGAACCAGTTCATGTCGATGTCCCCGCTCTTCAGGGCGGGGTTCGGCTGGCTGTAGTCGCTGAAGTCCACGAACTCAACGGACACGTCGTTCTTCGCGGCCACCTCTTTGAACGCGTCCTGGACGGGCGTGGCACCCACGATGCCGATGGTGATCTTGCCGTCGGCGGTAGGGTCGGTGTTTTCGGAGCCGCCGCCGCACGCGGTGAGGGTCAGGCCCAGGGTGGTGGCCAGTACTACGGGGAGCAGTCGTTTGCTTCGCACGATCGTGCCTTTCCAGGGTCGGGGTCCGGTCGCGCGGAGCGAGCGGTCCCACCTGGATGAGGGCAAGGATCAGACACGTGCCATTTGAAGAGAAACCGCACTTGCCGTGATCGGTTCGAACCGCGGCCGGATGGTCATCTGGGGCACCCCGCTACGGGAGAGGGTTGCCGTCCGGCCAGCCAGAGCTACGCGCCGGAACTCGTCATCCGCCCACGAGCCTAGCACGCCGTGGGCCCCCTCCCCGACGCGGGCACCGTCCCGGCCCCATCGCACCACTCCCCTGGGCTCACCGCGGGTGGTGGAGCCGCGGTCTCCCACCGGCAGCCCGGACGACGCCGCCCCGACCGTCGCGCCGCCCCGCACCGCGCTCCCATCGTCCGGTGCCGCCACCTCGGCCCGGCCCGGCCTCGTGGCCTCGGGCAGGGCCCAGTCGGCACTATCCCCGGGCGATCCGCTCGTCGGCCCGGGCGCGGGCCCACCGCTCGGCCTCCAACACGTCCTCGAGGAAGGGCTCGCGCACACCGGTGTGCTCGTCCACCACGCTCGCCACGAGCTCCACGATCTGGAGGAAGCCGAGCGCGCCGCGGTGGAACGCGTGGACCGCCTGCTCGTTCGCGGCGTTGAAGACCGCGGGCCACGTGCCTCCGAGGGCCCCCGCGTGCTTCATGAGCTCGACCGCGGGGAACGCTTCGGCGTCGAGCGGCTCGAACGTCCACTCGGCGGCACGGGTCCAGTCGCACGCCGCGGCGGCCCCCGGGACGCGGTGCGGCCACGCGAGGCCCAGGGCGATGGGCAGCCGCATGTCCGGGGGCGAGGCCTGGGCCAGGGTGGAGCCGTCCACGAACTGGACCATCGAGTGCACCACCGACTGCGGGTGCACGGTCACGTCGATCCGGTCGAGGGGCACGTCGAACAGCAGGGACGCCTCGAGCACCTCGAGCGCCTTGTTGACCATGGTGGCGGAGTTGGTGGTGACCATGGCACCCATGTCCCACGTGGGGTGGCGCAGCGCCTGCTCCGGCGTCACGTGCGCAAGCTGCGCGCGGCTCATCCCCCGGAACGGGCCTCCCGAGGCCGTGAGCACGAGGCGCTCCACCTCCGCCGCCGTGCCCGAGCGCAGCGCCTGCGCGATCGCGGAGTGCTCGGAGTCCACGGGGATCAGAGCGTTCGTGAGGCCCGTGCCCGCAGCGGCCGCCGTGACGAGCGGACCGCCCGCGATCAGCGACTCCTTGTTGGCCAGCGCCACCCGGTGCCCCGCCCCCAGCGCGGCCAGGGTGGGCGCGAGCCCGATGCTGCCGGTGATGCCGTTGAGCACCAGGTCGGCGCCGTCCCACGCGGCGAGCTCCGTGGCGGCGCGCTCGCCGTGCAGCACCTCGGGCACCGGTGACGACGCCGCCCGCGCGGCGTCCGCGAGCAGCTCACCCAGCCGCGCGGCGTCGTCCGCGGTGCCGCTCGTGCCCACCGCGGCCACGCGGAAGCGCACGGCCTGCCGCGCGAGCAGCTCCAGGTTGCCCGCGCCCGCCGCCAGCGCGAGGACCTCGAACGGCGGGTGCTGGGCGTCCGACTCCGGCCGTGCGAGGTCCGCGGCCCGTTCCACGACGTCGAGCGCCTGCGTGCCGATGGACCCCGTGGAGCCCAGGATCACCAGCCGCCGGGGCGCGGCACTCGTGGCGCGGTCGAGATCGGGGGTCATGGTCCGTGGGGAAGTCATGGTTCCAGTATGGCGCGGCGCGCCCCGGAGCCCTCCCGAACCTGGCCCGAGGCCTCCCCTTGACGGGCGGCACCCGCTCGGACATGCGACAAGGGCGCCACCCGTAGGTGACGCCCTTGTGCAGTGGTCCTCAGGACCGCTGGGTTCAGCGGCGGCGGTTGACCACCAAGCCGTAGATCAGCAGCACGATGATCGCGCCGATCACGGACGTGATGATGGTGCCGATGCTGATCTTGTCGATACCGGCGTGCAGGCCCGGGATGAAGGAGCCCAGCCAGCCACCGAGGAACGCGCCCACGATGCCCAGGATGATGGTGACGATGATCCCACCACCCTGCTTGCCCGGCAGGATCAGCTTGGCGAGAGCGCCAGCGATCAGGCCGAGGATGATCCAGCTAAAAATGCCCATGTTCTCCACCTCAAGTTTTCGTTGCTCAAGCATGCGGTGACCCGCAGTCGCTCTGGTCAGCGAACCGTCGTACAGTGTACTACCAGTTTGGAGGACTAATGAGTTCCCACCGCATGATGTCGCGCCACAGTGGGGACACGGGCCGCCGGATCAGTGCGAGACCGCCGTCTCTGCACCCACACCTGTGAGCGAGCGCACCTCCATCTCGGACTGCTTGACCGGGTCCTCGCGGCGGCGTTCCGTGACCGAGCCCAGGAAGCCCAGCAGGAAGGACGCCGGGATCGAGATGATGCCCGGGTTGGACAGCGGGTAGATGGCGAAGTCCGCACCGGGGATCATGGAGGTCTCCGATCCGGACATCACCGGCGAGAAGACGATCAGCACCACGGACAGGATCAGCCCGCCGTACATGGACAGCACCGCCCCGCGGGTGGTGAAGCCCTTCCAGTACAGGGAGTACAGGATGGTGGGCAGGTTGGCAGAGGCCGCCACCGCGAAGGCCAGCGCCACCAGGAACGCCACGTTCTGGCCCTGAGCCCCGATGCCGCCGGCGATCGAGATCACACCGATGACCACCACGGTGGTCTTGGCCACGCGCAGCTCCTGGCGGGGGTCCGAGTTCCCCTTCTTGATCACGGACGTGTAGATGTCGTGCGCGAAGGACGCCGACGCCGTGATGGCCAGCCCGGCAACCACGGCCAGGATGGTGGCGAACGCCACGGCCGCGATCAGCCCCATGAGCACGGAACCGCCCAGCTCGTACGCAAGCAGCGGCGCCGCCGAGTTCACCCCGCCGGGGGCGCCCTTGATGCGCTCCGCGCCGATCAGCGCGGCCGCACCGAAGCCCAGCACCAGGGTGAACAGGTAGAACAGGCCGATCAGGGTGATCGCCCAGACCACGGACTTGCGGGCCTCTTTGGCTGTGGGCACCGTGTAGAAGCGCATGAGCACGTGGGGCAGCCCCGCCGCGCCGAGCACGAGCGCGAGGCCCAGCGAGATGAAGTCCAGCTTGGAGATCTCGCTCACGCCGTACTTCAGTCCGGGCTCGAGCATCGCAGGGTTGTTGTTGGTCTCCACCGCGGCACCCATGATGGACGAGAGGTTGAACCCGAACATCGCGAGGATCCACACGGTCATCACGGCCACGCCCGTGACCAGCAGGCACGCCTTGATGATCTGCACCCACGTGGTGCCCTTCATCCCGCCCACGAGCACGTAGACGATCATGATGACGCCCACGATCACGATCACGAGCGACTGGCCCGCCTTGGAGCTGATGCCCAGCAGCAGGGACACCAGGGCACCCGCCCCGGCCATCTGCGCGAGCAGGTAGAAGAAGGTCACCGCCAGGGTGGAGATGGACGCGGCCACGCGCACCGGGCGCTGCCGCAGCCGGAAGGACAGCACGTCCGCCATGGTGAACTTGCCGGTGTTGCGCAGCGGCTCGGCAATCAGCAGCAGCGCCACGAGCCACGCCACGAAGAAGCCGATGGAGTACAGGAACCCGTCGTAGCCCTGCAGGGCAATGGCCCCCACGATGCCCAGGAAGGACGCCGCCGAGAGGTAGTCGCCGGCGATGGCCAGGCCGTTCTGGGTCCCGGAGAACGAGCGGCCGCCCGCGTAGTAGTCCGCCGCGGTGGCGGTGGACTTCGAGGCGCGGATCACCACCACGAGAGTCACGAGCACGAAGCCCAGGAAGATGGAGATGTTGATCGCGGGGTTGCCCACCGTGGCGGAGGACGTCTCCGCGAGGTGCACCGCGGGCAGGGAGACGGTGGGAACGGCGATCATGGCCGGACCTCCTCGTGGGTGTCGGGCCGGTGGATCTGGGAAGCCTCCAGCTCCTCGCGCAGCGCCGTGGCCTGCGGGTCGAGGGAGCGGTTGGCGAACGCGACGTACGCCGCGGTGATGCCGAAGGTGGTGACGAACTGCAGCAGGCCGAGGATCAGGCCCAGGTTGATGTTGCCGAGCACCCTGGTGGACATGAAGCCCGGGGCGTAGATGGCCAGCACCACGTAGAGCAGGTACCAGACCAGGAACGCCACGGCCAGGGGGAAGACGAAGGATCGGTGGGTCCTGCGCAGGCGCTGGAACTGCTCCGAGCGCTGGACCGCGGGGAAGTCGATGCCGGGGGTCGCAGGGGACCCGTTGGGATCGGCAGAGGACGATGACGCCATGTGTGCCTCCTAGTGTGATGATCACCACACTAGGGGCTGTGTATCCAAAGGCACAAGAGGTGAGCGGTCCACTGCCTATAAATCCTGAATATGACGGGCTGCAGCTGGCTGGATCCCTCCGTCAGGCCGTTCTATGTATACACAGTGGGCTCACGGGCGGGACGGGGTCTGCAGGGCGAGCACGAACTCCACGGCCCGGTCCAGGAACGCGTCCACCTGCTGCTCCTCGTAGCACCGCTGCCCCTGCGCCGGGCGGAACGCCGCCGAGCGCAGCATCGCGGAGTCCACGTCCGCGGATCCACGCAGCTGCTCCATCAACCGGTCGCACAGCACGTCCACGTCCGCGGCGGAGTAGCCCGGGGTGCGGTGCTTCGCGGGTCGGCGGAACCGCTCGGAGCGGGGCCTGTTGAGCCTGCCGAGCAGCAGCGCGCCGAGCCACTCCACGTGCTCGTTCCAGCGCTGCACCCCGTGCTCGGCCACGAACGCCCGGTGCTCCACGTCGAAGACCTCGTCCTCCAGCGCGTCCAGCCGGGCATCCACCGCCGCAGGCTCGAGGCCGCCGCGCACCCGGTCGAACACGCGCTCGCGGACCTGGCGGCTGCCCGTGAGCGGACCGTCCGGGCGCGGACCCGCGCCGGGAGATCCGGGCGCGCGGGCGGCGTCGTCGGCCGGGCCGGAGCGCAGCACGGCGTCCACCCGGTCCAAGAAGTCGGCCACCTGGGCGGGGTCGTAGCCCCACTCGCGGTCGCCGCAGCGGGGGAAACTGTCCTGAGAAGTCATGCGTGCCCTTTCGGAACGGGAACGGGACCGGCCACGTGCGGTGACCGGTCCCGTGGCGGACGCGGGGCCCACCGGTGTGTCATGCCAGCGCGGTGAACAGCTCGAAGATCACGTACCCGGTGATCACCGCGAACAGGATGGAGTCGATGCGGTCCATCACCCCGCCGTGGCCGGGCAGCAGGGTGCCCATGTCCTTGATGCCGATCTCGCGCTTGATCATGGACTCAGAGAAGTCCCCCACCGTGGCCACCGCCACGATCGCCACGGCCAGCACCGCGCCCTGCCACCACGGGATGCCGAGCAGCAGGGTGGCGCACAGGACGCCCACGACCACTGCGCCGCCCACGGAGCCGGCGAAGCCCTCCCAGGACTTCTTCGGGGAGATCCTGGGTGCCATGGGGTGCTTGCCCCACACGACTCCCACGGCGTAGCCGAACGTGTCCGAGCTGACGGCCAGCAGGATCACCGTCAGGACCTTCTGGGGCCCGTCCGGCGAGTGGTACAGCAGCACCGCGGTGGAGAGCAGGAAGGACGCCCAGACGAGGGCGAACACCGAGCCCATCATGGACAGCATCATGCCCCGGCGCGGGCCGAACGCCCGCCACACCACCACGAGGGTCACGGCGAGCACGAGCGCCATGGACAGCGCCTCCGCTCCCCCGAAGAACGCCGCGAGCGGCATGACCACCGCGGCAATCACCGCGGGCACCTTGGGGATCTGCACCCCCCTGTAGGTGAGGGAGCGCGCGATCTCCCACACGCCGATTCCGGCCGCCGCGCCCGCGAGCAGCGCGAGCACGAGCGGGACGAAGAACAGCCCCGTGACGAGCGCGCCGATGAGCACGACCGCCACCGCCACGGCCGCCGGGAGGTTGCGCCCCGCCCGCGAGGGTGTCTTGTGCTCGGCGCTGCGCTGGAACGGCCGCGCGAGGGCGTGGGGCAGCGAGCCCGTGGTCAGGGGCTCGGTGCCGGTGCTCGGGTGCGCGGGGGCAGCGGGATTCTCCGGGGCCGCGGGGGCGCCGGGTGCGTGGTCGGGGGTGGACTCGGGCGATGCCATCAGGCGCCGAGCAGTTCGGCTTCCTTGTTCTTGAGCAGCTCGTCCACCTGGTCGATGTGCTTCTTGGTGGCGGCGTCGAGGTCCTTCTCGCCCCGCTTGCCGTCGTCCTCGCCCACGTCCCCGTCCTTGACGAGCTTCTCGATGGCCTCCTTGGCGTGGCGGCGCACGTTGCGCACGGACACGCGGGCGTCCTCGGCCTTGCCGTGGACGATCTTCACGTACTCCTTGCGGCGCTCCTCGGTGAGCTCGGGCATGACCACGCGGATCACGTTGCCGTCGTTGGCCGGGTTGGCGCCGATGTCCGAGTCCCGCAGGGCCTTCTCGATGTCGTTGAGCGCGCTGCGGTCGTAGGGGGTGATCAGCAGGGTGCGGGCCTCCGGGGTCTGGAAGGACGCGAGCTGCTGCAGCGGGGTGGGCGTGCCGTAGTACGCCACGAGCAGGCTCGAGAACAGGGCCGGGTTCGCGCGGCCGGTGCGCACCGTGGAGAAGTCGGTCTTCGCCGCGTCCACCGCCTTACCCATCCTGGTGGTGGCATCCGAGAGGACATCTGAAATCACGGGTGGTTCTCCTTATGCGACGGCCGGCCCGCGGGCTCCCCCGGGCGGCAACGGAACGTGGTGTCCACTCTATCGGTCGAGCGGGACACGCTGGGCTGGGTGGCTGCTCGGAGCGGGCGCTCAGGGGGTGACGAGGGTGCCGATCTCCTCGCCCAGGACGGCGCGGGTCACGTTGCCCGTACCCTCCATGCCGAACACGCGCATGGTCACGTTGTTGTCCCGGCACAGGGCGAACGCGGTCTGGTCCATCACGCGGATGTCGCGGGACAGCGCCTCGTCGTAGGTGAGGCTCGCGAGACGCTGGGCGTCAGGGTCCTTGCGGGGATCCGCGGTGTACACGCCGTCCACGCCGTTCTTGGCCATGAGCACCTCGGTGGCGTGGACCTCCAGGGCGCGCTGGGCGGCCACGGTGTCCGTGGAGAAGTAGGGCAGGCCCGCACCGGCACCGAAGATCACCACGCGGTCCTTCTCCATGTGGCGGATGGCGCGGCGCGGGATGTAGGTCTCGGCCACCTGCTCCATCTTGATGGCGGACTGCACGCGGGTGTCCACGCCGCACTGCTCCAGGAAGTCCTGCAGCGCCAGGCAGTTCATCACCGTGCCGAGCATGCCCATGTAGTCCGCACGCGAGCGGTCCATCCCGGCCTGGGAGAGCTCCGCGCCGCGGAAGAAGTTGCCCCCGCCCACCACGATGGACGTCTCCACGCGGCCCACGGTGGCCGCGATCTGCTCCGCGATCTGGCGCACCACGGTGGTGTCCACGCCCACGCTGCCGCCACCGAAGACCTCGCCCGAGAGCTTGAGCAGGACCCTGCGGCGGGCGGGCTCGGCCCGGCGGGCCTCCCGGCTCATGCGGATCGCCTCGTCCTGGGCTTCGGAGTCGTTGGTGGTGGGCATGGGTCCTCCAGGGGCGGGTCGCGGACAGAGTGGGGGTCCGCCCGTGGCAGACCGCCTCAAGCATACAGAAGCGGCGGGGCACCCCCGGGCTTCCGGGGGTGCCCCGCCGCCTGCGGGGGTGCGGTGGCGCCGTGCACCAGCACGACGACGCCGCGGCCGTCCGCTGCGCGCCTCACCTCACGGCGGCGCGCGGCGGACTGCGGTGCGGGACTGCTCAGGCGCCCACGCGGAACCGCGCGAACGCGGTGGCGGTGGCGCCGGCCTCGGAGAGCACCTGGCCCACGGACTTCTTGGAGTCCTTGGCGAAGTCCTGGTCCACGAGCACGACGTCCTTGTAGTAGCCCTTGAGGCGGCCCTGGACGATGTTCGGGATGATCTTCTCGGGCTTGCCCTCGTTGCGGGCGGTCTCTTCGGCCACACGCTTCTCGTTCTCGACCGTCTCGGCGGGAACGTCCTCCTCGGAGAGGAAGGCCGGGGACATCGCGGCGATGTGCACGGCGACGTCGTGGGCTGCGGTCTCGGCGTCGGCACCGGACACGGCCAGCAGGACTCCCACCTGGGCGGGGAGGTCCTTGGAGGTCTTGTGCAGGTACACGGCCACGTGGTCGCCGGCCACGCGGGCCACGCGACGCACGACGACCTTCTCGCCCAGCAGCGCACCGGTCTCGGTGACGAGCTCGGAGATGGGCTTGCCGTCCACCTCGGCGGCGAGCAGGGCGTCCAGGTCCGCGGCGTCGGCGGCCACGGCGGCGTCGAGCACCTTGTTGCCGAACTCCACGAAGGGAGCGGACTTGGCCACGAAGTCGGTCTCGGAGTTGACCTCGACCATGTAGCCCACGTTGTTCTCCGTGCGGGCGAGCACGATGCCCTCCGCGGTGGAGCGGCCCTCGCGCTTGGTCACACCCTTGAGACCCTTGACGCGGATGATCTCCTGGGCCTTCTGGGCGTCGCCGTCGGCCTCGTCCAGGGCCTTCTTGACGTCCAGCATGCCGGCGCCCGTGCGCTCGCGCAGGGCCTTGATGTCAGCAGCGGTGTAGTTCGCCATGTGAACTCCTCTGTTGTCGGTGGTGTCCGCCCGGGCGTCCGTGGACGCCCGGGCGGTCCGGTCACCACTGTGGGTCACCGGGAAGAATGGGAGGTGAACACCTCCCGCGGCCTCACTCGGCGGCGGGGGCGTCCTTCTGCTCGGTCTCGGCGGGCGCCTCGGCGGCCGGAGCGGACTGCTCGGCCGGGGCGGCATCCTGGGACTTCTGCTCCTCGTGCTGCTCGAGCAGCTCGCGCTCCCACTCGGCCATGGGCTCCTCGGCGGCGTTGGACTTGCCGTTGTGGCGCTCCATCAGGCCCTCGGCCACGGCGTCGGCGACCACGCGGGTCAGCAGGGACACGGAGCGGATGGAGTCGTCGTTGCCCGGGATGGGGAACGCGACCTCGTCCGGATCGCAGTTGGTGTCCAGGATCGCGACGATCGGCACACCGAGCTTCTGGGCCTCGTCGACGGCGAGGTGCTCCTTCTTGGTGTCCACGATCCAGATCAGGGACGGGGTCTTGGTGAGGTTGCGGATGCCGCCGAGGGTGCGCTCCAGCTTCTCCTTCTCGCGGCGCAGCAGCAGCAGCTCCTTCTTGGTGTACTGCGAGCCGGCGACGTCGTCGAAGTCGACCTCTTCCAGTTCCTTCATGCGGTCGATGCGCTTGGAGACGGTCTGGAAGTTGGTGAGCATGCCACCGAGCCAGCGGTGGTTCACGTAGGGCATGCCCACGCGGGTGGCCTGCTCGGCGATGGCCTCCTGGGCCTGCTTCTTGGTGCCGACGAACAGGATCGTGCCGCCGTGGGCGACCGTGGCCTTGACGGCCTCGTAGGCCTTGTCGATGAAGCCCAGCGACTGCTGCAGGTCGATGATGTAGATGCCGTTGCGCTCGGTGAAGATGAAGCGCTTCATCTTCGGGTTCCAGCGGCGGGTCTGGTGACCGAAGTGGACGCCGTTGTCGAGCATCTGGCGCATGGTAACGACGGGCATGTCGTCTCCTCGTGAATGGCTGGCGGCCCGCGGGCCGCCATGGGTTGACGGTTCTCGACCGGTGGTGCCGGTCCCTGGCGCGATGCGCGGGTGGCGCTCGTGGAGCGTGGCCCGACGCGCCCCGTACCGCCGCCTCCCGCTTCCGGGAGTCCGAACGGACCGAGGGGCACGCACCCGGTCGGAGCGGATCCGTTCCGGGTTCCTTCGCGCGCGAAGTCAGCTGTCCGCCTCCGAACCGACCCGGTGACGGGCATGGCTCAGCGATGGCAGGGCAGCTGCACGCGCAAGTCTAGCGCATCGCGCGGCACCTCCGCTCCACATCGCCCGCCACCTGCCGGGCGCACGACGCCGCCGCGTCAGGCTGGGGGCATGAGCAGCTTGGACGCGTCCCCCACCGCACCGCACCGCCGCCCGGGGCGGGCACGGACCGTGGTGGAGCGTGCCACGGCGCTGGCGCTGGCGCTGCTCCTGGTCCCGGGGCTCGCGGGTGGTTCACCGGCGGCCGGTGCCGGAGCCGGCTGGAACTGGCCCGTGTCTCCCCGGCCCGCCGTGCAGCGGCCCTTCGAGGCGCCCGTCAAGAGGTGGCTCCCGGGTCACCGCGGCGTGGACCTGCAGGCACCCCCGGGCACCCCGGTGCGGGCTCCGCAGTCCGGAACGGTGAGCTTCTCGGGGACCGTTGTGGACCGCGAGGTGCTGACCATCGACCACGGGGAGGGCCACCGCTCCTCGTTCGAGCCCGTCACGGCGAGCGTGCGCCGGGGCGAGCACGTCACGCGGGGGCAGGTGGTGGCCACGGTGGCCGCCCCGGGCCACGGCGCGCACGGGACGGCGGTGCACTGGGGTGTGCGGGAGGGGGACGAGTACGTCAACCCGCTGCGGTTCGTCACCGACCTGCGACCGTCCGTGCTGCTGCCCGTGCCGCCTCCGGGGTGAGCGTCCCGGGGTCCTGCCACCGGGGTGCGCGCGCCGGGAGCCGTGGGCAGGACATGAGCCTGGGAGCACGCAGGGCGCCACTCCTGCGCGGGCGCGGGTGGTCGACGCCTGCGGGGCGGGCACGGCGGGCGGAGATCCCGGCCCGGGGCCTTCATGGAGGACGGAGGGCCCGTTTCCGGGCCTTCGAGTAGGGCGGGTGGGGCTTGAACCCACGACCCAAGGATTATGAGTCCTCTGCTCTGACCAGCTGAGCTACCGCCCCCGGTGGTGCACCGCAGACGGTGCGCGGCTCCACGGTACCGCACGCCCGGAGCGGAGACCGCTCGAGCACTCGCCGCAGCCGGTGGGAACGGCTCTGCCGCCCCGCGGCACACGGGCGTGCGGCCCGCTCAGCGGCTCGCGCCGGCGTAGATCCGCTGGAAGGTGTCCAGGGTGCGCGCGAACGAGTGCTGCGCCACCATCTCGTGGCTGCGCTCGCCCATCGCGCGGCGGCGTTCCGGGTCCGCGTCGAGCACGAGCTGCAGCTTCGCGGCCAGGTCCGTGGGATCACCCGGTGTGAAGAGGTAGCCGTTGCGGCCCTCGTCCGCGAGGTGCGGCAGGGCGCGGGCGTTGGCGAGCACCACGGGGGTGGACGCGCTCATGGCCTCGAGCGTCACGAGAGACTGCAGCTCGGCGGTGCCGGGCTGGCAGAACACGTCCGCGCGCAGGTAGGCGCGGCGCAGGTCCTCGTCCGTGAGGAAGCCCAGGAACTCCACGCGGTCCGCCACGCCGCGCTCGTGGGCGAGCCGCAGCAGCCGGTCCCGCTGCTCACCCTCCCCCGCGAGCTCCACGTGCACGTTCTTCTCGCGCGGGATCAGGGCGAGGGCCTCGATGAGCTCGTTGACGTTCTTCTCCACCGCGAGGCGCCCGCAGAACAGCACCACGGGGTGCTCGGCGTGCTCGATCAGCTCGTCGGGGGCGGCCTCGTAGTGTCCGGCGTCGATCCCGTTGGACACGGCCACCGCCCGGTCCGGGACGCCGTTGTCCACCATGGTCTGCACCGCCAGGGGTGTGGGGGCAGTGATCACGTCGCAGCGCCCGTACACGCGGGCGATGTCCCACCAGGAGACTTTCCGGTACCCCCGGATGAACCACTGCGGGAACGGCAGGAACGGCTCGATGTTCTCCGGGATGAAGTGGTTGGTGCCCACCACGCGGATCCCCCGCCGGGAGGCCTCGCGCACCATCAGGCGGCCCAGGATGTAGTGGCACTGCACGTGGACCACGTCTGGGCGCAGCTCGTCCAGCAGCCGGGACACCTCGCGGACGATCTCCCACGGGAAGCACAGCCGGAAGTACGGGTGGGTGAACGCGTGGTGCGATCGGAACCGGTGCTCCACCACACCGTCGTCGGTCATGGTGCGCGAGGGCCCGCTGGTGGGCATCGGTGCCGCCACGTGCACCTCGTGGCCCCGGTCCAGCAGACCGTGGGCGAGCCGGCGGGCGAACTGCGCGGAGCCGTTGACGTCGGGCGGGTAGGTCTCGGCGGTGATCAGAATTCTCAAGGCGTTGGGTTCCGTACGTGGGTCACTGGTCGGCGTGGCCGGCTCGGCGCTGCGCCCGAGCGGTCCGGGGACGTGCCCCGCTCCCCTTCCCCTCCCGCCGCGCGCGAGCGGCAGCTCGGCGCTCGATGACCTCGGGGTGGCACTGGGAGAGCAGGACCACGCCGACTATAGCAACGAGACCTGCCAGCCCCATGACCGCGCCCAGCGCCCCGGTGAAGCGCGCACCCGCCTCGCCGAGCACCACGAGCCCCAGCGCCACACCCACCATCGGGTCCACCACCGTGAGACCGGCGATCACCAGGTCCGGGGGTCCGCACGAGTACGCGTACTGCACCAGCCAGCCGCCGAGCACTGCGGCCACCAGCACCATGAGCACGCTCAGCCAGTGCACCGCGCCGATCCCGCCGTCCCGCAGGGCGGTGGTGGTCAGTCGCACGAGCACGGCCACGAAGCCGTAGAGCACCCCCGCGCTGAGCACGTAGAACATGCTGATATGACGGCGGCGCAGCACGAGCTCCACCACCCCGATCAGCGCCACGAGGCCCACGAGCACGAGCACCACGAGGTTCTCGGCGCGCGGGCCGGGCACGTGGGAGGGGTCCGTGCCGGTCACGGCGCAGACCACGAACCCCGCTCCCCCGGCCGTGCAGAGGGCCACGGCGAGCCACGTGCGGCGGTTGATGGTGAGCCGCTGCCGGCGGGCGTGCAGCAGCGTGGTGATCACCAGGGCGATCACGCCCAGGGGCTGCACCACGGTCACGGTGGCCAGCGCCAGGGCACAGACGTTGAGGAGCATCCCCAGGCCCAGCAGCCCGGTGCCCAGCAGCCACCGCCCGTTGCGCAGCAGCTTCCCGAGGTTACGGGGGTTCAGGGCCCCGGACGTATGGTCCGTGACCGCGGAGGACTGGGTCTGGGTGCCCACGGCCAGGCACACGGCGGAGGCGATCGCCAGTGCCACGGCGATCCACTGGCTCACGGGGTTCTCTGCGATGGTCTCACCCTCACATCGTAGGGTTTCCGCTCGCCGCAGGAGGGGGGACCAGCGCGATCCGCACCCGGGGCCGGACACGCGGAAGGCCGGGTCCCGAGGACCCGGCCTTCCGTGCGGTGGGCGGCCGCGGGGGCCGCCGGTGGTGCTACTTGCGCAGCAGCTTCTTGAGGAACACGAGGAACGCGGTGCCCGCGGCGACGGCCACCGCCAGCGGCTGCCACCGCTCGCTCAGCACGTCCGACGCCGCCGTGGAACCCTCCGGCCGCACGCCCTGGGTGCCGCCCTTGGAGGCGAGAGTGCTCTTCACGGACTCCTGGGTGGCGGTGAAGGTGCGCGAGGTGCGGTTCACGAACCCCTGGGTGGCGCTCTGGACGGAGTCCACGCGGTTCTGGGCGTCGTCCCGCAGGCTCTTGAGGTGCTCGCGGCGCAGCTTGAGACGGTGGCGCAGCTGCTCCTCCGTGGGCTGCACGGGCTTGACCCGGTTGGGGTCGTTGGCCGCCTCTTCCTTCTCGCGCTGCTTGCGCTGCTCGGCCTCGTTGATGTCGCGCTGCACGCGGCCCTCGTTGTACGCCGAGCCCTCCTTGACCACGCCGAGGTCGTAGCGCAGCCCGAAGATGGTCTTCTCGGGCATCAGCGGCAGGGCGCTCTTGATCTTGGAGACGCCGACCAGCGCGAGCACGGCCAGCACCACGAGGAACACCACGGCCAGCAGCAGCGCGGCGAGCCACGCGGGCATCACGTGGGAGAGCCCGGCGATGGCCGCACCGATCAGCGCGATCACGGCGAGCCCCAGGAACACCAGGCCCACCACGGCGAACGCGGCACCCACGCCCACCTTGATGCCCTTCTCCTTGAGCTCGAGGACGGCCAGCTGGGCCTCGTCCTTGAGCTGCTTCGGCAGCAGCCGGACGAAGACCTTCACGACATCCGTGATGGACGCCGCGCCGGGCCTCTTGGTGCTGCGATTGGCTGCCGTGGGTGAGTGGCCGCTGTTGGGGCCCACTGCATGGCTCATGCCGCCTCCGATGGGTGCGTGATGGTGGGTGAACGTCGATCTGATCTCAAAATACCATTCACCGGGGCACCGGAAGGCACTGCGGGAGCGTGACGCAGGGGCCCCGGCGACTCACTGCAGGCGCCCGTCCTCCATGGTCACGCACCGGTCCGCGAGGGGCACGAACTCGGTGTCGTGGGTGACCACCAGGGACGCGAGACCGAACTGGTGCGTGAGCTCGGCGAGCAGCTCCATGATGCTGCGCGAGCGCTCCTGGTCCAGTGCCGCGGTGGGCTCGTCCACGAGCAGCAGCTGGGGGTCGTTCATCAGGGCCCGGGCGATGTTCACCCGTTGCCGCTGTCCGCCCGAGAGCTGGTGCGGGCGGCGGTCGCCGCAGTCCACGAGACCGACCTTCTGCAGCAGCTCGTCCGCACGGGTCTTGGCCTCCTTCAGTTCCTTGCCGCGGGCACCGGCCACGTGGGCGGCCAGCACGAGCTGCTCGCGGGAGGTCAGGGCGGCCAGCAGGTTGGGCTGCTGGAAGACCATGCCGGTGTGGCCCCGGCGGATCCGGGCGAGGTCCTTCTCGGGCAGCTCGGTGAGGGACTGTCCCGCGACCATCACGGTGCCCGAGGTGGGCTTGATGAGCGCGGCGGCCACGGCCAGCAGGGAGGACTTGCCAGACCCGGACGGGCCGATCAGCGCGGTCATGTCCCCGCGCTGCAGCTCCAGGGACACGTGGTCCAAGGCGCGCACGGTGCGCGGGGTGCCGTCGTTGGCCGTGCCGTCCGGGTACTCGAGCGAGACGTCCCGGACGCTCAGGGCCGGCGCGGCGGCGTCATCGACCGCCACGGAACGCTCGGCCTGCGGTGCGTGACCGGCCTCGTGCTCGTGCCGGGGTTCGTGGTGCCCGACGTGGTGACCCTCGTGGGTGTCCGCGCGGTGGCGCGGTTCGGCGTCAGAAACATGCATGGTCAGTTACCTCCCAGAGCAATCATCGGATCCACCGTCGAGACGCGGCGCACGGCGAGCAGCGAGCCCAGCAGACCGAGCACGAGCACCCCGACCATCGGCAGGGCCACGCTGGCCGCGCTCAGCTCGAACGGCACCGCGGAGCCCGCGAGCATCCCGCCGAGCAGGCCCAGGGCACCGCCGATGAGCACGCCCAGGGTGAGCACCACGGCGGCCTGCACCAGCGAGTCCCCCACCACGTAGCCGCGGCTCGCGCCGAGGGCGCGCAGCACCGCGATGTCACGCGTGCGCTGGATGGTCCAGACCGTGAGGAAGGAGATCACCACCAGGGCGCTGATGCCGTAGAGGAAGCCCTGCATCATCAGCAGCGAGCCGCGCTCGGACTGGTAGGCGGGCAGGGCCGCGAGGGAGTCCTTGGTGCTCAGGGCCACGGTGTCGGTGTCGTCCTGCACGTTCTGCGGGGCGTCGTCGGTGGTCAGCGCCAGCGCGGTGGCCTGCTCGTCCTGGGACGTGTGGGCCACTGCCGGGAAGTCCTCGATGCTGAGCCACGCCACGGGCACGTGGCTGTAGTATTCGTTGTCCACCACACCGGCGGTCTTCAAGGCAGTCCCGCCCATGGACACGGTGTCCCCGGTGGAGACCTTGAGGTCCTGCGCGAGGGTCTCGCTCAGGACCACCTCGCCCTTGCCCGCGTGGGTCTGCCCCGAGCTCGCGCTCAGCCCGGAGGCGAGCGAGGAGCCCGGTTCCAGGGCCATGGCGGCGGCCGCGGTGGTGTCCGCGCGCGACGCCGCGTCCTGGCCGCCCTGGGGCTCGGCACCGCTGCGGATGCTGGTCTGGGCGATGCCCAGCCGCTCCACGGAGTCCTTGCCCACCGCGTCACGCCAGGCGTCCACCTGCTTCTGGTCGATCTGCGACGTGGTGAAGGACGGGGTGCCGGAGTCGCCCGGCGGGGCGGTGAGGACGAGGCGCTGGGCCTGCAGGCGTTCGAGGGCCGAGGTGTTCTGGTGACCCAGTCCGTTGGTCAGGCCCGTGAGCAGGACCAGCAGCAGGGTGATCAGGGCCACGACCGTGGCCAGCAGGGTGAACCGGCCCTTGGCGAACGTGATGTCCCTCAGGGACAAGAACATGGGGGAACTCCCGTGACGTAGTGACAACGACTACGTCCATTGTGCTCAGCGGCGGGCGGCGCGGGATCGCCAGCGCGGTTGAAACCCGCGTTCCGGGTGGTTGATCCCGGGATCAACCGAACGGTTGATGTGCCGCGAGCGGGGGTGCGTACCATGATCTCGGAGTTCGGACCCTTCTGCGCGCCGGTCGGCTCCCTCCACCGTCCCCGCCCAGGAAGGCACGCCGTGCCCCAGGAACTGTCCACCCCGGCCCTGCTGCGGGTCATGCGCGTGAGCCTGCACGTGAGTTTCGCGGCGCTGCTCGGGCTCGCGGTGCTGCGCACGGCGATGGGCGCCTCCTCCGGGGACGCGTCCGCGGTGGGCACCGCCGTGGTGCTGTGCCTCGCGGGTCTGCTGGCCCTCACGTACGTGCTGGGCACCACAGTGGAGAACCGGGTGGCGCGCGGCCGTGCGGACCGGGGGCGGCTGCGCTGGACCCCCGTGTGGCTCGGCTCGGTGACCCTGCTGTGGGTGGTGCTGGCCCTGTTGAGCCGGGACTTCGCGTGGGTCGTGTTCCCCCTCTTCTTCCTGTACCCCGTGCTGCTGCCGCCGGTCGTCGCGCTCACGGGGATCGTGGTGCTCACGGGTGTGGTGGTGCTCTCGCAGCTGCTGCACGTCCCCGCGGGCACCTTCACCGCGCCGATGGCCGTGGGGCCGAGCATCGGGGCGGCGGTCGCGGTGCTGGTCAGCTACGGCTACCGCGCGCTGTACCGGGACGCCCGCCGTCACCTGCGCGTGATCCGCCAGCTGGAGTCCACGCGCGCGGAGCTGGCCCGGCGCGAGCGCACCGCGGGCACCATGACCGAGCGGGAGCGGCTCTCCCGGGAGATCCACGACACCCTCGCACAGGGGCTGACCTCCATCGTGCTGGTCTCCCGAGCCGCCCAGCAGGCGCTGGAGCGGGACGAGCGGGACGTCGCCGCCGCGCGCCTGGCGACCATCGAGGACACCGCCGCGGCCAACCTCGCCGAGGCCCGCCGCTTCGTGCGGGACCTCGCCTCCCCCGCCCTGGACGAGTCCCTGCCCAGCGCGCTCGACGAGGTGTGCCGGCGCACCGAGGAGGGCGCCCGCGCGGCCGGCGCCGGGCTGACGTGCGAGTTCTCCGTGCAGGGCACCGTCCCGCAGCTCACGGACCGTCAGCGCACCCTGTTCATCCGGGCCACCCAGTCCACCCTGGCCAACGTGCTCTCCCACGCCCGCGCCTCGCGCGTGGTGGTGACCCTGGAGGGGTGGGAGGACGCCGTCACGCTGGACGTGGTGGACGACGGCGTGGGCTTCGACCCCCGCGCCCTGGCCCGTGCCGAGCGGGACGACTCGTTCGGACTCTCCCACCTGCGACGCCGCGCGGCCGAGGTGGGCGCCGAGCTCACCGTGGAGTCCGAGCCGCGCCACGGCACGGCCGTGAACGTGCGGCTGCCCCTCGGGGGCGTCCCGCCCTCGCCCGTGGCCGGCCCCGGGGCTACCGGCGACCGCCGCGCCCCGGGCACAGTCGCCCCCGGTGCCCCAAGCGCGGTCGTCCCCGGCGCCCCGGGCGCCGTCGCTCCCGACACCCCGAGCGCCGTCGCTCCCGACACCCCGGACGCGGAGGACCGCCGCGGAAGCAAGAACGACGACGCCGCGCCGGTTCCGCGCGAGCGCGTGGGCGCCGCGGCGGCGTCGTCCCCCGAGACCGAGACCCCCCGAACCGAAGGCAGGCGCACCGCATGACCACCCGAGTGCTGCTCGTGGACGACCACCCCGTGGTGCGGGCCGGGCTGCGCGCCGTGCTGGAGTCCCTGGGGGACATCACGGTGTGCGCCGAGGCCCAGGACGGCCGCGCGGCCCTGGAGAGGCTGGGCACCGAGGACCACGGCGTGGACGTGGTGGTCATGGACCTGCAGATGGGCCGCGGGATGGGAGGGCTCGAGGCCACGCGGCGCATCGTGGCCTCCGGCGGGCCGCCCGTGCTGATCCTCACCACGTACGACACCCAGGCGGACGTGGTGGCCGCCCTGGAGGCCGGCGCCACCGGCTACCTGCTCAAGGACGCGCAGCCCGAAGCCATCGGCCAGGCCGTGCACGACGCCGCCGCGGGGCGCCCGGTGCTCTCCCCCTCGGTCACGGCGCGGCTCATGACCCAGGTCCGCACCCCGGCGGCTTCCCTGAGCCCGCGGGAGATCGAGATCCTCCGCGGGCTGGCCACGGGTGCCTCGAACCGGGCCCTCGCGAAGTCCCTGTTCATCTCCGAGGCCACCGTGAAGACCCACCTGGTGCACATCTACGACAAGCTCGGCGTGGACAACCGCACCGCCGCCGTGAGCCGCGCCCGGGAGGAGCACGTCATCTGAGGCCGCGGCCCCGTGGGCGTGCCGCGCAGGGCCTCGCCCGCCACAGCGTACGCCGCGCCCGAGCTGAGGCCCGCGAAGAGGGCGTGGTCCCGGCAGAGGGACACGGCTCCCGCGCGGGCCACCTCGGCACTGACCCAGTGGATCTCGCGGTAGAGCCCGTGCCGGACGTTGCGGAACTCGATCGAGCTGCCGATCCCGGCGATCAGCATGTCCGGGTCCTCCGTGTCCTGCGACCCGAAGGTCACCGAGCCGAACGGCTGGAGGCCCGTGAGGTGCACGTCCAGCCCCGAGGCCGCGAGACCCAGGGCCAGCGCCCCGCTGGAGGCGCCCGAGCCCACGGGGACCACCAGCTCCACGGCCTCCCAGCCCTCCCGCCGCAGCCTCAGCCCGAGATCCCGGGCGAGGTCCTGGTAGCCGCGGTAGTGCACGGCGTCGTGGCACTGCCGCATCCAGTGCCAGTCCGGGTGCTCGTCCAGCAGCTCGCGCACCCGGGCCACACGACGGTCCTGGTCCGCACGCAGGGACCTGGAGGGCGGCATCTGCTCGAGACGCACACCCAGCATGCCCAGCTGCAGCCGGAGGGTCTCGTCGATGGTCGTGGATCCCAAGACCACGCAGCGCAGCCCCGCCTCGTGGCACGCGAGTGCGAGCGCCAGCGCGTAGATCCCGCTGGACGAGTCCACCACGGTCCCGCTGGGTGCGATCCGTCCCTCCCGCAGCAGCCGCCGCACGGCACCGCGCGCGGAGAGCACCTTCATCACCTCGAAGCGCAGGGCGAGCAGTCCAGGTTGCAGGCGGATGAGATCCGGGGCCCCCACGGCCTGGGAGGCGTGGTCCAGGATCTCCGGAAGAGGGTGCTGCTCGGCGCGTCGTGTGCTCATGCTCCGCTCCAGACGTGGTCGATGGTTCGTGGCAGGCCCATTGCATCGAGGGCCGCCCGCGCCTCCCGTGCGCGCTGGGCGGCGCGGGGCCGGGCGGCGTCGAGGACGACGGCGCACACCGTGCCGCTGTGGACGATCTGGACTCCCACGCCACCGGTCTCCCGGGTGATCCGCAGCAGGTCGGGAAGCTCCGGTTTGGGCAGCCGGGACTCGTTGAGCCGGGCCGATCGCGTTGCCGCACGCCCCCAGCAGTGCGGCGTTGCGCTCACGCACGCCGCGCTCCAGGTCGCGCAGCATCCGAGCGCACTCCCGGAGCTCCCCCGCGGAGTAGTCCGGGGCCGCGAGCGCGGGACGGGCGGGCGGCAACGTTGGCCCACGCGTCAGCCGAGCGGGACCCGCCGAGCCGGAACCGGTGAGCGGGCGGCGTCGTGCGCCGGTGCGTCAGCGGGCGGCGGCCCGGGCGATCAGCTCGGCGGTGCGACGCGGCTGGTCGAGCATCACGAAGTGCCCGCTGCGGGAAACCACCACGGAGCACACCGAGGTCTCCCCCGCGAGCCGCGTGGCCTGCGCGAGGACGTGGCGCACCCACCGGGACAGCCCCGGCCGGGGCACGCGGCCGTTGGCGGCCACCACCGTGAGGGGCACCCCGGGGTCCAGGGGCAGCCGGGCCCGCAGTTCGCGGAGCCGGTTCATGCACGCCACGTAGCCCGCGAGCTCGCGCAAGGAGGCCAGCAGCGTGTTGGGCGCGGAGGCCTCGGCGCGCAGACCGCCCATCACCCGGGCCACGCGCAGCCGCCCGGGCACGAGGATTACCGAGACCGCCGGCCCCACGAGGCACCAGAGCCGGCGCACGGCCCGGGAGCGGGCGGCGGGGTGCGTGCGGTGGCGGAAGCGGCGGGCGGCACGGGCCTCGTCGTGGGCCCGGTCGGCTCCCTCGGCCTCGGGGACGGAGCCGTCGAGCAGCACGAGGGATGCCAGGCGCCCGGGGTGCAGCCGGGCCGCGGCCTCCACGACGGCCGCACCGAAGGAGTGGCCCACCGCGGTGACGGGTCCGGTGACGTGCAGGGCGTCGAGGACGGCGAGCAGGCGGGCGGCCTCCGCGTCCAGGTCCGGGAGGGTCTCGGGGACCGTCTGGCCCGGTGCGCATCCGGGGCGGTCCAGCACGATCACGCGGTGGTCCCCGCGCAGCAGCTCGACCACCGGGGCCCAGTCCCACAGCACGGAGGCCACGCCCGACGAGCACACGAGCGCCGGGCCGGAGCCGATGTCCAGCAGCCGGACCGGCACACCCCGGACCGGGACCTCGCTCAGGTGCTCGCGCCACAGTGCGGCGGTGGACCGGTTCACGCCGCAACCGCCCGGGGTGCCGCGCGCACCCGGTCCACGACCGGCAGGCCCGCGACGGCCACGAGCCACGCGACGATCGCGACCATCGAGATCCGCTGCGTGATCCCTTCCGTGGGGATCCTGGTGAGCAGGGCGTCCACCGCGGACAGGGCGATGGTCACGACGCCCACCCAGCTGGCGATCCGGGTCACCCGGTCCGCGGCGGTGCTCAGCACCAGCGACGCGAGCATGGCCACCACGAACGCCGTCCCCGCCACGGCAGAGGATGCGGTATGCATGTGGTGCTGCAGCGGCAGCGTTCCCGCGGCCTCGGCGGCGGCGCACTCGGGTGAGACCGAGGGCGCGCACGTCATGGGATTGATGGCGTCCACCACCGTGGCCGCACCCGCCACGGCCAGCGCCGCGCACCACACCCGCACGGCCCACCGCGCACGACGCCGCGTGGGCCGGGAGGCGTCCAGCCCACCGAACCCGCCCGGCAATCCGCGCCACAGCGTGCGGGCCCGGCCGTAGGAGAGCACCGCCAACACGATCAGCAGCATCCCGGCCACCCCGTCCGTGGTGCGCAGCAGGGTGGCCGCGGGACGGTCCGCCACGAAGTACTCGGAGGCGTAGGACGTCCACGGATGCAGCTGCGGGTCCAGCAGCGGGGCCACGAGCCACGTGGAGTAGATGACTGCGATCAGCAGGCTCAGGCGACGGGACGCGAGGGTCATGGAGCTGGATCACCCGCCTGCATCGTCGTGGAACTGCTAATCGTCAGCGACCGCTCACTCTACTAGGACAGGGCGCCGTCCCAAGGTGCCACGGGGAGCCCCGCAGCTCAGCGTCCCCTGGCCGGTCGGCACCGCCGCGAGGCCCGGGATCATCTCGGGGTGGCGGGGTTCCGCACGGTGTGGTTGCCGCGGGGATCAGTCACGGGACGCCAGCTCCTCCGCGGTGCGGGCCAGGCGTTCGCGCTGGGCGGTGTCAGCGGCCATGTCCGCGGCGGTCCAGGCCAGGCTCAGACCGCCCTCCCACATCGCGGCGTCCGCCGCGGGCAGCGCGCAGTAGCGCTCGAACTCGGGTTCGTGGCACGTGGCGCCCTCGGCCTCCACCAGGATGGTGGGGTGGATCGCGGGGACCCGCAGCGAGACGTTGGCCATGTCCGTGGAGCCGGCCAGGCGGCGTCGTCGGCTCATGGGGGCGTCCGTGAAGACGCGGCCCAGCGACTCGGCGTTGGCCCGGTACGCGGCGACCATGGGGTCGTCGTTGCGGAACTCGGAGAACGCGGGCCAGTCGTCGTGGACCTCCAGCGTGCAGCCGGTGGCCAGGGCACCGGCCTCAAAGCAGCGCAGCAGGCGTTCCTTGGCGCCGCCGGGGCCCTCGAGCTGGGCGAGGGTGTCCGCGCGGGCGTCGTAGGCCAGGCGGGCGCGGTGCGGGACCACGTTGGGGGCGTCCCCGGCGCTGCGCACGATGCCGTGCACCAGCTCGCCGGGCTGCAGGTGCTGGCGCAGCAGCCCGATGGCCACCTGCGCCACGGTGGCGGCGTCCCCCGCGTTGACGCCCTGGTGCGGCGCCTCGGCGGAGTGGGCGGGCTTGCCCGTGTACTCGATCTCCAGGTCCACGACGGCGCGCGTGACGTGGTCCGCGTTCTCCTCGTCGCCGGGGTGCAACATCATGGCCGCGTGGACGCCGTCGAAGACACCCTCGTTCAGCATGAGGATCTTGCCGCCGCCGTACTCCTCGGCGGGGGTGCCGAAGACCTTGACGGTGAGGTCCAGCTCGTCCGCGACCGCGGCCAGGCTGATCCCCGCCAGCAGGCCGGAGGCGGCAATGATGTTGTGTCCGCACGCGTGCCCCACGCCGGGCAGGGCGTCCAGCTCCGCGCAGATGCCGACGATGAACGGCCCCGTCCCGTAGGACGCCACGAACGCGGTGTCCAGGTTCGCCACCCCGGCCTCCACGCTGAAACCGTGGCGTTCCAGGACCGTGGTGAGCTTCGCTGCGGTCCGTGTCTCCTCGAAGGCGATCTCCGGGTCCGCGTGCACCGCGTGGCTCAGGGCGACGACCTCGTCGCGCGCCTGCTCCGCGGCCTCCCGGATGCGCTGCTTGACGCGCGTCAGCCGCTCAGCGCCCTGTCCGTCGAACGTGCCGCTGACCTGCGGGCGCACGCGGCCCGCTCCCCCGGTCGGGGACTGTTCCGCCATGGTGATCCTCCTCCACTGCCTGTGATGCGGGCCTCAACCCTAGGGGGTGGGGAGATTCGGGGCATCTTCACAGGCGGGCGGTTCACCAGGTGAGATGAGTGGGGTGATCGCGCGCCCCGGCGCGCGGCCATGCGGTGGGAGGGACGACGGTGCTGGGTCAGGCATGCACGGCCGGTGCCGCCTCGTCATCCTCTGCGGGCAACTTGCCCGGGACGCCGTCGCGCATGTCCCGGAAGGTCTTGAAGCTGGCCCAGAGTACCGCCGTGAGGGGGACCGCCAGCAGCGCACCGGCCACCCCGCCCTCGTGGGCGCCGATGGCCAGGGCCGCGATGATCACCACGCCGTGCAGGCTCAGTGCCGTGCCCATGACCTTGGGCTGCAGTCCCCCTGACGCAGCCCTCGGCCGTTGCCTTGCCCGGTTCTCTGGGGGTGAGCCTGCCCCCGAGGAGGGCAGGCCGCCCGCAGCTTTCTTAGTCGCCATGTTGCTGAACCGTACTGGAGTTGGTCGCTGGTACCCCAGACACACTGAGGTACATGAGTTCACGGTGAAGGCTGTGTCGGAAACAATGACGGTATGGGAACGCATGCGTGGCGCAACTGGCGGGCTAGCCTCCAGCCAACGACGGAGATACCTGCCCGTTACGAGGACGCTATTTATTCTGATGCTCGCTTTCTCGGCGAGAGGCTCGAGTTGGGGCCGTACACCATCTTGCCGACCTTCGCGAGCACCGCCCCCATGCCAGTGGCCCTGGTGCTCCGATGTGAGATGCGCAGGTCCTTGGAGCCGGGTCTCATCGACCACACGACCGGCAAGCTGCTCCCGGCGGACTCTAGCGGCTACCACGGCGGCACGGTGTCCGATGAACTCGCCGCGCTGCTCTCCTTGGCGTTGGGCGTGCGGTGCCGTGCCGGAGGCACGGTCCGGGTGTGGGGCTTGACCGACGACGACCCCGCCGGCTACCCGATGGAGCTGGACCGGCAGCACCTCAGTCGACCCGGGCCGCCGGGTCTGGAAGTCCTGCCCAACGTGGTCCGGCAGGTCGAGTTCGCGGACGCCTCGGACCTGCTCTCGACCTTCCCCCATCTGGGTTCTGAGGATGCCTCCGCCCTTGCCCGAGCAGCGCGACTGTACGCCAACGCCTTGTGGTGGGCCAACGAGGACACGAACTTTGCCTGGCTGCAGATGGTGGGAGCCGTGGAAGCCGCGGCCGCCCGCCGCAACGAGGCGGGGCAGCAGCCTCTCAGCACCTTGGAGGAGCTCCAGCCCCGCCTGTGGGAGGCGCTGGACGGAGCGCCGGAAGAGACTAAGCAAAAGGTCGAGGAACTTATGGTGCGGCAATCTAGTGCCACCCGAAAGTTCTTGGGTTTCGTGGAAAACTTCGCCCCACGCGCGCCGCAACCGCGCCCCGCCTTCGGCCTGGACTGGACGCGCTTGCGCAAACACCTGGGGATCATCTACGACCACCGCTCCCGGGCGTTGCACGACGGCCGGCCATTTCCCCACCCGATGCTCGACAAACCCATGCAGGGACCGGACGGACAGCCCAGTGAGGTGCCTGTGGGCATGTCCGCAGCGGCCAAGGGCAGCTCATGGATGGCGAAAGAGATGCCGATGTTGCTGCACACCTTCGAGTACGTTGCCCGAGGAGCCTTGCTTAACTGGTGGCACGATCTCGCACCTGTCGTGAAGAGCCAGCCCTCATAATACGGGCGCTTCGTACCCTTTCTGACTACGTACGGACGGCGACACCCCTTCTCCGACTCCTTGGGAGCGCCCATGTCGTCCACCGTCCAGCCGCGTGGTCCCGGCTACCTGCCGGTCCTGTTCCTTGCCGCCGTCCCTCTGGGGACCTTCCGCTACGACGGGCCGCGCCTGGCACCCGCCGGCGGCCTGCTCGTCGGCCTCGCCCGATGGCTCAGCTGGGCCTTCTGGCTTACGGCCACCCTCGCCTCCCTAGTGGTGGCGCAGCCGCTGGGTTGGCTGCTGCTGGGGTTCTTCGTCTTGTCTGTCCACCCGCGCCGGATCCTCGTCGCGAGGGTAGGTTTCAGCCCTCGCCTGCGTGACTCCGCACTCGTCCTGTGGCGTCTCGGCGGCCGGTGGCTCGTGGCGGCCACAGCCGCCACCGCTGTCGCTGCGCCCGTGGTCACCCTCCTCGACGCCTCCTGGGATGTTGCGCTGGCCCTCCAGGCCGGTGCCGTGATCGTACTGCTGGTGCTCTCCACCGTCTCGGCGTGGCGCTACGCGGACCGGGCGCGGAACGCCCTCGGCATCGCGGGTCCGGAGTAGGTCAGGACTTCTCGAGGTGCGCCTGGACCCGGCGCGCGAAGATGTCTGACGCCTCATCGTAGACCGTGAGGCGATCCTTCTGCTTCGCCGCGTTGTCGGAGGACAGTGCGAGGTCCTGCAGTTCTCGCGCCGGTATAACGAGCCCTGGTGCCAGCAGGCGGAACTCGATGACGACGCGGTTCATCTTCCGGTTCGCCGCGGCGGCCTGTTCGGTATTAAGCCGCAGTTGCTCCGGTGTGGATTGCTCGAGCACCCGAGCCTCTTGGGCGGAGCGGACGTCCTTCGTGCGCTTGAGGCGCCCCACCTCGGCCTCATGGTGGTATTGCGCGGATAACGCCGACACCATGTCCAATCCCGCTTCAATCAGGTCCACGGCCGCCTCCTGCACCGCGTGCCGGCGTTCACCCTCCCGCTGCCGTTCCTCCACGGTGTGGTCCCGGCGCAGCCCGGCCACGTAGTTCAGCACAGTCGTGGTGACGGCGGACGCCACCACGGCGGCTGCGGCGATCACCGCGGCCCAGATCTGCGGACTCCACGAGGCGACTCCATCCATAAGGCGCATACTCCCATGACCCCGACTTCGGGCTGCAGGTGTGTTCTCTGGGCTGGTGTGTCGGCGGCATCCACCGCCGCGGCGGAGTGAAAATGGGGTTATGTCTTGGACCTGGCTCGCAGCCCTCGTGCCCTTCTTCTCCGCCATCGTGGGGGCCGCGGTCGGCGGCCTGGTTGTCCATCGGACCGCGCTGGCACGGGATGCACGCAACGAATAGCGGGTCCGGCGGGTCGAACATCTGATCTCCGCCTATCAGCGCCTGTCCGCGGCCTCCAACCGCAAATGCAACCTCACCCCCGAACAGGCAGCTGATCTCGAGGCCGCACTCAGCGAAGTGATGCTGCTGCTGGGACAGCGCACCGAGATCGGGGCCGCCCGCGCCTTCATGGTGATCTTCGCCGCGGAAAGGGGCGCAGAGCTGGATCCGCTGCTGATAGCTCTGCGCGCGAGCCTACGTTAGGAACTCGGGCTAGACCCGACGCCGTTGCCCAATCCCCACAGCATCCGCCTGTTGCTCTGAAGCCTGTGAAAGAAGGGCAAACCGTGCCCTATCCGGCTCATCCGAATCCAGGGTGTAGTCGGGGTCTGAACCCGCCGGTCTCGAGCAGGGATCTGGCGATGTAGTTGGTCAGGTTGCGGAACCCCAGCGCCGAGCCGCGCAGGTGCTCGAGCCTGCCGTTGATCGCCTCGGTGGGCCCGTTGGAGGTGCTGGGCCGGTCGAAGTAGGCCAGGACGTCGGCGGCGCGCTTCTTCAGCGTCCTGCCGAGCTTGGTGATCTCGACCAGGGCCTTGGGGACGCCGGTGCTGATCGAGTCGATGAGCCGGGCCATCAGCTCGCGGCCGTGGCGCCGGTTCTCGTGGCGGTAGGCGGCGATCATGCGCTGGTAGACGCTCCAGGTGACCTCGACCTCGACGTGGGCGTCGTCGGCGAACAGGGTGTCCAGTCGGTCCTTCTGCTTGTCGTTGAGCAGGTCGGCGCCGGTGGACAGGGTCCGGCGGGCGGCATAGAGCGGGTCGCCCTTGCGGCCGCGGTGCCCACAGATGGCCTGCTGAACTCGCCGTCGGCACTCATCGAGCGCCTCGCCAGCGAGGCGCGTGACGTGGAAGGGATCTAGCACGGTCACCACGTCGGGCAGTTCCTCGACGGCGGCGGTCTTGAACCCGGTGAAGCCGTCCATCGCGACCACCTCCACGCCGTCGCGCCACTCCTGCGGGCGGTCGGCCAGCCAGGTCTTGAACGCCTGCTTGGAGCGTCCTTCGACCATGTCCAGCAGCCGTGCCGGGCCGGTGCCATCTCGCACTGGGGTGAGGTCGATGATCACGGTGACGTACCTGTCGCCGCGACGGGTGTGCCTCCACACGTGCTCATCGACCCCGACGACCTTCACCCCCTCGAAGCGGTGCTCCTCGTCGATCAGCACCCGCTTGCCCTCGGCCATAACGGCGTCGTTGGCGGTGTCCCAGGCCACCCCGAGCCCCTCGGCGACCCGAGCCACGGTCAGGTGCTGGACCACGATCCCTTCCAGCGCCCACCGCAGAGCGCGCCGAGACAACTTGGCCCGGGGCTCGGCCGCGGCGGTGGTGTCCTGGCGCCACACATACCCGCAGCCGCTGCAGCGGTAACGGCGCACGACGACCTCCAGCGTCGTGGGCCGCCAGCCCAGTGGTTCGTGGGCAAGCCGTCGGACCACGGTGTCACGTGGTCTCCCTTCGCAGCCGCAGCGCCGGCACCACTGGTCGGGCTCGACCACCTGACAGGCCAATACGGCACGATCCGGCTCGAGTCGCTGCCCGGTGACAACGAGGCCGAGTTCGTCGAGGCGGCAGAAGGCAGTCAGGTCGGGGCTGGCGAACGCATCAGCGCGCCCGCCGACGGTAGCGTCGTGCACGTCGAGGTCTTTCGGGCTGAGTGTGTAGGAGCTCTCATCCTCGGGAGACCTCGACCTCTATCCGGCCACCGACGCGCCGGCCCGCCGCGCGACGTGCGCTACACCCTCATCTGGGAAGAGCCCCCTATCCGTGCCCGCAGCCGGGTATGAAACAGCCCCTCACCGGTGTTTTTCTGGCGAGGGGCTGTTTTGTAGCTCCCCCGACTGGACTCGAACCAGTAACCCTTCGATTATCCGCTGAGCTCGCCCGCAGAAGCCTGTGCCGCTCGCGCATGATCAGGCCCGGCGCGCGGACGTGTGCGTGGGCCCTTCGAGCTCAGCGACGTTTACCGGCTCATCCGAATCCAGGGTGTAGTCGGGGTCTGAACCCGCCGGTCTCGAGCAGGGATCTGGCGATGTAGTTGGTCAGGTTGCGGAACCCCAGCGCCGAGCCGCGCAGGTGCTCGAGCCTGCCGTTGATCGCCTCGGTGGGCCCGTTGGAGGTGCTGGGCCGGTCGAAGTAGGCCAGGACGTCGGCGGCGCGCTTCTTCAGCGTCCTGCCGAGCTTGGTGATCTCGACCAGGGCCTTGGGGACGCCGGTGCTGATCGAGTCGATGAGCCGGGCCATCAGCTCGCGGCCGTGGCGCCGGTTCTCGTGGCGGTAGGCGGCGATCATGCGCTGGTAGACGCTCCAGGTGACCTCGACCTCGACGTGGGCGTCGTCGGCGAACAGGGTGTCCAGTCGGTCCTTCTGCTTGTCGTTGAGCAGGTCGGCGCCGGTGGACAGGGTCCGGCGGGCGGCATAGAGCGGGTCGCCCTTGCGGCCGCGGTGCCCACAGATGGCCTGCTGAACTCGCCGTCGGCACTCATCGAGCGCCTCGCCAGCGAGGCGCGTGACGTGGAAGGGATCTAGCACGGTCACCACGTCGGGCAGTTCCTCGACGGCGGCGGTCTTGAACCCGGTGAAGCCGTCCATCGCGACCACCTCCACGCCGTCGCGCCACTCCTGCGGGCGGTCGGCCAGCCAGGTCTTGAACGCCTGCTTGGAGCGTCCTTCGACCATGTCCAGCAGCCGTGCCGGGCCGGTGCCATCTCGCACTGGGGTGAGGTCGATGATCACGGTGACGTACCTGTCGCCGCGACGGGTGTGCCTCCACACGTGCTCATCGACCCCGACGACCTTCACCCCCTCGAAGCGGTGCTCCTCGTCGATCAGCACCCGCTTGCCCTCGGCCATAACGGCGTCGTTGGCGGTGTCCCAGGCCACCCCGAGCCCCTCGGCGACCCGAGCCACGGTCAGGTGCTGGACCACGATCCCTTCCAGCGCCCACCGCAGAGCGCGCCGAGACAACTTGGCCCGGGGCTCGGCCGCGGCGGTGGTGTCCTGGCGCCACACATACCCGCAGCCGCTGCAGCGGTAACGGCGCACGACGACCTCCAGCGTCGTGGGCCGCCAGCCCAGTGGTTCGTGGGCAAGCCGTCGGACCACGGTGTCACGTGGTCTCCCTTCGCAGCCGCAGCGCCGGCACCACTGGTCGGGCTCGACCACCTGACAGGCCAATACGGCACGATCCGGCTCGAGTCGCTGCCCGGTGACAACGAGGCCGAGTTCGTCGAGGCGGCAGAAGGCAGTCAGGTCGGGGCTGGCGAACGCATCAGCGCGCCCGCCGACGGTAGCGGGCTCTTCCCAGATGAGGGTGTAGCGCACGTCGCGCGGCGGGCCGGCGCGTCGGTGGCCGGATAGAGGTCGAGGTCTCCCGAGGATGAGAGCTCCTACACACTCAGCCCGAAAGACCTCGACGTGCACGACGCTACCGTCGGCGGGCGCGCTGATGCGTTCGCCAGCCCCGACCTGACTGCCTTCTGCCGCCTCGACGAACTCGGCCTCGTTGTCACCGGGCAGCGACTCGAGCCGGATCGTGCCGTATTGGCCTGTCAGGTGGTCGAGCCCGACCAGTGGTGCCGGCGCTGCGGCTGCGAAGGGAGACCACGTGACACCGTGGTCCGACGGCTTGCCCACGAACCACTGGGCTGGCGGCCCACGACGCTGGAGGTCGTCGTGCGCCGTTACCGCTGCAGCGGCTGCGGGTATGTGTGGCGCCAGGACACCACCGCCGCGGCCGAGCCCCGGGCCAAGTTGTCTCGGCGCGCTCTGCGGTGGGCGCTGGAAGGGATCGTGGTCCAGCACCTGACCGTGGCTCGGGTCGCCGAGGGGCTCGGGGTGGCCTGGGACACCGCCAACGACGCCGTTATGGCCGAGGGCAAGCGGGTGCTGATCGACGAGGAGCACCGCTTCGAGGGGGTGAAGGTCGTCGGGGTCGATGAGCACGTGTGGAGGCACACCCGTCGCGGCGACAGGTACGTCACCGTGATCATCGACCTCACCCCAGTGCGAGATGGCACCGGCCCGGCACGGCTGCTGGACATGGTCGAAGGACGCTCCAAGCAGGCGTTCAAGACCTGGCTGGCCGACCGCCCGCAGGAGTGGCGCGACGGCGTGGAGGTGGTCGCGATGGACGGCTTCACCGGGTTCAAGACCGCCGCCGTCGAGGAACTGCCCGACGTGGTGACCGTGCTAGATCCCTTCCACGTCACGCGCCTCGCTGGCGAGGCGCTCGATGAGTGCCGACGGCGAGTTCAGCAGGCCATCTGTGGGCACCGCGGCCGCAAGGGCGACCCGCTCTATGCCGCCCGCCGGACCCTGTCCACCGGCGCCGACCTGCTCAACGACAAGCAGAAGGACCGACTGGACACCCTGTTCGCCGACGACGCCCACGTCGAGGTCGAGGTCACCTGGAGCGTCTACCAGCGCATGATCGCCGCCTACCGCCACGAGAACCGGCGCCACGGCCGCGAGCTGATGGCCCGGCTCATCGACTCGATCAGCACCGGCGTCCCCAAGGCCCTGGTCGAGATCACCAAGCTCGGCAGGACGCTGAAGAAGCGCGCCGCCGACGTCCTGGCCTACTTCGACCGGCCCAGCACCTCCAACGGGCCCACCGAGGCGATCAACGGCAGGCTCGAGCACCTGCGCGGCTCGGCGCTGGGGTTCCGCAACCTGACCAACTACATCGCCAGATCCCTGCTCGAGACCGGCGGGTTCAGACCCCGACTACACCCTGGATTCGGATGAGCCCGTTTACCCCGCACACTGGCTCGCGTCTGATCGGAAGCCCCGCTGGTGACCCGATATCCACAACCTCCGGTTGTGACGCGCGCGGAGCGGGGCAGCTCCGTAGCGTAAAGGAGAAGAGCAAGAACCACCGACAACGAAAGGACGTGATGGACATGGATTTCATCGACATGCTCGTTGAACTGATCGAGAGCGACACCGGGAACCTCCGCGGCGTCGAGATCATCTCGACCGCCCCGGAAGGTCTCACCGTTGGTGAAGGGCTGATCTCGGGATGAAGATGGAAACCCCCGCCGACATCGCGGCCCTCGCCCCTTGGCTGGTTGGCTACGAGCTCGGCCACAACGACGTCGTGCTCGTCACCCTCGACCGCGACCAGGGCCGCAGCGCCACGACAGGCCCCACCGTCATGTTCCCCTGCGACGACCTCGGCCCCGGCCTCGAGGACGCCGTGCGCGACACCGCACGACGGATCGTCAACGAGTTCCACGGCCAGCCGCTGGCCTTCACCATCGGCTACGGAGACAACGGGGATCTGCTCGCCACGCAGGCGGCCGAGGCCTTCAAGGACGCCCTGGCGATCGACGCTGACACGATCCCGCTGCACTACGACGGATCCCACGTGCAGATGATCACCCCCGACGGGGGCAAAGTCGACTGCGGCCCCCTCCCCGACGTGTCTGCGGAGATGACCGCGCTCGGCAGGCCCACCCCGTCGCTCTCACGCACCATGAAGGACCGCGAGTGGCACCCGGACCCTGTGCCGGGCTACGACGTGCTGCCCGAACCGATCGCTGAGCGCCTGGAAAAGTTCCCGCCCACGGAACGAGCTGAGGAAGCAGTGAAGCTCGCACGTACGCTCTCCGAAGGAACCTCCCCTTACGTGCTAGACGACCAGCGAAGGCTCGCGGGACTGATCAACTCCTCCACCGATCATTGGGTCTCGGACCGGCTGATGATGGAAGCCTGCACCGCACCAACCCCAGCGATGGCAGACACGCTGCGCCAGCTCTACGTGCAGGCACCACCGGAGTACCAGCAGTCCATCGCCGGCCTCGCCGCGATCACCCACTACGCCCAGTACGGCAACAGCCAGGCGCTGCGGGCCGTGAGCACCCAGCTCGATCCCGAGGGCCCCGGGTTCGCCGACGCCAAGATCGTGCACATCCTCGCGAGCACGCTGCCGGAGTTCAAGAAGTTCCAGCAGCAGGTCGCACGAGCCGCCGAACGAGCCACAGAGAGAGACCTCGGAGGCGTCAAGGACATGGAATGGCGCCGCGGCACGCAGCAGCTCCACCCCGCTGCCGGAGCTGAGCGTGCGGCCTCAGCGACGCCGGATGCCTCTCCCCAGGGGGATGGACAGCGCCCGCAGACCCCGCCGCAGATTCCCGGTCACGAGCAGGGTCCGCCCGCGCCACGGCCTGACGGTCCCAGCATGAGATGACCCTCCAATAAGGACAGCGCCCCTGGACCCAGGCTTGTGGTGACCAGGGGCGCTGGCCGTCCTGGCCCTAGGAGAATGTGAGCACCCCCCACTCTACGCGTCATCCCAGCAGTGCTTTTGGGCAAGAATGCCCTGGTCAGCCGATTGATCTGTCACGTCAGCCTCAACGTTCAGTCCCACCTTCTCAAGACCCGCCTCCATGACCGAATTACAGCCATCCGGTAAGTCGGTCATGACGGCGTTCATAGCAGCTTATGACTAAGCTGCAGCCACAGCCAACTACCTCCTGCCAATACGCGTTTAGTCTCCTAAATTATCGGGGAGTGGGGCATTAGACGGAACGGAGAATGTTTCAAATCCCCGGGGGGCAAAGTGTCGAATATAGTTGGCTACCGACATTGTCGCGACACCCCAGTCAGGAAACAACGGGGCACCCCACCCAAATTGACGCGTCGAGTCAAACATGTATTCCGGCATACCCAATTCATTGATGCTCTCCTCCATGTGATCAAACTTCAGGATCTCCTGCGAATAGCTCAGATCACCTATAATCACAGGAGTAGCGTCTGGCAGATCGTGCCGATACCCGAGCCAGCGCCGCAGGGTCCAAGTGGCACGGGAAGGAACGAATTCTTCGAGAGCCTCTCGAAAGGATTTTGCAAATATTTTTGATACGCGACCTCGGGCCGAATCCCAGCCATCCATGTCTTTTCCCACCTCTGACACGGAATATCGCAATCCGTAAAGATCAATATTCCGCAATGGCTCTATCGATTCCACCGCACTGGGAAGAAACGCCGACCACCGACTATAGACGTCATCCTCCTCGTTATACAACGGCAACAACAGGCGATAGTGTGCCAAATTCTTTCCGGCAAGAGTCGAAGGTGTCAGATCCCGGGCTACCCGACTACTACCCTTCATTGCGCACTGCCCAACTTATAGAGTAATCAGTAATATTGGAGCGTACGTCGACAGCCTCCAATGATGGGTAGAACGCCTGGATCACGAACATACGAACCCTTCCCGGGTCAGTGGCGCGAATTGTAACCAAAGTGTTCCCGTCTTCCTCCAGGCTCATACTGCATGGACTTGTTACAGCGCGGGTGCAGTCGTATTCATCGCCGGTGTTTCCGGATAACGGATATCCATTGCTGGCCAACTGATCGAATAAACGTACCTTGACCTCAGTACCAGGGTTTGCGGCGTCAATACGTATCGTAACGGAATCCTGGTCGCGTATCGGTAAGTCGTTTACCGGCAGGGCATCCTCATGCGATATGTCAGATTGCGCGTACCTACCATCGATGCGCCATTGGGTCATAGTCGGTTTTAATAACAAGTTACCGACCCATGCGGATGGTGGTCGCATTGGCGGCGGCGTGTATGCCGTCAATTCCTGCGTCTGTCCAGATCCTAAAGTTTGGTCCTCCGTCAACGGGGCTTCGGCCCCGCACCCCACGAGCGCGAGAGAGGCTGCCGCGACCACGAGGGTCGCAGCGAACCGCCTCACCTGGCAATTAGCAGTTGAAGCGAGAGTCATCGCCAGTACGTGCAAGATAGACGGTGCTACCAATAGTTACACGGTGAGTGGAGCTAGAACGCCAAGTCTGCCATCCCTTGCCCGAGCAAACCGACTTTGCAAATGTTTCCACCGTCTTGCCATTGCCATTCTTACCGCCGTGCGACAGAGCGTAACGCTCACCAAACCAACCTATGTAACCTAGGCTTGTGGACACGTTCTTGTTATTCCCGGGCGTCGGGCATGATGTGCGCGCATGGACGGATGCAAACCCCTGGCTTTTGTGGACGTTCATCGTTTGGCCGGTACAAGCGGAGGCCTTCACAACCGTAGCCACGCCCGCAGCGGTAGCCATGCCGTTCGACGCGGCAGGAGCGGGCGGTGCAGTCAGGGTGGCCTCCGACTGGTCGACAGGCTTTGCATGAGCAGGATCAGTTGCACTAGCCGCGGCACTTGCGGGACTAGACACTCCGGCCAATAACGCACCGGCAACTAAAGCGGTGAAGAGACGGGTTTGCAGCCTTTTTGAGAGAAACATCCGGACGACCTTTCATAGGTGGCCGTGATCAAGCTCACATCACGAGGACCTTCAGGATAGGTCACGACCCCGCCCTAGGTCTAGTACTCCCGTGTCACCAACTCTATTTTCTACTCATCAGCCCCTTTCGCCCGGACGGTACTTCCGAGGTCGCCGGGGGCGGTAGGTGTTGGCAGGAGACTTCCGGAGCACGCTGCAGCCTTCAGCTGCCCACCGTAAGTCATCATTCACACCGGCGCGCTCTCCTCGCCCTGATCTAGTGTTCCTTCACCGAGTTCAGCGCCTTGTAGACCGTGGGTCGGCTGACTCCGAACGCGCGCGCCACGGCCGCTACAGGTTGACCGCCGGCCACCGCGGCGCGCACTGCCGCGGTGCGTTCCTCGTCGAGCTTCGGCTTCGGGCCCGGGTGTCGGCCGGCTGCGCGTGCCCGGGCCACCCCCTCTATCGTGCGTTCCCGCAGCAAGTCCCATTCCCACTCGGCCAGGGTCAGCAACAACGTCAGCATCATTTTCCCCGACGCCGTGGAGGTGTCCAGCTGCACATCCAGGGCCTCCAATCCGATCCCCCGATCAGCGAGCTCCCTCACCGTGCGCAGCGCATCCGGCAACGACCTGCCCAGCCGGTCCAACCGCGCGACCACGAGGACGTCCTTACGATCACGCAGGTAGCCCAACGCCTCAGCCAGCCCGGGCCGCTCGGCCCGAGTTCCACTGATCCGGTCGTGGAACACCTTGGAGCAGCCCGCGGCCGCCAACGCGGCGTCCTGCCCCGCCAGGGACCCTTCCTGGTCACGAGTGCTGACCCGCGCGTAGCCAATCCTCACCGTGGCATCTCCCTGCGTCTTGCCGACCCGATGCTGGTCGATGTGTAGTAAATCGGTCGATCCCTTGACAGTCTCACACGGAACCAGCCGGAGGCCCCGAGAGGCGCTGGAAGTGTCAAAAATCTGCGTCGAGGATCCATCTGTCAACAGACAGGCAGTAGGCCACCATTGCTTGACACATGAATCAGCCCCGGCCACTCTTGTCAGTGCCGGGACTGATCCACAATGATGCCCTTGGTACCCCCGCAGCCAAGGCAAGGACGCAGCCTCTCGTAGTTGCTCGGGGCGCTGGTCGCTTATGGGGTAGCCGTCGCCCATCGAACGTGTGCCCACTCGCGCCTCATGCTGGTTTTCAGCCCATCCGCGTGAGACGGATGAAGGGGGTCCCCCGCTGGTTGGATATCCATGCCCACCGAACGCAAGAACTCGGCTGCTCCGTCGGAGGTGGCCGCGGCGCAAAAGTTTCGCACGGACCGGCTCTGCGCCTCTTTCAACGCCGCCTCAAAAAGGCGCCTCCCGATCCCCTGGCCCCGGTATCCAGGGTCAACGGCAATCTCTTCAAGCAGCACGTTACCCATGAAGTAGCTGACAAGCCCCTCTGCGGTAAACGCTGTCGGTAGGCGAGCGTCTGGAGATACGCGAGGAATCAACCAGGATCCGTTGCCCATGGGAGGTGCCGAGTGGACGACGCCGATCAGCTCACGCCCATTCCATGCACCGAACCAGAAGTCTGCGGGAAGCTCGGCACCCTGCTCGCGCATGAACGCACGCGCAGCGCGGTGCTCAGCATCATCCCAACGGCCAATGCCCCTGGCCTTGACCATGTGAATTTCCTTGTCAGCCAGCCAGCGGGCGCGATTCTGACGGTGCTCGTCGATGATGCCGTAGGTGATGACCATGCTCGTTCTCCTATCCATTGAGCAACCGTAGATGGCCCCGAGTCGTGAGCGCGGGATCACCAAAGCGCGCCCGAGAATGTTTGTTCCGGTGGCGCCCGGCGCTATCTGTCTGCAGTATGCAGTACGGGCGCGCCGGGCACCACCGGAACAGGCAGGCTGGTCACTGATTGACTACCTCGGGGTCACCACGCCGAGCTCAGGACTTGTGCCGCTGCTCGTGGGGTTGATTTCGATGGTCCTGGTGGCGCTGCCACAGGGTGGCCACCAGCGACCCCACGATCAGCGACAGGGCCAGGGGAACGGGGTTGCCCACAGCCCCGAAACCGCTCGTCAAGAGCACCGCCAAACCAAGCAGAGCCAGAACAACGGCTATGGGGTATCCGATCTTCATGTCAGAAACCTTTCCAAAAGGTCGACCCATCACGGGCGGACAGATGGGTCAGGGACTACCGGGGCCAGCACACCACGGGACCCACGTGGGGCTTCTTGATGGAGATCCCTTTGTCATTCCAGTTGCACAGTCCGGCGATGCCTCCGGCTGCCGCGAATGCTCCGGCAACGACACCAGCCACGCCGCCGCCCACACCGGTCCAGGACGCGATTGCCGCAGCCAGGGCGCTGACTCCAGCCCCAGCAGTGAGGATCTTCTGAGCCTGCCCCACTGCGTAGTTGTCCAGCCACAGCTCCACCCCCCACCAGTGCGCCTTGAACCCGCCGTGGGAGGCCTGGGCACTGACCTGCCCATCAGCAGCCCGGGTCGCAGCGCCAGAATCCATCGCCTGCTTCTGCTCCGCGTTGGCCTGAGAGATCGCCTTCTTCACCAGCTGCACCTCGGAGGCCGGGAAGTCCTGGCCCGCAGGCAGGTTCAGCGTGTATGCCCCCTGAGCATCGACGGTGACGTAGGGGTCGTACTTGGCAATCAGCTTTTCGTCCAGCCCCTCGACGGAGGTGACGTTCGCATTGCCGGACGCAGCATCCGCCGACAGCGTCTGCGAGACCGCCGCTGCCGAGGCCTGCTCAGCCGGGGCTGGCTGCGCGTGGGCTGCTGGCAACGAGCCCAGAGCCACCGCGGCGGCGAGGGCAATTCCTGTCGGGTAGGTGTATACACGCTTCATGACTCGCTCCTTAATGTCTAGGACTACCAGGACAATCCCAGAATGCCATTAACACCAGGAAAGTGGCAAGCATTCACCACTAATGGAGGCGGATATACAGAACGCCCCCTAGTTTGTCAATAGCCAAATGGCCAAACTTTTCTATATTATCAGTAGGCTTTTATCTCACATACCTAACCACTCTAATTGCCGCTCTTAGTGGTCATCGTTGGGGTCGGAGCCCGGTGCGCTACTCGACGTCCCACTCCGGGTGCTTCTCCCAGGTGATGTACCACGCCTCGATACATGCCCCGCGTGAAGCGGTACACCGCTACTCCAGCGTTCCGCGCTGGAAGTCCTTCCACAGGCGGGCCCCAGCCGACACTGCTCCACGCTTGATTCCAGCCAGAGGCATGAGCAGCGCGAACCCCAACCACATCAGGCTTGCTCCGACTGGGAACACGATCGCCTGGGCCTCGTTGAAGTCCACCCCGGAAGCGATGACCACACCCAGACCAAAGCCCGTCAGCCCGAGAAGGAGATGCCCCACCCGGAGCAGCATCCGCGCGGTGCGCTCCGACCGCCCCGCGTCCACGAGGCGTCTGAGCACCGAAGGGCTCCCCCACCAGGTAGCGAGCATCACGACCACCGACGCCACACCGAACACCACGCCCACCACGTTCACGGTCCCCACCCTCTTCTGCGAGCTCGTTCCTCTTCCCCCTGGTCTTGCCCCTCACTCGGCCCGGCCATCAGTCACTCGGTGCTCGCCTTCACGTGTTTCATTTGAAACACCTGGCACGCTCAGGTGATATGCACGAAGAAACACCACCCCCCATCAGCTGGACCACAGCTCTCACCGGATTCTCAGCATGGATGCGGGCAGCATCCCGCTCGGAATCCACCATCACCTTGCGTCTGTACTGGCTCCGACGGCTGGCCGAATCCACCGGCGCTGCCTCCCCCACCACGATCACCGAGCAGCAGATCACCGCCTGGATGGCCCAAGGATGTTGGAAGCCGGCCACCCGGAAATCTGCACTGGCCTCCATCCGCCGGTTCTTCACCTGGATGGCCCTCTACAACCACCGCACCACCAACCCCACCGTGTGCCTGCTCAGCGTGCCCGCGCCCTGCTACCGGGCACGCCCCACCCCCGACGCGGTGCTCCGTCGCGCGCTGGCGGCCGCACCCGACATCGAATCGACCCTGATGCTCATGCTCCCGGCCTACGCCGGGCTGCGACGCCACGAGATCGCCTCGCTGCACACCTCCGCAGTGGAGCTGCGCTGGCTGACCATCACGGGCAAGGGTGCACGCGTGCGGAAAGTCCCCATCCACCCCCAGCTGGAACCGCTGCTGGCGCTGCGCAGCACCGGCTACTTCTTTCCCTCCCCGCGGGCACCGCATCGCAGCCCGGACTACATCGGCCGCCGGATCGCGCGTCTGCTCGGCTCCGGCTACACCGCCCACCAGCTGCGGCACTGGTTCGCTACCCGCACCTACGACGCCACCCGGGACATCCGCGCCGTCCAAGAGCTGCTGGGCCACGCCAACGTGGTCACCACCCAGACCTACGTCGGTCTCACCGACCAGGTACTCGCCCACGCGGTGCAGACCCTGCCCGCCATCGACTTACCGACCGCCCCGCAGGAGGCAAAGACAGATATGTCCCCCCACCAAGACCGGAAGTGAGACACGACCATGGCTGTGCAGACCCAATACGAGATCACCTTCACGTGCGGGCACACCGAGACCCGCGACCTCAGCGACCGCCCCGCCGGTAAGCGTGCGTCATTCGCCAAGTGGCTCGCGCGCAAGGGCGAATGCACGGATTGCTGGAAGACGGAGCACAAGGACGACCGGCGCCTCGAACGGCTCGACGTCGCCGCGGGCAACGCCAAGAAGCTGGAGCTGCCTGAGCTCGAGGGCAGCGACGCTCAACTCGCATGGGCGCCGATCTTCCGCAACGACCTCATCATCGAAGCCCACTCCGACCTCACCGAGGGTGAAGATCCCGCGATGACCGAGGAAGAGTTCGACGCCCGGATCCTCACTCCTGCCCGCTCCATCACCTACGCCGGGTGGTGGATGGACAACTCCCGTGCCGCTTCGGAGGACCTCGAAGAACTCGTCAGCACTGCCCTGGATGACGGTGACGGCTCCGAGAACCCGTACTAGGATTACGGCTACCCCCCAAACTCTCTCCCCAGAGAACCCCGAAGGGCCGGCACTCACCCCAGAGCGCCGGCCCTTCTTCTGTCCCCAGGATCACCGCAGCTGACTTATGCTCCCCCGCCGCTACGGCAACACATTCCGTGAACCCAGGTATGACAACTACGGAGACAGGGGGTCTGGTCTAGATGGATGCCGAGGAGCAGAAACTCACACTGCACCCCACCCGCTTACGCCTCACCGTCGACGGCACCACCATCGACTGCCCCGACTGGTCCCGGGTCCGCACGGTCCTGGCCAACCAGGCGCGAATCCACCACCAACCGGTCTCCGTGGTGATGCACGACCCGGAACCGGTGGTCAACGCGACCTACACCGTTGACGAGCACGAGCAGCTCCTCGACGCCGCAGACACCCAGGACCAGGGTGCCACCATCACCCTGCACGACTGGGTGCTCACGATCCCCGAACACGGCACCGCCCGCTTCGCTGAGCTCAGCAACGCCACCGCGCGCATCACCGCGCTGTCGGAGGCCACCAACAGCCCTATCGCCGTGGAGATCAACGGCGCACACCCCCACGGTGCGCTCACCGAGCGTTTCGTGCCCGACGAGCAGCCAGAGCACAAGGACGAAGAGCCCCTGGAACCCGAGGTCTCCCAGTTGCTCCTGAACCAGCCCACGCCCCTGATCCCCGCCACCGACGCCGTACCCCTCGATGAGGCACCGGCCGAGGACCCCGAAGACGTGGCCGCGATCGAGCCCGAAGCCGGAGTCGAAGAAGACCCCGAGTCAGAGCCCGAGCCGGAGGAAAAGGCAGGCCCCGATGAGGGCTTCTTCCTCACCGACCTCATCAACCAGGTCGACTCCGCCGAGGACACCGAGACGCCGAAGGCGTCCAATCGCGTCAAGATCACCGTGGTGGCCGTCGCCGTTGGTCTTCTTCTCTCCATCGCCCTGGCCGCAGCCCTCGTGCTACGCCCCGCGCCGGAGACGCCCGACGACGCTCAGGCCCAGCCTGCCTGGGGACAAGCCGTAGCCGCTGAGCCCTCCGCGGCGGTGACCATGAACCGATCCGTGATCGCCGCGGCCACCGCCACCGGTGTGGCCTTCATCGACGCCCACGACGGGCACACGGTCTCCGAGCACGAGACGCTGATGGCCCAGCGCACCATCTACCCCCTCGGCGACGATGCGTTCTACCTCACCGCCGGCAAGGACACCGTCCCGGCCGTGTGCTCACCCAACCAGGAGAGCAGCTACACGTGCCACGACGTGAAGAAGCTGGCCAAGGGCGAGTCACTGATCCACCGCGCCGGCACGATCGCCGCAAGCACCGGCAACGACGACGAGAGCATCACCGTCACCACCGCGGCCGCCGCCCAGACCACCATGCACCGCCCGGAAAAGGGCCTGGCCTACATCGCCCAAGCTGGCCAGGACACCGCCGTGTGGGCCTCGTCCCGAGACGGCGGGCGCGTCATCCGCGCCCACGCCAACGGCTCCGTGGTCTCCGACCGGAAACTAGCCACCCCCGCCAAGGGCACGAAGGTGACCTCCTGGATCGGCCCTACTTCGGAGGGCGACGTCGCCGTGCTGTGGTCCACCAACGCCAAGAACGACGTCCTGGCCACCCACAACCCCGAGACCGGGGCCGTGGTCTCCACCACGAACGTGCCGCGGGCGGGCAAGGACGACGCCCGGCGCATGACCTTCACCGGCGACGCCGTCGTGATCGGCAAGACCCTCGTGGACCTCACCAACTCCACGGCCCACCCCCTGCCCACGGGCCAGGAGAAGGCACCGCAACCGGCGTCCAACAGCTTCGCCCTGGCCGATGCCACCATCACGGCTCACGGCACCACGGTCCCCGCCGCAGCGGGAGTCACCATCACCGAACTTGATGAGCAGCACCTGCTGCTCGTCAGCGACGGCCACCTGGCCGTCACCACCACGAAGAAGATCACGGAAGGATAGATCTCTCATGGCACGTCACACCCCACGCCACCTCGCACCGCGCACCACCTCGCGCACCTGGCCGATCATGGCCGCAGGCCTGGCGGTCACCCTCGGAACGATCGCCCCGGCCCACGCGGCCGAGAACACGCCCGCGGACCCGGAGGACCCCATCGTGGTGCCCACCCCTCCGGTTCCGGACCCGGAGGACCCCATCGCCCCGGACCCCGAGCCGACCCCGGACCCGGACCCGCAGCCTGACCCGGACCCGCAGCCGGAACCCGACCCGGTGGACCCGGTGCCCAACCCGGACCCCTCCGACCCGGCGCCGGTCGTCCCCGATCCCGGCACCCCGGATCCGCAGCCGGTCCCCGAGCCGTCCCTGCCGATCGGCCCGGTCGATCCCGCCCCGGTCCAGCCCCCGGCCCCGGAGCCGGTGGAGCCGGTCCAGCCGTCCCTGCCCGTGGAGCCGGTCCAGCCCACGCAGCCGGTGGCACCCGTGGCACCGGCACCGCCTGCCGCGCCCGTCACCCCCGCGCCGGCCCAGCCTGTGGTCGCCCCGGCCTCTGCCGGAAACGCTGCCGCAGCCGACCCGGCACCGGCAACGGCCGCTTCCGCTGCGGTCCCCGCGCAGCCGGCTCCAGCGGCAACGGCAACGGCACCCGCGCAGCAGAGCGCAGCGGTTCCGGCCCCCACCGATGGGTTCCGCACCGGCAACGCCGGGATTGCCGGTGATCCTGCCGCGTTCGATCCCGCGGCACTGGCCCTGGGTGGTGCCGCGGTGACCCTGATGTCCGTTCCGGTCATCCGGTCCTTCCGGCGTCGCACCGGCAACTAACCCCGTCGCGGCACGATTGCCGCTGCCACCCCGCAGGACACCGGGCGCGGAAACCACGGTTTCCGCGCCCGGCCTTACTTCCGCTTCCGAAAGGACTCACGATGACCGGCCCCCGACGCTCCACCAAGTCCATCTGGATCACCTGGATGACCTTCGCCCTCGGCGTCTGCCTCCTCGCCCTGGCCGGCTATCTGCAGTTCGCTCCTGCCTCCACCTCCACTGCTGAGGCAGACCCGGACAACCACATCGAGCAGAACACCCAGAACGAGAAGCAAGCACCGGCACCCGAGAAGACCTACGCCGGCACCACCTGCCGCGCCGAACACACGAAGCCCGCGAAGCTGGATCCGGGGACGTGGTCCGTGCCCGAGCGGAACCTCACCGCGCCCTGGCACACCGATACCCACGGCACCTCACCACAGCTACCGGACGCCCCCGAGGGCATCCGCTACCAGCCCTCCATGCCCCTGGACGCCACCCGCGGTGCCACAGTCCTTGCCGGGCACGTGGACTGGGCCCCCGGCGCGCTCACCCCCGAGGGCGGCGAACTCTCCCCCTGGGGACACCTCCACGAGGTCACCCCCTGCCAACGCCTCGACGTCGCCGACGAGACCGGCACCACCCACTCCTACGTGATCACCGGGCTGACCTCCGTGTCCCAGGACGAGCTCACCTCCGAGAACGGCACCGCATCGCAGTGGACGAAGAAGCTCTTCCGCGCGGACGGTCCCCGCACCCTCTACCTGGTGACCTGCTCCGGTCCTTCCGTGGCCGATGCCGGGGGCACCTTCCAGTTCCACTACGCCAACAACCTCATCGTCACCGCCGTCCCGGCAGCGACCTCCTGACCCCGACCCATCCCATACCCTGGATATGATGACTATGACTCAACGGTTCTACTCCGTCACCGAGGCCGCAGCCTTCCTCGGGATCACGAAGACCACGTTCCTGCAACGTCGGCCCCAGCCCGTCCCGGACGCGCTGATCGGCAAGGTCCGCGGGTGGACCGAGCAGACGCTGCGGGAGTGGAACCAGACGCCCGCGCCCAAGGGCGGTGCGCCACGACGTCCGATCCCTGAGCCACCCACCACCGTGGACCCCCGCACGTAGTCCACCACCGACCTCCACGCGGCCGCGCGCCCCGCCACCGGATCTACCGGTGCCGGGGCGCTTCCGTTTCCGCTTCCGTTTCCGCTTCGACGCCTACCCACTGTGGTGCCTTGGCACCGGTAGTGCTGTGGTTGCGTTCCGCAGGCAAGAGCAGGTGGCGGCGACGACGTCGCCGCCGTACGCCTGTAGGCGCCGGCACGCAGCCGGCGCGTGCGGAAGCACTGGCCGGAAGCCCGGCAGCGCTTCCGGCCCGTGACGCCTCGAACACCTTCCGTGCGCGTTGCCGGTTCCGGAAGCCACGGTGAAGCTCCGTGCTTTCCGGGTGGCTGAGTTGGTGTGCCCCGCGCCCACATGTGCACGGCAAAAGCTCCCCCCCGCTCCGCTGCTTTTGCCGCACACATGTGGACGCCGGGACCCAAAGAGCCCACCCGACCACAGGCGGCAAGGCACCTCCCGCGCGTAAGGTCACCTCCCGCGATCGCCGCCCGTGGACGGCTTCCGGACACGGTGGGCACCCGGCAGTTCCGCACGCGGCCACTTCCGCTGCCGCGTTGCCGTTGCCGGAGGGATCACCCCGGCGGCAACGTCGCTTCCGGAAGCCCGGCAGTGCTTCCGGAAGCACTGCCGCCCGGAACTCTCCTCCTGCCGGAAGCGGAAGCGTGGTCCCCGGGCACAGTTCCGCTTCCGGCAGCGGCTTCCGCACCCGGGGTTTCCGTGGGGTCACCCTGGTGTGCCCCGCGCCCACATGTGCACGGCAAAAGCTCCCCCCGCTCCGCTGCTTTTGCCGCACACATGTGGACGCCGGGACCCAAAGAGCCCACCCGACCACAGGCGGCAAGGCACCTCCCGCACGCAAGGTCACCGTCGGCGATCGCCGCCCGTGGACGGCTTCCTCGTGGTGGCGGCCAGACCGCCACCACTTCCCCGTCCACCAGACCCCATCCCTCGACACCCTCCAACCGCGCAGGACACCGATGACGTACACCCTCCCAGCCCCACCACGAGGAGCAGAAATCACCAGCAGGACAGCAACCTCAGCAGCCACCAGCACACAGGAAGCAGCACCAGCACACGAACACCACCAGCAGCTCACCAGACGACGAAGAGCACCACCAGCAAGGAGTAGAACCCCAGCCCACGGAAAGAGAACCAACTCTGATCACACTTGTGGCATTGAAATGCACCCCCGCGACAAATGTCGCGGTTTCTGACTTACCGTCCCGGCCGCGCCACAGCAACTACCCCTGTGAGCACACCCTCTCGAACCTGCCCCGTCTGCTTCTCGCAGCTGCCGGAAGCGGCACCAGCCCAGCGCATCTACTGCTCCTCGGACTGCTCCTACAGAGCCCGCGCGAGACGTCAGCGCGGGCTACCGATCGCAGATCCTCCATCGGCAACGGCCGCCGATGATGAGCGCGCGGAACGGATTCGCGCACTGGAGTCGGAGAACGCCCGGCTGCGTCGGTTGGTGGCCCGGGTGCGTGCCACCTCCCGGAAGTGGCGTAGCCGGTCCTTCCACGCGGCAGACCGGATTGCCGCGGCCCGTGCTCACGCGGAAGAACGCGAGCTCGCGGCCGCCCGCCGTGTGGCCTCCGTCGGCGAACGTCTAGCGGAAGCGGAAGCAGCGGCGCACGGGCTCAAGGCGGAAGTAGACCAGCTGCGGAAGCAGCTTGCCGACCAGCAGCAGCTGGCACGCGAGCGGCAATCGGCAGCGGAAGCCACCCGGCAAATGGCCGCCTCGATTTCCGCTGAACGGCAACGCTTCCGGAAGATCGGCCAGCACTTCCGCATGGTTGCCGGACGCTACTTCCGGCTGCACACCCCCGAAACCTGGGACGAGTTCGACCGGGAGATCTTCCGCACCTACCAGTCCGTCCGCGCTTCCACCCCCACCACGAACGGAAGGACGAAACGATGACCGTTTCCATCTCCCGCATGTCGATCGCCTACTACCTCGGTTCCGTGGCCGCCGGTGACGGAACCACCGCCGCCGGCCCCGGCAAGCTCACCTCCTACTACACCGAATCCGGGGACCCGCCCGGAACCTGGTTCGGCAACGGCGTCGCCGCCGCCGGTCTGGCCGCCGGGCAGGAAGTCACCAAGCTCGACGCCGTGGCCGTCTACGAGAAGATGACCCACCCCCGCACCGGCGCCCCCTTGGGAAAGTCCCCGATGAAGCGCACCGCAGCACCGGCCGGGGCGAAGACCCCGAGGGGCAAGGCCGCGGCTCCCGTGCGCCAAGGTGTGAGTGGTTTCGACCTCACCTTCTCCGCACCCAAGTCGATCTCCGTGCTGTGGGCGATGGCCGATGCTCCCACCCAGGCGAAGATCCACACCGCCCACCAGGAGGCCGTGCGAACCTGCCTGCAGTGGGCTGAGGAGAACATCGTGCAGTCCCGCGCCGGTGACGGCGGTGTCGTGAAGACCCCCGTGGAAGGGCTGCTCGCCTCGCTGTTCGACCACGCGGACTCACGAGCCGGGGACCCGCAGCTGCACACCCACGCCGTGGTCTCCAACCGCGTGCGACGCTCTTCCGACGGTGCCTGGGTGACCCTGGACTCCTACACGCTGCACCGATGGGTCGTGGCCGTCTCCGAGATGTACAACGCCACCGTCTACGACAACCTCGCCCACACGATCGGTGCCGTCGCCGAGCAACGCGACCCGCTCCACCAACAGAGCCGGTCCGAGAGCGGTTACTCCAATCACCGGGTGGAGCTGCTGGGAGTCCCCGACGAGCTCATCGAGGAGTTCTCTTCCCGCTCCCGGCTCATCAACGACCGGGCTGCTGCACTGGTCCGGCAGTGGGAAGCCACCCACGACCGCGAGGTGCCCGATGACGTTCTCCTGAATCTGCGTCGGCAGGCCACCTTGGACACCCGTGACGCAAAGCCCGAGGAGAAGCTCACCATCCGCGCCCGGGTGGCGCTGTGGTGGCGGCAGGCTATGGACCGCGGCTACTTCCCCCGGGAAATCGTGGAAGCCGCCACAGGGCTGTCCACGGACTTCTACACGGCCGCGGACTTCACCGATGACGCGCTCACCGAGTTGGGAACCCACGCGCTGCGCCGAGCAGCACTGAAGCACCCCACCTTCACCCGCGCCAACGTGGATGCCGCCGTGCACCGGATGCTGGCCACCACACGGTTCGCCGACCACGAGCAGCGAATGCTCCTCACCTCCCAGGTCACCGACGCGGCCCTAGACCAAGCCGTCGCGCTGACCCCGCACCGTCACGCCCTCGATGACCTCACCCAGGACGGGCTGAGCATCCGCGGCCACTCCGTCTTCGATTCCCCCGAGACGCACCTCTACACCACCGAGAAGCTGCTGAGCATCGAACAGACCCTCATGGACGCCAGCGACGATGACAACGGCGCGCACCTCACCGACACCGAACGCGCGGCCGCGGTCCTCACCGACTACCGCTCCACCAAGGGCCACCCCCTGGCCAAGGATCAGCGCCGCGCGGCCGCCGACGTCCTCACCTCCGCTTCCACGATCTCCGCGATCATCGGTCCGGCCGGCACCGGCAAGACCACCACCCTGGCCGGTATCCGCGCGGCGTGGGAAGACCAGCACGGCCCGGAATCCGTGATCGGCCTGGCCCCCTCCGCCGCAGCCGCCCAAGTGCTCGGGGAAGAGCTGTCCGTGTCCACCGACAACATCGCCAAGTGGCTCTACGAGACCGTCGGTGACGGAGCCGCCCACCGCGCGCAGCTCTACCGCACCCACCAGAACACCATCACCGCCCTGGAGACCGAACTGCAGCACCGCGATGACCGCGCCACAGCAGCCCGCCTGGATGCGGCCCGCACCCGGTTGGCGGCCACGATCGCTGAGCAGTCGAAGTACCAGCTACGTGAAGGCCAGATCCTCATCGTGGACGAGGCGTCCATGGCCTCCACCACCGACCTCTACCAGCTCCACGCCCAGGTCCAGCAGGCCGGGGCGAAGATGTTGCTCATCGGTGACCCGTGCCAGCTCGAAGCCGTCGAAGCAGGCGGGTTCCTCGCGTGGATGGAGAACACCCACCGAGCCTCCACGCTCTCCAGCGTCTGGCGGTTCGAGAACCACTGGGAAGCCAGCAACTCGCTTCTGCTGCGCGACGGTGAACCAGACGCGCTGTACGAACTCGAGGACAACGACCGGATCATCACCGCCGAGGACGCCCTGGAAAGCGCCTACCAGGCGTGGGCCCGGGACACCGCCAAGGGCAAGTCCTCCGTACTCATCGCAGGCCGCAACGACGCCGTGCACGACCTCAACCAGCGCGCCCAGGCCGATCGGATCACCGCCGGAGACGTCGACACCTCACGCAGCGTCCCCATCCGCGCCGGGGATCTCGCGTACATCGGAGACACGATCCTGGCGCGCACCAACAACCGGCGGCTGCTCGATGAAACCGGGTCCTTCGTGAAGAACGGGTCCCGGCTGACCATCACCGCGATCAACCCCACCACCGTGGAAGCCACCCGCGAGGACACCGGGGCGGCCATCCGCCTGCCCCTGGGCTACTGCGAAGCCAGCGTTGAGCTCGGCTACGCGTCCACCGCTCACCGCGCCCAGGGCCTCACCGTGGACACCGCACACGTGGCCGTCGATGACAGCTTCGGCCGCGAGCAGCTCTACGTGGGGTTGACCCGCGGCAAGCAGGGCAACTTCATCCACGTGACCCCACCACCGGAACAGGAAGACGCCGCCCACCCCGACCCGTGGGGTGTCATGCGCACCCGGGTGCCGGCCACGGTGATGAACCAGCTGAAGTCCGTGCTCGCGAACTCCTCCCAGGACAGGACCGCCCACGAAGTCCAGGACGCCGAGTACGGGTGGGCACACGACCTCTCCCGCTACCTGGCAGAAGCCGAATACGTCACCACCGTGGCCGCCACCCGCCGAGTCCACGACTGGGTGCAAGAGCACACCCCCATCGACCCCCGCGACATGGCCGACGCCCCCGAGATGAAAGAAGCCGTGCGCCTGGCCCGGGTGTACGACCTGGACCCCGCCGAGGTCATCCCGGACACCGTCTCTTCCCTGGACGAGGCACTGACCGCGCTGTCCGCGGCCGCGTCTCGGCAGGCCACCCCGGTCGCCGCGGACCTCATGCCCCGCTCCGCCCACACCACCGCCGATGAGCAGCGTGCCCTGAGCACCATCACCGCCGCCGCCGATGCCCGCATCGAACAGGTGCTGCGGGTGAACAAGGACGAGGACTGGCTGAAGGAGGCCCGGGCCGAGTACCCGGGCGCGGAGGAGATCATCGTGCGGTGGCGGGCGCTGTCCCACCAGGACGACGCGGAGACGGCCCTAGGTGAGGCTCCGAAGCCCAACGAGCGTCGCCTCAACGAGATCCATCACCGCCTGCGCCAGGCCCTCGCCGAGGCCGAGGCCGCCGACGTCGCACAGCTGGCCGAGTGCATGGACCCCACCTGGTTCGACCGGATGCTTGCCGAAGAAGCCGCGCGTCCCCTGCCCGACGAGGAGCCGGCCACCGCGGACACGGACACCACCGAGCACCACCGGACCCCGGAGACTGCCCCGGAGCACTCCGCCGAGATCTCCTGAGCTCCTCTGTGTGCTGCTGGGGGCAGCACTGTGGCCGGCCACCCGAAGGTGACCGGCCACATGTCCGCTACCTGGGCCTCACGCACGGCCCAGGGAGGCGGCGATTACGCCATCGAGGCGCTGTCCTGCCGAGGCGGCTCCGGCGTGCTCTGCGGACCCGCCATCCCGGATCCCGGGGCCACGGTCTCCCACCCCGCGGTGGTCTCCGCCGTCGCCGTCGCCGCCGCGCTCGGGCTGGGATTGCGCTCGATCGCTGCGGAGGCGAACCGCAGCGACGGCGCCACCTCATCAGCCCAGATCCGGTGGTTCACCCCCAGCGACCCGTCCTTGGCCTGGTACGGGGTCGCCGTGTAGGACCCCTCCACCGACACCCGGTCGCCCTTGTGCAGGGAGGTCTCGACGTTGTCCGCCAAGTTCCCCAGACGCCGCGCCTGGGCGTCCACGGCCACCTCGTAGTAGTTCGGGTCCCCGTCGGTCCACTCGTTCTTCTGACGATCGAAGACCCGGTTGTTCTCGGCGATCTTCATCACCACCAGCTCCTGACCCGAACCCGTGGTGATCCGCTGCGGATCATCCACCAGGTTGCCGCTGACCTTCATCTGATCAATCTTCGGACGCGCCATGATCTTCTCCTCTCCCAAGGCGATACTGCGACGGCCTCCATTGGTCGTCGTACTGGTATTGCCCGAAACGGCCCCTGGGCAGAAGTGGGGCCCCGCCGCGTGTGCGACGGGGCCTCCCCGACGGTGTTCAGTCCCAGCTCATGCTCGGCGGCTGCGGTGCCGAGCGTGTGGGGCCGGCCCCGATCAGCCGTTCCTCTTCACGGCTGAACCCGGTGTCCGGCGGGGCCGTATCCGCTCCAGCCATCTCCGGGGCCAGGTCATCCCACCCGGAAACCTGCCTGCCGTTGACCGTCCCCTCACCGGGAACCTGCACCGGCACGGCCTCCGGAACCTTGGCTTCTCCGCCGGTGACCACGACTTCCCGGGCCGAGCCGGGCACCTCGGCCGTGCCGGATTCCACCAGCACCGGCGCTGAGGCATCCACCTCCCGGGCCGGGGACTCTTCCTGCGCCGTCTGCGCGGTCGCCTCCGGTCCCGTGTCGGTGGCCTGCGGGGTCTCGTCCTTGGGGAACAGCGACCAGCCGGCCTCCCGCAGCCACTGGCGTGCGTACTGGGCCGTGGTGATCTTCACGGCGTCCAGCTCCGCATCCGTGGCCGCGTGGGATCCAGCCAGCCAGGTGTCCCCGCCCACGTTGAGCAGCTTCTCACCACCGGGCTTTGAACCATCGGCGGGGTCCAGGGTGGCGACCAGCGGATCGGTCTCGTCCGCGTACCCGATCGTCTTCCCCTCGTCGTTGACCACCGCGGTGTGGTGGTCCCATTCGGCCTTGTCCTTCGGTGCCCAGTCCGGGGCCTTGACCGCCCGGGCGATCCGCTCGCGCAGCGCCTGCGCCTCGCGGTGGGTCTCTCGCGCGGCCACCCAGCTCACCTGCACCGCAGCACCGGTCAGCACCGCCAGCAGCTCCACGTAGTCCTTCGTGACGTCTTCGCTCATCAGGCTTCATCCTCCTCGATCTGCTCAGTCCCCTCGACGTCGGCGTCGCCGGAGGTGTCGTGTGCTGACACATCACGCGCCGACTTCGCCAGCACCTCCCACGGTCCCTGCGGGCTCTGGGCGTGCTCCCACTCGGTGCGCACGACGTCCTCACCGGTGGCCACCGCTTCCAGGCCCTCCGTCCCGTCCCCGGAGCGCACCAGCACCGGGGTACTCACCGTGGCCGGCGCGGGGGTGCGCTTGGCCTTCACCTCCACCGCCTCCGAGGCCGTGCGCGTACCGGTGGAGCTCACGGCAACCATCCGCGCGTACCCAGCCGGCACGTCTTCCTCGACGTCGGCCACGCTGTGCAGGTGGTCCATCCAGTCCTGCTCATCGACCTCCAGCGCCCACGCGGGCTCACGCTTGCCGAAGGAATCCGGCTCCGTGTGGCCGTCGTGACACTCGCGCATCGAGGAATTCGCCAGCCGGTCCCACACCCCGGGCAGAAACGCTTGGAACCCGGTCATGGGCATGGTGCTGATCATCTGCTCCGACCAGACCTTCAGCTCCGCGTTGGCCACCGCCCACAGCTCGGCCACCGCATCCGGATGACGGAACCAGCACGGGCGAATGACCCCCTCGTTGGGCCGGTACTGGGCGACGAACCCGTCCACCCATTCCCGCAGCCAGATCCACGCCTCCCGCTTGACGCGCACGTCGGTGATCTCGCGCCACATGGTCCCCAGAAACTCCGGGTACTGGGCCCCCAGGCCCTGCTCCTCCACCGCCTGGGCCAGGTGCGGGTCGGTGAACCCGTCCTCGGACGCCGTGGCCAAGTCCTCCCACCCGCTGCTCTGGGCCGCGCTCGACTCGGCTGTCTCGTCGGTGTCGGGTTGGATCTTCTCCAGCTTGCTCCAGTCCATCTCAGGCTCCTTCTTCTCGTGGGCGAGCTTCCGGTGTCCCCCACCCCAGCAGCAGGCGCCCCAGCCTCCTGGTCATCTCCGCTACGGCATCCCACCGGGTACCCCCGCGGGAGGCCACCAGATCTGTGGTCACCTGGTAGCACCCATCGCACAGGTACACCTTCACGGCCCCTGGTGCTTGGACCCGGTGACGTTGGCCCCCGCCGTAGTCGCTGCCACACACCGCGCAGAACTCCTCACCCCAACTCATACCGGCCTCACTGGACGACGCCCCCTCAGATGCACAATGACTGCCACACTGGCCCGCCTGCGATCCCATCCCTTCCAGTCCTTCCCTGATCCATCCAAAATTCGGTGTAGCTCCTGGTGACAGTCCCGGCACAGCAGCACCAGGTCCTCGACGGTCTCGTGCGAGTACCAGCGCCCGTCGGCGTCCTTGCCGCAGTGCTCGTACGAGAGATGGTGCAGATCCAGTGCGGTCCCGTCGGCGTTGCGCCGCGCCGCGCAGACCTGGCAGGTGGGCATAGCGCCCTGGGCGTGGACCCACGCGAAGTACCGTCTGCGGGTCTCCCGCCACGCGGCCGAGCGGAGATACCCGTCCCGGTAGGGTGCCGCCGCAGCCCCCTGCTTGCGTCCCAGAGACCAGCCCACCGCTCACCCCTCCTTCCCCGCAGGCACACGATCCTCGGTCGTCTCCCCGGCCGGGTCCGGCGCCGACTGCTGCCCGTCATCGGTCGCGCTCTGCGCGGTGTTCTCGGACCCATGCGCGACCGTGGCCGGGGCCTTCTTCTGCGCCTTCGTCTTCTGCCGGGCGCGCCACCGGGCTACGGTGCTTCCCGCGAGCACGCGGGTCTTCTCCACGACGATGCGCATCTTCGACTTCTTCGGGGCGGAGGCCTGTTCCAGGTCCAGCAGCAGGTCGTCGATGCTGCCCCCGGTCTTCAGCATCTGCCCGTAACGCCGCTGGGACTCCTTGATGTCCTTGGCGTCCTTGCGCTTGGTCCACCGGGTCATCTTCATGATCACCGGGCGGGTGCTGCGGCTCATCAGCAGCCCGTAGCCCTTGGGCAGCCGGTGCAGATCCGGGACCGTCAGCGCCGTCTCCCGCCGCGTGTTCTCCGAGGTGGACCCGCCCTGATCCGAGACCGAGCGGTTGCGGTCGGTGAGCACCCGCTCTTCCATCAAGTCCGTGAACTTCCGCAGCTCCTCCGCGTTGTCCGCCCCACCGAGTTGGACCTTCACGATCGCCGCGTCGATCAGCGCCTGGGACGCATCGGTGCCCCACTGCATCCGCACCTGGGCCGCGTTCTGGAAGATGGCCATGGTGGAGATCCCCGAGCCGCCACCGTCGGCCATGACCTGCGACAGTGCCTCCCACGGGGCCAGGTTCGCGATCTCGTCCAGGATCACCATCATCGGCGGGTCCAGCCGGTTGCCCGGCTGCAACCGCGCCATCCGCTTGCCCGTGTTCACGATCTCGTCCATCAAAGCGATCAGAAACGGGGCCACCGCCGAACCGTCGGCCTTCGAGCCCAGCAGGTACAAGGTGCCCTTGGACCGGATGAACTCCTCCGGGTCCAGCATCTTCTCTCCCGGCCCCGGGTCCAGCGACTCGGCCACACGCCCCACCGACAGCGCCTCCGTCGCCCCGGTGACACCGAGCCACTTGGACTGCCGGGTTTTCGGGTCCGAGTTGACCTCCGACTTCAGGTTCGCGCCCCACCCTGGTGCCGCATCCGGGTGGCGCTGCAGGATCTCCACGGCCTTCCCGCACAGCTCCGGAGCCGCCCCCCACCGAGCGAAGTCACGGATCGAGACCTTGCCCAGTGCCGCGGCGTGGAGCAGGTACTGCAAGATGATCCGAGCCTGCTGCGCCCATTCCTGGTTCGAGGACGACTTCCCCAAACCGGTCGCGGCCATCAGGGCCTGGGCGCGGATCGAGGCCTTCTCCTCATCCTCACACCCTTGGAACGGGGACCACTTCAACGCGGACTTACCCCCGGCCAGCCCCTGGGGGTCGAAGATCATGCACGGGCCAATCTTCTGCCGCAGCCCCAGCGTCGCCGCGACGTTGTCCCCGCGGGTCGAGGTCGTGATCACCGCACCGGGGGCGTCGAGAATCGCGTTGATCACCAGGAAGAAGCCCTTACCGGCGCGCGGGGGCCCGTAGAGCAGGATCGAGTCCTCCGTGGACACCCACACCTGCTCGCCTTGAGAGGTGCCCAGCATCCAACCAGCGTCGGCCAGTTTCGGCTTCTCCAGGGTCGGGCGCAGCACAGCCGCCTTCTGCTTCAGCGCCTTCCGCCCAACTTCCCGGTTCACTTCTCGCCCCGCGGCTACCCCCGGACGAGCGGCGAGCTCCTTCATGCGGTGGTGGTCCGACTCCCGCCAGCGCACCACCCCGGCCATGACTGCGGCCACTGCCAGGACCGCGGCGATGAACAGCACCGCGGCCGTCCAGATCACCCCGACGGTGGTAGGCCCGCACACACCCGTCAGGTGCGAGAAGTCGGCCCCGGCCTTCACCGCCTCGATCGTCTGGGCCGGGGAGTACAGGTGCCAGTCCCCGCACGTGAACAGCGTGGCCGTGCCCAGCACCAGGCACACACCGCCGATCGTGCCGAAGACCAGCCCGCACAGGATCAGCAGGTTCTTGTCCTTCTCCGAGATCATCATGCTCGCTCGCTCCTTCACCGGGGCCCTATGCCCTCGTTGGTGGTGCTCAGGCCCCAGCCGGGACCGCGCTCACGTTCATACCGGCATCCGTGTTGAACACCGGCTGCTCTGGCTTGGTCATCACCACACGCACCACCCGGGTGTGCTCGCCGAGCTTCCACAGCCCCACGCCCACCCCGAACTTGCCGATCTTCTCGGTCTCCCGGGCCGTCAGCCCCAGAGTTTCGCGGGTGATCGCGTGCTGGTCGGCGTTCTGGTGGTAGACCACCCGGATGTCCGAATCCCCCAGCAGCGACAGCGCCTGGGCACGGGTCTTGGAACCGACGTCGCCGGCCATGTCCAGATCCCCGAGCTTGTGCAGCACCAAGATGTTGAAGATCCCGTAGGCCCGCGCCAGCTTCACCTGCGAGACCATCCGGGACAGGGAGCCCGCGTCGGAAATCGAGTCCAGGCCCTCCTCGTAGACCACCACGCGCTGCCCGAAGTCCCGGGAGGTGATCATCGACTCCGCCCACGACTGGGTGCAGGCGTAGGCGATCTTGCGGCCCTCTTCCGACAGCGAGTCCAGCCCCTGGGTGTTGAACACCACCAGCGGCGCCGACGCGTCGAACTCGACGGTGGACTCCCCGTCGAACATTCCCACCAGGTCGCCGTCGGTGAGCTGAGACAAGGTGTCCGACAGGGCGCCGGCGGCGTCACGCAGCCGCTTCTTCTCGAGGATCTCTTCCGGCGGGTCCGCCAGCTCCGCCATCACATCCGGCAGCACCGGCACCCGGTTTTCCGCCGCAGCCTTGGCCACCGCCTTGTCCAGGCAGATCCGCATGACCTTCTTCGGTGAGGACTTCATCCGCTTGCCGTCCAGGATCCCCACGATGGAGCTCAGCAACGACAGCCGGCGCGCACGGACCATCGCCGCCCACTTCTCATCCGTCAACGGCTTATTCTCTGCGTCCGTCGAAGGTCGGTTGCCCTCGTCCAAAGGGTTGATGCGGGTGTCGTTGCCGGTGCCCACACCGATGGTGACCCCACCGACGAACGCGGAGACGATCGCCCACTCGCCCTTCTTGTCCGTCATCACCACACCACGACGACCCGCGAGCACCAGACGGGTCACGATGGCCTTCACGCACGTGGACTTGCCCGTGCCCACACTGCCCAGGATCACCATGGAGGTGCCCTGCAGAATCCCCGCGGCGTAGAGCTCCCACGGGTCGAAGTAGAACGCGCCGCCACCGGTCTCATCCGTGCCCAGGCACACCCCGGGAACGCCCAAGGACCCCGAGGCCACGTAGGGGAACGCGGTGGCCACCGTGAACGACGTCGCCCGGCGCAGCTTCGTGTCCACCCGCAGCGAGCCCCAGAAGTTGTTCGCCCGAAACGCGCCCTGCCACCCGTAGCGCACCCCGGGGATGTAGTTGACGCGTTCGTGCTTGACCTCGCGCTCGTACTGCTTGTGCAGCTTCTTCCGTGCCCGCTTCCGTTCCCGCTGAGCAACCCGGCGCGCCCGCCGGTCCTCCTCGTAGGGCTCGACGTCGAGGATGCCCAGCTCTTCCGGAGTCTCCGTCAGTCTCGTGCTCATGATCGTGTCCCTCCTAGTCGATCCCGAAGCCCAGCAGGCCCGTGGCCGCCAGGAACCCCTCGAACTGCTGGCCGTAGCACGGCTCCACCTTCAGGTGAGCTCGCGCGGCCGCCGAGCGCAGCTGGGAGCTGTAGCGGTCCAGGTCATCCTCGGAATCAGCGGTGATCGAGATGAACCCGCGGAACTGCATGTCCGTGGCCCCGGACACCAGCTCCTCCTCACGGTCCAGGTGATCCTGGAACTCCCGGGTCATCTCCAAGGACACCCGGCGCCCGGAACGCTCGGAGACGCTGTGCTGCATCTGGGTGTCCTGGATCTGCCGGTTGACCTGTCTCATCGCGGCTTCGTCATCACCGGCCTTGTGCACCACCGAGACCGCGTGACGGAACTTCAGGTCCAGGATGACCTTCTCGAGGAACCCGGGCCGGGTCGGCTTCAACGGCCACTCCTCGATCACGAACGCCCGGTGCCAGTGCGCGTCCGCGCGCAGCTTGTCCCAGTACCGCCGGGCTCCCACCGGCCCGCCGTGGGTGACCTGCAGCCCGTCCACAACCCCCATCGGCGACGGGGAGAACATGTCGTGGAGCAGTCCCGCCCGGTCCTCGCACCGCACCCAGTGATCCACGTGGAAGTTGTTGTCCTCGATGTCCTTCTCCAGGGCCACCATCCGGGCCTCGACCGCACCCAGCAGCCCGTTCATCCCGGACCCGTGGTGCTTGATCTCCGTCTTCAACATGGGGATCGACAGCGAGATCGTCAGGTACTGCGGGTGATGAGTCATGTCCGACTCCGCCAGCAGGTCCAGGTAGCCCTGGTGGGCCACCGGGTTCAGTGCGTCCCCGGCACCAGCAGCGCGGGCGGAGGAACGGTAGAACTCCTGCATCTGCTCACCGGTGGTCACCGTGGTCACGTCCGTACCGACCGCACCCACCACCGCGGGGTTCTGGCACACCACCGCCAGCAGGTTGCCCCAGTCATCCAGGATCGCCGCTTGCTGGGAGTCGTCCTGCAGCGTGTAGGAGCTGCGGGTGTTCATCCGGGCGGTGACCACCACACGCTTGCGCGCCGGGTCATGCACCAGCCCGTAGCCGCCGGCGGTCTCATAGGCTTTGAGCTCGTTGGCCCCGCCGGGCAGGTGCAGGTGCGTGGGCTTGGGCGTCTTGCCCGGCACCGGTTCTTCCCACTCCAGCGCCTCACGCTCGGCCTTCTCGTCCATCTGCTCGGCCTTCTTCTCCATCCGCGCCTCAGCACCAGCATCGGCAACCGGGGCCGGACGGGCGTAGAGGTTCTGGCGGGTGAGCTGGCGCAGCCAGTGGGTGCGGATCAGCCGCTCCCACCCGAAGATCCGTCGGCCCTTGTGCCGGCCCCAGCCCAGCAGGATCGCCGGGCCCAGCAGCAGCAGCGCGATCACCAGTCCCCAGGGGAACGGCAACGCGATCACGACCACGATCATCAGCACCAGGCACACGAAGATGCTGATCATCCCGGGCACGTCCAGCCCGAGAACGATCCCCGCCTTCTCCCGGCGCGGGAACGTGATGTCTTCCAACGTCGCCTGCTCATCAGTCAGAGCCATGGTCTTCTTCCCTTCTCGTTTCTATCAACGACGCAGGCGAGACAGCCCACGCGCTCCCTGGCTGATCCCACGGGCAGGAGCCGACATCGACTGGCCCAGCGCCCGGTCCGTGCCACCGATCGAGCTCACCGCGGTGAAGCTCACCAGCTGCACGGCCACGAACGGCATGGCGATCGCCAACACCAGGCCGGCCACACCGGCGGCGAACTGCATCCCGGACTGGGCGTAGTTGAACACCGTGGAGCTGAGCACGATCAGCCCCGCGGCCAGGGGTTTGGCCATCAGCAGCCCGACCATGATCTTCATCCAGGACCCGAACCAGGACTTCGTGACCTCCAGGGACATGGACATCACCGCCCACCCCGCCAAGGAGGCCAGGATGATGATCCCCAGGGCGCGCAGCGACATCACGAACGCGAGGATGATGGACAGGAACCAGATCACTCCCATCAGCAGCATCGGGACCAGCAGCGCCCAGCCGCCCTCCTTCTGCATGACCCCGTCCCACATGAAGTAGTTCTCCTGCAGTCCGGTGAGCTTGCCGTCGGTGACCTTGATCCCGAAGATCCGCATGAACACGGACGCGTTCTGATCCCCGCCCTGCTTGATGATGAACCCGGCCGCCTCATCCGAGGCTTTGCTCGCCATCTCCGCGAACCAGACCATCACGTAGGTCGCCGGCACCCCGAGGAACGCCCCGGCCGCGGCGCGGGCGACCCCGAGCCCGGAGCCGCGCCACACGCTGAGCACGACCTGCAGGAAGACCATCATCACGAGGATCGGGGCGAGTACGACCATCCACGTGTTCAGCATCCCCGGGTTTGAGGGGGTCCCCACGACCGCAGCCCACCACGACTCGTTGACGTCGGAGGCGCTGAACGCGTCCTCCAGCCACTGGTTGGCCTGCGTCGCGAACTTCTGGATCGCGGTGAACCAGGTATCGCCCGAGTCACCGAACCAGTCTCCGAATCCAGCCATGAGGACCCTCCCTCCGCTCGTGTAGGTCTTAGTTCTGGGGGATCAGCGGAAGGCCGGCGCCCCACGAGATCAGACCAGCCAGCGAGCCCAGCAGCGCGGCCGAGATCACCGTGAGCAGCAGACCCCACAGGCCCTTGGAGAACGCCTGCTCGGACTTCGAGAGCTTGCCGAAGGCCAGGAATCCGATGCTGATCACGCCGCCGACGAACAGGATCACCACGACGGTGGCCCCGATCATGCCCGCCACCGAACGCAGCGAGCCCAGCCACGGGGCGGAGTAGTCGAAGTTCACCCCCGGATCGACCTTCTCCGCGCCGATCTGCACGGCCTGGTTGCTCAGCATCAGGGCCTTGGTGGATGCGTAGGTAGCGATGGAACTCATGGTGTTCTCCTTCGAGATTCGTGGTGCGAAATGGATGAAGTAGTGATCGGTGGCCGCCGCGGGCCTAGAACTCGCGGGCGTCCTGGTCCCCACAGGCGGCCTTGTCGTAGCCGTCGGGGGTGACCCACTTGTGCTCGGTGGTCTTGCGCTTACCGGCCCGCTCGGACTCGGTGTACTGCTTGTAGGAGAGCTTCACCTGGTAGCACGGGTCCGGGTCCTCGGTGCAGGTCCCGTCGTTTTCCATATGCGGCTTGAAGTCGATGACGACGTTGGAGGGGCTCACCTCACCGGTCTGGGAGAAATCCACGCGACCGATGGCGAAGCCGCCATCTTCCAGCTTCGCTTTCGTATCCGCCCCCACCACGGACTCGACCTTGCCCACGTCGTCCGCGGTCTTGAATGTGTAGGGCTTGCAGTCGTTGTTCATCGCGTACGCCGGACGGGCCACCGCCTGCTCCGGCTTCGCCGCGATCTTGTACAGGTGCGTACCCGACCAGGTCACCGCACCGGAGGCCGAGCCCAGGACCATGGCACCGGCCACGATGAGCGCGAACTCCCGCGGCTCCCAGATCCGGTCCAGGAACTTCCAGCCGAGCTTTCCGAACACGATGCCGGCCGAGTAGACCGCAGCCACCACGAACACCGCCACCGCCGCAGCGACCCCGACCGTTCCGGCCAAGGTCCCGAGGCTGGGAATCAGCTCGGATGATGTCTCCGCCAAGACCATCCTCACCACCACTCCTCTCATCAACTAGGGACAGGAGCTGCACTGCGACTCCTGGACCGTATTGACTCCCCCACCCACCGCACGCAAGTCACCCGGCACGAAAAGTGGCCAGGTGTTTCATTTGAAACACCTGGCCACTGTTCCCATACCTGGGATATGGTATTTAGTACACCGTCACCAACCGGAAGGCCCTCTCATGGGAGCCGCACTCGCACTCATCGCAGCCCTGTTCATCGCTTTCGTCGGTGCCATCGTCTTCGGGCTGCGGCTGCTGCGCTTCTTCCTGACCACCAAGGCCGGGTGGGTGTCCATGGGGATCCTGCTCATCGCCGGACTGATCTACATGGCCACCCACGAGCCCATCTGGAACAAGTACCTCTGAGCACCACACCCCCGCACTAGCCCCGCAGCCGGCATCACGAGCCGTAGGCCGCGCGCGGATTCTGCGGCTCCACATGGTCCAGCTGCAGGGCGGAATCCAGCGTCTCGCGGAAGACCCGCACCGTGAACGGGCCCTTGTCCGTGGAGACCTTCACCACCAGCAGCTGCGGGTTGCCGCTGGCCTCGGAGGAGATCACCTCACCGACCGTGCTCACCGCGCTGTAGGACGGGTTGTACGCCTGGTGGGCCTTCTTGAACGACGTCGTGGAGATCGGGTCAACGGCTGCGTGCCACGCCTTCTTCTCGGTCTTGGCCGTGAACTTCTTCAGCGCCTCCACCGCGAACTCCTCCCCCTGGCGCACTTCCGCAGCATCCCAGCCGGGGTAGACGTCCTTCGGTGTGGCCACCGAACGTCCCTGCTTGGCCGCCGCGTCCTCGTCCCGGGTCTGGGGACCACCGAACGAGCCGTACCGGGAGTCCTTCTGAGCACTCTCCTCCGGCACCGGCGACGCCGTCGCAGACGGGGTCCCCGAGGCCACCGACGCGTTGGCCGGCAGCTCTGGACGCTCGTTCGCATCCCTCTCACTGCCGCCGGACCGGACCAGCAGCGTGATACCGATGGCCAGCACCAACCCCACCACGACCACCAGCGCAACCGCGGCGATGATCCACCCGCGCGTGAACATGTTCTGCCTCATGGTTTCCCCTACTTCTACTTCGTCGCCTTGTTCTTCTTCTGATCATCCGGGATGTGCAGGTACCAGGAGACACCGGAGACCGGCAGCTCACGCGTGCCGTACCCGGAGGGCACCAGCGCGTTGTACTCCTCGATCACGACCTTGTCGCCCTTGACCTCCTTCACCACAGCGATGTGCCCGTACACCTCGTCCGCGCCCGAGGCACCAGGGGCGAAGTTCGCCATCGCCCCGACCTCCGGGGTGTGATCCACCGGCCACCCGCGGGCACGCCACCCCTCAGCCCACTGGCCGCCGTCGCCCAGACGGGGCGGGAAATCGGTGTTGGTCACCACTGTCTTCTTCGCATCCCCACCGAGCTGCTGGTTCAACCGCCACCACGCGAAGTCCGTGCACTGGCCGTAGAAGAAACCGGACTCGGCGTGCACACCCACGCTCTGACCCCGCCAGGGGTAGTCGTCGTTGCCCGAGGTCTTGCCCCCGGAGTAGGAACCACCGGTACCGCACGCATCATCGGCCGATTCCTCGGACTTCTTGTCCGCATCCTTGTCCTTGGCGGGCTTGTCCTCACCGATGCCCTCAGCCTCGTAGGACTTCGCGAGCTCGTTGATCTTCGCGACGTAGTTGCGGGTCTCCTCGAAGTCCGGCACCCCGCCAGCGGCCTGCACCGCACCGGGCCCAGCGTTGTAGGCCGCGAACACGAGATCCGACTCACTGGTCTTGGAGGACTTCGCGATCGGGGCGACCTCCTTGCGCAGATCCCGCAGGTACTCCCCCTGAGCGCGGATCGAGGCGATCGGGTCCGTGACCGGCTTGCCGTGGCTGTACGACGCCCACGTGTCCGGCATGAACTGCGCCAACCCTCCTGCGCCGACGGGCGATGTCGCGTTCGGGTTCCACTGCGACTCGGTGTCCAGCTGCGCGGCCATCGTTGAGGACGGCAGCTGGGCGACCTTGGAGGCGCTGATGATCTCCTTCTCCCACTCCGGCTTCGGGACCTTGCCCTTGGCTACCGGCTCTCCCCCACCACTGGTACCCGGGGCCGCGCACGGATTCGCAGCGGTCTCGTTCTGGTCTCCCGGGGAGCCACCGAGCACGAGCACCCCGACCACCAGGCCCAGCACCAGCAGCAGCACGGACCCGGCCATCAGCACCGGCCCCGCGACCTTCAGCAGCAGCGCACGCAGCCCCCACTTGCCTGCCTCACGAACAACACCCATGACCTACCACCGCCCCCGGCTCACGCCGCGCAGCAGCCCGGTACGGACCCGCCCGCGGCCGCAGGCACCACAACCGCCGCGGCGGCTGGGCCCGTGGGGTCCACCACGGAGGCGCTGGGCCCCTGGCGAGCGAAGAAGAGGAACACCAGCAGCATCCAGACCACGATCACACCCACCGCGATCGCTCCGATCACCGCGGTGCGCGCCCGCGACCCGTCGGCCCACGACACGGCCTGGTCGAAGAAGTCACGCGCCGAGCCGCGGACCCGCTGGCCCAGCCGCGGGGCGTCGGGCTCGTCCTGGGGGCTTTGATCATCTGTGCCGAAACGTCTCATACCAGCCATTGCTCTGCCTCCCGCCCCCGCGTCAGTCCCCGGCCACCGCGCCGGTGCGGATCACCGACAGCGCCACCGAGAGCAACCGCTGAGTCCTCGCCAGCCCGTGACGGCAGTACGTCACCGACCAGCCCGTGGCCTCAGCCAGCGCGGTAGCCGTCACGCACTCGAACCCGCCGCAGGCCACTACCGCCTTGACCATCGCGGTGATCCACTGCCGGTGCTCGGCATCTGCGGCCGGCAGGCACCCCAGAAGGTCCCGGGTCGTCACCGGCTCCTGAGCCCGGCCCTCGTTGGCCCGCGCCCAGTGTTCGCTCAGCGCCTTGTCGATCACCTGAGCCAGATCCAGGATGTTGCGGTGAGAGTCCCGCAGCGCCTCCTGACGGACTTCCAGCCCGCGCGCGGCCGCCGGCACGTCCCCGTCGTAGTCCAGGACCAGATGCATCGAGCGTTCCAGCAGCACGGGAACCTCCCCAACGACCTGGCGCAGCACCACCATCACGCGGGAGACCCGCCGGATCGCGTCCAGCTGCTCCATCACCACCAACCCCGGATCATCACCGATCACGTCGAAGGGGGTCACCGCGCCCGACGCCGCAGCGGCCTCCACCGCGCTGGCCGTCTTGACCTGGTACGCCTCACCGGACATGTGCCGCAGCGCCTGCTTCCGGGCCACACCCTTGATCCAGTGCGCGAACGTGCCCTTCTCGGGGTCGAAGGACCCCAGCGAGGAGTTCGCCGCGATCCAGGTCTTCTGCAGCACGTCATCAACGTCCTGCACGCACCCGCCGGCGGCCAGAGTGTGCACGATCAGCCCACGAGTGGCCTTCCACGCCTGGGTCATCTCCTCGGACCAACCCACCGTTGCCTGTGCCATCACCGATCACCTGCCCAACGCGAACCGCGAGCCCGCAACGCAGCGTCTTCATGAGCCCGCTCGGTGGTCTCCTGACGCTCCCGGCGACGCTCCTCACGCCACGCCTCGATGTCGAAGGTCTCCGCTTCTTCGGCCGCTGCCTGGTCCCCGGTGCTCGTGCCCGTGAGCGTGTCAGCCCGGCACCCCGGGCACGTCACCGCGGCCATGTGCTGGATGTGGTGCACCGGGCACACCACCAGCCGCTTGGCCTCGGCCTCCTCGGCCGCGGCCACCGACTCGCGCATCTCGTCCTCGATCTGCGCCCACGCAGCATCCGAGACCGGCGGGACCGTCCCGACGCCCCCGTGCTCGGCCTTGGCCTGGACCAATGCGGCGGCCTCCTCGAGCAGCTCCTCGGCCGCGCCAGGCTGACGCAGCGCCCGGATCATCAACCCCAGCGGGGACAGCACCGGCCCCGACGCTCGGGCGAAGACCAGGTCGATGACCTCGCTCAGCGTCGGATCATCCACTCCGGCGAGGACTCCCGACTGACCGCCGAGCTTGGACCGCAGCAGCCCCAGCGGAACGCCCTGGTACGACATCGCCGGAGCGGTCACCGTGGCCTGCTCGGGCTGGGCGTCCACGGAAGGAAAATCGTCATCCGATCCGATCCCATCCGATCCGACGCCCCCGGCGTCGATCCGATCCGAGGATTGGATGGGATTGGATGGGACAAGACGCGCGCGTGTTCCTCTTAAGGCACCCGAGAAATTTTGACGTGATTCTGCCGGTTCAAACGACGCATTTCTGCCGGTAAGGCTGCCCTTACCGGCAGAAATTGCCGGTTCGGCCTGACTAGGGGAAACGTAGTTATCCACAGGGTTACCGGCAGATTCTGCCGGTTGGTCCTGACTAGGGGAAACGCTCTCGCCGAGCTCCTCCGGCTCAACGCTCATCGGCACCCCGTAACGCCTCCGGTTCTGCTCCCGTTCACGCTGCTCTTCGGCAGCACCAGGGAATGCCCCGCGGTTGCCCTGCACGTGGTCGTGGAGCACGATGACGTCCGTCTGACGTCCCCCGCGCATCCACGGGGCCGAGCGCCGCTCACGGTGCAGGAGGTTGCGTTCTTCCAGGACCTTCAGGTGATCCCGGACGGTTCGCTCACCCATCTCGCACATCCAGGCGAGCTTCACCTGCCCGACGTAGGCCACGCCGTCCGAGGTGGCCTCGTCCGCCAGGGTGTAGAGCACGATCTTGGTACCAGGCTTCAGCCCAAACTGTGTGCGAGCCCAGCTCATCATCTGAACCGACATGACTTACTTCTCTCCCTCGAAAATCTCGGGCCGCTCGTCGCGCAGCACGTTCAAGCGGTTGCGCCCAGTGCGGTCGGACTTGCCCAAAAACGCCCCTGCCGTAGCCCCCGTCAGGGACTCCCCGGCCGCGATCTGCCCGCGTACCCACGCGATGAACCCGTCAGGGTCCTCGTCCTCGGCCTCCGAGGACTGCGGGGCCTCTGCGGGCTCCTGGGACGCTTCCTGCACCGGTTCCGGAGCCGGAGCCACGGGCTGCGCCGTGGGCTCGGGGGTCGGCTCCATGACGGCGGCAGGACGTTCCTCGACCGCCTCTGCGGTCTCCGGCTCGGCAGCCGGGGCCTCTTCTGCGGTCTCCGGGGCGGGCTCCTCGAAGGGCTCCGCCTCCGGTGTCTGCGGCGTGGTCTCCGGTTCGGTTACCACCGGGTCCAGCTGCGCCCGCTGCGGCGCAAGAGGCGCCGCCACCGGCTCAGGAACCGCGACAGCGGGCGTGAGCTCCTCCGCCGTCACGGCCTCCTCCTGCGGCATGTACTGCAGCGCCGTGTCCGTGGCGAACGCGAGCCGGCTGACCTGCTCCGTGGCCGCGAACACTGCCAGCGGAGCCATCGACGCGATGCCCGCCCCGATCCAGGACTGCACCGCGGTCTCGCCCTCACCCTTGGCCAGGGCGTGGGCAGCGTTGGCGACCACGGACACCACCGTGAACACCCCCAGCGTCAACCAGGTTGGCCACGTCGCCTCACCGCGCGCGCGGTGGATCACCGCGGCCATCGAGTAGGCCAGGATCGCGATGTCGATGAACACCGGCACCGCCCAGCGCATCCACCACGGCAGCCCCACCCACGCGGCCACGTCGTGCAGCCCGTTGAACGAGACCATGAAGCTGGTCAGCCCGAGGATGGCCACAGCACCGACCGTGAACCACAGGGTCTTCAAGGAGTCCGGGTTGATCCGTCGTCCCGCTGCTGGTGAGGGCCTGGTTCGTGTCACGCGTGATCGCCTCTGCTTGGTAGGCTCGTCCACGACGAAGCCAGCTTTTTCTAGGTTTGTGCTCGTCAGGGGGGCCGTCTGTGAATCGCCGTTCGGGGCGGCCCCTTCTTCATGCCTGGATGTCTCAGCCATCGGCTTCACCACCCAGACGCTCCGCGACCCGGTCCAGGGTCACCGCCGCCACCTGCAGGTGCCGGGCCACGACGTCGTGTTCCGGCAGCCGCTCCGGGCACAGCCGCAGCCGTTCCAACAGCCCCGCCAGCACCAGCAGCGACTTCGTGACCGTGTCCACCAGCTCCGGGGACTGCACCTCGACCGGGAACCCCTCGTGCTCGTTCACGACCTCCAGGGAGGCCTTCACCGCCTCGTAGGCACTGGAGACCTGAGCCCGCGCCGCGACCAGCCCGAAGTCCTCGGGCCGCGGAGTGTCCGCGCCGCCGGTCTCTTTTTCCATCCCCGGCAGCGACGGCGCCGCGCCACCGGTCCGCGCGGGCTTGGGCACGAACGGCGTCACGCCCACTTCCTCTGCCGGCAGGTCCAGCAGCTCCTCCGGCAGCTCCACGTCCGTGGCCGCGGCCTTCCGCGCCGGCGTGGGCCGATACGCCTTCCCGTCCAGGCCCACGACCTCGTGCGGGCCATCCTCGGGATCATCGCCGCGCGACTCCTTCAGAGCACGGCTGATCGTCGCCGGTGACAGCGTCGTGGCCGCGCTGATCGCTCGGATGCTCATACCAGCCCCGCGCATCGAGGTCAGCGTGTCCGACCGGGTCTCCAACGGCGGGCGCAAGGACAGGTCCGAGAACTCCCCCGCCACGTACTCATCCCACGTGCGGTACGACAGCGACTCCCACGCCCTGCCCTGCCACGCCAGCACAATGAGCTCCTGCGCGTGGTTCAGACCCGTGCGGATCTGCTTCGTCAGCACCTCAGCCTGAGCCCGAGTCAGCGGCCCTTCCTGAGCGGTGAACGAGTTCACCTCGACAACGTCTGCTTCCAGAACCTCCCGCTGCGCGCTCATCACTGGGCCTTCCTCTCGGGAACCTCGACCAGGGAGCTGTAGCTCACCCCGAGTGCGTCTGCGAGGTTTTGCAGCTCGGCCACCGTGAAGGACGTTCTGCCGTTCACCCGGTGCCCGAATGCCACGCGACTCATCCCCAAGGCTTCAGCCGCCCGAGTCTGGCTCCACCCCTCCCGTCCCAGGGCGCCCTTGACGTTCTTCGCTACTTCCAATGCTGTGTCCATGCACTGAATGCAACCACACCCGTGCATTGAGTTCAATATTCTGAGCTGTTCGTGCGTCACGTGAAGCGAGTTGATTGCAACTGGCGCTGCTGCTGCGGTAATTTCGATGCATTCAGACGACACGCTGCTTGCGATCAAGGCATGGAGGAACCATGGCACGGGGCCAGAAGAGGGGCACTACCGAGGTGGAGCTCTACGCCACAAACGAGATCAAGGCATGGATGGCCCGCCGAGGGGTGAGTCAGCAGGAGCTCGCGGAAGCGATCGGCTACCACCCGTCGGCAATCTCTCTCCGGCTGAAGGGAAAGACAGCCTTCACGCTGCGAGATCTCGCGCAGATCGCGGCGTTCCTGGACGTGAACCTCATGCAGCTGCTGGGCCCGGTGGGCACAGCAGAGCTGGTTCGCACCGAAGAGGACACGGAAAAGGCCCCCTCCCCTTCCGGGGAGGAGGCCTCCGTGGTGGCTCCCCCGACTGGACTCGAACCAGTAACCCTTCGATTAACAGTCGAATGCTCTGCCAATTGAGCTACGGGGGAATGCGCACGTTGCCGCGCAACGAGACGATACTCTACCTCCCGTCGCAGGCTTCCTCAACTTGTCTCGCCACTGACCGGGCAGCGCCGCACCCGCCTGCCCCGCGGAAGGAAAGCTTGCGCCTCACACCCCCATGAGGCTGCGCCGCTGCAGCTCCAGGTCCAGCAGCTCGCGGTTGAGCTGCTGGTACAGGTCCGGCTCGCGCTGGGCGTTGAGCCGGTTGAGGTGCGCGAGCTTGTCGGACTTCTCCCGGTTGATGTGCATCTCCACGAGAGAGGTGATGACCCCCACCGCGTAGTTGCGCATCTGCTGCTCGGTGGCGGCGGGCAGCGGCGTGACAGACAGCTGCGCCAGGTAGCCGTGCAACGGCTCGGGCAGGTGGTTGCGCACGGACTCCAGCCACACGCGTCCGCCCTGGACGCCCTCTCCCAGGTCCGCGCGGGCACCCACCACGGCGTCGTGCATGACCTGGTGCACCCGGTACGTCATACCGGCGGAGTCGAAGTGCGCCCAGTAGGGCAGCGGCACCAGATCCGGGACCTGCAGCACCACTTCCAGCGCCTCACGCTCCATGCGGGACACGGGCTCCCGGGGGTCGGGCAGTTCCACGGAGCGCGGCTCCTCAGGAGAATCGTCGCGAGCGCCGGACGTTGCTCTCGGGGCGCGCTGGTCCTGGCCCCCGCGCGAGGGCCCCTGGGCCTGCTGAGGCCCGCGAGCGCCGTCGTACCCGGAGTTGGAGCGCCCTGAGCTGGACGCCACCGGGCCGGAGGGCCCCGAGCCAGCAGGTCCCGAACCGCCGCGCTGCGCGGACTTCGCCGCCGCGCTCACCGCGCGCATCACCTCGTCCGTCTCGATCCCGAGCCACCCCGAGAGCTCCCGCGCATAGGCGGGGCGCAGGGAGGGGTCGCGGATCTGCGCGACGATGGGCGCGCACGCCCGCATGGCGCGCAGCCGCCCCTCGAGGCTGTTGACGTCGTACTCCTTGATGGTGGCCCGCAGCGCGAACTCGAACAGCGGGGTGCGGGTCTCCACGAGGTCCCGCACGGCCACGTCCCCGCGGGCCAGGCGGAGGTCGCACGGGTCCATGCCGTTCGGCTCCACGGCCACGTAGGTCTGGGCCACGAAGCGCTGGTCCTCCTGGAAGGCGCGCAGCGCGGCCTTCTGCCCGGCGGCGTCGCCGTCGAACGTGAAGACCACCTCGCCGCCGGCGGAGTCGTCGGAGAGGAAGCGGCGCACGATCTTGATGTGCTCCGGGCCGAACGCCGTGCCGCACGTGGCCACCGCCGTGGCGACCCCGGCGAGGTGGCACGCCATGACGTCCGTGTAACCCTCCACCACCACCACCTGCTTGGTCTTGGCGATGGGCCGCTTGGCCAGGTCGATCCCGTAGAGCACCTGGGACTTCTTGTAGAGCTGCGTCTCGGGGGTGTTGAGGTACTTGGGGCCCTGGTCGTCCTCGTAGAGCTTGCGTGCCCCGAAGCCGATCACCTCCCCCGCCACCGCGCGGATGGGCCAGATGAGCCGGCCACGGAAGCGGTCGTAGAGTCCCCGGTTGCCCTCCGAGAACATGCCCGTGAGCTTGAGCTCCTGCTCCGTGAACCCCTGGTTGCGCAAGTGGTTCAACAGGTGGGACCAGCCCTGCGGTGCGTAGCCCACCCCGTAGGTGCGGGCGGCGTCCTGGTCGAAGCCCCGCTCCCCCAGGAACTTCTGGGCGGCCGCGGCCTGGCGGGTGTAGAGGTTGCGCTGGAAGAACTCTGCGGCCACCTTGTGGGCGTCCAGCAGACGCTGGCGGCGGCCCACCTCCTCGCGGTTGGGTGCGCCGCCCTGCTCGTAGTGCAGCTCGTAGCCGATGCGCGCGGCCAGCCGCTCCACGGTCTCCGTGAACGGGGTGTGGTCCATCTCCATGAGGAACGCGATGACGTCCCCGGACTCGTCGCAGCCGAAGCAGTGGTACGTGCCCATCTGGGGGCGCACGTGGAAGGACGGCGAGCGCTCGTCGTGGAACGGGCACAGCCCCTTGTAGGAGCCGATCCCCGCGGGCTTGAGCGTCACGTACTGCTCGACGACCTCGCGGATGTCCGTGCGCGCGCGAACCTCGTCGATGTCTTCACGCTTGATCAGTCCGGCCACTGGGCCAGTGTAGGCACCCCGTCAAACCAGGAACGACGCCGCCCGGGCAGGTGTGCAGGGCGTCCCGCACGGTGCGTGGAGGACGCCCTGCCGCGGACGGGCACCAGTGGGACGACGACGCCGCGCGGGACCCCCGGCGCGGCCACCGTCCGCGTGGTCACTGTCTGCGCCCCATCCGGGCCCGGACAAGCCCAGGCCCGCCCGCTCACCAGAGCGGCTTGTCCCCCGTGCGCCAGTTGGTGCCGCGAATCCTGTCGTGCAGTGCCACGGCCGAGTGGTCCGTGAGGCACGCGATCTGGTCCACCACGAGCCGCAGCCGCGCGGCCTCCGTGCCCGGTCCGTCCGCCACGGCGCGCCAGTCCGCGGCGAACTCCGGGGAGAGGAACCGGCCGTCGGTCTCCATGAGGGCCTCCACCAGGATGGTGAGGATCTCGTGCTGGTTCTCGTACAGGGGCATGGCGTCCCGCACGGTCATCACGAACGCGGTGGCGATGCCCTTGAGGACCCCGATCTCCAGCTCGGTCTCCCGCGGCACCACGAGGGACGCCCGGTACCGGGTGAGCCGGTCCTCCCCGGCGACCTCCCGGGTGGCCTCCACCGCGGACATTGCGAAGCGTCCGATGAGCTGGCTGGTCATGTTCTTGAGCCGCGCGAGGTCCCCGCGGGTGCCGTCCATGCGCGGCACCCAGGCCGCGGTGGCCTCGAGACGGCGCAGGGCGGCGTCGAGCTCCTCGTCCGTGGCGTCCGGGAGGTACCAGCCGCGCGTGCACTCGATGACCCGCCCGCGCTGGGTGGGCTCGGCCAGCAGGTCCAGCTGCAGGGCGTGGGCGGCCACGGCGTCCTCCACGTCGTGCACGCTGTAGGAGATGTCGTCCGCGAGGTCCATGACCTGCGCCTCCAGGCACTTGCGGCCCTCCACCGCGCCCTCGCGGAACCACTCGAACACGGGGAGGTCGTCCTCGTACGCGCCGAACTTCCGGTTGGGCCGCCCGTCCGCCCGGGGCGGGGCGTCCGCGGCGGACCACGGGTACTTGCACGTGGCGTCCAGCGTGGCGCGCGTGAGGTTCAGCCCCGCGGGCTCCCCCGAGGGCGTCACGAGCTTGGGCTCCAGCCGCACGAGCAGCCGCAGGGTCTGGGCGTTGCCCTCGAAGCCCCCGATCCCCCGGGTCAGCTGCGCGAGCACGGTCTCCCCGTTGTGCCCGAACGGCGGGTGGCCGAGGTCGTGGGACAGGCACGCGGCGTCGACCACGTCCGGGTCGCAGCCCAGCGCCTTGCCGAGCTCCCGCCCGATCTGCGCGACCTCCAGCGAGTGGGTGAGGCGGTTGCGCACGAAGTCGTCCGTCTGCGGGGCGACCACCTGCGTCTTGGCCGCGAGCCGGCGCAGCGCGGAGCTGTGCAGCACGCGCGCGCGGTCCCGCTCGAAGTGGCTGCGGTGGCGGTTGTGGTGGTCCTCGGTGACGTAGCGCTCGGTGTCCGAGGGCTCGTAGCCGGGGGCCAGGATGCCCAGGCGGTCGGGGGTGTGCATGGCGCTCAGCCTCCCGAGACGTCGAGTTCGGCGTCCACGAGACCCAGCCGTTCGGCGTCGCCCAGGATCCGCGAGGACAGCCAGGCGTCCGGCAGGTGCGGCTTCTTGGGCGAGCCCGCGCGCCCGCGGGGCCCCTCCACGTCCGCACCGGGGTAGGGGGCGTCCAGGTCCAGCTGGTCCAGCAGCTCTCGCAGCGCGGCGAGGTCCGGGACCTGCGCCATCTTCGCGCGCAGCTCACCGCCCACGGGGTAGCCCTTGAAGTACCAGGACACGTGCTTGCGGATCTCGCGGCAGCCCTTGGCCTCGTCCCCGAACTCCTCGGTGAGCAGCTCCGCGTGGCGGTAGACGGTGTCCGCGACCTTGCGCACGCCCGGCCGGAAACGGCGCGGGCTGCCCTCGAACGCGGCCTGCAGGTCCCCGAACAGCCACGGGCGGCCCTGGCAGCCGCGGCCCACGACGACGCCGTCCACGCCCGTGTGCTCGACCATCCGCACCGCGTCCTCGGCGGAGAAGATGTCCCCGTTGCCGAGCACGGGAATGTCCGGCAGGGCCTCGCGCAACCGAGCAATGGCATCCCAGTTCGCGGTGCCCGAGTAGTGCTGCTCCAGGGTGCGCCCGTGCAGGGCGACGGCGGCCACGCCCTCGTCCCGGGCCATGCGTCCGGCGTCCAGGTAGGTCTGGTGCTCGTCGTCGATGCCGATGCGCATCTTCACCGTCACGGGAATGTCCCCGGCCTCGCGCACCGCGGTGCTCACGATTGCGCGGAACAGATCCGTCTTCCACGGCAGGGCGGAACCGCCGCCGCGCTTGGTGACCTTGGGCACGGGGCAGCCGAAGTTGAGGTCGATGTGGTCCGCGCGGTCCTCCTGCGCGACCATCCGCACGGCTTTGCCCACGTTCACGGCGTCCACGCCGTAGATCTGGATGGAGCGCGGCGTCTCGTCCGGGTCGTGGTGGATGATCCGCAGGGACTCCGGCCGCCGCTCCACCAGGGCACGTGCGGTGACCATCTCGGTCACGTACAGGCCCCCGCCGTACTCGCGGCACAGCTTGCGGAAGGACTTGTTGGTCACCCCGGCCATGGGTGCCAGCACTACGGGGACGTCGATGGTCAACGGTCCTAGGTGCAGCGGCTTCAGGTTCAGCACGGCCGGTTCACGGTCCGCGGTCTCAGTCGTCTCGGTGCTCATCGCCTGCCATTGTCTCACTTGCGCGCAACGGGCCGTCCCCCGGGCTGCCCCTCCCCCACCCGGACACAACGACGCCGCCCCGGAACCCGTGCGCGGCCGCGCACCACCGGACCACGCACCCCGGGCGACACCGCCCGCGCCGAGCGTCGTCGTCCTGCCCGGTGCCCTCTCAGGCGGGAGCATTGGGTCCGGTTCCGGAGGCGGCGATCTGCTCCAGGCGCACCGCGAGTTTGAACGCCCGCACCTGCTCGTCCCGGCGGCCCAGGGTCTTGCAGGCCGCCCCGAGCTCCCGCAGGCAGGCCACCCACTCGTCCGTGTGGGCCTCCGGATCGGGCAGGGCAGAGTACAGGTTCGAGGCGTTCTGCAGGGCGTGGGCGGCGTCGGCCCACGCCATCCGGTCCGCGGCGAGCGCCGCGAGCCCACGCCAGCACAGAATCTGCCCGGCCACGTCCCGGCGGGTCTCGCAGCCGCTGAGCACCGCCTCGTAGTGCTCCTCCGCCACACGACGCCGCCCGGCCGCCTGCGCCGCGGTGGCCAGGTGGGAGGTCCAGCGCAGGTCTTCGTGGGTGACGAACCCGGTGCCGCTCGCGTGGGCCGGCCGGTCGGGGTCCACCCCGGCCACCTCGGCGCCCTCCTGAAACACGCGGTAGGCATCCCACGGGCGCCCGAGTCCGAGCAGCACGTCCCCGAGCTCCTCCAGGCAGCGCACCCGCCCCCGCACGGAACGCGCGGAGCGTTCCGCCCGCCGGTACTGCACGGCACCGATCCGGTAGTGGTGCTCAGCCTCGGCCAGGTTCCCCGCGTCCCGCTCCAGGTCACCGAGCGACGACGCCGCGTCACCCGCCGCGCACCACGCGTCACCCAGGCGGGCGGTGCGAAGGGCCTCCTCGAGCAGCGTCCGGGCCTCGACGAGGTCCCCGCGCTCACGGGCGGCGGCGGCGCGTTTGAGCCGGCGGGCGGAGGTGCGGGCTGCGAACATGCTGGGCTCCCGGAGGTGGTGCTAGCGAATCCGGCGCCCGGCCGACGACGGGTTCAGGGTCAGGAACAGAGGGTCGCGGAAGCCGTGGTCCGAGAACGCCGAGCACACGGAGGCGGCCAGCTCGTCCAGCTCGTCCTCCCGGGCCAGGGCGATCACCGAGCCACCGAAGCCGCCGCCCACCACCTTCGCCCCCAGGGCGCCGGCGTCGAGGCACGCGGTCACGGCGGCGTCGAGCTCCGGAACCGTGACCTGGCAGTCCAGACGCATGGACTCGTGGCCCGCCACGAGCAGCCGGCCCACGAGGTCCCAGTCCGGAGCCGCGGTGGAGAGCTGGTCCGCGATGCGCACCGAACGGACCATCTCGGTCAGGGAGTGCCGCAGCCGCAGGCGCATGCCCTCCGGATCGGCGTCGGTGTTGGCTCCGGCGCGCAGCAGGGTGTCGAAGCGCTCGAGGACCGCGGCGGCGTCGTCGTCCGTGGGGTGGGCGGGCAGGGCGTCCCGCAGCCGGGGGACGCCCAGGACCGCCGCGGCGGCCTCGCACTGCTCGCGCCGGGAGCTGTACTGACCGTCCGCGAGGCGGTGCGGGGCGCGGGTGTCCACGGCGAGCCACGTGAGACCGGCGGCGGAGGGATCGGCGGGCAGGTGGGCGGCGTCGAAGTCCCGGCAGTCCAGGGCGAGGGTCTCCCCCGCGTGCGAGCGCAGGGATGCGGTCTGGTCCAGCCCGCCCGTGTTGGCCCCCACGATGTGGTTCTCGGCGTCCATGCACGCGCGGGCCAGGGCGCGGCGCAGGCGGTCGTCCGGGGCGTCGTCGCCCGTGGACAGGGAGAACAGTGCGAGCGCGACCGAGCACTCCAGCGCGGCGGAGGAGGCCAGCCCGGCGCCGATGGGCACGGTGGAGTCCACCATGAGGTCCGCACCGACGTCCGGGGCCAGGGCGAGCTCGGGGACCGCGACGGGGTGGTCCGAGCGGCCCGAGGCCACCCGCTGCATGCCCCACGCGACCCCGGCGGCGTAGCCGAACCAGCCGCCGATGCTCCCGGGGGCGATGTCCGCTACCGGGGTGGTGCGCAGCCGGTGGTCCGCCACGGACTCGTCCGCGTCCTGCAGGGACAGCGCCCGCAGCACGCCGTCCGTGCGCGGTGCGGCGGCGGTGAGCGTCACGTACTGGTGGGCGAAGGGCAGGCACATCCCGCCCGAGTAGTCGATGTACTCCCCCATGAGGTTGGCCCGTCCCGGCGCGGCCCACACACCCACCGGCGCGCGGCCGTAGGCCCGCTCGAAGCGCTCGCTCAGTAGCTCGGCGCGCGCGAGGACGTCCGGCTGCGGCACCCACTGCGGGCACCCGGCTTCCTCCGGCGGGGCGACGACGGCGGGTTCACAGGACACGGACGGTTCCTCACATGGTCGGGTGGTGCGGTGGCGACACGCCATTGTCCCCTACGCGGCGCGGAAGTGCTCCTCGAGCTCCTCCAGGGTGCGGTCCTTGGTCTCCGGGGCCACCCGGTGCACCCACACGAGGGCCACGAGCTGCAGGGCCACGAAGATCAGCACGGTGTACCCCACGCCCAGGGCGTCGGTGAGCAGCGGGAAGGTCAGCCCCACCACGAAGGTCACCATCCACAGCAACCACGCGCACGCGCCCATTCCCACCCCGCGCACGGACAGCGGGAAGATCTCGGACATGTACAGCCACGTGACGGTCCCGATGCAGCACTGCTCGAAGCCCACGAACACCACGATGCACGCGAGCACCGCCCACGGCCGGGCCGCACTCTCCCCGGGGACCAGCAGGTAGCACAGCGCGAACGCGGTGAGGGAGGTGATGGTCCCCGCCAGGCCGGTGAGCAGCAGCGGACGCCGGCCCACGTGCTTGAGCAGCACCATCGCGAGTCCCACGGCGGCCACGCCCACGAACCCGGGGATGATGTTGGCGTAGAACGCCCCGTTGCCGCCGAAGCCCGAGTCCTGCAGCACGGTCACGCCGTAGTACTGGATGGCGTTGATCCCGGAGATCTGGTTGATCACGGCCATGGCCGCACCGATCCCGAAGATGCCGCGGATCCACGGCACGCGCACGAGGTCAAGCACACCCGCCGCGGGGCGGTCCGCGTCCTGAGCGGCGAGCTCCCGCACGCCCTCGGCCTCGTCCGCGGTGTAGGCGTGCTGCCGGATGCGCTGCAGCACCCGCGTCATCTCGTCGAAGCGACCGCGGCGGGCCAGCCAGCGCGGGGACTCCGGCACCACGGTCATCCCCACCCACAGCACCAGCGCGGGCACCGTGGCGAGCACGAGCATGTAGCGCCACACGTGCGGAACGTGGCCGAACGCCGTCGCCAGCCCCGCGTTGAACACGAACGCGAGCGCCTGCCCGCCCACGATCATCAGCTCGTTCTGGGCGACCACGCGCCCGCGCAGGTGGGCCGGGGCGAGCTCCGCGAGGAACACGGGCACGGTCACCGAGGACGCTCCCACGGCGAGTCCCAGCACGGCACGGAACGCCACGAGCACGCCCACGGACGGCGCGCCCGCGCAGCCGACGGTCGCCACCACGAACACCACGGCGAGCACCATGAGCAGGCGGCGCCGCCCGAACCGGTCCGCGAGTCGCCCACCGAACGCGGCGCCCCACGCCGCGCCGAACGGCAGGATCGAGGCCACGAGCCCCTCCAGGAACGGCGTGAGCTGCATGTCCGTGACCAGGGAGGGCAGCGCGCCGTTGATCACGCCGGTGTCGTAGCCGAACAGCAGCCCGCCGAACGTGGCCACGGTGGCGATCAGCCGCAGCCGCCCGCTCAGGGGCTGGGCCTCGGGCGCACCAGTGGGGTGCGGGTCGTGCGGTGCGGCGGCGTCGCCGAAGGGGCTGGCTGCGGAGGGGCCGGGTGCGGTGGGTCCGGTGTGCTGCGAGGAGTGCGTCTGGGAAGCGGGCATCGAGGTCCTTTCGTCCGTGAACGTCTTATCACGGTCCTCACCGCGGAAAGCACAAGCGCGGGGGTGAGGCGGTGCCACGTCACAGCCCGGGGGTGCCTGAGGTGGGAGCAGGCAGGGCCACGGTGAGCACCGCACCGTCGAGCACCCGGCGGGCACGCGAGAGCCCTCCCACCGCGGGGACGGCAGGAGGGCTCTCCGCGGCAGGTCTAGTCCAGCACCAGCGTCTCGGTCTCCGTGACCACGCGGGCCACGCCCGCGGCGAGGAGGTTGTCTACCACGCTGACCAGCGGGCCCATGGAGTCGTCCACCTCCAGCTCCACCGGGTAGTCGCTCACGAGCAGCGCCAGCAGGGTCTCCAGTGCCGCACCGGACTGCTCCGGGGTGGCCCCGGCCGCACCGGGCACGTAGCCGAGCAGCACGTCCGCGACCTCGTTGGGCTGCGGCTCGTCGTGCGGGTTGGCCGGGTCGAACGGACGGTAGCTCACGGCGAACGCCGCGGTCGGGCCCTTGCCGTCCGTGCCGTCCACCGTGCGGCGCAGCACCACGGCGCCGTAGGCCCCGGCGGTGTCCGAGAGGAACTGCTTGTTGACCGCGCCGATGCTCACGTCCCCCACCGGGTCCCACGCGTGGACCTCCCGGTAGAAGGACTCCACGGCGCGGGTCAGCTCCACGGAGCCGGTCGCGAGGTCCTCCACGGCCTCTGCGTCGGAGCCGTCCGCGTTCTGCCCGAGCGTGGGCAAGGGCAGGGCACCGGCGTCCACACGCACTACGCGCGAGCGCATGGCGTCCGCGAAGCCCAGGGAGCGGGCGAAGCCCTCCCCCGTGGAGCCCGGGGTCACGCGCGTGCGCAGGGCCTCGACGGGAGCACCCGCCTCACGGGCGGCCGCCCGCAGCCGGGACACGAGCTCCCGCCCGATGCCCTCGCGACGGTGGTCCGGTGCGACCTCCACGAACAGCCACAGCCGCTGCGGGTGCCACGCGGAGGCGTAGCAGACCCCGGCGGCGACCGGGACGTCGTCGTCCGTGGCCACGAGCGTCACGGCGAACCCGCTCTGGTCCGCAGCACCCAGCCGGGCGCGGAACGCCTGGACGGGCGCGGACTCGGCGTCCGGCCACAGCTCGAGCAGGCGCAGGTCGTCGTCCTCCTGCCAGGGGCGGTAGTCGATGCTCATGCGCTCACTTCTCCAGGCGCTCGGCCAGGTACTGCTGCACGCGGTCCAGGCCCACCCGCTCCTGGGTCATCTCGTCCCGCGAGCGGATGGTCACAGCCTGGTCCTCGAGGGTGTCGAAGTCCACGGTGATGCAGAACGGCGTGCCGATCTCGTCCTGACGGCGGTAGCGGCGCCCGATGGCCCCGGCGTCGTCGTAGTCAATGTTCCAGCGGCGGCGCAACTCGGCGTCCAGGTGCTGCGCTGTGGGGCGCAGGTCCTCCTTCTTGGACAGCGGCAGCACCGCGGCCTTGACCGGGGCCAGGCGCGGGTCCAGGCGCAGCACGGTGCGGGTGTCCACGCCGCCCTTGGTGTTGGGTGCCTCGTCCTCCACGTACGCGTCCACCAGGAACGCCATCATGGAGCGGGTCAGCCCGAAGGACGGCTCGATCACGTACGGGGTGTAGCGCTCGCCGGAGGCCTGGTCGAAGTACTGCATCTTGGTGCCGGATGCCTCGGTGTGGTTGCTGAGGTCGAAGTCCGTGCGGTTGGCCACGCCCATCAGCTCACCCCACTCGGAGCCCTGGAAGCCGAAGCGGTACTCGATGTCGATCGTGCCGTCCGAGTAGTGCGCGCGGTCGTCCGCGGGAACGTCGTAGCGGCGCATGTTGTCCGGGTTCACGCCCAGGTCCACGAACCAGTCCCAGCACGCCTCGACCCACTCGTCGAAGTACTTCTTCGCCTCGTCCGGGTGGATGAAGTACTCGATCTCCATCTGCTCGAACTCCCGTGTGCGGAAGATGAAGTTGCCCGGGGTGATCTCGTTGCGGAACGCCTTGCCGATCTGCCCGATGCCAAACGGCGGCTTCTTGCGCGCTGCGGTCACCACGTTGAGGAAGTTCACGAAGATGCCCTGGGCGGTCTCCGGGCGCAGGAAGTGCTTGCCCTCCTCGTTGTCCACGGGGCCCAGGAAGGTCTTCATCAGACCGGAGAACTGCTGCGGCTCGGTCCACTTGCCGTCCTGGCCCGACTCCGGGTCCTTGACGTCCGCCAACCCGTTGACCGGCGGGTGGCCGTGCTTGGCCTCGTAGGCCTCCAGCAGGTGGTCCGCGCGGTAGCGCTTGTGGGTGTGCAGGGACTCCACCAGGGGATCGGTGAAGGTCTCCACGTGCCCGGAGGCCTGCCACACCGCGGACGGCAGGATGATCGAGGAGTCCAGGCCCACCATGTCCGCGCGGCCGCGCACGAAGGTCTGCCACCACTCGCGCTTGATGTTCTCCTTCAGCTCCGCACCCAGGGGCCCGTAGTCCCACGCGGAGCGCGAACCCCCGTAGATCTCACCCGCCTGGAACACGAAGCCCCGGCGCTTGGCCAGGGAGATGACATTGTCCAGGGTGGATTTCGGGGCCATACGGTCTCACTTCCGTGTCTCGCGCGGCGCCCGCGGGGGCTCGCGCGTGGGGATCGGTGGGCTCAGGCTCTCAACCCGCACGGGGAGAGCCTTTCCGCTCCAGGGTAGCGAGGTTCCGCGGCGCGGGCCTAACCTCCGACCACGACGCCGCACGGCCGGCGCCCCTGCGCCCCGCACCGTCCCGCGCGGCTCACCGTGCCGCCACCGACCCGCCCTCCCGGCGTGCGCTCGGAACCGGGCACTCCGGGGCGAAGGAGGACCGGGCGGCACGGGGCGGTCACGCCGGTGAGGGCGGGGTGGGCGCCGGACGCGACCAGGCGGCGTCGTTGCCCGCCCGCCGCTAGGAGACGAACGCGGAGACGCCCGTGAGGGCCCGGGCCACGATGAGCGAGTTGATGTGGTAGCTGCCCTCGTAGGTGTGGATGGCCTCGATGTCCGCCATGACCTTGGCGATCCCGTAGTGGCTCAGCAGCCCGTTGCCGCCCAGGGCGTCCCGGGCCTGGGAGGCGGACTGGCGGGCCAGGCGCGTGGCCGTGGACTTGGCCAGGGCCGCCTGCATCATGGCGAGCTCGTCCGCGTCCTGGACCCGGGTGACCTGCGCCATCATCCCGGAGCTGGCCGCCAGGTTGCCCGCGACCTCCGCGATCACCTGCTGCACGAGCTGGAAGCTGGCGAGCGGCCTGCCGAACTGGATGCGCTCCAGGGCGTAGTCGCGCACGATGTCGAGGATCGACTGCTGCGCCCCCACGGCCTGCCAGCCCACCCACGCGCGGGAGTCCTTGAGCAGCCCGTTGGCCGCCTGGAAGGACGCCGCGCCGGGCAGCAGGGCGTCCGCGGGCAGCCGCAGGTCCGTGAGCTCGATGTCCGCGTTCTGCATGATCCGCAGGCCCATCTTGTGCTCGATCTTGGTGGCCGCGTACCCCGGCAGGGAGGTGTCCACGGCAAAGCACTTGATGAGGTCGTCCGCGGTGTCCCGGGCCCACACCAGGGCCAGGTCCGCCACGGTGCCGAGCCCGATCCAACGCTTGGAGCCGTTGAGCACCCACCCGTCTGCGTCCCGCGTGGCGGTGGTGGCGAGGCCCCCGGCGATGTCCGAGCCGTGCTCCGGCTCGGTGAGGCAGAACGCCCCCAGCTGCCGCAGCTCCTTGAGCCCGGGCAGCCACGTCTGCTTCTGCTCCTCCGAGCCGAACGCCTCCAGGGTGCCCACGATCAGCTCGTTGTGGATGCCCAGCAGGGCGGAGAGGGAGAGGTCCGCGCGGGCGATCTGCGCGTGCACGAGGTTCTGGAACAGCCGGGAGCCACCGGACTCGGCGAGCCGCCCCAGCCCCAGGTCCGCGAGCGCGGGCAGCAGGTCACGGGCCAGTTCCTCACGGTTCCACCACTCGACGCTCTGGTGCCGCACCTCGCTCTGCAGGTGCTCCGTGATGGCACGCAGCCGCTCGCGCTCCTCGCTGCCGAGCTGGTGCTCCAGGTGCAGCAGGTCCGGGCTGGGGAGGGCGGTGGCGCGCTGGGGTGATGCGGCTGGGCTCATGGTCCTGGTCCTCGGGGTAGTGGGCAGGCAGATAGTGGTACGTCCGACTATAACGGCAGAATGCTTTTCCGGGTGGCCCGGGTCACACCCCGCTTCCGGGCCCGGCGCGCGGACAGACGCGGTCAGCGCGGGCCCCGCCCCGTAGAATGCGGGTCATGGCCCAGCACGAACCCCTCCCCCGCGACCCCATTGCCGAGGCCCGGCGCAACTGGGAGCGCGAGGGCTGGACGGAGGCCGCCGGGCCCATGGCCGCGGTGACCTCGATCATGCGGGCGCAGCAGCTTTTGCTGGCCCAGGCGGACCGGATCCTCAAGCCGTTCCACCTCACGTTCTCCCGCTACGAGGTGCTGGCTCTGCTGAGCTTCGCGCGCGAGCACAGGATGCTCATGAAGAAGGCCAGTGCCCTGCTGCAGGTCCACCCCACGTCCATCACCAACGCGGTGGACCGATTGGAGGCCGCCGGGCTGGTGCGACGGGAGCCGGTCAGCACGGACCGCCGGGCCGTGAACGTGGTGCTGACGGACCGGGGCCTGGAGACCGTGGAGGGGGCCACCCGCGCCCTGAACGAGGAGCTGTTCCTCACCACGGGCTTCGAGGAGCACGAGGTGCAGGCGCTGGTGGGAGCGCTGAGCGGTTTCCGGGCCCGCTGCGGGGACTTCGCTCCTCCCGCAGGCCGCCCCGACACCGCACACGAGGACCCTCCCCGCAAGTCCGCGCGTTAGCCCTGCCCGGAACTCTCTTCAGATCCCTCCCGCAGCGTGGTGATGATGCCGGAGAAGTCCATGCCCGCGTGGCCGTCCTTCACGAACTGGTCGTAGAGCTCGGCCGCGAGCCGCCCCATGGGGGCGGTGGCACCGGTCTCGTCCAGCGCGGTGGTGGCGAGGTTGAGGTCCTTGGACATCAGCGCCCCCGCGAAGCCCGGTTCGTAGTCCTTGTTGGCCGGGCTCGTGGGCACGGGGCCGGGAACGGGACAGTTGGTGGTCAGCGCCCAGCACTGGCCCGAGGCGTTGGAGACCACGTCGAACATCGCCTGGTGCTCCAGCCCGAGCTTCTCGGCCAGCACGAACGCCTCGCTGACCGCCACCATGGACACACCCAGGATCATGTTGTTGCAGATCTTCGCGGCCTGGCCCATGCCGTTTCCGCCGCAGTGCACCACGCGCCCGCCCATGATCTCCAGCAGGGGCCGCACGCGCTCGAAGACCTCGGGCTCCCCGCCCACCATGAACGCGAGCGTCCCGGCGGTGGCGCCCACCACTCCCCCGGAGACCGGAGCGTCCGCGGCGGTGAAGCCCTTCTCCCGTGCGAGCCCCGAGGCCTCCTGCGCCTCGGAGATGTTGATGGTGGAGCAGTCCAGGAACGTGGCACCCGCGGGGGCTGCGGCGAGCAGGCCCTCGGCGCCGTCGACCCCCGTGTAGGCGTCGATCACGTGCTGCCCGGACGGGAACATGGTGATCACCACCTGCGCCTGGCGCACGGCGTCCTCCGGGGTCGCGGCCACGGTGAGTCCCTGCTCCCGGGCGGCGTCCGTGGCGGCGGGCACCACGTCGAAGGCGGTCACGTCCACCCCGGCCTTGACCAGGTTCACGGCCATGGGTCCACCCATGTGGCCCAGGCCGAGGAAGGCGACGGCGGGTAGCTGCTGGCTGGTGGTCTCGCTCATGAGGTTCCTCGTTCCAGGGGTGGCGGTGGCTCCGCGCGTCGCGGAGCCGAGGGAATGCGAATGCGGGAGTGGCGGGGTGCGGTGGGCGTCCTCGGCGGTGCTCGGGGCGCCGTGCAGCGTGCCCGCGGCGCGGGGCACGACGACGCCGCACGGCTCAGCTGCCGGCGGGCATCACGAAGCTCGCGCCCTCCTTGGTGCCGGAGGGCCAGCGCGTGGTGACGGTCTTGGTCTTGGTGTAGAACTTCAGCCCGTCCGTGCCGTGCTGGTTGAGGTCCCCGAAGCCCGAGGCCTTCCAGCCGCCGAAGGTGTAGTACGCGATCGGCACGGGGATGGGGACGTTGACGCCCACCATGCCCACCTCCACGCGGGTGGTGAAGTCCCGGGCCGTGTCCCCGTCGCGGGTGAAGATGGCCACGCCGTTGCCGTACTCGTGCTCGCTGGGCAGGCGCAGGGCCTCCTCGTAGTCTGCGGCGCGGGCAATGCACAGCACCGGGCCGAAGATCTCCTCGCGGTAGATGCTCATGTCCGTGGTCACGTGGTCGAACAGGGTGGCGCCCACCCAGAACCCGTTGGGGTGACCGTCCACGGTGGCGCCGCGGCCGTCCACCACCAGCTCCGCGCCCTCCTTCTCGCCGGCGGCGATGTAGGACTCGATGCGCTCCTTGGCCTGGGCGCTCACCACGGGACCGAAGTCCGAGGACGGCTCCAGGGACGGGCCGAGCGTGAGCGTGGCGATCCGCTCCTCGAGCAGGGCGCGCAGCCTGTCCGCGGTGGCCTCCCCCACGGGCACGGCCACGGAGATGGCCATGCAACGCTCGCCGGCGGAGCCGAAGGCCGCACCGATCAGGGCGTCCGCGGCCTGCTCGAGGTCCGCGTCCGGCATGATCACCATGTGGTTCTTGGCGCCGCCGAAGCACTGGGCACGCTTGTTCTGCGCGGCGGCCGCGCTGTAGATGGACTGGGCGATGGGCGAGGAGCCCACGAACCCGATGGCCCGCACGCGCGGATCCTCGATGAGGGCGTCCACGGCGGTCTTGTCCCCGTGCACCACGTTCAGCGCACCGGCGGGCATGCCCGCCTCGACGGCCAGCTCTGCGAGCCGCACCGGCACGGAGGGGTCTCGCTCGGAGGGCTTGAGCACGAAGGTGTTGCCGGCGGCGAGCGCGATGCCCGCCTTCCACAGCGGGATCATCGCCGGGAAGTTGAACGGGGTGATCCCCGCGACCACGCCGAGCGGCTGGCGCAGCGAGTGGACGTCAATTCCCGTGCCCGCGCCGCTGGAGAACTCGCCCTTGAGCAGGTGCGGCGCACCGGCCGCGAACTCCACGACCTCCACGCCGCGCTGGATGTCGCCCTTGGCGTCCGGGAAGGTCTTGCCGTGCTCGTTGGAGAGCAGGGTGGCCAGCTCGTCCATGTTCTCGGTGATCAGGTCCACCCACTTGAGCAGGATCCGCGCGCGGCGCTGGGCGTTGAGCCCGGACCACGCGGGGAACGCCTCCTCGGCGGCGGTCACGGCCTGCGCGACCTCCTCCGCCGTGGCCAGGGGCACCTGCGCACTGACCTCCCCCTCCACGGGGTTGAACACGTCCTGCGTGCGGCCGGAGTCACCCGGGGTCTTCCGGCCGGCGACGAAGTGGGGAACGAGGGTCATGGCTGCTCCTGGGGTGGTGGCGCGGATGTGATGCACGTCTCCCCCGAACGTATCCCCACTTCATTGGACGTGCAACTACTTAGGCGCACGACGCCGTTCGGGTGCGTTTCCGTCCCTCCTCACCCGCCCTGTCCACGCGCCTTTCGGCACCGCCCGGCGTTGCCGGCGATCCACCCGGAGCACGCCTGAGACAATGGACGCATGAGTGACACGGCGTACGAAGAGCTGCCCATCCGCGACCAGATGATCCGCCTGGGCCAGGCCTTGAAGCTGGCCAACCTGGCCGAGGACGGCCACCACGCGAAGACCCTGGTGTCCGAGGGTGCGGTGCACGTCAACGGTGCGGTGGAGACCCGCCGGGGCGCGCAGCTGCACCCCGGGGACGTGCTGGAGGTCCCGGCCTCCGGCATGCCGCCCGTGCGCATCGTCAGTGCGTAGAGCGCTCCGGCGCCCCCACCGCAGTGGGCGCGCCGGAGCGGGCGGTCAGTCGGGTGGCCAGGGCGCTCAGCCCGTGAGCGCCTCCAGGTACTCGGACACGTGCGCGATCTCCTGGGGTGAGACCCCGTGCCCGATGCCGCGGTACTGCACCTTGGTGGCGTCCGCGTGCTGCTGGACCCATTCGGCGGTGAGGTCCACCAGGGCGGGCGGGATCACCGGGTCCTCGGGGTCGCGGCCCCAGAACATCCGCAGGGGCTCCTCGCGCAGGGCGGCGTCGTGGAAGAAGTCCGCCTGGGCGTCGTCGTCTGCCACCGGGACCACGAAACCGGACAGCCCCACCACCGCGTCCACGAGGTCCGGGGCGTGGCGGGCCACCGTGGTGGCGATCGCCATGCCCTGGGAGAAGCCGAGCAGGACCACGTGCGTGTGCTGCAGGGCCTCGTCCCGCAGCCACCGCACCACGGGCTCGGCGGCGGCCACCACGGCGTCGGTGGTGAAGCCCAGCTCGGAGGACAGCGGGAACCACTGGAAGCCCGCCCCCGCCCGCTGCGGTGCGCGCACGGAGGCGATGCTGAGCCCGGCGGGGAGGGACGCACTGAGGGCCATGAGGTCGCCCTCGTGCGAGCCATACCCGTGGAACATGACCACCAGGGGTGTCCCGGCGCGCTCCTCGGCCTCGTTGTTCCAGATGACGTGGGGTGCTGGTTCCATGGTTCCATCCTCACACGCGGCTGTGACGGACAGTGACGACACAGCTCTGCAATACGTGTTAGTAATTTTGGTATGGATGAGAGCACTCCGCCCCTGACGACGCCCCCCGTTCCCGCCGCGGACAGCACCGCGCAGCCGCCGCACCCCTGGCACCGGATGGTGTCCATCGGCGACTCCTTCACAGAGGGTGTGGGCGACCCCGACGACTCCGTCCCGGGCGGGTTCCGGGGCTGGGCTGACCGCGTGGCCGAGGAGCTTGCGCGCACCACGGACGACTTCGCCTACGCGAACCTGGCCATCCGCGGTCGGCTGTTCCAGCCCATCGTGGACGAGCAGCTGGAACCGGCCCTGGAGCTGCGGCCGGACCTCGTGACCATCAGCGCGGGCGGCAACGACATGCTGCGCCCCAACGCGGACCCGGACGACATCGCCTCCCGCCTGGACGCGGTGATCGAGCAGATCACGGCCACCGGTGCCACCGTGGCCATGTTCGACGGCCCGGACATCGGCAACACCCCCGTGCTGCGCAGCATCCGCGGGCGCGTGGCCATCTGGAACGAGAACGTGCGCACGGTGGCCGCCCGCCACGACGCCGTGATGGTGGACCTGTGGGGTCTGCACCAGCTGGGCGATCCGCGCATGTGGGCCCCGGACCGCCTGCACTTCTCCCCGCTGGGCCACCAGCTCATCGCGTGCGAGACCCTGGACTGCCTGGGCGTGGACCACGGCCTCACGCCGGACCACCCCGAGGGGCGCCCCGAGCGCACGTGGCGCGAGGCCCGCCGGGACGACATGGTGTGGGCCCGCAAGTACTTGGTGCCGTGGGTGGGCCGCCGCATCCGGCGCCGCAGCTCCGGGGACTACGTCACCGCCAAGCGCCCCGCGTTCGGCCAGGCCACGATCCCCGGCGCGGGCGAGCAGATCCCGGAGCAGGCCGAGGAGGCCTGAGCGCCCACTACTCTGCTGAACCCCACGACGACGGCGCCCGCTCCCCTTCCCGGGGTGCGGGCGCCGTCCTGCGCAGACCGCCACCGAGCCGCACGCGCCGCAGGGCCACCAGCACGGATGCGAGGGCTCGTCGCCGTCACGGTGAGGCGCACGTGCGCGTGGCCGATCTCACCGTGGTGACGGGCACGAGCCCCACCCGCTGGAGGATGGGCCGCGAGTACTCGCTGCAGTCGACGTGGAGCAGTGACCGCCCCCGGTCCCGGGCCGAGCGGGCTCTCTGGTCCACCAGGGCCCGGTACAGCCCGCGCCCACGGTGCTCGTCCAGGCACGCGCCGCCCCAGAGCCCCGCGAAGTCAGTACGGTCGGGGAACTCGAGGCGCCCGGAACAGACCACCTGGCCGTCCCCGTCGCGTACCGCCCACATCTCGAACGTCCCGGGGGCGCTTCGCCACCGCTCGACCAGCTGGTCCTGCTGGAGCCGGATGCGTTCCGGCGAGTCCTCGAAAACCCGTCCTGCCAGGTGCTCCGCCTCTCGCAGCTGGACCTCCGTTGCGGCCCGCTCCACGGCGTACCCACGGAGGGGCTCCTGCCCGGCGAGGGCGGCGGCGACCGCATCCGCCTCACCCACCATGACCGTCTCGGGCTCCCCGAGGGCGAAACCGTGGTGCTGGAGTCGGCTCAGCAGGCGGGGCAGCGGGTCGTGCGACCGGGTCTTCCAGGAGATGTGGTCCACGCGCGGGTCCGCTTCACAGGTCGCGATCACTTCGGCGATCAGGTGGTCCAGTTCTGCCCCGCCCATCGAGAAGGGGGCGGAGGAGACGAAGGCGCGCCGCCGCGCTGGGAACACCCCGGCGAGCAGGGGTCCGAGACGCAGCACGTCGGGCGCGTCGGCCATCTCGGCGGCGCCCCGCAGCTGCGAGTCGTAGGCATCGAGCAGTGTCCCGGTTTGCATGTGGCAGAGCGTGGCACCGCCCGCCGTCCCTGGCAAGGCCCCCACCCCTGCGCGTCCAGGGGGCATTCCGAGACTGCCCGGACGGTGTCATGCCGTGACCTGCCTCCCCGCCACGTCCCACGACGACGGCGCCCGCTCCCGTTCCCGGGGTGCGGGCGCCGTCGCGCAGGGCACGTCCGTCAGTCCGGCAGCACCGCTCGCAGCAGTCGACCCACCTGCGGGGTCTCCAGCAGGAAGCCGTCGTGCCCGCTCGGGGAGGTGATGGTGTGCACCTCGTGCTCACCCGGCAGTGCGGCCGCGAGCTCGGCGGACTCCTCGGGCGGGAACAGCCGGTCCGAGTCCACCGCCGCCACGAGCCACTCGCAGCTGGTGCGGGCGAGAGCCCGCCGGAGGCTGCCGCGGCCGCGGGCGACGTCGTGGGACATCAGCGTCTCGTTGACGCTGAGGTACGCGTTCGCGTCGAAGCGCGCGGCGAGCTTGACCGCCTGGTGGTCCAGGTAGCCCTCCACCCGGTAGCGTCCCCGGGTGCCCGGGTGCGTGCCCGCGGGGTCCTCCCGCGGCTGGGCCTCCCGGCCGAAGCGGGCGGCGAGCTCGTGGGCGCTGCGGTAGGTGATGTGCGCGATCCGCCGTGCGAGCCCGAGGCCCTCGTCCGGGTGGGCCCCGGAGTAGTAGTCGCCCCGGGCGAACCGCGGGTCCTGGCGGATGGCGAGCGCCTGCGCGTGGCCCCACGCGAGCTGCTCAGCGCTCACGCGGGCGTTGGCGGCGATCACCGCGCACGCCTCGACCCGCCCGGGGTGGCACACGGCCCACTCCAGGGCGCGGGCACCGCCCATCGAACCGCCCACCACGAGCCGCCAGCGCCGGATCCCGAGCCGGTCCGCGAGCCGGGCCTCGGCGGCCACGGTGTCCCGCACGGTGATGCGCGGGAAGCGCGAGCCCCACGGGGCGGAGTCCGGGGCGAGGCTCGCGGGGCCCGTGCTGCCGTGGCAGCCGCCCAGGATGTTGGCGCACACCACGAACCAGCGGTTGGTGTCGATGGCCGCGCCCGGTCCGATGAGCCCGTCCCACCAGCCGCCGGCGTCCGCGGCTGCACGCCGGCCGTCCATGTCGAAGGGCGCGGTGTCCCCGTAGCCCACGGCCGTGCCGCGCGCCGCGTGCGAGTCGCCCGTGAGCGCGTGCTCCACCAGCACCGCGTTGGAGCCGTCCGGGGCCAGCTCACCCCACGTCTCGTAGGCCAGGCGCACGTCCGGGAGCCGGAAGCCGGACTCCAGGGTGAGCTCTCCGATCTCCACGGCCCGCACCACGCCGTCCCGGCGCACCGCCGGGGCCGTCTGCACCACGGTCATGCCGTGGGCTCTGCGGCCGCGGCCGCACGCACCGTCGACGACGCCGCGGGGCCGCCGTCCGCGCCGGCGCCGGGGTCCACGGCTGGCTCGGTACCAGCGGAGGCGGCGCGCACGGTGCCGTGCGCCGCCCGATCCGCCTGCGAGCGCGCCAGGTCCTGATCGCCCCGGTCGAGGCGGGCGTCCCGGACACCCGGAGCCGCGGCCAGGGCCGCGAAGCCCGCCTCGAGGTCCGCGAGGATGTCCTCGATCCCCTCGGTGCCCACCGAGAGCCGCACGAAGCCGGGCTCCACGCCCGCCGCGCGCTGCTCGTCCTCGGAGAGCTGCGCGTGCGTCGTCGACGCCGGGTGGATCACCAGGGACCGCACGTCCCCGATGTTCGCCACGTTGGAGTGCAGGCTCAGCGCGTCCACGAACGAGATTCCCGCCTCCTTGCCGCCCTCCAGCACGAAGCCGAGCACGGACCCCGCCCCGCGCGGTGCGTACTTCCGCGCGCGCTCGTGCCACGGCGAGGACGGCAGCCCCGCGTAGGACACCGAGCGCACCTCGGGGCGGGCCTCGAGCCACTGCGCCACCCGCTGGGCGTTGGTCACGTGGCGCTCGACGCGCAGGGACAGGGTCTCGATGCCCTGCTCGATGAGGAACGCATTGAACGGGGAAATGGACGTGCCCAGGTCTCGCAGCAGCTGCACACGGGCCTTGAGCACGTAGGAGAGGTTCACGCCGAAGGCCCCGCCCTCACCCAGATCCCGCGCGTACACCAGGCCGTTGTACGTGGGGTCCGGCTGGTTGAAGCCGGGGAACCGCTCCGGGTCCGCGCCGTAGTCGAAGCGCCCCGCGTCCACGATGAATCCGCCGATCGCCGTGCCGTGACCGCCCAGGAACTTGGTGCCCGAGTGCAGCACGATGTCCGCGCCCCACTCGATGGGCCGCACCAGGTACGGGGTGGCCACGGTGTTGTCCACGATCAGCGGCACCCCGGCCTCGTGGGCGATCCCGGCAACGGTCTCCACGTCCAGGACGTCGTTGCGGGGATTGGGGATCATCTCTCCGAAGAACGCCACGGTGGAGGGCCGCACGGCATCCCGCCACTGCTGGGGGTCGTCCGGGTCCGCCACGAACGTGGTCTCCACGCCCAACCGCGGCAGCGTGTGGCGCAGCAGGTTGTACGAGCCGCCGTAGAGGGACGGGCTGGCCACCACATGCGTGCCCGCCCCGCCCAGGTTGAGCACCGCGAGCGTGGCCGCGGCCTGCCCGGAGGAGACCATCAGCGCACCGACGCCGCCCTCCAGGGAGGCGATGCGCTTCTCCACCACCTCCGTGGTGGGGTTGGTCAGGCGGGAGTAGATGGGGCCCATGTCCTGCAGCGCGAACCGCGCGGCGGCCGTGTCCGCATCAGGGAACACGAAGGACGAGGTCTGGTGGATGGGCAGCGCCCGCGAACCCGTCACGGGGTCAGGGTTCTGGCCCGCGTGGATCTGGCGGGTCTCGAACGCCCAGTCCTGGGGGTTTTCGGGGGTGGGTGCTGTGCTCATGGCCATTCGCCTTCTCGGAAGGATCAGGGGCCAGGCGACCGTCCGCACGGTGCCCGCACGAACGAGCGACCGGTGGCCCGCGCTTGCCGTGGGCGTCGGACGACGTCCCGGCCAGGTCTTCACCCAGGGCACCCCGCCGCGGTGGGAGGGTTGCCGGTCAGCAAGCTGGGGCTTGACGCTGACTCTCGTGACCTAGACCTCCAGTCTGGGAACCCGGCCGCTGCCACGTCAAGTCCGGTGTCCGCAGTGTTGCACCCACCGATTTGGAGGCCCGTGTGACGGGTGCCACGATGACAGCATGAAGCTGGACCACGTTTGCTTCGCAGCACAGCCGGACGGCCTGGAGGCCACCACCGAACGCATCGCGGACCGGTTGGGGATCGAGCCGGTGAAGGGCGGGGTCCATCCCCGCTTCGGCACCCGGAACATGATCCTGCCGCTGACCGACCACCAGTACGTGGAGGTCGTGACCGTCCTGGAGCACCCCGCCGCGGACAAGGCGCCGTTCGGCCAGGCCGTGCGTGCCCGCTCGGAGGCCGGTGGCGGCTGGCTCGGGTGGGTCGTGGAGGTCCCGGACCTCGCACCGTTCGAGCAGAAGCTGGGGCGCCCCGCCGTGCCGGGCGGGCGCATCTTCCCGGACGGCCGTCAGCTGCAGTGGCACCAGATCGGCGTCAAGGGCCTGATCTCGGACCCGCAGCTGCCGTTCATGATCCACTTCGACTCCGAGGACGAGATGCACCCCTCCCGGGCGCGGATCACGGACGTGCGCCTCACGGGCATGGAGATTGCCGGATCCTCGGAGCGCGTCACGGACTGGTTGGGCGGGCCGGTGGAGGGCGTCCTGCGCTCGCTGGACGTCACCTGGAGCGCCCCGAACGGCACCCCGGGTCTCATGGCCGTCTCCTTCGACACGCCGGACGGGCCCGTCACCATCTGATCCCGCCCACCGCACCCTCCGGGCACGACGACGCCGCTCGCACGGTCCCGCGGGCCGGTGCGTCTGCCGCGCGCCCCACGGTTCACCCGTGGTCGCGGTTCCCGCCAGCAAACGGGTTGGTACCCGCGGTGGCGCTCAGCCGCCCAGGAGCTGAGGCACCAGGAACCCCACGGCGTCCAGCAGGAAGTGGGCGAGCAGCAGCGGGGCGAGCCGCCCACCGCGGCGGTAGAGCCACACGAACACGAGCCCCATCACCAGGTTGCCGAGCGCCGGGCCGATGCCCTGGTACAGGTGGTAGCTCGCCCGCAGCACCGAGGACACCACCGCCACCGTCCACCACGAACGCCCCAGCCGGCGCATCCGGTCCGCGAGGAACCCCACCACGATGACCTCCTCCACCAGTGCATGGCGCAGGGCGGTGAGAAGCAGCAGCGGGACGGTCCACCACGTGGTTCCCAGCGTGGACGTGGTGATCTCCGCCGTGATCCCGAGGGCCCGCCCGGCCTGGTAGAGTCCGAGCGTGCCACCGCCCATCATCACGAACAGCGCGAGCCCCCAGGCGGCGTCGTGCCCCGGGCGCCGAGTGTCCACGCCGATGCAGTGCAGCACGGCCGGGATGCGGGACGCGGTGCCCGCGAGCAGGTACAGCGCGAGCGCCACGGGCACCAGGGCGAAGCAGATCCCGGTGAGCCGGCGCAGGGCGTCCAGCACGGGCAGCGGGCTCAGGGGCTGGTTGAGCGTCGTGGAGCTCTCCGCGATCGAGGAGCGCAGTGCCATCTCCGCGAGGTCCAGCACGGAGTACACGGCGGAGGCGCCCAGGGACACCCCGAGCACCAGCAGGATCTGCATCCGGAGGTCGGCGCGCGGCACGCGGGGCGAGGGGTCGAGGGAGGCGGTCACCCCACCATTGTGCGTGGTGCACCCGGGCAGCCCCCGCGAGCGACCTCGGTAGGGTGAACCCATGCGCCCGAGCCCCGCCGCCCCGGACACCTCCCCGCCCCATCGCACCCTGCAGCCGGGGTGGCGCCGACGGGATGCCCTGGGGGCCTGCGTGCTGGCACTGGCCGGCGTCGAGCTGGTGTACCTCTCCGACTTCGTCCAGGCGGTGCCGTGGAAGGCGGACGTCGGGTGGGTGGCCCTGGGCGCCGTCGTGCTGGCCGCTCCGCTCGCGTGGCGGCGGCGCTTCCCGGTGGCCGTGATGGTGGCGGTGTCCCTCGTGTACTTCGCGCTCGGCACGTGGGCGGGGATCGAGATGTACGCCTCCCAGGTGGTGCTGTTCCTGGGCTTCTACTCGGTGGGAGCGTGGTGCCCGGACCGCCGCCGCGCCACGTGGTCCCGCGCGGCCGTGGCCGTGGGAATGGCGGTGTGGCTGGGCTGGAGCACCGTGGACCAGTTCACGGACCCGGAGGTGGGTGAGCGCGGCGTCAACGCCTACATGGCGATCGCGGCGATCCAGTTCCTCGTGAACATCGCATACTTTGCCGGGGCGTGGGTCTTCGGCGACCGGGCGTGGAACGCGGCCATCGAGCGCCAGGAGCTCGAGGCCGCCCACGCCGAGATCCGGCAGCAGCAGGACCGGCTCGCGGAGCAGGCCGTGAGCCTCGAACGGCTCAGGATCGCCCGGGAGCTGCACGACGTGGTGGCCCACCACGTCACGGCCATGGGCGTTCAGGCCGGGGCGGCACGGCTGAGCATGGCACGGGATCCGGACGCCGCCGCCGCACACCTGCGCGGCGTCGAGTCCTCGGCGCGTGACGCCGTGTCCGAGCTGAAGACCATGGTCCACACGCTGCGCGACGGCGAGGAGGCCCCCGATTCCCTGCCCCGCCTCGCGGACCTCAACGCGCTCGTGGAGGAGGCACGGACCATCGGGCAGCGCGCGGAGCTGCACCGCATCGGCCCGGAGCCGCAGCTGCCGCCCCCGGCGCAGCTCGCGCTGTACCGCACGGCGCAGGAGGGGCTCACCAACGCCCGCAAGCACGCCGGCCCGCGGGCGTCGGTGGCGGTGCGGCTGCGCACCGGCGCCGAGCGGGTGGAGCTGGAGGTCAGCGACGACGGGCGCAACGGCCACGTGGGCGCTCCCGCCTCCGACGGCGCGGGCATGGGAGTGCCCGGCATGAGGGAACGGATCACCTCGGTGGGCGGCACCCTGGAGGCGGGCCCGAAACCCGGCGGCGGCTGGCTCGTGCGCGCCACCGTCCCCACCCGCCACGACCCTGAGGAGCGGCCATGAGCCTGCGTGTGCTGCTGGTGGACGACCAGCCCCTGATCCGCGTGGGGTTCTCGGCGATCCTCACCTCCCAGGAAGACATCGAGGTGGTGGGCCAGGCCGGTGACGGCCACGAGGCCCTCGACCTCGCCGCCGCCCTCGACCCGGACGTCGTGTGCATGGACGTGCAGATGCCGCGGCTGGACGGCATCGAGGCCACCCGTCGGCTGCTCGCGGCAGGCTCCCGGGCGGCGGTGCTCGTGCTCACCACGTTCGACACGGACGAGGCCCTGTTCGCCGCGCTCTCCGCCGGCGCCTCCGGCTTCCTGCTCAAGTCCGCCGGACCGGAGGAGCTGATCCAGGCCGTCCGGGTGCTGGGCCGCGGGGACGCCCTGCTGGATCCGCTCGTCACGCGCAGGGTGCTGGCCCGCACCACGGGACCGTCCGCGCCGACCGGGGACACGACGCAGCCTTCCCCCGACTCCCCCGCGGACGACGCCGCGGCACCGGCCCCCGGTGCGCCCGCCCGGGAGCGCGGCGCGGCGTCGTCGGCACCCGGTGCCCCCGGCGCGGAGGACGAGACCGCGACGTCGCCTGACGCCCACGGGACGGAGAACGGTGCGGCGGCCTCCCCCGGGACGCGGGGCACGGCGGGCGACGCGGCGGCGTCGTGCCCCGGTGCGGTGGGCGGGACGGCGGCGCGGCCCGACGAGGACGCCTCCCCCGCGGGGCTCACCGCCCGGGAGACCGAGGTGCTGACCGCGATGGCCCGGGGGCTGTCCAACGAGGAGATCGCCCGGGAGCTCGTGGTGGGCAGGGCCACGGTGAAGACCCACGTGTCCAACGTGCTGCAGAAGACGGGCGCGCGGGACCGGGTCCACGCCGTGATCTGGGCCTTCGAGCACGGGCTGTCCGGCTCCTGAGCGCACGGTCCGCCGCGGAGGGGACCCGTGCCCGGCTCCGTCCGGGGGTGGAGGTGGACCCGGCGCGGAAGATCCGCCCCGAGGGGGAGGTGGCCGTGCCCGGGCCTCTCTAGGCTCGAGGCATGATCACAGTGAACGGGGTGAACAAGTCCTTCGGTTCCGCGCACGTGCTGACGGACGTGACCTTCGAGATCCGGCCGGGCCTCATGACGGGGTTCGTGGGCGGCAACGGCGCGGGCAAGACCACCACCATGCGCATCCTGCTGGGCGTGCTGAGACCCGACGCGGGGGTGATCGAGGTGGACGGGTCCCCCATCACCGCGGACTACCGCGCGGGCATCGGCTACATGCCCGAGGAGCGGGGGCTCTACCCCAAGATGACCGTGCTCGACCAGCTGGTCTACCTGGGCCGGCTGCACAGCATGACCGGTGCGGACGCGAAGGCCCGGGCCATGGCGCTGCTCGAGCGCCTGGGGCTCGGCGACCGCGCGGGCAGCCGGCTCGAGGAGCTGTCCCTGGGCAACCAGCAGCGGGCCCAGATCGCCGCCGCCCTGGTGCACGATCCCGTGGCGCTCGTGCTGGACGAGCCCTTCTCCGGGCTGGACCCCCACGCCGTGGAGACCACGGTGCAGGTGCTGCGGGAGACCGCGGACACCGGGGTTCCCGTCCTGTTCTCCTCCCACCAGCTCGACGTCGTGGAGCGGCTGTGCGACGAGCTCGTCATCCTCGCGGACGGGCGGGTGCGCGCCGCGGGCTCGCGCTCCGAGCTGCTGGCCGCGCACGCGCAGCCCGAGTGGGAGCTCGACGCCGCCGCGGACACCGGCTGGGTGCGCGAGGCACCCGGCGTGGAGGTGCTCTCCTTCGACGGCGGGCGCGTGCACTTCCTGGCCGACTCCGAGGCCGCCGCCCACGCCGTCCTCGCCGACGCCGTGGCCCGGGGCACCGTCCACCGCTTCGGACCCGTCACCCGCACCCTGCACGAGATCTTCACGGAGGTCACCCGATGAGCACCGTCACCAGCACCCCTGAGCGCACCACGCAGCCGCGCAACCCGCGGCGCACCCCCTTCTGGACCGCGGTGGGCACCGTGGCCGCACGCGAGATGAAGGTGAAGGCCACCTCCAAGCCGTTCATCATCACCACGCTGATCCTGCTGGCCGCCGCACTGGCCGCCACGCTGCTCGTGCCCCGCCTGGGCGACCTCTTCGCCGGAGACGCCACCCGCGTGGCCGTGGTGGAACAGACCGCTCCGTCCGTCCAGGCCCTCGGTGAGGACTACACGCCGCAGGCCGTCGGCTCCGCGGACGCGGCCCGGGAGGCCGTGCTCTCGGGTGCGGCCGACGCCGCCGTGGTGCCGGATCCCGGCAGCCCGGCCGGTGTGAGCGTCCTGGCCATGACGGACGCCCCCTCGGATCTGGTGCAGGCGCTGTCCACGAGCCCGGGTGTGGAGCTGCTGGACCCCACCGCACCGAACCCCGCCCTGCGGTACCTCATGGCCTTCGGCTTCGGACTCGTGTTCTTCATGGCCGCCATCACGTTCGGCCAGCAGATCGCGGTGTCCGTGATCGAGGAGAAGCAGTCTCGCGTCGTGGAGATCCTGCTCGCCGCGGTCCCGGCGCGGGCCATGATGGCCGGGAAGGTGCTGGGCAACGCGGCCATGGCCATCCTGCAGGTGGCCCTGCTGGCCGGGGCGCTGCTGCTGGGCCTGCAGATCAACGGGGACGTGCTGCCCCTGGACGGGATGGGCGTGCCGATCCTGTGGTTCGTGGTGCTGTTCTCCATCGGGTTCGTGATGATCGCCGCCCTCTACGCGGCGGCGGCGTCCATGGTGTCCCGGCAGGAGGACATCGGCTCCACGTCCATGCCCGTGATGATGCTGATCATGCTCCCGTACTTCGGCGTGATCTTCTTCAACGACAATCCGGACGCGCTGCGCATCATGAGCTGGATCCCGTTCTCCGCCCCGGTGGCCGTGCCGCTGCGCATCTTCCTGGGGGAGGGGCAGTGGTGGGAGCACGTCGGTTCCCTCGTGCTGCTGATCGTGACCACCGCCCTGGCCATCTGGCTCGCCGCGGTGATCTACGAGCGCTCCATCCTGCGCACGGGCAAGGCGCTGAAGTGGCGGGAGGCCCTGCGGGGCTGACGGCCGGACCACCGGCCGGGGTCCCCGGTCCCGGCGCGGCGATCCCGAGCTGGAGGGCAGCGCCACCCCGGTGGGCCGTGCAGTGGGACACCCGCACGGCCCACCGGCGCGTCCCTAGACTGGGGCGCATGACTTCCGAGCAGCAGACCTTCCCCGTGGCCCCCCGCCGTCCCGTGGAGCGCACGTTCCACGGCCACACGTTCTGCGACCCCTACGAGTGGCTGCGCGACAAGGACTCCCCCGAGGTCCGGGCGCACCTGGACGCCGAGAACGCCTACGCGGAGGCGGTCACTGCGGACCTGGAGCCGCTGCGGGAGCGCATCTACACGGAGATCAAGGACCGCACGCAGGAGACGGACCTCTCGGTGCCCAGCCGTCACGGCGAGTGGTGGTACTTCGCGCGCACTGTGGAGGGCGGCGCCCACCAGGTGTTCTGCCGGGTTCCCGTGGCGGACCCCGCGGACTGGACCCCACCCGCCGTCGAGCCCGGGACGCCCCTGGACGGTGAGCAGATCCTCCTGGACGCGAACGCCGCCGCGCAGGAGCACGAGTTCTACGCGCTCGGCGCGTTCAGCGTGGCCGAGGACGGCTCCCGGCTCGCGTGGTCCGAGGACACCGCCGGGGACGAGCGGTTCACCGTCCATGTCAAGGACCTCACCACGGGAGAGCTGCTCGCGGACCGGATCCCCCAGACCTCCTACGGCGCGTTCCTCACCCCGGACGCGTCCCAGGTGGTCTACACCGTGGTGGACGAGTCCTGGCGCCCGTACCGCGTGTACCGCCACGTGATCGGCACGGACGTGGCCGAGGACCAGCTCCTGTTCCAGGAGGACGATCCCGGCCTGTGGCTCGGCGCCGAGCTCTCCGCGGACAAGCAGTGGCTCATGCTCTCCTCCTCGTGCTCGGAGTACAGCGAGTACCGCATCCTGCGCGTCAGCGAGCTTCCCGCGGACGACGACGCCGCTGCGCCGGGTTCCCGGAGCCCGTCCCCCGCGGCTGCCCACTCTCCCACGGACCGGAACGCAATCGATCAGCGCACGGGTTCGGAGCCCGACCGGTCCACGGAGCTGGAACCCGGCGAACCCGCGGGAGCAGAACCCGGACACACCGGCCCTGCGGACGGCGCACGCGCCGAGGCCCCCGCGGGCCTGCCGTGGCGGATCGTGCTCCCCCGCGAGGAGCGCGTGCTCTACGAGGTGGAACCCCTCACGGTGGCCGGCACCGACGCGCTGCTGCTTTCCCACGACGCCGCGGCCCCGAACGGCCGGATCAGCCTCATGCCCCTGGAGCACGCCGGGCGGCGTCTCGCGGACGTGGACCTGGTGGACGTGGTCCCGGCCTCGGACACCGTGCGCGTGGAGTCCGCCATCCCCACGGCCACGCACCTGGTGGTGGCTCTGCGCGAGAACACCACACCCCGGGTGCGTCTGATCCCCCGCACGGCCCTGGAGCCGCTGGTGGCCGGACTCGCCTCGACGGACGCCGTGCCCGACGACGCCGCCACCGCCGGGTCCGGCGCGTCCGACGAACGCGGCGCCGCGCCCCTCGGGCGGGATGCCCACGGAACGGGCCGGGACCGCACCGCGCCCGCGGGATCCGCGCAGGAGGCGGGGGTCGCGCTGAGCGGCGGTGCGGCGTCGTCGTCCCAGGGCGCCGGCACGGCGGCGGACGCCGCGCTGCTGGCCGGGACCGAGGCCGCGTTCGACGAGGACCTCAGCAGCACCGGCGTGCTCTCCGCGGAGTACGAGAACCCGGTGGTGCGGGTGTCCTACACGTCCTTCGTGACGCCGCCGCGCGTGTACGACATCCCCACGGGCGCGCCCGGGGCCGGTGCGCTGGACGCGTTCGGCGTGGGCGAGCCCGTGCTGCGGCGCGAGGCCACCGTGCTGGGCGGGTACCGCAGCGAGGACTACACCGTGGAGCGGGACTGGGCGGTCGCGGAGGACGGCACGCGGATTCCCGTGAGCCTCGTGCGCCGCGCGGACCTGGACCCCGCGGTGCCCGCGCCCGTGCTGCAGTACGCGTACGGCTCCTACGAGATCAGCACGGACCCGGCGTTCTCCATCTCGCGGCTGTCCCTGCTGGACCGCGGCGTGATCTGGGCCGTGGCCCACGTGCGCGGCGGCGGTGAGCTGGGGCGCGCGTGGTACGAGAACGGGAAGAAGAACACCAAGTCCAACACCTTCACGGACTTCGTGGCCGTGACCCGTCACCTGGCCGCGCGCCCGGACGTGGATGCGCAGCGGATCGCGCTGATGGGCGGCTCGGCGGGCGGTCTGCTCGCGGGCGCGGTGCTCAACCTCGCCCCCGAGCTGTACTGCGGCGGGCTGGCCGCGGTGCCGTTCGTGGACGCCCTGACGTCCATGCTGATGCCCGAGCTGCCGCTGACCGCCCTCGAGTGGGAGGAGTGGGGCAACCCCGTGGAGTCCGCGGAGGTCTACGAGTACATGCGCTCGTACTCCCCCTACGAGAACGTGCGGAACGCGGACTACCCGCCGATCCTCGCGGTCACGAGCCTCAACGACACCCGCGTGCTGTACGTGGAGCCCGCCAAGTGGGTCGCCGAGCTGCGCACCCGCGTGGCGCACCCGGAGACCGTGCTGCTGCGCTGCGAGATGGCCGGTGGCCACGGAGGTGCGTCCGGGCGGTACTCGCAGTGGAAGGACACCGCGTGGGAGTACGCGTGGCTCGCGCGGCAGCTGGGGGTCGCGGGCTGACGGACGGGGTGAGGGGCGCCCCACTCTGACGCCGCCCCGTTCCGGGGTGGCGCACCTACCCGGTGCGGTGCGGCCACCCCGCCCAGCGGGGGCCTCGGAGCCCGGCTCTCGAGCAGCCGGGTCCACGAGATGGGGTATCCCACCACCTCGCCCCGCTCCTCCCCGGGGAACTCGGCGGCCTGGTCCGGGTAGTGGTCCAGCCGGCGCTCGACCTCCCGCAGCCACTCCGCGGTCAGGAGGGTGTGGGAGCGCACCAGGTAGGCACCCCTGCCATGCCCACGAGCCGGTGGTGCCACGCCAGATCCGTGCCGAGCGCGCCGGTCAGTCGGGTGACGTCCTGCGCGGCTCTCTGCGGGTAGCCGCTCAGCCAGGCCTGCTCGTCGGTGTCCATCCGCGCGCAGGCAGCATCCCAGGACGTCACGGGGGGCTTCGAGGTCGCAGTAGCCCCCACCGTGGTGGTGCATGAGGTACGCCCGCAGGTAGTCGGAACGGTGGACCAGGGACAGGTTCTCGTAGGCCGGGTGCAGCGGGTGCCCCGGCACCAGTCACCCGTGCAGGTTCTCCCGGGTGACCAGCTCCACGGGCAGTCCGATCCGTTCCCGCATCACCTCCAGGTTCGCGCGTCGCCGCGGGGTCAGGGAATTCTCCCCGAGCCACAGGGTGATGACCCGCCGCGGCAGCTCCTGCGGCCCGCCCGGCGCGGGGGTCGTGCGCGCCACGAACGACCGGCGGAAGCGGGCGGGGTCGAACTCGTAGGTGGCCACGCGCGCGTGCCACGGCGCCACCGCAGTGACCGCGGCGAACCGAAGGGCCTTCTGGGTTCGGCGCCGCCGCTTGTCCGCCACGAACACAGCGTGCTTGACCTTGCGCGCGGGCAGCAGCGGATCCAGCGGGCTCATGCCGCACCCTCCGGCTGCAGCGCGGCCACCGTCTCGGCGCTCAGCCACGGGCCCACGTGGCCGTCCAGGAGCTGCTCGGCCGCGGCGGCCGCCAGGGCCGCACTCGTCTGGAAGCCGTAGCCGCCCTGGCCCGCGAGCCAGAACACGCCCTCGGCCGCGGTGTCCCAGCCGCACACGGGCACGTCGGACGCGCGTTCCGTCCGCAGCCCGGTCCAGGACTTCACCACCCCGGTGATCCGCAGTGCCGTGTGCTCCTGGACGGTGGTGACCAGGCGCTCGACGGCGCCCGGGTGCGGCTGCGCGTCGCACGCCTCGCTGGGCTCGGACTCCCCCACCGAGACCATGAGCCCCTGCGGGTCCGGGCGGAAGTACCAGTGCTGCGCGGCGTCCATGACCATGGGGTGATCCGGGGGCACCGGAACCTCGGTGCGCACGAGCGCCGCGGTCCGGCGCTTCGGCTGCAGACTCTGGGGGCTCGCGCCCAGCACGCGTCCGATCTCCTCGGCCCACGCCCCGGCGGCGTTGACCACCGTGTCCGCGAGCACCCTGTCCTGCCGAGTGCCCTCCAGGCGCAACCGCCACTGCGTCCCCGGACGCTCCGCGCCCACCACGCGGCACCGGGTGCGGATCTGCGCCCCCAGGGTTTCCGCCCTCGTCCTGTGCCACCGCAGCAGACCGGGGGCGTCCGAGCGGACCGCGGCGTGGTCCACCGCGCCCACCCGGTACCGCCGGGGGTCACGGCGCAGCTCCGGACACAGCGCGAACAGCTGCTCCCCGCCGAGGGTCCTCAGGCCCGGCGCGGTCATCCGGGTGACGTCCTCCGGTGAGCCGGCCACGACGAACGCGTTCGGCCACACCAGGGCGTGGTCCAGTGACCGGCCCGCCTCCCGCAGCGCCGCGATGCTCCAGCGGGTCAGCTCCAGCACCGGGGCGGGACCGTAGCTGGGGATCAGCTGCTGCGCCGAACGGGCCGAGGTCTGCAGCGCCACGTCCGGTCCCGCCTCCAGGACCAGGATGCCCCGCCCCGTGCCCCGCCGCTGCGCGAGCTCCGCGGCCGCGGACAGACCCGCGATCCCGGCGCCGATGATGACGATCTCGTGACCCATGAGCCCCATCATGGCATCCGCCGCGGGGCACTCGGTGAGCGAGCGGTGCCCAGCCGGCGGGGCGTGCGGGCCCGCGTGGGCGGGGCAGAGCCCGGACATGAAAGAACCCCGCCCCTCACCGTCGGGTGAGGGGCGGGGTTCAGCGGATCACGGGACCACCGGACTCAGTGGCCGGATCCGCTCATCGCATGCGATGTGCACCTGGATCAGGCGGGGATGTTGAGGACCTGGCCCGGGAAGATCAGGTTGGCGTCCGCAACGGAGCCGGCGTTGGCGGAGAAGAGGGCCTCCCAGCCGCCGTTCACGCCGAGCTTGTTGGCAATGGTGCCCAGGGTGTCGCCGGCCTGCACGGTGTAGGTGCCAGCAGCCGGAGCGGCCTGTTGCACGGGGGCAGCGGGAGCGGTGTACTTCACGGCCGGGGCCTGCTGCTGCACGGGGGCAGCCTGCTGCACCGGAGCGGCCTGCTGCACGGGGGCAGCATGCTGGACCGGAGCGGACTCCTGGACGGAGGAGGACTGCGGGGCCACCGAAGCGGCAGCCGGAGCGGTGTAGGAGCCGCCGGAGATCATGCCGGAGCACTCCCACTGGCTCGGGCCGGAACGCTCCATCAGCGCAGCCGCAGCAGCGTCCTGCACAGCGGCTGGGGCGTCGGCAGCGTTGGCGTAGCCAGCGGTGATGGCGCCCATGCCCTGCCAGGTGGAGGTCAGGAACTGGTAGGCACCCGAGGCACCGGAGGAAGCGTTGTGCGCCTGGTAGTTTCCACCGGACTCGCACTGCTTGATCGCGTCAAGGCTGGGGGCAGCGTTGGCGGGGACGGCGAACGCGCCCACGGCCAGGCCGCCCATCATGACAGCAGCGGTACCACGGCGGATAGCGGTTGAAGTCTTCATCATGCTCCGTCAGGCCACCTACGCTCGTTCCCATCCCTGGGTGTCTTCGCGCCGTCGTCTACCCATAACAGTTAGGTGTGAGGGGTAGAAACTACGGAATGCTGCCATGTAGACGACGTACGGTGTGCGGCAGCATCCAGCACAATCCAGACCACGGATCATGTGCGCCTGGAAGCGAACTTCCGGTCACGAAAGTCCGCTGAGGAAGTTGTTGATAACGATAGCGTAACGATCACTCGATGATCAAGGGACACGTTACTTTTTCGTTATCCCGCTTTGGGGGACAACCCCGGCCGCGGGCATGGATCACGGTCGTGAGGACCGCTCAACCCCGGCAACGCTAGGACACCCGGCGCGGCGGGTCAACCCGAGAGCGGCCGCAGCCGTGGATATCGGGCGGATTCCGGGTTGATAACAAGCTGGTATCCACCCGTCATCAGGCACTCCACGCGGCGATCACACTGGCCACACGGGCTTTTTCGTACGCGGCCTCCGCGGCCGCCCGGTCCGGGTGGCTTTCCTCACACAGGGCCGGCGGCGGAGGCAGCTGCGGGCGCTGCACCCGCGCTCCCGCCTCGTGGGCGATCAGGGCTCCGGCGGCCCAGTCGTGCTCGTGGAGCCCGCGCTCCGAGTACCCGTCCAGGGTGCCGTCCGCCACCATGCACAGGTCCAGCGCCGCGGATCCCAGCCTCCGCATGTCCGAGAACCGCTCCATGGTGTCCAGGAAGGAGCCGAACTGCTCGCGGCGCACCGCGGCGTCGTAGGAGAAGCCCGTGCCGTACAGCGCGCCGCGGCGCCCGGGCACCGGCCCGCTCAGCCGGGTGTCCCTGCCGCCGCGGCGAACCCACGCACCAAGCCCGGCCACCGCGTAGTAGACCCGGCCCAGCGCCGGCGCGTCCACGACCCCCGCGAGCCAGGTGCCGTGCTCGTCGCACACGGCCACGGAGGTGGCGTAGTAGACGATGTCCCGGATGAAGTTGGTGGTCCCGTCCAGCGGGTCCACGGACCACCGCAGCCCCGAGCGCCGCTCGGGCGCGTGCGTGCCGGACTCCTCGCCCGTGATCGCGTCGTGGGGCCGCTCCCGCCGAAGGACGTCGCACACGGCGCGCTCCGCGGCGACGTCGTAGGCGGTCACCCAGTCCCCGTCCGAGGACTTGGTCACGGCGTCGAACGCGGAGGCGTCCCGCCCGAGCAGCACCTCCGCCCCGGCCGCGGCGGCCCGCAGTGCGACCCCCAGCAGCTCCTCGAGCTCGTCCGTGCCCGGGCCCAGCCCGTCGAGTGCCTCCGCCACGGCGCGCCTCACTCCCCCGCCGCGGGCTGGTCCGCGGCGTCGGCACGGTCCCCGAATGCCTCGGGCCCCTGGGCGAGCAGCTGCTCGAAGCCCGCCTCGTCCAGCACGGGCACTCCCAGGGACTCGGCCTTGTCCAGCTTGGTCCCGGCGTTATCCCCCGCCACGAGGAAGTGCGTCTTCTTGGACACCGAGCCCGAGGCCTTTCCGCCGCGCTTGAGGATCGCCTCCTTGGCGGAGTCCCGGCTGTAGCCCTCCAGAGAGCCGGTGACCACCACGGTGACTCCTTCGAGGGTGCGTGGGGTGGACTCGTCCACCTCCTCCTCCATGCGGACACCCGCGGCGGCCCACTGCTCGACCACGCGGCGGCGCCACGGCTCGGCGAAGAACTCCTGGACGGCCTGGGCAATCACCGGGCCCACGCCGTCGGTGCCGGCCAGGGTCTCGGGATCGGCCTGCCGGATGGCGTCCATGCTGCGCAGGGACGTGGCCAGGGAGCGTGCGGCGGTGGGGCCCACGTGGCGGATGGACAGGGCCACCAGCACCCGCCACAGCTCGGTGTCCTTGGCCTGCTCCAGCTGGGCGAACATCTGCTCGGTGGTCTTGGACGGCACGCTGGGCCTGGCCTTGGTGGGCTTGGTCCAGAAGTACGGCACCAGCTCGGGGGTGACCCGCTGGACCTTCTCCCCGGTCTCCTCGTCCGTGACCGTGCGGCGGGCGTCCCGCCAGACCATGACGTCCCGCAGGTCCTCGGGGGTGAGGTCGAACAGCCCGGCCTCGTTGCGCAGCGGTGGAACGGAGAGCTCGGTCCCGTCCGGTGCGTCCAGCGGCACGGGCTGGGTCAGCGCCCTGGCGGCCTCCTCGCCGAGTGCCTCGATGTCGAAGGCGCCGCGACCGGCCGCGTGGTTCACGCGCTCCTTGAGCTGGGACGGGCAGGTCTCCGCGTTGGGGCAGCGGATGTCCACGTCTCCTTCCTTGGCGGGGCGCAGCGGCGTGCCGCACGAGGGGCACTCGGTGGGCATCACGAACTCGCGCTCGGAGCCGTCCCGCAGGGCCACCACGGGGCCCACGATCTCGGGGATCACGTCCCCGGCCTTGCGCAGCACCACGGTGTCCCCGATCAGCACACCCTTGGCCCTGACCACGTCCTGGTTGTGCAGGGTGGCCATCTCCACGGTGGAACCGGCCACGCGCACCGGGTCCATGAGCCCGAAGGGCGTGACGCGACCGGTACGGCCCACGTTCACCAAGATGTCCACGAGCGTGGTGTTGACCTCCTCCGGCGGGTACTTGTACGCCACGGCCCAGCGCGGCACGCGGGAGGTGTAGCCCAGGCGGAACTGGGTGCGGCGGTCGTCCACCTTGACCACGATGCCGTCGATCTCGTGCAGCAACCCGTGCCGCTTGTCCCCGAACTCGGCAATGAACTCGAGCACTTCCGCCACGGTGGAGAGCACCCGGGAGTACGGGCTCACGGGCAGGCCCCACCCGCGCAGGATCTCGTACGCCTCCGACTGCGTCTCGAGGTCCACGCCGCGCACGTACCCGATGCCGTGCACGAACATGGACAGCGGGCGCCGGGCGGTGACCTGGGGGTCCTTCTGCCGCAGGGAACCGGCCGCCGCGTTGCGGGGGTTGGCGAAGGGTGCGCGCCCCTCCTCCACCATGGCCTCGTTGAGCGTGCGGAAGTCCTTCGAGGAGATGAACACCTCGCCGCGCACCTCGACCTCCTCCGGCAGGTTCTCGCCGGAGAGCCGCTGCGGGATGGTCTTGATGGTGGCCACGTTGTGGGTGATGTCCTCGCCCGTGGTGCCGTCACCGCGCGTGGCGGCGCGCACGAGCACACCGTCCCGGTACAGCAGGTTCACGGCCAGCCCGTCGATCTTGACCTCGCTCAGCCACGCGACCTCCGGGGCGCCGGGCAGCTCCGCGACCTGCTTCTGGGCGCGCTCGAGCCACGCCACGAGCTCGTCCGTGGAGAACACGTCCTCCAGCGAGTACATCTTCTCGAGGTGCTTCACGGGGCTGAAGGCGGCCCCGACCTCGCCTCCGACCTCCTGGGTGGGAGAGTCGTTGGCCTTCAGCTCCGGGTGCAGCGCCTCGAACTCCTCCAGGGAGCGGTAGAGCTGGTCGTACTCGGCGTCCGAGATCACGGGCTGGTCGTGCACGTAGTACGCGGCGCGGGCCTCCCGGACCCGGTCCGAGAGCTGCGCGTACTCCTCCCGCAGCGCCTCGCTGGGCTCCTCGGGGTTCAGACTCTGGCCGTTGGCGTCCGTGGCGGGCTTCGCACCCTTGGCGTTGACTGTGCTCACCGGACCATTGTGACCCAGGACTCCGACACGCACGACCGCCACCCGGCGGGCCCCTCACCGGCCTTCAGGGGACCCGGCCGCGCCCACCCGCCAGTCAAGCGGCGACGCCCGGCGGCCACGCAGGCCCCAGCCACGACGAGGCGGGCCCCTCGGATCCGAGGATCCGAGGGGCCCGCCGAGCAGTGCACCGCTACAGCGCGGCGACCCGCAGGTCCGCGTGCGGACGGCCCCGCCTGGGGTCCCACACCTGGACGCGAGACGCGCTCCAGTGGGCGCCCCGACCGTCGTCGTCCACCGCGACCGCCACCGTGGCCGGCAGGCGCACCGGGGTGGCGAACTCCACCGACCATGTGAACGGCACCTCGGACGGCACGCCCGTGAGCGCGAGCGCGCGCGAGGCCGTGTACATGCCGTGGGCGATAGCACCCTTCATGCCCAGGGCCTTGGCCGAGGGGTCCGAGAGGTGGATGGGGTTGTAATCCCCGCTCACCGCGGCGTACTCGCGCCCGGTCCCGGCGCCGAGGCTCCACTGCCCGGTGGGCTGCGGGGCCTCGAACGGCGCGTGCTCGCGCGGCGCGTCGTCCTCGCTGTTCGTGCGGGGCGCGTCACCGGTGATCGCGGTGTGCACGCCCTTGGCGAGGTAGCCCGAGCGCCCGGCCCACGCGACCGAGCCATCCTCACGCGTGAGGGTCACCACGGCGTCGAGCATGGTCCCGGCGCGGTGCGCGCGCAGGTTCTCGGTCCACGCGGTGGCCGTGACCCGCTCCCCCACCGCGACGTCCGAGACGTGGTGCACGGTGTTGGAGATGTGCACCATGCCCAGCACGGGCAGGGGGAAGTCCCTGCGCGTGAGCACGGACATGGCCACAGGGAATGCGAGCGAGTGCAGCGCACCCGAGAACACAGCCGTCTCCGCGGAGCCCAGTGCCAGGGGCCGCGGCGTGGCGTGCACCACCCGGCAGAACTTCTCGTGCCACTCGGCATCGGCGGACAGGCCCTCGACCACGTGGGCCACGCGCGGCAGCTCGAGCGCGCCGTCCACCTTGCCGGTGCCCGGCGTGCGCAGCGAGGCGGGCAGCACCCGCCCCACGGGAGACTTCCGCAGCGCGGGCAGCGCCTTGCGGGAGGCCGACAACGCCGCGCCGCCCGCCGCGCTCGTGGCCGCACGTGCTCCGGCGCTCGCGTACAGGGCGGGCAGCTTGACCGCGCCCGAGGGCGTGGTGCGCTCGTAGTCCGCGGGAACGGAGGGAACGGGATCCGTGGCGCTCACGCGATCACGCCCCCACCATGCTCTGCCCGCACACACGCAGGGTCTGGCCGTTGATGCCGCCCGCGGCGTCCGAGAGCAGGAACGTGATGGCCTGCGCCACGTCCACGGGCAGACCGCCCTGCTGCAGGGAGTTCAGGCGGCGGGAGATCTGACGGCGCGCGGCCGGGATCTTGGCGGTCATGTCCGACTCGATGAACCCGGGGGCCACCGCGTTGATGGTGCCGCCCTTGGCGGCGATCAGCGGCGCGGTGGCGGCCACCAGACCGATCACACCGGCCTTCGAGGCGGCGTAGTTGGTCTGGCCGCGGTTGCCCGCCACGCCGCTCGTGGACGCGAGGCACACGATGTGCGGGGTGGAACCCAGCTTGTCGGAGGCCAGCAGGGTCTCGTTGATCCGCAGCTGCGACTCGATGTTCACCGCGATCACCGAGTTCCACTTGGCCTCGTCCATGTTGGCGAGCATCTTGTCCCGGGTGATCCCGGCGTTGTGCACCACCAGGTCCAGGCGGCCGTAGCGGGAGGCCACCAGGTCCAGGATCTTCTGCCCGGCCTGCGGGTCGGTGACGTCCAGCTGCAGAGCGGGCACGCGCAGCTCGTTGGCGAGCTTGCTGAGGGCGTCCCCGGCGGCGGGCACGTCCACGGGGACCACAGTGGCGCCCGAGGCGGCCAGCGTGCGGGTGACCTGCTCGCCGATCCCGCGCGCGGCGCCGGTGACCACGGCCACCTTCCCCGCCACGGGGTGCTCCCAGTCCACGGAGGCGTCACCGCGGTCGTCGCCGACCGTGAGGAACTGGCCGTCCACGTACGCGCTGCGCCCGGACAGGAAGAACCGGATGGCGCCTAGCACGCTCGGGGCGTCCCCCGCCACACCGTCCGCGACCAGCACGCCGTTGGCGGTCACGCCGCCGCGCATCTCCTGGGCGATCGAACGCAGGATGCCGACGACGCCCTGGCGCGCCGCCGCCTGCGCCGGGGCCAGCTGCTCCGCACCGGCCACGGTGCCCGACGCCGCACCCGTGCCGATGCCCGGTGCGGGGCGGGACAGCGTGATCACGCGTCCGCCCGGGCGCAGCTTGCGCAGGGCGGAGGCCAGCTCGAGCGCCGGGCCGCCGAGGTCCGCGGGGCTCTCGATCCCGGTGTAGTCGATCAGCACCGCACCCACGCGGTCCACGTCCGACGCGTTGCGCCGCACGTCCAGGTTCCAGCCGAGCAGTGCCGACGCCGCGGCGTCGCCCGCCGTGCCCCTGCCGAGCACGAGGACCGCGCCCTCCGGGAAGTCACCGCCCGCCTGGTAGCGGCGCAGGGTGACCGGCCGGGGCAGGCCCAGCTTGGAGGCCAGCTGCTTGCCGAGCCCCGAGTTGACCATGTCCAGATAAGTGTCCGTCACGTGAAGTTTCTCCCTGATCTCGTGGTGTCGCGGTTGCCGTGGCGGGTGCTCAGACCGAGCGCAGCAGCATGGCCACGCCCTGGCCACCCGCGGCGCACACCGAGATCAGCGCGGTCTGGGGCTTGCCCTCGGCCTTGGCGCGGGCCGCGAGCTCCTTGGCCGTGGAGGCCACGATGCGCCCGCCGGTGGCGGCGAACGGGTGGCCGGTGGCCAGCGAGGAGCCGTTGACGTTGAGCTTGGAGCGGTCGATCGAGCCCAGCGGGGCGTCCAGACCCAGGCGCTCCTTGCAGAACTCCGGGGACTCCCACGCCTTCATGATGGACAGCACCGTGGAGGCGAACGCCTCGTGGATCTCCACGAGGTCCAGGTCCTGCAGGGTGAGGCCCTGGCGGGCCAGCAGGCGCGGCACGGCGTAGGCGGGAGCCATGAGCAGGCCCTCCTTGCCGGTCACGAAGTCCACGGCGGCGGCCTCGGAGTCCACGACCTCGGCGAGCGGGGTGAGGCTGTGCTCGGCGGCCCACTGCTCGGTGGCGATCAGCACGGCGGAGGCGCCGTCCGTGAGCGGGGTGGAGTTGCCGGCGGTCATGGTGGCCTCGCCCGCGAGCTTCTTCCCGAACACCGGGTTCAGGTTGCCCAGCTTCTCCACGGTGGAGTCCGGGCGCATGTTGTTGTCCTTGGTCAGGCCCTTGAACGGGGTGACAAGGTCGTCGAAGAACCCGCGCTCGTACGCGGCGGCGAGGTGCTGGTGGGAGGCCGCGGCCAGCTCGTCCTGGGCCTCACGGGTGATGCCCCAGTGCTCGGTGGTCAGGGCCTGGTGCTCACCCATGGACAGGCCCGTGCGGGGCTCGCCGGAGCTGGGCACGGCGGGCGCGAGGTCCGCGGGGCGGACGTCCTTGAACGCCTGGAGCTTCTGCAGGGTGGTCTTGGCGCGCTGAAGCTTGAGCAGTGCGCGGCGCAGGCCCTCGCTCACGGCGATGGGCGCGTCCGAGGAAGAATCCACGCCGCCGGCGATGCCGGCCTCGATCTGGCCCAGGCGGATCTTGTTGGAGATCGAGCTGACGGTCTCCATGCCCGTGGCGCACGCCATCTGGACGTCGTAGGCCGGGGTGGCCGAGTCCAGGGCGGAGCCCAGCACGGACTCGCGGGTCAGGTTGAAGTCGCGGGAGTGCTTGATCACGGCACCGGCGGCCACGGCGCCCAGACGCTCACCGGCGATCCCGGTGCGGGCCACGAGACCGTCGATCGCGGCGGTGAGCATGTCCTGGTTGGACGCGTTGGCGTACGGGCCGCCTGCGCGGGAGAAGGGGATGCGGTTGCCCGCGACCACCACGGCGCGGGTGCCCGTGGCGGGTGCGGCGTGCTTGCCCGCGGCGGCGGTCTTGGCGCCGGTGCCCGGCTGCTTCGCGTTCTGCGTGTTCTCGGTCATGTCTGCTCCTTGTGAGGGGATTCGTGCGATGTGGATCACTTGAAACCCAGAGTAGCTGATACTCTCGGTATCGTGAAACAGGTCACGACCCCCGTGGACGGCAGGAACAGCCGCTGGCAGCGACACCGCGCCAGGCGGCGCACCGAGCTGATCACGGCCGCCCGCGACGCGGTGGCCGCGAACGGCGCTGCCATCTCCATGGAGGAGATCGCCACGGCGTGCGGCACGTCCAAGTCCGTGTTCTACCGGTACTTCAAGGACAAGTCCGGCGTGCAGGCCGCCGTGGGCGAGTACTTCGTGACCCGCATGCGACGCCGCATGGTGGCCGCCGTCAGCGAGGCGGACACCTTCGCGGCCATGATCCACGCACTCGTCTCCGAGTACCTCAAGTCCGTGGCGGGCTCCGCCGAGGTCTACCGCTTCGTGGTGACCGCCCCGGACGAGCAGGGATCCACCATCGAGCGCTTCATCGACTCGGTGCGGGACCTGCTCATGGAGCAGTACGTGCGCCACTACGGCGAGGCGGCCACCGGGGACGGTGTCCTGCAGAGCTGGGCCGCCGCCACCGTGGGCATGGTCCGCGGCGCCGGGGAATCCTGGCTCTCCCAGGGCAACGCCCCCGGCGCACCGGACCGCCACACCATGAGTCGCATCATCACCACGTGGGCCGTGGAAGGTCTGCGCCCCGTGGCGTCCACGTCCGCGGCGGTCTCCGCCGCGGCGTCCCCTTCCAGCAACGCCCCCATCCAGGACGGCCCGTCCGTCCGCGAGACCCCACAGGAGTCATGATGAGCACCACCACGGTCAGCGGAACCATTCCCGACACCGACCGCATCGAGGACCTCCCCGAGGACGGCGCCACCGCCCCCTCGACCATCGACACCGCGGAACTGGGCAAGATCCTGCTGGGCCGCTGGCCCGAGGCCCGCCTGGCCGCCCGCAAACGCGCCGAGGACCCCCGCTTCCAGTCCCAGTACGACCAGTCCTTCGCGGACCAGCGCAACGTCACGTTCGAGCAGCTCAAGCTGCTCGCGGACGCCGGTCCCCAGTACCTGGGGATGCCCGAGAGCGTGGGCGGGGCCATGAGCCCCGGCGCCAACCTCTCCGCGTTCGAGGAGCTCGTGCTCGCGGACCCGTCCCTGCAGATCAAGTCCGGTGTGCAGTGGGGCCTGTTCGGCTCTGCCGTGCTGAACCTCGGCACCGAGGAGCACCACAAGAAGTGGCTGCCCTCCATCCTGGACCTCAGCATGCCCGGCGCGTTCGCCATGACGGAGATCGGCCACGGCTCGGACGTCGCCTCGATCGGCACCACCGCCACGTACATCCCGGAGACGGACGAGTTCGAGATCCACACGCCGTTCAAGGCCGCGTGGAAGGACTACCTCGGCAACGCCGCGGTGCACGGCCGCGCGGCCACCGTGTTCGCGCAGCTGATCGTGGACGGCATGAACCACGGCGTGCACTGCCTCTACGTGCCCCTGCGGGACGAGAACGGCGAGTTCCTGCCGGGCGTGGGCGGCGAGGACGACGGCCGCAAGGGCGGGCTCAACGGCATCGACAACGGCCGCCTGCACTTCGACCACGTGCGCGTGCCCCGCACCAACCTGCTCAACAAGTACGGGGACGTGGACGAGAACGGCGTCTACTCCTCCCCCATCCCGTCCCCGGGCCGGCGCTTCTTCACCATGATCGGCACGCTGGTCCAGGGCCGCGTGTCCCTCGACGGCGCCGCGACGATCGCGAACCAGGCGGCCCTGAGCATCGCGGTGCGCTACGCCGAGCAGCGGCGGCAGTTCACCACGGACTCGGACATCCAGGAGCAGACGCTGCTGGACTACCAGCGCCACCAGCGCCGGCTGATCCCGCGCATCGCGGAGACCTACGCGATGACCTTCGCGCACCAGCAGCTGCTCGACAAGTTCCACGAGGTGTTCTCCGGCGAGGACGAGTCCGACGGCAACCGTCAGGAGCTCGAGACCCTGGCCGCGGCGTTCAAGCCGATGTCCACGTGGAGCGCCCTGGACACGCTGCAGGAGTGCCGCGAGGCGTGCGGCGGCGCGGGCTTCATGGCCAAGAACCGCTTCGTGCAGCTGCGCGCGGACCTGGACGTGTACGTCACCTTCGAGGGCGACAACACCATCCTGCTCCAGCTCGTGGCCAAGCGGCTGCTCAACGACTACTCCGCGGAGTTCAAGAACGCGGACGTGGGGGTCATGGCCCGCTACGTGGCGGACCGCGCCACCGAAGCCGGCTTCAACCGCTCCGGGTTGCGCAAGCTGACCCAGGCGTTCTCGGACACCGGGGACTCCCGCAAGTCCGTCAACGCCCTGCGCGATCCCGCGGCCCAGCGCGCGTTGCTCACCGACCGGGTGCAGACCATGATCGGTGACATCGCGGACGAGCTGCGGGCCGTGTCCCGCAAGTCCCGCACCGAGCAGGCCAAGGCGTTCAACGACAACCAGAACCGGCTGCTCGAGGCCGCCCGCTCCCACGCCCAGCTGCTGCAGTGGGAGGCGTTCACCGCCGGTCTGGAGAAGGTCGAGGACCCGGACACCAAGCGTGTGCTCACGTGGCTGCGGGACCTCTTCGGCCTGCACCTGATCGAGCAGGACCTTGCGTGGTACCTCTCCTACGGTCGGCTCTCGATGCGCCGCGGCCGCGCCCTGGAGTCCTACATCAACCGCCTCATCGCGCGCCTGCGCCCCTACTCCCTGGAGCTGGTGGACGCGTTCGGGCTCTCGCCCGAGCTGCTGCGCGCCGAGATCGGCGGCACGGTGGAGGCCGAGCGCCAGGAGGAGGCCGCGGACTACTACCGCCGGCTGCGCGCGAGCGGCAAGGCCCCCGTCAAGGAGCCCAAGCCCGCCAAGGACCCGGGCGCCCAGACCCGCGGCCACCACGGCTGAGCGGCCCACCGGCGTGCGCCGTCCCTGACACGGGGGCGGCGCACGCCGCGCACCGCGCAGGCGCGGAACGGAGCTGGGGCGCGGTCAGCGGGCGGGCTCAGCGCACGCGCGGGATGGAACTCGTGTTCGCGCGGGGGTCGTCCGCGGTGAGCACGTCCGCGACCACGAGGGTCACGTTGTCCCGCCCGCCCGTGCGCAGCGCGGCCTGGACCAGGACGTCCGCGGCCTCCTTGGGGTGCTGCACCGAGTGCAGCACGCGGGCGATGTGCGCTGGGGAGAGCTCCCCCGTGAGGCCGTCCGAGCACATGAGCAGCCGCTGGCCCGGGACGGCGGGGAGCACCACGACGTCCGGCTCCCAGATCTGGCCCGTGCCCAGGGCGCGGGTGATCACATTACGCCGCGGGTGCACGAGCGCCTGGGCAGGGGTGAGCTGGCCGATCGACACCAGGTACTGCACCTCGGAGTGGTCCACGGTAAGCTGGTTGACGCCCACGGGCCCGGTCTGCTCCGTGACCGGCTGCCCCACGCCCGGCCCGGTGAGCTGGTAGGTGCGGGAGTCCCCCACGTTGAACACGAGCCACAGCCAGACGCCCTCGATCTGCACGAGCCACGCCCCCGTGACCGTGGTCCCCGCGCGGGTCCCGCACTCGGCCTGGATGGCGTGGTCCGCCTCCCACAGCACGGAGCGCACCCGGCGCACGGCCTCGATCACCTCGTGGGGGATCTCCGGGTCCAGCTTGAGCTGCCGGTCGATGGTCGCGCGGAACCGGGCGACGTCCGAGCTCGGCTCGGGCTCCACGATCCGGTAGTCACGGAAGTCCTCGAGGGTGAACAGCTCCGAGGCGCCCAGGGTGGACACGCACAGCGCGCTGGCCACCTCCCCGGCCTCGTGCCCGCCCATGCCGTCCGCCACCGCGCACATGGTGTCGGTGACGATCAGGGCGTCCTCGTTGGTCTCGCGACGCAGCCCGCGGTCGGTGACGCCGCCCGATCGGATGGTCAGGGGAACGGTCATTCGACCTCGTCTTCCAGTAGGGGCCCGGAGCCCTGGGAGATGGCCACGGGGCGGACGTCCCCGAAGCCCCGCACGTTGCGGGTGGGCTGCGGGTCGAGCACGAAGCGCTCGTCCCCGCGCAGCACGCGGGCGGTGGACTCGTCCACCACCACGCCGCCCGGCTCCGTGAGTGCCACGAGCCGGGACGCGAGGTTCACGGTGGGACCGTAGAGGTCCCCGAGGCGCGGCAGCACACGGCCCCACACGAAGGCAACGCGCGCCTGCGGCAGCAGCGGGTCCTCCTTGATGATCCGCGCGAGGGCGAGCGAGATCTGCGCTCCGCCCTCGGGGGTCTCGGACAGGAACATGACCTCGTCCCCGATGGTCTTGATCACGCGGCCCCCACCGATCGAGATGACCTCCGCGCAGCGCTTCTCGAAGCGCTGCACCAGGTTGGCCAGGGTGCGCTCGTTCATCTGCCGGGACAGGGACGTGTAGGACACGAGGTCCGCGAAGCCGACCCCGCGCGCGAGGGGCAGGGCCGCGCCGCCGACGTCCGGAGCGGCGTCGTGCAGGATCACCGTGGAGCCGTCCGGGCGCTCGCCGCGCATGGCCAGGCGCTGGACGGCCGCCGAGAGCTGGCGCCGCCACGCGTAGTCCAGCAGCTGCTGCAGGGGGCCCAGCAGCTCGGGCAGCAGGGTGAGCAGCTCGCGGCGGGCACGGGCGTCGGTCATGTCCCGGTGGGCGACCATGTCCTCCACGAGGGCCTCGATCTGCCACACCACCATGCGGTCGGTCAGCTGCGCCACGGAGCGCGCGAGGGACAGCGCCGCCTCCTCGCTGAGGGCACCGTCCTGGACCATGTCGGAGACCACGCGCAGGGCGCGGACGTCCTCGCCCGTGAAGTAGACGTCGTCGTCGGTGAGGTTCGGGAAGCCCAGGGCGCGCCAGATCTTGCGGGCCGAGGCCGTGGAGAGCCCCGCCTCCTTCGCGGCCTCGCGGCGCCGCAGGTGGCGCTGGGAGCCCAGCAGCAGGGAGTCGAGGTGGCGCACGGCCGCCTTGGACTCCTCGGAGCCGTACAGGTTGGACTGCACGGGGTTGTTGAGGTTGAGGTTGAGCTGCTCGGTCTGGGGGCCCGTCACGAACTGGTCCGAGTGTTCCGAGGTGTCGTCAGCCACGCGGTCCTCCTTGCTGGGCGGTGTGCGGGCCGGGGTGAACCGGCCCCGGTGCGGTGCCTTCCCCACTGTAGTTCCCCGCGCCGCCTGCACCGCCGCGCACGAGCCGGGCGAAGTGGGCGGGCTGGGGGCAGCCCGTGAGCTTGAGTCCGCCCAGGATCCCGAAATCCGCGAGCACGGTGCCGCGGTCCAGCTCCTCCCGGGTAGAACCCTCCTCGGTGGCGCCGCGGGTGACCCGCACGGACTGGAGGGCGGTCAGGGGCAGGGCCACGGCGCCGTCGTGGGCCGGTGGTCCCACGAGCGCCAGCCGGGACGTGGTCAGCACGAAGCGCGTGCGGGTCCAGCGCCACGCGGGTGCCAGGGTGAAGCGCCACGCCGCGAGCAGCGCGGCGAGCACCAGCAGCCACCCCACGAACGCGTGCAGCCCCGTCCACGGCGCGTCCGTGGGCCGCCATGTGAGGTCCAGGAGGCGGCGCAGGGCCGAGTAGGCGAACACGATCAGCCACGCGGCGAGCGCCGGGCCCACCAGGGCGAGGGGGTGCGGGCGGGTGGCCACCACGGTCTGCTCCCCCGGTTCCAGGGCGAGGCCGTGCCGGGGGGTCATGCGCGGAGCTCCGGGCGCGCGCCGGGCGAGGGCGGCTCGGGAACGGGGGCGGGCGGCGTCGTGAGCGGACCGGTGGTCGGGGCCGACGGGTCGGTGGCCAGAGCCGACGGGTGCGCGGCCGGGGGCACGGCGGGGCCGCTCTCGGACCCGGTGCGGTGGGTGTCCTCGGGCGTCCGGGCGGAATGACCGGCCGCGGCGGGCCGCACGTGCACCACCTCCCCCGCGGAGTACTCGTGCTCGCGTCCGTCCCGTGCGCGCACGACCAGCTGGCCCGAGGTGCCGAGTCCCGTGGCGGTGGCGAGCAGCGGCGCGGACGCGCCGGGCAGCTGCAGGCTCACCTCGCGGCCGAGCGTGTCCACGCGCGCCTCGAGGTCGCGGCGGAGGGGGCCGGCCGGTCCGAGCTGGCGCGCCGGGTCCTCGGAGGCCCTCTCGAGCGTCTCGGCGAAGCGCTCGAGCACCGCGGTGAGCAGCGCGGGGCGGGTGGGAGCGGCGTCGGCCTCCAGCGCGAGGGAGGTGGCCGTGGGCACGGGCAGCTCGCGCTGGGTCACGTTCAGGCCCGCGCCCACCACCACCGTGGGGGCGGTGCCGGCGGCGGGCGCCACCATGGTGGCCAGCACGCCGCACAGCTTGCGCTCGCGAACCAGGACGTCGTTGGGCCACTTCAGCACGGCGGGCACTCCGGTGAGGTCCCGCACCGCCCCGGTCACCGCGTACGCCATGAGCAGGGTGAGCCACGGGACGAGCTGCGGCTCCCACGCACGCCCCGTGCGGTCCATGGGAGTGCACGCCACGGAGAAGGTGACGGCCGCGCCGGGCGGGGTGACCCACTGCCGGTCCAGCCGACCTCTGCCCCGGGACTGGAAGCCGGTGACGACCGCCGCGAGGCCCTCCCCGCGCCCGCCCCGGTCCGCGATGCTCTGCGCGAGCCACGTGTTGGTGGAGTCCACACTGTCCAGCACCGTGACCTCCCGGTACCCGTGGCCGCGCAGGGCGTCCTCGAGCGGCGCCTCGCGGTAGTCGGCGGCGGGGCTGTGCCCGGTGGCTTCCATGACTCGTGCTCCTCACATGACGGCAGTGCGCCGTGGCCTGGGTGTGACCTCCAGCTTAGGTGCAGCCCCGGGCCGTCCACCGCGTCCGCGGCCGGGCATATGCTGGGACGCGTTCGCACCCAGCCCCGATGCACCCGTGGGAGGCCCCGACATGAGCGTCTTCGCCCTGCACTACACCTACGGCGGCCCGCCCGAGCTGCTCGCCGAGCACCGCCCCGCCCACCGCGCGTTCCTGCGCGAGCTGCACGAGCGCGGCGTCAACCTGGCCTCGGGCCCGCTGGGGGACGACGCCGCCCTGGTCGTCCTCGAGGCCGCGGACGCCGCGGAGGTGGAACGGCTCATCCAGGACGATCCCCTCGTGGTCCACGGCGTGGTCACCGAGCACACGGTGCGCGAGTGGTCCGTGACCATCGGGGCCGTGGGCGGCGCCTGAGACCGCGCACCGCGGGCGGGCGATGTTGTGGAACTCCTACAAAAGCCCGCCCCGGACCGGCCACTACACTGGGTGCGATCCGAGGGGCCCGCGGCACGCCCTGTTCCTGTGCCGGCCACGACCACGCGAGGTGTCATGAGCCACGACCTGTCCACCACAGCAGGCAAGATCGCCGACTTCCGGCAGCGCCGCGAGCAGGCCGCCGCGCCGGCAGGACAGGGCGCCGTGGAGAAGCAGCACTCCCGCGGCAAGAACACCGCGCGCGAGCGCATCGAGATGCTGCTGGACCCGGACTCCTTCGTGGAGTTCGACGCCCTGGCCGTGCACCACAGCACCATGTTCGGCATGGAGAAGAAGAAGCTGCCCGGTGACGGCGTGGTCAGCGGCTACGGCACCGTGGACGGGCGCCTGGTGGCCGTGTACTCCCAGGACTTCGGGGTCTTCGGCGGCTCCCTGTCCCAGGTCAACGGCGAGAAGATCGTCAAGGTGCAGAAGTTCGCGCTGCGCAACGGCTGCCCCGTGATCGGCATCAATGACGGCGGCGGCGCCCGCATCCAGGAGGGTGTGGCCTCCCTGGCGATGTTCGCCGACATCTTCCGCATGAACGTGCGCGCCTCCGGTGTGATCCCGCAGATCTCGCTGATCATGGGCCCGTGCGCGGGCGGTGCGGCGTACTCCCCCGCCCTGACCGACTTCGTGGTGATGGTGGACAAGACCTCCCACATGTTCATCACCGGCCCGGACGTGATCAAGACCGTCACGGGCGAGACCGTGGACATGGAGACCCTGGGCGGTGCCCGCTCGCACAACGAGCGCACCGGCACGGCCGCGTACCTGGCCTCCGACGAGCAGGACGCCTTCGACTTCGTGCACGAGCTGCTGGAGTACCTGCCCGGCAACAACCTGCAGGACTCCCCCGTGCTGGACCACGACCAGGTGGACGAGGTCACGGACGAGGACCTCGCCCTGGACGAGCTGATCCCGGACTCCGCGAACCAGCCCTACGACATGCGCACCGTGATCGAGACGGTCGTGGACGGCGGCCAGTTCATGCAGATCCAGGAGCTCTACGCCCCCAACGTGATGGTGGGCTACGCGCGGGTGGAGGGCCACACCGTGGGGATCGTGGCCAACCAGCCCATGCAGTTCGCCGGCACCCTGGACATCGCCGCGTCCGAGAAGGCCGCACGCTTCGTGCGCCACTGCGACGCCTTCAACATCCCGATCCTCACGTTCGTGGACGTCCCCGGGTTCCTGCCCGGCACGGACCAGGAGTTCAACGGCATCATCCGCCGCGGTGCCAAGCTGCTCTACGCGTACGCGGAGGCCACGGTCCCGCTGGTCACGCTCATCACCCGCAAGGCCTACGGCGGCGCGTACATCGTGATGGGCTCCAAGAAGCTCGGGGCGGACATCAACCTCGCGTGGCCCACCGCCCAGATCGGGGTCATGGGCTCCCAGGGCGCGGTGGAGATCCTCTACCGCCGGGACCTCAAGGCCGCCCAGGACAACGGCGAGGACGACGCCGCCCTGCGCGCCGAGCTGGCCCGCCAGTTCGAGGAGGACCTCCTCAACCCGTACCAGGCCGCCGAGCTCGGCTACGTGGACGCCGTGATCTGCCCCTCCGAGACCCGCGAGCAGATCGTCAAGGCCCTGCGCGGACTGGCGGACAAGCGCGCCTCGCAGCCCGCCAAGAAGCACGGGAACATCCCGCTGTGACGCCCACGCAGGCCGCGGGCTCGCCCCGGGACGACGCCCGCTCAACGCCGCACGGTGCGCCGACCGGGAATCACGGCGCGTCGGTCAGCGACCCCCGCACGGCGGCGGTCGCCGCCCTGCCGGAGACCGCGGCCGCCCAGGAACCCCTGTTCACGGTGACCCGCGGCAACCCGGGGCCGGAGGAGCTGGCCGCGCTCACCGCGGTGCTCACCGCCCTGCCCGCGCCCCAGGAGGAACGCCCGGCACGTCCCACTCGGGCACCCCGCCCGCAGTCGCGACGGCTCCGGCTCGGCCTGCGCCTGCGCCCCGGGCGCGGGGCATGGCGGTGGACGCAGCCGGAGCGCTGATCCGCGGCGGGTCCGTGACGCCCGCTGGTAGGAGGCTTCGGCCACCCGAGGGGATAATGTTCCGGTGCCTGCCATCGCCACCTCCGCCCTCGTCAGCCTCGCCGCCGTCCTGCTCCTGAGCGGTGCCGCGAAACTCCTGGCCCCGAGCACCGGGCGGACCATCCTCGACACGGTCCCCCTGCCCGGTGCGCTGCGCGCCCCCTGGGTCCAGCGCGCGCTGCCGTGGTGCGAGGTGCTGCTCGCCGCCGCGCTGTGCGTGAGCGCCGGGCCGCTGCTGACCGTGGCCGCGGGCCTCACCACCGTACTGTTCGCCGCCTTCACCGTGGTGGTGCACCGCGGCACCAGGGCCCCGGACCCGGCCTCGTGCGGGTGCTTCGGTGAGCTCTCCCGCGCGGCGGTCTCACGTCGCACGGTGGTGCGCAACGTGGCGTTCACCCTCACAGCCGCACTCGCCCTGGTGCTCACCCTCACCAGGTTCCACGGCCCGGCGCTCGAACTCCCGTGGTGGGGTGCGGTGGCCGTAGGCATCCCCCTGGTCCTTGTGCTGCTGACCCTGTGGAGCGAGGGCTCCCGGCGTGCCCCCGACGCGGCGCACGACGTCGCGGACGTCCCCCCGCTGCCCCCGCAGCTGCGAGCGCACGACGACGCCGCGGCGTCGTCCGACGCGCGGCAGGCCGATGGACCCGCCGACGGACCCGGGGACCGGCCCGGCGCGGAACCCGACGAGCGTGCGGCAGGTGCGCCGGGCGGCGTCGAGTCCGGGACGGAGGACGCCACGGAGGACTACGAACGGCTCCCCATCCCCTACGCCACGCTGACGGACGCCGACGGGCGCACCGTGACCCTGCGCGACCTCGCCGCCTCCCGGGCACGGGCGCTGTTCGGGGTGAGCTCCACGTGCGGGTGGTGCGCCCCCGTGGTCGAGCGGCTCGCGGCGGCGGGCGGTGCGATCGGCCCGGTGGCGGTGCACACCGTCGTGACCGGTGAGGACGAGCGCGCGCCGCTGTCCGGGAACCTCCCCGCGGGCGCGCTCGTGGACCGGCACGCGGAGATGGGCACGGTGTTCCAGCACCCGGGGCCCCCGTGGGCCGTGGTGCTGGGTGCGGACGGGCTGCTCGCCGGCGGACCGGTGAGCGGCAGCGGCGCGGTGCTGGAGCTGCTGGACGAGCTCGAGGAGCGCTTCGCCGGGTGATCCCGCCGAGCGGCGGGCGAGGACGCAGCCGCTCGGGGCACGGGAGGTTCGACGCGGCGCGGGCACGACGCCCCGCAATGCCCGCGCGCGGCCGCGATGTGACTAGGGTTACATCACGTGACCACATCTGAGAACGCACCCCGGACCCCGGAACCCCTCGCACCCCTGGGTTCCGCGCAGCGCACCGCCACCGCCGCGGACCGCCTCGCCGAGACCTACTTCCACGAGAGCCTTGCCCTGAACCCGAGCGAGGCCACGTTCCTGGGCTTCCCCGGGCACGAGACCGAGTACCCCGACTTCGGCCCCGCCGGCCGCGCGGCCCGGGCCGAGCTCGTCCGCAGCACGCTCGCGCGCCTCGACGAGGTCAGCCCGGAGGACGACGTGGACCGCGTGACGCTGCACGCCATGCGCAACGAGCTCGAACTGGAGCGCGACCGCCATGAGGCCGACCTGGACGTCTCCGCGGTCAACAACATCGAGTCCCCCGTGCAGGGCATCCGCCAGGTGCTCGACGCCATGCCCCGGGAGACCGAGCAGGACTGGGCGCACATCGCCGGGCGCATGGCCAACATCCCCGCCGCCCTGGAGCAGTACCGCGCGGGACTGGACGAGGCCGTGTCCCTGGACCGCCCGCCGTCGGCCCCGCAGATCGTGGAGGCGTCCCAGCAGGCCGAGCAGTACGCGTCCGACGACGGCTTCTTCGCCTCCCTCGTGGCGGATCCCGCCGCCCCGGAGTCCCTGCGGGACGAGCTGCGCACCGCGTCCGACGCCGCCCGAGCCGCCTACCGGGACATCGCCCGGATCCTGCGCGAGGACTTCGCCCCGGTGGCCCGGGAGTCGGACGCGTGCGGGATCGAGGACTACCGGCTGCACCTCGCGTCCTTCCTGGGTGCGCGCCGCGACCCCCGCGAGGTCTACGACTGGGCCGTGCAGAAGCTGCTGGAGCTGGACGCCGAGCAGCGTGACGTGGCCGACCGGATCCTGCCCGGAGCCACCGTGCAGGAGGCCATGGCCGCCCTGAACGCGGATCCGCAACGGCAGCTGCACTCCCCCGAGGAGCTGCAGGCGTGGATGCAGAAGCTCTCGGACACCGCGCTGGCCGAAATGGCCGGGACGCACTTCGAGATCACCGAGCCCATGAGCACGCTGGAGTGCTGCATCGCCCCCACGCACGACGGGATCATCTACTACACCCCGCCGAGCGCGGACTTCTCCCGACCCGGACGCATGTGGTGGTCCGTGCCGGAGGGGGTCTCCCAGCACAACACGTGGGAGGAGACCACCACCGTCTACCACGAGGGCATCCCGGGCCACCACCTGCAGTGCGCCACCGCCCTGGCCAACGCGGGCGAGCTCAACGAGTGGCGCCGCATGGGCATCTGGGTCTCCGGCCACGGTGAGGGTTGGGCGCTGTACGCCGAGCGGCTCATGGACGAGCTCGGTTTCCTGGGGGACCCCGGGGACCGCATGGGCATGCTCGACTCCCAGCGGCTGCGCACCGTGCGCGTGATCTTCGACGTGGGCTTCCACTGCGGCTTCGAGATCCCCGAGGCGCTCGGGGAGATGCTCGGCGGCGCCCGCGCCGGAGAGGTCTGGACCCCCGAGGACGGCTGGAAGTTCCTGCGCCACAACGTGGCCATGGCCGAGGGCACGCTGCGCTTCGAGTGGCTGCGCTACATGGGCTGGCCCGGGCAGGCGCCCTCCTACCGGATCGGGCTGCAGATGTGGCTCGACGCCCGCGAGCAGGCGATGGCGCGCGAGGGCCAGGACTTCGACCTCAAGCGCTTCCACAGCCGCGCGCTGCGGCTGGGCTCCGTGGGCTTGGACACACTGACCTACGCCCTCGCGCTGTGAGGCCCTGTGTTCCCGGGGATTCTCCGGGAACACAGGGTTTATTCCCTGGTCGTTGCGTAATATTTCGTCATGGGCCGGGTGCAGTTTATGATTCGCGGCCCTATTGTTTCGGGTATGAATTCCGCAGAAAGTACCCGCCGTCTCCCGCGCTGGATGACGTCCTTCGGGTGGCAGATCCTCATTGCCCTCGTGCTGGGTGTCCTCCTCGGGTCCGTGGCGGCAGCCATGGGCGGGGACGCCGAGGAGAGCCCCAACTGGCTCATGACCACCCTGGACACCATCGGTTCCAGCTACGTCACGATCCTCAAGGCCGCCGTGGTGCCGCTGGTCGTGACCGCCGTCATCTCCTCGATTGCCAACCTGCGTGACGTCTCCAACGCGGCCCGCCTCGCGTGGAAGACCCTCATGTGGTTCGCCATCACATCCCTGATCGCCGTGGTGATCGGCATGGTGCTCGGCGTCCTCGCCCAGCCCGGCGTGGGCACGGGCCAGGCGCAGCCCGGTGCGTACTCCGGCACCGAGGGCTCCTGGCTCGCGTTCCTCAAGGGCCTGATCCCCGTGAACGTCCTGGGCCTGGAGACCACCTCCAAGGTCCTGGACCCGGAGACCGTGAAGACCTCCGTGAACTTCAACATCCTGCAGATCCTGGTGGTCTCCCTGGTGGTCGGCATCGCCGCACTGAAGACCGGCAAGGCCGCCGCCCCGTTCCTCACCTTCATGCAGTCCGGCCTCGCCATCATGCAGAAGGTCGTGTGGTGGATCATCCGCCTCGCCCCCCTCGGCACCCTCGGCCTGATCGGCACCGCCGTGTTCGAGTACGGCTGGACCTCCATGGGCTCACTCGTGAAGTTCGTGCTGACCATCTACGTGGGCCTGCTGCTCGTGGCGTTCGTGGTCTACCCGGTGCTCGTGAAGCTCAACGGCCTGTCGGTGAAGCAGTTCTTCACCGGCGTGTGGCCGGCCATGCAGATGGGCTTCGTCTCCCGCTCCTCGCTGGGCACCATGCCTGTGACCCAGCACGTCAGCGAGCGCAACCTGGGCGTGCCCACGCACTACGCGTCCTTCGCCATCCCGCTTGGCGCCACCACCAAGATGGACGGTTGCGCGGCCGTGTACCCCGCCGTCGCGGCCATCTTCGTGGCACAGTTCTACGGGGTTGACCTCACGCCCATGCACTTCGTGCTGATCGCCCTGGTCTCCGTGCTCGGCTCCGCAGCGACGGCCGGGACCACAGGCGCCACCGTAATGCTGACACTGACGCTGTCCACCCTGGGCCTGCCCCTGGACGGTGTGGGCCTGCTGCTCGCCGTGGACCCGATCATCGACATGGGCCGCACTGCCCTTAACGTGACCGGCCAGGCGCTCGTGGCGGCCATCGTCTCCAAGCGCGAGGGCATCCTGGACATGGACCTCTACAACGCCCCGCGCCACGGCGACTTCGGCAACGACGACGCCGCGTCCTCGGATCCCGAGCTCGCCACCGCCTCCTCGTCGGGAGCCTCGGCCCACGCCCCCACGGGTACGTCCGACGGCCAGCGCACCGAGTAGGTTCCCCAACCCGCGACTGTCGGTACGACGACGGTGCGTCAGGGCGGTCCGGGTTCTCCCGGGCCGCCCTTCCGCGTCCCACAAAGGGGGGCGTGTACGCGGGCACCGATGATCGTTAGGATGTGGTGCACATCACTTCCGCAGACAGGACGGTCGGTTTCATGAGCGTGTACACACAGCCCGGCAAGGACGGCTCGGTCGTCACCTTCAAGCCCCGCTACGAGCACTTCATCGGAGGCCAGTGGGTGGCGCCGGTCAAGGGTCAGTACTTCGAGGACGTCACCCCGGTCACGGGCCAGGCGTTCACAGAGGTCGGGCGCGGAACCGCGGAGGACATCGAGGCCGCGCTGGACGCGGCCTGGGCCGCCGCACCGTCGTGGAACGCCTCCACGCCCACGCAGCGCGCGATCATGCTCAACAGGATCGCGGACCGCATGGAGGAGAACCTCGAGGTGATCGCCGTCGCCGAGACCTGGGACAACGGCAAGCCGGTCCGCGAGACCCTCAACGCGGACATCCCCCTGGCCATCGACCACTTCCGATACTTCGCCGGTGCGATCCGCGCGCAGGAAGGGCGGCTGTCCCAGCTGGACGAGGACACCGTGGCGTACCACTTCCATGAGCCCCTCGGTGTCGTCGGCCAGATCATCCCCTGGAACTTCCCCATCCTCATGGCCGTGTGGAAGCTCGCCCCGGCGCTGGCCGCCGGCAACTGCGTGGTGCTCAAGCCCGCCGAGCAGACTCCCGCCTCGATCCTCGTGCTGATGGAGCTGATCCAGGACCTCGTCCCGGACGGCGTGGTGAACATCGTCAACGGCTTCGGCGTCGAGTGCGGCAAGCCGCTCGCGTCCAACAAGCGCATCCGCAAGATCGCGTTCACCGGTGAGACCACCACGGGCCGACTCATCATGCAGTACGCGTCCGAGAACATCATCCCGGTCACCCTGGAACTCGGGGGCAAGTCGCCCAACATCTTCTTCGAGGACGTCGCCCAGCAGAAGGACGGCTTCTACGACAAGGCCCTGGAAGGCTTCGCGTTCTTCGCTCTGAACCAGGGTGAGATCTGCACGTGCCCGTCGCGAGCGCTGATCCAGGAATCGATGTACGACCAGTTCCTCGCGGACGGGGTCGACCGCGTCTCTCGCATCACCGCCGGCAACCCGCTCGACACCGACACCATGATCGGCGCGCAGGCCTCCACGGACCAGCTCGAGAAGATCCTGTCCTACCTGGACATCGGCAAGAAGGAGGGAGCGAAGGTGCTCATCGGCGGTGAGCGCGCTGAGCTCGAGGGCGACCTCGCGGGCGGCTACTACGTGCAGCCCACCGTGTTCGAGGGCACCAACGACATGCGCATCTTCCAGGAGGAGATCTTCGGTCCGGTGCTCTCGGTGGCGAAGTTCGGCTCGTACGACGACGCTATCTCGATCGCCAACGACACCCTCTACGGTCTGGGCGCCGGTGTGTGGGCTCGTGGCGGCAACACCGCCTACCGCGCCGGCAGGGCCATCCAGTCCGGGCGCGTGTGGGTGAACCAGTACCACAGCTACCCCGCGCACTCCGCGTTCGGCGGCTACAAGTCCTCGGGCATTGGCAGGGAGAACCACCTCATGATGCTCGACCACTACCAGCAGACCAAGAACATGCTCGTGAGCTACACCGAGAACGCGCAGGGCTTCTTCTAGACCGTGACCGGAAGGCGAGGAACCGTCATGAGCACCCCTTCATCACCGGTGGACCCGTCCCCGGCGGACATCGCGGATCCCGAACACCCCGTGGTGCTCGAGGCGACCGCTGCGGTACCCGGTGAGACCACTTCACGGGTCGGTTTCACCCGGCCCGCGGTGGCCCTGTTGCAGGAACTGTGGGAGCACCATGGACCCCTCATGTTCCACCAGTCCGGGGGATGCTGTGACGGTTCCTCGCCCATGTGCTTCCCCGCCGGTGAGTTCCGCACGGGCGCGGCCGATGTCCTGCTGGGCACCGCCCGGTTGCCGTCCCCGACCGGCGAGGATCTCGGGGGCCTGGAGTTCTGGATCTCCGCCGAGCAGTTCGAGTACTGGCGGCACACGCGGTTAGTAATCGACGCCGTTCCCGGCCGCGGTGGGGGCTTCTCCCTCGAGGCCCCCACGGGCCGGCGCTTCCTCACCCGCAGCGAACTGTGTGGGATCGCGGTGTACTGATCGGAGACGTTGGTCAATCGTGAGTAGGGTGGCTGGTTCCCGCAGGCTGTGTGGGGGCGGTGGTGGTTGTAGTAGTGCAGTCAGCCCTCGAGTTTCCCGCGGCGCTCGGCCTCGCTCGTGTAGCAGCGGGCGTAGCCTCAGCCGTCGGCCAGGGTGAGGTGGAACCGCTCGATCTTCCCGTTGGTCTGCGGCCGATACGGCCTCGTGCGCTTGTGCCGGATGCCGAGGTCGATGCAGGTGTCTCGCCATAAGTGTGAGCGGTAGGCGCCGCCGTTGTCGGACAGCACCTCTCGACGGTGACACCACGCTGGTTGAACCACTCGACGGCCCGCACGAGGACGGCAGTGGCGGTGAGGGCAATGTTGTCGTGGATCTCGGCGTGGGCGACGCGGAAGTGGTCGTCGATGACGGTGTGGACATAGGCCACGCCCATCAACGGGTCCCGCCACTTGTTGCGCGGCTTGTCTGGGGTGACGGCCCGGTCGCGGTCACCTCGTTGGCAACCGACGTAGCGCCAGCCCCCGCCGCCGGCGGATGTTGCCGAGCTTCTTCACATCGACGTGGAGCATTGAGCAGGGATGGTCGTGCTCGTAGCGCCGGACTGGCTCCCCGGTCGCGCGGTCCCGTGGGAGAGCCGATTCAGGTGCGCGTCGACCAGGATCCGGTGGTCTGTCGACGGGGCGGTCCCCAGCCGGTAGACCAGCTGCGCAGGTCCCTCGCGCAGACGCCGCCGTAGCTGGATGCAGCGCTTCGTCGTGGTCTGTCCGGCCTTGCTCGGCGAGTGGCGCGGTGTGCGAGCGGCGTTGCCATGGGACACGTAAGGCATTTCAGATACGAAGTGGCCGGCGACCGTACGGTCGTCGGCCACTTGGTCGGTGCTGTCACGCGAATGGTCCAGCCTCGGAGGCATGCACCCACGCGTCATCTCGGCAGACTGGGGGCATTCAATGGCTGGGCGACAGGCTCACCAGGTGGGAAGTTCGCCGTGACCTGGGGTGACGCGTCGCTCCTCCTGACCGATGGGACGGTCGTTGATGCTGGCCTCGCGATGGGTCATGTAGCCCTGTGCGTCGAAACGCCACAGCTCATTGCCGTAGGAGCGCCACCACTGGCCGTCATGGTCGTGCCACTCGTACTGGAATCGCACGGCAATCTGATCGTCGGTGAACGCCCACAGGTTCTTGCGGAGTTGATAGTCGAGTTCCCGATCCCACTTGGCGGCGAGGAAGGCAATCACCTGGTCCCGACCGGTGATCGTCTGGTCACGGTTTCGCCACGCGGTATCGACGCTGTAGGCCTGGGCGACCGTCTCGGGGTCTCGAGTATTCCAGGCGTCTTCGGCGGCCTGTACCTTGCGGGCGGCGGTTTCGGCGGTGAACGGTGGGATGGGGTTACGGGTTTGGGTCACGTGATGGCTCCTTGACCTGGGATCGGATGTGTCAGTGGTTTGCGGGCCTTGGCCACGGGCGGCGTGCAGTAGGCACCCGGCGACGTCGCCTCGGCGGGCGAGTGCGTTGCGGACCGCGTCGACGGCGAGTTTCGCGGTCATCCAGTTCGAGATGGAGTGTCCGACGACGCGGTTGGAGAACACGTCTTTGATTGCGCAACAGTAGAGCGCGCCCTCCCTCGTCCAATGCCCCGTGTCCGACACAGTCTGACCAGGCCGATTTCCTTCATCACAGTCGATCTGACGGAGCCAGTTCTGCATGGGTCGCTTCGCTGGTACTGAAGTCGGTAGCAATCTATTTGATGGTGACGCCGCTCTCACGACGGCAAGCGACCGCGATAACGTCCTCCCGGAACTCTCTGGGATAAGGACCGGGCATGATGACATACTCCCCCGCCAGCGCCTCTCAACGCTAACGATCAGTTACCACCTATTCGTTCCCCACGTCCGGTCTCGACCACCAAGATGACCTACGACGCCCAGACTCGGCTATACGTCACCAAGCGCCGAGCGGAAGGAAGGAACGACCGAGAGATCCGCCGCTGCATCAAGCACTACCTAGCCCGTCACGTCTATCGAACCCGCAACGCTACAACCCCGAGCGTGAATGGCTCTTGACCGACATAGAAGAATCTGGACACCCCTCGGCAGACGTCACCATCGGACATCAGCGTGGGGTTTGCCGGCAGGAGCGAAGCCGGCGGGTAGTTCTGGTTGTCCGGTTGGATGGTTGGACAAACAGAACTACCCACTCATGCAGGTTCTACCGAGAGGTTAGATTGCGGCGACAGCCGAACGAACAGCCTCAGCCATTGACGTGGCCGGGCGTCCGATAAGCCTGTTCAGGTCTCCAGAGTTCACCAGGAGGTCTCCGCGGGCTATTCCCAGATCAGAATCTGCGAGGATTTCCGCGCCCCCCTCGGGCACTCCGACCCTGACGAGCATTGCGGCGTATTCGCGCGGCGGCAGGTCCTGGTAGGAGATGTGCTTGCCGGCCGCGGCGCTGATCTCTGCCGCAAGCTCGGCCATGGTGAATGGCTTGTCGCCGCCGAGCTCATAGATCCTGCCGGCCTGGTCGTCGGCCAGCAGCACCGCGGCGGCCGCCTGGGCATAGTCTGCGCGGGAGGCGGCGCTCACCCGACCATTGCCGGCACTGCCGACGAGGGCACCCTGAGCGAGCACGCCCGGCAATTGGTCGGTGTAGTTCTCCAGATACCAGCTGTTGCGCAACAGGACGAAAGAAACGCCGGACTGCTTCAGGAGGGTCTCGGTGGCTTGGTGCTCGACGGCCAGCTTCATCCCACTGCCGTCTGCGTTGGCGATGCTCGTGTAGGCGACCAGCTGGATACCCTCGCGCTGAGCGGCCTCGATCACGGTACGGTGCTGCTCCACCCGCTGGCCCACCTCGGAACCTGAGATCAGGAGGACTTTGCTGGCCCCCTTCATGGCCTTTCCTACGGAGGCCGCATCGGTGTAGTCCATCTTCCATACATGGACACCGCGCTGTGCCAGATCCGCGATCTTCTCAACTGCACGCCCTGCGGCCACAATCTCCTGCGGCGGAACGTTGCGCTCCAGCAGTGTCTCCACGACCTGGCGGCCAAGCTGGCCGGTAGCTCCGGTGATAACGATGCTCATGATGTCCTTCCATGGGGTCCTTGACGGAAGGTACAACCACCCCACCTTCCGATTACTTCCGAAAGAGGGTACGCACTTCGCAGTAAGGCACTGATATGAAAGTTAGTGATTCTGCATCCGGGGGTACGTGAGGCCGGAGGCTGGTTGGCGCAGGCGGTGTGGGGCCGATGGTAGTTGAAGTGGTTCACCCACACCCCGGTCGCCTCCCGGCGGGCCTGCCCGCTGGCGTAGGGGCGGGCGTAGAGGACCTCATCGACCAGTAACCGGTTATAGCGCTCGGCTTTGCCGTTGTGCCGTGGCGTGTAGGGGCGGATCCGTTAGTGCCTGCTGGCCAGTGCTTCCACGGTGCGGGTGAAGTCCAACGCCTGCGTAGTTGGCACCGTTGCCGGTGGCTGCTTTCTCATCCTCGAAGGCCTCGGTGCAGGCCAGCCGAGAGAACCCGTCCACGGCGCTGGGAAGGTAGGTGTACCTGCCACGCTGCTTGCGGGCGCGTTCGGAAGCCAGGGCTTGGCGGGAGTCTCGCCCGAGGGCCCACCAACCACCACCGTCGGGGATTCTCCCGAGCTTCTTCACATCCAGGTGGATCCTGTGCCCGGCCCATCCGGCACGGATACGTTGGGGTGGGCGTTGCAGGTTCTCCCCGGGCGGGGTGAGATCACGCAGTCCTGCTTCGCCCTCAGCACGGTAACGCGCCACCCAGGTGGCCACAGTGGGCCGGGAAACCCGGAACTTTGCAGCCACGTGAGCCTGGGGCACACCATCGTAAAAATGACGGTGCACCATCCGCAGGGGGCCGGTCGGGGTCAGGGGTGCATGAGCGTGGGTCATGAACGGGCTCTCTCGTACGGGTGGGTGGTGTAGGAACTTCCATCCCGCGACGAGCAGCCCGTTCCTCATCTCACCACCACACCCGTGCCAACAACCCCATCCCCCACAACAGCTAGGAACCACCTTCATCGGGCCCGCGTCACTCGTGAACGGCGGCGCTCCGCGCCTCGGATCCCAGGTGCGGGCCCCCCGTTCGCGCGCGGTCGTCCCGTCGGCGGAGGGCGGCGCGCCGGATGAGCCACCGGCTCACGAGCTGCAGGAGCAGCCCCGCGGCGAACGTCACGGCCATGAACGGGCGGTCGATGTCGAGCGGCAGGACCACGGCCGCCATGCACACCGCACCGAGCACGATGAACGAGGCACGAGCGATGCAGCGGCACTCGGTGCGCCAATAACCACGGGGCAGCCGCACGACCCGTCGGCATGTGGCGAGCGCCGCGAGCCACCCAGTTCCCAGTGGAACGGACAGTTGGGGGTACGTGAGTCCGGCGTCGCCCGGCAGGGCGATCGCCGCGCCTCGAGCCACCACCTGGTTGGCAAGGATCAGGGCCAGGGTCACGGCCAGGGCGTCCAGCAGCATCGACGCCAGGGGGCGGGACAGCCATCGCGAAGGCTGCGCCGGTGGTGTCCCGGTGGCGTTCTTAAGACCGATGCCGTCCGAGAGCCACGGCCCGCGCGGGAGCCCGGCTCCTGTGGACGGCCCGTTCGCCAGCCCGGTCCCGTTCGAGGCGTGGGATGCTGTCGCTGGTCGGGACCCGGTGACGCCGGAGAGGGCCCGTGGAATGCGCGCACCACGACGCACGATCTCGACCATCCGGGCCACCTCCCTCTCCACGCGCGCGGCCGACGTAACAGGGTACATGCAGATGTTTGAGGTTGCCCCTATTTGTACGGTCGCGGCCTTCCCGCGAGCACACCCCTCCTCACCGGACCGACGTCCCCTCATCAGATCCGCCGTAGAGTGAGGGGCGTGCACCCCGCTCTCGTTCTGGCCTCGCAATCACCGGCGCGCGCATCCCTGTTGGAGCGCGCACACATCCCGTACCGCGCCATCGTCTCCCACGTGGATGAGGACGCCCTCGTGGCCGCGGAGACCCCCGAGACCCCTCCGCAGACGGCACTGTTGCTCGCCCGCGCCAAGGCGGAGGCCGTCGCAGCGCTTCCGGAAGCGGAGGGGCGGCTCGTGCTGGGTTGCGACTCCGTGTTCGAGCTCGACGGCGCCCCCTACGGCAAGCCGTACGAGCCGGACGTCGCGATCGAGCGCATCAGCGCCATGAGCGGGCGCACTGGCACGCTGCACACGGGCCACTGGCTCGTGGACGCGCGCACGGGCGAGGCATCCGGCAACGGCCTGATCTGCTCCGCGGACGTGCACTTCGCCTCCATGACGCGCGAGGAGATCGAGGACTACGTGGCCACGGGTGAGCCCCTCCAGGTCGCGGGCTCCTTCACCCTGGACGGGCGGGGATCCCAGTTCATCGAACGGGTGGACGGGGATCCGAACGCCGTGATCGGGCTGAGCCTGTCGACCCTGCGTACCCTGCTCGCCGGGGTAGGGATCCGGGCGTCCTCGTGGTGGGGTGCCGCAGTACAGGGTGGGGCGCAATGATTTGTAGATCTTCCACAGTTACCGCACCGCGGTACCCCCGCGCTTAGGCGTTCCCCGGCGGGGGGCACTAGCCTTTCGGCAGAGAGTCGACAAGGAGCTATCACGTGACCACCACCTCGCGGCAGCAAGAGGCCGCCACCGCAACCCGCCCCATCACCAAGGTCCTCGTGGCCAACCGGGGGGAGATCGCGGTGCGCGTGATCCGCGCCGCCCGTGACGAGGGCATTGCCTCGGTGGCCGTGTATGCGGACCCGGACCGGGACGCCCTGCACGTCCGCATGGCGGACGAGGCCCACTCCCTGGGCGGCACCACAGCCGCGGACTCGTACCTGCAGATCGACAAGGTGCTCGACGCCGCACGGCGCTCGGGCGCGGACGCCATCCACCCCGGCTACGGCTTTCTGTCCGAGAACGCGGAGTTCGCGGCGGCCGTGATCAGCGCCGGGCTCACCTGGATCGGCCCGCCGCCCGCGGCGATTGCCCAGCTGGGTGACAAGGTCGCGGCCCGCCACATCGCGGAGAAGGTCGACGCCCCGCAGGTCCCCGGCACCGCGGACCCCGTGACCTCGGCCCAGGAGGTGCTCGACTTCGTGGACGAGCACGGCCTGCCGATCGCCATCAAGGCCGCATTCGGCGGCGGTGGCCGAGGCATCAAGGTGGTCCGCGAACGCGATGCCATCCCCGAGCTCTACGAGTCCGCCGTGCGCGAGGCCACCGCGGCCTTCGGACGTGGCGAGTGCTTCGTGGAGCGCTTCCTGGACGCGCCCCGCCACGTGGAGACCCAGTGCCTCGCGGACCAGTACGGCAACGTGGTCGTGGTCTCCACCCGCGACTGCTCGCTGCAGCGCCGCAACCAGAAGCTCGTGGAGGAGGCTCCCGCCCCGTTCCTCACTGAGGAGCAAAACCGCCGGCTCTACGAGTCCTCCAAGGCCATCCTGCGGGAGGCCGACTACCAGGGCGCCGGAACCTGCGAGTTCCTCGTGGGCCAGGACGGCACCATCTCCTTCCTGGAGGTCAACACCCGGCTGCAGGTGGAGCACCCCGTGTCCGAGGAGGTCTCCGGACTGGACCTGGTCCGCGAGCAGTTCCGCATCGCCCGCGGCGAGGCCCTGGGCTACGGGGACCCCGGGATCCGCGGTCACAGCTTCGAGTTCCGCATCAACGGTGAGGACGCCGGACGCAACTTCATGCCCTCCCCCGGCACGCTGACCACGTTCACGGTGCCCTCGGGACCCGGTGTGCGCGTGGACTCCGGCGTGGAGGCCGGTGAGACCGTGGGCGGGAACTTCGACTCGATGCTCGCCAAGCTCATCGTCACCGGCGCCACCCGCACCCAGGCCCTCGAGCGCTCGCGCCGTGCGCTGCAGGAGCTGAGCATCGAAGGCATGCCCACCGTGGTGCCGTTCCACCGTACGGTGGTCTCCGATCCGGCGTTCGCCCCGGCGGACGGCACCCCGTTCACCGTGCACACCCGGTGGATCGAGACCGAGTTCGACAACCGGATCGAGCCCTTCACGGCCGCGCCCGAGCCCTCCGCGGAGGAGCCCGAGCGGCAGAGCATCGTGGTGGAGGTCGGCGGCAAGCGCCTCGAGGTGACCATACCCCAGCTCGCGGGGGCCGCCCGCCCGGCCGCTGCGGCCCAGCCCAAGGCCCGCAAGCAGCGCGGCACGCGCGGCGGCTCCGCGGCCCGTGGCGCCTCGGGGGACGAGCTGACCTCGCCCATGCAGGGCACCATTGTCAAGATCGCCGCGTCCAACGGGGACGAGGTCTCCGAGGGGGACCTGATCGTCGTGCTCGAGGCCATGAAGATGGAGCAGCCCCTGACCGCCCACAAGGCCGGCGTGCTCAAGGGACTGGAGATCTCCGAGGGGGACACCGTCTCCGCCGGGACCGTGCTGGCCACCATCACGTCCTGACCCCGCGGGTCGGCGGGGCGTCCTGAGGCGTCGCGCACCCCACCGCTCCCCTGCTGCCCCGGTCCACCGCGGACCGGGGCAGCAGCGTGCCAGCCCTCCCCGGCGCGGGGGTCTCTTCCAGCGGCGGTCTGCCCGAGTGCCGCGGTCTCCCCCAGCGGCGGTCTCCCCCAGCGTCAAGGGTCTGTCTCACATGGTGAACATCGGAATTCACCATGTGGTATTTCCGCCCCTATCTTGTAGTCATTCTTGGAACTGACTGCTGATGAGGTGCTTCATGTCTTCGACCGCGTCCACCGTGGGCCCCGGTTCACCCCCGTTGAGCGAGCGCGTGCCCCGGGGCCGCGTGATCCTGGCGTCCCTGGTGGGCACCACGATCGAGTTCTACGACTTCTACGTCTACGCGACGGCCGCGGTGGCGGTGTTTCCCGCCCTGTTCTTCACGGGCAACGACGACACCGCCAAGCTGCTGGCCTCGATGGCCACGTTCGCCGCGGCGTTCTTCGGCCGACCCATCGGCTCCGTGATCTTCGGGCACTTCGGGGACCGCATCGGGCGCAAGGCCACCCTGATCGGTGCGCTGCTGACCATGGGCATCGCCACGTTCCTCATCGGCGTGCTGCCCACGTACTACCAGATCGGAGTGTGGGCGCCTCTGATCCTCACGATCCTGCGCTTCTGCCAGGGTCTGGGTCTGGGCGGCGAGTGGTCGGGGGCGTCCCTACTGGCCACCGAGTACGCCGAGGAGGGCAAGCGGGCGCGGGCGGCCATGTGGCCCCAGCTGGGTGCGCCGTTCGGGTTCATCCTGGCCAACGGCTTCTTCCTGCTGCTGACCGTGGCCATGCAGTTCGGCACGGCGGGCCACGATCTCGGCACCGGCCACCCGTTCCTGGTGTGGGGCTGGCGCATCCCTTTCCTGGCCTCCGTGGTCATGGTGCTGCTGGGCCTGTGGGTGCGCGTGAAGCTCGAGGAGACCCCCGTGTTCAAGCACGCGGAGAAGCAGGGTGAGAAGGTCACCGCTCCCGTGCTGGAGGTCTTCAAGACCTCGTGGGTGCAGATCGTGCAGGGCACGTTCATCATGCTGGCCACCTACGTGCTGTTCTACCTGATGACCGCGTGGATCCTCTCCTACGGCATCGGCAAGCCCGCCGGGGGTGGGCTGGGCATCCAGTACCGCACCTTCCTGGTGCTGCAGCTGCTGGCCGTGCTGCTCTTCGCGGCCATGGTGCCGGTGTCCGGGTGGCTCGCGGACCGCTTCGGCCGCCGCTCCTCGCAGCTGGTGATCACGTCCCTGATCCTGGTCTTCGGCCTCACGTTCGGGCTCATCATGGACCCCTCGCTCGTGGGCACCGGTGAGGACGCCTCCCTGCTGCGCGTGCTGTTCTTCCTGACCGTGGGCATGACCCTCATGGGCCTCACGTTCGGCTCGATGTCCGCGATCCTGCCCGAGCTGTTCCCCACCAACGTGCGCTACACCGGTTCCGGGATCGCGTACAACGTGGCCTCGATCCTGGGCGCGGCCATCACGCCGTACATCGCCGTGACGCTCAACGCGAACTTCGGTGTGGGCTCGGTGGGGCTGTACCTCTCCTTCGCGGCAGTCATCACCCTGGTGGCCCTGTGGTTCTCCCCCGAGACCCGCCATGTGGACATGAACACCGTGGGTGCCGCGCGGGTGGTCGTGGAGTAGCCCTCCCCCAGCCCAGGGACGACGACGCCGCGGTGACCTTCGCAGAAAAGGTCACCGCGGCGTCGTCGTCCCGCAGCCGAGAACTGCGTCAGCGGTGCACGTGCAGGCGGCGCGCGGCCTCCGCAATGGTCCCGGACAGGGACGGGTAGACGGCGAAGGTGTCCGAGAGGTCGTCCACGCCCAGGCGGTGGGTGACCGCGAGGGCGATCGGGAAGATCAGCTCGGAGGCGCGCGGGCCCACCACCACGCCGCCCATCACGGTGCCGCTGCCGCGGCGGGCGAAGATCTTCACGAAGCCGTCCTCCACTGCCATCATCTTGGCGCGCGGGTTGGTGGCCAGGTTCATGGTCATCCCGGTGAACATGGTGGGGTCCGCCTCGACGTCCTGCTGGGTGATACCCACGGACGCGATCTCCGGGGAGGTGAAGATGTTGGAGGCCACCTCGTCCGTGCGCAGCGGGTGGACGGTGTCGCCCAGGATGTGGGCCACGGCGATGCGCCCCTGCATGGCGGCCACGGAGGCCAGCGGCATGACCCCGGTGCAGTCGCCCGCGGCGTAGATACCGGGGGCGGTGGTGCGGGAGACGGTGTCCACGCGGATGTGGCCGGACTCGGTCATGGCCACCCCGGCCTCCTCGAGGCCCATGTCCGCGGTGTTGGGGATGGAGCCCACGGCCAGCAGGCAGTGGGTGCCGCGGATCTTGCGGCCGTCCGAGAGGGTCACCCGCACGCCGTCGCCGGTGTTCTCCACGGCGTCCGCGCGGGAGCGGGAGAGCACGCGCAGGCCGCGGCGCTCGAAGACGTTCTCGAGCACCTGGGCGGCGTCCGTGTCCGAGCCCGGGAGCACCTGCTCGCGCGAGGAGACCAGGGTGACCTCGGAGCCCAGCCCGTTGTACGCGGAGGCGAACTCCGCACCGGTCACGCCGGAGCCCACCACGATGAGCTTCTCGGGGATCTCGGTGAGCTGGTAGATCTGCTTCCAGTTGAAGATCCGCTCGCCGTCCGGCTTGGCGGTGTCCAGCTCTCGCGGGTGCGCGCCCACGGAGACGATGACCACGTCCGCGGTGAGCTCGTAGGGCTCGTCGTCGGTGGGCTCCACCACCACGGTGTGGCGGTCCACGATCTTCCCGCGGCCCTGGACCACGCGCACGCCCACGCGCTCCAGACCGCGCTTGATGTCACGGGACTGGGTGGCCGCCAGGCGCAGCAGGCGCACGTTGACCTTGTCCAGGTCCACGCGCAGGTTGTTGAGCTCCTCGGTGGCGTCGAGGTCGTCGCCCACGTGCACGCCGAGGTCACGCGCGGAGGCGAAGCGGTTCATGGTGTCCGCGGAGGCGATGAGCGTCTTGGACGGCACCACGTCCGTGAGCACGGCGGAACCGCCCATGCCCTGCTCCTCCACCACGGTGACGTCCGCCCCGAGCGACGCCGCCACGAGAGCGGCCTCGTAGCCACCGGGGCCGCCACCGATGATCACGAGCTTCTGGTCTGCGAATTCCCTCTGCACAGTCATGTCAGCCATGCGCCCCAGCCTACCGGGGCCCACCCACACGCTGACGCGACCGCCGTGCGCACCTAGGATGGTGCCATGACTGAGACCACGGCCCAGGATCCCTTCGAACTCGCCCAGCAGGCCGCCGACGTCCTGCGTGAGCGCACCGGTGTGGCGCGGCACATGATCGCCCTGACCCTCGGTTCCGGGTGGGGAGGTGCCGCGGACCTGCTCGGGGAGACCGTGGCCGAGATCCCCGCGCACGAGGTCCCCGGCTTCTCCGAGCCCGCCCTGGAGGGCCACGGCGGCACGCTGCGCTCCATCCGGTTGCCGGACGGCGAGCACGCCCTGGTGATCGGGGCGCGCACCCACTTCTACGAGGGCAAGGGCGTGCGCGCGGTGTCCCACGGGGTGCGCACCGCGGCGGCGGCCGGAGCGCAGTACATGATCCTCACCAACGGCTGCGGCGGGCTCAACCCGGACTGGGTTCCAGGCACGCCGGTGCTGATCAGCGACCACCTCAACCTCACGGCCCGCTCCCCGCTGGAGGGCGCCACGTTCGTGGACCTCACGGACCTCTACTCCCAGCGGCTGCGCGAGCTGGCCCGCACCGTGGACCCGTCCCTGGATGAGGGTGTCTACGCGCAGTTCCCCGGCCCGCACTACGAGACCCCCGCCGAGGTGCAGATGGCCAAGGTGCTCGGCGCGGACCTCGTGGGCATGTCCACCGCGCTGGAGGCCATCGCGGCCCGCCAGGCCGGGCTGGAGATCCTCGGCATGTCCCTGGTGACCAACGCGGCCGCGGGCATCAGCCCCGAGGCGCTGTCCCACGAGGAGGTCCTCGAGGCCGGCCGGGCCGCCGGTCCGCGCATCTCCCGGCTGCTCGCGGAGATCGTGGGCAAGCTCTGACCCGCCGTCGGACGGCGACGGAATGTCAGCAAGTGCGGGTGCCAGGCACTAGACTGGCCCCACGACAGTACTGGGCCCGCCACGGCGGTCTGAAAGGGTGAACTCATGGTCAGAAGAGCAGAAGCCGAGTCCAACGCGCGCCGTGCGTCCACCGGGCGCACCACCGAGGACGGCAGCCACGCCGTGGACGCGGAGACCCGCACCGCCCACGAGCACCAGGGCCGCCGCAGGCCGCAGTACTCGGGCGAGGGCGAGATCGTGAAGAACGCCATCCTCTTCGGCGGCGGCATGGTCACCATCGTGGTGAGCCTGTGGCTGTTCAGCACCTACCCGGAGAACTGGTGGCTGTTCTTCCTGGGCATCCTGGCCTACGGCCTGGCCCTGATGGTCCCCACCCTGTTCCTCAACGGCGCCACCGCCAAGCACTCCACCGGCGGCACCGAGGTCACCCTGGACCTGCCGCGCAACGCCTCCGAGATGGCGCAGCGCGCCGTTGGCGCCGGCGAGCAGAAGCAGGACCGCGCCGTCTGACCCGGCGCACGCACTCGAGCACTCCCCAGCAGCCCCGCTCCGTCACCGCGACGAGCGGGGCTGCTGCGCATCCCGGCCCCGGACGACGACGCCGCACCGCACGTGGGTCTCGAGCGTCCAGTTCCGGGGTCGTGGCCAACGACGTGCCGGGTGCCAGTGCCAGTGCCACCAGCACCAGCCGTCTCCTGCGAGCGTCCGGCGTCACGTCGGCGTCACGTCCGCAAGCCGGCGCGCGTCAGTCGCGCGGGCTGCACCCGTCGTGTGCGGAGCGCCGCCCGTCGAACGCGGCGGCCTCCTCGCGTGCCACCGCGCGGCTGTCCGCCGGGGTGAAACCGGCGTCCAGGATCGAGCAGAGGTCCAGCACGCTGTTGACCGGACGCGGGGCGCCGTCGTTGGTGCCACCGTTGTACTCGGCCGTGCTCACGGGGGTGACCCGGGCCGGGTCGTGGCCGAGGTCCTCGAAGACCCAGCGGGCCACCTGCGCCCACGTGCACGGTTCGCCGGAGCCGGTGAGGTGGTACATGCCGTACGGGGCGCCGGAGTCCACGAGGTGCAGGACTCCCGCCACCAGGTCCGCCGCGGCGGTGAGGCGCCCGTGCTGGTGCGCGACCACGGAGGGGCCCACCCCCTGCTCGGCCAGCCGCGCCATGGTGGCCACGAAGTTCATCCCCTCCCCGATCACCCAGCTCGTGCGGATCCCGTAGTGCCGCGGGCAGGCCCGCACGGCGGTCTCCCCCGCGGGCTTCGGCTGCCCGTACACGGACAGCGGCGCCACGGGGTGGTCCGTGGTGTACGCCGAGCTGATCTCCGCGGGCCAGGAGGCCGGGTCCGCGAGGTCCAGCTCCTCCCGGGTCCATGCGGTGAACGGAACCCCCGTCGTCGACAGCCGCGCTGTGAGGGCCAGGCCCACCTGGCCGCGGGCACCCAGCACGAGCACCGGCGCGGGAGCCAGCGGCGCGACGTCGTCCAGCGCGGGGTGCGCGCGGTCCTTGTCCGAGAGCTCCGCCTGCGTCAGCGGCACGGGCCACTCGATGCCCAGCTGCGGGTCCCCCAGGTTCACGAACGAGTACTCGGCCGTGGCGTCCGCGCGCCAGTGGTCCGTGACCAGGTAGGTGTAGGCGGTGGCCTCCTCCAGTGTCTGGAACGCGTTGCCCACCCCGCGCGGCACGAAAACCGCGGTGCCCGGGGTGATCTCGTGCGTGACCACGGTGCCGAAGCCCGGCCCCTCCCGCAGGTTTACCCACGCGCCGAAGATCCGGCCGGTGGCCACGGAGACGTACTTGTCCCACGGCTCGGCGTGGATGCCGCGCGTGGTGCCGCGGGAGCCGTTGAACGAGATGTTGTTCTGCACGAAGGAGGCGTCCGGCAGCCCGGCGGCCACGGCCTTGGCGCGCTGCCAGTTCTCCGTGAACCAGCCGCGGTTGTCCCCGTGGACGGGCACGTCCACCAGCAGCAGCCCGTCGATGGCGGTGGTGTGCACGGTGAGGTCCTGAGCGGTCGCTGTCCGGCCTTCCGGTAGGCGGCTTCGGTGGCGGACTTCGCGGGTTCCCACCAGTCCCGGTGCTCGGTGTACCACGCAATGGTGTCCGCGAGGCCCTCCGAGAAGTCCGTCCAGCGCCGCTCCCAGCCCAGCTCAGCGCGGGTGCGAGAGCCGTCGATCGCGTAGCGGCGGTCGTGCCCGGCGCGGTCCGTCACGTGCTCGAACGCGTCCTCCGGTTGACCCATGAGCCGCAGGATCTCCCGCAGCACCGTGAGGTTGTCCCGCTCGCCGTCCGCGCCGATCAGGTACGTGCGGCCGGGGGTTCCGGACTCGAGGATGCGCAGCACGGCGGCGGAGTGGTCCGCCACGTGGATCCAGTCCCGCATGTTCTCCCCCGCGCCGTGCAGCTTGGGCCGCTGCCCCGTGAGCACGGTGGTGATCTGGCGCGGGACGAACTTCTCCACGTGCTGTACGGGCCGTAGTTGTTGGAGCAGTTGGACAGCGTGACCTCCACCCCGAACGAGCGCGCCCACGCGCGCACCAGGTGGTCCGACGCCGCCTTGGTGGCCGAGTACGCGCTCGACGGCCGGTACGCGGTGTCCTCCGTGAAGCGCTGCGGGTCCTCCAGGGCCAGGTCCCCGAACACCTCGTCCGTGGACACGTGGTGGAACCGCGTCCCGTTCCGCCGGGCGGCCTCCAGCAGCGTGTACGTACCCACCACGTTGGTCTGCACGAACGGCCACGGGTCCCGCAGGGAGTTGTCGTTGTGGGACTCCGCGGCGAAGTGGACCACGGCGTCCGCCGCACCCACGAGGTCGTCGACGACGCCGGCGTCCGCAACGTCCCCCACCACCAGCTCGCAGCGGGCGAAGTCCGCAGCCGCCAGGTTCTCGCGGTTGCCCGCGTAGGTGAGCTTGTCCAGCACGGTCACGGAGTGCTCCGTGTTCTCCAGGACGTGGTGCACGAAGTTGGCGCCGATGCACCCGGCGCCGCCGGTTACGAGCAGATGTCCCATGACTGTTCATCACAGGAGCCCCGAGCGGGGGACGCGCTCAGCCGATGGGCCGCGGGGCCGACTCCCCCGGGGACGCTACCCCGCGGCGTCGTCCGTGCCGCCGGCGGGTTCGAGCACCGGGAAGATCGCGTCGAGCACCTCGCGGGCCCACGCGAGGATGTCCCCGTCCACGAGGTCCTTGCCGCCGATCCGCGCGGTCTTGGGCTTGGGGATCAGTACCATGCGCTCGTCCGTGCCCGGCACGGGGCGGACCTGCGCTCCCTGGTACATGCGGGTCAGGCGCATCTGCCGGGACTCGGTGAGCTCGGCGGGCGAGAAGCGGACCATGGTGCCCTGCGTGGCCACGTCCGTGAGGCCCGCGGCGCGCGCCCGGATCCGCAGCCGGGCGACCTCCAGCAGGTTCTCCACCGGGGTGGGCAGGGGCCCGTAGCGGTCCGTGAGCTCCTCCCCCGCCTCGGCCACGGCCTCCTCCGTGGCGGCGTTCGCAATGGTGCGGTAGGCCTCCAGGCGCAGCCGCTCCCCGGGCACGTAGTCGTGCGGCAGGTGCGCGTTGACGGGCAGCTCGATCTTCATCTCCGCAGGCCCGGTGTCCTGGTCCCCGCGGTACTCCGCCACGGCCTCGCCCACCAGGCGCAGGTACATGTCGAAGCCCACGCCCGCGATGTGCCCGGACTGCTCACCGCCCAGCAGGTTGCCCGCACCACGGATCTCGAGGTCCTTCATGGCCAGCTGCATGCCCGAGCCCAGCTCGTTGTGCGCGGCCACGGCCTTGAGCCGTTCCAGGGCGGTCTCGCTCAGCGGCTTCTCCGCCGGGTACAGGAAGTACGCGTAGGCGCGCTCGCGCCCGCGGCCCACACGGCCGCGCAGCTGGTGCAGCTGGGAGAGCCCGTAGCGGTCCGCGTGGTCCACGATCAGCGTGTTGGCGTTGGCGATGTCCAGACCGGTCTCCACGATGGTGGTGCACACCAGCACGTCGAACTTCTTCTCCCAGAAGTCCACGATGATCTGCTCCAGGCGGGACTCGGTCATCTGCCCGTGGGCCACCGCGATCCGCGCCTCGGGCACGAGCTCCGCGAGCTCCTTGGCCTGCGCCTCGATGGTGGAGACACGGTTGTGGATGAAGAACACCTGGCCCTCGCGCATGAGCTCGCGCCGGATGGCCGCGGAGACCTGCTTGTTCGTGTAAGGACCCACGTACGTGAGCACGGGGTGGCGTTCCTCGGGCGGGGTGGCCAGCGTGGAGGTCTCGCGAATGCCCGTCATGGACATCTCCAGGGTGCGCGGGATGGGCGTGGCGGACATGGCCAGCACGTCCACGTCCGTGCGCATGGCCTTGAGCTTCTCCTTGTGCTCCACGCCGAAGCGCTGCTCCTCGTCGATGATCACGAGGCCCAGGTTCTTGAACTGCATCTCCTTGCTCAGCAGCCGGTGGGTGCCGATCACCACGTCCACCGCGCCGCTGCGCAGCCCCTCCATCGTGGCCTTGGACTCCTTGGCGGTCTGGAAGCGCGAGAGCGTGGCCAGGCGCACGGGAAAGCCCGAGAACCGCTCGGCGAACGTCTCGGAGTGCTGCTGGGCGAGCAGCGTGGTGGGCACGAGCACCGCCACCTGCTTGCCGTCCTGCACGGCCTTGAACGCGGCGCGCACCGCCACCTCGGTCTTGCCGTAGCCCACGTCGCCGGAGATCAGCCGGTCCATGGGGATGGGCCGCTCCATGTCCGCCTTGACCTCGTCGATGGTGGTGAGCTGGTCCGGGGTCTCGATGTACGGGAACGCCTGCTCCAGCTCACGCTGCCACGGGGTGTCCGGGCCGAAGGAGTGGCCCTTGGACGCCATGCGCGCCGAGTACAGCCGGATCAGCTCGTTGGCGATCTCCTTGACGGCCTTCTTGGCGCTGCGCTTGGTCTTGTTCCAGTCCGCCCCGCCCATCTTGGACAGCGACGGCGCCTCCCCGCCCACGTAGGTGCTCACCTGGTCGAGCTGGTCCGTGGGCACGAACAGCCGGTCCCTCGGCCCGTTGCGCTTGGACGCCGCGTATTCCAGCACGAGGTACTCGCGCACCGGCTTCGGCTGACCCGGAGCCGTCATGGCGCCCGCGATGGGCCGCTGCACGAGCTCGATGAACTGCCCGATGCCGTGCTGCTCGTGCACCACGTAGTCGCCCTTCTGCAGGGCCAGGGGGTCCACCTGGTTGCGCTTGCGGCGCTGCGGGAGCTTGCGCTCGGCGCGGTTGTCGTAGGTGCTGGAGCGGCCCAGCACGTCCGCCTCGGTGAGCAGCGCGATCCGCTGCCCCTCGATCACGAAGCCCCGACCGGCGCGCGCGGTGGTCAGCTCCACGAGACCGGGCTGCGGGGCGTCGTCGACGCTGTCGTACCGGGCTGCGGGAACGTCCGCGCCGTGCAGCAGCTCGCTCAGCCGCTGCAGGGGCCCGGGCCCGTCCGTGACCAGCACGATGCGCCAGTCCTCGCGCGCCCGCTCCCCTAGGAAGGACAGCACTGCGGGCACGTCCCCCGAGAACCGGGTGGGTTCGCGCGCCGTCACGGTGAGGGTGTCCGCGTCCGTGTCCGCGAGGTGGACCTCCTCGTCGGAGGTGTCCGCATCCACCTGGGAGGTGGTCACGGCGTTGACGTTCAGCCCGGTCACGGACCACCAGCCCACCGAACGCTCCAGGGCGAGATCGCGCACCTCGGCGATCGTGTGGAAGGACCCGGACGAGAGGGTGCGGGCGGCGTCGTCGTCCGTGTCCAGGGCCGCGTTGAGGTCCAGGGGCGCCTCGCTGCCGCCCGAGGCGGAGTCCCACGCGGCCATGAGGAACTCCTCGTTGGTGGCCACGAGGTCGTGTGCGCGCGCCCGGACCTTCTCGGGTTCGAGCACCACGGTCATGGAGCCCTCGGGCAGCAGGGACATCACCTGCAGCATCTCGTCCGCGAGCAGCGGCGCGAGGGACTCCATGCCCTCCACGTACTGCCCGCCGGCAATGCGCTCGAGCATCTCGCGCCCACCCGGCAGCTGCTCCTTGAGCTTGGCCGCCCGGGACTGCACGGACGGGGTGATGAGCAGCTCGCGGCACGGCGGGGCCACGATCACCGAGGGGTGCTCGGCAGTGGTCAGGGTGCGCTGGTCCGCCACCGCGAACCAGCGCATCTCGTCCAGCTCGTCCCCGAAGAACTCCGCGCGCACGGGGTGGTCCTCGGTGGGCGGGAACACGTCGATGATCCCGCCGCGCACCGCGAACTCACCGCGCCGGGTGACCATGTCCACGCGCGAGTAGGCGGCACCGGCCAGCTCCGCGACGAGCTGCTGGAAGTCGTAGTCCTGCCCCGTGCGCAGCGTCACGGGCTCCATCTGCCCGAGCCCCGCGACCACGGGCTGCAGCACCGAGCGCACCGGCGCCACCACCACGCGCAGCGGCTGCTCGGAGGGGTCCGTGCGCTCCAGCCGGCGCAGCACGCTCAGCCGCTGCCCCACGGTGTCCGAGCGCGGGGACAGCCGCTCGTGCGGCAGGGTCTCCCAGGACGGGAAGTTCGCGATCTGCTCACTCGGCAGGTAGGAGCCCAGCGCGGCCTGCAGCTCCTCGGCCTCGCGGCCCGTGGCCGTCACGGCGAGCAGCACCGGGGCGTGGGCCTCTGCGGCGGAGGTGCCGGAGCCCGCAGGAGCCGACGCCGCGGCGTCGTCCGCGAGACCCGCGGCGATCTGAGCGAGCACGGGGGCGCGCAGCCCGTCCGTGGCGCTGATGATCGTCTCCGCGGAGCGCTCGGCGAGCGGGCGCGCGGCCTGGGTGCGGATGTTCGCGAAGCTGCGGTCCTCGGTGAGCGCGGTGAGCAGACCGGTCAGGGACATGGGTGGCGGGCTCCTGGTGAGTGGGGTGGGTGGCGCGGCGGCGCGCGGTCTGACCCGGCACGGGGCACGACGACGCCGGGCGGGGGCGCGGCCCCGACCGTCACCGGTGCGCACGGGCCGGGCGAATCGCGCCCCAGCCTACTCGGGGCCTCGGACACGGCGAGCGCGGGGCCGGGGCGGCACCGCCGGGGTCTCGCGCACCGCCGAGTATTCCGCACCGCAGGGTCTGCCGCACCGCAGGGCTCTCCCGCGCCGCCGAGTCTCCCCGACCGGCGGAGCCCCCGGCTCCGGGGCCCACGGGCGCAGGCATCCGGGCGCAACCGTGGCTCACCACGGACGCCTCCGGCTCCGGGCCTACGACCGCGGGGCCCCTGACGCGGGGCCCTCCGGTGTGCGCGTGACCGTGCGGCGCCGGTCCGTTGCCGCTGGGGAACGAGGTGAGCGGGCGGCGTCGGCGCCCCCTCCTACGCTGGGAGCATGACGAGCCCCGAGCACCCCGCCCTGTCCGGACTGACCGTCGCGGTCACCGCCCACCGCCGCGCCACCGAGCAGGGTGGCGCGTTCGAACGCCACGGCGCGCGGGTGCGCTACGCGCCGGCGCTCAAACTCACCCCCGCGGACGAGGACGACGGCGTGCTGGCCGCCACCCGGGAACTGCTCGCCTCTGCCCCGGCCACCGTGCTGGTCACCACGGGCTACGGACTCAAACGCTGGCTCGCCGTGGCGCGGGAGCACGGGCTGGACGAGGAGCTGCTCGCGGCGCTGCGCGCGTCCAGCGTGCTCTCGCGCGGGGCGAAGGCCACGGGACAGCTGCGGGCGAGCGGGATCCCGTGCGCGTACACGGGCTCCTCGGGACGCACCGCGGAGCTCGTGGACCGGCTGCTCGCCGGGGATCCCACACCCCGAGGCACCGTGACGGTCCAGGTGCACGGCACACCGGACGAGGAGCAGCTGGACCGGCTGCGGGCCGCGGGTCTGCCCGTGCGCACCGTGGCACCGTACCGGTGGGAGTCCGCGGACGAGGGCTCGCGCCTTGCCACCCTCGTGCGGGACGCGGTCGCGGGGCACGTGGACTACGTGACCTTCACCGCGGCACCGGCCGTGGACGCGGTGTTCGACGCCGCCCGCACCCTGGGCGCGCTCGAGGACTTCCATCGCGCCCTGCGGGACGGACGCTGCACACCGGTGGCCATCGGGCCCGTGTGCGTGCAGCCGCTCGAGGAGGCCGGGATCCCCGCCGTGGTCCCCGAGCGCTTCCGGCTCGGGGCCATGGTCAGGGCGGTGTGTGATCACGCCTCGGAGGCGGTCTCCCGGTAGTGCTCGACCACGAGATCCACGAGCTCCGGGGGAACGTCACCGGGGTGCACGAGCAGCGGCTGGGCGGTGACGTCCGCCCCCGCGGCGAGCGCGCGGCCGTGGAAGAACCCGGGGGCCAGCAGGTACGGGACGAGCAGCACGCGCCCGGGCAGGGCGGGTACCCCCGGTACGGGTGCCGTCCCGGACGGTGCCGTGCCCGTGGCCGCCGGCCCGGCGGCGTCGTGCGCGGGAGCGGCGGCATCCCCGCCGCGGCGGGTCCCAGCCTGGTGGAGGTCCGCCGCGGCCTGCGGTGTGCGGGCAGGGAGTGCCGAGGCGGGGTGCTCCGGGCCCCGCCGCTCCGGCCCCGTCGCGTCCCGCTCCGGTGCGCCGCAGACGATCCGGTGCCGGGCGGCGTCGAGCGCCTCGTCGAGGGCGGGGCGGGCCGCGGAGAGGTAGGCCGAGGCCACGGGGTGGCCGAGCTCTTCGGCCAGCATGGCCGCCACCCGTTCGCAGTCCTGCCCGGCGCGGGGGTCGGAGGAGCCCGCGGAGACCATCACGATCTCGTCCGCGGGCCCGGGGGCGGCTTCCCCGGCGGCGTCGAGGGCCTCGGTCAATCGTCGGGCGAGCACGCGCGCCATCCGACGGTCCGGTCCGAGGGCGGCCGCCACGCGGTGGTGGGGTGAGCTCTGCACGGCCCGAGCCATGTCCACGAAGACGTGGTAGCCCGCGGAGAGCAGCAGCGGCACCACCACGGCACGGTCCCCGGTGTGCTCGGTGGTGCGGGCCACGAGGTCCGGTTCCTGGACGTCCACCCACGTGTCCACCACGTGGACCCCCGGGAGCCGTGCGCGCACCGCGGCCACGAGCGCCTCGACGGCGCGCTGCCCGCCGGGATCGCGGGTTCCGTGGGCGCACGCGAGAAGGACGGGCGGGGTGGTCGACGATGTGTTCACGCTGTCTATTGTGGGGCCACGGCCCCCTGCCAGGCGGCCGGGCACCCCGCGGAGGGCTGGGGCCACGCGCCGGTCAGCGCCGCATGGCGTCCGTGTACCCCACGCTGCGGTCCACCGCCCGCTGCCGCCGCACGAGCCAGTGCATCCCGCCCGGCACCCGCGCGATCCTCGCCTTGAGGGCCACACGCCGTTGACTCGGCATCATGCGCGCGGCGGTCTCCAGGTGCTCCCGGGCGTCCCGCGTGCGGCCCTCACGCATGGCCTGCTCCGCGTCCGACGCCGCCGCGAGCGGGGAGCCGTTGCGCAGCCGGGTGAGCAGCTTGTCACGCTCCTCGGGGCTGAGCTCCTGCTCGAAGCGCACCAGGGTCTTGCGCAGGGCCATCTCCTCCCCCGCCGCCATGCGGTCCCGCTGGGACTGCATGGAGCTCCCGGACCACGAGAGGATCACCGTGACCTCGTCCACGCGGTCGAAGCGCCACCCGGAGTAGACCGCCCGCAGCCACAGCTCCCAGTCCTCCACGAACACCTGCTCGGGGTCGAAGGTGCCCACCTCCTCGAAGAACGCGCGGGGGAACAGGCCGAAGAGGTGGCCGATGTTGTACTCCAGGATCACGCTGCGCTGGTCCTCCGGAGCTGGCATGGCCTCGCGGTTGACCATCCGCTCGGCGTTGATCCCAGACGGCGTGCACTGCCAGGCGTTGGTGTAGACCACCGTGCGCTCCCGGCCCGGTTCCCGCTGCAGCTGCCGGTAGCGCTCCAGCATGGTCTCCAGGTGGTGGGGCAGCAGCTCGTCGTCCGCGTCCAGGAACGTGACGTAGTCGCCGCTGATGAGCTCGAGCGCCCGGTTGCGCGCCGCCCCGCACCCGGCGTTCTCCTGCCGCAGCACGCGCACGGCGCGTCCCGGACGGTCGAGGGCCTCGTAGCCCGCGAGGACCTCGGGCGTGTGGTCGGTGGAGCCGTCGTCCACCACGAACACCTCGATGCTGGGGTGGGTCTGGCGCAGCACGCTGCTGATGGCCTGGCCCACCATGTCCTGGCCGTTGTAGACCGCGATCACCACGCTCACGAGCGGCTGCTCCCCCGTGGTCCCAGCCGGTGTCCGTTCGCCCATGTCTCCCCCAAGAAGTTCGTCCGCGGCCCGCGTGGGCCACTCCCCGCACAAGTCTAGGAACGCGGTGGACAGCCCCCGCCGCGTTTCCGTCCACACAATGGGGCACGTTTGTCCCGAACACACCGTTTCCGCCGCGGGACCGGCCGGATCCTGGCTAGAGTTCTGGTGCGGCCACGTGGGAAGGGGATCCCCGTATGTCCAGCGGCGCCCGCCGCACACCGGTTCCAGGGGGAGACACATGAACTTGCGCCAGTACGTCCGATGCCTGAAGCAGCTGTGGCTGGTCGTGCTGCTCACCACCGTACTGGGGGCGCTCGCCGGGCTCGCGGCCACGATCGTGGTGCCGAAGTCGTACGAGTCCCAGTCCCAGGTGTTCGTCAACGTGGCCAACCCGCGCTCCGTGACGGACCTGCAGATGGGTGAGCAGTTCGCCGTGGCCCGCGCCGGCTCCTACGCCAAGGTGGCCACCACCAACTCCGTGGTCCAACCGGTGGTGGACCGGCTGCGGCTCGAGGACTCCCCCGAGGAGCTCGTGAAGAAGGACCTCGTGGCCACCAACCAGCCCAACACCGCGATGATCACGATCACCGCCACGTCCTCCTCCGCCCAGGGCGCCGCGGACCTGGCACAGGCCACCGCCGAGAGCCTCGTGAGCGTGAGCCGGGGCCTGGAGACCACCCCGCAGTCCCAGGACGGGATGCAGCCCGCCACCGTGAAGCTCAACGTGGTGCAGAAGGCCGCCGTCCCGCAGAAGCAGGCCGGGCCCTCCACCGTGATCAACACGGCGCTCGGAGCCCTCGTGGGGCTCGTGGTGGGACTGCTGCTGGTGCTGCTGCGCGGTCAGCGCGCGCTGGACGGGCGGACCACCCGCCGGGCTCACGCGGGCGAGCACGCGGCCCATGAGCACTGATCCCGGCATGGGTGCCGGTCCCCGCGACGTCGTGGTGGTGTGTCCCACCGAGTACGGCGGGCAGCTGGAGCACGCCGCGGACCTCGCACTGGCCCTCGCGCAGACGCCCGCCGTGGCCACCGTGTGGCTCGTCTCCCGTCCCGGGGCCCGCGAGTACCTCGGGTGGGGTGCGCAGCACCCCGTGCGGGTCGTCGAGAGTGTTCCGCCGCGCCGCACGCGCGTTCCGGGTTCCGCCCCGGGCCGTGCTCTGCGCGCGGGCCTGCAGGTGTGGGACCTGGTGCGTGAGCACCGCGCGGTGCGCGCCGTCGCGGCCCGTGCCGGACACGGAGCCGTGCTGGCCCTGGACTCCACCAAGTACCCGCTGCCCGCCGTGCTGCGCGCCCACCGGGACCAGCACACCGCGGTGTTCGTGCACAACGCGCAGCCGCACTTCGACCTCGACTCTGCCTCCGTGCGCGAGCGCGTGCTGCTGTGGCTCGACCGGGCCTGCGCCCGCCGCGCGGACCGCGTGGTCACGCACGGCACCGAGCAGGCGGAGATCGTGCGCCGCTACACCTCGCGCCCGGTGAGCGCCGTGAACCTCCCGGTGTCCTCGCGCCTGGGCCCGGAGGTGCCCGGGACCGCGGCCGCGGGGGATCCGGCACCGCACGCCCTGTGCATCGGGGAGATCCGCGCCAACAAGGGCGTCGAGCTCGCGGTCGAGGCCGCGGGTCGGGCGGAAGTACCGCTGCTCGTGCGCGGTGCCGCCGAGACCCCCGAGCTGGGCCGGGAGCTCACGGCGCTGGCCGCCCGCCACGCCGGCGTGGACGTCCAGGACCGTTTCCTCAGCCGCGAGGAGTTCGCTGCCCACGTGCGCGGGGCCACTGTGATCGTGCTGCCCTACACGCACTTCGACGCCCACTCCGGCGTGCTCGCGAAGGCCGTGGCCGCGGGAACCCCCGTGGTGGCCTCGGACCTGCCCTCGTTGCGTGCCCAAGCCGGGGACTACGCCGGGTTCACCGCCGCAGACGTCCACGACCCCGACGCGTTCGGTGCCGTGCTGCGCCGCGTGTTCGACGCCGCCGCGGCGCGCCGTGGCACGCACGGCACCACCGCCACGGACCACCGGGACTGGGAGCCGTCCGTGGCCGCCGTCCTCGGGGCGGAGCAGCCGTGAGCACCACCGTGACCGCGCTCCCCGGGGGCCGGGACCGCACGGCCCCCGGCGGCGTCGGGACCGGGCACGGGACCCGCCTGGACCGCGGACTGTCGGCCGCGCTGATCGTGCTTTCCGCGCTGCCCTACTTCGCGGTGCCGCTGGGCGCCAACACCAACCTGCCGCTGTCCAGCGTGGTCTCCGTGCTGCTGATCCTGCGCTGCGCGCGGCACATGCCCGTGATGTGGACCGCGCTGCTCGTGGGGGCGGTGCCGTTCCTAGCCTCGTTCGTGCGGATGTTCGTGAGTCCGCAGCCGGTACTGGTCTCCGGGTCCATCACGTGGCTCGTGTCCACCCTGCCGGTGGCCGGTGCCGCCGCCGCGATCCTCTTCCTGGGGCCCCGCGCCATCGCCTGGCTGAGCTGGACCATCCTGCTCAGCGCCGCGTTCACCCTGGTGCAGAAGTACGTGTTCTTCGACCTGTTCGACACCATCCCCTTCGAGAGCTTCTACGACCTCCCGGGCTACGCCAACGTCTCCGACTTCAGCGAGACGTTCATCATGTACGTGCGCCGGCCCTTCGGACTGTTCCCGGAGACCTCCTTCATGGTGGGCTCGCTGTCCCTCATGGCCATGGCTCTGGTGGTGGTCGTTCGCCACCACCAGCGCACCATGACCCCCCGGGACGTCGTGGCCCTCGCGCTCGTGCTGTGGGCCGTGGCGATCTCCGGCTCCGGCGCCGCCGTGGTGGTGCTGGGCGTGGTGCTCATCGCCGCGATCGCCCCCTACGCCGTGCGCCGTGCGTGGGCCGCGGTGCTGCTGGTCCCCCTGGGCCTCGCCGGAGCCGTGTACGTGGGTGTGGACGTGCTGCAGGACCGCAGGGAGTCCTTCAACTGGTCCTGGGCGGACCGCGGCTCCTCGATCGTGGCCTCCGTGAAGTACATGCTCTCGGACCCCGTGGCCTTCCTGCTGGGTGTGGGGCGCGGGCGCTCCAACGAGCTCTTCCTCACCGGCCGCATGCCCCTGGGGGACCTGCAGCACTACAACCCCCTGCCGGACATCTACTCGGTAATCGGGCGCGTGCTGCTGGAGAGCGGCATGGTCTTCGGCCTCGCGCTCATCCTGGTGCTCAGCGTGCTGTGCCTGCGCTCCGGGGGTCGCAACCCCCTGTGGCTCGGTGCGTGCACGCTCGTGGTGTGGCTCGTGGTGGCCGGCGGCACCACCAGCTACGACTCCGCGTTCTGGGTGTGGGGCATTGCGGGCGTGTGCCTGGGCCTCGAGCTCTCCCGCTCCGCGCACGACCCCGAGCTGGATCCGGGAACCGCTCCGACCCCGGCGTGAGCGGGGGTGCTCCCCGCACGCCGTCCACGCCACGCAGAAAGGCCCGCCCCGTGCGAGTTCTCCACATCGTCAACGACGCCGAGACCGGCGGCGCCCAGACCCTCATCGAGCAGCTGCTGCTCGCCCGACAAGACGGGGACGAGGCCCACCTGCTGGTGCTGCTCGGGCCCGGTGCGCTCTCCCCCCGGCTCGAGGCCGCCGCCACGAGCACCACGTACGCGGGGATGACCCGACGGGACGTCCTCCCGGTCCGGGCGGCCCGCGCGGTGCGCTCCCTGGTGCGGCGCCACGGCATCGACGTGGTGCACTCGCACCTGCAGCAGTCGGACCTCGTCAATGCCCTCACCCCGCACGGCGCGGCGCGGGTCTCCACCCTGCACTCCAGCCTGAACCTGGCCTCGAGCCGGGTGGCCGCAGCGGTGTGGCGGATCGCCGCGCTGACCTCCTCGCGGCTGGACGCCGTGGTGGCGTGCTCGCCGTCGGCCAGGGACTTCGCGGTGGACTTCGGCTACCGCTTCCCGGGGGACCGGATCCGGGTGCTACCCAACGGCACGGTCACCGCGCAGGCCCCGGCACCCGAACCGCACGGGGACCCCGTGCTCCTGCACCTGGGCCGCCACGTGCCCGCCAAGGACCACCCCACGCTCTTCGCCGCGTTCGCCCGGGTGCACGCACGCCACTCGCGGGCTCGGCTGGTGTGCGCGGGGCACCTGGTGGACGCCTCCAACACCGAGCTCACGGGAGAGCTGGCGCGGCTGGGCATCGCGGACGCCGTCACGCTGCTGGGCTCCGTGTCGGACGTCCGCGGGCTGCTGCGCTCCTCGCACGCCATGGTCTTCTCCAGCACCCGCGAGGCCCTGCCCATGGCGGGGATCGAGGCGATGAGCGAGGGCGTTCCCGTGATCACCACGGACACCGGGGACACCCGCGTCCTGGCGGTGAGTCCCGCCGCCGTGGTGCCCGTCTCCGACCCCGCCGCGCTCGGTGCGGCGCTGAACGGCTTCCTCGAGCTGGCGCCCGCCCAGCGCGAGCGGCTGCGGCGGCTCAGCTGGCAGCGCGCCCGGGACGAGTTCGACATCCGCGGCACCGCGCGCCGCTACCGCGAGCTCTACGTGGAGCTCACCGCCGGGTCCTGATCCTGAGCGCGCTGCGCGTCCGCGCGGTTGAGCTCCTGGTCCCGGCGCCGGATCCTGCGGAACGCCAGCACGAACACGGCCCCCAGCAGCACCGCGCACACCGCAATGGTCACGGTGTCCGGCAGCACGCGGCCGGCCACAGTGAAGGCGCCGGCTCCCAGGGCCGCCGCGAGCACCATGAGCACCCAGGTGCGCACGTGCGCCGCGCGGGTCCCGCTGGGCTCCGCGCGCTCGCTGAAGAACAGCTGCACGGGCACCGCGAGCGCGAGCGGCACGACGGAGGCGGCCATCACGATCTCCAGGTTGTCCGTGTGCGCCGCGAGCCACACCGCGGGCAGGGTGACCACCAACACGCCCAGGCTGATCAGGGAGGCCACCAGGGGGCTGCCGCGCAGCGTCATCACCAGGTTGGGCACCTGCCCCAGGGACTCCGCGAGCACCCCGAGCACGACCACCGCGAGCGCGGGTGCCGCGAAGGCCATCTTGGTGCCGAGCCACACGGTGAGCAGCTCGGTGGGGATGGCGGCCAGGGGGATGCTGATCATGAGCCCCACCAGCAGGGACACGGTCATGGCCACCCGGATGTGCTCACCGGCCTCGGCACTGCGGGCCTTCTTGATGGGGTACGCGAACGGCATGGCGATCCAGCTGACCACGAGCCGCGCGCTCTGGCTCACGCGCATGAGGGCACCGAAGGCCGTGGCGGCCTGCAGCCCCAGGGTGGGGCCCACGATGAACAGCGGTAGCTGGTAGACGCCCAGCAGGGACAGCGAGCCGATCGATAGCACGGAGGACATCCGCAGCAGCGGGCGGCCCTCGTCGCGCCACGCGCCGGGCAGCGGGCGCACGAACCCGAAGCGGCGGTGCACCGCCACGAAGCACACCAGCGGCGGCAGCAGCAGGGACGCGCACTCCACGAGCACCAGGGCGATGAGCCCGCCGTGCAGCGGGATCAGCAGCGCGTATCCGGCGGCGCGGCCCAGGATGGAGACCACCGCGGCCTTGCGCTCGATGTCCGGACGGTTCAGGGCCCACAGCACCGAGTTGCACGCGCGTCCCAGCACGGAGACGAACAGGGTGATCCCCGCGGCCACCAGCAGGGGCACCACGGCGTGGCGGTCCCGCTCGGGAACGGCCACGGTGCCCAGGTACCACGGGAACACCGCGAAGTAGAGGCCCGTGAGCACCACGGCGAGCACCAGGAACACACCGAAGGACACGGCCACGAAACTCTCGCGCCTGCGCCGGTGGGCGGCGTCGTCGGGAATGTCGGTGAGCGTGCGCACGATCCCTGTGCCGAGGCCGAAGTCGGACATGGTCAGCAGCTGGATGGCGCTGAAGGCGATGACCCACAGACCGTAGGACTCCGCGCCCACGATCGCGATCGCGAAGGGGTAGAGCAGGAGCAGTCCGAAGACGCTCGTGAATCCCGAGACGTAGTTCCACAGGATGTTGGTGCCCACGCGGGACGTGTCGGTCCGGGGCGCCGGGGCAGCGGGGCTGTCTGGCATGGCGGGGTTACTGGGCCTTCCACTGGGCGAAGATGTCGTCGAGCTGACGTGCGATCACGGTGCGGGCGGTGCGGGAGAGCACGGAGTGGTCCACGTCCGGCACGAAGCGCTCGTGGATCTCGCGGCCGCGCCGTTGCAGTCTCGCCACCGCGCGATCCGCGGTGGTCTCCCGGTAGCGCTCGTCGTCCTGGGGGCCCACGAGCAGCGTCACGGAACGGCCCTCGCTCGCGCGCGCCAGCACGTGGTCGGGGATGGACGCGGACGGGTTGCGCGCCATGAGGTTCCACACGGGCTCTGGGGCGTGGCGCCGCAGCGCGTGCGAACCGGCCTGCTTGGCGTCAGCGACCCGTTCGACGGCCCACTCCCGCGCCCCGGCGACGGCCTCGCGAGCACCGCCACCGAGCCGTCCCACGGCCGCGCACCCGGGACGCTCCGAGCGCCCGCACGATGCCGCTGCGCCGCCGTCCGCGGGCCCCGCACCGGGCGTGCCCCGACCGCCCGCGGACGCGGCCTGCGCCTTGGCACGCAGCTTGGCGTCCCCGTCGTAGCTCGGGCGCAGGCTGTCGAAGAAGGCCTGCTTCATGCGCCACTCGTTCTGGTTGATGAGCACCATGGCCTGCACCGGCAGCCCGGCGGGCTCCCGGGCGGCCCGCAGCGCCGCCCACGCACCGGAGCACAGCACCGTGGCCACCACGTCCGCGGGGAAGGTGGCCGCGAGCCACCCGGCCTGCTCGCGCAGCGCCTGGGCGTTGAGGGTGCGGTAGGGGTTGGGATCGCGGTCCTCCCACAGCAGGGCGCGGTCCCCCGCACCGTCCCGGTCCGCGCGCAGGCTCACGACTCCCTGGCCCGCGAGGCGCCGGGCGGTCTCCGACCACAGGGCCGAGCCGTCCCGCGGCTCCGAGGCGCCCGGGGCGAAGAACGTCACGGGCTTGCCGGGCCACGGGCCGACCGGCGCGTCCTCGGCGGCGACCGGCCCGGTGAGGACCCCGGGGTACCCCGGCGGGTCCACGGAGACGATCTCCTCGGCGCACGCCACCCCGTCCGGGGAGTGGAACAGGTTCCGTTGCGGCCCACGGCCCGCACCGGTGAACGGCACGAGCTCCGAGCGGGGCAGGCTCCACAGCAGGTCCTCCAGGACGTCGTAGTGCACGCGCACGTCCAGGGACTCCACGCCGTACATCACCTTGGCGCGCGGCTGGTCCGCCTCGCGGTGGATCCGCACGTGCTCCGGCAGCTCGGCGAGTCTGCGGGGGTCCGGCAGCGAGGACAGCTCACGGGCCTGCTTGTTCGTGAGCCACAGCCCCATGAGGTCCACGCCCTCCCCCACGGGAATCTCGGGCAGGGTGGCGCGGCGCAGCCGGGACCACTGCTTGACGAATGTGGCGCCGCTCACGGGCTCCCACGCGATCACGTGGTCGAAGTGCTCCGCGATCCCCACCAGCAGCCCCGCCCCCACGCGGTAGCCGATGCCGTAGACGGGCAGCTGCTCGATCCCGCACACTTCCCGGGCCTGCCGAGCCGCGGCCAGCACGTCGCCGCGCCATTGCTCGAGCAGCTCGTCCTCGGGGCGCAGGGCGTGGGAGTCCCCCACGCCGCGGTAGCTCACCCGGGCCACGCAGTAGCCCGCCCCGGCCAGCAGCATGGCCAGCTGGCGCACCGCGCGGTAGCCCTGCACGTGCTCCCGGCCCACGGGAGGTGCCACCACCACCAGCCCCCTGGTCCTGCCGTTCTCCGGCGTGTGCAGCCACGTGAACGTGGCACGGTCACCCGTGCCGGTCCACATCCCGGCGCCCCGGATCCCCGCCGGCGCGGCGGTGGCCCGTGTGCTCGGCGGCGCCCCGGTCCGGCTCGTGGTCGTCGTCGTGGTCATGGTCTTCTCCCCCGGTCTCTCCCCTGTGCTCCGGTGGCCGCCCTCGTGCGCCCACCGCGTTCTGTTCCCTGCGTTCAGCGGGCGTCCGCGGGCTCCACGAGTGGAACCCGCACCCCGTAGATCTCCCCGAGCCTGCGGCGCTGCACCGCGTAGCAGTTCTCCCACAGCGCCCTGCGTGCCCACGCGGAGACCTCCTCCCGTGCGCGCTCGTCCGTGATCTCCTCCCAGCGCCGCGCGACGTCCTCCGGCGAGTCCACGACCACCGGCAGCCCGGCGTCGTCGAAGACCCTGATCCGGCGCACGATCACCGGGATGTCGTTGAGCGCGGCCTCCAGCACGGTGATGGGGAACCCCTCCCAGCGCGCCGTGTGCAGGTAGACGTCCGCGCGCCGCAGGTGCTCCCGGACCTCGTCGTGGCCCACCCAGCCGGTGACCTCCACGCCGTGCTCCCGCAGCAGCTGCTCCACGTCCCCGTCCCCGCCACCGATCCACAGGGGCGCCACGCGGTGCCCGGCCGCGCGGATGGCCTCGACGGTGCGCACGAAGAACACAGGGTCCTTCTGCGCCGCGAGCCGTCCCGCACCCGCGAGCACGAGCGGCTCGCCCGGCTCGGGGTGGGGCTTCGGCTCCCCGTACGAGTGCGCGATGTTGGGCACGTACACCGTGTGCGGGGAGATCGGACCCCAGTGGGCCACGTTGTTCTCGGCCTTGGAGCATCCCGCGAGCACGTCCGTGCGCGCGGCCAGCACCCCCTCCAGCACCCAGTAGCCCAGCCGCGTGAACCGGGAGCGGTCCAGGCGTGAGAAGGACCACGCGTGCGGCGTGTACACCTGCTTGATGCGGGACAGGGACAGGTCCAGGTACCTGTTGCTCGCGAGCTCGCGCAGCGCCCGGTCCACGGGCGCGGGCACGCGTGCCCCGGCGCCCCGGGACCGCGCCGGAGCCACCAGGGGTGCGCGGGCGGCGTCGTGCGCGGCGTCCTGCGCCTCCCCGCGGCCCGACGGCGCGAGCTCGGCGCGCCCGAGCAGGTCCCCGTGACGCTCGGCGCGGGTGGTCGGGGCGCCGGGGGCGTTGAGCGGGGAGAGGGTGTCGTTGCGGCGGCGCGGCAGGTGGCCCACCGCCAGGCGCGCGTAGACCCCGGCGTAGCTGGAGTGGGAGTGGACCACGTCCGGCCTGACCTCGCGGATGGCCCAGCGCGTGGCCTTGATGTTGGCCAGGTGCCCGCCAGGCAGGGTGCGCACGGAGCTGAAGTCCGCGTCCCAGCTGGCCTCGAGGTTCACGGCCTCGGGTCGCAGGTGGCACAGCAGGTGGTGCTCGCACTCCGGGGTGGCGCGGGCGTAGTCGCGCACCGCCGCGGCGACCCCACCCCCGAAGGCCTCCACCACGTGCAGCACCACGGGCCGGTGCCGCCCTCCCTCGTCCGGCTGCTGCGCGTGGGACGACGCCGCCACGGGCACCTCGGTGCCCGGGTGCGCGAGGGCACTGTCCGATCGTGGACCGGACGTACGCTGGTTGTGCAGATACATTCATCCCCCGATGGCTGCGCGCCCGCGCGAGCATGCGCGGAACGCCGTGAAGAAGCACGCGTCGTCGCGCGCGGTGCGGGATCCCCATCCCGCCCTTGCAAGGCCCACCTGCGGCTACGCTGCGGAGGCCGGAACTCAGTCTAGAGAGCCGCGCGGCCCGCGAATGCCTCCGAGGGCCGGCTTCCTGCCCGCTCTTTGGCGGACACCGCGCCCCGCGACGTGGTGCGCCGGGAGACCCGCGGCGAGCCGTGCGGCGTCGGGCCCCGGGCGGAGCGGGCCGCTCGGCCACCGCGCCCACGGCTAGGATGGGTGCAGCACCCGCGCCGCCGCCCAGGGGCGTGCGAACCGACGAACCGCTACCGATCCAGCAAGGAGCACCATGTCCGTCAACGCTTCCACCACCATCAAGGCCCCCGTGGACACCGTCATGAAGACCTTCGTGGACGAGGCCTTCGTGCGCCACGTCAGCGAGCTCGCCGGCACCCAGTTCGAGTCCTTCGAGGTCAACGGGGACACCTCCACCGCGTTCACCGCCACCACCGTGCGCAGCATGGGTGCGGACAAGCTGCCGGACGCCGTGAAGAAGTTCGTGAAGAACGGCGTCAAGCTCACCCAGGTGGACACCTACGACGCCCCCGCCGCGGACGGCTCCCGCGCGGTGCGCACCGAGATCAAGGCCGCGGGGCTGCCCGTGGGCGCCACCGCCACCCAGCAGGTCAAGCCGCTGGGCGAGCAGGAGACCTCCGTGGACGTCACCGGTGAGGTGCAGGCCAACATCCCGCTCGTCGGCAAGAAGATCGCCGCCGCCGCGGAGCCCTACATCGGCAAGGCCCTGACCCTGCAGGCCCGCCAGGCCGAGGCCTGGATCTCCCGGCACTGAGCCCCGCACCTCCACGGATGGCCGGGCGGCTCCTCGCAGCCGCCCGGCCATCTCCCATCCGACACGACGATCGCGGCCCCGAGGCGGGGCCGCGTGCTGGGAGCACCTCGACGTGAGCACCGACACTCAGACGTCCTCCGAATCCGGCGGACCCATCACCACCTTCCTCCGCAAGGACACCACGGGCGGACTCCTCCTGCTCCTCGCGATGGTCCTGGCCATCGTGGTGGCCAACTCGCCCTGGAGCGAGGTCTACTTCGGACTGCGCGACGCCGAGGTGGGCCCCGGCAGCGTCGCCGGGCTGCAGCACACCGTGGGCCACTGGGCCTCGGACGGGCTGCTCGCGGTGTTCTTCTTCCTCACGGGCCTCGAGCTCAAGGCCGAGTTCGTGGACGGCGAGCTGCACAACATCCGCAAGGCCATCCTCCCTGTGGTCGCCGCAGCCGGCGGTGTGCTGGTGCCCGCGCTGATCTTCCTGGGCGTCAACCTGGCCGCCGGTGGTGAGCCCACCGCGCTGCACGGCTGGGCGATCCCCACGGCCACAGACATCGCCTTCGCGGTCTCCGTGCTGGCCGTGGTGGGCTCGTCCCTGCCCGTGGCCATGCGCACGTTCCTGCTCACGCTGGCCGTGGTGGACGACCTCATCGCGATCGCCATCATCGCGTTCGTCTACACCGACAGCGTCCAGTTCCCGTTCCTCGGCGGCGCCGCCGTGATGCTCGCCCTGTTCTGGTTCCTGACCCACAAGTACATGGGCTGGTTCATGGCCCAGCACTGGGCCGCGTGGGTCATCCTGCTTCCCATCGGCGTGGTCACCTGGTGGCTCGTGTACGAGTCCGGGATCCATGCGACCATCGCCGGCGTGCTGCTGGGCTTCATGGTGCCGGTGCTCAAGCAGGAGCCGCGCATCATCCGCGCGGAGGACCCGCGCATGGGTCTGGCGCCGGCCCTGGAGCACCGCTTCCGGCCGCTGTCCAACGGCCTGGTGATCCCCGTGTTCGCATTCTTCTCCGCCGGCGTGGCCGTGGGCGGCTGGGATGGCATCACCTCGGCCGCCACGGACCCGGTGGCGCTGGGCATCGTTGCGGGCCTGCTGCTGGGCAAGCCCATCGGCATCTTCGGCGCCGCGTGGCTCATGGACCGCTTCACGTCCGCGCAGAAGGACCACGACTACACCTGGTTCGACATGCTCGGCATGGCCGTGGTGGCCGGCATCGGCTTCACCGTGTCCCTGCTGGTCGCGGAGCTGAGCTTCGGCGAGGGCAGCCCCCACAGCGACCACGCCAAGGTGGGCATCCTGTGCGGCTCCCTGCTCGCGGCTCTCGTGGGGGCCGCCCTGATCGCCCCGCGCAACCGCAGGTACAAGGCCATGCGCGCCGCCGGTCACGATCCCGACACCCTCGACTGAGCCGACGACGCCGCACGGCCCCCGGTGCACGCAGCGCCCCTTCCCACGGGAAGGGGCGCTGCTCGTCTCAGGCGGGGTTGCGCGGGTGGAAGTGCTGCTGTGCCGCCGTGAGGTCCTGCTCCGTGAGCATCTCCACGGCGTCGGCGGCGTCGGAGACCAGCAGCGGCAGCTCCTTGGCCTCCGCGCCCGAGAAGCGCTTGAGCACGTAGTCCGCGGTGTCCATGCGCCCGGGGGGCCGGCCCACGCCCACGCGCACCCGGACGTAGTCCTTCCCGCCCATGGCCTTGGTGATGTCCCGGAGCCCGTTGTGGCCGCCCTCCCCGCCGCCGCGCTTGAGCTTGACGGCGCCGAACGGGAGGTCGATGTCGTCGTGGACCACCACGAGGTCGGCGAGCCCCAGGGAGTAGTACTTCGCCAGGGCGCTCACCGGCCCTCCCGAGACGTTCATGTAGCTCAGCGGCTGCGCCAGCACGAGCCGGGGAGCCCCCGGGCGCATCCGGGTCTCCGCCACGGCCGCGCGTGCCCGGTGGGCGGACAGCCGCGCCCCGGCCCGGGCCGCGAGCTCCGCGACCACCACGGCGCCGATGTTGTGGCGGGTCCCCGCGTACCGGCCCCCCGGGTTGCCGAGACCCACCACGAGGGTCCGATCCGTCATGTCCTGCTCCTGTTCCTGGTGCCCGGCCGTTCCCGGCACGGGCGTTCCGGTTCCCGGCGCGCTCCGGCGCGGGCCACTCGGGGTTCTCCGGGGCCGCGCGCGGCTCCCGTGGGACGACGACGGCGGCGGGCACCCAGGGCGCCCGCCGCCGTCGTTGAGGCCTGCGCGCCGTTCACGGCACGCTCAGGGCCCGGCGATCACTCGTCGTCGCCGGACTCCTCCCCGGTGGACTCCGCGGGCTTCTCGCCCTCGGCGCCCTCCTCCTCGGTCTCGGACTCCTCGCCGAGGTCCTGCTCGACCGGCTCGGAGACGTTGACGACCAGCAGCTCGGGGTCGGACACGAGCGTGACGTTGCCCGGAAGGGTGACGTCCTTGGCGTAGACGTGCTCGCCGACCTCGAGGTCCGTGATGTCCACCGTCAGGTACTCGGGAACCTTCAGGGCGTCGGCCTCGACGACCAGGACGTTCTCCTCGACGTTGTGGATGGCGGTCGGTGCGACCTCGCCCTCCACGTGCACGGGGATCTCGACCTCGACGCGCTCGCCGCGGCGCACGGTCAGCAGGTCGATGTGGAGGATCTCGGGGCGCACCGCGTGGCGCTGCACCTCCTTGATCATGGCCAGGTGGCCCTCGCCGTCCACGTTGATGTCGAGCACGGCGTTCGAGTTGCGGGAGGCCAGCATCATCTCGTGGCCGGGCAGGATCACGTGCAGCGGCTCGGCGCCGTGGCCGTAGATCACGGCGGGGATCTTGTCGTTGGCGCGCACGCGGCGGGCGTAGCCCTTGCCGAACTCGGTGCGCAGGGTCGCGGGAATGGTGATGACGTCCACCATGGTGGTGCTCCTTCGATCGTGGGTCTGGTTGGTTACCGTCAGACCGTCCGCGTCGACGCGGTGCGGGAGGCACCTCGCCGACGGACGCTCTCCGACCGACGTGGTGCGGCACCCGGTGGGTCCACCGCCCGGGAGGTGTGCACCGGGTGCGGAGGACCGGAAGGATCCACAGGCCGTCGTCGATAACGGGGCGGCAGCGCCGCCCCCTCGCCTTGGCAACCCGCACAGGATAACACGGTGGGCACCATCGGCTCCGGGGTGGGGCGGCGGCCGGGCCCGGAACGGGGCACTCGCACGCGTCCGGCGGGATGGCGTCGTCGTCGCGCGGATCGACAGGCGGGATGCCCGCGGCCCGCGAGCGGTCCGGAGCACGCGGGGTGCCGTCCGGGCCCGACGCCCCGGTCACCCGAGCGGGTGACATGTGACCCCCAACCGGGCCACGGAGGCGCGCCGACGGGCCCGTCACCTGTCCACACATCTGTACTGATTCATGAAATCGCAGGGTGTTCGGCCTGGTGAAGGGGTATCTTTGGTGGTTAGCGGGCGTAAATCTCGGGGGAGATGAACACCGTGGTGCGGCGACCGCCTCTGTCTCGGTCCTCGCACCCAAGCGAGCGCGTGGGGCGTCTCGCCGTCGAACGGTTTGTGGGGGAAGGTTCGTCGACCGTGTTCCAGAAGGCTAGTCACAAGCACAAGCACCTGTCCTGGCGCGAGAGCTACCAGCGGGAGCTGCGGGTCTACGACGCCCTGACTCTGCTGCTCGCCCTGGCCGCGGCCCAGGCACTGCGCTTCGGGTGGCTGCAGGGGCTGCTGCAGGTGGACGAGCTGCCCGTCCCGTACTGGCTCGTGGGCCTCGTGCTCGCGGTCGTGTGGTGGGCGTGGCTCGAGCTGCGCGGCACGCGCGAGGTGCGTCTGATCGGCAACGGCGTGGAAGAGGCCAAGCAGCTGGTCACCGCGTCCCTCACGCTGTTTGCAGCCATTGCCATCGCCTCCTACGCCCTGAACGTGCCCACCGCCCGCGGCTACATCCTGATCGCGCTGCCCGCGGGCACCATCACGCTGCTCGCTGGACGGATGTGGGCCCGGCACCAGCTGATGCGCCGCCGGGCGCAGGGGCTGAACATGTCCCGGACCATGGTGGTGGGCCGTTTCCCGGGCGCCGTGGAGCTCGTGGGCGAGCTGCAGAGCCGCCCCGATGCAGGTTTCGACCCCGTGGCCGTGTACATGCCCGCCTCGCACCACGAGCTGCCCCGCTCCCTCCGGGACGTCCGGCTGCCGGCCAACGCCCTGGCTCCGCAGGAGCGCCCGAGCGTCCAGGGCATCGTTCAGGCGTGCCGGGAGCACGACGTCGAGACCCTCGTGATGGCGGCCGCCGTGCCGCTGAGCACCACCGAGATCCGCCACCTGGGCTGGGCGCTCGCGGACGAGCGCATCCGGCTGGTCATGAACACCGGGCTGACCGACGTGGCCGGGCCCCGCATCCACACCCAGCAGCTGGCCGGGCTGCCCCTGATCCACGTGGCCACCCCCCGTTTCACGCGCGCAAAGAAGATCGTCAAGCGCTGCATCGACATCGTCGGCTCGCTCACGGCACTGATCGTCCTGTCCCCGCTGCTGCTCGTGCTCGGCATCCTGGTCAAGGCGCACGACGGCGGGCCCGCGTTCTTCGCCCAGGAGCGCGTGGGCATCGACGGCACCCGGTTCCGGATGCTCAAGTTCCGCTCCATGTACACGGACGCCGAGGAGCGCAAGGCCGCCCTGCTGGCCGCCAACGAGTCCGACGGCGGCGTGCTGTTCAAGATGAAGGACGACCCACGCGTGACCGCGCCGGGCAAGTGGATGCGTCGCTACAGCCTCGACGAGCTGCCCCAGTTCATCAACGTGCTCAACGGCACCATGTCCCTCGTGGGGCCGCGCCCGCCGCTGGCCAGCGAGGTGGACAAGTACGAGCAGCACGTCTACCGCCGGCTGCGCGTGCGGCCCGGGATCACGGGCCTGTGGCAGGTCTCGGGGCGGTCCAACCTGGACTGGAACCAGACCGTGCGCCTGGACCTCTACTACGTGGAGAACTGGTCCCCCGTCCAGGACATGGTGATCATGCTGCGCACCGTGCGGGCGGTCTTCGCCTCCGACGGCGCCTACTGACGGCACCCGCTGACGTCACCTGCGGCCGCCACGTGCCGTCTGCGCGTGCCGACCGCGCCGGCTGACGGGCGCCCGCCGTCGCCGGGTGGCCCGGCGCCGCTCGGTTCTCACCGCGTCCACCGGGCCGCCCTGGACCGCCCCGGTGACGACGTGGCGTCGGCACGGACGGGCGGCCGCGGCGTCGTCCTCGGGCGCGGACGACACCCCCGGGGACCCGGCGCCACGTGTGAGATACCTCAAATCTGCGTGTGAAGATTTACACTCCTTAGGGCGTTCCCCCCAGCCTGCTCGCCTTCCCCCGTGCCGAGCGGCTTTCCCCACGCAGTAAGGCAAGGCCTATGACCTCCCCCCGAAAAACCGTGCTGCCCGCGGCCGTGACCGCCGCCGCACTCGTGCTCACCACCCTCCTGCCGGCCACCGCGGCCGATGAACCCCACCAGAACCTCAACCCGTCCAAGGGCGACGTGGTCTCCGTGGAGACCAAGGAGCTCGCCACGGTCGTCCAGGACCCGGAGCTGCCCAAGGCCCCGCCCCGCACCGGCGACAAGAACCCCGGCGCCACCATGGGGCAGAAGTTCAAGTCCATGGCGGACACCACCAAGCTCTCCCCCGCCTCCGAGAAAGCGCTCGAGAAGGTCGAGAAGTCCGTCCTGGGCGGCGCGGCCCCAACCGGTGCCACCCCCTCGAAGGGGACCTCCGGCGCGAAGGGCTCCGCCCCCTCCCCGACGGCGGCCGCGGGCATCGGCCCGGCGGGTTCGATGTCGCTCGCGATCCGCGCCGGCTCCTGGCGCCCCGCGGGCATCGCCGGCATGGACGTCTCCGGCTGGCAGCCCGCCATCAACTGGAGCGCCGAGTACGCCAACGGCGCACGCTTCGCCTACGTCAAGGCCAGCGAGGGCATCGGCTACCGCTCCGAGGCGTTCAACGACCAGTACACCGGCTCATACGCCGTGGGCATGAACCGCGGCGCCTACCACTTCGCCCTGCCCAGCCAGACCACCGGTGCCGCGCAGGCGGACTTCTTCGTGAACAGCGGCGGCGGCTGGTCCGCGGACGGCCGCACCCTGCCCGGCCTGCTGGACATCGAGTACAACCCCTACCCGACCCTGGGCGACACGTGCTACAACATGTCCGCGGCCCAGATGAACGGGTGGATCAAGTCCTTCTCGGACCGCTACCGGCAGCGCACGGGCCGGCTGCCCGCCATCTACACCACCGCCGACTGGTGGGCCACGTGCACGGGCAACACGGCCCAGTTCAACAACCACCCGCTGCACCTGGCCTCCTACGGGGTGGCCTACCCGGCGTACATGCCCAACGGCTGGTCCCGTCACGACCTGTGGCAGTTCACTGACAACGGGCCGTTCTCCGGGGACTCCAACGTCTACGGCGGCTCCTGGGCCCAGTTCCAGTCCTTCGCGGCCTCGTCCTCCTATGCGCCGCTCGGTGGCCGTGCCTCCGGCTACTCGGTGCGGGGCGGTATCGCCAGCATCTACAACAAGACCGGGGGCGCGGCACGGTGGGGTCAGCCCGTCTCCGCCGAGAAGGCCGCTGCGTACGGCGGCGTGTACCAGCAGTTCTCCCGCAACGGTGTCCCCGCCACGGCCTACTGGCATCCGGCCACCGGCGCCCACATGCTGCGCAACACCAGCAGCATCGGCGGCAAGTTCATCTCCGCGGGCCGGGAGCGGGGATACGGCTTCCCCATCACCGAGGAGCGAAGCGTGCCGGGCGGTGCCTACCAGGTGTTCCGCACCCCCTCGGGCCAGACCACCAAGGTCATGTGGACCCCGCAGCACGGCCCGCACGCCGTCAAGGAGTTCGGCGCCATCGGCAAGCGCTGGTCGCAGGCGGGCATGGAACGCGGCCTCGGCTTCCCCACCACGGACGAGTACCGACGAGGGGACGAGATCCGGCAGACGTTCTCCAGGGGATACATGATCGGATACAACTCCAAGACCGGCCAGGTGAGGGTGCTCCCCCTGTGAGCCCCGCGCCGTGAGACTCGCGGTCGGCAGCGGTCCGGGACACCCGGACCGCTGCTGCGTCTCATGCCCCGGCCCAATCCGCTGAGGGCCACCCCGGTACGGCATCGCACCCCGCCCACCGGTCACGACCACCGAGTCCCGGCCTGCGGAGCCCCACCGGGGGCCCCGGCCCGCTCACCGAGTCCTGCGAATGCACGAGCCGCCCGCGTGCGAACACACGGGCGGCTCTGCGCGTTCCGGGCGGGGCCCGGAACGGGGGTGCGGATCAGGAGCGGCCGTTGAAGAGGCTCGTGACCGAGCCGTCCTCGAAGACCTCCTGGATGGCGCGGGCGATCAGCGGGGCGATCGAGAGCACCCGGAGGTTCTCGAACTGGTTCTCCGGGGGCACGGGCAGGGTGTCGGTGACCACCACCTCGTCCGCTCCGCACGTGGAGAGCCGCTCCACGGCGGGGCCGGAGAACACGGCGTGGGTGGCCGCGATGATCACGTTCTTGGCGCCCTGGTCCTTGAGGACCTGGACGGCACCGGTGATGGTCCCGCCGGTGTCGATCATGTCGTCGATCAGCACGCACGTGCGGCCCTGGATGTTGCCCACGACCTCCTTGGACACCGCCTGGTTGGGCACGGTGATGTCACGGGTCTTGTGCACGAACGCCAGCGGCGCACCGCCCAGGCGCTCGGCCCACTGCTCGGCCACGCGCACGCGGCCCGTGTCCGGGGAGACCACCGTGACGTTGTCCACGTCCACCACGGAGCGCACGTAGTCGCTGAGCAGCGGGATGGCCATGAGGTGGTCCACGGGGCCGTCGAAGAAGCCCTGGATCTGAGCGGTGTGCAGGTCCACGGACATCAGCCGGTCCGCGCCCGCGGTCTTGTAGAGGTCCGCGATCAGGCGGGCAGAGATGGGCTCACGGCCGCGGTGCTTCTTGTCCTGGCGCGCGTACGGATAGAACGGGCTCACCACGGTGATGGACTTGGCGGAGGCCCGCTTGAGGGAGTCCAGCATGATGAGCTGCTCCATCAGCCACTGGTTGATGGGCGCGGGGTGGGACTGGATGAGGAACGCGTCCGCACCGCGCACGGACTCCCCGAAGCGCACGTACGTCTCGCCGTTGGCGAAGTCGTAGGCGTCCGTGGGCACTAGCTCGGTGCCCAGTTCCCGCGCGATGTTCTCCGCGAGCTCGGGGTGCGCCCGACCCGAGAGCAGAACCATGCGGTTCGAACCCGTGTTGGTGATGCCGGTCATGTGGACTCGCTTTCCTAGGATTCCTGCTGGGTCACTGCTCGCGGTGCGCCCTGCTCAGGCGTCGCCCTCGCGCTCAGAGTCTTGGGCGGCCTCCGCCGCACGGGCCGCGGCCGTTCCGGGGCGGTGCTGCTGCACCCACCCCTCCACGATGACCTGCCTGCCCTCGGTGAGCACCAGGGCGCCAGCGGGGACGTCCTTGCGCACCGTGGTGCCGGCACCGGAGTAGGCGCCGTCCCCCACGGTCACCGGTGCCACGTACATGTTGTCGGAGCCCATGCGGACGTCGTTGCCGATCACCGTGCGGTGCTTGTTGACGCCGTCGTAGTTCACGAACACGGAGGCCGCGCCGATGTTGGAGTTCTCCCCGATGGTCGCGTCCCCCACGTAGGACAGGTGGGGGACCTTGGAGCCGCGCCCGATCGTGGACTTCTTGGTCTCCACGAAAGTGCCGATCTTGGCGTCCTCGCCCAGCACCGTGCCCGGGCGCAGGTAGGCGAACGGGCCCACGGAGGCCCCCGCGCCCAGCTCGGAGTCGCTGCCGTGCGTGCGGACCACGGTGGCCCCGCGGCCCACGGTCACGTTGGTCAGCGTGGTGTCCGGGCCCACGACGGCGCCCTCCCCCACCCGGGTGCTGCCGTGCAGCTGGGTGCCGGGCAGCACGGTGGAGTCCGCCTCGAGCTCCACGGTGTCGTCGATCCAGGTGGTGGCCGGGTCCACGACGGTCACCCCGTTGCGCATGTGGGTCTCCAGCGTGCGCTGGTTGAGGTAGCGGCCGAGCGCCGCGAGCTGCACGCGGTCGTTGGCGCCCTCGAGCTCCATGTAGTCGGCCATCTTCAGGGCGTCCACGCGGTGCCCCGCCTCGCGGGCCAGTCGGGGGACGTCGGTGAGGTACTTCTCGGCCTGGGCGTTGTCGGTGTCCACGCGGGACAGCGCGTCCCGCAGCACCGCGGCGTCGAACGCGAAGATCCCGGAGTTGACCTCGGTGACCGCGCGCTCGTCCTCGGTGGCGTCCTTGAACTCCTTGATCTCCGTGAACCGGCCCTCGCCGTCCCGCAGGATGCGGCCGTACTTGCCGGGCTCCGGGTGGTCCGCGGTGAGCACCGTGACGGCGTTGCCCTGCCCGGTGTGGTGGGCCACGAACGCGCGCAGGGTCTCGGCGGTGAGCAGCGGGACGTCCCCGTAGGTCACCAGCACGGTGCCGCTCACGGGGGTCTCGGCGTCGAGCACCTCGAGCCCCGCGTCCACGGCGGAGCCCGTGCCGGGCACGTCCGACTGGTCCGCGGTGAGCACGCCCGGGGCCACGTCCGCGATGTGCTGCGCCACGAGGTCCCGCTGGTGCCGGACCACGGCCACGATGCGCTCGGGCCGCAGCTCACCGGCCACCTTCAGCGCGTGCGCGAGCATGGAGCGCCCGCCGATCTCGTGCAGGATCTTGGGGGTCCGAGACTTCATGCGGGTTCCCTGGCCCGCGGCCAGGACGATGATCGCGGCGGGGTTCTCCCCGGCGGCGGCGGTGTCAGCGGTGCTCACGGAGCAGGCTCCTCTGGGTGCTCGTGAGGCGGTGGGTGCCATCTGCGCCTCGATGTGTCGTTCGTTCCGCCACTAGGACTCGAACCTAGACTCACGGCTCCAAAGGCCGGTGTGCTGCCAATTACACCATGGCGGAGCGTTGCCACCCGCGGGCGCCAACAGGGGATGTGCGTGTGAGGACGCACGAAAATTCACTCTAGCACCTGCCCTCAGCGCGTCAGCACGGCCAGAATCCGGCCCGCGGAGCGCCCCTCGGCGTAGCCCGGAAGGGTCCTCAGCAGGCCCGACTCGTCCCGCTGCGTGATGCCGCGCACGAGGATCGGGGCGCGGTCCGCCGCGCGGCGCACGTGGTGCCAGGCGGCGTCGTCGTCCTGGCCCGCGGCACGCGAACGGGACACGTCCCAGGCCAGGGAGGTGGTGTCCGGGGAGGCGACGTCCAGGGAGCCCTGCTCGAACTCCCGGTCCAGCAGCGCGAGCAGCATGAGCACCTCGTCCACGGATGTGCTGTTCTGCACCATGAGCCGGACCCGGTGGTGCGAGGCGGCCTCCGCGAGCGCCGCGAGCATCGAGTACAGCCGCTGCCGCTGCCGCCCGCGGTGGGACACTCCCCCGAGCGCGAGCACGAGCATCCCGGCGTCCACCCCGCGGCACAGCTCCAGGGCGTCGTCCACCGCGGCGAGCACGCCCTCGTCCGGGATGTCCTCGTCCACGGACACCGGCGCGCGCAGCAGCAGCGGCTCCGCCCCGGCCTCGCGCAGCGTCTGGGCGGCCTGGCGGCGCACACGCGATCCCATGTGGGATCCCACGGGGCGGTCGGCGCCGATCGTGATCTCGACCGGGCCGGGCGCCTCGCGCACCCGCGCCACCGCGCCCGCGAGGTCCTGGGGCTTGTCCAGCACGGTTCCCGGATCCTGCCGGCCCACACCTGTCTCCTGCATACCGGCCAGTCTCCCACGGGTGGCCGGGGATCCGCTGCGCCGGGCGGCGGCGTCGTGCGGTCCGCGGTGCGTGCCTCCGGCCCACGACGCCGCCCGGGGGCCTGCCGCGCGCTTGTATCCTGTGCGGGTGGCTCATCTGATCGGCGGAGAAAACATCCATCTCGAGTACCCCACCAAGACCGTGTTCGACGCGGTCACCGTGGGGATCGACGAGGGCGACAGAATCGGCATCGTGGGCCGCAACGGGGACGGCAAGTCCACGCTCATGCGGCTGCTCGCCGGTCGGATCCCGCCGGACTCGGGTCGCGTGACCGTGCGCTCGGGCACCACCGTGGGCATGCTCGACCAGGCGGACACCCTGGACCCGGACCAGACCGTGGGCCACGCCGTGGTGGGGGACGTCCCGGACTACGTGTGGGCCGCGGACCCGAAGGTGCGGGACGTGGTGGGGGGCCTGGTCTCGGACGTGGACTGGGACACCCCCGTGGGCCAGCTCTCCGGCGGGCAGCGGCGCCGCGTGGCGCTCGCGAGCCTGCTCACCGGGGACTGGGACGTGATCTTCCTGGACGAGCCCACCAACCACCTGGACGTGGACGGCATCACGTGGCTCGCCAAGCACCTGAACAGCCGGTGGTCGAAGAACTCCGGCGCCCTGGCCGTGGTGACCCACGACCGCTGGTTCCTGGACGCGGTCTGCACGGACACGTGGGAGGTGCACGACCGCGTCGTCGAGCCCTTCGAGGGCGGGTACGCCGCGTACGTGCTGCAGCGCGTGGAGCGGGACCGCCAGGCCGCCGTGGTGGAGCAGAAGCGCCAGAACCTCATGCGCAAGGAGCTCGCGTGGCTGCGCCGCGGCGCCCCGGCACGCACGTCCAAGCCGAAGTTCCGCATCGAGGCCGCGAACACCCTGATCGAGGACGTGCCCCCGCCGCGGGACACCGTCTCCCTGTCCCGGATGGCCGTGTCCCGGCTGGGCAAGGACGTGGTGGACATCGAGGACGTCTCGGTCTCCTTCCCCGCCGCGGACGGCTCCGGCACCACCCGTGTGCTGGAGGACGTCACGTGGCTCATCGCCCCCGGCGAGCGCACCGGCATCCTGGGCGTCAACGGCGCGGGCAAGTCCACCCTGCTGGGCCTGGTCACCGGGGACGTGCAGCCCACGTCCGGTCGGGTCAAGCGCGGGAAGACCGTGAAGATCGCCACGCTCACGCAGCAGCTGGACGAACTCAAGGACGTCGCGCAGGACCGTGTATCGGACGTGGTGGCGCAGAAGAAGACCTCGTACCTGACCGGCGGCAAGGAGATGACGCCCACGCAGCTGCTCGAACGGCTCGGCTTCACCTCCGCGCAGCTGAAGACCCCGGTCAAGGACCTCTCCGGTGGCCAGAAGCGGCGCCTGCAGCTGCTGCTGATCCTGCTGGACGAGCCCAACGTGCTGATCCTGGACGAACCCTCCAACGACCTGGACACGGACATGCTCGCCGCCATGGAGGACCTCCTGGACACGTGGCCCGGCACGCTGCTGGTGGTCTCCCACGACCGCTACCTGCTGGAGCGCGTGACCGACCAGCAGTACGCGGTGATAGACGGCCGCTTCCGGCACCTGCCCGGCGGGGTGGGCGAGTACCTCGCGCTGTCCTCCGCGGCGGCCTCGGGCTCCGCCGCGGGCTCGGCAGGGGCGTCCAACCCGCTCGCGGGCGGCGCGTCCTCCGCGGCGTCCGGTCCTGCGGGCGACGACGCCGCGTCCCGGCCCGCGGGCAGGCCCGCCCTGGGCGGCGCGGAGGCCCGCGCGGCGCAGAAGGAACTGGGCGCCGTCGAGCGCAAGCTGCAGAAGCTGCAGAAGGAGGTGGCCGGCCTGGACGACACCATGGCCGCCGCGGACCCCTCCGACTTCGAGGGCCTCGGCAAGCTCGCGGCGCAGAAGACGGCGCTGCAGGACGAGATCGACGAGCTGGAGCTGCGCTGGCTCGAGCTCGGCGAGGCGCTCGAGTAGCTTCCGGGTTCAGTCCGCGCGGTCGGCCGTGGGCCGGGCGGGGAACGGGTCGTGGAACTGCGACCACGCCGCAGGACCCCCCGCGAGCTCGTCGTCCGTGAGCGCAGCGTCGTCGAACGCGCGGCGCAGCGCCGGGACGTCCAGATCCAGTCCGATGATCCCGAGGTCCTGACCCAGGGCCAGCAGCTCGTCCCGCTCCCCCATGTCCTCGTCGCGCGCGAGCGGTGAGAGGCAGATCATCCGGCCCACGTGGTTCCACTGCGCGATCACGTGCGAGCGGGTGGCCAGGCGGCAGAACCCGGCGGAGCGCAGCACGGTGCCGAACTCGCCCGTCTCGATCCGGTGGTCGAGCAGGTCCCCGAGCCGCTGCGGGTGCAGGGGGCGGACGTTCTCGTAGCGCAGCGAGCTCACGTGGGGATCCGTGACCCAGGGATCGTGCTCCCCGTTGAGCAGGGTGACCCACCCCGAGCGCTCCTGGGCGACGTCGTACCCGGCGTCGGTGGCGGGTGCCGCGTGCAGCCACGGGTCCTGGTCCCCGTGGTGCAGCCGCAGCCGCGCCCGGGGACTGAGGTGGTTGACGAGGCCCATCACGCTGGAGAGCTCGGGGGTGTTCAACGGCTCCCAGTTCACGAGCACCACGGTGGAGGCGAACTCGATTCCCATGACGGTGAGCAGCGCGCGGGCCGTGTGGGGCCAGTGGGCGGGGTGGCTCGCCGGGTGGATCACGTAGTCCGTACGGTGCAGGTCCGCGATCAGGTGGGCCGCGTCCACCACGCACACCACCTCCCGCAGGGTGAGCCCCGAGCCGGGCGCGGCACCGACCCCGATCAGCTCTGTCACGTCCGTGTGCTCCGGGAACTCCACGAGCGCCCCCGCTCCCCGGGTGCACCACGGAACGAACGAGACGGCCTCGGTCACGGGTCCGGGCAGAGCCCCACCCGCGGGGCGGGCACGAGCATGCGACCGGTGCACCGGGCCAGCTCGCGGGCGAACCGAGAGCGCTCCGGGGCGCAGCTGCCCACCACTGCTACGACGTCGACCGGTTCCATGGGGCCTCCCTGGGTTGTGCTGGGTGCAGCAGCCCGTGCGCAGCCGTCGCACCCGAGGGCGCCCCCCCCGGAGCCGGGTGGTCGAGGACGTGCGGACCAAATGTAACGGTTCTCGTTATGCCGTGCCGGGAGGCCCAGGGACAGTCGCGGCCCCGCTCGGAGCGTTCCGAGCGGGGCCGCGACAGGGTCCGGGGAGCGTGACGGCTCACTCGCTCCAGTCGTTGGTCCGGATGACCTCCACGAAGTCGTCCCGCTCGAACGAGGGGTCGAAGTGGGCCAGCACGTCGGCGTTCATGGTGCCGAACGTGGAGCCCGGACGGTGCTCCATGCCATGGTGGAAGGCCCGGAGGATGCGGTTCTTGAAGTCCGGGCGGGGGTGGGCGTCCACCACCGCCCGGCGCTGGGCGTCGGTGAGCTGGTCGAAGTGCATGCCCAGCACGTCCGTCTCCACGCCGGCGCTCACCAGCGCCACCTCAGGCGCCATGAACTCGGGGACGCCCGGGGTGGTGTGCAGCGCAATGCCCAACCACGCGGTGTGCGCCCGCTCGTAGGAGGCCCCGCGCTTCATGAGGAACTCGAAGACCTCGTTGGCACCGTCCACCTCGAAGCGCAGGGTGGAGCCCTTGTGATCCTCGGTGAGGCCGCGGTCGTGGAACATGGCCCCGGCGTACAGCAGCTCGTGGTCCACGCTCAGCTCCTGCACCTGCCCCAGCAGCGCCCCGAAGAAGTAGACGCGGCGGGAGTGGTGGTAGAGCAGGTCGTCCTCGGTGTCCCGGACGTACTCGGTGACGTCCCGGGTCAGTGCGGTGTTCGGTACGGCGATCCCGGCAACGGCGTCTGTCATGGTGGCGCTCCTCTGCGGTTCGGTCCCACGGACCCGGCCCTCCGGCGTCCGTGGCGTGACCCGTTCATTCTCGCGCGCGGCCCCGCCCGCGGGCCAGCCCCGGGCCCGTCCGAGGGGCGGGCCGCAACCCGGGTGCGGGCCGGTCCGGGATGGGTGCGCGAGTCGGATCCAGGCAGCGCGTGGAGCCGGGCCCGGTGGCGGCTGCGGGTCGGCCGGTGGCGCGTGCCCCGCCGGGGACACTCGCCGGCAGAGCCGCAGCCCGGTCGTCACCGGCCGGGCACGGGCCCGGCCGGTGCGGCGGCGTGCCGCGGACTCAGTCCGCCGCGCCGAGGTCCACGACCTCGAACTCGAGCAGCGAGGCCCCGGTGGCCACCGGCTTGCGGTCGCCGCCGGCGTGGGCGGCCTTCGCGCTGCCGTCCCGCCACGCCTCGAAGTCCTCCTGCGTGGCCCACGTGGTCACCACGTAGTAGCGGTTATCCCCCGCCACGGGGCGCAGCAGCTGGAAGCCCTCGAAACCGGGCTCGCCGTCCACCGAGTGCCTGCGTGCGGCGAAGCGCGCCTCCAGCTCCTGGCCGGAGCCCTCGGGAACCTCGATGGCGTTGATCTTGACGACGGACATGGTGCCTCCTCGTGTGTGGGTTGACGGCTGCCACTGTAGGACCGCCGGGTGACCGCTGGCTGGGACCGCGCCCTCAGCGGGTGGACACGGCCTCGGCCGCCTCGTCCGCGGCCCGACGCCCGGCCCGGATGGCGCCGTCGATGTAGCCGGCCCACACGGTGGCCGTCTCCGCACCGGCCCACGCGAGGCGACCCACGGGCCGGGAGAGCTCCGCCCCCACCGTGGTCCACAGCCCCGTGCCGAACCGGCCGCCGTAGCAGCCGCGCGTGAAGGGCTCCTCCGACCAGTTGCGCTGCAGCACCTCGCGGGGGTGCCGGGCGGCGTCCCCGAAGAACGTGCCGAGGTCCTCGAGCACCCGCTGCCGCCGGGTGGCCTCGTCCAGAGCGTTGAACGCGCGGGCGTGGCGGCCCTCCACGAACGCCACCAGGATCCCGTGCGAGGAGTCCGGGACGCAGTTGTCGTAGACCAGGGACACGTCGTGGTCCAGACTCAGCACGGTGCCGCTGAGGCCCTCGGCCCGCCAGAACGGCGTCTCGTACTCGACCTGGAACTTGATCACCGCGCCCGGGCTCATCTGGGAGTGGGCGATGTCCCGGCCCGCGGGCAGCGGGGGTGCGTAGCGCACGCGTGACGCCATGACCGGCGGCAGCGCCACCACCACGCCCGCGCACCGGACGTCCCCGGCCGAGGTCTGCACCCGCACGGGCCGCGGCTGCCCGGACGACGACGCCGCGTCCCACCCCGAGATCCCCAGCACCTCCGCGCCGAGCACCACCCGCTCCCCCAGCCGCTGCGCGAGGCGTTCGGAGAGCTGGTGGGTGCCGCCGAGGATCCGCGACTCCTGGGCCCCGCCGATCGTGAGCATCATGCGGTGCAGCCCGCCGCCCGAGGCCAGGTAGACGAGCATGTGCAGCGCGGAGTACTCGTCGCTCTCGGCCGCGAAGATCGAGGCGAGCAGGGTGTGCGCGAAGCGGCGTGCGACGTCGTCCCCGCAGTGCGCGTCCACCCACTGGGCGGCCGTGACCCGGTCCAGCTCGAGCGCGTCCGGCGAGCGCCACGGCTGCTCGGTGTCCACGCGCGCGGCGGTGGTGTCGACGAGGCGCACGAAGTCCTGGAACGCCCGGGCGGCGTCGGGCCCGAGGCCGAAGGAGTCGTCGTCGCCCTCGCGCCGGGAGCCGTCCGCGAAGAGCAGCGAGCGGCCGGTGTCGTGCACGGTGAACGTCTCCAGCCCGAGCCGCCGCGCGAGCGCCAGCACCTCGTCCTGCGTGGGACCCACCCACTGCCCGCCCAGCTCGATGGGTGTCCCCGAGGCGAAGTGCCCGCCCTCCGTGCGCCCGCCCACGCGGTCGCGGGCCTCCAGGACCAGCACGTCCAGGCCGCGGTCCACCAGTCGTTCCGCGGCGGAGAGCCCGGAGATCCCGGCCCCCACGACGATCACATCGGCAGAACCGAGAGAGCCTGCAGGGCGGTGGGATGATGCCTTCATGGACGTCTCCTGTCTCATAGTTTGTTGTCGTGCTCCCGGATCGGCGACAGCGTGCCGGGCGCCAGGCCCAGCCTCGCTTCCCACGGAACGGCTATCCGCTCGACATACTCACTGCGGTGGCCGTATCCCACCAGCATGTGTGCGTTGAGCCCGTCGAGCAGTGCGATTGCCTCCCACGCGCAGGCGCGAGCGTCAACATCCGCGAACTCGCCGGACGAGACCCCACGGGACACCAGCCCAGACACGAGGTCCTCCCAGCGTCGCATCATGGTGCGCACCACCTCTGCCGTACCGGGGTGGTGGCGACCCAGACTCCAACCGTCCAGCCAGATCGCCGCGTGTGCCGCCCGGCGCGGGCTGCTCATGAGCCCGATCAGAGTCCTCACCCCGTCCACGGCGTCTGCGATCCCCTCAAGGCAGCGGGATGTCTGGAGGAACTCCTCTTGCAACAGCGCGTGGCACACGTGCGCCCTCAACGCCGCCATGTCGGGTTCGTAGTGAACCACCAGCGCGTGCGTGACGCCCAGCTCGGAGGCGATGCCGCGATGCGTGAGTTGTTGAAGTCCCACCCGCAACGCCTGGGATGCGGCGGCATCCCGGATCTGCTGATGCCGCTGGGCGCGGCCGAGCCGACGCCGTGGGATTCCCGGGTCCGGTCCCTCAGGTTCCGTGCAGTTCGCCGCAGAATCAGCCCTTGACACCCTTCTTCGCCCCCTCTTACGCTCGGCGCACGTGATATTTACCACATGGTCAATTAGAAGAGGTGTGCCGCCCTGGGTCAAGGGGGGGCGCAACCTCGGAGACTGCCGCAGTTTGCTGTCCGCACTGTCACTCTTCCCGGGGCACACCCCCAAGGAGCCGCCCCATGACCACGTCATCCCGCCGCGATGGATCTGGCACGCCGGACGCGAACGGCACGTTGCGCCAGTCCATGGGGGTTCCCACCCTGGTCTTCTTCGGGCTCTCCTACATGGTGCCGATGACTGTGTTCACCACCTACGGGATCGTCAACGAGATCACAGGCGGCTTCCTATCCACCGCCTATCTGCTCACGCTGCTCGCCATGCTCTTCACTGCGTGCAGCTACGCGTTCATGGGCAAGGTCGTCCCCTCGGCAGGATCGGCGTACGCCTACACAAGAGTTGGTCTCGGCAGCGGAGCCGGCTTCCTCACGGGGTGGACCGTGATGATCGACTACATCCTTCTGCCGATGCTGAACTACCTGCTGATCGGGCTCTATCTCGGTGAGCGATTTCCCGCCGTACCCGCATGGGTATTTTCCCTCACGGCGCTGGCCCTGGTCACGGGCCTGAACATCGTGGGAGTGGCCGCCGTGAAGAGCGCGAACGTAGTTCTGGTCCTCCTCCAAGTCGTCTTCTTCGGGATTTTTTTCGTCTACGCGGCCCGGGCCTTCGACCCCTCGGTGCAACCTCTCGACCCGTTTATCGGACCGGGCTTTGACGTCACTGCTGTGGCGGCCGGCGCCGCAGTGCTGTGCCTGTCGTTTCTGGGCTTCGATGCGGTATCAACCATGGCCGAGGAAGCGAGGGAGCCTCGCCGGTCCGTTCCCCGCGCCGTCATCCTGACCACCGTGATCGGTGGTGCGTTCTTCGTCTCCGTGGCATGGTTCGCGCACATGGCCGGACCCGAAGTCATGGTCGGTGACGCCGCCGACGTCGCGGCCATCTCCTTGCTCGCCAACATCGGCGGAAACCTCCTGACCGCCCTCTTCCTCGCGGCCTACGTCACGGGCGCCCTGGGATCTGCGCTGGCCTCCCAGGCGTCCGTCTCACGCATCCTGTTTGCCATGGGACGAGACGGGCTGCTGCCCCGAAAACTCTTCGGTACGGTCTCCCCCCGTTTCCGCACGCCAGTGGGTGCGATCCTCGTCGTCGCCGCCATCTCCCTCAGCGCCCTGGTGGCAGACGTCGACTTAGTGGCATCCATCGTCAGCTTTGGCGCGCTCAGCGCTTTCACCATGGTGAACCTGAGTGTCATCGCCACATATCTGGTGCGGGCCGAGCGCCGAACGATCAGCACATACTTGCTCTACGGCGTGATCCCCGCGGTGGGGTTCCTCCTCACTGCCTGGCTGTGGACCAGCCTGACACCCGTCGCGGTAGTCCTGGGACTCACATGGATGGTCATCGGCGTCTCTCGGTTGCTGTGGCACACCCGGATGTTCTCTCGCCCCGTGCCGCGCATGCACCTCAGCGAGTAGTGGAACCCGGGACCACCTCGAACTCGCTGCGCCCTGCGGCCACGTCCGCGCTGAGCAGGCGCACCCGGATCTCGCTGCCGAGCCGCAGGCCCGGGGCCTTGAGACCGGCCTCGACCGCGGGCTCCCGGATCACGATGGTGCCCCGGGTGCCGTCCTCCTTGACGTCCACCACGGTGGCCGTGAACTCCTGACCCACATGGGCCGAGAGCACGAGGGTCTCCACCATGTTCACGATTCCCCGCTCGTACGCGGAGGCCCTGCGCCCGGAGATCTCCATCTCGGCGGGCAGCTGCGGTAGCGCCCGCAGCGCCCACTCCGGCACCGGGCGGCCTGCGGCCACGGCCAGGCACACCTCGCTGCCGTAGCGGTCCACGAGTCGGCGCAGCGGAGCGGTCACGTGGGCGTAGGGCGTGGCCAGGGCGGAGTGCTCGCGGTGCTGCGGTGCGGCGCCGTCGAACGCCTCGTAGCCCGCGCCGCGGAACAGCAGGGTGCACGCGTGCAGCATCGCGGCGTGCGTGCCCCGCGAGGGGTCCAGCCCGCGCACGAACTCCGGGTAGGAGACCTCATCCGGCCACGGGATCTGCAGCGCGGCCGCCGTGACGCGCAGCTTCTGGACCGCCGTGTCCGTGGCGGGCGGGAGCACCCGCAGCAGCCCGACCCCCGCGCGGAGCATCAGCTGGGCCGCCGCGATGCCCGTGAGCAGGGAGACCTGGGCGTTCCAGCCCTCCACGGGCAGGGCGCTGCGGTGCACCACGCGCCACTGCCGCTCCTCCACCACCACTTCCTGCTCGGGGATCCGCAGGCTCACCCCGCCGCGCTCCCGTTCGATCCGCTCCCGCAGCAGCCCCACGGTGCGCAGCAGCTGCAGGGAGGGCTCCGCGGTCCCGGCATCCAGGCGGTCCTGCACGTCGCGGTAGCTCAGCTGCGCCCGGCTGCGCACGAGGGCGCGCTCCACCCCGGTGTCCACCAGCTCGCCGCGCGCATCCAGGCCCAGCCGCCACAGCACCGCCGGACGCACCACTCCGGGCAGCAGGCTCGCCGCGTCCTCGGACAGTTCGGGCGGGTGCAGCGGCGTGCGCTGGTGCGGGGCGTAGAGGGTCTGCCCGCGCCGGTGCGCCTCCAGGTCCACGGGGTCCCCGGGTGCCACGAAGGCGGCGACGTCCGCGATGGCGTACCAGAGCGTGAACCCGTCCGGCACGGCCTCGATCAGCACGGCCTGGTCCAGGTCCCGCGAGCCCTCGGGGTCGATGGTCACGAGCTCCAGGTCCGTGCGGTCGGTGCCCGGGAGGCGCGGTGCGGCGGCGGCTGCCGCGGCGGCGTCGTGGACCTCCGGCGGGAAGTCGTCCGGGATGGCGAGCTCATGGCGCAGGGCCTCCAGCGCTGCCACGAGCGGCTCGGGGACGGGATGGACCTGCTGCGGACGAATGGCCATGCTCACTCCTCACCCGGGCACGTCACCCGAGGAGTTCCGCCCGGGCGCGCCCCGGTCCGGACGAACCGTGCTGACACGCGTGTGCTGCCCCGATTGTGCCCCGGGCAGCCCGCGCGTACCGGTTCATCCGCGCGCGTCCACCCGCGCCCCGGGGGCGGGACCGTTCACCGGGAGCGCGAGCCGGCCCTCCCGTGCGAGGGCGTCGGCGAGCTGCCGGGCGGCGTCGTCGGTCGGGGCCAGGAAGCACACGGTGGGCCCGGAGCCGGAGACCCAGCCGGTGAGCGCCCCGAGCCGCGCACCGTGCTCGAGCACGTCCGCGAGCTCCGGGAGCAGGTGCAGGGCCGGTGCCTGGAGGTCGTTGCGGACCAGCGCGGCGAGCGCCCCGGGGTCCGCCGGGTCGAGGGCCGCGAGCGCCCGGGGGGACGCCGGGTCCGGTGCGCCGGTGCCCGACAGCCCGTGGGCGGCATCCCACCGGCGGTACACCGCGGGGGTGGAGAGGCCCCGGTCCTGCGGGGCGAACACCAGGTGCAGCAGCCCGTCCGTGGGAACCGGTTCCAGCTCCGTGCCCGTGCCGCGGCCCACCGCCGCGCCGCCCAGCAGCATGAAGGGGACGTCCGCACCGAGCTCTGCGCCCAGTCGCCGCAGCTCCTCGGGGGCCAGCTCCGGGATGCCCAGGTGCCGCGCCACGAGGTCGTTGACCGCCACCAGCGCGGCCGCCGCATCCGCAGACCCGCCGCCCATGCCGCCGGCCACGGGCACGGCCTTGCGGATGTGCAGTGCCAGGCCGGACTCGGAGGCACCCACGGCGTCGCACACCGCCCGGGCCGCCCGGACCGCGAGGTTGCGCGCGTCCAGGGGAATGTCCGACAGCCGCGCGGCACCCTCCGCGACCATCCGCGCGTACCCGCTGCCGGGCGCCGGTTCCACGGTCACGGCGACACCCTCGCCCGCGTCGCGGGCCGGGTCCAGCGTGGCGGTCACCGTCTCGCGCAGGTCCACCGCGAGGAACAGGGTCTCCAGCGGGTGGTAGCCGTCCGGGGTGGGGCTTCCCACGTGCAGCAGCAGATTGGTCTTGGCCGGTGCGCTCGCGGTGACCCACCGGGGCGTCACGGTCATGCCGGATCCCCCGGTGTCTCCTCCGGGTGCGTGCCACGCACCTCGCCCGGCGCCGCGACCGCGGTCTGGCTGCGGCCCGCCAGTGGGGCTCCGTTGGCGCCAGGGCCCTCATCCCGACGCGCAGCGGGGACCTCGTTCGCAACCGCTGCCGGCCTCTCACTCCGGCCGACGACCGCGGTCTGGTCCCGGCCCGCCAGAGAGGCTTCCTCGGTGGCCAGGCCCTTGTCCTGACTCGCTGCGGGGGCCTCGCTCGCAACCGAACCCCCACCCACAACCGGGGTGGCCTCGGTCAGGGACGTGGGCGGGGCGTCGTCGGCGGCCAGGGTGTTGGCGGCCTCCGCGATGCGCGCAAAGTCGGCGACCCCGAGCTTCTCCCCGCGTTCGGCGGGGTCCACCCCGGCGGCGCGCAGGATCCCCTCGGCGCGCGCACCGGAGCCGGCCCAGCCGCTCAGGGCGGCCCGCAGGGTCTTGCGCCGCTGGGCGAACGCGGCGTCGACCACCGCGAACGTGGGCACCCGCAGGCGCTCCTCGGCGGGCGGGTCGCGGCGCTCGAGCCGCACCAGGCCCGAGGCGATCTTGGGCGCCGGCCAGAACACGTTCTTGCCGATCACCCCGGCCTTGCGCACCTCCGCGTACCAGGACGCCTTCACGGACGGCACACCGTACACGCGCGACCCCGGGCCCGCAGCCAGGCGGTCCGCGACCTCGTCCTGGACCATCACCAGACCGTGCCGGATGGACGGGAAGGTCTCCAGGATGTGCAGCAGCACGGGCACGGCCACGTTGTACGGCAGGTTGGCCACGAGCGCCGTGGGCTCGGCACCGCCGGGAAGCTCACGCACGCGGGCGGCGTCGGCCTCCACCACGCTCAGGCGCGGTGCGGCGTCCGGGAAGAAACGGGCGACGGTCTCCGGCAGCCGCCGTGCGAGCGGCGGGTCGATCTCCACCGCCGTGACCGCCGACGACGCCGCCAGCAGCCCCAGCGTCAGCGAGCCCAGCCCGGGCCCCACCTCCAGGACGTGCTCCTCAGGTGCGAGGTGGGCGGCCGCGACGATGCGGCGGATGGTGTTGGGGTCGATCACGAAGTTCTGACCCAGGGTCTTGGTGGGGCGGATCCCGGCCGTCTCGGCGAGCTCCCTGATCTCCGCGGGCCCCAGCAGCGGGCCGGCTGTGCTGTGCTCGGTCACCGGACAATCCTACGGGGCGAGCCGGGCGGGGCACCTCCGCTCCACGGATGAGGCCTGAGGAGAGGTTCTGCCCGGGATTTCCGCGAGGATCACGGCAGAGCCTCTCCCCACGCGTCAGGGACCGCTCAGAACGCCCCGTACACCCGGCGCGAGTTGTCCCAGATCCGGCGGCACACGGTCTCCAGGTCCGCCTCCAGCAGCTGCGCCATCCCGCGGACGGTGTGGTTGACCATGTACGGCGCGTTGGGGCGGCCCCGGAACGGGTGGGGGGTGAGGAACGGGGCGTCCGTCTCGCTCAGCACCAGTGCGGGGTCCGCGACCCGCAGGGCCTCCTGCAGCGCCTTCGCGTTCTTGAACGTCACGGTCCCGGCGAAGGACATGTACCAGCCGTTGCGGTTGCACACCCGGGCGAGCTCCGCGTCCCCGGAGAAGCAGTGGAACACCGTGCGCTCGGGTGCTCCGGCGTCGTCCAGGATGCGCAGGACGTCCTCGTGGGCCTCGCGGTCGTGGATCTGCATCGCCAGGTCGTGGCGTTTCGCCAGCTCGATGTGCGCGCGGAAGGACGCCTCCTGCGCCCCCAGCCCCTCCTCCGGGGTGTGCGCCCGGTCCATCCCGGTCTCACCGACCGCGCGCACCCGGTCCTGCGCCGCGAGCGCGTCGATCTCCCGCAGCGCCGCCTCCAGCTCACCGCGGCGCGAAAGCTCCGGCGCCTCGTTGGGGTGCAGGGCCACGGCCGCGAGCACACCGGGCACCGCCTGCGCCGCGGCCACCGCGAACCGCGAGGACTCCACGTCGCACCCGGCCTGCACCACGCCGGCCACGGAGGCGTCCCGCGCGGTGGCCACGGCGTCCGCCACGGACACGCGCACCAGCCCGTCCTGCATGTCCAGGTGGGTGTGGTTGTCCACCACCGGGTGCGGCAGGGGCTCGGGCAGCGCGGGGAAGCGGAGGTTGCGCTTCTGCCCGTGGACGTCCGTGTCCGCGCGCCGCTCGGTGCCCTCCCCGCTGGGCACGTCCGCGGCCAGCGCGTACTGCTCGGGGTCGTAAGCGGCGGGCGTCCCACCGGGCACGGGCTCGGGGCGCTCGCCGTGCGGCCAGAGGGACTCGGTCAGGGCTGTCTCGATCACGGCACCACGATAGGCGACGACGCCGCCCGGCCCGTCCGCGCCGGCCCGCACCGTCCGGTCCCGGCACCGCCCACGGACCCGGATGCGGGGTGCAGCCGCAATGCACGCGGACCTGCACAATTCCTGAGACCATGGTCCCCGGACCACCCCCGCCCCCCATGCCCGTGAGACGAGGAAATATGGAGCAGTTCGCCGCCCGCACGAAGGCCGTCCTGGACCGCATGAACGCGGTCATCGACGGCAAGCCCGCCGAGACCCGCACCGCGCTGACGGTGCTGCTGGCCGGGGGCCACCTGCTGGTGGAGGACGTCCCGGGCGTGGGCAAGACCATGCTCGCCCGGACGCTGGCGGGTGCGATCGGCGGCACGGTCAGCCGCGTGCAGTTCACCCCGGACCTGCTGCCCACGGACATCACGGGTGTCTCGGTGTACGACCAGGTGCGCCGGGAGTTCGAGTTCAAGCCGGGGCCGGTGTTCGCGAACATCGTGATCGGGGACGAGATCAACCGCGCGTCCGCGAAGACGCAGTCCGCCCTGCTGGAGGCCATGGCGGAGGGTCAGGTCACGGCGGACGGCACCACGTACCGCCTGCAGTCCCCGTTCATGGTGGTGGCCACGCAGAACCCGGTGGAGATGGACGGCACGTTCCCCCTGCCCGAGGCCCAGCGGGACCGTTTCACCGCGCGGATCTCCATGGGCTACCCGGATGCGGACGCGGAGGTCGCCATGCTCTCCGAGCACGGTTCGGGCTCTCCCCTGGCGGATCTGGCCCCCGTGCTGGACATCGACCAGGCCCGCGAGCTCGTGCGCCACGTAGCCTCCCTGCACGTGTCCACCGCGGTGCGCCGCTACATCGTGGCGCTGTGCCAGGCCACGCGCTCGCACCCGCACCTGCGCCTGGGGGCGAGCCCCCGCGCCGCCCTGCAGCTGCAGGCCGCCGCGCGCGCCCACGCCGCCCTGGCCGGCCGCGCCCACGTGCTCCCGGACGACGTCAAGGACGTGGCCGTCCCGGTGCTCGCCCACCGCCTGATCCTGGAGCGCCGCTCCGGGGCGGACAGCGCCCAGGACATCGTGCGCGGGATCCTCGACGACGTCCGCGTGCCCACCGAAGACGCCCCGCAGACCCGATGAGGTCCACCGGCGCCACGGCGCGCGTGGACTCGCGCGCCAAATTCACGGTGCGCGGGTGGTGCTTCCTGGCCGCCGCCGTGCTGAGCCTGGCGGCCGCCACATGGCTGGGCCGCAAGGACGTCCTGGCCCTGTCCCTGTTCCTGGGGGCCGTTCCGCTGCTGTCCTCGCTGGCCATGTGGCTGGTCAAGCCGCGCGTGCTGCTCAAGCGCTCGGTGGACCCACCGCTCGTCACGCTCGGCGACGCCGCCCAGGTGGCCCTGCGGGTACGACGCCGCTCGGCCTTCGGATCCCGCGACCGCACCCGGGCTCCCGGCCGGGACGGCGGGGGTGCCGGGCGGGGCGCCACGAGCTCTGAGCGCGCGGCCGTGGACGTCCACGAGGCGGTGGACCCGCTGCTGGGCCGGGACCGCGACTTCTCCGTGCCGGTGTCGGGGGTGCCCGTGGCGTACACGGTGCGCCCGCGGCGTCGTGGGATCCACGAGCTGGGCCCGGCCACGGTGCGCGTGAGCGATCCGTTCGGTGTGGTCACCGAGCTGCTGGACGTGGCCGAGCGCACGTCCCTGCACGTGGCCCCGGACCCGCAGGAGCTCACCGAGCACGGGGCCACGCTCGCCCGGGAGAGCGGCGGCGAGCTGTCCCGGCGGGCGCAGCCGCAGCCCGGTCCGGACAACGTGACCACGCGCGAGTACCGCCACGGTGACCCGATGCGCCGGGTGCACTGGGCGGCGTCGGCCAAGCACGGGGAGCTGATGGTGCGCCAGGAGGATCCGCGCAGCACCCGCGAGGCCGTGCTGGTCCTGGACGCCGCGGCACAGCACTGGCCCGGCGAGCGGATCCTCGCGGGCGTGCTGGACTCCACGGAGGAGTTCGAGTGGGCGGTCACGGCCGCGGCGTCCGTGCTCGAGCACCTGACCCGCCGCGAGACCGTGGTCCACGCCCTGGACGACCAGGGCCGCGCCCTGCCCCGCGGGGACTCCGGCTCCACCGAGCGCCGCGACACCGCCGTGCGGGACGACGCCGCCACCGAGGTGGTCCACGGGCTGTCCCGGGCGGCGCTGGTCCCGCGCCCCGAGCCGGGGGCCGCGCAGGACCCGCTGGCCTCCCGCCTGGAACGGGAGGGGCTGGACCACCCCGTGCTGCTCTTCTCGGGTGCCCTCACCGCCGAGGCGGGGCAGCGCTACGTGCGGGCCACGGCGGGCACCGCCGCGTGCTCCGCCGTGCTGGTGGTGGCCCCTCCCCTCGTGCGCCCCGCCGGCGCGGACGTGCTCGAGGCCGCGGGCTGGTCCGTGGTGCTCGTGAGCCGCTGGACGGACGTGGACGCCGCGTGGCTGGCCGTGGTGGGCGGTGGCTCCCTCATGGCTCCCCCGCCCCCGCAGCCGGGCGCGCCCCAGCTGCACATGGACGACGTGCTGCGGCGCACCCGACGGAGGACCACCGCATGACCCCCCACGACAGCTCCCCCCGCCGCACCCCGTGGGACCGCACACCGGCGGACCGCACGCCGGGTGACTCCGCGGCCCCCGGCACCGCGAACACCGGCACTGCGAACCCCGGGATCGGGTCCACCGGCGCCGGGAACCCGGCGGGGCGGCGTCGTCGCAGTGGCGCGCCGGGCCCGGGCGGGGCACCCCGCCGCGCCACCGCAGAGCCCTCCAAGACATCCGACGCGCCCACCCCGGCCCCCGCCGCGCGGCCACGGGTGGTGGAGCTGACCGTGCTGCTGCTCGTGACCACCGCCCTGGGCTGCGCAGGGATGGCCGGTGCCCTGGACGGTGGCTGGTGGGTGTGGCCCGTGGCCGCGACCGTGGTGACCGTGCTGCTCGTCACGGGCGTGGCCCGGTGGCTGCGGCTGCCGTCGGTGCTCGTGACGGTGCTCGGGCTCGCCGCGCTGCTGCTCGCGCTGACCGCGCTGCACCTGGGGGACCACGCGCTGCTGGGCTTCATCCCCACCGGGGGCACGTTCTCGGCGGCAGCCCAGCTGTGGCGGGGCTCCGGGGACTTCGTGGCGCACGACGCCGCCCCGTACGGTCCCGATCCCGGCCTCGCCTTCGTGCTGAGCGTGCTGGTGGGTCTCGTCACCGTGTTCATGGAGACGGCGCTCGTGGGCCTGCGCATGGCGGGCCTCGCGTGCCTCGGGCTGCTCGCGCTGCTCGTGGTGCCCGCGCTGACCCTGCCGGGCAGTGTGGGCGTCCCAGGTCTGGCCGCGGCCGCCCTCGCGGCCCTGGCCCTGCTGGCCGGCTCGCGCATCTGGGGGGCCACCCGGGCGCAGCGGATCGCCCCCGCGCCCGGCGGGCTGCCGCGTGCGCTGCTGGTGGTCGCGGGGGTGCTCGCTGTGGTGCTGCTGGTGCCCTCCGTGATTCCCGGCTTCTACAACGGTGCGTTCCCGCAGGGCAGCTCCCTGACCTCGGACCGGGCCTCCGGCGTGGGGCCGCTGCGCGCCGTGGGGCAGGACCTGCGCTCGGACGAGCGCACCCGGTGCTTCAGCTACACGAGCTCCGATGACCAGCCCCAGTACATGCGTCTGCTCACTCTCTCCGACTTCTCCCGGGACGAGTGGTTCCCGGACACCGACGGCCTGGACGAGGACCTCACGCGCCTGGGTGCGGCCGCGCGGGACGCGGTGCCCGGCGGGCGCGAGGTCACAGCCAAGGTCAGCTTCGAGGACTACACCGAGCACTGGCTGCCCACCCCCTACGCCCCCGCGGACGTGGCCGGGCTGGGCACCGACGGCTGGGGCTGGAACCCGCGGGACCTCTCGGTCTACAGCGCCTCCACGGGCATGTCCGGGGCCGGCTACACGGTCACCGCCGTGCTGCCGGACGCGACCCCCGACGCGCTGCGCGCCGCACCGCCCGCCGCCGACGACGCCGCCATGGCCGAGTACCTGCGCCTGCCCGCCGACCGCCCGGGCTCGGTGGCCGACGCCGCCCGCCAGTACACGGAGGGAGCACGCACCGACTACGACCGCGCGCTCGCGATCCAGAACCGGCTGCGCAAGGACTTCCGGGAGGACATCGACGCGCCACTCGCCCAGGGCTACGACGCCGGGGGCATGGGGTCCCTGGACACCTTCATGCGGACCCGCGCGGGCTACTCCGGGCACTTCGCCCCCGCCATGGCGCTGATGGCCCGCGAGGTGGGGATCCCCTCCCGGGTGGCGGTGGGCTACCTGCCCACGGCCGCCACCACGGAGGAGGACGGCGGCACGTCCTTCCCGGTGGGCACCGGGGACGCCCACGCGTGGCCCGAGCTGTACTTCGAGAAGATCGGGTGGGTGCGCTTCGAGCCGACACCGGGTGTGCCCAGCACCCCCGGCTACGCACCGGAGTCCGCGCCGGACCCCGCGGACGGTGCGTCGCCCTCCGCATCCCCCTCCGCGACGCCGAGCACCTCAGAGCAGCCGCGGAGCACCCCGCCGAGCACACCGCAGTCCTCGGAGACCGGCGGCGCCCCGAGCCCGCAGCCGACCGTGGCCCCGCAGCAGCCCGATGCACCGCCCCAGCAGCCGGTCGGGTTCGCCGTGCCGTGGTGGCTCGCCGCCGCCGCGGTGCTCGTGCCCCTGCTGCTCGTGCTCGCGGTGCTGCCGCGCTGGCTGCGCGCCCGGCGGCGTCGTGCCCGGACGGCCGCGATGGGCGACGCCGCGCTGTCCCCCCAGCGGCGCGCCCACGCCGCGTGGGACGAGTTCGTGGCGCTCGCACGCGACTACGGGGTCACCGCCCGCCCGGCGGACACCCCGCGGGTGCGGGCGCGACGGCTCGCGGAGGGCATCCCGGCGGCGCACGAGTCCGTGGACCGCGTGGTCACCGACCTCGAGACCGCGAGCTACGGTGCGCCGGACGCCGGGTGGACCCCCCGCACCACTCCCGAGGACCTCGCGCGGATCCGCGAGCAGTACCGGAACCGCGCACCCCGCGGGCAGCGCTTCCGCGCGACGTGGTGGCCGGCGTCCCTGCGGCGCGACGCCCGCCGCTGACCCGCCCCTCGCCGCGCAAAGCGGGGTGCGCGGCCCGTCGCGGGCGCTCGCACCATCCGCTTGCGCGGGGGAGGCTGCCCCGCCCGGCCGTGGACACCGCACGGGGCTGCGCCCCCCGCGCGGTGCGTGAGCGCCGCACGTCCGGGGAGTCCGTCCGGGCAACGCAACCTGCGCCACCCATGCCTGCAGCGCGTCCGGGCGGCGGCCACGGACGGCTACGTCGGGCTGTGGTCAGTCCCGTCCGCGGGCGGCGACGACCGCGTCGTAGAGGTGCCGCGTGCTCACCCCGCGCTCGGCGGCGACCTCGCGGGCCGCGGCCTTGAGCTTGATCCCGTGCGAGGCCACGCGCGCCTCGACCTCGGCCACGAGGTCCTCCGGGGCGGGTGCGGGGGCCGGGGCGGCGCCGTGGAGCACCACCACGATCTCCCCGCGCACCTGGTGCCCGGTGGACCACGCGACCAGACCGTCGAGGTCGTCGCGCAGCACCTCCTCGTGCAGCTTCGTCAGCTCACGGCACACGGCGGCACGGCGGTCCCCACCCATGGCGTCGCGCACCGCAGTGAGCATCTCGGCGAGCCGGTGGGGGGACTCGTAGAAGACCATCGTGCGCTGCTCGGAGCTCAGCCCCGCGAGCACCGCCGCGCGCTCCCCCGCCTTGCGGGGCAGGAAGCCCTCGAACGTGAACCGGTCCGTGGGCAGCCCGGACACCGCGAGCGCGGCCAGCACGGCCGAGGGGCCGGGCAGCACCGAGACCGTGAGGTCCGCCTCCGCCGCGGCCCGCACGAGCGGAAAACCGGGGTCCGAGACGGTGGGCATCCCCGCGTCGGAGAGCACCGCAACCGTGCGCCCGGCCCGGACCTCGTCCAGCAGCTCGTCGGTACGGGCGTTCTCGTTGTGCTCGTGGTGGGTGACCACCCGTCCGCCCACACTGACTCCCAGGCCGGCGGCGAGCCGGTGCAGGGTGCGGGTGTCCTCCACGGCCAGGACGTCCGCGGTGCGCAGCACGTTGCGTAGGCGGTCGGAGGCGTCAGAGAGGTTGCCGATGGGTGTTCCCACCACCACCAGGGCGCCCTGGCCGTGCTCGGGGGTCTCGTGTGCGGGGGCAGATGTTCGGGAGCTCACACGTCCACTCTACGAACCCGCGGGCCCCGCCGGTGGCAGGCGGCGCGGTGGCGGCGGGCCGCGGTGCCACGCCGGATCCTCCCGAGCTCGGGCCCTACCATGGGTCCGTGCCCTCGACCGTCTTCTCCCCCGCAGCCCTCCGGCACCCCGACGGCTCCCCCGCGTCGCCGCGCGAGCTGCTGCTGCCCGCCGTCACCCGCCTCCCCCGCTGGTGGTGGGTTCCCCTGGTGCTCGTCACCGTGCTGGGCGGCGTGCTGCGCTTCGTGGGCCTCGCCTCGCCGCACGCCGTGGTCTTCGACGAGACCTACTACCTCAAGGACGCCTACTCCCTGCTGCTGCACGGCACCGAGCAGCAGTGGCCCTCGGGGGCGGACGAGGGCTTCGTCTCCGGGGCCGTCCCGGACGTCCAGGACCAGCCGTCCTTCGTGGTGCACCCGCCGCTCGGCAAGTGGCTGATCGCCGTGGGGCTGTGGCTGTTCGGCCCCGAGGACCCGTTCGGATGGCGCTTCTCCGCCGCGGTGGTCGGCACACTGTCCATCGCGCTGATCTGGTGGGCCGGGTGGCTGCTCTTCCGCTCGGTGTCCCTGGCCACGATCGCGGGGCTGCTCACGGCACTCGACGGCCTGCACCTCGTGGAGTCCCGCCTGGCCCTGCTGGACATCTTCCTGATGTTCTTCCTGCTCCTCGCCTTCGTCCTGGCGCTGCTGGACCGGGACGACGGACGACGCCGCCTGGCCGCCCGTCTCGGCGGCTCCCCCCTGGGTCCGTGGCTGGGGGTGCGGTGGTGGCGGATCGCCGCCGGGGCCGCGTGCGGGGCGGCGGCGGCCGTGAAGTGGAACGCGCTGTTCAGCATCGCCGCCCTCGGGATCCTGGTGGTGCTGTGGGACATGAACGCCCGGCGGGTGGCCGGCGTCCGGCACTGGTTCACCGGTGCGGTGCTCAAGGACGGCCCGTGGGGCTTCCTCACCGTGATCGGCACGGGCCTGGTGACCTACGTGCTCATGTGGTCGGGCTGGCTGGCCACGAGCGGTGGCTACGACCGCACCTGGGCCGAGCTCAACCCCGGGCAGGGCCCGCAGTGGCTGCCCCCGGCGCTGCGCTCCCTGTGGGAGTACCACGTGGCGGCGTACTCGTTCCACACGGGGCTGGACTCCCACCACACGTACATGGCGGGCCCGGCCACGTGGCCGTTCATGCTGCGCCCCACGTCCTACTACTACGAGTCCCCGGGGGCGGGCACGGACGGCTGCACGGTGGACGCGTGCAGCCAGGCCATCCTCAACGTGGGCAACCCCGCCGTGTGGTGGGTGGGGATCCTCGCCGTGCTGCTCGGCGTGTGGCTGTGGGCGGGCCGGCGCGACTGGCGCTTCGGCGCCCTCGTGGGGGTCTGCGCCGCCGGGTACCTGCCGTGGTTCCTCTACCCCGAGCGCACCATGTTCTTCTTCTACGCGCTGTCCTACTTCCCCGCCGTCGCGCTGCTGATCGCCGGGGCGGTGGGGGTGCTCACGGGCAGGCTCGCGGTGCCGCGGCACGGGGCCACGGCCGGCACACCGGTGGCCGCGGCACACGAGCACCGGATCACCGGCGTGTGGGCCCAAAGGTGGCGGGCGGTCACCGTGTGCTACCTGCTCCTGGCGGTGGCCCTCGCCGTGTTCTTCTGGCCCGTGTGGACCGCCCAGACCATCCCGTACGAGCACTGGCGCTGGCGGATGTGGTTCAGGTCCTGGATCTGAGGGGCCGGGCCCGCCGCGCCGCGAGCAGCATGGTGGCGAAGGCACCCAGCAGGCTCAGCACGGCCACCGTGACCGCGGCGTCGATCCAGAACTGCGTGGGGTAGAGCCGGATCAGGGTGTCCGTGACGCTGAACGTCCACGTGCCCGAGCTGAAGAACAGGGAGTGGAACCCCGCGAAGAAGCTCTCCCACCCGAGCGCCCCGGCCACTGCGGCGAGCACGAGCAGCCCCACAGTGAGCCAGGAACCCGCGAACCACGCGGCGGAGGCGGTGCCCGGTGCCCGCCGGTGCAGGTGCAGGGCCGCCGCCGCACTGAGCACGGCGAGGACCCCCGCGAGCAGCAGTCCCCACTGCATCACGTGCTGCACGTCCGTCATGTGGGAGACCTCCGCCGGGGTGAAGGCCATCCCGCCCTCGGGGCTCACGAGTCCCCCCAGGTAGGAGGGCGGGGCGAGGTTCATGATGTAGTCCAGCCCGTAGGAGCCGAACGCCATGCGCTCATCGGTCCCCATTCCCCAGCGGTCGGTGGGGAAGCCGGGGCGGTGGTACTCGAGCCACAGGAACGCGGGGGTGGCCACGAGCCGCACGGCCAGCGCGAGCCACAGCACGGGCAGTGCGAGCGCGAGGAAACCCTGCAGCACCCGCTGCACGGCGGTGGGGCGGGCCCAAGGGGCGGGGGCCACGGCGGAGCTCACGGTCGGATCACCAGTTCCCGTGCCAGTTCTCGTCCGCGTAGTGCTCGAACGGGATGTTCCAGTCCCCGTAGCCGTCGTCGGGATCGGCCTGCGGGTAGTCGGTGTTCACCACTTCCACCATGTCCCCGGGGCGGAAGGTGTCGAAGATGTACTTGGCGCCCTTCGGGGGCATGCCCACGCAGCCGTGGGACACGTTGGCCACCCCGAGCACGGGCCACGCCGAGGGCAGGGCCTGGTGGATGAACTCTCCGCTCCACGTCAGCCGCGACACGTTGGACGCGTCGAACGGCGGGTAGTAGTGGGGGTCCCCCGGCTTGAGGTGCAGGGAGGAGGCCTTGAAGGAGTAGGACGCCGCCTGCTCCAGGATCACCTTCTTGCCCGTGGTGGAGGGCCACTCCGGGTTGCCCAGCGTCACGGGCCAGCTGCCGGTCTGCTTGCCGTCCACGTAGGCCACGAGGGTCTTGGTGGTGTTGTCCACGTACGCCCGCTGCTCGGGACCGGTCTTGAAGGTCACGGTGGTGTTGCCGTTGCCGATCATCCCGTTGCCGAGGTCGGTGCCCAGGATGTCCGCAGAGATCTTCACGGAGGAGTTGGGGGTCCAGGGCTTGTCCGGGCGGAAGCGCAGCTTGCGGTCCGAGTACCAGCGGAACTCGCCCTTCTCGTGGGCGCCCTCCACATGGATGGCCTTCTCCACAGCCTCCTTGTTGGTCACGGGTTCGGAGAACGTGAGCTCGGGGATCTGCCACACGCCGTAGGTCTGGCCGTCCTTGACGTTGAGGCCCACGTCCGCCTCGTGGGCGGCGTCCACCGTGGTGAACCCGGAGCTGCCCGTGCTCTCCCGCTGCCCGTTGCGGGCGGTGTACGCCACCGTGTAGGTCTCGTTGAACGCGAGCGGGGCGGAGGAGCGCCATTCCGAGTGCGCGTCGTTCCACGCGCCCTCGGCCTTCTCCCCCGTGCTCGCGGCCGTGACGCTCACGTCGGTGAGCTCCCCCGCGCTCGTGCTCACCACCACGGGGTCCGCGGGATTCACGGCCGTGGCGTCGGCACTGGGGGCCACGGTCACGGCGGGGCTCGCCTGGGCGTCCGGGGCGTTCGACCCCGAGGGCGACGGCGCTGCGGCGTCGTCCCCGGCGGCGCAGCCGCCCAGCGCCAGCACGGCCGAGAGACCGATGGCACCCAGGGACACGGCGCGGACGGACCGGCGGCGAGGAGCGCGGGCGGACGTCGTGGCGGGTCCGGGTGCCGTGCGGTGGTCGGGGTGCGGAGACGTGGTCATGAGTACCTCACAGTGGGGGTGCCCGCCCCGGGGCCAGGGACCGGGCCCACCGGTCAGGGGCGCCGCCAGTGCGGCATGCGCAGGGCGTCGGGGAGGGGAACGGAGCGCGGCTGCGGATCCTGGTGCTGCGGGGCGTCCGCCGCGGAACGCGTGACCCCAGGATACCCGGGAACGCGGGCCGTGGGCTCCTGCCGGGATGCGGAGGCGCCGTCCCCGGCGGGGTCATCGGCGGCACGGGGCCCGCCCAGCTCGGGGTCGGACCCGCGGTAGGAGACGTCCCGGAGCACGCGCGCGCCGGGACGGGCCGCACCGAGGGCGGGGCCCCGCGCGGGTGCGCGCCGCACGGCGGGTGCCTCGTCCTGGCGCACGGCCTCCACGACGTCGTCGAGGTCGTCGCGGTCCCACCCGCCGGGGGCCTCGAGGCGCACGACGCGCCAGCCGCGCGGAGCGGTGAGGGCGTCGGCGTGCACCGGGCACAGGTCGTAGGCGTGCGGCTCACGCCGCGCGGAGAGGGCGCCGATCACCGCGGTGGAGTCGGAGTAGACGTAGGTCAGCGTGCACACGGCGTCCCGGTTGCACGTCTGCTTGGAGCACGAGCGCTTCGGCGCCACGGGTTCCCGCACGGGACTCAGCGTCCCCGGCGGCGCAGCCGGCGCCGCTCGCGCTCGGACAGCCCGCCCCAGATGCCGAACTTCTCGTCGTTGGACATCGCGTAGTCCAGGCACTGCCCGCTCACAGGGCACGCCTCGCACACGCGCTTGGCGTCACGGGTGGAGCCGCCCTTCTCGGGGAAGAACGCCTCGGGGTCGGTCTGGGCGCACAGGGCGTCGGTCTGCCACGCGAGCTCGCCCTCGGCGTCGCCCTCGCTCACCGAGTACAGCCCGGCCACGGCCTGCCACACGGACGCGTCCACGCTCTGGACGTCGTGGACCTCCATGGCGCTGAGGTCCTGCGCGGCGGGGGCGGGGGGCTCGGGATCGGGAGATTTCTTGCTGTCCGAGCGCAGCAGCACGTCCCCGGCGACCTCGGGGTGGGCGGCGAGGAACGCGGAGGCGAGGTCGTCCAGGGTGGTGACCCCGGCGGCTCCGCGGGCCTGGTCCACGGGGTCCACGAACCAGTCGGCGGGGACCGGGCTCACGGCCGACTCGGGCTCCGAGTCCTCGCGCCCGTCGATCCGGCGGCGTGCGGCCTCTCCCATGTCAGTCCTTCCGTCCCACGCGTTCGCTGTCTCGTGCCCTCAACCAGCCCGGTTGACCCGGCCGGGATCGCGGACATCGCCATCGGGCTCCCTCCGTGGGCCGGGTGGACCATCTAATTACACGTGTGTAAGTCCCGGCGAGTCAAGCCGAGTACCCTGGGGTTGCCCGGCTGCTCGGCGCGCCGTCCGCCCGGCAGCGGCACTGTCACTTACCCTAAGGAGTTTCTGCGTGGGACGCACACCGAGAGACCTGGACGAGGCACTGCGACAGCTTGCCGAGCGCCCCACCCCCGCGCTGGTCTGGCGCAGCGGCCCCGAGCGCGTGGAGCTCTCGGGGCGGGTGCTGGTCAACTGGGTCGAGAAGTCCGCGGGCCTGCTCGCCGACGAGCTGGACGTGGCCGCCGGGGACCTCGTGAGCATCTCCCCCGTGCCCCACTGGCGCCTCGTGGTCCTCACGCTGGCCGCGCTGCGCGTGGGCGCCGCGGTGCGCTTCACGCACCACCCCGAACCGGACGCGGTGCTCCACGCGCACCTGGAGACCCACCCGGACGACGACGCCGCCGCGCAGCTGCTGCTCATCGTCGCCGAACCCGCGCTGGCGTTCTCGTGCGCCCGCCCCGTCCCGGACGGTTCCGTGGACTTCGCGGACGAGGTGCGGGCCATGCCCGACGTCTACTCGGGCTTCGAGACCCCCGATCCCGCCGCTGCGGCCCTGGACTCCGGCACCACGCACGGTGCGCTCGTCGGTGCCGCGCTGGCCGCCTCCCCGGAAGTCGCGGGCACCACGGTGCTGATCCCGCTGCACGACGGCTGGGGCGATGCCGAGCTGCTGCGCATGCTGGGCACCGTGGTCTCGGGCGAGGCGGTGCTGATCACCGCGGGCCCGGAGGACGCCTCGGCGGACGTGCTGGCGCAGGAACGGGCCACCACCGCCTGAGCCCGCGCCTCGCGCGCGGTGGCGGACCGGCGGGCCCCGCGACGGTGAGGACGCGCGATCGGAAGGTGGCGCTCAGGAGGCGCGGCGGACGTCGTCGTCCGTGGGATCCGTGTCCGGGGCGGGGCCGGAACCGCCCGGACGCCCGTGCTGGGAGCCGCGGTGGGCGGAGTCCGGGTGGACCACCGGCATCTGGCCCGTGATGAACGCGAACTCCTCGTCCGGGCTGTCCGCGAACTCGGGGTCCGCGTCCAGCTTGGTGCTGAACACCCAGAAGCGGTAGGCGAAGTAGCGGAACACCGTGCCCAGGATGGTGCCGATGATCGTGCCGGAGACGAAGGACGCCGTGGCGGAGGTCAGGCCCAGGACGTAGTAGCTGACCCCGAGGCAGCCGAGCTCGATGGCCATGCCGATCCCATTGGCCACGAGGAACTGCACGAGCTCCTTCTTCTTATCGTCCTGGCGCTTGTCCCGGAACGTCCACATCCGGTTGGCCACCCACGAGAAGATGATGGCCACCACCGTGGCCACGACCTTGGCCTTGATGTGGCTGTCCGCGAAGTAGGGGGTGTGCATGAGCAGCCACACCAGGCTCGCGTTGATCACGAACGCCGCCGCACCCACCAGACCGAACTTGGTGAGCTCTTTGACGAACAGTTCCCACAGCGCGTGCGCGCGGTCAGCCAGGTTGCTCAAGGATTCGTTCTCACTCTGCTCGTCGGGGACGGTGCATCCGGGCGGGCCCGGCACGGTGTCGCGGCTCGCGGGACGCCCCGGTGGACACCGGGCGATGGTGTGCATCGTACTCCGACATGACTGGGCATCGGCTGGGACGATAGCCTGATGCGGTGAATCCTTCCCTTACCGGTCCTGTCGTCGGCGTCGTGGGAGGCGGGCAGCTCGCCCGCATGATGGCCCCCGCCGCCACCGCTCTCGGCGTGGAGCTGCGCGTGCTGGCGGAGGGCCCGGACACCAGTGCCGCGGCCGCCGTGGCCACCGCACCCACGGGCGATTACACCGACCTCAAGGCCCTGCGGCACTTCGCCGCGGACGTGGACGTGCTCACCTTCGACCACGAGCACGTGCCCACCGAGCACCTCGAGGCGCTCGAGGCCCAGGGGGTCGCGGTGCGCCCGGGCCCCGCGGCCCTGCAGCACGCCCAGGACAAGCTGGTGATGCGCCGGGCGGTGCAGCGGCTAGGTCTGCCCAACCCCCGCTGGGCCGAGGTGCACTCCCCCGAGGAGCTCGTGACCTTCGGCGAGCGCGTGGGCTGGCCCGTGGTGCTCAAGACCCCCCGGGGCGGCTACGACGGCAAGGGCGTGCTGCGCGTCGTGACGCCGCAGGACGCCTCCCGCGGCACGGCCGCCGAGTGGTTTGCGCGCAGCGCGGCCGCGGGTGGTCAGGGTCTGCTCGCGGAGGAAGCTGTGGCCTTCAGTCGCGAGTTGTCCGCCATGGTGGCCCGCCGCCCCTCCGGGGAGACCGTGGCGTGGCCCGTGGTGGAGTCCATCCAGGTGGACGGCGTGTGCGACGAGGTGATCGCCCCCGCCCCCGGTCTCGACCCCGGTGTGGCTGCCGCGGCCCGGGACGCCGCCGTGCAGCTGGCCGAGGAGCTCGGGGTCACCGGGGTGATGGCCATGGAGCTGTTCGAGACCCCGGACACGGACACGGGCTTCGCGGTCAACGAGCTCGCCATGCGACCCCACAACTCCGGGCACTGGAGCATGGACGGTTCCGTGACGGGGCAGTTCGAGCAGCACCTGCGCGCGGTGCTCGACTGGCCGCTGGGCGCCACGGACCCGGTGGCGGGCGCGGCCGTGATGAAGAACGTGCTGGGCGGGGCCAACGAGGACCTCTTCGCGGCGTACCCCGAGGCCATGGCCGCCGAGCCGCGCGCCAAGATCCACACGTACGGCAAGGCCGTGCGCCCCGGCCGCAAGGTCGGCCACGTCAACGCCGTGGGGGGCTCCCACGAGGTCGAGGCCCTGCGGCGGATTGCCGCCCGGGCGGCGTCGACCCTGCGCGAGGGCGGGTCCGCGCGGCGCTGCCCCGACCTGAACCCGCGACCGGTGGACGCGCCGTGGGGTGCGGTCCCGGACGCCCAGAACGAGGCGCCCCTGGTGGGCCTCGTCATGGGCTCCGACTCGGACTGGGCCACGATGTCCGCCGCCGCGGAGGCCCTCGAGGAGCTCGGCATCCCCTACGAGGCGGACGTGGTCTCCGCGCACCGCATGCCCACCGAGATGCTCGAGTACGGGCGCACCGCCCACGAGCGGGGGCTGCGCGTGGTGATCGCCGGGGCCGGGGGTGCCGCGCACCTGCCCGGGATGCTCGCATCCGTGACCCCGCTGCCCGTGATCGGCGTGCCGGTGGCCCTGAAGACCCTGGACGGCATGGACTCCCTGCTCTCCATCGTGCAGATGCCCGCTGGCGTGCCCGTGGCCACGGTGTCCGTCAACGGCGCGCGCAACGCGGGCCTGCTGGCCGCGCGCGTGCTCGGCTCCGCCCCGGACGTCGGCGGCGAGCAGCTGCGGGAGCGGCTGCAGGACTTCGCGGCGGAGCTCGCCGAGACCGCGCACCGCAAGGGCGACTCGCTGCGGGACACCGTGGCCCGCGGGGCCACGTCCGGACGGTGACGCCGCGGTATCGGTCCGCGCGCACGGACCGGGGCGCCCGACTGTCCCGACGCCGAGTCCGCCCGCGCCGGGCGCCGACGAACCCCACGTGCTGCCCGCACGGACGGAGGACCTGGATCCGCGCGCGCGGAGCGCCGTCGCTCGCCCCCTCGAACCAGGTCCGCACCCAGGTCCTGAATCTGCGCACGCGGAGCGCCGTCCCACGTGCCGATCGCGGGGCGCCGTTGCGCGAGAGTCCGGCCGCGCCCCCTGCCCCGACTCCCCTGCCCCGGGCGTGTCGGCGGGGATCCAGGTGAACAGGGCACAATGGGCGCGTCGGAGTCCGCCCCCGCAGCACCGGACCCCGATCCGGCGGGCCGCTCCCACGGCCCCGCCGGCGCACCGACTTCCCCTCCCGCTCGGAGTTTCACGTGAACGGATCGACCGACCGCCCCGACGGCGCTGACGCGCACCCCACGGCCACCCGGGCCTACGAGGAGGTGCCCGCGGGCGCCCCGTCCCGGGGCACCCCGCCACCGGACCCGCAGCCCGGGGACGACTCCCCGCACCCGGCGGGAGCCACCGCGGCGCGCGACCCCGAGGACGGACCGCGGCGGACCCGCTCGCGCGTGGGCGACCCCCTCACGAGCCCCCGCTTCGCGGCACCCGCGACCCGCACCAGGCGGGCGTGGTGGCTGCTGGGCGCCACGCTGCTGGTCCCCGGCTCGGCGCAGCTCGTCGCGGGCCGGCGGGGCCTCGGGCGGATCGCGGTGCGCGTGACCGCCGTGATGTGGGCCCTGCTCGTGGCCGCGCTGCTGCTGTTCTTCGTGTGGCGCACCGCCCTGGTGTGGCTGCTCACCAACTCCGTGACCAGCGCGCTGCTCATGTACGGGCTCGTGGCGCTGGCCATCGGGTGGGTGCTGCTGTGGTTCGACACCCTGCGGCTCATCCGCCCCGGGATGCTCAGCACACCGGTCCGCAGGGCCGTGGTGATCGTGACCGTGCTGGCCATGCTCGTCACGGGCGGCGGGCTGGGCTACGCGGCGCACGTGGTGTCCGTGGCCCGCCACGCGGTGTCCGGGATCTTCGGCGGCGGCATGCCGTTCGCGCCGTCCGAGGGCCGGTACAACATCCTGCTCATGGGCGGGGACGCCGGCGCGGACCGCGAGGGTCGGCGCCCGGACTCCATGACCGTGCTCAGCATCGACGCCTCCTCCGGGCAGACCGTGACGGTCTCCATCCCCCGCAACCTGCAGAACGTCCCCTTTCCCTCGGACTCCCCCATGCACGGGGTGTACCCGGAGGGGTTCAACTGTGGGGACGAGTGCATCATGAACGCCATCTACACGGACGTGATGCAGAACCACAAGGACCTCTACGGGGGTGTGGAGGATCCCGGCGCGCAGGCCACCAAGGAGGCCGCGGAGGGCGTCACGGGGCTGAAGATCCAGGCGTACGCGCTCATCGACATGGACGGCTTCGAGGCCTTCGTGGACGCCATGGGCGGCATCGACCTCACGGTGGGCGGGCGCGTGCCCATCGGCGGCGGCACCAACCTGGACACCGGGGAGAAGAACCCGATCCTGGGCTGGATCGAACCGGGCACCCAGCACATGGACGGCTACCACGCCCTCTGGTACGCCCGTTCCCGCGAGGGCGCCACGGACTACGACCGCCAGGCGCGCCAGCGCTGCGTGCAGGCCGCGATGCTTGCGCAGCTGGACCCGATCACCGTGGTCACCAAGTTCGACGACCTCGCAAGCTCCGGCCAGCAGATCCTCGAGACGGACATCCCGCAGTCCTCGATCGGGGCGATGGTCACGGTGGCCACGAAGGCCCAGCGCCACGAGCTGCAGTCCTACGCGGCGGGCCCGCCGTACTACGACCAGTCCTTCCCCACCTACCCCGACTACGCGCAGTTCCAGTCGGACCTCGCGGGTGTGCTGGAGAAGGCCAACGGCGACGACGCCCAGGCCGGTGCGCGCGGCGGCACCGCGTCGTCGTCGTCCCCCGCACCTCCCGACGCCGCCGGGGCGCCCGCCGCGCGCGGGGTCTCCGTGATCGGCGCCGGGCCGGGCGTCGGCACCGCGGCCGTGGTGCCCGCGGGCCTGAAGGTCCCCGCACAGGAGGAGCTGTCCCCGAACGGAACGTGCTCCGTTCCCCAGTGACGCGCCCCCGGGGTGGTGTCCACCGGCACGCGCCCGGCCGCGCGTGACCCGGATCCCAGCGGGACGGGACGGGCTCATCGGTACAGTGGGGGCGTGGCGAATATCCTGCAGTCCCCCGAGTGGGCACAGTTCCAAGAGAGCATCGGACACCGGGTCGTCCAGGCGGAGGGCCCGGGGTGGCGCTACCTGGCGACCGTGGAGGGCGGGCGCACCGGGCGGTACCTGTACTGCCCGTACGGTCCGGAGGCCGAGACCCCCCAGGCCTTCGACCTCGCGCTGGCGGACCTCGTGGCGCAGGCGAAGGCCCACCGCTGCTGGTTCGTGCGCGTGGAGCCCGTCAACGGCCACACGGTGGACGGGATCGAGACCCCGGAGGCGTCCCTCGTGCGCCGCGGCATGAAGCGGGCGCCGCGGCAGGTCCAGCCCGGGCACACCCAGCTCATCGACCTGCGCAGGGACCCCAAGGACCTGCTCAAGAACATGAAGTCCACCAACCGCAACCTCTACCGCAATATCCACAAGAAGGGCGTGCGGATCGAGCGCTCTGAGGACCCCGCAGACGTCCGGCACCTGCTGCGCTTCCTGGACGAGACCGCCGCACGGCGCAACTTCAACCGCCAGCAGGACGACTACCTGCGGGCCGCCGCGGAGTCCCTCATGCCCGCGGGCGCGGCGAGCCTGTACCTCGCCACGCTGGACGGCGAGCCCATTGCCGCGTCCCTGGTCTACGACTCCGAGGACACCCGCACGTACGCGCACGCCGCCATGGACCAGGAGCACCGCAGGCTCTCGGCCGGGATCCCCCTGGTGGTGACCATGATCATGGACGCCCGGGAGAAGGGGCTCACGTGGTTCGACCTCTTCGGCACCGCCCCCGAGGGCGCGGGACCGGAGCACGAGTGGTACGGCTTCACGTCCTTCAAGAAGTCCTTCGGCGGCGAACCCGTGGCCTATCCCGGCACGTGGGACCTGCCCGTCTCCCGCGCGGGCTACGCGGCCTACAGCGGTGCCCGCGCGGCCCGCGAGGCCGTGGGCACGGCACGGGGCAAACTGCGGGAGCTGCGCGAGCGGAGGGCCGCGGCGTGACGCGTACGGCACTGGTCACGGGCGCCACCGGGGGCATCGGCCGGGCGTTCACCCGGGCCCTGCACCACCGGGGGTGGTCGCTCGTGCTCACGGGCCGCAGCCCCGAGAAGCTCACGGCACTGTCCGAGGAGCTCACGGGCGGCGCCGCCCGCACCGTGGCCGCGGACCTCGGCACGCAGGACGGCATCGATGCCCTCGTGGCCGTGCTGGAGAGCACTCCCGTGGACCTGCTGGTGAACAACGCCGGGTTCGGGACCCACGGTGAGTTCGCGGCGGCGGACCTGGACCGGGAGCTCGAGGAGCTCACCGTGAACGTCCGCGCGCTCATGACCCTGACCCACGCCGCGCTGCGCTCGATGACTGCGACCCGCAGCGGCGCGATCGTGAACATCGCGTCCGTGGCGGGCTTCCAGCCGCTGCCGTCGATGGCCACCTACAGCGCGTCCAAGGCGTTCGTGGACCGGTTCTCGCTCGCCGTGGGTGTGGAGGCCCGTCCGCACGGCGTCCGGGTGCTCAGCGTGAATCCCGGGCCGGTGGACACGGACTTCTTCGCGGTCGCGGACGCCTCCGCGATCGACCTGGGCCGCTCGGCGGACCCGGCGGACCTCGTTGCCGCCACGCTCGACGCTCTGGACCGCGGCCGTTCCCGGATCGTGTTCCCGCGGGCCTACCACGTGCTGGACCGCGTGGCGGGGCTGCTTCCCCCGTCCCTCACCGCGCGCGTGGCCAACCTGGTGTCCGGGCGCTCCTGATCCGCCCCGGGCGCGCCGACCACCGGAGGGCGCGCTCCCGGCTGCTGCCCACCGACTGATGGAGCCCGGCTGATGGACCCCGACTGATGCCGTACCGGCTGGGCGGGCCGCGGGTGGCTCGGCTACCAGCGGGCGGCGTCCCGCACCGCGGCGCGGCCCTCGGCCACCGCCCGGCGCAGCAGCGCCACGGACGGGTGCTCGCCGCGCGCACGGGCCGCATCGTCAGGTGCGCCGTCCCGGTGCTGGGGCTCCGACGCGGAGTCCAGAGGAGACGCCTGGCCGGTCGTACCGTCCGGCTCCGCAGCCTGGGCCCCTCGACGGCCCCGAGCCTGCCTGCGGAACGGCGTCCGACTACGCCGCTCGCGCGCCTCGTCCCGCCCCTCGCCCGGACGCCCGCTCGTCCCTGCGGTGTCGTCGTGCCGCACGAGGTCCGGATCCGCGTCGACCGCCGAGGCAATGGGCGTGACCGTGGCCAGGGACTTGTGCTCGCGGTTCTCGGGACCCTGCTCCCCCGGTGCAGCGGCCGGACGACCGTCCTCGCCCCCAGCCGCTGCGCGGGACGCGGCCGAGCGGCCGTCCCCGGCAGGACCGGGGTCGGTGGCGCGATCGACGGACGCCTCGGTGAGGGCGGTCCCGCGGGCGTGGCCCGAACCCGTGCCGACGGGCTCGGCGGCCTGCGTTCCCGTGGGCTGCACCGGGTGCTCGTGGGCGGCCACGTCGGCAGCCGCCGCGACCGGGACGCCACCGGCGACGGGCGGGACCGCCGGGCCCTGAGGCGTCGTCGTGCGACGGCGGCGGGAGCGCCGGGACGCACGGGAGACCGGCAGCAGCTCCTCCGGGGCCGCGCTCCTGGCCCGGCGGCCCAGGAAGCGGTGGCGCGCTTTCTCCGCGCGCCCGGCCACCTGGAACTCGCCCACCAGGGGGTACTCCCACGTGCCGAGCACCTCGTGGTCCTCGGTGGCCAGCTCGCGCAGCACCATGGGCTGCCCGGGCTGGTCGGGGTCCCCGGCGAGCACCTTGTGGACCTGGCGCTGCTGCAGCTGCACGAGCCCCGTGAGCAGCAGGGCGTCGTCCACGCCCAGCTGGCGGGCGCGGTCCGTGAAGCCGGAGCGGTAGATCATGGCGGACTCGCCCGTGTGCACGAACCAGAGGTAGCCCAGGGCGGTCTCGGCACCCTCGTCGGGGGTCTCCGTGGCCACCAGGAACACCGAGTTCTCCCCCACGGCGCGCAGCAGCTCGCGGATGTGCTGGGTGCGCAGGCCCACGTGGCTGAGATCCCGGTCCGAGGCGTTGACCCGCCGCACGCGGACCCCGGAGTCGCGCAGCCCGGCGCGGCAGCGCTGCAGAGTCTCGGAGGACAGCCTCTTGGACAGCTCGCCCTCGGTCTCCCCGAGGCGCACGAGCAGGTGGCGCGGGCCGGCCTCGCCCCGGCGCGGCCTGTCACGGCGCCGGTAGCCCGCGGCCTCGAGCTGCGCGGCGAGCTCCACGGTGGCGTGGGTGTCCGGGCTCACCCGCAGCACGGCGGCCCCGTGGGCGTCCCGGGCGTGGTCCTGCAGGGCGGCCAGCACCGCCACGAGCTCGCGGGGGTTCTTCACGTGCAGGGACTTGGCGTCCACCACCGTGTGGCGGTCCTCGGCGTGGACCAGCAGCTGGCCGTAGCCCACGGTCTGCTCGTCACGGTCCACCGCGACGCGCTCCACACCGACCCGCTCCCCGGTGAGCGCCTCGGCCTCACCGATGCCCCACAGCAGCTCGGGGTGCCCGCCCGTGACGCGCACCCGCGCGTCCCAGGTCTTGCGGTTGCCGCACGGGGACACGGTCAGCGCCACGGTGTTTCCTCTCCTCGGGCCCGATGCATCGGGGTCAGCATAGCGGCCGCACACGGACGCGCGTGCCCACCCGGGACGGGGTGGACACGCGCGCTCGTGTGCGGCGGGACGGGCGGTGCTCAGCCGTTGAGCCGCTCGTACTTCTCCCACTTGCGGGCCAGGTGCTCGGCCTCGACCATGCGCACCGTGCCGGAGTGCGAGCGCATCACGATGGACTGGGTGGTGATGGTGCGGCCGCGGTAGCGCACGCCGCGCAGCAGGTCCCCGTCCGTGATGCCGGTGGCAGCGAAGAAGCAGTTGTCGGAGGTGACCAGCTCGTCCGTGGTGAGGATGCGGTCCACGTCCAGCCCGGCCTCGGCGGCCTTCTCCCGCTCGGCCTCGTCCGTGGGGGCCAGCCGGCCCTGGATCACGCCGCCGGTGGCCTTCACGGCGCACGCGGTCACGATGCCCTCCGGGGTGCCGCCGATACCCATCATGATGTCCACGCCGGTGCCCTCGCGGCACGCGGCGATCGCCCCGGCCACGTCCCCGTCCAGGATCATGCGGGTGCGCGCACCGGTGGCGCGGATCTCCTCCACGAGGCCCTGGTGGCGCGGGCGGTCCAGCACGCACACGGTCACCTGGTTGGGCTTCACGCCCTTGGCCTTGGCCACCAGGTGGATGTTCTGCTTCACGGGCAGGCGCAGGTCCACCATGTCCGCGGCCTCGGGGCCCACCACGAGCTTGTCCATGTAGAACACGGCGGAGGGGTCGAACATGGACCCGCCGTCCGCCACGGCGATCACCGCGAGCGCGTTGTTCATGCCCAGCGCGGTCAGCCGGGTGCCGTCGATGGGGTCCACGGCCACGTCCGAGGCCGGTCCGGCACCGCTGCCCACCTGTTCACCGTTGAACAGCATGGGGGCTTCGTCCTTCTCGCCCTCGCCGATCACCACGGTGCCGTTGAAGTCCACGGTGGAGAGGAACGAGCGCATGGCGTCCACCGCCGCGCCGTCCGCCCGGTTCTTGTCCCCGGCGCCCACCCAGTGCCCGCCCGCGATCGCGGCGGCCTCCGTGACGCGCACCAGTTCCAGTGCCAAGTTCCGGTCCGCCACATTTCCCGAACCCTGTTGGGTCGTCTCTGCCACGTTGTTCCTCACCTTCGAGTTTCGGCCGTGCCCCGGTCCGCCCGCTGCGGGGACCCGGGGGCACCACCACGGGTGTCCCCAGCATATCCCCGGCCCGCCCTGTTGGGCCGGTCCGCGCGGGCACGGCACAATGGAGCGTGTGAGTTCCTCTGCTTCCCGCCCCGGCCCGGGCCCCGACGACCCCCGTTCCGCGCACGCGGGCTCCCCCGACGACGACGCCGCACCCCGGCTCGATCCCGGGCGTCCCCTGGGCGACGGCGCGGGCGCGGCGCCCGAGGGCCCACCGTCGGAGGCCCCGGCATCCGAGGGCCCCGCAGCCGAGGGACCGGCACCCGAGGGCCCCGCATCGGCGGACCCCGGCGAGCAGGAGCAGCCCGTCCCGCAGCTGACCAGCAAGCAGGCCGCGCGGCTCAACGCCCCCATCCGGGGCATGGTGATCTCCATGGTGGTGCTGCTCCTGCTGCTGCTGCCGTTCCTGTGGCTGCAGCCCAAGCCGGACGCCCAGCCCTACCGCGCGGACGTGGACGTGAGCCAGGAGGCCAAGTTCGCCGGGGACCAGGCCTCTTTCACGCCCGCGGACCCGCAGCTCGGGGACGACTGGAGCGCCAACTACGCCAAGTGGACCGCCACGTCCCAGGACGGTGTGCCCCTGTGGAACGTGGGCTACCTCTCCCCCGACTACCACCTGGTGGACATGGTCCAGACCGCGGAGTCCAACCCCACGTGGCTCGCGCAGCGCACCGAGCTCATCCCGCAGACCGGACAGAAGACCGTGGACGGTGTCACGTGGCACCAGCACCACCGGGACGCGGACGGCAAGCAGGAGGAGTTCACCGCGTGGGTCGCGGACCTCAAGGACTCCACCGTGGTGCTCACCGGCAAGGCCCCCGAGGCCGACTTCGAGCACGTGGCGGCCGCCCTGGCCCACTCCTGAACCGTTCTCCCGCGGTCCGGGTGCACGGGTGCTCCCCGGAATCCAGTGCCGCGCCGCCCGCGGTGATCCGGGTGCGGGTCTACCCTGGAACCGGCGCGCGCCGCAGCGGCGTGGCACCACCCCACCCGCCGAGCACCCTTGGAGTTCCAGCGTGAGCACTCACACCACCACCGCAGACCAGAGCCCCCGCACCCCGGTGGAGGCGTGGCACGCCCTGCAGGCCGGCAACGCCCGCTTCATCTCCGGGGACAAGCTGCACCCCCACCAGGACGCCCAGCGCCGCGAGAGCCTCGCGCAGTCCCAGAAGCCGTTCGCCGTGATCTTCGGCTGCTCGGACTCCCGGCTGGCCGCCGAGATCATCTTCGACCTGGGCCTCGGGGACGCCTTCGTGATCCGCACCGCCGGGCAGGTCATCGACAACGCCGTGCTGGGCTCCCTCGAGTTCGCGGTGGACGTGCTCGGCACGCCCCTGATCATGGTGCTCGGTCACGACTCGTGCGGTGCCGTGACGGCCACCCGCAACGCCGTGGAGTCCGGCGAGCTGCCCACCGGCTTCCAGCGCGACCTCGTGGAGCGCATCACCCCGTCCGTCCTGCAGGCCCGGCGCGCCGGGGACGCGGACCTGCAGGACATGGTGGTGGAGCACACCAAGCAGACCGCGGCGCGGATGCTGGACCAGTCCACCGTGATCTCCGGGGCCGTGGCCCGCGGGGACGCCGCCGTGATCGGCGTGTTCTACCACCTCGCGGACGGCAAGGCCGAGCTCGTCTACAGCGAGGACCCCCGGATCAGCTAGCCCCTCCGGGGTGGCGGGGCGCACCGCGTCCGGCGGCACCCGGAACGCAGGCGCGCCGGACGGCGGCGCACGGAACCCAAGCACGCCTGACGGCGGCACGCGGGCGGGCGACGGCGCGGTGGCACCCGGGCGGCGTCGTCGTCCGTCATGCGGCCGTTCGGGCACCGGTGCGGCGGGCGCGCGGCGGCGCGGGTGCCTAAACTGGGGCCATGGCTGAAAACACCGAGTACCGCATCGAACACGACACCATGGGCGAGGTGCGCGTCCCCAAGAACGCGCTCTACCGTGCGCAGACGCAGCGCGCCGTGGAGAACTTCCCCATCTCCGGCACCACCCTGGAGCGCGAGCACATCAAGGCGCTCGCCCAGGTGAAGAAGGCCGCCGCCACCGCCAACGAGGAGCTGGGTGTGCTGGACACGCAGCGCGCACAGGCCATCCGGGACGCCGCGGACGCCGTGGCCTCCGGCGAGTACGACGCCGACTTCCCGATCGACGTGTTCCAGACCGGTTCGGGCACCTCCTCGAACATGAACACCAACGAGGTGCTCGCCACGCTCGCGTCCCGGGCCCTGGAGTCCGCCGGCGTTGAGGTCCACCCGAACGACCACGTCAACGCCTCGCAGTCCTCCAACGACGTGTTCCCCACGTCCGTGCACGTGGCCGTGACCAACGCGCTGATCAACGACCTCAAGCCGGCCATGGACGTGCTCGCCACCTCCCTGGAGAAGAAGGCCGCGGAGTTCAAGGACGTCGTGAAGTCCGGGCGCACCCACCTCATGGACGCAACCCCCGTGACCCTGGGCCAGGAGTTCGGCGGCTGGGCGGCACAGGTGCGCTACGGCATCGAGCGCATCGACGCCTCCCTGCCGCGCGTGGCCGAGGTCCCCCTGGGCGGCACCGCCGTGGGCACCGGCATCAACACCCCGGACGGCTTCTCCGCCCGCGTGATCGAGCTGCTCTCCGAGGAGACCGGTCTGCCCCTCACGGAGGCCCGCAACCACTTCGAGGCGCAGGCCAACCGCGACGGTCTGGTGGAGGCCTCCGGGCAGCTGCGCAACATCGCGTACTCGTACATGAAGATCATGAACGACATCCGCTGGATGGGTTCCGGGCCGAACACCGGTCTGGGTGAGCTGCACATCCCCGACCTGCAGCCGGGCTCCTCCATCATGCCGGGCAAGGTCAACCCCGTGATCTGCGAGGCGACCATCCAGGTGGCCGCCCAGGTGATCGGCAACGACACCACGGTGGCGCTGTCCTCCACGAACGGCGCGTTCGAGCTCAACGTGGGCATCCCCGTGATGGCCGCGAACCTGCTCGAGTCCATCCGCCTGCTCGCGAACGCGTCCCGCGTGGCCGCGGAGAAGATGGTGGACGGGCTGCAGGCCAACGAGGAGCGCTGCCGCTTCCTGGCCGAGGCCTCCCCCTCGATCGTGACCCCGCTGAACAAGGCCATCGGCTACGAGGCCGCCGCGAAGATCGCCAAGCACGCCGTGGCCAACAAGGTCACCGTGCGCGAGGCGACCATCGAGCTCGGCTACGTGGACGGCGAGAAGCTCACCGAGGAGCAGCTCGACAAGGCGCTGGACGTCACCACCATGACGGGCAACCACTGAGCGACCGACTGACCGTCGCCCGCGCGTGACAGGACCCGGCCTCCCCTCGAGGGTGGCCGGGTCCTTCCGTTCCCGGCCCGGGGACCGCGCGCCGGTCCCGGTTCGCACCGCGCGGACGACGCCGCGGGGGCCGGGTCCGCGCACCCGGCCCCCGCCCGTCCGGCGCGGGACCTGGGTGCTGCGGGGCCCTCGTGGGACGTCCCACGCGCGCCTGTTCCGTTGCCCACAGATCTTTTCGGCCGCAAGGACCCGGGGCTACCCTGGATGGCAGAGACATTCGCGATGCCCGCCCGGGTGCTCCCGCGGCGGGCCGTTCCCCCGAGGAGACAGTGTGAAACTTGCAGAGCAGATCGTCCAGCAGCTCGTGGAAGCAGGTGTGGAGCGCATCTACGGCGTGGTGGGCGACAGCCTGAACCCCATCGTGGACGCCGTGCGCCGCACCGGCGGCTCCGCCAAGGGTGGGATCGACTGGGTGCACGTGCGCCACGAGGAGGCCGGTGCGTTCGCAGCGAGCGCCGAGGCTCAGCTGACCGGCAAGCTCGCCGTGTGCGCGGGCTCGTGCGGGCCGGGCAACCTGCACCTGATCAACGGGCTCTACGACGCCAACCGCTCCGGTGCGCCCGTGCTGGCGATCGCCTCCCACATCCCCTCGCAGTACATCGGCTCCGAGTACTTCCAGGAGACCCACCCGGACCGAATCTTCACCGAGTGCTCCGTGTACTCGGAGCTGGTGAGCACCCCGCAGCAGTGCCCCGCCGTGGTGAGCTCCGCGATCCAGTTCGCCGTGACCAGCCCGGGCGTCTCCGTGGTCACGCTGCCGGGCGATCTCGCGGACTCGGACGCCGCCGTGGAAGCCCGGCCGTTCGCCGTGCCGGCACCGAGCGCCGTCGTCCCCTCCGACGAGACGGTCGAGCGCATGGCGCAGGCTCTGAACTCGGCCAAGAAGGTCGCGATCTTCGCGGGCATCGGCGTAGCAGGAGCCCACGACGAGGTGATCGCCCTCGCGGACACCCTCAAGGCCCCCGTGGGCCACTCGCTGCGCGGCAAGGACCAGATCCAGTACGACAACCCGTTCGACGTGGGCATGACCGGGCTGCTGGGCTACGGCGCCGCGGCGGAGGGGCTGCACGACGCGGACGTGATGGTCATGCTCGGCACGGACTTCCCGTACGACCAGTTCCTCCCGGACGTCACCACCATCCAGGTGGACACCGATCCCACCGTGATCGGGCGCCGGACCGGCGTGGACATCCCCGTGCACGGTGACGTGAAGTCCACGATCCTCAAGCTGCTGCCCGAGCTCACGGTCAAGTCCAACCGCTCGTTCCTCGACAAGACCCTGGCCAAGCACGACAAGCTCATGAACAAGGCCGTGGGTGCGTACACCCGCAAGGTCGAGAAGATCACGCCCATCCACCCCGAGTACGCCGCGTCCATCCTGGACCAGGTGGCCGCCGAGGACGCCGTGTTCACCGCGGACACCGGCATGTGCAACGTGTGGAGCGCCCGCTACATCAACCCGCTCGGCACTCGTCGCATCCTGGGCTCCTACCTGCACGGGTCCATGGCCAACGCCCTGCCGCAGGCGATCGGCGCGCAGCTGGCCGAACCGGGCCGCCAGGTCATCTCGATGTCGGGCGACGGCGGGCTCTCCATGCTGATGGGCGAGCTGCTGACGCTGGCGACCTACAACCTGCCCGTGACCGTGGTGGTGTTCAACAACTCCACGCTGGGCATGGTCAAGCTGGAGATGCTCGTGGACGGGCTGCCGGACTTCGGTGTGGACGTGCCCCAGGCGAACTACGCGCAGATCGCCACCGCCATGGGCATGCAGGGCATCCGGGTGGAGAAGCCCAAGGACCTCGAGTCCGCGTTCACCACCGCGCTCGCCCACCAGGGCCCGTCCGTGGTGGAGGTCATCACCGACCCCAACGCCCTGTCCATCCCCCCGGAGATCAAGAAGGACCAGGTCTTCGGCTTCGCCACCGCGATGTCCCGCATCGTGCTCAACCGCGGCGCCGGCGAGGCCGTCTCCATGGCCCGCTCCAACCTGCGCAACATCCCGCGCGGCTGATCGCCGGGCCCGGTCCGTCCCGGTCCGGACCATGCACTGACGACGCCGCGGGGCCGCCCCCGCGGCGTCGTCGCGTGTCCGGGCGCGGGCTCAGCTCTCGAAGCCGGTGCGCCCCGTGAAATCCAGCGCGGCCCGCAGCCGCTGCGCCTGGTGCTCGGGCACCTCGGGCAGCGCGTCCACCGGGTACCAGCCCACCTCGAGGGACTCATCGTCCGCGACCCGTGCCTCCCCGCCCACGTAGCTGCACAGGAAGGTGTGGTCCAGGAACTGGCAGCGGTCCCCGTTGGGGAAGTGCACCACGTCTCCGGCCTTGACCCGCACCAGGGCGTCCACGGTGATCTCCACACCGGTCTCCTCGAGGCACTCCCGGCGGGCGGCCACACCGGGGTCCTCCCCCGGTTCCACGATGCCCGTGACGAGCCCCCAGTTGCCGTTGTCCGCACGCCGCCCGAGCAGCACGCGGCCCTCGTGCAGCACCACGGCGGTACAGCCCGGCAGCCACAGCAGCTCGTGGCCGATCCTGGTGCGAAGGCTCTGGATGAACTGCGGTGTTGCCATGGTGCGGTCTCCTGGGGCGGGGCGGGTGGTCAGGCGAATGCCACGACACCCAAGCTTCCCACGATCATGAAGGGCCCCAGGGGGATCCGGCTGCTTGCGTCCGCGGCGCGAGCCAGCAGCAGCGCCGCGCAGAACAGGCCGGCCAGCACGAACGTGGCGGCCAGGGCCAGCACCGTGTGCGTCACGGAGGAGAACCCTGTGAGAATTCCGAGCACACCGGCGAGGCGCACGTCCCCGAGCCCCATGCCCGCCGGGTGCAGCAGCCGCAGCACGAGGAACAGCCCGCCCATGATCACCAGCCCCCACAGCATCCACCACAGCCGGTCGGAGTCGTGGGCGAGCAGCGCGGCAGCACCGAGCAGCAGCGCGGTCACCGGGTAGAGCGGGCGGACCACGGTTCCGGGCAGGCGGTGCTCCCGGATGTCGGTGGCGGCGAGCCACACTCCGGAGCACGCGAGCACCAGAACGGCCAGCGCGCACATCACCGCCGCGAGCTGCGCGCTGAACGCCGCCTGCTGCAGGTGATCCCCCACGAACCCCCCGATGCCCGCCGCGTTGGGCTGCATCATGTGCTCATCGTAGGCGTCGCCCGCCCGGGAGCGCCCCGTGTTGCGGGGCCTGTGGAGGGGCGTTCCCTAGACTGGGGCCATGACCGCCGCTTGGCAGAACGGCCCTGCCCACGTCACCGCCGAGGACTTCGCGGCCCTGTGCCGCTCCTCCCCGTGGCGCTGGGACACCCTGCGCTTCACGCTGCACTGGACGGGCACGGGGGCTGCGGAGCCTGCCGAGCCGGTGCGCGCGTGGCTGCGCCGCCCCTCGGACCTGCGGGTCGAGACCCTCGACGGCGAGCCCCTGTACACCACCACGTCTTTGGAGCGCTCCCGGGACGACTTCTACGTGGCGGACACGCCCCGCTCGTGGCTGCTGCCGCCGGCCCTGGTGGCTCCCGTCTACGACGACCGCGCCCTCGTGACCCGCCGCCCGGAGGCCGCCTACGGCGATCCGGTCTTCGCCGGGGGCCGCTGGCAGGCGATCCTGGACCCCGTGGAGTGCGCGGGGTCCGCCCCCGCTCCCCCGTACCTGCCCGAGCAGCGCCCGGCGGTGCTGCGGGACGTCGCGGTGGACACGTTCGCGGGACGGCCCGTGTGGTGCGCCACTGTGCATCCCACCGCCCGCTACCGACCCGTCACACCCGGGCACCCGCTGGCACCGGGCCCCACGCGTCTGACCGTGGACACCGCCACCGGGGTGTGCGTGTCCTCCCGCGTGCACGGCGGACCGCTCGCCGGGCAGGGCCACCGGCTCGTGGTCGAGGGAGTGGACGAGTACATGCTGGACGACCTCTTCACCCGCGAGGACTTCGACCTCACGGACGTCTCGCGCCACGTCCCCTGGCCCGTGGCCGCCTCTTAGCGGCACGGCACCTCCGGTCCCACGTGCGATCCCGCCGCCGCGGGGACGCCGTGGGTGCGCCGCCCCGTCACACCGGACCGGGCGGCGTCGTCCCCCGCCCGACGCCGCCGTGACCGCGCGTGCGCGGGCGGCCTCACACGTCGTGGCGCTCCAGGACGTCCGTGACGAGCGCGGCGATGGGCGAGCGCTCCGAGCGGGTGAGGGTCACGTGGCCGAACAGCGGCTGGCCCTTGAGCGCCTCGACCACCGCCATGATGCCGTCGTGGCGGCCCACCCGCAGGTTGTCCCGCTGGGCGACGTCGTGGGTGAGCACCACCTTGGAGTTCTGCCCGATCCGGGACAGCGCCGTGAGCAGCACGTTGCGCTCGAGGGACTGGGCCTCGTCCACGATCACCCACGCGTCGTGCAGCGAGCGTCCGCGGATGTGCGTCAGGGGCAGCACCTCGAGCATCCCGCGCGCCACGACGTCGTCCACGACCGCGGGTGAGACCACGGCGGAGAGGGTGTCGAAGACCGCCTGGCCCCACGGGTTCATCTTCTCCTCCTCGGTGCCGGGCAGGTAGCCGAGGTCCTGGCCACCCACCGCGTAGAGCGGGCGGAACACCATGATCCGGCGGTGTTCGCGGCGTTCCAGAACGGCGTCGAGCCCGGCGCACAGCGCGAGCGCGGACTTGCCCGTTCCCGCGCGTCCACCCAGGGACACGATGCCCACGGAGGGGTCCAGCAGCAGGTCGATCGCCAGGCGCTGCTCGGCCGAGCGGCCCTGCACCCCGAACACGTCCTTGTCCGCGGCCACGAGGCGTGCCGCACCGTCCCGCTGCACGCGCTCGAGCGCGCTGCCGGCCGTGGAGCGCACCACGAGCCCCGTGTTCACGGGCAGCTCCCGGGCCCGGGGCACCTCGGTGCGCCCGTCCAAATAGAGCTCGGAGACGACGCCGTCGGGCACGTCCAGCTGGGCCACGCCCGTGTACCCGTCGTCACCGCCCAGCCACTCGGCGCGGTACTCGTCCGCGGCGAGTCCCAGGGCCGAGGCCTTGACGCGCATCGGGAGGTCCTTGGAGACCACGCACACGTCGTGGCCCTCCTGCGCGAGGTTCGCGGCCACGGAGAGGATGCGGGAGTCGTTGTCCTTGAGCCGGAAGCTCTGGGGCAGCACGGTGTCCGCCACGTGGTTCAGCTCCACCGTGAGGCTCCCGCCGCCCGGCAGCGGGAGGGGGCGGTCCAGCCCGCCGTGGGTCACCCGCAGCTCGTCCAGCAGTCGCAGGGCCGCGCGGGCGAAGTACCCGAGGTCGGGGTCGTGGCGCTTGGCCTCCAGCTCGGTGACCACCACCAGGGGCACCACCACCGTGTGCTCGGCGAAGCGCAGCAGCGCACGGGGGTCCGAGAGCAGCACGGAGGTGTCGACCACGTAGCTGCGCACGCTCGTCCCGGCGCCCGTCGCGGCACCGTCACCTGACGACGACGCTGCACCGCCGGTGCGCTCGCCCGTCCCCGTCCGCGCTGCTCCCGGCGCACCCGCGGCTGCCTCCCCCGGCTGCCCGGGCTCCGTGGCGGGGTGCGCCGGTGCGGAGGACGCGGGCTCCGCGTCGGTGGGGCTCGTGCCCGGTGCCTCGGTGGTGCAGCGGACGGGTGCCACGGGGGTCTCGGTGCTCATGGGGGCCTTTCCACACGGGTCGCGCCGGCAGTCGCCGGACGCCGCCCACGCTAGGAGCACCGTTCGAGGTGCAGGCTCCCCCGCGGTGAACGCCGCGTGAACATCCCCCGTGGATCCGCCACCGCGCGGCCCTCGCCCGGGCACCCGGGTGAACGGAGGGCCTCCCTGTGAGGTCTCCGCCCTCAGCCCCCGAAGCGCCGGTGCCGGCGGGCGTAGTCGCGCAGCGCCCGCAGGAAGTCCACGCGGCGGAAGTCCGGCCACAGGGCCTCGCAGAAGTAGAACTCGCTGTACGCGGACTGCCACATGAGGAACCCGGAGAGCCGCTGCTCACCGGAGGTGCGGATCAGCAGGTCCGGATCCGGCTGGCCGCGGGTGTAGAGGTGCTCGGAGATGTCCTCGACGCTCAGCGAGCGGGCCACCTGTGCGAGGGACTCCCCGCGGGCGTCCGCGTCCGCGAGCACCTCCCGGGCGGCGTCCACGATCTCCTGGCGCCCTCCGTAACCCACGGCGATGTTCAGGTGCGGGCCGGGGTTGGAGACCGTGCGGCGCACGCTGCACGCGAGCTGCTCCTGCAGGGCCTCGGGCAGCGTGGCCAGTGCACCCACGGCCTGGATGCGGCACAGCCCCTCGTCCTGGAGCTGGCGCATGAGGTCCGTGATGATCTCCAGCAGCGCCGTGAGCTCCTCCGCCGGGCGGTTGAGGTTCTCGGTGGAGAGCACGTAGAGGGTGACCACCTGGATGTCGAGCTCGTGGCACCAGCGCAGGAACTCCACGATCTTCCGGGCCCCGGCGCGGTGGCCCTCCTCGGTGGTGGCGCCGAACTGCTTGGCCCACCGGCGGTTGCCGTCCACGAGCACGCCCACGTGGTGCGGCAGCTCGTGCGGGTCCAGGGTGCGAGCCAGGCGGTGCTCGTAGAAGGAGTACAGCAGACGAGGGAGCTTCACAGGTGCCCAAACCCCCTGGATCGACTCGGCCAACGCGGATTCACACCCTCTAAACTACCCGTAGGTCAAGCGCAATCCAGCAGCGCCTCATCGCCCCGGCCCCGGCCGGGGCAGTCACGGAAGGCAGGGGAACCGATCATGCGAGACGATCGCGCGACCACGTCCAGGACGGCCACGCCACCCACGGTGGTGCGCCACACCCGCAGCGGTCCGCTCACGGTGGAGAAGAAGCCCGCGTGGCGGGGCTGGATCCACGCCGGTTTCAGCCCGTTCGCCATCGCCATGGGGGTGGTGGCCATCGTGCTCGCACCCACCGTGCAGCTGCGGCTCGCGTGCGTGGTCTACACGATCACCGCGGTGATGCTCTTCGGCACCTCCGCGGTCTACCACCGCTTCTACTGGGGTGCCCGCATGAACGCGGTGCTGCGCCGGATGGACCACTCGAACATCGCGCTGATCATCGCGGGGACGTACACGCCCCTGGCGGTGGCGTTCCTGCCCAGCGGCCGGGCCACGGTGCTGCTCGCGGTGATCTGGTCCCTCGGGGCACTGCTGGTGGTCTTCCGGGTGTTCTGGCTCGGGGCCCCGCGCTGGCTCTACACCCCGCTCTACGTGGTCATGGGGTGCCTGGCCCTGCTGTACCTGCCCGCGTTCTTCGCGGTCAACGTGCCGGCCACGGTCCTGCTGATCTGCGGCGGCGCCGCCTACATCGCGGGCGCGGTGTTCTACGCCACCAAGTGGCCCCGGCTGCTGCCCGCGACCTTCAGCTTCCACGAGGTCTTCCACGCGTGCACGATCGTGGGCTTCGTGTGCCACTACATCTCGATCATGCTGGCCATGTTCGCCTCGTGAGCGGGCCCCGGACGCGCGACCCCCGCACGACCGGTCCGGACGCCGCTCGGAGCGTCGCACCGCCCGCGCCGGTCATCGCTCGTGGGGAGCGGTTCCCCGTCGGGGCGTGAGCCGATGTCCGCCGTTGCCGGGCCGTCCGGGACCGGTTCTCACCCGCGGCGGGCTCCCGACCGGGCCGCCAGCTCGGCCACCGAGTGCACGGGGAGCTCGCACCGCCCGTCCCGGCACCGCCACACCGTGAACCCCGCGGTGCCGGTGGCCGGAACCCCGTAGGGCGCCACGGCCCCGTCCAGCACGAGCGTGTCCAGCACACGCTCCGCGCCCAGGACGTCCAGCACCTCGCGCCACTGCCCGGGTGAGGCGTCCACGACCTCCAGCAGCTCGGGGGCCCGCGTGCAGCTCAGCACCGCAGAGACCATCCCGCCCGCGGCGGTGGGCGCCTTGAGCACCACCCCCGTGGCCCACGAGGTCACCAGCTCCGTGATCTCCCGGCTCGGGCGCCCTCCCGTCTCCGGCCGGGACAGCTCCGCGATCCAGCGCGCGAGCACCGAGGCGCCGGACGCGGCGACGTCGTCGAACGGCTCGGCGCGCCCCGTGGCCCCGGCGGCCTCGAGCGTGGGGTCGAGGGCGGCGTCGTCGTGCACGGTTCCGTCGCGCACGAACAGGGCCACGGCCGTGTCCGCGAGCGCCACGCTGCGCTCGTACCACACGCCGCGCCCCGTGGCCCGGCCCAGCGCGAGCAGCCCGGCGCCCAGGAACGCGTAGTCCTCCAGCCGGCCCTCGTGGGGGTCCACGACGCCGCCGCGCGAGGTCCGCGCAAGGGTCCCGTCCTCGGGATCCCGGTGCCGCTGCCACAGGAACTCGGCGGCCGTCTCGGCGCTCTCGAGCCACTGCGGGTGCTCGAGCAGCACCGCGGCCTCCGCGAGCGCGGTCAGCGCCATGCCGTTCCACGCCGTGACCACCTTGTCGTCGCGGTGCGGCGCGGTGCGCTCCAGCCGACGGTCCCAGAGGGTGCGGCGCAGACTCTCGTCCAGGATGCCCGTGACGGCCCCGGCCTCGCCCCACGCCGCAGTGACGGGCCCCGGACCCGCGCTCCGATCCTCTCCCCCGGTGCCCGCCGACCCGCGGGAGAACGTGTAGTAGGCGCCCTCGCGTTCGGCCCCGGGGTCGTGCGGGGAGGGATCGCTGTCCGCGTCCAGCGAGGCCGCGAACGCCCCCTCCGGGGTGGTCATCTCCCGCTGCAGCCACGCCACGAGGGCCGTGGCAGCGTGCCGGTATCGGGCCACCCTGGCGGTGTCCGTGCCCGCGCGCTCCAGCAGCTCCACCGTGCGCGCCAGCACCCGCAGCAGCTGGGCGTTGTCGTAGAGCATCTTCTCGTAGTGCGGCAGGGACCAGTCCGGGGTCACGGAGTAGCGGAAGAAGCCCCCGCCCACGTGGTCCTGCAGCGCCCCGCGCACCATGGCGTCCAGGGTGGCGCACAGCAGTTCCCGAGCGGTCTCCCGCTCCGCAGGGGCCGGGCCGGTGGCCTCCGCGGCGGTGGCGGCTGCGTCGGGGATGTCGGAGTCGGTGGTGGCTGGGGCCGTGCCGCCCGAGTCAGTGGTGGCTGGGTCGGTGGTGACTGGGGCCATGCCGCCTGAGTCGGTGGCGGCTGAGCCGGTGGCGTCCGGGGTCGCGCCGTCCGCGGCGGCGGGGGCGGCCGCGCGGTGCTGCCGGTCCGCGTCGGTGCCGGGGCGGGCGATCCGGGTCAGGGCCTCGAGGGCCGGGGACGGCGGGAACTTGGCACCCGAGCCGAAACCCTCGTGGGCGGCGTCGCGCGCGAGCTCCAGCCCGTCGAGCCACGCACCCACCAGCCGCTGCGCGGCGTCGGGGGCGTCCTCGCCCGGTTCGGTCACCACCGAGGGGCCGGCGTCCGCGAGCATCCGGTCCACGAGCCGGGGGTGCCGGGCCAGGGCGTCCGCCAGCTGGTCTGCGCTGCGCAGCACCTCGTCCCGCCGGGCCGTCCACGCCTCGTGCACCGCGGCGAGCAGCTGCCTGAAGGACGGCCGACCCTGCATCGGGCGCGGCGGGTAGTAGGTCCCGGCGTGGAAGGCCCTGCCCTGCGGCGTGAGGAACACGGTCATGGGCCACCCGCCCTGCCCCGTGAGCAGCTGGGTGGCCGCCATGTAGATCGAGTCCACGTCCGGGCGCTGCTCACGGTCCACCTTCACGGCCACGAAGTGCTCGTTGATCTCCCGGCCGGTCTCGGGATCCTCGAAGGACTCGTGGGCCATCACGTGGCACCAGTGGCAGGCCGCGTACCCCACGGACAGCAGCACGGGCACGTCCCGCTCACGCGCCTCCGCGAACGCCTCCGGGGTGAACTCCCACCAGTCCACGGGGTTCTCGGCGTGCTGGAGCAGGTACGGGCTGGTGGCGCGGGCCAGGCGGTTCGACATGGCCCCACCGTCTCACAGACCGCCGGACGGCGGTACGGGCCGCTGCACGGACCAGCGCGAGAGGGGGTTCCCGACAGGCGGGGAGGGCTATCGCGGGCTCGCAGGACGGGCACCGGTCCCAACGGACGCGGCGGCCCACCGCAGGTGGCCTGGCCCTCCTCAGGGCCGGTGACGGTCCCCGGGGGCGTCTCGGAGCTCGTTCTCCCCGGTGGCTCCGGGGTGGTCGTGAGGGTGAGCAGCGCGGTCGGCGGGCCGGGGTGCGGAACCGGAGCGGGCGGCGTCGTGCCCGGACGCACCCGCGGTGACCTGGACCGCCTGCTCCTCCGCAGCGCGCTGCTCCGCGTACTGCGCGCGGTAGCGCAGCCGACGGTTGCGGCGGTTGAAGTCGATCACCAGCAGCACCACGGCCGCCGTGAGCACGAAGGTCATGAGGAAGCCCACGAGACCCGGCGAGACCTGGCTGGGGTCCAGCCCGGGGCGCAGCGTGTTCTCCGGGCTCGGAGCGGGCGTGGCGGCGGCCAGGACGGTCAGCAGCGTGGGCACGGCGGCACTCACTTCCGGGGGGTCGTGGGGTCGATTCCTGCGAAGAGGTCCGTCTCCGGCAGCTCGCTGGCCACACGGGACTCCGCGAGGGTGTAGTCCTCCCACGGCCATACCTCGGCCTGGGTGTCCGTGGAGACCCAGAAGAACAGGCCCTTGGGGTCCACCTGCGTGCGGTGGGCGCTCAGCGCGCGGTCCCGGGCGGGGAACTCCTCCTCGCAGCGAACCCTGGTGGTGGTCTCGTGGCGGGCGACGGGCGGGCGGTGGCCCTCCGGGTCCGACTCCTGGAACGCCGCGATGCGCTCCGCGTAGGGGGAGTCCAGCCCGCGCTCCAGCAGGGCCTCGTGCAGGGCCAGGAAGCGCTCCGGGTTGAACGCGCGGTCGTAGTAGAGCTTGGACGGGGTCCACGGCTCACCCGTGCCGGGGTAGGCCTCGGGATCACCGGCGCGGCGGTAGGCCTCCATGGCCACGTTGTGCGTCTGGATGTGGTCCGGGTGCGGGTAGCCGCCGTTCTCGTCGTAGCTCAGGATCACGTGCGGGCGGAACTCCCGCACCAGCTGCACCACGGGCGCCGAGGCACGCTCGAGCGGCTGCAGGGCGAAGCAGCCCCACGGCAGGGGCGGCAGCGGGTCCCCCTCGGGCAGGCCCGAGTCCATGAAGCCGATCCAGCGGTGCTCCACGCCGAGGGCCGCGGCGGCCGCCGCCATCTCGTGGCGGCGCAGGCCGGTGAGGTCCCGCTCGGCCGCGACGTCGCCCTCCATCTCGGCGTTGAGGATGGACCCGCGCTCACCACCGGTGCACGTGGCCACCATGACCCGGGCACCGAGGCGCGCGTAGTGGGCCATGGTCGCCGCGCCCTTGCTGGACTCGTCGTCCGGGTGGGCGTGGATGGCCAACAAACGAAGCTGCGAATAGTCCGTCACCGAACGGATGCCTCCAAGACGTCGAAGCGAAAATGACAACCCCGGATATCCTACGCCGCCGGCCGGGCCCGGATCCCGCACCGGTTCACGCGGGGACGCACTCGGGCGGGAACCCACAGAGGGCACCCCTGGGCGCTCGCTAGACTCGTGGGCATGAGTTCTGCGACGTCCCAGCCGGCCGACGGCGGGCCCACCCCCACCGAACGGCTCGCCCGCCGCTACGGCTCCGGGCACCGCACCGTCGCCCGCACCCCGCGCCGCGGCCCGTCCGGGCGCGGCTGGATCCTCATCGCCGCGGCCGCCACGCTCGTGAGCGCGCTGTTCGTGGTGTGGATCGTGTGGGGCCAGTCCCAGCGGCCCGTGTTCAAGGACGTCGGCTTCCAGATCACCGACGCCGCTCACGGGTACGCGGACTTCGACCTCACCAAGGACCCGGAGCAGAGCGTCACGTGCGCGGTGCAGGCCCTCAACGAGCAGTACGCGGTGGTCGGCTGGAACGAGGTGACCATCGGCCACGTGCCCGAGGACCAGCTCAACGGGCGCACCAGCACCCACCGGGTGCCCGTACGGACCACCAACACGGCCACCACGGCCGGGGTGGACTCGTGCTGGAACACCACCGGGTGAGCCCGCCGGTGTCGCACGTCACTTTGGGTTGCACGCCGCCGGTCCTCTAGACTTCTGCCGAGATCACATCCCCGACCCGGAACCGCTGGGCCACCTGGCCCGCACCGGGGCGGGGTTTTTCACACGTGTCCACCAGGGCGGTGGACACCAGAGAACGGAGGCACCGTGCCTGCACAAGAGGGAGCCTGGCTCACCCAGGAAGCGTACGACCGGCTGAAGAAGGAGCTCGACTACATTGCCGGGCCCTACCGCCAGGAGATCGTGGACCGGATCGAACAGGCCCGCTCCGAGGGTGACCTCAAGGAGAACGGCGGCTACCACGCCGCGCGTGAGGAGCAGGGCAAGAACGAGGGCCGCATCGTGCAGCTCACCCAGCTGCTGGAGAACGCCCAGGTGGGCGAGGCCCCCGCGGACGACGGCGTGATCGAGGCCGGCATGGTGGTCACCGCGGAGATCGCCGGGGACGAGATGACGTTCCTCATGGGCTCCCGCGAGGTCGCCGAGGACCTCACCGGCGGGGAGGACCTGGAGGTCTTCTCCGAGCGCTCCCCCATGGGTGCCGCGATCAACGGCCACAAGGTGGGCGAGACCGTGAGCTACCAGGCGCCCAACGGCAAGGACATCACCGTGAAGATCCTCAAGGCCAAGCCCTTCAGCCGCTGATCCCACGGTTCACCACGGAGGCCACCCCGCTGCGGCGGGGTGGCCTCCGGCGTTCCCGAGCCTGCGCGGCGCCCCGCGGCCGCCGGGCGTTCACACCTCGCGTCGAGGAGCAGGGCATACGCTGGAGGCACGTCGTCACGCCCCGTCCCCCGCACCGTGAGGAGCCCGCCCGTGGTCACGCACTGGAACCGCAGCCCCGCCCCCTGGACCGTGCCGCTGACCGTGGTCACCGCGCTGCTCGCGGTGGCGGCGATCGTGGTGCACGTGCTGGGCCTGGGCAACCCCGCGCTCAACGCCACCGGCGGGCCGCGCAACCTCCTGATCGTCGCCACCTTCGCGATGGCGCTGATCACCTACGTCACCGCGCGCGCACGACGCCGCTGAGCTCCCGTCCGCGCCGGGCTCAGTGCACCACCACGGGGTGGTAGCCGTGCGACTCCAGGGCCGCGAGCACCTGGTCGCAGTGCGAGTGGCCCTTGGTCTCCATGTCGATGGTGATGGAGACGTCCCCCATGGACAGGGAGCCGCCGATCCGCGTGTGGTTCACCCCGGTCACGTTCGCGTCCATGGCGGCGATGAGCTGCGAGATCTGCGCCAGCTCACCGGGCCGGTCCGTGAGCATCATCTTGATGGTCATGTAGCGCCCCGCCGCGGAGAGTCCCCGCTGGATGACCTTGAGCATGAGCATGGGGTCGATGTTCCCGCCGGAGAGCAGCACCACGGTGGTGCCCAGGTCCGGGTGGCTCTCGCGCAGCTCGCCCTCGAGGATCGCGGCCACCCCCACGGCGCCGGCCGGTTCCACCACCATCTTGTTGCGCTCGAGCATGAAGATCAGCGCCTGGGCGAGGGAGTCCTCCGAGACCGTGACGACGTCGTCCGCGAGCTCGCGGATGATGCTGAACGGGAGCTGCCCGGGGCGCCCCACGGCGATGCCGTCCGCGATCGTGGACACCTTGGAGAGCGTCACGATCGCGTCCCCGGCCAGGGACGGCGGGTAGGCTGCGGCGTTCTCCGCCTGCACGCCGATCACGCGGATGTCCCTGCCCTGCTCCCGGGCCTTGGCCTTGAGCGCCACGGAGACCCCCGCCAGCAGGCCGCCTCCGCCCACGCCCGCGATCACCGTGTCCACGGTGGGCAGCTGGTCGATGATTTCCAGGCCGATGGTGCCCTGGCCCGCGATGATGTCCCGGTGGTCGAACGGGTGCACGAAGACCGCCCCGGTCTCGTCCGCGAAACGCTGAGCCTCGGCCAGGGCCTCGTCCACGGAGGAGCCGTGCAGCACCACTTCCGCACCGTGGTCCTGGGTGGCCGCGATCTTGGGCAGCGCCGCGCCCCGCGGCATGTATATCCGCGCCGTGATCCCCAGCTTCGCGGCCGCGAGCGCCACGCCCTGCGCGTGGTTGCCCGCCGACGCCGCCACCACGCCCCGGCGCTTCTCGTCCTCCGAGAGCTGGGACATGCGCACGTAGGCGCCGCGGGCCTTGAAGGACCCGGCGCGCTGCAGGTTCTCGCACTTGAGGTAGACCTCGGAGCCCAGCATGCGGGACAGCGCCCGGGAGTGGGCAAGAGGAGTCCGCTCGATGACCCCGTCGAGGAGCTGGGCGGCGTCGCGGACGTCGTCCACGGAGACGGACAGTGCAGTGTGGGCCACAAGAACTTCTTTCGTCGGCGCCGATCGAGGCGGCTCGCCCTGCGGGGGCACGGCCCGGTGGGATCACTGCCGGACGTGCTGCGGGAACACGGAGAACGCGGCGCCCCGGGTGGGGGACGCCGCGTTCCATGCTATTACGCGAGAGGCCGGGTGCTAGTGCCGGGTGTCCTCGAGGTGCCCGGAGGACTCGCGGTGGCGGGTGTCCTTCCGGTGCTTCTCCTCGAGCTTCTTCTCCGCGTCCTCGCGCTCCTGGTGGCGCTTGCCGCGGAAGCGCTGCAGCTGGGCCATGACCTGGTCCGGCGTGAGGTTCTTCTTCTTCGCGGTCTTCTTGATCTCCCAGGGGTAGAGGAACGGCTCCCAGGCGATCTTGTCGTCGTGCTCCCAGGACCGCGCGGCCAGGTAGCGCACGATGGTGTTGGCGAACGCCATGACCGGCACCGCGAACAGTGCACCCACGATCCCGAAGAGCATGCTGCCGGTGGCCACGGCGAGCAGCACGGCCACGGGGTGCAGGGACACGGCCTTGCCCATGATCAGCGGCTGCAGGATGTTGGACTCGATCTGCTGCACGAGCAGCACCACGCCCAGCATGGCCAGGGCGATCCCGGGGCTCACGGCCACCAGGGCCACCAGCACGGCCACGGCGCCGGTGACCACGGCACCCACGATGGGAATGAACGAGGCCAGGAACACGAGCACACCGATGGGCAGCGCCAAGGGCACTCCCAGCAGGAACGCGCCCAGCCCGATGCCCAGGGCGTCCACGAACGCCACGAAGACCTGGATCCGCACGTACTGCGCGAGCGAGATCCAGCCCCGGCGCCCGGCACCGTTCACGGCGGCGCGGGCCCGGCGCGGGAAGAGCTTGACCAGGAACAGCCAGATGTTCTCGCCGTCGAACAGGAAGAACAGCAGCACGAACAGCATCAGGATGGTGCCGGTGAGGATGCTGCCCGCGGTGGAGCCGAACGTCATGGCCCCGGACAGGATGGCGTTCGAGTTCTCCTGCAGGGTGTTGCCCAGCTCGGAGAACCACTGGCTCATGGAGTCCGTGGTGAGTTTCAGGGGGCTGTCCTCGAGCATGCCCAGCAGCTTCTGGAAGCCGGCCACGGCCTTGTCGGAGAGCTGCGCGAAGCCCACGACGATCTGCTGCCCGGAGAGCACCAGCAGACCCAGGACCACGAGGATCAGGCCGAGCTCCACCGTGATGGCCGCGAGCGCGGACGGGAAGTGCCGGGCCCGCAGCCAGCGCACGGCCGGGGAGAGCGGACCGGCGATCAGCGCGGCGAGCAGCACCGGGATGAGCACCGTGGTGACGTGGCCCAGGAGCCACCACACCACACCCACCCCGGCGACGATGAGCAGCACCCGCCAGGACCAGGCCGCGGCGATCCGCACCGGGGCCGTGACCATGTCCTGGGGGTCCTCGGCGGGATGGGGACGGGAGGGGACGCCTGGGGCACCGGGCGGGATCGAGCCCGGGCGCGACGTCGGAACGCTGGATGACATGTCCCCTATCATCGCACCATTGCGCGCAGCGCTGGTACCGGAGAACGCCACGGGAGGGTGACAAGATGGCTGTCATGTCCACCACACTGCTGAGGGTTCTGGCCCAGCGCCGGCCCGCGAGCCTGCTGACCCAGGAGAGCCCGCGCCGCGAGGAGCTCGAGACCGTCCTGCGCGCCGCCGCGGGGGCGAAGTACGACGAGCGGCCCACGGGGTGGCGGGTGGCCGTGACCGACCGCCGCTCGGCGCCCCTGCTCGCGGCCGCCATGGCCGGTCTCACGAGCGTGCCGAACCTCACGGGCCCGGTCCCCCGGCTCAAGGGGAAGAAGATCAGGGTGCTGGCCGCCTACCGCGGCAGCCTGCAGTGGGCCTCGCGCGGCGGGGTGGCGCTGGCCATCGTCTTCCGCCACCACCCGAAGCTGGCCGAGTCGAAGAAGGAGCAGCGCGGGGACGTCCACGCGGCCCGCGGGGTGCTCGAGGCCGCGCTCTACGCCCAGGGCTGGGCCACCATGTGGTCCCGGCGCGAGCCCTACGACCGTGCGCTGCTGCGCGATTTCTACTCCCTGGACGAGCACGAGGAGGTGCTGGGCTGGCTGTTCGTGGGTCGCGCCGCGAGCAGTAGCGTGCCCGCGCGCGCCATCAACCTGCCGCCGCGCGAACTCGGCATCAGCTACCTCTGAGCCCGTCCCCCGGCGCCGGGCCACGGGCCCCAGTGCGACAGGGCGACAGGGCGACAGGCGACGCCGTCCGGCCCGCCCACGAACGACCGTCGCGTGCATGGACCGGCGGCCCGGTGCGCAGTGCACCGGGCCGCCGTGACGTGCGGTGACCGACCCGCCCGAGGGGTCCCCGCGACCGACCGCGGGGCCGGCCCGGGGACGCGGCCCCGGAGCCCCGGCCGCGGCCGGAGGGTGGGTCAGTCGCTCATGGAGCGGATGATGGACAGCAGCCGCAGGATCTCCACGTAGGTCCAGATGAGGGTGACGGTGAGTCCGAAGGCCGCGGTCCAGGCCGCCTTCTGCGGGATGCCGCGGGCCACGCCGTCGCTGATGTTCTCGAAGTCCAGCACAAAGCTGTACACCGCGAGCAGGATGGCTACCGCGCCCACGATCAGCCCCAGCGGGATGCCCATGACGCTCACCTCGGAGCGCATGTCGAACCCGCCCAGCAGGCTGGTGCCCAGGTTCACCAGGGCGAAGATCGCGTAGGCCATGAGCGCGACCATGAAGAACTTGGTCACCCGCGGCGTCGCGCGCAGCACCCCGGTCTTGTACAGCACCAGCACGGAGACGAAGACCGCGAGGGTCCCGATGACCGCCTGGATCACGATGCCCGGGTAGCGGGCCTCGAAGATCCCCGAGACACCGCCCAGGAACAGGCCCTCCGCGAGGGCGTAGAGGATGATCAGCACGGGGCTGGGCTCACGCTTGAAGCTGTTGACCAGCCCGAGGACCAGGCCCACCAGTGCGCCCGGGAACGCGAGCGCGGGGAGCATCCAGCCGGCCACCGCCGCGGCGATCACGCACGCGAGTACGAGCCCGGTGCGCATCACGACGTCGTCGTAGCTCATGCGGCCCGTCTGCGCGGGGCCCGCGGCGGGAGCGTTGTACATCCGCTCGAGCTGCTCGGGCGAGTGGCGGGGATCCTGGTAGGAACCCGGCGCGGTGGCGTTCTTCTTGCCGAAATCGTTGAGGAGGGGGTTTCCGCCGGCCAATGTGACGTCCTTTCGAGGGCGTGTTCGAGCTGTGCACACAGGCTAGCAGTGGGATCTGAACCCCGGCAGGGAGTTCCTGCAGGGCGAACGCGGGCGGGTGGAGGGGTGCCCCCAGTGGGATTCGAACCCACACTGAGCGGATTTTAAGTCCGCTGCCTCTGCCGGTTGGGCTATGGGGGCCGCAACGACGACGGTGGGGTCGCGCGGCTGCGCGACCCCACCGCTGCACGTCCGGGCGGCGTGCGGAGGCGTGGCTAGAGCTTGGCCTTCTCCGCGGGGAGGTCCTTGCCCGCGGCCTCGAGGAACGCGCGGCGCGGCTCCCGCAGGTGGCGCAGGGCGGTGGTGTCCCGGCCGAAGAGCATGTTGATGCCCCACTCCGTGAACACCCGGACCTTGCGCTCCACGGTGGGGATGGCGTAGCCGTGGTAGAGCCGGTGCATGGCCCACGCGGGCAGCCCGCCGAGGTCCACGCCGCGGATGGTGGCCGCACCCTTGTAGAGGCCCAGGCCAGCCACGGAACCGAGGTTCTCGTGGTAGTAGTCCTCCAGGGGAGCACCCTGGTGGGCGGCCATGATGTTCTTGGCCATGGTGGCGGCCTGGCGCACCGCGTGCTGGGCGTTGGGGACGCAGAAGCCGCCGGGGCCCGAGCCCGTGAGGTCCGGGACGGCGGCGATGTCGCCAGCGGCCCAGGCACCCTCGAGGGGACCGTCGTCGCCGGTGATCCGCAGGTCCGCACCCACGCGCACGCGACCGCGCTCATCCACGGGGAAGTCGCTGTTCTTCACGAACCCGGAAGCCTGCACGCCGGCGCACCAGATGAGCGTGTCGGTGGCGACCTCCCCGGCCGGGGACTTGTCGCCCATGTTGATGAGCTTCACCACGTCCCCGTCGACCTCGGAGATCGAGGTGTTGAGCAGCACCTCGATGCCGCGGGCGCGCATCTCGGCCACGACCTTCTCGGCGCGGTCCTTGGAGACCTCGGGCATGATCCGGCCCATGGCCTCGACCAGCACGAAGCGCAGGTCAGAGACGCGCAGGCGGTCGTTGCGCTCCACGGCGGAGCGGGCCATGTCCTCGAGCTCGGCGATGGACTCGGAGCCGGCGTAGCCGCCGCCCACCACGATGAAGGTCAGCGCCTTGCGCTTGTCCTCCTCGCTGTCCGTCAGGGAGGCCACCTCGATGCGCTCGAGCACCCAGTTGCGCACGGACACGGCCTCTTCGATGGTCTTCATGCCGATGGCCTTCTCCGCGAGCCCCGGGATGGGGAACGTGCGCGTGGTGGATCCGCCGGCCACGACGATCTCGTCGTAGGGCAGCTCGAACTGCGGGCCCTCATCGATGCCACGGATGGTGACCTTGTGGTTGGCGTGGTCGATGTGCTCCACGCGGCCGTCGATCAGCTCGCAGTCACCGAGGTGGTGACGGTGGGAGATCACGGCGGAACGGGCGTCGATGTTGCCCGCCGCCACCTCCGGCAGGAACGGGAGGTAGGTCATGTACGGGTTGGGGTCCACCACCGTGACCACGCCGCCGGACTCCTTGATGCGGGTCTGCAGCTTCTGCGCGAGGGTGAAACCAACGTAGCCGCCACCCACGATGAGAAGGCGCGGACGGTCCTTAGCAAGTTGATTGAAAGACATGCCACCGAGTTTACCCACGGCACGGGGCTTTTGCTGACGGACCGTCCCCGCCCGCTGTGCTGTGCGTGAAATCAGCGGGAGAGCCTGCGGATGTGCAGGATCGCGGCCACCGTGAGCCCCGCGACCACCAGCCCGAAGGAGGTCAGGACCACCACGGGCAGGGCGCCGGTCTCGTTGAGCGGAGCCTGGGCCACGGGCGGGGTGGCCTCCTCGGTGACCTGCCGGGTGTCCCCCTCGGCGGTGCTGGGCGTGGCCGAGGGCTGCGGGGACGCGCTGCGGGGCCGGTTCTGCTCGATCCAGTGCCGGATGCTGCCCAGCGGGTTCTCCTGCGTGGTCTCGACGTCGTCCAGCACGGCCGCGCGCACGTCCAGCACCCCGTAGCCGTAGATGGGGTCCTTGCCCTTGTCCCCGGCGTCGTGGGCGGTCTTCACGATCCGCTGCGCCACCTGCGCGGCGGTGAGGTCCGGGTGCTCCTGCTTGATGAGCGCCGCGGTGCCCGCGACGAGCGGCGCGGTGGCCGAGGTCCCGGACCACTCGGCGTAGCCGCCGCCAGGCATGGCCCCCACCATGTCCTCGCTGGGCCCGGCCACCGCGATCGAGATGCCCTGGGAGGAGGAGTCCCAGCTCGCGCGCCCAGAGCGGTCCACGCCGCCCACAGAGAGCACCCCGGGGATGGTGGCGGGGGCTCCCACCTGGTTCAGCCCGGACCCCCGGTTGCCGGCGGCCGCGACCACCAGCACGTTCTTCTCCTCCGCGTACGCGAACGCGGAGTCCCACGACTGCGGCCACGCGGTGGAGTCCGAGCCCACGGACATGTTGATCACGTCCGCGCCGTGGTCCACGGCCCAGCGCACCGCGTCCGGGATCTGCTGGTTGACGTCCTTCACGCCCGGCTCCTCGTTGCCGAGCCACAGGGACACCGGGAGGATCTCGGCGTCCGGGGCCACGCCCAGCACGCCCTTCTCGCGACCCGGGCCCTCGGCGTTCGGGGCACCGTGCCCGCGTCCGGCCGCCAGGGAGGAGACCAGGGTGCCGTGCTCGGGTTCCGCGCCGAGGCCCTTGCGGCCGTCGGACTGTCCCGCGCCGGAGGCGTCCGTGCCCGGCTGCACCGCACCCTCGAGGTCCGGGTGGGAGCCGTCCACGCCGGTGTCGATCACGGCGATCTTCACGCCCTTGCCTGTGGCCCTGCGCCACGCGTCCCGCACGCCGTAGTCGTCCAGCCAGTACTCGCGCTGACGGATGTCTGCGGTGTCCACGGCGGGCTTGCCGTTCGCGGGCGGTGGGGCCGGGGGCGACTGCACGGGCACCGAGGGCGCGGGCCGGGGCACCGCGGGCTCCTGCGCCGTGGCGACGGCCGGGGCGGCTCCCGCGAGCAGCAGGGCGGCGGCGCCGGCGAGCACGGCGCGCGTGGTGGAACGGCGTGTCATGGACCCTCGGTGCTTTCCCGCGCGAGGCGCGTGGTGGGGTGCGGCGGCCCGTCCGACCGGGGCCGGGCGCCGTTGGGGGTGGGCGTGGCGAGGACGCGCCGGGCTCAGGGCACCAGCGACAGCCCGATGCCGTCCAAAATATCGTGCTCGCTCGCGGTCACGGTGCGCACGCGCCCGTCCGTGGCCCGGGCCACGCGTTCGACCACGCGGCGCCACACGAGCGCACCGGCCCCGATCACGTCCACGCGCCCCTCGTGCATGAACCCCAGGGCCGCACGCTGCTCGCGGGTCATGGCCGTCAGCTCCCGGCACGCCCGGGTCACATCGGGGATCTCCAGCACGGTGCCGTTGATGCGCTCGGGGTCGTAGTGCTCCAGGCCCAGAGCCATGGCCGTCACCGTGGTGACCGTCCCGGCAACCCCCACGAGCCGCGTGGTGCGCTCCAGGGGGACGGTGCGGGCCACCACGTCCATGGCCTCGCCCACGTCGCGCAGCACGCGCGCCTGCTGCTCCTCGGTGGGAGGGTTGGAGCCCAGGTGGCGCTCCGTCATGCGCACGCACCCCACGTCCACGCTCCTGGCGGCGATCACCTCGCGCGGGGTGCCCAGCACGCACTCCGTGGAGCCACCGCCCAGGTCCACCACCAGCACGCGGTCCGCCGGGTCCAGCTCCGCCGCGGCGTTGAGGGCACCGCGGAAGGACAGTGCGGCTTCCTCGTCCCCGCTGACCACCTCGGGCTCGACCCCCAGGCGTGAGCGGATCCCGGCCACGAACACGTCACGGTTGCCGGCGTCACGGGTGGCGGAGGTGGCCACGAAGCGCACCCGGTCCGCGCCGTGGTGCTCGATCAGCGCCGCGTACTCGTCCGCGGCGGCGAAGGTCCGCTTGAGGGCGGCCTCGGCGAGCCACCCGGTGGCGTCCACGCCCTGCCCGAGGCGCACGATGCGCATCTCGCGCACCACGTCCCGCAGCACGGTGCGGCCGCTCTCGTCGGTGCGGGCGTCCGCGATGAGCAGGCGAATGGAGTTTGTTCCGCAGTCGATGGCGGCTACGCGCATGGCAGGAGAGTCCCTCGGGTCGGTGGTGCTGGGAGGTTCGCGGACGGGCCCGCGGGGCGCGGGGTCAGGCCGCGGCGCGCCATGCGGGGTCGCACGCGCAGCGCTCGGGGGTCCAGGTGTCGGCGATCATGGCGAGGGTCTCGTCCCCGAGCGGGTTCACGCCGGGCCCGGAGGCCAGGCTGTGCCCCACGAGCACGTGCAGGCACTTGACGCGCGTGGGCATGCCGCCCGCGGAGATGCCCTCGATCTCGGGGACGTCCCCGGTCCCGGCGAGCTCCTCGATCCGACGCCGCTGGGCGAGGTAGTCCTCGTGGGCGGCGCGGTAGCGCTCGGCCAGCTCCGGATCCTCGGCCACGCGGTCCGTCATGGCATACATCGCGCCCTCGGCCTCGAGGCGGGACACCGCGGCCGTGACCGCGGGGTGGGTCAGGTAGAACACGGTGGGGAACGGGGTGCCGCTGCTCAGCCGCGGGGCCGTGGCCACCACGAGCGGGTTGCCGCACGTGCAGCGCGCGGCGATCTCCACCACGTCTCGCGCCGGGCGGCCGAGCTGGGCACCCACCACGGTGAGGTCCTGGGGGGTCACGGTGGGGTCGTGCGGTGCGCTCACTTGCTGCTGCTTTCTCGGGGTTCGGGTTCCAGGGTGATGTCCTCCTGGGGGTAGGCCGAGTCCACCACGGACTGCCACAGCCCGTCCGCCCAGGCGGGCCGGCCGGCCTCCACCTGCTCCGCGGAGGACTCCGCGGCCTGGTGGGGTGCGGTGTCCGCACCGAGCACCACGTAGGCGCTCTCCCCCGGCATCACGTAGGACATCCGCTCGCGGGCCTGCTGCTCCACGTAGGAGTCGTCCCCCCACAGCTGCTCCTCGCGCTTGAGCTGCTGCTGGCGCTGCTGCTCGTGGGAGATGCTCGAGCGCAACTCCGAGATCTGGGAGCGCTGGTCCAGGAAGATCTTGGCGGTGGGGGCGGCCAGGAACACGATGAGCGTGGCCACCACGACCAGGGCCACCAGGCGCCCGTTGAAGGAGCGCGCCGGTGTGGGGGCCGCCAGGGTCGAGGAGCCGCCGCGGTTCCTGCGCCCCTCGGAGCCGCGCGCGTCACGCTCCGGACGCTGCCGGGCAGCCTCTCGAGCGGGGCGCGGTGCGCGCCGGGGGATCCGGGGGCGGGGGCCGACCATGCATACCTCCCGGGTGACGTGGTGGGGCGGATCGTGCTCGGCCAGTGTACCCGCAGCGCGACGCCGCCCGGCCCCCTGCGTGCGCAGACGAGGGGACCGGGCGGCGTCGTGGGGCGTGCACGGCGGCGGGCCGCCGCCGCGCGGAGCCTATTTGGCGGCGAAGCGCGGGAAGGCGGAGGCGCCCGCGTAGGTGGCGGCGTCGCCCAGCTCCTCCTCGATGCGCAGCAGCTGGTTGTACTTGGCCACGCGCTCGGAGCGGGCGGGGGCACCGGTCTTGATCTGGCCCGCGTTCACGGCCACCGCGATGTCCGCGATGGTGGTGTCCTCGGTCTCACCGGAACGGTGGGAGATCATGCAGCGGTAGCCGTTGCGCTGGGCGAGCTCCACGGCGTCGAACGTCTCGGTCAGGGAGCCGATCTGGTTGACCTTCACGAGCAGGGCGTTGGCCACGCCCTCCTGGATGCCGCGTGCCAGCCGCTCCGGGTTGGTCACGAAGAGGTCGTCGCCCACGAGCTGCACCTTGTCGCCGATGTGCTCGGTGAGCGTGGCCCAGCCCTTCCAGTCGTCCTCGTCCAGGGGGTCCTCGATGGACACGAGCGGGTACTTCTCCACGAGGTCCGCGAAGTACGCGGACATCTCCTCCGCGGAGCGCTTCTTGCCCTCGAAGGTGTACGTGCCCTTGTCGAAGAACTCCGAGGAGGCCACGTCCAGGGCGAGCGCGATGTCACGCCCGGGCTTGTAGCCGGCCTTGTCGATGGCCTCGAGGATGAGGTCGAGCGCGGCGGCGTTGGACTCGAGATTCGGTGCGAAGCCGCCCTCGTCCCCCAGGCCCGTGGACAGGCCGCGGTCCTTCAGCACGGACTTGAGGCTGTGGTAGACCTCCACGCCCCAGCGCAGCGCCTCGGAGAACGTGGGCGCGCCGATCGGGGCGATCATGAACTCCTGGATGTCCACGTTGGAATCCGCGTGCGAGCCGCCGTTGAGGATGTTCATCATGGGCACGGGCAGCACGTGGGCGTTGGGCCCGCCCAGGTACTTGTACAGCGGCAGGTCCGCGGAGCTCGCGGCCGCGCGGGCGATCGCCATGGAGGCGCCCAGGATGGCGTTCGCGCCCAGCTTGGCCTTGTTGTCGGTGCCGTCCAGCTCCAGCATGGCCTGGTCCACGGCGCGCTGGTCGGAGGCGTCCAGACCGACCACCACCTGCTCGAGCTCCTCGTCCACGGCGTGCACGGCGTCCAGCACGCCCTTGCCCTGGTAGACCTTCTTGTCGCCGTCACGGCGCTCGACGGCCTCGAACTCACCCGTCGAGGCTCCGGAGGGCACGGCGGCGCGGCCGAAGCTGCCGTCGTCCAGCAGCGCCTCCACCTCGACCGTGGGGTTGCCGCGGGAATCCAGGATCTGGCGGGCTTGCAGCGCAATGATCATTGCCATGAAAATCTCCTTGTCGGTCGTCGACCCGTGGGGCGGTCTCGGCCCCGCCTCCCAGCCTACCGAGCGCCCGCGCATCCCCGCGAGACGCGCCCGGGATGACGGCGCTCACCCCGCCAGGGGGCCGTCGTTCTCCCGCACGAACCGGCGCACGGCCGCCCGCAGGGCGCGCTCCGCGTCCAGACCGCGTGCCGAGGCCGTCTCCACCTGACGCAGCAGGGCCTCCCCCAGGTCCCGTTCCTCCGCCTCGCGCTGCTCGGGCGGCAGCTCCGGCTCCACGGGCCGCACGCCCGCCACACCGTGCCGGCGGGCCTTGGACAGCGCCTTCTCCCCGTAGGCGAGCGCGGGCAGCGCCGGGGGGATGCCGTCGAACACGCGCGTGCGGTGCGGCTTCTCCTCGCGCTTCACCGCGTCCCAGCGCGCGGAGAGCTCCGCGGTGCTGGGCCGTTCCCGGGCGGGCGCCTCGGACGACGCCGCTGGGTCCCCTGCCTGCCCCTCGCCCACCGCACCGGGGGCCTCGGCGGGGTCCGCACTGCCCGGTGCGTGCTGAGCTTCCCCGTCCGATCGCATGCTGCCCGCAGACTCCGGGCCGTGCTCCACCGGTGCGGAGGCGGAGCCGTGCCCGCCGCCCGCGGCGGGGTACCCGCCGGTTATGCCGGACTGCACGGTGGCCGTGCCGGACTCCGTGGCGGTAGTGCCGGACGGCTCGGGCCCCGTGCCGGGCTGCGCGGTGCCGAACACGGCCGGGTGGCGCCGCACGAGCTTGTCGGTCACGGCCGCGAGCACGTCCGTGACGTCGAAGCGCTGGGGCTGCGGGTGCTCCTGCCCGATCCGCGCGTGGAACACCACCTGCAGCAGCACGTCCCCGAGCTCCTCCACGAGCTCGTCCCGTCGCCGCTGCGACGGCTCCAGGGCCTCGACCGCCTCGACCACTTCGTAGGACTCCTCCACGAGGTAGCGCAGCAGGGACTCGTGGGTCTGCTCCGCGTCCCACGGGCAGCCGCCCGGGGAGCGCAGGGTGTCCATCACGGCCAGCAGCCGCTCGAAGCGCTCCCCCGGTCCTCCGTGGCCCGCGCCGGTGGCCGTCGGGGCCGCGTCCGGGTGGGAGGGCGCGAGCGGTTCGCGGAGTGATCCGTTCCCCTCACCGGTCTGGGCGGTCGACGCCGATTCCGAGGACGCGTCGTCGTGACGCTCCGGGCTCACGAGGCCTCCCCCGTGACGCGGCGCTCGAGCCAGTCCTGGTACTCGCGCGGCACGAAGGCCGCGCGGGCGGCGGTGCGCTGGACCGCGAGGACGTCCTGCTCGCTCCAACCGGCCTCGGCGCGCAGCCGGTCGAGCTCGTGGGTCACGGACGTGGCGCTCATCAGCCGGTTGTCCGGCGACACGGTCACGGCGAACCCCGCGCGCAGCATCGCGGTCACGGGGTGCTCCGCCACGGTGGTGCCCCACGCGGCACTTGCGTCCGTCTGCAGGTTGGAGCACGGGCAGACCTCGAGGGCGATCCTGCGGTCCCGGATCCACCGCGTCAGGGGTGCACTCATGCCGCGGTCCTCGTCCAGCAGCCGGACCCCGTGGCCCAGCCGCAGGGCCCGGCCGGCGTCGAGCGCGTCCGCCATGGACTCCGCCCCGGCGGCCTCCCCCGCGTGCAGCGTCACGGGGATCCGCTCCCCTGCCAGGAGGTCGAGGGCCTCACGGTGGCCCGAGGCGGGGAAGCCCGCCTCCGGGCCGGCGAGGTCGAAGCCGACCACCGATCCCGGCGAGGGCTCCCCGGCGACCGAGCCGTGCGGCGTCGTGGTCTGCTCGGCCGCGCGCACGCGGCGCACCACGAGACGGGCGATCTCCGGGGAACGGTCCAGGTGCCGCATGGCGCACAGGATCTGCACCACCGAGAGGTGGCCCCCCGCGGCGCGGACCGCCGCGACGCCCTCGTCCAGACCCCCCTGGACGGCGTCCACGGCCTCGCCCAGCGTGAGCCCGCCCGACACGTGCTGCTCGGGTGCCCAGCGCACCTCCGCGTGCACGAGACCGTCCGCGGCGCAGTCCTCGACGTACTCCCGGGCCACCCGTCGCAGGGCGGACGCGGTCTGCATGACCGCCACCGTGTGGGAGAAGGTCTCCAGGTAGCGCGGGAGGCTGCCGGAGTCCGCGCTGTCGCGGAACCACTGCCCCAGGGAGTCTGGATCCGTGGCGGGCAGCTCGTGGCCCACCTGTGCGGCGAGCTCCACCACGGTGGCCGGGCGCAGCGCCCCGTCCAGGTGGTCGTGCAGCGAGATCAGTGCGTGTGGCCCGAGGGCCCCGTCCGTGGTGCGGACGGGGCCCTCGGGGGTTGCTCGTGAGGTCATGGCTCAGTAGTTCCAGTCCTGCAGGGCGTCGTTGACGTGGCGGGGGATGTTGGAGCCGGTGCGCGGGTACATCCGCAGCTCCTCGAGGTAGTTCTGCCCCGGCAAGCGCTGCTCGTAGCGCACGAAGGCCTCCTCGTCCGAGTAGTCGAACGCGACCTCCGGGGGAACCCCCGGGCGGAAGCGGAACATCATGGCCAGGGGGGCGCCGGAGCCCTCCACGTAGGAGTCGTCCTTGAGCTCCTGGACCTTCAGCTGCTCCTCCGGAACCAGCTCGAACGTGGGCCGCTGGTCCCAGAAGCCGTTGAGGCGGACGTGCGTGAGAGCGTCGTAGTACGTGCCGAGCGCGCGCACGCGGATCAGCACCGTGGAGACGTCACGCGCGGTGCCGTCCTCCCCGAACAGGTGGCGCTGGGCATCCGAGAGCCGTGCTGTCACGTCCCCCACGCTCAGCACGAGGTTCCCGGTGGCGAGGGCGTTCGGGTCCGCGTCCTGCTCCTGGGCGGGTGCGCGGTAGGAGGGGGACACGTCCGTGGCGGTCGCCAGCTGCGGGGCACCCGAGGGGTCGTCGTCCCCGGACACGCCCGCCTGGGCCGGCAGCAGGGGGTCCTGGGCGTCGGCGCCGAACGCGGACTCGTCCACGTGGGCGGGCAGCTCGTCGGAACCCTCCGGGGCGTGCTGCTCCCCGTGGACCTGGCCGGCGGGCGCGTCCTCGGCGACCCGCGGGTCCTCCCCGAGGCCCTGCTCGAACCGGGCGTCGTCCTCGGCGCCGAGCTCGGCATCCTCGGGGAAGCGGCCGTCCTGCGCGTCGAAAGCGAGCTCCGCGCTCTCCGGAGCTGCGACGGTCCCGGCCGACTCCTGCCCGGTGGAGGGCTGCGCGGCGGAGGCGTCGTGGGCGACCACGGGCTCGGTGGTGCCCGCGGTCAGGACGTCCCCGTCCTCGGCGGGCTCGGCGTGGCCGTCCTCGACCACCTGGACGCTGTCCTCGGCCTCGGTGGGCGCCGCGGCGTCGTCTGCAGCGGCGTGGTCCATGGCGGCGTCGCCCGTGGCGGGAGCGTCATGGGCAACGGTGCCCTGGGTGGACGCGGTGCCGTCGTGGGCACCGGCCTCCCCGGCCGTCCCGTGCTCGTCGGTGCGGGAGTGCCCCGCGCCCGCGAGACCGCCGGCGGCGCCGCCGGCCAGGGCTGCGGCCCCCACCCCGGTGCCCGGGTGCGACTCGGACGCTTGCTCGGCGGGCGCGTGCTCCACCGGCTGCCCGTCACGAGCGTGCTCGGTGGTGCCCGGTACGCCGTGCCGGTCCTGGGAGTCCCCGGAGCGGGCCCGGCCGTGGCTGTAGTGCTCGGTGCGGGACTCCCCGTTGGGAAAGTCGTAGCTCACCGTGATCTCGCGCAGCCCGTCCTCCGGCGCCGCGACCACCAGGTCCAGCTGCCGCCACGGCCCCACGGGGGTGCTCATGGCCTGCGTGTAGAGGTCCGCGACGTCGTCGAACAGCGGTGACCCCTGGTCCACCGTGCCGTTCTCGACCTCGTCCTGGGCCTCCCCCACGGCCTGGCGCGTCTGGTGGGTCATGATGTTGCCGGACTGCACCAGCGTGAGCCGCGCGCGGTCCGCTCCGCGGGAGAGCAGCAGCTCCACGAGGTGGTGCAGCGCGCCGTCCTCGGGCAGCGGCTCGGAGGCCGGCTCGGGACGACGGCGCGGGGCCGCCTCACCGGGGGCGGTCTGCTGGGCGGCCTCGTGCTGCTGGCGGCCCGCACCGTCTTCGGGACCGGGCGCGGTGGGCCGGGCCCCCGGGGACGGCTCGGGCGTCGGGGTGTCGTGCTTCGTGCTGCGGAACAGATCTCTCAAACCCACGTGAATGTTTCCCTTCGAAAGCCGGGCTCGGTCTGGTGCTCAGTATAGGTGCGCCGCCCTGCGCGGACGCGGGGAGCACGGAGCTCTCGCGGCGGCGGCTCCGCGGGGCGCTAGAGGTTCTCGGGGCCGAACGCGTCCGGCAGCACCCGGTCCATGGTGCGCACACCGCTCACGGTGAGCAGCTGCATGCCCGGGGCCCGGTGCTCGTAGAGCAGCTGGCGGCAGCGCCCGCACGGCATGAGCACCTCCCCGTGGCCGTCCACGCACACGAACGCCGTGAGCTTGCCGCCGCCGGACATGTGCAGCGCGCTGACCAGGGAGCACTCGGCGCACAGGGTGATCCCGTAGGAGGCGTTCTCGATGTTCGCCCCGGTCACCGTGCGCCCGTCGTCCACGAGGGCCGCGGCACCCACGGGGAAGTTCGAGTAGGGCGAGTACGAGTGCGCGAGCGCGTCCGTCGCGGCCCGCTGTAGCCGCTGCCAGGTGGCGTCGTCCACGGTGTGCTGGTTCTCGGTCATGGTGGCTCCCGTTCCTCGTGCTGGTGGTCGTGGCGGTGCCGGGGCGGTGACGAGCGGCGCCCGGCGGATGGTCTAGGTGGCGCGCGCGGTCGGCGCGCTGCTGGACGTCACCGCGACCCGGCGGTCGATGATGTCCTGCTTGAGCTTCTGGACCTGCTTGTCGAGGGCCTCGCCCACGGTCTTCTGCTGGTCGTGGTACGGCGCCAGGCCCACACCGCCGTTGCCGAGCGTTCCCACGTAGCGGGTGCTGTCGAACCTGCCGTCCGCGGCCTGGGTCACCACCTCCTCCACCGAGGTGGACATGTGCTTGAGCACCGAGGTCAGCAGGAACTCCCTGCCGGCGTCGAGGGTCTCGTAGCCGTCCGTGTCCGGCCAGATGATGCGGACGTCCTTGTCGCCCTTGTTCCCCTTGTTGGCCTCCACCACCGCCTCCACCGTTCCCTCGGAGGCCTCCCCGGCCACGGGCAGCACCACGTCCGCACCGTCCCCGATCAGTTCTGCGGTGGTCCGGCTCGCATCCTCGGTGTCCTGGAAGGAGCTGAGGAACGTGCCCTTGCGGGACTGCCGGTCCCAGCCCAGGACCGTGACGTCCTTCTTGTTCTTCCGGTTGTAGTACGACACACCGTCGGCGAAGCCGTCCATGAACACGGTCACGGTGGGGATGTCCATGCCGCCGTAGGTGGCCACCGTGCCGCTGCGGGTGGTGCCCGCCGCGAGGTAGCCGGCCAGGAACGCCGCCTCCGCGGTGTTGTAGACGATCGGCTTCACGTTATCGGCCGTGACGGAGGCGTCGTCCACGATGGCGAAGTGCCGGTCCGGGTTGGCCGCTGCGACCTTCCTGGTGGTGTCCGCGAGCATGGAGCCCACCGCCACAGTGAGGCCGCAGCCGCGCTGCACCATGGACCGGAGGTTGGGCTCGAACTCCGTCTGGGACTGCGACTCCGCCTGACCGACCGTGATCCCCCGGTGCTCCTCGGCGGCCTTGAGACCCTCCCAGGAGCTCTGGTTGAAGGAACGGTCCTGAAAGCCGCCGTCGTCGGAGACGATGCACCCCGTGAACTCCGAGCCCTCGGCGCTGCCGTCCCCGGAGGAGCCGGACACCGCACCGCAGCCGGTCGCACCGAGCCCGGTGACCCCCGCCAGGGCGAGCGCCAGGGCGCCCCGGAGGTGCCACGTGGTCACGGGGTTCCCTGCTCGGCCTCGGCGGGCTCGGCCGGCGCCGCGGCGTCCGAGAGCTCGCGCACCCGCAGCCGGACCGCCCGCAGTGCCGTGGAGGCCATGACCTGGACGCCGCAGCGGATCGCCTCCTCCTGGGGGGTGTAGTCGGACTGGTGCAGGTCGTAGGTGCGCCCGCCCGGCTCCCGCGTGCCGAGGCGCATCATGGCCCCGGGCACGTGCTGCAGGAACCACGCGAAGTCCTCCCCGCCCATGGACTGCTCCACGAGCAGGATGCTCTCCTCCCCCAGCTCCGCACGGGCCGCGATCTCCAGCAGGGTGGTCTCGGTCTCCCCGTTGACCACCGGGGGCACGCCGCGGATGTGCTCGAGGTCCACGTTCACGCCGTAGGGGGCGGCCACCTGCCCCACGACCTCGTCGAGCATCTCCCCGGCCTGGTACCACGCGTCCGCGTCGAGGCAGCGCATGGTCCCGGCCATGAAGCCGGACATGGGGATGGCGTTGGGGGCCACGCCCGCGTGGATCTGGCCCCACACCACGGCCACGCCCGAGCGGACGTCCACCCGGCGCGAGAGCACCGCGGGCACGTCGATCGCGATCTGGCTCATCGCGTAGACCAGGTCCTCGGTCAGGTGCGGACGGGACGTGTGCCCGCCGCGCCCGGAGAGCTCGATCCGGATGGTGTCGGACGCCGAGGTGATGGCCCCGATCCGGGTGCCCACCTGCCCCACGTCCAGCTTGGGCTCGCAGTGCAGCGCGAACATCCGCGGCACCCCCGCCAGCACGTTCTGCCTGATGATGCTCAGCGCCCCGCCGGGCAGCTTCTCCTCCGCAGGCTGGAACACGATCCGCACGGTACCCGCGAACGGCGAGGAGCGGTGCAGGTCCGCGAGCACACGGGCCACCCCGAGCATCACGGTGGTGTGGATGTCGTGGCCGCACGCGTGCATCACGCCCTCGTTGATGGAGGCGTAGTCCAGCCCCGTGTCCTCGAGGATCGGCAGGGCGTCGATGTCCGCCCGCAGCCCCACCATCACGGGTCCGCGCCCCACGTCCACGTAGCAGCCGGTGCGCTCGAAGCGCACGGGGTGCAGGCCGGAGGACTCCAGGGCGTTCACGATCCGCTCCGTGGTGCGGTACTCCTCGTAGGACAGCTCCGGGTGCCGGTGCACGTCCCGGCGGAAGCGGATCAGGTCCGGGAGGTAGTGGGAGAGGAGGGGTCCGATCGCGGGGGGCAGCCCCACGTCGTCGGCGGAGGGAAGCGGCAGATCCAACATGAGAGCCAGAGTACCGCCGCCCACGTGAGACGGATCGCATCCCGGGCCGCGCTCACCGGACCCACCGGCCTGGCGGCGCGGGCGGGGCGCCGCGGCGCGCGGGCGGCGTCGTCGTCCCGCACGGCGGGCCCGGCCGTCATCCGCGGGAACGCGTCACCGCCCGCACCGGGTGCGGGCGGCGGGGCCGGGACGCGCCGGCGCGGGCTCAGAGGACGTCCGTGTCCCCGTTGCGCTTGAGGGAGTCCACGGCGTTCTTCACGCGCTGCGCGTGCTCGGCGGTGGTGACCAGCAGGGCATCGGGCGTGTCCACCACCACGATGTCCTCCACGCCGATCAGGGCGATGAGCCGCCCGGTGTCCGAGACCACGATCCCGGAGGACTCGTCCGCGAGCACCCGGTTGTTCTGCCCCAGGATGGACACCGGCGCCTCCGTCTGCGGGTCCACCTTGTTGAGGCGGTTGATCGCCGCGAAGTCCCCGACGTCCTCCCACGTGAAGTCCCCGGGGACCATGGCCACGTCCCCGGCGGCCGCGGCGGGCTCGGCCACGGCGTAGTCGATGGCGGTCTTGGTCAGGGTGGGCCAGACCTCGTCCACCACGGCGTCGCGCTCGGGGGTCTCCCACGCGTCCGCGATCCGGTCCAGGCCCCTGGCCAGCTCAGGCTCGCTCTCGCGCAGGTAGCTGAGCATGAGACCCACCGGGGCCACGAACATCCCCGCGTTCCAGGTGTAACGGCCGCTGGCCACGTACTGGCGCGCTGTCTCCTCGTCCGGCTTCTCCACGAACTGCTCCACGGCCAGCGCGTGCGGCGCCTCCGCGAGCTCGAGCGACTCCCCCGCCTTGATGTAGCCGAACCCGGTGGCCGGGGAGGAGGGGGTGATGCCGATGGTCACGATCCGACCGGTGTCGGCCGCCTGCACCGCCTCCTTCACCACCTCCTGGAACGCCTCCGCGGGCTCCACCACGTGGTCCGCGGCGAACGAGCCGATGATCGCGGTGGGGTCCCGCCGGGCGATCAGCGTGCACGCGAGTCCGATGGCCGCCGCGGAATCCTTGGGGGACGGCTCCAGCACGAGGTCGTCCGCCGTGAGCTCGGGCAGCTGCTCCTGCACGGCACCGGCGTGCGAGCGTCCCGTGACCACCATGATGGGCCCCGCCGAGAGCCCGGCCAGCCGGTCGTACGTGGCGCGCAGCAGCGACGAGCCGGAACCGGTGAGGTCCAGCAGGAACTTGGGGGCGTCCGCGCGGGAGAGGGGCCACAGCCGTGAGCCCACGCCGCCCGCCGGGATGAACGGATGGAATCGTTGCAGTGGCGAAGTCACGACCGACAGTGTACGGCCAGACCCGCGCGGTTCCGCGGATCTCGCGGCTGTGACCTGCCCCCTGCCGGGCGGCGTCCCCCGCCCGGGGGACGCACCCGCGGGCCCACCACCCACGGCGGGAAAACCCCCGGGGAACGACGCCGCCGCGTCCGGTCCGCGCGTCCGCCGCGGTCCCCGGGGACCTCCCCGGGCCCAGGCGCAGCCCCCTCCGGAACCGCCCCCGGGACCCCCGATTCGGGAATGCCGAACTGCGCTAATTCCGCGGCCCCGCGCGGTTTTCGGGATGGCGACACGTTGTCAGTGAACTCCCGGGAGGCTGGTATCTTTGACGAGAACTACCGCATCATCCATGACAGAGCCAGCCAGGGCTCCGCCATCGCCGTGCATCAGCGCGAGAACGCTGCCGTTCTGCACCGATCACCAGTGCGCACGACGACGAGCGACACAGGGAGGACATTCCGTGGCGAACTCATCCAGGGGCACCCTTTACCGCGGCCAGTACGGCATGTGGTCGTGGGTTGCCCACCGCATTACCGGCGTGGCCATCTTCTTCTTCTTGCTGGTCCACGTCCTCGACACCGCTCTCGTGCGTGTATCCCCCGAGGCCTACAACGCAGTGATTGCCACCTACAAGAACCCCGTCATGGGCCTGGGCGAGACCGGTCTGGTGGCCGCCATCGTGTACCACGCCTTCAACGGCCTGCGCATCATCCTGATCGACTTCTGGAAGGGCGGGACCAAGCACCAGAAGGGCCTGCTCTGGGGCGTCCTCGCCCTCTGGGTCGTCGTGATGATCCCCTTCCTTGTCCGTCACCTGTCGATCGTTTTCGGGGGCTGATTCCGTGAGCACTCCTCTCAAGACCAAGATCTCCGTCCCGCGCAGCCGGGACCTCGAGGTGGACGGCGTCAAGTACAACCGCTCCTCCTCGTCCCGCAGCAGCTTCGAGATGTTCGCGTGGCTGTTCATGCGCATGTCCGGCATCGTGCTGGTGGTGCTCGTCTTCGGCCACCTCTTCGTCAACCTCATGGTGGGCGAGGGCGTGCACGCCGTGGACTTCGGCTTCGTGGGCGGCAAGTGGGCCAACCCGTTCTGGCAGGTCTGGGACCTGGTCATGCTGTGGCTGGCCATGCTCCACGGCACCAACGGCATGCGCACCATCATTGACGACTACGCAGGGCGCAACACCACGCGCTTCTGGCTCAAGGTGTTCCTGTTCGTGGCCTCGGCCTTCGTGATCCTGCTGGGCACCATGGTGATCTTCACCTTCGAGCCGTGCCCCGCCGGCGCCGACCCCTCGCTGCTGGCCTCCTTCTGCCACGCCCGGTGACCGGGTGAGCGGCGGGGCCCACGGGTCCCGCCGCCACCGGCCACCCCGGTCCCGCACGGGGACCCCCATCACACTCACCCACGTAGAAAGAACATCTGGTATGCAGGTTCACAAGTACGATGTGGTAATAGTCGGCGCCGGCGGCGCCGGCATGCGTGCCGCCATTGAGTCCGGCCAGCGCGCCCGCACTGCCGTACTGACCAAGCTCTACCCCACCCGGTCCCACACCGGCGCAGCCCAGGGCGGCATGTGCGCGGCCCTCGCGAACGTCGAGGAGGACAACTGGGAGTGGCACACCTTCGACACCGTCAAGGGTGGCGACTACCTGGTGGACCAGGACGCCGCGGAGGTCATGGCCAAGGAGGCCATCGACGCCGTGCTCGACCTCGAGCACATGGGGCTGCCGTTCAACCGCACCCCCGAGGGCAAGATCGACCAGCGCCGCTTCGGCGGCCACACCCGCGACCACGGCAAGAACCCCGTGCGCCGCGCGTGCTACGCGGCCGACCGCACCGGTCACATGATCCTGCAGACCCTCTACCAGACGTGCATCAAGCACAACGTGGAGTTCTTCAACGAGTACTACGTGCTGGACCTCATCATGGTGGACACCCCGGAGGGGCGTCGCCCGGCCGGTGTGGTGGCCTACGAGCTCGCCACCGGTGAGCTGCACGTGTTCCAGGCCAAGTCCGTGGTCTTCGCCTCCGGCGGTGCGGGCAAGGTCTTCAAGACCACCTCCAACGCGCACACCCTCACCGGTGACGGCATGGCCATCGCCTTCCGCAACGGCCTGCCGCTGGAGGACATGGAGTTCGTGCAGTTCCACCCCACGGGCCTCGCGGGCCTGGGCATCCTCGTCTCCGAGGCCGCCCGCGGCGAGGGTGGCATCCTGCGCAACTCGGAGGGCGAGCGCTTCATGGAGCGCTACGCCCCCACCATCAAGGACCTCGCGCCGCGTGACATCGTGGCCCGGTCCATGGCCAACGAGGTGCGCGAGGGCCGCGGCTGCGGTCCCAACAAGGACTACGTGCTGCTGGACCTCACCCACCTGGAGCCGGCGCACATCGACGCCAAGCTGCCGGACATCACGGAGTTCGCGCGCACCTACCTGGGCGTGGAGCCCTACACCGAGCCCGTTCCGGTGTTCCCCACCGCCCACTACTGCATGGGCGGGATCCCCACCGATATCAAGGGCGAGGTCTTCCAGGACTCCGAGACCACCATCCCCGGGCTCTACGCCGCGGGCGAGGTGGCCTGCGTGTCCGTGCACGGCTCCAACCGCCTGGGCACCAACTCGCTGCTGGACATCAACGTGTTCGGCAAGCGCGCCGGCGTCTACGCGGCGGAGTACGCGCAGAGCGCCGAGTTCCTGCCCGTGCCGGACGACGCCGAGGCGCGCACCGTGGCGCTGCTGGACAACGCCCGCAGCCCCCACGGCAACGAGAAGGTCGCGGCCATCCGCAAGGACCTGCAGGACACCATGGACCTCAACATGCAGGTGTTCCGCACCGCGGAGACCATCCAGAAGGCCCTCGACGACATCGCCGCGCTCGAGGAGCGCTACGCGAACATCTCCATCCAGGACCAGGGCAAGCGCTTCAACCTGGACCTGCTGGAGGCTGTGGAGCTGGGCTTCCTGCTGGAGCTGGCCAAGGTGATGTCCGTGGCCGCCCTGCACCGAGAGGAGTCCCGCGGCGGGCACTTCCGCGAGGACTTCCCCGACCGCGACGACGAGAACTTCATGGTCCACTCCATGGTCTACGAGGACCCGACGTCCGCCACCGCGGGCATCCGGCAGGAGACCAAGCCGGTGATCATGACCCGTTACGAGCCGATGGAGCGTAAGTACTGATGTCCACTGCAGTGACCGAGAACCAGAACCAGGACGCTCAGCAGCCCGCTCCCGAGGGCGAGGAGAGCATCCCCACGTACGACGTCGTGCTCCGGGTCCGCCGCTACGATCCCGAGTTCGAGTCCGAGGCCCACTGGGACGAGTGGCCCCTCACCATGTACGGCACGGACCGGGTGCTGGACGCCCTGCACAAGGTCAAGTGGGAACTCGACGGCTCGCTGTCCTTCCGTCGCTCGTGCGCCCACGGCGTGTGCGGTTCGGACGCCATGCGCATCAACGGCCGCAACCGGCTCGCGTGCAAGACCCTGCTCAAGGACCTGGACCTGTCTAAGCCCATCACGGTGGAGCCCATCAAGGGCCTGCCGTGCGAGAAGGACCTGATCGTGGACATGGAGCCGTTCTTCCAGTCCTACCGCGAGATCATGCCGTTCCTGGTGAACGAGGACCACACCCCCACCGGGGAGCGGTTCCAGTCCCAGGAGGACCGCGAGCGCTTCGACGACACCACCAAGTGCATCCTGTGCGCGGCGTGCACGTCCTCGTGCCCCGTGTTCTGGACGGACGGGCAGTACTTCGGCCCCGCCGCGATCGTCAACGCGCACCGGTTCATCTTCGACTCGCGCGACCAGGCGGGTGACATGCGCCTGGAGATCCTCAACGACAAGGAGGGTGTGTGGCGCTGCCGCACCACCTTCAACTGCACCGAGGCGTGCCCCCGTGGCATCCAGGTGACCAAGGCCATCGCTGAGGTCAAGAAGGCGGTCTTCGCCTCCGCCCTGTGAGCGCCTGAGAGCAGCGGAAGGCCCCGGATCCCGTCGGATCCGGGGCCTTTCCCGTACCTCACACGGGCTCGGCCCTACCGCGCGTCCGAGGGGGCCGCACTGCTGCCGGACGCCTGCCCGAAGCTCACGGGGGCCTCGTGACCACGGCCCCGGGCGGCGTCGGGAAGCGCCGAGACGGCCACGGCGGTGACCGCGCGCTTCTCCCGCTCGGGCTGGGCGCGCGCGCCCCGGATGTCGGCCTGCACCACGGCCCCGGAAGCTGCGGCCAGCAGCAGGATCTGGCCGTAGAGGTTGAACCACAGCAGCACACCCACGAGCACGGCCGCCGAGAGCAGGTAGGGGTTCTCCCCCGCGCGCCCGATCACCTCGCTGCCGCCGTAGCGCAGCACCTGGGACCCCGCGGCCCCCACCACCACCGTGACGGCCAGCGCCTTGCGGTGCAGCTTGAGCTGCGCGACGCCGCGCACCAGCGAGAAGCTCATGACGCAATCCACCACGAGGCCCACCGCGAAGGTCACGGCGGACTTCACGCCGCCGTCGAGCCACGGCTGCAGGCGGGTGAGCCCGATGTCCCCGAGCCAGCCGATCACGCCGTCCACCGCGCCGGAGGCGAAGACGCTCACGGTGGCGGAGGCCAGCAGCAGCACCCCGATGACCACGAGCCAGCCGAGGTCCCGGGGGACGGCCGCCATGGGCACCCCGGGTGCGGGTGGCAGCTCGAACATGCGGCGGGTGGCCAGGCGTACCCCGGCCACCCAGCGCCACGCGGTGAACAGCAGCACGGCCACGGCCACCGTGGACGCCACGGTGAACGGTCCGGTGTCCTCGAGCAGCCGCAGGGGGATCACGCCGCCGCGTCCGTCCCCCACATCCAGCAGCCCGGGGATCTTCTCCACGAGCCCGGCCACGAGATTCTGCTGCAGCGGGGAGTTGGTGCCCAGGAACGTGGCCAGTGCCGCGAAGAAGATCACGAGCAGGGCGGTGGAGGCGAAGAGCAGCTGGTACGCGAGCCCCGCGGCCATCAGCGGCCCGCCGTGGAACATGTAGTGAGCCACCACCCGGACCGGGAACAGGGCCATGAACCGGGCGAAGAACCACGCGAAGAACGCGCCCACCCGGCGCCCGAGGGGCGCGTGCTCGGCGGCGAGGTCACGCCGCAGGGCCCGCAGCCGCCGGTGCTCGGCCACCAGCCCGGAGCGGTCCACGAGGGCCGGGACCACCGGGGGCGGGTCAGTGCGCACCATGCTCGTTCGCGGTGCGCGCTCCCAGGGCCAGGCTCTGCCGGGGGTGCCAATGCCCCTGGGCGTCCCCCTCGTAGAGGTGCACCCGGTCCACCAGGAAGCCCGCGCGGTACGTGCGCAGCATCTCCTGGGCCCGGTCCAGGGCGGCGTCGTCCGTGCCGTGGGCCAGGGTCACGTGCGGGTGGTAGTCGAAGGGCGAGACCGAGACGAGGCCGTGGCGCGCCAGCGCCGCGTGCAGGGCGGTGCACTGCTCGCGTCCGCGCTCGATGCGCAAGTAGACCACGGGTGTCAGGGGCCGGAAGGTCCCGGTGCCGTTGATCTCCACGTGGAAGGGGTCCTGCTCCGCCAGAGCCTGCCGCACGCGGTCGGCCAGCTGGTCCCAGGGCCGGTCCAGCTCGGTGATCATGAGCGTGATGTGGGGGGCCACGGCGTCCGCCGACTGGTCCTCGAACGAGGCCCGCCAGTCCTGCAGCTCGCGGCCCGTGGGCTCGGGCAGGCGGAGCACGACCCCGGCGTGGACCACGCCCGGGCGCACCGTGGGTGACGGGTGTGCCTCACTCACGCGAACCTCCTCGTTGCGGCCGCGTCCCACACTATCCCACCCCCGCGGACCCCACGGCGTCTCACGCGGCGGGCAGGAAGCCCATGCGCTCGTAGACCTCCGCCACGGTGCGGGCGGCGATCTCCCGCCCCTTCTGCGCGCCGCGGGCCAGCAGGCGGTCCAGCTCGGCGGGGTCGTCGAGCAGCTCCTGGGCCCGCTTCTGGATGGGGTCCAGGGTCTGGGTGACCACCTCGGCGAGGTCCACCTTGAGGTGGCCGTACATCTTGCCCTCGTACTGCTCGACGAGGGTCTCGACCGGGGCCCCGGAGAGGGACGAGTAGATGGTGAGCAGGTTGGAGACCCCCGGCTTGGCCTGGCGGTCGAAGCGCACCTCGGTGCCGTCGTCCGTGACCGCGGACCTGATCTTCTTCGCGTTGACCTTTGCGGGGTCCAGCAGCCTGACGAGCCCGGCGTCCGACGGCGCGGACTTGGACATCTTGGCCGTGGGGTTCTGCAGGTCGTAGATCTTGGCGGAGTTCTCCAGGATCTTGGCGTCCGGCACCTCGAACGTGGCCCCGAAGCGGGAGTTGAAGCGCTGCGCGAGGGTGCGGGTGAGCTCCAGGTGCTGGCGCTGGTCCTCCCCCACCGGGACCTGGTTGGCCTGGTAGACCAGGATGTCCGCCGCCATCAGCACGGGGTAGGTGAACAGCCCCACCGTGGTGTTCTCCGCGCCCTGCTTCACGGACTTGTCCTTGAACTGGGTCATCCGGGCGGCCTCGCCGTAGCCGGTGATGCAGTTGAGCACCCACGCGAGCTGGGTGTGCTCGGGCACCTGGGACTGGATCAGCAGCGTGGAGCGCTCGGGGTCGATGCCCGCCGCGATGTACTGCGCCGCCGTGACCCGGGTGCGCTCGGACATCGTGGCGGGATCCTGCCCGGTGGTGATGGAGTGCAGGTCCGCCACGAAGAACACGCAGTCGTTCTCGTCCTGCATGTCCACCCAGTTGCGCAGCGCGCCCACGTAGTTGCCCAGGTGCAGGGAGTCCGCGGAGGGCTGCACACCGGAGACCACGCGCGGGATCCGGTTCGTGGGGGTGCTCTGTTCGGTCATGGTCTTCCTTCGATCGCTGCGGGAGGGGCGGCCCCCGGGGGCCACCGGTGAGGGATGTGGGCGGTGGTGGACCCGGTGCGCGGCACCGGGCCGTGCGGCGTCGTCGTCCGCGGTGCCGTGCCCGGCCCCGGACGGGGGACGGGGGGAACCGGGCGGGTGCCGGGCTCAGTCGAGGGCGTAGTCCACCACGAGCGGGGCGTGGTCCGAGAAGCGGACGTCGTAGCTGGCGGCGCGGTCCACGGTGGCGCTGCGGGCGCGCGCCGCGAGGCCCGGGGTGGCCATGTGGTAGTCGATGCGCCACCCGGCGTCCGTGTCGAACGCCTTGCCGCGGTAGGACCACCACGTGTACGGGCCGGGGACGTCCCCGGCCAGGCTGCGGGCCACGTCCACGTAGCCCACGTCCCCGAAGAAGCGGTCGAAGTACGCCCGCTCCTCGGGCAGGAAGCCCGCGTTCTTCACGTTGCCCTTCCAGTTCTTGATGTCCCGCTCGGTGTGGCCCACGTTGAGGTCTCCCACCACGAGCGCGTGGTCGGAGCCCTGCGCGAGCTGCGGCAGGCGCGTGAGCATCGCGTCCATGAAGCGGTACTTGTCCGCCTGCTTGGGGGTGTCCACCTCGCCGGAGTGCACGTAGGCGGACACCAGGGTGAGGGTCTCCCCGTTGGGGAGCGTGACGTCGTTCTCGATCCAGCGCCCGGAGTCGTCGAAGTACTCCTCGCCGATCCCCACGCGCGAGGCAGTGGGCAGCAGGGCGCTGTCGAACGCGTCCCGGCGGGTGGCTATGGCCACGCCCGCCCGGCCCTTGGCGGCGGCCTCGGTGTGCTGCACGTCCCAGACGTCCTCGTCCAGCAGCTCGCGCGTGATCTTGTCCGGCGCGCGCACCTCCTGCAGGCACAGCAGGTCCACGCCGCGCGGCGCGAGCCAGTCCGCCATGCCGCGCCGGTACGCGGCCCGGATCCCGTTCACGTTCACCGTGGCAATGCGTACGCTCTGTCCTGACTGCGCCATGCTGGGAGTGTCTCCTCGAATCGTGGTTCGTGTGCTGGTCCCGCGGGCACGCGTCTTGCGGGCCTGCGAACGGCGGGCGACGACGCCGCGCCGCGCCTGCCGCGCTCAGTCCACCACGGTACCGCTGACCGGGGTGCCGGAGTCCTTGAGGCTGCGCAGCCCGTTGGCGGCGGTCATGTCGATGGTCTCGAGCGCCCGGCGGATCTGCTCGGGGTCGGGCTCGGGGGCGGAGAGCTGCTCCTTGACCACGGTGGACTGCACCAGGATCACCTGCATCCCGTGGGCGAGCTTCTCGTCGCGCAGCGAGCGCCCCTCCCCCGCGGTGGTGGCCGGGGCCCGGCCGTGCTGCGCCTGGAACTGCTCCTGCGCCTGGCGCACCTGCTCCCGCCCGAAGGCGGCCGCCCTGCGCACCATGGCCAGGGCCCACACCGCGAGCATGAGCCACCCCAGGGCGATGCCGGCCAGGATCCAGCCGAGCAACGAGTTGGCGTTGGCCGCCTGGATGAGCGCCACGGCGAAGATCACCACGAGCACGGCGAGCCCGATGACCGTGCCCCACAGGGCGGTGCGCCCCGAGCGCGGGCTCCCGGCGGTGTCGGCGGGCTGGGTGGACGAGGATCCGATCGGCTGCATGGGGCCATTGTCTCAAACGCGGCGGGGCGCGCCGAATCGTGCACGGCGGTGGCCGCCGGCCCGCGCGGGCGCGACCGGCCGTCAGCCACCGGCGCCCCGGCCCGCCCGGATTCGCTCCCCGCCACGGGCGTGGCCGGGCCCGGGTTCCCGGAGCGGTGCACCGCATCCGCGAGCCGGGAGCGCGCCGCCCGCCCCGGCCCCGGGGGACGCACGACGCCGCCCGGCGGTCTCGCGCACGAGGCGGCCGAGCGGCGTCGTGACCGGGCTGCGGTCCGGCGGCGTCGTGAGCCGGTGCGGGCCGGCGGGGCTCAGGGCTGCCCGAAGACCTGCCGCTCGCAGGACTCGACCACGTTGACCAGCAGCATGGCGCGGGTCATGGGCCCCACACCGCCGGGGTTGGGGGACATCCAGGACGCGACCTCGGCGGCCGCGGGATCGACGTCCCCCGTGAGCCGCCCCTTGCCCGTCTCGGGGTCCGGGACGCGCGAGACGCCCACGTCCAGCAGCACGGCGCCCGGCTTGACCTGCTCGGCGGTGACCATGTGGGGCCGCCCGGCGGCCGCGACCACCACGTCCGCCCGCCCCAGCAGCTCGGGCAGGTTGCGGGTGCCCGTGTGCGCGAGGGTCACGGTCGCGTTGATTTCGCGGCGCGTGAGCAGCAGCCCCATGGGACGGCCCACGGTCACGCCGCGGCCGATCACGAGCACCTCGCGCCCCGCGAGCTCCACCCCGTGGCGCGTGAGCAGCTCCACGATCCCGTGCGGGGTGCACGGCAGCGGGGAGGTCATCGGCTCGCTGACGTTGAGCACCAGCCGCCCCAGGTTGGTGGGGTGCAGCCCGTCGGCGTCCTTGGCGGGGTCGATCCGCTCCAGCACGGCGTTGGTGTCCATGTGCTCCGGAAGCGGCAGCTGCACGATGTAGCCCGTGCAGCGGGGGTCCTCGTTGAGCTCGTCGATCACCCGCTCGAGCTCCTCCTGGGACGCGTCCGCCGGCAGCTCCCGACGGATCGAGGCCAGGCCCACCTGCTCGCAGTCGCGGTGCTTGCCGGCCACGTAGGAGCGAGAGCCGGGGTCGTCGCCCACGAGCACCGTGCCCAGCCCCGGCACCACGTCCCGCTCGCGCAGCCGTGCCACGCGCTGCGCGAGCTCCTCCTTGATCTGCCCGGCCGTGGCCTTGCCGTCGAGGACCTGAGCCGTCACCTCACCACTCCTCGAGGCCGGGGTACAGCGGGAACTGCTCGGTGAGGGCGTCCACGCGCGAGCGCAGGGCATCGACGTCCGCGCCGGGCATGAGCGCCTGGGCGATCACGTCCGCGACCTCGGTGAACTGCTCCGCCCCGAAGCCGCGGGTGGCCAGCGCGGGCGTGCCGATCCGCAGCCCGGAGGTGACCATGGGCGGGCGGGGGTCCCACGGCACCGCGTTGCGGTTGACCGTGATGCCCGCGCGGTGCAGCAGGTCCTCGGCCTGCTTGCCGTCCAGCTCGGAGTCGCGCAGGTCCACGAGCACCAGGTGCACGTCCGTGCCACCGGTCAGCACGGACACGCCGTGCTCCGCGAGGTCCGGTGCCGTGAGCCGCTCCGCGAGGATCTGGGCGCCCTCGATCGTGCGGCGCTGGCGCTCGGCGAAGCCCTCGGAGGCCGCGATCTTGAACGCCACGGCCTTGCCCGCGATCGCGTGCATGAGCGGTCCGCCCTGCTGACCCGGGAACACCGCGGAGTCGATCTTCTTCTTGAGGTCCGCCTCGCACAGGATCACACCCGAGCGCGGGCCCGCGAGGGTCTTGTGCACCGTGGAGGTGGTCACGTGGGCGTGCGGCACCGGGTTGGGGTGCAGCCCGGCAGCCACCAGACCGGCGAAGTGCGCCATGTCCACCCACAGCTTGGCGCCCACCTCGTCCGCGATGGAGCGGAAGGCCTCGAAGTCCAGCTGGCGCGAGTACGCGGACCAGCCGGCCACGATCACGTTCGGACGGGCCTCCAGGGCCTGCTCGCGCACCCTGTCCATGTCGATCCGGTAGGTCTCCGGCTCCACCTCGTACGCGGCGATGTTGTAGAGCTTGCCGGACACGTTGATCTTCATGCCGTGCGTCAGGTGCCCGCCGTGGGCCAGGGAGAGGCCCATGAGGGTGTCGCCCGGCTGCATGAGCGCGGCCATCACGGCCGTGTTCGCCTGCGCACCCGAGTGGGGCTGCACGTTGGCGTGGTCCGCCCCGAACAGCTCGCACGCACGGTCACGGGCCAGGTTCTCCACCACGTCCACGTACTCGCAACCGCCGTAGTAGCGGCGCCCGGGGTAGCCCTCGGCGTACTTGTTGGTCAGCACGGAGCCCTGCGCCTCGAGCACAGCTCGCGGTGCGAAGTTCTCGGAGGCAATCATCTCCAGCGTGGAGCGCTGGCGTCCCAGCTCGTCCTGGATCGCCTGGGCGACGTCCGGGTCCACATCCGAGAGCGGCTGGTTGGTCACAGATTCGGTCATGCTCCACCTTCTAGGTCCGCGGTAGGTTCCCCCTCAGCATATCCAGGAACGGGGGCGGGCTGTTCCGTGGATTACACCCGCCCCGCGCCGCCCACCGCTCCGGTGCGCCCCGGGGATCCACGGCGTCGTGTGATAGCCGGTGGTGGACTACGGGTAAGGTGTGTGCCCGAACCTCACGCGCGTGACGTGCTCGCGCGACGTCGACGCGCTGCAGGACCGCCCCCCGGAGACCGCGCGCGCCGTACCACCCGTTCCAGGTCCTCGTCCCATGCTCTAGGAGTCCCCGCGCCGTGAACGTTCTTCCCACCGCCCCGTTCACCGCCGCCATGCCCCGCGTGACCGACGCAGCGCCGTCGGAACCGGTGGACGTGCTGCGCACCCGCTTCGCCGCCGTGATCTTCGACATGGACGGCGTGGTCACGGACACCGCCGGGGTCCACGCCCGCGCGTGGAAGAAGCTCTTCGACCAGGTGCTCGCGGACCCGCGGCTGCAGCCCGCCGAGGAGGGGATCGAGGTGGACCGCAGCCCGTTCGACATGGGCAGCGAGTACCGTACCTACGTGGACGGACGACGCCGCGAGGACGGCGTGCGCGCGCTGCTCGCGGCCCGCGGCGCCACGCTCCCCGAGGCGGACAGCCACGCCGAGCCGCAGCCCGGGGACTGGACCGTGCAGGGCCAGGCCGGCGCGAAGGACGGCTACTTCCACGACGAGCTCGCCGTGCACGGCGTGCGCGTCTTCGACGGCACCGTGGCCCTGATCGAGCGGCTGCGCGAGGGCGGGGTCCCGGTGGGACTCGTGACCGCGAGCCGCAACAGCGCGGTGGTGCTGGCCGCGGCCGGGCTGCAGGACTCCTTCGACCGGATCGTGGACGGCAACTGGGCCGCCGAGCACGGCCTGCCGGGCAAGCCCGCACCGGACACGTTCCTCGAGTGCGCCGGGCTGCTGGGCGTGGCGCCCGAGGACAGCGTGGTGGTCGAGGACGCCGTGGCCGGTGCGCAGGCCGGGGCGGCCGGCGGCTTCGGCCTCGTGGTGGGCGTGAATCGGGACGGCGCCCGGGAGCGGCTCTACCGCGCCGGCGCCCACGTGGTGCTCAACGACGTCTCCGAGCTGGACCTCGGGGCGCGGCGGGAGGACACCTGGCGGCTGGTCTTCGAGGGCTTCGACCCGGCCGTGGAGCCCCGCCGCGAGGCCCTGCTGACGCTGGCCAACGGCTACATGGGGGTGCGCGGCGCCGCGTGCGAGTTCCCCGCCAACGGCGTGCACTACCCCGGCACGTACCTGGCCGGGGTGTTCAACCGCGTGCTGAGCCACGTCAACGGCCGGGACGTGGAGCACGAGTCCATGGTCAACGCCCCCAACTGGCTGCACCTGGACCTGCGCCTGTCCGACGGCCGGTGGTGGTCCGAGGGCGGGCTGCGCCCCTCCGACGAGCGCGTGGAGCTCGACCTGCGCCGCGGCGTGCTGATCCGCACTCTCGTGCTCACGGACGCCGAGGACAATCCCGCGCCCGACGGGCCCGAGCGCAGCCTCGAGATCGAGCAGCGCCGCCTGGTGTCCCTGCGCCACCGCCACCTGGGCGCCCAGGAGACGCGGATCGTCTCGCGCGGCTACAGCGGACGGCTGCACGTGCGCACGGGCGTGGACCCGGCCGTGACCAACAGCGGCGTGGCGGAGTACAAGGAGCTCAACTCCCACCACCTCTCCCTGCTGGAGTCCACCACCCTGCCGGACGAGCACGAGACCCTGCTCTCCCTCGTGCGCACCTCCCAGTCCAAGATCGAGATCGCCATGGCCCAGCGCACGCGCATCGAGTGCGAGGGCGCCGTGACCGAGCGCCGCGAGGTGCGCCCGGGCGGAATCGAGTTCCGCCGCCACACCGTTCAGGTGGAGCCGTGGAGCCCCGTGCTGGTGGACAGCACCACCGCGGTGGTCACGAGCCGGGACGCGGCGATCGGCTCCCCGCGGGACGGCGCGCTCGCGGAGCTCAACCGCACCCCGTTCGGCGTGCGCAAGCTGCTGGCCTCCCACGAGATCGAGTGGGCCCGGTTCTGGGACCGCTACGAGGTCACCCTGGAGTCCGCCGAGGACACCCCCGAGCACCTCAGCACGCAGCTCGCGGTGCGCACCCACCTGTTCCACGCGGCGCAGACGCTCGCCCCGCACCTGACCCTGCGCGACGCCGGTGTCCCCGCCCGCGGTCTGCACGGCGAGGGCTACCGCGGCCACATCTTCTGGGACGAGCTGTTCATCCTGCCGGTGATCAACATGCGCCAGCCGCACGTGACCCGCTCCCTGCTCTCCTACCGCTGGCGGCGCCTGGCCATGGCGCAGCAGCGGGCCCGGGAGATCGGCCTCTACGGGGCGGCGTTCCCGTGGCAGTCCGGCTCCGACGGCCGTGAGGAGACCCCTCCGGAGCTCTACAACCACCACTCCCGCCGGTGGCTGCCGGACAACTCGTGGCGGCAGTTCCACGTGGGCCTCGCGATCGCCTACAACGCGTGGGTCTACTACGAGTCCACCGGGGACATGGACTGGCTCTCCAGCCAGGGCGCGGAGCTGATCATCGGGATCACCCGCCTGTTCGCGTCCCTGGCGGAGTACGACTCCCACGACGGCAAGTACCACATCGACGGCGTGATGGGCCCGGACGAGTACCATGACGGCCCCGCCGGCCAGCACGGGGGCGGGCTCAAGGACAACGCGTACACCAACGTGCTCGCCTCCTGGCTGTTCCGGCACTCCGCGCACATCTTCAACGACATGGTGGAGCACCAGCGCGAGTACCTGGAGTCCCGCTTCGAGATCTCCCCCCAGGAGGTCCAGACGTGGCTGAACATGGCCAAGAACATGTACGTGCCGTTCAACGCGGACGGTACGATCGCCCAGTTCGCGGGCTACGACGAGCTCGCCGAGCTGGACTGGGCCTTCTACCGCACGAAGTACCGCAACATCGGCCGCCTGGACCTGCTGCTGGAGAACGAGGGGGACCTGACCAACAACTACAAGCTCTCCAAGCAGGCGGACACCATCATGCTCGTCTACCTGCTGGGCCCGGACGGCGTGGTGGAGGAGCTGGCCCGCATGGGCTACACCACGGACCTGGACGCCGTGCAGCGCACCGTGGACCACTACATCGCCCGCTCGTCCAACGGCTCGTCCCTGTCCCGGGTGGTCAACGCGGCGGTGCTCGCGTGGCTGGACCCGGACCGCTCGTGGGGCTCGTTCCAGGACGCCCTGATGATCGACATGGACGACACCCAGGGCGGCACCACCGGCGAGGGCATCCACCTGGGGGCCATGGCCGGCTCCGTGGACGTGATCACCCGGGCGTACGCCGGGCTGCGCGTGCGCGGCGGCTGGCTGGAGTTCCAGCCCGCGCTGCCCCGCGAGATCGAGGCCGTGGACTTCACGGTGCTCTACTACGGCCAGGTCATCGAGGTCTCCCTGGACCACGACATCCTGGAGCTGGAGGGCAGCTCCGTGAAGGCGGACCCGGTGACCATCCACGTCCACGGCGCCGAGTACGTGCTCAAGGGCGGCCAGAAGATCTCCGTGGCCCTGCGCCACCGCACGTCCCGCCGGCCCGAGAAGGCCACTGCGGCGCTGCGCCGTCGTTTCATCTCGGACGCCGGGGCCCTCTGAGCCACTCGGGCGACGCCGCCGGTCCCGTGCGCGGCGTCGTCGTCCGCACCCGGGACTGGTCCGACGGCGCGCGGCCGGGTGCCGACCGCAACCCCGGGTTCGGCGTGCCGCCCGCAGACCCAGTTTCGGTGTGCCGCGGCGCACGGGGGCGCCCGGAAGGGCCGCACTAGACTGTGCTGCATGACACACAGTGCTTCTTCCGCGCCCGACGCCGCCCGCGAACCACTCGTCCTCACCTACGGCCAGAGCCGCCCCAGGGTGGCGGAAACCGCGTTCGTGGCCCCGAACGCGACCCTCGTCGGGGACGTCACGGTGGGGGCGGGCGCGGGGATCTATTACGGCGCCGTCGTGCGCGGTGACCGCTCCCCGCTGCGGATCGGCGCGAACTCGAACCTGCAGGACAACGTGACCGTGCACTCGGACCCGGAGCACCCCACCACGATCGGCGAGCGCGTGAGCGTGGGCCACGGCGCGGTGGTCCACGGCTGCACGCTCGAGGACGACGTCCTGGTGGGCATGAACGCCACCGTGCTCAACGGTGCCGTGGTGGGCAGCGGGAGTCTGGTGGCCGCGGGCGCCGTGGTCCTGGAGGGCACGGTGGTGGCCCCCGGTTCGCTCGTGGCCGGCGTGCCGGGCAAGGTCCGCCGGGAGCTCACGGACGAGGAGCGCCGCGCGGTGAGCCGCAACGCCCAGCGCTACATCGTGCTCTCCCGGGAGCACCGCGCCCTGAACTCCTGATCCGCACCCCCGCGAACGCCACGGCGGCCCGGACTCCACGAGTCCGGGCCGCCGTGTGTCTGCGGGCTCGCCGTGGGCGCGGTTCAGTGGAAGAAGTGGCGCGCGCCCGTGAGGTACATGGTCACCCCGGCGGCCTTGGCGGCCGCCACGACCTCCTCGTCGCGGATGGAGCCACCGGGCTGAACCACGGCGCGCACGCCGGCGTCCAGCAGCACCTGGAGCCCGTCCGCGAACGGGAAGAACGCGTCCGACGCCGCCACGGCCCCGCGGGCGCGCTGCGCACCGTCCTCGGCGAGCGTGTTGGCGCGTTCCACGGACAGCCGGCACGAGTCCACGCGGTTGACCTGGCCCATGCCGATACCCACCGAGGCGCCGTCGTGGGCGAGCAGGATGGCGTTGGACTTCACGGCGCGCAGCGAACGCCACGCGAACTCGAGGTCCGCCAGGGTCTGCTCGTCGGCGGGCTCGCCGGAGACCAGGGTCCAGTTCGCGGGGTCGTCGCCCTCGGCGTCCAGACGGTCCGCCTGCTGGAACAGGGCGCCGCCGGAGACGCCACGGTATTCGAGCGGGTCCCGGGCGAAGCCCTCGGGCAGCGCGAGCAGCCGGATGTTCTTCTTGCCGGAGAGGATCTCCAGCGCCTCGGGCTCGAACTCCGGCGCCACCACCACCTCGGTGAACACGGGCTGGAGGTTGCGGGCCATCTCCGCGGTCACCGGGCGGTTGGCGGCCACCACTCCCCCGTAGGCGGAGAGCGGGTCGCACGCGTGCGCCTTGAGGTGGGCGTCGGCGATCGGGTCCACCGCACCGGGGGTGGCCACGGCCACGCCGCACGGGTTGTTGTGCTTGACCACGGCCACCGCGGGCTGCTGGTAGTCGTAGGCGGCGCGCAGGGCGGCGTCCGCGTCCACGTAGTTGTTGTAGGACATGGCCTTGCCGTGCAGCTGCTCGGCCTGCGCGATGCCCGGCGAGGCGGCGTCGTCCGTGTACAGCGCGGCCTTCTGGTGGGGGTTCTCGCCGTAGCGCAGGGACTCCGCGCGCTGCAGCGCGAGCCCGGCGTAGGGCGGCCAGAAGTTGGCCCGGGGGTCGTGGTCGAACTGCTGGGCGGTCCAGGTGGCCACCGCGGTGTCGTACGCGGCGGTGTGGGCGAACGCGGCGGCCGCGAGCTTCTGGCGGGCCGCGAGATCGTAGCCGCCCTCGTGCGCGGCGCGCACGACGTCCGGGTAGCCCGCGGGGTCCACCACCACGGACACTGCCGCGTGGTTCTTGGCGGCCGCGCGCACCATCGAGGGCCCGCCGATGTCGATCTGCTCCACGACGTCGTCACGGCCGGCACCCGAGCGAACGGTGTCCTGGAACGGGTAGAGATTCACGATCACGAGGTCGAACGGGTCGATTCCGAGCTCCTCGAGCTGGTCCTCGTGCTCCTGCTTGCGGCGGTCCGCGAGGATTCCCGCGTGCACGCGCGGGTGCAGGGTCTTCACGCGCCCGTCCAGGCACTCCTGGAAACCGGTGACCTCGGAGACCTCGGTGACGGGCACGCCCGCAGCCTGGATGGTCTTGGCGGTGGAGCCGGTGGAGACGATGTCCACGCCGGCGTCGTGCAGCCCGCGCGCGAGGTCCTCCAGACCGCTCTTGTCGTAGACGGAGACCAGTGCCCGCTTGAGCGGCACGCGGTTCAGGTCGGAAGTGTTCACAGACTCTCCAGAGGACGTGGGGACGTGTGGGCCGGCGTCGGCCCTGCGCGCGCGGTCAGCGGCGTGCCCGGGCCCGGGAGTGTCGGCTCCCGGTGGCGGGTCCGCGCGCGGTGTCGTGGAGCACGACGGCGCGGGGCCCGCAACGGCGCCCGGGCCAGTCTACGGCCGGGCCACGGAGCACCCCGCGATGTGTCGTCCGGCGGCGCGGATCTCAGCCGGCCAGCTCGGCGAGAGCCTCCACGAGCAACGAGCGCTCGGCGGTCTTGATCCGCTCGTGCAGGGTGTCCTCGGTGTCGTCCGGCAGCACGGGAACGGCCACCTGGGCGAGGATCGGGCCGGCGTCCACGTCCGCGACCACCTCGTGCACGGTGGCCCCCGTGATCCTGACCCCGTAGGCCAGGGCGTCGCGCACCGCGTGCGCACCGGGGAAGGACGGCAGCAGGGAGGGGTGCGTGTTGACGATCCGCCCCGGGAACGCGGCCACGAAGGGAGCATCCACGATGCGCATGAAGCCCGCGAACACCACGCGGTCCGGACGGTGGGAGACGATCTCCCGCTCCAGGGCGCGGTTCCACCGTTCACGGTCCGGGTGCTCGGACGGTGCCACGAGGAACGTCCCGATCCCCGCCGCCTCGGCCCGCCGGAGCCCCTCGCACGGCCGGTCCGCACCCACGGCCACGATCTCCACGGGGGCGTCCCCGAGGTGCAGGCCGTCGATCACCGCCTGAAGATTCGTACCGGACCCCGACACCAGAACCACCAGTCGCATGCCGCCATGCTAGCCGCCGGAGCGGTGCCACGGCGGACCGGGCACCCTGTCGGGGTGGTGCGGGAGCTGTTCCAAGGACGGGGCGGGCTGTCTCGCCCCGTGGCCACCGCCCGGCTCCCGGGGATGCTGCCGGCCCCGTCTCCCCCGGTGGTGCCCGGCTTTCACCGTCCGCCGGGCCGCACCCCGGTGCGCGCGTGGGGCGGTCCCCGGCGGGCGTTCACGTCGGAGACGAGGATGCACCACCCCGGCGCGCGCGGGGCGGGCCCCGTTCCCGGGCGGCCCGGGCCGCGCGCACTTGTGGTCCGGGCCCCGCGCACCGGTGGTCCGGGCCTTGCCGGGGACTCGCCTACAGTGGTGGGCATGCAGGATTCCCGTCAGCGCGGCACCGCGCCCCGCGACCCCTCCCCCGGCGCACCGGAGCCTCGCCGGGACCCCGCCGCCGACGCCCCCGCCGTGAGGTTCGCGGCCGCCGCCGCGGGACTGTCCGTGCTGGCCTCCGCCCTCGTCACGCAGGATGCCCTGCCCACCGCGGTGGGGGTGGTGCTCGCGCTGGCCGGGATCGCGATGGGCATCGTCTCGCTCGTGCGCCACCGCCGCTCGGCAGCGCGCACGCTGGTCGTCTCGTTCGCCGTGATCGCCATCCTGTGGGGCACCCTGAACGCCCTGGGCGGCGGGAGCCGGCTGGTGGTGTGGCCCGCGAGCGAGGTGTACCGGGACTGCACGGCCCGCTCCCTCACCCTGAACTCCGGCGCGCAGTGCGAGCGTCAGCTCACCGACAACGTCTGGCGCCACCTGACCGGCAAGCCGGTGGAGACCGGAGCGCCGTCCCCGAGCGCCTCACCGAGAGTGTCGCCCAGCGCCTCCCCGAGCGGTTCCGCCGGCGTTTCACCGAGCGGTTCGGCCAGTGCGTCGCCCTCGGGCTCTGCGGCCACGCCATCCGCGTCCCCGGACACCGGGGCGCCCGGCGCCAGCGCCACCCGCTGAGCCCCGGCCCCTCCGGCCGACCGGTCACGCGCCTAGCGCTCGTTCTCCCGGTCCATCGCGGCCAGTCGCGCGGCCTTGCGCTTCGCGGACCGTTTCTCGGCACGACGTCGCTTGGCCTCTTTGCGGCGTGACGGCCCCGTGTCCGTCTCCTCCGCAGGTGCGGGCTCGGCCCCGCCGACCCTCACCGTCGCGGGCTTCGCACGGGGCGCCCGCGCGGTGTCCCGTGCGCCCACGGTCGTGGAGCCCGTCCTGGACGCCGACGCCGCCGCACTGCGCCCCCAAGGGCCGGGCGTCTCCCCGGGGCGCACCGGGTCCTCGACCGGCTCCCCCTCCGACGTCGGGTGCTCCGACCTGACGTCCTCCGGCGCCGGGTGCTCCGGCAGCGTGTCCTCCGGGGTGCTCGACCGGGTCCAGGGGAACCTGCGGGCTCGCGGGGCTACAGGGGGCTCCTCCTCCTCGGCCTTGTCGTGGTCCCCGGTCAAAATGTTCTGGGAGGGGGTCTGCGCGGCGGGGACGGGGCCGTCCGAGAGTGCGGCCGCGGCGTCGTCGTCGGAACCCCACGAGCGGGAGCGGTAGCCCTCGCGCTCGAGCCAGGGGCCCAGCAGGTACCCCACCGCGGCGCCGACCGCGAGCTCGGCGCCGAGCCACACGAAGACCTTCCCCGCGTCCGGACCGATCTCCGTGAGGCGCCCGATGCCGAGCGATCCCCCGGACAGCCACGCGAGCGCGGCCACGAGACCCGCCCCCACGGCGGCGATGAACGCCACGGTGAGCAGCGTGGAGAGCACGAAGGTGAGCCAGCGCAGGGGCAGGCGGATGGCCATCCAGTCGTCCAGGTGGTTCTCCCCCTCACGGCAGAACCACCAGCCCGCGAGCAGACCCGCGATCACCGGCAGCGCCAGCACACCGGCCGTGAAGGCCCCGGGATCGGCGGGGACCGCCGCGAGCGCCGGGAACTGCGGGAGGGGCCCCAGGACCGTGTGGAACGGGGACGTGATGGTGCCCGAGCCCAGGGAGAAGCCCGCACCCGTGGACCATGCGAGCGCCCACACCACCATGTTGGGCAGGAAGCCCAGCTGCAGCGCGGTGAGCGCGGTGTCCCCTGCGGCACCCGTGCCGAGGTCCTGGTAGACCGTGATGACGTCGTCCCAGTTCGCCCCGAGCGCGAGGGTCAGCAGCAGCGCCCCACCGGCCACCGCGGCCACCGCGGCCAGGAACCCGGCGCGGATCACGGCCCACACGTAGGAGCCGGCCCAGCGCGAGTACTGGCTGGTTCGTTCGAGCCAGGACGCCGCATCCGTCCCGAGCACGGCCGCGAGGGAGCGGGAGGCGCTCCAGCCGCCCACGAGGGTCCCGAGCCCCGCCGGGACCAGCGGGCACAGCGCCGCGGGCAGCAGCTGCACCGAGACCTGCTCCGTGCGGCTGAGCAGCGCCACTAGCACCCCGAACCCGGCGTACGCGGCCATCCCGGCGACGAACGGCACGAGGAACTGCCCGCGCCAGCACGCGCGGGCGATGCGGCGCCCGGCCAGGACGGCCAGGGTGAACGGGATGAGCGAGAGGCCCAGGGGCAGCAGGGTCACGGTGCCTCCGCCGTCCAGGGAGAGCCCCTGGATCGCGTGGATGCCCACGGGGGCGCCGTGGGACAGCAGCCACGCCTGGCCCGCGAGCCGCAGGCTGCCCGCCGCGCCCAGCGTGGCGAAGCCGCCCGCGGCCCAGACCGCGCCCAGCAGCAGGGCGCCGAGCAGCAGGCCCACCACGGCCACCACGAGCAGCTCGACCACCCCCTGCAGTGCCAGGGGCATGGGCACGCCGGCGTCGCTGCGCGCGGGGCGTGAGGGCTCCGACGCCGCGGAGGAACCGCGCGCCTGCCAACGGTCGCGTACGCCCGAGACCACGCCGGGCACTGAGGGAAGTTTCATCCCTCCCATCCTCCCACGACGCCCGGCCCCCACCGGGCAGCCGGAGTTCGCCCAGACTTCACCCCCGGGTCACCGGCGGGTGGCGTGCCCGTGAGCCGGACACCCCACCGTGGGAGGCGTGAGAATCGCACTGGTCGCCGAACAGTTCCTCCCCCACGTCAACGGTGTCACCCACTCCGTGATCCGCGTCCTCGAGCACCTGTGGGACCGCGGCCACGAAGCCATGGTGATCGCCCCCTCCTACGAGAAGACCCTGTTCCTGGGTTCCGTGGACCACGTGGACGGCGTGCGGGTGGAACGCATCCCGTCCCTGCCGCTCGCCGGCTACCCCGAGGTGCGGGTGGCCAGCTGCACGGTCACCCGCATGCAGCGCATCCTGAGCCGCTTCGCCCCGGACGTGGTGCACGTGGCCTCCCCGTTCATCCTGGGCTGGCAGGCCATTCAGGCCGCCCGGGGCCTGGGGCTTCCCTGCGTGGCGGTCTACCAGACGGACGTCCCCGGGTACGCGGCACGCTACGGAGCGGCCGTGCTGGAGAAGGCCATGTGGTCCCACGTGCGCACCATGCACAACACCGCCACGCTCACTCTGGCGCCCTCCACCGCCTCGATCGCGTCCCTGCACGAGCACGGCGTGCAGCGCGTGCACATGTGGCGCCGCGGGGTGGACACCGCCCGGTTCCGCCCCGAGCTGCGGGACCACGCGTGGCGGGACCGCGTGGGCGGGGGCAGGCGCCTCGTGGGCTACGTGGGCCGGCTGGCACCCGAGAAGCAGGTGGCGGACCTCGTGGTGCTGGACTCGCTGCCGGACACCCGCGTGGTGGTCATCGGCTCCGGGCCCGAGAAGGACGCCCTGCGCACCCTGCTGCCGAACGCGAGCTTCGAGGGCTTCCTCACGGGCGACGCCCTGGCCACGGCCATGGCCTCCCTCGACGTGTTCGTCCACCCCGGGGAGCACGAGACGTTCTGCCAGACCATCCAGGAGGCCATGGCCTCGGGCGTGCCCGTGGTGGCCGTGGGCCGCGGCGGGCCCCTGGACCTCGTGGACTCCTCCTGCAACGGCTGGCTCTACCGGCCCGGGGACACCGAGGCGCTGCGGGAGCGGGTGCGGGACCTGGTGGGCGACGACGCCAAGCGCCTCGCGTTCGCCCGCACCGCCCACCGCACGGTCCAGTCCCGCACGTGGGCCGGCGTGTGCGACGAGCTGCTGGGACACTACGAGCGGGCGTGCCGGATCAGTGCCCGCCTCGGGACCCACCGCGCGGGTGGGGCGGCCATCGCCCCGGGGCTCCGCTGACCCCACCCGGCCGTTGGCCAGCGCTCTTCGGAGAGCCGCAGCTGCGTGCTGAGGGCGTCCGCGGCAGCGCATTCGCGGCATTTCTGGGGCTCAGATGTGTTCTGACGTGACTCCCGGAGACGCTCCCGGGCGCCGTTGGTTAAGTTTTGATGACATTCCCGGCCCGGTCCTGGCTCCCACCCTGGCGGGCTGGTTAGGCTCGAACCGACTTCACGAGATGCACCCGCGCGAGGGCAGCACGCCCCCGCACGACCCGGGCTCCAACCCGGTGCACGCCAACCCTCGGTTCAGGGGTGGATTGGATGACGAAGCGGCCGGGCCACACGTGTGGCCCAGGCAAGCAGCCAGAAAACTCAGAGGCCACACACCATGAACAGCACAGCACAGCGACCCCCGTACGCCCCCCAGGCCACCCCGGAGTCCCGGGAGCAGTGGGTGGACGTCACCGTCCGCGCGGACACCGCGCACCAGGTCGTCTCCCTCACCGAACCGGACGGGCAGGAGCACACGTACGTCACCGACGACGTCCGGGAGCTCGCGCTCGCCACCCAGCACACCCGCGGCCGCGGCCAGTGGTGCGCCAAGTACCGCCGCCTGCTCGTTCCCGGGGCCTCCCGGGTCACGGGGGGCATGTCCTTCTACAAGCTCGAGCCCGTTCCGGCCTGATCCGGAGCGCGCCGCCCCGGCGCCGGGTGCCCCGGCTGCGCTGGTCTCCCCCGGCACACGAGGCACCGCACGCAAGCGGAGCATCGCGGGAACGCGGGGCACCGCAGGTACGCCGGATGTCCCGGGCATGCCGGGCACCGCAGACACGATCGGCAGCCCGGGCGCGGAGTCCACTGGCATCACCGACTCCACGGGCAGCACAGATCTCACACGGCACAGAGACCCGGCACGGCGCGCGAACCACGCGCCGTGCCGGGCCTCTTCCGGACCGCCCCTCCCCCGCACCTGCTCCGAGGGGCCCGATCACCGGGCCGGGGCGGGGCGGGGCGGTCAGGAGTTCACGGCCGCCCGGTCCTCGGTGAGCAGCTCTGCGGCGCGCTCACCGATCATGTAGACCGTGATGTTCGGGTTCACGGTGACCAGCTCCGGCATCACGGAGGCGTCCGCCACGCGCAGCCCGCTCACACCCTTGACGCGCAGCTGCGGATCCAGCGGGGACTCGGCGTCCTCCACCGGACCCATGCGGCACGAGCCCGCGGGGTGGTACACGGTGTTGTGGGTGCGCCGGACGTAGTCCGCGATCTCCTCGTCGCTCTGCACGTCCTCGCCCGGGAACAGCTCGCGGCCCGCCCACTCGGAGAGTCCGCTCTGCGCCACGATCTCGCGGGCTCTGCGGATGCCCGCGGTCATGATGCGCATGTCGTAGCCCTCGGGGTCCGTGAAGTACCGGGGATCCACGCGGGGCTTGTCCCGGTAGTCGCGGGTGCGCAGCCGCACGGTGCCGCGGGAACGGGCGTGGGTGACGTTCGGCGTCAGGCAGAACGCGTTGTCCGCGGTGGGGTAGCCCTGACGGTACGTGTGCATGTCGAAGTTCACGCTGCCGTAGTGCATCATCAGGTCCGGGCGGTCCAGGCCCTCGTCCACCTGGTCGAAGATCCCGATCTCCCACCACTGCGTGGAGTCCTCCACCATGGGCTTCTTGGCCTCCCACTGGATCACCGCCTCCGGGTGGTCCTGCAGGTGCGAGCCCACGCCCGGGGAGTCCACGAGCACGTCCACGCCCACCTCGCGCAGGTGCTCCGCGGGTCCGATGCCCGAGAGCATCAGCAGCTTGGGGGTGTCGATCGCCCCGGCGGAGACCACCACCTCGCGGCGTGCCCCGATCACGTGCGCCTTGCCGAACGCGTTGTCCGTGACCTCCACGCCGGTGGCGCGCAGGTTCTCGTCGAAGAGCACGCGCTTGACCTGCGTGCCGGTGAGGATCGTGAGGTTCTCACGGTCCTGCGCGGGGTGCAGGTAGCTCACGGACGACGAGGAGCGGGTGCCGTCCTCCCGGGCGCTGATCTGGAAGAAGCTCGCGCCCTGGGCCACGGTCTTGCCCGTGTTGAAGTCCGCGCGCGGAATCCCGGCCTGCTCGGCGGCGTCGAGCAGGGCGACGCCGCACGGGTCCGTGGCGGGCACGTTGCGCAGCCGCACGGGGCCGTCGTGGCCGTGGTGGGCGCCCGGGTCCTCATTGTTTTCGAGCTTCTGGTACAGCCGGAACGCCATCTCGGAGTTCCAGCCCTCCAGCCCGTACTGCGCCTCCCACTCGTCGAGGTCCTCGGACGGGGCCCAGAACGCGATGCACGAGTTGTGGGAGGAGCACCCGCCCAGCACCTTGGCGCGCGCCATGCGCATGAAGGAGTTGCCGTTCTCCTGCTCCTCCAGCGGGTAGTCCCAGTCGTGGCCGGACTCCAGCAACTCCATCCAGCGGTTGAGCTGCAGGACCTCGGGGTACCCGGCGTCGTGGTCGCCGGCCTCGAGCAGGGCCACGGTGACGTCCGGGTCCTCGCTCAGCCGCGCGGCCACCACGGCCCCCGCGGAGCCGGCGCCCACGACCACGTAGTCGTACTCGGCAATGGGGTTCTTCTCAGTCATGTCTTCTCCCTTCGGTGGGCACCCGACTCCGCGGTGCGCGACCGCGGCGTCGGAGCCGGTGAGGTGTTCCAGTGCGCGCACCCGCCCGGTGGGCGGGTCAGTGCGCGGGGGTCCGTGCGGGCACGCAGGTGCCGCGGCGTCGTCGTGCTCCGGGCGGACCCGCGGTGTGCTCAGTGCTGCGCGAACCACCCGGTCACGGCGGGGCGCACGTTCTGGTAGACGTGCTTGGTCTCCTGGTACTCCCCGAGCCCGTCGTGGCCGAGCTCGCGGCCCACACCGGACTGCTTCATGCCGCCCCACTCGGCCTGCGGCAGGTAGGGGTGGAAGTCGTTGATCCACACGGTGCCGTGGCGCAGCTTCGCGGCCACGCGCTGGGACCTGCCCGCGTCCTGGGACCACACGGCACCCGCCAGGCCGTACTGGGTGTCGTTGGCGATCGCCACGGCCTCCTCCTCGGAGGTGAAGGTCTCCACGGTCACGGTGGGGCCGAAGGCCTCGTCGTGCACGCAGTCCATGTCCGGGGTGCACCGGTCGATCACCGTGGGCAGGTAGAAGAAGCCGTTCTCCAGCTGCAGGGACCCGTCCGCGGAGGGGCCCTCGGCGAACCGGCCGCCGCAGCGGATCCGGGCACCCTGCTCGCGGGCGCGCTCCACGTAGGCGTGGACCTTCTCCCGGTGGGCCTCGGAGATCAGCGCGCCCGTCTCGGCCTTCTCGTCGAACGGGCCGCCCAGCAGGATGCCCTCGGCGCGAGCCACGAGGTCGTCCACGAAGCGCTCCGCGATCGACTCCTCGACCACCAGCCGGGCCCCGGCAGAGCACACCTGGCCCGAGTGCACGAAGGCCGCGTTCAGGGCGTTGTCCAGGGCGGCGTCGTAGTCCGCGTCCGCGAAGACCACGTTGGGGTTCTTCCCGCCCAGCTCGAGGGCCACCTTCTTGACGGTGGCCGCGGCCTCGCGGGCGATCACGCGGCCCGTGACGAGCCCGCCGGTGAAGGACACGAGGTCCACACGGGGATCGGAGGACAGCGGCGCACCGGCCTCGGCACCCGCGCCGAGCACCAGGTTGGCCACGCCCGCGGGCAGCTCCAGCTCCTCGAGCACCTGCATCATGAGGATCGCGGTGTGCGGGGTGAGCTCGGCGGGCTTGAGCACGAACGTGTTGCCCGCCGCGAGCGCCGGGGCGATCTTCCATGCGGCCTGCAGCAGCGGGTAGTTCCACGGGGTGATCAGACCGCACACGCCCACGGGCTCGTGGACCACGCGGCTCACCACGTCCGGGTCACCGGCGTCGACGACGCGCCCGGCGTCGTCCGCGGCGATCTTGCCGAAGTGCTCGAAGCAGTCCGCGATGTCGGACATGTCCTGCTGGGACTCCTCGATCCGCTTCCCGGTGTCGAGGGACTCCGCGCGGGCGAACTCCTCGGCGCGCTTGCGCAGCCGGGAGGCCACCCGCAGCAGGAAGCTGCCGCGCTCCGGGCCCGGGACGCTGGACCAGCGGGCCTCGTCGAAGGCGCGGCGGGCCGCGGCGATGGCGCGCTCGGTGTCCTGCCCGCCGGCCTCGGCCACCACCCCCACCTCTCTGCCGTCCGCGGGGCAGTGGATGGTACGGGTGGCGCCGTCGAGCGCGGGGACCCACTGGCCGTCGATGTACAGGGTGCTGCTCATGCTGTGTCCTCCTTGGACGGGGAGTTCTCGGCCCGGGCCGCCGTCTCGGCCGTGGGCAGGCCGATCTGCGTGCTCCCGGGATGGTCGTGGTTGAGCCGGATGAATTCCAGGTGACGCTCGTAGCAGTCCAGGGCGTCGTTGATCAGCTGCTCGGACGTGTACCCCAGCACGTCGTAGCCCAGCGAGCCCGTGGCCGTGAAGACCTCCAGGCGGTAGTAGCGGTCGGAGTCGGGGTTGGTGCGGAACCCGCCGAAGCCGGGCGTGGGGAACGCCACCGGGTGCACCCGGTAGGCGAAGTCCCGCTCCGGGGCGAGGTCCACGGTGAGGCACACCTGCGGCAGCGCCGGGTTCTCCGCCACGGGCTCGGTGTCCACCGAGACCACCACGCCGGAGTCCCGCAGCTCCGAGGCCAGGGTGTTCAGCGCGGGCTCGGCCACCTCGTGCACGTAGCGCTGGGCCGCCCTGGGCCCGGGGTAGCTCACGAGCCGACTGAGCCGCCCGCGCCAGTGGGTGTCCCTGCCGGTGCGTCCGGCCACGGCGGAGCGGGCCGCCACCGCGCCGGAGGCTGCGGTGCTGACCTCCACGCGCAGGGCCCGCCACAGCCCCACCATGATCAGGTACATCACCACGGAGAAGGGCAGCCCCATGATCAGGGTGGCGTTCTGCAGGGTGGTCACACCCCCCACCAGGAGCATGGCCAGGGTCAGCACACCGGTGCTCAGCGCCCAGAACACGCGCAGCCACTTGGGGCCGTCCTGGTTGGGGTCCTCGATCCGTGAGGTGAAGTTGCTCATCACGAGCGCCCCGGAGTCCGCGGACGTCACGTAGAACAGCAGCCCCGTGAACGTGGCGATGGACGCGGCCACCGTGGCACCCGGGTACTGCTCCAGCAGGGAGTAGAACGCACGCTCGGGGGTGTTCATGGCCACCTCGCCGAACTCGGTGTTGCCGCCCACCACGAGGTCCAGGGCGGAGTTCCCGAAGATCGAGATCCACAGCAGGATGAACGCGAACGGCACGGTCATGGTGCCCACCACGAACTGGCGCAGCGTGCGGCCGCGGGAGATCCGGGCCAGGAACAGCCCCACGAAGGGCGCCCACGCGATCCACCAGGCCCAGAAGAACAGGGTCCAGGCGCTCATCCACTCCTGGGGCGCCTCGAAGGCGAAGGTGTTGAGGGTCATCCCGGGGAAGCTCGAGATGAAGTCCCCCACGTTCATCACGATCGCGTCCAGCAGGAACGAGGTGCGCCCGGCCACCAGCACGTAGAGCATCAGGCCGATGGCGAGCACGATGTTCAGCTCGGAGAGCCGCCGGATCCCCTTGTCCACCCCGGACACGCAGGAGACCACGGCCATGCCCACGCCCACGACAATCAGCGCGCTCTGCACCGCCAGGTTCTCGGGCAGGCCGAACAGGGACTTCAGCCCATAGTTCAGCTGCACGACGCCGATGCCCAGGGAGGTGGCCACGCCGAAGACCGTGCCCAGCAGGGCCGCAGTGTCCACGGCGTCCCCGGCAACGCCGTGGATGCGCCGGCCCAGCAGGGGGTACAGCGCGGAGCGAATGCTCAGTGGCATGCCGAAGCGGTACGCGAAGTACCCGAAGGCCATGCCCATGAGCGCATACATGGCCCAGCCGGTGATGCCGTAGTGGAACAGCGTCCACACCACGGCCTGGCGGGCGGCCTCCAGGTTCTGGCCGTCCCCGGTGGGCGGGGCGAAGTACTGGCTCACGGGTTCGGACACGGAGAAGAACATGAGGTCCACGCCGATGCCCGCCGCGAAGAGCATCGCGGTCCACGTGAACATGTTGAACTGGGGCCGGGCGTGGTCCGGGCCCATGCGCACCTTGCCGCCGCGGCTAGCGGCCACCATGACCACGAACGCGATCACGAGGGTCGCGGTGAGGATGTAGAACCAGCCGAGGCGGGAGGCCACCCAGCCCACGACCCCACCGATCACGGCGTCGGCCTGCTCCGGGGCGGTGATGGCCCACGCGGAGAGCACCACGATGACCGTGGCGGCGGCGATCAGCACGCGCCAGTTGACGGGCAGCCGGGCTTTCGCCGCGGCGTCGGCGGAGGACGAGCCCGCCGCGGACGGTTCCGCGGTGGGCGTGGGCGGTGTCGAGGACTCACTCATGGGAACGAACTCATGTCTGGGTCGGACGATGGGCGACCCGGGGTCGATGCGTCGTGTTACCGAGAGGTAGCTGTTTTTCGGCCCTCCAACTATAGGCGAGGCCGCGGGCGGGGGCACATCCGCTCCCCGCCCGGGCGGTCTCAGCCGAGCAGCTTGGCCACCAGGGTGGCCGCGAACTCCTCGGAGACGTCCCCGTAGTTCAGGGAGAAGTCCTCGTCCACCAGCGTGGGCAGCAGACCCGAGCACAGCACGGCCGCGCGCGCGTACAGCCCTGGCAGGGCGGCGCCGATCGGCACGGAGAGCAGGCGCAGCTCGGGATCGTGGCTGACCAGGGCGATCCCCAGCTCCCGGGCGGCGAGGTGCTTGCCCAGCCCCGAGGACACCGGGCGGGCGTGGCCGGACTCCACGTCCTCCGGGGTGCGGAACACGTAGCGGGTCTTGTGGTGGTGGTTGATCCGGTAGAGCCCGGGCCGGTTGCGGTCCTCGGTGGGCTCCCACGTGGCGTCCGCCGGGACGAACTTCTCCGCCACGCCGTTGTACTGCATCTCCCGCAGGGGCAGCCCGGCCACCACGGAGGACAGCGGGGGCAGGGTGTCCAGCATCACCGGCCCGGCGTCGTAGACCACGTCGCACATGCCCTCGGGCAGCATCCGGCTCAGGGCGTCCAGGTCCGCGTCGACCAGCATGGTGGTCGCGTGGTCCTCGGGTGAGAGCACCACTGCCTCGGCACCCTGGGCCGCGGCGGCGCGCGTGACGATCTCCTCCTGCTCGGCCTTCCAGCCGCCCGTGAGCAGCACGGTGCCGTCCACCAGCTGGGTCAGCGCCGGGGAGCAGACCTGCCAGCGGCGCACCGTCCAGTTCTCGTCCCGGATGGTCTCCAGGAAGCCGAGGGCCTGCAGGTGGCCCACGAACCACTCCTCGAAGCGCTCGGAGTCCTCGAGCTGACGGGCCACGATCGACAGGCTCGAGCGCTTGCCCCCGCCCAGGAACGTGAGCATGTCCTTGAACGGCGCCCAGGACCCGGGGTACTCGCCCTCGTCCGGGCCGATGAACTGCAGGGCCTCCACGGAACCCGTCTGCCCCACGGCCGAGAGCTTGGTGAGCCGCCCCGGGTAGCGCTTGGTGAGCCCGCAGAATGTGCAGCGCCCGAAGACCCACGGCGCCTTGGCCTTGGGGTCCATGGGGGGCAGCACCACCTTGTGCTTGCCCGTGACCATGCACGAGACCTGGGGGGCCTCCGGCAGCTCGTTGCTGCGCTCGGGGAACATCTGCCCCTCCGCGGACTCCCAGCCGGCCACCGCGGGCACCTCGGCATCCGGCAGCTCTGAGTCGTGGGCCGCCATGTTGTCGAACGAGCCCTGGACGTACTCCTCCGGGATCTCGTCGCGCGTGACCGCGGTGACCGGCCAGAGGGTCTCCTCGGCCATGTGGACCATCTCGCCCTCGTAGCCCAGCGAGCGCTGGGTGATGTAGTAGGAGCTGTCCCGCACCCGGAACTCCAGGCGCTGCTTGACCGTGCGCCCGGAGCGCAGCACCAGGGTGTAGTCGTTGGGCTTGAGGTGCCCGTCCTGCGTGGCGAGCCCCGTGGTGCCCAGGCTGACCTGGAACGGGGGGACCCGCGGGGTGGTCAGCTTGGTGCTCATGAGCTTGAACGAGTGGGGGTTGCGCCACTCGCACTCCACGCTCAGGGGGTCGTCGCTGTCGGAGGTGACGGTCAACTGTGGGGGCCGCAGCGCGGAGAACCGTTCCACGTCCCCCGGGATGCGCAGCCCTCCGGAGAGCGTCATGGCCGGCACGAGACGCGGGACCAGGGCGGAGAAGTTGTCGTTGACCGTGAGCGCGGGGTCACCGGCGCGCAGCACCTGGACGTCGTCGAAGAGCACCCAGCCCTCGGCCACGCCGTTCTCCCCCGGGCCCACCACTCGGTAGTCCGGCGAGGCGGAGTCGTCCAGGATCGCCCGGACCTGCTCGACCCACTCGGCGTCGTTGCGCACCATGATCCGGCACGGCCACGCGGTGGGGACGTGGTCCACGGACAGGAACGTGTCCGAGTAGGCGTCCTTGGCGAACACCACCACCGGGCGGGGGTTGCGCGTGAGCGTCAGCTCCCCCGCGGTCACGGTGAGCTGGCCAGAGAGCAGGGTGTCGTTGGTCATCCGCGCGTTGTACGCGGAGATCCCCAGGAAGGCGTCCCCGATGTAGGACAGGAACATGGTGCGCGGACCGGCCGCGGTGGCCAGGTCCACCTCGCGCCCGGGAACCAGGCGCTTGGGCACCACGAAGCCGAGCTCGTACACGGGGTTGCCCACGTAGTCCGTGCCGTCGGAGAGGCAGAGCCCCGGGCTGCGCGAGCCCAGGTGCCGCGAGCCCCGGGCGGCCGCGGCGACGTCGTCGTCCGGTGCGGACTCCCACGCGGCGAGCTGGGCGAGCGCGACCTGCAGGGCGGGATCCCGGGTGAGCGGGTTGGACCAGATGCTGCGCATGGTCCGGGAGACGTCCGTGTCCGCGATGTCCAGCCAGAAGTCGATGTAGATCCCCAGCTCGTGCGCACTCATCCCCTGCGCGGTGGTGAGCTCGAGGTCCTCGAACAGCTGGTGCAGCTGCCCCAGCTCGGAGGGGCCGAACAGGGTCTGGGACAGGGCCAGGCCCACAGGGCGGTGGTTCACCGCGTAGGCGGAGGGCAGCCCGAGCTGACCGTCGAACGCCTCCAGCCAGTAGCGCAGCGCGTCCCAGTAGGTCTCAGTGTCCTTGCGAACGGCGGCCTCCAGGGCCTTGGCATTCTCCTGCCCGGCCTGCAGCAGGATGGCGAGCGGGAGGTAGAACGCGGACACGGACTTCTTGCCGGTGCGCGCCGCGAGCGCGGACATGTGGCGCCCCGCGAGCGAGAGCAGCGCGAGCAGCGCCACGATGGGCGGCGGCCCGATCTGCGTGAGGTCCTCGAGCTGGCGCCGGGACATCCGGTACCAGACCTCGGTGAGCTTGTTGAACGCGTCGAAGACCGAGTGGCGGGAGCCGTCCGTGACGAGCAGCGGCGTCACGGAGTCCGCGAGGGCGCGCAGGGTGGACGGCGCGTCCAGGCCGAACTCGGAGCCGATCTGCTCGAGCATCTTCTCGTCCAGGTCCAGCTGGACCAGCTCCCCCGAGGCGCGGGGGCCGAAGAACGCGCGCGCGACGGCGTCGTTCCAGCGCAGGTACTCGACTTCCTGGGGTCCGGATGCAATCGCGTGGTCTCCCGTGCGGAAACCGGCAGCGTCAGCCACAAATCCTCCGTCTGCGCCGTGGGGCGCGTCAGTCTTCATCATTGCCTCCGAGTATAAGTTCCCGGCGCCGCGTGTCCCATGGGCCGTGCCAAGCCCGCGGGACGACGACGCCACCGCGCACCGGCCCGTGGCCGTGTCCGCACCGGGCGGTACGGTGGACGCCATGGATGCAGCTGGACGGTTCACGGATGCCCGCATGCCCGGCGCGGGCCCGGACTGGCGCAGTGAACTCTCCCGTATCGTGCCCGGCACGGACTCCGGGCGCACCGTCGCGGACCCGGACTCCGGGCCCGCCGTGGCCCTGGAGCTGGACCTGTTCCGCGAGCAGAACCGCACCCCGAGGGCGTGGCGGAAATCACCCGAGGAGACCCCCCTGGTGCTCACGGCCCGCCCCGTGCTGCGCGGCCGGCGCGGGTGGGTGCAGAGCGGGATCGACTGGGGCAACCTGGCCTCCCACGAGCGCTCCGGCACGCTGGACGCCGAGCAGCTGGACTGGTTCGAGGAGCTGCGCGCACTGTCCGAGTCCCACCGCGGCAGCTACGCCGCGGAGCGCCACCAGCTGCATCTGGAGCGCTACACCTCCCCGCTGCTGTGGCCCATCCTGGCCCGCGCGCAGCGGCTGGGGATACCGCTCGTCTCGCGGGGCACCGGGGCCCCCGTGGTGCTCGAGCAGGACGGTCGCTTCGAGGTGCGGGTGGACCCGGGCGAGCACGGGGAGCTGAGCCTGCACCCCCGTCTGGTGGTGGGCGAGCACGAGATGCCCCTGCGCTGGACGCGCATCATCGGTCAGCCCGGCCACGGCCTGTTCTACCCGGCGGCGGATCCGGAGGCGCTCGAGCACGCCGAGGACCTCAACCGCTTCCCGCTGCACCTGGTGGCGCTGGGCACCCGGCTCAACCAGCAGCAGCGCTCGTTCCTGGACCGCGCGGAGACCCTCACCGTGCCGCAGGACGGCGTGGAGGAGTTCTTCGAGACCTACTTCCCCCGGCTGCACCAGAGCATGCACGTGACCGCCGGGGAGGACTCCCTGGTGCTGCCGCAGGTGGCGGATCCCGAGTTCGTGCTGAGCGTGCACCACGACGACCTCACCGAGCGGGTGGAGTGGGAGTGGGAGTACCAGAAGGGCCGCGAGCGGGTGCGGCTGCCGTTCCGGCCGCTGGACCCCCTCGGGGACGAGGCCGTGGCGCGCGAGGCCCGCTGGGAGTCGTCCATGGTCCAGGCCGTGCACCGCCGGGTCCCCGAGCTCGACTTCAAGCGCAGCTCCTACGCCGCCGAGGACGCCCTGACCCTGCTGCGCGAGTGGCTGCCGCAGCTGCGCCGGATCCCGGACCTGCGCATCGAGCAGACCGGCGGGGCCCCCGCGTACCGGGAGGTCACCGACCCCACCGAGATCACCGTGTCCACGGCCCCCACGGAGCACCACGACTGGTTCGGGCTCGGGGTGACCGTGAAGGTGGGCGAGCACTACCTGCCCTTCTCGGAGATCTTCCAGGCCCTGGACCGCGGCCAGGACGTGATGCTGCTGCGGGACGGCTCCTACTTCTCCCTGGACCGCCCGGAGTTCACCCGGCTGCGCACACTGATCGCCGAGGCGCGCACCCTGCAGGAGGACAGGAGCGCGCCGCTCGCGCTCAACCGCTACCAGTCCAGCCTGTGGGAGCAGTTCGAGGAGCTCGCCACGGACACGCAGCAGGCCGAGCAGTGGCGCACGGGCGTGCGGGCACTGGCCCACCTGGACGAGGTGCCCTCTCCCCCGGTGCCGGCCGGGCTGCAGGCCACGCTGCGCCCCTACCAGTACGAGGGCTACCGGTGGCTGAGCTTCCTGTGGGAGCACGAGCTCGGCGGGATCCTCGCGGACGACATGGGCCTGGGCAAGACCGTGCAGAGCATCGCCGCGATGCTGCGGGCCGTGTCCCGCGACCCGCAGCTGCCGCCGTTCCTGGTGGTGGCCCCCACGTCCGTGGTGGCCAACTGGTCCGCGGAGCTCACGCGCTTCGCGCCCTCCCTGGACGCCACCGTGCTCACCAGCACCCGGGACTCCGTGGCCACCGCCGCGCGGGAGTCCCACGTGGTGCTCACCTCCTACGCCCTGCTGCGCCTGGACGCCGAGGCCTACCAGGCGGTCGAGTGGGCCGGGGCGGTCATGGACGAGGCGCAGTTCGTGAAGAACCCCCGCACCAAGGCCTACCGCGCCGTCAAGAACCTGCGGGCCCGCACGCGCCTCGCCATCACCGGCACCCCCATGGAGAACAGCCTCTCCGAGCTGTGGTCCCTGCTGTCCCTGACCGCCCCGGGGCTCTTCCCGTCCCGCAAGCGCTTCACCGAGCACTACCAGCGGCCCATCGAGCGCGCGATGGACTCGGACGCCCTCGCGCGGCTGCGGGCCCGGATGCGGCCGTTCATGCTGCGGCGCACCAAGGCGGACGTGGACCTGCAGCTGCCGCCCAAGCTCGAGCACGTGCTGCCCGTGGGCCTCAACGCCGAGCACCGCGCGGCGTACGACCGCCGGCTGCAGCGGGAGCGGGCCAAGATCCTGGGGCTGCTGCGCGACTTCGACAAGAACCGCTTCACCATCTTCCAGTCCCTGACCACGCTGCGGATGCTCGCCCTGGACCCGGCCCTCGTGGACCCGGAGTCCACCGCGGCGTCCTCCAAGCTGGACGCGCTGTTCGAGCAGCTGCCCCAGCTGCTGCAGGAGGGCCACCGGCCCCTGGTGTTCAGCCAGTTCACGAGCTTCCTGAAGATCGTGGCCCGGCGCCTGGACGAGGCCGGGATCGCCTACGCCTACCTGGACGGCAGCACCAAGGACCGCGCCGCGGCCCTCGAGACGTTCCGCAGCGGCCGGGCACCCGTGTTCCTGGTGAGCCTCAAGGCCGGGGGCTTCGGCATCAACCTCACCGAGGCGGACTACTGCTACCTGCTGGACCCGTGGTGGAACCCGGCGGCGGAGAACCAGGCCGTGGACCGCACCCACCGGATCGGGCAGACCCGCAAGGTCATGGTCTACCGCATGGTCGCCCAGGACACCATCGAGGAGAAGGTCATGGAGCTCAAGGCCCGCAAGGCGGAGCTGTTCTCGGCCGTGCTCGACGACGACCAGGTGTTCTCCTCGACCCTGGACGCCGAGGACATCAAGGCGCTGCTCGAGCCGTGAGGCCCCGGACGCCCAGCTTCGGGGACCCGAATTCAGCCCCGCGGCCTCCTGCGTAAGATCCGTGAGCATGCCTGAGCCGCACAGCACCCCGACCGCCCTATCCGAGACCCCCGACCCCACGCCCGCCCAGATCCGCCGGTGGCGGCACTACCTCGCGGACGAACTGGCCGAGGCACAGACCTACGAGCACCTGGCCCGGCACAGCACCGGGCGCCACGCCGAGATCCTGCACCGGGTGGCGGAGGGCGAGGGACGCCACGCGGAGCACTGGCGGCGCCTGCTCGGGCCCCACGCAAAGCGCACGGTGCGCCCCGGGTTCGAGGCCCGCGTGCTCATGTTCCTGGCCAGGCACGTGAGCTCCGTGTTCGTGCTGGCCCTGCTGCAGCGCGCGGAGTCCCGTTCCCCGTACCGCGAGGACCCGGACGCCACCCCCGCCATGGCCGCGGACGAGGCGGTGCACGAGGAGATCATCCGGGCCCTGGCCACGGACGGCCGCACCCGGCTCTCCGGCAACTTCCGGGCTGCGGTGTTCGGTGCGAACGACGGCCTGGTGTCCAACCTCGCGCTCGTGATGGGCGTGGGGGCCACGGGCACGGCCAGCTCCATGGTGCTGTTCTCGGGCATCGCAGGGCTGCTCGCGGGGGCCCTGTCCATGGGCGCCGGGGAGTTCGTGTCCGTGCGCTCCCAGCGGGAGCTGCTGGACGCCTCCCAGCCCACCCAGGTGACGCTGCGGGTGGCCCCCTCCCTGGACCTCGACGCGAACGAGCTCACCCTGATCTACCGGGCCCGCGGGATGAGCGAGGAGGCCGCCGAGCACCGCGCCGCCGAACGCCTCGGCCACTTCGACTGCGACTGCGATCCCTCCCTGTCCTTCCAGGACGAGAAGGCGCGGGCGGCCCTGTCCGAGGAGGCCGAGCCCGCCTCCTCCGGCGACGACGAGCACCAGGCCCTGGGCACCGACCTCGGGGCGGCGGCCTCCAGCTTCTGCTTCTTCGCCTCCGGGGCCGTGATCCCGATCCTGCCCTACCTGTTCGGGCTGGGTGGCGGACTCGCGCTGGTGGTGGGCATGGCACTCGTGGGGGCGGCGCTGCTGGTCACGGGCGGCTTCGTGGGCCTGCTCTCGGGGGCATCGCCGCTCAAGCGGGGCCTGCGCCAGCTGGGGATCGGCTACGGGGCGGCCATTGCCACGTACCTGCTGGGGCTCGCGTTCAACACCGGGGTGGCCTGACGCCGCCGACGGGCCGCCGGCGGGCCGAGTGGTGGCCTGGTGGGGGCCGCAGGCGGGCTGCGGGCGGACTGGGGGCACCACGACGCCGCCCGGTGGCCCCGCGCCACGGCGACCGGTCCACGCCTCCTCACCTCCGCAACCTTCCGGACCGGACCCCAGCTGTCCCCTCTAATGCCCACAACTGGATGACCCCTCGTGGAGATTAGCGATAATTCGCACCTGCTAATGTGCCATAAATCACCGATATACAGTGTTTGCCCTAGTCAGAGCCGCTTTGTGCATTCATGGACGGCCCGGTGAGCGCATTGTGGGGGTGGGCCGAACGGGGCGGAGGCGTTCTATGTGTTTTCACCGGCTCCGAGACGTCTGGGAAGTTCGGATATTCTTGTCCCGTGGTTCTCTGAACCACCGCAACGGGAGACTTCGCACAGGGAAACCGCCACACCTGCACTGGGGGGTGCACTGTGGCAGGTGCTGTGCGTCGATAGCCGCTCAGCCCACGGCTTGATCCCGTTGAGGCGTTATCGCCTGCCGGTGGCCGCTGGTTCTCTCACAGAGGCGCACCTCTCCCCGCGCCGGACGGGCTCCTACCGTCCGCTCTCGCGGCCACCGGTCGATAACGCCCCTGACCCGGCGATAAAATCGACGCCGGTCCACGGCGCCGCAGTTCTGCCGCCCCGCGGACCACCGATCCGTCCCGTGACCCCAGGAGCACCCCCAGCATGTCGGCCCACCAGCCCACGCCCGACGAGCACGTCCTCACCGCCCACTGCCCCGAGGCCTACGGTCTCGTGAGTGCCGTGGCCTCCAACCTCACCGGCCAGGGCTGCGACATCTTCGACGTCAAGCACTTCTCGGACCGCCACGACAACGAGTTCTTCATCCGCTGCCACACCATCAGCGCCCCGGGGACCGTGACCACCGAGTCCCTGGTGGAGGGTTTCCGCCCCGTGGCCGAGAAGCACGGGATGCGTTTCCGTCTCGTGGAGGCCCGCCGCAAGACCCGGGTGCTGGTGATGGTCTCCAAGATCTCCCACTGCCTCGCGGACCTGCTGCACCGCGCGCACGTCGGCTCGCTGCCCGTGGAGATCGTGGCCGTGGTGTCCAACCACACGGACCTGCGCCCGCTCGTGGACTTCTACGGAGTGCCGTTCCACCACGTGCCCGTCACACCGAACACCAAGGCCCAGGCCGAGGCGGAGCTGCTGCGCCTGGTGGACGCCCACGACACCGAGCTGGTGGTCCTGGCCCGCTACATGCAGATCCTCTCGGACGAGCTCACCCGGTCCCTCGCGGGCCGGTGCATCAACATCCACCACTCGTTCCTGCCCTCGTTCAAGGGCGCCAAGCCCTACCACCAGGCCTACGAGCGCGGCGTGAAGATGGTGGGGGCCACCGCGCACTACGTCACGCCGGACCTGGACGAGGGGCCGATCATCGCGCAGGACGTGATCCCCGTGGACCACGCCCACACCCCGGCGGACCTCGTCTCCGCGGGCTCCGACGCCGAGGCCCAGACCCTCTCGCGCGCCGTGCGGTGGCACGCCGAGGGCCGGGTGGTGATCTCCGGCAACCGCACCATCGTGCTGGCCTGAGAGCCGCCCTGCCCACCCCGAGCGCGCCGGTCCGGCCCGAGCGCACCGGACCGGCCCACGACGAGAACGACGCCGCTCCCCCACCGAGGTGGGCGAGCGGCGTCGTCGTGTCAGTCGCCCGGGAGAACCGGGAACCGGTCACTTGCCGTCGAAGATCTCCCGCATGAGCTGCGCGGTCTCCGAGGGGGTCTTGCCGACCTTGACCCCGGCGGCCTCGAGGGCCTCCTTCTTGGCCTGGGCCGTTCCGGAGGAGCCGGAGACGATGGCGCCGGCGTGGCCCATGGTCTTGCCCTCGGGAGCGGTGAAGCCCGCCACGTAGCCCACCACGGGCTTGGTGACGTTGGCCTTGATGAAGTCAGCAGCGCGCTCCTCGGCGTCGCCGCCGATCTCGCCGATCATCACGATGGCCTCGGTCTCGGGGTCCGCCTCGAACGCCTCGAGGGCGTCGATGTGGGTGGTGCCGATGACCGGGTCGCCGCCGATGCCGATGGCGGTGGTGAAGCCCAGGTCACGCAGCTCGTACATCATCTGGTAGGTCAGGGTGCCGGACTTGGAGACCAGGCCCAGCTTGCCCTTGCCGGTGATGTTGGCCGGCGTGATGCCCAGCAGCGACTCCTCCGGGGAGATGATGCCGGGGCAGTTCGGGCCGATGATCCGGGTCTTGGGCTTGCCGTCCGCACCGGTGTTGGCCTGGGAGTGGGCCCAGAACTCGGCGGAGTCCTGCACGGGGATGCCCTCGGTGATCACCACGACCAGCGGGATCTCGGCGTCGATGGCCTCGATCACGGCGTCCTTGCAGAAGGCCGGCGGCACGAAGACGATCGACGCGTTCGCGCCGGTCTCCTTCATGGCCTCGCTCACGGAGCCGTAGACCGGCAGCTCGACGGCGTTGCCGTCCTTGTCCTGGTGGCTCACGGTGGTCCCGGCCTTGCGGGCGTTGACACCGCCCATCACCTGGGTGCCGGCGGCGAGCATGCGCGCGGTGTGCTTGGTGCCCTCGCCGCCCGTGATGCCCTGAACGATGACCTTGGAGTCCTTGTTCAAAAAGATCGACATGTCTTCTTCCTGGTAGCTGTGCTCGGGGGCGGTTACTTGGCGGCGTGGGCGAGCTCGGCGGCCTTGTCGGCGCCGGCGTCCATGGTGTCCGCGGTGGTGATCAGCGGGTGGTTGGCCTCGCGGAGGATCGCGCGGCCCTCGTCCACGTTGTTGCCGTCCAGGCGCACCACGATGGGCTTGGTGGCGGAGTCGCCGAGGATCTCCAGGGCCTTGACGATGCCGTTGGCCACGGCGTCGCACGCGGTGATCCCACCGAAGACGTTGACGAACACGGACTTCACCTGGGGGTCGCCCAGGATCACGTCCAGGCCCGCGGCCATGACCTCGGCCGAGGCGCCGCCGCCGATGTCCAGGAAGTTGGCGGGCTTGACGTCCCCGTGCTTCTCACCGGCGTAGGCCACGACATCCAGGGTGGACATGACCAGACCCGCACCGTTGCCGATGATCCCGACCTCGCCGTCGAGCTTGACGTAGTTGAGGTCGTTCTCCTTGGCCTTCTCCTCCAGGGGATCGGCCGTGGTCTTGTCCGCGAGCTCGGCGTGCTCCGGGTGGCGGAACGCGGCGTTGTCGTCCAGGGACACCTTGCCGTCCAGGGCGAGGATCTCGCCGTCACCGGTCTTGACCAGGGGGTTGACCTCCACCAGGGTGGCGTCCTCCTTGGCGTAGACCTCCCCGAGCTTCACGAGCACGGGGATGACCTTCTCAGCGGTCTCGGCGTCGAACTTGGCCTGCTCCACGATCTCGCGGGCCTTGGCCTCGGTGATGCCGTCCGCGGGGCTGACGTCTACGCGGGCCAGGGCGTCCGGGCGCTCGACGGCGAGCTGCTCGATCTCCATGCCGCCCTCGACCGAGCACATGGCCAGGTAGGAGCGGTTGGCGCGGTCCAGCAGCACGGAGAAGTAGTACTCCTCGGCGATGTCCGCGCCCTGCGCGATCATCACGCGGTGCACGGTGTGGCCCTTGATGTCCATCCCCAGGATCTGCTGGGCGTACTCGTAGGCCTCCTCCGGGGTCTTCGCGACCTTGACGCCGCCGGCCTTGCCGCGGCCGCCCACCTTGACCTGGGCCTTGACGACGGTCACGCCGCCGATCTTCTCTGCGGCTGCCTTGGCTTCTTCTGGGGTAGTGGCGACGATGCCGGCCAGCACGGGAACACCGTGCTTCTCGAACAGGTCGCGTGCCTGGTACTCAAACAGGTCCACGGATAGGTGTCCTTCTGCGTCGAGGTGTGTCGTTCCGCGCCGGGAACCCCCGGCTGGAGCGACCTGATGTGGGGGGATGCGGCGCATCGGCGCGCTCACAGTGCCCTCACCGCGATTTTAGTCCATGGGGCCAGGTTTCGCCGTACTCCAGTGAGTGGACGGGGCCCGCCCCTCCGCGGGATTCCGTGGCGCGGCCGCGGTGCTGGTTGACTGGGCCCATGCGATGGATCGGAGTGCCGGACGTGTGGGACGCCAGGGAGGCGGATCCCGGGTTCATGGCTTCGCTCGCCACATTCGCCGTGCTGGGCCTCGGTCTCGACCTCGTGGTGGACGGCACCGTGCTGACCCTCACGGGCACTGTGCCCACCCTCTATCCCCTGGGCTGGCAGGCCGTCGTGTGGGCCGGTCTCGGGATCCTGTGGTGGTTCACGGCCCGGGCGCTCGTGCTGTGGTCCCGACGCCGGGGCGTGGACCCCCTGCCCAGCGGCACCCCGGACGGTCGCGACGACGCCGCCCTCGACCACCGCGCGTGGCGCACGGTCCTGGGGTGCGCCGTGGGTGCCGTGGTGGTGGCGATCGTGCTCCCCGCACTGCTGGGCGTCCCGGGGCTGGCGCCCGTGGAACGCTTCGCCACGCTGTACGAAGCCTACGGTGCGGCGTCGTGGGTGGCGGTGCTCGCGTGGCTGGTCCGCCTCGTGGGCCGGTGCGCGGTGCTTGCAAGCATCCTCGCGTACGCGCACCGGGCCGTGCTGAGCGTGGTGACGTTGCGCGGCGCACGGTGGGTGCCGTGGGGCGGGCTGGCGCTCGGAGCGGTCACGGGTGCCGTGGCCCTGCTCTCCCGCGGCCCGGCCGTGGCGCTGAGCACCCTGGTGGTGTGCACGCTGCTGGGCGTGGTGCACGTGCGCGGCGGCGAGTCCCTGCGCATCACCGCGCCGTTCACCCTGCTGGCCTTCGCGGTGCTCTGAGCGCGGGCGCCCCCGCGCGGAGTCCCGCAGTTCTCAGGAGACCTTGGTCATGGGCGCGTAGCGCAGCAGCAGCCGCTTCTCCTCCGCGCCGAAGCGCACCTTCGCCACGGTCTTGTCCCCGCTGCCCTCGAGCGCGACCACCGATCCGCGGCCGAAGGCCTTGTGCTCCACGGCGTCCCCCACGCTGAGCGAGGGGATCTCCCGGTTCGGCTCCACCCGCGAGGGCGAGAGCCTGCGGAACGTTGCCCCGGAACCGGCACCGGCGCCCCAGGAGGAGCCCCGCAGCGGGTCGCGGGTTCCGCCCCCGGAGCCCGCGTGGACGGGCGAGCCCCAGCCTCCGGACGCGGCCGCGCCCTCGCGCTTCCAGTCGATGAGGTGCGCGGGGATCTCGTCCAGGAACGGACTGGCCGGGTTGAACTGGGACTGGCCCCACAGGGAACGGGACTCCGCGCGGGTGATGTAGAGCCGCTGCCGGGCCCGAGTGATGCCCACGTACGCGAGCCGCCGCTCCTCCTCCATGCTGGAGGGGTCCGCGAAGCTGCGCTGGTGCGGGAAGATCCCGTGCTCCATGCCGGTGAGGAACACCACCGGGAACTCCAGGCCCTTGGCGGTGTGAAGCGTCATGAGGGTCACGACCCCCTGGTCGCGGGCTTCCTCGACCTCCTGGGCGATCTGCTGGGCGCTCGCCGTGCCCTCAGCGGCGGTGTCCGGGCGCGAGGGGATCTGGTCCGCGTCCGCCACGAGGGCCACGTGCTCCAGGAACTCTCCCAGGCCGGCCTCCGGGCGGTCCTTCTCGAACTCGCGCACCACGGCCACGAGCTCCGCCAGGTTCTCCACGCGGGACTCGTCCTGCGGGTCCGTGGAGGTGCGCAGGGCCTCCAGGTAGCCGGACTGCTCCAGCACGGCCTCGAGCACCGCGGTCACGGACGCACCCTGGGCGAGCTCGCCCAGGTCGTCCATGAGCTGGGCGAACGTGCGGATCGCGTTGGCGGAGCGCGTGGCGAGCCCCGGCGCCTCGTCCAGGCGGTGCATCGCCTCGGAGAACGAGATGCCCTCACGGTCCGCGAGCGCCGCGATGGACCCCTGGGCGCGGTCCCCGATCCCGCGCTTGGGCTCGTTGACGATGCGTCGCACCGTGATGTCGTCCGCTGGGTTGGCGATCGCGCGCAGGTAGGACATGGCGTCCTTGATCTCCTTGCGCTCGTAGAACCGCGTGCCGCCCACCACCTTGTAGGGCAGCCCCACGCGCATCAGGATCTCCTCGAGGGAGCGCGACTGGGCGTTGGTGCGGTAGAACACGGCCACGTCCCCGGGGCGGATCCCGTGCTCGTCCTGGAGCCTGTCGATCTCCTCCGCGATGAACCGGGCCTCCTCGTGCTCGTTCTCCGCGGCGTAGCCCACGATGGGGGCACCGTCCCCCTCGGCGGTCCACAGCTTCTTGTCCCGGCGGTCCGCGTTCTGGGAGATCACCGCGTTGGCCGCGGAGAGGATGTTCTGCGTGGAGCGGTAGTTCTGCTCCAGCATGATGGTGCGCGCGGCCGGGAAGTCCCGCTCGAAGTCCGTGATGTTGCGGATGTCCGCCCCGCGGAACGCGTAGATGGACTGGTCCGAGTCCCCCACCACCGTGAGCTCGGCCGGGGGGATCCCGGACTCGTCCGTGTGACCGGGCGAGTCCCCGCCCACGAGCTCGCGCACCAGTGCGTACTGGGCGTGGTTGGTGTCCTGGTACTCGTCCACGAGCACGTGGCGGAAGCGCCGGCGGTAGTACTCCAGCACCTGGGGAAAGGCCCGGAACATGTGGACGGTCTCGCCGATGAGGTCGTCGAAGTCCATGGCGTTGGCCGCCCGCAGCCGCTGGGTGTACCCGCGGTACACCTGGGCCACGGCGGACTCGAACGGGTCCGTGGAGCTCGCCCGGGCCAGGCAGGTCTCGTCGTCCACGAGCTCGTTCTTCAGCGCCGAGATCCTGTGCTGGATGGCTTTGGGGGCGAAGCGCTTCGGGTCCAGCTCGTGCTGCTTGGCCACCTGGGTGATCAGCCGCAGCGAGTCTGCGGAGTCGTAGATGGAGAAGTTGGTGTTCAGCCCCAGGGTCTTGGCCTCCCGGCGCAGGATCCGCACGCACAGGGAGTGGAACGTGGAGATCCACATGGTGCGGGCGGAGTCCCCCACCAGCTCGGCGATCCGCTCGCGCATCTCCGCGGCGGCCTTGTTGGTGAACGTGATGGCGAGGATCTCCCCGCGCCGTGCCCGGCCGGTGGCCAGCAGGTGGGCGATCCGGTGGGTCAGCACCCTGGTCTTGCCCGAGCCCGCGCCAGCGACGATGAGCAGGGGCGCCCCCGCGTGCTCGACCGCGGCGCGCTGGGGCTCGTTGAGCCCCGCCACGAGCTGCTCCGGGGACGCGACGGCATCGGACGGCTCGTGCGGGGCCCCGGCGGTCGAGGAGCGCACCGAGGCGGCGGAGAGCAGCGGGTTGTCAGAGAGGTAGTCCATGGTGCGCCCAGTCTATCGAGGGGCTCGGACGCGCTGACGGGCGGGGTTGCCCGCCCGAGGAACCCCCGGCCGGGTGCTCGCCGCCCTCACACGTAGCGGGGTTCCACCTGGTGGCGTCCGTTGGCGTCCTCGACCCACAGCTGGGAGTCCGCCACCGTGACCCGCACGGGGGACTGCAGCACGAGGTCGTCGTCGGACAGCTCGTCGGGGACCTGATCCGGTCCGCCGCAGATGGTGGTGACCTCGCCGTCCGTGACGTCCACGTGGCGCAGCGCGTGGTTGCCGGTGTCGGCCACGACCACCGAGCCGTCGTAGAGCATCTGCAGGTCCTCGGGGTGGTCGAGCCTGGCCTCCGTGGCGGGACCGTCCTGGTAGCCCGCACCGTGCCGGCCGACCACCGTGACCACGTGGGGATCGCCGTCGGGCCGGTCCGTGTCGATCGTGAGGCACCGCAGGGAGGAGGAGTCCCGGTCCACGAACCACAGCCGGCCGTCCCCGCCCTCCGTGATGGACACCGTGGCGGCGAACTTGGCCTGGGCCACCCGGCCGTCCCGGCGCCCGGGCTCCCCCGTGCCCGCCCACTCCTGCAGGACGTCCGTGTAGGCGTCCCAGCGGAAGAGCTGGTGGCGGTCGGGGACCGCCGCGACCACGGCGGAGAGCTTGTGGGACCAGACGATGTCGGCCATGCGGGCACCGGCCAGGACGGAGCAGTCGATCCTGCGGCGCACGGTGGTGTGGTCCGCCTCGTACAGCGTGAGCTCCGAGCCGTCACCCGCGCTCATGAGCAGACCGTCCGGAAGGCCGATGGAGAGCTCCATGACCGTCACCACCTTTCGCGGTGCCGCTGGGGGCACCTGTCCTCCACCTCGTCCTCGAGCGTGGTCACCCGTCCCTGATCACAGTACGCCCCGGGGGATAATGGGGCCATGGGTATGACCAGAGCGCAGAAGGCCAGGAAGTACGGGGACACCACGGGCGCCGCGCCGGCCGGTTCCACGAGCAGCCGCGGTGCCCGCGTGCGGCCCGTGAGCGTCCACGAGATGCGGGACGGCCAGCTCGCCGCCGAGCCCACCAAGGCCTCCTCCGCCGGGATCCTGGTGGGCGTCGCGTTCTTCGTGGGCCTCGCACTGTGGCTCTACTACCACCTGCTGGTGCTGCAGGGCGTCTCCGGGCACATGGCCGGCGGGGTCACCGCTCCCGAGCTGCTCCCCGGCGGTTTCGCTCCCGAGCACGTGGCGCAGTTCGCGCGCGGGCTGGGTGCGGACGGGCTCACCGAGTACGAGGGCGTCCACGCGACCACGGGCCTGTTCGCCCCCCTGCTCACGAGCCTCGGATGGCTGCTGTTCACCGGTCTGAACACCCCGCAGCGTGCCCGGAAGTGGGTCTACTGGGCCGTGGTCCTGGGCTACGCCGTGGTCTTCGTGGCCGGGAACTCCGCGCTCGACGCCGCCGTGGCCCACCCCGCGGACCGGGACGCCGCTGCGCTCGCCTCCGCGCTGGTGGTCACCCGGTGGGTGCTGTTCGCGGGCCTGGTGCTGATCGCCGTGCTCGTGGTGGTCTCCGTGGTGCGCCGCAAGCTCTCGGACTTCGCCCGCGGAGAGCTCCCGGGCCAGCGCCCGCGCGACTGAGACCGCGATCGCCTGCTCGGGGTCGGGACAGGAGACCGCTCCCCACGCGCTCCGGATGCCCGAGTCCTGATGTGTCGGCATCCTGGCGTACTGGCATCCTCGCGGGCCCGCGTGCCCGGACACGAGTGCGCCCCGCCCGGCGGCGGATTCCCGGCCCCCGTTCCGGGACGTCCGGGGCGGTGCGGGACCGTGGCATCCGCGCACGGGCGGGGCGTGGTGCGTGCCCTCGATTGGATTCGAACCAACGACACCGGCTTTAGGAGAGCCGTGCTCTATCCCCTGAGCTACGAGGGCAACAGTGCCCCACTGTATCCGCGGGAGGTGCGCCCCCGCGAGTCGGGCGCACAATGGGGCCATGACCGTCTACATCGACCCGCCGCGGTGGCCCGCACACGGCACCGTGTTCTCGCACCTGGTCTCGGACCGTTCCCTCGCCGAGCTGCACGCGTTCGCGCGTGAGCTGGGGGTCTCGGAACGCGCGTTCGACCAGGACCACTACGACGTCCCGGCGCACCGTCACGCGGCCGCGGTCGCGCAGGGTGCGGTGGCGGTGGACGGCAAGCAGCTGGCCCGCATCCTGATCCGCAGCGGCCTCCGGATCCCCGCACGACGCCGTCCGGCCAAGCTGGCCACGGCCCTCGCCTCCCGTTGGGAGCGCCACGTCCCGGGCCATGCCCGCCTGGGTGAACAGCTGCGGCAGCGGTGGGGCGAGCCGCACCGCGACTACCACGGTCCCGGCCACCTGCTGGCCGTCCTGGAGGCCCTCGACCTGCTCACGGACGCGGCGCCGTCCCTCGAGCTGGTGCTCGCGGCGTGGTTCCACGACGCCGTGCACGACGGCCGGGCCGGTCAGGACGAGCGCGACTCCGCCGAACTCGCCCGGCGTCTGCTCACCGACGAGAGCTCTCCGCGGGACACGCCGGTGCAGGATCCCGCCACCGCGCAGTGGGGCCCACGGACCGCGGACAGGGTGGCCGAGCTGGTTCTCGTGACCGCCCACCACCGCCCGGACCCGGCGGACCGGGACGCGTGCCTGCTGGTGGATGCGGACCTCTCCGTGCTCGGCGGGAGCGCCGAGGAGTACGAGCGCTACCGGGCTGCCGTTCGGAGGGAGTACGCGCACGTCCCGGAGCCGCAGTTCCGCGCGGCACGCGCGGAGGTGCTGGCCGGGCTGCAGAGGGCGCCCCGGCTGTTCCACGATCCGCGCGCGGTGGAACTGTGGGAGGCGCGGGCCCGGCACAACCTGGACCGGGAGATGGTGGAGCTCACCGCGTCGGTGTGATGGGTTCAGTGTGGCCGTCTCACCGCGGCCGACCCGGCATGCGCTGCTCGGGCTACGCGCGGGTCGCGGGACCGTCCGCGGCGTCGTCGGCGGCACCGGACGGATCTGCCGCTCGGGCGGCGGCGCGGCGGCGTCGGAAGAGGACCGCGGCGAGGACGAGACCCACGATGATGCCCAGCCCGCCGAACACGGAGAGCCACATGGCCACGTGACCCGCGAAGGCTGCCACCACGAACCCCACGACGATCCCGGGCACGGCCCCCGCGAGCATGCCCACGGCGTAGTACGTGAATTCCTGGTCCTGGGGGGTTCTGGCGGCGCTGGAGAAGTCGGTGGACATGGCTCCGATTCTACGTCCCGCCCCTGGACGCCCACCGCACGGGCCGCGGGGCGCGGATGTTAAAAGCGTACGGACCCTGTGGTCGACAGGGTCCGTACGGTCTATCTCGTCCTCATCGGGAGCGGGTACACAACCGGTCCCGACTCGTCACGAGGTGTGGCCCGGTGCCTCGCGGCACCGCACCCAGCTCTGCTGAGCTCAGCCCACGCGGATGAACTCGGGGCCGGAGCCCACGTACGCGGTGGTCTTCACGGTCTGGTTGCCGTTCCAGCCGCCGTGGATGGCCTGGCCGTTGCCGGCGTAGATGGCCACGTGGGCCACGCCCGCGCCGCCGTCGGCGTAGTAGGCGATGTCCCCAGCCTGGGCCTCAGCGGCGGAGACCGAGCGGCCCAGGGACTTGTAGCTCGCGGGCCAGCCGTGGTGGTTGATGCCCACGGCGCGCAGGGCGTTGGACACCAGCGCGGTGCAGTCCTGGTTCACGCCGATCTGGCCCTCGGCGGCACCGAGGATGCCCTGGCCGCTCACGGAGCCCGAGGCGGGCTTGGTCTGCTGGGTGGACTGCGGCGTCACGGTGCCGCCGGTGTTGCTGGCCTTGGCCCGGGTGTCACCGTAGCCCTGGACGTTGTGGTCGGCGACCTGGGAGTGCTGCTGCGCCGCGGTCTCGGCCTGCAGGGTCTGTGCGGTCGGCTCGGCGGCGTGACGGCCCTGCTGGGCCACCGGAGCGGCGGGGGCAGCGGTCTCGGCCACAGGGGTCACGGTCTCGGCCACGGGGGTCACGGTCTCGGCGGCCGGGGCCACCTGGGGAGCCACCGGGGTCACGTCGGCCACGGGAGCGGCCTGGATCGCGGCGGGCTGCGCCGGGGCCTTGGCCTTCTCGGTCTTCTTCTCCTTGGCCTTCTCAGCCTTGTCGGCCTTGGCTGCGGGCTGTGCGGAGACGGTGTTCTCGGAGGCGGGAGCCTCGGACACGGCGGCGGCGGGAGCCTGCTCGTCAGCGTTCTGCGTGGCCTGCACGGACACGGTGGTGGCCAGCGCCAGGCCGGAGAAGGCGGCGACGGCGGCCACGGTGCGGGCCTTGCCGGCGAAGAGGCTCTTGGCGGAGTGGGAAGCGGTTTCGTTCGTCATGCGTGTGGTTTCCTAACACGTTCGTGTCCACCCAGGGCACGGAGGTGTGCAGTGACCGCGACGTTGTCAAACGCAGCTGCGGTTCACCGTCTGTGGGCGGTGCTTTTCTTCTCGTTCAGTCAGTTCGTGCGGCTCGGCCGGGCCCGCACGGTGCGTGCGGGCGTCCCGGCGGCCGGGGATCGCGGTGCGATCCGTGGACCGACGGCGCAGGAGGCCGTCGGTCCCCTCAGATCACCGGACGCTGTAGAAGCCGTCCAGCTGCATGGCGTTCACGGAGTGAACCTGAGTGCCCTGCATGGGGTTGAGGGCGGAGATCATCTGGCCGTTGCCGATGTAGATCCCCACGTGCGAGCCGCCGTTCTGGGAGACCAGATCGCCGGGCTGCGGGTTGGAGGTCGGGGTGCCTGCGGCGAACTGGGCCCACGTGGTGCGGGGCAGGTTGATGCCGTTCTGCGCGTACACCCACTGGGTGAAGCCCGAGCAGTCCCAGGCCTTGAAGCCGGTGCCGCCCCAGACGTAGGCGCCGCCGATGCCCTGGTAGGCCGTGCCCACGGTGCCGCCGGCGGCGTGGTTGGACTGCGTGCTCACACCGGAGCTGGACGCCATGGTGTCCGCGGCCGGGGTGGTGTACGAGGTGTTGTAGGCCTCCAGCGAAGAAGTGGAGGAGGCGTAGGAGGTGGTGGACCCGAGGTCCACGACGTCCGCGGATGCCTGGGCGGGCATCGCGATGCCGGCCACGGCGGCACCGGCCGCCACGGTGGCGACGGTGGTGTTGCGCACGATGTGCGACGAGGCCTCAGCGCGGTGACGGGCAGAGTTGTTCTTCCTGAAAGACATGTGTGTGTTCCTCCCTACGCCTGCGGGGTGAGCTGTCGGGTTCGGATGGGAGACATCCGGCCGCACGTGCTGGTGAGCCGTGCCGGCTTGACCCCTAGGATTCGACGGGCTGTCACGAATCCGGAAGTGGTTCCCCCGCTTCTGCCATGCGGATGTTCTGTGTACGGGTCCCGGTGCGCATGGCAGAACTCGGCGATCGCGTTCGGGAGTGCCGGATCCGACCAGTGATCGGCACGGACACGACTGTACAGGACAGATCACGAAAAAGTCACGTTTTGGTTACAACCGGTCACGGATCGGGCACCAGTGCGGATCAAAGATCGTGATTGATTAGTTTTCAAGAATGAATTGCCATACCCGGGTATGACGACACGCAAGCCACGAAAGCCGCGCTGACAAGCCACGACGCCACGTATCAGGGCAGCAGCGGGCTCCGGATCCATGAGAACGTCCGTGACCATCCACACATCGGGAAGGTCACGGCCGCGAGGGCGTGCGGGGCGTCAGGACCCTGCAGGGGTGACCCTGATGGCGCGCGCCGTGGCGTCGTCGAGGTCCAGGGAGACGTCCGCGTCCAGGTTGGTGACGACCACCCGGTGCTGGTCCCCGGGGTTCGGCTCTGCGGTGACCCGCGAGCCGGTGAGGATCCCCGCCGAGCTGAGCATCTCGATCAGCTCGAGATCCGCCTGCACGACCTCCGGCAGCAGGCGCACGCGGTGCTCGGCGCCGTCGCCGGCCGCCGCGACGTCCCACAGCGTCAGGCCCCCGAAGGCCTCGGTGCCCTGCTCCCCCGCGCCGCGGCCCGGGATCGGGGTGCCGTACGGGGAGAGCTCCGGATCGCCCAGCAGGTCCACCAGGCGGCGCTCCACGCGTTCGCTCATCACGTGCTCCCAGCGGCACGCCTCCTCGTGCACGTGTGCCATGTCCAGCCCCACCACGTCAGCCAAAAGGCGCTCCGCGAGCCGGTGCTTGCGCATCACGGACACCGCGGTGGCGCGCCCGGTGGGGGTGAGTCGCAGCGAACGGTCCTGCGCGACGGACAGCAGTCCGTCCCGTTCCATGCGGGAGACCGTCTGGGACACCGTGGGGCCCGAGTGGTGCAGCCGCTCCACGATGCGGGCCCGCATGGGCGTGATGCCCTCCTCCTCGAGCTCCAGCACCGTCCGCAGGTACATCTCGGTGGTGTCGATCAGGTCGCCGCTCATGGTCCGTCCTCACAGTTCTGCGCACCACGGCGCGCGGGTCTACGGTCCCCGGTCGGGGTCGGTCCAGCCCAGGAATGATTCAGGACGATTGTAGCGAGGTGGCTCACGTCCGCCGGGCCCCGCGCCGCGTCATCGCCCGCGCCGGGGCTCCTCGCGGCACGCGTCGCATCCCGCGTCCCGGGCCCTGCCGGGCTCCGGGGCTTCCGCATCCCGGCGCCGCGCGTCATGGCATCCCGTGTCCCGGCACCCCGTGCACCTCGGGGCCGCGGAGACGGGCACAATGGGGAGACCCGCCTTCGCCCGCCCGCAAGGAGCCCTCGTGACCAGCACACCCGTGATCCCCGCCCACCTGCTGCCCGAGGACGGTCGCTTCGGCGCCGGCCCGTCGCGGGTGCGCCCCGAGCAGCTGGCGGCCCTCGCGCGTGAGGGAACCCGCCTGCTGGGCACGTCCCACCGCCAGAACCCGGTAAAGGACCTGGTGGCCCGCGTGCAGGCGGGTCTCGCGCGGTTCTTCGACCTCCCCGCCGGCTACGAGATGGTCCTGGGTCTGGGGGGTGCCAGCACCTTCTGGGACAGCGCGGCCTTCAGCCTGGTCCGCTCGCGCGCCGAGCACCTGGTGTTCGGCGAGTTCGGAGCGAAGTTCGCGAGCGTCACGGACCGCGCGCCGTTCCTGGAGCGCTCCCACGTGATCGAGGCCCCTGCGGGATCCCGCCCGGCAGGGCCCCGCCCGGAGGCGGGCGTGGACGTCTACGCGTGGCCGCAGAACGAGACCTCCACGGGCGTGGCCATGCCGGTGCGGCGGGTGCCGGTGGACGACGCCCTGACCGTGGTGGACGCCACGTCCGCCGCGGGTGGGATGGCCGTGGACCTCGCGCAGACGGACGTCTACTACTTCTCGCCCCAGAAGAACTTCGGCAGCGACGGCGGGATCTGGTTCGCCGCCTTCTCCCCCGCCGCCCTCGAACGGGTGGAGCGCATCGCGGCCTCCGACCGCTGGATCCCGGACGTCCTGTCCCTGGCCACGGCCGTGGAGAACTCCCGCAAGCACCAGACGTACAACACCCCGGCCCTCGCGGGCCTCGTGATGCTCGACGAGCAGGTGCGCTGGCTCAACGAGCAGGGCGGGCTGCAGTGGGCCGCCGCGCGCACCGCACAGTCCTCCTCGCTCGTCTACGAGTGGGCCGAGTCCAGTCCCGTGGCGCACCCGTTCGTGGCGGAGCCGGAGCACCGCTCCCCGGTGGTCTGCACGGTGGACTTCGACGACGCCGTGGACGCCGCCCGCGTGGCAGGCGTGCTGCGCGCCAACGGTGTGGTGGACGTGGACCCCTACCGCAAGCTGGGCCGCAACCAGCTGCGAATCGCCACGTTCGCGTCCGTCCCCCCGTCGGACGTGCGGGCGCTGCTGGAGTGCATCGACTGGACCGTGGCCGAGCTGGCCTGAGCGCGGACGCGACCGGGCGGCGTCGTCGGCTGCCGGGCCCGACGACGACGCGGGCTGCCGTTCGTGGCGACCCGTCCCGAGCGCCGTGGGGCCGAGACGGTGGGCGCCGCTCCGCCGGACGCCACCCCGCGGGGCGCTGCCAGCTGCCGGGGCCCGTTGCGGGGCTGGTGGCAGTTCCTGGCGAGTTGCCCGGTCCCGAGCGCGGCAGTGCGGGGGTGGTGGGCGCCGGGGTGGTGGACGCCGCCCCCGGGGGACTCCGTCAGCTTGCGGTCGAGGGCACCCCGGGACGCGGCGCCGCGTGCCGCCACGCGTACCACGCGCCGATGAGCGCGCCCGAGAGCCCGGCGAGCACCGCCGAGCCCATGCCCCAGCGCGCGCCGAGCGTGTCGGTGAGCCACCCCACCACGGGCGCACCGATGGGGGTGCCGCCCATGAAGATGGCCATGTACAGGCTCATGACCCGTCCGCGCATGGTGGGCGAGGTGGTGCTCTGCACGTAGGCGTTGGCGGTGGTCATGATGGTCAGGGAGGACACCCCGCACGGGACGAGCCACACCGCGAACAGCCACAGGGCGGGTGCCGTGGCGGCCCCCAGGCACGAGACCGCGAACGCCGCGCATCCGATGAAGACGTAGCGCAGACGGGCCCGCTCCCGCCGGGCCGAGAGCAGCGCACCGGTGACCGTGCCGACGGCCAGGACGGAGTTGAGCACACCGAACTCCTCGGAGCCCTGGCCGAACACGGATCCCGCCATGGCCGCGAGGTACACGGCGAAGTTCATGCCGAACGTGCCGATCATGAAGATGGTGCTCATCACGGCCACGAGGTCCGGGCGGTGCAGCACGTACCCCACGCCCTCGCGGATCTGGCCGCGGGCCCTCCGGGCGCGGGGGGACGGGCGCAGCCGCGTGCCGTCGATCAGCAGGATGGCCCAGATCATCGCCGCGAACGTGAGGGTGTTGAGCATGAACACCCACCCGGTGCCCACCGCGGCGACGAGCACGCCCGCTACGGCCGGCCCGATCAACCGCGCGGAGTTGAAAGAGGTGGAGTTCAGGGCCACGGCGTTGGACAGGTGAGTGTCCGGAACCATCTCGGAGACGAACGTCTGACGCACGGGGGCGTCGAAGGTGGCCACGATCCCCAGTGCCAGGGCAAATCCGTAGACCGTGCCCAGTTCCGCGACCCCGAGCAGCAGCAGGGCCCCGAGCGCCGCGGCGAGCAGCGCCATGACGCCCTGGGTGACCACGAGGATCCGCCGGCGGTCGTAGCGGTCCGCGAGCACGCCCGCGTAGGGCGCCAGCACGAGCTGCGGGACGAACTGCAGGGCCATGACCACGCCCATGGCCGTGGCGTCGTGGTCCGTGAGCTCGTCGAACACGAGCCACGACTGCGCGGTGCGCTGCATCCAGGTGCCGATGTTGGACACCAGTGCGCCCGTGAACCACAGGCGGTAGTTGCGGATGCGCAGGGACCGGAACATCCCGGTCCCCTCCGGTGCCGCGAGGTCCTCCCCCGCGGTCCCGGACCCGCCGACTACGATGACGCGCCGTCCTCGGAGGTCTCCGTGCGCTCCCCGTCCGTGCCGGGTGCACCGGATGCCCCGGCGCTCGCGCCGGTCTCCGCGGAGCCGCCCCGGGCGTCGCCATTGGAGCCGGCAGTGCCGCTCTCCGCGGGCCGCACGGCATCGTCGTCCTGCCCGTCCTGTTCGTTGATGGCCTGCATGCGCTCCTCCCAGGGCACCCACGGGGGCGCGAGGAGGGAGCCGGGGCCGGAGAGCAGCCCGGACTCGCACACGGTGACGTGCTTGCTGCGCGGGGCGCGGGCGACCGTGGCGTACCAGGTCCAGCCGGGGTACCCGGGCAGCGTGCAGTCGAAGAGGTGGGTGAGCAGACGGTCCTCCTGGACCCGCACGCCCAGGTGCTCGCCGATCCCCCGGGCGTCGTGGGCTCCCGCCACCACGGCCTCACGGGCGAGGTCCACGGCGGCCGTGAGCACGGCGTCCTGCTTGGCGGCGCGGGTGCGGGTCCTGGGGCGGGTGGTCGCCCGGGCGGCCCGGCCACTCGTCGCCGCGGCTTCCTCGGCGGGGGCGGTGTCCGCCCCAACGGCGTCCGTGGGCGGGGTGCCGACGACGGCCCCCGGCGCGTCCTGGCGGGCCTCTGGCGAGGCCTCACCCTGACTGCCGCGCTCCCCGGTGCTCTGCTCGTTCTGCTGCTCCACCGGCTCAGACATCGAGCTCATCCGCCACGGTCCGCAGGATGGCCGCGATCTTGTGGCCGTGGGAACGGTCCGGGTAGCGCCCGCGGCGCAGCCCGTTGGACATTCCGTCCAGGAGCCTGATGAGGTCCTCGGTGAGCACGGCCATCTCCTCCGGTGGCTTGCGGGTGTTGCGGGCGACCGAGGGCGGCGCGCTCAGTACGGTCGCGGACAGCGCCTGCGCGCCGCGCTTGCCGTCGGCGATCCCGAAGTCCATCCGCGTGCCGGGCTTCACGGTGGTCACGCCCCTGGGCAGCGCCGACGAGTGCAGGAAGACTTCCTGGCCGTCGTCGGTGGCCAGGAAACCGAACCCCTTGTCTGCGTCGAACCACTTGACCTTGCCCGTGGGCACGCGGATCACCTCAGTCTCTCGTTGTCACGGTGCGGTCACCGCGCCCGGGGCGCGGCACCTTACGAACACCACAGTTTAGCCCTCGCGCGCCCGGGCAACAGTCCGGGTCCCGCGCGCACAACCCCCGCTTGCTACCTTGTGCTCATGCCTGAATCCACTGCCCCCACCACCCCCGCGACCTCCTCCCCCGGCGCGGCCCGCACCCCCGGGCGGGGCATTCCCCCGCTGCTCACCGTGGCCCTCGTGCTGGCCGGCCTGAGCGCCCTGTGCCTCGTGGCCGTCCTCGTGGCCGCCGCGGGGGGCCACGTGCTGTGGCGCGGTGTCACGCTCTTCCCCGCCGTGGTCCTCCCGGTCGCGTTCCTGCTGGTGTGCCTGCAGCTGCTGCGCGGGGCACGACGCCGCTCGGTGCGCTGAGCGGGCCCGGCGCCTGAGCACCCGGGCCGGCAGCGGCGTCGTACCGGACGGGGGCACGGCGCCCGTCCCGGCGACGCCAGCCCGCCGCGCTCGGGACCGTGCTCCCGGGGCGGCGGCCGGGACTCACGTGACTGCCGCCCAGGGAACCGCAGTCCCGCCGGACACGGCGATCCGCACCCACCCGTGGGGCACTCAGAAAGCGACCGGACACAGGCCAGGAAGCGTCCAGGAAACTCGGAGACAATGAGCGCATGAACGCGAAAACTCCCGAAGCGAAGCTGCTCGTCGTGGACGACGAGCCCAACATCCTCGAGCTGCTCGCCACGTCCCTGCGGTTCGCCGGGTTCGAGGTCGTCACCGCCGCCAACGGCCGGGACGCCCTGCTCAAAGCCGAGGCCGAGGACCCGGACCTCGCCGTGCTGGACGTGATGCTCCCGGACATCGACGGCTTCTCCGTGACCCGCAAGCTGCGCGCCGCCGGGCGCCACTTCCCCATCCTGTTCCTGACCGCCAAGGACGACACCGACGACAAGGTGGCCGGGCTGACCGTGGGCGGCGACGACTACGTCACCAAGCCCTTCAGCCTCGATGAGGTGGTCGCCCGCATCCGCGCGGTGCTGCGCCGCACCCAGCCGCTCGAGGAGGAGGACTCCCGCCTGAAGGTGGACGACCTCGTCCTGGACGACGACGCCCACGAGGTCTTCCGCGGCGGGCGCGAGATCGACCTCTCCCCCACCGAGTTCAAGCTGCTGCGCTACCTCATGCTCAACCCCAACCGGGTGCTGTCCAAGGCGCAGATCCTGGACCACGTGTGGGAGTACGACTTCAACGGGGACGCCTCCATCGTGGAGTCCTACATCTCCTACCTGCGCCGCAAGATCGACAACGACCCCGAGCAGCCCTCCCTGATCCACACCAAGCGCGGCGTGGGCTACCTGCTGCGCTCCGCGGACAAGCGCCACTGAGTCCTTGAACCTCCTGGCCCGGCGGTTCCGCTCCGCGTCCCTGCGCTCCCAGCTCATGGCCCTCACGGGCGTGCTGCTGGCCGTCAGCATCCTGGTCACCACCCTGGTGGCCGTCTCGGTGCTGCGGGACTCGCTCGTGACCAGCATGGACCAGGAGCTGCGCCAGTCCATCCCCACGGTGGCCCCCGTGCTCACGGGTGCGCTGCAGGGGGACGTGAGCACCCCCGTGCCCACGTCCGGGTTCCTGCTCGACCGGGACGGACACGTGGTGGCCACGGCGCGCGGCGGGGCGGCGGCCTCCGGGGAGCAGCTGGACCCGGACCTCGGTGCCATGACGCTGGAGTACGTGATCGCCCACGACGGCCAGGCCGAGACCGTGGGATCCGTGGGGGCCTCCGAGCGCACGTGGCGCGTGGTGCCCACCAAGCTCACCATGTTCGACATGTCCGTGGTGGTGGCCGAGCCCCTGGACCGCACGAACACCATCATCTCCGGCGTGGGTCTGCTGACCTTCAGCTTCGGACTGGCCACCCTGATCGCCGCCATGACGGTGGGGTGGGTCATGGTCACACGTGCGTTCCAGCCGCTGCGCCAGGTGGAGGCCACCGCCGCACGGATCGCGGACGGTGACCTCTCCCAGCGCATGGAGGGCTACAACCCCCAGACCGAGATCGGGCAGCTCTCCACGTCCCTCAACGCCATGCTGGGCCACATCGAGGACGCCTTCGACGCCCGCACCCGCTCCGAGACCAAGCTGCGGCGCTTCGTGGCGGACGCCTCCCACGAGCTGCGCACGCCCCTGGTGTCCATCCGCGGCTACTCCGAGCTGTACCGCCACGGGGCCCTGCAGACGCCCGAGGACGTCGGCAAGGCCATGGACCGGATCGAGTCCGAGTCCAAGCGCATGACCCAGCTCGTGGAAGACCTGCTGACGCTGGCCCGGCTCGACGAGCGGCGCGTGGCAGCGACCCGCCCGGTGGACCTGCTGCACCTCGCCTACGACGCCGCCTCGGACGCCCACGCGACCGCACCCGACCGCACCGTGACCGTGCGGGGGCTCGCGGACTCCACCCCCGAGTCCGCATGGGTGCACGGGGACGAGTCCAAGCTGCGCCAGGTGGTGGCGAACCTGCTGACCAACGCGCTGCGCTACACCCCCGCGGGGTCGCCGCTCGAGCTCGCCGTGGGACTCGAACCCGCTGTGGACGGCCGGTTCACCGCCGTGCTGCAGGTCCGGGACCACGGCCCCGGCATCCACGGCCAGGACGCCGAGCGGGTCTTCGAGCGGTTCTACCGGGCGGACTCCTCCCGCACCCGGGAGACGGGCGGCACCGGCCTGGGGCTGTCGATCGTCGCGGCGATCATCGAGCAGCACGACGGCGCCGTGAAGCTCGAGGAGACCGAGGGCGGCGGCGCGACCTTCACCGTGCGGATCCCCCACACGGAACCTGTGGACGACGCCGCACCGGACGCCTAGAGCCCCAGGCCGGAGCTCCCCCTGCCGGCTCGCGCCCCGGCCCTCCTAGCGTGCAGTGCACCGGCACCCCGCCGGGACCCACCGTTCGCAGGAGGAACACCATGGCTCATTTCGTCGTCGACAGTGACACCATCGCCGCCAAGTCCCAGCAGGCCCACGGGCACATCGAGCGCCTCACCGCGGAGGTCGACGGCATGACCTCCACCCTCACGGACCTGCAGGGCTCCTGGACGGGCACGGCGTCCGCGAGCTTCCAGGAGGCGTTCCGCTCCTGGCGCTCCGCCCAGGCCCAGATGGAGCAGGCCGTGGCGCAGATCAACCAGGCCCTGGCCGCCGCAGGCACCCAGTACGCCGAGACGGAGGCCGCCAACACCCGGATGTTCGCCGGGTGAGCCGGGCTCAGTCCTCCGCGGTGACCTGGTGGAAGCGCAGCAGCCAGGGGCCCATCTCGTTGTGCTGGTCCTCGCGGACCCACACGGAGCTGCGGCGGGTCACCACGGAGGGCTCCTCGATCCGGTAGCTCAGGTGGTAGACGTCCGCGGCCACCGCGGTGATGCGCACCTCCTCCAGCTCGCCGGCGGAGCGCACCCCCGGGAAGTCGGCGGCACCCGCAGTGTTACCGGAGCGGTCGATGCACAGCACCCGGGGATGCAGCAGCTCCCCGCCGGAGACCTGCGCGGAGCCCACGGCCACCCCCTGGTGGTCCGCGGGCACGCACACCGCAGCGCGTTCGCGCTGGACGGCGTCCGCCACGAGGTGGGGCGGCCAGGGCTGCGACCCCGGGGCCGCCGGGCCCGCCGGATCGGTTGCAGACAGAGCGGCGAGTTCGGTGAGGAGGTCGTGCGGGGCGGCGTCGTCCACCTCCGCGCGGTTGCGGTCCGATCGGGCGTTCTCCCGACCGGGCTCGTTCCCGGGAGCATCCGGGGCGGGGGTGGCCTCGTGGTCAGCGGTGCCCCTGACGGCTCCGGGACCAGCGCCGGACCCCTGCTGTTCGCCCTGCTCCCCGGCCGAGGGGGACGCCGCCGGACTGGAGGACGCCTCGTCCCGGAATCCCGGCCCCACAGGCATCTGCGCGGGCGGGATCTTGCGCTGGTACGCCATGGCCATGGCCCGGGCCCGTTCGTCCGCGGCCTCGTTGAGCTCGTGGCCAGCATGGCCCTTGACCCACTCGAACGTGACCTTCCGCCCGGACAGCTCACGGTCCAGGGCCTTCATGATGTCCACGTTGAGCACGGGCTTGCCGTCGCGCTTCTTCCAGCCCTTCTTCTTCCACCCCGGCATCCACTTGGTCACCGAGTTGATCACGTACTGGCTGTCGCAGTACACCGTGAGCGCTTCGTCCCGGCGGTGGCGCGTGGCCTCCAGCAGGTCCAGCACGGCCGTGAGCTCGCCCATGTTGTTGGTGCCGTGCGCCCATCCTCCGGCCCGCCACGAGGTGGGGTCGATGTACCAGGCCCAGCCTGCCGGTCCGGGGTTGCCGAGCGCGGAGCCGTCCGCGGAAGCGATGATCGTCATGGTCCCATCCTCCCAAACCCACCCGACAGGCATAACGCCGCAGACCTCCGGGCCCGGGGCGGGACGGCGAGGGACCCCGGACGCGTCCTGCGCGTCCGGGGTCCCTCGACGGTCGCACCCGCGGAACGGGTGGGACTCCACGTCAGTGGAGTGCGATCACATCATGCCGCCCATGCCACCCATGGGATCGGCACCCGCGCCCGCACCGGCGGCCTCGGGCTCGGGCTTGTCCGCCACCACGGCCTCCGTGGTGAGGAACAGCCCGGCGATCGACGCCGCGTTCTGCAGCGCGGAACGGGTCACCTTGACGGGGTCGTTGATGCCCGCGGCCATGAGGTCCTCGTACTCGCCGGTGGCGGCGTTGAGGCCCCAGCCGGTCTCGAGCCCGCGCACCTTGTCGACCACCACGCCGGGCTCCATGCCCGCGTTGAGGGCGATCTGCTTGAGCGGGGCGTCGATGGCGACCTTGACGATGTTCGCACCGGTGGCCTCGTCACCCGAGAGGTTCAGGGAGTCGAAGACCTTGGCACCGGCCTGGATGAGGGCCACGCCACCGCCGGCGACGATGCCCTCCTCCACGGCTGCCTTGGCGTTGCGCACGGCGTCCTCGATGCGGTGCTTGCGCTCCTTGAGCTCCACCTCGGTGGCCGCACCGGCCTTGAGCACTGCCACGCCGCCGGCCAGCTTGGCCAGGCGCTCCTGCAGCTTCTCGCGGTCGTAGTCGGAGTCGGAGTTGTTGATCTCCGCGCGGATCTGCGCCACGCGCCCCTCGATCTCCTCCTGGGTGCCGGCGCCGTCCACGATGGTGGTCTCGTCCTTGGTGACGACGACCTTGCGGGCCTGGCCCAGCAGGTCGATCGTGGCGGACTCGAGGGACAGGCCGACCTCTTCGGTGATGACCTGACCGCCGGTGAGGATGGCGATGTCGGCGAGCTGGGCCTTGCGGCGGTCACCGAAGCCGGGGGCCTTCACGGCCACGGACTTCACGGCGCCGCGCATCTTGTTCAGCACCAGCATGGCCAGGGCCTCGCCGTCCACGTCCTCGGCGATGATCAGCAGCGGCTTGCCGGCCTGCATGACCTTCTCCAGCACGGGGACCAGGTCCTTCACGGCGGAGATCTTGGAGTTCACGATGAGGATGTAGGGATCCTCCAGAACGGCCTCCTGGCGGTCCGCGTCCGTGACGAAGTAGCCGGAGAGGTAGCCCTTGTCGAAGCGCATGCCCTCGGTCAGCTCGAGGTCCAGCCCGAAGGTGTTGGACTCCTCGACGGTGATGACGCCTTCCTTGCCGACCTTCTCCATGGCCTCGGCGATGAGCTTGCCGATCTCGGGGTCTGCGGCGGAGATGGACGCGGTGGCGGCGATCTCCTCCTCGGTCTCGATCTCCTTGGCGGAGGACAGCAGCTGCTCGGTCACGGAGGCCACGGCCTTCTCGATGCCGCGCTTGAGGGACAGCGGGTCCGCACCGGCGGCCACGTTGCGCAGGCCTTCCTTCACGAGGGCCTGGGCGAGCACGGTGGCCGTGGTGGTGCCGTCACCGGCGACGTCGTCGGTCTTCTTGGCGACCTCCTTGACGAGCTCCGCGCCGATCTTCTCGTACGGCTCCTCGAGCTCGATCTCCTTGGCGATGGAGACGCCGTCGTTGGTGATGGTGGGAGCGCCCCAGGACTTCTCCAGGACCACGTTGCGGCCGCGCGGGCCGAGCGTGACCTTGACGGCGTCCGCGAGGGTGTTCAGACCCTTCTCGAGGCCGCGGCGAGCTTCTTCGTCGAATGCGATCATCTTTGCCATGTGTGTCGTCCCTCCTGGACGGTTGACGAAAGAGACTGGTCACGATGCCCGCGACGGACGGTGTCCGCGCCGCAGTCCTCACCGCGCCGCGACCACCTCACCGTGATGTGGTTTTCACCCGTGCGCCGGGTGGACGCCACCGGACCCGGTTAGCAGTCCACTCGACTGAGTGCTAATCCAATAGTGGCACTGCTGCGCGCGGAACCGCAAACGGTCTGCGTGTGGTGGGCTCAGGTTTCATTCCCGGCTGAACGCGGGCCCGCTCAGCCGCGCACGACGCCGCCCGCGAGCGTCGCGGACGCCCCCGGCCGTGCGGCGTCGGCCTGGGCGTCCTGGGCCGTGCGCGGGGCGTTGACGAAGCACACCGCACCGAGCACGAGGGCCAGCACCCCGGAGACGAGGACCGCGCGGAACTGCCGCGTGGAGCCCTCCCGCGCCCGGGGGTTGTGCCCCCGGTGGGCGCCCTGGCGGGCGCCGTCCTCGGGGACGTCGTCGAACTCGTCGTGGGGGTACTCGCTCATGGTCTGGCCCTCCTGGACCCGTCGGCCGTCGTGGGAGCGCGGTGCTCGCGCGCGCCCCGGGACACTATCCCACGCACGGCGCGCTCAGCGCGTGCGGGCGCGGCGCAGCCGGGAGATCAGCATGGGGGCCTGGCGGGCTGCGGCCTCCGAGGAGATCAGGGCGTTGAGGCGCTGGTAGTAGTGCACGGGGCTGAGCCCCAGGCGGGAGCGGATCGCGGACTCCTTGGCGCCCCGGTACTTCCAGTGCTCGGACTCGAGCTCCAGGACGGCCCGGTCTAGCTCGTCGAGCTCCTCCCCCGTGGTAGACATGGCCTCAACCCTAGCGCGCGCCGCCCCGCCCCGCGCGCCGCCCCGCCCCAGGAGGTCCACCGTGAACGCCCCGCGCCCGCTGTCCGAGATCATGCACCCGCAGTGGGCCGCCTCCCTGGAACCGGTGGAGCCGCAGATCCGTGCGATGGGCGAGTTCCTGCGCGCGGAGCACGCCGCGGGCCGGCACACCCTGCCGGCCGGGGAGAACATCTTCCGGGCGTTCCGGGAGCCGCTGTCCGCGGTCAAGGTGCTGATCGTGGGCCAGGACCCCTACCCCACGCCCGGACACGCCATGGGCCTCTCGTTCTCGGTGGCCCCGGATGTCCGACCGGTCCCGCGGTCCCTGCAGAACATCTACAAGGAGCTGCGCTCGGACCTGGGCATCGAGCCTCCCCCGCACGGGGACCTCTCCTCGTGGTCCGGGCAGGGGGTCATGCTGCTCAACAGGGTGCTCACGGTGCAGGCGGGGGCGGCGGCGTCCCACCGGGGCAAGGGCTGGGAGGCGGTCACGGAGTGCGCCATCCGCGCGCTCGGCGACCGCGGTGCGCCTCTCGTGGCCGTCCTGTGGGGCCGGGACGCCCGCAGCACCGCGGGCTGGCTGGGCGGGGCGCCCACGGTGGAGTCCGCGCACCCCTCGCCGCTGTCCGCGTCCCGGGGATTCTTCGGCTCCCGCCCGTTCTCGCGCACCAACGAGCTGCTGCGCGAGCAGGGTGCGGAGCCCGTCTCGTGGAAGCTGCCGGGTTAGGGTCCCCTAAGCTGGGTCCATGCCGAGGATTCCAGCACCCGCAGACCGCAAGCCCCAGCTCGACCTCACGGTCGTCGAGCAGATCCGTCTGGCCCCCGCCATGGTGCGCGTGGTGTGCCGCATCGACAACCCGGAGGACTTCCGGGACGTCCCCGCGCCTGAGAAGTACGTCAAGCTCCTGTTCTTCTCCCCGCAGACCCTGGCCGCCACCACCCCCGGCGAGCTGCCGGACTACTGGGCGGTCCGCGAGAGCGCTCCCCCGCACGAGCAGCCCGTGTCCCGCCACATGACCCTGCGTCGGGTGGACGCCGCCGCGGCCACGGTCTGGATCGACGTCGCGCTGCACGGCAGCGAGGGCCACGCCGGGCCGTGGGCGGCGGCCGCGCGGCCGGGTGACCGGATCGTGGCCCTGGGCCCCGGCGGGAAGTGGGTTCCGGACCCCGCCGCCACCTGGAGCATCCTCGCGGGCGACGACGCCGCCGTCCCCGCCGTGCTCGCGAACCTCGAGGCCCTGCCGCACGACGCCCGCGGCGAGGCGGTCCTCGAGGTCCAGGACGCCTCCCACGAGCTCGACCTCTCCGACACGGCCCTCCCCGAGGGGGTGCGCGTGCGGTGGGTGCACCGGGCGGACGAGCGCCCGGGTGAACGGGCGCTCGTCGTCGGGATCTCCGAGGCCGCGTGGCCCGAGGACCTCACGGGCGTGCAGGCGTTCGTGCACGGCGAGCGCGAGGCCATGAAGGCCGCCCGCCGCGAGCTGTTCGAGGTGCGCGGCCTCGAGCGTGCGCAGGTGTCCCTGTCCGGCTACTGGGCGCGCGGACGCACCGAGGACGTGTTCCAGGCGGAGAAGAAGCTGCCCGTGGGCCAGATCCTCTAGGGCCCGCGCTCAGCGTTCAGCGGCGCCGGTTGCGGCGCTGCGAGAGGTGCTGCATCTGCTCGATGAACGGGCGCATGAGGTACTTGGCGAGCACCACGCCGGCGGCCAGCAGCACGATGGATGCCATGGCGTTGACCAGCTCGTTGATGCCCTGGCCCGGAGTCTCGGTCTGCACCGTCATGGCGTACATCCCGCGGAACAGGGTGAGTCCCGGCAGCAGGAAGGTCATGGCCGGGATCGCGAGCACGGCCTGGGGGATCTTGGAGCGGGCCGCGAGCAGGGCTGCCACGCATCCGCTGGCCACCGCGCCCACGCCCGTGGCGATCCGGCTGCCGGCGTCCACGAGACCCACCCCGTGGTAGAGCAGCAGCCCCGCGAAGGCCGCTGCCACGGCCGGGGGGATGTGCCGCGGCTTGACCTGCATGGACACCGCGATCAGGGCGGTGGAGACCAGCATGAACGCGATGTTCGTCAGCTTGCCCGTGGGGGTGAAGCTCGACTGCGAGATGTCGATGGGTGGCACCCCGAGCACGTTCACGGTCACGGACACCCCCAGGGCGATGCCCGCGACGATGCCGAGGAACGCCATGGCGGTGGAGAGCAGCCGCCCCGCCGCGGTCACGGGGAAGCCGTTGATGGCGTCCTGCATGGTGGAGACCATGCGCGTGGTGGGCAGGAGCATGATCAGACCGCCCGCGATCACCGTGGGCGGTGACAGCGGCACCCCGAGGGCGGAGACCACGATGGCCACGAGCGTGACCACGAAGGCGTTGGCGGCGAGCGAGAAGAACTCGGGGATCCGCCACGCGCTGAGCTTGGCCGTGACCACCTGCACCACGGCGGCCGAGGCCACGGCCACGGACGCCCCCACCCAGGACGCCCCGAGGGCCAGCGCCAGGGTTCCGGCCACGAGCACGGTGGCGGCCGTGACCATCCAGCGGGCGTAGGGCTTGGGCCGCGCGTTGATCTCCGCGAGCTCCCGCTCCGCCCGGCGCAGCGGCATCTCGCCCTCGATGATGCGGATCACGAGCTGGTGGGTGTCCGCCAGGCCCGAGTAGTTGTCCGTCCACGAGCGCACCACGCGCATCACGGTGTGGCTGGAGGTCGCGGAGTCCCCCCAGGGGTCCTCCCCCGTGCGGGTGCTCCCCGAGCCGCGGATCTCCCCGGTGGTGCCGGGGGTGCCCGCGAACGACGACGCGCCCTCGCCGGTCTCCCCCTCGCCGCCCGCGGCGGCCGGGGCGAGCCCCGCGGCCGCGAGCTGGCCCGTGGCGGTGGTCTCGGCCACGTAGTTGATGGTCACGGACTGGTTGGTGATGTCCACCTCGAGGTTTTCCACCCCGTACGTGGCGCACACCGCGATGATGGCGTTCTCCACGTCCAGGGCGTCCGCCCCGTAGTGGAACATGGTCTCCGCGAGGCGCAGGGCGAAGTTCAGGGTCCGCCGGGCCTGCCGGTCGGAGCCGTCGCCGAACTTGCGCAGGTGGCGGAACGGCGTGGCGGTGAGACGGTCCACCACGCGCATGGGGGCCGTGGGGGCGGCGTCGCCCTGCACGAGCGAGCGGAACAGGGACCGGGGGGCCTTCGGCGGGTCCACCCGGGCGGCGGGGTACACGGCCCGGGGGATCGCGGTGGTGGCCGGGGCGATCTCGTGCTCGACCGTCTCCGGGCGCTCCACCGGCGAGGCCGCCGGGGTGCTGCTGCGCCGGGAGGTGGTGCCGATCGGCTCGGTGAGCGCGGCGGGGACCCCGCCGCGGTGGCCCTGTCCCGCGCGGTCCGCGGCGATCTGACCGGGGGTGAGCACGGGCAGGGCGGAGACGCGGGTGGACCCCGCGGTGGCCGACTGCCCGGTGCGCAGTGTCCGCTGCCCGCCCGTGCGGGGGGCGGCGGCATGGGGGTCCGTGTGCGGGTGCGATGCGGCGCGCGCAAGGGCCTGGGCCGCCTGCTCCTCCGTGGGGCGCGGCAGGGCACGCCCACGACGGCGCGGGGCCGTGGGCCGTACGGCCTCCCGCAGGGCCGTGTCACCGCCCGGGCCGAAGGGCTGGTCGTCCGCCGAGGGGCGGGCCGTGGCCTCCCCCGAGGACGGGTAGCCCTGGTGGGCCATGTGGATCAGCTGCTCGTTCACGCTCACGTCGGATGAACCTTCCCTGCCGCCGCGGGCACTGCTCAGGTCTGGTGTGGCGGCGGCCGCGGCCCGGGGCCGTGGGGCGGCCGCCCCGTGGTCTCGTCAGGGTGCCGCGGCCGGGCTGGCGCCGGTCAGTAGAACGGCTGGCCCGTGCGGCGCACCCACAGCTGGCGCTGGACCTTCTCCGCCACGCTGGTCCACACAGCGTATTTCGCGCGGCTGAGCGGCTGGTCCCAAACACCTGCGTAGTCCACGACAGTCTTCGTGAAGCTCGTCTTGAACAGCCCCAGCCCGTAGTAGTGGTGCTCCTTGTTCTTGAGCTGGTCCGAGGGCGGGGTGCCGCAGAAGTCGTACTGCACGATCCCGTGGTCCTGCTTCAGGTCCGTGATGGCGGACCACTGCACCAGGTGGGAGTCCCCGTACTGCTTGCGGCGGGGCTTGGACCCGCCGTCCTTGTACGTGCCCTTGGAGCCGTAGGCGATCACGTACGCGCCCACGGAGGGCTTGCCGTCCTCGTAGGTGAAGTACAGACGTCCCTGGCCGCGCTCGGCGAAGTTCGTCCAGAACGCGCGGTAGTACTCGTAGGAGCGCAGGTTCACCTGGGCGTGGCCCTGGCCCACGGAGTCCATCAGGGCGTACATCGCCCGCATGTTCTCCTCGGTGAGGGGAACCTGCTCCACCTCGCAGCCCTCGCGGATCGCGCGGCGCACGGCGTTGCGCCCGCGCGAGTGCAGGGACTTCAGCAACGCCTTCTCGTCCATGTCCGTGTTGAGCACGGCGGTGGAGTCGTTGGGCTGGATCTCGAAGGACTTCACGAGTCCCGCCCGAGCCAGCACCCCGGCGGCATAGTCCGAGGCGAGGATCTCGGGCTCGTACTTGATGGCGAACACTCCCTTGGCCGCGCCGGCCACGAAGCGCTCGTTGGCAGCCACGATGCCCGGGACGTCCTCCACGGACTCCACGTCCGGGCCCTTGATCATGTACCAGAGCCGGCCGAGGGCGGGCACCTTCTTCTCCAGCACCAGGTTGTAGCTCGCGCGGGAGCCGTCCGAGGGTTCGTAGACCACGTGCCGGGGCGTCCAGCCGTGGTCCTTCTTCACCTCGGCGAACGCCTCCGACTGCAGCAGGTTGCCACCCGACGGGTTGGCCGTGACGTGGGTGTCCCACTCGGCGATCTCCTGGGCGGTGGCAAAACGTGCCGTGAATTCTCGCAAGGCTCTCTCAATCCTGTACCGCGGGACGTGCTCTGACGTTGGGCGGCGCCGAGCGTGCCCGGCGCCGCCTCACATGGTATCCCGCCGCGCTCAGGCGAGGCCGGGGTTGCGGGAGCGTGAGTCGTCCTCCGGGTCCACGTTGCCGGGCTCGGGAGCCGGGTCCCGCCGCGTGTGCTGCGCGCCGGGGCTCGTCCCGGGCTCGCCCTCCGGCCGGCGGCTCGCCCCCGGGGAGGCGTCCGCGGGATCCTGCGGCGCGGCGTCGTCGCCCGTCCGCACGGCGCCCGGGGACGACGACGCCGCTGCACCCCGTACGCGCGCGGAGCCCACCGAGGAGCCGCCCACGCCGGCGTACTCGCGGTCCGCGGCGGGAACCACCCCGCCCGGGGTCAGCGGCCCGCGGTCGTGGAACACGTACTTGCCGGGGTGGCCCGCGGAGAAGCGGTCGGGATCGGCGTAGTCCCAGTCCTCGCCCCATCCGCCCTCGACGCCCTCGAACAGCTCGCGCGGGCGCAGCCACTGGTAGAGGGACTCGTAGGAGATGGACTGGGTGGCGGTCACCTTGCGGCGCAGCATCTCCCGGGTGAGTTCTTCGGGGTGGTCGCAGCCCATCGTGGCGATGATCTGGCCCGCCTCCTCCACCGTGAGGCGGTGGTAGCGCTCCACCCGGTCGCCCTTGTCCTCGACGTCCAGGGCGCGGTAGAGCCGCGGGTCCTGCGTGGTCACGCCCACGGGACACTTGTTGGTGTGGCACGCCTGGGCCTGGATGCAGCCCACCGCCATCATCATGGCCCGGGCGCTCATGCAGAAGTCCGCGCCCTGGATGATGTGGCGCACGATGTCGTGGCCCGAGGTGATCTTCCCGGCGCACCCGAGCTTGATGCGCTCGCGCAGCCCCGCTCCCACCAGGGCGTTGTGCACCAGGATCAGGCCCTCCACGAGCGGGGTGCCCACGTGGTCCTGGTACTCCAGCGGGGCCGCGCCCGTGCCGCCCTCGGCGCCGTCCACCACGATGAAGTCCGGGGTGACCCCCTCCTCGATCATGGCCTTGCAGATGGCCAGGAACTCCACGCGGGAGCCCACGCACAGCTTGAAGCCGATGGGCTTTCCGTGGGAGAGCTCCCGCAGCCGGGCCACGAAGCGGATCAGCTCGCGCGGCGTCGTGAAAGCGGAGTGGCTCGCCGGGGAGATGCAGGTCTGCCCCTCGGGCACGCCGCGGGCCGCGGCGATCTCCGCCGTGACCTTGGCCCCGGGCAGCACACCGCCGAGGCCGGGCTTGGCGCCCTGGGAGAGCTTGATGTTCACGGCCTTGACCTGGGGCAGGTTGGCCTTGCGCCGGAACTGCTCGGGGTCGAAGTTGCCGTTCTCGTCGCGCGTGCCGAAGTACCCGGAGCCGAACTCCCAGATGATGTCCGCGTCGTGGGCGAGGTGGTACTCGGTGAGCCCGCCCTCACCCGTCTCCTGGGCGAAGCCGCCGAGGGCCGCACCCTTGTTCATGGCCAGCACGGCGTTCTTGGACAGCGAGCCGAAGCTCATGGCGGAGATGTTGAACAGGGACGCGTCGTAGGGCTGCCGGCAGTCCGGCCCGCCCAGGCGCACCCGGTGCTCGTCCTCGGGAGCGGCCCGGGGAGCCACGGACTGCACGAAGTACTCGTAGCCGGGCTCGTTGACGTCCAGCTCGGTGCCGAACGCCTTGTCCCCCTTGAACCCCTTGGCACGGGAGTAGACCAGGGAGCGCTGGTCCCGGTCGAAGGGCTTGCCGTCGTAGTTGCGCTCAATGAAGTACTGCTGGATCTCCGGTCGGATCTTCTCCAGGAAGAAACGCATGTGCCCGAGCACGGGGAAGTTGCGCAGCACCGAGTGCCTGCGCTGCGTGGCGTCCCGGACGGCCACGAGCAGCAGGAGGAGGAAGAGGACGGCGGGGAACCACCATCCCCAGGGACCGAGCACGGCCGCCAGGACCGTGGCGAGGGTGGCGAGCGTGAGGCCGCCGAGGATCAGGAGACGCACCATGGGAACACCGTACCCCTCGGCCGCGGCGCGGTTCCTTTCGCCCGCCCCCGCGACGTCGCGGGCGCGGCACCGACTCCCGCGGCGCCCCGTTCCCGGCGCCCGGCTCCGCCACACCGCGCCCGGGAACCCCGCCCGGAACACCGGGATGGCAACGCCGGGGCCGCGGCGCCACAGCTCCGGGCGGTCCGGTCGGGACCGCGGGCCCCGCGGCGTCGCGCCCACAGCGACGGACGCCGGGTGCCCGTGGTGGGCACCCGGCGTCCGGCCGGTGGGCTCAGCTCACTCGGCGTCGAGGTCCGTCTCGATGATGCCCGCGAGGTGCGCGAGCGCCTCCTCGGCGCCCTCGCCCTCGGCGGCGAGGACCACCCTGTCCCCGTGCGAGGCGCCCAGGGACATCAGGGACAGCACGGACGAGGCGTCCATGCCCTCCTCGGCATCCTCGCCCTCGGCGCGAATGGTGATCTCGAGGTTCTCGTACTCCCCCGCGGCCTCGGCGAAGATCGCGGCGGGGCGGGCGTGCAGCCCCACGCGGGAGGCCACGGTGGCGGTGCGTTCGGTCATGTCAGCTCCTGTTCGGGTTGTGGTGCTCGGTGGTTGCGGTGGTGCCCCGGCCCGTCACAGGCCGAGTTCGGCGAGCGCGGGCAGCTCCGCCCGCACGGCGTCCCTCGCCTCCTGGGGCCCAGTGGCCCCCAGGGCGAGCTCCGCCAGCCGCCGGGTCTGTGCGGTGTCCACGGTGCGCAGCACGGCGGCGACCGCCGCGAGGGAGCGCGCGCTCATGGACAGGGTGTCCACGCCGAGCCCCACGAGCACCACCGCGAGCGCGGGGTCCGCGGCCGCCTCGCCGCACACCCCCACGTTCTTGGGGGTGCCCGTGGAGCGCGTGGCGGACGCCGCCCCGCGGGTCACGCACTCGACCATGCGCAGCACGGCCGGCTGCCACGGCGAGTTCAGCTCAGCCAGGGAGCCGAGCATCCGGTCCGCGGCCATCGTGTACTGCGTGAGGTCGTTGGTGCCCAGGGACACGAAGTCCACGCGGTCCAGGATCTGCTCGGCGGTCAGGGCGGCGGCCGGTGTCTCGACCATCACGCCGCACGTGCGCAGCCCGGCCTCGTGCGCAAGGTCCTGGAAGCGCACGGCCTCGGCCACGGTGGCGATCATGGGGGCCATGACCCACACGTCCGCGGTGGTCTGCTGCGCGGCGGCCGCAATGGCCTCCAGCTGCCGGGAGAGCACGCCGGGCGTGGTGCTGTCCGTGCGGTAGCCGCGCACGCCCAGCGCGGGGTTGGGCTCGGTGGCGTCCGTGAGGAACGGCAGGGGCTTGTCCGCTCCCGCGTCCAGGGTGCGCACCACCACCTTGCGGCCCTCGAACGCCACCAGCACCTCGGCATAGGCCTCCGCCTGCTCGGCGACGGAGGGTTCGGTGTCCCGCCCGAGGAAGCAGAACTCGGTGCGCAGCAGTCCCACGCCCTGGGCGCCGGCCTCCGCGGCGGCGCGGGCGTCGTCGCCGGCACCCACGTTGGCCAGCAGCGGCACGGTGGTGCCGTCCGCGAGCTGCCCGCTGCCGTCAAACGAGGCGAGCTGCTCGCTGGCCCGCCGCCACCCGGCCACGGCCTCCTCCTGCTCCGGGCCGGGAGCGGTGAGCACGGTTCCGGCCGCACCGTCCACGAACACGGGCTGACCGCCGGACAGCTCGAGCACCCCCGGCGCGGCGACCACGGCGGGCAGGCCCAGGTTGCGGGCGAGGATGGCCGTGTGGGACTGCGGCCCGCCGGACTCCGTGACCAGGGCAAGCACGACGTCCGGGTCGAGCACCGCGGTGTCCGCCGGGGCGAGGTCCTCGGCCGCGAGCACGAACGGCTCGCGGCGCTGGGGCACTCCCGGGGCGTCCTCGCCGCGCAGCTGCGCGACGATCCGGGCGCGCACGTCCTCGATGTCCGCGGCGCGCTCGGCCATGTAGCCGCCCATCGCGCGCATCTGGTCCGCGTAGGCCGTGGCAGCCTGCCACAGGGCGCGCTCGGGGCTCAGCTGCTGGGTGGTCACGAGCTTGCCCGCGTTCTTGGTCAGGGCCCGGTCCCCCGCCATGAGCGCGGTGGCCTTGAGGACCTCCGCGGCGGACTCGGAACGGGCGCGGGACGCGCGCTCCGTGAGCTCGGCCCGCACCGCGAGCGCGGCGGCCTTGAGCCGGTCCACGGCCGCGTCGGGGTCGCCCGTGAGGGGGTCCCCGACCGGGGGCTCGGTGACGGCGGGGGCCATGTGCACGAGGGGCGCGATGACCCGCCCGGGGCTCACCCCCACGCCGTGCAGGATCTGCTGGCCGGGCTCCTCCCGGCGGGTGTCGTCCTTCATGGTCATCACGCTCCCACGCTCTGCTGCGTCTGCGGAACCCCGGGGATCTCCCCGGCGTGCTCCTTGGCGCGCCCCACCCGCTTGAGGAGGGTGACGAGCACGCCGGTGATCAGGGTGCCCACCACCACGCTGAGCAGGAAGGCCCCGGGCCCGTGGATCACGGGCAGGATGAACACGCCGCCGTGCGGTGCGGCCGAGGCCACGCCGAAGGCCATGCTCATGGCCCCCGTGACCACGCCGCCCACCATGGACGCGGGGATCACGCGCAGGGGATCCGCCGCGGCGAAGGGGATGGCGCCCTCCGAGATGAAGGAGGCCCCGAGCAGCCACGAGGTCTTGCCGTTCTCGCGCTCCGCAGCGGTGAAGTACTTCCGCCCGAGCACGGTGGACGCCAGGGCCAGGCCCAGCGGGGGCACCATGCCCGCGGCGATCACGGCGGCCATGATCTCCTGCGGCGCGGAGTTGGTGGCGGTCGCGGTGCCCAGCCCGGCCACGGCGAAGGAGTAGGCCACCTTGTTGATGGGTCCCCCCAGGTCCGAGCACATCATCAGGCCGAGCACGGCCCCCAGGGCCACGGCAGACGCCCCGCTCATGCCGGAGAGCAGCCCGGTCAGCCAGGTCATGAACGCCGCGATGGGCCCGCCGACCACCAGGAAGAGCAGACCGCCCGCGAACAGCGAGGCCAGCAGCGGGATGATCACCACCGGCATCAGCGAACCCAGCCAGCGTGGCAGCCGCGGCAGACTCAGCCAGTACGCGCACAGGCCCGCGAGCAGACCTCCCACGATGCCGCCGATGAACCCGGCACCCATGAAGTTGGCCACGAGCCCCGCCGCGAAGCCCGGGGCGATGCCCGGCCGGTCCGCGAGCCCGTAGGCGATGTAGCCCGCGAGCGCGGGCACCAGCAGGCTCATGGCCAGGTTTCCGGTCTTGAACAGCACCGCGCCCAGGTACATGGACAGGGACACGTCCCCCAGGTTGCCCAGGGTGGCGGTCTGCAGGATGTGGTCGGCCTGCTGCGCCACCTCCACAGGGTCCGCGATCATGAACGCGATGGCCATGAGCAGCCCGCCCGCGGCCACGAACGGGATCATGTAGCTCACGCCCGTCATCACGGCCTTGCGGATCCGGGTGCCCCAGCCCTCGCTGCCGGTCAGGGCGTCGGCGGTGTCCGTGCCGTCCCCGGTGACCCTGGGGGCCCGGGGGTCCTCAGCGGCGGCGAGCGCCTCCTCGATCATCTCCCGGGGCTCGTCGATGCCCCGCTTCACGGCGGAGGCGATGTAGGGCAGCCCGGCGAAGCGGGTGCGCTCGCGCACGTCCACGTCCGTGGCGAAGATGACGGCCTCGGCCTGCGCGATCACCTGCGGGTCCAGGCGCGTGGCGCCCGAGGAGCCCTGGGTCTCGACCTGCAGCTCCACCCCCATCTCCTGCGCCGTGTTCGCGAGGGCGTCCGCGGCCATGTAGGTGTGCGCGATCCCCGTGGGGCACGCGGTGACGGCCACGAGCCGACGCGGCCCGCGCTGCTCACCGCCCGTCCCTGCCGTCCGGTCCTCGGGGGAGCCGTTGGCCACGAACGACGCCGCCGCGGCACCTCCCACGGCACCCGCGCTCGCGGCCGTGCCCGGGTCGGCGCCGGGCGCACCTGTGGACGGGGACTGCGGATCCCCTGCGAGGGGCGCCGCGCCGGTCTCCCCGGCGGCGTCGCCAGCCCCCGCGGCTGAGGTGCCACCCCCGGTTCCGGGCGCCGTCGACGCGGTGCCGGAGGCCACGGTGCCCGGCGCGGTCGCGGCGGAGGAACCCGACGCGCCGGTGGTGGTGCCACCGGCGGCCGGGTCCGCGCCCCCGGCAGCGGGCCGAGCGGCGTCGTCCGGGACGGGTCCCAGACCCAGGGCGCCGTCGACGATGCCCACGACCTCCTCCGGGGTGGTGGCCGCGCGCAGGGACGCGACGAACGGCTTCTTCATGAGCGAGCGGGCGAGCTTGGACAGCAGCTTGAGGTGCTCCTGGTCCGCGCCCGCGGGGGCCGCGATGAAGAACACGACGTCCGCCGGGCCGTCCTTGGCGCCGAAGTCCACCGGGGGTGCGAGCCGCGCCATGACCAGCGTGGCCCGCGTGACGGCCTCGGACCGGCAGTGCGGGATGCCGATGCCGCCCGGGATGCCCGTGGCGTTCTTGGCCTCGCGGGCCAGGGCGTCCGCGGCGAGCGAGTCCGCGTCACGCGCGCGGCCCTGCCGGTGGACGGTCGCGGCGAGCTCACGGATCACGCTGTCCGTGGACCCGCCCAGGTCCCGGTCCAGCAGGACCAGGTCCGGTGTGATGAGATCTGACATGTCGGTGCTCCTCGGGTACGGGCCGGTGCGGCGCGCAGCGGATGGGTCAGGAACGGGGTGCCGCGGGGCCCCGGTCGGAACCGGGGTGGTCCGGGGCGCCGTCGGCGGGGCCGGGCGCACCCGGGGCGCTCCCCGCGGGCTTGGCAGTCCCCACGGGCTCGGAGCTTTCCTCGGGCGCGGAGGTTTCCTGGGGGTCGGAGAGCCGGGGCGCGGCGGGGTGAGGCAGAACGGGGAGGGACCGTGCGGCGTCGTCGGCCGTGCCCTGCGGGGTGCGGGAGGCTGCCGGCGGGCCGAGCTCCGTGACGCGCACGGCGTCCGGGGTGGTCTGTGCGGGCGTGGGCATCTGGGTGCCCGGCAGGGCGGCCGCCGCGGAGCCGTGGGCCACGGCGTGGCGCAGGCACTCGCTCGGGGGGTCGCCCCGCTCGGCGGCCATGAGGTAGCCGGTCAGGGCGCTGTCCCCCGCGCCCACCGTGGAGCGCACGGTCACGGGCGCGTGCTCGGCGTGCCACGCGCCGTTAGCGGTCACGAGCACGGCGCCGCGTCCGCCCAGCGTGCACAGCACGGCGCCCACGCCGCGCGCCACGAGCTCCCGCGCGGCCTGCGCGCTCGCGAGCGGATCCGCCTCGAAGGCGTCGCCGTCCCCGCGGCCCAGCAGCTGGGCGAGCTCGTGGCCGTTGGGCTTGATCACGTCCGGCAGGGTCCCAGCGTCCGGGGCGAGCGCCTCGGCGAGCGGGGCGCCCGAGGTGTCCAGGGCGTACGACGGCGCCGCCGCCCCCAGCGCGCCACGCACCCGGGACGCGATCACCGCGTAGACGTCCGGGGCGGGACCCGGGGGCACGGAGCCCGCGAACACGAGCCAGGACGCGCCCGCCCCCCGGCTGACGATGCGCTCCACGATCCGCTCGACCGTGCGCTCGTCCAGCACGGGGCCGGGCTCGTTGATCTTGGTGGTGGTGCCGTCCGGTTCCGTGACCGTGATGTTGGAGCGGATGGGCGCCCCGATCGAGACGCTGTCGTAGCGCACCCCCACGGCGTCCAGGGCGGCGAACAGGGGGTCGGTGTCGTCCCCCGGGGCCACGGCCACGGTGTCCACGCCGCTCGCGGACAGCGCGCGCGAGATGTTCACGCCCTTGCCGCCCGGGTCCTGGCGGGTGGAGACCGCGCGCTGGACCCGCCCGCGCGCGAGCGGCGCACCGAGGTCCACCGTGCGGTCCACGGAGGGGTTGAGGGTCACGGTGATGATCATGCGAGGACCACTTCCACATCTGCGTCTTCGAGGGCCTGCGCCAGCTCCCCCACGGGAGCCGCGTCGGTGATGAACGTGTCGATCTGCTCGAGCGAGCAGAAACGGGTGAGGGTCTCCTGGTCCTGCTTGCTCGCGTCGCACAGCACCACCACGCGGCGTGCCGCCTGCACGATCGCGGACTTGACCACGGCCTCGATGGGGTCCGGCGTGGAGAGCCCGAACCGCGCGTGCGCGCCGTTGCAGCCCACGAACGCGAGGTCCGGGCGCAGCTGGTCGTAGTGCTGGGCCGCGCGCGAACCGGTGGCCGCCCACGTGAGCTTGCGGATCCGCCCGCCCACCAGCTCCAGACCCACGCCCTCCGCGTCCGCGAGCTTCGCGGCGATGTGCAGGGCGTGGGTGATCACCAGCTGCTCCTGGCCACCGGGCAGGTGGTTGTCGCGGTGCAGCAGCAGCTCCGCGAGCGCCTCCACCGTGGTCCCCGCGTCCAGCACCACGGCCCCGGCGCCCGCGCGCTGAAGCACCTCGAGGGCCTTGAGCGCGATGCTGTGCTTCTCGGCGGCCGCGAGGCGCTGGCGCGAGTCCATGCCCTGCTCGCCGCTCGTGGACTGGTCCACCGAGACCGCCCCGCCGTGCACGCGCCGCAGCCGGTCCTGGCTCTCCAGGACGGCGAGATCGCGCCGGATGGTCTCCATGGTCACCTCGAAGCGGCGCGCGAGTTCCGCGCCGTTGACCCGGCGCTCGCGGCTCACGGTGCGCGCGATCTCCTCGTGGCGTTCTGCAGCGAACATGCTCACCTCACGGACGGACTGTGGTGCAGGACTCGTTGAATGTGAGCTTATGTCTGTTTGTGTGGTTTTACCACCCCCTTTCCCACATCCGGCCCCGAACGGCCCGTGAGCGTGTCCGGGCTCCCGCGTATATTGGGCCCGTCATGGGCTTCGCCCCCGCTGTTCTGCGTCAGGATCGCCCGTCATGCTGCTGCGTCTGCTGCGCACCTCCGTGCGCCCCTACCTCCCGTGGGTCGTGGGGGTGCTCGTCTTCCAGCTGCTGTCCACGATCGCCACGCTGTACCTGCCCAGCCTCAACGCCCGGATCATCGACCACGGCGTGACCCGCGGGGACACCGACTACATCTGGCGCACCGGCGCGGTGATGCTCGCCGTGGCCCTCGCCCAGGTGCTCTGCGCCGTGGTGGCCGTGTGGTGCGGGGCCCGCACCGCCATGGGGGTGGGCCGGGACCTGCGCCGGGACGTCTTCACCCGGGTGGGCTCCTTCAGCGCCCGGGAGGTCGGCACGTTCGGCGCACCCTCCCTGATCACCCGCAACACCAACGACGTCCAGCAGATCCAGATGCTCACGCTTATGGCCCTCAACTTCATGGTCATGGCGCCGATCATGTGCGTGGGCGGGATCATCATGGCCCTGCGCGAGGACCCCGGGCTGTCGTGGCTCGTGTGGGTCTCCATCCCCGTGATGGGCGTGCTGCTGGGCCTCGTGGTCTCCCGGCTCATGCCCTGGTTCCGCACCATGCAGGAGCGCATCGACGGCATCAACGGCGTGCTGCGCGAGCAGATCACCGGCATCCGCGTGATCCGCGCGTTCGTCAAGGAACCGTTCGAGACGCGGCGCTTCGCGCGGGCCAACCAGGACCTCACGGACATCTCCCTGAAGATCGGCGCGCTGTTCGTGCTGATGTTCCCCGTAATCAACATGGTCATGCACCTGGCCACCGCCGCGGTGCTGTGGTTCGGCGGGCACCGCGTGGACCAGGGCGAGATCCAGGTGGGTGCACTGACCGCGTTCCTGCAGTACATGCTCCAGATCCTCATGGCCGTGATGATGGCCACCTTCATGTTCATGATGGTCCCGCGCGCGGTGGTCAGCGCCGAGCGCATCACCGAGGTGCTGGACACCCGCCCGGCCATGACTCCGCCCGCGCAGCCCGCCGAGGCCCCGCCGGCCCGCGGCCGGCTCGAGTTCCGCGACGTCACGTTCCAGTACCCGGGGGCCGAGGCACCCGTGCTGGACGACATCTGCTTCACCGCCGAGCCGGGGCGCACCGTGGCGATCGTCGGGGCCACCGGGTCCGGCAAGAGCACCCTGATCAACCTCGTCCCGCGCCTGATCGACCCCGTGGCCGGGGAGGTGCTGCTGGACGGCCTGGCCCTGCCGCGCTACGCCCCCGAGGACCTCGCGGGGCGCGTGGGCCTCGTGCCGCAGCGGCCCTTCCTGTTCTCGGGCACCGTGGCCAGCAATCTGCGCTTCGGGCGCGCGGACGCCACGGACGAGCAGCTGTGGGAGGCCCTGCGCGTGGCCCAGGCGGAGGACTTCGTCCGTGCAATGCCCCAGGGCCTGGACTCCCCCGTCTCGCAGGGCGGCACCAACGTCTCGGGCGGGCAGCGCCAGCGGCTCAGCATCGCCCGCGCGCTCGTGGCCCGGCCCAGCGTCTACGTCTTCGACGACTCCTTCTCGGCCCTCGACGTCGCCACGGACGCCCGGCTGCGCGCGGCCCTGCGGCCCGTGACCCGTCACGCCACCGTGGTCACGGTGGCACAACGGGTCTCCACCATCACCGACGCGGACGAGATCCTCGTGCTCGAGAAGGGGCGGATCACCGCGCGCGGAACCCACGACGAGCTCGTGGCGAGCAGCACCACGTACCGGGAGATCGTCACCTCCCAGCTGTCGGCGGACCAGAGCACCGGAGGCGCACTGTGAGCGAGACCCAGGAACCCGCCCGCAAACCGCAGCAGTTCTGGCCCTCGGCGGTGCGCCTCATGAAGCTGCTCACGCCCCACAAGGCCGCCCTCACGGTGGTGGTCCTCGCGGTGGTGGTCTCCGTGGTGCTGGGCGTGTGGGCGCCCCGCGTGCTGGGGCGCGCCATGGACGTGATCTTCGCGGGCGTCGTCGGCCGATCCCTGCCCGCCGGCACGAGCCAGGCCCAGGTCGAGGCCGGGCTGCGCGCGCAGGGCCAGGACACCACCGCGGACATGGTCTCCGCGATGTCCCTGGTGCCCGGCCAGGGTGTGGACTTCACCCGGCTGGGCGGCCTGATCCTGGCGGTGCTGGCCATGTACACGGTGGCGTCCCTGCTGATGTGGCTGCAGGGCTACGTGCTCAACCGTGTGGTCATGCGGGTGGTCTACGACCTGCGCGCCGAGGTCGAGCGCAAGCTCAACGCCCTGCCGCTGAGCTACTTCGACACCCGCCAGCGCGGGGACGTGATGTCGCGCGTGACCAACGACGTGGACAACATCCAGACCGCGCTGCAGCAGACCTTCGCGCAGCTGGTCCAGGACGTGCTCACCGTGCTGGGCATCGTGGTCATGATGTTCGTGGTCTCGTGGCAGCTGGCCCTCGTGGCGCTGCTCGCGCTGCCGCTGTCCGCGGTGGCCGCCGGGGTGATCGGCACCCGGTCCCAGCGCATGTTCAAGCAGCAGTGGCAGGCCACGGGCAGGCTCAACGGGCACATCGAGGAGTCCTTCTCGGGCCACGAGCTCGTCCACGCGTACGGCCGGCAGCGGCAGATGCAGGCGCAGTTCGACGAGCGCAACGAGGAGCTCCACCGCGCGGCCTTCGGGGCCCAGTTCCTGTCCGGGACCATCATGCCCGTGATGCAGTTCATCTCCTACCTCTCCTACGTGGGGATCGCGGTGCTCGGCGGGCTGCGCGTGGCCACGGGTCAGCTGACCCTGGGGGACGCCACGGCGTTCATCCAGTACTCGCGGGAGTTCACCCAGCCGCTGTCCCAGGTGGCGGGCATGGCCACGCAGCTGCAGTCCGGCATCGCCTCGGCGGAGCGCACGTTCGAGCTGCTGGACGCCCCCGAGCAGGAGCCCGAGACGCCCACGGCCCAGCTGCCCGAGCGGCTGCGCGGCGAGGTGCGTTTCGAGCACGTGGACTTCTCCTACGACAAGGCCGCGGTGGCCGCCGGCGCGCAGCCCATGATCGAGGACCTCTCCCTGCACGTGGAGCCCGGGCGCACCGTGGCCATCGTGGGCCCCACCGGGGCGGGCAAGACCACCCTGGTGAACCTGATCCTGCGCTTCTACGAGATCGACGGCGGGCGGATCACCCTGGACGGGATCGACATCCGCGACCTCGCCCGGCACGACCTGCGCTCCCAGGTGGGCATGGTGCTCCAGGACGCCTGGCTGTTCAGCGGCAGCATCATGGAGAACATCCGCTTCGGCCGCCAGGACGCCACGGACGAGGAGGTGCTCGAGGCCGCCCGCGCCACGTACGTGGACCGCTTCGTGCGTGCGCTGCCCCAGGGCTACGACACCGTGGTCACCGAGGACGGCTCCTCGGTCTCCGCGGGCGAGAAGCAGCTGATCACCATTGCGCGCGCGTTCCTCTCCCGCCCGTCCCTGCTGATCCTGGACGAGGCCACCTCCGCGGTGGACACCCGCACCGAGCTGCTCGTGCAGAAGGCCATGGCGGCGCTGCGCGCGCAGCGGACCTCGTTCGTGATCGCCCACCGGCTCTCCACCATCCGGGACGCGGACACCATCATCGTGATGCGCTCGGGGCGGATCGTGGAGCAGGGCTCGCACGAGCAGCTGATCGCCGCCCACGGCGCGTACGCGGAGCTCTACGAGGCCCAGTTCAACTCCCCGGACACGGAGCCCGACGCCGCCGGGTGAGTTCCCGGCTCTGGGCACCGCCCGGGGTCGTGGGACCGGTGGCGCTCGCGGTTCGGCGCGTCTACCGTGTCTCGTGACGGACCACCCCCACAGAACGGATGTCCCCGTGACCAACTTCGCCAACGTCGAACGCCGCCACCTCGCCGCGCTGCTGCGCCGCGTGGGCCCGGACGCCCCCACCCTCTGCGAGGGCTGGCAGACGCTGGACCTCGCGGTCCACCTCGCGATCCGCGACGCTCGCCCGGACGCGGTCCCCGGGATGTTCTCCCCCGGGCTGCCCCTGCTCGGGGCCCACGCCAAGACCGTGGAGGCCGAGTACCGGGCCATGCCGTGGGAGTCCCTCGTGGACCTCGTGGAGCGCCCTCCCCTCTACTCCCCCGGCCGCTGGTCCCCGCTGGACAAGCGCATGAACACCGGGGAGTTCTTCATCCACCACGAGGACGTCCGCCGCGCGCAGCCGCAGTGGCACCCCCGGCAGCTGCTCAACGACGAGCAGAAGGCCCTGTGGGCCATGCTCAAGTTCGGCGGCTCCACCATGCTGCGCAAGGAGCCGGAGTCCGTGGTGCTGCTCGCGGCCGGCTTCGGCGCCGTGCGCGGTGGCAAGACCTCGGCGCGCCGGGTGAAGATCGTGCGCGGCGAGCCCTCCGAGCTGCTGCTGTGGGCGTTCGGCCGCCGGGAGCAGGCCGCCGTGGAGATCACCCAGGAGTAGCCGCAGCACGCCACGGCCGGTCGCCCTCCCCGGAGGGTGGCCGGCCGTTGCGCGTCCCGGCCGCGGCGGCGTCGTCGCGTATCATGGAGCGGTCCCGTCCGCGGGACACCCGCGCCCCCTTAGCTCAGATGGCCAGAGCATCTGTCTTGTAAACAGAGGGTCGCCGGTTCGAATCCGGCAGGGGGCTCCCCGTCCGGGTCGCACCCGAGCGCGAGGGCCCGCCAGGAACCACCTGCCGGGCCCTCGCGCTCGGTGCACCCGGGCCCGCTGCCCGGAGACAGAGAAGACCCCCGGCCCGTGGAACGGACCGGGGGTCTCTGCGCGCGCGGCGCTACTTCTTCTTGGCCTTCGCGTCGATCGCTTGCTTGAGCATGTCCTCGAAGGCGCCCTTCTCGTAGCGCTTGCCGTCCACGAAGATGGACGGGGTGCCCGCCACGCCGTTGGTCACGGACTCGCGGGTGGCCACGTTGACCATGGGGCGGTAGGTGTTCTCGTCGAGGTCCTTCTCGGAGACGGTGGCGCCGTGCTTGCCGGCGATCTCCGCGAGCTGCTTGTTGCTCAGCCCGCCGCTGCCCTGGTGGGAGAACACCTCCTGGGAGTACTCCATGTACTGGTCCGGGGTGACCTGCTCGGCCACCAGGTAGGCGGCGTTCGCGGAGCGGGAGGAGTACTGGTCCGGGGTGGCCTTGTCCAGGAAGTTGAGGTTGCGGTACTCGATCTCCACCTTCCCCGCGTCCACGGCCTTCTTCAGGGCGTCCGCGTTCTCCTTCTCGAAGTCCGCGCAGTGCACGCACTCGAAGTCCTGGAAGATCACGAGCTGCACGGGCTTGCCGTTGCCCACGGCCTTGTCCTTGTCCACCACGCCCAGGGGCGTCTTGGAGGTGTCGGGCTCGTCGGGCGCCGGGGGCAGCGTGGAGAGGTCCCGCTCCTTGACGTCGGAGGTGTTCTGCGCGATCCCGTCCTTGGTCACGGTGATCCCGCCGTACTGGTTGGCGCTCGCGGGCACGGGCCCGGCGTCCGGGATGGTGGCCTTGCTGTTCTGCCAGATCACCAGCCCGATGATCAGCGCGATCGCCACCACGAGGGCCGCGACGCCCAGGATCAGCCCCAGGGGCTTGCCGTTGGAGCGGCGGGACTGGCGGTCGGCGATCTGCCGGGCGCGTTCCCGCGCGTCCACGGACGAGGAGCCGGAGGTGTTGTTCTTGGAAGCCATGGGGGCCCTGGTGTCCTTCCGATGGGGGAGCACAGCTGTCGTTGACTGGTCCTCAGGGTACCCGGCCCGGCCGGGCCCGTGGCCCAGCCGGCTCCCAGGCGGGACCGCCCCACCGGGTCCGTCGACCCCCGCGGCGGGCCACCGCAGGGACGCCCCCTCCCCGGGGTGGCCCGCGCCGGGGTGGCCCGTCACGAGGGCCCGCCGCCGGTGCCCCCGCCTAGGATGGAAGCGATCAACCCGCCCGGGAAGGAACACAGCGTGAGCGCAGAACAGTCTTTGGAAGAGGTCGCCGTCCCGCAGGAGGGCTACGACTTCGTGGTGGTCTCCAACCGGCTCCCTGTGGACCGGGACGTGGACGAGAACGGCAGCAGCTCGTGGCGCCGTTCCCCGGGCGGGCTGGTCAGCGCGCTCGCGCCGGTGATGGCGCAGCGGGACGGTGCCTGGGTGGGCTGGCACGGGGCCCCGGACGAGTCCCTGGAACCGTTCGACCACGACGTCTTCCACCTCGTCCCGGTGTCCCTGAGCGAGACGGAGGTCAAGCGCTACTACGAGGGCTTCTCCAACGCCACCCTGTGGCCGCTGTACCACGACGTGATCGCCTCCCCCGAGTTCCACCGCACGTGGTGGTACGCCTACCGCCGGGTCAACGAGCGCTTCGCGCGCATGGCCGCGGAGACCGCCGCGGAGGGCGCCACGGTGTGGGTGCAGGACTACCAGCTGCAGCTGGTCCCGCGGATGCTGCGCCGGCTGCGCCCGGACGTGACCATCGGCTTCTTCAACCACATCCCGTTCCCTCCCACCGAGATCTTCTCGCAGCTGCCCTGGCGCAGGGCGGTGCTGGAGGGGCTCACGGGCGCGGACCTGATCGGCTTCCAGCGCCCCGGGGACGCCCAGAACTTCCAGCGCTGCGTGCGCCGGTACCTGGGGGTGCAGTTCACCAAGGGTGCGGCGCAGTTCAGCGAGAGCACGGCCGAGGGCGGGCAGACCACGTGGACGGTCAACGCCGGCTCCTACCCCATCTCCATCGACGTGGACTCCATCAAGGAGCTCGCGGACGATCCCTCGGTCCGGGCGCGGGCGCGCGAGATCCGCGAGGAGCTCGGCAACCCGGAGACCATCTTCCTGGGCGTGGACCGGCTGGACTACACCAAGGGCATCCGGCACCGGATCAAGGCCTACGGGGAGCTGCTGCACGACGGCAGACTCACGGTCGAGGACTCCGTGCTGATCCAGGTGGCCAGCCCGTCCCGCGAGCGCGTGGACTCGTACCGGCACCTGCGGGAGCTCGTGGAGGGGATGGTGGGGCGGATCAACGGCCAGTACGACACCATCTCGCACACCGCCATCCGCTACCTCCACCACGGCTACCCGTTCGAGGAGATGGTCGCGCTCTACCTCGCGGCGGACGTGATGCTCGTGACCGCGCTGCGGGACGGGATGAACCTCGTGGCCAAGGAGTACGTGGCGGCCCGCCGGGACCGCTCCGGGGCGCTCGTGCTCTCCGAGTTCACGGGCGCGGCCGAGCAGCTCAAGCAGGCGGTGCTGGTCAACCCCCACGACATCGACGGCCTCAAGGACGCCATGATGTACGCGCGGGACATGCCCGCCACGGAGGCGCGCAAGCGCATGGCCTCGATGCGCCGGCAGGTGCTCACCCACGACGTCGTGGACTGGTCCCAGCGCTTCCTGGACGACCTCGCCGCGCACGCCCGCACCGCGCCCGACGACGCCGCGGGGCCGGGTGCCGCCGCGGACGGGCCCGGTCATGAGTGACCCCCTGAACCGCGCCCTGGATGCCGCGGCCGGTGCGGGCACACTGCTCGTGGCGCTGGACTTCGACGGCACTGTGGCCCCGTTCACCGAACGCCCCGAGGACTCGCGCCCGCTGCCCGCTGCCCAGCGCGCGCTGGACGCGCTCGCGGGGCTGCCCCGGACCACCGTGGCCGTGGTCTCGGGGCGCCCCCTGGAGTTCCTGCGCACCGTCGTGGACCCGCAGCGGCGCATGGTGCTCTCCGGCTCGCACGGTGCGGAGGTGGCCCTCGGCCCCGCGGCGCGCGGCGGAGCTGAGGGCCACGACGCGGGGCACGGCGGCGTCGTGCTCGGACCCGAGCAGCGTGCTCTGCTCGAGCGGGCGGTCGCCGCCACCCGGCAGATCGCCCGGAGCTGCCCGGGCGCGCACGTGGAGCTCAAGCCCGCCGGGGTGGCCCTGCACACCCGGCCCGTGAAGGATCCCGCGGCCGCGCAGCGCGCCCTGCAGCAGGCCGCCGAGGCGTACTGCGCCCTGCCGGGGCTGCGGGTGACCCCGGGGCAGCAGGTCCTGGAGTGCTCGGTGCTCAGCGCCACCAAGGGCGACGGCCTCGACGCGATCCGCGCGGCCGTGCACCCGGACGTCACGGTCTTCGCCGGGGACGACGTCACGGACGAGGACGCCCTGGCCGTGCTGGGTCCCGCTGACGTGGGGATCAAGGTGGGCGAGCGGGAGTCCGTGGCCCCGTGGCGGGTCCCAGACCCGGCCGCGCTCAGCGAGGTGCTGGCCGACCTCGCCGACCGGCGGGCGCGCGTGCTGGACGGCGCGGGCTGAGATGACCCCCCGACCCCCCTCCCCCCACACCGCGCGCGGGATCTCGATCAGCACCGCGTTCCCGGACCCCGCTCTGCTGGAGCTGCCCTGGGACGTCCCCCTCGAGGACTGGCCCCCCGAGGTTCTCGCCGCGTACCCGCGGGGACTGTCCCGCCACGTGGTGCGTTTCGCCACGGTGGGCGAGCGCGTGGTGGCCGTGAAGGAGACCACGGCCCACTACGCGCAGCGCGAGTACGGGCTGCTGCGCAGGCTGCAGCGCATGGGTACCCCGTCGGTGGTTCCGGACGCGGTGGTCACGGAGCGCTATCGCCCCGACGGCGAGGCCCTCCCGGCCGCGCTGGTGACCGACCACCTGAGCTTCTCCCTGCCCTACCGGGCGATCTTCGAGCAGGTGCCTTCCCCGGACACCATTGAACGGCTCGTGGACGCCCTGGCCTCGCTGATCGTGCAGCTGCACCTCTCGGGCTTCTACTGGGGGGACGTCTCCCTCTCCAACACCCTGTTCCGCCGGGACGCCGGCCAGTTCGCCGCCTACCTTGTGGACGCCGAGACCGGCGAGCTGCACCCGCGGCTCACGCGCGGGCAGCGCGAGTACGACATCGACCTCGCGCGCACCAACGTGGCCGGGGAGATCATGGACCTGCTCGCGGGCGAGCACATGCAGCGGCGGCTGGCCGAGGCGGGGGTGGATCCGGCGTCCGTGGACCCGTTCGCGGTCTCGGAGCGGCTCGTGCAGACCTACGACGGGCTGTGGGAGGAGCTGACCGCCACCGAGGTGTTCTCCGTGGACGAGCGCTGGCGCGTGCAGGATCGGGTCAAGCGGCTCAACGAGCTGGGCTTCGACGTCGAGGAGGCGTCCATGGACTCGGACGAGTCCGGGCGGGTGCACCTGCGCCCGCGCGTGGTGGAGCCGGGCCACCACAGCCGCCGGCTGCTGCACCTGACCGGGCTGAACACGCAGGAGAACCAGGCGCGGCGCATCCTCACGGACATCGACCAGTTCGGCCGGGCCCTGTACCCCGGGCTGCCCGAGGACCTCACCGCCCAGCTGTGGATGCGGGAGATCTTCGTGCCCATCATGGCCGCGATCCCCGCGGAGCTGCGCGGCAAGCGGGAGCCCGCGCAGATCGTGCACGAGGTGCTGGAGCACCGGTGGTTCATGTCCGAGGCTGCGGGCAAGGACATCCCCACGGAGGCGGCCGCCGCGGACTACGTGCAGACCTACCTGGCCGAGCGCCCCGACGAGCGGGACGTGTTCTAGCCCGCCGACTGCTCCTCGGGACGCACCCGGATGAGGTCCCCGACCGCGCGGTGCACCCGCACGGTCCACTGCTCGTCGAGGGATCCGTAGCGCGCCACGTGGGCGTAGGCGGCCCCCAGGACGAAGTCCACGACCATGTCCAGGTCCACGGACGCCCGGACGAGCCCGCGGTCCTGGTCCCGCTGCAGGAGCGCGCGCAGGGCGTCCATGCGCGGGCGGACCACCGCCGAGCGCAGCACCCCAGCGGTCGGGGAGGTGGGTTCCTGCAGCAGCGTGATGGCCACACCCAGGCCCATGTCCCGCAGCAGCAGGTCCACGGCATCCGTGAGCGCCTGCTCCCACGTGCCGTCCTGGACGGCGGGGGCCTGCGCGGCGGCCGTGTGCTGCAGCGCAGCCTCCAGCAGCTGGGGGCTGTTGTCGTAGCGGCGGTAGATCGAGGTCTTGGCCACGCCCGTGAGCGCGGAGACCGCCTCGATCGTCACGCGCTGCGGTCCGCCCTCCCGCAGCAGCCGCAGGGCACCCGCGATGATCTTGCGGTCCGTGCGCGCGGTCCGCGGGTCGGTCGAGGGCCCGGGGGCCGGGATGCTCTCGGACGTCATGGCTCAGGCCTTCCTCCAGTCCTCCACGGGCCAGTGGGCCCGGCGGGCCCGGCGGTACAGCTGCAGGTCCGGGTTCACGGCGTGGGGGTGGCCCACGAGGGACAGCCAGCTGGCGTCCGCCACGGAGTCCCCGTAGCCGTAGGAGCGGCTGAGGTCCAGACCGTGGTCCTGGGCGTAGCGCTTGAGCCACTGCGCGCGGGCCTCGTCCACGAGCGGCGGGGTGGCCAGGTAGCCGGTGAGCACACCGTCCACCTGGTCCATGCGCCCCGCCACGACGTCGTCGAACAGCTCGGCCACCGGGCTCACCAGCAGGTCCAGTGAGCCCGTGACCAGCACGGTGCGGTGCCCCGCCTCGCGGTGCTCCCGGATCCGCGCAAGCGCCCCCGGGCGCACGCTGCGTTCCACGGCCCGCCCGAGCGAACCGTTCATCAGCTCCGTGACCCGTTCCACGGAAACTCCCCGATAGCGGCGCAGGAACGCGCGGATGAACTCCCCGCGGTCGCGGCGCTCGGCGGCGATGTAGGTGCCCGCGCCGCCGAGCAGCTCGACGAGCTCCCCCGGCCACTGCAGCGGGCTGAGCTCCCGGCGGCGCAGCTGCGCGTACTGGCTCACGATCGTGCCCGCGGCCACGGTGCCCTCGAGGTCGAACACGGCCACGACGTCCGTGCCCCCGTTCATGCGCCGCTGCCGTACGGCCCGCCGGCGTGAGGCCTCCTTGGCCCGGCCGTACGCGCGCGTCATCTCGGTCAGGGCGGGCAGGTGCACGTTCTGCCAGTAGTCCGCCCAGTCGATCGCGCGCACGTCGAAATGGAGGTCCTCGGGGGTGTCCGCGGGCAGGGAGCGGTCCAGCTGCCGCGTGCGGGTGTCGTCGAAGATCATCTCGGTGCGCGTGTAGTTCTGGTACAGGTCCACGTAGGTGCGCAGGGACCCCAGCCCGGTCTGGACCCGGTGCAGCGAGTTGGTCCACTCCCGGGTCCGCGCGGTGGCGGGCAGCACCGAGCTCACGCGGCTGCCCACGGCCGCGAGCTTCTCCTTCACGGCCAGCCCGCGCTCCATCGCGTTGTTCGCCGGGAACGTCCACTCAGGCACCCGGATCGGGGTGCCGTGGGAGTCCTCGAGCGGGCGCTCCAGGAAGTAGGCGCGCACGCTGCGGTACATCCGGTGGAACGGCAGGGGGTTGGAGGCCCCCGAGCAGACCTGGTAGTAGGCGGAGTGCGGCCCCGCGGCGGCGTCGTCCCCGGCCGTGGGCTCCTGCTCCCGGTGACCGCCCAGGGCGAGGGCCACGATCGCGTTGACCACGAAGTCCACCGGGATCACGTCCAGCACCGAGTCCGGCAGCCCGGGGAACTCCGGCAGCGCGCCCTTGGCGTAGGCCATGATCAGCGGGTCCGCGACCTTGTAGCCGTCGATCCACCCGGGGAAGGGGTGGCGCAGGGCGGACTCGATGATGGACGGGCGCACGACCGAGAGCCGGTGCCCGGCCCCGGCCCACTTCTGCTCCGCCACGCGCTCGCCCAGCGCCTTGGTGAACGTGTAGATGTCGGTCCACCCCAGGGACTGGGCCCGGGTGCGGCCGTGGTCCACGAGGCGTGCGCGCACCCACTCGCGCCGGGCCTCCTCCGCGGCGCGTGCCACGGACTTGGGCCCCTCCTTGCCGTGCTGGGCGGTGGCCCGGCGGATGAAGGCCTCCAGCCGCTCGGGCGAGCGGGACTCCACCTCGGCGGTGTCGGCCGCGCCCACGGCGGCGTCGTACTCGACCTGCCAGTCGACGTCGTGCTCCACGGAGGTCTCGGGGCGCAGTCCCTTGGCGATCCCGCCCACGTAGCACGTGGATATGTGGATCACGTGCGGGTCCTGGCCGGTCGCGCGCAGGGCGTCGTAGAGTCCCACGGCGCCGCCCACGTTGGTGCGGAAGGCCTCGTCGATCGGGGGGTCGAAGGAGACCGTGGAGGCGGAGTGCACCACCACGTCGAACGGCTCGGCGATCTCCGCCAGCCCCGTGAGGTCCCCCTCGAGCACGCTCGTGCGGGCCTCGAAGACCTCTCGCGCCCGCTGCTCCCCCACGGCCTCGCGCCACGTCCGGAAGGACGGCTTGTGCAGCAGCTGCCGCAGCCGGTCGGCGCCGGACTGGGACCCCTTGGGCCGGACCACCGCCGTCACGTGCGTGGTCTCCGAGCTCGAGAGCAGCCGTTGGAGGACCGCCTGCCCCAGGAAGCCCGTGGCCCCCGTGAGCAGGACGCGTGTGGTGGTGTCGGTCAAGGGATCCTCCGTGGGTCTGGACGACGCCCCGCCCTCCGGCGGCGGCTACGCTACGCCTACCGTAGTGTATTTTGGAGCCATGCTTACCGCTCTCGTGACCGGTGGGACGTCAGGCATCGGTGCCGCGTTCGCACGATCCCTCGCCCGCAGGGGCTTCAATCTCGTCCTGGTCGCACGGGACACCGCCCGCCTCGAGGAGACCGCCCGCGAGCTGGCCGCCGAGCACGGGGTGCACGTGGAGACCATCACCGCGGACCTCGCGGTGCGCGAGCAGCTGTGGCACGTGGCCCAGCGGCTCGAGGACCCGCAGCACCCCGTGGACATGCTCGTCAACAACGCGGGCTTCTCCGTGAAGACCCCCTACACCGCCGAGGACTTCCGGCAGCACGAGAAGGGCTTCGACGTCATGTGCGCGGCGGTCACCCGGCTCTCGGGGGCGGCAGCCCGGGCCATGATCGCCCGCGGCACGGGGTGGATCGTCAACGTCTCCTCCACGTCCGGGTACGTGACCATGGGCGAGTACTCCGCGATCAAGGCCTACACCACCAGCATGACCGAGTCCCTGGCCGTGGAGCTGCACGGCACCGGCGTCCACGCCACCGCGCTGCTGCCGGGCTGGGTCCGCACCGAGTTCCACAGCCGGGCGGGCATCACCGGCTCCTCCATCCCGGACTTCATGTGGCTCGACGCCGACCGCCTCGTGGAGGAGGCGCTCGCGGACGTCGCACGCGGCAAGGTCATCTCGATCCCCACGCTGCGCTACAAGGTCATGGCCACCACCCTGCGCCACCTCCCGCGCCCCGCGGTGCGCTGGGTCTCCCGGAAGATCTCCGGGATCCGACGCCGCGAGATCCCGGCCTGATCCCGTGGCACCCGCACACGAGCGCACCTCCGGCCCGTCCGCCGACACCGGGGGACGACGCCGCCGCCCCGCCCCTCCCGAGCCCCGCCCCCGGGTGCTGGACTCGCTCGAGGGCCCGGCGGGCCAGCAGGACCCGCACCCCCCGGCCCCGCCGGCCGAGTCCGCAGAGCTCACCGCCGCCCACTACACGCGGCCCGTACGCCGGGTGGTGCGCAGGATCGTGCAGACCGTGTTCTTCCGCGGTCTCGTGAACCGCACCATCTCCCGCAGCAACGTGGTGGACCCCGCGGCCTACGGGGTCAAGGGCACGTGCGTGGTGGTGGCCAACCACTCGAGCCACCTGGACGCCCCGCTCGTGATGAGCGGCGTGCCCCACTACATCTCGCGGGATCTCGCCACCGGGGTGGCCGCGGACTACTTCTTCACCACGTGGCACAAGAAGTTCTTCACCCAGCTGGTGTTCAACGCGTTCCCCGTGGACCGCCGCGGGGAGGGCGCCAACCGCGGGCTGTCCAAGAAGCTGCTGGCGGCGGGCGTGCCGCTGCTGATCTTCCCCGAGGGGACCCGCTCGAAGACCGGCAGGATGGCCCCGTTCCAGGTGGGAGCGGCGTCTTTGGCGCTGTCCACCCAGGTGCCCGTGGTTCCGGTCGCGCTCATCGGCGCGCACGAGGCCATGCCCCGCGGCACCAGCTGGCCGCGGCGCGGGCGCCCGCCCGTGGTCGTGGCCGTGGGCGCCCCGCTGCGCGCCCGGGGCAACGAGAACGCCGCGGGCTTCAACGAGCGCATCGAGGCCGCCGTGCGCGCCCTCTACGCCGCCAACCGGCACCGCATCCAGGACTAGAGACCCCCCGGCAGAGAGGTTGCCCCGAATGGCAGACGTGAAGCACCAGAAGTGGTGGGGCTGGGGCGAGGAGGGCGTGTTCTTCGACTACCGGAACAAGCCCGCCTTCGCGCCCTTCGTGAAGGAGGCCATCGGGGTCTCCCTGCGGCCCCGCGAGCGGGACTCGGTGGACTTCTCCACCGCACGGGTCCCGGCCTCCCGGGCGCCCGAGGACGTCCTGGAGCAGCTGCGCGGGATCGTCGGCCGGGACCACCTGAGCACCGAGGACGAGACGCGCATCGTGCACTGGGCCGGGAAGTCCGTGCTGGAGCTGCTGCAGACGCTGCGCAACGACTTCGCCCGCGTGCCGGACGTGGTGCTCTACCCGGGCAGCGAGGAGGAGGTCGGCGAGCTCCTGCGGGCCGCCGTGGACCGGGACCTCGTGGTGATCCCCTTCGGCGGCGGTTCCAGCATCTCCCGCAGCCTGCAGGCGGACCCGCACGAGAGCCGCTGCATCGTGTCCCTGGACCTGGGCCGGCTCAACCGGGTGCTCGAGATCGACGAGACCTCGGGCCTCGCCACCATCCAGGCGGGTGTGCTGGGACCGGACATGGAGGAGCAGCTCAACGCCCGCGGGTGGACCATGGGCCACTTCCCCGACTCGTTCGCGCACTCCACGCTGGGCGGCTGGGCCGCCACCCGCTCCTCCGGCATGCAGTCGGACAAGTACGGGGACATCGCGGACATCGTGCGCGGGCTGCGCATGGTGCGCCCGACAGGCACCGTGGTGCTGCGACCCCTGCCCTCCACCTCCACGGGCCCCGGGCTGCGGGAGATGGTCATCGGCTCCGAGGGCCGCCTCGGTGTCATCACCGAGCTCACGGTGCACGTGCACCGGCTGCCGGAGCAGCACGAGGTCATCGCCTACATGTTCCCCACGTGGCAGCAGGCGCTGACCGCGGTGCGCCGGTACACCGAGGCGGAGATCCCCCTGACCTTCGCGCGCGTCTCGGACGCCCACGAGACCGCGTTCTCCCTGGCCACCCAGAAGGCGGCCACCTCCGTGAAGGGCAGGCTCGCGGCCAGGGGGCAGGACGCGCTGTGGGCCGTGATGCGCCGGCGCGGCTGGGACACGGACGCCATGTGCATCTCCTACGTGTGCTTCGAGGGCAGCGCGAAGGACGTCGCCGACCGCAAGAAGGCCGTAGCGGCCATCGCCAAGTCCCAGGGCGCCCTCGTGCTCGGCTCCGGGCCGGGCGCCCTCTACGACCAGAAGAAGTTCGACACCCCGCACCTGCGCGACTTCCTGCTCGAGCAGAACACCGTGGGGGACGTCTCCGAGACCGCGGCGCCCTGGTCACGGCTCACCACGGTGCACAAGAACGCCTACGACGCCGTCCAGCGCGCCTACGAGCGCCTCGGCAAAACCGGGTGGGTGATGTCCCACATGTCCCACTCGTACCACTCGGGGGCGTGCCTGTACTTCACGTTCGCCTACGTCTTCGACGAGGAGGACCCCTACGAGGAGTACCGGGTGATCAAGTCCGCCATCCAGCAGTCCTTCGTGGACTCCGGGGCCACCCTGTCCCACCACCACGGCGTGGGCGTCGAGCATCAGCCCTGGATGGAGCAGGACGTCTCCCCCGAGGGCGTCGCCCTGCTCAAGGGCCTCTTCGAGGTCGCCGACCCCGGGGAGAACCTCAACCCGGGCAAGATCGTCTCCTGAGGCGGCTCGGCACTCCAGGCCTGAGCGACCCCGTGGACCCGGGGTGTTGCCGGGGCCCGGACTGCTGCCGGGGCCTGTACGGTCCCGGCCACCCGGGGCCGTTGCCGACCCCGGGATTGCTGCCAGAGCCGGTGTTGGTGCCGGGGCCGGGAATGTCGCGGAGGGCTGCGCTGGTGCGCGCGGGAGGACCGCTACGGACGCTCGGCTGACCTGCCGGCGAACTCCTGCGCCGCGCGCGCGTACCAGTCCAGGACTTCGGCGTCCTCGGCCGTGGCCCGGTTCACCGAGGTGGGACCGGCGCCCTGGAAGAGCCTCTTCACGGGGATCTCCAGCAGCTTGCCCGTGCGGGTCCGTGGCACCGCGGGCGCCTCGATGATCTCGTCCGGGACGTAGCGCGGAGAGACCTGTTCCCGGATGGCGGTGACGATGCGCCGGCGCAGCTCCTCGTCCAGCCGGGTGCCGGGCTCCGGCACCACGAACAGGGGCATGAAGTAGTCGCCGCCGGCCAGTTCCGCACCGATCACCATGGACGCGGACACCCCCGCCACGCGGTCCACCACGTGCGTGAGGTCCGCCGATCCCATCCGGATCCCACCCCGGTTGATCGTGGAGTCCGAGCGGCCGTGCACGACGAAGGGCCCCTGGGACAGCTGCGTCACCCAGTCGCCCTGCCGCCACACTCCCGGAAACATGTCGAAGTACCCGGCACGGTACCGGCTGCCGTCCTCATCGCCCCAGAAGAACACCGGCATGCTGGGCATGGGGGCGGTGATCACCAGCTCGCCCACCTCGTCCCGCACGCGCTCCCCGCGGGAGTTCCAGGACTCCGCGGCCACACCCAGGTACGGGCCCATGATCTCGCCCCGGTACACGGACTGGTACGGATTGGTGCCGATGAACGCGCTCGTGACGTCGGTGCCGCCCGAGTCGGAGCCGAGGCGCACCGTGGGTGAGACGGCCTCGTAGACCCAGTCCCAGGCGGCGTCGGGAAGCGGGGAGCCCGTGACCAGGATCGATCGGAGGGAGGACAGGTCCATGCGGACGTTCGGGACCACCCCTGCGCGCTGCACCATGCTCAGAATGCCCGCGCCCGCACCGAAGAACGTGGCCCGGTGCCGCGCCACGAGCTCGAAGGACTTCTCCGGGCCGCCGTGGGTCGGGGACCCGTCGTAGGTGATGATGCGGGCGCCGGTGAGCAGAATGCCCACGAGCATGTTCCACACCATCCAGGTGGTCGCCACGGCGTAGTAGGCGATGTCCTCCGGGCCCAGACCCGCATGCAGGCCGAGGGCCTTGTGGAACTCGAGCACCACTCCCCCGTGGGAGTGAACAATCCCTTTCGGTTTACCCGTGGTGCCCGAGGAGTACAGGATCCACAGCGGATGCTCGAAGGGCACCTGCTCGTAGCGGGGCACGGCCGAGCACTCGAGAATCTCCGAGAGCCGCAGCGCGCCCTCTGGCAGGGCTCCCACCGCCCCCGATGGCTGCTGGTCAACCACGATCAGTTGCTGCACGGAGGGAAGCACGTCCAGCAGGCCCGCGTAGGAGCCCGTCATGTCCCGCAGAGAGCCTCCGAACCGGTACCCGTCCACCACGAAAAGCACCGTAGGCTCGATCTGCGCAAACCGGTCCGCAACACCGGAGGGTCCGAAGTCCGTGTTGACCACGGACCACAGCGCGCCCACGCTGGCCGTGGCGAGCAGTGCCACCACGGTCTCCGGAATGTTCGGCAGCACACCGGCCACGCGGTCACCGCGCCCCACGCCGAGTTCCCTGAGCCGCTGCGCGAGAGCGGCCACGCGGGACTCCAGCTCACGCCAGGTCCAGGAGACGGGTGCACCGTCCTCGTGCTCCCCGACGATCGCCACCTCGTCGGGCCGGGACTCCGCCCAGCGCAGCGTGTTCTCGGCATAGTTGAGGCGGGCCCCTGGGAACCAGCACGCACCGGGCATGGACCGGTCCTCCAGCGCGGCGGTGGCCTCCGACGACGCCACGATCCCGCAGTACTCCCAGACCGCGCCCCAGAAGGCGTCCAGGTCCTCCACCGACCATGCGTGGAGGGCCTCGAAGCCCTCCGTCGGTACGACCCGTGTCCGTGACACCCACTGGGCGAAGTCGTGCATACGGGAGCCGCGAATGGACTCCTCGGACGGCGTCCACAGTCGTGCCCGTTCACCCTGGTGGAGTGCATCGCTCATGTCGTTGGTCCCTCCGTCACGCCCCCTCATCCTCGAGGCCGGCTGTGCCAGCAACCTATCAGTGAGGACGAGAAGCACGGAGGCGGACTCGCCTGCATGGGTTGTTAAATGCGGGGAGGCCCCACACCGTACGGTGTGGGGCCTCAACCCTGTTCATGTTAATTCCGGCGGTGACTTACTCTCCCACACCCTACCGAGTGCAGTACCATCAGCGCTGTGGGTCTTAGCTACCGGGTTCGGGATGGGACCGGGCGTTTCCCCCACGCTATAACCACCGGAAACCTGCACCACCCCACACAACCGGGGGCGGAAACCTGGTTCCCGTGACTACCACGGGTCAAACCTGTATTCCTCTGTCAACCACACACCCACACCCCCCACAACGGGGGGCCGGGGTTGTTGGTGGTCAACCACATAGTGAACGCGAACACCACACTCTTGATGACAGATCGTGTGTGTATAAGTCTTCGGTGTATTAGTACCAGTCAGCTCCACGCCTTACAACGCTTCCACACCTGGCCTATCAACCCAGTCGTCTACTGGGCACCTCACACCCCACAAAGGGGGTCAGGAAATCTCATCTCGGAGCAAGCTTCCCGCTTAGATGCTTTCAGCGGTTATCAATCCCGAACGTAGCTAATCAGCGATGCTCCTGGCGGAACAACTGACATACCAGAGGTTCGTCCGTCCCGGTCCTCTCGTACTAAGGACAGGCCTCCACAAATTTCCAACGCACGCAGCGGATAGGGACCGAACTGTCTCACGACGTTCTGAACCCAGCTCGCGTACCGCTTTAATGGGCGAACAGCCCAACCCTTGGGACCAACTCCAGCCCCAGGATGCGACGAGCCGACATCGAGGTGCCAAACCATGCCGTCGATATGGACTCTTGGGCAAGATCAGCCTGTTATCCCCGAGGTACCTTTTATCCGTTGAGCGACGGCCATTCCACAATGTACCGCCGGATCACTAGTCCCGACTTTCGTCCCTGCTCGAGCTGTCACTCTCACAGTCAAGCTCCCTTGTGCACTTACACTCAACACCTGATTGCCGACCAGGCTGAGGGAACCTTTGGGCGCCTCCGTTACTCTTTAGGAGGCAACCGCCCCAGTTAAACTACCCATCAGGCACTGTCCCTGACCCGGATCACGGGCCGAAGTTAGATGTCCAGAGTGACCAGAGTGGTATTTCAACAACGACTCCACCACCACTAGCGTGATAGCTTCACAGTCTCCCACCTATCCTACACAAGCCACACCGAACACCAATACCAAACTATAGTAAAGGTCTCGGGGTCTTTCCGTCCTGCTGCGCGAAACGAGCATCTTTACTCGTACTGCAATTTCGCCGAGTTCATGGTTGAGACAGTAGGGAAGTCGTTACTCCATTCGTGCAGGTCGGAACTTACCCGACAAGGAATTTCGCTACCTTAGGATGGTTATAGTTACCACCGCCGTTTACTGGGGCTTAAATTCTCCGCTTCGACCCCGAAGGGTCTAACAGGTCCTCTTAACCTTCCAGCACCGGGCAGGAGTCAGTCCGTATACATCGTCTTACGACTTCGCACGGACCTGTGTTTTTGATAAACAGTCGCTTCCCCCTAGCCTCTGCGACCCCACCCAGCTCACACAGCACGTGTGCTCACCAGACAGGGCCCCCCTTCTCCCGAAGTTACGGGGGCATTTTGCCGAGTTCCTTAACCATGATTCTCTCGAACGCCTTAGTATTCTCTACCTGATCACCTGTGTCGGTTTGGGGTACGGGCGACTAGAACCTAACGTCGATGCTTTTCTTGGCAGCATAGGATCACCGAATTCTCTCACCTAAGAGAGTCCCATCACATCTCAGGCACACAACCCGCGGATTTACCAACGGGTCACCCTACATGCTTAGACCAGGACAACCATCGCCTGGCTCGGCTACCTTCCTGCGTCACACCTGTTAACACGTTTACCTCCCCGGATCAGGTCCCAGCCTCACCACACACCCCGCGACCCACAAGGGGTCACGGTCATGGTGGCTCGGGTGGTTAGTATCCCCGGCTCAGTAGGGTCGGTTCTTCATCGGTACGGGAATATCAACCCGTTGTCCATCGACTACGCCTGTCGGCCTCGCCTTAGGTCCCGACTCACCCAGGGCAGATTAGCTTGACCCTGGAACCCTTGATCATCCGGCGGACGGGTTTCTCACCCGTCTATCGCTACTCATGCCTGCATTCTCACTCGTTGAGGTTCCACCACTGGGTCACCCCGCAGCTTCACTACCCCAACGACGCTCCCCTACCCACAACACCACCTCAACCACAAACGGCTCAGCTAACGGTGTCATGCCACAACTTCGGCGGTGTACTTGAGCCCCGCTACATTATCGGCGCGGAATCACTTGACCAGTGAGCTATTACGCACTCTTTCAAGGGTGGCTGCTTCTAAGCCAACCTCCTGGTTGTCTCAGCAACTCCACATCCTTTCCCACTTAGCACACGCTTAGGGGCCTTAGTTGATGGTCTGGGCTGTTTCCCTTTCGACTATGAAGCTTATCCCCCACAGTCTCACTGCCACGCTTACACTTGACTGGCATTCGGAGTTTGGTTGACGTCAGTAACCTTGTAGGGCCCATCAGCCATCCAGTAGCTCTACCTCCAGCAAGCAACACGCAACGCTGCACCTAAATGCATTTCGGGGAGAACCAGCTATCACGGAGTTTGATTGGCCTTTCACCCCTACCCACAGCTCATCCCCTCCATTTTCAACTGAAGTGGGTTCGGTCCTCCACGCGCTCTTACACGCGCTTCAACCTGGCCATGGGTAGATCACTCCGCTTCGGGTCTAGATCACGCCACTCACAACGCCCTATTCAGACTCGCTTTCGCTACGACTACCCCACACGGGTTAATCTCGCGACGTAACACTAACTCGCAGGCTCATTCTTCAAAAGGCACGCTGTCACCCCAAAAGGCTCCAACGGCTTGTAAGCACACGGTTTCAGGTACTATTTCACTCCCCTCCCGGGGTACTTTTCACCATTCCCTCACGGTACTGATCCGCTATCGGTCATCAGGAAGTATTCAGGCTTACCAGGTGGTCCTGGCAGATTCACACGAGATTTCACGGGCCCCGTGCTACTCGGGAACAACGTCACACCACGACAATGACAGTTTCGTCTACGGGACTCACACCCCCTACGGTCTGGCACTCACCACCAGTTCGACTACCACCACGCCACAGCGCCCAGGGTGGCGACCCCAGGAACAACGCATCCCACAACCCCGATCATGCAACCCTCGCCAGGTATCACACACAACCGGTTTAGCCACCATCCGCTTTCGCTCGCCACTACTCACGGAATCACTGTTGTTTTCTCTTCCTATGGGTACTGAGATGTTTCACTTCCCCACGTTCCTCCTCGCACCCTATGAATTCAGATACGAGTGACCACGCATGATACGCAGCCGGGTTACCCCATTCGGAGACCCTCGGATCACAGCTCGTTTATCAGCTCCCCGAGGCTTATCGCAGATTTCCACGTCCTTCATCAGCTCCTGATGCCAAGGCATCCACCGTGTGCTCGTAACAACTTATACGCCACACAACACAAATAAATCATCAAAGAACACACCACACACCCTTCCAGGTGCGCGGCGTCAAAGATGCTCGCGTCCACTATGTAGTTGACAAACAACAACCCACCAACACCACCCCACCAGGACAACCATCCCAGTCTCGTGATGCTGCGGGAAACCAACCAACACTGACGTGTTGATCGACAACCCAACAATGTGCCACCACGCCACCACCCCAACACCACCACCAGAACTCGTGTCCGGTCGTGTTCCCGTGTCAGGGCACAGCGTGTCCGCTTGCTGATATTCCACCCATGAGCATCAACCACACCCCGCCGAAAATGACGAGGATCGTGGGTGCCGGCCACACGGCCAGCCACAGTGCTCCTTAGAAAGGAGGTGATCCAGCCGCACCTTCCGGTACGGCTACCTTGTTACGACTTAGTCCCAATCGCCAGTCCCACCTTCGACGGCTCCCTCCCACAAGGGTTAGGCCACCGGCTTCGGGTGTTACCAACTTTCGTGACTTGACGGGCGGTGTGTACAAGGCCCGGGAACGTATTCACCGCAGCGTTGCTGATCTGCGATTACTAGCGACTCCGACTTCACGTGGTCGAGTTGCAGACCACGATCCGAACTGAGACCAGCTTTTTGGGATTAGCTCCACCTCACGGCATCGCAACCCATTGTACTGGCCATTGTAGCATGCGTGAAGCCCAAGACATAAGGGGCATGATGATTTGACGTCATCCCCACCTTCCTCCGAGTTGACCCCGGCAGTCTCCTATGAGTCCCCACCATCACGTGCTGGCAACATAGAACGAGGGTTGCGCTCGTTGCGGGACTTAACCCAACATCTCACGACACGAGCTGACGACAACCATGCACCACCTGTACACCAGCCCCACAAGGGGGAAAGACCATCTCTGGCCCGGTCCGGTGTATGTCAAGCCTTGGTAAGGTTCTTCGCGTTGCATCGAATTAATCCGCATGCTCCGCCGCTTGTGCGGGCCCCCGTCAATTCCTTTGAGTTTTAGCCTTGCGGCCGTACTCCCCAGGCGGGGCACTTAATGCGTTAGCTACGGCGCGGAAAACGTGGAATGTTCCCCACACCTAGTGCCCAACGTTTACGGCATGGACTACCAGGGTATCTAATCCTGTTCGCTCCCCATGCTTTCGCTCCTCAGCGTCAGTAACAGCCCAGAGACCTGCCTTCGCCATCGGTGTTCCTCCTGATATCTGCGCATTTCACCGCTACACCAGGAATTCCAGTCTCCCCTACTGCACTCAAGTCTGCCCGTACCCACTGCACACCCGGGGTTAAGCCCCGGGCTTTCACAGCAGACGCGACAAACCGCCTACGAGCTCTTTACGCCCAATAATTCCGGACAACGCTTGCGCCCTACGTATTACCGCGGCTGCTGGCACGTAGTTAGCCGGCGCTTCTTCTGCACGTACCGTCACTCTCGCTTCTTCCGTGCTGAAAGAGGTTTACAACCCGAAGGCCGTCATCCCTCACGCGGCGTCGCTGCATCAGGCTTCCGCCCATTGTGCAATATTCCCCACTGCTGCCTCCCGTAGGAGTCTGGGCCGTGTCTCAGTCCCAGTGTGGCCGGTCACCCTCTCAGGCCGGCTACCCGTCGTCGCCTTGGTGAGCCATTACCCCACCAACAAGCTGATAGGCCGTGAGCCCATCCAAAACCAGTAAAACCCTTTCCACAACACACCATGCGATGCGCCGTCGTATCCAGTATTAGACCCAGTTTCCCAGGCTTATCCCAGAGTCAAGGGCAGGTTACTCACGTATTACTCACCCGTTCGCCACTCATCCACCCAGTGCAAGCACCAAGCTTCAGCGTTCGACTTGCATGTGTTAAGCACGCCGCCAGCGTTCGTCCTGAGCCAGGATCAAACTCTCCGTCAAAAAATTCAACAGAAACCACCCACCACACCTCAGCGCGGCCGGTAGGATCCCAGCTGACACCCAACACCCCCAGGAAACGGGAAAACACCTGAAAAGGCATCGGGCCATCAACCAAAAAATAAAAACTTTGGTATCAACAAACTAGACACACTATTGAGTTGACAAACAACACACCACAACGCGGCTCCCCAACACGAGGACCACCACGATCGGTTGCGGTCTGCAAGGTTACCTCCCGGCGACGTTCCCTGCAACCCGAGGTGAACTCCTGGTTGCCTGGATCTCTCGTCAGCCGTGTCGGTGACTTGCGGGGATTCATCCTAGCACATCCTGGCGTCCCTTGCGGTCGGCCGTTCTGGCGGTGGATCTCTCCCTGCTGCCGCGTCTGCGCCCCGTGGGCGGCTGCCGCGGCAACTCGGAAGACATTACATGCCCGCCCCGGATAGGACAAACCCGCGGGGGCTGTGCCCCCGCGGGTTCGTCGACCGGTGCCGTCAGCCCGCTCGGCGGGCGCGGGCGCTCAGGCCGAGGTGGTGTCCTGCCCGGTGTGCGAGCTGGATGCCGGCTTGAGGAAGAGCACGGCGAGCGGCGGGACGGTCAGTTCGGCGGAGGCCGGCTTGTTCTCGTAGGCGCCCTCCACCGCGGTGACCTTCCCGAGGTTCCCGACACCGGAGCCGCCGAAGAGCTCGGAGTCCGTGTTGAGCACTTCCTCCCACTCCCCGGCCCACGGCAGACCCAGCCGGAAGCCCTCGTGGGTGTTGCCCGCGAAGTTGGCGATGCACACCAGGGGGTTGCCCTGGTCGTCCCAGCGGGTGAACGAGAGCGTGTTGCGCTTGGCGTCGTTCGCGTCGATCCACTCGAAACCGGAGGGGTCGTTGTCGCGGGCGTACAGCGCCGGGGTGTTCCGGTAGACCTCGTTCAGGCTGCGCACGAGCTCCTGGACCCCGTGGTGCGGGGGCGTCTCGGAGAGCCACCAGTCCAGTCCGTGCTCCTGGGACCACTCCGACTCCTGGGCGTACTCGGTGCCCATGAAGATCAGCTGCTTGCCGGGGTGGGCCCACATGTAGGCGAGGTAGGCGCGCACGTTCGCGAGCTGCTGCCACCGGTCCCCCGGCATCTTCCGCAGCAGCGAGCCCTTGCCGTAGACCACCTCGTCGTGCGAGATGGGCAGGATGAAGTTCTCCGAGAACGCGTAGACCATGGAGAACGTGGCCTTGTTGTGGTGGTAGTGCCGGTTGATCGGATCCTCGGCCATGTACTCGAGGCTGTCGTGCATCCACCCCATGTTCCACTTGATGCCGAAGCCCAGCCCGCCCGCGCTCGTGGGCTTGGTGACGCCGGGGAACGAGGTGGACTCCTCCGCGATCATCACGATGCCCGGGTTGCGCCGGTAGGCGGTGGCGTTGGCCTCCTGCAGGAACGCGATGGCCTCCAGGTTCTCCCGGCCGCCGAACTGGTTGGGCTCCCACTCGCCGTCGTTGCGGGAGTAGTCCAGGTAGAGCATGGAGGCGACCGCGTCCACGCGCAGCCCGTCCACGTGAAACTCCTCGAGCCAGTAGTTGGCGTTGGCCACCAGGAAGTTGCGGACCTCGCGCCGACCGTAGTCGAAGATGAGGGTGCCCCAGTCCTTGTGCTCACCGCGGCGAGGGTCCGGGTGCTCGTAGAGCGGCTGGCCGTCGAAGTTGGCCAGCGCCCACTCGTCCTTGGGGAAGTGCCCCGGGACCCAGTCCACGAGCACGCCGATCCCCGCCTGGTGCAGCTGGTCCACGAGGTACCGGAACTCGTCCGGGGAGCCGAAGCGCGAGGACGGGGCGTAGTACCCGGTGACCTGGTAACCCCACGAGCCCCCGAAGGGGTGCTCGGCCACGGGCATGAACTCCACGTGGGTGAAGCCCTGCCACGTGAGGTACTCCACGAGCTCGCGCGCGAGGTCCACGTACCCCAGCCCCATGCGCCACGAGCCGATGTGCATCTCGTACACGCTCATGGGCGCGTTGTGGGGGTCCTTGGCGGCGCGGGAGGCCATCCACTCGTGGTCCTGGAACTCGTACTCGGGCTCGAACACGCGCGACGCCGTGGACGGCGGGATCTCGGTCCCGAAGGCCATGGGGTCCGCCTTGTCCCGCCACGCGCCGTCCGCGCCGCGGATGCGGAACTTGTACGTGTCACCGGACTTCATGCCCGGGACGAACAGCTCCCAGACGCCGCTCGAGCCCAGCGAGCGCATCGCGTGCTCGGAGCCGTCCCAGCCGTTGAAGTCCCCGATCACGCGCACCGACTGAGCGTTCGGGGCCCACACCGCGAAGCTGACGCCGCTGACGTCCCCCAGGGGGGACGGGTACCGGTGGACGTGCGCACCGAGCACGTCCCACAGGGTCTCGTGCCGGCCCTCGCCGATCAGGTGCAGGTCCAGCTCGCCCAGGCTCGGGGCGAAGCGGTACGGGTCGTCCACGAGCTCGGGCTCCTTGCCCGCGTAGCTGACCTCCACCCGGTAGTCCGGGATCCTGCCCTGCTCATGGGCGGGGACCACGCCGGTGAAGATGCCGCCCCACTCGTGCTCCAGCGGGAAGGTGCCGTCCGGGGTTCGCACCGAGACCGCCGTGGCGAACCGGCGCAGCGTGCGGATGGTCACCGTGCCGTCAGGGTTGGGATGGGCGCCCAGCACGGAGTGGGGGTCGTGGTACCTGCCCTCGGCCACCGCGGCCAGGACGTCCTCCGTGACCCGGCTCGGCTCGTGCTGCACCTCGGACGACGACGCCGCCCCGGCCGCGCGTGTCTCGTCACCGCCGGGGACGCCGCCGCAGTCCCTCGCGCCGTCGTGCGCGGATCCGCCGGTCACGGCGTCACCGGCAGCCGACGGTGCGGCGGGAACCCCGCCCAGAGGCTCGGGCGAGCGCGGCGTGGACGCCGGGCGGGCGGCGTCGTCGGCGCACGGAGCGCCGGACGGGGCCTGCGGCTCGCGCTCGGAGGGAGTGGCGGGATCTGAGGGGCGGGGGTGCTCAGTGGTCACGACATCCTCGGTTCTCGACGTGGGTGGATGACTCTCGTGGTGCTCTGCTGCCACGGTACGGGAGCGTGCACGCTCAAGCGAACGAACCACGGCCTGGGCGGGCACCTGCACCCAGTCGGGGCGGTTGCGCTGCTCGTAGACCACCTCGTAGAGGGCCTTGTCCAGCCACAGGGCGCGGAAGAGCACGCTGTCGGTGTCCACGTGCGTGCCGCTCGAGGCGCTGTAGCCCTCCAGGAACGCCTCGGAGACCGCACGGGTCCACGCCCCGAGGTCACGACCCCGTTCCCGGCCCGCCATGGCGCCGGCGTAGTCGAACGAGCGGAGCATGCCCACCACGTCCCGCAGGGCCACGTCCGGACGGACCCGCTCCTTGATGGGCCGCAGGGGCTCGCCCTCGAAGTCCAGGATCCGGAAACCCTGCTCCGCGCTGTGCAGCACCTGCCCCAGGTGGTAGTCGCCGTGGATGCGCTGCCGCGCGGGGATCTCACGGATCCCCGAGAGCTCCTCCAGAAGGGCGTCCACCTCGGCGCGGTGCTCCTCGAAACGCTCCCCGCACGAGTCCCAGGCCCACCGCACGCGCTGGGCGAGGTCCGCCAGGAACCGGCGCCGGGCGTCGTCGTCCACCGGCACGGGCGGGAACGCGGCCGCGAGGTCCGCGTGCACGTGGGCGGTCGTGGCGCCGAGGCGCCGGGCCGGGCCCGTGAAGTCCAGCTCCTGCTCGGCCGCCGCCACCGCCATGGCCCACGCGTCCTGGGAGTGGTTCAGGAACTGGGCGGCCACCGCGAGCTGCCCGGACGTGGTCACGAGCCCCTGGCGCCACTGCGCGTCGATCCAGCCCGCGGTGGCCGGCACGCCGGAGGAGCCGTGGGACGTGAGCTTGACCCCCACCTCCACGTCCGGGTTGCGGCCCTCCCCGACCACGCGGAAGAACTTGACGATCACGGCGTCACCGCGCAGCACGGAGTCCTCGTCGGACTCGGCAGGGAACAGGATCACCGAGGTGTTGGACTGCTCCGAGGAGATCACCCGCACCTGCTCCGGCTCCGCGATCCGGTAGTCAGTGTTCAGCGCCCCGGTGTGCCGCCCGTGCAGCCCCATGCCGTGTCGCAGCACCCCGCCCTCCGTGAGCTGGGCGTCCATCATGCGCAGCACCCGGTCCATGAACCCGGGCTCCGCCACGGCGTCGTACAGGTGGAACGTGACGTCCTCGGCGTCCTGCTCCTGCACACCGGACCCCGCGGCCTCCTGCTCGGCGGCGGCCGCGCGGGAGCGACGACGGTCCAGCAGGGACCCGGCCTGGGTCACCGCCCGGCGCAGGAAGGACGCCGAGGCCTCCGCCCCGGCCACCAGCTGCTCGGGCAGCGCACGGTCCGGCCCGCCCGGACGGTAGGAGCCGATCAGGAAGCGCTCCAGCTCCGGCAGGGGCTCGTGGCTGAGCAGCACCGGGACGTTGAGCAGCTCGCTGCGCTCCCCCACCGTGACCTGCACCAGGAACACGATGCGCTCACGGCCCGGCTGGGACGCCCAGCCGCCTCCGGCATCCAGACCGGTGCGCCCCACCACGCTCAGCCGCAGCTGGTCCGGGGTGGCCGTGAACGGGAACCACCGCTGCCGCGGCAGCCACTCACGCAACCTGTCGAGAAACTGCTGGTCCGTCATGGAGGATCCCCCGCTTTCGTCTGGAAGTCTCTGCTGCGCTCGCACGGGCGGACCCGCGCGGGCTCACTCGCCGCGCGCGGGCCTGATGATGGGCATGGCCACCGTCTCCGGGTGGTGGCCGTCCGGGCTGGGCGCCGTGCGCAGCCGCAGCCAGAAGAAGTCCTGGGAGCCCAGGGTCACGCGGTAGTCCCCCGCCTCCGAGAACTCCCCGAACGGCTCGCCGCCGAACAGCTCCCGGGTGCCGCGGCCCGCGTACTCCGCGAGGTGCACGGAGCAGCTTGCGGGGGTGTGCGCCAGGTTGAACACGCACAGCAGGGTCTCGCCCACGCCGTCGTCGGCGTCCTCGGGGGCCAGCCGGCGCAGGAACGCAAGCACCGACTCGTGGTCCGTGTCCACGTTGATGTACTCGCCCATCCCGAACGCCGGGTGGGCCTTGCGGACCATGAGCATCTGACGGATCCAGTGCAGCAGGGAGGACGACGACGCCAGCTGGGTCTCCACGTTGGTCTGCGCGTAGTTGTAGACCAACGACTGCACCACCGGGAGGTAGAGCTTGCCCGGGTCCGCCGTGGAGAAGCCCGCGTTGCGGTCCGGGGTCCACTGCATGGGCGTGCGGGAGGCGTCACGGTCGTCGAGCCAGATGTTGTCGCCCATGCCGATCTCGTCCCCGTAGTACAGGAACGGGGAGCCCGGCAGGGACAGCAGCAGGGCGTGGGCGAGCTCGAGCTCCGCGCGGGAGTTGTCGAGCAGCGGGGCCAGGCGGCGTCGGATGCCGATGTTCGCGCGCATCCGGGAGTCCGGGGCGTACCAACCGAGCATGGCCTGGCGCTCCTCGCTCGTGACCATCTCCAGGGTCAGCTCGTCGTGGTTGCGCAGGAACGTGCCCCACTGCGTGCCCCGCGGGATCTGCGGGGTGTTCGCCATGGTGGAGACGATCGGTGCGGCCTTCTGGTCCCGCAGCGAGTAGTAGATCCGCGGCATGATCGGGAAGTGGAAACACATGTGGCACTCAGGGGAGTCCTCGGTGCCGAAGTACTCCACGACCTCGTGGGGCATCTGGTTGGCTTCCGCGATGATCACGCGCCCGGGGTACTCGCGGTCCACCATCTCGCGCAGCCGCACCAGGAAGTCGTGCGTGCCCGGCAGGTTCTCGCAGTTGGTGCCCTCCTCCTCGATGAGGTAGGGGATGGCGTCCGCGCGGAAGCCGTCGATGCCCATGTCCAGCCAGAACTTCACCACGTCGAACACGGCCTCGACGACCTTGGGGTTCTCGAAGTTCAGGTCCGGCTGGTGGGAGAAGAACCGGTGCCAGAAGAACTGCCGCCGCACGGGGTCGAAGGTCCAGTTGGAGACCTCGGTGTCCACGAAGATGATCCGCGCGTCCTGGTACTTCTCGTCCGTGTCCGACCACACGTAGAAGTCCCCGTACGGGCCCTCGGGGTCCTCCCGGGACGCCTGGAACCACGGGTGCTGGTCGGAGGTGTGGTTCAGGGGCAGGTCCGTGATCACGCGCAGCCCACGCGCGTGGGCCTCGGCCACGAGTCGCTTGAAGTCGCTCACGGTGCCGAACTCGTCCAGCACGGAGTAGTAGTCGGAGATGTCGTAGCCGCCGTCCCGCAGCGGGGACTCGTAGAAGGGCGGCAGCCACAGGCAGTCGATGCCCAGCCACTGCAGGTAGTCGAGCTTGTCGATCAGCCCGGTGAAGTCCCCCGAGCCGTCGCCGTTCGCGTCCGAGAAGGCGCGCACGAGGACCTCGTAGAAGACCGCCTTGCGGAACCAGTCGGGGTCGTGGGCGATCCCGGGAGAGTTGAGGTGGAAAGGAGTGGTGCTCATGATCGGCGGGGCTGCCCTCTCGCAGGATCTGGTGTGGGGTTCGGGTGGCGCTCGGTGCGCCGCGGCCGCCGGGGCGGCCGGGGCGGCCGCGGGCTCACTTCACGCGGCGGCGGATGCTCAGCACGTGCGCGGGCTCCACGTACGGGTCCAGCCGCACGTAGTTGTGGGTGCCCCACTTCCAGCTCGCGCCGGAGATGAGGTCGTCCACCCAGAAGGAGCCGTCCTCGTTGAAGTCCTCGTCCCGCAAATCCAGCGGGGCCAGGTCCAACCACACGGTGGCCTCGCGCGTGGCGTGGGGATCCGTGTTGACCACCACTACCACGGTGTCCTTGACCTCCACGCCGTCCCGCTGCACCGTCTTGGTCTTGCTGAACGCGACGATGGCGTCGTCCGAGGTGCTCTGCACCGTGAGGTTCTGCAGGTCACCGAGCGCCGGGTGGTCCCGGCGGATCTGGTTCAGCCGCGTGATGTACGGGACCAGAGACTCCCCGCGCTCCACGGCGGCGTCGAAGTCCCGGGGGCGCAGCTGGAACTTCTCGTTGTCGATGTACTCCTCCGCGCCCGGGCGCGCCACGTGCTCGAAGAGCTCGAAGCCCGCGTACACGCCCCACAGCGGGGAGGCGGTGGCGGCGAGCGCCGCGCGCACCTTGAACGCGGCCGGACCGCCGAACTGCAGGTACTCCGTGAGAATGTCCGGGGTGTTGACGAAGAAGTTGGGGCGGTAGAACCCGGAGGTCTCGTGGGAGATCTCCTCGAGGTACTCCTCGATCTCCTCCTTGGTGTTGCGCCACGTGAAGTAGGAGTAGGACTGCTGGAAGCCGGCCTTGGCGAGCCCGTGCATCATGGCGGGGCGCGTGAACGCCTCGGCCAGGAACACGGTGTCCGGGTGATCCTCGCGCACGCGGGCGATCAGCCACTCCCAGAACCACAGGGGCTTGGTGTGGGGGTTGTCCACGCGGAAGATGTCCACCCCGTGGGAGATCCACAGCTCGACCACGCGCAGCACCTCGGCCGCGAGGCCCTGGGGGTCGTTGTCGAAGTTCAAGGGGTAGATGTCCTGGTACTTCTTGGGCGGGTTCTCCGCGTAGGCGATGCTGCCGTCCGCGCGGGTGGTGAACCACTGCGGGTGCTCGGTGACCCACGGGTGGTCCGGGGAGGCCTGCAGGGCGAGGTCCAGAGCGACCTCCAGGCCCAGTTCGTGGGCGTGAGCCACGAAGGCGTCGAAGTCCTCGAACGTGCCGAGGTCCGGGTGGATGGTGTCGTGCCCGCCCTCGGGTCCGCCGATGGCCCACGGGGACCCGGGATCCTGCTCACCAGCGGTCAGCGTGTTGTTGGGTCCCTTGCGGTGGTTGCGCCCGATGGGGTGGATGGGCGGCAGGTACGCCACGTCGAAGCCCATGCTCGCGGCACGGTCCAGTGCGGAGACCGCGGTGCGGAACGTGCCGGAGGTCCAGGTCCCGGTGGCGGGGTCGTAGGTGGCGCCCTCGGAACGGGGGAAGAACTCGTACCACGCACCGCGCCCGGCGGCCTCCCGCTCGACCTCGATCGGGTAGTGCTCGGAGCTCGAGACCAGGTCCCGCAGGGGGCGCTGCGCCACGTAGCCGCGCAGGGTCTCGGACGTCGCGATCTGCCAGCGCTGCTCGGGGGTCAGGGAGGTGTCGCGCATGGCCTCCGCGGCGCCCTCGAACGCGCGAACCTCCTGGTGTCCGCGGTCGGACTCCTTGCAGGCGGCGTCGAAGAGCAGGGAGGCCTCCTGGAACATGAGCTCCACGTCCTGGCCCACCCCGAGCTTGATCTCGGCGGCGTGGTGCCACGTGCCGTAGAGGTCGGACCAGCCCTCGACCGCGAAGCTCCAGCGGCCCTCGTACTCGGGGCGCAGCCAGGCCTGGTAGCGGTCCGTGCCGGTCTCCACGAGCGTCATGGCCCGGCGCTGCGTTTCGCGCCCCTGAGGGTCGTAGAGCACGGCCGTGACGCCGAGGGAGTCGTGGCCCTCGCGGAAGGCCGTGGCCATGACCCGGATGTCCTCGCCGGGGATCGCGGTGGCGGGGAAGCGCCCGCCCTCGACCACGGGGCTGACGTCCGAGACCGGGATGCGGCCGTACACCAGGTCCTCGGACGGGAAGTCCACGGTCTCCTCCTCGGTGTCGGATGCCGCGGGCGCGGTACCCGGGTCCTCCGCGTTCCCCGCGGGGTGCGGTGCCTGCGCACCGCCCGTTCCACGGTCGGTGGCGGACGACGCCGCCGCGTCCCGGGATGCGGCCACGCCCGCCTGGGCGTGCTCCGAGTCCCGGTGCCCGGCCCGATCGTCCGTGACCCGGTGCGCCGAACCGTCCTCGGTGCCCTGCCCGGCGCGGTGCTCCGTAACCTGGTTCTCCGCACTCGGCTTCTCCGCAGCCTGCGGCGCGGACGGCTCCGTGCCGGCCCGGTGGACCGAGGGAGCGACGTCGGGCACGCCGGAGGCCGGGACGGGCGGGCTCAGCCGCGACCCGACGTCCGGGTGGGCACCCCCCGCGGGGGCGTCCGGTGCGGTCTCTGAGGAGGGGCGGCGGCCTTGGGGCTGGTTCTGCTGCGACACGTGAGCAACGTTACCCACTATCGGCGGGATTCTTAAGGCCGCGCCGGGCTCCCCCGGCGGGCACGCGTCCGGTGACACCCGTGCGGCACGGGCCCCCAGCCGATAGGCTCGCGGGTGTGAAGGCAATCCGCAGGTTCACCGTCCGCACCGTCCTCCCCGAGTCGATCGCCCCGCTGGGGCGCCTGGCCAGGAACCTCCGCTGGTCCTGGCACGAGCCCACCGAGCGGCTCTTCGCGGAGCTCAACCCGCACGCGTGGGAGTCCGTCCACGGGGACCCCGTCAAACTCCTCGGCTCGCTGACCCGCGAGGAGATCCAGCAGATCGCCCAGGACCCGCAGCTCGTGGCCAGGGTCCGCGAGCTGGACGCCGATCTGCAGACCTACCTGACCGAGCCCCACTGGTACCAGCGCACCCAGGGTCCCGACGCCCCGGCCGCGATCGCGTACTTCTCCGCCGAGTACGGCATCACCTCCGCGCTGCCCCAGTACTCGGGTGGGCTCGGCATCCTCGCCGGGGACCACCTCAAGACCGCCTCGGACATGGGCGTCCCCGTGGTGGGCGTGGGGCTGCTGTACCAGGCCGGCTACTTCAAGCAGTCCCTGTCCCGCGACGGCTGGCAGCAGGAGACCTACCCCGTCCTGGACCCGGACGAGCTGCCGCTCACGCTGCTGCGGGAGGCGGACGGCACCCCGGCCCGCGTGAGCCTGCCGCTGCCGGACGGCCGGAGCCTGCGCGCCCAGATCTGGCGCGCGGACGTGGGGCGCGTGCCCCTGCTGCTGCTGGACTCGAACATCCCGGACAACGACGACGCCGCGCGCAACGTCACCGACCGGCTCTACGGCGGCGGCAGCGACCACCGGCTGCAGCAGGAGCTGCTGCTGGGCATGGGCGGGGTCCGTGCCCTGCGCATCCACAGCCGGCTCACCGGCGCCCCGGCCCCGGAGGTCTACCACTGCAACGAGGGCCACGCGGGGTTCCTGGGCATCGAGCGGATCCAGGAGCTCATGGATCCTGCCGGCGACGCCGCTCCCATGACGTGGGGCGAGGCCCTCGCCGAGGTCCGCGCGGGCACGGTGTTCACCACGCACACGCCGGTGCCCGCGGGCATCGACCGCTTCGAGCGCGCCCAGGTGGAGCACTTCTTCGCCGCGGGGCTCACCCCCGCCGTTGCCGTGGGCAACGTGCTGGACCTCGGCGCCGAGACCTACCCCGGCGGTGACCCGCGCAAGTTCAACATGGCGGTCATGGGACTGCGTCTGGCCCAGCGCGCCAACGGCGTGGCCAAGCTGCACGGTGCGGTGTCCCGCTCCATGTTCCAGGGGCTGTGGCAGGGCTTCGACGTGGAGGAGGTGCCCATCACCTCGATCACCAACGGGGTGCACGTGCCCTCCTGGATCGACCCCACCGTGTGGCAGCTGGCCGTGGAGCCGCAGGAGAACGACCTCGACCCCGCCGCCCGGTGGCGCAAGATCTACGAGGTCCCCGACGCCGAGCTGTGGGCCACCCGGCGGATGCTGCGCGAGCGCCTCGTGCTGGACGTCCGCGAACGCCTGCGCGCCTCGTGGAAGAAGCGCGGGGCCACGGACGCCGAGCTGGGCTGGACCGAGTCCGTGCTGGACCCGGACGTGCTCACCATCGGCTTCGCCCGTCGCGTGCCCACGTACAAGCGGCTCACGCTCATGCTGCGGGACCCCGAGCGGCTCAAGCGGATCCTGCTGGACCCGCAGCGGCCCGTGCAGCTCGTGGTCGCGGGCAAGTCCCACCCCGCGGACGAGATGGGCAAGCGGATGATCCAGGACCTCGTGCGCTTCACGGACGACCCCGAGGTGCGCCACCGGATCGTGTTCCTGCCCAACTACGACATCGCCATGGCCCGCGTGCTCTTCCCGGGCTGCGACGTGTGGCTCAACAACCCGCTGCGCCCGCTCGAGGCGTGCGGCACCTCGGGGATGAAGGCCGCGATCAACGGCGGGCTGAACCTCTCGGTGCTCGACGGCTGGTGGGACGAGATGTACGACGGCCAGAACGGCTGGGCGATCCCCACCGCGGACGGCAAGGCGAGCACGGACGAGCGGGACGACGTCGAGGCGGCCGCGCTCTACGAGCTCATCGAGAGCCACGTGGCCCCCCGCTTCTACGGGGACGGCTCCGAGGGCGCGGCCCCTGCTGCGCGCGCGGACATCCCCGCAGCCCCACAGGACGCCGTGCCCCACCAGTGGCTCGCCATGGTGCGGCACACGCTCGCCACCCTGGGCCCCAGGGTCTCTTCCCGGCGCATGCTCACCGACTACGTCCAGCAGCTCTACGTGCCCGCGTGCGTCTCCAGCCGCCGTGCCACGGCCGACGACGGCGCCGTGGCACGCGCCGGTGCGCAGTGGATCGACCGGGTCCGGGACGCGTGGCCCGGGGTGCGGGTGGAGCACGTGGACGCCCAGGGCGTGCACCAGGAGCCGCAGATCGGGGACGAGCTGGGCATCAGCGCCTACGTGGACCTGGGCCCGCTGCAGCCCGAGGACGTCACCGTGCAGGTGGGGTTCGGCCGCGTCAGCGAGTCCGACCACATCCACGAGCGCTCCTACGCCGAGCTGCAGCCCGTGGAGGACCTCGGCCAGGGCCGCGTGCGGTTCAGCGGGCCCATCACGATCGACCGCTCCGGGCCCTTCGGCTACACCGTGCGGGTGCTGCCGCACCACGAGGACCTCGCCGGCCCCGCCGAGCTGGCCCTCGTGCGCAACGCCGCGGACTGAACCCGTCCCGCAACAGGCCACGCCCCCTCCCGCACCGGACACCGGCGCGGGAGGGGGCGTGGCCGTGCGATGGCCGGGCGTCTCAGGTGACGGCGAACATCGCCACGCTCTGCGCGGGGACCTCCACCGTGTCACCGGTGCGCCAGCGGTTGCCGGTGAGCTCGTCCAGCTGCGGATCGGTGGCGAGCACGAGCCGGTAGCGGGCCTCGCGCGGGGGCGGGGCGGCGTCGTCGTCAGGCGGTGTCTCGAGCGCGGGCAGCACCGCGGAGACCGGCGCCTCGGTGCCGTTGAGCACGAAGAGCCCCGCGAGGTCTCCCCCGCGCGCCGCGAGGACCACCTGCAGCGCGCGCTCCCCGTCCGTCTGCCACCGCTGCCCCGTCATGGGCTCGCCGGTGCTCGCGTACCACAGCAGCACCACGTCCTCGGGGCGGGTGGGGAACTGCCGTGGCTGACCCGCGAGGAACGCGCGGCGGGCGCGGATGAGCCGCTGGGTGGTGTGGAACATGGAGCGCGCGAACGGGGTGAGCCGCCAGTCCACCCACGAGAGCCGGTTGTCCTGGCAGTACGCGTTGTTGTTGCCGTCCTGCGAGCGCAGCAGCTCGTCCCCGGCGGTGATCATCGGCACGCCCTGGGAGAACAGCAGCGTGGCCATCATGTTCCTGGCCGTGGCCGCCCGCGCCGCCCGGACGCGGACGTCCGCGGAGAATCCCTCGTGCTCGTGGTTCCACGAGTGGTTGTCGTTGGTGCCGTCCGCGTTGTTCTCGCGGTTGGCCTCGTTGTGCTTGGTGTCGTAGGCCGTGAGGTCGTAGAGGGTGAACCCGTCGTGCGCGGTGACGAAGTTGACCGACGCCAGGGTGCTGCGCCCGTGGGGCGCGAAGAGCTCCGCGGAGCCGGACATCGCCGCCGCCAGGCGTGCCGCCGTGCCCCCTCCGCCCCCGCGGCGCATGGTGCGCTGGCCCGCGAGCCAGAAGTCCCGCACGGTGTCCCGGTACTGGTCGTTCCAGTCCGCCCACCCCGTGGGGAAGCGCCCGGTCTGCCAGCCGCCGGCACCCACGTCCCACGGCTCGGAGATCATCCGCACGCCCTGCAGCACGGGGTCCGCGGCGACCGCCACGAAGAACGGGTGGTGGCGGGTGAAGTGGTGGTGCTCGTCCCGGCCGAGCTCCGGGGCCAGGTCGAAGCGGAAGCCGTCCACGTGGCACTGCGTGACCCAGTACCGCAGGGAGTCCAGCGCCATGCGCACCACCTGCGGGTTGGAGAAGTCCAGGGAGTTCCCGCACCCGGTCACGTCCACGTAGTTCCCGTGGGCGTCGTGACGGTAGTACTCGCGCTCCCCCAGACCCCGCCAGCAGTAGGCCCGCTGTCCCGGGCCCCCCTCGGCGGTGTGGTTGTAGACGACGTCCAGGAACACCTGAAGCCCCGCACCGTGCAGGGCGTCCACGGCGGCCTTGAACTCGTCGAGCACCGCCGTGGGCCCGGCGGCCTGGGCGGCCGCGGTGGCGTAGCCGGCGTGCGGGGCGAAGAAGCTCAGGGTGTTGTAGCCCCAGTAGTTGGTGAGCCCGTTGGCGGTGAGGTGCTGCTCGTCCAGGTGGGCGTGCACCGGCAGCAGCTCCACGGCCGTGATCCCCAGGCTGCGCAGGTAGTCCAGCATCACGGGGTGCGCGAGCCCCGCGTAGGTGCCCCGCAGCTCGTGCGGGATGTCGGGGTGGAGCATGGTGAGGCCCTTGACGTGGGCCTCGTAGACCACGGTGTCCCGCCACGGCGGGGTGGGCCGGTGGTGGTCCTGCCACTCGTGCTCCTGCGCCGTGACCACCGAGACGTACATCCCGCCGTAGGCGTCGGGGCCGGGATCCGCCACGTCACGCGGCGGTGCCACCCGTTCGAGTCCCCGCCCGTACGGGTCCAGCAGCACGGGTTCCACGGCCGGGTCCGGGGCGGGGGCGCCCGCCGGACCGGCCGCCACGAAGCCGTAGCGGGTGCCCTCGGGCATGGCCACGCACACGTCCCGCGCGAGCTCCTCGGGGGTCATTTGCTGCGCGGGCACGCCGCGCGGGCGGGGCACCGTGGCGTAGTGGATCCCGTGGTTCTCCCCGTTCAGGCGCAGCCGCTGCCACGGCTCGCCCGGGCGCTGGAGGACGAGGTCCACCTCGTCCGGCCCGGGAGCGTAGACGGCCACGTTGGCCGTGCCGTCCCCGGAACGTGAGGGGTGGACTCCCAGGGGGTGGCTACGCGCTTGCACGGCGGCGCGCGATCTCGTACAGCGTGATCCCCACCGCCATGGACGCGTTGAGCGACTCCATGGCGGACTCGATGGGGATGGAGACGATCGCGTCGCAGTGCTCGGTCACCAGCCGGGAGAGCCCCTTGCCCTCCGAGCCGACGACCACCACGAGGGGTTCGGTGGCGAGTTCGAGCTGGGGCAGGGACATGTCCCCGCCGCCGTCCAGGCCCACCACGAAGTAGCCCTGCTTCTTGCAGTTCTGCAGGGTCCGGGTGAGGTTGGTGGCCTTGGCCACCGGCACGCGCGCGGCCGCACCGGAGCTGGTCTTCCACGCGGTGGCCGTGACCCCGGCCGAGCGGCGCTCGGGCAGGATCACACCGTCCCCGGCGAACGCGGAGACGCTGCGGATGATCGCGCCCAGGTTGCGGGGGTCGGTGATGCCGTCCGCCGCGACCAGCAGGGGCGGGTGCTCCCGGTCCGCGGCGTGCATCACGGAGGCCGCGAGCTCGTCCGCGTCCGGGTACTCGTACGGCGGGACCTGCAGCACCACGCCCTGGTGGATGGCGTCCGACGAGAGCCGGTCCAGCTCGCCGCGGGAGGCCTCGAGCGTGGGCACCTGGCGCTCGGCGCACAGCTGCAGGATGTCCTTGACGCGGTCGTCCACCTCGATCTTGGACGCCACGAACAGGGTCTTGGCGGGCACTCCCCCGCGCAGCGCCTCGAGCACGGAGTTGCGGCCCGTGACGAGGTCCTCCTTGATGGGACCCGTGCCGGAGCGCTGCGGGCGGCGCGGCTGGTTCTGCTGCTTGCGCGCCGCGGCCTGCTTGGCCTTGTACGCCTTGTGGTAGACGCGGTCCTCGGCCTTGGGCGTGGGACCGCGGCCCTCGAGGCCCTTGCGGCGCTGCCCGCCGCTTCCCACGACAGGGCCCTTCTTCTTCTTGCGGACGGCTCCGGGGCGGCTGTTCTGGGCCATGGTCACTACTTCCGTGTCGGTCACGGGTCACGGCCGGACGGCCGCCCCGGGGTGGTCGGCGATCTCGCCCCAGTTTAGGACAGGGTCACGATTCCACGGACCACGCGGAGCCCTGCGCACCGTCCTTGACGACGACGCCCGCGGCCGCGAGCTGGTCCCGGATGCGGTCCGCGCTGGCCCAGTCCCGCGCGGTGCGCGCTGCCGCGCGCTGGGCGAGCAGGTCCTGCACGAGCACGTCGAGAGCGCGGTGCTCAGCACCACCTGCGCCGGCGCCCTCCAGGTCCATGAGCTGCAGCAGCCCGAGGACGTCGGACATCCCGGCGACGGCCGCGACGAGGGGGCGGGCGGCGTCGTGGTCTCCCGTGGCGAGCGCCGAGTTGGCCGCGCGCACCGTCTCGTGCAGCACGGCCAGTGCGCGCGGGACGTTGAGGTCGTCGTCCATCACGGCCACGAACTCGGCGGGGACGTCCTGCGTGTCCCGGTCCAGGCCGAGGCCCGCGGCGCGGGCGGCCACCAGGACGGCCTCCACGCGCTCCACCGCGGCGGTGGCCTCCTGCAGGGAGGTGGGCCGGTAGTCCAGCACGGAGCGATAGTGGGCCTGGCCCAGGTAGTAGCGCACCGCGAGCGGGCGCGCCTCGCGCAGCATGTCCTGCGGGGAGACCGTGTTGCCGATCGACTTGGACATCTTCTCGCCCTCGTACGTGACCAGCCCGTTGTGCAGCCAGAAGTTCGCGAACTCCCGCCCGGCCGCCGTGGACTGGGCGAGCTCGTTCTCGTGGTGCGGGAAGCGCAGGTCCAGTCCGCCGCCGTGGATGTCGAAGTGGGCACCCAGGTACTTGTCCGCCATCGCAGAGCACTCCAGGTGCCAGCCCGGGCGGCCGCGGCCCCACGGGGAGTCCCAGGACGCGCTCAGCGGCTCGTCCTCCTTGCGGCCCTTCCACAGGGCGAAGTCGCGGGGGTCGCGCTTGCCGCGGGGATCGGCGTCCGGGGCGTCCTGCATGTCCTCGACCCGCTGCCGGGTCAGCTCCCCGTAGCGGGGCCAGGACCGGACGTCGAAGTACACGTCCCCGGAGCCGTCCGTGGCCGGGTAGGCGTGACCGGCGTCGATCAGCTCCTGGATCAGCGCGTGCATCTCGGGCACGTGGCCCGTGGCCCGCGGCTCGTACGTGGGGCGGTCGATGCCCAGGGCGGCGTACGCCTGCCCGAACACGCCCTCGAAGCGGTAGGCCAGCGCCCACCACGGCTCCCGCGCGTGGTCGCCGCTGTAGTCCTGCTCGTAGGACGCGCGGGAGTTCACCAGGATCTTGTCGTCGATGTCCGTCACGTTGCGAACCGTGGTGACCTCCAGTCCACGGAAGCGCAGCCAGCGGGCCAGCACGTCGAAGACCAGCGCCGAGCGCACGTGACCGATGTGCGGCGCCCCCTGCACCGTGGCCCCGCAGTAGTACAGGCGGGCCTCCCCGGGATGGACGGGGACGAAGTCCTTGGTGGTCGCGGACGCGGTGTCGTAGAAGCGCAGAGTCACCGGGCCATTCTAACGGGGCATCCACCGCACACGACGGCGCCCGGCAGCCCCCGGCGGTCGCCACCGTGCGCGGCGCCGCGGCTCGGCTGTTCCCGCTCGACCGGCACGGCGCACTGGCCCCGGCCGGCCCGACCAGATCTGCGGGCCTTTCCTGCCGAGACATCCAGCGGGCCCGCGTGGGGTCCGAACGGGCGCGGCTGACGGCGGCGGGAACGGCGCCACTCGGGCGGGCGGCGTCGTCCTCCCGGAAGCTGCCGCCCGCGCGGGCTGCGGCGCCCGGAGCTCAGGAGGTGCGCACCACCAGGGCCGTGGCGATCGCCGCGATGCCCTCCCCGCGCCCGGTGAGCCCGAGGGCGTCCGTGGTGGTGGCGCTGAGGTGCACGGGTGCACCCGCGGCCTCGGCGAGCACCGCGGCCGCCTCCTCCCGGCGGGGTGCGAACTTGGGGCGGTTGCCCACCAGCTGCACCGAGATGTTGCCCACCGTGAATCCGGCCTCTGCCACGATCCGCACGGCCTCCGCGAGGATCCGGCAGCCGGAGGCCCCGGCGAACTCCGGGCGGTCCGTGCCCAAGTGCACCCCGAGGTCCCCCACCCCGGCGGCCGAGAACACGGCGTCCGCCGCGGCGTGGGCCACCACGTCCCCGTCCGAGTGCCCGCTCAGCCCGCGCTCGCCCGGCCAGTGCAGACCCCCGATCCACAGCGCAGTGCCCTCCGGCCCGAAGGCGTGGACATCCACCCCCACCCCCACGAGGGGCAGCGGGTACGGGAGGCCAGCACCGGCCTCGGAGGCGGGTGCGGCGGACTGGTCGGGTTCGTGAGCCATGCGCTTATTGTCCCGGACGAGCCATCGATCTGCGGACTCGCGGCCGTCGGCCGCGGTCCAGTCCGCCCGGGCAGGGGATCACCTCGGACCCGGGACTCCGGCCCGGTTCCGGGCGGGAAGCGCCTGGGCGCCCGCGGGCCCGTCCGGGGCGGGTGAGCACTTCACGGCCTGCCGCTGGACGTGGCCGGGCGCTCCGTGGCGCTATGGGGGTGCCTTTCCGCATCGCGTGGCCTCGCGGGGGGCGTCGCCGGACCGCGGCCACCGCGGTGGTTCCCTGTGGGGCACAGGGAGCGGATACCTCAGCCGCGGGACTCCACGACCGCACGCGCGAGGACCAGGTCCAGGGGGCGGGTGATCTTGAAGGACTCGAGGTCCCCGGCCACGAGGACCACCGGGTGCTCCGGGGCGTAGCGCTCCACGAGGCTGGCGTCGTCCGTGATGCCGCCGGGATCCTCCGCGCCGCGATCCGGCAGCAGCCCCGCCGCCCCGTTCACCCGTTCCAGCAGGGCGCGCCCGAAGCCCTGCGGGGTCTGCACCGCCCGCAGGGCTGCACGGTTCACGGTCCCGGTGCTGCGCCCTGCGGGGTCCACCCCGCGCACGGTGTCCGTCACCTCGGTCACGGGCACCACGGCCTGCGCGCCGTCCTGCAGGGCGGCGAGCACCCGCGCGAAGACGGCGGGCGGGGTGAGGCAGCGAGCGGCGTCGTGCACCAGCACCCGCGTGACCCCGGAGGGCAGCGCGGCCAGGGCACGGGCCACGGACTGCGCGCGCGTGGCCCCGCCCGTGACGGCCCGCGCGCCGCACGCGGCCGCCACCGCGGTGAGCTCGGTGTCCCCCGCCGGCACGGTGACCAGCAGCGACGCCGCGGGCAGGGCCTCCCGCACCGTGGTCAGCGCGTGCTCCAGCAGCGGCCTCCCGGACAGCGGCACGAGCGCCTTGGGCATGCCGTACCCGAGCCGCGTGCCGGAACCCGCGGCAACGACAACGACAGCGAGCCCGTCCGGTGCGGACGGGCTCGCTGTGCGGTGGTGCATCACGACGGGGCGGGGATCAGGCCGCGGACAGGATGTCGTCCAGACGCTTCTCCGCCTCTTCCTCGTCGATCTTCTTGGCCAGGGCCAGCTCGGAGGTGAGGATCTGACGGGCCTTGGCGAGCATCCGCTTCTCCCCGGCGGAGAGACCCTTGCCGCGGTCGCGCCGCCACAGATCGCGCACGACCTCCGCGACCTTGAGGACGTCGCCGGAGGCCAGCTTCTCCAGGTTGGCCTTGTAGCGGCGGGACCAGTTGGAGGCCTCCTCGGCGTCCTGGGCCTGCAGCACCGCAATGACCTGCTTGAGACCGTCCTCGTCCACGACGTCTCGCACGCCCACGAGGTCCACGTTCTCCGCCGGGACCTCGATCATGAGGTCCCCCTGGGTCACCTTGAGCCGGAGATACATCTTCTCTTCACCCTTGACGGTGCGAGTCTTGATCTCCTCGATGGTCGCGGCACCGTGGTGCGGATAAACGACCGTTTCGCCAACCTCGAAAACCATGCACAAACCCCTTTCAGCGCGCCAAGTCTACCACGGTGTATGATTCGCCGACGCTTCCGGGACCCCTCCCGGACGGGCCCCGACGGGCCGTCGCGCACCGGCTCCGGGGCGGGCCCGGCCCGGCGCCACGGCCCGGGCCCGGATGCAGACGATCCGTGGCCAAACCGATAGACTGCACGCAGATCGAGTCCCACCGTCGGAGAGCCCGAGGAGTCCGTGCCGTGAAGAACGCCGCCCACAAGAAGTTGCAGCACCTCGGAATGGGTGCGGCAGCGCTTGCCGTCCTGACCAGCGTGAGCGGTTGCGCGTACATCAGCCCCCAGGCCACCACCGACAGCTTCGCCCCGGCGGACGGCGTGCAGATGGACCTCGGGGACCTGCAGCTGCGCAACGTGCTCGTGGTCGCGGAGAACGCGGACTCCGAGGGGCGCGTGCTGGGCACCGTGATCAACAACGGTGACTCCACCCAGACCGTGACCCTCGACGCCAAGGGCTCCAGCGCCAAGGTGGAGGTGCCCGCCAACAAGGAAGTGGTGCTGGAGAAGTCCAAGCCCGTGCTGCTCGAGAAGGCCGGCGCGAACCCCGGGCTCATGGTGGACACCACGTTCAGCGGCGACGGCCAGAACCAGACGGTCTCTGTGCCCGTCCTGGACCACACCTACCCCCGATACGCCTCCTTCGTGCCGGGCGGTGCCCCCACCACCCCGGCCAACCCCTCCAACACCAAGGCGCCCGAGGGCAAGCACGAGGGCGGTCACTGACCACCTCCCCACGGACCGGGTCTGCACGAGGAAGGGACCGCACCCCACGGTGCGGTCCCTTCCTCGTGTCGTGGGCCGGTGCGGATCAGGGCTCGAACTTGTAGCCCAGCCCCCGCACCGTGACGATGTGCTGCGGGGCGGACGGATCCGGCTCCACCTTCGAGCGCAGCCGCTTGACGTGCACGTCGAGGGTCTTGGTGTCCCCCACGTAGTCCGAGCCCCACACCCGGTCGATGAGCTGCCCCCGGGTCAGCACGCGCCCGGCGTTGCGCAGCAGCATCTCCAGCAGCTCGAACTCCTTGAGCGGCATGGCCACGGCCTCGCCGTCCACGTGCACCACGTGGCGCTCCACGTCCATGCGCACGGGCCCGGCCGCCACCGTGGACGTGATGAGCTCCTCGGGCTCGGCGCGGCGCCGGAGCACCGCGCGGATGCGCGCCACGAGCTCGCGGGACGAGTACGGCTTGGTGACGTAGTCGTCCGCGCCGAGCTCGAGGCCGAGGACCTTGTCGATCTCCGCGTCCTTGGCGGTGAGCATGATGATCGGGACGTTCGAGCGCTGCCGGATCTGCTTGCACACCTCCGTGCCGGACTGGCCGGGCAGCATCAGGTCCAGCAGGACCAGGTCCGCCCCGGCGCGGTCGAACTCCGCGACGGCGCGGATCCCGTCCGCCACCACCGTGACATCGAACCCCTCCCGGCCCAGCAGGTAGGCCAGGGGGTCGCTCAGGGATTCCTCGTCCTCCACCATGAGAATCTGGGTCACGCGCGCTCCTCCACTCGCTGCTGACGGTTCCCGCCGCTGGATCGCGGCGGTTCGTGCTGGTCCTCGGGGTCCTCCATGGGCGGCAGCACCAGGGTGAACGTGGAGCCGCGCCCCGGCTGGGACCACACGGAGACCTCCCCGCCGTGCTGCGCCATCACGTGCTTGACGATGCTCAGTCCCAGCCCGGTGCCCCCGGTCTGGCGCGAGCGGGCGCTGTCGACGCGGTAGAAGCGCTCGAACACGCGGTCCTGCTCGCTCTCGGGGATCCCCGGGCCCTGGTCCGTGACGGTGATCTGCGCCATCCCGTCACGTTCGCGCAGCCCCACTCCCACCCGGGTGTGCTCCGGGGAGTAGCGCACCGCGTTGTCAATGAGGTTGCGCACGGCGGTGACCAGCATGTCCGGGTCCCCGAACACGGGCACGTCGATCCGCCCGCCCACCCGGATCTCGATGTGCTTGGTCTCCGCGGCCAGGCGGCTGCGGTCCACGGCCTCGCCCACGGTGCGGTTGAGGTCCACCGGGGTGCCCTTGGCCACCACGTCCGTGCCCTGCAGGCGCGAGAGCTCGATGATGTCCTGCACGAGCGCGCTCAGCCGCATGGACTCGCGCTGCAGGCTCGCGGCGAAGTGGCGCACGGACTCCTCGTCCCCGGCGGCGTCCTCGATGGCCTCGGAGAGCAGGCTGACCGCCCCCACGGGGGTCTTCAGCTCGTGGGACACGTTGGCCACGAAGTCGTTGCGGATGGACTGGGCACGCACGATCTCGGTCTGGTCGTCGGCGAGCAGCAGGATGTACTCGTCCGCGATGGTGACCACCCGGACGTCCAGCACGATCGAGCCGCGCTGCAGCTGCCCCCGGGTGAGCTCCAGGCGCCTCTCCTCCACCACGCCGTTGCGCCGGGTGGCCCGGACCATGTCCAGCAGCTCCTGGTGCACCACGGTGTGCCCGCGCACGATCCCGTAGGCGTAGGCCGCGGGCGAGGCGCGCACGACGCCGTCCACACCGTCCACGACCACGTAGGCGAGCCCCAGCGCGGCGAGGATCTCGGCGGTGCCCTCCGGCAGGGTGGGCTCCTGGACGTCCGCGAGAAAGTGACGACGCCGCTGGCTCACCCGCACGGCGATCAGCCCGCTGATGCCGAGCAGGAAACCGATGAACCCGGCCAGCAGGGCAATCGTCGTCTCGCTCACGGGGCCAGCTTAGACGGCCGGGGTTCGGGAGGAGCCCGTGGCCGCCGGTCCGGGAGCGCGGTTCAGCCAACGTTCACCTGGGGATGTCGGTTCGTTCATGACCGCCTGGGAATCTGGGCGGGCGTGCGCGACGTCCTCGTGCCGCTGCCCCCGGTGGCACCCGGCCCGTGCGGGACGCGTAAGCTACGGGACCAAGAATTGCCGTGAACGAAAGGACGCCCCTGTGCGTAAGGTTTTCCAGGCCGAGCTCCACCAGGTGGGCGAGGAGCTGATCCAGATCGCCACGCTCGTGCAGCAGGCACTGGCCAGCGCCCGCACCGCCTTCCTCGACGCCGACATCCAGGTGGCCGAGGAGGTCATCTCCAATGACGCCCGCATCGACTTCCTGCAGAACGACCTCGACGAGCGCTCGATCGACATCCTCGCGCTGCAGGCCCCCGTGGCCTCGGACCTGCGCATGATCGTAGGGGCGCTGCGCATGAGCGCGTCCCTCGAGCGCATGGGCGACCTCGCCCGCCACCTGGCCCAGCTGGCCCGGCTCCGCTTCCCGGAGCCCGTGCTGCCGGAGTCCATGCGCGGGCACTTCGAGCAGATGTTCGACATCGACCTCAAGCTGCTCACCCGCATGATCTCCGTGCTGGAGGACCGGGACATCAGCGAGGCGGACGAGATCTTCGCGCTGAAGTCCGAGCTCAACCTCAAGCACCAGCAGGTCTTCGAGATGCTCGCCGCCCCGGACTGGGACTCCTCGGTGCCCACCGCGGTGGACGTGACCCTGGCCTCGCGCTACCTCGAGCGCATCGGGGACCACGGCGTCTCCGTGGCCCGCAAGGTCTCCTACCTCGTCACCGGGGACTGGGCCCCCGTCTCGGACACCCACCCCACCGGGCACGGTCACATCGGCGCCGACGCCGGCGAGTGAGCCCCGCGCACACGCAGCGCACATGAGGAAGGCCCCGCCTCTCGGCGGGGCCTTCCTCATGCGCGGGGCCTTCCCGGTGTGCCGGGCAGGGCGCTACTTCTTGCCCTGCGCGGCCACGGCTTTGATGGACTCGGCCGCGGCATCCGGGTCCAGGTAGCGACCGCCCGGGGTCACGGGACGCAGGTTCTGGTCCAGCTCGTAGTACAGCGGGATGCCCGTGGGGATGTTGAGCCCGGCGATGTCCTCGTCGGAGATCCCGTCCAGGTGCTTGACCAGGGCGCGCAGCGAGTTGCCGTGCGCGGCCACCAGAACGGTCTTGCCGGCCTTGAGGTCCGGGACGATCTGCTCGTCCCAGTAGGGCATGAAGCGCTCCAGGACGTCCTTGAGGCACTCGGTGCGCGGCAGCTCGGCCACGTCCGCGTAGCGGGGGTCCCCGGCCTGGGACCACTCGGAGGAGTCGTCGAGCGCGGGCGGCGGGGTGTCGTAGGAGCGGCGCCAGGTCATGAACTGCTCCTCGCCGTACTCCTCGCGGATCTCGGCCTTGTTCTTGCCCTGCAGCGCGCCGTAGTGGCGTTCGTTGAGACGCCAGGACCGCTTGACGGGGATCCAGAGCCGGTCCGCGGCGTCGAGGGCCAGGTTGGCGGTGTTCATGGCGCGGCGCAGCAGGGACGTGTGGACCACGTCCGGCAGCAGCTGGTTCTCGGCGATCAGTTCGCCGCCGCGGGTGGCCTCCGCGCGTCCCTTGTCCGTGAGGGGAACGTCCACCCAGCCGGTGAACAGGTTCTTCTCGTTCCACTCGGACTGGCCGTGGCGCAGGAGGATGAGCTTGTGGGTCGCTGAATCGGTAGCCATGGCCCCATTGTCCCACCCCGGCCCGCGCGGGGGAATGCGTGTCGTGCCCCGGCACGTACAGTGTCCGTGTGCCCGTTCCGCAGCGCCCCGTGGGCTCCATCACCCGGGGCACCACCAACCCCAACCGGTTGCGCCGCTCGGACCGCTACCTCACCGGTGTGCTGGCTCCCGTGCTGCGCCGCGCCACGGACCCCCTGCTGGTGGACCTGGGCTTCGGCGCCGCGCCCCTGACCACGGTGGAGCTGTGGCAGCGCGTGCGCGTCGTGCGTCCGGACGCGGAGGTCGTGGGCATCGAGATCGACCCCGGGCGCGTGGCGGCCGCCGCCTCCCACGCCCGCCCTGGTCTCTCCTTCCGCCGCGGTGGCTTCGAGATCCCCACCGGGGCCCGTTCGCCGGTGCTCGTGCGCGCGTTCAACGTGCTGCGGCAGTACCCGGTCGCGGAGGTCCCCGGGGCGTGGGCCCTGGCCGGTTCGCGGCTCGCCCCGGGCGGGGTGCTCGTGGACGGCACCTGCGACGAACTCGGGCGCCTGGCCACGTGGCTCTGCTGCACGGCGGACGGGCCGCAGACCTTCACGCTCAGCATGCGCCCCGGCGCCTTCACCGTGCCCTCGGACGCTGCCGCGCGGCTGCCCAAGGCCCTGATCCACCGCAACGTCCCCGGTGAGCGCGTGCACGCGTTCCTGGCCGCCGCCGACGCCGCCTGGCTGGCCGCCGCGGCGCGGTCCCCCTTCGGCACGCGGCAGCGCTGGACCGCGATGTGCCGTGAGCTGAAGGCCACCGGGTGGCCCGTGCTGCACGGTCCCGCCCGGTGGCGGCTCGGGGAGCTCACGGTGCCGTGGGCGTGCGTGGCGCCGCGCTGAGCACGGGCGGCTCAATAATGCCGCCGCCGGGGTGGTCCACCGGACGCGTGGGCGCAGGGGCCGCCGGATCACGGGCGCCGGCTCAGCGGGCCGGGCGGCCCGGGATCACCAGCGGCCGGGGTTCCTGGACTCGCCCGAGACCGCGGGCCGGACGTCCGCGAAGTACACGCCGGCAATGGTGGCGGCGATGAGCATGAGGATCAGGGAACCGGAGCTGGGCACCCCCACCCGGACCAGCGAGAGCGTGGAGAACACGGCGCTGAACACGGTGACCACGGCCGCACCGCCCGTGAGGGCGAGCCAGAAGGACTTGGTGCGCTTCCACGCCCGCTCGAACTGGACCGGCGAGCGCCGTACGCAGTCCAGGGCGGCGAGCAGCGCGAGCACGGCCACCACCACGGTGATCGCGTAGTCCAGGTAGTTGGCCAGAGCCAGGGCCCACGGGTAAGAAGTCACGCGAGCAGTCTACCGATCCGCGAGGGCGTCCAGGCCCGGGACGAGGTCCTGCCACAGATCCGCCACGTTCTCGATCCCCACGGACAGGCGCAGCAGGTTCTCCGGCACCGTGCGGGGCTCGTCCGGGTGGCGGCGGCGCCGTTCGACGAGGGACTCCACCCCTCCGAGTGAGGTGGCGGGGGTCCACACGCGCAGGCCGGAGACGAGACGTTCGGCCGCGGCGGCGTCGTCGTGGAGCACCACCGCGAGCACCGAGCCGAAGCCTCCCGCGAACTGGGCCGCCGCTCGCTCGTGACCGGGGTCCCCGGGCAGCCCCGGGTAGCGCACCCCGGCCACCGCGGGGTGCTCGCGCATCCGCAGCGCCAGCTCCGCCGCGCTGGCCATGGAGCGCTCGACGCGCACCGCGAGGGTGCGCAGCCCCCGCAGCGCGAGCCAGCACTCGAACGGGCCGGGGACCGCGCCCTCGAGCGTGCGCTGCGCGTGCAGCCGCTGCCGCAGCTCGGCCGTGGCGCACAGCACCGCGCCCATGACCACGTCCGAGTGCCCGGAGAGGTACTTGGTGGCCGAGTGCACCACGAGGTGCGCGCCCAGCGTCAGCGGCTGCTGCAGCAGCGGGGTGGCGAACGTGTTGTCCACGCAGCTGAGCACGCCCCGCTCGCGCGCCGCGGCGAGCAGCGCGGGCAGCTCCGCGACCTCGAGCATCGGGTTGGTGGGACTCTCGATCCACAGCATGTCGGCACCGTCGAGGGCGGCGAGCACCGCGGCGGTGTCCGCGATGTCCACCGTGCGCACCGTGAGGATCCCCCGGTCCTCCCAGCGCCGCGCGAGCTGCACGGTGCCCTGGTAGCTGTGGCGCGGCACCACCAGCGTGCCGCCCACGGGGACGAGGCTGAGCACCGCGGCGATCGCGGCCATCCCGGACGCGTACGCCAGGGCGGGGCACGGAGCCTCCTCGAGCTCCGCGAGAACCTCCTCGAACGCCTCCCACGTGGGGTTGGCCGCCCGTGCGTAGGATCGGTCCTCCCCGGAGACCTCCCCCACCCCGCGGTAGGTGGACGTGAGCACCACGGGAGGGTTCACGGGGGCGTCGTGGGCGCGCTCGGGGCGGCCTGCGGCCACCGCCACGGTGTCTTTGTGCATGCCCCCACACTAGGGCCGGTGCCGCCGTGCGGGGCGCCCTGCCCAGGCCGGGCGCGCGCTCCAGGGTGTCGGGGCCGCTGGATAGAGTGGTGCGCGTGAAACAGTCAACGCGCGGGGCGCTCATCGTGTTCGAAGGCGGTGACGGCGCCGGGAAGTCCACCCAGGTCTCCGCCCTCGTGCAGGCCCTGCGCGCGGGCGGGCACACGGTCACGTGCACCCGGGAGCCCGGCGGCACGCCGCTCGCGGAGTCCGTGCGCGCGCTCGTGCTGGATCCCGCCCACGCACCGGTGGCACCGGCCACCGAGGCGCTGCTCTTCGCCTCGGCCCGCGCGGACCACGTGGCGCGGCTGATCCGCCCCGCCGTGGAACGGGGGGAGATCGTGGTGTGCGACCGCTTCGTCGACTCCTCGGTGGCCTACCAGGGTGCCGGGCGCGGGCTCGGGCTCGCGCGCGTGGCCGACCTGAACCAGTGGGCCCTGCAGGGCCTCGTCCCGGACCTCACCGTCCTGCTGGACGTGGACCAGACCACGGCCCAGGCACGACGCCGCCGGCGCGAGTCCGCCTCGGACCGCATGGAGGCCGAGGACCTGGCCTTCCACGCGACCGTCAACGCGGCCTTCCGTGAGCTCGCGGCAGCCGCACCGCAGCGCTACCTCGTGCTGGACGCCGCCGAGTCCGCGGAGCGGATCACGCGCGCCGTCGCCGCCCGTGTGGCCCCGCTGCTGCCGACACCCGCGGGAGGCACCCCGTGAGCGTGTGGGACGAGGTCGTCGGCCAGCCCCGCGTGGTCGAGCAGCTGCAGCGGGCCGCCCGGGACGAGAACCCCACCCACGCGTGGCTGTTCACCGGCCCTCCCGGATCCGGGCGCTCCACCGCCGCACGGGCGCTCGCGGCGGCCCTGCTGTGCGAGCACGGCACCGGGTGCGGGCAGTGCCACGCGTGCCGCACGGCCTTCGCGGGAACCCACGCGGACGTCACCAACTTCGTGACCGAGAACCCCCAGATCAGCATCGAGGAGGCCCGCGAGCTCGTGGTGCGCGCCCAGGACCGCCCCTCCGTGGGGTCCTGGCGGATCATGATCGTCGAGGACGCCGACCGCATGACGGAGCGCACCTCCAACGTGATGCTCAAGAGCATCGAGGAGCCCCCGCCGCACACCATCTGGCTGCTGTGCGCGCCGTCCCCCATGGACGTGCTGGTCACCATCCGCTCCCGGTGCCGGGCCGTCACCCTGAAGGTCCCCTCCCCCGAGGACGTCGCCCGCCTGCTCGTCGCCCGCCACGGGGTCACGGAGCAGCGCGCCGTGGAGTGCGCCCGGCTCGCCCAGTGCCACGTGGGCGTGGCCACGCGCCTCGCGCTCTACGACGACGCCCGCACCCGCCGTCAGGAGGTCGTCTCCCTGCCGCTGTCCATGCGCGGAGTCACCCAGGCCGTGCGCGCGGCGGACCGCCTGCACCGCCTCGCGGTGGACGAGTCCGCGGCGGACGCCGAGGCCCGCAACGACGAGGAGCGCGCGCAGCTGCTCGTGTCCATGGGCGCACCCGAGACCGGCCGGGTGCCCCCCGCCATCCGGGGTGCGCTGAACCGGCTCGAAGCCGACCAGAAGCGGCGCTCCCGCCGCATCCAGACCGACACCCTGGACCGGTTCCTGATCGACCTCACCACGTTCTACCGGGACGTGCTGAGCGTGCAGCTCGGCACCGGGATGCCGCTGATCAACCTGCACCTCGCGGAGCAGATCCAGGGCTACGCCACCAACACCGCCGCCGAGCAGACGCTGCACAGGATCGACGTGATCAGCGAGACGCGCCGGCGCATCCGCACGAACGTGAGCGCACAGCTCGCGTTCGAGGCCATGATGGTCTCCATCGTCTGAGACCCGGGAGGACCTCCGTGACACCACCCCTGCCCCGCCGTGCCCTGGCCCTGCTGGCAGCGGCCCTGCTGTGCCTCAGCGCGTGCTCGAGCGGCGGTGGGCAGGACCCCCGGGGCAGCGCGGATCCGGACGTCACCGCCGGCACGGACCCCGCACTGCAGCGCTTCTACACGCAGACCCCGCAGTGGGGCGAGTGCGGCAGCACCTCCGGTGGGCAGCCCCTGCCCAAGGGCCTGGAGTGCGCGGAGCTCACCGTGCCCGTGGACTACGCCCACCCCTCGGACGGGGACACCACCGTGGCGCTCGCCCGGCTGCCCGCGTCCGGCGGTGACGCCCGCGGCGCGCTGTTCCTGAACCCCGGTGGTCCGGGCGGGTCCGGCGTGGACATGATGGCCTCCACCGACTACTTCAGCTCCGCGAAGATCCGCAGGGACTACGACCTCGTGGGCTTCGACCCCCGCGGCGTGGACCGCTCGGACGGCATCCGCTGCCTCTCCGACCGTGAGCTGGACGAGTGGCGTGCGCAGCCGGCGTTCGACCCCTCCAAGCAGTCGCTCGACGACGTGCGCAAGAGCTCGCAACGGATCGGCCGCGCGTGCCACGAGCACTCCTCCGCGGTGGTCTCCCACATGGACACCCAGAGCGTGGCCCGGGACCTGGACGTCCTGCGGGCCTCCCTGGGCCAGACCACCACCCACTACATGGGCTTCTCCTACGGCACGGAGATCGGCGCCAGCTACGCCCACCTGTTCCCCCGCAGGACCGGCCGCATGGTGCTCGACGGCGCAGTGGACCCGGCCCTCGACGAGCGCTCCTCGTCCCTCGCCCAGGCCGAGGGGTTCGAGGACAACCTGCGCCACTTCGTGGCGGACTGCCAGGAGCACACCCGCGGCTGCGCCGTGGGCGGCGAGGACGTGGACGCCGGCGTCCGCAGGATCCAGGACATGCTGCACTCCGTGGCGCAGGGCCGCACCCGGACCTCCGACGGGCGCACCGTGACCCCCACGAACGCCCTCGAGGGGATCCTGGTGCCGCTGTACTCCACGAGCGGCTACGACCAGCTGAACTCCGCGCTGCACGAGGCCTTCGACGGCTCGTTCGACGCCCTCATGGCCTCCTCCGACGCCAACCACGGCCGGGACCCGTCCGGGAAGTACACCTCCAACGTGTCCATGGCGTTCCTGGCCGTGAGCTGCCTGGACGCCACCGACTCCGGTGTGACCGACGCCCAGATGACCCGGGCCGCACAGCAGATGACGGAGCGGGCGCCCACGTTCGGCCCCTACCTGGGCTACGGGGCGGCGGCGTGCCAGGGGTGGCCGGACAAGCCGGTGACCCCGCTGCCAGAGCTGCGCGCGGACGTGGAGACCCCGGCGGTGGTCATCGGCACCACCCACGACCCCGCCACGCCCTACCCTTGGGCGCAGTCGCTGGCCTCCCAGCTGGGCCGGGCACGGCTGCTGACCCACGAGGGCTACGGCCACACGGCCTACACCTCAGGCAGCGGCTGCATCACCCGGGCCGTGGACGACTACCTCCTGGACGGCACCCTCCCGGACGAGGGCACGGTGTGCCGCCAGAGCTGAGCCCGCGGGCCCGCCCTGATTGGTGGTGCTCAGCCGCCATCTGATACTGTTTCGGCGTGCATCTGGGGTGTCCACACCCCGGTCACGCCGCCTTAGCTCAGTCGGTAGAGCGATTCACTCGTAATGAATAGGTCGCCGGTTCGATTCCGGCAGGCGGCTCCGCGGAAGCCCCGTCACCACCAGGTGACGGGGCTTCTCCCGTGTCCGAGCCCGGCCCCCATGGGATGCAGGACCACGCGCGGCGGGCCGGGCCACTGCCCGGCGTGCCTGATCTCACCAGCCGCGGTGGGCTCCCGTCCCATCGATGCGGGGAACGCCCCGGGCCGGGGCGGCTCGCTGACGAGAGCGCGGCCGCGGGCGGGGCGTGTCAGTGCTCGTGCGAGCGCTCGTCCGCGAGGAACGCCTCCGGCTGGGTGCGGCGCAGCCAGCCGGTGTGCACCCGGAAGTTGATCTCCACCAGCACGGAGCCCACGGCGGCGATGGCCACGGCCGCCCAGAACAGGGACGCGTGCGGCAGCTGGAACTGGTGGTACGCCAGCGACAGCGGCACCCCGAGCACGAGCACCAGACCCGCGTACATCGTTAGCACCAGGGCCAGCCGCACGGCCGTGAGGGGGCGGGAGCCCACGCACAGCACCCACAGCCCCACCAGCACGAGCACGATGAAGCTCGCCGTCTGGAACGCCCGTGTGCTCTCGGCGGGGTCCAGGGTGCGCTCGTAGAAGTTCAGCCCCACCACGCACAGCGTCACGATGGCCGCACTCGGCAGCGCGAAGTGCAGCGCCCGGCGCAGGTACCCGGAGACGTAGCGGCGGGTGTTGGGCAGCATGGTCAGGATGAAGGACGGGATGCCGATCATCAGGGCGTCCGCCGTGGAGTACTGGCGCGGCAGGAACGGGAACGTCCAGGCCAGCAGGCCGAGCGCGAGCCCCATCATGACCGCGAAACCGGTCTTGGTGAGGAACAGGTTGGTGACCCGTTCGATGTTCGCGATGATCTTCCGGCCCTCGGCGAGCACGGACGGCAGCCGGGAGAACTGGCCGTCCAGCAGCACCATGCGGGACACGGCCTTGGTCGCGGGAGCGGCGTTGCCCATCGCGATGCCGAGGTCCGCGTGCTTGAGCGCCAGGGCGTCGTTGATGCCGTCACCGGTCATGGCCACCACGCGGCCGCTGTCCTGCAGCCCGAGCACCATGTTCTTCTTCTGGTGGGGCGAGACCCGGCCGAAGACGCTGTGCTCGAGTGCCGCACGGTGCAGCTCATCCCCGTCCTCCGGCAGGGCGCTCGCGTCCACCGCCCCGTGGGAGACGTCCATGCCCGCCATTCCGGCGGCAGCCGCGACCGTGGCCGGGTTGTCCCCGGAGAACACCTTCAGGTCGATGCCCTGGTCCTGGAAGTACTGCAGGGTGCGGCGGGCGTCGGAGCGCACCTGCTCGCTGAAGGTCAGCAGCAGCTGCGGTTCGAGGTCCTCGGGCAGCGTCTGCGCCGCGCGCGGCTTCTCCCCGGGGCCGGTGTCCGCCATGACCAGGTGGGGTGCGTGGGAGAGCACCATGGTGCGCATGCCCGCGGCCGCGAGGTCCTGGGCGTGGCCCCGGGCCGCGGCCCGCTCCTCCCCCGCGAGCAGCACTTCCGGGGCCCCCAGGATCCAGGCACCGGTGTCGGGGAACTCCACGCCGGAGAACCGGTTGGCGGAGGAGAAGCCCAGCACGGCAACGGGCTGGGCCGGGTTCGGGTGCTCGAAACCCTCGGCGAGCGCCGCGGCCGTGGGGTTGGCGTGCGGGTCCGCCCCGAACCACGCGAGCGCCGCGGCGGCCTCCGGGGAGGGCTCCAGGACGTCCTCCCGGGCGTCCGCCTCCGCTGCCGTGCCGACGACGCCGCCCGGCCCGGCGGCGTCGTCCCGCGCCGGGGGCATCAGGCTGCGGGCGGCGTCGAACGAGACGCCGCCCTCCGTGAGGGTGCCGGTCTTGTCGAAGCACACCGTGTCCACGCGGGCGAGCACCTCCACGGCGGGCTGCTCCTGGATCAGCACCTCGTCCCGGGCGAGCTTGACCGCCGCCACGGCGAAGCTGATGGTGGTCATCAGCGCGAGTCCCTGCGGGATCATCGAGGCCACAGAGGACACCGCGGCCACGAGGGCGTCCTGCCAGGACCCGGAGTCGAGGGCCCGGTGCCAGCCGCCGGCTGCCTGCATCTGACCGTTGAGCACCACCGCGATGATGGGGACCAGGGCGATGGTCAGCCACCGCACCACGCGGGCGAGGGAGGCCCGCAGCTCCGAGTTGATGGGCGCGAACTGCCGCGCCTCGTTGGCGAGCTTCGAGGCGTGGGACTTCTCCCCCACCGCGGTGACGCGCACCGCGCCCGAGCCGCTGGTGACGCTCGACGCGGAGAACATGCGGTCCCCGGGGTGCTTGAGAACGGCGTCGCTCTCACCGGTGAGCAGGGACTCGTCGAGGTCGAGTCCGTCCGCGGAGAGCACCACGGCGTCCGCGGGCACCTGGTCCCCGCGGCTGAGCAGCAGGACGTCGTCCAGCACGATCTCCTCGAGGGGGATCTTCACGCTGCGCCCGTCGCGCAGCACGGTGGCCGGGTCCCGGCGCAGCAGGGCGATCTTGTCCAGCTGCCGCTTGGCGGAGTACTCCTGCACGAAGCCGATGACCACGTTGCTCAGCGCCGCGAGGCAGAACAGCAGGTCCAGCCACCGGCCCAGCGCGATGATCACCGCCGCGCACAGTCCCAGCACCAGGTTGAACAGCGTGAACACGTGGGTGCGGATGATGGCCCACACGCTGCGCGACGTGGTGGACGACGCCGCATTGGTGAGTCCGAGCTCCACGCGCTCGGCGACGGCCTGCGAGCTCAGCCCCTCCCTCACCAGCATGCCGTCGTCGGCCCTCTGCGGCCTGGGCGCGGCGTTCTGGGTGCGTTGGGGCATCGCTCTCCTCGCAGCTGTCGGTGGTGCCCCCAGTCTAGGAGGGCCCCCGGCCGATGGCGCGCCTTGGAGCGGTCAGCGCGAGTCCCGACGTCGCGCGGCTCCGGGAACGGGTTCCCGGTGGCCCTCGCGCGCTCCCCCGAAGGTCTCAAGATGGCAACGATTGCCCCCGGGTCTTCCTCGGCACAACGCCGTTTTATAACATCGTCGGCAGGTTGTCGCGGCCCAGGCCGCCGCGACGTCCGTCACAGGGGACACAACGGTGCCCCGGACGGGTTTTCCACCGGCCACGGCGGCCGGGGAGCGGGAGACCTGTCCGGGCATCGTCCCTGTCCGGCTCAGCGCGCTGCCGGGCCCTGCGGGTGGTCCGCCATCAGCGCCTCGGCCGCCACCACGTAGTCCTCGACCACCGCGCAGCGGCGCCGGATCGAGTCGAGGGAGGGGTTCGTACTCCGCCCGGAAGCCGGGCTCTCACCCGGCGCGGCGGGTTCCGCGGTCGGGCGGGCCGTCTCGGCCGCCCCGCCCCGCTCGGCCGCCCCGCCCCGTTCAGCGCCGGGCACTGTCGGGGCAGGTTCCGGGGAGACCGGCCCTGCATCCGACCCCAGGGGCGAGCCCGCGGCCGGTTCCGCGCCCGCGGGAGCCGCGCGGGCGGCGTCATGCCGGGGACACGACGCCGCTGCCGCGCGGGGGACGCCCTGCGCGGCAAAGCGCGCCATCGTCAGGGCCTCGGCGGTCTGGGCCATCGAGTTGCCGGCCCGCGAGAGCTGCCGGTGGACGTCCGAGAGGTAGCCGGACGTGGAATGGGGGATGTCCTGCGTCTGGGAGGGCGCGCGGGTGTGGGCCTCGGTGCACACGGCCCGGACCCGCGGCAGCAGCTCAGCCAGCTCGTTGGCCACGGGCACGGCCGCGGCGCGCAGCTCGGGGTCGCGCACCGACTCGAGGATCTGGTGGTAGCGGTCCAGGCCGCGCTTGAAACGGTCGTGGGCGCGGCGCCACACGCCCTCGCCCAGCTCCCGCTCGTCCCGGCGCGAGGCCCTGTAGTCACCGAAGAAACCCACCGTCATCCCTCTTCCGCATCCGCGTCCCGCACCCTCGGGCAGCGGTTCATGCTACCGCCTCAGCAGCACCGGCCCTCGGGGTGGGCGTCCTGCCAGTCCTGCCAGTCGCGCCAGAACTCGCGTTCCGTCATGGGCGGCTGGTCGCTGCCGCTCGCGCGGTGATACTGCAGGTAGCGCTCGTACCGGTCCGCGCCCAGCACCCCGTTGCCGAAGCGCACCGCCGCCCGGCACCAGCCCGCCGCCCGCGCGAGTAGCGGGGCCGGGCTCGTGCCGGGCATCAGTGGCCCCCGCCCGTGGGGGTGCGCTGCTCGAGGGGCAGCGCCTGCCACTGCTTCTCGAGGGCCTTCTCGGAGGGGGTGGCCACCAGGCCCGACGGCGCGTAGAACCGGGACTCCACGAACGGGTCCTCGTTCCCGCCGCGGCCGCGTCCCCGCACCGCCCGGACCGTCTCCAGGGTGGCCATGACCACCACGACGATGGTGAGCACCACGAACAGGATGGACAGGGTGCCCTGCACGAACGTGTTGCGCACCACCGCCTCCATGGCCTCCACGGACTTGGCGGTGCCGAAACTCGTCCTGCCCTGGGCGAGGGCGTCCTTGAACGCCACGTGGTTGGCCCAGTAGCCCACCTTGGGATCCGGGGAGAAGATCTTGAACCACGAGCCGGTCACGGTGACCACCACGTCGAACACGAGCGGAACCAGGATGATCCACAGGTACCGGAAGCGCCCCTGGTTGGCGGCGATGGCGAGGCACACGGCCAGGGCGATCGCCGCGAGCAGCTGGTTGGCGATGCCGAACAGCGGGAAGAACGTGTTGATCCCGCCCAGCGGATCCGTGACTCCCAGGATGAGGATCGAGCCCCAGCCCGCCACCATGATCGCGGTGGTGAGCCACGCCCCGGCCCGCCAGTTCACGTCCCGGAACTTGGGGAAGAAGTTGCCCAGGGTGTCCGTGAGCATGAACCGGGCCACGCGGGTGCCCGCGTCCACCGCGGTGAGGATGAACAGCGCCTCGAACATGATGGCGAAGTGGTACCAGAAGCTCATCATGGAGGCCCCGCCGAACCACTGCTGCATGATGTGAGACAGCCCCACGGCCAGGGTGGGGGCGCCGCCGGTGCGGGAGACGATGGTCTCCTCCCCCACGGCGTCCGCGGTGCCCTGCAGCAGCTCGGGGGTCACGTGCACGCCCGAGAGTCCGAGCGAGTTCACGAACGCGGCGGCGCCCTCCACGGTGCCCATGGTGGCCGCCGGGGAGGCGTTCATGGCGAAGTAGATCCCGCGGTCGATCGACACGGCCGCGACGAGCGCCATGATGGCCACGAAGGACTCCATGAGCATGCCGCCGTAGCCGATGAAACGCGCCTGGCGCTCCTTCTCGATCATCTTGGGAGTGGTGCCCGAGGCGATCAGCGCGTGGAACCCGGACAGCGCCCCGCACGCGATGGTCACGAACAGGAACGGGAACAGGGACCCGGTGAAGGCCGGCCCGTCCGTGCGGCTCGCGAACTCGCTGACCGCGGGAACGGTGATCTCGGGGCGCACCACCACGATCGCGGCGGCGAGCAGCACAATGGTGCCCACCTTCATGAACGTGGAGAGGTAGTCGCGCGGGGACAGCAGCAGCCACACCGGCAGCACGGCTGCCACGAAGCCGTAGCCGATCACGCACCACGCGAGCGTGACGCGGTCCAGTGTGAACAGCTGCGCGCCGAGCTCGGTGTCCGCGACCCAGCCGCCGCCCACGATCGCCGCCATGAGCAGCACGAAGCCGATCACGGAGACCTCCATGACCTTCCCCGGGCGCAGGTAGCGCAGGTAGACGCCCATGAACAGGGCGATGGGGATGGTCATGCCCACCGAGAACACGCCCCACGGGGACTCGCCCAGGGCGTTGACGACCACCAGCGCGAGGATCGCCACGATGATCACCATGATGGACAGCGTGGCGATGATCGCGGCGTAGCCGCCCACCACCCCGAGCTCCTCTCGAGCCATCTGACCCAGCGAGCGGCCACCGCGGCGCATCGAGAAGAACAGCACGAGGTAGTCCTGCACCGCCCCGGCGAGGATCACGCCCACGATGATCCAGATGGTCCCGGGCAGGTACCCCATCTGGGCGGCCAGGACGGGACCCACGAGCGGACCCGCCCCGGCGATGGCCGCGAAGTGGTGGCCGTAGAGCACGCGCCGGTCCGTGGGCAGGAAGTCCTTGCCGTTGGCGTGGTACTCCGCCGGGGTGGCCCGCCGGTCGTCCGGACGGGTCAGCTTCATCTCGATGAACTTGGAGTAGAAGCGGTACGCGATGAAGTAGCTGCACACGGCGGCGAACACGAACCAGATGGCGTTGATGGACTCGCCGCGTGCGAATGCGATCATGGCCCAGGCGATCCCGCCCAGCAGGGCCACGGCCACCCACAGGGCGATCCGCAGCGGGGTCCACCGGGTCTGCTCGCGGTCGAGCATCTCGGGATCCACGTGGTTGGGCGGGAGGTCGCTCGGACCTCCTCCGGCGGGGCGGGGTGCCCCCGCGGGCTGACGGTGTGTGGTGCTCATGGGGAAGGCTCCGAAGGTCGTGCCGACACGCTGGGTGCCGCGTGTGATTGCCCGCACGATTGTATGCGAGCCGCGCCACGTGCCCACCCCGGTGACCCCGCCCGGCGCCGCGGGCGCATCACATGCTCAGCAGCACCTTGCCCACGTGCGAGCCGCTGTCGAAGTACTCGTGGGCCTCGCGGACCTGCTCCAGCGGGAACGTGCGGGACACCAGCGGGCGCACCCGACCCGCGGCCACGAGGGGCCAGACGTGCTCGCGCACCGCCGCCATGATGGCCGCCTTCTCCGCGGCGGGGCGCGCCCGGAGGGTCGTGCCGATCACCGCCGCGCGCTTCTGAAGCAGCCGCCCCACGTGCAGCTCGCCCGTGGCACCGCCCTGCATGCCGATGATCACGATGCGCCCGTTCGTGGCCACCGCCCGGAGGTTGGGGTCCAGGTACTTCGCGCCCACCACGTCCAGGATCACGTCCGCGCCGCGGCCGTCGGTGAGCTCCTCGACCCGGGCCACGAAGTCCTCGTCCCGGTAGCGGATGGGCGTGGCACCCAGCTCCTCGACCACCCGGGCCTTCTCCTCGCTGCCCACGGTGGCCAGCACGGTCATGCCGAGGGCACGGGCCACCTGGATCGCGTGGGTGCCGATCCCGCCGGCGCCCCCGTGCACGAGCAGCGTCTCGCCCTCGCGTGCCGCGGCGGCCATGAACACGTTGGAGAACACGGTGGCCGCCACCTCGGGCAGTCCCGCGGCCGCCACCGGGTCCACACCCTCGGGCAGCGGGAGCACCTGCGGCCACGGGGCGAGCACCCGCTCGGCGTAGCCGCCCGAGTCCACGAGGGCCACCACGGGATCACCCACGCTCAGTCCGGCGTCGGCCGGGACGTCCTCCCCCAGCTCCAGCACCGTGCCGGAGACCTCCAGCCCGAACACGTCCGTGGCGTCCGGGGGCACGGGGTAGTGGCCCTGGCGCTGCAGGACGTCGGCGCGGTTGAGCCCCGCGGCGGCCACCTCGATCAGCACTCCACCGGCCGTGAGCTCCGGCTCGGGCACCTCGCTCACCGTGAGGACCTCGGGTCCGCCGGATTCCAGGTCGCGCACTGCACGCATGGGACTTCCTTCCACTCGTCGTCTCGTCCCGTCCATCCTCACGCCGCACGGGCCGGGAGCACCAGCGCACGACGCCGCTGTTCCCCCTCCGCGCAACGGCGGCACCCGGGTGCCGACGACGGCGCGTGACGTGGGCGCGGCACCCCGGTGGGCGGCGTCGTCCCCCGGACCGGGCCCGTGCTGCGGCATTGGCCCGGCGGGCGCGGGCCGTGGAATAATGGCGACTCGTCCGTCGCGGGCGCGAGGCCCGCGACGGACGGAGGGAAGGTTGTCCGAGCGGCCTAAGGAGCTGGTCTTGAAAACCAGTGTGCGGTAACCCCGTACCAAGGGTTCAAATCCCTTACCTTCCGCCAACCACGAAGCCCCTGCCCCCTGGAGTTCCAAGGGGCAGGGGCTTCCTCCGTGTCCGGGGACCGCGGGTCAGAGACCCACGACCTCCCGCAGCTGCGTGCTGATCTGCTGCAGCCGCTGGGCGGCGTCCTCGCGCGGCACGGGATCGCCGTCGAGCACCGGCAGCACGACCTCCAGGTAGCACTTGAGCTTGGGCTCGGTGCCGGAGGGGCGCACGATCACGCGGTCGTCGGCCTCGGTGCGCATGAGGATGCCCTCGGTGGGCAGCATCTCGGGCCCACCCTTGGCCAGGTCCACGAACTCGGCGATCGGGGACCCCGCGAGCTCCGTGGGCGGGTTCTCCCGCAGCCGCTGCATGCCGCGGGTGATCAGGGAGAGGTCCGCCACGCGGAACGTGAGGGGCGCGGTGGCGTAGAGCCCGTGCATGTGGGCCAGCCGGTCCAGCTCCTGCTGCACGGTGGAGCCGCGCTGCTTGAGCCCGGCCACCAGCGAGGCCACGCGCACCGCGGTGGACACGCCGTCCTTGTCGCGGACGGCGGTGGGATCGGTGCAGTAGCCGATCGCCTCCTCGTAGCCGAAGCGCAGCCCCGGGGTGCGGGCGATCCACTTGAACCCGGTGAGGGTCTGGCGGAAGGAGAGCCCGTGGCGCTCGGCGATCCGTCCGAGCAGCCGGCCCGAGACGATCGAGCACGCCAGGGTGCCCCCGGACCGGTCCGGGTCGGAGGCCGCGTCCTCACCGAGCAGCGCCCCGAGCTCGTCACCGCTGAGGCGGCGCCAGTCCTGGGCGGGATCGCCCGTGCCCGCTCCCGTGGGGATGGCCACGGCGCAGCGGTCCGCGTCCGGGTCCATGGCAATGGCCACGTCGCAGTTCTCGCGAGCGGCGAGTGCCATGAGCAGGTCCATGGCTCCCGGCTCCTCCGGGTTGGGGAACGCTACCGTGGGGAAGTCCGGGTCCGGCTCCGCCTGCTCGGCGACCACCGAGACGTTGCGGAACCCGGCGGCGTCGAGCACGCGCAGGGCGGTGCCGAGCCCCACGCCGTGCATGGGGGTCAGGGCGATGGAGATGTCCTGGGAGGTCTCGGAACCGGCCCGCAGCGAGGAGGCGCGCTGCACGTAGTGCTCGAGCACGGCGTCGTCGGCGGTGCTCACGGCCTCGGGGTCCCGGGGGACCTCGTCCGCGAAGGGCGTGGCCGCGATGCGCTCGGCGATCCGGGCGTCGTCCGGCGGGACGATCTGCACGCCCTTCTCGTCGTCGGTGTCCACGGCGCGGCCGCCGAGGTAGACCTTGTAGCCGTTGTCGGCGGGCGGGTTGTGGGAGGCCGTGACCATCACGCCGGCGTCCGCGCCGAGCTCGCGCACCGCGAACGCCACGAGGGGCGTGGGCAGCTGGGCGGGCAGGCGCACGGCGCGGCACCCGGCCGCGGCGAAGACCGCTGCGGCGTCGGCGGCGAAGTCCTCGGAGCCGTGGCGGGCGTCGCAGCCCACCACCACGAGGGGCTCCGGGCCCACGCGGTCCAGCAGGAACGAGGCCAGCCCGGCACTCGCACGGATCACCACGGCACGGTTCATGCGGGACTCCCCCGCACCGACCGCGGCGCGCAGCCCGGCCGTGCCGAAGACCAGCGGGCCCTGGAACCGGGACTCGAGGTCCGCGAGCGCATTCTCGTCCCCGCCCCGGGCCTGCTCCAGCAGGCTGTGGAGCTCGGCGCGCGTGGCGTCGTCGGGATCGTGGTCCAGCCACTGCTGGACGCGGTCGACAAGCTGGATGTTCATCAGGAATCCAGTCCTTCCAGTACCGAACGTGTGCCGGAGAGCCCCAGGCGGGTTGCTCCGGCCTCGACCATGGCGAGCGCGGCCTCCGTGGTGCGGATGCCGCCCGAGGCCTTCACCCCGAGGCGATCGCCGACGGTCTGCGCCATGAGGCGCACGGCCTCCACACTCGCGCCACCGGCGGGGTGGAAGCCCGTGGAGGTCTTCACGAAGTCCGCTCCGGCGACCTCCGCCGCCTGGCACGCGGCGACAATCTGCTCGTCGCTCAGCGCGGCGGACTCGATGATGACCTTCAGGACGGTGGGCTCGGGGCACGCGGCACGAACGGCCTCGATGTCCTCGCGCACACCGTCCCAGTCCCCGTCCATCGCGAGGCCGAGGTTGATGACCATGTCCACCTCGTCCGCGCCCTGGGCCACGGAGTCCGCGGCCTCCACTGCCTTGACCTCGGAGGGGTGCGCCCCGGACGGGAAGCCGCACACGGTGGCGAGCTTCACGCCCTCGGGCAGCTCCACGTCCAGGCGGGACGGCGAGACGCAGATGGAGTAGGTGCCCAGTTCCCCGGCCTCGCGGGCCAGCTCCGCCACCTGCTCCGCGGTGGACTCGGGCTTGAGCAGGGTGTGGTCGACCATGGCGGCGAGCTCTGCGCGGGTGATCATGTGGTTCTCCTTGGTGGTTCGTGGGGCTGCCGCACGGTGGGCGGCAGCGGTCGTGGGGTACGCCGTACGCACGGCGGGGCGGGGAGCGCGCTCAGGCGATCCGGTCGATCACCACGTCCTCGCGGGCGCCGGTGCCCTCCGCGGCGTCGGGATCGATGGTGGCGCCCCCGGACAGGGACTCCAGGGCGCGCTCGAAGCGCTCGGGGGTGTCCGTGTGCAGGGTGAACAGCTTCTGCCCCCTGGTGACGCGCTCACCGGGCACCGCGTGGATCTCCACACCGGCGCCGGCCTGCACGGGATCGCCCTGCCGGGCACGGCCGGCACCGAGGCGCCACGACGCCACACCCACGGACATCGCGTCCATCTCGGTGAGCACGCCGTCCGTCTCGGCCAGCACGTCCTGCGTGTGCTTCGCCTCCGGCAGCGGGGCCTCAGGGTCACCGCCCTGCGCGGCCACCATGGCCTTCCAGGCGTCCATGGCGCGCCCGTCCTGCAGCGCGGCCTCGACGTCCGCATCCTTCACACCGGCCGCGGCGAGCATCTCCCGCGCGAGCGCCACGGTCAGGCGCACGACGTCGCTCGGCCCGCCCCCGGCGAGCACCTCCACCGACTCGCGCACCTCCAGGGCGTTGCCCACGGTGCGCCCGAGCGGGCGGGACATGTCCGTGAGCAGCGCGACGGTGTCCACCCCGTGGTCCTTGCCGAGGTCCACCATGGTGCGCGCGAGCTCCCGGGCGTCCTGCTCGGACTTCATGAACGCGCCCGGGCCGGTCTTGACGTCCAGCACCAGGGCGCCGGTGCCCTCGGCGATCTTCTTGGACATGATGGAGGACGCGATCAGCGGGATGCACTCGACCGTGGAGGTGGTGTCACGCAGCGCGTAGAGCTTCTTGTCCGCCGGTGCCAGGCCGCTGCCCGCGGCGCAGATCACCGCACCCACGGTGTCCAGGATCTCCATCATGCGCTCGTTGGAAAGGTCCGCGCGCCACCCCGGGATGGCCTCCATCTTGTCCAGGGTGCCGCCCGTGTGGCCCAGGCCGCGGCCCGAGAGCTGCGGCACGGCCACCCCGAAGCTCGCGACCAGCGGGGCGAGCGGGAGGGTGATCTTGTCCCCCACGCCACCCGTGGAGTGCTTGTCCGCGGTGGGCCGGGAGAGGGCCTTGAAGTTCATGCGCTCGCCGGAGTCGATCATGGCCTGCGTCCAGCGGGAGATCTCGGTACGGTCCATCCCGTTGAGGAAGATGGCCATGGCCAGGGCGGACATCTGCTCGTCCGCCACCACGCCGCGCGTGTAGGCGTCGATCACCCAGTCGATGGCCTCGGGGGACAGGGTCCCGCGGTCCCTCTTCATGCGGATGACGTCAACGGCGTCGAACGCTTCGACCATCGTGTTCACTCCCTCGTTCAGATGCGGCGCCGTGCTGGTGCGGGTGCGCGCCCGCGACACGACTCACCGTCAATCCTATGCGCGGTTTCGGAAAATCTGGCAACTATAGTTTTGACAAATGTTCGCACCGCGGCAGAGCCGCCGCGGTGCCGTGAATCGAAAGCTGGGGTCACCGTGGACCGTTTCCAGGGCCTGATCGGGATCTTCCTGATCCTGGGCATCATCGTTCTCCTCTCCCGTCAGCGCAGCGCCATCAAGTGGCGCACCCTCGCCGTGGGGCTGGCCCTGCAGGTGGGCGTGGCGCTGCTGATCCTCAAGTGGGGCCCGGGCTTCGAGGCCCTGAAGTGGTTCTCCGACCTGGTGCAGGGCCTCATCGGCTTCACCAACGAGGGCACCACGTTCGTCTTCGGCCCGCTCATGGACGAGAAGAACGGCTTCGTCTTCGCGCTCAACGTGCTGCCGGTGATCATCTTCCTGGGCGCGCTCATCAGCGCGCTGTACTACCTGAGGATCATCCAGGTGTTCGTGCACGTGCTGGGCACCGTGCTGAACAAGATCATGGGCACGTCCAAGATCGAGTCCGTGTTCGCCTCCACCGTGATCTTCCTGGGCCAGAGCGAGGCGCCCCTGATGATCAAGCCGTACCTGAGCAAGCTCACGCGCTCCGAGCTGTTCGCGTGCATGACCGGCGGTTTCGCCGCCGCCGCGGGCTCCACCCTGGTGGGCTACTCCCTGCTGGGCGCCCCGCTGCCCTACCTGCTCGCGGCATCGGTCATGAACGCCCCCGGCTCCCTGCTGGTGGCCAAGGCCCTGATGCCGGAGACCGAGAAGTCCGTGGCGTCCGTGAACGCCCTCAAAGTGCGGGACACCGAGTCCAAGAACCTCATCGACGCGATCGGCACGGGTGCCCTCAACGGTGGGCGGATCGCCGTGATCGTGGGCTGCCTGCTGATCGCGTTCATCGCCCTGATCGCCCTGGTCTCCTCCGTGCTCGGGTGGGCCGGCTCGCTGTTCGGCTTCGAGGGGTGGTCCCTGGAGGGTCTGTTCGGCATCATCTTCGCGCCGCTCGCGTGGGCCATCGGCGTGCCGTGGCAGGACGCCGCGCAGGTGGGCAACTTCATCGGCCAGAAGACCATCCTCAACGAGTTCGTGGGCTACACCTCGTTCGGTCCCGCGATCCCCAGCATGGATCCCCAGTCCGTGCTGATCACCACGTTCGCCCTGGCCGGCTTCGCCAACCTCTCCTCGATCGCCATCCAGATCGGCTCCATCGGCGGGCTCGCCCCGGACCGTCGCGGGGACGTGGCCAAGATGGGCCTGTTCGCGCTGTTCGGCGGCTTCCTCACCAACATGCTCAACGCCGCGCTCGTCGGCGTGATCATGGGCCTCTAGCGTGGCCTCGCGCGTGACGAGAGGGTGCGCCGCATGCGGCTGAGCGCCCGGGACGCGCAGTCCCTGGAGGTGGCCCGGCTGTACTACCAGCGCGGCCTCGCGCAGGCGGACGTGGCCCGGCAGCTGTCGATCTCCCGCCCCACGGTCTCCAAGCTGCTGCAGCACGCGAAGGACCGCGGCTTCGTGAGCATCGAGATCCGCGATCCGCGTGCTGTCTCCTCGGACGTGGGGCGGGAGCTGTGCCTGCGCTTCGGGCTCACCCAGGCGCGCGTGGTGGCCGCCGCGGACACCGACGACGAGCTGCTGCACGAGCTCGGCGGCATGGGCGCCCAGGTGCTCGAGGAGAACGTGGCGGACGGGGACCTCGTGGGCATCACGTGGGGGCGCACGATGCGCGCCGTGGCGCAGGCCCTCACCCCGCAGCCGCGCAGCGGGGTGCACATGGTGCAGCTCAAGGGTGGTAGCGGCCTCACCTCACCCCTGGCGGGCCACCACGAGACGGTGCGGCTGCTGTGCGCCGCGTTCGGCGCCTACCCGCACACCCTGCCCCTGCCCGTGCTCTTCGACAGCCCCGAGGTCAAGCGCGTGGTGGAGCAGGACCGCCACATCAGGTACGTGCTGGACCTGGGCCGCAGCGCACGGACCGCCCTGTTCACGGTGGGCTCGGTGGCCGAGGACTCCCCCGTGCTCGTGCGGGACTATCTCACGGCCCGCGAGCGCGAGGCCGTGGCCCGCAGCGCGGTGGGCGACCTGTGCTCCCACTTCATCGACGCCCACGGCGCCCCGGCCGTGCCCGCCCTGGACGAGCGCACCGTGTCCCTGCCTCTGGACGAGCTGCGGCAGAAGGAGATCCGGATCTGCGTGGCCGGCGGCACCGCCAAGGTGCCAGTGCTGCGCGCGGCCCTGCAGGCCGGCTACGTCTCCCACCTGGTCACGGACGAGCGCACCGCACGCGCCGTGCTGGGCTGAGCACCCGGGCCCAGGACGACGCCGCCCGCGCCCCCGGGTGCCCGGCTCACGGCTGCGCGCCGGCGAGGACGTCCTGCGCGATCTGGTCCGCGTCCGCGATCGTGCGCGCCCCGAGGTGCGCCGGGGACTCCGCCTCGGCCGCGATGGCCACCCCCCACTGCACCGAGGACAGCTGCAGGCCGATCACGTAGATCCCCTGCTCCGCGTGGTCCTTGGCACCCACGGCGCGGTAGACGAAGGCCCGCGAGGCGGCGTCATCGTCCCTGGCGCCGCGCGCCCGCTGCGCGCTGACGTCCAGACCGGTGCTGGTCTCCGGGCTCGCGCCGTCGTGGGTCTCCATGAGCTTGGCGCGCACCAGGCCGCGCTCGTGCATGTGGCTGAGCAGCGGGGAGATGTTGCGGTGGACGTCGTTGGTGGGAGACATGGCCTCGATGAGCCACCGCGAGCGCCACGGGGCGTCCTCCACCCACGGGGACGCCGCCACGAAGCAGCCCTCCGAGCGGTCCACCACGAAGCGGGGCTCCGGGCCCAGGAAGCGGACCACGCCCGCGCGGGTGAGTGCCGCGAGCTGCTGGATCCGCAGCACGGGCGGGCCGGAAGCGAGGCCCTCCACGAGGGGTTCGAACTGGCGGCGCAGCTCGTGCACCCAGGAGGAGTCGGAGATCCCGATCTCGGCGAGCACGCACTTGAGCACGGTGCGCGCGGCGTTGAGGGAGGCGATCGCCATCTTGACGGGATCGTCCTCGCCGCGCAGCGAGCCGCGCACGTCCCGGTCCAGGTAGTGCACGACCGCGGCGGCGTACTCGTCGTGGCTGGCGAAGCTCACGTCCTCGAACGGGCGGGCCAGTCGGGCCTGCTGCAGCTGGCGGCCCGGGACCACGCTGTCCGAGATCAGGGCGTCGCTGCGGTGGGCCCAGTTGGGCTCGGCGGTGTCCCGCAGGATCGCGTCGAGGCGCCGCAGGAACCGGGAGGGGTCGTCCTGGAAGGCCTCCGGCGTGGTGCGCGCGAGCACCGAGTAGTAGTTCCAGATCACGTCCTTGCGGATCAGCGGCCACAGCTGCCGCTCGAAGGACAGCGTCCCGGGCGATGCGGCGGCCAGCTCCTGGACGGCCTCCAGAGTGAAGAAGCGGGTCTCCAGGGACTCGGCGTAGTACCCGCGCAGCACGGGCTTGGCCCGGTAGGGGGTGCCGCGCCGGGACCCCGCCACGATCTTCGGCTCCCGCCCCGAGGGCCGGTACACGAGCCGCCCGGTGTTCTCCGGATCCTCCTCGAACGTGCCGCCGCGGCCCTCGGTGAGCCGGGCCAGGGCGTCGCAGAAGTTCAGGCCCATCCCGCGCACCAGCACGGTCTCCCCGCTCGGCAGCTCGGACCAGGAGGCGTCCGCCGGCACCGTGGGCGGCCAGTACGTGAGCCCGTACTCGGCCGCGCCGTCCACGAGGTCCTTCTGGGAGGGACGCAGGTGGGCGTCCAGGTGCCCGAGCGCGAGCACCACCGCGTCCGCGGGCAGCACCAGACCGCCCGCGAGCTCCACCCCGTAGCGGTGCCGGCCGTCCGCGCGCACCCACGCGTCCACGGCCTCGCCCCGGTGGATCTCCAGGTGCACCGTGTCCGGGAGGTTCTCCCGCAGCGTGGCGAACACCCACTCCAGGTAGCGCCCGTAGACCGCGCGCGGCGGGTAGCCCTGCGGCGTCAGCTCGGCCAGGGCGTGCAGCTGCTGCTGCGTCAGCGCGGTCACCGGGGTGATCTCCCCGGCGACGACGCCGCGGCGCCACCGCTCGAAGCTCATGCCCCGCAGCGGGGCCACCGCGGGCACCTGCAGCGCGTCCGGGGCCGCGAGGACCGTGGGGAACAGGGAGGGGGTGTTCATGAGGAACACGTCCGACTGGTCGGTGCGCCACACGTGGCCCGGGCCCGGGGGGAAGGGGTCCACGAGGTCGATGTGCACGCGCGCCCCCGTGTGCGCGGACCTGGCCACGAGCCGCTCCACGACCGACAGACCCCGGGGACCCGCCCCCACCACCACCACGCGCTGCTGAATCACCATGCCTGCCAGGATATCCAGCGCCGGGCCGCGCCCCGGTCAGGAGCGCACCGGGCACGTCCGGTGCGGTGAGGAGCATCCGCCGAACGGGGCGCCGCCGTGTCGAGCGGTGCTCAGCGCACCGGGGTCCGGACCACCTTCCCCGTGGCGCGGGTCCAGGTGTAGCGCGTGAGGCTGCCCGTGCTCACGTGACGGAACTGCTGGTAGGCACCGTTGGCCGTGCGCACCTCGGGGGACGTGGGGTAGCCGGTCCCGGACTCGTGGCCGTCGCCGGCCCACTGCTTGCCGATCGCAGAGGACTCCACCACCGGCTGCGCACCGGTGGCGCTGCTCCAGATGAGCTTGGTGCTTCGGCCCGTGGCGGGGTGCACGAAGTTCTGGTAGGCGCCACCCGTGGCGGTCGGCAGCTCGTCCCTCGACGGCAGCCCGAGGGCGGCAGGCCCACCCAGCTGCGCGTACCGGGACCCGATGCCCTTCCACGTCTCCACGCGGTGCGCATCCGTGGCCGGGGACCAGTAGATCTTCGTGGTCCGCCCGTCCTTCACGAAGGTCTGGACCACCCCTCCCACACCCGTGCTCTGCTCCCAGGTGGTGGGAGCACCCATGGCACCCGCACCGCCGTGGGCGTTGTAGTAGGTGGCGATCGCACCGCGCACCGTGGGCTTGGCCCGAGGCACGGCGCGGGCCGCCGCGGCCGCGTCCACCTTGCGGTAGCCGCTCACGTTCGTCCCGGTGTTGCGCAGCGTGGTGCGGATCGCCTCGACACCCAGGCCCGGGTTGCGCTCCTTCATCAGCGCGATCGTCCCGGCCACGTGGGGCGCGGCCATGGACGTCCCGCTGAGGTCACCGTAGGAGGGCCTGCCGATCGAGTACGTGCCCGTGTTGACCGTGGACCAGATGGGCGAGGCGGCGTCCCCGCCGGGGGCCACTACGTCCAGCATGGGCCCCCAGTTGGAGTAGCCGGTGAGCTGGTTGCGGTAGCTGGTGGCGCCCACCACGATGGCGCCCGGGCAGTTGGCGGGCGAGGCCAGGTTCGCGCTCTTGGCGGCGTTGCCCGCGGCGACCACGAGCGGCACGTTGACCGCGTGCATCCGGTCGATGGCCCGCTGCATCACCGCCGGGCAGCTGCCCGCGTCCCACGCCTCGGAGAGGTTGACCACCGCGGCGGGATTCCGGTTCACCGGGACCCCGGGAACGGGGATCCCCGCGGACCACATCACACCGTCCGCGATGTCAGAGACGTAGCCGCGGCCGTCCGCCCCGAGCACGCGCGCGTGCTGGATCCTCGCGTCGGGGGCCACACCGGCAATTCCCATCCTGTTGTTCGTCTGCGCCGCCGCAATGCCCGCCACGTGCGATCCGTGCCACCAGGACGGCCGCCCCGGGCTCCAGTCCCCCTGGTCCTGGGGATTGGGGTCCCGCCCGTCACCGTCCCGGGAGTGGTAGGTGTCCGAGAGGAAGTCGTAGCCGGGAACCGCCTTCGCGTTGAGATCCGGGTGGTTGATCTGGCCGGTGTCCGCGATGCCGATCACGGTGCCCTGCCCGGTGGCCTGGCTCCAGGCCCCCGGCACCCCGATGTTGCGCGGGCCCCACTGGTAGTTCCAGTTCGTGTCGTTCGGGGGCCTGGCAGGAGTCGCCGCGAGCGCCCCCACCACGATCTGGTCGGGTTCCGCGGACTCCACGGCGGGGTCGGCCTCGATGGCGGCCACCACTTCCCGCTGCTCGGCGGGCGAGAGCATCTTCTCGCTCTCCACGACGGTCTCGCCGGTGCCCGTGGTCCGCACGACGTCCGGTGCCCTGAGCTGCGTGCTCCGCTGCGCGCCGTCGAGCACGGCGTCCATGCCGGCCGCCGAGACACGGTCCTTGAACGTCACGAGGATTCTGTCGGTTTCCGGCAGCACCCTGCCCTGGGCGTCCGCCCCGCGACCCAGGGACGCCACTCCGCCCTCGGTGGCCGGCTGCGACTGGGCCAGCTGCTCTGGCGACGCCGCTGCGTCCGGTGGCGCGGCCACAGCGGGTCCCGCGGCGGCCACCAGCACGACCGATAGTCCAGCGGTGATCCACGTCCGTGCCCGTGCTGCACCCATGCCAGCGTCTCCCGTTCCGGCACGGGCCCGGAGGACGCACACCGGGGTCGGCTGCGGGTGGGCGCCGTGCTGCTCCGGAGTGTATCCATGCAGACGGACGCACAGTGGATCCGAGCGTCACCGCGTGATTGTGACGTCATCTGCCCGGACACGAACGACGCCGCCCGGGTGAACCGGGCGGCGTCGTCGTTCATGCGGTGCGGAGACGGGGGGATTTGAACCCCCGGCCCGGGGTTAATCCGAGCCCTTCATTAGCAGTGAAGTCCATTCGGCCGCTCTGGCACGTCTCCGTGTGTTCTGCAGTGTCCAACCCTGATGGGACGGACTCAAAACAACACCTGTCAGCATATCGGGCCGGTGCGTGAACGGTCAAAGCCACGCCCCGGGCGCCAACGGGGCGTGTGGACCGATGATTCCCGCCCTGCCGGACAGGGCCCGGACATCGACGGTGAAAGAGCATTCTGGTGAAGGAGAGCGCGCCCGGGCCAGCGCGCCCCCACCGGAACGTGGTAGTCATGGTTGCGCAGTGCCGTTCACCTGCTTCCAGCCCGAAAGGACACCGCCCCGTGCGTTCCCTCGTCGTCACCGCCTGGTTCCCCGATACGCAAACCCCCAGCAGGACCCCGTTCGTACTGGAGCACTGCCGGTCCCTCCAGGAAGCAGGGCACGACGTCGCGGTGGTGCATGTGGTCATCGGACGCCTCAGCGGGCCCACCACACAGGAGGTGTACGAGGGCGTCCCCGTGACCAGGGTGCCCCTTAACGTCGTGGATCCTCGCAGCTACGCCGAGGTCGCGGCGACCATTGCGGCTGGTCTCCGGCGTGCGGACGTGCTGCACACCATGGCGTTCTCCGCCGTGCTCTTCGCCGCGGCACCGTGGCTCCTGCGTCGCAAGCCGTGGGTGCACACCGAGCACTGGAACGGTGTGGTCAATCCGGCCAGCGTGGGGCCCTGGTGGCAGCGCCTGGCATGGCTGCGGCACGCACTGAAACTGCCCCACGCCGTGACCGGGGTGACGGACGAGCTGTGCCGGGAAATGGCTCGGTTCTCACGGCCGGGTGCCACCCATGTGATTCCCTGCGTCGTGGAGAATCCTCATCCCGCCGCCCCGTTCCCGGCTGCTCCACCTCTGCGACTCGTGGGCGTGGGGGCACTGATCGAGCGCAAGCAACCCGTCCTGGCGCTGGAAACCATTGCAGAGCTGGTGCGGCGGGGAGTGGACGTGCACTACACGCTGATCGGCAACGGTCCTCTCATGGAGACACTGCAGGTCATGGCCCGCACTCTGGGCATCGCGGACCGCGTGGAGCTCACGGGGCCGATTTCCCCGACAGAGATCGCCGAACGCCTCGCTGCCGCCCACGTGTTCTTCCTGCCCAGCTCGCAGGAGAACTTCTTCACGGCAGTCGCGGAGGCCATCGCGGCAGGACGCCCTGCTGCCGTCCCCCTGAGTGGGGGGTTTGACGACTACTGCACGGCCGCCAACTCGGTCCTCACGGACACCTGGGACGTCCCGGCCCTTGCCGACGCCGTGCAGCTCGCCTGGGACCGGTTCCACGACGCCGACCCGGCAGCTATCGCGAGCACCGTGCGATCGCGGTTCTCCCGCGCCGAGGTGGGCGCCCAGTTCTCACGGCTCTACCGGAGCGTGGCCCACCGGATCCGCTGACCGCCCCCAGTCGATACACTCCATCGCGTGACCTCTTCCCCCGCTCCCAGCTCTCCCGTGCGCAGATGGCGGGGCATTCTCTTCCCGCCGCCCAACCACGAGAACAGGGACAACCCGATCGGGTCCTCGTTCGCGCTGACGGTGGTGGCGGTCTTCGTACAGGGGCTGTCCCGCTTCGGCTACAGCCTGCTGATCGGCAACATCCTGGGCAGTGAGGTCCTCGGCCAGGTCAATCTGGCGATCTCCCTGGCCCTGTTCCTCGTCCTGCTGTGGCCACAGGCCTCGGGAAACGCCGCGTCCAAATTCATCGCCATGGCGCGCGGTCAGCAGCACCGGGACGAGCAGCTCTCCGTGGCGGTGTACACCTCCCGCTCTGCGGCCCTGGCCACCGTGATCCTGTCCGTGGGCGCAGTGGTGGCCGCAACCGCCTTCCTGCACCTGCCGGTGAGCTACGCGCTCTCAGCCGGTCTGCTGGTGGTGGCGCTGTCCGCGTACAACTTCGTGCGCGGGGTCCGGACCGGCAACAACCAGTTCGTGACCACCGCAGTGTGGGACTGCATCAGTTCCGGCGTCACCCTGACCCTGCTGCTCATCGTGATCCTGGGCGGTTTCACCCCGCTGCTGCTCCTGCCGTTGAGCGTGGGCTATCTGCTGTACGCGGTTCCCGGCTGGCCACGCGCCTCCGGCGGGCCGCTGCCCGCAGGACTCAAGCGGGAGATCAATGCCTTCACGGCATGGGCGGCCGTCAACATTCTCACCGCGTCCGGTCTGCTCCAACTGTCCATGATGCTCGGCAAGCACTATGACACACCTGAGGCCGTGGGGCAGTACTCTGCCGCGGTCAGCATTGCCACGCCGGCAAGCATGCTGTCCTCCTCCATGCTCGTGGCGCTGGCTCCCGCGGTGGCTCGCATGTTCACAGCAGGGGACCACGAGGGCATGCGACGTCAGCTCGACTCGGTCCTCCGGATCATGGTCCTGGTGTTCCTTCCCGTGTTCGGCATCGGCATTCTCTGGGCGCAGCCCATCATCCACCTCCTCTACAACGCCCGCGCGGAGGAGTTCACGCAGGCCGCCCCTCTCCTGGTCGTCCTGTTCTTCGCGGTGTCCGCCACGAGCTTCAACGCCTCCAACTCCCGGCTCAACGGGGGTGAGAACTGGGGTGTCCGCGCGCTGGCGGCATGCAACGCCGTGGGTCTTCTCCTGGGTGTTGGCACGATCGTGTGGTGGGGTTCCCGGTTGGGGATCATGGCTGCGGCCCTGGGATATCTCGTGGGGTGCCTCGTCAGCTCCCTGGGACCGCTGGTGATCGTGTGGATCCACGACCGCATGGCCTGGCGCGGGCTCATGCTCCGCGTGGTGGCGGGCTACACGGTGGTGCTGGCCTGCCTCTGGTGGATCACGACCACACCCGGAATTGTTGCCACGATCCTGGCAACCGTGGCCTTCCTGATCGTGTGGTGCCTCATCTCGTGGCGAGACCTCGCACCCCGCGTGGGCGAGCTGCGACGCCGGCTGAACCGCAGCTGACCCCGACCGGGATCCCGCGGCGGGGATCAGCCCCTGCGTCGCGGTGCTCGCAGGCCGAGCTTGTAGCGGATCGTCTGCACCCCACTCGCCCCTATCACTCGCAGGGGACTCTGCCGGTCGAGGAGCCAGCGCGGATCTGTCGTGAGCAGCGCGCCCGGTGTCGCGAAACGACGTCGCGCCGCAAGAGCGGCCTCCACCTCAGCCCCCGCCACGGGCCGTTGCAGAAGATCGAGGACACGGCGGTCCGTGCGTGACAACCGGTCCGCCACGTGCGGCGCGTGCGCCAGTAGTTCTCCGGTCACGGCCCGAGCCTCTGCAGCATGCTCCGTGTCCCACACTCCACCCGCCGCCAGGCCGTGCACGGCTGGGAAGAAGTTCACTCGGATGTACTTGAGGATGTGCGACGCTCTCAGCTCGCCCGAGGTTTTGGCGAACCAGGCGTGGGCCGTCAGATCCACGGCCGCTGCGACCTCTTCCCGCAGGGGGAGGAGTTGCTGCGACACCCGAACGTCCGCGTCGCCGTGGATCAGGTAGCCCGGGAGGCCGGGCGCGTAGTCAATGCGTGAACACCCTGTGTAGAGGGCCATGACGAACGACTGGTCCTCGCCCGTACGCACTGCCTCGTCGAAAGTGGCTCCGCTCCTGTGAACAGCGGCCATCCGCACGAGCCCGAAAGCGGTACTGCGGTACCCCAGCCTGTCCTTCACCGGGTCCAGCCGGGCGGAGCGGAAGGGCCGGGTGATGGGTGTGATGTCCACCCGCCCGGGGTCGTGGTGCTGGAACGGGATCACCAGATCGCTGCCCCGGCGTTCGCCGATGCCCAGCCATCGCGTGACAGAACCGGGATCCAGGGTGTCATCGCTGTCCAGGAAGGCGATGTAGCGGGCGGTGCACCGCCGCAGCGCCTCGTTGCGGGGCACGGCCGCCGTGGTGCCCCGGTCCTCGCACTCGATTACCGAGACCGCTGCGCGCTGGTCCTCGGTCAGCATCCCGCGGGCCTGCTCCACGGACAGGTGGTGCGCCACGACCGTCACACGGCACTGACCCGGCCCGGCGCCCGGGCCCGCGAGCAACGCTGACGCCACCGCCCTCGACAGGGGGCGTGCAAGGGAGTGCACGGGGATGACGATCTCCACGAGCGGTGCATCGACGGGGTTGACCATGCCGTCAGGATAGGCCAGGGAGACGGGCACGACCTGAGTGACGGGCCGGGCGGGCACGTCCGATGTCCCTCCACCGCCCCGCTCAGCCCTGCGCGGCCAGCGCGAAGGGCAGCACCACCTCGGCACCGGCCTGCCGCAGCTCCCGCGCCGCCACGGTGAGGCTCCACCGGCTGTCCACGAGATCGTCCACCAGCAGCACCACGGCACGCGGGGAGCTCGCCAGTGTCTGCGTGAGCTCCGCCGGGACCATGAAGCGGTCCCACACCTCCGCGAGCCGGTACGCGCTGTTGCCGCCGTGCGATCCCCGGGGGACTTCCGGGTTCAGGTCCAGTGCACCCCAGAACGGAAGGTGCCCCGCCGAGGCGATGCCGCGGGCCAGGGTGTCCACCAGCCGGGGCCGTGAGAGCGAGGGCATGGCCACCACCGCGGTGGGGCGCTGCTGCCAGTCCCACTGGGCCAGGACGGTCAGGGCCGCCCGCCCCAGGTCCGCGGTGACTTCCGTGTCCACCGGCCGGCCCTCCGCATCCGCGTGGAACACCTCCCGGAGCCGACCGCCCCACCCGAGATCGGTCAGACGGGCAACGGCCCGGCCGCGTTCCGCTCGCTCGGTCTCGGGGATCTTGCCCTTGACCGGGATCCCGAGCCGGTCCATGCCCGTGGGCCACTGCGCGCGGGGCTCCACGGGCACCCCCGCGCGGTGCAGGGCGGCATCCGCGGCGTCCGAGGCCGCGGACGCGACACCCGTGGGGTACCACGGCCCCGCGCACACGTCGCAGCGGCCGCAGGGCTCCCCCGTGGGGTCGTCGAGCCGGCGGGTCAGGAACTGCATGCGGCACTCGTCCGTGACCTGGTAGTCCAGCATCGCCTGCTGCTCGTCCGCCCGCGCCCTGGCCACCCGCTCGTACCGGGCGGCGTCGTAGTGCCAGGGCCGGCCGGTGGCCTGCCAGCCACCACCCACCCGTTCCACGGCACCGTCCACCGCGAGAACCTTCAGCAGCAGCTCCAGCGGGGAGCGCTTGATGTTGACCCGGGGCTCCAGTGCCGCCACGGAGAGGGGGCCGCCCTGTTCGGCGAGCGCGGTGAGCACCGCAGTGGCCTTGGCCTCCGTGGGCATGGAGGCGGTGGCGAAGTACTCCCAGATCTCGCGGTCCTCCGCCCCGGGCAGGAGCAGGACGTCCGCACTGTCCGTGGCACGCCCCGCACGCCCCACCTGCTGGTAGTACGCCACGGGCGAGGAGGGCGCGCCGAGGTGCACCACGAAGCCGAGGTCCGGCTTGTCGAAACCCATCCCGAGCGCGGACGTGGCCACGAGCGCCTTGACCTGGTTGTCCTTCAGGGCCGTCTCGAGCTCCTCGCGCTCGGCGGCGTCGGTGCGGCCGGTGTAGGACGCCACCCGGTGCCCCGCGTCCGTGAGCGCCCGTGCGGTGTCCTCGGCGGCGCCGATGGTCAGCGCGTAGATGATCCCGCTGCCGGGCAGCTGCTCCAGGTGCTCCAGCAGCCACGCGAGCCGGGCCGCGGTGGAGGGCAGGCGCAGCACGCCCAGCCGCAGGGACGCCCGGGAGAGCGGGCCCCGGAGCATGAAGACCTCCCCGGAGTATCCCGAGCCGACACCGAGCTGCTCGCGGACGTCCTCGATGACGCGCTCGTTCGCGGTGGCGGTGGTGGCCAGCACGGCCACGGACTCCGGAAGCCGCCCGAGCATGTCCTTGATCCGGCGGTAGTCCGGCCGGAAGTCGTGGCCCCAGTCCGAGATGCAGTGCGCCTCGTCCACCACCAGCAGACCCAGCCGCTGCACGAGCTGGGGCAGCTGCTCGTCCCGGAACCGGGGGTTGTTGAGCCGCTCGGGCGAGACCAGCAGCACGTCGATCTCACCGCGGTCCAGGGCCTGGGAGATCTCCGCCCACTCGGTGGGGTTCGCGGACGAGATGGCCGCGGCGCGCACCCCCGCACGCCGGGCCGCCGAGACCTGGTCCCGCATCAGCGCGAGCAGCGGGGAGATGATCAGGGTGGGGCCGTATCCCTGGGCGCGCATGAGCAGCGCGGAGAGGAAGTAGACGGCGGACTTGCCCCACCCGGTGCGCTGGACCACGAGGGCCCTGCGGTGGTCCTGCACGAGCGCCGAGACGGCCTCGAACTGGCCCGGGTGGAAGTCCGCCGCGGGATTGCCCGTGAGCGCCCGCAGATGCTCCAGGGCGCGGGAGCGGAGGTCGGTGGACGGCGCGGTCTCGGTCATGTCCGGAAGTCTGGCAAACGGCTCGGACACGCATAAGCGGTCGGGCGAGAGCGGGAAGTCGTTAACGTGATGCGCCCGCTGCGCCCGGGTCCGTTCCCCCGAAGGGACCCTCTCGGCACAGCGGACGCACACGCCGGTGACCGGCGCGGATCAGATCCGCTCGGAGTCCGTGCCCCCCGGCACCGACTCCGTTTCCACGCCGCACGGTCGAGGTGTCCACAGGCACGCCCCCCGGCGTGCTGGTCGCCCACCTCGGCGCGGGTGCGAGCGGCCCGTGTTCCCCCCGGTCATGACCGCGCCGCACCTCGTTGCCGTGCTGCGATGTGTTCATGCTGACACGGCCTCACCCCGATTTCCACCGGTGTGGACACGCGTCCGCAACGATCTCCGTTGTGTGGACAAGCCATGCTGTTCGCATGTTTCCCCAGGTCAGGGCCGGGTTTTCCGCATCCGCGCGCGGACCCGCGGCGCGGGGCACGGCGGGTTCGTAGCGCAAAGTGGGGACAGCGGCGTCGTCCTGCGGTGCGGGGGTCTCGCGGGTGCCGCAGGTCGGGCGCACACTGGTGGGGTGGACATGACCGTGACGCGCACCGGCCCGGCCCGCCCCGCGGACGTCTGGGCGCACTACGAGCAGCTCGACCTGTGGAGCACGTGGGCACCCCACCTCACGCGTGTCCGCTCCGACGTCCGGACGCTGCGGCCCGGCGCGGAGGGCACGGTGACGGCGGTGGGCCTGATTCCCGTGCCGTTCTGGGTGCTCACGGTGCAGCCCTCGCTGTGGCGCTGGTCCTGGCGGGTGCGCCTGGGTCCCGTGGCCCTCCTGCTGGAGCACGACGTCGCTCCGGCCGCGGGCGGCGGCTGCCGCGCGGGCATCACGGTGCACGGCCCGGCACCCGTGCTGCTGGCCTACCGCCCCCTCATGTCCTGGGCGCTGCGGCGGCTCGTGCGGGTGACCACCCCCGGGTGACAGCCGCCCGCCGGCCCGGCACCCCGTGCCGGGCGCTGCCGAACGGGGCTCGGACACACGAACGTCCCGCATCGGAGGGAACCGGGGCGGGACGAGTGGTGCGCCCTGTGGGGCTCGAACCCACGACCCATGGATTAAAAGTCCACTGCTCTACCAACTGAGCTAAAGGCGCGTGCTCGCGCGGCATTCCGCGAACGAGCACGGCCACTCTACCGCAGGGCACGGGGATCGCCATGCCGCCCCCGCGCCGCACGGAGAGCCCCCCGCCCCCGGAGCCGTGCCCGGGCGGCGTCGGCGCCGAGGGAGCCCGGGGATGTGGGAACCTGGAGGTCGAGAATCCCCGCCGCCCACGGCCGCTGCCCGTGCCGCACCGCGGGGCCCCGCGATCCCCGAGGAACACCGATGAGCACCGTCCCCATGTCCAAGCTGGGCCCCTCCCCCGTGACCGAGTACCTGCGACGCGTGGTCGAGGACCTGCGCTCGGTGGAGGGCGGAGCGGTGAACACCTCCATCCCGGAGCTCGCGAACGCGGACCCGGCCACGGTCGGCATCGCCGTGGCCACCGTGGACGGCGCCCTCTACCAGGCGGGGGACACCAGGCACGAGTTCTGCCTCCAGTCCATCTCCAAGGCGTTCACGTACGCCCAGGCGCTCACGGACCGCGGTGCTGACGGGGTGTTCGAGAAGATCGACGTGGAGCCAAGCGGGGACGCGTTCAACGAGATCTCGCTGCAGCCCGAGACGGGGCGCCCGTCCAATCCCATGATCAACGCCGGCGCGATCGCCGCAACGTCCCTGGTGCGCAACACGTCCCACGGCACCCGCATGGAACGGATCCTGCGGCTCTACTCCGCATGCGCCGGGCGCCGGCTGCGGATCAACAAGAACGTGCAGGCCCAGGAGCGGCGGGCCGGGGACCGCAACCGCGCCCTCGGGTGGCTGCTGACCTCCCGTGGGATCATCGACGGGGACCCCACGGGCGCCCTGGACGACTACTTCGGCCAGTGCGCGGTGATGCTCAACTGCGTGGACCTCGCACGCATGGGTGCCACCCTGGCGGCCGGCGGGCGCAACCCCGTCACGGGTGAGCGGGTGCTGGAGCCCGAGGTGGTCTCCGATGTGCTGTCCGTGATGAGCACGTGCGGCATGTACGACGACGCCGGGCGATGGGCGCTGCGCGTGGGCCTGCCCGCCAAATCCGGGGTCAGCGGCGGCGTGATCGCGGTGCTCCCGGGTCAGCTCGCGGTGGCGGTGTTCTCCCCGCCCCTGGACCGGCACGGGAACTCGGTGCGCGGCGTGGCCGCGTGCGAGCGCCTGACCCAGGACCTGGACCTGCACTTCGCACGCACCGAGCGCAACGGCCACTCCACGGTGCGCTCCGAGTACACCCTCGCCGAGGCCCCCTCTCTGGTGCGCCGCAACGAGGCCGCCAGCGAGGTCCTGGAGCAGCACGGTGAGGACGCCCGGATCATCGAGCTGCAGGGGGACCTGCGGTTCGCGGGGGCGGAGACCGCCGTGCGCACGGTCCGCGACGCCGCCCGGCGCTCCCGGTACGTGCTCGTGGACATCCGGCAGGTCGACGACATGGCGCGGTTCGTGATCCCCATGCTCTCCCGCACCGCGGAACAGGTGGAGAGCACCGGGCACCACATGGTGCTGATCGCGGAGAAGAGCGGCGAGCACACGCGCGGGCTGGAGCACCCCATGACCGTGTTCGCCACGCGCGCCGAGGCCCTCACGTGGGCCGAGGAGCGGATCCTGGAGCAGTTCGGGGACGCCACCTGCACACCGGACAACGTGCACTCCACCCGCTCCGAGCTGCTGAGCACCCTGGCCGAGGAGGATGTCCGCCGCATCCGCGCCCACACGGAGTCCGTGGAGTGGGACGCCGGGGCCACCCTGCTGCGCACCGGGCAGAAGTTCAGCGGCGTGTACATGGTCACCTCCGGCAGCGTGGAGGTCTCCCGCCGCTCCCCCCAGGGCGACCGCGTGGAGCTCGAGGTGATCGGGCCCGGCATGAGCTTCGGGGAGATCGCCCTGGGTACCGAGCTGCGCTACCTCGTGACCTTCACTGCCCTCACCCCCGTGACCGCGCACCGGTTGTCGCCGGAGGCCATCGCGCGGATCGAGGAGGAGGACCCCGCACTCGCGCTGCGCTGGTGGCGCGCGGTCAGCCAGCAGGCCATGCTGCGTATCGAGGAGCGCTGGCGCCAGCAGGCCGGTGAGACGCACACGGCGGACTGATCCGGGCGGCACCGGCTCGGGGACGCGTCCGGGCCGGGCGTACACTCGGGCGCATGTCCGATCGCCGTACCCACCACTCACCCGTGAAGTTCTCCCCCGGTAAGTTCGACGCCCACGAGGGCGGCACGGACCCTGCCCGCGTGTCCGAGGCCGCGCACCTGGCCGCCCAGGCGCTCGTCTCCCGGGGCCGGTCCTCGCGCGATCCGCAGGTCCGGGAGCGGCTCGTGCGGCTCACGGACGAGCAGGGCCTCGAAGGGCTCGCGGAGATGTGGGCGCAGGCCCCGGCCGTGTCCCTGCCCGGGGCCCTGTGGCGGCTCTACGCGCTGCGAGCCGCGGCACGCACGGACCCCCACCGGATGAGCCGGTGGTTCGCGGCCGGGCGCCACGCGGCCCAGGTGCCGCACGTGGTCGCGGGCGTGGCGGACCCGCCGGGCGCGGAGGAGATCTGCGACGTCGCGGACGCCATCCTCTCGGGAGCCTTCACCGGCGAGTTCGACGTCGCCCTGGAGCGTTTCGCGGCCTTCTGCCGGGTGGTGGCCACGGGCCAGGAGCACACCCTGGACGTCCCCGGGCTGAGCGTCGCCCACCCCTGGGAGCGGATCCCCCGCCTGCTGCGCACCGCCGAGGACCTCGACGCCGCCGCGCGGGCCTGGCGCCTCGGCCACCTGGAGTGACGCCGCGCCCCGGCGGTCTTCTCCTCCCGGAACGCGCCGGGGGTGTGCAGTCGGCCGGGGTCTGGAGCGCGCCGGGGTCTGGGGGGCGCCGAGGTTTGGCAGAGCGCCAGGGTTTGGAGCGCACCGGGGGCCCGGCGGTAGACTGGGAGCAGGTGTCGGGCCGTGGCAGCCCCGGGCTCCATCATTTAGCCGCTACGAGCGGCCTTCCGCCGAGAGGCGCTCCCGGTCCGGCACCGCCTACCTCCTCCCCCGTGGCGCAACGGGTCCGTTCATGTTGGTTGGGTAGCATGTCGCCGACACTTCACGGCGCGTCAACCCAGAGGACGGATGGATGGCCTTTCGGATCTTCCCCGCGGACGAGCGCGTCACCGACCTGCTGGTCCAGATGAGCCAGTGCGTGATCACCGCCGTGGAGCAGCTCTCGGAGCACATCGGGCAGGCGGACAAGGTGTGGGAGCGGCCCATCACGGGTCTGCTGGACACCGAGGACCGCTGCACCAACCTCTACTTCTCGCTCATGACCACCACGCGCTCCTCGTACGTGGTGCCCATCCCCCGCCAGGACCTCTACGTCCTGGGCCGCTGGCTGCTGCGCGCCGTGCAGTGCCTCGTGGCCTGCGCGGAGCTGCACCGCCAGTACAGGGTGGAGCGGCCCAGCTCCCACGCCACCGAGCAGCTGGCCGTGATCCAGCACATGTCCCACATGACCCGCAAGGCCATGGGGCGGCTGAGCAGCTTCGACGAGCTGGACGACTACTGGTTCGAGATGATGCGCCTCACCCGGCAGGCCGAGCGCACCCAGCGGGTCTACCGCGCGAGCCTCATGGACGAGTTCAAGCCCGCCCAGGCGATCCGCCGCATGGACACCGCCCAGCAGCTCTTCGACGCCGCCCAGGCCCTGGGCCAGGTCTCCAGCGAGGTGGGCCGCATCCTCGTCACGGAGTACTGACCCGCCATGACCGACGTGCTGGCCTTCGCGGGCGTGGTCCTCACGCTGATCTTCACCGTGGTCAACGGCTTCCACGACGCCTCCAACGCGGTGGCCCTGCCCGTGCGCTTCAACGCGCTCACACCGCGCGTGGCCCTGTGGCTGGGCGCGGTGTTCAACATGCTGGGTGCGCTGCTGGTGGGCCTCGTGCTGAACCGCATGATCACGTTCGAGATCCCCGTGCCCCTCGGCCTCGTGGGTGCGGTGGCGCTGATCTGCGCGCTTGTCACGGCCATCGGCTGGGACCTGATCACGTGGTGGTGGCGGATGCCGGCGTCCTCCACCGCGGCCATCGGCGGCGCCGTGGTAGGGGCCCTGCTCGGCGCCCGCGCGGTGGACCTGCACGGCTACGAGCTCGCCCTGGGGCCCTACTTCTCCTGGAACGTGCTGGTCCCCATGCTCGTGTCCCCACTGATCGCGTTCGCCCTCGCGTTCGTGCTGGTGATCCCCCTGGTCCACATGGTCCAGCACCAGACCCCCGGCCGGGTGAACTTCCGCGCCGGGGTGGTGCAGGCCACGGGCGCGGCGGCCATCCACTTCGGCCACGGCATCCAGCACGCCCGGCGCGCCCTGTGGATCCTGGTGGTGCTGCTCCTGATCGCCGGCTCCGGGATCTCCCGCCAGAGCATCCCCCTGTGGCTCAGCGCGCTGGTGGGCCTGTGCCTCGCGGTCGGCACCCTCATGGGCGGCTGGCGGATCTCCTACACGCTCTCCTCCCGGGTGGTCTCCCTCGATCCGCTGCGCGGGGCGATCGCCCAGACCGTCTCGGGCGCGCTGCTGTTCGTGGGGGCGTTCCTCTCCCCCATCCCGCTGTCCAGCTCGCAGACCAGCACGGCCGCGATCCTGGGCGCAGGCTCGGCGCAGAAGTTCCGCACCGTCTACCACGCCACCTTGGTGCGCGTGGTGGCCACGTGGCTCTTCACCGTGCCGGTGTGCGGGCTGGTGTCCGCGGTGCTGTTCCTGGCCGTCTCCCCGCTGCTGCCCGCGCCCTGACCCGCTCCCGGACCACGGTCCCCGGAGTCTCCGCGGAGCACGCCCGAACACAGAGCGGCCCGGCCCCCGCGTGGCGGGAACCGGGCCGGAGCGAGTGCCGCGGGATCAGCCGAAGCGGCCCGAGACGTAGTCCTCGGTCTCCTTCTTCCGCGGGGTGTTGAAGATCTCCGAGGTGGGCGCGTACTCGATGAGCCGGCCGGGCTTGCCGGTGCCCTCGATGTTGAAGAACGCCGTCTTGTCCGAGACACGCGACGCCTGCTGCATGTTGTGCGTGACGATGACCACCGTGTAGTCGGTCTTGATCTCGTTGATGAGGTCCTCGATGGCCAGGGTGGAGATGGGGTCCAGGGCGGAGCAGGGCTCGTCCATGAGGATCACGTCCGGCTTCACGGCGATCGCGCGCGCAATGCACAGGCGCTGCTGCTGACCACCGGAGAGCCCGGAACCGGGCTTGCCCAGGCGGTCCTTGACCTCGTTCCAGAGGTTGGCGCCGCGCAGGGAGCTCTCCACGAGCTCATCGGCCTCGCTGCTCGAGATCCGCTTGTTGTTCAGCTTGACCCCGGCGAGCACGTTGTCCCGGATGGACATGGTGGGGAACGGGTTGGGCCGCTGGAAGACCATGCCCACCATGGACCGGACGGTCACCGGGTCCACGCCCTTGCCGTAGAGGTCGTCCCCGTCCAGCAGCACCTTGCCCTCGGCGTAGGCCCCGGGGATGACCTCGTGCATGCGGTTGAGCGTCCGCAGGAACGTCGACTTGCCGCAGCCGGACGGCCCGATGAAGGCCGTCACGGAGCGGGGCTCGATGTTCATGCTGACGTCCTGGACCGCCAGGAAGTCCCCGTAGTAGACGTTGAGGTGGTCGACGTCGATGCGCTTCGACATGGTTGCTTGTCCTTCGGTCGAGTGGGGCCGGTCAGCGGCCGGCGGTCTTGGGAGCGAACGCACGGGCGACCAGGCGCGCCCCGAGGTTCAGGAGCATCACGATGATGATCAGGATCAGCGCCGCCGCCCAGGCCCGCTGCAGGGAGGGATCCGGGTTCGTGGGCGAGGTGGGGTTCATGATCTGGTAGTAGATGAACGTGGGCAGCGTGGTCATCCACCCTGAGAACGAGTTCCAGTTGATGGCCGAGGCGAAGCCGGCCGTGACCAGCAGGGGCGCTGTCTCCCCGATCACGCGCGCGATCGCCAGGGTCACGCCCGAGGCGATGCCGGAGATGGACGTGGGGATCACCACCTTGAGGATGGTCCGCCACTTGCGCACGCCCAGGGCGTAGGAGGCCTCGCGCAGCTCGTTGGGCACGATCCGCAGCATCTCCTCGGTGTTCTTGACCACCGTGGGGATCATCAGCACGGTCAGCGCCACGGCCGCCACGAACCCGGTGCGGGTGGAGGGACCGAAGATCATCCCGAAGAGGGCGGCCGCGAACAGGCCCGCCACGATGGACGGGATGCCCGTCATCACGTCCACGAAGAACGTGATCGCCTTGCCGAGCCATCCCCCGCGGGAGTACTCGACCAGGTAGATCGCGGTCAGCAGCCCCACGGGAACGGACATCAGCGTGGCCCAGAAGGTGATGGACACCGTGCCCACGACGGCGTGGTACGCGCCGCCCATCACCTGGCCCGACGAGTGGGCGTTGTTGTCCTGCAGGCCGGTGACCCCGTTCATGGAGGTGAGCAGGAAGTCGGACGTGAGCCCGGGGACCCCGTTGACCAGCACGGTCCAGATCACGGAGACCAGCGGGATGACCGCCAGCACGAACGCTGAGTAGACCAGGAAGGTCATCAGCGAGTCGGACCCGGCACGGCGGCCCTCGATCAGGCCCACGGCCAGGGGGCCGACGACCAGGAAGATCACGGCGGCGAACAGCGCCCACAGGGCGATGCTGAACCCGAGCAGCGCCGCGATCGCGGCACCCGCCACCACGGCCCCCAGGCCGATGACGGGGATCAGCCACTTGGGGCGCTGACCGCGGGTGAGCTTGGACTGGCGGACGGGTGAGACGCCCGGGGTGTGGGTGGACGTGGACATCAGTTGGCCCCCGAGAATTCCTTGTAGCGAGCGATGATGGCGCGAGCGATCATGTTGACCACCAGGGTGATGAGGAACAGCACGAGGCCCGCCGCGATCAGCTCGGACAGCCGCAGCTGGTAGGCCTCGGGGAAGTTCAGTGCGATCTCCGCCGCGATGGTCTGGTTACCGGACTTGATGAGGGACGGGATCATGGGCCCGGAGGAGAGCACGAGCGCCACGGCCATGGTCTCGCCGAGCGCACGGCCCAGGGCGAGCATGACCGAGGAGATGATGCCGGGACGCGCGAACGGCAGCACCGACATGCGGATCATCTCCCACCGGGTGGCACCCAGGGCGAGCGCCGCCTCCTCGTGGAGCTTGGGCGTCTGGGTGAAGATCTCCCGGGACATGGACGTGATGATCGGCAGGATCATGATGGCCAGCACCACCCCCGCGGTGAGCATGGTCTTGCCGGTCTGGGAGGCGGGGCCCCCGAAGAAGGGAATGAACCCGAGGTGCTCGCTGAGCCACGTGTACAGCGGCACGAGCGCGGGCGCGAGCACCGTGGCACCCCACGCGCCGAAGATCACGGAGGGGATCGCGGCCAGGAGGTCGATCACGTACCCCACGGGCCGGGAGACCCTGGCCGGGGCGTAGTGGGAGATGTAGAGGGCCACCAGGATCCCCACGGGCGTGGCGATGACCAGGGCGATCACCGAGGCGATCAGCGTGCCCACGATGAGCGGCCAGATGTAGGCGAGGAACCCCTCGCCCCCGGTGATCTTCGCCGGGTCCGCGGTGAACGTGGGCAGCGCCTGCAGGAACAGGAAGAGGGCCACGGCCGCGAGGACCACGAAGATGAGGATGCCGGCGGCCAGGCTGAGCCCGGAGAAGACGGAGTCACCGGCACGACCGGCGGCCGAGGACGTCGACTCCGGTTTCCGTGTGCTGACGGTGGTGGACATGAACCAGTCCCTTCGATCAGGTGTGGGGCGAGCTGGGCTGTGGCCACTGCCCAGCGTAGGACGTGGCGGGCGCCCACGGGTGGGCGCGTGACTGCGGCGTCGGCACGCTGAACGCGCCGACGCCGCAGTCACCGCTCAGGGCTGGATCAGCCCTTCGCGGAGATGGTGTCCACGGCCGCCTTGGCCTTGTCCCGCAGCGCCGGGGACAGGGGGGCGGAGCCGGAGGCGTCCGCGGCGGTCTTCTGGCCGTCCTCGGAGACCACGTAGGTCTCGAAGGCCTTCACGAGGTCCGCGGTCTCCTTGGAGTCGTACTGGGCGCAGACCACGTGGTAGGAGATCAGCACGAGCGGGTAGGCGTCGGCCTCCTTGGTGTCGCGCTGGATGTTCATGGCGAGGTCGTGCTCGCTGCGGCCCTCGACCTGCTTGGAGACCTCCACGGCCTTGGCCGCGGCCTCGGGCGAGTGCTTGACGTACTTCTCGCCCACCTTGATGGCCGCGGTGCCGAGGTCGCCCACGGCCGAGGAGTCGGCGTAGGTCACGGCACCCTCGGTGCTGGAGGTGGTGGAGACCACGCCGGAGGTGCCCTTGTTGTTCTCGGCGGCGTACTTGGAGGGCCAGGCCTGGTCCGGCTCGTCCGTCCAGTCCTTGGGCGCGGCCTTGCTGAGGTAGTCGGTGAAGTTCTCGGTGGTGCCGGAGTCGTCGCTGCGGTGCACCACGGTCACGGCGGTGTCCGGCAGCTTGGCGTCCGGGTTCTGCTGCTTGATCTCCTCGGCATTCCACTTCTTGATCTCGCCCTTGAAGATCTTGGCGATGGTGGGGGCGTCGAGGTTGAGGGACTCGATGCCGGGCAGGTTGAACGCCACGGAGATCGGGGACACGTAGACCGGCAGGTCCATGGCCCCGGCGTCGCCGCACTGCTTCTTGGCGTCCGGCAGCTCCTTCTCGGACAGGTACGCGTCCGAGCCCGCGAAGTTGGCGCCGCCGGCCAGGAACGCCTTGCGCCCCGCGCCGGAGCCGTCCGGGGAGTACTGCACCGTGGCCCCGTTGTTGGAGGACTGGAAGCCGTTCTGCCACGCGGTCATGGCGGCCTGCTGCGAGGAGGCGCCGATGCCGGTCAGGGTTCCGGAGACACCCTTGTCCCCGCCGCCGCCCCCGCTGCTGCCGGTGGGGTTGTCGGAACCGCAAGCGGTCAGGGCGAGGGCACCAATGGCCAGAACTGCGGCCGAGCGGCCAACGTGCGAAACCTTCACTGTTTCTCCTTCGAAAGGCGTGTACCGGCAAGTCCGGCGGGGTGGGTGACGTCGCAGCCCGACGCCCGTCGCCGCTGCGATCGCAGCGCGCCCGCGATCACGGTAGGTAGCGGATGTTGCCAGATTCGGCCGGGAAGGTGAACGGACGATTAACACCTGCCACCGCGCGCCGCGCTGGGGCCTCCGGCCGGGCGCTGCCCGTCCCGGATCTAGGATGGCCTCATGGCGTCCTCGGAAGCAGCTCACCCCCGCTCCCGGTCCCGCCGTGTGCTCGAGCACGTGGAGCACCGCAGCCGCACCGGCTGGGCACGCATGACGTCCGGGCTGTTCCAGGCCGTGCAGATGACCCTGGCCGCGGTGGGCGCCTACGTGATCGCCGAGCGGCTGCTGGGACACCACGGGCCCATCTTCGCGGCCACCGCCGCGCTCGTGTCCCTGGGCTACGCCAAGGGCGGGCTGCGCTACCGGCGCGTGCTGGAGGTCTCGATCGGCTGCACGCTCGGCATCGTCATGGGTGACCTGCTGATCCACGTGCTGGGCCCCGGTGAGTGGCAGGCGGCCGTGGTGCTGCTGGTGTCCCTGCTGCTGGCCCGGTTCCTGGACAACGGGGCGATCTTCACCACCCAGATGGGCCTGCAGTCCGTGCTGGTGGTGCTGCTGCCGCCCTCCCAGGACGGGGTCTTCGGACGGTCCCTGGACGCCGTGGTCGGGTGCCTGTGCGCCCTGCTGCTGGCCTACGTGGTGCCCCAGGACCCCCGCCGGGAGCCGCGGCAGGACCTCAGCGCCCTGATCACCGAGTTCACCCAGATGCTCAACGACTGCTCCCGGGCCGTGGCGGACACCGATTCCCGGCTCGCGTGGCACGCCCTGGTGCGGGGTCGGCAGACCCAGCCGCTCGTGGACTCCGTCCGCACCGGGCTCACCGGGTCCCGGGAGATCGCCCACGCCTCCCCCCTGTACCGCCGCTACCGCCGGGAGATCGACGAGCTCAGCGAGAGCATCAGGTACCTGGACCTCGCGGTGCGCAACTCGCGGGTGTTCGCGCGCCGGCTCGCCTCGGTGCTCAACCGGGTCACGCTCGCCGACGACGCCGTGACCTCTCTCTCCGAGGCCCTCGCCGACCTCTCCGACGCCGTTCTGAGCTACGGCCACGCCCTGCGCGAGAGCCACGCCCAGAGCCGGGAGAGCTACCTGCGCCAGACCCGCAACGAGCTCTTCTCCGTGGCGGAGCGCCTCGAGCCGGGCGCCATGGGCATCCGCACCATGGAGGGCGAGGCGCTCGTGCTGATGCTGCGACCCATGGTCGTGGACCTCCTCGAGGCCGCGGGAGTCTCCCACGAGAGCGCCACGCGGCACCTTCCGCCGCTCGAGCGCCGCTGACCCTCGGAACCGGGCCCCGGGCGGCTTATGCGCGTCGGACCGGGATCCTACGGTGGGGCCATGGCCACCAAGACCCGCAAGCAGTCCACGAGCTACCGCTGCACCGAGTGCGGCTGGACCACGGCCAAGTGGGTGGGCCGGTGCGGGCAGTGCCAGGCGTGGGGCACCGTGCAGGAGATGGGCACGGACCAGGAGCACGGCCGCACGCGGGCGGCGGCCAGCGTGGCCACCCCTGCGCAGCCCATTGCCGCCGTGGACTCCGCCCTGGCACGGTTCACGCCTACGAACGTCCCGGAACTGGACCGGGTGCTGGGCGGCGGACTGGTGCCGGGCGCTGTCATCCTGCTCGCCGGTGAGCCGGGGGTGGGCAAGTCCACCCTGCTGCTCGACGCCGCCGCCAAGGTGGCCCGCGGTCCCGCCACCACACCGGGCGCGGACGACGGCGCACCGCGCACAGTCCTGTACGTCACCGGCGAGGAGTCCGCCGCCCAGGTCAAGCTGCGGGCGGAGCGCATTGACGCGCTCTCGGACACCCTGTACCTCACGGCGGAGACGGACCTCTCCATGGCCCTGGCCCAGGTGGCGGCCCTGGACCCGGATCTGCTGGTCGTGGACTCGGTGCAGACGCTCGCGAGCCCGGAGATCGAGGGGTCGGCCGGCGGGGTGAGCCAGGTGCGCGAGGTCGCGGCCAGTCTGATCCACGCGGCCAAGACCCGGAACATGACCACGCTGCTCGTGGGCCACGTGACCAAGGAGGGCTCCATCGCGGGGCCCCGGCTGCTCGAGCACCTGGTGGACGTGGTGTGCCAGTTCGAGGGGGACAAGCACTCCCGGATCCGCCTGCTGCGCGCCGTCAAGAACCGCTTCGGCCCCACGGACGAGGTGGGGTGCTTCGACCTCGAGGAGAACGGGATCCGCTCGGTCTCGGACCCGTCCGGGCTGTTCGTCTCCCGCACGCCCGTGCCCGTGGCGGGGACGTGCCTGAGCGTCACGGTGGAGGGCAGGCGTCCGCTGCTGGCCGAGGTCCAGGCGCTGCTCGACAAGTCCAGCACCGCGCAGCCGCGCCGGGCCACCTCCGGGCTGGACGGCTCCCGTGTGGCCATGCTGCTCGCGGTGCTGCAGCGGCGCGCGGGAGTGGGCCTGGCCGCCATGGACTGCTACGTCTCCACGGTGGGCGGGGTGCGGCTGAGCGAACCCGCCACGGACCTCGCGGTGTGCATGGCCCTGGCCTCGGCCGCGCAGGACCGTCCCCTCCCCCAGCGCCTCGTGTGCTTCGGGGAGATCGGGCTCGCGGGGGAGGTCCGGCCCGTCCCCGAGATCAACCGGCGGATCCAGGAGGTCGCCCGCCTCGGGTTCACCCACGCCGTGGTCCCCGCCTCCCCCAGCGGCCCCGGAAGCATCCCCCCGGGGTTCTCGGTGCGCGAGGTCACCACTGTGAACGGGGCCATGGAGCTGCTGTTCCCGGCGCGCGCCGGGTGAGCACGGGCGGGTCGAGCAAGCACACACGGCGGCAGTCCAGCGCGGGCGGGGTCTGAGAGCGACCACGGTCCGCGTGAGCGCGGGTAGATCGAACCAGCGCCCATGGCGGCGGCTGAACGCTGTCGGGGCGGGTGTGCGTTCACGGACCGGGTGAGCACCCCCCCGGGCTGACAGGCGCCCGCAATCCGGGCGAGCCCTCGTCGTGCCGGGTGACTGCTCGCCGTGCCGGCTGAGTGCGTGCGCGCCGGATGAGCGCCGTCGGTGCCGCTCTAGAATGAGGCCGTGGTGAAAACTCGTGAATCCGCCCTGCGCAAGACCCTCGCCAGAGTGGCTCCCGGCACGGAGCTGCGCACCGGGCTGGAGCGCATCCTGCGAGGCCGCACCGGCGCGCTGATCGTGCTGGGATTCGACCGCTCGGTGGAGTCCCTGTGCTCCGGGGGCTTCGACATCGACACCGGGTTCACCCCCACCAAGCTGCGCGAGCTCGCCAAGATGGACGGTGCGATCGTGTGCGACCGGGACGCCACCCGGATCCTCAAGGCGGGCGTCCAGCTCATGCCGGATGCCGCCATCACCACCCAGGAGTCGGGCACGCGGCACCGCTCCGCGGAGCGCACGGCCAAGCAGACCGGTGTGCCCGTGATCTCGGTGAGCGCGTCCATGAGCGTGATCACCATCTACAAGGACGAGCACCGCTACGCCATCGAAGGCTCCCAGGCGATCATGGCCCGGGCAAACCAGGCCCTGCAGACCCTGGAGCACTACAGCAACAGGCTCGAGCAGGTGCTTGGCAGCCTCTCCGCGCTGGAGATCGAGGCCGCGGTGACCGCCCGGGACGTGGCCCTCACCCTGCAGCGCATGGAGATGGTGCGGCGGATCTCGGAGGAGATCAGCTGGTACGTGCTGGAGCTCGGGGCGGACGGCCGCCTGATCTCGCTGCAGCTGGAGGAGCTCACCGCGGGCACCGGCCCGGGCCCGGACGTGGTGCTGCGCGACTATCTTCCGGAGGCCACAGACAGCGCGGCCGTGGAGGCGGCGCTGGAGGCGCTCTCACAGCTGTCACCGGCGGAGCTGATCGACCTGCAGAGGGTCGCGGCGGCAGTCGGCCTCACCGGCCCGCAGGGAAATCTGGAGACGGATCTGCACCCCCACGGCTACCGGCTGCTCGAGGGCATCAAGTCCATGCCCGGTGCGGTGGCCAAGCGTCTCGTTGCGCAGTTCGACGGTCTGCAGTCCCTCATGGCGGCCAACCTGGAGGACCTCATGTCCGTCGAGGGGATCGGCGAGCAGCGGGCCCGCACCGTGCGGGAGTCGCTGTCCCGGATGGCGGAGACGAGCCTGCTCGACCGCTTCATGTGAGGTGCTGAGCCCGGGCGCACGCCGTTGCGCAGCGGCCCACCGTTCGTCGTCGCCATGACGCCGCTTCGGGCCACGACCACCGCAGGTCAGCCCACGGGCCGGCACCGCAGGGCGGCACCGCGGGTCAGCACCGCAGGGCGGCACCGCGAGCCGGTTCCCGGAGGGGGCCGTCCGGGCGCACCCCACGCGGACAACCACCCTCCGTCACGCGGCCACGGTCCCACCGCCCGCCCGCGGCGGACACCACGACCGAGCGAGCCCCGTCACTTCAGTACGAAAGCCGCCTGCTGGCTGGTGGTGTCCCCGAGGGAGACGGCCAGGTTGTAGTACCCGGCGAGCGCCTCGGGCTGGCCTGCGGGACACCCCTCCGCTGTGCGGACGCGGTTCCAACTCAGCTTGGCGCTCTCCTTCTGACCGGCGTTGAGGGTCACGGTGCGGTCCTCGCCCCCCGCGGCGCAGTGCCGGGAGTCGAAGACGGTGTCGGAGCCGGAGGTCACCACGAAGGCCATGCGCTTGCTCCCCGCATTGACCGTGCAGGGCTGGTCCCCGGTGTTCTCCAGGGTCATGGTGAGCACCGGCTGCTCCTTGCCCGCGTAGCTCTCCTTGTCCGTGCCCGCCGTGACGGAGAGCTTGTCGGTGCACTCGGGCACCGCGGAGGCGCTGGGGCTCGGGCTCGCGGAGCTCCCGCCCGACGCGGAACCGGAGGGTGACGGGCGGGGGGTGAAGTCGTCGAACTTCTTCGCGGGATCCGCGCTGGCCCGGGCCGTGGCGGACGGCGCTGGCGCGGCATCCTGCTCCGCGGTGTAGCCCTCCCCGCCACCGGTGACCGCCCGGATCCCGGCACCCACCGCCCACACGATCACGAGCAGCACCAGCACGATGACGGCCAGCGCCACCAGGCGGCGTCGGCGGTAGACGTGGTCGGGAAGTCTGGCCTCGGTGTCCTCGTCCGGGGTGTGGTGCGTGGGGGGATCGTGCCGCTCGGAACCGTGGGAAGCCATGGTCTCCAGGCTACCGTGGTCGGTGATGAACCCGAATGCCGAATCCCCCGCCGGAGCCCCGGTCGAGGACGTCCGCCGCGCCGTGGTCGAGTGGTACCGCGGCAGCGCCCGGGACCTCCCGTGGCGAGCACCGCAGCGCACCCCGTGGGGTGTGCTGGTCAGCGAGATCATGCTCCAGCAGACACCCGTGGTGCGGGTGCTTCCAGTGTGGCAGCGGTGGCTGCAGCGCTGGCCCACGCCGTCCGACCTGGCCGCGGCCTCCCCGGCGGACGTGGTGCGAGAGTGGGGCCGGCTGGGGTACCCGCGGCGCGCCCTGCGGCTGCATGCCGCCGCCCAGTGCATCCGGGACGAGCACGGTGGGCGCGTGCCCCGAGACCACGCCGAGCTGCTCGCGCTGCCGGGGATCGGGGCCTACACGGCCGCCGCCGTGGCGGTGTTCGCGTTCGGGCAGCGCCACACCGTGGTGGACACCAACATCCGCAGGGTCGAGGCCAGGCTCTTCTCCGGCCGGGCGCTGCCCGCCCGGTCCCTCACGGCCGCGGAGACGGCGCTGGCGGACTCTCTGCTCCCCGAGGACGTGGCCGGGTCCGTGGCGTGGAACCAAGCCGTCATGGAACTGGGCGCCCTCGTGTGCATGGCCCGCTCCCCGCGCTGCGGCGAGTGCCCCGTGCAGGACTCGTGCGCGTGGCTGGCCGCGGGCAGTCCGCCCCCGGAGGAGACCCCGCGGGGCCAGGCGTGGCACGGCACGGACCGACAGGTCAGGGGGGCCCTCATGGCCGTGCTGCGCTCGGCCGTGGACCCCGTGCCCGAGCCGCTGCTGCTCACGGACCTGGCGGGATCGGAGGCTCTCGCGCAGGGCCACGGCGCACCTCCCGCCGTGGTGGTCGCGGAGCTGACCGCCCTGTGGCGGCTGCCCGCCCCGCCGGAGCAGCGCCGTCGTGCCCTGACCGGTCTGCTGGCCGACGGGCTGGCCGCCGCGGACGACGCCGGGGTCAGCCTTCCGGGGTGAGCTGGCGGATCATGCGCGTGTTGCCCAGCGTGTTGGGCTTCACCCGCGCGAGGTCGAGGAACTCCGCGACGCCCTCGTCGTGCGAGCGCAGCAGCTCCGCGAACACCTCCGCGGGGATGGTCTCCTGGTTGGCCATGACCTCGAACCCGTGGGCGGCGAAGAACCCCACCTCGAACGTGAGGCAGAAGACCCGGCTCACCCCGAGCCGTTCGGCACGGGACAGCAGCTCGCACAGCATCCGCCCGCCCACACCGTGCCCCCGTGCCGCCGGTGACGTGGCGAGCGTCCTCACCTCCGCGAGGTCCTCCCACATCACGTGCAGCGCCCCGCAGCCCACCAGCGTCCCGGACTCGTCCTCCGCGACCACGAACTCCTGGATGCTCTCGTAGTAGGTGACGGTGTCCTTGGTGATCAGGATGCGCTCCGTGGCCATGGGCGCCACGAGCTCCTTGATCCCGTGGACGTCCGACGTGCGGGCTGGGCGGATGCGGATCTCGGTCATGGCCACGACTGTACGCGGGCCGGCCCGGCCCCCGGGACGCGAGCGGGCGGCGTCGCGAACCGAAGTTCACGACGCCGCCCGCTCGCCCTGGGCGCTCGGCCCCGGGGGGTGCCGGCTCAGGCCTGTGCCTGGGCCGCTCCCCCGCCCGTGTCACCGCCGGTGTGCGGTGAGCGCGGGACGTCCTTGCCGGACTGGCTGTCGTCGTTGTCCGAGAGGGTGGGAGTGTTCTCGATCTCCGCGATCTCCTCGTCGGACAGCTCGGACATGGGGGTCGAGGAGAACGTGAACGTGGCGTCGTCCCCCTCGCCCTCGACACCCACGGTGATCTTCTCGCCGGAGGCGATCTCACCGAACAGGATCCGCTCGGAGAGCTGGTCCTCGATCTCGCGCTGCATGGTGCGGCGCAGCGGGCGGGCGCCCATGGCGGGGTCGTAGCCCTTCTTGGCCACGAGCTTCTTGGCCTCATCCGTGAGCGTGATGGACATGTCCTGCTCGCGCAGCCGCTGCTGCAGCCGCGCCACGAACAGGTCCACGATCTGCACGATCTCGGCCTCGCTCAGCTGCGGGAACACGATGATCTCGTCCACGCGGTTGAGGAACTCGGGGCGGAAGTGCTCCTTGAGCTCCTCCTGCACCTTGGCCTGCATGCGGTCGTAGGAGGTGGCGGCGTCCCCGCTGGCCTGGAAGCCCACGGGAACCGTGCGAGAGATGTCCCGGGTGCCCAGGTTGGTGGTCATGATGATCACCGTGTTCTTGAAGTCCACCACGCGGCCCTGCGAGTCGGTCAGACGGCCGTCCTCGAGGATCTGCAGCAGGGAGTTGAACAGGTCCTGGTGGGCCTTCTCCACCTCGTCGAAGAGCACCACGGAGAACGGCTTGCGGCGGACCTTCTCGGTCAGCTGCCCGCCCTCCTCGTAGCCCACGTAGCCCGGAGGGGCACCGAAGAGCCGGGAGACGGTGTGCTTCTCCTGGTACTCGGACATGTCCAGGGTGATCAGGGCGTCCTCGTCACCGAAGAGGAACTCCGCGAGCGCCTTGGCCAGCTCGGTCTTGCCCACGCCGGTGGGCCCGGCGAAGATGAACGAGCCGCCCGGACGGCGGGGATCCTTCAGACCCGCACGGGTGCGGCGGATGGAGCGGGACAGGGCCTTGATGGCCTCGTTCTGCCCGATGACGCGCTTGTGCAGCTCGTCCTCCATGTGCAGCAGCCGGCCGGACTCCTCCTCGGAGAGCTTGTACACGGGCACGCCCGTGGACGCGGAGAGCACGTCCGAGATGACCTCGGGGGTGACCTCGGAGATCTGGTCGTCCCCCTCGCGCCAGGCCTTGTCCTTCTCGTCCCGCTCGGCGATGAGCTTCTGCTCGGTGTCGCGCAGGGACGCGGCCTTCTCGTAGTCCTGGCCGTCGATCGCGGCTTCCTTGGCGGTCTTGGTCTCCGCGATCTTCTCGTCCAGCGCCTTGATCTCCGGCGGCGCCGTCATGCGCTTGATGCGCAGCCGGGCACCGGCCTCGTCGATCAGGTCGATGGCCTTGTCCGGCAGGAAGCGGTCCGAGACGTAGCGGGCGGACATGCTCACGGCGGACTCGAGGGCCTCGTCCGAGATGGACACCCGGTGGTGCGCCTCGTACTTGTCCCGCAGGCCCTTGAGGATCTCCACAGCGTGGGCCTCGGAGGGCTCGTCCACCTGGATGGGCTGGAAGCGCCGCTCCAGGGCGGCGTCCTTCTCGATGTGCTTGCGGTACTCGTCCAGGGTGGTGGCGCCGATGGTCTGCAGCTCACCGCGGGCCAGCATGGGCTTGAGGATGGAGGCGGCGTCGATCGCGCCCTCGGCGGCACCCGCACCCACCAGGGTGTGGATCTCGTCGATGAACAGGATGATGTCCCCGCGCGTGCGGATCTCCTTGAGCACCTTCTTCAGGCGCTCCTCGAAGTCCCCGCGGTAGCGGGAGCCCGCCACGAGAGAACCGAGGTCCAGCGTGTAGAGCTGCTTGTCCTTGAGGGTCTCGGGGACGTCCCCGCGCACGATCGCCTGCGCGAGGCCCTCGACCACGGCGGTCTTGCCCACACCGGGCTCGCCGATCAGCACCGGGTTGTTCTTGGTGCGCCGCGAGAGCACCTGCATGACGCGCTCCATCTCGCGGTAGCGCCCGATCACGGGGTCCAGCTGAGACTCGCGGGCGGCCGCGGTGAGGTTGCGCCCGAACTGGTCCAGCACGGCGGAGCCTGCGGGGGTTCCCTCCGCACGACCACCGGAGCCGACGCCGGCGGCCTCCTTCTCGCCCCCGGCGTTGCCGGACTGGTAGCCCGAGATCAGCTCGAGCACCGTGGCACGCACCTTGGCGGGGTCCGCGCCCAGCTTCACGAGCACCTGCGAGGCCACGCCCTCACCGGCGCGGATGATCCCCAGCAGGATGTGCTCGGTGCCGATGTAGTTGTGGCCCAGCTGCAGGGCCTCGCGCAGCGAGTGCTCCAGGACCTTCTTGGCGCGGGGCGTGAACGGGATGTGGCCCGAGGGGGCCTGCTGGCCCGGGCCGATGATGTCCTGGACCTGCTCGCGGGCGGCGCTCAGGGTGATGCCCATGGACTCGAGGGCCTTGGCGGCGACGCCCTCCCCCTCGTGGATCAGCCCGAGCAGCAGGTGCTCGGTGCCGATGTAGTTGTGGTTGAGCATCCTGGCCTCTTCCTGGGCCAGCACGACCACCCGGCGGGCACGGTCGGTGAAGCGTTCGAACATGGATACTCCTTCATTGATCTCTGCCCACGATGTTAGGCACCGCCATGGCCGCCATGGGCACTGTTCGCCACTGGCGCACGGTGTCCAGCCCTCGGCGAAATTGCCCCGCCCACGATCCGCCAATTCCCGTGAATTCCGGTTTCGCGCATTTGGCGCGAGAACGAGAACGGCCGGAACACGCACGAGGGCGTATTCCGGCCGGGGTCCCCCGGATCACCGGGGGCGGGTCACCGGGGGCGGAGCGGGCGAGCGGCCGCGGAGGCCGCTGCCCGTCCCGAGGGATCAGCTGCCGTGCGCGGCGTAGTACTTGTCCTGCACGTCCTGGTGGATGCGGCCGCGGTCCGAGACCTTCAGGCCCTGCTCCTTGGCCCACGCGCGGATCTTGGGGGTCTCGGGGTTGCCGGAACGGCTGGGGCGGGTGGTGGTGGCCGCGCTGCGCCCGTTCTTGGCGGAGGCCCGGCGCCCGGCCGAGACGTAGGGGCGCAGGGCGTCGCGCAGCTTGGTGGCGTTCTCCGAGTTCAGGTCGATCTCGTACTGGCCGCCGTCCAGCCCGAAGCGCACGGTCTCGTGGGCCTCGCCGCCGTCGATGTCGTCTTCCAGAATGATTTTCACGGTCTGAGCCATGGTCAGATCCTCCAAACGCCTCACGGGCCTTTTCGTCCAATGGGTTCGCACCTGCGAACACGTGCAGTGGGGTGAAACTGTTATCCGGTGTCCACGCGAGCCGGACACCCATTCCCCCGGGTGGCCGACAGCCCCGCGGGGCAAACGATAACGGGGTGGATTTCACCGCGCATGGAACGGGAACAATGCCGTTTCACGGCCCATCATTGCACGTGCTCCGTGAATTGTCATCACGGGACTATTGCGGCGGATTCTGATCCGCTGCGGAATCACGAATGGGAATGGAGTTGCGCAGGTCGAGACCCCTCTGCTGCCGGGGCTTTTCCTGCTGGTCCCCGAACGGCGAATTCTCGCCCTCGCGCTCGCGCACGGCCCGGTACCACTGCTCGGCGTCCTCCTGGGCATGCGAGCGTGCGGTGCGCTCGGTCTTATCACCGCGCAGCAGCCAGCGCATCACCAGGTAGAAGATCACGCCCACGCCCAGCGAGGGCGCGAAGACGGCCAGGTACTCCATGACGACGATCATCCTCTCCGGGACTGGACAGATGCTGTGCGGGCGGCGCCGCGAAGGGGTCTCACTCGGGCTTCATCAGCGGGAAGAGAATGGTCTCCCTGATGCCGAGGTTGGTGAAGAGCATGATGAGCCGGTCCAGGCCGAGCCCCATGCCGCCCATGGGCGGGGCACCGTGCTCGAGCGCCCGCAGGAAGTCCTCGTCCAGCTGCATGGCCTCGTGATCCCCCGCCGCGGACAGCAGCGACTGCTCGGTGAGCCGTTCCCGCTGCACCACGGGGTCCACGAGCTCGGAGAACGCGGTGCCGCGCTCCATGCCGCCGATGATGAGGTCCCACGCCTCGATCACGCCGGGCTTCTCGCGGTGCGGGCGCGCCAGGGGCTGGGCCGCGGGCGGATAGTCGTACACGAAGGTGGGCTGGAGCAGCGTGGGCTCCACGATCTCCTCGAAGAGCTCCATGACGAGCTTCTGGGCGTCCCACGCGGGATTCACGGGAATGTCCCGCTCGGCGGCCACGGCGCGCAGCTGCTCCGCGGGGGTTTCCGGGGTGATCTCCCGCCCCACGGCCTCGGACAGACCCGGGTACACGGACACCCACTGCCATTCACCGAACAATTCGATGCGGCCCTGCGGGGTGTCGATGCCCTCAACGCCCAGCTGCCGCGCGCATTCCTGGATGATCTCCCGGATCCGGTCCGCCATGTCGAATTGGTCCGCGTAGGCCTCGTAGGCCTCCAGGGTGGTGAATTCCGGGCTGTGGGAGGAATCCACGCCCTCATTGCGGAATACCCGCCCGATTTCGAAGACCTTATCGATGCCGCCCACCACCGCGCGCTTGAGGTAGAGCTCGGTGGCGATGCGCAGGGTCATGTCCTGGTCGAAGGCGTTGAGGTGGGTCTCGAACGGCCGCGCCGCGGCGCCGCCGTGCACGAGCTGCAGCATGGGCGTCTCGATCTCCACGTACCCCTGCTGCTCCATGACCCGGCGCACGGTGCGGGTGATCAGGGAGCGGGTGAGCACGACGTCGCGCGCCTCCTGGCGCACGATCAGGTCCAGGTAGCGCTGGCGCACCCTGGTCTCCTCGTTGAGCTCCTTGTGCATGGTGGGCAGAGGGCGCAGGGCCTTGGAGGCCATGGTCCAGGAGTCCGCCATGACGGACAGCTCGCCCCGGCGGGAGCTGATGACCCGCCCGGTCACGGCCACGAAGTCCCCGAGGTCCACGAGGGCCTTCCACTGTGCGAGCGCCTCGTCCCCCACATTCGCCTTGGAGAGCATGACCTGCAGGCGGGTGCCGTCCCCCTCCTGGAGGGTCCCGAAGCACAGCTTGCCGGTGTTGCGCACGTGCACCACGCGACCGGCCACGGTGACCACGTGGTCGGTCTCCTCGCCGTCCGCGAGGTGACCGAACTCCGCCCGCACGCTCGCGAGGGTCGCGGTGCGGTGCACACCCACGGGGTAGGGGTGCATCCCGGCGTCCGCGGCGGCCTGCCGCTTGGCGGCGCGCACGGCCATCTGGTCGTTGAGCTCGTGGGCACTCAGCTCCGGATCGGTGCTGGCGGGCTCGGCGGGAACGGTGGTCTCAGGCTGCTCGGTCACAGTGGACCAGGATACCGGTAGCGCTCAGATGCGCATGTTGTCGATCAGCCGCGTGGGCCCCACCCACGCGGCCACCAGGGCCAGGGCCCCGGGCGCCGGGTCCACGAACCCGAGGGTGCGAGGGTCCACGGTCACGAGGTAGTCCAGACGCACCTCGGGCTCCGCGGCCACCTGCCGTCTGGCCTGCTCCAGCGTGAACCCGCCCGCCGCGAGCGCGCTCAGGGTGCGGTGCAGCACGAGGGCGTGGCGCGCCTGGCCCTCGGAGAGGTACTGGTTGCGGGAGGACAGCGCGAGCCCCTGCTCGGAGCGCACGATGGGCACGGGGCGGATCTCCACGCGGTGTTCGAAGTCACGCACCATGCGCTGCACGAGCAGCAGCTGCTGCGCGTCCTTCTCCCCGAAGTACGCCCGGAACGGGGTCAGCGGGCCGGGGGCCACGATGGTGAAGAGCTTGTTGACCACGGTCAGGACGCCGTCGAAGTGCCCGGGGCGGGTGGCGCCCTCGAGGACCGTTCCCGCGGCACCGGAGGTCACCGTGACCACGGGGGTCCCGTCCGGGTACATCTGCGCGGCGTCCGGGGCGAAGACGAGGTCCACCCCCACCTCGGCGAGCAGCGCGACATCCTGCTCCAGCTGACGCGGGTAGCTCTCGAAGTCCTCGCCGGGGCCGAACTGCAGGGGGTTCACGAACACGGACACCACCGTCAGGTCGTTCTCCGCGCGGGCACGGCGGGCGATCTCCAGGTGGCCGTGGTGCAGCGCGCCCATGGTGGGCAGCAGTCCCACGGAGCGGGCCCCCCGCCCCACGCGCGCCCCGATCTCCTCGCGCACCTGCTCCACGGTGGTGCACACCACGGGTTCCGCCACGCTCACTCCTCGTCCTCGAGCGCGGCCAGCACCGCGCGGTAGCTCATGGCGTCCAGTCTGCCCGACGCCGCGGCGCGCCGGGCCGTCTGACGCGCCAGCGCGCGGTACCCGGCCAGCAGCTCCCGCCCGATGCCCCCCGGTGAAGTGCCCGTATGCGGCGGCCGTGCGGCGTCGTCGTCCGCCGGGTCCCCGGGAGCGGCACCCGCACCGCCGCCGGCCAGCTCGCGCAGTGCGGCCACGTGCGCGGCCACGGTGGCGACGTCCCCGCGGGCCACCGGGCCCGTGAGGGCGTTCTCCCCGGAGGCCAGGGCGTTGTCCACGGTGGCCCGCGCGAGCGGTCCCAGCACGCGGTCCGGGTGCTCCACACCGATCTCGCCGAGCAGCTGCATGGACTCCCCCAGCACCGTCATCACGTGGTTGGAGCCGTGGGCGAGGGCCGCGTGGTAGAGCGGGCGGTCCGCCTCGGCGACGACGACGGGCTCCGCGCCCATCTCCACGACGAGCGCCTGCGCGATCGGCAGCACGGGGGCGGCCGCGGTGATCCCGAAACTGCAGTCGACCAGCCGCTGCAGGTCCAGGCTGAGCCCCGTGAAGGTCATGGCCGGGTGCACCGCGAGACCGATCCCCCCGGCCGCCCGCACGGGCTCCAGGACGTCCGTGCCGTAGCGTCCGGCGGTGTGGACCACGAGCTGGCCGGGCTGCCACGCCCCCGTGGCGGCGAGCCCGGCCACGAGACCGGGCAGCTGGTCGTCCGGCACCGCGAGCAGCACGAGCTCGCTGCGCTCCACGATGGTCTCCACGTCCAGCACCGGCACATCCGGCAGCAGTGCCGCGGCCCGTTCCCGGCTGGCCTCCGAGGTCGCGTGCACACCCACGACGGCGTGGCCCGCGGCCCGCAGCGCGGCGCCGAGCACGGCACCCACCCTGCCCGCGCTGACGACGCCCACGCCGAGACGGCCGGGGCGGTGACTGGGGTGGGACACGCGAACACTCCTCGCAGGGGACACAACGGCACGCACAGGGTAGCGCACGGCGTCAGGGGGCGGGCGTGCCTCCGGCGGGCGCGCCCGCGGCCGTGCCGTCCACCCGCTCGCGCGCCGCACGGGCGAGCTCCGCGTGGCACCACTGCAGCTCCCGCGCGGTGGCCGCGTCCAGGTGCGCCACGGACGTGGTGACGGATCCGGGGGTCACGTGCACCGCGAAATCGCTCAGCCCGAACCGCCGCTCCACCGGACCCTGGCGCAGCGCCACCGACTGGGTCTTGTGGTGCGGGACCACGCTCGCGTGCCGGGCGAGCCGGCCCCAGCGCAGCACCAGGGAGGAGTCGTCCACGGCGAAACCCGTGCGCCGCCACGTGAGCGGGTCCAGCCAGCGCGCCCGCCGGGGGCTCGTGGTGAACCTGCCGGAACCGCCGATCCCGGTGATCCCCTCCGACACGAGGCCCTCGGGGGCGTCCGCGAGCGGGAGCACGAGCCCCAGCAGCTCCCGGACCTCGTCCCACGTGCCCACCGGCAGCACCACGGAGCCGAGGCCCTCGGCGTCCGACGTCCCGCCCTTGCCTGCGGTGACGACCACCACCCTGTGGCCGCCGAAGACCCGCCACAGCAGCGGCGCCGTGACCTCCAGCGCCTGCACACGGCCCGTGGGGATCGTGGAGGAGCGCTCGTTGAACAGCCCCGCCCGGGTGCGCACTCCCGAGGGCTCCTCGCTCAGCGTGAAGCCCCAGCTCTTCTCGAGCCGCGAGTACAGCCCGGAGACCACACCCAGCAGCGGCGGCAGGCTCGAGGGCAGCACCACCACGAGCGCCTCGGGGAACCACACGGACAGCCCCGCGGCCACCAGCGCCAGCACCACCAGCACCACGGCCGGCGGCGAGAGCACCAGGCCCAGCAGCACGCGACCGGTGGGTACCGTGAACACGCGGCGCAGCTCGTCCTGCTCGCCGAGCAGCCCGTACTTCTGGGCCACCCGCACGTCCACGCCGTCCCGGGAGCGCCCACCGCGGGCCGCCCCCGCAGCCTCGGGAGCACCGGTACCCGGGGCCGCCGCACCAGGGGTGGCCGCCCCCTGGTCAGCCGCAGCGGAGTTCGGCGCACCGGCTGTCGGCGCGCTCCAGGGCGCCACCCGACCCGCGCCGTCCACGGACGCCTGCGCGTCCTCCGCCGCGCGGGCACCGTCGGGCGCGGTCGGAGCCCGTGGTGACGGGTCCGCGGAGGCCTCCGGCGGCGTCGTGCCCGCCGAGCCGTGCTGCGCCGCCGCCCGGTGCGCGGCGACCAGCAGCTGTCGTCGCAGCTGCTGCGCGTGCTCCCGGCCCAGGTAGGACAGCTGCAGCACGCTGGACCCGCCGTCCGCCACGTCGAACTTCAGGGCGGAGAGCCCCAGCACGCGGGGCAGGAAGCGGCGCTCGATGTCGATGCCCTGCACCCTGTCCAGGCGCGCCTGGCGCTGCGTGCGGAACAGCCAGCCGCTGCGGAAGCGCACGTGCTCCTCGGTGATCTGGTAGCGGGTGAACCACCACGAGAGCAGTCCCAGCCCGATCAGCAGGCCCAGCACCCCGCACAGCACCGCGAGGGCCAGGCCCGCGCCCACCAGCTGCACGGCACCGCCCACGTCCACGTTGAGGGGCTCGTGCTTGACCAGTGCGGAGAGGACGTCATCCAGGAAGGTGTTGCCGATGCCCCACGCGAGGGCCACGAGCAGCAGCCAGCTGCGCACGAACGGCGTCAGCGGGTGGACGCGGTGCCACACGTCCTCGGCGTCGCGCTGGGGTTCGTCGGGGCGCTGGGGCCCGTCGGGGTGCGGCTGCACCGCCGGTGCCCCGGGCTGGGACCCTGCCTGCGATCCTCCGGGGTGGGACTCTGCGCGCGGTTCCTCGGGGCGGAGCCCTGCCTGCGGTTCCCGGGGGCGGAACTCGGCCCGGGGTTCCTCGGGACCGGAGTCCCGCTGCGGTGCCCCGGCTCGGGACGACGGCGCTCGGTCGGGGTGGTGCCCGCGCGGCGGCTGCCCGAGGCCGGGGACGCCGGCCACGGCGTCCTCGGGGCCCGTCACAGGCCCACCATGAGCTCTTCACCGCGCTGGGTGAGCTGCTCGCGCAGGCGGTCCGCTTCCTCCCGGGGCAGTCCGGGCAGCACGGCGTCGGTGCTCGCGGACGCGGTGTGCAGGGTCAGGGTGGCCAGTCCGAAGGCGTTGAGCACGGGTCCGGTCTTGATGTCCACGTACTGCATGCGGCCGTAGGGCACCACGGTCACGGAGCGGAAGAACAGGCCCCGGCGCAGCCACAGCTCGGTGGGCGCCTGCGCATAGCCGATGGCGCGCACCCTGCGGGGCACGAGCGCGAGGTTGACCAGCCCCCACACCAGGGCGGCGGCGGGCAGGATCCACAGCCACGAGGCGGCTCCGCCCCACACACCCAGCAGCGCGAGAACCAGGGGCACGGCCAGGCCCGCCGTCCAGGCGGCGGTCCCGATCGCGGCGCCGATCAGGCGCACCGGCACGTACTTGGGGGACACCCCGTGCCAGCTCAGTCCCGCAGGGCTCAGGTCAGTGGTCGCGGGCATATCCTCCCTCTCCGGTGGCGTACGGGTCACGCCGCCCACCGTACGGGCTTTCCTCCTCCGCGTCCGGGTCATCGGGAGGAAGTCTGCAGGATTTCTCCACGATCCAGCCCACCACGGCCAGGGCCACGCCCACGAGAACCTGGGCCACGCACTGCCACAGCGGCTGCTGGGTGGAGCGGACACCGATCAGGGCCAGCTGGTCCACACCGATCCCCGCGTGCCACCCGGCGCACAGCGCGCCGTAGTACGCGATGGCCTGCGCCGCGGCGGCCGTGCCCACGGCCCACACGGGGTCGTACGGCTTGCGCCGCGCCGGGTCTTTCCGGGCGCCCCGGCCGGCCTCCGGGTCCCGGTGGGCGCGCAGCCGCAGCCCGAGGTACGCGACCACCGCTCCCGCGGCCACCTCGGCCACGATGCTGACCCAGGCCAGGATGAGCAGGCTCTCCCGCCCCCCGACCACCTGGGCGATGCTCCACCCCACGGCGGCGGCGACCGCGGCGGCGGCCACGAGGGACAGCAGGTTCAGGTAGCGCACGACGTCTCCTCCTCCGGCCGCAGCCGGTGCTCGGTCACGGTGAGGTCCCCCAGGTCCGCGGCGGCGCGCGCGAGACGCGCGACCGGGACCCCGTCCAGCTCCGCGGCGGGATCCATGAGCTCCCACGGGCGCAGCACGAAGGCCCGCTGCGCCGCGCGCGGGTGCGGCAGCACGAGCCGCGGGTCCTCGCTGCGCACACCCTCCACGCACACGACGTCCAGGTCCAGGGTGCGCGGGCCCCACCTCAGCTCCCGGGTGCGCCCGTGGCGCTGCTCGATCCGCTGGCACACCTCCAGCAGCTCCAGGGGCGCGAGCTCGCAGCGCAGCTCCACCACGGCGTTGAGGTAGTCCGGGGAGCCCTCTGGCCCGCCCACGGAGCGGGTCTCCACCACGGGCGACGCCGCGGTGACCGTGATCCCCGGGCTCGCCTCCAGGTCCCGGACCGCGTGCCGCAGCACCGCGAGCCGGTCCCCCAGGTTGGCGCCCAGGGCCACGACGCACCGGGCGGCCATCAGCGTGAACCCGCCCCGAGTGCGGCGCGGGTGCGCACGATGCTCACGGCCACGTCCGAGAACGTGACGTCGATGGGTGCCTTGGGCTTGTGCACCGTGACCTCGAGGGCGGCCACGAGGGTGAAGCGCTCCAGCAGGCTGCGGGCGATCTCCTCCGCGAGGGCCTCAATGAGCTGGAACCGCGTGCCGATGATGATCTCGCGCACCATCTCGGCGACCTCGCCGTAGTGCACGGTGCGGGTGAGGTCGTCGGTGGCACCGGCGGGGCGCAGGTCCACGTGCAGCACGAGGTCCACGAAGAACGGCTGCCCGCTGCGACGCTCCTTCTCGAATACGCCGTGGTAGCCCACCGCACCCAGCCCGGTGAGGGTGATGCGGTCGAGGTGGGCGGGGTCGGGTGTGGCGGTGGTCATGGCGGCGTCAGCTCCCTGCATCCCGGGGTCGCAGTACGGGTGGTTCGATTCCCAGCCACGCGTGCGCGGTGGCCACCGCGTCCACCGTGGCCGGGACGTCGTGGACGCGCACGGCCCAGGCGCCGCCGAACGCCGCCAGGGCGCTGAGCGCGGCGGTGGCGCCGTCGCGCCCGTCCACGGGGCGGGGCTCGCCGTCCTCGGCCAGCAGCGCCCCGAGAAAGCGTTTGCGGGAGGCCGCCACGAGCACCCTGTGGCCCAGCGCCTGCAGCCGGGGCAGGGCCCGCAGCAGCTCCCAGTCCTGCGTGCCGGCCTTCGCGAAGCCCAGACCGGGGTCCAGGACCAGGCGCTCCGGGGCCGCGCCGGCCGCGAGCAGCCGGTCGCGCACCGCGGTGAGCTCCCGCAGCACGTCGGCCACCGTGTCCGTGTAGGTGGCCAGCCCGGTCATGGTCTGCGGGGTCCCGCGCGAGTGCATGAGCACGTACGGCACGCCGGTGGCGCCCACGAGCTCGACCATCTCCGCACTGACGGCGGTGCCCGAGACGTCGTTGACGATGTGCGCGCCCGCCTCGATCGCGGCGTGGGCCGTGTCCGCGTTCAGCGTGTCCGCGCTCACGACGACGCCGCGGCGGCTCAGTTCCCGGATCACCGGCAACACCCTGCGCCGTTCCTCGCGCGGGTCCACCTGCTGCGCGTGCGGACGGGTGGACTCCCCGCCCACGTCCACGATGTCCGCTCCCTGCTCCGCGAGGCGCAGGCCGTGCGCGATGGCCGCCGCCTCCGAGTCGTGGCGGCCGCCGTCGCTGAACGAGTCGGGGGTCACGTTGAGCACCCCCATCACCAGGGTGCGCCCGGTGGGCAGCCCCTCGAACGAGCCCCACCCGAGGGGTGCGTCCCCACCCGCACGGTCCGGCGCATCCGGCCGGGAACCGGGGCGGGCGGCGTCGTGGGCTCCGGTGGCCGCGCCCCTGGCGTCGGCTGTCGGGCCCTGGGCACCTGGGGCGGCGCGGGGAGCGCCCGGTGCGCCGCCCTGGGCGCCGGTGGCGGCGTGGTGCGCGGCGGTCACCGGCCGTGTCCCGCTGCGATCAGGTTCATGGCCTCGGCACGCGTGGCGGGGTCCCGCAGCTGCCCGCGCACGGCGGAGGTGACCGTCCTGGCGCCGGGCTTGCGCACGCCGCGCATGGACATGCACAGGTGCTCGCACTCGACCACCACGATCGCCCCGGCGGGGTGCAGGTGCGCCACGAGCGCCTCGACCACCTGGGTGGTCAGCCGCTCCTGGACCTGGGGGCGCTTGGCGTAGAGGTCCACGAGGCGCGCGAGCTTGGACAGGCCCGTGACCTTGCCCTCCGGGCCGGGGATGTAGCCCACGTGGGCCACCCCGTGGAACGGCACCAGGTGGTGCTCGCACGTGGAGTAGAACGGCACGTCACGCACCAGCACCATCTCCGAGTGGCCGATGTCGAAGGACGTGGCGAGCAGCTCGGCGGGATCCTCGTGCAGCCCCGCGAAGACCTCCGCGTACGCGCGGGCCACCCGAGCCGGGGTGTCGCGGAGACCGTTGCGGTCGGGGTCCTCCCCCACGGCCAGCAGGATCTCCCGCACCGCGGCGGCGATCCTCGGCTGGTCCACCGCGGCGGAGACCTCACCGGTGCCGGCGTGGTCGAGGAAGGAGCCGGAGACGGGTTCGGAGACCGGTTCGTGGGCGTCGTGCTCGGGAGCGCTGGGGATGGGCGCGTTCTGCTCGGGCGCGGGTGCCATTCAGCCGTTCTCCCGCTTACCACCCGGTTCCTGCCCGGGCACCCCGCCCTGGCCACCGCCGGGACCGGACTGGGCGTCGTCGCCGCCCGGGCGCGGATCCTGGTGCTCCGGGACCTCCAGAGGGTGCTCCGGCTTGGCGGCCACCGCCTGGTCCTGGGGGGCCATGGTGCTGGGGTCCTGCAGGTTCTTGCGGCGGGCCTCCTCGTGCTCCGCGGCGGTGACCACCGGGGGCACGTCCGAGATCTCGCGCTCCTCGCCGGACTGCCACACGGGACGCACATCGCGCAGGGTCACGTCCCGGAAGATCTCCCGGATCTGGGCCTCGTTGAGGGTCTCCTTCTCCAGCAGCTCGAGCGCCAGGCGGTCCAGCACCGGGCGGTTCTGCAGCAGGATCTGGTGGGCCTCGTCGTGGGCCTGCTCGAGCAGCAGCCGCACCTCGTCGTCCACGATGCCCAGGGTGCGGTCCGAGTACTCCTTGGAGCCGGAGCCCATCTCGCGGCCCACGAACGGGTCCGAGTTGTCCCCGCCGATCTTCACGGAGCCGATCTTGGCGCTCATCCCGTACTGGGTGACCATCTTCCGGGCGGTGTCCGTGGCCTTCTGGATGTCGTTGGAGGCGCCGGTGGAGGGGTCGTGGAACACGATTTCCTCGGCCGCGCGCCCGCCCATGGCGTAGGCCATCTGGTCCAGCAGCTCGTTGCGGGTGGTGGAGTACTTGTCGTCCGAGGGCATCACCATGGTGTAGCCCAGGGCCCGCCCGCGCGGCAGGATGGTGATCTTGGTGACCGGGTCCGTGTTGCGCAGGGCCGCCGCCACCAGGGCGTGGCCGCCCTCGTGGTAGGCCGTGACCTTGCGCTCCAGCTCCTTCATCACGCGGGAGCGCTTCTGCGGACCGGCGATCACGCGGTCGATGGCCTCGTCCACGGCGCGGTCGTCGATCAGCTGCGCGTGGGAGCGCGCCGTGAGCAGTGCGGCCTCGTTCATCACGTTGGCCAGCTCGGCGCCCGTGAAGCCCGGGGTCCGCTTGGCCACGGACGCGAGGTCCACGTTCTGCGCGAGCGGCTTGTTCTTGGCGTGCACGCGCAGGATCTGCTCGCGGCCCTTCATGTCCGGGGCGTCCACGCCGATCTGGCGGTCGAAGCGGCCCGGGCGCAGCAGCGCGGGGTCCAGCACGTCCGGGCGGTTGGTCGCGGCGATCAGGATCACGTTGGTGTTGGCGTCGAAGCCGTCCATCTCCACGAGGAGCTGGTTCAGCGTCTGCTCGCGCTCGTCGTTGCCGCCGCCCATGCCGGCGCCGCGCTGACGGCCCACGGCGTCGATCTCGTCCACGAAGATGATGGCCGGGGCGTTCTCCTTGGCCTGCTGGAAGAGGTCGCGCACGCGGGAGGCGCCCACGCCCACGAACATCTCCACGAAGTCCGAGCCGGAGATGGAGTAGAACGGCACACCGGCCTCACCGGCCACGGCCTTGGCCAGCAGGGTCTTGCCCGTGCCGGGAGGGCCGTAGAGCAGCACACCCTTGGGCACCTTGGCGCCCACCGCGGTGAAGCGGTCGTGCTCCACCAGGAACTGCTTGATCTCGTCGAGCTCCTGGACGGCCTCGTCCGCGCCGGCCACGTCCGCGAACGTGACCTCTGAGTTCTCCTTGTTGAACATCTTGGCCTTCGAGCGGCCGAACTTCATGGCCTGCCCACCGGTCTGCATGCGGGAGAAGATGAACCAGAAGATGCCCATGATGATCAGGAAGGGCAGCAGGAAGCGCACCAGGGACAGGAACCAGTTGTTCTCCACGGGCTGGTCCGTGAAGCCCTCCAGGTGCGCCTGGTCCATGGTCTTCACGACCTCTTCGGCGCGGGGCTTGACGTAGTAGAACTCCACGTCCTTGCCCAGGTTGCGGTCACCCTGGTTGAGGTCGTCCTTGAGGGAGAGCTCCACCTTCTGCTCGCCGTCGTAGATCTTGGCCTCTTTGACCTTGTCCTGCTCGAGCAGGTCCAGGCCCACGTTGGTGTCCACGCGGGACGTGGTGGGGCTGAAGAAGCTCGCTCCCACGGGAACCAGGACCACAATGGCCAGCAGGATCCAGAAGATGGGGCCCTTGAAGAAACTCGTGGGTTTTTTTGCCGTGGCCAAGCCGTTGATCCTCCCGTGGACGTGTCACGCCGCGCCCCGCTCGCATGTCGGCGGACCGCCCCCGGTGCACGGGGGTTCGGACACGCGGGCCGTGGCGCGTTTGGCACAATGTATCGCTTCGTGCGGCGCCGCAGCGCCTCGTGCGCCGCCCGTTCTTTCACAGCGCACACGGACCGGCCACGGTACACGGGCCCGCCCGGTGCGGGCTGGGAGCTGCGGTGGCGGGGCCTGGGTGGCCGGGTCACGCGCGGCGGCGCGCCCGGCTCACTGGTAGACGTGCGGGGCCAGGGTGGCGATGCAGTCCAGGTTGCGGTACTGCTCCGCGAAGTCCAGCCCGTAGCCCACCACGAACTCGTTGGGGATGTCCCATCCCACGTAGCGGACGTCGATGTCGGTCTTCATGGCCTCGGGCTTGCGCAGCAGCGCGCAGATCTCCACGGAGCGCGTGCCGCGCGACTCCAGGTTGGTGCGCAGCCAGGAGAGGGTGAGGCCGGAGTCGATCACGTCCTCCACGATCAGCACGTCCTTGCCGTGCAGGTCCGTGTCCAGGTCCTTGAGGATCCGCACCACGCCGGAGGACTTGGTTCCGGAGCCGTAGGAGGACACCGCCATCCAGTCCATGGGGTACTGGCCCTGCAGCTCGCGCATCAGGTCCGCCATCACGGGCACGGCGCCCTTGAGCACGCCCACGAGCAGCACGTCCCGGCCCTCGTAGTCGCGGTCGATCTGCTGCGCGAGCTCGCGGACTTTCTCGGCGATCTGCTCCTTGGTGAACAGGATGCTGCTCAGATCCTCGTGGACGTGTTCGGCCTTCACTGGGCACTCCCGGGGTTGTTCTGGGTGGTGGTTCTCTGCTGGGGCGCCGGGCTGGGCTCTCCGCGCAGCTCCAGGCACCCCCGCGCACGGTCCGCGTCCGGGCGGTGCCGCCACGCTGACACCTTACCCGCCAGCTGCACGGGCCCGGCCTCGCCGTGGCCGAGGGCGAAGTCCTCCAGCGCTCCCAGCCGCTCGAACGTGGGCGTCTCCCCGCCCGCGGCCACGCACGCCCGGGCCAGCACACGACGCCGCAGGGCCGCCGGGGTGGCCTGCAGCACCGCGCCGTCCAGCACCACCGCGTGCTCCGGTTCCGCACGGCTCGGAGCCAGCAGGGCGGCGTCGTAGGCGGCCGCGGCCTGCTCCTCGAGATAGTCCGCGTCCGCGCCGAGCACCGACGCCGTGCGGGCCAGGGCCCTGCCGACGCCGGGTCCGAGCTGGGCCTCCAGGTGGGGCAGCACCTCGTGGCGGATCCGGGAGCGGGTCAGCGCGGTGTCCGCGTTGCTGGGATCGAGCCAGGGCTCCAGGCCCTCGGCGGCGCACACCGTCTCGGTCTCCGCACGGGTGACGTTGAGCAGCGGGCGCAGGTAGAGCACACCGTCCTCGACGCGGCGCTCGGGCATCCCGGACAGCGAGCGCGTGCCGGAGCCGCGGGTCAGCCCGAGCAGCACCGTCTCGGCCTGGTCGTCGCGGGTGTGGCCGAGCAGCACGGCGGCGGCGCCCGTGCGGGCGACCACCGAACGGAAGGCCTCGTAGCGGGCGAGCCGGGCGGCCATCTCCGGGCCGGTGCCGCGGCGGGTCACGTGCACGCGCTCCACGTGGACCGGGTCCAGCCCCAGCCCCCGCAGGGTCTGGGCGGCGCGGTGGGCAACCTCCCCCGAGCCGTCCTGCAGCTGGTGGTCCACCACCACCGCCCCCACGCGGCACGTGCCGTGGCGCTGCAGGTGGGCCGCGGCCGCCGCGAGCGCGAGCGAGTCCGCTCCCCCGCTGCAGCCGAGCAGCACCAGGGGCGGGGCCTCACCACGGGAGCGGTCGGCGTCGAGCACCGGATCCAGTGTGCGCCGCACCGCACGCCGCACCCGGGCGACGGTCGGGTTCAGGCGGCCACTGCGTCCTCGCTGCACCGGCTCAGCCCTGCGAGGCGCTCTTGCGCTGGGCGCACTCCTCGGCCATGGCCAGCACCTTGGAGAGCACGGGGGTGTTCTCCCCGAGCATCACCAGGGCGCGCTCCAGCTCCCCCGTGGGGACCACCGAGGCCAGTGCGGTCACGGCGTCCGTGTCCGTGGTGATGCCGGTGCGGATCTGGGACGTGGAAAGCACCGGCTGCGAAGCCTCCACGCGGCTCAGGACGGCCTCGAGGTCCGAGGAGCCCGCGCTGTCCTCGAGCATGACCAGGCGTTCGTAGACGGCCGGGTTGCCGATCTTGATGCGTCGGCCGCTGATGAGCTGCGAGAGCATGGGCGCGGAGAGCCCCAGCACCTGGGCCAGCCTGCGCTGGGTGATGCCGTAGGCCCCCACCACGGCGCCGAAGCGCTCCGACAGCGGTTGACCGTACAGCCGGATCTGCTGGTTGATGTTTTCAGAGCTCACGGGGTCATCTTGGCACACCGATCTGAAGTCGGGCCGGGTGCCGGGGGGGCGGCTCAGCCGAGCACGCGCCGCACCCAGGCCTCGGGGTCGTGGATCTCGGCCTCCGTGGGCAGGGTCTGCGGGGAGCTCCACACCGTGTTGAAGCTCTCCATGCCCACACGCTCCACCACGTGCTCCACGAACTTCTGCCCGTTGCTGTACTGGCGCATCTTGGCGTCCATGCCCAGCAGGGAGCGGACCATCCGGTCCAGCGCCCCGTGGGTCGAGGAGCGCGCGTCGAAGCGGCGGCGGATAGTCTTGACCGTGGGCACGATGCTGGCGTCCACGGCGTCCATCACGGCGTTCGCGTGGCCCTCCAGCAGGGACATCACGGCGGTCACGTGGGAGAGGGTGGCGCGCTCCTCGTCCGTGAGCAGGTGGGTGAGGGGTCCCAGCCCGGCGTCCGGGCGGGGGTCCCTGGAGCGCCCGGCGAGGGAGGCCCCCACGGCGCGCAGCCGCTGCCAGGCGCCGGCGTCCAGGGAGCCCAGCCGGGAGATCTGCTCGAGCATGTGGTCCCGCAGCCACGGGGCCGCGGCGAACTGCACGCGGTGCGTCTGCTCGTGCAGGCACACCCACAGCCGGAAGTCCTCGGGGACCACGTTGAGCTCCCGCTCGGTCCACAGCACGTTGGGGGCCACGAACATCAGGCGCCCCCCGGGGTGGCTGCGGGCGGCCCGCTCGGAGACGAGCCCGGCGTAGGGGTCGTACTGCCCGAGCACCTTGGAGGACAGGAAGCCCACCAGGGCCCCTATCTCCGCGGCCGTGGCCGTGGGGGCGATCCCGCGCTGCGCGGCGGCGAACTTGGCGGGGTCCTTCGCGCTCAGCCGGTCGAACACCGGCTGCATCAGCACGGAGAAGGTCTGGGTGTTGGCCTTGGCCCACCCCGCACGGTCCACCACCAGCACGGTGGAGTCACGCAGGTTCTCCGCGGCGTCCAGCCCGGTGATGACGTGCACGTGGTGCACGGACTCGTGGGCGAAGTAGCGCAGGGACTCCACCGCCCTGGAGATCTCGCGGGGCTCAGGGGTGGGCCCCGGGGGCGTGACCTTCGCGGCGATCTGCGCGGCGGCATCCCAGTCGACCAGCGAACGGCGGGTCAGTTCTCGGCTCATGGGCACACTCAACCACACCGCTCCGACCCGCACAGAAGGGCCACGCTCGGGGTCACCCCGGGTGCCGTGGACCGCTCACCGGCTCCGGGTGAGCTCCGCGACCGTGCGGTCCACGCGGTCCTTGGCCCGGGCGGTGTGCCCCGTGACGCCGTTGAGCACCACCGCGTAGACGAGCACGGCCCCGTCCTCCCGCTGCACGTACCCGCTGAGCGCCACCACGTCCAGCAGCGTGCCGGTCTTGGCCCGGGCCACCCCTCGGGCAGGCTGCTCCGCGGGGTCGTCGAAACGCTCCGCGAGGGTTCCGGTGCCACCGGCCACGGGCAGCCCGCGCCCGTACGGGCCGAACCGCGGTTCCGTGAGCAGCGTGTCCACGGCCCGGGCGAGTGTGGCGGCCGTGACCCGGTTGCCCGGTGCCATGCCGCTCGCGTCCAGCACCCGCAGCCCGGAGGTGTCGATCCCGTGCTCGCGCAGCGCGGCCGGCAGCAGGTCCTGGACCCCTGCCACGCTCGCCTCCCGTCCGGAGCGTGCCGCCGCGACCCGGGTGAGGGTCTCGGCGAGGGAGTTGTCCGAGTGCGCGAGCATGTAGGCGCTCTGCTCGTGCACCGGGGCGGACTCCACCCGTGCGAGCTCGGTGGCCCCCTCGGGTGCCCGGGCGGTCCCCCGCGCGGTGACCGCGGCGTCGCCCAGCTCCTTCTGCAGCTGCCGGGAGAACTCTGCGAGGGCCTCGCCCGCGGGGTCCGCGGGCCGCCGCCCACGGTCCCCGGGATCGGTGCCGTCCGCGGCGGGCACCCGGTGGGAGTACAGCGCGATGGGTGCAACCCGGGAGATCTCCCCCGAGGCGACGTCCTCCTTCTCCCACGCCGGGTTCAGGTCCGGGCCGGCGAACAGACTCGTGTCCACCGTGACCTCCACGGCACCGGGCACCCCGTCCGGCGAGCGCTGCTCGAGCGCCCGCGCGGTGCGCCGGGCCAGGGTCCCGAGTCCCGCGTGGCCGTTGACCGCCGCGGGGTCCCCCTGCCCCGGGGCGAGCATCGTGTCTCCCCCCGCCACCAGGGTCAGCGCCCCGGGCCCGCCGCTCACCACGGTGGTCACCAGCCGGTCCTGGGCCCCCACGTGCTCGGCCACCGCCAGGGCACTCAGCAGCTTCTGGTTCGAGGCGGGCACCACGGGGCGGGCCTGCTCCCGCCCCGCCACCGGGCCGTCGGCTCCCAGCTCCCCCACCGCGGCGGTGACCACGCCGGGGGCTCCCTCGAGCCCGGCGTCCAGCGCCCGCTGGAGACCCTGCGCGGAGACGGCGCCGGACGACGACGCCGCGGGGCTGCCCGCGCTGCCGGGGACCGGGTCCGCGCCGCGGTCCGAGCCGTCCTCGGCACCGGTGCGCGCGCCCTCGTCGGCGCTGTCTCCCGACTCGGGGGTGCCGCCCGCGCCTGGCCCCGCGGCGGCGTCGTGGTCCGCGGCGCCGGACCCCTCCGCGAGCTCCTCGTGCGCCGCTCGCCACTGCGCGACGGGGCGCAGCTCACCGGCCAGGGCGGGGACCGCGAGCGCCGCGGAGGCCACGAGCGCGAGAGCCAGCAGCACGCACAGCAGCACCGGACCGCGGCGCGCGGCGCGGGGACGTGACGAGGTGGCCGGCATGGGCCCCATTGTCCTGCACGGGTCTGACGGGGACAACGCTCAGCCCCGGCCCGCTGGGACCGCGGAGGGCGCGGCCGGTATCGTGGGAGCATCTGCCCTCACGGACGCCGCCGGGACCCGGTGGTGGCCGTGGGCGCCGGGTGAACGCCGTGCCCGGCCCACCTCACCACGATTCAAGGAGTGTCACCATGGAGCTGGACGTCACCATCGAGATCCCCCGCGGTTCCCGCGTGAAGTACGAGATCGACCACGAGACCGGCCGGATCCGCCTGGACCGCGTGCTCTTCACCTCCATGCAGTACCCCACGCACTACGGCTACTTCGAGGACACCCTGGGCGAGGACGGCGACCCCCTGGACGCCATGGTCATCATGGACGTGGACATCATGCCCGGCGTGATCGTCGAGGCGCGCCCGATCGCGGTGTTCAACATGACGGACGAGGCCGGCGGGGACGCCAAGGTGCTGTGCGTGTCCACGGACAAGCGCTACGACGGGATCCAGGGCCTCGAGGACGTCAACGAGTTCCTGCAGAAGGAGATCCAGCACTTCTTCGAGCGCTACAAGGACCTCGAACCCAACAAGTGGGTCAAGGGTGAGGGCTGGGAGGGCAAGGAGACCGCCGAGCGCCTGATCGTGGAGGCGCAGCAGCGCTTCCAGCAGTCCCAGTACGACAACGCCGCGGAGGCGGAGCAGGACGACTGAGTCCCTCCCCCGTCCCGCAGAGGTCCCCGCAGCCGGTGCGTTCCGGCGGCGGGGACCTCGTCGTCCCGCCGCTTATGCGTGTCGCCGGGCCGTGGTGGGATGGTCTCGCTCCGGTGGCCGGGGTGCCGCGCAGCGCGCGGGTCGCCCGGTCCTCGGGCTCGGTGTTCCCGCGGTGCTCGCCCCACCGCACGTCCGTCCGTCCGGGAGGTGGTGTCCGTGTTCGATCCGCAGCACGGTGCTGACGAGCGTGTGTACGTCTTCCACGGCACCGCGTCCACCCAGGTGCTCGGCCCGGAGCGGCTCACGGACGGGGTTCGCGCGCTGCTCTCGGCGGCCGGGGCAGCACCGGCACCCACACCCTCCCTCCACCCGGACATCGCCTCCCGGCCCTTCACCGCGGAGTCCGTGCAGCTGCCCGGGGAGCAGGCGCCGGCCACGTGGGCACGGCCCAGCAGCACCGTGGCGGAGGTGTCCGTGGACCTCGGGGCCGAGGAGTTCTGGGACCGGGTCCAGGCCGGCGCCTGGGCCACGTGGCGGGACCGCTGGCCCGAGGCCCCCCACGCCCCGCTGTACCCCCCGGAGGTCCCGGAGTGGCTCGCCGCGGCACCGCGCTGGGAGCTGGACCCCCTGGCGCCCGCTCTCGGGCCCGCGGCCTCCGGCGGCTGGGTGCGCAGCCCGTCCCAGGCGTGGGGCGAGGCCGCCCCGGCGCCACCGCCCGGAGCGGCCACCCGGTCCGGGACCCCCGGGCACCGGGGCATCGGGCTGTTCCAGCTGACCGACGTGGAGTCCTTCTGGATCTTCGCCCCGGAGCAGTACACCGCGGAGGTGGTGGCACGCTGCGAGTCACTGGCCGAGGAGCACCCCGCCTTCACGTGGCTCACGGGCTACTTCGACGCCCGGGACGTGCCCGGTTCCCTGCGGCTGCCCACGGAGTGCCTGCCCGTGCTGCGGGCACACCTCGAGGCCGCGGGCTTCGCAGTGGACACGTGGTGGTGAGCGCGGGTGCCCCGCACCCGGGAGGCGGCCGGTCTAGAGGCCCAGCGGGTCCTCGGGCGCGCACAGCCGCAGCAGGGTGGCGGCCGCGGGGCGGGCCCGCCACTCCTCGTTCCACAGGGAGCGCACCACGGCCTTGGACACCGCCTGGGGTGTGATGCCCAGCTGCTGCGCCACCGTCCTCTGCTGGCCGCGGGCACCCGGGACCATGAGGTCCACCACCCGCCACTCGGCCTCGCTGCGCACGGCCACGATGTGGCCCACGATCCGCAGCACGGCCTCCGCCTGGGCCGCGGCCTCGGCGTCCGCCGCGCTCACGCGCACGGCCACGCGCTCGGAGCTGCGGGTGTGCTGGGCAGCGTCGTGCCCGAAGCCCATGCCCGGGCCCTCCGCCGTGACGGCCACGCGGCCGTCCGGCTGGTCCACGCGCGTGAGGTGGACGTCCCCCACCCCGATCCCCACGGCGTAGGCGCTGTTCCGCAGCCCGGTCATCGCGGCGTCCACCGCGGCCTGCGGGTCCTCCGTGAGGCCCCGGACGATGCCGGGACCCGAGGGCTGGAACGGTGCCCGCGTGGGCAGGGCGGCGAGACGCCGGCACACCTCGCGGTCCGTCTCGGGATCCGGGCGGGATGCGCCCGGCACGCGCTGGGTCAGGGTCAGGACGAACACGGTGCCAGTATCCCAGGTCGATGCGTTTTCACCGGGAGGTGCCGCGCGCGGCTCAGAGCAGGGTGCGCAGCACGGCCGCCGCGCCGTCCTCGTACACACTGCCCGTGACCTCGCGGCTGACCTCGGCCACCTCGTCCGGGGCCTGGCCCATGGCCACCCCGCGCGCGGCCCACTGCAGCATCTCGATGTCGTTGCGCCCGTCCCCCATGGCCACCGTGTGGGCGGGGTCCACGTCCAGGTGCTGGCGGATCCGCTCCAGGGCGCTGGCCTTGGACACGCCGTTCGCGGCCACGTCCAGCCACGAGGACCACCCCACGGAGTAGGCGACGCCGTGCAGACCGGCCTGCTCGATGGCGTCCGCGAAGTCCCCGGGGGCGTCCGTGGCGCTGTAGACCACCAGGCGCACCGCCGGGATCTGCGCGAGCTCGTGGATGTCCACGCCCACGGCCTCGATGCCGAAGGACGCGTCCTGGAAACGCTCGGTGGAGTAGAAGCGCCCGTCCGCGCCCTCGAGGGCGAACTTGGCGGTGGGCAGCTTGCTGGCCAGGGCCCGCAGGGCGTGGGCGGGGTCGAAGCTCACGCGGTCCGTGACCTCGTAGTGCTCCTCCAGCTGCGGGTCCAGCCGCAGGGTCACGCCGCCGTTGGAGCACACGGCGAAGCCGGAGTCGATGTGCCCCTGGCGGATCACGGGCAGGGTGGCGCCCATGGAGCGCCCGGTGGAGATCACCACGTGGTGCCCGGCGCCCACCACGGCGCGCAGGGCGTCCTTGACGCCGCGGGACATGTGGCCGTCGTGGTCCACGAGCGTGCCGTCCACGTCCAGCGCCACGAGGTACCGTACGCCCTCCTCCCTGGTCCACGAGCTGGAGCGGGGGGTCTGGATCTTCATGGGCGCGAAGGCGTCCGCGGCGCTCGTCGCGCGGTCGTCGGTGCGCCGGTCGTCGGTGCCGGCCTGAGTCTCAGTCATGACAGTCATGGTGTCACATGACCATGGGGGCATGTCCGCGGGTGGACGCCCGGGTGACGCGAGGGTGAAGTCCCGTGTCGACCGGTGACGGCGCAGCAGGGGGCTGCCCCACCCCGGCGGCCGGCGCTGGGCTCGCGGCCACGTCACCGTCTCCGGCCGGCGCACCTCACGGCCCCTCCGCCGTGGTGGCCGGCCTGCGGCGCGCACCAGGACGCTCATCCCGTCACGCACGACGCCGCCCGCTCGCCGCGCGCGGGCACGGTGGGCGGGCGGCGTCATCGGCGGAGGGCCTGTGCGCCGGTCAGGCGACCGGACGCAGGACCTCCTGCCCGCGCAGGTACGGGCGCAGGAGCTCGGGAACCGTCACGGAGCCGTCGGCCTGCTGGTGGGTCTCGAGCAGGGCCACGAGCCAGCGGGTGGTGGCCAGGGTGCCGTTGAGGGTGGCAACGGCGCGCGTGCCGCCCTTCTTGACCTTCCCGTGGGCGTCCGTGGTCTCGGGCAGCCGCTCGCGGATGTTGAGGCGGCGTGCCTGGTACGTGGTGCAGTTGGACGTGGAGGTCAGCTCGCGGTACTTGCCCTGGGTGGGGATCCACGCCTCGCAGTCGAACTTGCGGGCGGCGGAGGTGCCGAGGTCCCCGGCGGCGGTGTCGATCACCCGGTAGGCGAGCCCGCACGCCTGCAGCATCTGCTCCTCCCACGCGAGCAGCCGTTCGTGCTCCGCGGCGGCGTCCTCGGGGTGGCAGTAGACGAACATCTCCAGCTTGTTGAACTGGTGCACGCGGATGATCCCGCGGGTGTCCTTGCCCGCGGAACCGGCCTCGCGGCGGTAGCACGAGGACCACCCGGCGTAGCGCAGCGGCCCGCCGGAGAGGTCCAGGATCTCGTCCGAGTGGTAGCCGGCCAGGGCCACCTCGGAGGTGCCCACGAGGTAGAGGTCGTCCTTGCCCACGCGGTAGATCTCGTCGTCGTGCTCCACGTCGAAACCGGTGCCGTTCATGATGCCCGGGCGCACCAGGTTGGGCGTGGTCATGGGGATGAAGCCGTTGTCCAGCGCGAGGTCCTGCGCGGCCATCAGCAGCGCCGTCTCCAGCCGGGCGACGTCCCGCTTGAGGAAGTAGAACCGCGAGCCGGAGACCTTGGCACCGCGCTCCATGTCGATGCCGTCCAGCAGCTCGCCGAGCTCCAGGTGGTCGCGCGGCTCGAAGCCCTCCGCCGCGAAGTCCCGGGGGGTGCCCTCGGTGCGCAGCTGGACGAAGTCGTCCTCGCCGCCGGCGGGGATGCCCTCCACGATCAGGTTGGGGAACTGCGTCACGAGCTGCTGCTGCGTGGCCTGGGCCTCGTCCGCGGCGGCCTGGGCGGCCTTCACGTCCGCCGCCAGCTGCTTGACCTGCGCGAGCAGCTGCTGCTTCTCCTCGCCCTGGGCCCTGGCCACCTTCTTGCCGAACGCGTTCTGCTCGGCCCGCAGGGACTCGAAGTCGGTGATCGCGCTGCGGCGCCGGGAGTCCGCCTCGAGGATGCGGTCCACGAGCCCGGCGTCCGCCCCGCGGGCGGTCTGGGAGGCTCGGTACGTGTCAGGGTCGGCGCGCAGCTCATTGATGTCGATCACGCGTCCAGGGTATCCAACGGATGCCCGGGGGCGCGATACAGCGTCCCGACGGCGCCCGCGCACCCGGTGACCGTACACTTGAGCCCATCTCCAGCCGCCTTTCAACCGATCCAGGAAAGGGAGCCGTGCCGGAACTGCCCCGGACGCCCCAGCGCGTGGCCGTCGTCGTCAATCCCACCAAGGCCCTCGCGGAGCTCGCCCAGGATGCCGTGATCATCGCGTGCCGCAAGGCCGGGTGGGCCGATCCCGTGATCTTCGAGACCGAGGCCGACGACCCCGGGTTCTCGATGGCCCGCCGGGCCGTGGACATGGGCGCGGACGTGGTGCTCGCCGCGGGCGGGGACGGCACCATCCGCGCGGTGGGCGCGTCCCTGGCCGGGGGCGAGATCCCCCTCGGGCTGCTGCCGCTGGGCACCGGGAACCTGCTGGCCCGCAACCTGCAGGCGGACCTCGCGGACCCGCACCACTCGGTGGACGTGGCGCTGTTCGGCTCGGAGAAGGCCATCGACACCGTGGGCATGCACCTCGAGACCCCGGACGGGCGCAGCGAGGACCACCGGTTCCTGGTGATGGGCGGCGCGGGCTTCGACGCCCAGATCATGGCCGACACCAAGGACGACCTCAAGGACCTCGTGGGCTGGGCCGCGTACGCGGAGGCCGGGGCGCGCAACCTATTCAGCGGGCCCCGCTGGGCGCGCTTCTCCGTGGACGGCGGGCCGTGGGTCTCGCGTCTCGTGCGCTCGGTGATGGTGTGCAACTGCGGTGAGCTCACCGCCGGGATCGTCCTGGCGCCGAAGGCCCGGCTCGACGACGGCTTCCTGGACCTCGTGGTGATGACACCCCGTTCCGCGGTGGGGTGGCTGCGGATGGCCGCGAAGGTGGTGCTGCAGCACCGCCACGAACCGCCCGTGATCAACTACTACAGCGGCAAGTCCGTGCGCGTGGAGTTCCACGAGCCCATCGAGTCCGAGGTGGACGGGGACCCGCTCGGCAGCGTCCAGGCGTTCGAGACCACCATCCACCACCGCTCCCTGAAGGTGCGCGTGCCGCCGTCCCAGGCGGACGACGTGGACGCGCACCGGGCTGGCACCCACGGCTGAGGCCGCGGGCGCCCGCCCGGTGCGCGATCGTCCGGGGGACCCGCGTCAGGCGACGCCGGCCACCCCGAAGACCACAGCAGCCAGGGCGAAACCCACCACGCCGATGATCGTCTCGAGCACCGTCCAGGTCTTGAACGTGGTGCGCACGTCCATCTCCAGGAACCGGCCCACGAGCCAGAACCCGGAGTCGTTGACGTGGGAGAGCACCACGGAACCGGCGGCCACGGCCACGACCATGGCCGCGAGCTGCACGCCGTTGTAGTCGCCCGCGAGCACGGCGGGAGAGATCAGCCCCGCCGCGGTGGTCAGGGCCACGGTGGCCGAGCCCTGCGCCACGCGCATCACGGCGGCGATCAGGAAGCCGGCCAGGATCACGGGGATCCCCAGGTCCGCGAGCACGTCCTCGAGGGCCGCACCGATCCCGGAGGTGCGCAGCACGCCGCCAAACATCCCACCGGCGCCGGTGATGAGGATGACCGAGCACACGGGGCCCAGCGCGGAGTCGAACGTCTTCTCGATCGCGGTGCCGCTGAGCCCGCGGGCCCGGCCGATGCACAACGCGGCCACGATCAGCGTGATGGTCAGCGCAATCGGGGTCTCGCCGAGGGAGCGCAGCAGCTGGAACCACGTCTGGGACGCGGTCTCCTGAGACACCGCCCCGGACTTCGCGAGGGTTCCCAGCCCGGTGTTGAGGAAGATCAGCACCATGGGCAGCAGCAGCATGGCCACCACGGTCCCCACCTTCGGCGGGTTCCGCACGTCCTCGGCCTCACCCAGGATGGTGGGCACGGGCAGGGAGATCCGGCGCCCGGCCACCTTGCCGAACAGGTAGGAGGACACGTACCACGCGGGGATCGCACAGATCAGGCCCACCAGGATGATGTAGCCCACGTTGGCCTCGAAGAACGTGGCCGCGGTGACGGGACCCGGGTGCGGCGGCAGGAACACGTGCATCACGGAGAACGCGCCCACGGCGGGCAGTGCGTACGTGAGCACGCTGCCGCCCAGACGCCGCGCGACCGAGAAGACCACGGGCAGCATGACCACCAGACCGGCGTCGAAGAAGATGGGGAAGCCGAACAGCAGCGAGGCCACGCCCAGGGCCAGCGGCGCGCGCTTCTCCCCGAACGCCCGGATCAGCCGGTCCGCGAGCACCTGTGCCCCGCCGGAGGTCTCGAGCAGGCGCCCGAGCATCGCGCCGAGACCCACGAGCAGGGCCACGCTGGCCAGGGTCTTGCCGAACCCGTCGAGCATCACGGGCACCACCTGGTCGGTGGGGATCCCCGTGGCGAACGCCGTGAGGGCGGAGACGATGATCAGCGCCAGGAAGGCGTGGACCCGCAGTTTGATGATGAGCACCAGCAGCACCGCGATGGCGGCTGCGGCGATGAGCAGCAGCGGTCCTGCCGTCAGGGTCTGGCTCCAGCCCTCGATGTCCATGGACGTCACTGTCCTTTCAGGTTGTCGACCCACGAACGGGCCTGGATGAATGCGGCGTCACTGTGGTGGGTGGCCACGGGGACCGCGCGCTCGTCGGCGCGGGGATAGGAGCCGAGGAACCGGGTGCGGGGGCAGATCCTGCGGACGCCCATGAGGGCCTCGGCCACGCGGGCGTCATGGATGTGGCCGTCGATGTCCACGGAGAAGAAGTAGTCGCCCAGGTGGGTCTTGGTGGGGCGGGACTCGATGCGGGTCAGGTTCACGCCGCGGGTGGCGAACTGCTCGAGGATGTCGAGCAGCGCGCCGGGGCGGTCCTCCCACAGGGGCACCACCAGGGAGGTCTTGTCCGCTCCCGTGGGCGCGGGCATGGGGGCGTCCGGACGGGCGACGAGCACGAAGCGCGTGACCGCCTGCTTGTTGTCCCCGATGTCCTCGGCCAGCACCGTGAGCTCGGGGTGGCGCTGGACGACCACCGGGGAGCACACCGCGGCGTCGTAGCCCAGCCCCTCGGTGCTCACGCCGCCGTATCCGTCGAGCATGGCCACGGCGGAGGCCGCGGTGGAGGCGGCGGGCACGTAGGCCACGCCGGGCAGGTTCTCCTCGACCCAGCCGCGCACCTGCGCCCACGCGTGGCTGTGGGTGGACACGGTGGACACGTCCGCCAGGGAGGTGGCCTCCGGCGCCACGAGCACGAACTGGATGGGCACCAGGATCTCGCGCAGGATCCGCAGCTCCGCACCGAACGACACGGCGTCCAGGGTGGCGGTGACCCCGCCCTCGACCGAGTTCTCGATGGGCACCACCGCGGCGTCCATGCGGCCCTCGCGGACCGCGCCCAGCGCGGCGGGCACCGAGTTCACGGGAGTCCGCGAGGCGGCGTCGGCCCCGGGGACACGCAACAACGCAGCCTCGGTGAACGTGCCCTCCGGGCCCAGGAACGCGTACCGGAGGGGGCGTGGCCCCGGGTCCACCGGACCCGGGGCCACGCCGGCGTGCGCCGCATTCACAGAACGCGCGCCGTTTCGCCGGTCTCGGAGACGATCGGCTTGCCGGCGTCCGCCCACGCACCCATCCCGCCGAGCACGTTCACGGGGTCGTAGCCGTACTGCGCGAGGTAGGCGGTGGCGCGCAGCGAGCGCCCGCCGGAGCGGCAGATCACGTAGACGTCCTGGTCCAGGGGCACCTCCTCGGCGCGCTCGGCGAGCTGCGACAGCGGCAGGTGCTGCGCGCCCTCGATGTGCCCGGCATCCCACTCGTTCTGCTCGCGCACGTCGAGCACCGGGGCGCCCTCGGGGATCTCGTCCACGGTTGCGGACGGCAGGTTGTTCACGGTGTCCATGGTTTCCTCCGGTGTCGGCCTCGGGGTTTCATACGGTGCCCCACCCTAGCGGCAGCGCCCGCGTTCGGCCGACGCCCGGGGCGCGTGGCACGCGGGCGCACCCGGGCGTCCGTGCCCGGCCCGGAGGACGACGCCGCTCAGCGCCCCTCGGTCTGCGCGGGCTCGGCGTCCTCGTGGTCGTCGGTTCCCGTGGTCTTCAGCTCGGGCAGGCCGTGCCTGGCCACGTGGCGCTTGGAGATCTCGTAGCCCACGTTGGTGGCCACCAGGATCAGCACGCCGGCCAGGAGGCTGAAGTACCAGTGGGGGTTGGAGAAGTCGAACATGATGTACAGGGACAGCACCACCAGGAACGTGAGGCACACGTAGTTGGTGACCGGTGCCCCGGGCATCTTGAAGTGCACGGGCTGCACCTGGCCCCGCGCCACCTGGCGCCGGTAGCCCAGGTGGGACACGAAGATCGAGATCCAGCCGAAGAGGATGAACACGGAGCACGCGCTGAGCACCACTTCGAACGCGTCCGCGGCGCCCAGGGCGTAGATCATCACGATGCCCACGAGGTCGAAGCCGAAGATGCAGACCAGCGCGCCGGAGGGCACGCCGCGGTGGGAGACCGTGGACATGATCGCGGGTGCCTGGCCGTGCGCGGCCAGGTTGCGCAGCAGCCGCACGCACGCGTACAGGGTGGCGTTGACGCCGGACACGGCCGCCGTGAGCACCACGAAGTTCATGATCCCCGCGAGCGCCGGGATGTTCAGGGAGGACAGCGCGGTCACGAACGGCGACTCCTCCCCCGAGTACTCGTCCGTGGGCAGCAGCATGGACAGCACCAGGATGGAGCCGATGTAGAAGATGGCAATGCGCAGCACCACGGAGTTGATGGCCTTGGGCATGGACTCCTCGGGGTCCTTGGCCTCACCGGCGGAGACGCCCACGATCTCGATCGCGGAGAAGGAGAACACCACGCCGGTCATCACGACCACCAGCACCATCACGCCGTGGGTCGCGAAGCCCTGGTTCCACAGGTTGGACACGCTGGCCGCGGTGGGGGCGTTGAAGATGTCCCCGGCGACCACCAGGATGATCCCGGCGCCCAGGAACAGCAGGATGGCCACCACCTTGATGGCCGCGGCCCACGTCTCGATGAACCCGTAGAGCTTCACGCTCAGCAGGTTGCAGCCCACGATCACCATGGCCGCCACGAGCGAGGGGATCCACCCCGGGATCTCGGGCCACCAGAACTGCACGTAGACCGCGAGCGCCGCGATCTCCCCCACGCCGGCCACGGCGGAGAGCGCCACGTAGATCCACCCGGTCATGAACGCGAAGCGGTCGCTCACGAACTCCCGCGCGTAGGACACCCAGGCGCCCGTGGTGGGCCGGTGGATCACGAGCTCGCCCAGGGCCCGCATGAGCAGGTAGACCACGGCGGAGACCACCAGGTAGGACAGGATCAGCGCGGGCCCGGCCACGGCGAGGCGCCCGCCGATGCCGAGGAACAGGCCCACGCCGATCGCACCGCCGATGCCGATCATCTGGATCTGGAAGTTGCCCAGGGACTTCTTGTACCCCTGGTCACCCCTCTCCTGGTAGACGGGCATGGGGCCGGTGGCCGGCGCCTGGGGATCGAACGGCATGGCGTTCTCCTGGGGTTCGAGGGCGAGTGCGTCCGCGACGGCGGGAGCGCGGGCGACTCCCGGTGACGGCGGCGGCGACGCACGGCGTTGCCCATGAGGTTAGCGTCACACCGCCCGCCCGGGGCGACAGCGCGCCGTCGTGACGGGCTCCCGCTACGACAGGCCCCACCGCGAGAGGGCCGTGGCGGGCGCCCGCCCCGTCGCCGTTCCGACACCCGCGAGTCCGTCCGGGCGCGCGGCGGGGCACAGGAGGACGACGCCGCCCGCCTCACGCGCGCGCGGACGGCGACCGTGCGGCGTCGTCGCCGTGCCGCAGGAGCGCCCCGGTGGGCCGGGCGTGACACGGGACACGGTGCCGGGGGACGATGGCGGGAGCCGCCGCGGGTCCCGGACCGGCCCGCGCGGATCGCCGGAGCACGGCACCCGCGGTCCGGGACCGCGACCACGAGGACGGCGCCACCATGGCACTCGACGTCATCTACACCAACGGCAGCATCCATACGCAGGATCCTCGGCACCCCGTGGTGGGCGCCCTGGGGGTGCACGGGGGGCGCGTGGTGAGCGTGGACGACGAACTTCCCTCGGACGTCTTCTCGCGGGTGGTGGACCTGCACGGGGCCACCGTGGTCCCGGGCTTCCACGACGCCCACTGCCACCTGAGCGCCCTCGGCGAGTCCCTGCTGCAGGTGGACCTGCGGCCGGTCACGGTGGCCACGATGGACGAGCTGCTCGACGCCGTGGGGGCCGCCGCGCAGGAGGCCGAACCCGGTAAGTGGGTCATGGGACAGGGCTACGACCAGAACCACCTGGGCGGGGCCCACCCCACGGCCGAGGCGCTGGACGCGGTGTCCCCCGAGAACCCCGTGTGGCTGTGGCACAACTCGCGGCACATGGCCGTGGTCAACACCGCGGCCTTCGAGGCCGCCGGCTACCCCGGGCGCACCGGGTTCACGGTCCCCGAGGGCGGCAGCGTGCCGCTGGACGACGACGGCGCCGCCCTGGGCCTGCTCGAGGAGACCGCCCGGTCCATCGTCTCGGCCGCGATGCCCGCCAAGACCACCGAGCAGGTGGCGGAGCAGATTGCGGCCGCGAGCGACGTCGCCGTGGCCGCCGGGATCACGTCCGTGACCGAACCGGGGCTGGGCGCCCCGGAGCACCTGGGCCAGTGCGTCACGGACCTGGCCGCCTACCAGCTGGCCCGGGACCGGGGGCGGCTCGCGGTGCGGGCCACCGTGATGCCGTACCTCACCACGCTGCACCCGGTGGACCCCACCGGGGCCACCGTGGCGCGTGCGCTGCCCGAGGACGGCCAGCCGTTCGGGCTGGACCTCGGGCTGCGCACCGGGCTGGGCGACGAGCGGCTGCGCATCGGCGCGGTCAAGGTGCTCTCGGACGGCTCGCTGATCGGGCGCTCCGCGTACATGACCGAGGACTACGCCGCGGACGCCGAGGCCGGGACCCACAACACCGGCTACCTGCAGTTCCCGCAGGACTGGCTCCGACGCCGCCTGGTGGCCGCGCACGAGAACGGCTGGCAGCTGGCCGTCCACGCGATCGGCGACGGCGCGGTGGACGTGGCCCTGGATGCCATCGAGGACGCCCAGCGTCGGGCCCCCCGCGAGGACTGCCGCCACCGCATCGAGCACTTCGGGGTGGCCAGCGACGAGCAGGTGGCCCGCGCCGCACGGCTCGGCGTGGTGCCCGTGCCGCAGGGGCGGTTCGTGAACGAGCTCGGGGACGGCATCGCCCGTGCCATGGGCGAGCACCGCACCCGGCTGTGCTACCGCATGAAGTCGCTGCTCGACGCCGGCATGGAGGTCCCCGCCTCCACGGACGCCCCCGTGGTGGACTACCCGCCGATCGCCAACATCCACGACATGGTCAACCGGCGCACCTCCTCCGGCGCGCAGTTCGTCCCGCAGGAGTGCGTCACCGTGGCCGAGGCGGTGCGCGCCTACACCGTGGGCAGTGCCCACGCCTCCCACCAGGAGCACGAGAAGGGGCGGCTGGTGCCCGGGATGCTCGCGGACTTCGTGGTGCTCTCCGAGGACATCCACACCGTGGATCCCGCCCGCATCAAGGACGTGCGGGTCACCGCCACGGTGATCGGCGGCGAGGTGGTGCACGGCTCCGTGTGACGCCCCGGCGGTAGGATCGCCGGACAAGCCCCAGAACGGTGATCCGGGCCACACTCGACCCGGAGTCAGGAGATCCCCATGCCCCAGCAATCCGCCGGCCACCTGATCGTCGAGTCCCTCAAGGCCCACGGCGTGGACCGCGTGTTCACCGTGCCGGGTGAGAGCTACCTGGACGTGCTGGACGGGCTCTACGAGTCCGGCGTGCAGAACGTGGTGTGCCGCCAGGAGGGCGGTGTCACCTACATGGCCGAAGCCTACGGCAAGCTGACCGGACGCCCGGGCGTGGCCATGGTGACCCGCGGGCCGGGTGCCTCCAACGCGTTCGTGGGCATCCACCTCGCGTGGCAGGACTCCACTGCCCTGGTGCTGTTCGTGGGGCTGATCCCCGTGGGGCACCGGGACAAGGAGGCCTTCCAGGAGCTGGACCCCCACCAGTGGTTCGGGTCCCAGGCCAAGCGCGTGATGATCCTCGACGAGGCGGACCGCGCCTCGGAGTACGTGGCCAAGGCGTTCTTCGCCGCCCGATCCGGGCGCCCCGGGCCCGTGGTGGTGGGCCTGCCCGAGGACGTCATCACCCAGCTCACGGACGCCCCGGTGGTCCCGCCGCTGCCCGTGACGGAGGGTGCGGTCAGCGGCACCGACCTCGCGGACCTCGCCTCCGCCCTCGAGCACGCCGAGCGCCCCGCCATCCTGCTGGGCGGGCCCCGGTGGACGCCCGAGGCCTCCCGACAGGTCACCGCCTTCGCCGAGCGCCACGGGATCCCCGTGATCTCGGACTGGCGCGCGGGGGACCGCATTCCCGACGACTCCCCGGTGGACGTGGGTGAGCTCGGCTACGGCCGCACGGAGGCCACCCGGCGGGTGCTCGTGGACGCGGACGTGCTGCTGGTGGTGGGCACGAGCCTCTCGGACATCCCCACGGACGGCTTCACGCTGCGGCAGGACCCCTCCGCCGTGAACTGGATCGTCAACATCGACCCCTCCCTGCGCCAGCACTCGGGGGCGGTGACCCGGCAGATCCTCGCCTCCCCCGTGGCCTTCGGCGAGGCCGTGGAGTTCCTGGAGCTGGCCGAGCACCCGGACTGGTCCGCGTGGCTGGCCCCCGCCGCGCAGGCCCGGCAGGAGCACCTGCGGATCCCGGAGACCGCGGGCAACAACGCCCCGGGCACCGCGGACATGGAGCTCGTGATGCAAGAGCTCATCAAGCACCTGCCGGAGGACGCCGCCATGACCACCGGCTCGGGCAACCACACGGCGTGGGGCGCGCGCTACGTGACCAAGCACCAGTACCCGTGCCACTTCTCGGTGCGCAACGGCACCATGGGGTACTCCGTGCCCGCCGCGGTGGCCGTGTCCCTGCAGGAGCCGGAGCGCTTCGTGTTCTCGGTGTCGGGAGACGGCGAGCTGCTCATGAACATGCAGGAGCTGGCCACGGCCGTGCAGTACGGCGCGCACCCGCTGATCCTGGTGGTGGACAACAGCCAGTTCGGCACCATCCGCGCCCACCAGGAGAACCACTACCCGGGGCGGATCTCCGGCACGCAGCTGCAGAACCCGGACTTCGCCACCATCGCGCGGGGCTACGGCGCCCACGGTGCCCGCCTGGAGCGCAACGAGGACATCGAGCGCGTCGTCACCGAGGCCGTGCGCGCCGTGACCGAGCAGCGCGTCCCCGCCCTGGTCCACGTGATCGTGGACCGGGCCAAACTGAGCCCGGGAATGTAGGGGCACCCCGGCGCGGCGGCGTCGTAGGGTGGTCCGTGACGACCCGCGGAAGTCGGGCCGTCGCCGCGTTCAGCGCACCACGAGGAGTTCCATGCACCGCCTGTTCCACAATGCCACGGTCCACGCCATGAACCCCGCCACGGGCTGGACGCCCCGGGGCCAGTGGCACTCCCACGACATGCCCCACCCCGATGCGATTCTCACGTCCGAGGACCGCATCGTGGCGGTGGGCGAGTACCGGCAGCTGCGGGACCTCGCGCCGCTGGGCACAGAGCGCACCGACCTCGGCGGAGCATATGTCCTTCCCGGCATGGGCGACGGGCACATCCACTCCGCCATGTACTCGCGCTCGCTCATCGAGCCGGACCTGAGGAACTGCACGTCCCTGGACGAGGCCATGGCCGTGCTGCGCCCGCACGTGGCCCAGGCCATGGCCGATGACTCCGTGACCTGGGTCTTCGGCGGGCAGTGGAACATCAATGCGTGGACGAGCCCCGAGCGCCCGGACCGCCACGTGCTGGACACGGTGGCGCCGGGCATCCCCGTGGCCCTGAGCTCCCTGGACCTGCACACCCTGTGGCTGAACTCCAAGGCCCTGCAGGTCCTCGGTCTGGACCGCACCGTGAGGGACCCGGACGGCGGGGAGTTCGAGCGGGACGAGCACGGTGAGCTCACCGGGGTGCTCAGGGAGGCCGCTGCGATCCCCATCCGGGACGGGCTGATGCAGTCGGACATCTCCGGCAGCATCGACAGCTACCTACCTCTGGGCCAGCGCGAGCTGCTCAAGCGCGGCATCACCTCCATCCACGACATCGACGGCGTGGACTGCCTGCACGCCTACCGCAAGCTCCACGACCGCGGCGAGCTGGACATCCGGGTGCACAAGATCCTGCGGCAGGAGCAGATCGAGGACTTCATCCGGCGCGGGATCCGCACCCACTCCGGGGACGAGTGGATCTCCATGGGCCCGCTCAAGCTCTTCGCGGACGGTGCCCTGGGCTCGCACACGTGCCACATGTCCGAGGCGTGGCCCGGCACCCAGGACCACGGAATGGCGGTGATGGAGCCCGAGGAGCTGGAGCACTGGATCCACCGGGCGGCTTCAGCGGGGATCGCCGCCGCCGTGCACGCCATCGGGGACCAGGCGGCCACCGAGGCCCTTGACGCCATTGCGGCGAACCAGGCCATCTCCCGGGCCTTCGGACTGCGCCACCGGATCGAGCACGCCCAGTACGTCAAGCGCAGCGACGTCCCTCGCTTCCGGCAGCTGGAGGTGACGGCCTCCCTGCAGCCCATGCACTGCACCACGGACATCCCCCTCAACGGGTTCCTGGAGGACCGGGACCTCGTGGCCTACGGGTGGAACAGCCTCCGCCGGGCGGGGGCCGAGCTGGTCTTCGGCTCCGACGCCCCCGTGGAGGATCCCAACCCGTTCCACGGCATCCACGCGGCCATCACGCGCACCCGGGACGGTTCCCCCCAGGGCGGGTGGCAGCCGCACGAGATCATCACCCGCCCAGAAGCCGTCTCCTACTACACCCACGCCGTGGCCCGCGCCTCGTACGAGGAGAACCAGAAGGGCTGCCTGGCCCCCGGGATGCTGGCGGACTTCGTGTGCGTGGACCGGGACATCTTCACCGTGGACGCGGAGGCCGTGCGGGACACCGTGGTGGAGGCCACGGTGGTGGGCTCCCAGATCCGCTACCAGCGCGAGGACTGACGTCCGCCCGCGGCGGGTGCCGTGCGGCGTCGTCGAGCCGGAGAACGACGCCGCCCACGGCGGACCGCGGAACTGCCGACTCGGGGCCCGGGAGCCCTGGTCCTCCGCCGGTTCCATCGGCCTCTCCGGCCCCGGGGACGACGCCGCCCCCGCACCGTGAGCGGCGCGGGGGCGGCGGTCTCGAAGAGCCTGTGCCGACTACTTCTTCTTGGGGGTGTGGATCAGTTTCTTGTTGGCGAACTCCTCGATGCCGAACGGCCCGAGCTCGCGGCCCACGCCCGAGCGCTTGACGCCGCCGAAGGGCAGGTCCGGGGCGGTGCCCGTGGTCTCGTTGACGTACACCATCCCGGAGTCCACGCGCTGGGCGACCTCCACGGCGGCGGCCTCGTCCGAGCCGAACACGGAGCCGCCCAGGCCGAACGGCGAGGAGTTGGCGAGCTCCACGGCCTCGTCCGCATCCTTGACCTTGTAGACCACGGCCACGGGGCCGAAGATCTCCTCGGCGTACGCGCGCATCTCGGGGGTGACGTCCGCGAGCACGGTGGCTTCCATCCACGCTCCGGGCTTGTCGAGCTTCTTGCCGCCGGCGAGCACGGTGGCACCCTTGTCCACGGCGTCCTGGACCTGCTCCATGATCTCGTCGCGAGCCTCCACGGCGCACAGCGGGCCCAGGAAGGTCTTCTGGTCCATGGGATCCCCGGGGGTCACGCCCTGCACGGCCTGGGTGAAGTTCTCCACGAAGGTGTCGTAGGCGTCCTCCAGCACGATGAAGCGCTTGGCGTTGGTGCACGCCTGGCCGTTGTTGCTCATGCGCCCGAGGACACCCTGCTTGACGGTGCGCTCCAGGTTCTCGGCGTCCAGCACGATGAAGGGGTCCGAGCCGCCCAGTTCCAGCACAACCTTCTTGAGGTTCTTGCCGGCGGTGGCCGCGACGGACGCGCCCGCCCGCTCCGAACCGGTCAGGGAAACGCCCCGCACCGCCGGATCCGGGATGATGATCTCCGCGACCTGGTCGTTGGACGCGAACACGTTGATGTAGACGTCCTCGGGGAAGCCCGCCTCGTGGAAGAGCTGCTCCTGCACGAGCGCGGCCTGCGGGACATTGCCCGCGTGCTTGAGGATGACGGTGTTGCCGAGCATCACGTTGGGGGCGGCGAAGCGCGCCACCTGGTAGTAGGGGAAGTTCCAGGGCATGATCCCCAGCAGCACACCCGTGGAGTCGAGCACCACGCGGGCCTCGCCGCCCGTGGAGGGCGTCAAGGTGCGGCCCTTCATGAACTCCTCGGCGTTGTCCGCGTAGTAGTCGTAGATGTCCGCCACGAGCTGCACCTCGGACACGGACTGCGCCAGCGGCTTGCCCATCTCCTCGGTGATCAGGGCGGCGAGCTTGTCCTGGCGCTCGCGGTACAGACCGGCCATGGCGTGCATGAGCCGCGCGCGCTCCGCCACCGGAACGGTGCGCCAGGAGGTGTACTCCTTGGCGGAACGGGCCACGGCGTCGCGGATCTGCTGGTCCGTGGCGGTCTCGAAGGTCTTGACGGTCTCCCCGGTTGCGGGGTTGGTGGTTGCGTAAGCCATGACCCGAGCCTACGGCGCATCACACGGCCGCGGCAGGGGTTTCACCCAGGGCGAGAAGCCCACGAGGCCGCGGTGCGCCGGTCGCGGACGGCACCGTGCGGCGTCCGTACCGGGACGCGGGTGAGCGGCGCGCGGGAGCGCCGACGACGGCCGCGGTGAGCATGATGGGCGTCACGAACCAGAACAATCGGGGTGAACGCGTCCACCCCCTGGACAATGGACGGTTCGGGCCCGGCGCCCCTTGCGCCCGGGCATACGATGAACGCAGACAGCCCCGTCCCACGAACCCGAGATCGCCGCGCACCGGCGCGCGCCGAAAGGAAAAAGATGAGCATCCACGACAAGGTCTCCGCCGTCCTCGAGGCGACCCCCAAGGGTCTTCTGATCAACGGTGAGTGGCGTGACGCCTCGGACGGCGGCACGTTCGACGTCGAGAACCCCGCGACCGGCGAGATCCTGGCCACGCTCGCCTCGGCCACCGAGGAGGACTCGCATGCGGCCATGGACGCCGCCGCGAACGCCCAGGAGTCCTGGGCCCGCACGAGCACCCGCGAGCGCTCCGAGATCCTGCGCCGCGCCTTCGACCTGGTCCAGGAGCACAAGGAGGACCTCGCGCTGCTGATGACCCTGGAGATGGGCAAGCCGCTGAAGGAGGCCCGGGGCGAGGTGGTCTACGGCGGGGAGTTCCTGCGCTGGTTCTCCGAGGAGGCCGTGCGCCACTACGGCCGCTACGCGTCCACGCCCGAGGGCAACCTCAAGATGTTCGTGTCCCACAAGCCCGTGGGCCCGTGCCTGCTGATCACCCCGTGGAACTTCCCGCTGGCCATGGCCACCCGCAAGGTGGCACCCGCCGTGGCCGCGGGCTGCACCATGATCCTCAAGCCCGCGCGCCTGACCCCGTTGACCTCCCAGCTCTTCGCCAAGCTCATGATCGAGGCGGGGATCCCCGCGGGCGTGCTGAACGTGGTGTCCTCCAAGTCCGCGTCCAACGTCTCGGATCCGATCATGGCGGACCCGCGCCTGCGCAAGGTGTCCTTCACGGGCTCCACCCCGGTGGGCAAGCAGCTCATGAAGACCGCCACGGACCACGTGCTGCGCACCTCCATGGAGCTGGGTGGCAACGGCCCGTTCATCGTGTTCGAGGACGCGGACCTGGACAAGGCCGTGGAGGGCGCCATGGCCGCCAAGATGCGCAACATGGGCGAGGCATGCACCGCCGCCAACCGCTTCCTGGTGCACGAGTCCGTGGCCGAGGAGTTCTCGCAGAAGTTCGCGGCCAAGCTCAAGGCGCTCAAGCCCGGCAATGGCCTGGACGAGGACTCCACCGTGGGCCCCATGGTGGAGAAGAAGGCCCTGGACTCGGTCAACGAGTTCGTCCAGGACGCACTCGAGAAGGGCGCGAGCGCCGTCGTGGGCGGCAAGCCCGTGGACGGGCCCGGCTACTTCTTCGAGCCCACCCTGCTCACCGGCGTGAGCGAGGAGTGCCGCGTGTTCCAGGAGGAGATCTTCGGTCCCGTGGCGCCCGTGACCACCTTCACGGACGAGGACGACGCCGTGCGCCTGGCCAACATGACCGAGTACGGCCTGGCCTCCTACGTGTTCACCGAGGACATCTCCCGCGCGCTGCGCATCGGCGAGCGCATCGAGTACGGCCTGCTGGGGCTGAACGTGGGCGTGATCTCCAACGCGGCGGCACCGTTCGGCGGTGTGAAGGAGTCCGGCGTGGGCCGCGAGGGCGGCGCCGAGGGCATCGCCGAGTACACCACCGTGCAGTACATGGGCATGCCCTCCCCCTGGGCCTGATCCCCGCACCGGATTCCGCGGGCCCGATCCGCCCGCACCGCATCCCGCGGCGCAGCGCCGCGCACAGCACGAAAGGACCATCAGAGATGGCAGAGATCGAGTACCGGCTTCCGCAGAAACGCGAGCTGGTGACCAGCATTCCCGGCCCGAAGTCCCAGTCACTGGCCGAGCGCCGCGCGCAGACCGTCGCGGCCGGCGTCGCCTCCTCCCTGCCCGTCTTCGCGGACGAGCTGGACGGCGGCGTGATCAAGGACGTGGACGGCAACCAGATGGTGGACCTGGGCTCCGGCATCGCCGTGACGTCCGTGGGCGCCTCCAACCCCAAGGTGGTGGCGCGCGTCCAGGACGCGGTGGCCAAGTTCACCCACACGTGCTTCATGGTCACCCCGTACGAGGACTACGTGGCCGTGGGCGAAAAGATGGCGCAGCTGACCCCCGGGTCCTTCGACAAGCGCACCGCGCTGTTCACCTCGGGCTCCGAGGCCGTGGAGAACGCCGTGAAGATCGCGCGCGTGCACACCAAGCGCCAGGCCGTCGTGGTGTTCGACCACGCTTACCACGGGCGCACCAACCTCACCATGGCCATGACCGCCAAGGTGATGCCGTACAAGCAGGGCTTCGGGCCGTTCGCCAACGAGGTCTACCGAGTGCCCATGTCCTACCCGTTCCGCGACCCCGAGGGCATGACGGGCGCCGAGGCCGCGAAGCGCGCACTGACCATGGTCGAGAAGCAGGTGGGCGCGGAGAACGTGGCCGCCGTGGTCATCGAGCCCATCCAGGGCGAGGGCGGGTTCATCGTGCCGGCCGAGGGCTTCCTGCCTGCGCTGTCCTCGTGGTGCCGCGAGAACGGCGCCGTGTTCGTCGCGGACGAGGTCCAGGCGGGCATCGCGCGCACCGGCGCATGGTTCGCGTCCGAGCACGAGGGCGTGGAGCCGGACCTCGTGACCTTCGCCAAGGGCATTGCCGGCGGCATGCCACTGTCCGGCGTGGTGGGCCGCGCGGAGATCATGGACGCCGTGCACCCCGGCGGCCTGGGCGGCACCTACGGCGGCAACCCGGTCGCGTGCGCGGCGGCCCTCGGCGCCCTGGAGGCCATCGAGGAGTGGGATCTTGTGGCGCGTGCGCGGGAGATCGAGAAGGTCATCCGCGAGGAGCTCGGTTCCGTGGCGGAGTCCGCCCCCGTGGTGGGCGACCTCCGCGGCCGCGGCGCGATGATCGCCCTCGAGTTCGTGAAGCCCGGCACCACGGAGCCCAACCCGGACGCCGCCAAGCAGATCGCCGCGCGCTGCCTCGAGCAGGGCGTCGCGATCCTCACGTGCGGCACGTACGGCAACATTGTGCGCCTGCTCCCGCCGCTGGTCATCGACATGGACCTGCTGCGCGACGCCCTCGGCGTGTTCGCCGCGGCCATCCAGGAGGTCGGCGCCTGATCCCGGGGATCTGACGTCTCATGCACCCTGACGGGCGGCCACCGGTTCTCCGGTGGCCGCCCGTTTGTATCCCGCTCGCCTGCCCGGCACGACGACGCCGCGTGGCCCGGACCTGCCGCGGCACCGGGCCCGGGCCGGCACCGTTCCACCGCGGCCGGCCCGGACCTGCGGCAACGGTGCAGATCCACCCGTGCGCCGCACGGCGTACGACGACGCCGCCCGCGCCCCTCGTGTGGTAGAACTCACCTATCCGCAGCCACCGCCACCACCTCTCCTGCGGTCGAAAGGACCAGCCATGAGCACCGGCAAAGCACCACAGGGACCGGCACCGACCGGCAGCTCCGCCGCCCCTGCGGCCGAGGGTGACTCCCCCGAGATCACCCACAAGGCGCTGCGCTCGCGCCACGTCACCATGATCACGCTGGGCGGGATCATCGGCGCCAGCCTGTTCGTGGGCTCGGGCAATGTGATCCGCCTGGTGGGTCCGGCCGCGGTGCTCTCCTACCTCCTGGGCGGGCTGCTCGTGTTCCTGGCCATGCGGATGCTCGGGGAGATGGCGGCGTCGCGCCCCGCCGTGGGCTCGTTCATGGAGTACGCGCGCGTGGGCCTGGGCGACTGGGCCGGGTACTTCGTCGGCTGGCTCTACTGGTACTTCTGGGTGGGTGTGATTGCGTTCGAGGCCGTGGTGGGTGGCTCGCTGCTCGCGGGGTGGTTCCCGGCGATGCCCGTGTGGCTGGGCTCGGTGGTCCTGCTGCTGGTCTTCACCGCCACCAACCTGATCTCCGTGCGTTCCTTCGGTGAGGTGGAGTTCTGGCTCGCGAGCATCAAGGTGGCCGTGATCGTGGTCTTCCTGGCGGTGGGCGCCCTCTTCGCGTTCGGGCTGTGGCCGGGCGCCGACTTCTCGATCCCCAACCTCTGGCAGCACGGCGGCTTCGCACCCCAGGGCGGCTGGGCCGTGATCTCCGGCGTGGCCGTGGTGATCTTCTCCTACTTCGGCACCGAGATCGCCGTGATGGCCGCCGCGGAGTCCGAGGACCCTGCCAAGGGCATCCGCCAGGCCACCGTGACCGTGGTGTGGCGCATCCTGATCTTCTTCGTGGGATCCGTCCTGCTGATCGTCACCATCGTCCCCTGGAACCAGCTTCCGGACCCGGACGTGCAGGCGCCGTTCGCGCACGTCTTCGAGCGCTTCGGCGTGCCTGGCGCGGAGATGATCATGAGCATCGTGATCTTCACCGCGGTGTGCTCCGTGCTGAACTCCGGCCTGTATTCGGCCGCTCGCATGTTCTCCGCCCTGGCGGGTGAGGGGCTGGCTCCGCGCATCGTGGCCCGCAAGTCCAGGAACGGCGTCCCCGCGGTGGCGGTCCTCGCCTCCACCCTGGGCGGTTATGCGGCGGTGTTCGTGAACTTCCTGGCTCCGGAGTCCGGGATCTTCGACTTCATCATGAACTCGGCGGGCCTGGTGGCCCTGTTCGTGTACGTGTTCGTGGCCATCACCCAGATGAAGCTGCGGTCGCAGATGAGCCCCGAGGAGCGGGCGAACCTCAAGCTCAAGATCTGGCTGCACCCGTGGCTCGGCATCCTGGTGATCGTGGCCGTCGCGGGAATCGTCGTGGTCATGCTGGTCTCGGACGCCGCGAGCCGCACCCAGGTGTGGACGAGCCTCGTGGCGGTGGCGGTGCTCGCCGTGTTCTGGCCGCTCGTGCGCCGCAACCTGCGACGCCGCCGGGCCGCCGAGACCGCGGCCCCCGCCACCACGCCCACCGCCTGATCCCCCACCGTTCACCGACCCCGCGAGAGGATCCCGTGGCGCACTTCCCCACCCTGACCGAGACCGTCGCGGCACTGCGCGGCGGCGAGACCACGAGCGAGTCCCTGACCTCGGATGCCCTGGACCGCATCGACGCGCTGAACGAGCACCTGGGTGCGTTCGTCCACGTGGCACGGGATGCCGCACTGGAGAGCGCCCGCGCCGCGGACCAGCGGCTGCGTTGCGGGGGTCTGCTCGAAGACTCTCCGGCACCGGCGTCCGAACGATCCGGCGGAACCACCCGGCACGGCGGAACGCGCCCTTCCGCCGGGCCCTCCCGGGAGCACGCGAAAGCGGCCGCCCTGCGCGGTGTCCCCCTGTCCCTGAAGGACGGGCACGACGTCGCCGGCATGCCCACCTCGTGGGGCTCACTGACCACCCGCGGGGCGGACGGAAGCATCCCGCGGGCGCAACGCTCGGACGAGCTCGCCGCCACCCTGCAGGACAGCGGCGCCGTGCTGCTCGGCAAGACCCAGGTGCCCGAGTTCCTGCTCAACTGCTACTCCGAGAACCGCCTGTACCCTCCGGCGCGCAACCCCTTTGACCTGCACTGCTCGGCCGGAGGTTCCTCCGGAGGCCAGGCCGCCGCCGTAGCCGCGGGCATCCTCCCCGCGGCCATCGGCTCGGACGGCGGCGGTTCCGTACGGATTCCGGCCGCGGCGTGCAGGCTCATCGGGCTCAAACCGAGCCGGGGTCGGGTCCCCAGCAGCGACGCGCTGTCCAACGTCGGCCAGCTGGGGGTCAACGGACCCATCACCCGTACCGCCGCAGACGCCGCCCTGCTCATGGACGTGCTGTGCGGCACCCCGGGCCACGAGCGCATCGACCGGCCCGTGGTGGCCGTGCCGGAACCCTCGTTCTCGCGGGTCGTGGATCGCGCCCTGCAGGGCGACGCGCCGTGGGGTCATCGCCCCCTGCGCATCGGGGTGAGCACGGCCTCGCCCTTCGACGCCACGTACGAGATCACGGTGTCCCCCGAGGCGCGCGCCGCGCTGGACGAGGGGATCCGCAGGCTCGAGTCCCTGGGCCACACGGTGGAGGACGCCGATCTCCACTACGATCCCGCGTACCCCGAGGCCTTCTCCCGGCTGTGGACCACCGCCATGGGCCAGCTGCCGCTCGACGGCGCCGAGCACCTGCTCACCGGCCTCGCCCGCTCGTTCCGCGAGCGCGCACTCTCCCGCAGTGCGGTGGAGCTCGCAGACGCGTTCGCCGTGCTGCGCGGCATCGAGGCGGACCTGATCCGCCAGTATTCCCGTTTCGACATGATTCTCACCCCGGCTCTCGCCATGCCCCCGCGGCCCGTGGGCTGGTACCACAAGGGCTTCGACATCGCGGATCCGGCGGGCGCGGACCAGGACTACCTGCGGCAGTGCCAGTACACGCCGTGGACCTCGGTGGTGAACGTAATCGGGCTGCCCGCCATCACGGTGCCCACCACGTGGCGCACCCCCGGGTCCGGGGACTACCCCGGGCCGGTTCCCATGGGCGTGCAGCTGGTGGGGCGCGCGTCCTCGGAGGCGCAGCTGCTCGCGCTGGCCGCCCAGCTGGACCCGCCCACGACGCCGCACGCACACCTCGTCGCCTGAGTGCCCCTCCGCGCACGGCGCCGCCCGCGCGCAGGAGGGGGCCGTGCGGCGTCGTCGTCCGCCGTGGCGGGGGCGGGGCCCGAAACCGAGCGGCGCACGGCCTGACGGGGCGCGCTTTCGGGACTAGGTTGGTGGCATGACCAACCGTGCGGGCACCGTTGCCCAACCCAGTGACCTCGTGGACATCGACCAGCTCCTGGCGGCCTACACCGAGCGGGTGCCGGACGCCGGGAACCCGGACCAGCGCGTGGTGTTCGGGACCTCCGGGCACCGTGGTTCCTCACTGAAGACCTCGTTCAACGAGCACCACATCGCGGCGATCACCCAGGCGATCGTGGAGTACCGCGCCGGGCAGGGCATCACCGGACCGCTGTTCATGGGCAGGGACACCCACGCGCTGTCCGGGCCCGCGCAGGACACCGCCCTGCAGGTGCTCGCGGCCAACGGCGTGCGCACGCTGCTGGACTCCCGGGACGGCTTCACGCCCACCCCGGCGCTGTCCCACGCGATCCTCACGTACAACGCGTCCGAGCCCGAGGACCGTGCGGACGGGATCGTGATCACCCCGTCCCACAACCCGCCCACGGACGGTGGCTTCAAGTACAACCCCCCGCACGGTGGCCCCGCGGACACGGACGCCACCGAGTGGATCGCGAACCGCGCGAACGAGCTCATCGAGGCGGGCCTGGACGGCGTGCGGCGCGTACCCCTGGAGGACGCGAAGGACGCGGAGACCACGGGCACGTTCGACTTCCTGGACAGCTACGTCTCCGCGCTGCCCGAGATCATCGACCTCGACGCCATCAAGACCGCCGGGGTGCGCATCGGTGCGGACCCCATGGGCTCGGCGTCCGTGGCGTACTGGCAGGAGATCGGCGAGCGCTTCGGGCTGAACCTGGAGGTGGTGAACCCCACCGTGGATCCGCAGTGGGCGTTCATGACCCTGGACTGGGACGAGAAGATCCGCATGGACTGCTCCTCCCCCTCGGCCATGGCATCTCTGATCGGGGCCCGGGAGAAGTACGACATCGCCACGGGCAACGACGCGGACAGCGACCGCCACGGCATCGTGACCCCGGACGCCGGGCTCATGAACCCCAACCACTACCTCGCGGTGGCCATCGACTACCTCTACCGCACGCGTGACGGCTGGCGTGGCGACGCGGGCGTGGGCAAGACCCTGGTGTCCTCCTCGATCATCGACCGCGTGGCACAGTCCCTGGGCCGCCGCCTGGACGAGGTGCCCGTGGGCTTCAAGTGGTTCGTGCCGGGCCTGCTGGACGGCTCCATCGGCTTCGGCGGCGAGGAGTCCGCGGGGGCGTCCTTCCTGCGCCGGGACGGCTCCGTGTGGACCACGGACAAGGACGGCATCATCCTGGCGCTGCTCGCCGCGGAGATGACCGCCACCACCGGCAGGACCCCCTCCCAGCGCTACCGCGAGCTCACGGAGCAGTTCGGGGATCCCGTCTACCAGCGCATCGATGCCCCGGCCAACCGCGAGCAAAAGGCCGCTCTCAAGAAGCTCTCCGCCGAGCAGGTCACCGCGGACACCCTGGCCGGTGAGCCCATCACCGCCAAGCTCACGGAGGCCCCCGGCAACGGTGCCCCCGTGGGCGGGCTCAAGGTCACCACCGAGAACGCGTGGTTCGCGGCCCGCCCCTCCGGCACGGAGGACGTCTACAAGATCTACGCCGAGTCCTTCAAGGGTGAGGAGCACCTCAAGCAGGTGCAGCAGGAGGCCAAGGCCCTGGTGGACTCGGTCATCGGCTGAGGTTGGGCAGCGCATGACGCCGCGTCCGCCGCCGCGCACCACCCGGGCACCCACCCCATCGACGTGCCCGCGGGACGTCACCACGAGATCGTGATCCGCGGCCGCTACGAGACGCTGTCGATCGCCAACGACATCCTGATCGGGATCATCTTCCTGGTGGGCTCGTTCCTGTTCTTCAACGACTCCACGATGTACGTGGCCACGTAGCTGGTCGTGGTGGGCAGCGCGCTGGTGCTCATCCGCCCGAGCATCCGCATCACCCGCAGGGTGCACCTGCAGCGCATCGCCCCGGGCCGCTCTCCGGAGGACTCGCGGGACTTCTGAGCGGCGCCGGGTGCCTGCGGCCTGGGCGTCCGGCACCCGGCACACCACCGCGTGACTGTGCCGGGTGCCGGGGTGTTGACTGCGGCTGAGGTTGGCGCTTCAATGAGCACCGACCCTCGCGGCACCGTGGACGATCCCTCGCCCCGGGGGCACCACTCAAGGATGAGACCCCCGCATGAGGCACACCCCCGCCCCAGACCCCTCGACCGTTCTCGGACCCGCTGGCGTGCTGCAGTCCGAACCGTGGCACCGCTTCCAGGCAGCCCTGGGCCGCGCCACCCACCTCTTCTCGGGGCCCGGCTGGCACGCCCTGGTGGTCGAGGAGACGTCACGCGCGGGGAGGCTCTGGTACGCGCCGTACGGCCCCGTGCTCAGCCACCCGGAGGCCCTGCCGGACGCCCTCACCGAGCTGCGGAGCGCGGCCCGGGCCGCGCGGATCGGCTGGCTGCGCGTGGAACCGCAGGCGGCGGCGTCGTCGGGCGAGGGCTTCACGGATGCCGTGCGGCGGCAGAACGCGACCGCCCCGGTGCTCGCCGCTGCACTGACCGCTCACGGTGCGCGCCCCGCACCCCGTGACATCCAGCCGGCCTACACACGGTGGGTGGATCTCACGCGGGAGCCGGGCGGGATCCTTGGGGCCATGACCGGCACCAACCGGAACCTGTGGCGCCGCCACCGGGACAAGGGCATCACCCTGGAGTCGAGCACCCACCCGAGCGGCGCGGACGCTGTGATCGAGCTGCTGCACCGCACGGCGGGGCGCCGGGGTTTCACCGCGCACGGTTCCGACTACCTCCGCACGGCCGCCCGCGTGCTGCGCGAGACCGGGAGCTGCACCGCCTACACGAGCTCCGTGGACGGCGCCGTGGTCAGCGCGCTGCTCACCTACGACTCGCCCACCACACGGGTGTTCGCCCACTCGGGGATGGACGCCGCGCTGCGCAAGCTGCGGCCCAACCAGCCGCTGATCGTCCAGGCGCTGCTCGACGCCGCGGCCCAGGGTCAGCGCGTGGCGGACCTCTTCGGCGTGGCCTCCGCCAACGACCCCGGCCATCCCTGGACCGGGTTCAGCGCGTTCAAACGGTCGTTCGGCGGGGCGGACGTCGCCCTCGGCGGCACGTGGGACCTGCCGGTCAGTGCACCGCGGTACGCGGCCTACCGCGTGGCCCGCCGCGCGCGGGACGAGGTCTCAACCGTGCGGGGTCGCGCACGCGGCGCCGCGGACACGGCGCGGGCCAGACTGCTCCCCGAGCGCTGACCACCGGCCGGGGCGGCCGGAACCACCGCCGGGGCTCCAGCGGTCGGTACCCTCAGCGCACCGGGTCCTGCGGATTCCACGCGCGCGCGTAGAACTCGGCCGAGCGGGACTCGAGCAGCTGGGCGTACTCCTCCGGGTCCATGGCCTGGGCCGCGCCCTGGGGAGGCTCCTGCCGCCGGACGGACGTGCCGAGGCCCGCGGCGCCGTCGTGCACCGACAGCCCCGCCGCCTCCAGGAGGGTCGGGTACATGGACAGCTGGTCCGCGCCCGCCCGCAGGGGCTGGTCCGAGGACTCCCCCGGGATCCACACGCGGTTGAAGATGGTGCGGTTGGGGTGGTGGTCCAGCTGCTCGTGGAACGCGTCCCCGGCGCTCATGTGCTTGAGGTGGTCCCCCATGACCACCACGGAGGTGTCCTCCAGGTAGCCCCGGGCCTTCATGTGCTCGATGAAACCCGCCACCTGCGTCATGGAGCACGCGAACACGGAGGTCACCTGGTTCTGGGTGTCCACGCCGCAGGAGTCGTAGACGTGCACCGGTTCGTGGGTGTCCAGGGTGAGCATGGACAGGTTGAACGGCTGGCCCGTGAGCTCTGCCTCGGCGTGCAGGCGGTCCACCTCGTCCTTCGCGTGGGCCATGAGCCTCTCGTCGCTGAGCCCCCAGTCACCGCGGAAGTTCTTCTCCGGCTCGCCGGCGGCCCGCCAGTCCGCGAGCCCCTTGTCCTCCGTGTAGCCGTGCGAGCGCAGGAAGGCGTCCTTGCCGGCGAACGAGGAGTTGGCCCCGCCCAGGAACGTGCTGGTGTAGCCGTGGTTCTGCAGCACGTCCCCCAGGCACGTGACACCGCCCAGGTACTGTTCCATCCCAGCGCCGATGTCGCTCGAGCTGATGCCCTCCCCCGAGCTCTTGAGGGGAATGCCGCACTGGGTCGAGGCGAGTCCGGCCATGGTCCAGCCGCCGCCCTCGTACTGCTGCAGGTCGGTGACGCTGCGCCAGCCGTCCTCCGCCCGGGTGACGTCCTCCAGGGGCGCGAACGCGTTCTTCTCGAACAGCTGGTCGTCAGCGAGGGTCTGCTCCCCGGACTCGAGGTAAACCACCACCAGGTTGCGCTTGCCCGCCTCCCCGGTGACGGTGGGCTGGACGTAGCGCGAGCCGATGTCGTGCGGGGACTTGGCGGCCTTGACGTAGCGGGGCAGGTCCACCGCGGACGCGAAGCTCGCGGTGCCTCCCACCACGACCGCTGCCACCGCGATCGCGGAGGCGGAGCGGACCACGCCGCGCGGGGCCCGCGCCGGGCGCCCGGCCGGACGGCGACGCCGCCACCCCCACCGGCCCAGCGCGACCGCCAGGGTCAGCAGCACGGGGAGCACGCCGATCAGCAGCACCGAGACCCACACGATCGACCCGCCACCGCCGTCCGTCTGCACGGAGACCAGGTTCATGCGCATCTGTCCCACGGAGATCTGGCCCCAGTAGTGCCGGATCACCCCGGCGGCCGCCAGCAGGGTGAGGCCCAGCCAGATCAGGCCGTAGCAGAGCCCTCGGCCCGTCCACCGGCCCAGCCGTCTGCTCGCGCGCAGAAAACCCTCGGACATGTTCTGGACCTCGCGCTCCTCAATCACCGGTGCCAGCCCGCACCGCCGCGGCTAGGGCGTGGTGTGCCGCCGCACTCGCATTCGTGTTCATTCAAGGGTAGGACATGTTGCAGTCACCCGCTGTTCACCTGTCGGGGGTGCAGGGGCACGGGACGCGGCGGGCGGGCGCGCTCAGCTCGCGTGGGCGGCGGGCTGCACCCAGACGGCCTCCGCCACGAGGATGCCGAGTTCCACGGCGTCACCAGTGGTGGCGTCCCCGCCCGGGGTGCCGGGAGCAGTCTGCGGCTGCCGAGCGGCGGGCGAGCCGTCCCCCGGAACGCCACCGTCAGGCGTCGTTCCCCCCGCGGCCACGTGCACCCGCACCGTGGCGCTGCGGGCCGGGCCCGGAAGCACCCGCAGCACCGCGCCCGGCCGGATCCCCGCCTCCGCGAGTATCCGCAGGACCTCGGGACTCTCGTCCGAGACGCGCGCGACCCGCACGGGCTCCGGACGGGTGACGTCCGAGAGGGGCACCGCCGGGGCAGGGACGACCACCCCGTCCCGCGAGGGGATCGCGTCCCCGTGCGGATCGGCCCGGGGGTGGCCGAGCTTCGCGTCCACGCGGTCGATGAAACGGTCGGTCACGGCGTGCTCGAGCACCTCGGCCTCGCCGTGGATCTCGTCCCACGAGTAGCCCAGCTCGGTGGCCAGGAACATCTCCAGGATCCGGTGGCGGCGCACCATGTGCACGGCCACGTCACGACCCTCGGGCGTCAGCTCCACGACCCCGTAGGAGGGCCGGGTCACCAGGCCCTGCGCGGTGAGCTTCTTCAATGCCTCGGACACGGTGGAGGCCGCCAGCCCCATGCGCGCGGCCAGTGAGGTGGTGGTCACACGCTCCGGCTCCCACTCGCCCAGCCGCCAGATGGTCTTCAGGTAGTCCTGGGTGGACGGGCTCAGCTCTGCGGGGTGCACGGGTTCAGGCTAGCGGCCCGCCCGGGACGTCCCCAAGGGTGCGCCCCGCGGCGTGCGCACCGGGGGGCGGCGGACGGGGGCGACGCCGCTCGGGCCGTTCCCGGGACCGCGCCCGGGCTCACGTCCGAAGTCGCTTCGGGTGCCGCGACACCCGGCGACGCCGCGCCGTCGACTGGGTGCGAGGAATCACCGTGTGGCGTCGTCAGGCTGTGCGACGGTGACGCGCCTGCGCGCCGGGCCGCTGCGGCGGAACGACTCCCGCAGGAGGCGTGCAATAACGGAGCAAACGCAGAAAATGGCGCTCAGATCTGCATGTGCTCCGTTATTGCCCATCGTAGGCCGCGGCCGTGCCGGGCTCCACCCCGGGCTCGGCCGGGGGTTCACTCGTACGTGTAGAACCCCTGCCCCGAGCTGCGGCCCATGTGGCCCTTGTCGATGAACTCCCGCTTCACCCGCTCCGCGACCCGCTGGGACTCCTCGGTCCCCGCGTTGAGGTTGATCTGGTAGTAGGTCTCCATGCCCACGTGGTCCAGGATCTGGAAGGGGCCCAGCGGCGAGCCGGTGGCCGTGCGCCACGTCTTGTCGATGTCCTCCGCCTGCGCGATGTCGTTGACCCACAGGTGCGATGCCGCCGTGAGGAACGGGACCAGCAGGGTGTTGAGGATGTAGCCGGCCTGCTCCTTCTGGATGTGGATCGGCACCATCCCGATCTCCTCCGCGAACTGCAGGACGGCCTGCACTGCCGCGGGGTCCGTGCCGGCGTGGCCCATGACCTCGCCGGTGTTGTTGCGCCACACCTCGTTGGCGAAGTGCAGCGCCAGGAACCGCTCCGGGTGGCCTGTGGACTCGGCAATGTCGCTGGGCAGCAGCGTGGACGAGTTGGTGCACAGGACGGTCTTCTCCGGCGCGGCCGCACCGATCTGGGACCACACCTTCTTCTTGAGCTCGAGGTTCTCGGGCACCGCCTCGATCACGATGTCCGCGTCCTGCAGTGCCGCCTCGAGATCCGTGGTGCCGCTCAACCGGGCCTTGGCCGCCTCCAGTTGCTCGGGCGTGGCCGCCATGTCCCGCGTGTACAGCAGGGAAAGCTTCTCCCACTTGCCGGGCAGCGCCCCGACGATCTCCTCGCTGATGTCGTACACGGTCACGGTCTTGCCGAAGTACGCCGCCTGGAACGCGATCTGCGATCCGAGCACCCCGGATCCAATCACGGTCACGTTGGTCAGTTCAGCCATGATGTCCTCCCCACTCCTGTGTGAGTCACGCTCGCGCGAGTCGGCCTCCCGCGGGCCCGGCGGCCACGGGCGTGGCCCCCGTCACTCACCCTACTCGCTCGTAGGTTTCTCGCCAGGGGCCGACGACGCCGCACGGCCGCCTCCCCCGGCGCCCTCGCCACCGCGCGTGGGCCCCGCACCACCAGTCGGGCCCCCACCCGCGCACTAGAATCCTCGGGGCGGCACCCACGGCCCGCCCAGGACAAGGAGCACCCATGAGTTCGCCGGTTTCCCCCGACCACACCCCGCCCACGCGCCACGAGCAGCAGGCACCGCGCGAGCAGGACCGGCGCGGCGGCGTCGTCGATCGCCTGGGCCTGAACTGGCGGCTGCACGGGGACGGCAGGCACGTGGCCCCGGGGGACGTGGTGACCCCGCGGGAGCGGCTGGCGTGGCCGCGGACCATCTCGATCGGCGCGCAGCACGTGGTGGCGATGTTCGGGGCCACGTTCCTGGTGCCGCTGCTCACGGGTTTCCCGCCGGCCACCACGCTGTTCTTCTCGGGCATCGGCACGGTGCTGTTCCTGGTCGTCACCGCGGGGCGGGTGCCCAGCTACCTGGGGTCCTCGTTCGCGTTCATCGCCCCGATCACCGCGTCCGTGAACCAGTACGGTCCGGGCGGGGCGCTCGGCGGCGTGATCATGGCCGGTGCCGCGCTGTTCCTGATCGGTGTGATCGTGCAGGTCGCGGGCACGGGGTGGCTGCAGAAGCTCATGCCCCCGGCGGTCACGGGCACCATCGTGGCGCTGATCGGCTTCAACCTGGCACCGTCCGCCAAGGAGAACTTCACGGCCGCACCCGTCACCGCGCTGGTCACACTGGGGTCCATCGTGCTGATCTCCGTGCTGTTCCGTGGCCTGCTGGGGCGGCTGTCCATCCTGCTGGGCGTGGCCATCGGCTACCTCACGGCGGTGCTGCGCGGCGAGGTGGAGTTCGACGCCATCCAGGCCGCGTGGGAGCAGCAGGGACTGTTCGGGCTGCCGCAGTTCCAGACGCCCGAGTTCCACCTCAGCATGGCCGGGCTGTTCATCCCCGTGATCCTGGTGCTCGTGGCTGAGAACATCGGCCACGTGAAGTCCGTGGCGCTGATGACCGGCGACGACCTGGATCCCTACACCGGCCGCGCCATCATGTCCGACGGCCTGGCCACCATGATCGCGGGCGCCGGCGGCGGCTCCGGCACCACCACGTACGCGGAGAACATCGGGGTCATGGCCGCCACACGCGTGTACTCCACCGCGGCCTACTGGGTGGCCGCGCTCGTCGCGATCCTGCTCAGCGTGACCCCCGTGTTCGGCGCGGCCGTCGCGACCGTCCCCCAGGGCGTGCTGGGCGGCGCGGCCACCGTGCTCTACGGCATGATCGGCATGCTGGGCGTGCGGATCTGGGTGCAGAACCGCGTGGACTTCTCCAACCCGGTCAACCTCACCACCGCGGCCATCGCCATGATCGTGGGCATCGGCGACTACACCTGGTCCGTGGCCGGGCTCGACTTCGCCGGCATCGCCCTGGGCACCGCAGCTGCCCTGGTGGTCTACCACCTCATGGCGGCCATCGCGCGCGCCCGCGGCTCCGTGGGCTCGGACCCGCTCACCCCGGACACCTCGCAGAGCCCCTCGCCCCTGGGCTGAGCTCCCAGCACCCGCGCGAACGACGACGCCGCACAGCCGGCTCCGCGTGCACCCTCACCATGCGGGCGCGGGCTCGGTCCCGACCCGGCGCCCGGGCAGCCCGGCGCCGACAGCACCCGGTCGAGCCCGCAGGTCCGGACACGGGCGTGCGCCGGAAGCCACGGGGAACCCGCAGCAGCGGCACGCAGCACGACACCCCGCACACGTCCTCGTGTGCGGGGTGCCGGCGTCTCAGGGGGTCTGCGCGGTTCAGATCCGGATGGGCAGCTCAGACCCGGATGGGCAGCTCCGACTTCTCGGACACGAGCGCCCGGATGCGATCCTCGTCCACCTCGGCGGCGGTGGCCGGCTCCCACTGCGGGGACTTGTCCTTGTCCACCACCATGGCGCGCACGCCCTCGATGAAGTCGTGGCCCACCGCGGTGTCCTCCGCCATGCGCAGCTCGCGTTCCAGGCAGGACACCACGTCGTCGTCCTCGGAGCCCTTGGTCAGCAGCTCGAACACGCGGGCGAGCGAGGTGGGGCTCATGCCGTCCAGGTCCGAGCCCGCATTGCGCACGACCTCCTCCAGAGTGTCCGCGCCGTAGGTCGCCACGATCTCGTCCCACCGGGCGGGGAACTCGGACTCGGGGGCGTCCTTCGAGTACTTCTCCACCGCGGCATCCACACCGTCCGTGGTGACGGTCTCCACGAACGCGTCCACGTCCGAGGAGTCGATGAACACGTCCGCCAGGCCCAGGGCGATCGCGTCCGCCCCGGTGATCCGCACGCCGCCCAGCCCGAGGTACCGGGCCACGGCGAGGGACTCGCGGCGGGCGGCGTCGTCGTCGATGCCGGCCCCGGCACCGCGGGTGACCCGCGGCAGGAAGTAGCTGGCACCCACGTCCGTGAAGAAGCCGATGGCGGTCTCCGGCATGGCCAGCTGCGTGGTTTCCGTGACGATCCGGTGCGAGCCGTGGACCGAGAGCCCCATGCCGCCGCCCATCACGATCCCGTTCATCATGGCCACGTACGGCTTGGGGTAGCGGGCGATCACCGCGTTCATGGAGTACTCGGTGCCGAACGCGTCCCGGATCTCGTCCTCGTGACCCTCCAGCGCGGCGGTGCGCACCTCCTTGATGTCACCGCCCGCGCAGAACGCCTTGGGCAGCTCGGAGCGCACGACCACCTCGGTGATCGCGGGATCGTCACGCCACATCTGCAGGGCGTCCACCAGCTGGTGGTACATGCTCCGGTTCAGCGCGTTGAGCGCCTTGCCGCGGGTGAGGGTCAGCAGTCCGGTGTGCCCGACGATCTCGGCCCGGACGAGGGATTCTTCGGTGGCCATCATGCTCCCCATGCTAACCAGGCGCGCCGTGCGGTGTCGCCGCGGTCACATCCGGCGCGCACGACGCCGCCCGGGCCCTCTTTCCCCACGGAGTGCGCGTCAGGATGCGGCGCGCGGGACCCGCTCCGCCGCCGCCTTCTCGGCGCTGAACACGCAGGCACGCACGGCGCGGACCGTGGCCACGGTGCACAGCGTCCAGGTGCACAGCAGCACCAGGCAGACCGCGTCCGAGGCGGCGCCGAAGGCGCGGACCCCCGTGCCGCCCTCGAGCTCGTGCAGGCCCAGGCACACGGTGCCGATGGGGAACGTGAGCGCCCACCAGCCCGGCGAGTACGGCATGCCCTGCCGGAAGCCACGCACCGTCATGACGGTCGCCCACACGATCAGCGGAACGCCGCAGCTGAGGATCACGATCCCGTAGACGTTCGCCACGTGCACCAGCGTGGCCGTGTCCTCCGGGAGCACAAAGCGCTGCGCCTGCACCGCGATCGCTTGCGCGGCGGCGGTGGACTGCCCCACGACGCCCAGCGGGATCCACGCGCTCGTGGAGGCGGCCAGCGGCAGCGGTGCCACGCGCCAATGGTGGTGGTAGGCCACGGCGAAGACCACCAGGCCGAGCACGAGCGCCAGGAAAAAGCACGCCACCGTGGTGATCACCAGCAGCAGCTGGCCCTCGCGGGTGGCCAGGTGCGGCACGAGCGCGGCGCCGGTGGTGGCGGAGACCATGGGAGGGACGATCGGCAGGCCCCACGTGGTGGACGGCGACCCCACGTCCCGACCGATCAGCCGGGCCGCGAAGCCCAGCGCGGTGAGGACGCCCAGCACCGTGCCCACCGTCCACAGCACCCCGTCCACGGCCCACGCGGCCGAGGCGAGGGCGGGCCAGTGCGCGGGCACCACGGTGGTGGTGGCCGAGCCCAGGGACAGCACACCCATGGAGACCATGCCCCACGTGGCCAGCACCGGGAGGTCCCGGATGGTGTCCGCGAGCACCGCCGGGCGGCGCACGATCCGCAGCCCGAACGCCGCGGTCAGGCCCACGAACACGCACCACCCGACCACCAGCAGCGCCACCGCGAGCCCCCTGGCGCCGGGAAGGTCACCACCCAGGGTCTGTGTGAGGGTCGCCGCAATGCCCGTGCCCATGAGCGAGCCGTACCACTGCGGGCCCGCGGGAGGCAGCGGGAGGGAGGTGACCGTGCGCTTCGTGGCGGGTGCACTGCGGGAGGAGTTCTGGCCCCGGGACGGGTCGGCGGTCCGGGAGGCAGTGGTCCCCGGGCGCGCGGAGGGGGCAGCGGGCGCGTTCACGGAAGCGGCAGAGGGCGCGGCAGCGGGCTGGGAAGGGCGGCTCATCACTCCAGGATGCGGCTGTCATGCTCGCCCCGGTAGCCCTCCATCCCGTATCCGGGGTATATCCTGCGGATATGTCTCAGTGGCCGGATGTGGCGGCGCTCGAACTGCTCGTGGCGGTCGCGGACCACGGCAGCCTGGCCGCCGCGGCCCGCGCCGTGGGCACCGCCCAGCCCAACGCGAGCCGCTCCATGGCCCGGTTGGAGCGCTCGGTGGGTGTCCCCCTGCTGCACCGCTCCACCCGCGGGTCCACGCTCACGCCGGCGGGGCTGCTGGTCACGGAGTGGGCGCGGGACGTGGTCGGGGCCTCGCGCAAGCTCGTCGACGGCACCGCCCTCCTCGCGCAGGACACCTCCCGGTCGTCGTCGCTGCGGGTGTCCGCGAGCCAGACCGTGGCGGAGCACCTGCTCCCCCGGTGGCTTGCGGAGATGCGTTCCGCCCACCCGGAGTCACGGGTGCGCGTCACGGTGCACAACTCCCACGAGGTGGCCCGGGACGTGCTGCGCGGCGCCGCGGACGTGGGATTCATCGAGGCCCCCGCACCTCCCTCCGGGGTGCACCACACGGTGGTGGCGCGGGACGAGCTCGTGCTCGTGGTGCCGCCGGGGCACCCGTGGGCCTCGCGGCAGGACCCGGTGACCACCGCCGAGCTCGCTGCCACGACTCTGATCACCCGGGAGGCCGGTTCCGGCACGCGCATGGCTCTGGACGAGGCGCTGGGGGCTCCCGTGAGCTCCCTGCTGGAGATGCCCAGCAACGCCGCCGTGCGCGTGAGTGTGCAGGCGGGCTCCGGGCCGGCGGTGCTCAGCCGGCTGGCGGTGGACGACGCCGTGGCCGCCGGAACGCTCGTGCAGGTCCCCACGGTGCTGGACCTGCGCCGTGAGCTGCGCGCCGTGTGGCACGGCCCCCGCCGGACGCAGGGCCTGGCGGCGGAGCTGATCGCGGTGGCGCGGCGCACGGACCCGCCCGGCCGGTGACGGTGCGGAGGCGCTGCCCTCCGCCTTCCATGAACGCGGGAGCGGAAGCGGGCGCGGCAGCGTGTGAGGAGAGGATCTGACCCCGGAACGCGAGAAATTCGTGTCAGAACCTCTCCCCACGCGCTGGCGGCGACGGGTCAGCCCGCGTTCTCCAGCGTGGGCACGTGGCGCAGCAGCGCCCTGGTGTAGCTGTGGCGGGGGTTGCGCAGCACCGCGTCCGTGGGGCCGTAGTCCACCAGCTTGCCCTTTTCCAGCACGGCCAGCTTGTGCGAGATGTGCCGGGCCAACGCGATGTTGTGGGTCACGAACAGCATGGCCAGCCCGCGCTCGTGCTGCAGCTCGCGCAGCAGCTCGATCACCGAGGCCTGCACGGACACGTCCAGCGCGGAGGTGATCTCGTCGCACACCAGCAGCGACGGCGCGTTCACGAGCGCCCGCGCCACCGCGGCGCGCTGCCGCTCACCGCCGGAGAGCTCCCCGGGGCGACGGTCGATGTAGCTGCGTCCGAGCCGCACGGCGTCCAGCGCGTCCGCCACGGCCGCGCGCCGCTGCTCGCGGGACATCCCGCCCGTCATCTGCAGCGGCACCTGCAGCGAGTCGCCGATGCTGCGCCGCGGGTTCAGCGAGGAGAACGGGGACTGGAACACGTACTGGACGCGCCGGCGCTGCTCGTTGCTGCGCCGCCGCGTGCTCGGGGCGAGCACCTGCCCGTCCAGCAGCACCTCGCCCGTGTACCCGCTGTTGAGCCCGGCCACGCTGCGGGACAGGGTGGTCTTCCCGGACCCGGACTCCCCGAGCAGCATGGTGGTCTGCCCGGCGGCCAGGTCCAGGTCGATGCCGTCCAGGATCACCGCGGGCCCGTACGCCATCCGCAGGTTCCGCACGCTCACCACGGGTGCGTCCTTCCCACCCCTGTCGACGATGCCGCCCGCGCCCCGTTCGCGCACCACCGCACCGGTTCCGGGGTGCTCGCCACTGGTGGTCGCCGCGGACGTCGAGCCGGTGGTGGGTTCGTGCTCCCCACCTGCACCGTCCCCGGCGCGCAAGGCCCCGGACCCGCTGTGGTCGTCGGACGACCGCTCGGCACCGGGCAGGGAAACCGCCGTGCTGTCCGGGTCCTCCGGTGCACCCGTCCGGTCCGGGGCGGGGCGGGCCCCGGCCGGAGCGGCGGCATCCGCGGGCGCCGCGGCGTCGTCGTCCGCCGTGGGGGCGGGAGCGACGGATGCGGGCGCAGCCGCCTGACCGGGAGCGGCCCTGCCGTCGTCCCACGGGGCGCGCACCGAGACCTCGGGGCTCACGGAGGGCCCGCCGCCCATGTCCCGGGCGCCGCGCATGTCCGGCACGGCGTCGAGCAGCGCCCGCGTGTACGGGTGCTCGGGGTGGTGCAGGACGCGCTCGGCGGGGCCGTGCTCCACGATGGAGCCGTGGAGCATGACGGCCACGTCGTTGGCCACTTGCGCCACCACCGCGAGGTCGTGGGTGATGTACAGCCCGGCGACGTCGTGCTTGGTGGTGAGCTGGTAGATGGTCTTGAGCACCAGGCTCTGGGTGGCCACGTCCAGCCCGGTGGTGGGCTCGTCCAGGATGATCACCGCGGGGCGGCACGCGAACGCCATGGCGATGCCGATGCGCTGCTGCTGCCCGCCGGAGAGCTCGTGCGGGAACCGGCGCTGGTAGGCGCGGTCACCGGGCAGGCCCACCTCGGAGAGCACCTCGGCCACGCGGGCGTCCCGCTCCGCGGCGTTGCGGCCGAACTCGTGGGCGCGCAGCACCTCGTGGATCTGCTCGCCCACGCGCAACGAGCCGTTCAGGGACAGCGCCGGGTCCTGCGGCACGTACGCGAGGGTGCCGCCGCGCAACCGGCGCATCTTCTTCTCGGGCAGCGTGAGCAGGTCCACCGAGCTGCGGTGGAAGCGCGAGGCACCCTCCTCGAGGCGCACGGAGCCGCCGCGCAGCTCGAGCCCCGCGCGCAGGTGGTTCAGGCACGCGAGCGCCGCGGTGGTCTTGCCCGATCCGGACTCCCCCACGAGGGCGAGGATCCGCCCCGGGTGCAGCGTGAAGCTGACGTCGTCCAGGATCAGCCCGCCGCCGATCACCCCGAGGTCCAGGTGGGACACGGTGATGGCGGTGTCCACGGTGGCGCGCGGAACCGTGGTGGCGCGCACCCTGTTCCGGGCGTTGTGTTCCGACCTTCTCATCAGGCACCCTTCTTCGCGGTCGAGCGGACCCGGCCCGCGGAGGCCCCGGCCACGGCGTCGGCAATCAGGTTGGTCCCCACGGTGAGCACGGCGATGGCGAGCACCGGCAGGATCACGCCCCACGGCTGCAGGGACAGGGCGATCCGGTTCTCGTTGATCATCAGGCCCCAGTCCGGGGTGGGCGGCTGCATGCCCAGGCCCAGGAAGGACAGGGAGGCCACCGCGCCGATCGAGTAGGTCAGGCGCAGCCCCACCTCCACCATGAGGGGGCCCATGATGTTGGGCACCACGTCCCGGGTGAGGATCTTCCACTGCGGCACGGCGTACATCTGGGACGCGAGCACGTAGTCCTCGGCCACCACCCCGGCGGTCGAGGAGCGGATCACCCGGGCCACGCGCGGGGCGTGGGTGATGCCGATGACCATGACCAGCACCCAGCCCTGCGGTCCCAGCACGGTCACGGCCAGCAGGGCGAACACGAGCTGCGGGATGGCCAGCAGCACGTCCCCGCCGCGCATGATCACGGCGTCCAGCCAGCCCCTGCGGAACGCGGCCAGCATGCCCAGCAGCGCGCCGATCCCCACGCCCACCACGGTGGCCAGCGCCGAGTAGAGCAGCAGCCGCCAGCCGCCCGCGAGGAAGCGGGAGAGCACGTCACGGCCCAGGTTGTCGGTGCCGAACACACCGGTCTGGAACGGTTTGCCGGCGAACGAGTTGGAGCCGTAGCCGGTCCACGCCGGCACCACGAAGGGTCCGAGCACCGCCACGAGCAGCACGAGCGCCGTGAGCACGATGCCCAGCTTCGCCGCCGGCTGCTGCACCACGCGCCGCGCGAAGGACACGGGGCGCGCGTCCCCGCGGGACTCGGAGTGCCCGAAGTCCTGCGGTCGCGGCCCGGCCGTGGTGGCCGCGTGGGCGTCCTCGGCCACCACGACGTCGCTCGCGGCCGAGGTGCCCCCGGTTTCCTGGGGCGGCACGTCCGCCCTGTTCTGCGCGCTCATGAGCGGGACTCCGTCCGCAGTTTGGGGTTGGCAAGGATTCCGATCACGTCCGCGATGAGGTTCACCACGACGTAGAACGCGGCGATGATCATGGACAGCGCCTGCACCACCTGCACGTCACGGGTGTTCACGGCGTCCACCATCGCCTGCCCGAGGCCCGGGAAGCGGAAGAGGAACTCCACCACCACGATGCCCCCGGCCAGCCACGCGAGCTGCATGGCCACCACCTGGGCCACCGGCCCCACGGCGTGCGGCAGTGCGTGCTTGAAGATCACCTGGCGCTCGGGCAGCCCCTTGAGCCGGGCCATCTCCACGTAGCCGGAGTCCAGGACGTCGATCATGGTGGTGCGGGTCATGCGGATCATGTAGGGCACCACCACGAGCACGAGGGTCAGCGACGGCAGGATCAGCTGCAGGGGGTAGTCCCACACCTTCATGCCGGGGGCGGCCATGGTGACCGAGGGCAGCAGCTTGAACACCGTGGTGGACAGCAGGGTGGTGAGGATCACGCCGATCACGAACTCGGGCAGGGCGGCGAGCACCAGGGAGAAGCCCGTGAGCACCTGGTCCGAGGCGCGGCCGCGGCGCATGGCGGACCACGTGCCGAGCAGCAGGCCCACGGGGATCGCGATCACCGCGGAGATGACCATGAGCACCATGGACGCGGAGACCTTGCTCGCGAGCAGTGCGTTCACGGAGCCGCCCGTGGCGGCGGAGGTCCCGAGGTCCCCCACGAACAGCCCGCCGAGCCACGTGAGGTAGCGGGTGTACCAGGGGTCGTTGAGCTGCAGCTGCTCGCGCAGTGCGGCCAACCGCTCGGGGGTGGCCTGCTGTCCCAGGATCGCCTGGGCGGGGTCCCCCGGGAGCAGGAGGGTGAACACGAACACCAGCAGGGACACCGCCAGCAGCACGAAGACGGAAACTCCCAGACGTTTGAGGATCATGGCAGCCACGCGGTCACTTCCCTTCCTGGTCGATCCACAGGTGGCGCATGTGGAATCCGCACACCGGCATGCCGATGCGGTGCGCGAACCCGCCGCCCACGTAGTTCTGGTAGGCGTCCGCCTGGTTGAAGAACCCCCAGGCGATGTAACCGCCCTTCTCGTGGAGCAGCTGCTGCGCCTGCTGCATGAGCTGGTTGCGCTTCTTCTCGTCCATCGTGGCGCGGGCCTTCTTGTACAGGGCCCGGAACTCGGGGTCCGCCTCGTGGGTCTCGTTGAACGGTGCGCCCGGCACGGTGCCCTGCGCGGTCTGGGACAGGAAGTTGCGGGTGTACCAGAAGTCCTGGGAGAAGGGGTATTCGAGGTAGCCGTCCCCGAAGAACGTGGTGCTGTCCACGCGGCGCAGCTTCACGGTGATCCCGGCCTCGGAGGCCTGCTCCGCGAACACCTGGGCGGCCTCCACGGCACCGGACTGGATGGGCGCGGTGACGAGCTCGACCTCCAGCCCGTTGGGGTGACCGGCGTCCGCGAGCAGCTTCTTGGCCTTGGCGATGTCCCGCGTGCGCTGCTGCAGCCGGGGCGTACCGGGGTCGAACGGCGAGTACATGTCGTTGCCCACGGTGCCGTGGCCGGAGAATACCTGCTCCACCATCTGCTCGCGGTCCACCACCAGCCGGAAGGCCTGGCGCACGCGCGGGTCGTCGAAGGGAGCGGCGTCCACGCGCATGGTGAACGGCAGCCAGTTGCCGGTCTCGGAGAGCACGGTGTGCAGGCGGGGGTCCGTGTTGATCACGTCCACCAGCGCGAGCGGCAGCTGCCCCACCACGTCCACCTGGGTGGAGAGCAGGGCGTTGACCAGGGCGTCCTGGTCGTTGAAGTTCAGCAGGTGGATCTCGTCCACGAAGGGCGGTTCGGTCCAGTAGTCCGGGTTGCGCTTGAGCACGGTCACCTGCCCGGGCTCGAAGGAGCCCAGGGTGAACGGCCCGGTGCCCACGGGCTTGGCGGGATCGTAGTCCGCGGGCACGATCCCCATGGAGTTCTGGGCGATCGAGTCCACGAGGGACGCGTCCGGCTCCTTGAGCTCGAAGCGCACCGTGCGCTCGTCCACGGCCACGGTCCGTTTGAGCCGCGCGAGCCCGGAGGCACCCGTCTTGGGGTCCTTGGGGTTCGTGATCCGCCGGAACGTGGCCACCACGTCCTCGGTGGTCAGGGGCCGCCCGTCGTGGAAGCGCACCCCCTCGCGCAGCCGGAACACCCAGGCCCGGCCGCCGTCCTCGGCCTTGACGGACTCGGCGAGCCCCGGCACCAGCTTGTAGTCGGGGTCGAACTCGTAGAGGCGGTCGTAGAGCCCCATCACGCGCCCGCCGTCCGCGGTGACCACGGGGGCGTGGGCGTCCAGGCTGTCGGACGCGCCGCCGCCGGTCATCCCGATCCGCAGGATGCCCCCGCGCTGGGGCTCACCGGTGGCCCGGGCCCGTGCCGCCCTGGGCTGGGTCCCCCCGCCGCAGCCGGCCAGGGCCAGCGACGCCGCCGCGGCGCCCAGTCCCATGAATCCGCGCCGGCTCAGCCCCGCACGGACCGCGCGCTCGACGACGCCGCCCGCAGCGGGGGCGGCGAGCGGCCGGTCACCGCGCCGGGGTGGACGGGACGTGGGTGGCACTGGGTTCATGGTTCCTCGCAGGCTGGCGGGTCGCGGGCATGACGGATGACGGGTGCGTCGGGGAGGACGCGCGCCCGTGGTCACGGGCCGCGCCGGAGCGGCGTGGACCCAGCTACGGGATCTTGCTGGGGAGTGCGGTCACCGCGTGGTGACCGCACACGGGCTGCTGGGCCGTGCGGCGTCGGCGGTAGATGGCCGACGGCGTTGGCCGCACCGCACCGCAGCGGCGGGGTCCCGTGTGCGCGCGGTCCGAGGACGTGCGCGGAGGGGTTGCCATGGCGGGCGCGAGGGCAGGGACGGGGAGCATGCAGTGCACACGACCTCCCTGGGCTCGGCGGAGCGGACACGGGACCGGGCGGCGGAGACGGCGCTCCCCGTGGTCCCGGTCACACCCACGCTACCGCGATGTGGGGCGCATCGGGGCGAGGCGGGCGGAACCGGCGGGTGCGCGTCGGGCCGCGGCGCCGCACGCGTGGCCCCTGCGAAGGGTTCGCCGCCCCGCACCGCGGCACGTGACCCGCCGTGCGACCGCCGTGGGCTCGGCACGCGTCCACGGCCTCGGGACCCGCACGACGGCGCCGGCCCGGTCACGCCCCCGCGCCGGACCGGCGCCGCGTCAGCACGGCGTCAGCGCTGCTCGTGCGGAGGCCACTGGCCCCGTTCGTGCAGCACGTCCCGCAGCAGGTCCGCCCGGTCCGTGATGATCCCGTCCACGCCGGCGTCCAGCAGCCGGTGCATGTCCGCGGGGTCGTTGACGGTCCACACCTGCACGGACAGTCCCACCCGGTGGGCGAGGTCCAGGAAGCGGGGCGTCACGATCCGCACGGTCGCACGGCGTCCGAGGGGCAGCTCCAGGACGTGCTGCTCCGGCAGCTGCAGGGTGTCGAAGGGCGCCACCACACGGGACCACGCCACACGGTGCGCCCACCACAGGGCCGGGGCGATCCGCGAGGACACCCGGTCCGTCACGGGCGCCACGGCGGACACGGCCAGGAACCCGGCGGTGCCCAGCATCCCGGCGGAGGTGCGGGCACGGCGGCCCGTGAGGCGGCGCAGCCGGGCGAGCGCGCGGCGTCGTCGTGACTCGGAGAACGAGGTGACCCGCACCCGGTCCAGGGCACCCTCCCGGGCGATCACCTCGGGCAGCGCCGCCACCGAGGCCTCGTCCTTGACGTCGATGTTCAGGCACGCCTCCGGCAGCTCGCGCAGCAGCTCGGTGAGCGTGGGGATGCCGTGCTCACCGCCCACCCGCAGCTCGCGCAGCCGCTCCCACGTGACGTCGTTGACGTCCCCCGTGCTGCCCGTGACCCGCTCCAGCGAGGGGTCGTGGAAGGCCACCACCACGCCGTCGCTCGTGGTGTGCACGTCCGTCTCGAGCCACACGAAGCCGAGCTCCGCGGCCGCACGGAACGCGGACATCGTGTTCTCGTGGCCGTCCGGGGAGAACCCGCGGTGGGCGAGCCCCGCGGGGTTCCTGCCGGACCGTGGCGTGGACGCGTGCTGCGGGCGGGGGGTGTCAGGCATGGTCCTCCTCGGGGGACGGCGCACCGTGGCGCCCGGGATGTTCGGCGTTGTCAGGGCGTTCGGCTTTGTCGGGGCGTTCGGCGGTGTCAGGGTGCGCGACGTGGTCGGAGCCGCGGTCGTGCACCGGGGCGGGCGACCCCTCGTCCTCCGGGGGCGCCGCCGCTCCCGGGTGCGCCCGGTGTCCCGGTCATGCTGGTGGTCCCGGGACGGAGCGTTCGGCGGACGCCGCATGACCCGAGGCAGCGGCAGGGTCCATGCGCGCCGCGCGACCCGGGGCGGCACCGGGGTCGGTGCGTGCCGTGTGACCTGGGGCGGCGACAGGGCCGGTGCGCCCCGCGTGACCCGGGGCCGAACCGGGATCGGTGCGCGCCGCGGCATCGTGCTCGTCCCCCGCGAGGTACCGCTCGATCACCTGCGCCACGCCGTCCTCGGTGAACGCCGGGGCGGTGCGCTCCACCGCGGCGACGACGCCCGGGTGCCCGTCCGCCATGGCGTAGCCCCGCCCGGCCCAGGTGAGCATCTCGAGGTCGTTGGGCATGTCCCCGAAGGCCATGACCTCGTGCCGGGAGATGCCCAGCTCCGCGGCGAAGCGTTCGAGGGTGCGGGCCTTGGTGAGTCCGCGCTGGCCCATCTCCACGAGCGGGGCGGCGGCCACGGAGTGCGTCACCGCGAGCCGGCCCGCGACCACGTCGCGGACGGCCTCGAAGTACGTGTCCGGATCGGCGCCGTCGAGCTTGGCGAGCAGCTTGACCACCGCGGTGCCGGGGCGCAGGGTCTCGGTCACGGGTGCCTCGGTGACGTCCCGGATCTCCATGCGGTCCGTGCGCGCCCAGCCATGGTCCGTGTGCACGGCCTCCAGGGTCTCGGCGGCGAACAGGGAGTCCGGGAACGCGCGGCGGACGTCCTCGATCACGGGCAGCGCCTCGGCCACGTCGAAGCCGTTGGCGCTCAGCACCCGCTGGGTGCCGGGATCGAAGACCACGGCGCCGTTGGAGCAGATCACCACGCCCGCGTCGTCGAGCTGCTCGTGCAGGGGGTCCAGCCACCGCTTGGGGCGCCCGGTCACGAACACCACCTGGATCCCGGCGTCCCGGGCTGCGGTGATGGCCTCCAGGGTGCGGGGGCGGAAACGGAAGTCAGGGCCCAGGACGGTCCCGTCCAGATCGCTCGCGATCAGCCGGACGGGCCCCCGCCCCGGATCCTGCACGTGCTCCGCCACCGCGACTACTTCACTTCGTACGTGGGCGTGAGGAACGCGCGCCCCAGGGCGTGCGAGAACAGGTTGAAGTTCACCACGGCGGGGCTCGCGTTCTCGTCCACCTCGAGCTCGGGGACGTCCACGGCGGTCACGCAGATGATGTAACGGTGCGGGCCGTGACCCTCGGGCGGTGCGGCACCCAGGTACTCGTCCGTGCCGCCGTCGTTGCGGTGCTGCACGGCACCCTTCGGGGGGTTCGATGCCGCCCCGGTCGCCAGTTCGGTGACGTCCGCCGGGATGTTGGACAGGCACCAGTGCCAGAACCCGCTGGGGGTGGGGGCGTCCGGGTCGAACATGGTGACCACGTAGGACTGCGTGCCTTCCGGGGCTCCGGACCAGGACAGCTGCGGGGAGACGTCCTCTCCCCCGGCGCCCATGATCCCGGAGAGCTGGGGCGTGGGCACGGACTCACCCTCGGTCACGTCCGTGGAGGTGACGGTGAAGGTGGGCAGCTCGGGGAGGTCGGCGTAGGGATGACGGTCGTACATGACGGTGTTCCTCTCATCTCACTCGGTGTCTCGGTCGGCGCTCACGGATCGGTGCCGTGAGGTTCATTCTGCCCGGGCCCGCGGGTCACGGCAGCCGTGGCCGCGCCAGCCTCTCACGCCGGTTCCTGCCCGGGCCGCGGGTGTGCGGTTCCCCGGCGGACGGGGGCGCGGGGTCCGCTGGCTCAGTGGGTCGAGCGCTCAGTGGGCCGGGCCCCGTGGCCCGGCCCTGCCGGCACCGGGCCACGGCTCAGCCCGCTCCTGACCCGCCCTGCGCGGGCAGCTCCTCGCGGGTGGGCAGCTGCGCCCCGGAGCGGGACACTGTGACCCCCGCCGCAGCCGCCGCGTAGCGCAGCAGGTCGGTGACCTCGCCCGCACCGAGCCGATCCAGCGACGACGCCGCGGAGGCGCCCAGGATCTGCCGGTCCGCGAGCGAGGACAGCAGCGCGGCCATGAAGGAGTCCCCCGCACCCACGGTGTCCGCCACGGCCACCTTCGCCGCGGGGACGGACACGCCCTCGGGTCCGGTGCCGCGGCTGAGGGCCCACGGACCCATGGCTCCCCGGGTGACCACCACGAGCCGCGCACCGGCGTCCAGCCAGGCACGAGCGGTGTCCTCGACGCTGCGCTGCGGGTGCAGCCACAGCAGGTCCTCGTCCGAGGCCTTGACCACGTGGGCCAGCGCCACGATCTGCTCCGCGCGGGCACGGGCGTCCGAGGAGTCCGGGATGATCGACGGGCGGCAGTTGGGGTCGTAGGAGATCAGCGCGTGACGGTGTGCGCGCTCCAGCGCCTGGCGCACCACGGAGGCGCCCGGTTCCAGCATGGCGCCGATGGAGCCCACGTGCAGCAGGTCCGTGTCCGCGAGCAGCTCGTCGATCCGCCCCGGGGAGACGTCCAGGGACCAGTCCAGCTGGAAGTCGTAGTCCGCGGCGCCGTTCTCGTCCAGGGTGGCCTGTGCCACGGAAGTGGGCAGGGAGTCGGCCTCGAACGGCGAGCGCACCCCGTTCTCCGCGAGGTGCCCGGCCACCTGACGGCCGTACTCGTCCCGGCCCCATCGGCCCAGGAACTGCACCTCGTGACCCAGCCGGGCCAGTCCCACGGCCACGTTCATGGGGCTTCCGCCCACGTGGGCCCGGGGTTGCTCGCCACTGCGGGACACCACGTCCACGAGGGCCTCACCGATCACGGTCAACATGGCTCCACGGTAGCAAAGCACCCGCCGCCCACCCCGTGTGGACGACGCCGCCCGGTCGCCCCCGCCGCCGGGCGGCCGGAGTCCCGGGCGCACCGCGCTCGGGGCCCGGAGGTCCCGCGCGGGGCCCACCGTGCGGGCACGAGGACCGGGCGGTCGGCGCGCCCCGGCCGTTGCGGAGGATGCCGCCCCACGCGGAACCCTGGGCCGTGCGCGGAACCGCGCCGGGCGGCGTCGTCATCCTGCGGTGCGGTACGGGGCACCGGGCCCGGGCACGTAAACTGGGGCGCGACGAGCAGCGCCGCTCACGGGGCGCTCCATCACGCCAGTTCGCGCACCGTCGCGCGACACCAACACGGCCTCCACGACGACGTCCGGGCCGAGGAAGAAGGTTGCTCATGAGCGCCACGTGGTCAGAACGAGAAGCCCTCGCCGAGCAGCTGGTCCCCCTGGTGGGGCAGCTGCACCGCAACAACAAGGTGGTCACCACCGTCTTCGGCCGCTCGCTCGTGCACAAGTCCGTCACGGACATCATCAAGGTCCACCGCTTCGCGCGCCGCATCATGGGCGAGGAGATGCCCCTGGAGAAGACCGTGGAGATCGTCACGGCACTGGGTGCGCTGAACCTGGGCGTGTGCAACGTGGACGTGGCGAAGCTCTACCAGGGCTTCACCGAGTCCGGCGCCACGGACCTGGACGGCTACCTGCGCGAGGCGCTCGCCCCGGCCGTGGACCAGCACGGCAGCAACGACGCCGAGACCCGGGACGTGGTGCTCTACGGCTTCGGGCGCATCGGGCGCCTGCTGGCCCGCATCCTGCTCAACCGCAACGACGGCACCGGCCTGAACCTGCGCGCCGTGGTGGTGCGCAAGAAGCCCGGCAACGACCTCGTCAAGCGCGCGTCCCTGCTGCGCCGCGACTCCGTGCACGGCTCGTTCGACGGCACCATCACCGTGGACGAAGAGAACAACGTGATCACCGCCAACGGCGTGCCGATCCAGTTCATCTACGCCGACTCTCCCGAGGAGATCGACTACACCTCCTACGGCATCCACGACGCCCTGGTGGTGGACAACACCGGCGTGTGGCGTGACGAGGAGGGCCTCTCCCAGCACCTGCGCTCGAAGGGTGTGGGCAAGGTGCTGCTCACCGCCCCCGGCAAGGGCGACATGAAGAACATCGTGTGCGGCGTGAACGACCAGGACATCGACCCTGAGGACACCATCATCTCCGCGGCGTCCTGCACCACCAACGCCATCACCCCGGTGATCAAGGTCCTCAACGACGAGTACGGGATCGTGCAGGGCCACGTGGAGACCGTGCACTCCTACACCAACGACCAGAACCTGATCGACAACTGGCACAAGGGTGACCGCCGCGGCCGCTCCGCCGCGCTGAACATGGTGATCACCGAGACCGGCGCCGCCAAGGCCGTGGCCAAGGCGCTGCCCGTGATGAAGGGCAAGCTCACCGGCAACGCCATCCGCGTGCCCACCCCGGACGTCTCCATGGCCATCCTCAACCTCCAGCTGGAGAACGCCCCGGAGTCCGCCGAGCAGGTGAACACGTTCCTCAAGGACATCTCCCTCAACTCGGCCATGCGCAAGCAGATCGACTACGTGGACTCCCCGGACGTGGTCTCCACGGACCTCGTGGGCTCGCGCCGCGCGGGCGTGGTGGACGGGCTCGCCACCATCGTGAACAACAACTCGCTGGTGCTCTACGTCTGGTACGACAACGAGTTCGGCTACTCGTGCCAGGTGGTGCGCGTGATGGCCCGCATGGCGGGCATCTCCATGCTGCAGCTGCCGTAACCCGCTCCTGCATCCCGGGGCACCCGCCCCTGCTGACGACGCCGCCCGGTGGCCTTCTGCGCGAAGGCCACCGGGCGGCGTCGTGCGTGGGGGGGGTGCATGGGCGCCTCAGGCCGCGCGCGGCGTCGCAAGTGGGAGCCACGTGCGCGCGGCGGCGTGGCCGAGCCCCGTGGCTGCGACGGGACGCAACGGGTGGCGCACGCACGGCGGGGCGGACGGCGCGGGGCTCAGCCGCGCCAGAAGCCCCCGATGGCCTGGTGCAGCGCGAACAGGTCCCCGGTGTGCACGAGCTCGCGCGCCGAGTGCATGGACAGCAGCCCCACTCCCACGTCCAGGGTGCGGATGCCCAGGCGGGTGGCGGTGATGGGGCCGATGGTGGAGCCGCACGGCACACCGTTGTTGGAGACGAACTCCTGGTAGTCCACCCCGGCCACGTCGCACGCGTGCGCCCACACGGCGGCACCCACGGCGTCCGTGGTGTAGCGCTGCTGCGCGTTGATCTTGAGCAGCGGGCCGCGGCCGGGCTCGGGGGTGTTCACGGGGTCGTGGTGGCCCGGGTAGTTGGGGTGCACCAGGTGCCCGGCGTCCGAGGAGAGGCACACGGATTCCGCGAGCGCCCTGCGGTGCTCGTCGGTGGAGTCCCCGCGGGCGGCGCCGATGCGCACGAGCACGTCCTCCAGGAAGGGACCCGCGGCACCGGAACGGGTGGCGGAGCCCACCTCCTCGTGGTCGAACGCGGCGAGCACGCTCACCTGCGGTGCGGACTCGAGCTCCTCGGCGTGCTCGACCAGGGCCCGCAGACCGGCGTGGACGGTGGTGAGGTTGTCCAGGCGGCCGCTGGCCAGCAGGTTCTGCTGGGCGCCGATGAGCTCGGGGGCCTGGGTGTCCGCCACGGTGATGTCGTAGCCCAGGATGTCGGCGGGGTCCACGGTGAGGGCGTTCCCCTCGGAGGTCCCCCCGCCGTTCGAGGTGACGGAGCCGGCGGTCGGGGCGTGGACCGCGGCCGCGAGCACCGCGAGGACGTCCGCGTCCTGGGTGTCCCCCACGCCCCACACGGGCTGGGTGTGGCGCTGCCGGTCCAGGGCGAGACCGTCGTTGGCGGAGCGGTCCAGGTGGATGGCCAGCTGCGGGATGCGGGCCACCGGCCCGGTGCTCGTGAGCACGGTGCGCGGTGCCCCGTCCGCGCCGCTCACCACCAGGCGGCCCGCGAAGCGCAGGTCCCGGTCCAGCCACGAGTTCAGCAGCGCCCCGCCGTAGACCTCCACGCCCGCCTGGTACCAACGGTGGGACACCGTGGTGGGGCGCGGCTTGAGCTTGAACCCGGGCGAGTCCGTGTGCGCCCCGAGGATCCGGTACCCCGTGCCCGGCGCGGCACCGGACGGGCTCACCCAGGCGATCAGGGCGCCGTCGCGCACCGTGTACCAGCGGCCGGGGCCGATCTCCCACGGCTGCGCCTCGTCCAGGGCGGTGAACCCGGCGGCGTCGAGGGCCGCGGCCGCGGTGGCCACGGCGTGGTAGGAGCTGGGGGACGCCGTGACGAACTCCCCGAGGTCCCGGGCGAACGCGGCGTGGGCGGGGATGTCTGCGGGCCCGGTGCCGGGCTTCTCAGTGGTGTGCGTCATGCGGCTCAGTGTAGGTGGGCCCGGACGGCATGGGCGGGCGCGTGTCCAGCACCCCCACGTACCGGCCCTGCGCGTCCCGCACCTCGTAGGGCCCGTACTGCGGGGGCAGCGTGAGGTAGGTGTGCGTGGCCGGGTCGAACGGGTAGGCGGCCATCCCGGAACGGTCCGCCGCGATCGCCGCGGGGCGCAGCGCGGGCAGCCGCAGCGGAGCCGGGGGCGGGGGCAGCACGAGGGTGCGGGTCACGGCCACGCGTGGGCGGCGCCGCACGAGCCAGAACACGAGGGCCACGTACGCACCGTTGAGGATCAGCTCCGGAACGAGGTCCACGGGTGAGCCGCCGGTGTCGTTCATGTCCACGAGGCCCACCGCGGCCAACAGGGAGATGCTCATGTTGTTCACGGCGTGCAGGGCGATCCCGGCCTCGAGACCACCGGTGCGCCAGGTGACCAGGCCCATGGACACGGCCATGATCCCCACGGAGAGCTGACCCCAGATGTCGTAGTCGTGCCCGGCGATGAACAGCGGGACGGGCAGCAGGATCGCCCACGCCGGGTGCTTGAGCCAGCGGCCCACCATCTGGGCCAGGTAGCCGCGGAACACGACCTCCTCCGCGGTGCACTGCAGGGGCACCACCACCAGTGTGATGGCCACGAGCCACCAGAACCCCGGGACGGGCTGCACCGGGGTGGGGCTCGCGCCCGTGGCAAGGTCCAGGCCCATCCCCGCGAGGTTGACCACCGCGTAGACAGCCACGGCCAGCAGGAAGCACGTGAGCAACCACCTCCAGCGGATGCGCCCCGTGACCGAGAAGATCAGACCCAGTGGCCGGGGGCCCAGGCACAGCCGTGCCAGCAGCGCACTCGGCAGCATCAGCGCCACCGAGCCGAACAGCAGGAAGAACGTGGTGGGGTCCAGCTGGTTCAGGGAGTCCAGGTCCCCCGAGAGGGTCAGGGGAACGGTGAAGACCAGCAGGATCCCGAACAGGATGCTGAGCAGGAAGAAGATCCCGAAGGAGATGACGCCCTCCACCAGGGGCATCCACCACCGGTGGCCGGGGTCCGCGAGCGCGAGCCGGTGGTAGCGCAGCGTCCGGGTGGCCGGTGCGGGCGCCGGAGCGGCCGGGGCCGGCCCGGGCGGGGCGACGTCGACGAGGGACCACGGTGCGCTGGGATGGCTCATCCCCCCACGGTATCCGTGATGGGCTCCGCAGCGGCCCATTGTGGAGGGGGCTCAGCGGGCGTAGCGCTCCACGAACGCACTGAGGATCCGGGGGGCGTGCTCCACGGCGGGGCCGTTGGTGACACGGTCGACCACGGTCTCGAGCTCGTCCGGCTTGAAGTAGCCGAGGTTCTTGTACACGCGGATGCGGTTCACGAGCCCCTCCACGTCCAGCTCCGGGTGGAACTGCGTGGCGTAGAGGTTCTCCTTGATGCGGTACATCTGCACCTGGCACACCGTGCCCTCCGCGAGCAGCACGGCGTTGGGCGGCATCACCCGGGTGCCCTCCTTGTGGCCCACGTACGCGCTGAACTCGCGGGGCATGTCCGCCAGCAGCGGGTCCGCCACGCCCTCCTCCGTGAGGGTCACCGTGATGGGCCCCACCTCCTCGGGGCGGGTGCGGTCCACCACGGCACCCTGGTGGATGCCCAGGGTGCCCACGCCGTAGCACGCACCCAGGAACGGATAGTCGCGGGCCACCACCTCGTCCAGCAGTCCGCTGATCCAGGTCTCCGCAAGGCGCTGCACGCGGGACTTCTCCTCCGCGGGGTCCGAGGAGTTGAACGGCGAGCCGCCCACGATGATCCCGCTGTAGCGGTCCAGGTCCAGGGTGGGGAACTCGCCCTGCTCCAGCCGGATGCGTTCCAGCTGGGAGGTCTCCAGACCCCCGAAGCGCGCCACGGCCTCGTACTCCTCCTCCGCCAGGACGTCGTCATCACGGGTGGCCAGCAGCACGAAGGGTTTCATGCCCTCATGCTAGCCACGGCGCAGCCCCGCTCCGCGCACCACCGCCCCGGCGCCACCGCCCCGCGCGGCGGCCCGGTGGGGGCGTCGGGCGCGCTTGACGCGGGCCCGTGTGATCCAGTTCACTGGGCACTGGTGAAATTTGTTTTTCACATGGCGAAAACCCGAGACCACCAGGGCGAGGAGAGCGGTCCGTGGACCTCACCGACTTCAACAGGCTCGACGCCGCAGCAGCCGCCGCCGCCGTGCGTCCGGCGCTGGACGTGCCCCGCTGGATCGACGACGTCGTGTCCCACCGCCCGTACGCCACGGTGGCCGCAGCCCTCGACACCGCCCGCACGGCCGCCCACCCGTTCACGGACGAGGAGCTGGACCGGGCGCTGTCCCACCACCCGATGATCGGCCGCCGCGCGGAGGGCGACTCCGCCGAGGCGAGCCTCTCCCGCGGTGAGCAGTCCGCGCTCGGGGACGCGGACGCCGTCGTGAGGGCGGAGCTGGAACGCGCCAACCTGGACTACCAGCAGCGCTTCGGCCACGTGTTCCTGATCCGCGCCGCGGGCCGCAGCCTCCCCGAGATCCTCGCCGAGGCGCGGCGCCGGATGACCAACACCCCCGAGGACGAGCGCCGCGAAGTGGCCGAGCAGCTGCGCCAGATCGCCGTCCTGCGACTCGAAGGAATGCTGTCATGAGCTTCGTCTCCGCCCACGTCCTCGACTCCGTGCACGGCTGCCCCGCCGCCGGCATCCGCGTCACCCTCCTCACCGGCGAGGGCCGCGAACTGGCCACCGCCACCACCGACGAGGACGGCCGGGTCGGCGAGCTCGGCCCCCAAACCCTGGAGTCCGGCCACTACCGGATCATCTTCGCGACCGAGCCGTACTTCGCCGGGCGCGAGCTGGAGACGTTCTACCCGTTCGTCTCGGTGGACTTCACGGCGCGGCAGGAGCAGGGCCACTACCACGTGCCCCTGCTGCTGAGCCCGTTCGCGTACTCCACGTACCGCGGCAGTTGACCCAGGAGCCGACCCCACGGTCGACGACTGCCGATCCACCAGCCACGCATTCCTGACGAAGGAGCAGAGGACCATGACCGACGTAGTGCTCGGGAAGAACCAGTACGGCAAGGCCGAGAACCACGTGGTGCGCATCCACCGCGACACCGACCGCCACGTGATCCGGGACCTGGTGGTCACGTCCCAGCTGCGCGGCGACTTCGAGGCCGTGCACACCCAGGGGGACAACGCGCACTGTGTGCCCACGGACACCCAGAAGAACACCGTGTTCGCGTTCGTCCAGAAGTACGGGGTGGACTCCCCCGAGGCGCTGCTGCTCAAGCTCTCGGAGCACTTCACCTCCGAGTTCGAGTGGGTCTCCGGCGGCCGGTGGGCCGCGGACGAGCACGCGTGGGACCGCATCAACGACAACGACCACTGCTTCGTGCAGAACAAGCAGGAGGTCCGCACCGCCGTGGTGGTCACGGACGGCCCGAGGAGCACCGTGATCTCCGGCTTCAAGGACCTCACGGTCCTGAAGTCCACGGAGTCCGGGTTCCAGGGCTACCCCAAGGACCAGTACACCACCCTGCCGGAGACCACGGACCGGATCATGTCCACGGACGTGGCCACCCGGTGGCGCTACAGCACCACGGACGTGGACTTCGACGCCGTGTACGAGGACGTCAAGAAGATCATCCTGGACAAGTTCACGGACCACTACTCCCGGGCCCTGCAGGAGACGCTCTACCTCATGGGCAAGGCCGTGATCGAGGCGCACCCGGAGATCGACGAGATCAAGTTCTCGTGCCCCAACAAGCACCACTTCGTCTACGACCTGGGGTTCTGCGACCTGCCGAACGACAACGAGACCCACTACGCGGCGGACCGCCCGTTCGGGCTGATCGAGGCCACGGTGCAGCGCAAGGACGCCCAGCCGGACGAGAACGCCTGGGTGGGCATCGCCGGCTTCTGCTGAGCGGCCCACCCACCACGGCACCACCGCGCAGGCCCCCGCCGGGTAGTTCCTCGGCGGGGGCCGCGGCCACGCACCCCCAGGAAGGTCCACCATGGCATCGACCACCGCCCCCGCCAGGGCAACCCGCCCCGAGGACGAGTTCCTCGGCGTGGGGCCGAGCTTCGGCTACGGCTTCCAGCACGTGCTCACGATGTACGGCGGCATCATCGCCCCGCCGCTGATCGTGGGAGGTGCGGCGGGTCTGTCCGCCAACGAGCAGGCCCTGCTGGTGGCGTGCTGCCTGTTCGTGGGCGGGCTCGCCACGGTGCTGCAGTCCTTCGGGATCAGGTTCTTCGGCTCCCAGCTGCCCCTGGTGCAGGGCACCTCGTTCGCGGGCGTGGCCACCATGACGGCCATCGTCAACGGGGGCGGCGGCATCCAGGCCGTGTTCGGGGCGGTGATGGTCTCGGCGGCCATCGGCTTCGTGCTGGCGCCGTTCTTCGCGCGCATCATCCGCTTCTTCCCACCCGTGGTCACGGGCGTGGTCATCGCCACCATCGGGCTCTCCCTGTTCCCGGTGGCCGCCCAGTGGGCCATGGGTGGCGCCGCGGTGGCCGCCAAGGGTGACGAGAACGCCATCTTCCACAACGTGTGCCTGGCCGGGGCCACCCTGCTGACCATCATGGTGCTGTCCAAGGTGCGCAGCGCCCTGGTCTCGCGGCTGTCCATCCTGCTGGGCATCGTGCTCGGCACGCTGCTGGCCGTGGCCCTGGGCATGGCGGACTTCTCGCGCGTGGGCGACGGCGCCCTGTTCGCCCTCCCGCAGCCGTTCGCCTTCGGGGCGCCCACGTTCCAGCCCGCCGCGATCATCTCCATGACCATCGTGGTGCTCGTGATCCTCACCGAGACCACCGCGGACATCATTGCCGTGGGCGAGATCGTGGGCACGGACGTGGACCGCAGGCGGATCGCGGACGGGCTGCGCGCGGACATGGGCGCCTCCTTCATCTCCCCCGTGTTCAACGGCTTCACCCAGTCCGCGTTCGCGCAGAACGTGGGTCTCGTGGCCATCACCGGGGTCAAGAGCCGCTTCGTGGTGACCGCCGGCGGCGTGATCATGCTGCTGCTGGGGCTGCTGCCCGGCCTGGGCCGCGTGGTCGCGGCCGTGCCCGTGCCCGTACTGGGAGGTGCGGGCATCGTGCTGTTCGGCACCGTGGCGGCGTCGGGAATCCGCACGCTGGGAAAGGTGAAGTTCGAGGGCACGCCCAACCTGATCATCGTGGCCACGAGCATCGGGATCGGCATGCTGCCCATTGCCGCCCCGAAGATCTACGCGGGCTTCCCCACGTGGTTCGAAACCATCTTCCACTCGGGCATCAGCTCCGCCGCGGTGGCCGCCGTGGTGCTCAACATCCTGTTCAACGAGATCACGGTCGGCAATCCCCCGGAGGGCAGCGGCTCGGTGTTCACGGAGGCCCCGCCGCGCTACGTGCCCCTGGAGGCGCTCGAGCACCTGCAGAGCCACCTGCAGGAGGGGGACACCGTCAAGGACGGCAGGCTGCTGGACTCGGAGGGCAACGAGGTGCCCGTGATCACCGCGTCCGGCGACGTGGTCCCCGCGCCGCTGACCCAGGAGATCCCGCTGGTCCGCAAGGATCCCGAGGACCCCGGAGAGCGCTGACCCGCTGCCCCGACGCGCCACGGCGCCGCCCCCTGCCGAGGGCGCGGCGCCGTCGTCGTCGAGACGCAGCGCGGGGTGACGACGCCGCCCTGCCGCAGCGCCACTGACCCGCACCCTCGCACTCGGCCCCGTCCGCGGGCGCCGCAGCGCGGGAGACGCGGACGGGCACGGCGTCGTCGTCCGCCTCAGCCCACCCGGGAGAGCTGCCCGGACAGCTGCGCCGCGGCCTCGCGCAGCAGCGGAACGGCGCGCTCGCCGAAGTCCCAGTCCACGCGCGTGGTGGGCCCGGACACCGAGATGGCCGTGGGGGTGGGGGTGTCCGGGACGAGGACGGAAAAGCAGCGCACGCCAATCTCCTGCTCCTCGTCGTCCACCGCGTAGCCGCGCTCGCGGATCAGTGCGAGATCCGCGAGCAGCTCCTCCACCGTGCCCAGGCTCTTCTCGGTGGGGGTGGACATGTCCATGGACGTGACGATCGAGACCACCTGGTGCTCGGGCAGGGTGGCCAGGATGGCCTTGCCCACGCCGGTGCCGTGCAGGTGCGCGCGGCGGCCCACCTCGGTGAACATGCGCATGGAGTGGGAGGACTGCGCCTGTCCCACGTACACGACCATGCGCCCGTCCAGCACGGCCATGTTGGCGGACTCCCCGAGCTCGTCCACGAGCCCCTGCAGCACAGGCTGCGCGTAGGTGCCCAGCGCGAGCCCGGCGGCGTTGCCCAGCCGGATGAGCCCCGGGCCCAGCGCGTAGCTGCGGTTGGGCAGCTGGCGCACGTAGCCCAGGGGGATCAGCGTGCGCAGCAGCCGGTGGATGGTGGGCAGCGGCAGCTGCGCCCTGGACGCCAGCTCGCTCAGCGAGATCTCTCCCCCGGCGGCGGTGATGATGTCGAGCAGGCCGAAGACCCGTTCGACGGACTGCACCCCACCCGTGCTCCTGGCCTCTGGCATCCGTGTGCTCCTCTGGTGGTTGGTGGTCTCGTGCGGGGCACTCCGCCGACCGGCGCGCGCCGCGGCGGGACCGAACGGGTGTGGCCCGGGTCGTGCCATCCGAGTGACGCCCCGCGTGTGTGGCCCGCGTCTCAGCGAGACCTTGTCCTGGGTCACATCCTATGTCTAAACTCGTGCTAATGGAATAATTTTTCCACAATACGGATACTTGGAGGCACTCCATGAGCATCACCCACACCACCCCGCAGAACGTGGCCGCGGCGGACGAGATCCTCTCGGAGGAGGCCCTCGCGTTCGTCGAGGCGCTGCACGAGAAGTTCGCGGACCGCCGTGAGGAGCTGCTCGGCCAGCGCGAGACCGCCCGTGCTAAGGCCGCCGAGACCGGCACCATGGACTTCCTCCCCGAGACCCGCGAGGTCCGGGAGGGCGACTGGAAGGTCGCCCCGGCGCCCGAGGCGCTGCAGGACCGGCGCGTGGAGATGACCGGGCCGGCGTCGCCCGCCAAGATGGCCATCAACGCGCTGAACTCCGGCGCCAAGGTGTGGCTCGCGGACCTCGAGGACGCCGCCTCCCCCAGCTGGGCCAACCAGGTGGACGCGATCACCAACCTGCGCGACGCCGCCCGCGGCACCCTGGGCTTCACCTCCCCGGAGGGCAAGGAGTACAAGCTGCGCGAGGACGTGCCGCTGGCCGTGGTGGTCATGCGTCCGCGCGGCTGGCACCTGCCCGAGTACAACATCACGGTCAACGGCAAGACCGGCTCCGGCTCCCTCACAGACTTCGGGCTGCACTTCTTCCACACGGCGAAGCAGCTGATCGAGAACGGCCAGGGCCCGTACTACTACCTGCCCAAGATGGAGTCCTACCTGGAGGCGCGGCTGTGGAACGACGTGTTCACGTTCGCGGAGGAGTACCTGGGCATCGAGCACGGCACCGTCCGTGCGACCGTGCTGATCGAGACCATCCCCGCCGCGTTCCAGATGGACGAGATCCTCTACGAGCTGCGGGACCACGCCTCCGGGCTCAACGCCGGGCGCTGGGACTACCTGTTCTCCATCATCAAGTACTTCCGCGACGCCGGGGAGAAGTTCATCCTGGCGGACCGCTCCGCCGTGACCATGACCGCTCCCCTGATGCGCGCCTACACGGACCTGCTGGTGCAGACGTGCCACAAGCGCGGTGCCTTCGCGATGGGCGGCATGGCCGCGTTCATCCCCTCCCGCAAGGACGAGGAGATCAACAAGGCCGCGTTCGAGAAGGTCCGCAACGACAAGACCCGTGAGGCCGGGGACGGCTTCGACGGTTCGTGGGTGGCCCACCCGGACCTGGTGCCCGTGTGCCAGGAGGTCTTCGACGGCGTGCTCGGGGAGAACCCCAACCAGGTGGACCACCAGCGCCCGGACGTGGACGTGACCGCCGAGATGCTGCTGGACGTGCCCTCCGCGGGTGACCAGCGCACCGAGAAGGAGCTCAACGCCAACCTGTACGTGGCCATCCGCTACGTGGCCGTGTGGCTCTCGGGCAACGGCGCGGTGGCCATCCACAACCTCATGGAGGACGCCGCTACCGCGGAGATCTCCCGCTCGCAGATCTGGCAGCAGATCAAGAACGGTGTGGTCTACACGGACACCGGCAACACCGCCACGCGCGAGCTGGTCGCCGACGCCCTGGACACCCAGCTCGACGTGCTGCGCGGGGAGATCGACGAGGAGAACTTCGAGAAGTGGTTCGTGCCCGCCGGCCGGCTGATCGCGGACATGGTGCTCAAGGAGGACTACCCGGCGTTCCTCACGCTGTCCGCCTACGACCTCATGGAAGGCAGCAAGTGACACCGGCGCACCCGGACGCTTCCTCGGCCCCCGCCACGACCGCCCCACGCGGCGCGGCGGGGGCCGCCCCCTCTCTGCCCGAGGGCTTCCTGGCCCGGGCGGACCTGCTGCTCGCGGGCACGGACGCCGACCTCGCACGGTTCCTTCCCGGGGACTCCGGGACCCGCCAGCCCGTGCACACGTGCTACGTCCCGGCGGACCTCGTCACGGAGCGCACGCCCGCCGAGTGGGGTGCCGCGGCGGCGTCGGCGGCCGAGGAGGCGGGCGGACTCGCGGCCCTCGCCGAGCTCGCCGGGGTCGACGACGCGGCGGCACCCGATCTCATCCAGCAGGTGGCGCGCAAGCTGCGCGAGGAACCCGTCGAGGACCTCCGCCTGGACCTCGAGGACGGCTACGGCGAGCGCCCGGACGCCGAGGAGGACGCCGACGCCGTGCGCGCCGCCCACACGGTGGCCGCGTTCGCCCGAAACCGGGCGAGCGGTGCGGCTCCGGCCCCGGCCTTCGCGGGCATCCGCTTCAAGTGCTTCGAGGCGGCCACCCGGGCCCGCGGGCTGCGCACCCTGGACCTGTTCCTGAGCACCCTCGTGCGCGAGGGCGGGCTCACGGAAGCCGGGATCAGCGAGGACGGGCTCCCCGAGGGGCTCGTGCTCACCCTGCCCAAGGTCTCCGCGGTGGAGCAGGTGGCCGTGATGGTGGAGGCGTGCGAGGCATTCGAGGACGCCCTGGGCCTGCCCGCCGGGCGGCTGCGCTTCGAGATCCAGATGGAGACCCCGGCCATGATCCTGGGCCCGGACGGCACGTGCCCCATTCCGGCGATGCTGCGCGCCGCGGAGGGTCGGGTCTCGGCCCTGCACTACGGCACGTACGACTACTCCGCCTCCCTGGGGATCTCGGGGCAGTTCCAGTCCCTGGAGCACCCGGCCGCGGACCACGCCAAGAACGTGATGCAGGTGGCCGTGGCCGGCACGGGCGTGCGGCTCTCGGACGGCTCCACCAACCGGCTGCCCGTGGGGGACGCCGCCCAGCGCCGCGAGACCTGGGCGCTGCACGCGAGCCTGGTCCGCCGTTCCCTGGAGCGCGGCTTCTACCAGGGCTGGGACCTGCACGCCCACCAGCTGCCCACGCGCTTCCTGACCAACTACGCGTTCTACCGCGGGGCGTTCGACGACGCCGCCCGCCGCCTGGTTGTGTACGCCGGCCGGTCCGTGCCGGGCATCGAGACGGCGGACGTGGCGGACGAGCCCGCCACCGCCCGGGCCCTCGCCCGCTACGTGGTGCGCGGGGTACTGTGCGGTGCGGTGAGCGAGGACGAGCTGCGCGAGAAGGGCCTGGACCCGGAGACGGTGCGGGCCGTGGCGAACCCGGGCGCAGCGGCGTCGTCGTCCGCGGGAGAGCGCACGAGCCCCGAGACAGGAGAGACCCCATGACCGAGCGCACGTACTGGGCCACCCGCGGGGGGCACCCGCCGCAGACGGACCTGCTCACGGACCGCGCGATGTTCCGGGAGGCGTACGCCGTGATCCCGCGGGGCACGCAGCGGGACATCGTGACCTCCTACCTGCCGTTCTGGGAGGACACGCGGCTGTGGGTGCTCGCGCGGCCCATGACCGGGTTCGCGGAGACGTTCTCGCAGTACCTGGTGGAGGTGGCGCCCGGCGGCGGCTCCGACAAGCCCGAGGACGATCCGGACGCCGAGACCGTGCTGTTCGTGATGGAGGGCTCCCTGGAGCTCACCCTGGGCGACGAGCCCGGGGACGGGGACACCCACGAGCTCGCGCCCGGCGGGTACGCGTTCATCGCGCCCGGCGAGACGTGGACCGCGCACAACCGCGGGGGCGAGCACACCCGGTTCATGTGGATCCGCAAGCGCTACCAGAAGGTCGCGGGCATCCCGAAGCCGGAGTCGTTCGTGACCAACGAGCGGAACATCGAGCCCACCCCCATGCCGGACACCGAGGGGCGCTGGGCCACCACGCGGTTCGTGGACCAGAAGGATCTGCGCCACGACATGCACGTGACCATCGTGACGTTCCTGCCCGGCGGGATCATCCCCTTCGCGGAGACCCACGTGATGGAGCACGGGCTCTACGTGCTGGAAGGCCAGGCCGTGTACCGGCTCAACGAGGACTGGGTGGAGGTCCAGGAGGGCGACTTCATGTGGCTGCGCGCCTTCTGCCCCCAGGCCTGCTACGCCGGGGGTCCCAAGCCGTTCCGGTACCTGCTGTACAAGGACGTGAACCGGCATGCGCCGCTGGGCCTGGGAGGGCACGCGGGGCGGTGAGGGTCGCACTCGTCTGAGAGGCAGCCGCCGGGCGCTGTGCCCGGCGGCTCCTCACGGGTTCACCGCCCGCGGAACTCCTCCGCGAGGATCGCGTAGCCGTAGCCGTCGTGCCACTGACCGTCACGGTGCAGGGACTCCTTCACGCTGTGGATCTCCCGCCGCATCCCCACCTTCTCCATGACCTTCCAGGATCCGGTGTTCTCCGCGAAGCAGCTGGCCTCCACCCGGTGGACACCCATGGCGAAGGCAATGGCCAAGCCCTCACGCACGAGCTCCGTGGCGACCCCGCGACCTTGAGCCCAGGGTGCCACCACCCAGCCGAGCTCCACCTGCTGCCCCCGGGCCTGTTCGGTGACGTCCGCCTGGGACCACGCGTCCTGGTGCTTGACCATGAGATAGGCCGCGAGCCGCCCGGCCCAGTGGGCCATCAGGTGGGTGGCGGCCAGTGCGTCCCAGTCCGCGCGGAACTCCTCGCGCGAGGCATAGATCCGGGTGGTCCAGCGGTTCAGCTCCGGGTCGCTCTTCAACTCCCACAGGACGTCGGCATCTCCCGGGGCAGGGCGACCCACGGTGAGCCGTTCGGTGTGGCGGGGCCAGGTGAGATCGTCCAGAGTTCGGGGCATGGGCTCAGGGTAGCCACATGCGACCGCCCGCAGACCCACCGGAGCGCAGGTGGCGTCAGGCGTCGTCGGCCTTGCGCTCCACGAAGACGATGAGGTCCATGGCCACCCAGCGGAACACCATGGCCAGGGCAGTGCCCAGGATGGGCCCGGAGACGAAGTCCGCCACCTCCTGGAAGAGGAGGGAGTGCGGAGGGTGCTCGAAGCCGAGGGCGTAGCGGGAGATGTACAGCGGCACACTGTTGATCACGATGCCGATCCCGGTGACCACCGCGAAGAGGAACGCCTCCACTCCCGGGTGCTTGCTGCCTCGCGAGCTGAAGGTCCACCTCTTGTTCAGCGAGTACGAGACCACGCTGGCGATCGTGGTGGCGATGAGCAGCGCGGTGGTGGGCTTCTCCTCCAGCACCGTCCACTTGAGCAGGAAGTTGATGCCGATGGTGATGAGGTAGCAGATGCCGCCCACCGCCAGGAACCGCATCTGGCGCTTGCCCCGGGTGGTCGAGGTCGATCCGGTCCCGACGGACTGCGTCATGGTGCCTTCCCTGTGAACGAGTCAGGCCCGTGTTCGCGAGCGCTTCCAGCGCACGGGCGCGGCTCCACAATCTACACGGGGGCGGGACACGGCCCGTGCATGCTCAACGCCCCGGACCTTCGTGGCCCGGGGCGTTGAGCATGCTGCACGGTCTCTCAGATGGTCTTCGCGTCGATCACGAAGCGGTAGCGGACGTCCGAGTCCACCACGCGGTCGTAGGCGTCGTTGACGTCCTCCGCGTTGATCAGCTCGATCTCCGCGGTGACCCCGTGCTCACCGCAGAAGTCCAGCATCTCCTGGGTCTCGCGGATGCCGCCGATGTTGGAGCCCGTGAGGGACTTGCGGCCGCTGACCAGCAGCGGGGCCTTCACCTCGAGGGTCTCGGTGGGCAGACCCAGCAGCACCATGGCGCCGTGGGGGCGCAGGGTGGCCATGAACTCCTGGACGTCGATGTGTGCGGACACGGTGTTGATGATGACGTCGAACTCGCCCTTGTGCTCCTTCAGGGCCTCCGGGTCCTCCTTGCGGGCAATCCAGTTCGTGGCGCCGAATCGGCGGCCGTCCTCCTCCTTGGAGCGGGTCTGGCTGATCACGGTGACCTCGGCCCCCATGGCGGCGGCGAGCTTCACGGCCACGTGGCCCAGCCCACCCATGCCCACCACGGCCACCTTGGACCCCTCGGTGACGCCCCACGTGCGCAGCGGGGAGTACGTGGTGATGCCCGCGCACAGCAGCGGCGTGGTGGCGGCCGGGTCCAGGTTCTCCGGGATGTGGAGGGCGAAGGCCTCGGAGACGATGATCTCGGTCGAATACCCGCCGTCGGTGGGGCGACCGTCGAAGCGGTCCTTGCCGTTGTAGGTGCCCACGGCCTTCGGGCAGTTGTTCTCCTCGCCCTTCAGGCACCACTCGCACTCGCGGCACGAGTCGACCAGGCAGCCGACGCCGGCGCGCTCGCCGACCGAGAACTCCGTGACCTCGGAACCGACCTCGGTCACGCGGCCGATGATCTCGTGGCCCGGGACCATGGGGAAGTTGATCGGTCCCCACTCCTCGCGCACGGTGTGGATGTCCGAGTGGCAGATGCCGGCGAACTCGATCTCGATGCGGATGTCGTCCGGGCGCAGGTCCCGACGCTCGATGGTGCCCTTCTCGAGCGGGGCACCGGAGGCGACGGCCTGGTAGGCAGCAACATTGGTAGTCATGGGAGGTGACTCTAGACCTGCCCCTGGCGGTACGTCATTTCGGGGGAAAGCAGTTCGGTGAGGGCGGAATGGGACCTTGCACGAGGACACGGGAGCGGCCCCTCATCGCGCTGACCGCGTGCCCCGGTTTGTAGTCTCGGATGATGTTGCACCGTTCTCTGCGGAACCTGCGGTCCCGCGGCACCTGAGGAGAAGCATGTCCTACACCGTCAACGCCTCGATCGTCTTCGCGGACCTCCCCCTGCTCGACCGCGCCGCCGCGGTGGCCCGGCACGGCTTCACGCGGGCGGAGCTCTGGTGGCCGTTCGGATCCCCCACGCCACCTCAAGAGGAGGTGGACGCGTTCGTCGCCTCCCTGCAGGAGGCGGGTGTCCAGCTCACCGGACTCAACTTCTACGCCGGGGACATGCCCGCCGGCGAGCGCGGCGTGCTCTCCCATCCCTCCCGCACGGCGGAGTTCCGCGCGAACGTGGACGTGGTCGCGGAGATCGCCCGCGCCACGGGGTGCCGCCACTTCAATGCGCTGCACGGCAACCGCCTCGACGGTCTCGCCGCGCAGGAGCAGCGGACGACGGCGCTCGCGAACCTCCGCCACGCCGCGGACGTGCTCGCCCCGCTGGACGGCACGGTGCTGCTCGAACCGGTCTCCGGCGTCCCCACCTATCCCCTCAGAACCGCGGCGGACGCACTCGAGGTGGTCGACGCCGTGGACCGGGAGAACGTGCGGCTGCTCGCGGACTTCTACCACCTGGTCGTCAACGGCGACGACGTTCCCGCCGTCATCGAGGCCCACGCCGCGGACTTCGGTCACGTTCAGATCGCGGACGCCCCCGGCCGCCACGAACCGGGCACCGGTGGGCTGCCGCTGCTCGACTGGGTGGCCCGGTCCCGCGAGCTCGGCTACACCGGGGACGTCGCTCTCGAATACGCGCCGTCCTGCGAGGACCCGTTCGCGTGGTTGCCGCGGTCGGAGCGGGCATGAGCGCGGCGTCACCGGTCATGCGCCTGGCCACACCGCGCACGTTCGAGCGCCCGCGCAGTGCGGTGCCAGCGCGCTCGCGCCGGGCGGTGCGCGGAACGGGGCCCCGCGGCGTCGTCGCGCTGGAATGGCCCTGCGGGGCGCGCACCACCGGCGCGCGCCGGCCGTGACCGAGACCCCTCAGCAAGGAGACGCCGTGCGCATCGTGGTGGCACCTGACAAGTTCAAGGGCTCCGTGACCGCCCGCGAGGCCGCCGCCCACCTCGCGGCCGGGATCCGGGACACCTCCCCGGAGGCGGACGTGGTGGAGCTGCCCGTGGCCGACGGCGGCGAGGGCACGCTCGACGCCGCCCTGGAGGCCGGTTTCACGCGCCTGGACCTCACCGTCACGGGCCCGGCGGGCGATCCCGCGGCCGCGGCGTGGGCCCGGCGCGGGGACGAGGCCGTGGTCGAGATGGCGCTGGCCTCGGGCCTGGCCGCCCTGCCCCACCGCGGCGGCGAGCCCGCGCTGCAGGCGCGCACCGCCACGAGCCACGGCACGGGCGAGCTGATCGCCGCCGCCCTGGACGCCGGGTGCACGCACGTGGTCCTGGGCGTGGGCGGCAGCGCCACCACGGACGGCGGCGCCGGGATGCTCACCGCCCTGGGTCTGCGGCTGCTGGACGGGCACGGCGAGCCCCTGCCCCGCGGCGGCGCGGCTCTCGCGCACCTCCACACCGTGGACGCCTCCCGGCTGCACCCCCGCGTGCGGGACGCGCAGTTCGTGCTGGCCGCAGACGTGGACAACCCCCTGACCGGCCCGCGCGGAGCCGCCGCCGTGTTCGGCCCCCAGAAGGGCGCCTCGCCGCGGGACGTCACGGAGCTAGACGCCGCCCTGGGCACCTTCCGCGACCGGCTCGCGGACGCGCTCGGCGAACCCGCCCGCGCCGCCGCCGATGCCCCGGGAGCGGGTGCCGCCGGTGGCGTGGGGTACGCGGCGCTCGCCGTGCTCGGGGCCGAGCGCAGGCCCGGCGTGGACGTGGTCCTGGACCTCGTGGATTTGGACGCCGCCGTGGCGGGCGCGGACCTGCTCATCACGGGCGAGGGCAGCCTGGACGAGCAGAGCCTGGGCGGCAAGACCCCGCTGGGCGTGCTGCGCGTGGGCCAGCGCCGCGGAGTTCCGGTGATCGCCGTGTGCGGCCGCACCACGCTGTCGCCGGAGGCGCTGACCGGGGCGGGCTTCACCGCCGTCCACGAGCTGTGCGCCATCGCCCCCGACGCGGCCACCTCCATGCGCGAGGCCCCGCGCCTGCTGCGTGAGGTGGGTCACCGCCTACGCTCGCAGTAGCACCCGCACGCCCACCCACTTCCACAGCGACCACCCCGGCACGCCCCACCGAAAGGACCACCGACATGAACGCCTCACCCCAGCGCGGTTCCCGCAAGCCCTCGCACGACGCCGCCGCGGCCTCGGACAGCGCGCCGCAGCGGCCCGAGGACGCGGCCGCCACGGACCCCGCCCGGAACGACGAGCAGGCCACGGTGGACGTGCGCGCGAAGGTGGAGCGGGCGGCGTCGTCCCCCGAGCGCGACGAGTCCCCCGAGGAGGTCGCAGAGCAGAACTCGAATCTCGCGGAAACCCCCGCGACCCGGGCCGAGCGGGAGGAGGAGCGCGCCGCGCAGATCGCGCTGGCCGCCGAGGTGAACGGCGCGGAGCACGTCCGTGAACTGATCCGGGAGTACCGGGCCGAGCACCATCTCACGGGCGCGGACGAGTCTGCGGAGGCCCGAAGCACCGGACGGAGGGCCGGCGAGTTCGACCTCGTGGTCCGCGGCCACCGGGTGATGTGCGGGGACCACTTCGTGCCCCGGGAGGTAGGGGTGCGGAACGGCAAGATTGCCGCGATCGAACCGCTCGGGGCCGGGTTGCAGGGCGCGCGGGTCGTGGAGCTGGCCGAGGACGAGACGCTGCTGCCTGGCCTCGTGGACACCCACGTGCACGTGAACGAGCCCGGGCGCACCGAGTGGGAGGGCTTTGCCACCGCCACCCGGGCGGCCGCGGCGGGTGGCGTGACCACCATCGTGGACATGCCCCTGAACTCCGTGCCCGCCACCGTGAACACCGCCGCACTCGAGTACAAGCGGCTGTTCGCGCAGCAGAACGCGTTCGTGGACATCGGCTTCTGGGGCGGGGCGATCCCCGGCAACAAGGAGGACCTGCGGCCCCTGCACGACGACGGCGTGTTCGGCTTCAAGTGCTTCCTGCTGCACTCCGGTGTGGACGAGTTCCCGCACCTGGAGGCGGACGAGATGGAGGAGGCACTCGCGGAGATCAAGACCTTCGACTCGCTGCTGATCGTGCACGCGGAGGACTCCCGCACCATCGACAAGGCCCCGCAGCCCCACGGCAACGTGTACGAGAACTTCCTGAAGTCCCGCCCGCGCGGGGCGGAGAACATCGCGATCGCGGAGGTCATCGAGCGCACCCGCTGGACCGGGGCCCGCTCGCACATCCTGCACCTGTCCTCCTCGGACGCGATCCCCATGATCCGCTCCGCCAAGAACGACGGCCTGGACATCACCGTGGAGACCTGCCCGCACTACCTCACGCTGCTCTCCGAGGAGATCCCGGACGGCGCCACCGCGTTCAAGTGCTGCCCACCGGTGCGCGAGGTCTCCAACCGGGAGAAGCTGTGGGAGGGGCTGATCGACGGCACCATCGACTACATCGTCTCGGACCACTCCCCCTCCACGCTGGACCTCAAGGACCTGGGCAACGGGGACTTCGGGGTCGCGTGGGGCGGCGTCTCGTCGCTGCAGCTGGGCCTGTCCCTGATCTGGACCGAGGCACGACGCCGCGGGGTCGGGCTCGAGCGCGTGGTGCGGTGGATGTCCACGCGCCCTGCCGAGCGCGTGGGCCTGCGCGGCAAGGGCAAGCTGTCCCTGGGCTACGACGCGGACATGGCCGTCTTCGCCGCGGACGAGAGCTACGTGGTGGACGCCCAGCGCCTCAACCACAAGAACCCCATCACCCCGTACCAGGGCAAGGTGCTCTCCGGAAAGGTCCGCAGGACCTTCGTGGGTGGCCGCGAGGTGGACTACGAGACCCCCACCGGCCGCCTGATCTCGCACGGCCAGGTCTGACGACGGCGCCGTGCCCCGCCTTCGCGGGACGGGGCACGGCGTCGTCTGCCCGTCGTCCAGGTCCGGGCGTTCCGGACGACGGCGCTGTCAGACCTTCCAGGGGGTCACGAAGTCATTCGCGGGTCGTCCTTCGACCGCCGCGAGCAGTTCAGCGGCCTGGGCGCCGTCGATCTCCTCACGGATGACGTCGGCTTGGCCCGCGTGCCGGGCGAACTCCTCCACGTGGTGCACGTAGAGGTACCGCAGCTTCGCCGGGCGAGCGTCGTTCATGCCCACCCAGGGCATGGGACCCACGGGCAGCTCCGCGTCGAGGTCACCGTCACGGCACATCTCCATGTACTCGCCGCGGACCGCATCGAAGGTCTCCAGCAGCGTTGTGATCTCCTCTTCGTCCGACGGTGTGAAGCTCACGAAGAACGCCTCGAACGGCTGGTCGTGCTCGTGGTGTCCCGCCCCGGAGAGCGACTGCTTCATGCAGAAGATGATGTGCTTGGTGATCCCGCTGATGCTCAAGGCGCCGCGCAGGGGCGTGCGACGTGCCTGGGCGTCGTCGAGTCCGTAGGAACTCGCGCGGATCGCATCGAGCTGAACATCCAGGTAGTTGCAGAGAGTGGTGCGTTCATCGTCGATCTGGGGCAGGTACACGGTGATGTCCTCTCAGGGTCAGCGGGTGCTGTCGGGACCATGACACCCGGTGTTGCGGACAGTTCCGGTCCGCTGCGTCGAGAAGAATGCAGGCATGGCGGAAACCACTCAGCGCGTCCTGCGTCTGCTCGGACTGCTGGAGGCTCGCACCACGTGGCAGGCGCGGGAGCTCGCGACGCGTCTCGAGGTCACGGAGCGCACCGTGCGTCGGGACGTCACCAGATTGCGGCAGCTGGGCTATCCCGTAGAAGCCGCGCCAGGGCTGGACGGCGGATACCGCTTGGGTGCCGGGCGCCGCCTGCCTCCCCTGCTCCTCGACGACGACGAGGCTGTCGCCCTGGTTGCCTGCCTCCGGATGGGTGCGCTCTCAGGGGCTGACGAGGTGGGGGAAGCGGCACTGCGTGCCCTGACGAAGCTCGACCAGGTCCTGCCACCGAAACTGCGGGCCCTCGCCGCGGCCGTCGACGGGGCCACCCGCGCCCTCCCGGGCAACCGCCCACCCGTGGATCTCGTAGTCCTCCAGCGGCTCGCCACGTCACAGCGCAACCGCACACTGGTGCGGTTCGACTACTGCAAGGCCACGGGTGAGACGAGCGCACGAGAAGTAGAGCCGGTGCGTCTCCTGACCCAGGGAGAGCAATGGTACCTGCAAGGTTTCGACCGCGACCGGGACGACTGGCGGGTGTTCCGCCTGGACCGGATGACCGACCTCCGTGGCACCACCTGGCAGTTCGAGCCACGGGAGACAGCCCCACCGGAGTTCCAGCAGGATCTCCCCCACCGCTACCCCTGTCGTGTCCGTGTGGAGATGGGCATTGCCGCGGAGAAGGTCAGTGCCCGCGTCCCGGCTCCCTACCGCGCCGACCTCGAACCCACTCCCCGCGGTTGCCGGTTCCTAGTGGGTGCGCCCGACTGGGACGACCTCGCCTGGCACATGCTGTGGATCAGTCGCGATCTCAAAACTCCCGTCACAGTCTTGGACGGGGCAGAAGCAAACCCGTTCCGGGAGGCCATGGCCCGCATTTCCGACCACGCGCGAGGTGCGGGCTAAGAGATACCGGCGGAGGTGAACATCGGACACTAGAGTAGTTCGTTGGGCCAGCACCCTCTTCTCCGAACCGCTCACAGCGCCCAGTGCCCCGCGCCCAGACGACGGATCGAACTACCAGTCCGCTCCGAAGACGCAGAAACCCTCATCCGAGCTAATGAAGGATTGGCACGAGACAGTCGATCTCGCCCTCACGTCGGTAACTTTCGATCGAGGGCCGGGTGGAGTCGTATTCCGCGTGACCAAAGAGGACGTCGAACGCCTCGCCGATCTGCTGGTAGACCGCTGGTACTTCGCCTCGCAGGCGGAGCCGCAAGTAAGCCCCACCTGAAATCGTTGTCTCGTCCAGGCCCAAAGGGTTGTCAGCGTCGCGGTCCAAGCGGGTCGAGCACATGCGGTAGACATGCTGCCCGTCATAGATGAGCCCCATCATGCGCCGCCCCCTCAGAGAGTCGAAAGCGTGCTCAAAGTCGGGCCATCCGGCCTGAATGCGGGAAAGCTCCAAGGGGAAATCTCGGCTCAGCGCCGGAAGATCTTCGAGGGTAACGACATCGATCCGCCCTAAAGTATGGCGGGCTGGGTAGTTGCTCATGCGCTAGGTGTAGCCGAGATTTTGGATGGTTTTCAAGCACTCGCACCAAATGACTCAGAAACGAGAGATTAGGCCCCCTGAACCGGCCCACAGGTGGCCAGGGCTGCGCGCACGATGTCGAATTCCTTGCGGCACTCACGTTGTGGAAGAGCGTCCACCCGGTCTTTCAGCACCCATGCACGCAGTAAGGTAGAAGCGCCCTCGGAAGGGCCCACCGCGGGACGACCCATCGCCATGCGGGCCAACTCGTCCAGGTCTGCGGTTCCGGTAGCTTCCATCAGCACCCGGCGGTGCTCCGCGGCCGCGGCCGCCCCGTGAAGCTCGGTCCCGGGGAATCGCGGTCGGCTCCCCGCGCTCAGCCACATCGGCCAGGGCCTCTTAGTCGTTGTCCACCTCGCGACGTCCTTCCGTGGAGTAGGTGACGGTACAGATCGGTTTGAGTTCCAGGTCAGTCCGGACGAACAGCGCTCATGCAGAAGAGGTGACCCACCGGATCGAGCATGACGCGCCACTGTTCGGGTGAGGGCTGGAAATTCGCTTCGCGGGCGCCGATCTTGATGGCCGCCGCCACATCGACCTCCAGGTCTTCAGAAGCCAGGTCCAGGTGCATCTGTTGAAACTGCGGCCCCTGCGGCCACGTCGGTGCTTCGTATTTGTTCACCCTCATCAGCGTCAGCATGGGGCTGGCTCCGCTCAGGCAGACGACAGCTCGGTCGGGCATGACAAAGGCTTCCTCGAGATCCAGGAGGCTCTTGTAGAAGGGTGCCAGTTCATCGGGGGTAGGACAGTCGATGGAGATGGAGGCGAGGGGCGCCACTCGAGTGGTCACGCACCGACAGTAGAAGACGGCACCGACGGCGGCAGGCCGGCGAATCACGGGTCGGTGCCATGTGCCAGGGCCAACGTCGCTGTGCCTGAACTCCTCTCTCACACCCGCCGGACTATTCTCCGTCCGCCGAGATGTAGTGCGCGTCCAGCTTCTCCGCGAGGTCCTTCATGTCCACGTCAAGGTCCGTCGTCGCCCCGTTCGGCGCTGCAGAGTAGTCGACGACGAACCAGTTCCGCCCCGTCGCGAACTCCACGGGACTCCCTGACTTCGGCCCCTTCGTACAACAAGAGCAGGAGAGGCGCAGACAGTCCCCGCCGAGAATCTTCCGGCACCCGAACTGTGTCTTGCGGCAGACGTCCCCCTCCGCCACGATGAGCGAAAAAGAACCGCCCCGCCGGGGCGCCAGGGGGGGGGGGAGGGAACGGTCATGACAGAGAAGAGGACCGCCGGTGTGCAGTTCGGGGTCAAGATGTTTGTCTATATCGGAAGTACCTTGGCGATTCTGGCCAGCATCGTGGCTATCATCCTGAAGCTCACTGCGGGGACCACGTCCGGCCTGTTCCACTCGTACTCCACGAGCGCCATCGCGGTGCTCCTCATCATCCTCGTGAGGCTCGCCCCGAACGCCAAGTGACGCGCCCAGGCGCTGTCGCCCCCTGACGACTCCACGCAGAGACGCCCGCTCCCCCGCAGGGAGCCGGCGCCTCGTTCACGCACTACCGCGCCAGCCTGGAGACCGGAACCTCAGGACCCGCAGCGCGGGGCCGCGTCGTTTTCGCCCTCGCCGCAGTGGTCCTTCTTTGGCGCGAGGTCGTCCAGGACCGGGGAGCGGTCGAAGAAGCCCTCGGGGCCCAGCTGGAGCCCCTGCGCGCCTGACGCCCGCGGCCGCACGGGACAAGGCGATGCTCGCGTACCCTGCTGGGATGCGCTCTCCACACCCGCTGCCCGCACGCCCTGACGACCACGACGACGGGCCCCCCGCGGGCAGCCGGTACCAGCGCCTCGACAGTGCGGCTGTCCGCGGTTCCGCGGCCACCCTGCAGCGGCGGGTCTACGCCCGCTTCCCCCGGCGCAGCCTGTGGGAGGTGGGAGGTGAACTGATCGCCCTCGTGGACGAGGTCATCGAGGGCGGTGGCATCAGCAGACGCCGGATCCGCTCGGCGCGGGTCCTCTCACGGCTGGGTGTGCTGGCGGTGCTACTGGTCTTCGGCACGGCGATCGCCCTGGCCGCGGCGAGCATCTGGTCCAATCCGGACGCGCTCGGCCCGGTGGACTGGCTGCCCCTGCTGGAGACGGTGGTCAACGACCTCGTTTTCGCGGGCATTGCCATCTTCTTCCTCATCGCCGTGCCGCAGCGCATGGAGCGCGCCCGGGTGCTGCGCGTGCTGCACCGGCTGCGCTCGCTCGCGCACGTGATCGACATGCACCAGCTGGTCAAGGTCCCCGAGCGCCTGCCGGGCAGCGCACCGGAGACCGGGGGCACGACGTCGCCGTCCGGCCCACGGGACGCCGGTGGCGGTCCCGTGCCGGGCCGCGGGGCGGCGTCGTCCGCCGGAGAGCGGGGCGGCGACCTGGACATGACCCGCACGGAGATGACCCAGTACTTGGACTACTGCACGGAGATGCTCTCGCTCGTGGGCAAGACCGCCGCACTGTTCGCAGAGGACACCACGGACGCAGACGTGCTGGACGCCGTGGAGGGCATCGAGGCCCTCACGTCGGACATGGCGCGGAAGGTGTGGCAGAAAATCGCGATCATCCAGGAGCAGGGCGGCTGACCACCACCCGCCGGGGGGTGCCCGCCACGCCATGGAGACCCGTAGAGCCGGGAGCGCCACACAGGCCACGAGGCCCGCGACCGAGGAGCGGACCCCGAATCCCGGGACGCACGCCAGCAGCACCACCAGACCGATGGCGAGTGGCCCCCTCGCCGATGCCCGCGGCCACGAGCGCGGGACGCCCGAGTCGATGCAGCGGGCCGCGGGTCAGCGCAAGGCCCAGGGGAAGGACGAGCACGAGGGCTCACCGTGGCCAGCGCCGTGAGGCCCAGGTGCTGCCCGCAGGCGGCGAGGAACTGCTCGGGGTGCCGGTCCAGGAACTCCCCCGCGGGTCTGCCCCCTCTCTGCTCGACACATCCAGACCCGTCGACCAGGGCTCGGCCGAGTGGTCAGGGTCGGTTGGCCGCCCGAGGGTCGACGTGATGATTGGCCCATTACAAGGTGGCTTTTTGTTGACGTGCATCCATGTTTCTGCCCGGATGTACTTGTGGCAGTAACTATTTCCCAGGTAATGTGTTGAGTATTCCGGCGGCCTCCCGGGCCGTCCCCGACAAGGAAGTGGTTCCCGTGTCCCTGCTCATCCAGCGCCCCGATCCCCGCAGCCTGCGCCGCCGCCCGGCGGACGACCTGCTCTCCGACGGCACCACCATGGGTGCCGTGGAGCTGCTCGTGAAGGACCTGGACGGGATGATCGCCTACTACTCCACCGGCGTGACCCTGGACGTCCTGCAGCACTCCGGGGACACCGCCGTACTGGGCCACGACGGCCGCGTGGTCCTGCGCCTGCGCCGCGTCACGGACCTGCCATCCTGGCGCCCGAACCAGGCGGGCCTGTTCCACACCGCCGTGCTCTTCGACGACGACGCCGCCCTGGCCCGCGCGCTCGCCTCGATGGCCCGTTTCGCACCGGGGACCTTCACGGGTTCCGCGGACCACCTCTACAGCCAGGCCTTCTACTTCACGGACCCCGAGGGCAACGGCGTGGAGCTCTATGCCGACCGCCCCCGGGAGACCTGGCAGCGCGAGGCGAACGGCCTGCTCAGCCTGGCCTCCAACTATCTGGACCCGAACGAGTTCCTGCGCACGAATCTGTCCCGGGAGGCACCACAGCCAGCCACGGCACCGGCCTCCACGCTGGGTCACGTCCACCTGCAGGTGGGCGACATTCCCACCGGGCGCGAGTTCTACGTGGACACGCTCGGCTTCGAGGTGATGAGCGACGCAGGGTCCGCCCTGTTCATCTCTGCGGGCGGCTACCACCACCACATCGCTCTGAACACGTGGAACAGCGCGGGCGCCGGTCCGCGCGCCGCGTCCCTGGGCCTGGGCCAGGTCAACATCGACCTCCCCACCGGCGAGGACATCGCCGCACTGGAGGAGCGCCTCACGGACCACCGGGTGACCACCCGCCACGACGGCGCCGTGCTGCGCTTCGAGGACCCATGGGGCACTCTCATCCAGGTCGCGCAGGCCCCCGCGCCGGGCGTCGCCTGACACTGCCCGCCCCGTCATGTCGGCTTGCTACAGTCGCCAAGGGAAAGGCCCCGACCGGCCACCACACCACCGCAGGAGGTTCTCATGAGCCAGCACGCACCCACCACCGCACGGATCGCCGGGATCGAGCAGGAGATCTTCCGGCTGAACCTGGGCGGGAACACGTTCGGGTGGACGAGCGACGAGCAGCAGTCCTTCGACGTCCTGGACACCTTCGTGGCCGCGGGCGGAAACTTCGTGGACACCGCGGACATGTACTCCGTGTGGGCCGAGGGCCACGAGGGCGGGGAGTCCGAGACGGTTCTGGGGCGCTGGTTCGCGGCGCGCGGCAACCGTGACTCCGTGGTGCTCGCGACCAAGACCGGTGCGCACCCGCAGTTCCGCGGCCTGGCCCACGACACCGTGGTGGCGTCTCTCGAGGCGTCCCTCGACCGGCTGCAGACCGGCTACGTGGACCTCTACTACGCACACTATGACGACGCGGACACGCCCATCGAGCAGCAAGTGGAAACCTTTCACGAGCTCGTGGACTCCGGGCGCGTGCACGCAGTAGGGCTGTCCAACTACTCGCCGCAGCGCATGCGCGAGTTCTTCACGGTGGCCCGCGAGCGCGGCATGGCGGTTCCCGCGGCCATCCAGCCGCAGTACAACCTGGTGCACCGCCGCGATTTCGAGCGGGACTACGCCGCGATCGCCCAGGAGTACGACGCTGCCGTGTTCCCCTACTTCTCCCTGGCCTCCGGCTTCCTCACGGGCAAGTACCGCACCACCGATGACCTCGAAGGAGCGGCCCGCGAGCAGATGGCCCGGGAGTACGTCTCCCCCGAGGGCTTCGCGGTTGTGGAGGAACTGGTCTCCGTGGCGGACAGGCACCGCGCCGAGCCGGCCACCGTGGCCCTCGCATGGCTGCTCGCCAAGGGCGTCACCGCACCCATTGCTTCCGCATCCTCCGCCGCGCAGCTGTCCTCGCTGGTGGCGGCGCCCGCACTGCACCTGGGCGCGGACGACATCGCCGCACTGGACCGGGTGTCGCAGCCCTTCGCGTGAGGGGACGCTGGGTGCACGCAGCAGACGCCGCGCGGCGGCGTCATGATCGTGTCGCTGACAGCGGAACCGGCGGGGACATCCTTGCCAGGGAAAGTGCCGCGGTGCCACAGTGGAGTCACCAATCAAGAGAAAGGATTCTCGACAATGGCTGAACTATCCGGCAAGAAGATTCTCGTTCTGGTGACCAACCAGGGCGTGGAGCAGGACGAATTGAAGGTGCCCCTGGAGAAGTTGCGGGCTGACGGGGCGGAGGTCACGGTGGCCGCCCCCGAGACCGGCGAGGTGAAGTCCCTCGTGGGCGACTGGGACCGGGGGGAGACCTTCCCCGTGGACCAGACCATCTCCAGCGTCAACGAGTCCGAGTACGACCTGCTGCTGCTGCCCGGCGGGACCCTCAACGCAGACGCCCTGCGCTTGGACCAGGATGCACAGAAGACCGCCAAGGCCTTCGCGTCCTCCGGCCGCCCAGTGGCCGCCTTGTGCCACGGCCCGTGGCTGCTCGTGGAGACCGGCCTGGTGGACGGAAAGACCCTGACGTCCTACCCGTCTGTGAAGACGGACATCGTCAACGCCGGCGGCAACTGGGTGGACCAGGAGGTCAAGGTGTGCCCCGCCAAGGAGTGGACCCTGATCACCTCCCGCAACCCCGGTGACCTGGACGCGTTCGTGGGCGCCATCGAGGACCAGCTCACGGCCTGATCCCCACGCTCACACCGCACCACGTCGGCGGGCCCCACCACCCTGGTGGGGCCCGCCGTTCTCGTGTGTCAGCCTGCTGGTTCCTGCCGCCCGGCGTCGCCCACCGGGGTGGCCGACCGAGGGGCGCGCGACAGGCGCGGCCGCTCAGCAGCCGTGGGCGGTCAGCGGCCCAGCACGTTCCTCAGCGCGCCGAGAATGAGCGTCACCGACTCGGGGCACGCGTTCGGACCCATGAGTCCGATGCGCCACACGGTGTTCGCGTACTCCTTCACCCCGGGGCCGATCTCGATGCTGTAGGTCTCCAGCAGCTCCCTGCGGACGGCTGCGGAGTCCACTGCCTCGGGAACCTTCACGGTAGTCAGCTCCGGCAGACGGTACCCCTCCCGGGCGAACAGCTCCAGGCCCATCTCCTGCAGACCGTCCTGCAGCGCACGGCCAGCGGCATCGTGACGGGCGCGGACGGCGTCGAGTCCCTCCGCCAGGACGCGGCGCAGACCAGCCTCCAGGGAGGCGACCATCGCCACCGGCGCGGTGTGGTGGTACGTGCGGGTGGCCCCGGAGGCCTCCCCCACGTAGCCGCCGAGCATACCCAGGTCCAGGTACCACGAGCGGGGCTTCTCCACACGGCGCTCCCAGGCGCGGTCCGACACGGTGAACGGAGCCAGACCGGGAGCCACGCCCAGGCACTTCTGGGTGCCGGCGTAGCCGATGTCGATCCCCCACTCGTCCGCCTTCAGCTCGATGCCGCCGATGGAGGTCACGGCATCCACGAGCAGCAGCGCATCCCCCTTGAGCGCGCCGAGAGCGGCGATGTCCGAGCGCACACCCGTGGAGGTCTCCGCGTGCACGGCGGCGATGACCTTGGGTGAGGGGTGCGCGGCGGCCACCTTCTGGGCGTCCACGGGCTCACCGAAGGGAAAGTCCACGCGGGTGACCTCGGCGCCGCAACGGGCAGCGACGTCGCACATGCGCTCCCCGAACAGGCCGTTGACCGCGATCACCACGGGATCCCCCGGGTTCACGAAGTTCACGAACGCCGCCTCCATACCAGCGGAACCGGTGGCCGAGAGCGGGAGCGTGCGGCGGTTCTCGGTGCCCCACACCGCCCGGAGACCGTCGCAGGCGCTGTCCATGACGGCGAGGAACTGGGGGTCCAGGTGGCCGAGCAGCGGACGGGCCAGCGCCTCGGTGGCCTCCGGGTACGGGTTGGTGGGGCCTGGGCCGAACAGGTGTCGGACGGTGAGGATGTCGCTCATGGAAGGGTCTCCTGACTGCGCCAGCCGAACTCGCGTCCTCGCGGGGCGGTGTCCGCGGGAGCACCGGCGGACGGCGGCGCGCTGTGGTGTGCGGGGCCGCCTCCAGGGTAGAGCCAGATCACACGCGGCGCGATCCCCGCGCGTGCCGGTGCCGACAGGGCCGCGGCGTCATCCCCTCCGCGCTCCGCACCCTGGCGACGCCGCTGGGCTCAGTTCGCGAGCTCGGAGCGCCGCTGACGCAGCTCGCGTTCCGCGAATCGCAGGGGCGACCCGTGGAACGGCAGCGCATGGAGGTCAACGGCGGACGCAGCCCTGAGCGCCAGCGCGTTCGCTGAGTGCGCTGCACGCTCCGGGAGCCCGATGGCACGGGCGAAGGCAGCCCAGTGGCTCGCCCTGAGGTTCTTGGTCCGCCCGTCCACCGGCAGCGCCTGGGTCCTGTCGTCGTACAGGAGCGTGCAGGGCACGTCGTAGACGGGGGCCACCTCGAACCGCCCGTCGACGCCAGCGAGCACGGACACGTTCTTGGCGTGGAGATCACCGTTGCCGGACAACCACGAGAACACGAACTGGAGGTACAGGTTCCTAGTGGCCACCAGGGGCGCGGCTGTCTGCTCCGCCAGCGCCCGCACGGCCTCCTCCGAGGTGCACGTGTACTTGGCCGCCGGCGCCAGCCCCATGACCTGGCACGCGTCCTCCAGCGCCGTGCGGGACCAGCCGCTGCCGAGCTGCCTCCGGTCGAAGCGCTCCACCAGCAACCCGGGAACCCCGTGGCGGTCCACCACCGTCTGCGCAGTGGCCACCGGGATCCTGAGCTGCCTCGCGGCGGCGAGGTGGAGCGCTTCGTTGGCCACGAGGTGGGCGTGCTCCGGGGGATCGAGCTTGAGGATGTATCGCTTCTCCGCTGCCGCCACGGGTGCCGTGAGCATCGACGCGCTGGCCTTCTCCTGGACACCCGGCAGGGCGTGGAGATCCAGAGCGGTGGCGAGCCGTGAGAAGTCGACGTTTTGCAGGTGAGCGGTGTCGACCAGCGGCTCGGGCTCGGCCGGAGGGGTCCCGGCGGGGACCACCTGGACGTCTCCCGGGGCATCGGCCCCCACGGCCATGAGAAGGGAGAGCTCGTCGTCGGGACTCGTCTTGATCGCGTTCCGCAGGACGGTCAGACGGTGCCCTTCCGGCAACAGTCCCGCGAAGAACGCGGGGACCCCGCCCGAGGCCGTGGTCACGGGCGTCTCCTTGACGGGAAGCGTCGTCGCCACCGGCGGGCCGCCCTGCTGCCCGTAGTTCCCGTCGTAGGTGAACACGGTGCTCGCGCCGTCGCCCCGTTCCAGTCGGGCCGCCAACCGCCCAGCCTTGTAGACGTCCGCCGCACGGACCGAGCGCAGGTGCTGCACGTCTGCCGTCATGCCACGCTCACCCGCAGACCGAGCACACCGGCCGTGGCGACGAGGGCGGCCACCGTGGGGTTGCCCCGTCCCGTCTCGATGGCGCGCACCGTCCTCTCGGAGACGCCAGAGAGGTCCGCGAGGTCCTTCTGGGTGAGCCCCGCCTCGCGACGTGCTCGCCGGATGGCCTCGCCGGGCTCCATGATCCCCTGCATCAGTCCTCCTCCGGCAAGTAGTTGCCGATTTCGATTCAGTGGACCCCATTCTGCCGCCAAACCGGGCAAACCGGCAAGATGTTGCCTTTCTGGGCTCCGCGGCGTCGTCAAATGCGCCCGAGGTGGCCTATCGGCAGGATGCTGCCGCTCTGGGCAGGAAGGTCAGTGCGAGCACCACGGCCGCCACGATCAACCCCGCGATGCACAGCACCGCCCCGTTCCACCCCACGGCGGTGAAAGGGACGCCCACCGCGTAGCCGAGCACCGACGATCCCCCGTAGTAGAGCAGGGTGTACAGCGACGACGCCTGGGCGCGCCCCTCTGTGGCGAGGGCGGGAACCCACCCGTTGGCCACGGAGTGCGCCGCGAAGAACCCGGCCGTGAACACGAGCAGCCCCGCCACAATCACGGGCAGCCACGGCACGGCAGTGAGCAGCAGACCCGTGAGCATGACCAGTGCGGAGCCGAGCAGCACGGGGCGGCGTCCGAACCGCCCCGCGAGGCCGCCGGCCCGTGCAGAGGACCATGTGCCGGAGAGGTACGCCAGGAACAGCACGGACACCACACTCTGGGGCACGCCGAACGGCGCCTCGCCCAGGTGGAAGCCGATGTAGTTGTAGACGGCCACGAACCCGCCCATGAGCAGGAAGCCCTGCAGGTAGAGCGTGAGCAGCCGCCGGTCCCGGAGGTTGAGCCACAGGTGGGAGAGCAGTCCCTGCTCACCCGTGAGCCGCACCGGTTGGGGCGTGAACCCGCGCTGCCGTGGCGCGAGCACGATGAACACCACCGCAGCCGCCGCGGCGAGCAGGGCAACGACGGAGGTGCCCACCCGCCAACCGAAGAAGTCCGCGAGGGGTGCGGCGACGATCCGCCCGAACAGTCCGCCCAGGCTGGTCCCGGAGATGTAGGTCCCGGCGGCCACTGCGCCGTAGCGGGGGCTGACCTCCTCCGCGAGATAGGCCATGGCCACCGCGGGGATGCCACCCAGGGCCATGCCCTCCACAAACCGCAGGACCACCAACGCCTCGAACGTGGGCATGAACCCCATGAGCACGCCCAGGCACGTGGCCGCCACGACGGCGATCACCATGGCCCGCAGCCGCCCCCACCGGTCCGAGACGAGCGACCACGGGATCACTCCCACCGCGAGCCCCAGCGTGGCCGCAGAGACGGCGAGCGCGGACTGGGCGGCGTCCACGTGCAGGTCCTCGGCCATGATGGGAAGCACGCCCTGCACCGAGTACAGCTGCGCGAACGTGGCCACGCCCGCGCACAGCAGCGCCACAAGGATGCGCCGATAGCCCGAGCTCCCCCTGTCGTAGCCCTCCCACACCCTGCGTGACGATCCCATACCCGGGTGCACCTCCTGCTGCGACTGTCCTGCCCGGGCAGCTGCGTCTTCCCGGGCCCGGCCGTACCATTCGTGCACGACCTCGGCCAGGGTACGCCCGGTGCGCGCCCGGGCCCGGGCCACTCCCACGCGAGGTTTCCGTGCGGCGCCGTGCAGGAGTCACGCGGAAGCGGCGGCACCGCCCCGGACACGACGACGCCCGCGTCCTCCCTGGGGAGGACGCGGGCGAACGGTCATTCTGGTGCGGGGCACACCGCTCCGCGCAGTGTCAGGAGCCGGCGACGGTGGAGGCGAGCCGCTCGAGGGACTCCTCCAGAACCTTCTCGCCGAAGAGCGGGAAGCTGATCTTCTTCGTCACCTTGGGGTTGGCATGCTCCCACGAGTAGGTGAGGGTCACGGTGGTGGAGTCCGAGCCCTCGGGCTGCAGCTCGTACATCCACTCCCAGCCGTTGTCCTCCACAGTGGTGCCCTCGGGGCAGGGCTTCCACGCGATGAGCTTGTTGGGGTCCAGACCGGTGACGTGGTTCTCCGTCTTGTAGTCCCCGCCCATCATCTCGGCGTGCATGTTCATCACGAAGACGTCGCCGACGTTCTGGATGCGCTGGTCCGTGCCGGAGACGACGGTCCCGGAGGCGTCCAGGTCGGGGTGCTTGGCGGGCAGTGTCAAGACCTCGAAGATCTCCTCCGCCGGGGCGTCGATGACACGGCTGACGGTAATGCTCTTCTCGCTCACGAGGTACCTCCTATGTGGTGACGTGTCTCTGTTCCGTTTCAGAGTAGCCAGGACCGGGGCTGGGTGTTCAAGTGTTTTTGCGGTGGGCGAAGAACCTCGCGCCGTTCGGGCGGCCTGCTGGCTCGGGCCGCGGTGGCTGCGCGGGCCCCGGCCGCGGCGCCTTCTCCGGCTGACCGGCCAGCTGTGCGAGGCCCAGCAGGTGGTGGGCGAACCCGAGCTCGGCGCGACCCTCGAACCGCGCGGAGGTGATCGCCCGGATCCGGTCCGTGGCCTCGATACGCGCTCCCGTCCGGTGCAGCGCGGCCACGAGTGCCTCGTCCTCGCTGCACTCCAGTGGCGGAAAGCCCCCGGCGCGTTCGTAGCACGCCGCACGAACCCCCATGCTGGCGGCATGGATGTGCGGGTGGCCCTCCGCAAGCGTGTGCTCCCGCTGCCACAGGCGGTACACGGCCACCGGGCACTCCGCGGGGTCCGGTTCCACGGTGCCGAGGACCGCGTCCACCCCGTGCGCCGCGCGCCCCAGCTGGTGCGTCAGCCAGTGTGCGGGCACGGCGGTGTCCGCGTCCGTGGACGCGATCCACTCCGGCCGACTGTTCGCCAGGGCCCACGACGCCGCGGCCGCCCGGGCCCCGCCCGCACTGCGCCACGTCCCCGTCACCACCTCCAGCCGCGCTACCTCTGCAGCCAGTCCCGACGCCGCCCACGCGGTCCTCGCGCGTTCCACCGTGCGATCGGTGCACGCGTCCGCGGCGAGCACCACCGTCACGTGGAGCGGCGTGGACACGACGGGTGCGGCGGGGGGCGACGGATGGGCGACGGCGAGCTGCGCCGCGGCGTCGTTGCCCGGTCCCGCAGGCTCCGGCATCGCAGAGCTGGGCAGGGGTGTGGCTCGCGACGGCGTCCCCGTCATGCCGGTCACGGCGCAGGCCGACGCGATGGCCGCCGCCACCGACGTGATGCACCGCCCCACGCGCTGCTCCTCGTTGCAGGCCGGGACGACCACGGCCACCCGGTGGATCACGGCTCGTCCCGAGGCACGAGGCCGAAGATCTCCAGTTCGAAGTCCCGCTCGCGGTGGCTCACCACGCGCCGCAGCTCCGGGCGGCGGCGGGCCTCACGGTGCACGTCCGCACCGTCCAGCGGCCAGTCCGCGATGGGGTGACGCCAGTGGCACAGCACCAGGTGCCCGTCCGGTCGCAGAGCGGCCACGCAACGCCCGAGCAGCTCGTGCCACTGCGCGGGAGAGCAGAAGTAGCCCATCTCGCTCACGACCACCAGATCCCGGCCGGTCCAGTCCTCACGCCAGTCCGCGGGCAGCACGGCGTGGACGAGCTCGACGTTCGCGAGGTCCTCCTCCGCGAGCCGTGCGCGGGCGGCGCGCAGGGCGACATCGCTCGCGTCCACCGCGGTCACGGCACCCGCCCGCCGGGCGAGCTCCGCCGTGAGCGCGCCCGTGGAGCAGCCGATGTCGAGCACGCGGTCGTAGTGCTGCCAGGGCAGGCTCGCGAGCAGCACCTCTCGCTTGCGCCGCTCGTACCAGGAGGTATCCACGTCCCAGGGGTCCGCAGCGTCGGAGTGCACGCGGTCGAACACTGCAGACTGGTCCGGGGCGGCCAGCACGAAGAGCTCGGCGGGGCGGTCGAAGTGCGCGAGCACGTGGGGGCCCAGCAGCACCTCATCACCGGGCCGGTCCGAGAGCGGGTGCACCTGCGTGACGTGGTGGGCCAGGGCGTCCCGCTTGGCCGCGCGGTCCTCCCCCGACAGCGGCACCCGCACCAGACCGCGCGGCAGGCGGGTGGGCGAACCCCAGTGCCAGAACCACACGGGGTACTGCACGCAGCGCACACCCCGCGCACCGGCGGCGCGGGTCACCGTGCGGGCGAGCACCTCGTGGTCGGTGTGCCCGTCCCGCTCCCACGTGCAGACCACCAGGGGCTTCTCCCCCTGCTCCGCCCACGCGAGGTGCTCGGCGACGGGGGCCTCCAGCTGCTCCTCGGTGAGGCCACCGTCCGTCAGGGACAGGTACACGGGTGGCGTGTGCTGCCCGGTCAGGGTCCGCACCGCGGCGGCCAGCTCCTCGTGGCGCAGCCGCGCGAGCTCGTCCGGCGTGAACGTGGTGGAGTCCGGATGGGAGTTCTCCCCGAGGGTCGCCACGACCACGCGCACCTCCGCACCCTGCCGCGCGAGCCGGTGCACGGTGCCGCCCGCGCCGAGGGTCTCGTCGTCCGGGTGCGCGGCGAACACGACGGCGCGGTCCACCCCCGCGAGGTCCAGCTCCGGGGCGCGGTGCAGGGCGCCGCAGCGGGCCCAGTCCTCCTCCGGGGTGCCCGGATCCCGGTGGTCGAAGGTCACCACGGGGTGTCCTCGGGAGCGGCTCCGGCACTGGGAACGGCCCCGGACGTTCCCGAGGCCCGTCTTTCGGCGGCTGAGCGCGCCGCCCGCGCGGCGGAGATCGCGGCGGGCCCGGAAGCGCCCTCGGCTGGTGATGGTTCGTCCAGGACCGGTTCGCCCGCTCCGGGCCCCCGCTGCGCGGCGTCATCGACCCGGGCCGAGTCCTCGGCGGCAAGCGCCAGCAGGGCGCGTCCGAGGGCGGCTGTGTCCCGCTCCGCGTGGTCCTGGCGGATGTAGACCTGCAGTGACTCCACACGGCGGATGTGCGCGGGGTCCCCGGTGAGCGGGCCGGGGCCCGTGGCGCGGGAGACCACGCGGATCACCGTCTCGGCGGCGTCGGCCACGGTGCGGCGCACGCGCAGGGCCCAGGCGGCACCGCGGTCCCCGGCGGCGTCGCCCGCGTCCACGGCCGCCGCGGCCTGCTCCAGCACGGCGCGGGCCGCCCCGAGCGTGAGGTCCAGCTGCCCGAGGGCGGTGAGGGCGGCGTCGTCCACGGGGCGGCGGGGGTGGCGCAGCTGGCGCCACATCAGGTCCGCGACCGACTGCGCGCCGCCCAGCCAGATGGCGGCCACGCCCATGCCGCCCCACGCGAAACCGGGGCGGGTGAGGTACCACTCGTCCGCGCCGAGCGGCTCCGCCGGGACGTCCTCGAAGGCCGCGGGCACGGTGACGACCTCCGCGAGCCCGTGCGAGGCCCACTGCTCCACGGGCGCGGGTCGGAACCCGGGGTGGTCGGTGGCGACCACGAACGCGCGGCGGTGCCCGGTGGGCTCGCCGTGCTCGTCGGTCACGTGCGCCGTGACGACGGCGCGGGTCACGGAGTCCGCGAGCGAGCACCACGGTTTGGTGCCGGTGAGGGTCCAGGTGGTGCCCGGTTCGTCGGTCGCGCCGGGTGACGGCGTGCGCGCAGTTCCCTCGCGCCCGTCCGGCTCCGACGACGACGCCGCGCCGCCCCGGTTCTCGGTGGACCCCGGGACCGGCGTGCTGGCCTGCCCCGGGGCACTGCCCGGACGGGGCGACGTCGGGACGGCCTGGCCCGGCGCGCGGTCCGGAGCGGGCGTCGTCGTCGTCGGCGCGGCAAGCAGGGGGTCCCCCGGGCCCTCGGCGGCCCACACGGCCCAGGTGTCGTGGTCGATGGCGAGGTCCGCGCGGCCGGCCTGCCGCAGGATCGCGAGGGCGTCCAGGTGGGGCTCGATGATGCGCGCGTACGCCAGATCGGTGCGCCCGAGACCGCTCAGTGAGTGCCACAGCTCGGCCGTGCGTCCCTCCCCCGGGGCGGGCAGGTGACGCCCGAGCTCGCGGGCCCGGTCCAGTGCGTGGGCCACGAAGTCCCGCACGGCCTGCGGATCGGGGACTGCGGCGGGCGGAAGTGGGAGTTCTGCATGCGCGGACACAGCCATCAGCCTACGTGCAGTGACCGGCGCCTCCGCCGCACCCCGCCGGGGGAGGGACGAGCCCTACGATGAGGGCACACGACGGAAAGGCGCACCCATGTTCACGGTCGACCCCCACTCCACCACCCCGGTGTACGCGCAGCTCGTGGAGTGCGTGCTGCGGGACGTCTCCACCGGCGAGCTCGTGGTGGGCGACCGCATCCCGCCGGTGCGCACACTCGCCTCCGAGCTCGGGCTCTCCGCCGGGACCGTGGCCAAGGCGTACCGGGAGATGGAAACCCGCGGGATCATCGAGACGCGCGGCCGGAAGGGCACGTTCATCGCGCAGGGCCGCGACGACCGGGAGGGCGCGGCGGCACGCGCGGCCGCCGCATACCTGGACGTGGTCGCGGGGCAGCTGCACTACTCACCCGAGGAGTGCATGGCGCTGGTGGAGCGGGCGCTGGACAGGCGCGCGGCGGGCTGAGGACCGGAGCGGGCACCCGGTCGCACCGCGAATGAAGGGGATCGCGCGACCGCGCCGGTGCGTGGCCGGCCGTGGTGCTGTGCTGCCTCCACTGTGCCGCTGACCCTACGCGGCCGCCCCCCGCCCGCGGGCACCCGGTCGGCCGCGCCTAGACTGGTGCCCCATGAAGTCCTTCGCAGCCCCCGCCCTGCTCGTGGTCACCGCCGTCCTTCAGGCCATGGGGGTCTACCCCTACGTGCAGGACGGCATCACGCTGGCCGGTCAGCTGCTGTTCCCCATCCTCTTCGCGCTCACGGCCATGTACCTCTCCCGCAAGGGCCGTCCCGGGGTCTTCGGCACGGCCCACATGCTCGTGCTGATCCTCGCGGTGGTGCTGGTGGTGCTCTCACTCGTGGGCATGAGCCAGCAGCTGCCGTACTTCTACCCCACGATGATCGTCTACTACCTCGCGTTCGTGCTGCTGGTGGTGGAGTGCGGGCTGCGGATCGCCGGGCTGCCCAAGAAGGAGCGTCCCGCGGACCCGCAGCTCGACGACGACGCTCCCGCTCTCTGAGCCGGTGGTCACCTCCCGCTGCGCCCACTCCGCGCCCACGGCCGGCCCGCCCGTGGACACCGTGGTGGTCGCCGGTGGCCGCTCCTCCCGCCTCGGGGGAACCCCCAAGGCGCAGCTGCCCGTGGCGGGCGGCACCCTGCTCTCCCGCACCGTGGCCGCCGCACTGCCCCTCGGTGCCGTGGTGGTCGTGGGGCCCGAGGATCCCACGCTGCCGCCCAAGGTGCTCTCCACTCGGGAGGACCCCCCGTTCTCGGGACCGGCCGCCGCGATGGCCGCGGGCGTCGTCGTCCTGAGGGAGCTGCCGGGGCGTGCGCCGTGGACCGCAGTGCTCGCGTGCGACATGCCGGGCGTGGAGCGCGCGCTGGCGCAGCTGCGCGCGGCGGCCGGGCGGGCGGCGTCGGACGTGGACGGGGTGATGGCCCTGGGGGAGGACGGCCGGCGCGAGAACCTGGCCGTGGTGGTGCGCACCGCGGCACTGGAACGAGTGCTCTCACAGGTTCCCACGGCGGACGCGTCCGTGCGCTCCGTGTGGCGCCACCTGCGCTGGGACGAGGTCACCGTGCCCGCCGGAAGCACCGCGGACGTGGATACGTGGGAAGATGTTCGCAGGCTCGACTCGTACTGAATCAGCACGCTGAGGAGACATGATGCCCGGACTTCCGCACCCGCACGATCCCGCCGCCCGCGAAGACCACGAGCAGTCGCAGAGCCGCGGCGAGGCCCCCGCACCCACCGTGCACTGGGCGTCCTGGGACGAGGCCCGCCGGATCGCGTACGGCATCCCCCAGCCGCTGCCCAACATCCTGCTGCCCCTCGCGCAGTGCCTCAAGGAGACCCTGGCGGAGTCCGTGACGGCCGAGATGCCGGTGCCGCACTACGCCACCGCCGCGGCCGACGGCTGGGCCGTGGCCGGCAAGGGTCCGTGGCGCATCCGCACCCCGCAGCCCGCCGAGACCGACGAGCGGCTGCTGCTGACCCTGCCGCCGGACAAGCGCATGCTGCCCGTCGTGGAACTCACGCCCGGCGAGGCCACCCACGTGGACAGCGGCGACGCCGTCCCCTACGGCACCCACGCGGTGCTCGAGGCCCACCGCGGCCACGTAGTCCCCGCCGATCCCACCGCCGAGATCCCCGAGGGCACCGAGCACGGGCGGAAGGCCGTGGAGGGCGACACCCTTGAGGACGCCACCCCCGCTGCCACCCTGGTGAAGAACCAGGACGTCCGAGCCGTGGGCGAGGAGATCCAGCAGGGGGACCTGCTGCTGCGCGCGGGCCGAAGGCTCAACCCGGTGCACCTGGGCCTCGCGGCGAGCGCGGGCCACGACATGCTCCCCGTACGACGTCGCCCGCGCGTCACCGTGCTGCTCGGATACGCCAACGTGGTGGAGGACGGCATCCCGGGCCCCGGAGAGGTGCGGGACTCCCTGAGCCTGCAGCTGCCCGCGGTGCTGCGGGAACTGGGCGCGAACGTGGACCAGGTGCGCCGCGTGGCGGACGGCTCCGATGGCATGGTCAACGCACTCACCGAGTCCCCCCTGGGTGCAGGCTCCCTGCTGGACGCCCGCGCCGAGATGGTGGTCACCACCGGTGGCACGGGCCACGGCGAGGACGACCACGTCCGCCAGGCCCTCGAGGAGCTGGACGCCCACCTCATCCTGGACGGGGTGGCCCAGGAACCCGCTCACGGTGTGATCCTGGCGAAGCTCCCGGAGGACGGCCCCGTGGTGCTCGCACTGCCGGGCTCGCCCCTGAGCGCGATGACCGGGCTGCTCACCGTGGGCCACGCGCTGATTGCCGGGGCCACCGGTGAAGGGCTGCCCACCACGCGCCGGATCACCGCGGGACGCGCCCTCGAACCTCTGGGGCGCACCCGGGTGATTCCCGCCTACCTCCAGGACGGCCGCGTGATCCCGGAGCCCACGGTGGGCCCGGCCATGCTCTCCGGGCTGGCCCACGCGGACGTGCTGCTGGTGGTCCCGGAGGACGGGATGCAGCCGGGCCAGGACATGGAGGCCATCCCGCTGCCCTGGCGGGCGTGAGCGCGGGCGGGCACGGATCGTACATGCGCTCCGGTCTCGTGCGTGGCACGTGCTGTGAAGTGGAGTAAATGCAGCAGGACGGGCCTCAGCATGCTTTTACTCCACTAGGGAGCGCCGAGATCCCGCGCCGTTGCCGAGCGCCGGGGCGTCCCGCCGGTCACGCCGTCAGGAAGTACGTGATCGCCCCCACGATGAACGTCAGGGACGCAAGCAGCGCGCACGTGAGCTCCAGCACGATTCCCACTCCCATGGCCTTGGCCGCCGCCCAGGAACTGGCCAGCGCGGTGTTGAGGTTGCGGTTCCGCACGGTCTCGGAGAGCAGCAGCCCCACCAGGAACCCCACGAACAGGCCCACCACCGGGATCACGAACATCCCGACCACGGCACCCACCACCCCGAAGAGCAGCGTGCGGTTGGGGATCTCGCGGCGCCTGAGCCTGCTGCCGGTGAGCACCAGGCTCGAGGACATGCCCGCGATCAGCAGTGTTCCGCCCAGCGCGAGCACCACCCATCCCTCCGGTGCCTGCACCACGAACGCCCAGATCACCAGCCCGATCAGCGCCACGATGGATCCCGGCAGCACGGGGAACACGATCCCCACGCAGCCCACGGCGATCAGGAGCACGGTCACGACGGTGGCAATGATGTCTGCGGTCACCGGTCCATCGTACGGTGACGGACCCGCGGACGACGCCGCTCCCCCACCGGGGCGGTGAGGTCCGGCCCTCGCCGCTCGCCTGACCACCGGGCCACCTCCCCCGGCCGCCCGTGCTCCGGACGTCCGCACCGGTCGGTCGCCAGCACCTGCCGGGCGCACGACCGTGCCCCCGCCGCCCGGCACACGAGGTGCAAGAGGCTGCGGGGGCACGGTGCGGCGTCGACGGGCGGGGCCGACGGCCTGGGATCAGCCCGCGAGCGCTCCGCGCAGGGTGCGCAGCGCCACGGACAGGGCCGCGAGCTCGCCCCCGGCGTCGTCACCGGGCATGGACTCGATCTCGTCCAGGACCTCGCGCAGCCGCTCGAGCCGGTCCGCGTTCTCCTGCTCCCACGCCTGCACCTTCTGCTGGGCGTCCTCCCCCGGGGACTCGAGGGCCTGGGCGGCGAGCGCCACGAGGGTGGAGTAGAGGTCCTCGCGCATCGCGATCCGCGCCATGTTCTCCCACCGGGTGCTCTGAGGCAGCGCGCTGATGCGGTTGAGCAGGTTCTCCAGCCCGTAGCGGTCGAACAGCGCGAAGTACACGCGCGCGATCATGAGCACGCTCACGCCGTTCTCGTCGGTCACGGCCTCGTCCGGGGACGACGACGCCGCGCCGTCACCGCCCGTGGCCACGTTCGTAATGCCCTGGGACTGGGCGAGACGGGCGACGTCGAGCAGCGCGAACGCGTCGAGCAGCTCGGCCCACTCCACGGCGAGGTCGCGGGGAACCCCGTGGCGCTCGGCGAGCTCGGCCTCGGCCTGGGTGCGCTCCTGGGACTCCTCGCCCATGAGGTGCTGGGAGCCGAAGCGCAGCGCCACGATGGGCCGGTACATCTCCACGAGCTCCTGGATCCCGCAGTCGGTGTCCTGGCGGTGCAGGAACCAGCGGACCACGCGGTCCAACAGCCGCCGCATCCGCAGCGACATCCGGTTCCACAGCTCCAGGGGCACGTCCGCGTCCAGCTGGGCGTGGCGGGAGGCGTAGCTCTCGAGCTCGAAGATCTCCATGGCCGCGGTGAACGCGCGGGCCACGTCCGCGAGGTCCGAACCGGAGTCGTCCACCACGCGGTACGCGAACGCGATCCCGCCGTAGTTGATGATCTGGTTGGCCACCACGGTGGAGATGATCTCCTTGCGCAGCGGGTGGGTGTCCAGCTCGCCGTCGAAGCGCTCCCGGATCTGGGCCGGGAAGTACTGGGACAGCGTGCGGTGGAACCAGGGGTCGTCCGCGAGGTCGCTGTCCACGAGTGCCGCGGAGAGCTGGATCTTCGCGTACGCCGTGAGCACGGAGAGCTCCGGTCCGGTCAAGGGCTGGCCCTGGGCGGCGCGCTCGCGCAGCTCGGAGTCGGAGGGCAGGAACTCCAGCTCCCGGTTGAGGTCCGCGGTGTCCTCGAGCCAGTGCATGAGCCGGATGAACATCTCCGTGAAGGAGACCCCGCGGGCGCGCTCGGTGGTGAGCAGCACGTTCTGGGCCACGTTGGTGCGCAGCACCAGCTCCGCGACCTCGTCCGTCATGGACTCGATGAACTCCGCACGCTCGTCCGCGGAGAGCAGCCCCGCCTGGACCATGCCGTCCACGAGGATCTTGATGTTGACCTCGCGGTCGGAGGACTCCACGCCGCCGGAGTTGTCGATCGCGTCCGTGTTGACCAGGATCCCGTTCAGCGCGGCCTCGATGCGGCCCAGCTGGGTGGCTCCCAGGTTGCCGCCCTCGCCGATCACCTTGACGCGCAGGTCCTCGCCGTTGACGCGGATGGCGTCGTTGGCCTTGTCCCCGACCTCCTGGTTGGTCTCGGTGGAGGCCTTCACGTAGGTGCCGATGCCGCCGTTGTAGAGCAGGTCCGCGGGGGCCAGCAGCACGCGGCGCACGAGCTCCTGCGGGCTCATGGACTCGACGTCGTCCTCGATGCCGAGGGCCTCGCGCACCTGCGGGGTGAGGGGCACGGACTTGTCGCGGCGCGAGTACACGCCGCCGCCCTCGGAGATCACGCTGCGGTCGAAGTCCTGCCAGGAGGTGCGCCCGGCGGTGAACAGCCGCTCACGCTCCTTGTAGGAGGCCGCGGCGTCCGGGGTGGGGTCCAGGAAGATGTCCCGGTGGTCGAACGCGGCGATCAGGTGGATGTGCTCGGACAGCAGCATGCCGTTGCCGAACACGTCGCCGGACATGTCCCCCACGCCCACCACGGTGAACGCCTCGGACTGGGTGTCCACGCCGAGCTCGAAGAAGTGGCGCTTGACGGACTCCCACGCGCCGCGGGCGGTGATGCCCATGGCCTTGTGGTCGTAGCCCACGGACCCGCCGGACGCGAACGCGTCACCGAGCCAGAAGCCGCGCTCCAGGGAGATCGCGTTGGCGGTGTCGGAGAACGCCGCGGTGCCCTTGTCCGCGGCGACCACCAGGTAGGAGTCGTCGCCGTCGCGGCGCACCACGTTCTCGGGGTGCACCACGGTGTCCCCGGCCTCGCCGGAGGTCTCTGCCGGCCCGCTCGCGCCGCCCTCGGAGCCCGGGGTGGCGTCCCCGCGGGACGACGACGCCGTGTCCTGCGCGGTCCCGCCGGTCCCGTCCTGCGCGGCGCCCGTCTCGGTCTCGCGCTCGATGTTGTCGGTGACGTCCAGCAGGGAGGCGATGAACAGCTTGTAGGCCTCCCGCCCCTCGGTCAGCCAGCCCTCGCGGTCGGTCGCGGGGTCCGGCAGCTGCTTGGGGAAGAACCCGCCCTTCGCACCCGTGGGCACGATCACCGCGTTCTTGACCATCTGCGCCTTGACCAGGCCCAGCACCTCGGTGCGGAAGTCCTCGCGCCGGTCGGACCAGCGCAGACCGCCGCGGGCCACCTGACCGAAGCGCAGGTGCGTGCCCTCCACGCGCGGGGACCACACCCAGATCTCGAAGGCCGGGCGCGGCTGCGGTGCCGCGGGGATGGCCGCCGGGTCCAGCTTGAACGCCATGGTGGGCCGACCCTGGAACACGTTGGTGCGCAGCGTGGCCGTGACCACGTCCGCGAGTGCACGGAACAGCCGGTCCGCGTCCAGGCTGGGGACCTCGTCGAGCACCCCGGCCAGGCGCTCCAGGGCGCCGTTGCGCGCCTCGTCGCGGGCGGCGTCGTCGTCCGTGAAGCGGGAGGGATCGAAGCTCGCCGAGAACAGCTCCGCGAGCTCGTAGGTGGCCCGTGGGTAGTCCACCAGGGTGTCCGCGATGAACTCGAACGAGTTGGGGTAGTTCAGCTGCAGCAGGTAGCGCACGTAGGCGCGCATCACGGCCACGGTGCGCCAGCCCATGCGCTCGGTGAGCACCAGGCGGTCCAGGCTGTCGGACTCCGAGCGGTTGGAGAGCACCGCGCACAGGGTGTCCTCGATGAGGTCCTCCGTCTTGGCGTCCTCGGGGCCCTGCGGGTCCACGCCCTCGGGCAGCTCCACCCCGAAGTCGTAGAGCTGGAACTCGCGCCCGTCCGCGGGGGTGACCGTGTAGGGGCGCTGGTCCAGCACGGTCAGGCCCATGTTGTGCAGCAGCGGCAGCAGCTCGGTGAGGGACAGCGCCTGGGTGAGGTAGATGTTCAGCCGGACCTGGCCGTCCGCGGTCTGCGCCACGCGCACCTCGGCGGGCAGGTCGGGGTCGCGGCCCCACAGCTCCTCGCAGCGCTTGAGGTCCTGGATGGCCTCCTCGATCTCGTAGTCCTCGCGGTACGAGCCCGGGAACGCGTTCTCCCACACGGGGCCCAGCGCGTCGGCCTTCTCGTCCTCGAACTCCAGGCCGATCGCCAGGCCCAGGGACTCGGGCCAGGAGCGCACCGCGGCGCGCAGGCGGGCCTCGAGGGCCTCGTGGTCGAAGTCCCGCACCTCGCCCGTGTAGGGCAGCCGGATGCGGAAGAACAGGCGGGCCAGCGAGGAGGAGGTCAGGCGCACCTCGAAGTCGATGGCCTCGGCGTCGAAGACCTCAAACAGCTGGGTCTCGATGCGCTGGCGCACCGAGGTGTTGTAGCGGTCCCTGGGCAGGAACACCACGGCGGACATGAAGCGCCCGAAGGTGTCCTGGCGCAGGAACACGCGGGTCTGGCGGCGCTCGTTGAGCCCGAGCACTCCGCCCGCGGTCTCGTGCAGCTTCTCCGCGGACATGTGGAACAGCTCGTCCCGCGGGTAGTCCTCGATGATGCCCATGAGGTCACGGGCGGAGTGGGAGTCCGGGAGGAAGCCGAAGCGCTCGACCACCCGCTGCACCTTCTCGCGCACCAGCGGGGTCTGCTGCGCCGGGACGGAGTAGGCGCGGCGGGAGAACAGCCCGAGGATCAGGTACTCGCCATCCACGTCCCCGTTCTCGGCGAAGGTGCGCACGCCGATGTAGTCCAGGTACTCGCGGCGGTGGATCGAGGAGCGCCGGTTGGCCTTGGTCACGAACACCACCTGGTGGTCCCGCGCGTGGGCGCTGCCCAGGCCCGTGAGCTTCTGGGCGTGGCCCTCGGTGCCCTGCTCCCGCAGCAGCCCCAGGCCCGTGTCCGGGCGCGAGTGCAGCACGGCGTCCTCGCCGTCCGCCTCGAGGTCGTAGCGCTTGATGCCCATGAACACGAAGTTGCCGTCGCGCAGCCACTCCAGGAACTCCTGGCACGCGCCCACGTCCGGCAGCCGGGAGCCGTCCTCGAAGGTGAGGTCCTTCAGGGGCGCGAGGGAGTCGGCGATGCGCTGGGTCTGCTCCAGCATGGCCTCCTGGTCCTCCGCGATCCGGCGCACGTCCGCCACGAGGGCCTCGATGTGGCGTGCGAGCTCACCGCGGGCCTGCTCGTCCAGGGAGCGGTGCAGCTCCATGCGGATCCAGGACTCCACGGCGGTGTGGGAACCCCCGCCGGCGGTGCCGCCCACGAGCTCGTCCGTGATGGGGATCGAGGTGGTGTCCCCGGAGGAGACCGCGGAGATGTTCGGGACCTCCCCCAGGGAGCTCAGCACGTCCTCGGAGTCACGCGCGGCGAGCAGCAGGGGGTGCAGCACGAGCTTGGCGCCACCCCAGTTGGCGGCGATCTCCGTGGTCAGCGTGGACACCAGGAACGGCATGTCCGTGGTGACCATGTACAGCACGGTGTCCCCGTGGTCCTCCCGGACCTCGATGCACAGCTCGTCCGGGCGCCGGGTCCGCCCGATCTCCCGGTGGGTCTCCGCCCGTTCCGTGAGCACCTGCTGGTCCGCGCCCGCCATGTCCGCGTCCGGGACCGAGCGGTAGTACTCGTTGAGCCACGCCTGCTCTGCGCTCCATCGCGGCCGCTGCCACACCGTGGGGATGGCCTGGGTGGTGGCTTGAGGAGAGGTCACTGCTGCATCACGCCTTAGCTGTCGTTGAGTTGGAATGTCACTCCACGGCGTGGCTCGTGATGCCCTGTGGGGCACGGCGCACAGACCTCTGCCGGACCGCTCGCCCCGGAACCCATGACGTCTGCGCAACCCACGGCCACACTGCCGCATGTTCCACCACCATAGGACCCCGCGAGCACCGGGACCAGATGCGGCGCGTGTTCGCACGAGCGTTGCACGGTCCTACACTCGTGCGGTCACGGTTTTGCCTTCGCACCCCGCCCACCGCGCCGGTGCGGGCACCCGCGGCCCACGGCCGAGGCACGGCCCGCCCCCACGACAGAGAGCCGAGCAGCCATGACTAATGTGAAACCAGTGGACGTGGTGGCGGACGCCGTCACCGCCGGGGAGGCCAAGGCCACGGCCCCCTCCGGCGCCCTCGTGCTGCGCGGTGTGCTGGGCGGCGCCGTGCTCGCGGCCACCACCTCGTTCGCGGTGTCGGCCACCGTGAGCTCCGGCTCGCCCGTGGTGGGTGCCGTGCTGTTCCCGGCCGGGATCACCATCGTGATCCTCATGGGCATGGAGCTGGTCACGGGCGGCTTCGCCCTGACCCCCATGGCCGCCGTGCGCGGTCTGGTGCCGTGGTCCGCCGTGGCCCGGTACAGCCTCACGGTGATCGCGGGCCACATCATCGGTGCCGCGGCGTTCGCCCTGCTCTACGCGGGCGTGCTCACCGGTTTCGGCTCCCACGACGCCGGCGCGCTCGGCCAGAAGTTCGTGGACACCGCGCAGGCCAAGACCACCGCGTACGCCGCCCTGGGCGGGGCGGGCATGGCCACCGTGTTCGTCAAGGCGGTGCTGTGCAACTGGCTCGTGTGCCTGGGCGTGTTCATGGGCATGGTCTCCAAGGACACCATCGGCAAGATCGCCGCCATCTGGCTGCCCATCATGGCGTTCTTCGGGCTGGGCTTCGAGCACGCCGTGGTCAACTTCTTCATGATCCCCATGGGCATGCTGCTGGGCGCGGACGTCTCCTTCGGGGACTGGTGGCTGTGGAACCAGGCCCCCGTGCTCGTGGGCAACTTCGTGGGCGGATTCGTCTTCACGGGCCTGGCCCTGATGCTGGCCCACCGCCCCGCACGCTCCGCAGCCCCGGACCACGACGCCGCTGCCGCGCCCGCCGCACCCGCGTCCGGTTCCGGTTCCGCCAGCTAGCTCCACCGCTGAGAGAGGGGCCGGGGCACCGCTCCCCCGGAGGGCACCTCCCGCTGAGGCAGGAGCACGCCGCCGTGCGTGCTGCGGACCGCGGAAGAACGGAGCAGGGCCCTCGCACTCCACGGTGCGAGGGCCCTGCTCACGAACGGGCCTCCGACGGTCGGGGCCGTCAGCGGGCGGCCAGCACCTGCCCCGCGGTGACGGTGAGCACCTGGCCGTTCTCGAGGCTCGGCAGCTCCGTACCCAGGATGCGGTCCACCGTGAGGCGGATCAGGGTGCCGTGGGCCACCACCATCACGTGCTGGCCCGGGTGGTCCTCCAGGATCCGGCGCAGCACCGCGAGCCCGCGCTGCACCACGTCCTCGGTGGCCTCGCCGTGGCGGTCCATGATGGCGTGGCGCTCGTCGTCCGTGGTGCCGGTGCAGTCGTAGCCCTCGGCGTCGCCGAAGGAGCGCTCCACCAGCTCGTCGTAGGTGCGGGACAGGGGCAGCCCGATCTGCTCGCCGATGATCTCGGCGGTCTCCTTCGCCCGCATCAGCGGGGAGGAGACCAGGGCGTCCCAGTGCTCGCCCGACGCCGCCAGCTCCCGGCCCACGGCCCGGGCCTGCTCGCGGCCGGTGTCGTTGAGGGGGATGTCGGAGCGGCCCTGCAGCCGGCGCTGCAGGTTCCAGTCCGTCTGGCCGTGGCGGATCAGGGTCAGGGTCGTATCACTCACCCGTCCAACCTACCCCCGGGCGGGTGGTGCTTCGCACCGACCGTGGCACCCGCCGTCAGAGCCGCACCACACGGTGCAGAGGTGCCCCGGCAACGGGTCGGGTGCGTCCCGGGGCCCGGTGCCGCCCCGGACGCGACCCGGCGGCCGCCCTCCCCCGGGACGTGTCTTGGGAGACGACGTCGCCCTGGGCGCGCTCAAAGGGATGCCATCGCCCTGTGTGCACCCCGGAAGGCGACGGCGCCCCGGAACCGGGCCGGGCGGCGTCGTCGTCGTGCTCAGGAGCGGGGAGCGTCCTGGGTCTCGATGTCCACGCGCTCCTTGCGCAGGGTGTCCTCGACCACCTCGGTGTGCTCGACGCGCTGGGCCACGAGCCGCACCCGCTGGTACGGCACCCGGACGGTCTGCACCACGGGCTCGGAGCGGTACAGGATGACCTCGTCCTCGCCGAGCGGCAGCTCCCGCCCGGCCAGGAACGCCTCGCGCTCCTCGGCCGTGATGGGCGTGCGCACCAGGTCCGGCTCCTCGGACGCGACGGTGACCTCCTGGCGCACGGGCTCGGTGACCACGTACTTGCGCAGCCGCGCGCGGCCGGTCTCCTGCTGCTCGCGGTCGATCACCAGCCGCTCCTCGTGGCGGACCACGGAAGCGTGCTCGTCGTGGGCTGCCGCGTGGCGAGGATCGCGCGGGTCCTGCCCCGGCGCGGTGTGCTGTGCTGCCATCCTGACCTCCTGGGAGAGTGTGGATCTGAGATTATCAGCCGGTTTAGTGGTGCGGCGTAGCATGAGGGCACCTCGACCCGGCACGGAAGGACGAGCTGATGAGCTACTCGGACGACGGAAACGGCTTCTTCACGCAAGCCCTGGACGCTGAGGACCGCGGTGACCACGTCCTGGCGGAGACAGCGTACCGGCAGGCGATCGAGCTCTTCCAGGAGTCCGGCCCCGCGGACCGCGAACTCGCGGCGTGCCACTACAACCTGGGCCACATCCACATGCTGATGGACCGCACGAGCAAGGCGGTGGCGGAGTACCAGCGGGCGCTCGAGCACTTCGCGCGTCTCGAGGGCAGCGGCCGGCACAAGGCCCGGGCCCACCTCATCCTGGGGTCGCTGCTCGTGGAGACCGGGGACCTGCACGGCGCGGAAACCCAGCTGCTCGACGCCCTCGGGCAGTACCTGGACGCCCCGCACGAGCCACGGGACCAGGCGGACTGCTACATCAACCTCGCGCGGGTCTACCGCGAGACCCGCCGCCACGCGCAGGCGGTGACCGCCTACAACCGCGCGGTGGACTTCTACGAGCAGGAACCGGACTCGTTCCGGGACCGCTCGGATTGCTTCACGGAACTGGGCGCGCTCTACGAGGGCACCGGTCAGCTCGACGAGTCCGCCGCGGCCTTCGCCGAAGCCGCCCGGCTGCGCCGCGCCGCGGAGCGCCAGAGCGGACGCGGGTGAGCTCCCCGCTGGTCCTCGGGTGCATGGGCCTGGGCGGCTCCTGGGGCCAACGGACCGTTCCTGCGTCCCAGTATGACGCCGCCCGTGACGCCCTGTACGCCGCCCACCGGGCCGGGATCACGCTCTTCGACCACGCGGACATCTACGTGGGCGGGGACTCGGAGACGGTCTTCGGGCGCATCATCGCCGAGGACGCCGTGCTGCGCCGGGCCGTGCGGGTGCAGACCAAGTGCGGCATCCGGCTGCCCGGCAGCACCGCACCCGATGACGCCCCCGCCCACTACCGCCTGGACCGGGACACCATCCGCTCCTCCTTCGAGGGCTCCCTGCGCCGGCTCGGCGTGGACCGGGTGGAGCGGCTGTTCGTGCACCGCCCGGACCCGCTCACTCCCTGGCGGGAGACCTCCCGGGCCCTGGACGAGCTGCACCGGGAGGGGCTGATCGCCTCGGTGGGGCTCTCCAACGTGACCACGCAGCAGGTGCTCGGGCTGCGCGGCCACCTGGAGACACCCGTGACCGCGGTGCAGCTGCAGCTGAGCCTGGCCCACCGGGACTTCGTGGAGTCCCAGGTGCTCGCCAACCACCCGGACGGCGCCCACGTGAGCTTCCCCGAGGGCCTGCTCGAGCTCTGCGACGCTGAGGGCATCGAGGTCCAGGCGTGGGGTGCTCTGGCTGGCGGCCGCTACTCGGGAGCCACCGAACCCTGGCGACCCGCGGCGGGCCCCCGGGGTGCGGCGTCGTCCCCTCCGGGATCCGCACCTCCACCGGAACGCCCCGACGAGGGCGCCACGCCGGAGCAGCGCACGAGCGCGCTCGTGCGGCGGATCGCCGAGCGCATGGACGTGCCCGCCGAGGCCGTGGTGCTCGGGTGGCTGCTGCGCCACCCGTCCGGCATCCGCCCCGTGATCGGCACCATGGACCCGCGGCGGATCGCGGCGAGCGCCCTGGCACCGCGTGCGGCGCAGCTGATGACCCACGAGGACTGGTACGGCCTGTGGACCGCCGCGAGGGGCCGGCCGCTGCCGTAGCCGCGCGGCGTGCGGCCCGTCCACCGTCACCGAACGGTGATGATTCAGTGCTTGTCCGTCCCCCGGTGTGGGGATATTTTCATGTGTGAAGAGGGCGCGGCGGGCTGCCGCGAGACCGATCAGAGAGATGACGCGCATGGAGCACGACTGGCTCACCCGTATGCCGGGGCACCCCGTGTGCCGCCCCGAACAGTTCGGCTACCGCACGGACCTTGGGGTGCTGGACGCCCCGGCCGGAGCCGCGATGACCGTGGACGAGCTCACCGAGGCGCAGCTGCGGGTGGGCCCGGGCCACCACCAGTTCGTGGTCAGCCACGCCGGGCGGCGCTGGGTGGAGACCGTGGGGGTGTTCGAGGAGGACACCGCCCGGCTGCCCGTGCTGCGCAGCATCGAGCGGCCCTCGCCCTTCGCCGAGCAGGTTGAGGTGGGCTGCACCGTCACTGAGCACTCCCCCCGAGGGCTGCGCAAGGAGCTCGAGCGGATCCGCACCACGCTGGAGCAGGCGCCGCTCGCGGTGTGCGTCCAGGACACCGAGGAGCCCGCGGCGGTCACCGCGGCCACGTGCCATCCGGACCCGGAGTCCCACACCCTGATGTGGTGGACGTGGCGCGTGCTGCCGGAGTGCGGGGCGATCCTGCGCACGCGCGCCGAGCTGCAGCTGAGCACCGCACCGGACCTCGCGGCCTGACGCGCCGCGTCCGTCCGCGCGCCTGTCGGGCCGAGCGCACGGGCCGCCTGGGCGGCCTTGCGCACCGCGCGCCGTTCCCCATGGGGTGGCCGTTCCCGAGGGCGTCGGCGCTGGACGCGGTGGGCGGTGCCCCGGCCTCAGAAGGGCGAGGGCGCGGTGTGGGGCTCCAGCAGCTCTCGCTGCTCCCGCGTGAGCCGCAGGACCGTGCGGGACTCGGGGATGAAGAACGCGAGCTGGGTCTGGGCGCGCACGCACGCGGCGCCGTCGTGGGCGTCCAGGATCTCGAAGCCCAGCACCAGGGTGGCGGCCTTTGCCGAGACCACCCACACGCGCACCTCCACCGGCACGTTGCGGTACTCGAGCGGACGCAGGTACTTGACGCGGTGCTCCGCGATCAGCGCCTGGGTGCCCTCGGGCAGCACCGAGAACAGCGGGATGCGCGCGGGCACCACCTGCTCCCCCGTGCCCACGGGCACGCCGAACGCCGCGATCCGGGCCTCCTCGAGCACCCGGATCACCTCCACGTTGTTCACGTGGCCGTACGGGTCCATGTCCCCCCAGCGCAGCGGAACCGGGCAGATCACGGCACGCTCGACATGTTCATTCGATCGCATGCACTGACTCCTTGCTGGGTGTTTTCCGTTCCACCCGCGGAACCGGCGGGCGCCGCGGTGCTGGATGAGATGATATCCGCGGCATTCTCGCCGAGCGCTCCCACCGAGAGGAACCACGTGGCCCCCACGCCCCCCGGGCACACCCCTGCGCTGCGACGGCGCTGGCCCCTCGTGGTGCTGATCGCGCTCGCGCTGCTGGGCACCCTGTGGCTCGCCGTGTGCCACGCCGTGCTGGACAGCCCCCGCGTGGACCCGCCCCGCAGGTCGGACGCGCTGCTGGTGCTCGGACCCCCGGACCCCACCCGCGTGGCCTTCGCCGAGGACCTCGTGTACAACCAGCACATCGCGGACACCGTGGTCTTCTCCACCCCGGACGCCCAGCCGTTCGACCCCCCGGAGATGGTGCAGTACTACACCGCCCGCTCCTTCTGCGCCCCGCACGAGGGGGTGGAGGTGCTGTGCTTCAAGCCCGACCCCTCCACCACGCAGGGCGAGGCCATGAAGCTGCGTGAGCTCGCGGAGCAGCGCGGCTGGAAGACCGTCACCGCCGTCACGTTCACCCAGCACGTGCCCCGCTCGAGGCTGATCCTCGAGCGCTGCTTCCCCGGGGAGCTGCGGATGTCCGCGGTGGACTTCAACATCTCGGGCAAGAATCTGCTGGTGCAGTACCTGCACCAGAGCGCCGGGTACGTGAAGGCCTGGCTCACTCCCGGCTGCGACCAGCAGCTGCCCTGGCACCCCAAGTCCGGGGACTGAGCCCGGACAGGGTGCGGGCGGCGTCGAGCCGGTCCCGTGGGTCCGCGCCGGCGCCCCGCCACCGGGGACGCGCGGGGGCCGCGGCGCATCCGCCGCGTTCGCCGGTCTCGTGGCGCGCGCGAGCGCGCGGTCGGCATCGACACAGCGTCGAACCGACGGGCCCGGGGGCGCTTATGCGGGTCGGAACCCGTTCCTAGCCTGGGGTTTTGCTTCTTCCCCGAGGTCTGGAAAGGACCACCCCATGCCCAGGACGCCCCGATGATGGGCCCCAGCCACGCCGCGTGCGGTGCCGCCGCGTGGGTTGCGCTCACCGGCACCTACACCGTGCACCTCGCGGACATCTCCTTCCCCGTGGGCCTCGGGCTGATGCCCGTGGGGGATCCCGGGGTGATCACGGGCGCGCTGATCTGCGCCGGGGCCGCGCTGCTGCCGGACCTCGACCACCCGGGTGGGACCGTCGCCCGCTCGCTCCCCCCGGTGTCCCGCTGGCTCGCCAGGGGGCTGAGCAGGCTCGCCGGCGGGCACCGCCGTGGAACGCACTCCCTGCTCGGGCTGCTGGTGGTGGTCCTGCTCGCCGAGCTCTCCCAGCGCGCCTCCGTGCCGGTGGGGGACGCCCTGCGGTGGCACGGCACCGGGTCCGCGGCGCTCCCGGCGGGCGGCGCGGGCACCGGGGCCGCGGCGCCCGGCGCGGTCGGGTCCGGGGCCGCGGGCGCGGTCGGTGACGCCGCGGCGTCGTTGCCCGGGCAGGTGTGGCCCCTGGCCGCGGTGCTGTCCGTGCTGCTGATCGCGTGCGCGGTCAAGGTGCTGGCGTTCGTCCCGGACCGCCTCGCCCACGCCAACTGGGTGGTGGGCATCCTGCTGGGTGCGTTCGTGGCCACCCACCCCCCGGGCGATCCGCGCTGGTTCGTGGTGGCCGTGGGGCTCGGGTGCGCCGTGCACATGCTCGGTGACCTGCTGACCACCCAGGGCATCCACCTGCTCTGGCCCCTGCGGGTGCCCCTTCCCCTGCCGCCGTCCCTCTACGCGCGCCGGTCCTTCGTGCGCCTGCCCGTGCTGGGCAACGCCGGATCCGCGCGCGAGGTGCTGCTGCTCGTGCCCGTGACCCTGTACGCGCTCGCGGGCCTGGCCTGCGCGGGCATCGCCTGGGCGGGGCTCACGGTCAGCATGTGAGGGACGATGCCGCCCTGCCCGGCACGCGGGCGGCGTCACCCCCGCGCCGGGTGCCCTGCGGCACCCCCGGCCGTGCCGCGTTCCGGGCCCTCGGACCCCGATTCGCCAACCCGGCCGGGGTGGGGTAGGCTTTTCGACGTTGCTCACGGGCGTACGCCGAGTGGGACAACGAGCGCGAGTGGCGGAATAGGCAGACGCGCACGGTTCAGGTCCGTGTGCCCGAGAGGGCGTGGGGGTTCAACTCCCCCCTCGCGCACCGCAGGAAGTCCCGTTCGACCGAGAGGTCGGGCGGGGCTTTTCCATTCCCAAGCCGGTGCGCCCCGGGACTCCCGGTTCACGGGCGCGAGCGGACGCGGTGGGCCCTGCGCCAACCGTCCGGCGCCCGTGGCGCCCCGTCAGGAACCCTCCGACGGCTCGGCACCACCCACCTGCGCGAACAGCGGCAGCACACGGTTCTGGAAGTGGGTCTGCAGCACCACCACGCTGCGCGTACGGTTCACGGCCCCGGTGCGGGCGATCGCGTCGATGACCCGCTGCAGGTCGTCGTTGGAGCGGGCCACCACGCGCACCATCACGTCATGGTCCCCCGAGACCGTGTACATCTCGATGACCTCCGGGATCTCCCGCAGGGCCTCACCCACGGGCACGTGACCCACACCCTGGCTGATCTCGATGGAGACGATGGCCATCACGGTATAGCCGAACCGCGCAGGGTTCAGGGTGGGCGCCATGTCCTGGATCACCCCGGCGCGGCGCAGCTTGTCCAAGCGGGACTGCACCGTGGGCCGGGCGACCCCCAGGGCCCTGGACGCCGCGAGCACCCCGATGCGCGAGTCCTGCGTGAACAGCTCCACGATCCGCACGTCGAGCTCGTCGATCTTCATCCCCGCTCCTCTGCTGACGGCCCCAACCGCCCCAAGCCCCGCGCGGGTTACGCGGGAGTCATTTTCGGGACGCGGGCCACCTGACACATTGTGCAGTGATCAGCGGTGCACCACCTGAGAACTGCGCATTATGATCAGTACACCATGTTCCGGTTGTGCACCCCCGTGTGCTGTGTCACTGTGACTGCCACCACAGATCCTGCAAGGAGTCCCACGTGACCACTCATTCCTCGGGGGACGCGGCCCGATCCGCCGTGTCCCTGCGCGCCGCGCTGCAGTCCCTTCCCCCCTACAAGCCGGGGAAGTCCGCGGCCTCGTCCGACGTGATCCAGTACAAGCTGTCCTCGAACGAGAACCCGTACCCGCCGCTGCCGTCCGTGCTCGACGCCGTGAACCAGATGTCCCCGGAGATGAACCTCTACCCGGACATGACCTGCCAGGCGGTCACGGAGGCCGTCGCGCAGCGCTGGGGCGTGGAGCCCTCCTCCGTGAGCTTCGGCAGCGGTTCCGTGGAGGTCGCCTCCCAGATCATCCGCGCCGTGTGCGACGAGGGGGACGAGGTCGTCTTCGCGTGGCGCTCCTTCGAGGCCTACCCCATCCTGGCGGGCCTGGCCGGTGCCACCGCGGTCAAGGTGCCCCTCACCGAGGACGAGCGCCACGACCTGCCTGCCATGGCTGCGGCCGTCACCGAGCGCACCAAGGTGGTCCTGGTGTGCACCCCCAACAACCCCACCGGCACCTCCGTGACCGCGGACGAGCTGCACGCGTTCATGAAGCAGGTCCCCGAGCACGTGCTCGTGGTGGTGGACGAGGCCTACGTGCACTTCAACGTGGACCCGGCCGCCGCGCGCGGCATCGACTTCTTCCGCGAGTACCCCAACGTGGTGGTCCTGCACACGTTCTCCAAGGCCTACGGCCTGGCGGGGCTGCGGATCGGCTACGCGATCGCCCCGGCGTACATCAGCGCCGCGCTGCGCGCCGTGGCCATCCCCTTCGGCGTGACCAACCTGGCCCAGCAGGCCGCGCTCGCCAGCCTGGCCGCCGAGTCCGAGGTGGAGGAGCGGATCACCGCCCTCGTGGAGCAGCGGGACCACGTGCACCGGCAGCTCACCGAGCAGGGCTGGGACGTCGTGGAGTCCCAGGCGAACTTCGTGTGGCTGCGCACCGGCCCCCACACCACGGCCGCGGAGGAGATCTTCACCCGCCACGGCGTGATCGTGCGCGCCTTCGCGGACGAGGGGATCCGGGTGAGCATCGGCTCCCCCGCCGCGAACCAGACCTTCATCGTGGCCGCACAGGACGTGCGCGCCCACCTCGACGGGGCAACGACGCCCCGGAACCGGAGCTGACCAACACATGAGCACCACCACTCCCCGGCCGTCCGAGCACGCCCAGGACGCGTCCACCACCACCGTGCGCGGGCTCAAGCCCCGCCAGCTGACCATGATGGGCCTGGGCGGAGCGATCGGCGCGGGCCTGTTCCTGGGCAGCGGCAAGGGCGTGGCCGTGGCCGGGCCCGCCATCCTCGTCTCCTACATCGTGGCCGGCGCCCTCGTGGTGCTGGTGATGTGGATGATCGGCGAGCTCTCCGCCGCCAACCCCACGAGCGGCGCGTTCTCCGCGCACGCACAGAACGCGTTCGGCCCCGTGGCCGGCTACACCGTGGGCTGGCTGTACTGGGTGCAGCTGGCCGTGGTGACCGCGGCGGAGGCCAACGGCGCGGCCACGATCCTCACCGGCATTCTGGGTGAGAGCCTGGCCGGGATCGCCGTGCCGCCCACCTGGGTGCTGAGCGTGGTCTTCATGGCGGTCTTCACGGTCGTCAACATGTTCGCGGTGAGCAAGTACGGCGAGTTCGAGTTCTGGTTCGCGTTCCTCAAGGTAGGCGTGATCCTCGCGTTCCTGGTGGTGGGCATCCTCATGCTGATGGGGGTGGTCCCCGGCCACGAGGGCGGGCTGTCCAACTTCACGGACTTCGCCCCCACGGGCATCGCCGGGGTGGGCGCCGGTCTGCTGATCGTGATCTTCGCGTTCGGCGGCACCGAGATCGTGGCGATCGCCGCCGGCGAGACCGCGGACCCGCAGAAGAGCGTGGCCACCGCCATCCGCACGGTCGCCTGGCGCATCGTGCTGTTCTACATCGGCACCGTGTTCATCATCGTGGCCATCCTCGAGCCCTCCCAGGCGGACGCCCCCGAGGGCCCGTTCGCGGCCGTGCTCAACGTGGCGGGCCTGCCCGCGGCGGGCAGCATCATGGCCCTGATCGCGGTGTTCGCCCTGCTCAGCGCTCTCAACGCCAACATCTATGCCGCTTCACGCATGATGCACTCGCTGGCCCAGCGCGACTACGCCCCGGCCGCCATCAAGCGCACGGCGAGCAACAACGTGCCGCGCCGCGCCGTGCTGCTCACGGTCTCGTTCGGCTTCGTGGCGAGCATCCTGGAGGCGATCTTCCCGGGCAAGGTGCTGGACACGCTGCTGTCCATCGTGGGCTCCACGATCATCATCATCTGGATCTCCGTGGCCGCCTCCCAGATCACGCTGCGCCACCGCCGCGAGCGCGAGAACCCGGGCGTGCGCTCCACCACCTACCGGATGCCGCTGTTCCCGCTCCTGTCCTACCTCACGGTGGCGCTGCTGGTGCTGATCGTGGTGGTCGCGATGTTCGACCCCGCCACGCGCACCCAGCTGCTGCTCACCATCACCGCCACCGCGCTGATCGCCGTGACCGGGATCTTCGTGACCCGCCGCACCAACCAGCCGGCGGCGGTCCACGCCGACGTCCACGAGTAGGAGCCGGGCCTGGGGCACGCACGACGCCGACGCTGCCGCGCCCCGTGAGCTGACCGCGGGCCCGGCCGAAGTGGAGGAGCGCGCCTGACCACTGCTCAGGCGGGACGGGCAGTCGGGGGACCCCCGCTCGGAGCACACGATCCGGGTGTGGGTCCCCCGACTCTTTCCGCGTGTGGAGTCGGTGTCAGAACCGCGAGACCGTGATCTTTCCCGTGCTGCGGTGCCACGTGGCCACGTACCCGTTGGAGAACTTCTGGGCCGCTCCCCCGGACACGGCGTACTCGTCCGTCACGGGGTGCCCCCAGCCATGCTCGTGTCCGGCCCTCTGCCACGCCGAGCCGATCCCCCCGGTCAGTTTGACCACGTGCGTTCCCGTGCGGGGGGAGTACATGGCGCGGAACCTGGCGCCCCCGTTCCGGAAGTCCTGGTAGGCCCCGCCCGGCAGGGCACGCTCCGCCATCACGGGGTAGCCCCATGCACGCTCCAGACCCGCCGTGCGGTACGCCGCGCCGATGCCACTGTCCCACTTCACCGGGTGGGCGCCGGTCTGCGGGCTCCAGTAGAAGGTCCAGTTGCGGGTGAAGCCCTGGTGCACCCCGCCGAGGTGGCCCGTGGACCTCTCCGGCGAGGTGGGATGGCCGTAGACCGCGGCCCCACCCGTGGCGAGGTAGTCGGTGCGGATGGCGCCGCGCAGCCAGGACGCGGGCGGCGTCGTCGTCGGGGCGGCGGGCAGAGAGGCGAGGTCCTGGCGCAGCAGGCCCACGATGTCGTAGTCCTCGTGGTCCAGCCCCGGCAGGGTGGACAGGCGCGTGCGCGTGAAGCCGTCCACGGCATAGCGCTTCTGACCCGCCCGGGCGGCCTTGAGAGCGGACCAGGTGGGTGGGTTGGTGCTGCCGGGGCCGTCCTTCGACCCCACGTGCCAGGTGAGTGGCAGGCCGCGCACCGCCGCGCCGGGGGCGCTCTGCATGCCGTACGAGCCGCCCCCGCCGATGATCGTGGCACCTCCGCCCCGGATCCAGCTCTGCCGGTCCGCGAGCAGCTCGTACGTGATGAACTCGGCGCCGCCCGAGTAGCCGGCGAGCCACACGCGGGAGGTGTCCAGCCCGTGCCGGCTCGTGAGCGAGGCCTGGAGCGCTCGGAACCAGTCACCGTTGCCGTCCGCGTCCTCCCACCAGGTGATGCCGTCACCGCGCGCATCGTGGTCCGGGGAGAGCGGGACCACCAGGACCATGTTCTTCTTCCGGGCCTCCGCGGCCATCGCGCGCAGCTCGGGCCCGTCGGGGCGGCCCACCCAGGAGCCCTGGGGTTTCATGTAGTCGCCGCCCAGGTAGTACACCACCCCCACCGCCTTCGAGCGGTCGATGCCGTCCGCGTAGAGGTGGTACGCGGAGGTCTTGCCCGCCGCGCTGAACGTCTGGTGGAACGCGGTGGTGGGCGCGATGGCACCCGCCCCGGTTGCCGCACCCACCGCGGGCGTCGCCGGGGCCTGCGCCGGAGGCTGGACCGGCGACGTCGTCGGCTGCGCTGCCGCCGGGACCGGGGTGCGCGCCGGGGCCGCCACAGCGGCCGACGAACCGGTCAGGAGGGTCAGCAGAACCGCCGTGCTCGTGGCGGTCGCGGACGCGGCAAAGGAACGGGGGAAGGGCATGGGGGTGCTCTTTCAGGGGTGGGGGGAGTATGCAGTTGTGCCCCGTCCGGTCAGCTCCGCTCCGGACACGGCGAAAGCCGGGCACCCCGGGGGAAGGGGACCGGCCTCGCCACGATCATCTCACTGGTTCCGCAGACTCTGCACCACTGCGGTGGGCTGCTCCGCCTCCCTCTCCGAGAGCGACACCCCCCAGATCGTAGACCCGGCCCACGGCGAAGGTCTGACCCGTGTCCACGTAGCGAGCGCCGTCTTGCAACGGGACAGGGCCGGTGATGCTGAACCCGGAGCCGGGATCGCACAGGTACCGCACGCCCGCGAGGTCCACCAGGACGGTCATGTGGGTTCGTGCGCTCTGCAGGGACCGCACGCGGCCCAGGGCGCGACGCACCGTGAAGCCTGCGGTCTCCAGGGCGGCGGCGAAGAGCTGCGCGCGCTCGAAGCAGTAGCCGCCGCGGCGGCGCACCACAAGCTGGTCGAAGACCGTACCCGGGTAGTGGCCGAGCAGCACCTCCACGTTGCTGAAAGGGAACGTGAGAACGTGTGCTCCTCCCCCGACGTCACGGCCCCTCGACCAGCAGCACCACCTGCAGCGCCACCGGCACCGCAATGATCCCGAGCAGCCCGACGCACACCTCAAGAGCCGGGCGCCCGGCCTTGGCTCCTGCCAGTCCTCCGAGCACTCCCACGAGGGCAGGAAGGAAGAACATCACGAACGGCCGCGGTGTCCCTGTGCCGTCCCAGTCGAGCAGCGCGAGGGTCGGCAGCACGACCAGCGGGATCGACGCGCGGGAGGCGAGCAACCACCCCCGCGATCCACCGCGCTGGTTGTCGTTCACGGCATACTCCTTCGTCTGCGGCCTCCGGTGCCCGGCCTGCAGATCAGCGCTCGTCCGGGCTCGTCGCCGCGGTGGATCCGCCGCTTTCTGCACGCTGTCCGGCGGTCGGGGTCGCGCCTGCCGTCGGCACCGTGCTCTCGGCCCCGGAGGGCGCGGTCTTGCACCCGGGTTCGACGCCGCTCTCACCCTCGACTGCCCGGTCCTCGTGCTTCTTCCCGAAGGGCAGCACGTGGACGATACCCACGATCACCGCGCCCCACGCGAGGCCCAGCAGGAACGAGAAGAACGTCTCCACCAGCCACGCCAGCACGGCACCCACTGCCGGGACGTGGTGGACGCCCTCGCTGAGGTGGTGCACCCACTCGTAGGGCAGGCCGAAGCCGAGGTTCGCCATGCCGGTGAGGATGATGTGCCCGCCCACCCAGAGCATCGCGATGACCCCCACCACGGAGATCACGGCGAGCACCTTGGGCATGGCCTTGACGAGTCCCAGACCGAACTTCTGAGCGCCCGCGGAGTCCTTGCGAGCCATGGCCACACCGATGTCGTCCATCTTGACGATGAGACCCACCACGCCGTACACACCGATGGTGATGAGGATGGCGACCGCGATGAGGATGACCGTGCGGGCCAGCAGCGGTTCGTGGGAGACCTCGTTGAGGGAGATGACCATGATCTCCGCACTCAGGATCAGGTCCGTGCGCACGGCCCCGGACACGATCTTCTTCTCCGCCCCCGGGCCGCGGTCCGGTGCGGGCTTCTCCTCCGTGTGCTGGCCCGGCGAGAAGTGCTCGATGATCTTCTCCGCGCCCTCGAAGCACAGGTAGGTGCCGCCCAGCATGAGCAGCGGGGTCAGCGCCCAGGGGGCGAACTGGCTGAGCAGCAGGGCCACCGGCAGGATGATCACGATCTTGTTGATCAGGGACCCGATCGTGATCTTCTTGATGATCGGCAGCTCCCGGTTGGGGGTGGCCCCTTCCACGAAGCGGGGGGCAACGGCGGCGTCATCCACCACCACGCCCGCGGCCTTGGCGCTCGCGCGTCCGGCGGCCCCGGCGACGTCGTCCACGCTGGCGGCCGTGAGCTTGGCGAGCGCGGCGATGTCGTCCAGCAGTGCGGCAAGTCCAGCGGACATGCGGGTACCTCTTTCCGATCAGTCAGCGCGTGAATGTGTGCTCAAGCGTACGGGGTTGTCACCGACCTCCTCCTCAGCACCACCGACGGGGGCTTGCACCCACTACCACTGCGCGGAACCTTGATACCCCGGTTGTCCTGGCAGATGCCGGGACCTGGGCCGCGACTCGGCGAGTCAACCGAGGATCAACCCCTCCGGCAGTAGGGTGTAACCCAATTCACAGTAGTCCCGGAACCGGTTGACGCGGTTCCGGTTCGCCCCCACAGCAATGACAACCCCTGGAGGTACCCGTGGAGTTCGCGGAACGGCTGGCCGCCCTCGCAAGCAAAGTCGTGCACCAGAAATCGGCGCTCGAGACCGAGGAGGCGACTAAGAACGCGTTTGTCATGCCCTTCATCTCGACGATTCTGGGCTATGACGTGTTCAATCCGTCGGAGGTGGTTCCGGAGTTCACAGCGGACGTTGGCGTCAAGAAGGGCGAAAAGATCGACTACGCCATCGTCCAGGACGGCCAGATTCAGATGCTCATCGAGTGCAAGCACATCGGCTCGCCACTCTCGCTGGAGCACGCATCTCAGCTCTACAGGTATTTTGCGGTCACCAATGCGCGAATTGCAATCCTCACCAATGGTGAAAAATACCATTTCTACACGGACCTTGACGCGCCGAACCGCATGGATGCGAAACCGTTCCTTGTGCTCGATCTACTGGACATCGACACGACCCTCATTCCTGAACTGCTCAAACTCAGCAAGACAGAATTCGACCTCGATTCGATCATCAGTGCTGCGGGAGAGCTGAAATATGTCGGACAGATCAAACGCGCGATCGCCGCCGAGTTCAAGGACCCCTCGGACGAGTGGATTCGCTTCTTCACGAACAGGGTTTACGAGGGTGCTTTCACCCAAAAGGTGCGGGAACAGTTCACGCCACTGGTAAGCAAGGCGTCGCAGCAGTTCCTCAACGAGCAGGTGAACAACAGGCTCACTACCGCTCTCGGCGCCGGCTCCGTACCCCCTCAGCTACCGGCAGACGCCGAAGTCGCGGAGGAAATTACGAGTCAGGATGAAGTCGCGCGTGACCTGCAGGAAAGTCAGGACGACATTGTCACGACCGCAGAGGAGCTCACTGCCTTCAACATCGTGCGCGCCATTGTCTGCAACCAGGTCGACATGTCACGAGTTTCCTATCGCGACGCGAAGTCGTACTGCGCAATCCTGCTGGACAACAACAATCGCAAGACCATTGCGCGCCTTCACTTCAACCGGAGCCAGAAGTATGTCGGCCTGCTCGATGAGAACAAGGTTGAGACCCGGCACGCCGTGGACACGCTGGAACAGATCTACGACTTGAGTGACGAGCTGCGGGCCACGGTGACGAGGCTGAACGCCTGACGGGTGACGCGACTTCACTGAGATGCGGCCTTTCGCATCCCGCGTCTCAATCCGCCCCCAGCACCGCCACCAGGAACTCGCTGTCCTCCCGCCAGGGGCGGAGGTCCCAGCCCGCCAGGGTGAGCTGCGGGGCGAGAGCTGCCGCCGCGGCGTCGTCGAGGAAGTCCGCCACCGGGTACCCGCGGCCCGCCCCGAAGCCGATCACCGCGCGACCACCGTCCGCCAGGTGCGCGCGGAAGCCGCGCAGCACGTCCCGGCGGGTGCTCTCCGCGAGGAACGTCATCACGTTGCCCGCGCACAGGATGGCGTCGAAGCCGCCCCCGAGCTCGAGGGAGGCCAGCTCCGCGAGGTCCGCCACCCGGTAGTCCGGCCCCGGGTAGTCCTCGCGGGCGGCGCGCACCAGTTCGGGGTCCACGTCCACCGCGGTGACCCGGTGGCCCACCTCGTGCAGGTATCCGGCGAGCCGCCCGGCCCCGCACCCCGCGTCCAGGATCCGGGCGCCGCGCGGCACCATCGCGTCGACCAGCCGGGCCTCCCCCACGATGTCCTCGCCGCGCCGGGCCATGGTGCGGAAGCGGTCGATGTACCACCGGGAGTGCCCCGGATTCTCCGCCACCCGGGCCATCCACTTGCTCTGTTCCACCATGGGGCCAGGGTAGGCCGCTCCGCCACCGGACGACGCACCGCCCGCCCACCGGGCGCCGTCTGGCACGATGGAGCGCGTTCACCGGAAGCGCCGTGCGCCTCGCACGGCCCCCTCCGCACCCGCACCGGCCCGGTGCGGGCCCCACCCGAAGGAGCACCCATGGGCCTTCTGCTGGGCGCCCTCGCGGCGGTGCTCGTGGGCACCGTGCTGCAGCGCGTGTCCGGAACGGGGGTGGGGCTCGTGGTGGCCCCGGTGCTTTCCCTGCTCATGGGCCCGGGCGCCGGGGTGCTGGCCACCAACGCCGCGACCACGTGCTCGGGGTTCCTCATCACCCTGTCCGTGCGTCGGCTCGTGGAGTGGCGCCACGCCGCCGTGCTGGTGGGTGCGGCGGTGCCGGGGATCGTGGCCGGTGCGGTGGTGGTGCGCCACGTGCCCAGTGCGTGGCTGCAGGTGGCCGTGGGGGCGGTGGTGCTTGCTGGGCTGGGCATCACCCGGTTCTCCCCCGCCACGCCGTCCGCGTCCCGGAGGGCCACCGTGGTGCCCGCGGGCCTGATCGGCGGGTTCTTCAACGCCACGGCCGGGGTCGCGGCGCCGGCCATGGTCATCTACTCGCGGGTGACCCGGTGGGACCAGGTGCGTTTCGCCGCCACCATGCAGCCCGTGTTCATGGCCATGGGTGCGCTGTCCGCGGGCTCGAAACTTGCGGCCGGTATGCACTTCTCCCTTCCGGTCCCCGCGCCGGTGGCTCTGGCCGCGCTGGTCCTCACCGTCCTGGGTGGCATCGCGGTGGGCACGTGGCTCTCCCGCCACATGTCCAAGGCCACCGCGCAGGGGCTGGCGATGACGCTCGCGACCGTGGGCGGCGGCGTCGTCCTGGCGCGCGGCGCGCTCACCCTGCTGGTCGGCTGACCTCCGCCGATGACGCCGCCCGCGCGCCTGCCCTGCCGCGGCGCTTATATGCGCGTTCTGCAATATGTCGACTCGCTCCCCGACCGGCCGACACGCCCGGGCGCCTCGAAACGCGGGCGGGCCCGTGAGTACCATGGCGTTCTCCTGTGCCGCCGCTGGGAAACCCTCCCCGTACCCTCACCCGGACGCCGGAGTCCGCGACGGACCTTCCCCACAACCAGAGAGGTGGAGCGCATGTCCGCACCCTCGTCCCCGTCCGCCCCGCCACACGAGGAGGACGCCCCGGCAGCGGGCACACCCCGTGCGCTGCGCTGGATGGCCGCTCCCCCGGCGGCCCCGCGGCTGCCCGAGCAGGAGGTGGCGCGGCGCTATCCTCGGCTGCGGCTGCAGGTGTTCCTGGGGATCTTCATCGGCTACGCCGGGTTCTACCTGATCCGCAACAACATCTCGCTGATCGCTCCCCTGCTGCTGGCCCAGGGCACCATCAGCACCGTGGGGATCGGCATCATCGGCAACGCCGTGCTGCTGGCCTACGGCTTCTCCAAGTTCTTCTCCGCCACCATCTCGGACCGCTCCAACGCCCGGTACTTCCTGCCGATCGGCCTGGCGCTGTCCGCGGTGGCGAACCTGGTGGTCGCGTTCGTCCCGGCGGTCTCCGCGTCCGTGGCGCTGTTCGCCACCGTGATGTTCGTCAACGGCTGGGTGCAGGGCATGGGCTGGCCGCCGTGCGGGCGCGTGCTCGTGCACTGGTTCTCCACCACCGAGCGCGGCTGGAAGACCGCCATCTGGAACACCGCGCACAACGTGGGCGGCATGGGTGTGGGCGCGCTGGCCGCCCTGGGCCTGGCGATCACCGGTGACTCCTGGCAGTCCGCGTTCTGGGTGCCCGCGATCGGCGCCCTGGTGGTGGCCGCCGTGGCCTTCGTGCTGGTCCGTGACCGTCCCGAGGCGGTGGGGCTGCCCCCGATCGAGGAGTACCGGGACGATCCCGCCAAGGTGGAGGCGGACCTCGGCGAGCTCGAGGAGAGCTCCTACTGGCGCATCGTGGTCAAGCACGTGCTGCTCAACCGCACCATGGTGTTCCTGGCCCTGGCCAACGTGTTCATCTACTCCCTGCGCTACGGCGTGCTCAGCTGGGCACCCACGTACCTCGCGGAGCACCACGGGATGTCCCTCGCGCAGGGCATCGCGGGCTTCTCCCTCTTCGAGCTCGCCGGGATCTTCGGCACCCTCGCGTGCGGCTGGGTCTCGGACAAGGTGTTCCACGGCAACCGCAGCTGGACCGGCATCACGTTCATGGTGGGCGTGGGCGTGTTCCTGGTGGCCTACTGGCTGGCCCCGGTGGGCACGCCGTACTGGCTGCTCATGGTGTTCCTGTTCTTCATCGGCGCGTTCATCTACGGTCCCGTGATGCTCATCGGCCTGCAGGCCCTGGACATGTCCGCGCGCCACGTGGCCGGCACTGCGGCCGGGTTCACCGGGCTGTTCGGCTACGTCTTCGGCGCCACCCTGGCCTCCACGGGCGTGGGCTGGGTCGTGCACGAGTTCGGGTGGGGCGCCACCTACGGGCTGCTCACCCTCTCGGTGGTCCTCACGGTGGTGCTGCTGCTGTTCGTGCTGCCCCGGGAGCGCCAGCTCATGGCCCACCACCGCTCCCTGAGCGGCTCGGACGCCCAGGACACCCGCTCCTGAGCCTGCCCGGGGTCGGACGGCGCACGCCTGTCGCGCCGTCCGGCCCCGCCCCCGCACCATCCCTCACCGCACCGCACCGCGGACGATGCCGCCCGGTCCGGTTCCGCACGCCGCGTCCGGGACCCCGGCCACCCCAGGATCAGAGGACATGACAGCACCGAGCGCCCCACGACCCTCGTTCACCGCCCTCGTCCGTGCCGAGGACCCCGCACGGCAGTGGTCCTGGCACGCCCGGGACACCGTGGCGGTGCTGGCCGTCCCCGCCATCTTCGCCGCGGGGTGGCTGGGCTCCGCCCTGGGGTCCTCCACCGTCCCTGGGCCCCACGGTCACGGCGCTCATTGAGGACTTCACGTTCCGCCACGCTCTGCTGCTGCGGCTGCCCGTGTGGGGCAGGGCCGTGCCGGCCGCCGCGCTGGTGCTGGTCAACGCCCTGGTCTTCGGGCTGATCCACGTGAACAACGTCGACGGCCACTGGCTGCTGACCCTGTCCTACGCCGGCGCGGGCCTGGTGATGAACCTGGTGTACCTGTGGACGCGCAACATCTGGCACGTGCTGCTCATGCACGCGCTGAACAACTTCCTGCTGGGCGGCCCGCTCACGGTGCTGCTCGTGAAGCTGCTCTCCGACGCCGTGGGCTGAGCCGCCCGCCCGGAGCGGCTCCGGCACGGCGGGCCCGGTGACGCCGCCGACCCAGGTCCCGGGCCACGCCCGCGCGGAGGCCCCACGGTCGACGACGCCGCACGCCCCCGTGACCCGCGCAGGGTCCGGGAGCGTGCGGCGTCGTTGCGTCGGGGTCAGGGGCGGGCGGCGTCGTTCGCCTCCAGCAGGTCGAGGTCGCGCACCTCGTGGCGGCGGCCGTAGGCCATGATCCCCAGGCACAGTGCGGCGATCACCGCGCCCGAGACGAACAGCCACGGGTAGCTGGTGAACTCGGAGACCAGGGCGAGCACCATGGGTACGAAGAAGCCGATGTAGGTCAGGGAGTAGAACACGGCGGTGAGCCCGGCGAGGTCGTCCGGGCGGGCGATCCGCTGGACCTCCTGCAGCCCGGACACCAGAACCAGCCCGTAGCCGCAGCCCAGCACCGCGGAGGCCAGCAGCACGAGGGCCAGGTTCAGGGTGGCCGAGGCCAGCACCGCGGCGAGCATTCCCAGGATCACCGCACCCATCCCCACGGCGAGGGAGCGGATGGAGCCGTCCCTATCAAGGCGCTTGCCCAGGGGCTGGATGAAGAACCCGAAGCCCAGCCCTACCAGGCACATCAGCCCGGAGAAGGCGATGCCGTACCGGGGGCCCACCACGTCTGCCATGAGTGCGGGCAGGATCGCGTACGCGGAGGCCGCGCAGCCGAAGACCCACGGCGCGGAGGGCGCCACCACGAACCAGAAGCGGTGCTGCCGTGTGGCGGGGATCTTCAGGTCCGCCAGCAGCGGGCCGTGGGGGGCGGTGGCGTGGCGGGTCTCGGGAGCCCCGGCCACCAGGAACACGGCGGGCAGACAGATGAGCAGGTTGATCATGTACGGCAGAACGGTCTGCAGGGGCGCGAACTGCGCGAGGGCCGCGGCCGCCGCGGCCCCCAGGGCGAACCCGGCGGTCAGGGACAGCGAGGCCCGGCGGGCACCGGAGACCCGCTCCGGGTGCTCCTCGTAGGGCTTCTCCGACAGCTCCTTGATCCAGGAGGTCCCCACCGCCATGCCCAGGCCCAGGGCCAGGCCGGAGAAGACCCGGCCCACGAACAGCACGAACAGGCTCTCCGCACCCACGGCCAGCAGGATGCTGCCCACCATGGCCAGCACCGGGGCGGGGATCATCAGGGTGCGGCGCCCGTGCCGGTCAGACAGTGGCCCGCCGATCAGCAGCGCGGGCACGATGCCCAGAACGTATGCCGCCAGCAGCATGTCTACGGCCACCTGCTGGTAGCCCTCCACCGTGCGGTACATGACCAGCAACGGCGTGAACTCGTTGCCTCCCCACGCCACCGCCAGCAGCGCGGAGCTGACCCTCATCCAGGGCTTCGTTCTCATGCCGTCATTCCCTCGTCGTCGCCCTCGGCGGGTTCACCCGGGGCCAGTAACCCCGGGCCCGCTCGTTCTGTGTGCATGCTAGGGCAGGGTGCGGTAGGTCACAAAACTCGTCGGTAACCTGGCGTTGCCCGGGCTCAGTGCTCCATCCGGTAGAGCCGCCGGGCGCGGACCCGCGCCTCGTGGTGCACCGCGGCCTCCGGGCGCACGAGCGGGTAGGAGGCGAAACCGAGCACGGCGGCCACGCAGTGCCCGATGGAGGACCAGTCGAGGTCCAGCAGCAGGCCCGCCGCGAGCAGCCCGACCAGCCCCCCGGCCCACAGCAGCCGACGGCGCAGCGGGCCCCGGTAGGTGGCCAGCGCGGCGAGCGCGCAGAACCCGTAGCTCGCGCCCACGTCGATCAGCACAGGGGACGGCACGGGCAGCTCCGCGGTGCGGAACAGCCACACCTGCAGGTAGGCGACCGCCACGGTGGCACCGACGTGGCCCAGGACGAAGCCGGCCAGGACGCGCTGCCCCCCGAAGCGGCGCTCCATGGGTGCGACCACCAGGCTGAAACCCACCCACCAGATCAGCAGCTCCGCGGGGGACACGTACATGGCGCTGCGCACCAGCACGGTCACGGGGTTGGTGCTGAGCTCGTGCAGGTTGGTGGACTGCTCCGCGAGGAACGCCTTGCGCAGGGGTTCCGAGGTGTTGGCCAGCAGCCACGTGGTGAACGTGAGCAGCACCAGGTACAGGTACGTGAGGGGCGCGTGGCGCACCCTGTCCTTGAGGGGCTCCCCCCGGCGCAGCCACCACGCGCTGATGCGGCGGAAACCGGGCCACGAGTGGTCCACGGCGTAGAGGAACCCCACCGCCAGCAGCACGATCGCGAGAGTGATCACTGGGCAAGTATGCGCTCGTGGTGCGCGCCCCGGCACCGGAGTGCCCCGCCCGGGACACCGCGCCTCCCGCGGCGCGGCCAGGACGGTGGGCCGTCGGGGAGCGGAGGGCGTGCACGGGACGGCCCGGCGGCGCGGTCGCCCCGTCCCGTTCGGACACGCCCGTCTCGCACGGAGGCCCCCCGGCGTGGCAGGGTTACCGGGTGACCTCGTGGTCACGCACCGTCTGAGAGGAACACCGTGAACGACGACGACGTCCGCACCGGCCCCGCGCCCCGGGACCCTGCCGCACAGGGTCCGGCCGCACACCCGGCACCCACCACGGGGGCCGGGGCATGAGCCCGGCGCGCGAGCCGCTGCCGCCGCTCGTGGTGGTCATGGGGGTCTCCGGTTCCGGCAAGACCACCATCGGCACGCTCGTGGCGCACGAGCTGGGGGTCCAGTTCATCGACGGGGACAGCCTGCACCCCCTGGAGAACGTCCAGAAGATGGCCGCGGGCACCCCGCTGGACGACGACGACCGCTGGCCGTGGCTCGAGATCGTGGGGCGCACCCTGCACGAGCACGGCGAGCGCCGCGAGGGCCTCGTGGTGGCCTGCTCCGCGCTCAAGCGCGCCTACCGCGAGCGCATCCGCTCCCAGGCCCCGTCCGCACTGTTCTTGCACCTGGACGGCACCCTGGAGGTGCTGACCCGCCGCATCGAGGGGCGCAGCGGGCACTTCATGCCGGCCGCGCTGCTGGAGTCCCAGATCGAGACGCTGGAGCCGCTCGCCCAGGAGGAGGGCGGGTACGTGCTCAACATCGACCAGCCCGTCGCGGACATGGTGGACGACGCCGTCACCCGCCTCCGCGCGCTCGTGGCCGCGCAGTCCTGAGCACTCGGGCCTGAGCACCCTGCCCTGGACGCAGGGGCCGGCCGGATCGTCCTGGCCGGACCCTCCCTGCGGGATGCCGCGGACCAGCGCCGCGGGGCCGGCCGGGCAGTCCGGCTCGGTGGCGAGGCGCGAGCCGCCGCCCGACCGGGGCGCGGCGGCGTCACCCGGGCCCGGCGGCGTCGTTCCCTGGCGCGCACCGCCCGCGCGACCGCTCAGTCGCGCCGCAGCAGCACCGCCACCTCGTAGTGCCCGGTGTGGGGGAACATGTCCAGCAGCCGAGCCTCCACCGGGCGCAGGGACGGCATGCGGGCGAGATCCCGCGCGAGGGTCTGCGCGTTGCACGAGGAGTACACCGCGTGGCGCACGGACGAACTCTCGAGCCACGCACACAGGGAGGCGTCCAGGCCGCGCCGCGGCGGGTTGACGACCGCGAGCTCCGGGGTGCCGGGCAGGTCCGCGGGGGTCGCGGCGGCGTCGTCGGCCAGGAAGCGCACGGAGCCCGGGCCGTCCTGCGGCAGGCCCATGGCCCGAGCCGTGTCCTGCGCGGAGGCCACGGCTTCTTCGGAGATCTCGGTGCCCACCACCTCGCGCCCGGGCCCCGCCACGTGCAGCGCGAAGCCGCCGACGCCGCAGTACAGGTCCCACACGCTCGCCGGCCCCACGGCGTCCACCCAGTCCGCGACCTGCCGGTACAGCTGCTCGGTCACGGCCGTGTTGGTCTGGAAGAAGGAGCGCGGCCGCACGCGCAGGTCGATCCCGTTGAGGCGCATCACCAGCTCCGACTGCTCGCTCAGCAGGATTTCCTCGGGGCCCTCGAGCACGGCCTTGTGCTCGGGCTGGATGTTCACGGAGACCACGTCCGCGGCGGGCACCAGCTCGCGCAGCAGGTCCAGGTTCTCGGCGATCTTGGGCAGCTGGCGGGTGCTGCGCAGCACGAAGCGCACCATGAGCCGACCCTCGGGGCTGCCGGTGACGATCACGTGCTTGATCTCGCCGCGGCGCTTCGCGACGTCGTAGGGCAGCAGCCGCACCCGCCCGATGAACTCCGCGAGCGCGCGCAGGGCCCGCGTGACGGGTTCGGGGTACAGCGGGCAGTCCCGGAGGTCCACACCCGCGGCGCCGTCCAGGATGCCGAGCGTGGGCGCCCCCACCCGGCCCGCCACCACCATCTTGGCCTTGTTGCGGAACCCCTTCTCCGGCGAGGCCACCGGCCCCAGCCACCGCGGCGCACCGTGGGCGTCCACGAGCTCCCGCACCAGCTCCTGCTTGCGCGCCAGCTGCCGCGCGTACGGCACCTCGATCACCGTGCAGGACCGGCACTCGCCCCGGTCGTAGTATCCGCATTCCACCCGCCCGAGTGTACGGTGAGCCCCGCCTGCCGGGCACGACGACGCCGCACTGCCGGGTCCCGCGGGCGGCACCCGGTGCACTGCCCCGTTCGTCCGCGTGGCGTGCCGTCCGCCACGGGGCGACGCCAGGGCCACCCCCAATGTGCGGGCCGCGCCCGGGGCGAAGACACGCACTCGCCCCTGGCCGCACCCACCGGGCGCCCCCCCCGTCCTGTCCCCGTCCAGTCCCCGTGCTGTCCCCGCGATCCCGGCGTGTGGCGTGCGCCCGAGGATCGTGGCACCGTGAGGACACCCGCCGCCCACTTAGAGGACCACAGCCATGAGCACCCAGCGCCCCTCCCCCGCCGTGATGCGGGGCCGCACCGATCCCGCACAAGACGTGCGTCCGGTGGACTACACCTCGTGGCGCCCGTCCCCTGCGACCTCGGGGACCGCCGGGGAGGACGGAACGGGCACCACCGCAGCAGGGAACGCGGCAGAACGGGGTGCGGGAGCGGCGTCGTCCCCCGGTCGGGCCTCCGATGGCCGCGAGTCCGGCACGCCCTCCAGGCCCGGGCGGGAAGCCGCCGAGGGAGGCGCGCGGGCGGCGTCGTCCCCCGGGACACCCGGAGCTGCGGCCCACGTGGCGCCGGGCGGCACGCCCAAGCCGGGGCCCGGTCCGCGCCCGGCCCCCGTGGCCGCCGTGCGGGACGCTCCCCGCGTGCTGACCGTGGACCCGCAGCTCGCGGCCATGGTTGCGCAGCTGCGGGCCGGGGTCACCCCGGTGACGGCCACGCCCCGGGACGCGTTCTACACCGTGGACTCGGGGCCCGCACCGTCCCGGGAGCTGGACGTCCCCGCGGACGGTATGGACGTGCGCGGCGTGTGGGACGTGGGCGAGGACGCCCTGCGGGCCGTCGTGGCGGACCCCGAGGACACGTGGACCGCGGACCTTGGCCGCACCGACTACTACGTGCGCGGCCAGCTGTGCGTGCAGGTCACGCGCGCGCAGCACCGGGTGGTGGGGATCTACCGCAGCGGGTGGGCCGTGGCCCGCCGGCCGGACGAGACCTGGGCGGACACCCCCGACTCCCTGGAGCGCACGGGTGCCAAGCCCGGCGGCAGCGGCACGCGCTACCCCACCAACCGCCGGGAGCTGCTGGAACGGCTGCGCGCGGCGGGCTTCGAGGTGACCACCTCGGGGCCCACGCACGGCAAGATCACCCACCCGGACGTGCCCGGACGGTTCCTGCCGTTCTCCTCCACACCGTCCTCACAGCGCTACGGGCGTCACGTGGTCACCGCGGTCAAGCGCGTGTTCGGCATCGACGTGCGGTGAGCCGGGGCAGGGCCAGGTACGCCATGAGCGCCCAGAACACGAGGCTGTAGCCCACGAGCGTCCAGGCGTTGTCCACCCTGCGCAGGATCACCACCGCGAACACGAAGACCAGCACCATCACGAGGCCGAAGAAGAAGTTCTCCACCACGTCCATGCCGAGACCCCTGCGACGGCCCTGGACCTTCTCGGGTGGGCGCCGGTACTCGGCGGGCCTGCGCGGTGTGTCGTAGTGCTTCATGCGAAAAGCCCTTCCCCGGGGCTCCCGTGGCGGGATCCGCGCCTGGCTCGGACTGCGGCACCGGCCGCCCGGGGCGTGGGACCGCACCGCCCGGCACCCCGGCGCTGCCCCCACATCGGGGGACCACTGCACCAAAGTGGGGGCGAGGTCTCCGGAGGGCCGCACCGCTCGGAGAAGTTAGGCTGAGTACGTACATCAGCGCCGAGTCCGCGCCACCGACTGGGGGAGAGACGGTGGACCACCGCGGGCGGACGGCGCCGCTCGTCTTGTCGGGGGAGAATTCATTGTTCAGCTTTTCAGGTCCGGGCCGACCGCTGCGGTCCCTGCTCACGGCGTCCTCGAACGCGGCAGGGCCCCGGCACGAGGCCCTCGACGCCGGAGTGACCCACGGCTGGATCCCGGCCGGGCAGCGGTGGCTGGCCGTGCACGTGCACGAGCCCGCCGAGCCGTCCCGGGGTGCCGCGGTGGTCCTCGCCGCGCCGCCGGGCCGGGAGCGGGTCACCATGAACCGCACGGTCGTGCACACCGCCCGGGCCCTGGCCGCGGACGGCTGGCGCGTGGTGCGCTTCGACTGGTCCGGCACGGGCCAGAGCCCCGCCACCGAGGCCTGCTGCGACGCCCGGCTCTGGGAGCAGGACCTGCGGGTCGTGCGGGACTGGGCCGGGGCGGACCAGCCCGTGCGTGGGGTGGCGTTCAGCGTCGCGGGGGCCTACATGGCCGCGGACGAGGACTCCGCGTGGCTCGACCGCGTGCTGCTGGCGCCGGTGTCCGGCAAGCAGTGGCTGCGCCACCAGAGCGCCCTGCGGCGCATGGCCGGTTCAAGCCTGCCGCCCAGGGACACCGAGGGCACCGAGCTCATGGACCTGCAGCTGTGCGCGGAGGGCGCCGCGGCGGTCAGGACCGTCCCCACCCCGGTCGAGGACCCTGCACGAGGGCTGGTCGTGCTGCCCGAGGAGAGCACCGGCCCCCTGCCCCTGGACGTGCACCCCCGCGTGGCCACGGTTCCCAGCGGTGTGACCCGCGCGGTGCTCACGGCCCTCGGCCCGCACGCACCGGCCCGGGGCACCGCCGCGCCCGAGGACGCACCCGCGCCGCGTCCCGCCCGGAGCCTGACCGTGGACGTCCACGGCACGCCTGTGCGGCTCATCCACACCACGGTGGGCCGGGACGAGCGCCCCGCGATCCGCACGGAGCCCGTGGAGCACACCGCGCAGGCCCCCGGGCTGGCGCTCGTCTCCCCCGGCTCGGACGTCATGGAGGCCGCGAGCGGACTGTGGCTGCACACGGCGCTGCTGGCCTCGGCACGCGGTGCGGTCTGCCTGCTGGCCGAGCGCTCGGACACCGGCGAGCTGGTGGACCACGCCCTCACCCGCGACTCCAACCCCTACGCCCGCCACACCGTGGTGGAGTGCCGGGAGCTCGTGGAGCAGCTCGCGCGGCTCACGGATGGTGCCCTGAGCGCGGCCGGGATCTGCCTGGGCGCCTGGGGTCTCGTGGCCGCCGCACCGGAGCTTCCTGCCGAGGTGAGCGAGCGGCTGACCCTGCACGTGATCAACAACGTGGCGTGGCAGCGCGAATCGTGGCGGTACTGGCGTCAGGGGCTGCGCAGCGGACCGCTGGCACCGCGGCTGCCCGGCGACGAGCCGTCCGCGCAGCCGACGGCACCGCAGCAGGACGACGCCGCCCCGCGCCCCCTGAGCCGCGTGCTCCTCTCCCGCGCGGGCAGCGTGGGCCGCACGGTGGTCCGCGGCACGCGCGCACGGGCCCACAACGCCTCCCCGCGGCTCAACTCACTCGCGGCCACCGCGGGGATCATCGACGTTCCGCAGCCCGCGCTGCGTCGGCTCTCCCGCGTCCCCGGCCTCACGGTCAACGCGGTGTTCGGCCCCGCCGACGCCGCCCACTGCGGGGTCAGGGAGGCCACCCGGGAGGGGCGCTCGGCCATGGTGCTGCTGGAGCCGCTCGACCACTCGGTCTTCGCCACGGCCTCCCGGCACACGCTGTGCCGGTACGTGGTGGACGAGGTCGCGCCCCAGTCGCCCGCCGAGCACTGACAGCTCGCTCTGCGGCTCCGCCGGCCCACGATGGGCCCGCGGCAGGGTGTCAGGAGCTGCGTGTCCGGACACCTGCCCGACGCAGGTTCTTCCCCGCGAGCGCGGGTCAGCAGGCCGTGAACCACGGCCCGGGGGCTGAGCGTCCCAGCCCACGGCTACGGCCCACGCGCCCGGGCCCGCACGTTCGACGCCGCCGGGAGCCACCGGGACAGGCCGCGGTCAGTCGCCGGCCACCGTCACGGGAGCCGCGTCCAGCGCGCGCACCACGGTCCCCCGGCGCACGGCGTCCGTGGCCTCACCGCTGACGGGCAGGTGCAGCGTCTCCCCGGGCAGCAGGTGCACGTAGCCGTCCTCGGCCACGGCGGGGGCAACGTCGGCAGCCGCGGCGGCCGGTGCACGGTCCCCGGCGGTCCCGCCACCGGGCACGGCCGGTGCGGCGCCCTCGGGATCGTCCTCGGGAGCACCCACGGGAAGGTCCAGCGCCACGAACCGCGCGAGCCGTTCCGCGCTGACCGACACCGCCCACGAACCGTCCTCGTTCCGGTGCCACCGAGCGCGCAGCCCGGGGTCCTCGGGGTCGTTCCGGCGCGGACCGCCACTGAGGTGCACGTCCCGCGCCAGGGCGTTCCCGGAAGCGTCGAGCAGCACGGCGCCGACGGCGTCGAACTCCCGTTCCCTGAAACCGTAGGCGTGGTCGAGGTCCCGGAACGTGCCGTCCGCGAGGTCCGCTCGGACCGTGATCGCGCCGCGGGAGGGGACCGTGACCGGCACGTCGATCGGGGGCAGGCTCCCGCCCCGGACCGTGGCCACGGTGAGCTGCAGCGTGGCGTCCAGGGGCTCGGCGCCGTCGTTCCACACGTGGGCGGGCAGCCCGTCACCGCCCGCGGGCACGAAGCACACCGCGACCGGCGCGCACGCCCGGCGCATTCCGTACCACGCCGCGGTGGGTCGACCGGTGACGTCCAGGACGCCCCACCCCGCCCCCGGTGCGGTGGACGCCGCCGCGAGCACGAGGGCTCCCCGGCACGGCGAGTCCACGGCACGCCACTGCGCGAAGCTGCGCTGGAACACGTGGGCCAGGGCCGCGCGCTCGTGCTCGAGCACCTGCGCGTGACCCCCGAGAGCGCCGGCCTCGGCGGGGCGCGCGGGAGCCGCCAGGGCAGCGTCGGGATCGCTGTCCCGGTCGAGGAACAGCCGGTGGACGTACGTGGTGGTGGTGTCCTCGAAGGTCCAGGCCGCGCCCGGATCGCGGGCCAGACCGCGGCGCCAGGCGGCGCCACCGGCGGGCGTGTCCAGCGGCCCGTCCGTGCCGAACTGCGCCCGCACCACGGCGGGCTCCGGGGGCACGGCGAAGGCGAGCGCCTCGGCGGCGAAACGCACCCCGCGCGTCACGGCGTCCTCGAGCGGACGGCCGTACGCACCCACCCCGAAGTAGTGGCACACGCCGTCCGCGGCGTCCACCGGGGATCCCGCGGGCACACCGGACGACGACGCCGCGCCGCCCGCCTGCTCCGGCGTGGCCAGCGGTGCGCCCGCGCCCTCGGGCGACAGCAGCGCAGCGTCCCGGCTGTCTCCCGTGGGCGGGGCATCCTCGTGCTCGGCAAGGGTCTCGTTCGGGGCCCGACACCCGGCCGGTGCGTGCTCACTCGCCGCCCGGTCGCGGGCGGACTCGTAGGCGGCCGCGGCGGCGTCGAGCTGGGCGTCGGAGCACGGCGAGGAGGGCACCACCACCGCGTCCGCGAGCGCCTCCCCCACCGCGGTGGGGACGTCGTGCAGCAGCACCTCGGGGGTCCACTGCTCGGCGGGCCGGCCCGCGAGCACGGGGGCCTGGATCACCTCGGTGCCGCCGGAGACCACCGCGGTGGACGGGTGGGCGCCCAGCCGCGCGGCGAGCGAGCGCACCTCTGAGCGCAGCCCCTCCCGCCAGTGGGGCTCGTCGGGCGGGTCGAGGGGCCCGAGGGCGACGTCCTGCCACACCATGAGGCCCAGCTCGTCGCACGCCCGGTGGAAGTCCTCGCTCTCGTAGCAGCCGGTTCCGGGACAGCGCAGCATCGTGAGTCCGGCCGTCCGCAGCCGCTGCAGCACCGCGCGGGTGCGCCGCGGGTCCGCGGCCGTCTCGAAGGGGTCGCTGCCGGTCCACACCGCACCGCGCACGAACACGGGGACCCCGTTGACCCGCAGTGCCAGGCCGCGGTGCTCGGCGTCGCGGTGCTCGGCGCTCACGGTGCGGAATCCCACGGTGGTCTCGGTGTGCTCGCCCCCCACACCCACGCGCACCCGGTACAGGCTCTGCCCGCCCATGCCGTGGGGCCACCACAGGTCCGGCTCCGGCACCCGGACGGCCACGGTGACGGTCCCGTCCGAGGCGCGGTCCCCGGAGGTGACCGTGTGCTCGAGGCGGACCACGGCGTCGTCGTCCGCGTCCGCGCGGGACACGACGACGCGCACGGTCGCCCCCGCGGGCTCCGCGTCCGGCTCTGGTCGGGCGGCCTCGCGAAGTGTCTGGTCCGGAGAGTCGCCGGGCGGCGCGGCAGGGCTCGTGCCGGAGGGGACGGTGCTCGGAGCGGGCTCTGCGGATGGCGCGGATGCCGGGGCGGTGGCAGCGGCGACGCGGGACACCAGGCGCACGCTCACGAGGCCCGCACCGTCCTCCGCCACCCGGGCGCTCACGGTGCACGAGGAGAGGTCGAGGGGTGCGGTGGAGGGCTCAGCCCGTGCGGTGAGGCCTCCCCAGGGCCCCAGCACGGGGCGCGCTCCGGGCCAGTCGATGAAGCCCACGAGCGGGGTGCGCCGCCACCGCACGGAACGCTCGGGCACCAGCGGTGAGAGCCACCGGGCGCGGGGGCGGCGGGGAACGGCCACGCTCGTGGTCGGCTCGATGCGCAGCACGACCTCGCACGCACCGGCGGGCAGCTGCACAACGACGTCCCACGGCGTGAACGCGGTCTCCGAGACGTGCACCTCGCGTCCGGCCACGAGCAGACGGGCCACCGTGGCCACACCCGCGGAGCGGAAGCGGTATGGGCCGCCGGGGGTCACCACCCGGGTGCGGTACTCCCACGCGGTGTCCCCGGAGCCAGCGCGCAGCTGCGCATCCACGGCGTCCTCACCGAGGACGTCGCGCAGCGCGCCGCTCACGGTGCCGGGCACGCGCGCCGGGATCCCCCCGCCGGCCGGGTCGGCGAGCGCCGGGTCCGGGGCATCCGCGACGGTCCGGGCGGGGTCGTGGCGGTACAGCGTCCACCGGGCGTCCGCCAGGACGTCGGCACCGGCCGCGACGTCCGCCCCCGGCACGCGCGTCACTCCCCGAAGCCCAGGGCCTCGCGCACGGCGTGCATGGCGGCGTCGTACCCCGCCACGAAGGCCGCCGCCGAGGCGTCCACGCGCGGAGTGCGTCCCGACGCCGCCCGGGCCAGCTGGAACTGCAGCGTCTTGGCCGCGCCCGCGGCGTCGTCGAAGGCCTCCGCGGCCTCCCGCAGCCGCTCCGGGCAGAGGTCGCTCGGCCAGGCCTGCGCCCCGTCCGCCAGGAACCGGCACACGTGGGCGGCCAGACCGGCGGTGAGCCCCGCCTGCCGGGTGGTCGCGAAGGAGTAGACGTGGAAGTACGGCAGACCCCGCTCGGCCAGCACGGGCAGCTGCGCGCGGATCGAGTCCACGAGCCGCCGGGCCGGGCTGTCCGAGGGCGCACGGCGCAGGTGGGCCCGCACGAGGCCCACTCCGCGCCGCCACAGCTCCTGCTCGGACAGCCGCCGCATCCCGTCCAGGCGCACGAGCTCCACGTACGGGTACGGCACCGCCCCGCCACGCATCGCGGGGCCGAGGGTGTGCTCCAGATCCTCCCCGCCCAGCACGTGGACGCCGTCGTTGTGCAGGTACACGAGCTCCCCCGCGAGCGGGTCCAGGCGCAGCGGCACGATGGAGGTCTTGGTGTGCTCCAGGCCGTAGGAGACGCCCTCGGTGTCCGGGAGGTGGAACGCGTCCACCTCCACCACCAGGGCGTCCCCCCGGGACATGGCCAGCTGCAGGTGCTCCCCCAGCGGACGCCAGGTGTCGTACTCCCCCACCGTGAGGCCGTAGAGGCACTCGAGGTCCTCCTGGCGCGGCTTGAGGAACTCCCACTGGTCCCCCAGGAAATCCGCGCTGAACGCGGCCCCCAGCATGGGCACGGGATCCAGACCGAGAACCGCGGTGAGCCCGATCCACACGTCCATGTAGCAGTTGGTGGGTGACCACGGCTCCGCTGGGTCGTGCAGCACGGAGCGGCGCGCGTTCGCCGGTGTCAGCGACTCGCACCCCCGCACCGCGAGCACCTCGGTGCCGAACGGGTGCTCGGCGCCCGCCGGGACGACGACGCCGCGGGACTCGGTCACGGCGGTCATGGCAGACCCAGCTCCGTGCGCACCCCCGCGGGCCACGCGGCCACGTCAAAGCCGTGGACGGAGGCCAGCGCCAGCGCCACGCGCTCCAGGCCGAAGCCGAAGCACGCGGAGTGGGCCACGGCGCCGTCGGCGGTGTGCAAGTGGAAGGCCTCGCCGAAGTGGTCCTCGTGCAGGTTCGCCGAGGCGATCGCCGTGGGGTGGCCCGGGTAGACCTCCGTGAGGATCTCGAACTTCAGCTGCGCCTCGCGCTGACCCGCGCTGAGCAGCTTGCCCGCGCGGCCGAAGAACGGGTCGTTGGCGGTGTCCGCCTCCACGGTGAGACCCAGCGCGCGCAGCAGCTCGGTGCCCGCGGCGAGCCACTTCTCACGGTGCTCCTGGGCGTCCTGGGGCGTGCCGATGCGCACGGCCTCGAACATCCGGAACGTCACGAAGCGCATGGGGTCCGGGCTGGGCTCGTGGCGGTAGCACTCCCCCATGAGCTCGTACACGGAGCCGTCCACCTGCGAGCCCTCGAGGTACGCGTAGAGCGGGTGGCACACGGCCGGGACCAGGGCGTGGCCGGCCGGCGAGAGCTCGGCGGGCCAGTCACCGCCCTCCTCGTACATGGCCAGCAGCCTGCGGTGGGCCTTGTTGTCCCCCTCGAACGCGGAGATGGTCCCCAGCAGCTGCGGGAAGGACGCCACGTAGTCGGTGCGCTCCAGCAACCGCGTTCCGTTGACCGGGGGGAAGCGCAGCCGGCGCGAACCGGCCTCCGGCGTCAGCTCCCTGGCCACCCGGCGTGCCGCGGCGGCGATGCCCTGCACCACGTCCTCGGCCTGCGGGCCCAGCCCGGTCACGCCGTCGCCCAGCGTGGGCAGCAGCCAGTCGTTGGCCTCCAGCCCGGCGCGGAACGTGTCCTGCTGGCGGGTGAGGTCCTGGTGGGTGTCGGTGATGGTCATCGTTCTCCCCTTGAGACGAGTTGCAAGGTGGCGGTGTGCTGCAGGATGCGGTCGTTGTTGACCATGACGGAGGGTCCGATGCTGTCCCGGTAGAGCCGGGCCAGGCTGACCGGCGAGTGGTTGGCGAAGGCCGTGATGCCCACGATCACCAGGGCGTCCCCCACGATCCGGCGCACCGCTTCCGCGCCGGAGACCTTGAGGGTGTTCATGGCGATGGCGAACGGCATGGACTCGCACGCGGCCGGGTCCTCGTACGCCGCCTCGTAGCGGGCCACGGAGGCGCGCACCACGTCCGTCATGGACTGCAGCTGCACCTCCAGCTCGGCGAGGCGCAGGGCCGACGGTGGAGGGGTGCCCGGGGTCTTGCGGGCCGCCTTCTGCACCACGGACCGGGCCGTGAGACCCGCCTGGGTGGCCATGCCCAGCCACGCCGAGGCCCACAGGCAGTGGGCACCCGGCAGCATGGTCCGCGCCGAGATGGTCTCGAACGGGACCGTGAACACGGCGTCCGCCGGGGTGGTGGCCTCCAGCTCGAAGGACTCGGAGCACGTGCCCCGCATACCTAGGGCGTCCCAGCCGCGCTGCCGCTCCAGCTGCAGGTCCTGGGACTCGACCACGAGCAGCACCTGGTCGCTCGACGCCGCCTCCTCGCTCGCGCGCGCCGTCACCAGGATGGCGTCCGCGTACGCGCCGTAGGAGATCACGGGGCACGTCTTGTGCAGGTGCACGCGGCCCTCCCCGGCCGGACGCACCGCGCACGTGGAGGAGCGGGTGTTGCCCCCGATGTTCACCTCGGTGGTGGCGGAGGCCAGCAGCAACCCCTCCGAGGCCACTCGGCGGGTGAACTCGCGCAGGTACCCGGTGTCCGCGTGCCGGGTCAGGCACAGCGTCTGCGAGTGGTGCATGGCCAGGATCATGGCGGTGGAGGTGCACTCGCGCCCCACGCGCTCCAGCATCCGGCACAGCTCGGTGATGCTCCACCCCAGCCCGCCGTCCGCCTCGGACATGGGCGCGCCCAGCAGTCCCTGGGCACGGGCCTCGTCGATCGCCTCCCGGGGGAAACGACCCTCCTCGTCCACGGCGGCCGCGAACTCGCGGGCCACCCGGGCCACGGCCTCCGCACGGGCGGCGTTGCGCTGCGCGCGGTCCTCGCCCGGGGTCTCCTCCCGCGGCATGCGGGAGGTGTCGGTCAGCACGGTGGTCTCAGTCATTCTGGATCGCCTCCACGGCCTCGGTGATCGACTGCACGGACGTGAACGTGGCTTTGGTGAGCCGCTCCTCGGGAAACTCGATGTCGAACTCGTCCTCGAGCCCGAGCATCACGTTCACGGAGGCGTGGGAGGTCATCCCCGCGCGGTACAGGTCCGCGTCCGCGGCAATGGTTTGGGCGTCCTCGGAGAGCTTGCCCTGATCGGCCAGGACGGAGCGGACGGTGGTCTCGATGGCGGTCGAATCCATGGTGTGAACCTCTTTCGGTTGATCTGGTGATTCTTCTGCTCCGCGGACCCGCCCTCTCTGCGGTTCCTGCGGTGGTGTGTGGGTGGCGGACGGCGGGGCCGTCACTGCGCGGTGGCGCACGCCACAGCCATGGCGAAGCCGCCGTCGTGGGACGTGCTGAGGCTCCAGTGCCGCAGACCCGCGCGGTCGGCGAGCAGTGCGGCCTCCCCGCGCAGCTGCACGGCGGGCACGCCGTGGGCGTCGGAGCGGATCACGATCTGCGGCCAGGCCACGGCGTCCCGGGTGCCGGGCCGCAGCACCTTGAGCACGGCCTCCTTCGCGGCGAACCGCCCGGCCACGGACTCCGCGGACGGCGCGCCTCCCCCGGCGGTGAGCGCCGAGACCTCCTCGGGCGCGAGCACGGCCCGCAGGTAGCGCTCCCCCCGGTGCGCGATGGCCTCGGCCACCGGCGCCACTGCCTGCAGGTCGCAGCCCACGCGGGGTGCGCGGGCGGCGTCGTGCGCGGCCGTCACGGCTTGTCCCCGGAGGTCACATCCGTGAACTGGGGAGCCACCGAGGGCTGCGGGGCGGTGGTCCTCAGCCCCGTGCGCTCCGCCCAGCGGCCCAGTGCCACGACCGCGGCGGGCCGCCAGCACCCGAAGACGTGCCCGCCGTCGCACTCGCCCGCACGGCCGTACTCCGTGTACTGGTGAGCGATACCCTGGGACTCCAGCTCCCGCGCGAACGTGGCGGTGGTGTCCCGCAGAGCGGGTTCGATGTCCCCCTCCTGGCCGTTGCCCGTGCCTGCGAACAGCTGCACGTGGACGTCCGAGAGCCTGGAGCTCTGCGAGAGCGGGTCGTGGGCGCGCCACTGCTCCTCCGTGGTGGTGGTGCCGTCCCCGAACACCGCGTCGGTCTCACCCGTGGACTGCCGGGACGCCTCCACCAGGTTGTTCTTGGCGGCGCCCGAGGACAGGTCCAGCAGACCGGAGAGGCTGACGGCCTCCCCGAACAGGTCCGGGCGCTCCTCGGCGTAGCGCACCGCGCCGTAGCCGCCCATGGAGTTGCCCAGGACGACCCGGTGCTTCCGGTCCGCGGCGGTGGGCAGGTGCGCGTCGACCCACGGCACCAGTTCCTTGAGATGGAACGTCTCCCAGTTCTGGGCACCCGTGTCCTGAGTGGCCCAGTCGGTGTACCAGCCCTGCTGCCCTCCGCTCATGACCACCGTGATCACCGGGAGGTTCTGCGTGAGCTGCTCCGCGTGTCCCTCGTCGTACCACTGCAGGGCGGAGGCGTCCGGGGAGCTGCTGCCGGGCAGCATGTACACCACGGGGTAGCGGGTGGAGGGGTCGTAGTTCTCGGGGGCGATCACCACCACGGACTTCCGGCCCCCCAGCGCGTCCGGGGACACGGCGGCCGTCTCGACCGTCAGGTCCACCGCGCGCTGCGAGAGCCGCCGCGCCGCGGTGACGGTGATGCCGTGGTCCTGCGCCCGCAGCGCCTCCGGGTCACCGAACCCCGCGTCCTTCACGGCCTGGGTGTCGTACAGGCCCGACGAACTCGACGCGGTACCGTCCGGGCTGCCCAGACCGCACCCGGTGAGAAGGGTGGCCACCACGGCGCACCCGGCCAGCACACGCAGACCCGAACCCCGGGAACCGTCGACCCGTGACCCGGAACGTCTCATGCCGCGCATGGAACCACCTCTTCCGCGGGGTACTGGCTCAGGCCCAGGGCGGCGTCGATGATCTGCAGCGCGGTGAGCCGTGAGGCGTGCGCCTGCAGCGAGTGGTCCAGCGCCGGGACGTGGGCCACCTTGATCCGCCGCCCCTGACGGCGCAGCCGGGCCAGGCCCTCCTCGCCCCGCTCCTGCTGGAAGAGCAGGCCGTCCTCGGGGCCGAAGTAGAAGGCGACCTCCGCACCGCGGGAGGCGTACTCCATGACCACCTCGGGCACGTTGGGAATGCTGCGGCGGCCCAGGACGAGCCACGCGAGGTAGGGCATGCGGCGGCGCACCCGGTCCTTGGCACGGGTGCGCCAGCCGGCATTGACCTCCACGTCGCTCATGGTCCGCAGCTGCTCGAGCACCGCGTCCACGTCCCAGTTGCGGTAGAGCTTGTCGTAGTAGGACTCCGCGGCGCGCCACGCCACGTTGTTGAGCACCACGCGGCTGGTCATCGCACTCGTGGGCGGGGCCATGGCCACGAGCCAGCCCCCCACGCACAGTCCGGCTCCCGTGACGTCCTCCCCGGTGCGGTCCCGGAGCCAGGCCGCCCCGAGGTCCAGGTCCATGACGCCCTCACCGGTGTAGGGGTTGACGTCCTTGACCTCGTCCAGTCCCGCACCGTCCCCGCAGTGGTGGCGCTCGATGCGCATCGCGGGCACGCCCCGGGCCGCGAGACGGCGAGCCTGCACGGTCCACAGCCCGGTGGGGCCGTCCTTCGGATCGGCCGAGGGCGGCGCGAGCAGCGCAGCTCCCGCACCCGTGCCGTGGCGTCCCACGGGATGGGTGTAGGAGGCCGGCATGCCGTCCAGGCCCAGCTCCAGCAGCTCCTCCTCCACGTCCACGCCGAACTCGGCCACATGGAACCGGGCCGAGGTCACCGGCCGCCACCCGCTGACGTCCGCCCACTCGTCGCGCGGCCGCTGCGTGGGCCCGGAGTCCTCCAGCCGCTCGACGAGGGCGGCGATCGCGGGCGGACACGCCTTCGCGTAGATGGCGGCCACCCCGTAGAGCTTCTTGGCCACGGTGCGGTCCTCCTCGCGCACCGGGACGAGCCCGGGGGTGGAGAGTTTGCGGGGGTCGGGCAGCGCGCGGATGGCCCCGGCCTCGGCATTCGTGAAGTGCGCGCCCCCGATCTCCACGCCGTCCTCCACCACAGGAGGCAGGTCGAGACCACTGGCGCGCCTCAGTCCCGTGTACTGGCGCATGTAGACGGCGCCGGAGACCGGCTCCCACAGCACGCGGCGCTCGAAGGGGAGCGGGGACGTGGCCAGCACGGCCGCACCGATCCGCAGCCCGATCCCGTGGACCGGCAGCTCGGGGCCCACGAGCTCACGCGACGCACGGTGGGCCACCTCGAGATCCCGGTGCCACACGGCCACGGGGTCGCTGCCCGCGGGGCGCTCCCCCGACTCGGAGGTCCCGCTCCACGCGAGGCGCAGCACGAGCCAGCCCGCCTGGGCGGCCCGCGCGGCCACGAGGCGCATGCTGCGGTGGCTCACTACCTCCTCCCGCGCCAGTGCCGGTGCCACGATCACCGCGCCACGCACTTTCTCGTCCCGCGGACCGTGGACCCACGCGTGAATGGTGTGCCCGTCCCCCGTCAAAAAACTTGCCTGCCCGGCAATACGCATGAATTCTCCCCAGTTCTGCTCCGGATGCACCTCAGCCGTACACCGTTGCCCCTGCCCCGCCGTCACGACGGTCACTCCTCCACGAACGGATCCCCCACCGCCACCGGCGGATTCTTGCCCCGGACCCGCGTTCCCCCGCGGAAGTCGTGCAGCTTTGCACTCATAAAGCATAGCCAGGAAGTTCACAGCTGGGCCGAGGGGCGGCGTCCCCTAATGTGTGGTTTTTCATTGACACGACTGTTTTTCCCGCTCCCACCAGCGCGTTTGTGCGGTTGTACCTATATGAGCCCACACAGATTTGTGGTCATTCCGGAGTTGCATGCTTTGCGGCGTGATTATGATGGCAAACGTCGATGGGCTAGGGAGAGAAGACGTCGACACCGATGCGCCGCTGCCGACGATCCACTCGGGAGGCGGCGGGTGGGCCTGGGGAGGCCCACCGCAACTGGGGGAAAGCAGGGGCTCGGCCCCGCTTTTCAGGGGGAGGAGCAAGCGTGGCACCACGCATTCTGATCGTAGGTCTCAACTATTCACCGGAGCACACGGGCATCGCGCCCTACACCGCGGGCATGGCCCGCGCGCTGCGGGACGCCGGGTGGGACACCGACGTCATCACCGGACTCCCGCACTACCCGCAGTGGAGCATCCACGAGGGGTACCCGAAGAACGGCAACGGGTACGAGGTCGTCGACGGCGTCCCGGTGCTGCGCGTGCCGCACCCGGTCCCGCACGACGCCGGCCAGCTGCGGCGGCTGGGCATGGAGATCGTCTTCGGGCTGCGCGCCGTGACCGCCCCGTGGGGGAACCCGGACGTCGTCGTCCTGATCACCCCCGCCCTGTTCGCCTCCGCCATCGTGCGGGTGCGCGCGGCGCTGACGCGCACCCCGGTGATCGCATGGGTGCACGACATCTACACGGCCGGGCTCGCGGAGACGGGCGCGGCCGGCGGGCCGGTCACGCGCCTGATGCGCGCGGTGGAGGGGACGTTCCTGCGCTCCTGCAGCGGCGTCGTCGTGATCCACGACCGGTTCTCGGACTACCTGCGCCGGCACATGGGCGTGGCCGCGGACCGGGTGACCACGGTGCGCAACTGGACGCACATCTCCGAGGCCCCCGGCGTGGACACCGACGCCCTGCGTCGGCGCTTCGGCTGGCGGCCGGAGGACGTGGTGGTGCTGCACACCGGCAACATGGGCGCCAAGCAGGACCTCGCGAACGTGGCCGCCGCCGCGGAGGTGGCCCAGCGCACCGGGGCGCCGCTGCGCTTCGTGCTCGTGGGCGGCGGGCACCAGCGCCCCCAGCTCGAGGAGCTCGCCGAGCGCACCCCGCGCTTCGAGGTGCTGCCCAGCGTGGACGAGGACACCTACGCCGGGCTGCTGCGCGCCGCGGACATCCTGCTGGTCAACGAACGGCCCGGGCTCACCGAGATGTGCGTGCCCAGCAAGCTCACGAGCTATTTCACCGCGGACCGCCCGGTGCTCGCCGCGGTGGAGGCGGAGGGCCCCTCCGCCGCGGAGCTCGCCGCCGCGGACGCGGGCATCCGGGTGCGCCCGGGAGACCCCGAGGCACTCGTGGCGGGCGCCATGACGCTGCACGAGGAGTGGATCTCCACGGGTGGCGCCACCCACCGCGGCGGGCGCCGCTACGTCCGAGACGTGCTCAGCCGCGACGCGGCCGTGCGCTCATTCACCTCCGCGCTGCGCAGGCTGCACCCGGGCGTTCCCACGCAGCCGCGGACACCCGCCACCGCCCATTCCTGACACACCGGGGCACCGCCGCCCCGCCGCACACGATCCACAAGGGGAGAGATCACCATGAGTCACAAGAAAGCGCTCATCACGGGCATCACCGGGCAGGACGGCTCCTACCTGGCGGAGCTGCTGCTGTCCAAGGGCTACGAGGTCCACGGCCTGATCCGCCGCGCCTCCACGTTCAACACCTCGCGCATCGACCACCTGTACCAGGATCCGCACAACCCCGACGCGCAGCTGTTCCTGCACTACGGGGACCTCTCCGACGCCGCACGACTGGTCACCCTCATGGCCGAGATCGACCCGGACGAGGTCTACAACCTGGCCGCGCAGTCCCACGTGCGCGTGTCCTTCGACGAGCCCGAGCACACCGGTGACACCACCGGTCTGGGCACCGTCCGGCTGCTCGAGGCGGTGCGCCGCGCGGGGGTGAAGTGCCGCTTCTACCAGGCCTCCACCTCGGAGCTGTTCGGTGCCACGCCGCCGCCGCAGAACGAGGACACCCCGTTCTACCCGCGCTCGCCGTACGGTGCGGCGAAGATCTACTCGTACTGGATCACCAAGAACTACCGCGAGGCCTACGACATGTTCGCGGTCAACGGGATCCTCTTCAACCACGAGTCCCCCCGCCGCGGCGAGACCTTCGTGACCCGCAAGATCACCCGGGCCGTGGCCGCGATCGCCGCGGGCAAGCAGGAGCACCTGTACATGGGCAACCTGGACGCCATCCGCGACTGGGGCTACGCCGCCGAGTACGTGGAGGGCATGTGGCGCATGCTGCAGGTGGACGAGCCCGAGGACTTCGTGCTGGCCACGGGTCGGCCCAGCACGGTGCGCGAGTTCCTGGAGACCTCGTTCGAGCACGCCGGGCTGAACTGGGAGGACCACGTGCGCTTCGACGAGCGTTACCTGCGCCCCACCGAGGTGGACGCCCTGATCGGGGACCCCTCCAAGGCCGAGGAGAAGCTCGGCTGGAAGGCCACCGTGCACGCCCCCGAGCTGGCGCGCATCATGGTGGACGCGGACCGTGCAGCCCTGGAGTGCGCCGGCACCCCCTGGATCGACACCGTCTCCCAGCACATCTGGGCCCCCGGACGGGCCGCATGAGCACGCACCTGCACGAGGAGGAGATCGTGGACGCCACCGACGGTTCCCACTGGCCCCGCACCGTCAGCGACCCCGCCGACGCCCGCACCACCGACGACGTCCGCTTCACACCGGGCCCGCTGGACCGCACCGCCCCGTTCTACGTGGCGGGCCACCGCGGGCTCGTGGGCTCGGCCGTGTGGCGCCACCTGGAGTCTCAGGGCTTCGAGAACCTGGTGGGTGCCACCTCCGCGGAGCTGGACCTGAGGGACCGCGGGGCGGTCGAGGCCTTCATGGCCGAGAAGAAGCCGCGGTACATGGTGCTCGCCGCGGCCAGGGTCGGCGGCATCGGGGCGAACAACACGCGCCCGGTGGACTTCCTCTCCGACAACCTGCGGATCCAGCTCAACCTCCTGGACGCCGCGCGCGCGGTGGACGTGGAACGGGTGCTGTTCCTGGGCTCGTCCTGCATCTACCCCAAGCTGGCGGAGCAGCCGCTGCGGGAGGACGCGCTGCTGACCGGGTACCTGGAGCCCACGAACGACGCCTACGCGATCGCGAAGATTGCCGGCATCCTGCACGTCCAGTCGGTGCGCCGGCAGTACGGGCTGCCGTGGATCTCCGCCATGCCCACCAACCTCTACGGCCCCGGGGACAACTTCTCCCCGACCGGTTCCCACGTGCTGCCCGCCATGATCCGCCGCTACGACGAGGCCGTGCGCCACGGGGACACCGAGATCACCAACTGGGGTTCCGGGTCACCGCGCCGCGAGTTCCTCCACGCGGACGACCTCGCCTCGGCCTGCCTGTTCCTGCTGGAGCACTACGACGGCCCCCAGCAGGTCAACGTGGGCGTGGGCGAGGACGTCACCATCGCCGAGCTCGCGGAGCTCGTGGCCGCCGCCACCGGTTTCGACGGCACCACGCACTGGGACGCCTCCAAGCCGGACGGCACCCCCCGCAAGCTTATGGACGTCTCCCACCTGCGTGCGCTGGGCTGGAACGCGTCCATCGACCTGCCCACGGGGCTCGACGACGCCGTGTCCTGGTACCGCGCGCACCGGGACTCCGCGCGGGGCGCCTAGCGGCAGTCCTCGAGCACGCGGCACGGCGGACGGTCCCCACGGGGCCGCCCGCCGTGCCGCGTTGACCACCGCAGGTCTCAGACGGGCCGCTCCTGCTGGGGGTGCGGTGCCACGGGCGTGAGCCGGGCCGTGGGGCGCCACGCGTCCACCCCCACCACCAGACCGAGCACGGCCACGGCCAGCAGCAGCGAGGCGGTGACGTCCGTGAGCCAGTGGTAGCCCAGGTAGAGGCGGCTGAACGCGACGACCGCAATGACCGCGATCCCGGCTGCGACCACCCACCAGCGGGCGGGCGGACGGGCCGCGGACGGCCCGTGCGGCGTCGTCGTCACCGCGCCCGTGGCCTCCATCAGGTGCTCGGCGTACGGACGGAAGTACACGAGGTACAGCAGCACCAGCACGAACGTGGAGGTGGCCAGCGTGTGGCCGGAGGGGAACGAGTAGGACAGGTCCGCACCCATGAGCATGTCCGCCACGGGGGGCCGCCCGCGCCCGGCGACCGACTTGATGCCCACGATGCACGCCACGGCCACGGCCATGGCCCCGGCGAGCAGAACGGGGCGCCACCAGTGCCGGCTGCCCAGCAGCCACACGGGCACCGTGACGGCGCAGATGATCATCCCGGTGGGCGCGGTGAGGGTGGTGACGACCTCCAGGACACCCGTGAGCACCGGGTCACGGTGCTCCGTGAGCCACGTCAGGGCCGGGACGTCCCAGCGGGAGAGGTCCTCCCGCTCGGTCCACCAGTCCCACACGCGGACGAACAGCACGAGGCTCGCAACGACCATGACCAGCGCGATCACCACGCGGTTGCGGCGGGATCGGGCGTCGGCAAGGGGCGGCTCGCTCAGCCGTTCCCGCAGGAACCCTGCGCGCCCCCGGTGCGGGGCCGGCGCTGCTGTAGAGGCCGTGGGCCCGGATCTCGTCATGCGGGCAGGCTACGTGCCGTGGCGGCGAGAACGTTGGGGGAACGGTCAGAGAACCACGAGCCAGCACGTCCCGAGCCCCACCGCGGAGAGCCCCGCGGACAGCCAGAAGGAGCGCCACGGCGCGGCCCTGCCGATGAACAGGTACGCCACCACCACCACGGTGAACTCGCGCAGCACCAGCACGGTGGCCGCGAGGTGCAGGTCGAAGGAGGCCACCCAGGCGATCACGGCACCGAACACCAGGCCGATGAGCGGGCCCACGAAGGTCTTCCACGCCCCTCCCGTGCGCACGAGCAGCACCGAGGCGGCCCAGGAGAGCACTCCCGGGAAGGAGACCATGGCGATGAACGGCACCATGGACATCGCCGGACGCCACTGCTCCCCCAGGATCGGGGTGAGCACGACCGCGGCGACCTGCGCCACCACCACGCCCGCCACGGCCAGCAGCAGCGCCGGGTACAGGTGGCGGTCGCTCGCCTCCCGGATCTCGTCCGGGGTCTCCTTGTCCGCGATGCCCACGCGGACCACGTTGACGGTCGACGCCGCCAGCGCGTCTCCCGGGGCCCGGCCCACCGCACTGCCCGCGGTGTACGTGCCGAGGGCCGCGGTGCCGGCGAACGCGGTCATGAACAGCCGCTCCGCCTGGCCCTGGAACCAGGACAGGAGGGCGTAGCCGGACATGGTGGTCATGTCCGAGACGATCGACTTCCCACCGGGGGCCGTGTGCGGCAGGGGCTCCGTGCTGCGGCGGGCGCGCAGCCAGCACAGCACCGCGAACGTCCCCTCCGTGACCGCCAGCTGCAGGGACGGGCCCAGCAGCGAGTGGGTGAGCACCAGGACCGTGCCGCCCACGAGCAGCCCCGCGAGCGAGGCCCGCAGCTGCATCCGGGCCAGCGTGCCCCACTGGTTGGTGGCCTGCAGGGTGCCCACGTACAGCAGCCCCAGCGCACCGAATCCGGGGGCGAGCGCCACGGGTAGCACCTGGAGGAACTCGCCCCAGTTCTCCAGCGTCCCGTTGTGCAGCAGGAACAGCATGAACCCCGCGAGGATCACGAACGCCACCACGGGCATGACCGCCCGGTAGCGGTTCATGATGCGCATGCCACCCGGTTCGGTGAGCACCCGGATCACCGCGAAGCGCGCGCCGGAGTCGATGGTCACCTGGATGGCCGTGTAGATCAGCGTGACCAGGTTGTAGATGCCCACGTAGTGCGGGGACGTGAACGCGGCGAGCGTGAGGATCACGAGCGCCGAGGACACCCGCGGCAGCGCCCGCTCGATGAGAGACTTGACCTGGTTCAGCATGCGGGGTGCCCCGCGAGGTCCGCCACCTGCGCCAGGTTGCGCCGGGCGTAGGGGCGGGTCCCGGGCCGGACCCCGGCCACCACGCGCCGCAGCTGCTCGGGCGTGCCCACGGGACGGCCCGGGACGCCGCCGTTGTCCACGAGCCAGGACATCCTGCCGGACCGGGCCCACGCGCTCCACGCGCGCAGCACCTCCGGGTCCTGGGCGATCCGTTCGTGGTAGTCCGGGGCTCCCGAGAGCTGCCCCGGGCTCAGCCGGTAGGCCACCACGGGCACGGCCAGCTTGTGGATCCGCGCCCCCTGGCGCAGAGCGTCGAACCACAGCACGTAGTCCTCCGCCGTGTTGGGCCGGGCGTAGGCGTCCGCGGCCTCGAGGGTCTCCCGCCGGGCGAGCATGCTCGAGTGGAACAACGGGTTCACGAACGGCAGCAGCAGCCCGAGCTCGGTGCTCGTGAGGTTGCGGGGGTAGGAGGGCCGCGGCAGCATGCCCCGGCCGAAGCGGATCCCGCTGCCGCACACGATGTCCGCGTGCCGCAGCGCCCGCATGCTCACGGCGAAGCGCCACGGCAGGGAGAGGTCGTCCGCGTCCGTGCGGGCCACCAGCTCGCTGTCCGTGGTCTCCAGCGCCTCCCGCATGCGGACCACGGTCCCCACGTTCTCCGGGTTCTCCCGGACGACGACGCGGCGGTCCGACACCCGGCGGGCGGCACGTTCCGTCTCGGCGTCCGGGCCGTCCACGGACACCACGAGCTCCGCGTCCCGGGGCATGGCCCGCAGCGTGGACCGCATGGCGCTCTCCACGGTTGCGCCCGCGTGGTAGGCGGGCATGATGACGGTCAGTCTCGGCATGGTGGCACTCTCCCCTGATAACCACGGATCACCCCACCGTTCCCGGCTCCCCAGGGTGAACTACTGCGGACAAATTCGTTGTCATAGAAACGCAGCGCGATAATGAGGCTATCATGGGAAAGGCGGGACAGAAGGGCGGGGGTACTGCCGGGCGCAGAATCCCCGTGGATTCAGGGGAGCACCGCCGTGGGTCCGTCAGGTTCGCTGAATTTCTCGGCGTTCCGGGGGAATCCGCACGAGGTGGTCAGGAATTCCAGGTTGTCCCCCGTTTAGGGGTAATTGGGTAAATATTTGTCCCCCTTTGCGATGACATTTCGTGAGGGGAGTTCCTGTCGGGCTGACGGGAACGGAAAGAATTGGGGGGAATCACGTGAGCGCACGTGTCAAGAACGTCATCGTCAGGTTCCTGGGGATCGTCCTGGGCGCCGCCGTCCTGGGGGCGGCCGTCGGAGGAGGGGTGGCCGTGCTGCGGCCCGAGAGCTTCACGTCCACGACCACCGTGATGGTCACACCGGCGCAGAGTCTGCCCAGCGGTCAGACGGAGACGGTGTCCCAGTACATCCTGAGCAACATGCCCACCTACAACAACCTGGCGATGACCGCCAGCGTCCTGGAGACTGCGGGGGACCACGGCCGGTCCACGGACGAGATCTCCAAGGACCTCACCGTGGAGGTGCCCACGGGGTCGAGCCTCGTGAAGCTGGCGTACTCGGACACCGACCGGGACCGCAGCGCCGCCGTCGCCGACGACCTCGCCGCGGGCCTGCGGGACTCCATCCGCCAGTTCTCGCCGCAGAGCGACGGCACGCCCCAGGTGGACGTCTCGATCGTCCAGAAGGGCGCCGCCGCGGTCACGAGCGACAAGCCCAGCGCCAGCCGGTGGGCCCTGATCGGCGGCACGGTGGGCGGCATCCTGGGCATCGCCGGAGCCCAGGCCCTCACGCGCCGACGCTCCGCACCCCGCCACCACGACGCACAGAGCGCCGCAGGTCAGACCGGCTCGTTCTCGTCATGAAGTGGCGCGATGCCATCTCCATGGACCGGGTCCCGGTCCTGACCCTGATCGTCTTCCTGCTGATCAGCTGGGCCTCCACGGTCTACTTCCTGGACCACTCCGTGGTGACCGTGCCGAGCCCCTTCACGCCGGTGTGGGCGGCGTACAACCACGCCGACGCCGTGCGCCTGATCTCCTGGGCCGTCCTGGGGCTCGTGCTCGCGCTCGTGTTCCCGTTCCCGGGGCGCACCCCGTCCTGGCCCACGCTGCTGAGCACCATCGGGCGGCAGGTGCGTCCCCTCACGTGGCTCTGGGTCCTGATCACGTTCGGGACCATGGCCGCGCTGCTGCTCACCAAAGGCCGCTACATCCTGGAGGCGCCCCAGTACCTGATCTTCATGGCGCCGCCGGCGATCGTGTCCGCCTCGAGCGTCGCCCAGCCCATGGCCGTCCTCGCGGCGGGCTTCCTCTCGGTGCGGCACCCGCTGCTGGGCCGGATCGCCATGGTGTCCTGGCTCGTCCTGCTCTTCGCGTGCGCCACCCGTGTCTTCGCAGGCGTGGTGGTGCTCTACGTGGTGGGCAGGTTTCTGGCCGGGGGCAGGGTGTCCTGGCTCGGGTGGCTCGGCACCGCCGCCATCACGGTGGTGCTGCTGCCCATCCCGCTGTACTGCCGCGACCTCACGGAGCACGGCCTGATCCCGTACGCGCACGCCATGGCCAAGGTGCTCCCGGAACCCTCGTTCTTCAGCGAGTCCCTGCTGACCACCACCAACAGTTTCGGCTTCAGCGTGCCGCTGCTCGTGTTCACGAGCCACGAGTACGGCATCACGGCGCAGGACATGCTGATCTCCCTGAACCCGGGGCCGGGGCGGCTGGTGGGCTGGGACGACATCCTGTTCTCGATGCGTGTCCACGAGTTCATCCCGTACTCGGCCCTGGGCGAGTGGGCGAGCTTCGGCGGATTCAGCCTCATGCTGTTCACGCTCGCGTGGGGACTGGTGGTGCGCGGCTGCCTGCGCAGCGTGGGGACGAACCCGCACCCCACCATGGTGCTGTTCCTGTCCGCACTGCTCGGGATGGCCATGCTCACCGTGGTCATGATCACCCAGTACAACACCCGGGCGGTGAGCCGGATCGTCTCCATGATGATTCTGGCCACGGTGCTCGAACGGGCGCTGCGCCCGCTCACCGCCGCGTTCCTGCGGCGCAGGGCCCTGCGGTCCCGGGCGCCGCGCGGCCCCGTTCTGAGAGGACCCCTCGCCGGTGCGGGCCGGGCATGACGGGACACCGGTGACCCCGGCCCGCACCACCCGCCGCGGGTTCATCGCGCTCGCCGCCGTGACCGCAGTGGGTGTCACGGCGTCGTGCGCACCGGGAGGGGCTCCGGCGCCGCGGGATCCCGCCCCCAGCGCACTGGAGCGGCGCCAGGTGTGGGCGCACATGGTGCCCCAGGGACTGCCCCTGGCCGCGGACCCGGACGTCCACTACGGCAGCGAGCGGCCGCTCTCCCTCGCCCCGGCGGGCACGGGGTACGAGCGCCTCCTCGCCGGCCAGCTCACGCAGGCCCGGGCCGCGGGGCTCACCGGGATGCAGATCCTGCTGCTGGACGGGGTCAACTCCGGCACGGACTTCGTGGCGGACTGGATGTCGGCCGCCGATCCGTCGTGGCAGAACTCGTCGTCCGCGGGCTTCTCGGTGGCCCCGTGCCTGCAGGTCTCGTCCCTGCGCCGCGCCACCTCCATGGTGGAGCAGTACGCGGCGGCCGCGGCCGAGCACCCCTCCGCGGCCCGTTCGGGGGACGCCCTGGTCGTCTGGGTCTACAACGCCCGGTCCCTCTCCCCCGGTGACTGGAACACGCTGCGCGGCACGCTCCACGACCGGGGCACCGACGTGTTCCTGGTCGCGGAGCTGAAGACCCAGGCGAGCCAGCACGGCGACACCCTGGACACCTCGCTCGTGGACCCGTACGCCGGGTCCTTCGACGCGCTGTGGCTGTTCGAGGACAAGGAGACCGAGGTCCTCCACGACGTCGTCTCCTGGGCCGCCGCCCACGATCTTCCCTTCGCCGGGGGCTCGCTGCCCGGCTACGACCGGCAGACCGCTCGCGGCGGCTACGTGGACGCGCGGGGCACCGAGCTCTGGCGCCGCCACCTGGAGAGCCAGCTGGCCGCCCACCCCGCCTGGCTGACCGCCGTCACCTGGAACGACGCCGTGGAGCACACGTCGGTCCAGCCCACCACCGACTGGGGCCGCACGCGCGCGGACCTGCTGGCGCACCACTCCGCGGTCTTCCGGGGCGCGGCCCAGGAGGACTCCGAGGCCCGCGCGTACGCGAGCTCCCCGCAGTACCTGCTCGCCGGCCGGGAGCTGCTGGTGGAGGGTCTCGTGATCAACCACGGCCACACGGCCGTGAGGGTGCGCACGAGGGTCACCTCCGCCGCCGGCCGGACCCTCGCCGAGGCCGTCTCGGAGCCGGTGGCCGCGGGCGGTGTCACGGCCGCCGTGGTCGAACGGACCCTGGACCTGCGCGGAGGTGAGCACGTCGTGGCCGTGGTGGACCTTCTCGACGAGAAGGGGGCGAGAACCGCCGGCGTCCGCGGCGCCCCGGTGGTCGTCTACGACGAGGCGGACCCCGCCGTGCCGTCACCGGACCGCCGCCGCTACTACTCCCTCGGCAGCCACGAGACCACGGACTTCTCCGGGGTGGCGAGACTCGAGCGCGGAGAGGGCCCGGGGCCCTCCGGGATGCACGTCACGACCACGCGGGCCGTGCGGTCCGTGGAGCTGCTCCACAACACCTGGCCCGCCGGTCTCGCGCTCGACGCCACCGGCGTGGGCTACGAGGACCCGCCCGGGAGCATCGTGGGCGGCCAGGAGGTGAGCACCGTCCCGGGCGGGTTCACGATCGCCAGGGTGGTCACCCACGAGGGGCGGATCGCCTACTCGGCACCCGTCCACCACGGGGCCTCCGGCGGGTAGGCCGTCCCGGGCCCGCCACCGGTGGGCCGGCCGGACCGCCCCGGCAACCGCCATGCACGACCGACCGATCAACACAGGGGAGAGAACATGACACACCAGCGACGCCGCCTGGCCACCTTCACGGGCCGTGGCTACGACAAGGGCCGCAGCACCCTGCAGTGCGCGGCGTGGGCGCTCGTCGCGGAGCCGCTGCAGCGCTCCGTGCTGTGCCCCCCACGGGTGCGCACGCGCATCCTGCGCGCGTTCGGCGCGCAAATCGGGGAGGGTACCCTGATCCGCCACGACGTACGGATCCACTGGCCCTGGAAACTGAGCGTGGGCGAGAACTCGTGGATCGGCGTCGGCGCCTGGCTGCTGAACCTGGAGCCCGTCACGATCGGCTCGGACGTGTGCATCTCGCAGGGTGCCATGCTGTGCACTGGCAGCCACCGCGCGGACGACCCCGCGTTCGAGTTCGACAACGCGCCCGTCACCGTGGCCGACGGCGCGTGGATCGCCCTGCGCGCCACGGTCCTGCGCGGCGTGACCGTGGGCGAGGGCGCCGTGGTGGGTGCCACCGCCCTGGTCACCCGTGACGTCCCGGCCGGCGAGCGCGTGCTGGCCCCCGTGGCCGCGAGGGCGTGAGCGGCATGCGGATCCTGCAGATCGTGGCCCTCGTCTCGGGCACCAACGCGTACGGCGGGCCCACCACGGTGGCCTTCAACCAGTGCCGCGCGCTGGCCGACGCCGGTCACGACGTCGTGCTCGCCGCCACCGGTTCCGAGCTGGGCACCCCGCTGCCCACGGAGCGCGACGGCGTGCGCACGGCGCTGTTCCCACCGCACTACGTGCTGCCGGGCGCGGGATTCGCGGGGCTGACGTCCCCCGCGATGCTCTCGTGGGTGCGCCGGGTGGCCCCGAGCGCGGACGTGGTGCACGTGCACATGGCCCGTGACCTGCTGACCCTGCCCTCCGCGCGGCTCGCGCAGCGCGCAGGGACCCGGACGGTGCTGCAGACCCACGGGATGATCGACCCGTCGGAGAACCCGCTGGCAGGCCCGCTCGACGCCGTGCTGACCCGCCGCGTGCTGCGGGACGCCCACCGGATCTTCCACCTCACACCGGGGGAACGCCAGGAGGTGGCGCAGGTGGCCGGCGGTCCCGTGAACCTCGTGGAGTTGCACAACGGCATGCCCGTGAGCACCCAGCCCCGCGCGGTGCGCGAGGATGAGACGTGCCGGGTGCTGTTCCTCGCCCGGCTGCAGGAGCGCAAACGCCCGCTCGCGTTCGTGGCCGCCGCCCGGGCGCTCGCGGGCCGCTTCCCGCACGCCACGTTCACCCTGGTGGGCCCGGACGAGGGCCAGGGGGACGCGGTGCGCCGCGCCATCGAGGACGCCGCCCTGGGGGACCGCCTCACGTGGGCCGGGCCGGTGGACTCGGCCGGTGCCGCGCGGTGGATGCGGGACTCGGACCTCTACGTGCTGCCCTCGGTGGACGAGCCGTACCCCATGTCCGTGCTGGAGGCCATGTCCTCGGGGCTGCCCGTGGTGATCACGGACACGTGCGGTCTGGCGGACACGGTGCGCCGCACGGGCTCCGGGGTGGTCGTGGACGACTCGCAGCAGGACCTCGAGCGCGCCCTGTCCGAGCTGCTCTCCGATCCCGACCTGCGCCGACGCACGGGCCGCACGGCCCGGGAGACCATTGCGCGCGAGTACGGAATGGGCGCCGTGGTGGAGGGGCTGCTGTCCGCGTACGGTGACTGAGCGCACCATTCCCGACCCACCGGTCGGAAAACGTCCCCCGAGCGGGGGACAGGGGGCTGGCCGATCGGCCAGGAAAGGCCTGGTCGACAGTCCAGCGCAGGTCTGGCCGTTCGGCGGTGTCGCAGGGCGGCGGTGGCTCCGTAGCGTAGTTACCACCGGGTCGGAACGGATGCCGCACGGCCTCCGCTCGCGGGGTGACCCGGTGACTGTCACTGGATGACCAACAAGAAGGACACGCACCATGGACATCTTCACCTCCGTCATCCAGAACCTCGGCACCATCGCCGGCATCGTGCTCGACTTCCTGAAGGCCTTCGGGGTGGCCGGCTGATCGAGCCCGTTCCACCCGGGCGGGACGTCGTGCCCCGCCCGATGCTCGTGGCCCCGCGCTGTCGCAGGAGGACCCACGCCGGGGGGCCCGGAACCCTGGCCTTAGGATGGACGGGTGAAGGCCTTACTGCTCGAGAACATCCATTCGGACGCCGTCGACGCCCTGCGCAGCCGGGGATTCGAGGTCGAGACCCGCAAGGGCGCGCTGGACCCCGGGGAGCTGGTCGAGGCGCTGGACGGTGTGGACCTGCTGGGGATCCGCTCCAAGACCCGGGTCACGCGCGAGGTCCTGGAGGCCCATCCCGAGCTGCTGGCCGTGGGCGCGTTCTGCATCGGCACCAATCAGATCGACCTCACGGCGGCCACCGACACCGCCACGGCCGTGTTCAACGCCCCGTTCTCCAACACCCGCTCCGTGGTGGAGCTGGCCCTCGGGGAGATCATCGCCCTGGCCCGCCACCTCACGGACAAGAACACCGCCATGCACCAGGGCGTGTGGCTCAAGTCCGCCGAGGGCTCCCACGAGGTCCGCGGCCGCACGCTCGGCATCGTGGGCTACGGCAACATCGGCAAGCAGCTCTCGGTGGTGGCCGAGGCGTTCGGCATGGACGTCTACTACTACGACATCGTGGACCGCCTGGCCATGGGCAACGCCACCAAGTGCGACTCCCTGGAGCAGCTGCTGACCACGGTGGAGACGGTCACACTGCACGTCGACGGGCGGGAGTCCAACACCGCCATGTTCGGCCGCGAGCAGTTCCGCCGGATGCGCCCGCGCTCCATCTTCCTCAACCTCTCCCGCGGCCACGTGGTGGATCTGGAGGCCCTGCACGAGGCCCTCGTGTCCGGGCACCTGGCCGGCGCCGGGCTGGACGTCTACCCCTCGGAGCCCAAGGCGGCCGGCGAGCCGTTCGTCTCCGAGCTGCAGGGCCTGCCCAACGTGATCCTCACCCCGCACGTGGGCGGTTCCACCGCGGAGGCCCAGGAGAACATCGGCGGCTTCGTCTCGGGCAAGCTGATCGACTACTGCCGCTACGGCACCACCAGCCTGTCCGTGAACTTCCCAGAGGTGCAGCTGGACCCCACCATCCACGGCACCCGCCTGCTGCACGTCCACAGCAACGTGCCCGGTGTGCTGGCGCGCGTGAACTCGGTGCTGGGCGAGCACGGGATCAACGTGGACCGCCAGCAGCTGGTGACCAAGGCCCAGATGGGCTACCTGGTCACGGACTGCGGCAACGGGGTCACCGAGGACGTCGTGGCCGCGGTCAAGGCCCTGCCGGAGACCGTCCGGGTGGCCACCGTCTCCTGACACCGCGCACGACGCCGCCCGCGCACCGCGACCCCGTCGCCCGACCCCGGGCGGCGGGGTCCGTTCATGGGGGCGCCGCCCTGCCTCGCAGGCACCTCCCGGCCCTCTCACCCGGCCGCGGCACCCGCGGGCCCACGGGCGGCGGGCGCGGTCGGCCTCCGGCCGGGTCATTGTTCCGAGTGCACCGCCGCCCGGGTCGGCGCGTTCACAACCTGTCACGAGGGCCTCGCCCGGCGCGCTCCGCGGGGCCCCTCCCCCGTGCGCCCCTACGCTGGAGGGGATCCCCTTTCCCCACGACGATGTGGAGGCGGCCATGAGCCATCCATCCGTGCCCGGCGCGCACCTGAAGAACCTCGACCCGGACCCGCACCGCGGCGAGGAGGTGAACTTCCAGTCCCCCGGGGAGCGGGCACCGGCGGAGAAGCGCCACACCCGCACCATCCGGCTGCTCGGGCTGCTGGGCGGGGCGGCCCTCGCCGCGCTGATCTACGTGCTCATGCCCCAGGAGGTCCCCCACAACGCCAAGCTCACCGCGGCCACTGCCGTGCTGATGGGCGCGTGGTGGATGACCGAGGCCCTGCCCCTGCCGGCCACGGCGCTGCTGCCCCTGGTGGTGTTCCCCACCCTCGGCGAGGAGATCACCTTCGACAAGGTGGGCGCCTCCTACGGCAACAACATCATCTTCCTGTTCATGGGCGGGTTCCTGCTGGCCCTGGCCATGCAGCGCTGGAACCTGCACCGCCGGATCGCCCTGCTCACCGTCAAGGTCATGGGCACCAAACCCTCCCAGATGGTCGCCGGGTTCATGGTGGCCACGGGCTTCCTGTCCATGTGGGTCTCCAACACCGCCACGGCCGTGATGATGCTGCCGATCGGCGTGTCCGTGCTGCTGCTGGTCACCAGGATCGGCTCGGGGGACGCCACGGAGGCCTCCCCCGCCGCGGGCGGGGAGGCCAGCGCGACGACGGACGGCACCGCGAGGACGGACGGCACCATCGGCCCCGGCGGCGTCGACGGCCCGGCCGGTGAGGTGGACCTGCAGGACGAGCAGGTCAAGGAGGACGTGGTCAAGTCCAACTTCGGCACCTCGCTGATGCTGGGGATCGCGTACGCGGCGTCGATCGGCTCGCTCGGCACGATCATCGGCACCCCGCCCAACACGCTCATGGCGGGCTACCTCTCGGACGCGCACGGGATCACCATCGGCTTCGGGCAGTGGATGCTCGTGGGCGTCCCGCTGGCCGTGGTGCTGCTGGCCCTGTGCTGGCTGCTGCTCACCCGGGTCCTGTTCAAGCCGGAGATCAGCGAGATCCCCGGCGGCCGTGAGCTGATCGCGGAGGAGCTGCACAAGCTCGGCCCCATGTCCTCCGGCGAGAAGCGTGTGCTCACGTTGTTCGTGCTCGCGGCCCTCGCGTGGATCCTGGTGCCGGTGCTGTTCGACAAGCCGATGATCTCGGACGCCGGGATCGCCATGGTCGTGGGCCTGCTGCTGTTCCTGTGCCCGGCCGGTGCCGCCCCCGGCGTGCGGCTGCTGGACTGGGAGTCCGCGGTCAAGCTGCCGTGGGGCGTGCTGCTGCTCTTCGGCGGCGGCCTGGCGCTGTCCGCGCAGTTCTCGGGCTCGGGGCTCACCGAGTGGATCGGGGAGAAGGCCCAGGGCCTGGGCGGGCTGCCCGTGGTGCTGCTGGTGCTGCTCATGGCCGGCGGGATCCTGCTGCTCACGGAGCTCACGTCCAACACGGCCACCGCGGCCACGTTCCTGCCGGTGGCTGGCGGCGTGGCCATGGGCATCGGCGTGGACCCCATGCTGCTGGCCATCCCGGTGGCACTGGCCGCCACGTGCGCGTTCATGCTCCCGGTGGCCACCCCGCCCAACGCCATCGCGTTCGGCTCCGGGTACGTGGCGGTCAGTCAGATGATCCGCGGCGGTGCGTGGCTCAACCTCATCGCGCTGGTGCTGATCACCATCACCACCATGACGCTCGGCGTGTGGGTCTTCGGCCTCGCCTTCTGAGCCCGTCCCGCCGGGCCCACGACGCCGCCGCGCATCTGCGGGTGCCCGGCGGCGTCGTCGTGCGGGGCGCGGGGGCGTGCCGGGGCCGGGGCGCGCACGGAGACCAGCCGGCCCGTGCGCGCGGGGGCAGGGGGTGCAGGGAGAGAGGCCCCGCGAGGCAGTGCGGGGCGTGCAGCCCGTTCCGCGGGCGTGCACGCACGCGAAGGCCCCGGGGTCGCGCGGGGCGACTCCCGGGGCCGTGGCGGGTCCTGGGCGGACCTGGGGGACCTACTTCTTCTTGGAGGCCTTGCCCGAGGCGCGGGAGCTCTTGGCGGCGCCCTTGCCACCGGCCACGGACTTCGCCGCGGCCTTCTCGGTGCGGGCGCCCGCGTGCTCGAGCACGCCCGAGCCGGACTCGATGTGCGAGCGCATGAACCACTGGAACAGCTCGAGGCCGCGGACCTGGCTGATCAGCATGTCCTCGGTGATGGGGTCCACGTCGCTCACGCGGGCGAGCGCCTCGCGGTGGTCGGTGATCACGCCGTCGTACACGAGGTCCAGGGCCGCGAGGTGCTCCACGCCCGGGGCGCGGTTGACGTCGTAGTCGTCCCACGTGCGCTCGGCCACGATGGCCCCGGGGAGCCCGTTGGGGGACACGCCCATGGTGGCCATGCGCTCGGCGAGCTCGTCCACGTAGCCGCGGACCTCGTCGATCTGCGGGTCCAGCATCTCGTGCACCGCGATGAAGTTGGGGCCCACCACGTTCCAGTGGGCGTGCTTGAGGGTCAGCTGCAGGTCGTTGAGCGCGTGCAGGCGCTGCTGCAGGATCTCGGCCACGGCGTGGCCCTGCTCGGTGGAGAGACCGGGGACGGTGAACGCGGCGGTCCGCGTGGACTTCTTGGCCATGACAACCTCCTGGTGGGTCGTGCACCGGCGCGGGATCGCACCGGGCCCGACTTATGTGATGAATTCAGAATAACAAGCCGACGGCGAGCGCACCAGGATGCGCACGACGTCCCGCCCCTCCCCGGGATTGGTGATCCAGCTCACGAGCCCTAGGGTGGGGAGAAATACCTGAGACCTGGAGTATCGGATGAGCGCCTACCCCCATCTTCTGTCCCCGCTGCGCGTGGGCTCCCTGACCCTTCCGCACCGCGTGATCATGGGTTCCATGCACACGGGCCTCGAGGAGACCCCGGGCGGTGAGCACGAGCTCGCACGCTTCTACGTGGAGCGCGTGCGCGGCGGCGCGGGGCTGATCGTCACGGGCGGTGTGTCCCCCAACGAGGAGGGCGCCGCACGCGAGGGCGGGGCCCACCTGAGCGCCGAGGAGCAGCTGCCCCCGCACCGCACCGTCACGGACGCCGTGCACGCGGAGGGCGGGCTGATCGCCCTGCAGCTGATGCACAGCGGCCGGTACGCGATGCACGCGGACGCCGTGGCGCCCTCGCCCGTGCGCGCCCCGATCAACAGGGTGACCCCGCGCGAGCTGAGCACCGAGGACGTCGAGCGCACGGTCGAGGACTTCGCGCACGCCGCACTCCTCGCGCAGCGGGCCGGCTACGACGGCGTGGAGATCATGGGCTCGGAGGGGTACCTGATCAACGAGTTCCTGGTGGAGCACACCAACCGGCGCACGGACCGCTGGGGCGGTTCCCCCGAGGCCCGCCGGCGCTTCGCGGTGGAGGTCGTGCGCCGGGTGCGCGAGGCCACCGGACCGGAGTTCCTCATCATGTACCGGCTCTCCGCCCTGGACCTGGTCCAGGACGCCCAGGAGTTCGACCAGGTGCTGGCCCTGGGGCGGGAGGTCGAGGCGGCGGGCGCGTCGGTGATCAACACCGGCATCGGGTGGCACGAGGCCAGGATCCCCACGATCGCCACGAGCGTCCCGCCCGCGGGCTTTACGTGGGTCAGCCGTGCCCTGCGCGAGCACCTGAGCGTGCCCGTGGCGGCCGTGAACCGCATGAACACCCCCGAGATCGGCGAGGCCGTGATCGAGCGCGGGGACGCGGACCTCGTGTGCCTGGCCCGCCCGTTCCTCGCGGACCCGCAGTTCGTGGCCAAGGCCCGCGCCGAGCGCCCGGACGAGATCAACACGTGCATCGCGTGCAACCAGGCGTGCCTGGACCACACGTTCTCCGGCAAGCGGATGTCCTGCCTGGTCAACCCGCGGGCCATGCGCGAGGACGAGCTGGTCCTGGGCCCCACCCGCACCGCCGAGCGGATCGCCGTGGTGGGCGCCGGCCCCGCGGGCCTGGCCTTCGCGGAGGCGGCCGCCCAGCGGGGGCACCGCGTGACTGTCTTCGAGGAGCACACCGAGATCGGCGGCCAGTTCCAGCTCGCCCGGCTCATCCCGGGCAAGGAGGACTACGCCCATACCATCCGCTACTTCCGCACGCGCCTCGCGGAGCTCGGGGTCACTGTGCACACGGGCCGCACCGCCACGGCCGCGGACCTCGACTTCGCGGACCGGGTGGTGCTCGCCACCGGCGTGAGCCCGCGCGTCCCCGGGATCCCCGGTGAGGACGGTCCCTCGGTGCTCGGCTACAAGGAGGTGCTCGCGGGAGCGCCCGTGGGCGAGCGCGTGGCGATCATCGGCGGCGGCGGCATCGGATTCGACGTCGCCCACTTCCTCACGCACGACCCCCACGCGGACTTCTACCGGGAGTGGGGCGTGGACCGCACGCTCGAGGCGCGCGGCGGGCTGCTGCGCCCCGAGCCCGCGGCCCCGCTGCGCCGGGTCACCGTGCTGCAGCGCACCCCGGGCAAGCCGGGCGCGCGGCTGGGCACCACCACGGGGTGGATCCACCGCGCCGAGCTGCGCATGGCGGACGTCGAGTTCGTCACGGGCGTGCAGTACCAGCGCATCGACGAGCAGGGCCTGCACGTGCTCGTCCCGGCACCCGAGCCCGCCGAACCGCAGGGGGCAGCGGCCTCCCGTGCGTCCGGGGGCACGACGCCGCCGCGTTCCGGTGGCGCGCCCGCCGCCCGCCACGAGGCCCCCGGCGGGGCGCAGGCCACCGTGGTGGCCGAGGCGCCCGGCCTCGTGGAGCTGCTCGTTCCCGCGGACACCGTGGTGCTGTGCGCGGGGCAGGAGTCCCGCGCAGAGCTCGCGTCCGAGCTCACCGGGGACCGCCCGGTGCACGTGGTGGGAGGCGCGCACGTGGCCTCGGAGCTCGATGCCAAGCGGGCCATCAAGGAGGCCGTGGAGCTCGCCGCGTCCCTGCCCTGAGGCCCAGCGCGCGCGGCGTCGTCGTCCGCGCTGTCACCGCCCACCCAGCCGAGCCGGTTAGTATTCAGGGAACTGTCCACGACCGCGTGCCGCACCGCTCCCCCAGCGGCAGCACGCAGCACACCGCCGCTGGCTGACCGAGGAAGGAGGCGGGATGGGTTTCTGGACCGGGCTCGAGAACGGGATCGAGAAGGCCGTCCGCACCGCTTTCACCGCAGGTTCCCGCAAGCGCGTGGAGGCCGTGGAGATCGCCAGTGCGCTGCGCCGCGAGCTGGACCAGGAGTCCTTCACCGTCTCCGGCGGGCGCACCATGGCCCCGAACGTGTTCACGGTGGAGTTCTCCGACGACGACTTCCCGCGTGCCCAGGAGTGGGGCGTGCAGCTGGCCGAGGAGCTGTGCGACGTGGTCATCCGCCACGCCCGTTCCCAGGCCTACACGCTGCAGGGCGCGGTGCGCGTGAGCTTCGTGCGCCAGTCCGAGCTGGAGGCCGGGGAGTTCCGCATCCTGTCCTCGTTCGAGCGCACGAGCACCCCGCAGGCCCCCGTGGACGCCGGGACCTCCGCGCGTGCGCCGCAGCCCCCGGCTCCCGCCCCGCACGCCCGGGCCAGCCAGCCCCGGCAGCCCCTCCCCGGCGAGCACGACCGGCCGCGCACCGTGGCCCCCTCGGACGGCGTGCCCCGCGTGCCCGTGATCGAGGTGGGCACCGAGCGGTTCTCCCTCAACGCGGACAGCGTGAGCGTGGGCCGCTCCGCGGAGGCGGACATCACCGTGGAGGACACCGGGGTCTCCCGCAAGCACCTGGAGATCCGCCGCCAGGGCCCCACCTTCCTGGCCGTGGACCTCGGCTCCACGAACGGTTCGTACGTGGACGGCCAGCGGATCCAGGGGCGGGCGCAGCTCGTGGACGGCTCCGTGATCACCATGGGACGCACCAGGCTGGTCTTCCGCCTGCTCGTCCCGAAGGAGAGGCGCTGACGTGTCCGAACTGACCGTGACCCTGCTGCGCTTCGGCTTCCTGGCGCTGCTGTGGATCTTCATCGCCGCCGTGGTCTTCTCCCAGGCGCGTGACCTCACCGTGAGCGGCAGGGCCCGCTCCGCCTCGCGCGGCCGCACGCGCACCGCGGTGGTCCCCGAGGAGCCCGAGGCACGCCGTGCCGAACCCGCACGGCAGCCCGCACCGACCACGGGCGGCTCGCGCCACCGGCCCCAGCAGCTCGTGGTCCTGGAGGGCCCGCTCGCGGGCAGTAGCTACCAGCTGGGCTCGGCCCCGGTGATGCTCGGGCGCTCCCCCGAGGCCACGGTCCCGCTCGAGGACGACTACGCCTCCGGCCGCCACGCCCGGCTGTTCCCGCAGGGCTCCCGCTGGTTCCTGGAGGACCTCGGCTCGACCAACGGCACGTTCGTGCAGGGCCAGAAGCTCTCCCGCGCCACCGCCGTGGACCCGGGCGTGCAGTTCCGGGTGGGCCGCACCGTGATGGAACTGAGGCCGTAGCCCATGCCCATCGCCTTCCGCTACGCCGCGCGCTCCGACGTGGGCCGCGTGCGCTCCAAGAACGACGACTCCGCCTACGCCGGGCGCTACCTCGCGGTGGTGGCCGACGGCATGGGCGGGCACGTGGGCGGTGACGTGGCCTCCGCGTCCGCGGTGATCGACCTGACCCACCTGGACCACGCGGGCCACCGGGGCGAGGCCGAGACCGTGCTCGCGGACGAGATCCAGAACGCGAACCAGAACCTCGCGAAGCTCGTGCAGTCCAACCCCCGCCTGGGCGGGATGGGCACCACCGTGACCGCCCTGTTGATCGACGGGGACGAGATCTCCGTGGCCCACATCGGGGACTCCCGCGCCTACCGGCTCTCCGAGACGGAGGGCTTCCAGCAGGTCACCACGGACCACACCTTCGTGCAGCGCCTGATCGACGAGGGCCGGCTGCAGCCCGAGGAGGCGGAGACCCACCCCCACAAGAACGTGCTGATGCGCGTGCTCGGGGACGTGGACGCTTCCCCCGAGTTGGAGGTCCGCGTCGTCCGCCCGGGCGTGGGCGAGCGCTGGCTGCTGTGCTCGGACGGGCTCAACGCCGTGGTCAACGCCCGGACCATCGAGAACGTGATGCGCTCCACCGGGGACCTCAACCAGATCGTGAACTCCCTCGTGGAGCTCACCCTGGACCGGGGCGCCCCGGACAACGTGACCGTGGTGGTCGTGCAGGTGGACGAGATCCCCCCGGGGGACGAGGCGCACCCCATGACCGGCGAGGGCCACGGCGCCATCCCGGACGAGTCCCGCACCTCGGACGAGCGGCTGCGCGTGGAGACCGTCGAAAAGCACTGGGACGGCCCCATGGACTCCCCCGTGGCCGGGGGCGGCGTCGACTACCGTGAACCCGGCCGCCAGGAGCCGCCGGCACCGCCGGAACCCGCGCAGTCCTCGGCCTCCGTGCTGCGCCAGGACCTGGCCGAGCGCCCCCACCTGCTCGTGGGCGCGGCCGCCAACGCCACCCAGACCGGGCGGATCCCCACCGTCTCGGACTCGGCCATGGCCCGCCGCGCCACCATGCTCTCCACGTCCACCCTGGACGAGACCACCGATCCCGCCGAGGTCCGCAGCCTGCTGCGGCGCAAGGGCGAGGATCCCGCACCGCCGTCCACGCGGCGTCGTGCGGTGTGGGTGGCGGGCGCCGTGGTGCTCGCCGTGGCCCTCATGCTGGGCGGCTGGGGAGCCCGCGCCTGGACCTCCTCCCAGTACTACGTGGGCGAGGACCAGGGCAGGGTGGCCGTGTACCAGGGCGTCTCCCAGAGCCTCGGGCCCATCTCGCTGAGCGATCTGGACTCCACCACGGACGTGCGCGTGGAATCCCTGCCCCAGTACGCCCAGGAGCGCGTGCGCGCCACGATTCCGGCGGGCAGCCGGGACGAGGCCGAGAAGATCGTGTCCGAGCTGAAGACCTCCAGCGGGCCCGGCCCGCACCCCACCGGTCGCGTGACCGTCACGACCCCCACCCCGGACCCCTCGTCCAGCGCGAGCGGCTCAGGCTCCCCGAGCTCCTCCGCGTCCACCTCGGGAGGTGGTGACTCGTGAGCAGGCCCGCCGCGAACCCCGCCGCCGCACCCGGTCACGAGCGCACCGTGCGCCCCCGGCCGCGCCGGGTCACCGAGCTCCTGCTGCTGCTGCTCGCCCTGTGCATCGGGGTGGGCGCGAACATCCTGGTGGACCCCGAGCAGCTGGACAAGGATCCCGGGCACATCATCGTGAGCGGCTCCGTGCTCGGCGTGGGCGCCCTGCTGGTGCACGTGGTGCTGTGGATCCGCGCGCGCTACGCGGACCCCTACCTGCTGCCCCTGGCGGTGGCCCTCAACGGGCTGGGCCTGGCGATGATCCACCGCATCGACCTCTCCACCGGCCAGACCGCCGCCAACACCCAGGTGGTGTGGACCGCCGTGGCCATGGCCGTGTGCTGCGCGGTGCTGTGGCTCCTCAAGGACCATCGGCGGCTGCGCAACGTCACCTACACCATGCTGCTGCTCTCCGCGGTGCTGCTGGTGCTGCCCATGGTCCCGGGCCTCGGTGTGGAGATCAACGGCGCGCGGCTGTGGATCTCGATCGCCGGGCGCACCTTCCAGCCCGGTGAGATCGCCAAGATCACGCTGGCCGTGTTCTTCGCGGGCTACCTCTCCACCAACCGGGACCTCATCCTGCTGGCCGGGCGCAAGATCGGCCCCGTGCGGCTGCCCCGCTTCAAGGACGTCGCGCCCATGCTCGCCGCGTGGGTCATCGCGATCGGCGTGCTGGTGCTGCAGAAGGACATGGGCACCGCCATCATGTTCTTCGGCCTGTTCCTGGCCATGGTCTACCTGGCCACCGGTCGCCTCGGCTGGATCGTGCTGGGCGTGGTGCTGATGCTCGTGGGCGGCTTCGCGGCCAGCCGCGTGTTCTCCCACGTGAGCCTGCGCCTGGACGCGTGGCTCGACGCCTTCGACCCCGAGGTCTACAACCGCTCCCCCGGCGGCTCCGCGCAGATCGTGCAGGGGCTCTTCGGCCTCGCCTCGGGCGGGCTGTTCGGCCAGGGCCTGGGCCAGGGCCGCCCGGACCTGGTCTCCTACTCCAACTCGGACATGATCATCACGGCCTTCGGCGAGGAGCTCGGGCTCATCGGGCTCGGCGCGATCCTGGTGATGTTCCTGCTCTTCGCCACGCGCGGGCTGCGCGCGGCCCTGGGCACCCGGGACGCGTTCGGCAAGCTGCTCGCGGCCGGGCTGTCCGCGCTCATGGTGCTGCAGCTGTTCATCGTGGTGGGCGGCGTGACCCGCCTGCTGCCGCTGACCGGTCTGACCACGCCGTTCATGTCCGCCGGCGGTTCGTCCCTGCTGTCCAACTGGATCATCGTGGCCATCCTGCTGGCCATCTCCCACAGCGCCCGCCGCCCGGTGGCCACCGGCCCCGCCACGGACGAGGACCTCGCCTCCTTCGAACGACGCCGCCGCGCCCGCGAGGAGCAGCGCGCCCAGGACCGCACCCCGGACCGGGACAACGGCCCCGCCGTGGCGGACGCCGACGCTCCCACGGAGCTCACGCCGGCCACCTCTCTGACCTCCTCCGGCGTGCCCGAGCACGCCTCCCCGCTGGAGTCCTCGGACACCGGCTCGGCCACCGAGGTGATGTCCCGCATCACCCACCGCTCCGGTGCACCGGGTGCGGGGGAGCGCTCCGGTGAGCGTTCCGCGGGCCGGTCCGGCGCGCAGGACGGCGCGCGTGGAGCGGGCACCGGGGCGGCGTCGTCGTCCGGGGACGAGTCCCGTGGGAGCAGCACGAAGCCGGCCGAGGGCGCGGCCGAGCAGGAAGGGGGGACCCCGTGAACAAGGCGATCCGCAGGATGTGGCTGATGGTCGCGGCCATCGTCATGGTGCTGCTGCTGACCCTGACCTACGTGCAGTTCTTCGCGGCGAACGCCCTGCAGGCCAACCCGTGGAACAACCGCACGCTGTACGAGCAGTTCGGCCAGGACCGCGGCTCGATCCTGGTGGACGGCAAGGAGATCGCCAAGTCCGTTCCCGCGGACGACGACTTCGAGCACCAGCGCGTGTACGCGGACTCCCCGCTGTACTCCAACCTCACGGGCTACTTCTCCCTGGTCTACGGCGCCACCGGACTCGAGTCCACCCTGGGCGACGAGCTCTCGGGGGCCTCGGACGACCAGTTCTACGACCGCGTGATGTCCCTGTTCTCCGGGGACCAGCCCAAGGGCGCCTCCGTGGAGCTCACGCTGGACTCCACGCTGCAGAAGGTGGCCTACGACGCCCTGGAGGGCCACAACGGCTCGATCGTGGCCGTGGACCCCAAGACCGGCGAGATCAAGGCCATGGTCTCCCGCAAGAGCTACGACGCCAACGCCATGTCCTCCCACAACACTGACAAGGTGGTGGCCGCCGCGGACCAGCTCAACGCGGACCCGGACAAGCCGCTCGTGAACCGAGCGATCGGCGGGGACCTCTACTCCCCGGGCTCCACGTTCAAGCTCATCGACACCGTGGCGGCCCTGGAGTCCGGCAAGTACACCACGGACTCCACCCTGCAGAACCCCGGTGAGCTGCCCCTGCCGGACACCACCGTGACCCTGCCCAACTACCGGCAGGGCGGCTGCTCCGCACGCACGCAGGTCAACCTGCAGTTCGCCCTGGAGCAGTCCTGCAACACGCCGTTCGCGCAGCTGGCCATGGACCTCGGCCAGGACAAGATCCGCCAGACCGCGGAGAACTTCGGCTACGGCCAGAAGCTGAGCATTCCGCTGGACGTGACCCCCTCCGTGTTCCCCCAGGACATGAACCAGGCGCAGCTCGCACTGTCCTCCATCGGGCAGTACGACGTCCGCACCACTCCCCTGCAGGTGGCCATGACGTCCGCGGCGATCGCCAACGACGGCGTGATGATGAAGCCCAGCCTGGTCAAGAACGTGCGCTCCTCGGACCTGTCCGTGATCGACCAGTTCAAGGCCGAGCAGCTGCGCCGCTCCACGGACGCGGACACCGCCCACACCGTCACCGACCTCATGACCTCCGTGGTGGACAACGGCATCGCCCGCGGTGCCGCCGTCCCGGGCGTCAAGGTGGCCGGCAAGACCGGCACGGCGGAGATCGGCAAGGACGGATTGAACGATTCATGGTTCACTGGATTCGCGCCCGCCGATGACCCCCAATTGGCGGTGGCCGTGGTGATCGAGGACGTGGACGTCACCACAGGGTCCACCCTGACCAGCCCCAGCGCACGGCAACTCTTCGAGGCGGTGTTGAACAAGTGAGACCATCGTCGAACACCATTCTGGGCGGTCGCTACGCGCTCACGGAACGAATTGCCATCGGTGGCATGGGCGAGGTGTGGAAGGCCAAGGACCAGGTCCTGGGCCGCATCGTGGCCGTGAAGATCCTCAAGGACGAGTACAACGGCGATCCCACGTTCCTGCAGCGCTTCCGTGCCGAGGCGCGGCACACCGCCCTGCTCAACCACCCCGGGGTGGCCAACGTCTTCGACTACGGCGAGGACGAGGGCTCCGCGTTCCTGGTCATGGAGCTGGTCCCGGGTGAGCCGCTGTCCAACATCATCGACCGGCAGAAGACGCGGGACGCGGACACCGTGCTCAACTACATCGGCCAGACCGCCCGCGCGCTGGCCGCCGCGCACGCGCAGGGCCTGGTGCACCGGGACGTGAAGCCCGGGAACCTGATCATCACCCCGGACAACCGGGTCAAGGTCACGGACTTTGGCATCGCGCGCCTCGCGGACCAGGTGCCGCTCACGGCCACCGGGCAGGTGATGGGCACCGCCCAGTACCTGGCTCCCGAGCAGGCCACCGGGCAGACCGCCACGGGCTCCTCAGACATCTACTCCCTCGGCATCATCGGCTACGAGCTGCTCGCGGGGCGCCGGCCGTTCACCGGGGAGTCGCAGATCGCGATCGCCCTGGCGCAGGTCAACGACAACCCCCCGCCCCTGCCGGACTCCGTGCCGGAGCCGGTGCGTGCGCTGATCATGTCCATGCTCGCGAAGGACCCGGAGGACCGTCCGGAGAACGCGGGCAAGCTCGCCAACGCCGTGGACGCGCTGCGCCGCGGGGACCTCAAGTCCGCGGTGGCCATGGTGCCCGGGATGGCCCCGTGGCTCTCGGAGGCCAGCACGCAGGACGAGCAGCCCACCGAGGCGATGGCGCCGGTGTCCGGGCCGAGCACGCGTGCCATGCCCGGCACCGCCGTGTCCTCGACCGTGGGCACGGGCTCCGCGGCGGCCGCTGCGCGCCCCGACCCCGAGTACAGCGCCCACCCCTCCACCGCGCAGTTCGACGCCGTGGACCAGTCCCGGCGGACCGGCGGCTCCGCGGCGTCGGGCACGTCCAAGCGCTCCGTGTGGGCGTGGCTGCTGCCGCTGCTCGCGCTGCTGGTGGTCGCGGCCGTGGCGGGCGTGTGGTTCCTGACCACGCGGGACACCGAGGACTCCCCCGCGCCGGGAACCGTGACCTCCTCGACCGTGAGCCCCACCAGGGCGAGCACCGTGACCCTTCCCCGGGACATCGTGGGCAAGGACGCGGACCAGGTCTCCAACGAGATCGTGGCCCTGGGCGTGAACGTGGACAAGCGTCTGCAGCGCGACACCGGGCGCACCGCGAACACGGTGGTCTCCTCGGACCCCGCCGGCGGCACGGAGGTGGAGGTCGGCTCCACCGTGGTCATGTACGTCGCGTGGGAGCCCGCCGCCCAGCCCAGCAAGGGCACGGGCACGGACGGCGGCAGTGCGCCGTCGTCCACCCCGCAGCGCAGCGAGGCGCCCGAGCAGCCGGGCCCCTCGATCCCCGGCAACTCGGTGCCCCCGGCCGCCCCCAACGGTGACGGCGCCACGCAGGGCGCGGCACCCGGCAACGAGCCCTCGGCCGGCACCGGGGACCAGGGCGCGCAGGCCGGCGGCACCACCGAGGGCTCCACCGCCCCGCAGGACTCCGGCGCCGTGGCGGCGCCGTCCCCCGGCACCGGTTCGGACGGGTAGGGGCCATGGGGTCGCCTCAGCTCCCGGAGCTGGTCAACGAGCGCTACGAGGTCGGTGAGGTCATCGGCCGCGGTGGCATGGCCACGGTGCACGTGGGTCAGGACGTGCGGCTGGGGCGCCGGGTGGCCATCAAGATCCTGCGTCCCGAGCTCGCGGCGGACGAGTCCTTCCACGAGCGCTTCCAGCGCGAGGCCCACGCGGTCGCGTCCCTGAACCACCACTCGATCGTGGCCATCTACGACACCGGTGAGATCCGGCCTCAGGGCCCGGACGGTGTGCTGCGGCCCTACATCGTCATGGAGTACGTCCCGGGGCAGACGCTGCGGGAGCTCATCCACGGACCGGGCGTCACGCCCCACGAAGCCGTGGAGTACATGCTCGGCATCCTGGACGCGCTGTCCTTCAGCCACCGCGCAGGGATCGTGCACCGGGACATCAAGCCCGCGAACGTCAAGGTCACCCCGGACGGCGGCGTCAAGGTCATGGACTTCGGCATCGCGCGCGCCGTGGAGGACACCCAGGCCGCGCTCACGCAGTCCCAGGCCGTGCTCGGCACCGCGCAGTACCTGTCCCCCGAGCAGGCCCGCGGGGCCGCGGTGGACCCCCGCTCGGACCTCTACTCGGCGGCGTGCGTGCTGTTCGAGATGCTCACGGGGCGCGCGCCGTTCGTGGGCGAGTCCTCCGTGGCGATCGCCGCGCAGCACGTGCGGGACGCGCCGCCCGCGCCGTCGGCCCTGAACCCGCAGCTGCCGCCCGCCGTGGACCGCTTCATGGAGCGGGCGCTGGCCAAGAACCCGCAGGACCGCTTCGCGGACGCCGGGCAGATGCGCCGCGCCCTGCGCGAGCTCGAGGCGCAGCTGTCCTCGGACCTGGGTGCCACCCAGCCGATCGGCACCGCCACCGCGGTGGACTCCCACACCAAGACCCTGCCCGCCGTGGGCACGGGCGCCCCTGCCGCGGCCGTCACCGCCGCCGGACGCAGCGAGGACACGGAGACCACCGAGACCTCCCCGGCCCAGCCCGGCCCCTTCGAGCCGGACGACGACGCCGCCGCCCCCGAGCCCGCCACCGCGGCCCCCTCGCGGGGTCGCCGCGGCTGGGTGACCGCACTGGTGCTGGTACTGCTGCTCTCGCTGCTGGGTGTGGGCACGGTGCTGGGAGTGCAGTGGTGGCAGGGCTCGCAGGTGGAGCAGGTGGCGCGCGTGAGCATCCCCCAGGTGGTGGGCATGGACAGCACCACCGCGGAGAACACGCTGCGGGACGCCGGGCTGAATCCCACCTTCACCAAGGAGCACAGCGACAGCGTGCCCGACAAGCACGTGATCCGCATGGATCCCGCCGCCGGCACCGAGGTGGACCGCAACGCCACGGTGTCCGTGGTGGTCTCCAAGGGCCCGGCCACGGTCACGGTCCCCGAGGACATCGTGGGCCAGTCCCTCGAGTACGCGCGGGAGTCCATCCAGCACGCGGGACTCACGGTGGGCCCGGTCAGCACGGTCAACAGCGCCACGGTGCCCGCCAACGCGGTGATCTCCGCGGACCCGGCACCCGGGAGCTCGGTGGCCAGGGCCAGCGCGGTGAAGCTTCAGGTCTCCACGGGCAAGGTCACGGTCCCGGATGTCGTGGGCCGCAGCCGCGCGGACGCGGAGCGGGCGCTGCGGGCGGACGACGTCCGGCTCAACGCCGCCGTGGAGATCCGCGAGACGGAGGACGCCGAGACCGGCACGGTGCTGGAGCAGTCCGCCCCCGCGGGGTCCTCGGTGAGCCAGGGCTCCACGATCACCATCACGGTGGCCAGGAAGACGGCGCCTTCCCCCACTCCCACGCCGTCACGGACCCCGGAGGAGACCACGGAGCCGAGCGCTCCGGCGGAGACGGCCACCGCCACGCCGGAGCCCCGGCCCACGGCAGGCGCCTCGAAGACGCGCGGGGACCACGGCTGAGCCGTTCAGGGTGTTGTGCCTCCCGGCGTCGCACCTCCTGGGGAGGTGAGCCGTGACTGGCTGGGCGTGCGCCCCGTGAGCCCGGGCCCCCGGCCCCCGCACCCGCCGATGACCGGGCGGGGGTCTCAGGCGGTCATGAGCGGGGACAGCCCCGCGGCGGCAGCGGCCGCGCCGTGCTGGCCGACCTCTTCGAGCCAGTTGCCGAGCATGAGGTAGCCGCCCTCGGTGAGCACGGACTCGGGGTGGAACTGCACGCCGTGCAGCGGCGCGGTGCGGTGCCGCAGCCCCATGACCACCTCGCCGTCGTCCGTGGTGGCGGTGACCTCCAGGCAGTCCGGGACGGTGTCCGCGGCCACCGCGAGCGAGTGGTAGCGGGTGGCGGTGAACGGCGAGGGCACGGAGGCGAACACGCTCTCCCCCTGGTGCACCAGCCGGGAGGTCTTGCCGTGCATGAGCTGCTGGGCGTGGCCCACGCGGGCGCCGTAGACCTCGCCCAGGGCCTGGTGGCCCAGGCACACCCCGAGCAGCGGGGTGCGGGTGCGCTCCGCCCAGCGGATCAGGTCCGAGCACACGCCCGCGTCCGCGGGGGCTCCGGGCCCCGGTGAGAGCAGCACGCCCTGGTGCTCGCCCGCGAGGGCCGTGGCGGCGGGGACGTCGAGGTCGTCGTTGCGGACCACGGTGGTCTGGGCGCCCAGCTGCTGGAGGTAGCCCACCAGCGTGTAGACAAAGCTGTCGTAGTTGTCCACGACGAGGATCTTCACAGACACTCAAGAACTCCTGCGGGTTCACCGGTTGAAAGAACTCGCGCAAGTCTACGCCCGCGCGGACGGATAGACTGAACGCCGATGTCACGCCGGGGCAGGGCCCCGGAACACACCGGCGGGGCCCGCGCAGCGCGCGGCTCCGCCCGCACGGCGCCGGGCCGTTCCCGGCCCCCCAGGAGGAATGATCAGCAGTGTCGCAGCCCAAGAAGCGCTTCGGTCGATCCCGCAACGCCCCGGACGAAACACAGCAGTTCACCCTCACGGAGCGTGACCGTGAGCTCGCGGCGCTGGCCGCCGAGATCCTGCCCCGCAACAGTGCCGCTGCCTCGTTCGAGCGCACGGCCACGCGCAACGCCGGCTCCACCTCCGTGGCCGCGCGGGACGCGGTGACGGACACGGCCCCCGCCGAGGACACCACGGAGCTCGACGACGCCCCGGAGACCGACGGGGCACCGGACGCGCAGTCCGCCTCCCGGAAGAAGCGCGGCCGGGCGGCGCGTGCGGCGGGCACGGCGTCGTCGTCGTCCGCTGCGGAGCACGACGCCGCCGCACCGGCTCCCGCGGGCGAGGCCACCTCTCCCGCAGACGCGCCGGAGGAGACCCCCGCGCAGACGAAGGCCCGCATCAAGGCACGCCGGGACGCCGAGCGCCGGGAGGCCAAGGCCGCGAAGGCCGAGGCCCGTGCCCGCCGCGCGGACGACTACCAGCCCACGCCGCTGTGGTTCAAGGTGATCATGATCGGGCTGATGATCCTGGGTCTGCTGTGGATCATCACCTACTACCTGTTCCAGGGCGTGGTCCCCATCCCGGGGATCGGCGTGTGGAACCTCGTGATCGGGCTGGGCTTCATGCTCTCCGGGCTCATCATGACCACGCAGTGGCGATGAACCGGGCACCCGGCCCGCACGAGAGCCCGGCCCAGGACCCGCAGGAACCGGGACGGCACGCGGGGCAGCACCCGGCACCCTCGTCCTTCCCGGGCTCGGAGCCAGGGCGGACCCCGGACGGCGCCGCAGCTCCCGCGGGCGCGCAGGGCGAGCGCCCCGGCCCCCTTGCGGAGGACGCCGCCCAGCCTGCGGACAGCGAGCGGAGCGGCCGCGAGAGGCACCACATCAACCCCGCGCGCATGGAGGTGCGGGTGCGCCGCATCGCCCTGCTGGGGCTCGTGCTGGTCCCGCTGATCTACTTCATCGTGCAGTCCTTGCACTAGCCGCGCCCCTGCCCCACGGAACGCAAGTGCCCCGCCGGTCGGACAACCGGTGGGGCACTGTTCACGTGGGGAGCGAGTCGCTCGGGCGCGAGATGCTCAGGTGCGAGTCGTTCAGTTGGCGGACTCCGGAGCGGTGAACTCCACGTCCAGGTCGATGCGCACCTTGTCGGAGACCATGACCCCGCCGGCCTCGAGGGCGGCGTTCCAGGTCACGTTGAACTCCTTGCGGGAGATCGAGGTGGAGGCGGTGAAGCCCGCGCGCGTGGTGCCGAAGGCGTCCACGGCCACGCCGTTGAACTCGGCGTCCAGCTTCACGGGCTTGGTCACGCCACGCAGGGTGAGCTCGCCGGTCACGGTGCCCTCACCGTCGTTGAGCTCCAGGCCGGTGATCTTGTAGGTCATCTGCGGGTGGTTCTCCACGTCGAAGAACTCGGCCGAGCGCACGTGGTTGTCGCGGGTCTCGTTCTTGGTGTCCACGGAGTTCATCCCCACGACCACCTGGCCGTTGGACTGCGAAGCGTCCTCGGCCACGTTGAGTTCACCGGAGACGTCGCTGAACACACCGCGCACCTTGGAGATACCGGCGTGGCGGACGGAGAATGCGACCTCCGTGTGGGCGGGGTCCAGGGTCCAGGTTCCGGGGGTCATACCTTCGAGCGTGGTCATTCGTTTCTCCTTGGCATCGGGGGGGCCGTCGTCGGGCGGCCCAATTGGTTGCTTCGGAAACTAATTTACGACCCGCTGTTTGATGCGTCAACCTATTCTAAAGAAAACTTTGGGTGAACAGCGTCACACACGGTACCGCGAAGGCCCGCCCGTCAGAGGTGCAGGTCCAGCACCGAGCTGTCGCTGAGGCCGTGGAACTGCCGCTGGTGGTACACGAGCGGGCTGCCCGAGCCCTCTTCACCCAGGACCTCCACGACGGCGGCATTGAACACGAGCGCCGACCCGGCCTTGATCCGCGCGAGCGGGATGGCCCGCAGCACGCGGCGCACCCCGAGCAAGCGGGGCTCGCCTGTGGACAGCGTGGTCCACTCCATGTCGTCCCCGAAACGGGGTGCACCCGAAATGGCGAAGGAACGTGCGAGTTCCACGTTGTCGGAATCCAGGAAATGCACCACGAAGGAATCGGCCGTTGCCACGACGGCCGCCGAACCGCGCTTGGCCTGCAGCGAGAAGCCGAGGATCGGGGGGTCGGCGGAGATGGAGGAGACGGAGGACGCCGTGAGGCCCACGGGGCCTTCCGGCCCGGCGACCGTGATGATCGCGATGCCCGCGGGATGCTGACCGAACGCGGACTTGAACCCTTCCGTCAGGCGCGGATCGCTGTGCAGCGCCTCCGTGGGGGCCACGAGGTCCACGGCTTGTGCGGCGACCCGTTCTGCCTCACCCCCGGATGCCGGGACACCGTCCAACCCCTGAGCGGAGTCGGGGGTCTCGGGATCTGCTGAGGTGTTCTGGCTGACGCGGTCCGGCATGGTGGGTCCTCTCACACGGCTGTGTTCCCGGATTGGCGGTCCGGCTGCCGTTATCCGGACAGGCTAAATCCTGCCAGGCATCCCATGTCCAACACATGGTTTCGTAGTCCACATTCTGGGCCACACGGCGCAATGAGACGTCACATTGGGGGACACCACCGCTGCGCCCCGTGCGACGAGCGATCCCCCACTTCTCACCGTACGCCCACCCGCGGCCGGGATCACCCGATGCTCTTGTACTCCCTCGCGAAATGGATCAGGGGACGGTCCGCGGCACCCGCGTCCACCCCTCGGCCCATGGCCGTGACACGCCCCACGACCACCAGGTGGGTTGCCGCGGTGTGGGTGGACACGGAGTCCAGCTCGAACCAGCTCAGGCACCCGTCGATCACAGGTGTCCCCGTGCGCTCGGTGCGGTGGAACGGGACGGTGTCCAGCAGTCCGTCCACGGGGTTGCCCGGACTCGCGAGCCAATTCGCCACGGACCGCTGATCCGCGTTCAGCAGGGACAGGGTCCAGGACCCGGAGCTCTCCACGGCCTCGCACATTCGCCCCATGTCGTACAGGCACACGAGCATGGTGGGCGGATCGTAGGAGACGTCCGCGAACGCCGTGACGGTGATCGCGTGGTCCTTGCCCCGGTAGCGCGAGCACACCACGCCCACCCCCACCGCGTGATCGGCGGCCAGGGTGCGGTAGCGCTCCACCTGCACGTCCGTGGGGCGGGGATCCAGGGTCTCGTTCTGCATGACCCCAGTGTGTCATCGCGCCCGTCGCGGCCCCGGGTCCGATCGGGGCACCGGTTCTCGTGGCCGAGCCGCGCGCAGACCCTCGCGTTCGAGCGGGGCGCCCGACCCCGTGTGCCGGCAGACGGGGTCGCTCTCAGCACGTCAGTGTGCTCGCCGGTGTCCACCCGTCATGCGTAGCGTGATGTTCAACCGCCCGCCGTTCTTCAACCCCAGGTGCAGGCCACCCGTGCCGGGGAACACTTTGGGCACGCCGTGGAACGCGTACCGGGAGGGTCCGCCGAACACGAACAGGTCCCCCGAGCGCAGTTCCACGTCCCGATACGGAGCCGTGCGGGTCTCGGTGTTGCCGAAACGGAACGTGCACGTGTCCCCCAGGGACAGGGACACGATGGGCGCCGCCGAGAACTCGTCCTTGTCCTGGTGCATCCCCATGTGCGCGGCGCCGTCGTAGTAGTTGACCAGCGCGGAGTCGGGGACGAAACCGCGGACGACGTCCTCGACTTCGGGGACGCCCACATCTCCCGCGTCCACCATTCCGTACGCGTCCGCCACGGCCCGCGCACCCAGGTCCACGAGCCAGTCCGGCAGGGCCGCGACCTCCGCTCCCCCGGTGGCCCCGTAGCGGTAGGGGGTCCGATTCACGCCGAGCATGACCGACTGCACGGACATCCGACCGCCGCCCGGCATCACCTGGTGACGCATGGGGGCCGAGCGCACCCAGTCACGGCACGCGGCCACGAGATCGTGCTGCCGGGCGACGGGGAGCCAATCGGGAACGTGCACGGCCCCGGGCGCGAGCACGATGGGCTCGCGGGGGACGGTGAACAGCTCGGTGACCTCGTACTCGGCCATGCCCGTGAGCCTATGACCGACCCCCGACACCCACAACGCGCGCCGCCGGGCGCCGGCTGGGGCGATCCGAGCAGGGCGCCCCGAGAACTGAACCGGCAAGTCCGGGTCCGGTGGTGGCCCCGAGTCTGCCGGTAGACGCTCCCTCATCCCGCTCCCCCGCTCATCCCCTCCCACCCCGAGCAACCCGTTCAGCACACCCGGGAGAGCAGCGGCCCGCGGAATATCGGGCCCCGTGAGCCCGTTATTCCCACAGAAAGTTTTCTCTGGAAAGGGTTTCATTCATGGCACTGCCCCTATCGGTCATCGACTTCGCCACCGTGCGCGAGAACCAATCGGTGGGTGAGAGTTTCGCGGATTCCGTGACCCTTGCCCGGCACGCGGAGCGGTTGGGATACACGCGGGTCTGGTACGCGGAGCACCACAACATGCCCACGATCGCGTCCTCCGCACCGGCCGTGTTGATCGCCCACGTGGCCGCGCACACGGAACGCATCCGGCTGGGTTCGGGCGGTGTCATGCTGCCCAACCACTCCCCACTCACGATCGCGGAACAGTTCGGCACCCTCGCGGAGCTGCATCCCGGCCGGATCGACCTGGGGCTCGGCCGCGCTCCCGGGACGGATCCGCGCACGCTGCGCGCGCTGCGTCGTTCCCCCGAATCCGCCGAGAGCTTCCCCCAGGACGTCAAGGAACTGCGGGGCTACCTGAGCGGCAACTCACTCATCCCGGGTGTGCAGGCGATGCCGGGTGCGGGGACCGACGTGCCGCTGACCATCCTGGGCTCGTCCTTGTTCGGGGCCCAGCTGGCCGCGGCCTACGGGCTGCCCTATGCGTTCGCATCGCACTTCGCCCCGGACGCCCTTGTGGACGCCGTGGCCGCGTACCGGTCCCAGTTCCAGCCGTCCGAACAGCTCGCGGAGCCGTACGTGATCGCCGCGGTGAACGTGATCATTTCCGAGGACGCGCAGGACGCCGCCCGTCAGCTGGAAGCGACCCAGCGCTCCCGGGTCAAGGCCATGGTGGGCCGCGGCCGGGAGTTCACGGACGAGGAGATGGACATGGTCATGGCCTCCCCCGCTGCCGCCCAGATCCTGCACATGATCAGCTACACCGGCGCGGGCACCCCGGACACCGTGGTGGACTACCTGCACCGGTTCGCAGAACACGCTGATGCGGACGAGCTGATGATCTCCCCCACGGCGACCCGCCAGCCGGACGTCCTCACAGCCATGGAGTTGCTCGCCGACAACTGGAACTGAGCGCCGGGCATCCCCGAGTGCATCCATGCCCCGATAAAGCACCCGGATCGCGATTCCGATGCTTTATCGGGACTCAGATGTTCGCCCGCCATTCCGCCCGTGAGCGGCACCCGCGAGCCGCCCGGTCAGACGAGGCGGGAGAGGAAGGCGCCCAGAGCGGCGTCGTACTCCGCGGGGTTCTCCATGTTGGGTGTGTGCCCGCTCGCAGGGACCACCGCGAGCTCACCGTGGCGCAGCAGCTCGCGCATGGCCTGGCCCGCGCCGTTGTCGAACGCGTCCGAGTCCCCCACGATCACGAGCGCGGGCTTCTCCCACGCGCGCAGCGTCTCGGTGAAGTCGTTGCGTTCGGCGCGCCCGCGCATGGCCGCGGTGGAGCCCTCGAGCGGGGCGGTCCGGATCATCTCGCGCACGCACTCGGCGACCTCCGGCAGCCGCTCCACGTTCTCCTCCGCGATCATCTTGGACAGCACGTTCTGCGCGTAGGTCCCCATGCCGTCCCGCATGATCCCGTCCGCCGCCACATGACGACCACGCCGCCCCGCCGCGTCCTCGGACGTGGGCACCGTGTCGTTGATGATCAGCGCGCCCACCCGTTCGGGGTACGACGCGGCGATCTGCATGGCCACCTGCCCGGACATCGAGAAGCCCAACAGGATCACGGTCTCCAGGCCGAGCTCGTCCAGCAGCGCGACGATGTCCGCGGCGAACTCCTCGGTGTACACGATCCCCTCGGTGACCTGGGACTCGCCGAACCCGCGCAGGTCCGGGGCGATCACGCGCCAAGCCTGCTCCGTGAGAGTCGCGACCTGCCCGTCCCACATGGAGCGGTCGTACGCGTGGCCGTGCAGCAGCACCACGGGCTCGCCCCGGCCCTCGTCCGTGTAGGCCAGCTCGGTGTCGTTGACGTGGGCGGTGTGCGTGATGAATGCCGATCGGCTCATGGGGCCATGATGCCAGGTGGGGTGGGCCCCGGAGCGGGTGATGTCAGGGATGCAGTCCACGCACCGCCCGCACGACACAGCCCACACACGACGACGCCGCCCACCCCGGGGAAGGGAGCGAGCGGCGTCGTACCGGGAGCTCAGATCTCCGCGTACCGCACCACCGCGCGGCTCGCGATACCGGCGATCAGCGTGACGACCACGAGGCCGAGCGGGATGTCCCACCGTCCGAGCTCGCTCGCGAGGTCCAACCAGAAGTCCGGCCAGGCCACGATCGCGGCGAGCAGACCCAGTGCCACGAGTACCACGGCCACGATCGAGATCACGGTCCAGGTCACCCCGGCCGCGCGGTAGAACCCGCCGAAACTCATGCCCGCGAAGAGGCTCATGGGACTCAGCAGGAACAGTGTCACGGCCACGATCAGGGGGCTGCCGTCGCCCAAGGCGTGAATGGTGAGGAAACTGATCCCCAGCCCGAACCCGGTCGCGGCCTCGACGGCCAGGATCACGAGACCCACGGATGCGACCACAAGGGACGTGATCATGAACCCCATGGCCGTGCCCGCCCAGAAGTTCCGGCGGGTGCTGCCGAACGCGAGTGCGCCGGCGAAACACCGGTTGACGGTCAGCGCGCCGTGGGAGATCAAGAAGCCCGGGAGGGCCCAGAACACAGCCAGGTTGGCTTGGAATCCGTCCTGGACCGGCTGCGGTAGGGGCAGACCGGTGCGGATGCCGATGATCAGCCCGATCCCGACCGTGAGGATCGCGACCAGGACCAGGATGGCCGGGGCCACCACGAAGGAGTTGAGTCGGTTGGTCAGGTACAGCGCGAGGTTCCGGCGGGCGTACTGCATTACACACTCATTTCTGCGTCGTCGGCGCCGCGCATGCCCCGCGCGGCCACGAGTTCCTGCAAGGTGACGGGTTCCACCGAGACATTGGCGGCGTCCGCGCGGCGCCGGTCCTCGGCGGTCGCGGTACCGTCCACGGTGACGGAGAGGATGTTGCCGAGTCGGTGCTCGCGCAAGACCCTGCGAGCGCCCACGACGTCACGGACCACGGGTTCGAGTCCGCGCAGCACGAACGCGCTGTCCCGGGCGTCGTCGATGTCCGCGTCCACCGTGACCCGGCCGTCCTCGATCATGACCACGTCCTCGAGCAGGTCGGACACCTCGTCGATCAGGTGCGTGGAGAGGATCACGGTGCGCGGGTGTTCGGCCAGGGCGCGGGCGAACTCCTCGTAGAACAGGGCACGGTGCCCGGGGTCGAGCCCCAGGTACGGCTCGTCCATGAAGGTGTACGGCGCCCGTGCGGCCAGCGAGATGACGATCGCCAGCGCGCTGCGCTGCCCGCGGGAGAGCTTGGTGGTGCGCGTGCTCATCGGCAGCTTGAACCGGGACGCCAGGCGCTCGGCCAGCTCGGTGTCCCACGCGGGGTAGAACGTGGGCAGGATGCGCAGCAGAGAGGCCGGTGTGTCGTCGTCGTGGAACTTCTGGTCCTCGTGGATGAAGCACGTGCGTTCGAGCAACCGCGCATTCTCCCGCGGATCCTCACCGTCGATCAGCACCTCACCAGAGCTGCGGAACGTGTGATTGAGGATCACGGACATCAGCGTGGTCTTGCCCACGCCGTTGGCCCCGAGCAGCCCGTGCACCCGGTCGGGCGCGAAATCCACGGCGATGTCCCGCAGTACGTGCTTCTTACCGAAGGACTTGTTCAGGTTCCTGATCCGGATCCCCTCCCCGCTCGCCTGCCCCGGCGCGCTCTCGCGGTGATCCGTGTGTCGTACGGGAGAACTCATGGCGAGTCCTTGCTGATGAGTGCGACCATGTCGTCGAGTGTGAGTCCGAGCCTCCGGGCCTCGGCCACGGCAGGTCGGATGAAGTCTTCGTGGAACGCCTCCCGGCGCTGCGCTCGCAGGATGTCCGGGCCATCCGCGGCCACGAACGTCCCGATCCCACGACGCCGCTCCAAGACTCCCTGATCCACCAAGCGTCCCAGCGCTTTCCCCGCCGTCGCGGGGTTGATGCGGTAGAACGCGGCGAGTTCGTTGGTGGATGGCACGGCGGAATCCACCGGGTAGTTGCCCTGGAGGATGTCGTCCGCGATCTGATCGGCCAGGACCATGAAGATCGGGCGACCGTCTTGTCTGGGTGTCATGGAGAACTTCCAGCTCCTTGGTTCATTACTCTACTAAGGAACCACATAACCGGCGAGGCGGTCAAGGGTTCACGGATCGGAACAGGACGAGAACGACGACGCCGCCCGCCCCCGCGAGGGGACGAGCGGCGTCGAGCGACCGGCCGGGGTCACACCGGGCGCATCGCGGCCCACCAGATGAGCAGCATGGTCACCAGGAAACCGGTGAGGTAGTTCAACCACAGGAAGGTCTTCCATCCCGCGTTGGCCCGCCCGGAATCGGTGTCCGTGACACCGCTGAAGCGCAGCACGTTGAGCAGGTACGGCACCGCGAGCAGTGCGGCGAGCTGGCCCGGCCACTCGGTGAACACCATGAGCCCGCCCGCCAGGGCGTAGAGCAGCGCGGCCACCCACACGGTGGGCCGGGCACCAAGCACCGTGGCCACGGACGCGAGTCCGCCCTCCCGGTCCGGGACCACGTCCTGGACCGCGCCGAACATCTGGGAGGCCATGCCCCACAGGAAGAACCCGATCAGCAGCGCCCACAGTCCCGGTGTGAACGTGGCGCCCGCCAGCGTCAGGCCGTAGACCGCGGGCGAGACGAAGTGGGTGGCACTCGTCATCGCGTCCACGAACGGGCGTTCCTTGAACCGCAGCCCGGCCCACGAGTACGCCACCACGGCGAACAGCGAGACCGCGAGCACCGCGATGGACACCCAGTTGCCCGTGACCACCGCGTAGCCCCCGAGCACCAGGACGAAGGGCGCGGGGACCAGGCACGAGGCCAGCAGCACGGGCCGCTGCGCCGCACGGTCCACCACGGCCCCCTCCACGCCGCCCTTGCGGGGGTTGCGCAGGTCCGACTCGTAGTCGAAGACGTCGTTGATCCCGTACATCGCCAGGTTGTAGGGCACCAGGAAGAACACGGTGCCGAGCACCACGAGCCACCACGGCAGCCCGCCGGTGAGCAGCACCGCGGCGGTGAACGGGTAGGCCGTGTTGACCCAGCTCAGGGGCCGCGAGGCCCAGAACAGCCTAGTGAGCACGTCCACTTCCCTCCTCGGCACCGGGGAACGACGCCGCCCCCGCCCGTTCCCGGCCCAGCAGCAGCCACAGCGCGGGCAGCAGCAGCACCCCGGCCACGGGATAGGCGAAGTCCTCGAGCGGGGCCAGTCCGATCCGCACCCCGGAGATGTTGTGCTCCGTGTAGGTCATGATCCCGGAGGCGATCATAACGTTGTCGAAGACCGCCGTGAGGACCACGAGCAGCACCGTGGCCCCCGCGAGCGAGCCCCAGAACAGGCGCCCCGGGCGGCGCAGCAGCACCGCCACGGCGAGGACCACCACGGCGATCCCCAGGAAGATCGCGTTCACACCCCAGTACGTCACGAGACGTCCCCCCTCTCCGGCCCTCGGGCTGCCCCGGCTGCCGGCTCGCCAGTGTCCACGGCTCCAGTGCGAGAGCCCTCTCGCTGCGGCGAGCTCCGCCCCGGGCCACCGGCGGGGACCGGATCACCGGGGGTGGCCGGCGTGCCGGGGGCTGCCGGATCACCGGCGGCGGTCGGAGCGGCGGATGCCTCCGAGCCCCGGGGCGTCGTCGGGCCCCCGTGCCCCGTGGGACCGCTGGAGTGCCCCGCCGCGCGGGACCGCAGCCAGCGCCACAGCACGGGTGCGCCCTGCACGTAGACGAGGGTCTGGTAGCCCAGGAACGCGAGGAAGAAGACCTCCTCCAGGGGCAGCTCGGGTGCCACGAACACGCCGAGCGTGAGCGAGTTCTCACCGTGCCAGAACAGTCCGTTGGCGATCCCCACCAGGTCCCACGCGAGAAAGAACGCCACCCCCGCCACCAGCACCAGCAGCGCGCGCCACGGACGCCCGGACCAGAAGCACAGGGCCCAGCGGCGGTCGATCAGCGCGAAGCAGCCCAGGAGCACGAGCAGCAGCACCAGGTACATCAGCGGCCCCCGCGTTCGCGGACGGCGTCCCGCACCACCTCGGAGGAGATCAGGCACATGGGCACACCGATCCCCGGTCGCACCGAGGACCCCGCGTAGTAGAGGCCCTCGATCCCCGGGTCCGTGACGCCGGGGCGGAACAGCGCGGACTGCCGCAGCGTGTGGCCCGGGCCCAGCATGGAGCCGCGCCACGCGTTGAACTGCGCCTCGAAGTCCCCGGGACCGTAGGTGCGGCGCACCACGATCCGCTCCGCGAGGTCCGGGATCTCCGCCCAGCGCGCCAGCTGCGCGATGGCGGCGTCCGCCACCCGCTCCACCTGCGGGGAGCCCGGCTCGTCCGTGTCCGGGGTGCGCACCCCGCCCCGGCCCCACTCCGGCACGGCGGGCGAGGGCACCAGGATGAACAGGTTCTCGTCCCCCTCCGGGGCGGTGCCCGGGTCGGTGGCCGATGTCATGGACACGTAGATCGAGGTCTGCTCCGCGAGCGGGGTGCCGTCCGCGATGCGCCCGAAGTTGTCGTCCCAATCCGCGGTGAACAGCAGGTTGTGGTGCACGAGCTGCGGCAGCTTCCCCCGCACGCCCAGGCACACGAGCACCCCGGACGGGCCCGGGTCACGGTGTGTCCAGCGGGACTCCGGTGCGCGGAAGTCGTCCGGCAGCAGCCGGGTCTGCAGGTGGTGCAGGTCCGCGGCGCCGATCACCACGTCCGCGGTAACCGTGCGCTCCTCGCCGTCCCCCGGCTGCCCGGCGGGTGCATCTGTTCCGGCGCCCCGCGCCTCGGCGGATGCGTCGGTTCGGGTGCCCCGCCCCTCAGCAACAACGCCCGGTCCCTCGACGACGCCGCCCGGCCCGTCCGCGTCCCTCACGGCACCTCGTGCGCCGGGGGCGCCCGCCGCGCCGTCCTGCCCGGCCCGTACCCCCTCCTCCGGGGCGGCCGCGCGCCAGGTCACGCCCGTGACGGAGCCGGCCGAGCGGCGTCGTGCGCGGGCGGCCCCCACGCGGGAGCGCAACGAGGCTGGGGCGGGGGCGACCTCGATGCCGGTGACCTCCGCGCCCGTGACGATCTCCACGCCGGCCGCGCGCACGAGCCGCTCCATGGCGTCCACGAGCGCCGCGAACCCGCCCACGGGGTACTGCACCCCGTCCGTGAGGTCAAGGTGGCTCATCAGGTGGTACATCGCGGGCGCGGTGTCCGGGGATGCGCCCAGGAAGACCGCGGGGTAGCCCAGGATCTGGCGCTGCCGGGGATCCCGGAACCGTGCGGCCACGTAGCGCTGCATGGACGTGCTCAGCAGCCCGCCCAACCGCGGAAGGTTGCGCAGCACTTCGGCGCGCGCCAGATCCGTGGGGCGGGAGAAGTTCGTGTAGAGGAAGTGCTTCTTGGCCAGGTCGTAGACCTCGGCGCCGGAACCCAGGTATGCGCGCAGCGCCTCTGAGGACCCGGGATCCAGCCGCTCGAAGAGCTCCTCCGCGTGCCCGGCGCGCACGTCCGTGGGCGGCTCGTCCAGGTGCTGCTCGAAGAACGTGCGGTAGCCGGGGTCCAGGCGGCGCAGGTCCAGCTGCTCGTCCGCGCTCGAGCCCATGAGGGTGAACCACCGGTCGATGACCTCGGGCATGAGGTACCAGCTGGGTCCGGTGTCGAACGTGAACCCCTCGGCGGACCACCGCCCGGAGCGCCCGCCGAGCGTGTCCCGCTGCTCCAGCAGGGTGACCCGGTGTCCGTCCCGCGCGAGCAGCCCGGCCGTGGCGAGGCCCGCGAAGCCCCCACCGACCACCACCGTGCGCGGGGCGCCCCCGTCCGGGCTGCCCCGGTGCGCGTTCTCCGGGCGGGTCGGGTGCCGGGTCGTCCGGTTGCCGTCCGTCATGCCGTGACCTCCGTGTCCGCGATGGCGCGCGCCGCGATCTGCAGCTTCACCGCGGTGGGCACGCTGACCCGCCGGGTGCTCAGCTCGCGCGCGGGCACGCGTTCGATGCGCCGGGCCAGTTCGGTGAACAGCCCGTGGGCCATGGACACCGCCCGGCGGGCGCGGCGGTCCAGGGCGAGGATGCCGGGCACGGCGGCGTCGAGGTCCGCGTCGAGGTCCGCGAGCAGGGCGGCCTTCCGGTCCTCGGTGAGGTGGGCGGGATCGGCTCCCGGGAGGTAGGTGCGCCCCAGCTGGTCGTGGTCCGCGCCGAGGTCCCGCAGGAAGTTGACCTTCTGGAACGCGGCTCCCAGGCGGCGGGCCGTGGAGCGCAGCATCTCCCGCTGCTCGGGGGTCTGCGCGCGGGTTCCGGGCATGTCCGTGAACACCTCCAGGCACATCAGACCCACCACCTCCGCGGAGCCGTAGATGTAGTCCTCCAGCGAGGCGTCGTCGTGCTCCGCAACCTCCAGGTCCGCCCGCATGGACGCGAAGAACGGCTCCGTGAGCTCCCGCCCGAACCCGTGGCGGCGGGCGACGTCCGCGAAGCCGTGCACCACCAGGTCCGTGGAGAACCCGGTCTCGAGCGCCCGGTCCACGGCGGCCTCGTACCCGTCCAGCGCCCGGCGCACCGCGCGGTCGTCCAGTCCGGCGGCGCGGGCGGTGCCGTCCACGATCTCGTCCGCAACCCGCACGAGCGCGTAGATCCCGGCGATGTCCCGGCGCACCGGCCCGGGCAGGGTGCGGCACGCGAGCGAGAAGGACGTGGAGTACTCGCCGATCACCACCCCGGAGGACGCCAGCGCCGTCCCGGTGTACAGGCGCAGCGGGGTGTGTGCGCGCTCGGCCGGAAGCTTCATGGGGGTCCTCACTACGAGTCTCGGTTCAGGACGTGGTGGCACAGCGCGTCGAGCTGCTCGCGCTGCGGGCCGGGCAGGGGCAGTCCGTCGAGCAGCTCGCGGGCCCGGTCCACGAGGTCCGTGGCCAGGTCCACAGCGGCCTCCCGCGCACCGGCCGCCGCGAGCGCCTCCCGGGCGCGCTCCACCGTGGTGGCACCCGCCGCGAGGTCCTCGAGCACGCGGCGGGCGTGCGGGGCCTGCATCCCGTGGGCGGTCAGCACCGTGGCCTTGCCCGACCGGAGGTCCGCGTCCACGGACTTGCCCGTGAGCGCCGGGTCCCCGAAGGTGCCCAGGACGTCGTCGACCACCTGGTAGCCCACACCCAGCAGTGCGCCCGCGTGCGCGAGCTGCTCCGACTCCTCCGCGGACGCCCCCGCGAGCAGGGACCCCGCCCGCAGCGGCGCCTCGAAGGAGTACGTGGCCGTCTTGAGCCGCTCCATGTCCAGGATGTCCTGCACACCGGGGTGCTCCGCGCCGAAGCGGTGCAGGGACAGCAACAGGTCGTCCAGCTCGCCGGCCGCCGAGGCGGTGACCGCCTCGAACACCACGTCGGCCACCGCGCGCGAGGTGGCGGGGTCCCCGGTGCACGTGCTCGCGAGGCGCAGCGCGCCCGCGAGCAGCAGGTCCCCGGCGAGGATCGCGGCGGACTCTCCCGCGTGCTCGGCCTCGTGGGCCGGCGCGCCCGCGGCGGCGGCGTCCCGGCGGAAGAGCTCGCCCACGGTCGGGCGGCCGCGCCGGCGCCAGTCACGGTCCACGACGTCGTCGTGGACGAGCAGCGCGGCATGGAGCATCTCGAACGACGCCGCCAGCCGCACGCACTGCGCGTCCGGCACCGAGGGCACGGCCCCACCGGCCGGTGCGGTGAAGGAGCGCCACGCAATCAGCGTCAGGCGGGGCCGGATGAGCTTGCCTCCCGCCAGCTGCTGGGCCGTGCGCTCCCACAGCACCGGGAAGCCCGGGCTCCGGGGAACACGGTGCGTCGGGGCGGCGAAGAACTCCTCCAGCTCCCGCGTGACCGCGGCGCGGAAGGCGCTCCACTCGGCGTCCTCGCGGGGCAGCGTGGAGCGGCTCCCGCCCTGCTCCTCGGCGCACGCGGAGGCGTTCGGCACGGCCCGGCTCATGAGGGCTCCCCGGGGGAGGCATCGGCGCGACCGGGACCCGTGGCGGGCGCACCGGCGCCTCTGCCCGGATCGGTGCCGCGCCCGGCCTCGGCGGATCCGTGGGCGTCGGAAGTGTCGGAGGCGTCCAGGGCGGGGCGCTCGCACAGGTCCGTGAGGTGGGTTTCCATGCGCGCGGCCGTGCCCGTGAGGAATTGCAGGACGGCCTGCCTGCCCCGCTCGTCCAGGGCCGCGAGCTCGGCCTCCACCATCTCGACCATGGGCATCACGTGCCGGGTGACCTCCGCCCTGGAGTGGTCCACGGCGCGCACGGTCATCCGGCGGCCGTCCGCGCGGTGGGGTTCACGCACCACGTGGCCCGCGCGGACCAGCCGGTCCACCATGGCGGTGGCAGAGGCCGTGGTGATGTGCAGGGCCCGCGCCAGGTCCGTGGGTCCCATGGGGTGGCGCATGAGCAGGGCCATGGCGGAGTAGTCGGTGTCCTTGAGACCCATGATCCGCCGCAGCTGGTACCCGATCTCGTGGTTCAGCGTGACCACCCGCCGCAGGGCGCGCGAGTGCGGTCCGGCAACCACGTGGGAGGAGGGCGCCCCGGACTCCGCGGCGCGCTCGTGCTCGGTGCCGTCCACTGCCCACCTCGCCTCACGCGTCCTGAGTTCTCCGGAAATCGACTCCCGAGTGCCCGCCTGCCGGGTACTTAGATCGTCTAGTTAGCATCATGCTGTACGTGCGCGTGGCGTGTCCAACCTCACGGGCCGTGTCGGGCGCGGGAGCGCTCGCACCGTTCAGGCGAGCTGGCGCAGCGCCCGCATGACCGACCCGCCGTACCCGCCGCCGAAACGCAGGGCGTGGACGAGCAGCGGCGGCAGCTGGTACCACGGCACCCGCTGCTGCCAGCCGTCGGCAAGGGGGTGGGCGTCGTCGTAGGCGGCAAAGCAGTCCCGTCCGAAACCGCCGAAGAGCTGCATCATGGCGAGGTCGTACTCGCGGTGGCCGTAGAACGAGGACGGGTCGATGAGCCAGTTGGCCCCCGCGGAGTCCACCACCCGGTTGCCCGCCCAGAGGTCCCCGTGCAGCAGGCTCGGGGGCTCGGGCGGCCCGGCGAGCTCGGCGGCGCGCGGTGCGAGCTCCGCGAGCACCCCGGTGGCGGCCGGGTCCAGGTTGCCCGCGTCCACCGCCGCGCGCAGCAGGGGCTCGATGCGCCGCTCCAGCAGGAAGTCCGCCCAGTCGTCGGTGGGGGTGAGGTCCGCCGTCATGGACCCGATGCGCTCGGGCAGCTGCGGGGAAAGCCACCCCACGTGCGGGGCCCGGGCACGGTGGATGCCCGCCAGGCCCACCCCCAGGCTCCGTTCGGTGGCGCGGGTGCGCTCTCCTTGGACCTCGTCGATCCACTCCAGCACGAGGGCGTCCTCGCTGACGTGCCGCACCGCGGGGATCCGCACCTCGTCCGGGGCCACGGCGCGCAGGGCCTCGAGCGCGGCGGCCTCGACCGGCAGCACGCCCTCGGGGGCGTAGCTCATGGTCTTGGCGAACAGGGGCCCGTCCGGGGTGTCCAAGCGGAACGCGTTGGCGCTGTCCCCTCCGCTCAGGGGATGCGCGGCGCTCACGCGCAGCTCGGTCACGAGATCCGGGGGAAGCTCATCCAGGTGTGCCATGGCTCATGTGTAGCACCGCCCTCCGACGGGCTGGGGCGCGCGGGCTCAGCGCACGTTCGCATCGAACAGGTGCCGCCCGGAGGTCTGCGCATTGCACTGCACGTCCGGTGCCCCGGAGCTCTTCTCCCCCGCGCTGGACCAGAAGCAGTGGTACCGGTCCGTCTCCTTGCCGCGGGCACCGGCGGGGCGCCCGGCGCTCTCCACCTCCTGGAGGATCGCGGTCGCCTCGGCGCAGTCCACACCCTCGAGCCCGCTGTACTCGTAGGACCCACCCCGGCACGCGCCGGTGCCCCCGGTGGGGGCCGCCGTCGCGGCGGGTGTGGCGCCCACGGGCCGCATGGTGAAGGAGGACAGCACGGGGAGGATCTCCTCGCGGAACCGGGGACTCTTCGAGAACGCGTCCGCCTCCGCCGCCATGTCCACCGAGGTGTTGATCCCGCCCTGCTGGGTGCCCTGGAAGGACACCATCGTGCCGTCCCCGCGGGAGATGTGACCGAACAGCCGGTCCGCCCCGGTGTTCGACGTGATGCCGTAGGCCACCAGCATGTTGGCCCCCGCGGACTGCCCGGGGTAGGGCCCCACGGCGATGCGCACGGGGTCACCGTGGGAGTCCAGCGCGCCGGGCAGGGTGCCGTGGGACGTGGTGCTCGTGGGTGTCACGGGGCTCGCGATCTGCCCGTCCGGCCGGATGGCCAGCATGAGCACGGTGGCGCCCTCGGCGTCCTTGAGGAGCCACGCCCTGGTCTCGGGCGTCGAGGCGTCCGGTGCGCCCACCGTCCATCCCTGCGGGTAGCGGAACCCGATGCTCCCGTCCGGCGTGGTGAAGCTCTGGGTCAGCTCGGCGGCCTGCGCCGCCTCCGGCGAGGGGCTGGGCCGCACACTCGTGGCGGACGGCGACGCCGCGGCGTCGCCCGAGCGACCCGGCGTCGCCCCGCTCGTGACCCCGGCCCCCGACGGCGCGGCGGACGAGGCCCCAGAAGAACCGTCCCCTCCCGACGGCGCCCCGCACGCCCCCAGGGCGAGCACGAGGGTGGCCACGGACAGGCAGCGCAGGGCGCGGGAGGTCGTCATGGTGACGAGTCTCACAGCTGGATCGCCTCCGGCCAAGTGCATTCGAAGACATGAAAACGTGTTGCGCGCCCAACCCCGCCCCCAGAACGGCCCACACCGGCCCCACGTGCGACGACACCCCGGGTTGCTAGGATGAGCGCACTGCCGGCCCGCGCATTCTCGTTCTCGTTCATGTCCTCCGGAGTCACCGCGAGTCGTCGCGGCACACCGTCCGCACCGTCTGCACCGCAAGGGATCCATGACACCGCTGCTGCGTCACCACCGACTGGAGAACGGCCTCTACCAGCTTTCCGCCGTGCTCGGCGTGTTCACCGCGTGCGTCTACACCGCGTCCTTCCTGTTCACGGACTGGTCCGTGCACGCGCCCTATGCCCCGTTCTTCCTGGCCGTCACCACCGGTTCGTTCACGCTGTGCGCGGTGACCGTGTCCCTCGTGCGGCTCTTCCACGAGGACCAGTGCCCGGGCCCGGAGGACTCCTCCGACCTGTTGGACACCGAGCGGATCGTACTCGGCTTCACGCGGGACCCGCACCACACCGGCAGCACCCGCGGCGCCCTCCCGCGCTGATCCCCCGCCCCGACCCACGACGCCGCACGGCCTCCTTTTGACACTCTCCCCGCCCGTGCTACTGTCGCAGCCAACAAAGGATCATGAGTCCCGGTGCAAAGCTCTGGCTAACCGGGCGGCAACCCTCCTGCTGTAGTGGGGTGCCCCAGATGACGATCCGGCCGTCACGCAACCGCGTGGCTGGCAAGTACGGCGCACGGAAATCGACCTCCGGCGTCCTACCGCCGGAGGTTTTCTCATATGTCCGCACCCCTGACCGCCGTCCACCAGGACCTCACCGCGGCGGGCGCCGCGCCCTCGGGCACGTCCTGGCTGGTGCGCCGGCCCCGCCGTTCCACGCTCGTCTCGTTCGAGGTGTTCCCCCCGCGCCCCACCACGGACCCGGACACCGTGTGGCGCAGCATCGACGCCATGGCCCAGGCCGGACCGGACTTCTTCTCGGTCACGCACGGACACTCGGGCGGGCGCGGTGTCTCCCGCGAGGCCCTGCGGCACCTGCGCCGGACCACCCGCACGCCCGTGATGGCGCACTTCACGTGCGGCGGCACGGACCGCGCCGGACTGGAACGCTCCGTGGAGCATCTGCTGGACGACGGCGTGCGGGACCTCCTCGCACTGCGCGGGGACCCGCCCCTGGGTGCGGGTGAGTGGGTGACCCCTCCCGGGGGGATCGGCCGGGCCTCGGAGCTGGTGCGGCTCATCCGCGACGTCGAGCGGCGTCGTTTCGGGGACGGCTTCCGCCCCGGCACCCGGCCGCTGTCCGTGTCGGTGGCGTGCTACCCCTCCCCCGCGCGCGGCCGCGACTTCGAGGCGGACCTGGCTTCCCTGTGGGAGAAGCAGGAGGCCGGCGCTGACTACGCGATCACGCAGGTGCTGTACGAGCCCGAGGACTACGCCGCGTTCCTCGAGCGGGCGCGCTCCGAGGGGATCCACATTCCCGTGGTGGCCGGCCTGATGCCGCTGACCAACCCGAAACGGTTGCAGCGGATGACGGAGATCACCGGTGTGCCCGTGCCCGAGCGGCTCACCCGGTTCCTCACCGCGGGTTCCCCGGACGAGCTGCGGCACCGGGGCACCGCCGCCACGTTGACCCTGATCGACGACCTCCTGGACCTCGGCTGCGCCGGCTTCCACCTGTACACCTTCAACCGCCCGGACGCGGCGCTGACCATCCTGGAGCACCTGCGCGTGCGGGACGCCGCCCGCGAGTACCGGGGCCGCAGCCCCGCGGCCTGACCCGGGCAGCGTCGGGCGCCCCGCCTACATCGGAGACGCCCCGGCAGGCCCGGTGCCCGGCACGGCATCGTCACCAACCCACCCGTCCCGCCGCGGACCCACCCGCGGTGCGGCTGCCCCACACCCTTTTCCACCCCGGACCGACCCTCGCAAGGAGAGATCATGACCGTCACGAACCCCGCCACCCTGCCCGCCGCCACGATCCTGGGCTATCCGCGCATCGGCCCGGACCGCGAGCTCAAGCGTGCGCTCGAAGCCCACTGGAAGGATCCCGCCCGGCACCCCGCGAGCACCGTGGTGGACACGCTCGGCGCCCTGCGCGAACGCACCACCCTGCGGCTGCGGGAGCTCGGGCTCGGCGCCGAGCACGCCATCCCGTCCGAGGGCTTCGCCGTGGACCACGTGCTGGACACGGCCCTGGCCCTCGGCGCGGTCCCGGCCCGTTTCACTGCGGACGGCTACTCCCCCGCCGCCCCGGACACCCCCGAGGGCATCGGCCTGCTCACCGCGCTGTCCCGGGGCACGGACCGGCTGGAGCCGCTGGAGATGACCAAGTGGTTCGACACCAACTACCACTACTACGTCCCGGAGATCGGCCCGGACACCCCCCTCAGCGCGCACCCGGAGAGCCTCGTGGCCCGCTACCTGGACACCCTCCGGCGCACCGGGGTGCGGACCCGCCCCGTGCTCGTGGGTCCGGTGACCCTGCTGATGCTCTCCCGCCCGGAGACCACCGACGACGCCCCCGTGGATCCGCTGGGCCGCCTGGAGGACGTGGTGGGTCTCTACGTGCGGATCCTCTCGGAGCTCGCCGCGGCCGGTGTGCAGTGGGTGCAGCTGGACGAGCCCGCTCTCGCCGCGGACGGCTGGGCGGTGGAGCGCACCGAGATCGTGGCCGCCGTGGAGTCCGCCTACCGCCGGCTCACGTTCCCGGCGGACCGCCCCGCCGCACTCGTGACCGTGGGCTACGGGGATGCCGGTGGGGACGCCCTGCTGGCCCTGGCCCGTACGGATGCGGAGGCCCTGGCCGTGGACCTGGACCGCGGGGACGTCCCCGGTGCCGAGGCGCTGCGGGCGTGGGGCGAGCGCCCGGTCGTGGCCGGCGTCGTGGGCGGTCGCACCGTGTGGCGCACGGACCTGGCGGGCGCCACGGACACCCTGGACCGGTTGCGCGCCGCGGCCCGCGGCCCCGTGGCGGTGGGCACGGCCACGCCGCTGCTGCACGTCCCGCACGACGTCACCCAGGAGACCGGGCTGGACCCGGACGTGCGCAGCTGGGTGGCGTTCGCTGACCAGAAGGTCACCGAGGTGGTCGAGCTCGCGCGCGGCGTCGAGCACGGCTGGGAGGCGATCACGCAGACCCTGGAGACGGACGCCCGGATCCGCGCGGCCCGCGCCGCCCACCCGGCCACGCACCGGCCCGAGGTCCGCGAGCGCACCGCCGCGGTGCGCGGCGAGGACCGCGTGCGGGCTTCCGCCGTCGAGCGCCGGGCGGCGCAGCACGAGCGGCTGCGGCTGCCGCTGCTGCCCACCACCACCATCGGCTCGTTCCCGCAGACCACCGAGATCCGTGCGACCCGCGCTGCCCACCGCGCCGGGCGCCTGGACGACGCCGCCTACACGGAGGCGATCCGGCGGGAGATCGCCCGCACGGTGCGCGCGCAGGAGGAGCTGGGCCTGGACGTGCTGGTGCACGGCGAGCCGGAGCGCAACGACATGGTGCAGTACTTCGCGGAGGCCCTGGACGGCTTCGCGACCACGCGTCACGGCTGGGTGCAGTCCTACGGCTCGCGGTGCACGCGCCCGTCCATCCTGTTTGGGGACGTCTCCCGGCCCGCGCCCATCACCGTGGACTGGACCGGGTACGCGGCGTCGCTCACGGACCGTCCTGTGAAGGGCATGCTCACGGGTCCGGTGACGATCCTCGCGTGGTCCTTCGTGCGGGACGACGCCCCCGCGGCGGAGGTCGCGGACCAGGTGGCGCTGGCTCTGCGGGACGAGATCACGGACCTCGAGGCCGCCGGGACCGCCGTGGTCCAGGTGGACGAGCCAGCGCTGCGGGAGCTGCTGCCGCTGCGCGAGGCGGACCGCCCGGCGTACCTGGAGTGGTCCGTGGGGTCGTTCCGGCTGGCCACCGGAGCCGCCGCCCCGGACACGCAGATCCACACGCACCTGTGCTACTCGGAGTTCGAGACGGTGCTGGACGCGATCGAGGGCCTGGACGCGGACGTCACCACCCTGGAGGCCTCCCGCTCCGGCTCGGGCATCGTGGACGGGCTCGCCGCCGCGGACTTCCCGCGGGACGTGGGTCCCGGCGTGTGGGACATCCACTCCCCGCGCGTGCCCACGTTCGAGGAGGTCGCCGGGCGCGTGCGCCACGCCGCGCACGCCATCGGTGCCGACCGCGTGTGGGTCAACCCGGACTGCGGTCTGAAGACCCGCGCCTGGCCCGAGACGCGGGCCGCCCTGGACCGTCTGGTGGCCGCCGCGGTCACGGTGCGCGGCGAGCTCGCCCGCGCGGACCGGGACGGCCAGGGCAACGACGCCGCCCGGGCCGTCCCGCCCGGCACCGCCCCTGCGGGGGCCGCGGCCACGCGCTGAGGCGCACGGCCCACCACCGGAGCACCACCCGCGCGGCTCCCGCACCGGGAGCCGCGCGGCACCGAGGAACGGAGAATGTTATGAGCGCCACCACGGCTGCCCCACCACTGGGGACGCCCATCATCCAGCCCATCCACCACAGCGCGGCCTACGCGTTCGACACCCTCGCGGACGCCCGCGCCGTGTTCGCGCAGCGGGCCGGTGGGTACACGTACGCGCGGACGGGCAACCCGAACGTCGCGGCCCTGGAGGCCGAGATCGCCCGGCGCGAGGGCGGAGCGGGTGCCGTGGCGGCGTCGTCGGGCCAGGCGGCCGTGGCGCTGGCCCTGCTCACGCTCACGGGACCGGCGCGGGACGCCCACGCCGTGGTGTCCTCACGGCTCTACGGCGGGTCCGTGGACCTGCTCACGGACACCCTCGAGGACACCGGGCTCGAGGTGAGCTTCGCGGATCCCCGCGATCCGCGCGAGTGGGAGGACGCCGTGCGGGAGGGCACGCGCGTGTTCTTCCTGGAGTCCATCGCCAACCCGCTCACCGAGCTGCCCGAGCTGGAGGCGATCGCCCAGATCGCCCACCGTCACGGGGCGGCCGTGGTGGTGGACAACACCGTGGCCACCCCGCACCTGTACACCCCCGGGGAGCACGGGGCGGACTTCGTGGTGCACTCGGCCACCAAGTACCTGGCCGGGCACGGCGGACCGCTGGGCGGGCTGCTCGTGGCCACCGGGAGCTTCGACCCCACCAAGGATCCCGCTCGGTGGCCGTGGCTGACCGAACCGCGCCACCGCTGGGGCGGACGCTCCGCCGTGGAGACCTACGGCGCCGAGCGCGCGGTGCTGGGGGTGGCGCGGTGCAAGTACCTCAACGACCTTGGCCCGTGCCTGGGTGCCACCACCGCGCACGAGATCCTGCAGGGCATGGCCACCCTGGGAGTGCGGGTGGAGCGGCAGTCGGCCACGGCCGAGAGCCTGGCTGCAACGCTCGCGGCCCATCCCGCCGTGGAACGGGTGCACCACCCGGCCTCCGCCACGGGCCGCCAGCGCGAGCTGCTGAGGCACGGCGGGTACCGGGGCGCCGGAGGGGTGTTCTCCGTGGACCTCGCGGGCACCCCCGCACAGGTCGAGGACGTGGTGGACTCCCTGCGGCTGATCCGTCTGGCCGCCAACATCGGCGACGTCCGGACGCTCGTGGCCCACCCCGCGAGCATGACCCACTGCCGACTCACCCCCGAGCAGTTCCGGGCCAGCGGCATCACGGAACGAACCCTGCGTTTCACCGTGGGTCTCGAGGACGAGGCGGAGCTCACCGCGGACCTGTTCCGGGCGCTCTCGGTGATTGCGGAGCCCGCCCCGGGGTGGGAGACCGCGGCTGGGCGGGGGACCGCGGTAGCGGCCCCCTGAGCTGCGAGTCGGTTCGCGCGGGCGACGGACTGTCCTCGAACGCGCGAACCTTCCCGCCCGCGATGACCATTTTTCACCCCGGCGGCCACCGAGGCCCCCGGACCACACCTACCAGGAGACCCACGATGACACGCTCCACCGACACCCTGCGCGGCCTCGCCACACGGGCGATCCACGACGGCCAGCACCCCGATCCGACCACGGGCGCCGTGGTCCCGCCGATCTACCAGACCTCCACGTTCGTGCAGGACGGCGTGAACCAGTTCCGCGAGGGCGGCCACGAGTACAGCCGCGGATCCAACCCCACGCGCAACGGCTTCGAGGAGCAGCTGGCCTCGCTCGAGCACGGGACACGCGCGTTCGCGTTCTCCTCCGGCATGGCCGCGGAGGACGCCCTCCTGCGCGCAGTCCTGCAGCCGGGTGACCACGTGGTGCTCGCCGCGGACGTCTACGGCGGCACGTTCCGCCTGGTCGACCGGGTGCTCTCGGGCTGGGGGATCTCGCACAGCATCGTGCCCTCGGCCTCCGCGGACGACGCCGCCCGCACCGTCCGCCCCGGCAGCACCGCCGTGCTGTGGCTGGAAACCCCGTCCAACCCGCTGCTGCGGGTGGCGGACATCGCCGCGTGGGCGCGAGTGGCCGACGACGCCGGCGCGCTGCTCGTGGTGGACAACACCTTCGCGACCCCCGCCCTCCAGAACCCGCTGACGCTGGGCGCCCACGCGGTGGCCCACTCCACCACCAAGTACATCGGCGGCCACTCGGACGTGCTCGGCGGAGCCGTGGTGGTGAGGGACGCGCACTGGCGCGGCGAGACTCTCGCGGAACGGCTCGCGTTCCAGCAGTTCGCGTGCGGAGCCGTGGCCGGGCCCTTCGACGCGTTCCTCGCTGCCCGCGGACTCAAGACGTTGCCGCTGCGCATGGAGCGCCACTGCTCCAACGCTCTGGAGGTCGCGCACTTCCTGCGGTCCCGAGAGGACGTGGTGGAGGTCCACTACCCCGGCCTGGAGGATCACCCGCAGCACGACCTCGCGGCGCAGACCCTGCACGGCGGTTTCGGGGGCATCATCTCTTTCCGGCCCGCCGGCGGGCTCCGAGCAGCGCACGAGTTCGTGGCCGCCTCAGAGCTCTACAACCTGTCCGTGAGCCTGGGCGGGGTGGAGTCCCTGGCGTGCGTGCCGCACAGCATGACGCACGCCTCGCGGGTGGGCACCGCGTACGAGGTCCCCGAGGACCTGGTGCGGTTGTCCGTGGGGTTGGAGAGCATCGACGATCACCTGGCGGATCTGGACCGGGCTCTCGGGGCCGCATCGCAGGTGGGGTGGCGGGATGTGCCCTCTGTTGGTGGTGCCCGCCAGCGGGCGGCATAGACCGCGTGTTAAATGCGGGGAGGCCCCACACCTTACGGTGTGGGGCCTCAACCCTGTTCACAATAATTCCGGCGGTGACTTACTCTCCCACACCCTACCGAGTGCAGTACCATCAGCGCTGTGGGTCTTAGCTACCGGGTTCGGGATGGGACCGGGCGTTTCCCCCACGCTATAACCACCGGAAACCTGCACCACCCCACACAACCGGGGGCGGAAACCTGGTTCCCGTGCCTACCACGGGTCAAACCTGTATTCCTCTGTCAACCACACACCCACACCCCCCACAACGGGGGGCCGGGGTTGTTGGTGGTCAACCACATAGTGAACGCGAACACCACACTCTTGATGACAGATCGTGTGTGTATAAGTCTTCGGTGTATTAGTACCAGTCAGCTCCACGCCTTACAACGCTTCCACACCTGGCCTATCAACCCAGTCGTCTACTGGGCACCTCACACCCCACAAAGGGGGTCAGGAAATCTCATCTCGGAGCAAGCTTCCCGCTTAGATGCTTTCAGCGGTTATCAATCCCGAACGTAGCTAATCAGCGATGCTCCTGGCGGAACAACTGACATACCAGAGGTTCGTCCGTCCCGGTCCTCTCGTACTAAGGACAGGCCTCCACAAATTTCCAACGCACGCAGCGGATAGGGACCGAACTGTCTCACGACGTTCTGAACCCAGCTCGCGTACCGCTTTAATGGGCGAACAGCCCAACCCTTGGGACCAACTCCAGCCCCAGGATGCGACGAGCCGACATCGAGGTGCCAAACCATGCCGTCGATATGGACTCTTGGGCAAGATCAGCCTGTTATCCCCGAGGTACCTTTTATCCGTTGAGCGACGGCCATTCCACAATGTACCGCCGGATCACTAGTCCCGACTTTCGTCCCTGCTCGAGCTGTCACTCTCACAGTCAAGCTCCCTTGTGCACTTACACTCAACACCTGATTGCCGACCAGGCTGAGGGAACCTTTGGGCGCCTCCGTTACTCTTTAGGAGGCAACCGCCCCAGTTAAACTACCCATCAGGCACTGTCCCTGACCCGGATCACGGGCCGAAGTTAGATGTCCAGAGTGACCAGAGTGGTATTTCAACAACGACTCCACCACCACTAGCGTGATAGCTTCACAGTCTCCCACCTATCCTACACAAGCCACACCGAACACCAATACCAAACTATAGTAAAGGTCTCGGGGTCTTTCCGTCCTGCTGCGCGAAACGAGCATCTTTACTCGTACTGCAATTTCGCCGAGTTCATGGTTGAGACAGTAGGGAAGTCGTTACTCCATTCGTGCAGGTCGGAACTTACCCGACAAGGAATTTCGCTACCTTAGGATGGTTATAGTTACCACCGCCGTTTACTGGGGCTTAAATTCTCCGCTTCGACCCCGAAGGGTCTAACAGGTCCTCTTAACCTTCCAGCACCGGGCAGGAGTCAGTCCGTATACATCGTCTTACGACTTCGCACGGACCTGTGTTTTTGATAAACAGTCGCTTCCCCCTAGCCTCTGCGACCCCACCCAGCTCACACAGCACGTGTGCTCACCAGACAGGGCCCCCCTTCTCCCGAAGTTACGGGGGCATTTTGCCGAGTTCCTTAACCATGATTCTCTCGAACGCCTTAGTATTCTCTACCTGATCACCTGTGTCGGTTTGGGGTACGGGCGACTAGAACCTCACGTCGATGCTTTTCTTGGCAGCATAGGATCACCGAATTCTCTCACCTAAGAGAGTCCCATCACATCTCAGGCACACAACCCGCGGATTTACCAACGGGTCACCCTACATGCTTAGACCAGGACAACCATCGCCTGGCTCGGCTACCTTCCTGCGTCACACCTGTTAACACGTTTACCTCCCCGGATCAGGTCCCAGCCTCACCACACACCCCGCGACCCACAAGGGGTCACGGTCATGGTGGCTCGGGTGGTTAGTATCCCCGGCTCAGTAGGGTCGGTTCTTCATCGGTACGGGAATATCAACCCGTTGTCCATCGACTACGCCTGTCGGCCTCGCCTTAGGTCCCGACTCACCCAGGGCAGATTAGCTTGACCCTGGAACCCTTGATCATCCGGCGGACGGGTTTCTCACCCGTCTATCGCTACTCATGCCTGCATTCTCACTCGTTGAGGTTCCACCACTGGGTCACCCCGCAGCTTCACTACCCCAACGACGCTCCCCTACCCACAACACCACCTCAACCACAAACGGCTCAGCTAACGGTGTCATGCCACAACTTCGGCGGTGTACTTGAGCCCCGCTACATTATCGGCGCGGAATCACTTGACCAGTGAGCTATTACGCACTCTTTCAAGGGTGGCTGCTTCTAAGCCAACCTCCTGGTTGTCTCAGCAACTCCACATCCTTTCCCACTTAGCACACGCTTAGGGGCCTTAGTTGATGGTCTGGGCTGTTTCCCTTTCGACTATGAAGCTTATCCCCCACAGTCTCACTGCCACGCTTACACTTGACTGGCATTCGGAGTTTGGTTGACGTCAGTAACCTTGTAGGGCCCATCAGCCATCCAGTAGCTCTACCTCCAGCAAGCAACACGCAACGCTGCACCTAAATGCATTTCGGGGAGAACCAGCTATCACGGAGTTTGATTGGCCTTTCACCCCTACCCACAGCTCATCCCCTCCATTTTCAACTGAAGTGGGTTCGGTCCTCCACGCGCTCTTACACGCGCTTCAACCTGGCCATGGGTAGATCACTCCGCTTCGGGTCTAGATCACGCCACTCACAACGCCCTATTCAGACTCGCTTTCGCTACGACTACCCCACACGGGTTAATCTCGCGACGTAACACTAACTCGCAGGCTCATTCTTCAAAAGGCACGCTGTCACCCCAAAAGGCTCCAACGGCTTGTAAGCACACGGTTTCAGGTACTATTTCACTCCCCTCCCGGGGTACTTTTCACCATTCCCTCACGGTACTGATCCGCTATCGGTCATCAGGAAGTATTCAGGCTTACCAGGTGGTCCTGGCAGATTCACACGAGATTTCACGGGCCCCGTGCTACTCGGGAACAACGTCACACCACGACAATGACAGTTTCGTCTACGGGACTCACACCCCCTACGGTCTGGCACTCACCACCAGTTCGACTACCACCACGCCACAGCGCCCAGGGTGGCGACCCCAGGAACAACGCATCCCACAACCCCGATCATGCAACCCTCGCCAGGTATCACACACAACCGGTTTAGCCACCATCCGCTTTCGCTCGCCACTACTCACGGAATCACTGTTGTTTTCTCTTCCTATGGGTACTGAGATGTTTCACTTCCCCACGTTCCTCCTCGCACCCTATGAATTCAGATACGAGTGACCACGCATGATACGCAGCCGGGTTACCCCATTCGGAGACCCTCGGATCACAGCTCGTTTATCAGCTCCCCGAGGCTTATCGCAGATTTCCACGTCCTTCATCAGCTCCTGATGCCAAGGCATCCACCGTGTGCTCGTAACAACTTATACGCCACACAACACAAATAAATCATCAAAGAACACACCACACACCCTTCCAGGTGCGCGGCGTCAAAGATGCTCGCGTCCACTATGTAGTTGACAAACAACAACCCACCAACACCACCCCACCAGGAAAACCATCCCAGTCTCGTGATGCTGCGGGAAACCAACCAACACTGACGTGTTGATCGACAACCCAACAATGTGCCACCACGCCGCCACCCCAACACCACCACCAGAACTCGTGTCCGGCCGTGTTCCCGTGTCAGGGCACAGCGTGTCCGCTTGCTGATATTCCACCCATGAGCATCAACCACACCCCGCCGAAAATGACGAGGATCGTGGGTGCCGGCCACACGGCCAGCCACAGTGCTCCTTAGAAAGGAGGTGATCCAGCCGCACCTTCCGGTACGGCTACCTTGTTACGACTTAGTCCCAATCGCCAGTCCCACCTTCGACGGCTCCCCCCACAAGGGTTAGGCCACCGGCTTCGGGTGTTACCAACTTTCGTGACTTGACGGGCGGTGTGTACAAGGCCCGGGAACGTATTCACCGCAGCGTTGCTGATCTGCGATTACTAGCGACTCCGACTTCACGTGGTCGAGTTGCAGACCACGATCCGAACTGAGACCAGCTTTTTGGGATTAGCTCCACCTCACGGCATCGCAACCCATTGTACTGGCCATTGTAGCATGCGTGAAGCCCAAGACATAAGGGGCATGATGATTTGACGTCATCCCCACCTTCCTCCGAGTTGACCCCGGCAGTCTCCTATGAGTCCCCACCATCACGTGCTGGCAACATAGAACGAGGGTTGCGCTCGTTGCGGGACTTAACCCAACATCTCACGACACGAGCTGACGACAACCATGCACCACCTGTACACCAGCCCCACAAGGGGGAAAGACCATCTCTGGCCCGGTCCGGTGTATGTCAAGCCTTGGTAAGGTTCTTCGCGTTGCATCGAATTAATCCGCATGCTCCGCCGCTTGTGCGGGCCCCCGTCAATTCCTTTGAGTTTTAGCCTTGCGGCCGTACTCCCCAGGCGGGGCACTTAATGCGTTAGCTACGGCGCGGAAAACGTGGAATGTTCCCCACACCTAGTGCCCAACGTTTACGGCATGGACTACCAGGGTATCTAATCCTGTTCGCTCCCCATGCTTTCGCTCCTCAGCGTCAGTAACAGCCCAGAGACCTGCCTTCGCCATCGGTGTTCCTCCTGATATCTGCGCATTTCACCGCTACACCAGGAATTCCAGTCTCCCCTACTGCACTCAAGTCTGCCCGTACCCACTGCACACCCGGGGTTAAGCCCCGGGCTTTCACAGCAGACGCGACAAACCGCCTACGAGCTCTTTACGCCCAATAATTCCGGACAACGCTTGCGCCCTACGTATTACCGCGGCTGCTGGCACGTAGTTAGCCGGCGCTTCTTCTGCACGTACCGTCACTCTCGCTTCTTCCGTGCTGAAAGAGGTTTACAACCCGAAGGCCGTCATCCCTCACGCGGCGTCGCTGCATCAGGCTTCCGCCCATTGTGCAATATTCCCCACTGCTGCCTCCCGTAGGAGTCTGGGCCGTGTCTCAGTCCCAGTGTGGCCGGTCACCCTCTCAGGCCGGCTACCCGTCGTCGCCTTGGTGAGCCATTACCCCACCAACAAGCTGATAGGCCGTGAGCCCATCCAAAACCAGTAAAACCCTTTCCACAACACACCATGCGATGCGCCGTCGTATCCAGTATTAGACCCAGTTTCCCAGGCTTATCCCAGAGTCAAGGGCAGGTTACTCACGTATTACTCACCCGTTCGCCACTCATCCACCCAGTGCAAGCACCAAGCTTCAGCGTTCGACTTGCATGTGTTAAGCACGCCGCCAGCGTTCGTCCTGAGCCAGGATCAAACTCTCCGTCAAAAAATTCAACAGAAACCACCCACCACACCTACGTGCGGCCGGTAGGATCCCAGCTGACACCCAACACCCCCAGGAAACGGGAAAACACCTGAAAAGGCATCGGGCCATCAACCAAAAAATAAAACTTTGGTATCAACAAACTAGACACACTATTGAGTTGACAAACAACACACCACATCTAAACCCTGATCCAGGGCTTTGGATTGGAAGTTTGCGTTGCCGCGATTCGGAAGCTTCGTGGCTGTCCTGTTGGCAACTCGACTAGCTTATCCGTTCCTCATCCGGTCCGCAACTCTGCGTTCTCACGCGGTTGGTTCCTGTGGAGGAAGGGGGCTGGTCGACCGTCCAGGTCAGCTCTTCGCTGTCCGTCCTTGCGGCGACTCGGAATACATTACACACGGCCGCTGACCTGCGCAAAACGGGGGCCCCAGCCTGCCGGTCAGTCCCGCAGCAGGTTCTTGCGCACCTTGCCCGTGGCCGTGCGGGGCAGCTCATCGGTGAAGGTGACGCTGTCCGGCACCTTGAACCCGCTCAGTTGGGACCGGACGTGCTCCCGGAGCTGCTCCTCGCTCACGGTGGAGCCGCCCGCCCGCACCACGTGGGCCACCGGCCGTTCACCCCACTTCTCGTGCGGCACACCCACCACGGCCACGTCCAGGACGTCCGGGTGCGAGTAGAGCGCCTGCTCCACCTCGATGGAGGAGATGTTCTCGCCCCCGGAGATGATCACGTCCTTGGCGCGGTCCGTGAGCTGGATGTACCCGTTCGGGTGCATGACGCCCAGGTCCCCGGTGTGGAACCACCCGCCGTCGAAGGCCTTCCGGGTGGCGGTGACGTCCCGGTAGTAGCCGATCATCACGTTGTTCCCGCGCAGCACGACCTCCCCGAGGCTCTCGCCGTCCGCGGGGACGTCCTGCATCTCGGGATCCACCACCCGTGCGGACTCCGCCTGGATCATCGCGACGCCCTGTCGGGACATCTGCCGCGCCCGCTCCGAGGCCGGCAGCTCCGCCCACTGCTCCTGGGGTTCGCAGATGGTGATGGGGCCGAACACCTCGGTGAGGCCGTAGACGTGCACGATGTCGAAACCCGCCTGCTCCAGCCGTTCGATGATGCTCGGCGCCGGCGGAGCTCCCGCCGTGGTGATGCGGATGCGACGGTCGAGCGGGTGGGCCTCCTGGGCGTCCACGATGGTGGAGCACACCGCCGGGGCCCCGCACAGGTGGGTGATGGCGTGCTCGTCGAACGCGCTCCACACGTCCTGCGCCCGCACGGCGCGCAGGCACACGTGCGTCCCGCCCGCCGCCGTCACGGCCCAGGTGGTGCACCACCCGTTGCAGTGGAACATGGGCAGGGTCCACAGGTAGCGGGTGTCCCCGGTGAACCCGTTGTGGAACACCTCTCCCAGACTGTTGAGGTAGGCGCCGCGGTGAGAGTAGAGCACCCCCTTGGGCCGACCGGTGGTCCCGGACGTGTAGTTCAGGGTGATGGGAGCGTTCTCGTCCACCACGCCACGGCGCACGACGCCGCCATCGGTCTTCTCCGCGCTGCCTGCGTGGCGCACCGGGGCGTCCAGGAACTCCTCGAACGTGGGGACTCCGGCGCCCGCGCCGTCACGGACGGCCGGCAGCCCGGCCTGCTCGTCGGGGACCTGCACGAGGCGGACCCCGGTGCGGTCGCCCATCGCCTCCGCGACCGTGTCCAGCACCGAGACGTCCGCGAGCACCACCCGGGCTCCGCAGTGCTCGAGGATGTACTGCAGCTCCCGGGCGCTGAGCCGTGGATTGAGGGGGACCAGCACGGCCCCCGCCGCGGGCACGGCGTAGTGCGCCATCAGAGCCGCCGGCACGTTGGGGGCCACCACTGCGACGGTGGGCCACTCCCGTTCCAGGAACTCGGCCCCCTGGAAGTCCTCCTCCGCGGCGCGCCGGCCCGCACCGTTCGAACGGTCGCCCTCGCCGGTTGCGCCGGAGGACTCCGCAGGAGCGTCCGCCAGCAGAGGACGCAGCGCCGCGGCGAAGCGCTGGACGTCCCGGTCGAACTGCCGGTAGCTCCATTCCTGGGAACCGTGGACCACGGCGCGGCGGTCGGGGAAGACCTCCGCGCTGCGCTCCAGGAAGCGCAGGGGGGTCAGCGGCTCGGTGTTCGCGAACATGGTGCTCCTGGATCGGTGGCGGGCCGGGTGCGCCCCGCGAGACTCACTTGTACGCGGAGATCCCCGTGATGGACTTGCCGATGATGAGGGCCTGGACGGTCTCCGTGCCCTCGTACGTGTGGATGGCCTCAATGTCCGCGAAGTGCCGTGCCACCCGGTTCTCCATGAGGATCCCGTTGCCGCCCAGCAGGTCGCGGGCGTTCATGGCCACCTGGCGGGCCGTGCGGGTGGCGGTGTACTTGGCGAGGGACGCCTGCGGCCCGCTCAGTGTGCCCGCCTCCTCCTTGCGTGCCATGGCCATCACCAGCGTCTGGATCTGGGTGAGCTCACTGAGCATGCGGGTGAGCCGCTCCTGCACGATCTGCGACGCCGCCAGCGGGCGCCCGAACTGGTGGCGCTGCATGGCATAGTGCACCGCGGTCTCGTAGCACGCCTGGGCGTGACCCACCGCGGCCCACGCCACCCCGATGCGGGTGGCGAACAGCACGGCCGAGGTGTCGCGGAAGTTCTTGGCGTGGGGCAGCACGTTCTCGGTGGGCACGAACACGTTCTCGAGCGTGATCTCCGCCTGGTGGATGGCGCGCAGTGCGAGCTTGGCCTTCATGGTGGTGCCCGTGTAGCCCTCGGACTCCTGGGGGACCACGAAGCCGTGGACCGCGCCGTCCTCGTCGCTGCGGGCCCACACCACGGTGATCCCGCCCATGGAGCCGTTGCCGATCCACTTCTTGGCGCCGTTGAGGATGTAGCCGCCCTCCACCGGCGTGGCCCGGCTCTCGAGCCCGATGGAGTCCGAGCCGTGCGCCGGCTCGGTCAGCGCGAACGCGCCGAGCAGCTTGCCCGTGGCCATGTCCGGCAGCCACCGCTGCTTCTGCTCCTCGCTGCCGCACAGGGCGATGGACCGCATGGCCAGCCCACCCTGCACACCGGACACGGTGGAGATGGAGCCGTCCCCGCGGGAGAGCTCCATGGCCACCAGGCCCGCAGCCATCTTGGACATGGGGGGCATCCCGGGGACCTCCACTCCATCGCGCAACAGGTCCATCTCGCCCATGCGCCGCACGAGGTCCAGGTTGTACTCGCCACGGTCCCAGTACTCCGCGATAACGGGCAGGACTTCCTCCTGCACGAATGTGCGGGCCCGCAGCTGGTGGGCGCGGTCCTCTTCCGAGACACCCTCGTAGATCCCGGCCTCGTCCGTGGCCAGGGGCTCGTTGAGGTCGTAGTGCGGCTCGAGCGTGCCCGTGGGGAAGTCCTCGGGGTGCTCGATGGTGATGCCAGTGGTCTCCGTGCTGTCCTTGCTCATGATGACTCCTCGATCCTTGCTGGAAGCTGCTACTGCTGGGCGGCGTCGAACCGGGCACCGCGGATGCGCTCGGCCGCGCCGCAGCGGTCCAGGTACGGGGTGATGCCGCCGAGGTGGAAGGGGTAGTTGGCGCCGAGAATCATGCAGAGGTCGATGTCCCGGGCCGAGGCCACCACGCCCTCGTCCAGCATGTAGCCGATCTCCTCCGCGAGCGCGTCCTGCACGCGAGTGAGCAGCTGGCCGCCGGCGCCGTCGCCGGACTGCGCCGTGACGCCGTTCTCGCGCCGCGTGCGCTCCAGGGCTTCGTTGGCGCCCTCGGACAGGTAGGTCTCGGAGGACTCCCCGCGGGCCGGCAGGGTGTTCTTGAGACCGGCGTCCGCCACGGCGTCCAGCCACGGGGAGAGCGTGAAGCGCTGCGGGTAGGCGTCGTTCATGGTGTGGGTGATGTGCACCAGCACGGCGGGGCCCACGAAGTCCAGCAGCTGCAGGGGGGTCATGGGAAGCCCCATGGCGTCCAGGGCGTGGTCCACGGTCTCGGGGTCTCCCCCGGCGTCCATGGCGCGGCCGATCGAGTCGAACATGCGCGTGAGCACGCGGTTGACCACGAAGCTCGGGGCGTCCTCCACGCGCACGGCGATGCGACGCAGCTTGGCCGCGAGGTCGAACGCGGTGGCCAGGGTGGAGTCGTCGGTCTTCTCGCCCGCCACGATCTCAAGCAGGGGGGTGACCTCCACGGGGTTGAACACGTGGAAGCCCACGAGTCGCTCCGGGTGCTGCAGGTCCCGGCCCATGGCGGTGATGGAGAGGGAGGAGGTGTTGGTCGCGAGAATCGCGTCCTCCTTGATGACCGGTTCCCACTGGGCGAAGACCTGGCGCTTGACGTCCAGCTCCTCGAACACGGCCTCGATCACGAAGTCCGCGTCCGCGAGGTCCTCCGGGCTCCGGGCGCCCGTGATGAGCGAGCCGAGCTGCTCGGCCTGCTCCGGGGTCATCCGGCCCTTCTCCGCCTGAGCCGCGAAGCGGTCCCGGGTGCGCTGCACACCGGCGGCCAGGCGCTCGTCGTCGAGGTCGGTCATGACCACCGGGATGCGCGCGCCCTGGGCGATGAGGGACGCCAGCTGGCCCGCCATGAGGCCCGCGCCGATCACGGCGGCCTTCTTGATCTCGCGGACGGGGGCGTCCGGGACGTTGGCGGCCTGCTTGCTGCGCGCGCTCACGAGCTCGAACGCGTACAGGGACGCGCGGGCGGCGTCGGACTGCACGATCTGCGTGAACGCCTCCACGGCGGCCTCGCCGTTGACCACGCGGGACTCGGTGCGCGCGCGGCCCACGAGCTCGATGGCAGCCACCGGGCCGGGGGCGGCACCGTGCCAGGCGCTCTCGGCCTTCGCGGCGGCCTTCTCCACGGCGGCGGTCCAGGTCTGCTCGTCGTCGGTGGTGCGGCGGGGTTCGTGCTTGCCCTCGAGGGTCTCCACGACCCAGGTCTGCCACGAGGTCTCCCACTCGTCCGTGCCGGGGGCACCGTTCAGCACGGCGTCCACGAGACCGATCTGAGCGGCCTTGGCGGGGTTGAGGTTCTTACCGCGCATCGAGTCCGTGACGATGATGCTGAGCGCGGCCTCCGCGCCCACGAGGTGCGGCAGCAGGTAGACGCCGCCCCAGCCGGGGAAGAACCCGAGGTGGCACTCGGGCAGGCCCATGGGTGCCTTGCCCGAGGTGGAGAGGCGGTAGTCCGTGTGCAGCGCGAGCTCCAGGCCGCCGCCCAGGGCCACGCCCGTGATGAGCGAGAACGTGGGGACGTCCATCTCCGCGAGCACCCCGAAGGCGTCGTGGCCCGAGCCCACGTACTCGTCCGAGGTGCCGCTGAGCTGGGCCGCGCGGATCTCCTTGAGGTTGGCTCCGGCGCCGAAGGACTTGGTGTTGCCGGTGACCACCACGGCCTCCACCTGGGAGGTGTCGATCGCGGACAGCTCGCGCTGCAGATCCCGCATGGCCTCCGAACCCCAGATCACCAGCCCGTTGGGTGCCGTGGAGTCCAGGGACACCAGCGCGATGGGCTTCTCCCGGCCCGGCAGCACCGGGTGGGTCACGGTGATGGTCACGGTGGATGGGAAGGACTGATCGCTCACGCTTGCTCCTGAGTCTGGGTGAGGGGTGGCCTGGGCCACATGATTCGTCTCGAAGTCTGCCCTGAGACGCAGTCTCACGTCAAGACATCCCGCCGCGGTCCGACCATCCCGGCCCCACCTCCCCGGGCGCGCCCGACAACGGGCCCCGCAGCGTGGCGGAGGGGCGCGCGTCAGCCGCGCAGCGCCTCGTAGACGGAGCGTGCCGTGCGCTCGGCGACGTCCGCGGGGTCCCCGCCCCGGGGCACGAGCACCACGATCGGGGCATCGCCGCCCACCCACACCGTGTCGGTCCGGTTCCCGCCCACGACGCCGCCGCGCGGGTTCGCGAGCGCAGGCTCGCCGTGCTCCCCCGGTCCCGCCGCAGACCCGTCCGGGTCCGCGCCCACGTCACGCCCGCGTGCGGTGTCCACCCCGCCCCCGACCGGCGCACCGGCCGAGGACCCGGGCGGGTCAGCCTCCGGGGTCGCGGCATCGTCCTCGGCCGGGGCGTACAGCGCGGACGGCGTCCCCCTCAACAGCTGCGGGCCCGATGGGGCAGCTTCCGGAGTCGCCGCGTCGTCGTCGGCGGAAACGTCAGGAGAGGACGGGGTCCCGCCCGAGGACGGCGGGCCCGACGGGGCAGCCCCCGGGGGCGCTGCGGCGTCACCGGCCGAGGCGTCCGACGAGGACGAGGTTCCTGCCGGGGCCGTGGCCCCGGCAGGGGACCAGGATCCGGGTGCGCCGGCACCCGACGACGCGGCGTCGTTCGCGGTCGGGCGACCCGCCGGGGACGGGGAGCCGTGAGCGTACGGGGGCGCCGCGGCGTCGTCGAGCTCGAGGGAGACCTGTGCGGACGAGAACGAGAGGTCCGCCGGCGAGCCGGACGGGGCAGTCTCCTGATGGGCCACGCCGAACAGCGCACACAGCCACACGACCCGCCTGCTCAGCGCAGCCGCGAGCTGCTCCCCCTGCCCCGGCCTCGGACCGCGCAGCCACGTGCGCAGGAACGCGTTGTGCACCGCCACGGTGGCCGCGGGCAGCGCCACTGCCGTGACGCGGCGGTCCGGGGAGTCGGGCAGGGCGGCACGCAGGAAGGCATGGAAGACCCGCTCGTAGCGCGAGGACATGGCGATCTCACGGTCCCGCAGGGACTCGACGCGCTGCAGGAGGTCGTGCCGGGCGAACGCGCGCTGCGCGTGGTCCAGGTTGTGGCGGAACACGAGCTGCGCGCCCTCCACCAGGCCGTCCTGCGGGGACAGTCCCGGGCGCTGCAGCAGGGCCTCCAGCCGCTCCAGGGTGGCCGCGTGGTCCGCGAAGACGACGTCCTCCTTGCTGCCGTACTTGCGGAAGAACGTGGCCCGGCTGATGCCCGCGGCCTGGGCGAGCTGCTCCACGGTGGTCTCCATGTACCCGTGGTCCGCGAGCATGCGGATGGAGCGCGTGACCACGTCCTCGGTGACGGCGCTGGCCTCACTCATCTGGGTCTCCTCACACGACGACGGGCGGCTGTGGGATCGAGGGTAGCCGCATTGAGACGGAGTCGCACGGGAACCGGTCTGCCGGCCCTGCGGCGAGCGCGTCGGACACGCCGGTGCGCAACGCTCGACCCGGGGTGACGTGGGCTACACTCAGCGGTGTTCTTGGGGCACAACCCCAGCAACCGATCACCGGATGTCGTCATATCCATTTCGAATTCCCGGACGCTGGCCTCATAAGCCCTCGTTCCACTTCGCTTTTGAGGACGCGAGATGCGTTACTCCCGCATTTCCAAGACTCTCGGTGTCGCCGCAGTGGCGGCCATCTCCCTGACCGCCTGCAGCGGCGGCGGCGACTCCAACGGCTCCGCCGATGGCAGCGCCATCATCACCGCGGACTCCGTGGAACCCCAGAACCCGCTGGTGCCCACCAACACCACCGAGACCGGTGGCGGCGTGGTGATCCAGCAGATCTTCAACGGTCTGGTGAGCTACGACTCCGAGGGCAAGACCCAGAACGACCTCGCGGAGTCCATCGAGTCCAAGGACAAGCAGACCTGGACCATCAAGATCAAGCCGGACATGAAGTTCACCAACGGCGAGGAGATCACCGCCCAGAGCTTCGTGGACTCCTGGAACTACGGCGCCGCGGCCAAGAACGCCCAGGGCACCGCGACCTTCTTCGAGCCCATCGAGGGCTATGAGAAGGTCTCCGCCGAGGGCAGCACCGAGGACAAGATGTCCGGGCTGAAGGCCGTTGACGACCACACCTTCACCGTCAAGCTGGTCTCCCCGCAGTCGGACTTCGAGCAGCGCCTGGGCTACACCGCGTTCGCCCCGATGCCCTCTTCCGCATTCAAGGACATGAAGGCCTTCGGCGAGAACCCCGTGGGCTACGGCCCCTACAAGATGGCCAAGGACGGCGCCTGGCAGCACAACTCCAGCATCGACCTGGTCAAGAACGACGACTACAAGGGCCCGGAGGCCGCCAAGAACGGCGGCATCACCTTCAAGCTGTACCAGAACCCGGACACCGCCTACCAGGACCTGATCTCCAACAACCTGGACGTCCTGCAGCAGGTCCCCACCGGCGCACTGGGCAACTACAAGTCGGACCTCGGCGACCGCTACTCCGACAAGCCCTACGCCGGCATCCAGACCCTCGCCGTGCCCGAGTACCAGGACAACTGGAAGGGCGAGGCCGGCAAGCTGCGCCGCCAGGCCCTGTCCATGGCCATCGACCGCCAGGAGATCACCAAGGTGATCTTCAACGAGACGCGCTCCCCCGCCACGGACTTCACCGCCCCCACCATCGAGGGCTACGACGAGAGCATCCCCAACTCCGAGAACACCAAGTTCGACAAGGAGAAGGCCAAGGAGCTGTGGGCCAAGGCCGAGAAGATGCAGCCCTACAACAAGTCCCAGAAGCTCACCATCGCGTACAACGCCGACGCCGGTGGGCACAAGAAGTGGGTGGACGCCGTTGCCAACCAGGTTAAGAACAACCTGGGCATTGAGGTGGAGGGCAAGTCCTACTCCACCTTCAAGGAGCTGCGCACCGACGCCAAGGCCGGCAAGCTGACCGGAGCCACCCGCTCCGGCTGGCAGGCCGACTACCCCTCGATGTACAACTTCATGGGCCCCACCTTCTCCAAGGGCGCCTCCTCCAACGACTCCCGTTACGACAACCCGGAGTTCGAGGCGAAGCTGAACGAGGGTCTCGAGGCCAAGAGCTCCGAGGACGGGGTGAAGAAGTTCCAGGAGGCGGACTCCATGCTGCTGAAGGACCTCCCCTCCATCCCGCTCTGGTACAACCAGGCGAACACTGCGTGGTCCGAGAACGTGTCCGGCGTGGGCACCGGCTGGGACGGCGTTCCCGAGTACTACAAGGTCGAGAAGACCAAGAACTGATCTTCTGACCCCGATGCACACGTGGTGACAGGGAGGCGCGTGAAGTCCGCGCCTCCCTGTCACCGTGTCATAGAGAGGAGCCCCTCTTGGCCTGGTATCTGGTCAAAAGACTGCTGCAGCTGATCCCCGTCTTCTTCGGCGCCACGCTGCTGGTCTACTTCCTGGTCTTCATGACCCCCGGTGATCCGCTCGACGCGCTGTGCGGGGACAAGGGCTGCACGCCCGGTGTCGCCGCCGCGCTGACCGCGCAGTACCACCTCAACGACCCGTTCTTCGTGCAGTACTTCAGCTACATCGGAGGTCTGCTCACCGGCGACCTCGGCGTGAACTTCTCCGGACGCGAGATCAGCGACGTGCTCGCCGGCGCGTTCCCCGCGACCGTCCGGCTCGCGATCATCGCCCTGGTGTTCGAGGCGATCTTCGGCATCACCTTCGGCCTGTACGCCGGGCTGAAGAAGGGCGGCTGGTTCGACTCCACCGTGCTAGTGGTCTCCCTGATCGTCATCGCCGTGCCGATCTTCGTGCTCGGCTTCGTGATGCAGTACTTCGTGGGCGTGAAGTGGGGGCTGGCCAAGCCGACCGTCTCCGGCGCCGCGGACTGGAGCGACCTGATCCTGCCCGGCATCGTGCTGGGCCTGGTCTCCTTCGCCCAGGTGCTGCGCCTGACCCGCACGGCCGTGGCCGAGAACGCCAGCGCGGACTACGTGCGCACCGCCACCGCCAAGGGCCTGACCCGCGGCCGCGTGATCCGGGTGCACATCCTGCGCAACTCGATGATCCCCGTGGCCACCTTCCTGGGCATGGACCTGGGTGCACTGATGGGCGGCGCGATCGTCACCGAGGGCATCTTCAACGTCCCCGGCATCGGCAACCAGCTCTACAAGGCACTCACGCTCGGGGACGCACCCATGGTGGTCTCCGTGGTGTCCGTGATGGTGATCATCTTCTGCGTGGCCAATCTGCTGGTTGACCTCCTCTACGCCTGGCTCGACCCGAGGATCCGTTATGCCTGAGAACAACTTCGAGAACAACGACGCCGCGGGCCGGGACCTGAACCCCGAGGCCCGCTCCCACGAGGCCGCCGTGCGCGAGGTCCGGGAGACCGCCGACACCCCGGCCGGCTCCCACCAGAAGGACCTCGGCGGGGTGAGCACCGGGATCATGATGGAGCACTTCGTCGCGGACGTGGCCCAGACCCCGGTCTCGGCCACCGACTCCCGCTCCGCCGAGGGCGCTCCCGTGAGCCTGTGGCGCGACGCGTGGCGGCAGCTGCGCAAGAAGCCCACGTTCATCATCGCGGCCCTGCTGATCGTGCTGGTGATCGTGGTGGCCCTCTTCCCGCAGCTGTTCTGGACCCAGGACCCCTCCGCGGCGTCCTCGCAGTGCCTGCTGGAGAACTCCAACGGCAAGGCCTCCGCGGGCCACCCCATGGGCTTCACCGCCCAGGGCTGCGACGTGTACTCCCGCGTGATCGCCGGGACCCGGGCCTCGCTCATGGTGGGTCTGTTCACCACCATCGGCGTGGTGGTCATCGGCGGGATCATCGGTGCGCTGGCCGGCTACTTCGGCGGCTGGATCGACGGCGTGCTCGCGCGCCTGGGCGACATCTTCTTCGCCCTGCCCCTGATCCTGGGTGCCCTGGTGGTCATGCAGCTGCCGTTCTTCAAGGCCAACCGCGGGGTGTTGACCCTGGTGGTGGTGCTGGTGCTGTTCGGCTGGCCGCAGATCGCGCGCATCATGCGCGGCGCGGTGGTGGAGGTGCGCAACGCGGACTACGTGGTCAGTGCCCGCTCGCTGGGCGTGTCCTCCTTCGGGATCCTGATGCGCCACATCATCCCCAACGCGATGGCGCCGGTGATCGTGATCGCCACGATCTCGCTGGGCACGTTCATCGTGGCCGAGTCCACTCTGTCCTACCTCGGCATCGGCCTGCCACCCAGCATGATGAGCTGGGGCAACGACATCTCGGACGCGAAGGACGCCTTCCGCTCGAACCCGATGCCCGTATTTTGGCCCGGCCTGGCGCTGTCGCTGACCGTCCTGAGCTTCATCATGCTCGGTGACGCGCTGCGCGACGCGCTGGACCCGAAGGCCCGGAAGAAGTGATGAGCATGTCCCAGGAGAACAACCGCCCCCTGCTGGAAGTGCGTGATCTCGGGATCGCGTTCACCACGGCCACGGGTGAGGTGCAGGCCGTGGAGGACTCGAACTTCACCGTGATGCCCGGTGAGACCGTGGCGATCGTGGGCGAGTCCGGTTCGGGCAAGTCCACCTCCGCGCTGGCCGCGATCGGGCTGCTGCCCGCGAACGGCCGCGTGAACGCGGGCAAGATCATCTTCGACGGCGAGGACATCACCCACGCCAGCGAGAAGCGCAAGGTCAAGCTGCGCGGCAGCCAGATCGGCATGGTCCCCCAGGACCCCATGTCCAACCTGAACCCCGTGTGGAAGGTGGGCTTCCAGGTCCGGGAGACCCTCAAGGCCAACGGGCTGCCCGCGAAGGATGAGGACGTCGCCCGCGTGCTGAGCCAGGCCGGCCTGCCGGACGCGGAGAAGCGCGCGAAGCAATACCCGCACGAGTTCTCCGGCGGCATGCGCCAGCGTGCGCTGATCTCGATCGGTCTGTCCTGCCAGCCGCGGCTGCTGATCGCGGACGAGCCCACCTCGGCCCTGGACGTCACGGTCCAGCGCACCATCCTGGACCACCTCCAGACGATGACCGACAAGCTCGGCACCGCGGTGCTGCTGATCACCCACGACCTCGGCCTCGCCGCGGAGCGCGCCCAGAAGGTGGTGGTGATGTACAAGGGTCACGTGGTGGAGGCGGGGCCCGCCCTGCAGCTGCTGCGCAACCCGCGCCACCCGTACACCCAGAAGCTCGTGGACTCCGCACCCTCGCTGGCCTCCCGCCGCATCGAGGTGGCCCGCACCCGCGGGGTGGAGTCCGAGGACCTGCTGGCCGAACATCCCAAGACGGCGATGCAGACGGCGCTCAAGCAGGACTTCGTGCAGGTCCAGGACCTCACCAAGGTCTACAAGCTGCGCGGGTCCTGGGGCCGTTCCGAGGACTTCACGGCGGTGGACAAGGTGTCCTTCTCCATTCCCCGGGGCACCACCACGGCCGTGGTGGGCGAGTCCGGCTCCGGCAAGTCCACGGTGGCCAAGATGATGCTCGGGCTGGAGCCGATCACCTCTGGGTCGATCGTCTTCGACGGGCAGGACGTTGCCCGGCTGAAGGGCAAGGAGATGTTCGCCTTCCGTCGGCGCGTGCAGCCCATCTTCCAGGACCCGTACGGCTCCCTGGACCCGATGTACAACATCTACCGCACCATCGAGGAGCCCCTGAAGGTCCACGGCGTCGGGACGTCCAAGGAACGGGAGAAGAAGGTCCGTGAGCTCATGGACCAGGTCTCCCTGCCCCAGTCCATGCTCGCGCGCTACCCCAACGAGCTCTCGGGCGGTCAGCGCCAGCGCGTGGCGATCGCCCGTGCGCTCGCGCTGAACCCCGAGCTGGTGGTGTGCGACGAGGCGGTCTCCGCTCTGGACGTGCTGGTGCAGGCGCAGATCCTCAACCTGCTGGCCGAGCTGCAGCACGACCTCGGGCTGACCTACCTGTTCATCACGCACGACCTCGCCGTGGTCCGCCAGATCGCGGACAACGTGTGCGTGATGCAGAAGGGCTCGCTGGTGGAGCGCGGTTCCACGGACTCCGTGTTCGAGAACCCGCAGACCGACTACACCCGCCAGCTGCTGGCGGCGATCCCCGGTGCGGGTCTGATCAACGCGGTCTGAGCACCGCAGCCTGACCCCGGCGGTTCGACCGCCGTGCCGGGCCGGGACGACCCGGCGGCAACGACGACGCCTTGGTTCCCCCGAAAGGGGAACCAAGGCGTCGTCGTTGGTGGGCGGTCTCAGCCAGCGCCCCGCCGCGCGGTTCAGCCCCCGAACGCCGCGGTGACCTGACCCGGGACCGCCACGCGCACGGCGTAGAGCGAGCCCGCGGTGGGCTGGACGTCCTCCGGGAGGTTCTCGCGCGACGTCGTGATGTAGAGCGTGCGCAGGTCCTCCCCGCCCAGGGTGCACGCGGTGGTCTGCTTGGCGCCCACCGTGACCACGGTGTCCAGGGTGCCGTCCGGGAGGTAGCGGTGCACCTGGCCCGCGCCGTTGAGGGCCACCCACACGGCACCCTCGGAGTCCACGGTCAGCCCGTCCGGGCTCACGGACACGCTGCCCGGCTCGTAGCTCTCCTCCGGGTCAGTGGCCGCCGCGGCGGCGTGCTCGTCCAGCACCGGAGCCACGAACGTGCGGCGGTTGCGCAGCCCGCCCTCGGCGCTCCAGTCGAACACGGAGACCTCGTGGGTGGGGGTGTCGTTGTAGTAGGCCAGCGTGCCGTCCGGGGACCACGCGATGCCGTTGGAGATGCTCACGCCCTCGAGCACGGGCTCCCAGCTGAGGTCCGTGGCCACGCGGTACAGCGTGGCGGCGCCCTCCGCCTGGTCATACGCCATGGACCCCACGTAGAACGAGCCGTCCGGGGCCACACCGCCCTCGTTCATGCGGATCTCTGGGGTCTGCCACAGCGTGGTCTCCCGCTCCACCGCACCGTGGGCGTCCGTGAGGAGCACCCCGCGCTCCACGGCGACGATCTGCCCGCCGCCCGCCCGGGGACGCACGCACGCGGCCACGTCCCCCACGTGCTGCCGGCGGGGCTGGTCCTCCGGGGTGAACGTCATGACGTCCCCGGCGAGCATGTCCACCCAGGCCAGCCCGCCCCACTGCCGGCTCCAGCACGGCCCCTCGGCGTGGTGCATCCAGGACGGGGTGATCCTCTGCGCTGTCAGCTGGTTCACAGTTGCGGCCTCCTCGGGCTGGTGGGTGCGGGGATGCGGTCACGGTCGTAGGTGATCTGCGTGTAGCCGTGCGGCACGGGCTCGCCGTTCTCGTCCAGGCTCACGAACACGATCTTGTCGATGCTCAGGATCAGCTCGCGCGTGATCATGTTGCGCACCTGCGCGCGCATGGTCAGGGACGTGCGCCCGAACCGGGTGGCGGTGAGGCCCATCTCGATGAGGTCCCCCTCCACCGCGGAGGACACGAACTCGATCTCGGACATGTACTTGGTGACCGCCCGCCGGTTGCCCAGCTGTACGATCGCGTAGATCGCGGCCTCCTCGTCGATCCACCGCAGCAGCGAACCCCCGAACAGGGTGCCGTTGGCGTTGAGGTCCTCGGGCTTGACCCACTTGCGGGTGCGGAACGAGATGTCGCCGGGCTGTCTCATGCGCCCCAGCCTATGCGGGCGGGCTCGGGGCCGCGCAACGACGACGCCGCTCCGCGGCCCCCGCACGCCGCGCACCGGGTCCTGTCCCGCCGTCCGCCCCTGGCGGGAGTGCGGGTCTCCCCCGCGCGCGCACCCGCACGCCGCACGCGCACCCGCCCGCCGGGGCTCCCGCACGCTGCGCACCACTGCCGACGCGCGTCCGGTGCGGGCGGCACGGTGGCGCGCGGCGGCGTCGTCCACGATGATGCGGTCATGAGTGCCACCACGCGGGCCGCGAGCGCAGAACTGCAGGACCCCGGGCCGGGGTTCCAGCGCCGGGTGCTAAGCGTGCTCGCCCTGGGGCAGATCCTGGGCGGGCTCGGCACCGGTGCCACGCTGGCCCTCGGCGCACTGCTGATCACGGAGGTCTCCGGGAACAGTGCGCTGTCCGGCACGGCGTCCACGATGAACACCCTGGGTGCCGCCCTGGTGGCCATCCCGCTGGCGCGCCTCGCGCAGCGCCGGGGCCGCCGGGTGTCACTGAGCACCGGTGCCCTCGTGGCGGTCCTGGGCGCGGCCGTGATCGTGGTGGCCGCCACCCTGGACCTGCTCCCGGTCCTGCTCGTGGGCATGGGGCTGCTGGGTGCGGGCACCGCCCTGAACCTCCAGTCCCGCTTCGCGGCCACGGACGCGGCCGCCGCCCGCACGCGGGCGCGGGACCTGTCCCTGGTGGTGTGGTCCACCACCGTGGGGGCCGTGGTGGGCCCCAACCTCTTCGGCCCCGGTGAGGCGATCGGGCGCGCTCTGGGGCTGCCGCCGTTCACGGGCGGGTTCGTGATCGCGCTGTGCGCGCAGTGCCTGGGTGCCGGTGTCTACTTCGTGGGGCTGCGCCCGGACCCCCTGGCCGTGGCGCTCGCCCGGGGCGGACCGGTGGCGAACAGGCCCGATCCTGCCGGCGGGTTCACCCTCCTGCGCACGGTCCCCGCCGCGCGGCGTGCCGTGCTGGTGGTCGCGCTGCCCCACGCGGTGATGGTGAGCGTGATGTCGATGACCCCGGTGCACCTGACCAGCCACGGCGCCACGCTGTCCGTGGTGGGCCTGACCATCTCCCTGCACGTGGCCGGGATGTACGCGCTCTCGCCGGTGTTCGGCTGGCTCGCGGACACCATCGGGCGCGTGGGCACGGTGCTGCTGGGGCAGGGGCTGCTCGTGGCGGCGCTGCTGCTCACGTGGCTGGGCTCGGACCAGCACGGTTTCGTGCTCGTCGCCCTGGTCCTGCTGGGGCTCGGCTGGTCCGCGTCCACCGTGGCCGGATCCACCATGGTCACCGAGTCCGTGGCGGCCCATGACCGGCCCGGGCTGCAGGGCACCTCGGACCTCGTGATGAACCTGTGCGGCGCGGCGGGCGGCGCCCTCGCCGGTCCCGTGCTCGCCGCGGTGGGCTTCTCGGGGCTGGGTGTGGCCGCCATGCTGCTCGTGGCACTCGCGACCGCCACCGCGCTGCGGGGCCGCTGAGGGCGTCCCCGCTGGACCCCACGGACGGCGACGCCGCCCCGGGGGCGACCGGGGCGGCGTCGTCGTGAGCTGGGTGGGGGGGCGGCTACTGTGCGTCCGCGTCCCCGGTGCCGTCGGTGGGACGGTCGGTGCGGCGGGCCGCGCGGCGTCGTTCGCCCTCCGCGACCGGCGGACCCACGACCACGGGGAACGCACCCGTGTAGCCCTCGCGCTCGGCGGCGATGGCGCGCACGCGGTCCCGCACCAGGAACCAGCCGACGATCAGCACGGGGACCACCACGGCCATCGAGGCCACGGTGAGGGTACCCAGCGGGTAGTCCAGCGCCACGAGGATCATCACGCCCACGAGGAACGCCATGGTGAGCCAGTTGGTGTACGGCGCGAACGGCGCACGGTACGCGGGGCGCTGGTAGAGGCCCTGTTTGGAGAGCCGCACGAACTTCTGGTGCGGCAGGGTGATGGCGGCCCAGCCCACCAGGATGCCGATCGCGGAGATGTTCAGCACGATGCTGAACGCCTCCTCCGGGACGTAGTAGTTGAGGATGACGCCCAGCGCCCCCACGCCCACCGTGAGCAGGATGCCGCCCGCGGGAACACCCGAGCGCGTCATCTTCCCGGTGAACTTGGGCGCGGAACCGGCCATGGCCATGGAGTGCACGATCCGGCCCGTGGAGTACAGGCCCGCGTTGAGCGAGGACAGCGCCGCGGTGATCACCACGAGCTGCATGATGGGCCCGATGCCGTCGATGCCGATGGAGCTGAAGAACGTGACGAACGGGGACTCGTCCGCCGAGTACGCCGTGTACGGCAGCAGCAGCGTGAGCAGCAGAATGGAGCCCACGTAGAACAGCGCGATGCGCAGGATCACCGTGTTGATGGCCTTGGGAATGGTCTTGCGCGGGTCCTGGGTCTCACCGGCGGTGATGCCCACCAGCTCGATGCCCGAGTACGCGAACACCACGCCCTGCGAGACCACCAGGGCGGGGAGCAGACCGTTGGGGAAGATCCCGCCGTTCTCGGTGATCAGCGAGAACCCGGTGGGCGCACCCGTGGGGGTCCCGAAGAGCACGAACGCCACGCCCACCACCAGGAAGACCACCAGCGCGGAGACCTTGACCACCGCGAACCAGAACTCCATCTCCCCGAAGACCTTCACGGAGATCAGATTGGTGGCCATGACCACCACGAGCACCACCGCGGCCAGCAGCCACTGCGGCAGGTCCGCGACGAACTGGCTGTACTGCCCGAACCACTTGACGTAGATGGCCATGGCGGTGGCGTCCACCACCGTGGTGGAGGCCCACGAGAGCCAGTACATCCAGCCCACGAAGTACGCGCCCTTCTCCCCGTAGAACTCGCGCGTGTAGGACACGAAGGAGCCCGAGGACGGCCGGTGCATCACCAGCTCCCCGAGCTGGCGCAGGATCAGGTAGCCGAAGAACCCGGCGACCGCGTACAGCAGGAACAGGGCGGGGCCGGCGTCCGCGAGACCGCCACCGGCGCCCAGGAACAGACCCGTGCCGATCGAGCTGCCGATCGCGATCATGTTGATCTGGCGCGCGGTGAGTCCCTTGCTGTACCCCTCCTGCTCGGCGACGTACTGGGTGCGCGTCTCCTCCCCGCCGGACGGCAGGGGATCGGAGGGGTGCGAAGCCATGGGAGAACACCTTTTGTCGGTTGGTGGGAAGGGTGCGCGGCACCGGCGAAGCGGTCAGCGCACAGGGGAAGCCTACGCGCGCACCTCCACCACCGGGGCACCCTCCCGGTCCGTGACCCTCAGCGTCCGGTGCGCTCCCGGTGCTCGCACCCGGGCCAGCAGCACGGGCGGCGCTTGCCCTCGTGCATCTCCTCGCCCGTGCGCCGGATGCGGCGGGCACGGGTCTCGGGCTTCTTGGCGTCCTCCACCCAGCACACGAACTCGTTGCGGCCCAGGGGCGTCAGCCCGCGCCACAGCTCGGCGGTCTCCGGCTCCGCCAGCAGGGCCTCGACGAGGTCCGCGGGCAGCTCGTGGACCACGCCGCCGGGGAGGGCGGGGGCCTGCTCGGGGGACGACGCCGCGGCGCTGGGCGCGCTGCCGGGCGCGGGCGTCGTCATCTGCGGGGTGTCGCTCACGGTGCTTTCCCTGCCGTGGTGGGGACTGTCGGGGGGATCTCGACACGGGAAGTGTGCCACGTGACGGGGTGGGGCACCAGGTGCGAGCGTGCCACCATGGGGCCATGACGCTCACGCTGCGACGCCCCACTCCCGAGGACGAGTCGGGGGTCCGCGCGTTGCACGAGCAACTGCTGCGCGACGACTTCTCGTTCGTCCTGGACGAGGGGACGTGGCCCGAGGTGCTGGCGGCCGTGGACCGCGCGTCCCGGGGAGAGGACCTGCCTCCGGGGTTCGTCCGGGCGGACTACCTGCTCGCGGAGGTGGACGGCGAGATCGTGGGCCGCACATCCATCCGCTACGAGCTCAACGACTACCTGCGACGCGTGGGCGGGCACGTGGGATACGGCGTGGGCCCCGCGTTCCGGCGGCGAGGCTACGCCAGGGAGATCCTGCGGCAGTCGGTGGAACGGCTGAACACGGCCGGCGTGGAGCGGGTGCTCGTCACATGCGCCGACGACAACGCGGGCTCCGCCGCGACCATCGAGGCCTGTGGCGGGGTGCTGGAGAACGTGGTCCAGGACGGGAACGGCCGCCCGACCCGTCGCTACTGGATCGACTGAGAAAGCTAGCCCAGCAGCGGGCGCCCTCCCGCTTCTGCGCGCCTCCACCCCGGCGGCTGCTGGCATACATTCCACCAACGGCATGGGTTTGCCTGGGCCTCTCTGGATCCCCCGAGAGGTCAGGCCTCTCCCAGCCCCCGCGCAACCCGGCTCATGAGATCGCCGAGCCGGGCGACATCGTCCTCCGTCAGCGACGCGAAGAACAGCTCCTCCACGTCCCGCGCGTGGGCGGGGCGCAGCCGCCGGAATGCCTGCGCGCCCTCCGTCGTGAGCACCGCCTCCCAGCCACGGCCGTCACCCTCGGCACGACGCCGCTGCAGCCAGCCCCGCTCGCACAGCACCCTGACCTGGTAGTTCAGCCGCGACGGCGAGAACACCAGGCGTCGCGCCAGCTCACCCAGGCGCATGCGCCGACCGGGGGCCTCGTAGAGCAGCAGGAGCAGCTGGTACTCCATGGTCGAGCAGCCCTGCGCCTTGAGCCGCTCCTCGATCCTGGCGGTCAGGCGTGCAGTGGTCTCGAAGTAGAGCTGCCACGCATCCCACCGCCCGGAGCGGGCGGGAGGCGCGCCCGCGGCGTCGTCGCCTCCCGCACCAGCCCCCGAGTCCTCGGCGGCGCCCCCTGCTGCCGTCACCGCTGCACCGAGGCGAGGAGATCCTCGAAGTTGGGGACGTCCGTGAACTCGTCCACGACGGTGCGCTCGGGGCGCCCGGGGCCCGACGCCGCGCCGCCGCCACCCTCAGAGCCGGCCCCGAGCATGCCCGCGAGTGCCGCCCCGGCCCGCTCGATGCGGCCCTGCAGGGACGCATCCGCCCAGTCCTCCGTGGCGGCGTACACGCCGATGGGCAGCGTGAGCGCCTTGAGGTAGCTGAACAGCGGGCGCAGGGCGGTGTCCAGGACCAGCGAGTGCCGCGGGGAGCCGCCGGTCGCGGCCACCACGGTGGGCAGGTTCTCCAGGGCACCCTCGTCGAAGAGGTCGAAGAACGCCTTGAACAGCCCGGAGTAGCTCGCCTTGTAGGTGGGCGTGGCGGCGATCAGCCCGTCCGCGGTGAGCACGGCGTCCAGCGCGTCCTGCACCGCGGCGGGTGCCGTGCCGGTCAGCATGGCGTCCGTGATCCCGTGGGCGATCTCCCGCAGGGCCACCACGCGCACCTCGGGCTCCTCACCACCCCGGGCGACGACGCCGCTCGCGGCCCGCGCGATCGCCCGCGCCAGGCGCGTGGTGGACGCGTCCTCAGACAGGCCCGCGGTCACCACGGCAATGCTCTGTCGCTCGGTCATCTCGTGTCTCCTGACTGCTCGGTGTTTCTGACTGCCCTGTGCTCCACCTCGTTGCGGCGCGGGTGCCGCCCCGCACGGGGCGGCACCCGCGGGACGGGCTACGCGGTGGGCTCCTGCCCCGCCCCGGCGTTTCCACGGGAGGCGGCCTCCGCCTTGGCAGCCCGGTCCCTGGCGGCCTGCGAGTCCGGCCCGCCGCCCGGGATGGGATCTTCCCCCGCCGCGCGGCGCGCCACGAGGGACGCGTGGGTGGGGGCCTCCGGCACGTGGGCCGGCCGGGCGGCGTCGAACTCCTTGCGCAGCACCGGGAAGACCTCCTCGCCCAGGAAGTCCATCTGCTCCAGGACGTCCTTGAGCGGCAGACCCGCGTGGTCCACCAGGAACAGCTGGCGCTGGTAGTCGCCCGCGTACTCCCGGAAGGACAGCGTCCGCTCGATGACCTGCTGGGGCGAGCCCACGGTCAGCGGCGTCTGGGCCGTGAACTCCTCGAGCGAGGGCCCGTGGCCGTACACCGGCGCGTTGTCGAAGTACGGGCGGAACCTGCGCACCGCGTCCTGCGAGTTCCTGGCCATGAACACCTGACCGCCCAGACCCACGATCGCCTGGTCCGCGGAGCCGTGGCCGTAGTACTCGTAGCGCTGACGGTAGAACGCCACCATGCGCTCGGTGTGCTCCTTGTTCCAGAAGATGTTGTTGTGGAAGAACCCGTCCCCGTAGAACGCCGCCTGCTCCGGGATCTCCGGGGAGCGGATGGAGCCGTGCCACACGAACGGCGGGACGTCGTCCAGGGGCCGCGGGGTGGACGTGAAGCCCTGCAACGGCGTGCGGAAGCGCCCGGAGAAGTTCACGTCCTCCTCGCGCCACAGCCGGTGCAGCAGCTGGTAGTTCTCCACGGCCAGCGGGATGCCCTGGCGGATGTCCTTGCCGAACCACGGGTAGACCGGGCCGGTGTTGCCGCGGCCCATGGTCAGGTCCACGCGGCCGTCCGCGAGGTGCTGCACGTACGCGTAGTCCTCCGCGATCCGCACCGGGTCCGTGGTGGTGATCAGCGTGGTGGCGGTGGAGAGCTGGATCCGCTCGGTCTGCGCCGCAACCGCCGCCATGAGCACGGGCGGGTTCGCGGGGGCCACGAACGGCGGGTTGTGGTGCTGGCCGGTGGCGAACACGTCCATGCCCAGTTCCTCGGCCTTGCGGGCCATGGCCACCGTGGCCTTGATGCGCTCGTTCTCGGTGGGAGTGCGCCCCGTGGTGGGGTCCTGGGTGACGTCCCCGATGGTGAAGACTCCGAGTTGCATGGTCCCTGCCTCCTCCTCGGCGGGCCGCGTGCCCGCCCTGATATTTCAAATTTGAACTACCTCTGCAATGCGGCGCCCCCGGGAAATATTCCGGGGTGGATTGTTGAACAATTTGCGGACCATCGTGCATGCTGGGGGACCACACCAGTGAGACGGAGGTCACGCATGACGGTCATGGATCTGAACAGCGACGTGGGCGAGTCCTTCGGCGCGTGGGGCATGGGGGACGACGCCGCCGTCTTCCGCTCCGTCTCCAGCGCCAACGTGGCCTGCGGCTTCCACGCCGGGGACCCCTCCGTGATGGCGCAGACCTGCCGGGACGCCGTGGCCGCCGGGGTCACCGTGGGTGCCCACGTGGCCTATCGGGACCTCGTGGGCTTCGGCCGTCGCTTCCTGGACTGCTCCCCCACCGAGCTCGCGGACGACGTGCTCTACCAGATGGGCGCACTGGAGGCCGTGGCCCGCGCCGCGGGCACCACCGTGCGCTACGTCAAGCCCCACGGTGCCCTCTACAACACGATCGTGCACCACGAGGCCCACGCCCAGGCCGTGGTGAATGCCGTGAAGGCCTTCGGCGGGGACCTCCCCCTGCTCCTGCTGCCCGGCTCCGCGGCCCTGCGCGCGGCGGAGAAGGCCGGGCTGCGCGCCGTGCCCGAAGCCTTTGCAGACCGCGGCTACACCCCCGAGGGCACGCTCGTCTCCCGTCGCGAGCCGGGTGCGGTGCTGCACGACGCCACCCAGGTCACCGAGCGCATGGTCCGCCTGGCCGAGGACGGCACGCTCACCGCGGTGGACGGCTCCACTGTGCGGATCCACGCCGAGAGCATCTGCGTACACGGGGACACCCCCGGCGCCGCCGCGATGGCCGCCGAGGTCCGCGCGGGCCTGGACCGTGCCGGCATCACCGTCCGGTCCTTCGCATGAGCGCGTCCCGCAGTCGCCGCCCCACCCGTCCGGCAACCGGCACGAGACGTCGGGCGGGCAGCCCCAAGCATGCCGCCAGCGGCACACATCCGTCCGGGTCGTCCGACGACGCCGCGGTCCCGGACCTGCGGTGGGCAGGAACCCGCGCGTTCCTGCTCGTCTGCGGCGAACTGGCGGACGTGCTGCGCTGGCACGCCCACCTCGCGGAGCACCCCTTCACCGGTCAGACCGACCTCGTTGCCGCCGCCCGCACCGTGCTGGTGGTCTTCGCGGACGAGCGGTCGGCGCGGACGGCCGCGAGCGCCGTCGTCACCGTCCGTTCCGGCGGGAGCAGTGAGGCCGCGGGCAAGAGCGTGGAGATCCCCGTGGTGTACGACGGCGCGGACCTCGCCGAGGTCGCCCGGCTCACGGGACTCGGCGAGCAGGGAGTGCTCGACGCCCACACCGGCACCGCGTGGACGGCGGCGTTCGGCGGCTTCGCGCCCGGTTTCGCGTACCTCAGCGCCCCGGGCGAGCCCCTGGACGTCCCCCGCCGGGACACTCCGCGCACCGCGGTGCCCGCCGGATCCGTGGCGCTGGCGGGCACGTTCTCCGCGGTCTACCCCCAGCGGTCCCCCGGCGGGTGGCAGCTGATCGGGCGCACGGACGCCATCCTGTGGGACACGCACCGGGACTCCCCCGCGCTGGTCCGCCCCGGGGACACGGTGCGCTTCCGGGCCGTCCGCGAGCTCGTCACGGTGGCCGACGACGCCGCCCCGGGCCTGCCCGGCGACCCGCAGCTCCCCGGGGACCCGGCTCCCGCCGTCCAGCCGGAGGACGACCCGGGGCGGGACACCGCGGGCCGTGAGCACGCGGACGGTCTCGAAGCCGTCAGCGCGGCGCACGCCTCCCCGGCGGACGACGCCGACCACGCCCTGGGGGTCGACGACCCCGGAATGCTGTCGCTGATCCAGGACCTGGGCCGCCCTGGACTGGGAGATCTTGGTGTGGTGGCCTCCGGAGCCGCGGACCACGCCTCCGCGAGGCAGGCCAACCGGCTCGTGGGCAACCCCTCGACCGCCGCCCTGCTCGAGGTCACGATGGGCGGGCTGCGGCTCACCGCCCGGGGCCACCACGTGCTCGGTCTCTCCGGGGCGCCGGTGACCGCCCGCATCACGAACGGGGAGCGCTCCCGCCCCGCTCCGTTCTGCGCACCCTTCGCACTCTACGACGGCGAGCAGCTGAGCCTGGGCACCCCGAGCGCGGGACTGCGCAGCTACCTCGCCGTGTCCGGCGGTGTGGCTGCGGCCGAGGTGCTCGGCAGCCGCGCCACGGACGTGCTGTCCGGCATTGGACCCGCTCCCCTGGCCGCCGGGGACCTGCTCCCGGTGCACCCCACCGCCCCGGGCCGGGCCGTGGGACACCCCGAGGAACCGGCGGTGCACGTTCCCGCCGCGGGGGCCGCCACCGTGCTCCGTGTGCTCCCGGGCCCCCGGGAGGACTGGTTCACCCCCGAGGCGCTCTCAGCGCTGCGCGAGCGGACGTGGCGGGTCAGCAGCGACTCCAACCGCGTGGGCGTGCGCTTCGAGACACCACCGGAGGGCGGTCTCGCCCGCAGCCGGGAGGACGAGCTGGCCAGCGAGGGCGTGGTGGCCGGCTCCCTGCAGGTCCCCCACTCCGGCGTGCCCGTGCTCTTCCTCGCGGACCACCCCGTGACCGGGGGCTATCCCGTGATCGCGGTGGTGCTGCCGCAGGACCTGCCGCGCGCGGCGCAGCTGCTCCCCGGATCCCCGGTGCGGTTCCACCCGGTCCCGCCCCCACCCGCCGCGACCGCCCCCGCGGAGCAGCCCACGTCAGGAGACACCGCATGAAGAAAGTTCTGATCGCCAACCGCGGGGAGATCGCCGTGCGCATCGCGCGTGCCTGCGCGGACTCCGGACTCAGCTCCGTGGCCGTGTACTCCGAGCCGGACGCGGACGCGTTCCACGTGCACATGGCCGGCGAGGCATATGCCCTCCCCGGCTCGGCCTCCGCCGACACCTATCTCAGCATTCCCGCGCTGCTCGCCGTCGCGGAACGCTCCGGCGCGGACGCCGTGCACCCGGGCTACGGGTTCCTCTCGGAGAACGCGGACTTCGCGCGCGCCGTCGTGGCGGCGGGCCTCACATGGATCGGTCCGTCCGCGGAGGTGATCGAGGCGCTCGGCAACAAGGTCACCGCCCGGGAGATCGCCGTGCGAGCGGGCGCCCCGCTGGTCCCGGGCACGGACGGTCCGGTGGCCGACGCCGCCGAGGCCCGCGCGTTCGCAAAGCAGCACGGCCTGCCGGTCGCCATCAAGGCGGCCTTCGGCGGGGGCGGTCGCGGCATGCGCATCGCCCGTGACCTCGCGGAGGTGGAGTCCGCGTTCGACGCCGCCGTGCGCGAGGCCACCGCGGCGTTCGGACGCGGGGAGTGCTTCGTGGAGCGCTTCCTGGACCGCCCGCGCCACGTGGAGGCCCAGGTGCTCGCGGACACCCAGGGCAACGTCGTGGTGGTGGGCACGCGGGACTGCTCTCTGCAGCGCCGCCACCAGAAGCTCGTGGAGGAGGCCCCGGCACCGTTCCTCACCGACGACCAGCGCGACACCCTGCACGGCTCCGCCCGTGCGATCTGCCGCGAGGCCGGGTACACCGGCGCGGGCACGGTGGAGTACCTCGTGGCCCCGGACGGGCTGATCTCCTTCCTGGAGGTCAACACGCGGCTGCAGGTGGAGCACCCCGTGACCGAGGCGACCTCCGGCGTGGACCTGGTGCGCGAGCAGTTCCGGGTGGCCGAGGGACTGCCGCTGAGCACCACCGAGGATCCCGCCCCGCGGGGGCACGCCATCGAGTTCCGGCTCAACGCGGAGGACCCCGCCCTGGGGTTCCTGCCCACGCCGGGCACCGTGGAGGTGTTCGAGGCCCCCACGGGCGCGGGCGTGCGCGTGGACACCGGGGTCCGCTCCGGGTCCGTGGTCCCCGCCGAGTACGACTCGCTGCTCGCCAAGCTCATCGTGTGGGGCGAGGACAGGCAGCAGGCCCTCGTGCGCTCCTGCGCCGCCCTGCGGGAGCTCACGATCCGCGGGCTGCCCACCGTGGTGCCGTTCCACCGCGCCGTGCTGGACGAGCCCGCGTTCACTTCCTCCGAGGGCCTGCGCGTGCACACCACGTGGATCGAGGACAAGTTCGCGCAGACCCTCGAGGCCTCCCCCCACCTCGAGCCGGGGGCGGCCGAGCGCACCACGTTCACGGTGGAGGTGGACGGTCGCGCGGTCCGGCTGGGACTTCCCGGTGACCTCGTGCGGGCCCTGCTGCACGGCCGCGGCGCAGCCGGTGAGCCGGGGCATGGCGGGGCGGACGCGGCGTCGTCGTCGGAGGACGTGACAACACTGAGCGCGCCCATGAACGGCACCGTGGTCACGTGGCTTGCCGAGGACGGCGAGGACGTGGCGGAGGGACAGTCGGTGCTGGTGGTCGAGGCCATGAAGATGGAGACCCCCGTGAAGGCCCACCGAGCCGGGACCCTGCGCCGCGGGGACGTGGCCGAGGGAGACGCCGTGCGCGCGGGTCAGGCCCTCGGGGAGATCGCGTGAGCCCCCGGATGGCCGGGCACGTCGGCGATTTCGGGGCCGGGGACGAGACCCAGGCAAGTGCCCACGCCGCTGCCCGCCTGCGCGCGGAGATCGCCGACGGCGCCCTGGCACCGGGCGCGAAGCTGTCCGAGCACGCCGTGTCCGCCGAGCTGGGGATCTCCCGCAACACCCTGCGGGAGTGCTTCGCCATGCTGGCCGCGGAGGGCCTCGTGCTGCGGATCCCCCACCGGGGTGTGTTCGTGGCACGCCCCACCGCGGACGACGTGCGGGACCTCTATGCCGCCCGACGCATTCTCGAACCCGGAGCCGTGCTGTGGGGAGACGTGGACGACGCTCTCAACGAGAGACTGCGGGGCATCGTGTCCGCGGCGCTGGCAGCGCGGGAGACCGCCGACGTGGCCGCCATGTCGGACGCGAACCAGCGCTTCCACCGGGCGCTGGTGGAGGCCGCCGCCTCACGGGCGATGCTCGCGGACATGGACCGGGCCCTCGCGAGGATGCGCCTGGTGTTCCACGCGATGCTCGCCGACAGGGAGTTCCACGCCCGCTACGCGGTGCGCAACGCCGAGGTGCTCGCGGCGCTGGAGTCCTACGACCGGGACCGGGCGGCACGGTTGCTGCGGGACTCCCTGGGTGCCGCACGGGACGAGATCCTCGACCGGCTCGGGTGAGGGCGGCCAGCCAGATCCTCCGGCGACGCGCCACGGGTGTCACGGGCGAGCCTCGCGACACCGCCGGCCGGGGCTGCGGTTGACGTGTCGGGACGGAACGAACTCCGCAGGGGTGCACCAGGGCACGGCCACCTCGCTCCCGGGCGCCGTCAGGGCACCTGGTAGTCGGCGTCCCGGGCGTCGGTGATGAGCATGTGGCCCGGGGCGTGGGTGATGGCGAACGGCGGAGCCGACTCCACCACCGCGGCCTGCGGCGTGACCCCGCACGCCCAGAACACGGGAATCTCGCCGGGGGCGATCCGCACGGCGTCGCCGAAGTCCGGTGACCCCAGGTCCGTGATCCCCAGTGCCCCGGGGTCCCCCACGTGCACGGGCGCGCCGTGGACGGCGGGGTAGCGGGAGGTGATCCGCACGGCGTCGGCCACCCTGGCGGCCGGGACAGGACGCATCGAGACCACCAGCGGGCCGGACAACCGCCCCGCCGACTCGCAGCGCCGTGAGGTGCGGTACATGGGCACGTTCACGCCCTGGTCGATGTGGGCGAGCCGGATGCCGTGCGCCTGCAGCGCGTCCTCGAACGTGAAGGAGCAGCCCAGCATCACCGTCACCAGGTCCTCGCGCCAGTACGGGGTGATGTCATGGGGGCGGGCCACCTCCACGCCGTTCTCATAGACCACGTACTGCGGCACGTCCGTGCGGATGTCCCCGCCGGGCAGGAGCGCCCCGGTGGTCTCCCCCGCGTCCAGGACACCGAGCACGGGACAGGGTTTGGGGTTGCGCTGTGCGAACAGCAGCACGTCGAAGGCCAGTTCGCGGGGCACGATCACGAGGTTGGCCTGGGCGTGCCCCGGAGCCATGCCTGCGGTGGGGCGCACGAGCCCGGCACGGAATCGTTGCCGGGCCCGATCTGGAGTCAGTGTGGTCTCGTCCATGGGGTGTCCTTTCGTGGCCGTGCGGAGGCGGGTCGGGAGGCGTCGGTGCGAACGTACCGTGCGACGTCGTCCGCCCGGGAACCACGCCGCCGCGCGGCTCCCAGCGCACCGGGGACCGGGCGCGCGCTCAGGCCCAGAGCTTGGACAGCCCTGCCAGGGAGTTGACGGCCAGGAACACGGTGAACAACCACGCGATCACGCCCACCACGAGCAGCCACGCGGGGTACCGGTAGCCCTCCAGCAGGTCCCGACGGCGCCAGCCGACCCACAGCAGGATGGCGAAGCCGAACGGGAGGATGAGCCCGTTGAACGCCCCAGCGAACACCAGCAGAGTCTGCGGAGCCTGCCCCAGCACCAGGTAGATCACCCCGCACACCAGGATGAACGCCACGGTGAGCAGGTTCCGGGTGCGGGGGCGCCCCGTGGAGGAGGTGACGAAGGAGATGGACGTGAACGCCGCGCCGATCACGGAGGTCAACGCCGCGGCCCACAGCACCACGCCGAAGATCCGCACACCGATCTCCCCGGCGGCGGCCCGGAAGGCGTCAGCGGCCATGGTGTCCCCGGACAGCGCCACGCCACCGGCCACCACACCGAAGATCGCCAGGAACAGCAGCACGCGCATCACGCACGTGACCAGGATGCCCAGAACGGACGTGCGCGTGATGTGCTGGACGCTCTCGACCCCCGTGACGCCGGAGTCGATCATGCGGTGGGCCCCCGAGTAGGTGATGTACCCGCCCACGGTCCCACCGATCAGCGTGGTGATGACCAGGAAATCCACGTGCTCGGGCAGCACGGTGTTCTTCAGCGCGTCACCCACCGGGGGTGCGGCCACCACGGCCACGTACAGCATCATGAGGATCATGACGGCGCCCAGGCCCACCACGATCCGGTCCAGGGCGAGCCCGGCCCGCTTGGACAGGAAGACCAGGATGGCGATCACCGCCGAGACGGCTCCGCCGAGCTTGGGATCCATGCCCAGCATGGCATCGAGTCCGAGCCCCGTTCCCGCGATGTTGCCGATGTTGAACACCGCACCACCCAGGAACACCAGGGCCGCCAGCACGTGTCCGGCCCCGGGGAGCACCTTGTTGGCCAGCTCCTGCGCGCGCATGCCGGAGATGCCGATGACCCGCCACACGTTCAGTTGCACGGCGATGTCCACCAGGATGGACACCAGGATCGCGAAGGCGAACGCCGCTCCCAGCTGCACCGTGAACACCGTGGTCTGGGTGATGAAGCCGGGGCCGATCGCGCTCGTGGCCATGAGGAACATCGCGCCCAGCAATGCGCTGCGGTGGCCCGAGGACGCCGCAGCGCCCTGCCGGGCCCGCGACGGCCGCCCGGGGGCGGGGAGGCCTCCGGTGTCCGGCGCGTGCTCCGGGCCCGGGCCGGCAGCCCCCGAGGGGCCGGGGCCTGCAAGACCGGGTTGCGGGCGGTCGGTCTCGTGGCGCCGCTCGGCATCGCGCGGCTGTGGTGAGGCAGAGGACATGGATCCATCCCTGGGTCGGCGTGAGCGGAGTCACACGGCGGCTGACCACTGCACCCTACAGGTTGTTGAACAATCTGCCCAGAGGTGGGCCGGGCACCCGCACATGCACGAACCGCCCGGAGGAGCCGTGTCGGCTCCCGCCCGGGCGGTTCGTGGTGGAGGAAACGCTCGCGCTCGGGGTGAGCGGGCGGCGTCGGATCAGCGCAGGATGGGCAGCTGCATGGGGTAGCGGTAGACGTCCCCGCGGCTGGCCTTGATCGCGGCCATGATGTGGCACACGAAGAGCATGACCCAGTAGACCGCGATCAGCAGGATGCCGATGGGCGCCAGGATCACCGTGAACAGCAGGACCCAGCCCACCAGGTTGACGAGCCACATGGTCACGTTGAAGTTGAACGCGCCCGCGGCGGCCGTGCGCAGGAACGGGCTCTTGTCCTTGTAGATGAACCACACGATGAGCGGGCCCAGGAAGCCGAGCCAACCCACGGAGACGATCGCGGCGATCGGCCCGGCCAGGTGGGTCAGCACGGCCACCGTGCGCTCGTCGTCCCGGGGCCCCGAGGAGCCCGTGCGGTAGCCGTCCGGGCCCTGGGCGTACGGCCCGCCCTGCGCGTACTGCTGGCCGTGGGGGCCCTGCCCGTAGCCGCCGCCCTGCGGGGGCTGCTGACCGCGGGGGTCGGGCCCACCGGGGCCCGTGGGGCCCTGCGAGCGGTAGTCGGGACGCGGTTGCTGCGGTTCGTAGCTCATGTCATCTCCGTGGTGTCCGAGCCGGGGAGGCTCTCTGGTCGTGCCCTGACTCCAGCCTAGGCGGACGCGCCGTCCGGCACGGAGGGGTTATCCGCAGTCTTGGAGAGGGGTTTCTCACCGGCGGGCACGGGCGCCTCGGCGCTGTGCTTGGCGGCGCCGTCGGAACCGCGCAGACCCACCCACTTGTCGTAGCCCCAGCCGCCGAGCACACCCACGAGCAGCGCAACCGCGAGCATCACGAACAGCCCGATGAGCCCGGTGGTCAGCCCGGCCTCCGGAATGGCGTCGAAGAACAGCGCGGAGCGCACGGACGTGAAGATGTGGTGCAGGGGCTCGATCGGGGCGATGGCCCGGAAGAAGCCGGGGACCGCCTCGAGCGGCACCACGGCGCCGGCCGAGGGCAGGCCCATGAACACCAGGTACACCAGGCACAGCAGCATGCCCACGCTGCCGCCCACGGAGATCAGGGCCAGCACGATGGCCGAGACGGTGGACATCGCGAGCCAGCCGAGCAGGAACACGAGGAACCCGTGGGGCACGGGCATGCCCACCGCGGACGCCACCCACATCATGAGCGCGGAGGCCGGGGCGGCCGCGACCACGAACGTCAGCCACTTCATGAGGAAGCCTACGGGGCGGGGCAGCACGGCCCGCTCGTAGTCCTTGAAGAACGGACCCATCTCGAACGGGGCCATGCCCATGCGGGCGTCCATGAGCAGGTTCAGCGCCACGGAGCCGGAGAAGCCGACCACCAGCAGCAGGATCGAGTAGTAGAACGCGCTCATGCCCAGGGCGGTGCCCTCGGGGAGGTCGTTGTATGCCTTGGACACCATGTCCACGGGGTCCTTGAGGGTGTCCTTGGCCACCGAGCTGACGGTGGGCGAGAGCTCCTTGGCGATCTGCTCGGCGGAGCCCTCCTGGGACTTCTGCACCTGCTGGGCGAACTGCTGGACCTCGGGCCCGCCCTGCGCCGCCTGGCGCTGGAGCTGCTGGGACTGCTGCTGCTGGGACTGCTGCAGCTGCTGGAGCACCTGGTTGTAGGCCTGGTCCTCGGCGGGTGCCACGGACTCCGTGAGCTGCTCGCCGAGCTTCTTGCTGGCCTCGCGCACGCCGGGCTCCACGGCGCCCGTGGCCAGTCGGGTGCCCAGGGAGCCGGCCTGCGGGTCCGTGTAGAGGGTGACCTCGGGGCGTGCGGCGTTGCCGCGGGTGAGGGAGCCCTCGATGAGGCTCACGGTGTCCTCGGAGAAGGACTCGGGCACCACCACGGCGGCGTAGAGCTCACCGCGGTCCAGCTGCTCCTTGGCCTCGTCCATGCTGAGCTGGCGGAGGTCGATCTTGTCCTCCTCGGCGGCCTTGTCCGCGAACTTCTGGACGAGGTCCTTGCCCAGGTTCTCCTGGGTGGCCTTGCCGTCGGCCTGGGGCACCTCGGCGCCCTTGTCCTGGTTGATCACGGCAATGGGGAACTCCTTGAAGTGCTTGTCCGGGCTGGACAGGCCTCCCAGGTAGAGGGCGGTGCCGATCACGCCCACGGCGATGATCGCCAGCATGGGCAGCAGCCAGAACCCGAGCTGGCCGAACGGCCGGCCGAGTCGGGCCCGGAAGGAGTGGGCGGGAGCGTGTTTGGGTGTCACAGGTTTCTCCTGGCGCAGGGAATGCACGACGTGTCTTGGGGGTTTCTGATCACGATACACTGATGTATCGAGATGTGAAGACGAGGCGATGGATACGTGAGCAACCAGACAGAGACACCTGGCGCACCCGCTGCGGACCTCGCGGGGGGCCCGCAGCCCCTCACGAGTGACCCTGCCACACAGCAGGCCGCGCGGGACAGGCGTTCCCGCAGCGCCACGCGGCTCAAGCTGATCCGCAGCGCCCCGGCCGTCTTCGCGCAGCAGGGCATCGACGGCGCCTCCGTGAACGACCTCTGCGCGGCCGCCGGTTTCACGCGCGGTGCGTTCTACTCCAACTTCGAGTCCAAGCGGGAGCTCGCGATCCTCGCGTTCGACGACCTCGCCATGCAGCTCGTGGAGACCCTCGGCACCGAGCTGGACCACTGGCTCGGTTCAGGGCTGGACGTGGAGGACGTGGTCACCCGCATCATCGAGGGGGTCACGGACCAGGTGGCCAATGTGAACCAGCAGGCGCTGCGCGTGGAACTGTCCATCGCGGCGTTCCGCTCCCCGGAGGTGCGCCAGCAGATGGCGCCTATCCGCGCCCGGGTCTACCACGCCATCGAGCAGGCCCTCGTGCGGGTCGCCGAGACCCAGCACCTGGAGTTCCTGGTCTCCCCCGGTGACGTGGCCCGCATGCTGCTCACCAGCTACTCGGGTCAGCTCACGGACCACATGGCCATGGGTGGCTCCGGGCACGGCGCGCAGCAGGTGATCCCCACCATGTGGCTGGCCTTCACGCGCCCCGCCTGAGCGCCAGGGTTCCCGTTCCACGCCCCGACGACGACGCCGCCGCGGGGCCACCCGGCGGCCCGGGTCGCGGGTCCCGCACGGGGCGCCGTCGTGGCCCACCACGCGCGGCAGGCACCCCGGGCGCCAGCGCGCCCGCGGCGGGCCGGGACGTGCCCGGATGCGGTGCCGTGCGGCGTCATGCCCGTCAGACCACGTACGGCAGGACGAAGAGCATGGTCAGGGACCACACCAGGTGCGCCACGATCGGGGGCACGAGCGAGCGGGTGCGCTCGCGCAGGTAGCCCACGAAGGCACCGAGCGCCGCGGCGGCAAAGGCGAGCAGCGGGATGCCCACGAGCGAGGTCACGGCGGTGTAGGCAATGGTGGTGACCAGGATCCGCCGGCCGCGGGGCAGCACCCGCCACAGGGCCCCGCGGTAGTAGGTCTCCTCGGCCACGCCGTTGACCGCGGTGGTCAGGGCCACCATGAACAGGCTGCCCACGCGGGCGTGGTTCAGCAGCTCGTGCACCGGCTCGCCCAGGAACGGGATGAACCGCACCATGAACCCGCCGGCCACGAAGATCACGGCGAGCACGATCCCGCCCAGCACGGCGTCCCGCATGCCCCGCGGGGTGACCTTCCAGGGCAGGCGCTCACCCGTCATGCGGATGGCCGCGGAGCTTCCCGCGATGTACACCCCCGCGAGGATGAACGTGGCGGGGTAGAACCACGGGTCCCCCGCGGGGATGCGCAGGGACCACGCGAGGCAGACCGCGGCCACCACGCCGGTGGCGGCCACCACCCACACCGTGCGCTTGCGGGTGGCTGCCGTGGTGTCCCCGTAGGGGCTGACCCGATGTTGACTCACCGAGGTTCCTTTCCATCCGGCGGTAGGCACCGCCGGGGACGTTCGAGGCGCGGGGGCCGCGCTCCGGCACCCGGTGCGGCGCCCGCCGCGCCGCCCGGGCTACTTGCGGCGCGGGTTGAGCACGCTGATGGTGGTGGAGAGCACCGAGGCGAAGGCGGTCCACCCGGCGTACGGACTGAGGGCCACGCCCTTCTCCCGCGAGACCCTGGCGCTGCGGCGCACGAGGTCTGCGCTGCTCACCGCCAGCAGCACGGACTCCACGGAGGCCGCCCGCAGCTGCTTGCGGTGGAAGAACAGCACGCTCCACCCGGCGTTGAGCGCCAGGTTCACCCCGAGTGCGGCGATGTAGGCACGCTGCTCGGCGGTGCGGCCCTCCTCCCCGAGGTCCGCGATGGACAGCGAGCCCATGGCGGCGATGTCCGCGTACAGCGCGGTCCACGCCACGGGGAACACCCAGCCCGGGGGCTGGAAGCGCGGCTTGCGCAGCTTCTCGTACCACCGGGAGCCGGGGTCGCTCGCGAGCGTGCCCACCGTGGCCGTGGCCGCGACGGCCGCCACGGTGGAGAGGAACACGCGGCGCCAGCGGTTGAGGTCCAGGTCCGTGACGGCGGCCCGCACCGCGTCCGCAAACGGGGTGTGCCCGCCCGGGGGCGCCCCGATGTAGTCGTCGAGGTCCCGCTCGTGGATCACGGTGTCGTGCTGCAGGCTGCCCACGAGGGGTCGGGCGAGCTTGGTGTCGATGGGGGTCACCATCCCGATCCAGTTGGCCGCGAGCTCCGCGGTGGTCACGGGGGCGGTGATCATGAACCGCGGGCCCTTGCCCACGGCGCGGGAGTACTGGTCCAGCATGTCCGCGTACTCGATGGACTCGGGCCCGCCCACGTCGAACGTGCGGTTCACGTCCGCGGGCAGGTCCGCCGCGCCCACCAGGTAGTGCACCACGTCCGCCACCGCGATCGGCTGGATGCGGTTGCGCACCCACTGGGGCGCGATCGCACCGGGCAGCCGCTCCGCGAGGTGGCGGATCATGATGAAGGAGGAGGACTCGTCCCCGATCACCACACCGGTCTGCAGCGCGGCGGTGGGCACCCCGGAGTCCATGAGCGCCCGGCCCACCTCCACGCGGGAGCGCAGGTGGTCGGAGAGCTCCTCGACCGGCTCGTCCTCCGGGTGCAGCCCGCCCAGGTACACGATGCGCTGCACGTGGGCCTCGTGCGCGGCGGCGCCGAAGGTCCGGGCCATCTCCACCTCTTCGTGCACGAAGTCCTTGGAATCGCCCATGGAGTGCAGCAGGTACCACGCGACGTCCACGTCCTGCAGGGCGCGGGAGACGTCCGCCGCCTCGGAGGCGTTGCCCTCCACCACCTCGGCCTCACCGGGTCCGGCGGAGCGCCCCTCGGCGACGACGCTGTCCCCCCAGGGCAGGTTGCGCACCTTCTCCGCGCTGCGGCTGAGCAGGCGCACCCGCCAGCCCCGGCGCAGCAGCTCCTGGGCCACCTGGCCGCCGATGTAGCCCGTGGCGCCCGTGACGAGTGCCAGCCGTGCGTTCTCACTCATGTGTCGTCCCCGCATCGTCCGTGTCGTGGCCGGGTGGGTGACCCGGAGGCGGTGCCGCACCGCCGTTGTCGGTGCCAGTATGTCAGCGTGCTGAGGGGTTGGGCCACGGGCCCGCGGCGGGACGTCACGTGCTCAGCCGCCCACGTCCACGTCCTCGAAGATCAGGAACGTCTGCGTGTCCACCACCTCGGGCATGGGCTGGATGCGCTCGAAGATCACGTCCCGCAGCTCCGCCGTGCCCCGCGCACGCACCAGCAGCATCACGTCGAACGTGCCGCCCACCAGCGCCACGTGCTGCACCTGCGGGATCCGGCGCAGCTTGGGCCCCAGGGTGTCCCACGTGTTCTGCTTCAGGCGCAGCGTCACGTACGCGGAGGCCTCCAGGCCCGCCTTGGCGGGGTCGATCACGGCGGTGTAGCGCAGCACCACGCCCTGCTCGTGCAGCCGGCGGATCCGCTCGTACGCGTGGGCACGTGAGATGTGCACCTTGGCCGCGAGCGCCGTGACGGACTGCCGCGCGTCCCGCGTGAGCTCGTCCAGGATCCGCCGGTCCGTCTCGTCCAGCTCCACGCGCTTGCTCTGCGCCATCCGCTCCACCCTTCCCGTCACCGTCCGGCCCTGTCACGGCGACGACGCCGCCGGGCGGCACCCTGCGCCGTCGTCCCTTCCACGGCCCGCGCCGCAGCACCCGATGACGACGCCGCACCGTCCGTTCCCGGGGCCGCTCGCGTCGGCACCGCCCCCGGTCCGGGGCCGGTGCGCGCGGGGCGGCCCCACGGGACCGGCCGTCCCGGTGTGACGTGCAAGACATTTTAGCATGGCGCCCGTCACTCGCAGACAATTCGTCCACGCCACAGCCTTTCTGCCACTGTACCGTCCACGGATTCCCCCCGGTGTGGAGACGGAGCGCCCGAATTGCCCATACTGACCGGACGACGTGTCCGGCACGACGCCGTTCGATCCTGCCCACGGCCGCCGCGACACCACCGAGTTCCACCCAGAGAAGAAAGGGACGCACCATGAGCGAGCCCACCCCCGCAGGTGGCGAGTCCGCCACCCGGGAGCCCACCCCGCCCGTGAATCCGGCGGTGGAGGCCTCGAAGAACTTCGGGATCACCCCCGAGCAGTACATGCTGCCCGCGAGCAAGGAGATCCGTCTGCTCAACCCGGACGGCACCGCCGTCCCCGAGTCCGAGCAGGGCCAGGAGCCCGGCCACGAGTACCCCATGCCGGACACCGAGCGGCTGCTCAACGCCTACGAGAAGCTCGTGGTGGGCCGTCGCATCAACGACCAGAACATGGCGCTGGTGCGCCAGGGCCGCATGGCCGTGTACCCGTCCAGCCACGGTCAGGAGGCGTGCCAGGTGGCCGCCGCCCTGTGCCTCGAGGACGACGACTGGCTGTTCCCCACGTACCGCGACTCCGTGGCCGTGATGTCCCGCGGCGTGGACCCGCTGGAGGTCATGAGCACCTACCGCGGTGACTGGCACGGCGGCTACGACCCCAAGAAGTACAAGGTCTCCATCCAGGCCACCCCGCTCACCACCCAGCTGCTGCACGCCGTGGGCGTGGCCCACGCCGCCAAGCTGCGCGGCGAGAACACGGTGACGCTGGCCATGTGCGGCGACGGGGCGACGTCGGAGGGGGACTTCCACGAGGCCCTGAACTTCGCCGCCGTGTTCCAGCTGCCCGTGCTGTTCCTGGTGCAGAACAACGGCTACGCGATCTCCGTGCCGCTGTCCTCGCAGACGCGCGCGCCGTCCCTGGCCCACAAGGGCGTGGGCTACGGCATGGCCAGTGAGCGCGTGGACGGAAACGACCTCGCGGCCATGCTCTCCGTGCTGGGGCGCGGCATCGAGCTGTGCCGCCAGGGCGGCGGTCCGCTGCTCGTGGAGGCCATGACCTACCGCATGCAGGCGCACACCAACGCGGACGACGACACCCGCTACCGCGAGCGCGACGAGGTCAGCGAGTGGGTGGCCAAGGACCCGATCACCCGCATGCAGCGCTACCTCGAGGACCAGGGCGCCCTGGACGAGGACGCCACCGGGAAGATCTCCGGGCACGCCGAGGCCATGGCCAAGCGGCTGCGCGAGGCGATGTCCTCCAAGCCGGAGCTGGACCCGCAGGACCTGTTCCGCTTCGTGTACCACGAACCCACCCCCCAGCTGCGCGAGCAGGGCGCCCAGCTCGCGGACGAGCTCTCCCGAGAGGAGGCGTGATGAGCGCTTCGAAAACCAGTTTCGCCAAAGCGCTGAACACCGCGCTCGCGGACGCCATGGAGGCCTCCCGGGAGGTCGTGGTCTTCGGTGAGGACGTGGGCACCCTCGGCGGCGTCTTCCGCATCACCGACGGGCTGACCGCGCGCTTCGGCCGCGAGCGCTGCTTCGACACCCCGCTCGCGGAGTCCGGGATCATCGGCACCGCGGTGGGCATGGCCATGAACGGCATGCGCCCCGTGGCGGAGATGCAGTTCGACGCGTTCGCGTACCCCGCGTTCGAGCAGGTGGCCTCGCACGTGGCCAAGATGCACAACCGCACCCGGGGCAAGCTGAGCATGCCCCTGGTCATCCGCATCCCCTACGGCGGCGGCGTGGGCGGCGTGGAGCACCACTGCGACTCCTCCGAGTCCTACTACGCGCACACCCCCGGGCTGAAGGTCTTCACCCCGGCCTCGGTGACGGACGCGTACGTGATGCTGCGCGAGGCCATCGACTCCCCGGACCCCGTGGTGTTCTTCGAGCCCAAGCGGCTGTACTGGTCCACCGCGCAGGTGGACCTGGAGGAGCTGCGCGAGCAGTACGAGAACGGGAACCTGCCCAAGCGCGAGGGCCACGCCGTCGTCGCCCGTGAGGGCAGTGACGCAACCCTGATCTCCTACGGCCCGTCCGTGCCGGTGTGCCTGGCCGCGGCCGAGGAGGCCGCGAAGGACGGCATGTCCGTGGAGGTCATCGACCTCGGCTCCGTGGTGCCCTACGACGACGAGACCGTGGCCGCCTCCGTGCGCCGCACCGGGCGCGCCGTGGTGGTGGCCGAGTCCCAGGGCTTCGCGTCCGTGGCCTCGGAGATCGCCGCGCGCACCCAGGAGCGCTGCTTCCACTCGCTCGCCGCGCCGGTGCTGCGGGTCACGGGATTCGACATCCCCTACCCCTCACCGTCCTTCGAGCACCACCACATCCCGAGTTCCGAGCGCATCCTGGATGCCCTGGACGACCTGCAGTGGGAGGACTGACCCGTGAGCATCAATGTGTTCAACCTGCCCGACCTGGGCGAGGGGCTCACCGAGGCGGACATCCTCCGCTGGCTCGTGGCCGAGGGTGACACCGTCACCATGGACCAGCCCATCGTGGAAGTGGAGACCGCCAAGTCCGCCGTGGAGGTGCCCACCCCGTTCGAGGGCGTGGTCCACAAGCTGCACGGCGCGGAGGGGGACACCATGCTGGTGGACCAGCCGCTGATCTCCATCTCCGACGGCGTGGAGTCCCCCGAGGCCCCCGCCGGCTCCGAGACGGACGCGGACGCGCCCGGCGCCGAGCACGGCGCGAGCTACCGCGAGGAGGAGCTCGCGGGCACCACGCCCTCGGCCGAGCTGTCCGTGGACGAAGCCGATCCCACCGCAGGTGAGGACGAGGAGTCCTCCGGCAACGTGCTGATTGGCTACGGCACCTCCGCCGCGTCCTCGTCCCGCCGACGCCGCCGCAAGCGCGGTGCCGGTGCCGACGCCGCCGGGCAGACCCACGAGGCGCTCGCCGAGGCCCCGCGCCTGGCCCCCACCGTGATCTCCCCGCTCGTGCGCAAGCTCGCCCGGGAGCACGGCGTGGACATCGCCGCCCTCCAGGGCACCGGCCCCGGCGGTCTGATCATGCGCAAGGACGTCCTCGCGGCCATCGACCAGGTGGACGACCAGCGGATGCGCGCCGACGCCGCCGGGCCGGCCCCCACGGGCCTCTCCGCCGCGGAGCCCGCGGCTCCCGCCCCCGCCGGCCTGAGCGCCGCGGGAGGTGCGGCACCCCAGGGTGGTGCCGCGGCGGCGTCGTCCCCGGCGGCCGCCGGGCCCGACTCCCGCACCGGGCTGCCGATCGCGTCGCAGGAGCCCGTCAAGGGTGTGCGCAAGACCATTGCGGACGCCATGACCCGCTCCCGCACGGAGATCCCGGAGGCCACCGTGTGGGTGGACGTGGACGCCACCGAGCTGCTGAAGCTGCGCTCCGAGCTCAAGGCCAAGGATCCGGAGAACACGCCGAGCTTGCTCGCGCTGATCGCCCGGTTCACCGTGGCCGGGCTGCGGAAGTTCCCGCAGCTCAACGCCCGCGTGGACACCGCCGAGGACGGCTCCCGGACCATCACCCGCCTGCAGGGCGTGAACCTGGGCCTCGCGGTGGAGTCCGAGCGCGGACTCATGGTGCCGAATCTGCGCAACGCGGACCAGCTCAGCGCCATGGAGCTGACCGGCGCCATGCGGGAGATCATCCAGGTGGCTCGCTCCGGCAAGGCCAGCCCCGCCCAGCTGAGCGGCTCCACGTTCACGCTGAACAACTACGGCGTGTTCGGCACAGACGGCGCCACCCCGATCATCAACCACCCCGAGGCCGCGATCCTGGGCATCGGGCGGATCATCGACAAGCCGTGGGTGGTGGACGGTGAGCTGGCCGTCCGCAAGGTCACCACCGTGACCATCGCCTTCGACCACCGGGTGTGCGACGGCGGCGCGGCCGGCGGCTTCATCCGCTTCGTGGCGGACTGCATCGAGAACCCCGTGGGGGCGCTCACGCAGATCTGACCCGTTCGGGTCCCAGGGGACATCGACCGCGCGCCGGCCACCGGTTTGCGCGGAGGGGGGCGCGACGGCGCCCGGGCTTCGGCCCGGGCGCCGTCGCCGTGTTCCGGAGCCGTTTTCCGGGGCCGCGCTCCGGGGCCGTGTGCCGGGTCTGTCCTGCGGGGGGGCCCTAGTCACGAGGCACACCCGGTGACAAGAAACCGTCCCGTGGACCACGGGCACCCCGCGGGGTCAGGTCGCGGCGGAACCCAGTTCCCGCTCCGCCCACGCCCGCAGGCGCTCCACCAGGGCCGGGGGCAGGCCCCCTCCGGCCATCGCGTGCTCGGAGCGGGTGCGGGCGGTGCCCATCATGCGGGCGACGGCGCGCACGGAACCGGAGCGCTCGAGCAGCTGGTGGGCGTGAACGGCGTCGTCGTCCGTGAGGGTGCCCTCCGCCGCGCGCTCGCACAGGGAGCGCCACGCGGGGCCGTGGGGGCCGGAGGCCACGAACGTGCCGAGAACCGTGGGCCGGTCCGCGCGCAGCAGCTCGCGGGCTCCGTGGCCACCCTGCGTGTGGGCCGCGAGGCGCAGCTCCTTCGCGAGCCCGTGCGCCATGCCCAGGGCGCGTCCGGTGTCCGCCAGGGCGTTGACGTGCGCGGTGGGCGCCCCACCCAGCACGGCGCCCGCGCGCAGCGGCGCCTCGTAGCAGGGCACGGCGCTGCCGATGCGCAGGGTCTCCAGCACCTCACCGTGCGAGACGGTGGCCGCACGCTGCGTGAGCTCCCCCAGGATGCGCTCCCCCGCGGCGGCGTGGAACACGGAGTGGTCCAGGATCTCCAGGAGTTTGATGAGCCGCGTCTCCGGCGCGTGGGACGTGGCCACCATGCGGTAGGCGGCGGCCAGGGCAAGTTCGCTCGCGAGCGACGTGTAGTGGACCGGGTCCTCGGGGCTCTGCCGCTCCCGGTCCGGCGCGTCCGCAGCGGGGCGGCCGGGGCCCACCTGATCGGAGCCCACCGGTTCCGCGCCCGCAGGGTCGGTGCCCGCCGAGTGCGTGCCGCCCGGGGCCGTGGTCCCGGCGGGAGCGTTGCCCGCCACGGCGTCCTCGCGTGGCGTGCGGTCCGGGCCGGGAGCCGCCGCGTGCGGTGCGTCCGACGACGCCGCCGCGATCGCCGTTCCGGGGCTCACGCCCTCGCCGCGCAGCAGCAGGGCGGTGTTGAGCAGCTCGAAACCCGCCGCCACGGCGTTGAGCACCGGGCGCGTGGGACGCGCCGGGTAGGCCTCCACCGCGGCCATCACGAAGTCCTGCTGCAGCCCCTCCGCGGCGTAGGTGACCTCCGCGACCCGTGCCCACACGCGCTCGTAGCCAGGGCTGAGGTCCGCGGCCCGGCGCCGGGAGTGCTCCAGGAACCCGCGCACCGCAGTGGCGGGGGTGAACTCCTGGGACCTGCGCCCGGTTCCACTGCTGGTGTACGAGGAGGTGGGCGTCATAGGTCCATTTCAGCACATGCCCCCGGTGGGCCGGATCACCCGCCGCCGGCTTCAGATCGCGGGCATCAGCGCCAGCTGCACCGCGATGAACAGCATCACCAGGCCCACGCCCACGTCCACGATCCGCCACGTCAGCGGGGTGTTCAGCACGTGGGACAGCGCCCGCGCACCGGCGCCCAGGGCCGTGAACCAGATGACCGAGCCCGTGAACGCACCGCCCGCGAAGATCCAGCGCTGCTCGCCGTGCTGGTTGGCCAGGTTGCCCAGGATGAGCACGGCGTCGAGATAGGCGTGGGGGTTGAGCCACGTGAACGCGAGCGTCGCGAGGACCACCCCGCGCCGCGACCCCGCCCCGGTGCCCGCGGCATCCATGGTCTGGGGTTTCAGCGCCGACCTGAAGGACATCACCGCGAACACCGCGAGGTACACGACCCCCGCCCAGCGGAAGGCGTTGAGCAGCCACGGCACCCGCTCGATGAGCACCCCGATCCCCGCGGTGCCCAACCCGATCAAGAAGATGTCCGAGACGATGCAGATGGCCACCACCGCGCCCACGTGCTCGCGGCGGATGCCCTGGCGCAGCACGAACGCGTTCTGGGCGCCGATGGCCACGATCAGGGCGAGCCCGGTCACCAGTCCGGGAAGAAACGCAGAAGTCACCACGACAACCTACAGCCCGGCGTGACGTTGCCGACATCCGCTCGCGGGCGGCACCGGATCGGCGTATGGTTTCCACGGAAATTACTTCGGGCGCTCACGTCGCCCGCACTCCCCGGAAGGACGCCCCATGAGCACCGCCACCATCGAGCAGCTGGCCCTTGAGATCACCACCGAGGACGCCGACCGCCTGTTCACCACGGCCCGCACCGCGAGCCACTTCACGGACGAGCCCGTGACCGCTGAGCAGAAGCACACCATCTACGAGCTCACCAAGATGGGCCCCACGGCATTCAACTCCCAGCCCCTGCGCATCACGTGGGTGGAGTCCCCCGAGGCCCGCGAGCGCCTGGTGCAGCACATGAGCGGCGGCAACCAGGAGAAGACCCGCAACGCGCCGCTGACCGCCATCCTGTCCTTCGACGAGAACTGGCACACCCGCTTCCCGGACTTCCTCCCCGCGGCCCCGCAGCTGCAGGGCATGTACGACGAGAACGCGGAGCTGCGCATGTCCAGCGGCACGGCCAACGCGCACATCCAGGTGGGCTACTTCATCATCGCCGCCCGCGCCGCCGGGCTGGCTGTGGGCCCGATGACCGGCTTCGACGCCCCCGCCGTGGACCGGGAATTCTTCGAGGGCACGGGCAAGCGCTCCATCGTGGCGGTCAACCTGGGCCGTCCGCAGGCCCCGGGCTACGAGCGCAACCCGCGCTTCGCCGCGGAGGACGTCACCGAGACCATCTGAGCCGCCACGACGCCGCCGGGCCCCGCCAGTCGGGCCGTCGCCGTAGCGCCGCTGCCCGGGCGCCGGCCGTCCGCACCTCCGCTGTCCGCAGCGGCGTCGTGCCGCTCGCTCCCGCGGACCACGTGGTCCCAGGAGCCCCGCTACTGTCGGCTGGTCCCTGCCGTCCCCGTGGCCGCCCCGCCGTCTCCCGTGGCGAGCTTGGCGAGGACCGGCAGCGCGGCGTCGAGCGCGGCGACCTCCCGGGCGTCCAACGTGGAGAGCACGTCCGCGACGAAGCCGTTGCGGCGCTCGTCCTCGCGCGCGAGCACCTCTTCCCCGGCGGGTGTGAGGGACACGAGCACGGCGCGGGCGTCCGTGGGGTCGGGATCGCGGCGCACCAGACCCGCCCTGCTCAGGCGGTCCACACCCTGGGTGGCGGTGGGGGTGCGGACACCGAGGTTCGCGGCGATCGTGGTCATCCGCACCCCGCCCGGGCACAGCATAGTCAACAGGCTGATCTGCTGGCTGGTGATCTGCCGGGACCCTTCCATGCTGCGCAGGAAATACACACCGTGGCGCAGCACCTCCCGCAGGCGAGCCGCGCTCTCGAGCAGCCGAGTGCGGTCGACGTCGGGGGCGGAGACGCGGGAGGTGTCCATGCTGTCCTATTCTACGGGGCCTAGAATTCGCCCATGCGGGAGATCCTCACGGCCCTAGACGGGCTCGCACCGGGCCTCAGCCACAGGGCGATGGACTCGGTGCACGGCCACGACGACCGGTGGAACGGTGCCCTGGACGTCCGCTCCCTCGCGGCGGCGAGTGTGGGGCTTGCTGCGGCGTCCGCCCGGGAGCTCGCGGGGGCCAACGGCCGGTCACCGGTAGAGATCACGGCGGCTCTGCCGGAAATCGTGGCGGCCTTCGCCTCGGTCTCCCAGCTGCGTATCGGCGGCCGTACGGTCCCCGGCTTCGCACCGTGCTCCGGTTTCTTCCGCACCGCAGACGGGTGGCTCCGCACCCACGCCAACTACCCGCACCACAGGGCACGATTGTTCCACGCGCTGGGCATCGACCACGACGACGCGCTGGAGCCCGCACTGGCTCGCCTCACCTCCCGGGACGCTGAGTCCCGCATCGTCGCAGAGGGAGGTGTGGCCGCCCGTGTGGTGAGTGAGAGCGAGTGGCGGCGGGAGGCACCCTCCGATCCCGGCCCGTGGCTGCACATCCTCGCTGGGGATCTGGACACCAGTGGACGCCACCGCTCCCCCAGACCGGACGGCCATCCGTGGCGACCGGTGCACCCGCACGTGGCCGGTGTCCCTCTGCCCCTCCACGGCGTCCGAGTGGTCTCGCTGACCCGGGTGATTGCCGGCCCCACCGCAGCGAAGTTCCTGGCGGCACTGGGCGCGGATGTGATCCGCGTCGACCCACCCGCCATTCCCGAGCTGCTGGGGCAGCACCTGGACACCGACCTTGGCGTGCGCTGCGCCTCGCGGGACCTCTACGACCCGACCGCAGCTGCGGACCTGGCGGCGCTGCTCGGCCAGGCGGACGTCCTGCTCAGCGGATACCGCCCCGGCTCACTCACCGCGTTGGGGCTCGACGCCGCCCTCGTTGGTGAGCGGTTCCCCCACCTCGTGCACGTGGAGCTCAGTGCGTGGGAGCCCACCGGGCCACGCGCCGGAACGCGGGGCTTCGACAGCATCGTCCAGGCGGCCACCGGGATCGCCCACCGGTACGGCTCCACGGACGGCACCGGGCTCTGGCGGCCGGGTGCGCTGCCAGTGCAGGCGCTGGATCACGCCACCGGATACGGCATGGCCGCGGCAGCGTGTGCCTTGCTGGCCGCGGGGCGGTCAGGGCACGCCCGGTTGTCCCTGGAGCGCACCGCGCGGGTGCTGCTGGACGGCGGGGGCGGCGCGGGGCGCAGCCATCCTTCCCCGAGCACCGACCCCAGACCTGAGACCGTTGAGCTGACCACCGAGCACGGAAAGGTCACCTGTGTGCCGGCCCCCGTGCGGATCGACGGGCGGCGACCGCCGGTCCTGCCGCCCCTTCCGGCATGCTGACATGCCCATGAGGGAACGCAGCCACGTCCTGTCTGTTCATTTTTTACCCGCGTTCGTTTATCCCGAACACAGGAAATGAATGAACGGAGGGCCTGTGAGTGAAACCCTGCAGACCTCCATCGAGAGGCGTCTGAACGAGTACCGCCTTGGCGCCGATGGCCCCTCATCACTGCGAGACCTGGCACGTGAGACGCCCACACCCCTCCTCCTCACGCACCCCCTGGGGTCCCAGCGTTTCCGCGCTGTGGTGACCGACGGCCCGATCCGGCCACGGTGCAGGACCGCCGAACGGTCCGACCGTCAGCCGGGCTCTTCACCCCTCGGCGTGCACAGGTCGTTTTCGCGCTGCCGTCCTGGCCCGAGCTGCTCGAAGCCCCCGTCAGGGCACTCGCGGCCGCCGCAAAGGTGTCCCTGGGTCAAGCCCAGTCCACGCTGAAGCTTCTCGACGAGCAAGGATTTCTGGATCGCCGCAGCAGGCGTCTGATGCGCAGGGAGATCCTCACCGAACGGTGGGCCGACGCTTTTGTCACCGGCCTCGGCCCCAAAACGCTGGTACAGCAGTTTCACGGCGATCCCGGCCACTTGAGCCTTGCGAGTCACGGGGTGGTCTACGTGAGCGGCGAGCAGGCGGCCCCGTGGATCAACAACCCTGAAACCGCCACCCGCTAGGTGGAGGGCCTCTCGCCCGAGATGATATTCGGCAACCGCTGGCGGACGGACGAGACGCCGAACATCATGGTCCACACCACGTTCTGGGTCCCCCGGGCGTTGAAGATCCACCACCCTCGTCCTTCCCGGCTCCTGCCCCGCCGCTCCTGACGTACGCCGATCTGAAGGCCGCCGGCGAACCCCGCCAGCTCGAAGCAGCTCAGTACGTGAAGGACACGCATGCTCACCTTTGGCGTCCCTGATCCCGGAGTCCTGGATGTCGTGGGCGGCATCCCCGTGGACTTCATGCCTCTCGGCGCCCAGCTCGAGGAACCGCCGGGAACCCTCACGCCTCCGCCGCGCAAGGAGGGATGGACCGTCGCCGGTTTCCAAGACGTTCACCGCCATGCCCAGGACGTCGACATTGGCCCTCGCGAGGTCACCGTCCGGATGCCCTCGCCCGCGGGATGCACCGCGCTGAAGCTGCGTTCCTGGGCCGTCAGAGCTGCCCTTCACGACACCAAGGACGCCCGGGATCTAGCGGTGGCGTGCCACTGGTACACGGAATCCGAAGCGGTCCGCACTGAGCTCTACGAGACCGAACGTGGACAGAGGCTGCTCATGGAGCATGACTTCGACCAGGACCTGGCAGCCGTAGCGCTGTTGTCCCGCGAAGTGGCCACGATTTTCTCTACCCCCGTCAGAATTGAACTCGCCGCCGATCTGAGGAATGCCGATGCTGCCCTGCTTGCCGGGCGGTTCACGACGGCACCTCAGTTGTTCCTCACGAGCGACGTGCGTCGCCGGCAAGCCCTGATTACCGCGCTGCTGTCCGCAGTCACCTGAAAAGTCCGCGAGCACCACACTGCTACCTGCGGGCGCCTCGCCCGGACAGACCTCGGGCGGGAGGGTTCACCCTCCCGCCCGAGACCGTCGCACCATGCGTCGGAGCGCGTGCCCGTCAGAGGCTTCCCAGGACCTCCGCGAAACGCCTGACCCCTTCGCGGATGCGCGCGGGCGCCACGCCCGAGAACGCGAGCCGGGCCGCGTTGGACTCCCGGCCGTCCATGTAGCACGCGGAACCCGGCACGAGCACCACGCCGTTGGCCACCGCCTCGGCCAGCACGTCCTTGCCGAGCAGCTCGTCCGCGGTGACCCACGTGAAGAACCCGCCGGAGGGCGTGGTCCAGGATGCCGAGTCCGGCATGTACTCCGTGAGCGCCTCCTCCATGGCGGTCCACCGCTCCTTGTAGAGCTCCACGGCCCGGTCCAGCGCCGGCTCCCAGTGCTCGGAGCCCACCCACGAGGTCACGAGCGACTGCGCCAGGTTGGACGGGTGGATCACCACGGACTCCGCGGCGATCTGCAGCCGGCCACGCACCTCCGGGGGTGCCGCCATCCAGCCCACGCGCAGCCCGGGCGCGAAGATCTTGGAGAAGCTGCCCAGGTGGATCACGTGCTCCGGAGCCATCCCGTGCATCGAGGGCCGGGGATCGCTGCGGTCGAAGGACAGCAGCGCGTACGGGTCGTCCTCCACGATCATCACGTCCCGCTGCGCGCACACCTCCACGAGCTCACGACGCCGCTCCTCCGGCATGGTCACGCCGGTCGGGTTCTGGAAGCTCGGAATCACGTACACGAACGGCACGCGCTTTCCCTGGGCCGCCAGCTCATCGAGCGCCTGAGCCACGGCCTCCGGCTGCATGCCGTCGTGATCCATCTCCACGTGCTGCACGTCCACCTCGTAGGCGCCGAACACACCCAGCGCCCCCACGTAGGTGGGCCCCTCGGCCACGATCACGTCACCGGGGTTGCAGTAGAGCTTGGTCACGAGGTCCAGTCCGGCCTGCGAGCCCGTGGTGGGCAGGATGTCCGCGCCGGTCACGGCGGAGCCGCCGCGGGCCATGAGCTTCACGACCAGTTCGCGCAGCCCGTCCACGCCCGCACCGGAGCCGTACTGCAGGATCTCCCCGGCGCGTCCGCGCAGCAGCAGGGACGCGACGTCGCCCACGGCGTCCGCGGGCAGCACGGAGAGGTCCGGGTTGCCGCCGGCCAGCGAGACCACGGAGGGGTCGCGGGCCACCTCGAACACGGCGCGGACCGGGGAGGGGCGGAACTCGTCCGCGCGGGATGCGAACTCCATCACTGCTCCGATCCGTAGCGCGCGCCGGAGATGCCGTACGCGGGACCGTCCGCGGCGGCGTCGGCCCCCAGGCTGATCAGGGAGATCAGCTCGTAGACCACGTGCGCGGCGGCGATGCCGGTGAGCTCGGCGTGGTCGTACGCCGGGGAGACCTCCACGACGTCGCATGCGACCACGTCCAGCCCGCGCAGTCCGCGCAGGATCTCCAGGACCTCGCGGCTCGTGATGCCGCCGGCCTCGGGGGTTCCGGTGCCGGGGGCGTGGGCGGGGTCCAGGACGTCGATGTCCAGGGAGATGTAGAGCGGGCGGTCCCCCACGCGCTCGCGCAGGGCCGCGACCACGGCGTCCACGCCGGAGCGCATGACGTCCGCGGAGGAGACGATCTCGAAACCGAAGCGGGCGTCGTCCTCGAGGTCCTGCGTGCCGTAGAGCGGACCGCGGGTGCCCACGTGCATCACGGCGTCGGTGTCGATGATCCCCTCCTCGAACGCCCGGCGGAACGGGGTGCCGTGGGTGTACTCGGCGCCGAAGTAGGTGTCCCACGTGTCCAGGTGGGCGTCGAAGTGCAGCAGCGCCACCTTGCCGTGGCGCGAGTGCGCCGCGCGCAGCAGGGGCAGGGCGATGGTGTGGTCACCGCCGATCGCCACCACCTTGGTGGACTCCCCCATGAGCTCCTTGGCCGCGGTCTCGATGGAATCGATGGCCTCGGGGATGTCGAACGGGTTGCCCACGATGTCCCCGGCGTCCGCGACCTGCAGGTTGGCGAACGGCGAGTGGTTCTGCGCCGGGTTGTAGGGGCGCAGCAGGCGGGAGGACTCGCGGACGTGGTTCGGCCCGAAGCGCGCCCCGGAGCGGTAGGACACCCCGGAGTCGAAGGGCACGCCCACCACGGCCACGTCCGTGTGCTCCACCTGGTCCGTGCGGGGCAGCCGCGCGAACGTGGCGGGCCCGGCCCAGCGCGGAGTGAGGGCCGCGTTCACGGGCCCCACCCGCTGCTCACCAGCGCTGTTGGTCTCGACGATGCGTTCCGGTTCCACCCGTGCTCCTCTCGTCCCGGGATCATCCGGGAGACGTCCGGGGCCACGTCGCTGGGGCCCCGTCATGCTGCGATCCACCGTGTCGGTGGTACTTTCTGTGACCTGGTGCATAAACCCTAACGCCACGCTCACACCCGAGAGCACAGCCGTGCCCGGACGCCCGGCGCCGTGGCCCCCGTCCGAGGAGAGACCCCCGTGAACGTGATCGTGATCGTGCTGTACCTGGCCGCAATGGTGGTGATCGGACTGTGGGCCGCGCGCCGTGCGCGCACCGCCACCGACTACCGCGTGGCCGGCCGTCGCCTGGGCGCGGGGCTCTACACCTCCACCATGGCCGCCGTGGTGCTCGGGGGCGCCTCCACCGTGGGCGGGGTGGGCCTGGGCTACCAGTACGGCATCTCCGGGATGTGGCTCGTGGTGGCCATCGCCACCGGACTCGCGGTGCTGAGCCTGTTCTTCGCCGCGCGCATCCAGTCGCTGAAGGTGTTCACGGTCTCCCAGATGCTGCAGCTGCGCTACGGCGCGCGCGGTGGGGCCACGGCGTCGTCGTTCGTGATGCTCGCGTACACCGTGATGATCGCCGTGACCTCCACCGCGGCCTACGCGTCGATCTTCTCCGTGCTGTTCCCCATCTCCCGGCCCTGGGCCATCCTGCTGGGCGGCGCGGTGGTGATCGCCTACTCGGTGCTGGGCGGGATGTGGTCCATCACGCTCACGGACCTCATGCAGTTCGTGTTCATGACCATCGGGATCTTCGCGATCCTGCTGCCCTTCTCCCTCGCGGCCGGGGGTGGCTGGTCCGGGATCACCGAGCGGCTGGACGCCTCCTTCTTCTCCGCGGGCTCGATGGGCTTCCAGGCGATCGTCACCCAGTTCGTGGTCTACGGCTTCGGCATGCTGATCGGCCAGGACATCTGGCAGCGCGTGTTCACGGCCCGCTCCCCCAGGGTGGCCCGCTGGGGCGGTCTGGCCGCGGCAGGGTACGTGGCGCTCTACGGGGTGGCCGGGGCGCTGATCGGCACCGCCGCGGCCGCCGTGCTGCCCACGCTCGACGCCCCGGAGGAGGCCTTCGCCGCCATGGCGCAGTACCACGTGCCCGTGGGCCTGGGCGGCGTGGTGCTCGCGGCGGGTGTCGCCGCCATGATGTCCACGGCCTCCGGCGCCACGATCGCGGCGGCCACGGTGGCCCGCGTGGACGTGGTCCCCACCCTGCGGGGGATGTTCGGCGCCCCGGCGGACGACGTCGCCCGCGCCCGTTCCGAGGACGCCTCCGTTCTCAAGGACCGCGTCTACGTGGTGGTCGTGGGCCTGGTGATCACGGTGCTGTCCATGCTGGTCAGCTCCACCGTGGTGGCCCTGACCATTGCCTATGACCTGCTGGTGGGCGGGCTGCTCGTGGCCGTGCTGGGCGGTCTCGTGTGGCGCCGGGGCACCGCGGCGGGTGCCATGTGGTCCATGGCCGCGGGCGTCGTCGCCACCGTGGCGGGCATGGGCGTCTTCGGCGTGCTGGCCAACGCCCCCATCTACCTGGGGCTCGTCAGCTCGGCCGTAGTATTCGTGGTGGTGTCGCTGGTCACCACACCCACCGCACCCCAGATCTCCCACGAGTGGAACCGACGCATCCAGGAGTCCAAGGCATGAGCACCGAGAACAGCACCTCCGAGACCGGGGGGACCCAGGCGGCGTCGTACCCCGAGCGCACCGTGGCCAAGGCCGTGCTGGAGACCCTGCGCGGCTACGGGATCGACACCGTGTTCGGGATCCCCGGAACCCACTCCCTGGAGTTCTACCGGCCGCTGCGCGAGCTCGGGATCACGGCGATCACCACGCGCCACGAGCAGGGCGCGTCCTACGGCGCGGACGGCTGGTCCCAGGTGCGCGGGCTGCCCGGCGTGGTGATCACCACCTCCGGTCCCGGCCTGCTGAACTCGCTGTCCGGCGCGGCCACCGCGTACGCCGAGTCCCGACCCATGATTCTGCTGTCCCCGGGGCGGCCCGTGGGGCACGACTTCCGGGACATCGGTTCGCTGCACGAGACCAAGAACCCCTCCGCCGCCGTCAACGCGATCGTGGGCGTCTCCCGCCGCGTGACCTCCGGCGCCGAGGCCGTGACCATGATCCACGACGCCATGCGGGACTTCGCGCACTCGCGGCCCCGCCCCATCCACATCGAGATTCCGTTGGACATCCTCGAGACCCCGGCGGACGTACCCGAGTCGGCCACCGCACCGCGCCCCCTCGGCGAGCCCACGCCCGCCCCGGAGCACGATGTCGCCGCGGCAGTCTCCGCGCTCGCGGCCAGTGAGCGCCCGGTCATCCTGGCCGGCGGCGGCTCGCTCGCGGCCGGGCCCCGGCTGCTGGAGCTGGCCGAGCTGCTCGAGGCGCCCGTGATCACCACGACCAACGGCAAGGGTGCGATCCCCGAGAAGCACCGGCTCTCACTGGGCGCGGACCTGCGGCTGAGCACCGCGCACGAGTTCCTGCGCTCCGCGGACGCGCTGCTCGTGATCGGCTCCAAGGTGGGCGAGGCCGAGCTGTGGGGCGGGGACATCACCCCGCAGGGCCCGATCGTGCGCGTGGACATCATGCGCGACCAGATGCTGTGCAACCTGGCCCCGGACGTGGAGGTCCCCGGCAACGCTGCGGCCGTGGTGCCGCAGCTGATCGACGGGCTGCGCGCCTCGTTCGAGGCCTCGGGCGCCGAGCCCCGCCCCGAGCGCGACCTGCGCGAGGTCTTCGACGCCATGGACGAGGAGGGCCGCCAGTGGGCCCCGGACCTCGCCGCGCTCAACGAGACCATCATGGAGGTGGTCCCGGACGACACCATCCTGGCCGGTGACTCCTCCCAGGTGACCTACATGGGCTCCACCACGTTCTTCCGTGCGCCCGCGCCGCACTCGCTGCTCTACATGGGCACGTACGCGACCCTGGGCTACGGGCTGCCCGCGGCGGTGGGCGCCAAGCTGGCCGCCCCGGAGCGTCCCGTGGTGTGCCTGGTGGGGGACGGTGCCCTGATGTTCTCCATCCAGGAGCTCATGACCGCGGTGGAGCTGAACCTGGACCTGCCCGTGATCTGCGTGGACAACGGGGGCTACGGGGAGATCCGGCAGAACATGGTGGACCGGGACATCGACCCCCTGGCCGTGGACCTCGTGCAGCCCGACTGGGTGAAGCTCGCGGAGGGCTTCGGCGCCACCGGGTTCCCCGCCACCATGGACACCCTCGCGGAGACCGTGCAGAAGGCGCTCGCCACCAAGGGGCCGAGCCTGGTGCACCTGAAGATCTGAGCGGGGCCGCGCCCGGCGCACCCGCCCGAGGCACGACGTGGCCGCCGAACACCTCGTTCGGCGGCCACGTCCCGTCCCGGGGCAGTTTGTTGTTGCCGCACCAGTGCGCGCCGTACCTGCGGAGAGAATCAGACCGCCGCGTGGTCGTCGAGGGGCCACGCGGCCGCGACCCACGCGCGGGCTTCCCGCGGGGTGCGCAGCCGCACGACCCGCAGGGCCGGATGGGTGCGTTCCACAGCGGGGATGCGCTCCCGGTAGGCGTGCCGGGTGACGAACGCCCAGCGGATGATGTGCTCCGGGTCCGTGAGGATGCTGCGCAGCGGGGCTTCCCTGTTGCCGTTCCACAGCACCTCGCGGCACAGACTGCGCCGCACAGTCCGGCGCACGACGCGCGGGAACGTCACCGCCCAGAAGGGGAAGTCGAGCCACAGGAGCGTGTCGGCGTGCTCGGCGAGAAGGGGCCGTGCGGCGTCGTACTGCCACTCCGTGACCCATGCCTCCTGGGCTGCCAGGCACTTCACCTCCGCCGCGAACTCGGGGCGCGGCGTCCAGCCTGGGCCGTGGAACAGGGCGTCGACCTCGGTGTGTGGGATCCCGGACCGCCGCGCGACCTCCCGGCAGAGCGTCGTCTTGCCCGCGCCGCTGACCCCGGCCACCAGGATGCGGCGGGGAGGAGGCAGCTGGTGGGTCATGGGGGTGAGCCTACGGGCTGGCGAGGATCGGAACCGCTGCCGGGTCGAGCAGTGGCGAACCACTGGGCGGGAGCCCGCAGAGACTCCACCTGCTTCCGCATCCTGGAAGTCACCCGCCTCGATCCGAAAAGCGGGCGTGTTGCACCTCACACTCGCAGCCGGTTACGCTCAACTCCCTCCACGTCGCCGCGGTCCACCCTCGGGACGCGGATCCACCAGACCGGTTCCGGGTCGGAGGACGCGCAGGTACGGACCACCACCGGCGTGTGCACCCGGCCCAGCGGCTCAAGAATGAGGGGTCGATCGCTGTGAAGCGCCTCCCGAAGACCAGCACCGCACCAGATGCAGCGGGTGCGCCCCGCCGCCCGGAGGACGCCTACCTGGGGGTCGGCAAGTCCCTCGCGTACGGACTCCAGCACGTGCTCACCATGTACGGCGGGGTGATCGCCGTGCCGCTCATCATCGGCAACGCCGCCGGCCTGGACGCCACGGCCACGGGGATCCTGGTGGCCGCCGCCCTGTTCACCGGGGGCCTCGCCACCATCCTGCAGAGCGTGGGGGTGCCGTTCCTGGGGGCGCAGCTTCCCCTGGTGCAGGGCGTGTCCTTCGCGGGCGTGGCCACCATGCTCACCATCCTCCAGGGCACCCCCGGGGACGAGGGACTGCGCGTGGTCTTCGGTGCCATCCTGGTGGCCTCCGCCCTGGGGTTCGTGCTCGCACCGTTCTTCGCCAAGATCATCCGCTTCTTCCCGCCCGTGGTCTCGGGCGTGGTCATCACGACCATCGGCGTGACGCTGATGCCCGTGGCCGCCGGATGGGCCCTTGGCCCCCAGGACAGTCCCGGGCACGGCTCCGTGGGCAACATCGGACTGGCCGCGTTCACCCTGCTGGTGGTGCTGCTGCTGTCCAAGGTGGGCTCCGCCGCCATCTCCCGGCTGTCCATCCTGCTGGCCATCGTGATCGGCACCGTGGTGGCCGCCGTGACCGGTCAGGCCTCGTTCTCCGGCGTGGGAGAGGGGCCCGTGGTCGGGTTCCCCACCCCGTTCGCCTTCGGGACCCCGCTGTTCGTGGCCTCGGCCGTGCTGGGCATGTTCGTGGTGATCATCGTGACCATGACCGAGACCACCGCGGACATTGTGGCCGTGGGCGAGGTGGCCGAGACCCGCGTGGACTCGAAGCGCATCGCCAACGGGCTGCGTGCGGACATGCTCTCCTCCACGGTGTCCCCCGTGTTCAACTCCTTCACCCAGACCGCTTTCGCGCAGAACGTGGGGCTTGTGGCCATCACGGGGATCCGCAGCCGCTTCGTGGTGGCCGGAGCCGGTGTGATCATGGTGGTGCTGGGCCTGCTGCCCGTGCTCGGCCGCGTGGTGGCCGCGGTGCCCTCGCCCGTGCTGGGAGGTGCCGGCATCGTGCTGTTCGGGACCGTGGCGGCGTCGGGAATCCGCACGCTGGGCGGCGTGGACTACCGCTCGGGGCTGAACCTGGTGGTCGTGGCGGTGGCCATGGCCATGGGCCTGATCCCCGTGGTCTCCCCGGGCTTCTACGAGCAGTTCCCCGCGTGGACCCAGGTGGTGCTGGGCTCCGGCATCAGCGCCGCCGCGCTCACCGCCGTGCTGCTGAACATCCTCTTCAACGAGATCACGTGGGGCTCGCGGCCGGACTCCTCGGTGTTCGCGGCCGCTCCGCCCCGCGTGCTGCCCCGCTCCTTCGTGCAGGGCCTGGAGGAGGGCGACACCGTGTTGGGCGGCCGCCTGGTGGCCGGGGACGGTCAGGAGGTGGCGGTTGTCGAGGACCACCTGGTGGAGGACGCCCGCCGCCGCGTGGAGAGCGGCGAACTCACGGAGACCGGCCAGATCCACCGGGTCTACGCCCAGGACGAGCTCCGGGGCGAGCCCGGTGCGGAAGGAGCCCGCCATGACGAACGCCCCTGAGCAGGACAGCGTCCACCGGCACCTTCGCACCACCATCGACGCCGCCGCGCGCAACGCGGCCGCGGACGGCGGCCCGTTCGGTGCCCTGCTCGTCACGGCTGACGGGCGCGAGTTCACCGCCGTGAACCGCGTGACCGCGGACAACGACCCCACCGCCCACGCCGAGGTCTGCGCCATCCGCGCCGCGTGCTCCGCGCTGGGGACGCACGACCTCGGCGGCGCCACCCTCTACTCGAGCCGCGAGCCGTGCCCCATGTGCCTCTCCGCGGCCCTCTGGGCGCGCCTGGAGCGGGTCTTCTTCGCCGCGGACCGGCACGACGCCGCGGCGGGCGGTTTCGACGACGCCGCCTTCTACGACTTCTTCACCGCCACCCCCGAGCAGAAGGACGCGCTGCTGCCCGTGCGCCACGTGGCCCTGGACACCCGCACCGAGCCCTTCGAGCGGTGGGCGGCGAACGCGCAGCGCACCACCTACTGACCGGCCCGGTCAGGGACCCCTACGGCCCGAACTGCTCGAGCAGCGCGGCCGCGACGCTCACCGCGATCGCCGCGGGGGACTTGCCCGGCACACCGGGGAGCCCGATGGGGCACGTGATGGCGTCCACCACGGCCGCCGGGTGCCCCTCGGCCACGAGCCGTTTGCGGAACCGCGCCCACTTGGCGGAGGACCCGATGAGTCCCACGGTGGCCAGGTCCCCCCGGCGCAGCGCGGCGTCGCACAGGATGAAGTCCTCGGCGTGGTCGTGGCTCATGATCAGAACGTGCGCCCCGGCGGGGAGCTCGCCCAGGGCGTTCTCGGGCGCTGGGCTGTGCCGCGGCTCCAGGCGCGCCGGACCGCCGGTGAGCCCCTCGAACCGGGCGGGCGCCACGTGCTCGGCGCGGCTGTCCACCAGGTGCACGCGCACGGGGAACCGGGACAGCACGTGCGCCAGCTCCCAGCCCACGTGCCCCATGCCGAAGACCGCCACCACGGGGCGGGCGCGCTGCGGTTCGATCAGCACCTTCACCACGCCTCCGCAGCACTGCCGGGCGTGCTCCACGGGCGCGTGCTCGGTCAGGGAGAACTCCAGGGTCTGCGGTTCGTCCGTGTCCGCGGCGATCAGGGCCCGTGCCCGCTCGACCACCGTGGCCTCGAGGTTGCCGCCGCCCACGGTGTCCCACGTGCGCTCGGCCGCCACCACCATCTTGGTCCCGGCCCGTCGTGGCGCGTGGCCCCGCACGTCCGTGACGGTCACGAGCACGCCCGGCGAGCCCTCCTCGCGCAGCAGCTGCAGGGCGTCCAGCCAGTCCACGTCAGACGGCTGCCGGGGCGTCCGGCGACCGGGCGGGCTCTGCGGCGTCGGCGGCCTCCCGCGCCTCCTGGACGGCCCAGAACACGGCCTCGGGGGTGGCCGGGCTCGCGAGCCGCACACTGTGCCCCTCCGGCCCGAACGACGCCGCCGCGTCGCGCAGCGCCTCGCGCACGCTGAACGCGAGCATCAGCGGCGGTTCCCCCACGGCCTTGGAGCCGTAGACGACGCCGCTCTCGGTCGCCCTCTCGAAGAGGTGCACGTTGAACTCCTCGGGCATCTCGGAGAAGCTCGGGAGCTTGTAGGTGCTCGCCGCCTGGGTGGTGAGCCGACCGCGGGCGGGCCCGTCGGACTCGTCCCAGCGCAGGTCCTCCAGGGTGAGCCACCCGGTGCCCTGCACGAATCCGCCCTCGATCTGTCCCACGTCGATGAGCGGGGAGAGGCTGTCTCCCACGTCGTGGACGATGTCCGTGCGCAGCAGCCGGTACGCCCCGGTGAAGCCGTCCACCTCCACCTCGGACACGGAGGCCCCGTAGGAGAAGTACTTGAAGGGCTCGCCCTGCATCCGCTGGGCGTCCCAGTGCAGCCCGTCGGTGCGGTAGTAGCCCGCGGCCCACAGGGAGATCCGCTGGAAGTAGGCCGTGTGGGCCAGTTCCGCGAACGTCATCTCGCGGTCGTGGAAACCGAGCCCGGTGACGATCCCGTCCACGAAGCGGACGTCGTCCGGGTGGATGGTGAACTCGCGGGCCGCGACCTCGGCGAGCCGTTCCCGGATCTGCTCGCACGCGTTCTTCACGGCCCCGCCGTTGAGGTCCGAGCCGGAGCTGGCGGCGGTGGCCGAGGTGTTGGGGACCTTGTCGGTGCGGGTGGGGGCGAGCCGCACGGCCTCCAGCGGGACACCCAGTGCGGTGGCCGCCACCTGGCGCATCTTGGTGTGCAGCCCCTGGCCCATCTCGGTGCCGCCGTGGTTGATCAGCACGGACCCGTCCCGGTACACGTGCACCAGGGCCCCGGCCTGGTTGAAGGCGGTGAGGTTGAAGGAGATCCCGAACTTCACGGGCGTCACCGCGAGCGCGCGGTGCACGTCCGGGTGGGTGGCGTTGAACTCATCGATCTCCCGACGCCGCCGGGTGATGTCCGCGCGCCGGTGCAGCTCGTTCCAGATGGCGCTCAGGCGCTCCGCGTGGCGGACGGGCTGCCCGTAGGGGGTGAGCTGGCCGGGGGTGTAGAGGTTGCGGCTGCGCAGCTCCGTGGGGTCCAGACCCAGCAGCGGCGCGCAGCGGCCCAGGACGTCCTCGATCACGAGCATCCCCTGGGGTCCGCCGAAGCCGCGGAAGGCCGTCTGAGAGGTCTTGTTCGTCCGTGCGACCCGGCCGTGCACCTCGATGTCCGGGATCCAGTACGCGTTCTCGATGTGGCACAGGGTGCGCTGCAGCACCGGCTCGGACAGGTCCAGGCTCCACCCGCCGTCGGACGTGACGGTGGCCCGCAGCGCGAGGAGGCGGCCGTCCTCGTCGAAGCCCACCTCCCACTGCGCGTGGTACGGGTGGCGCTTGCCGGACAGGGTGATGTCCTGGTTGCGCGTGAGCCGCACCCGCACGGGCCGGCCGGTGAGGGTGGCGCCCAGTGCTGCGACCGCCGCGAAGCCGTGGGGCTGCATCTCCTTGCCGCCGAACCCGCCGCCCATGCGCAGGCACTGGACCGTCACGTCATGGTTGTGCAGGCCCAGCACGTGGGCCACGATCTCCTGGGTCTCGGTGGGGTGCTGCGTGCTGCACTGGATGAACACCTGCCCGCCCTCGTCCACGTGCGCGAGGGACGCGTGCGTCTCCAGGTAGAAGTGCTCCTGTCCGCCGAACTCGAACTCGCCGCTGAAACGGTGGGGCGCACCCGCGAGCCCGGCCTCTGCGTCCCCCCGGCTGACCGTGGGCTGACCGCCCTGGAAGCTCCCGGCCGCGATCGCCTCCGTGAGGGTGACGATCGATTCCAGGGGCTCGTACTCCACGGCCACGGCCTGCGCCCCGAGGCGCGCGGCCTCGAGGGTCTCGCCCAGCACCCAGCACACCGCCTGGCCGTGGAACATCACCTCGCGGGGGAACAGGGGCTCGTCCCCCTTGATCCCGGAGTCGTTGGTCCCGGGGACGTCCTCCGCCGTCAGCACGCGCACCACGCCGGGGACCTGCAGCGCGGGAGCGGCGTCCAGGGACGTGATCCGCGCATGGGCGTGCGGGGCCTGCACGGGCCACGCGTGCAGCACGTTCTGGCTCCGGTGGATCAGGTCGTCCGTGTACAGCGCCTCGCCGGTGGCGTGCTCCGCCGCGCTGTCGTGGGCCACGGCGCGGCCCACCACCGGGTTCTCGGGACGATCCGCGAGCGATGTCATGAGCGCACCTCCTGGGCCTGCACGGGCTGCGCACCAGCCCAGAACTTGAGCATGGACTGCTGGAGCATGGCCGAGCGGTAGCGGGAGCTCGCACGCATGTCGTCGATCGGGGTGCCCTGCCGGCTCAGGGCGAGGGCCGCGGCCACCGCCGTCTCCCGGTTCCACGGCCTGCCCGTCAGCTCCTCCTCGACCTCCCGCGCCCGCAGGGGCGTGGCGGCGACGCCGCCCAGGCCGATCCGCGCGTGGGTCACGGCGGCGTCGTCGACCTGCAGGGCGATGGCCACCGAGACGCTGGAGATGTCGTCGAAGCGGCGTTTGGCGATCTTGTGGAACGCGGCCGTGTTCGCGACCGGCAGCGGGATGCGCACCGCGCGGATGATCTCGTCCGGGCGGCGCACGCTCTCTCGGTACCCGGTGTAGTACTCGTCCAGCGGCACCTCCCGCTCCCCGGACGACGACGCCAGGGCCAGTGACGCGCCCAGGGCCAGCAGCACCGGGGCGGAGTCGCCGATGGGCGAGCCCGTGCCCAGGTTGCCGCCGAACGTGGCGGCGTTGCGGATCAGGCGGGATGCAAACTGGGGGAACAGCTCGTCCAGCAGCGGCACCCGGTGCTCCAGGGCCCGCTCGACCTCGGAGAGGCTGAGCCCGGCGCCGATCTCGAGCCGGTCCGCGCTGACGGTGAGATCGCGCATCTCCTCCAGCCGGTCCACCGCCAGCACCGTGCGGGGCCGGACGTGACGGATGTTGACCTCCACCCCGAGGTCCGTGGAGCCCGCGACGAGCCGTGCCTCGGGATCCTCGGCGAGGGCCTCGAACAGCTCCGCCATGCGTGCGGGGCGCACGAAACGGGCGCCGTCCACCTCGAGCCGGGTGGGGCGCGCTGCAGGGGCGGGATCCTCCTGGCGACGGCGCAGCAGGTCCGTGTCCTCGGGCCGGCCCAGGGCGTAGGCGGCGTCGCGGATGGGCCGGTAGCCGGTGCAGCGGCACAGGTTGCCGCTCAGGGCGTGGAGGTCGAAGCCGTTGGGGCCGCACTCGTGGTCGGTGGCGTGCTCCTCGCCCACCGCCTCCGTTCCGGTCTCCCCCGCCCCGCCCTGCGACGCCGGTTCTGCGGGCGCGCAGCGTTCGGGGCGGTAGTACTCGGCGGCCATGGCGCACACGAAACCGGGGGTGCAGTACCCGCACTGGGAGCCGCCGCGCGTGGCCATCTCGCGCTGGACGGGGTGAAGGGTGCCCGGACCGCGCGGGCCAGGAGCCGTGCCCAGCCCCTCGGCCGTGACCACCTCCTGGCCGTCGAAGGCCGCTGCGGCGGGCAGGCATGCGTTGACGGAGGTCCACCGGGTGCGGTCGTCACCGTCGGGCCGGGCCACGAGCACGGCGCACGCCCCGCACTCCCCCTCGGCGCACCCCTCCTTGGCCCCGGTCAGGCCCTGCTCCCGCAGCGCGTCGAGCAGTCGCGTGTGCGGGGCGAGCGCGGAGAGTTCCCGCTCCCGTCCGTTGACGGTCAACCGGATGTCGTTCATGGCGCTGGCTCCTCGTGACAAGCCACCGGGTGCAGCGCGCAGCGGATCAGTGCCCAGCCGTACCGGGAGCTCGCTGGCGCGGAACCAGTGCAGTGCGTGTGTGCTCGCCCGGTAGATAGTCCGATCCGGACCCGCCGTAGGCTGTTGGGCCACGTTAGCCAGATCACATGCTCTGCCGCAAGGCGGTGGACCACCCCGTTGACGAGGGTGACACGGCTCACATACCGTGTACGGACAACAGATATATCAGATGCCGACAACCGGCAGTCGAGCCCGGGCAGGCCCTTGCCGCGGCAACGCGCTCGTCCCCGCCGCCCGATCCCAAGCCGATCCGAACGGAGTCTCCCGATGGCCGACCTGCTCCCGGAGCACCCGGACTTCCTGTGGCACAACCCGGACCCCAAGCCCTCCTACGACGCCGTGATCGTGGGCGGCGGCGGCCACGGGCTGGCCACCGCTTACTACCTGGCCAAGAACCACGGCATCACGAACGTGGCGGTGCTAGAGCGCGGGTGGCTGGCCGGCGGGAACATGGCGCGCAACACCACGATCATCCGCTCCAACTACCTGTGGGACGAGTCCGCGGCCATGTACGAGCACTCGCTGAAGCTGTGGGAGGGGCTGCCGGAGGAGCTGGAGTACGACTTCCTGTTCTCCCAGCGCGGGGTGATGAATCTGGCCCACACCCTCGGGGACGTCCGTGAGTCCGTGCGCCGGGTGAACGCCAACAAGCTCAACGGCATCGACGCCGAGTGGATCGACCCGCAGCAGGTCAAGGAGCTGTGCCCGATCATCAACATCGACGACGACCTGCGCTACCCGGTCATGGGGGCCACCTACCAGCCGCGCGCGGGCATCGCCAAGCACGACCACGTGGCCTGGGCGTTCGCCCGCAAGTGCGACGAGATGGGCGTGGACATCATCCAGAACTGCGAGGTCACCGGCTTCGTCAAGGACGGCGACCGCGTGGTGACCGTGGAGACCTCCCGCGGGCGGATCAGCACCGGCAAGGTGGGCCTGTGCGCCGCCGGCCACAGCTCGGTGCTCGCGGAGCTGGCCGGGTTCCGGCTGCCCATCCAGTCCCACCCGCTGCAGGCGCTCGTCTCGGAGCTGCACGAGAAGGTGCACCCCACCGTGGTGATGTCCAACCACGTGCACGTGTACGTGTCCCAGGCCCACAAGGGCGAACTGGTCATGGGTGCCGGTGTGGACGCCTACAACGGCTACGGCCAGCGCGGGGCGTTCCACGTGATCGAGGAGCAGATGGCCGCCGCCGTGGAGCTGTTCCCGGTGTTCGCGCGAGCCCACGTGCTGCGCACGTGGGGCGGGATCGTGGACATCACCCTGGACGCCTCCCCGATCGTGTCCAAGACCCCGGTGGAGCAGATGTACGTGAACTGCGGGTGGGGCACGGGCGGGTTCAAGGGAACGCCCGGCGCCGGCTACTCCTTCGCGCACACCATCGCCACCGACGAGCCGCACCCCCTCAACGAGCCGTTCTGCCTGGAGCGCTTCGAGACCGGTGTGCTCATCGACGAGCACGGCGCCGCCGCCGTGGCCCACTGACCGAGACCCGCAACACCCGTCAGGAGTGAATCCCCATGTTGCTGATCGAATGCCCCTACTGCGGGCCGCGCGACGAGACCGAGTACCACTACGGCGGTGAGGCCCACGTGCCCTACCCGGAGGACCCCTCCGAGCTCTCGGACCGGGAGTGGGCCGAGTACCTCTTCTACCGCAACAACCCCAAGGGCCTGCTCAAGGAGCGCTGGGCCCACACGGTGGGGTGCCGCCGCTGGTTCAACGTGGTCCGGGACACCGCCACGTACGAGATCACGGCCGTCTACCGCATGGGCGAGAACGCCCCCGAGCAGGAACCAGGAGGCACGCGATGAGCGCATCGAACCGTTGTCCCGCGTCCGTCCGTGAGGGCACGGGCATCGACCGCGGCACCGAGCTGTCCTTCACCGTGGACGGCAAGCAGTACACCGGCCACCCCGGTGACACCCTCGCGTCCGCACTGCTGGCCGCCGGGCACATCCGCTGCGGGGACTCCATGTACCTGGGGCGCCCGCGCGGGATCGTGAGCGCGGGGGTCGAGGAGCCCAATGCCCTGGTCACGGTCCAGCCGCGCACGCCGCGCGACGTCGCCGAGTCCATGCTGCCCGCCCCCACGGTGGAGCTCACCGAGGCCATGGTGGCGGAGTTCGTCAGCGGACAGGGCCCTCTGGACCCCGCACGGGACGGCGCCTACTACGACACCAGGAACGTCCACACGGACGTGCTGGTGGTCGGCGCGGGCCCGGCGGGACTCGCCGCGGCCCGCGAAGCGGCCCGTTCCGGGGCCCGTGTGGTGCTCATGGACGAGCAGACGCGCCCGGGCGGATCGCTGCTGAGCCGCCCGGAGGACGTCGTGGACGGGGTGCCCGGGTGGCAGTGGGCGCGGCAGTGCGCCGAGGAGCTCGCCGCGCAGCCCGAGGTGACCGTGCTGCAACGCACCACGGCCTTCGGCAGCTACGACAGCAACTACGTGGTGGCCCTGCAGAGGCGCACCGACCACCTCACGCGTGATCCCGGTCCCGGGGTGTCCCGGCAGCGGGTCTGGCACGTGCGGGCGGCCCAGGTGGTCCTGGCCACCGGCGCGCACGAGCGTCCGCTAGTGTTCGCGGACAACGACCGCCCCGGGATCATGCTCGCCGGGGCCGTGCGCACCTACCTCAACCGCTACGGGGTCACCGCGGGCCACCGGGCGGTGGTTACCACCACCAACGACTCCGCCTACGACCTCGTCGCGGATCTCGTGGCCGCCGGTGTGGAGGTGGCCGCCGTGGTGGACTCCCGCCCCGACCTCACGGACACCGCACAGCGCGTGGCCCGCGAGACCGGCGTGGCGGTGCGCACCGGCAGCGCCGTGTGCGGCACCGAGGGCAGCGCCGAGGACGGGCGCGTGAGCGCCGTGCTGGTCACCGCGCTCGACGCCGCGGACCAGCCCGTGGGCGAACCGGAGCGCGTCGAGGCGGACCTGCTGGCCGTCGCCGGGGGCTGGAGCCCCGTGGTGCACCTGCACAGTCAGCGTCAGGGCCGGCTGCGCTGGGACGAGGACCTCGCCGGTTTCGTGCCTGCGGGCGCGGTGCGCGACCAGCAGACAGCCGGCGCGGTCAACGGCACCCTGGACCTTGCCGGGTGCCTCGCCGAGGGTGCCCGCGCGGGCGCTCAGGCCGCCCAGGACGCGGGCTTCGCGTGCACGCCCCGGGTTCCCCACGCCGCCGCCACGCCCATCACACCCACCCACCCCCTGTGGCTGGTCCCGAGCGGGCCCGGCGCGGAGCAGGACTGGGACCGGCACTTCGTGGACCTGCAGCGGGACCAGACCGTCGCGGACGTGCTGCGCTCCGTGGGTGCGGGAATGCGTTCGGTGGAGCACGTGAAGCGCTACACCTCCATCTCCACGGCCAACGACCAGGGCAAGACCTCCGCGGTCAACGCCATCGGCGTGATCGCCGCGGCGCTGAACCAGCAGGACGTGGGCGGTTTCGGCACCACCACCTACCGGGCGCCCTACACACCCGTGGCCTTCGCGGCGCTGGCCGGACGACGCCGCGGGCAGCTCTTCGACCCCGCACGCCTGACCCCGGTCCACCCGTGGCACGTGGCGCACGGCGCCGAGTTCGAGGACGTGGGGCAGTGGAAGCGCCCGTGGTTCTACCCGCAGCCTGGTGAGGACATGGACGCCGCCGTGCTGCGCGAGTGCGCGGCCGTGCGAACCTCCGTGGGGTTCATGGACGCCACCACGCTGGGCAAGATCGAGATCCGCGGCACGGACGCCGGGGAGTTCCTCAACCGCGTGTACACGAACGCGTTCAAGAAGCTCAAGCCCGGCATGGGCCGCTACGGCGTGATGTGCACCCCGGACGGGATGGTCTTCGACGACGGCGTGACCCTGCGCCTGGACGAGGACCGCTACCTGATGACCACCACCACGGGCAACGCCGCCGCGGTGCTCGAGTGGCTCGAGGAGTGGTCCCAGACGGAGTGGCCCGAGCTGGACGTCACCTTCACGTCCGTGACCGAGCAGTGGACCACGGTGGCCGTGGCCGGTCCGAGGTCCCGGGACGTGATCGCCAAGCTCGCACCGCAGCTGGACGTCTCCCAGGACGCGTTCCCGTTCATGGCGTTCCGGGAGACCGTGCTCGCGTCGGGGGTCCCGGCGCGGATCTGCCGGATCTCGTTCTCGGGCGAGCTCGCGTACGAGGTCAACGTGTCCGGGTGGTACGGGCTGTCCGTGTGGGAGGACGTCCTCGCCGCCGGTGAGGAGTTCGGGATCACCCCGTACGGCACCGAGACCATGCACGTGCTGCGCGCGGAGAAGGCCTTCCCCATCGTGGGCCAGGACACCGACGGCACCGTGACCCCGCAGGACCTGGGCATGGAGTGGGTGGTGTCCAAGACCAAGGACTTCATCGGCAAGCGCTCCTACGACCGCCCCTCGGCCACGGACCCGCAGCGCAAGCAGCTCGTGGCCGTGCTGCCCACGGACCGTGTGACCCGCCTGCCGGAGGGCGCGCAGCTGATCGCGGCGGGCACCCCCGTGACGCCCGAGCAGGGCCCCGTGCCCATGGTCGGGCACGTGACCTCCGCCTACCGCAGCGCGGCCCTGGACCGCACGTTCGGTCTTGCACTGGTGGAGAACGGCCGCCAGCGCATCGGCGAGACCCTCCAGGCCCCGCTCGACGGCACGCTGGTGGACGTCACGATCGCCGAACCCGTCATCTACGACCCCGAAGGGAACCGCCGAGATGGTTGAGTCACCCACCACCGACATCACCGGGCTGCACCACAGCCCGCTCGAACCACTGGCCGAGGCCATGCGCGAGGGCTCCGTGGACGGCGCCCGGGGCGTGAGCCTGCGGGAGATCCCGTTCCTGGCCATGGCGGGGATCCGCGTGAGCCCCGGGACGGGGGCAGCGGAGGCACTGTGCGACGTCGTCGGGCTGGACCTGCCCGCGGGACCCGGGGACGTCAGCGGCGCCACGGAGGCCACCGCGCTGCTGTGGCAGGGCCCGGACGAGTTCCTGCTCGTGGCGCCGGACGAGACCGTGGTCCCCGCCGAGCTCGCGGACCACGAGCGCGAACCCGGTGCACTGCCGAGCCTGTCCACCCACCCGCTGATCGTGCGGCTGGCCCGGGTGCTCGCCGAGTCCGGCGCCCGCGGTCAGGTGGTGGACCTCTCCGCCAACCGGACCACGCTGGAGCTCAGCGGACCCTCGGCGCGCGCCACGCTCGAGAAGGGCTGCCCCATGGACCTTCACCCGCGGGAGTTCCCCGTGGGCCGGGCCGTGTCCACCACGCTGGGTCCCGTGCAGGTGCTTCTCTGGCGCACGGGGGAGCAGCAGTGGCGGATCATGCCGCGCGCCTCCTTCGCGCAGTACACCGCCCAGTGGCTCCTGGATGCCATGATCGAGTTCGGGTCCCCCGAGATCCCCTGACACGGGACCGGTCGGCCAGCCCGCCCGCCCCCTTTGCACCCCACCCCGAGGAGAGCCCGTGAGCACCCCGCAGCCCGTGACGTCCGCAGCGGCCCCCGGCGCCGAGCCCCGCACCCCCGAACTGGTGCTGACCCTCGACTGCCCCGAGCAGCCCGGGATCGTGCACGCCGTGAGCGGTGTGCTCCTGGAGCACGGGGCCAACATCGTGGAGCTGACCCAGTACGACGACCGCCGGGTGGGGCACTTCTTCATGCGGGTGCACATGGCTCCCACCGAGGGCGCGGCGCTGGACCAGCAGAGCCTGCGGGAGGACCTCACCCCGGTGGCCGAGCGCTTCGGGATGCGGTGGGAACTGCACGAGCACGGAGCGAAGCGCCGGGTGCTCGTGATGGTCTCCAAGTTCGGGCACTGCCTCAACGACCTGCTGTTCCGCGCCCGCACCGGGGAGCTGCCGGTGGAGATCGTGGCCGTGGTGTCCAACCACCTGGACCACCAGCGCCTCGTGGAGTGGCACGGCATCCCGTTCTTCCACGTGCCCGTCACCAAGGACACCAAGCCGGAGGCCGAGGCCCGCCTGCTGGACCTCGTGGACCGCTTCGAGGTGGACCTGGTGGTGCTGGCCCGGTACATGCAGGTGCTCAGCGACTCCCTGGCCACTCGCATGGAAGGGCGCGTGATCAACATCCACCACTCGTTCCTGCCGTCCTTCAAGGGCGCCAAGCCCTACCACCAGGCCTACGACCGCGGGGTCAAGACCGTGGGCGCCACCGCCCACTACGTCAACGCGGAGCTGGACGAGGGCCCGATCATCACCCAGCAGGTCGTGGAGGTGAACCACGCCTACGGCCCCGAGGACCTCGTGGCCGCCGGCCGGGACACCGAGTGCAAGGCGCTCTCGGACGCCGTCCGCTGGCACTGCGAGGGCCGGGTGATCCTGCACGGCGCCAAGACGGTGGTGCTGCGATGACAGGCCCCACGGCCTCCCTGGCCGAGCAGGCGTTCCAGCAGCTGCAGGACCGGCTGATCTTCCTGGACATCGCCCCGGGGCTGCCGCTCAACGAGGCACGCCTGTCGGTCGAGCTGGAGCTGGGCCGCACCCCGCTGCGGGAGGCGATCAAGCGGCTGGAGTCCGAGCACCTGGTGGTCACGTACCCGCGCCGGGGCACGTTCGCGACCCCCGTAGACATCACCGCCCTGTCCGAGATCTCGCAGGTGCGCGAGGTGCTCGAACCGCTCGCCGCCCGCACGGCGGCGGCGCGTCGTGGGGGGCGGGAACGGGAGCAGCTGGAGGCACTGGTCCAGGAGCTCTCCACGCTCTCGGACGACGAGCTGCGCCAGGACAACGCCCTGCGCTGGGACCTGCACGTGCACCGCGCGGTGTACGCCGCCGCGGGCAACGCCCACCTGCAGGCCACCCTGGAGCGCTACAGCAACCTGGCCACCCGCATCTGGTGCGTGGCCGCGGACCGGGTGCCGCAGCTGCGCGGGCACATCGACATCCACACCACCCTGCTGCGCGCGGTGCTCGACGGGGATGAGGAGACCGCCACCGAGGTCATGCGCCACCACGTGCAGGACTTCGAGGAGCAGATCCGGCAGGTGCTGTGAACCGCACCCTCCCTAGACTCGGGGGCATGACCCCACGTCCCGGACCCGCGGGCCGCGAGCCGGCCGAGCGGCGTCGTCGCCGCCCGCACCCGCCGGCCCCGGGAGGCGCCCCGCGCCCCGCGGACGACGCTGCACGTGGGCCCTACGCCCGGCACGCCCCGTCTCCGCCTGCCCCCACCGGGACGGGAACGGACGGGGTGGAGCGCACGGTGCATCTGGACGACGAGCGGTTCGTGTGCGTGCGCACGGACGGCCCCCGGGACGGCCGCCCGGTGGTGCTGATCACCGGGCTGGGCTTCGACCTGACCACGTGGCCGGAGGCGTTCGTGGACGCTCTGGCGTCGCACGGGCACCGCGTGCTCCGGGTGGACAACCGGGACACGGGGCGCTCGTTCCGCGCCACCAGCGCCCCTCCCACGGCCCGCCAGCTGCTGAGCGGGTACCTGCCCGCGGGGCAGTACACGGTGGAGGACATGGCCGACGACGTCGCCGACGCCCTGGCGGTGCTGGGCGTGGCGCGCGCGGACGTCCTCGGGTTCTCGCTGGGCGGGATGATTGCGCAGGCCCTGGCCGCCCACCACCCGGAGCGGGTTCGGCGGCTCGTGTTCCTGTGCTCGACCACCGGTGACCCCTCCGTGGGCTCGGTGGCGGCGTCCACGGCCGCGATGCTGGCCCTGCCCGGGGCCCGCACCCGCCTGTTGTACGTCCGCTCACGCATGGTCATGTCCCGGCACCTGGCCGGCCCGGGGTTCCCCGTGGACCCTGGGTACGAACGCCACCTGGCGCAGACGCACTGGCGGCGCAGCCTGGACCCGCGTCACGAGGCCTCGGCCATGCGGCGTCAGATCGGCGCGATCCGGGCCTCCGGGGACCGCACCCCGCAGCTGCGCTCGATCACCGCCCCCACGCTCGTGCTGCACGGGGACCGGGACAGGATCGTGCGCCCGGACGGCGGGCCCGCCACGGCCCGGGCGATCCCCGGGGCGCGCTTCGAGACCGTGCCCGGCATGGGCCACCAGGTGCACCCCCTGGTGGTCCCCCGCCTGCTCGAGCTCGTGCTCCCGCACCTGGCGCCATGATCTCTGGCCACCAGAACGCTTCCTGCGCGGCCCACCCGTGATAACAAGGACTCCGAGAACCGATGCGAACGCCGCCGTGCCCGGTGCCTGGCCACCGCGTGCAGAAAGTGACGTAGATGGACAAGACCCACGACCACCTGCCACGGCTGGCCAGCACCCTGGTGTTCCTGGCCTCCCTGTGGTCCCTCGTCTCCATCCCGTTCCCCCGCGGTGAGGCCCTCTACCTGGTGGACGACGCGTTCACCGCGCTCGGCGTCCCGGCCGGGCCCAACCTGTTCCTCGCACTGAGCCTGTTCATCGTGGGCGCCGCGCTGCGCCGCAGGCTGCGGATCGCGTGGTTCGTGTCCCTGGCCGTGCTGGCGGTGGAGATGCTCGTGTACGTGCTCACGGGCGTCGTGCTGGTCTCGGACTCGCTGGAGGGTGAGCTGGACGCCCTGGACTGGGTGCTGCTCAGCGTGGGCTGCGTGGTCACGCTCGCGTGGATCGTGGCGTTCGTCGTGCGCCGCCGCGACTTCCCCGCACGGATGCGCCACGGCGCCACCCGCCAGGCCCTGCTCACCCTCGTGGAAGGCCTGGCCCTGGTGATCGTCCTGGTCTCCACCGTCTCCTGGTTCATCCCCAGCCACCTGCACGGCATCGAGCACCTGTGGTTCTCCTTCCGCAGCGTCACGGGGCTGTCCCTGCCGCGCAGCATCTCCGACGGCTCGGCGGGACCGCACTGGCTCGCAACGCTGGGCGGCGTGCTGGGTGCCGCCGTGCTGTTCTACGCGGTGTGGAGCTTCACGCAGTCCGCGCAGCGCTCCGAGGTGATGGGCCCGGAGGACGAGCTGCACGTGCGCCGGTTGCTCGCCACGAACGGCAACCAGGACTCCCTGGGGTACTTCGCCACCCGTCGGGACAAGTCCGTGATCTTCTCCGCGGACGGGCGTGCCGCCGTGTCCTACCGCGTGATCGGCTCCGTGTGCCTGGCCTCCGGGGCCCCCCTGGGCCACCCGGACGCGTGGCAGGACGCCATTGCCGCGTGGCAGCGCGAGGGCCGCGTGCACGCGTGGCGCATGGGCGTGCTCTCCGCCTCGGAGACCGGCGCCCGCGCGTACATCAAGGCCGGCCTGAAGGCCCGCCCGCTCGGGGACGAGGCCGTGCTCGACACCGAGTCCTTCACCCTGGAGGGCCGGGCCATGCGCCCGGTCAAGCGCGCGGTCGCCCGCGTGTGCGAGGCCGGCTGCACCGTCACCGCCGAGCGCCACAGCCAGCTGGACGCCGCCACGATGCAGCAGATCATCGACCTCTCCGAGCAGTGGCGCGGGGACGAGGCGGACCGCGGCTTCTCCATGGCCCTTAACCGCCTCGCGGACCGCACGGACAGGCGAAGCGTGGCGGTGCTCGTGCGGGACGCCTCCGGGCAGATCGTGGCCCTGCAGTCCTACGTGCCGTGGGGCACCCGCGGCCTGTCCCTGGACCTGATGCGCCGCTCGACGCAGGCCCCCAACGGCGTCAACGAGGCCATGGTGGCCACCCTCGCCGAGGAGGGCGGGGATCTTGGCGTGCGGGAGATCTCCCTGAACTTCGCGATGTTCCGCTCCGTGTTCACCGGCGCGGACAAGGTGGGCGCGGGCATCGGCGTGCGCCTCGCGGACCGCGTGCTCACGTGGGGCAACCGCTTCTGGCAGCTCGAGTCGCTTTACGAGGCCAACGCCAAGTACCTGCCCCGCTGGGATGCGCGCTTCGTCTGCTACGACTCCACCGCCAACCTGCCCTACATCGGCATCGCCGCGGGCCGCGCCGAGGGCTTCCTCCCGGGCCGTCCGCCGCGGCCCGGTCACGATGGCGAGGCCCTGCTGACCGGGCCCGACGGCGCTCCCACCCCCCTCGCGGACCTCGCCATCGCGCAGGACCGCGAGCTGCTCACCCCGCCCCGCCCGGTGCGCCACCTCACCGAGCAGCAGCGGGTCCGCCACGCCAAGCTGGATCTGCTGCGCGAGGCCGGGATGGAGCCCTACCCCGTGGGCGTGCCCTACACGATGTCCCTGGAACGGGCACGGCAGATCATCGAGGAGGGCGCAGAGGCCACTGTCGCCGAGCCCGTCTCGCTGGGAGGGCGCGTGCGCGAGCTGCGTGACTTCGGCGGCGTCGTCTTCGCCGTGATCGAGGAGCACGACGTGCGGCTGCAGGTGATCCTGGAGGACTCCGCCGTGAGCCCCGAGCTGCTGAGCCTGTGGCGGCGCGCGGTGGACGTGGGGGACCACATCTCCGCGACCGGCACGCTTGGCCGCAGCCGCCGCGGGGAGCCCTCCCTGCTGGCGACCTCCTGGGCCATGGCCTCCAAGTCCCTGCGCCCCGTGCCGAGCGACCACACCGGGTTCACCAACCCGGAGGCGCGCGTGCGCCAGCGCTACCTGGACCTGATCGTGAACAAGGACTCCGCACGGCTGCTGCGCGCCCGCTCGCGCGGCATCGCGGCCATGCGGCAGTCCTTCATGGAGCGCGGCTACATGGAGGTGGAGACCCCCATGCTGCAGGCCGTGCACGGCGGAGCAAGCGCCCGCCCGTTCCGCACCCACATCAACGCCTACAACGCGGACCTCTACCTGCGCATCGCCCCGGAGCTGTACCTCAAGCACCTGTGCGTGGGTGGCATGGACAAGATCTTCGAGCTCAACCGCAACTTCCGCAACGAGGGCGCGGACGCCACCCACAACCCCGAGTTCACCTCCGTGGAGGCGTACGCGGCGCACGGCGACTACAACACCATGCGGGTGCTCACCCGGGACCTCATCATCGAGGTGGCCACCGCGATCCACGGCGAGCCCGTGGCCGTGCGCCCGGACGGCAACGGCGGGGAGACCCGCATCCGGCTGGACCACGAGTGGCCCGTGATCCCCGTGCACCAGGCGGTCTCCGAGGCCACCGGCACCCTGCTGACCTCGCACACCCCGCTGGAGGAGGTGCGGGCGGTGGCCTCAGCGCACAGCGTGCACTGGAGCGAGGAGATGACCGCCGGTGAAGTGGTCCTGGAGCTCTACGACGAGCTCGTGGAGGGCCAGACCACCCTGCCGGTGTTCTACACGGACTTCCCGCTGGAGACCTCCCCGCTGACGCGCACGCACCGCACGGACCCGAAGCTCTCGGAGCGCTGGGACCTGGTGGCGTTCGGCGCGGAGATCGGCACCGCGTACTCGGAGCTCGTGGACCCCGTGGACCAGCGCAACCGCCTGACGGAGCAGTCCTACAAGGCCGCCGCCGGCGATCCGGAGGCCATGGAGGTGGACGAGAACTTCCTCACCGCCCTGGAGTACGCCATGCCTCCCACGGGTGGCCTGGGCATCGGCGTGGACCGGATGATCATGATGCTCACGGGCACCAACATCCGCGCCACCCTGGCGTTCCCGTTCACCCGCCCCAACGAGCAGCGCTGAGGGTTTCCTCCTCACCGGAGACGGCTGCCGCCCACGGGTTCCTCCCGCGGGTGGCGGCCGAGGGCACCCGCCCGGTGCGCAGCAGCACCACCGCCAGCGCAGATCCCGCCGCCCCGGCGACCGTGAGGGGCATGGTGAGCAGCGTGACGATCTCCCACAGCGGCGGCACCGCGGCGCACACCACCGCCACGGCCACCGCGGCGGAGGACAGCGCCACCGGGCGGGATCCCCACGGGGCGGTCGACGCCGCCTCGACCCGACGCAGCGCAGCGGCCACCACGAGCACCACCGCCCAGCACAGCACCGCGAGGGGCAGCCGCAGCCACCACCACCCGGCCGATCCGGGGAGGGGGTCCGGGCCACCGGCCAGGAACCACACGGCCATGACCGCCACGACCAGCGGCAGGTGCCACAGGTAGATGGTCAGGGCCCGCGTGCCCACCACGGACGCGACCGCCTGCGCGGACCGCCACCGCATGAGCCTCCGCAGTGCCGGGGAGAGCACCTCCAGCAGGCACGCCTGCGCCACCCCGAGCAGCACCATGCACACCGTGGGCGGGTTGAGGTTGGTGAGCATGTCCGGCACGTAGGCCCCGGAGGCCACGCACAGCCCGAGCAGCGCGTAGCACCCGGCGGCGAGCGCCACGAGCACCACCCGGGACCGCGCGGCGAACCAGCCGTCCGCGCGGAAGAACCCGAGCTGCTGCACGAGCGGCCACACGAACACCATGTTGAGCAGCCCCCACCACTGCTGCCCGGTGGCCATCCGCAGCAGGTCCACGGCCACGGTGCCCGAGAGCAGGAACCAGCTCCACACCCACCCCATGCGTTCATGCATACGCATGAACAAGGGCGTGAGCGCCTGGCAGATCAGGTAGGCCGCGAGGAACCACAGCGCCATCCCCATCCCGGACAGCGCGAAGCCCACGAGCTCGTACGGAGCGCCCGCCACGAGCGCGGCCCCCGCGCCGAGGGCCAGAGCTCCCCACAGCACCGCGGCCGGCTGCACGAGCCGCAGGGTGCGCTCGCGCACGTACTCTCCCGCGGCCACGCCCCGCGCACGACGACGCCGCCACGCCCCCGCCGCGGCCGCCCCACCCACCACGAAGAACAGGGGCATGATCTGGAAGACCCACGTGGCCCACCAGTACCAGGGCTGCAGCGTGGGCACGAGCACCGAGCGGATCTCCCCCGAGGCGGGATCCCTGGTGATGGTGACCATGAGGATGTGGATGCACACCACCGCGATCACACACCCCACGCGGGCCGCGTCCACGGCGGGGTCGCGCTCGGGAGGCGTCATGGCGGCGTCGCCTGCGGGTGCGCGGCGCGAGCCGATGGGGCTCGGTGCCGGTGCGGGCGACGCGACCGAAGGATGGCTGGCGGGGTGCAGGGCCGGCGCGGGCGGAGCCACGGGGGGCGTGCCAGCGCGGCGAGAGGCCGACGCGTTCGGAGCAGCAGAGGGCGGGCCGGAGGGGCTTGGGGCCGGCGTGGGCGGAGCGGCGGAGGGCGGGCCGGAGGGGCTTGGGGCCGGCGTGGGCGCAGCGGCGGAGCGCGGGCCGGAGGTGTCCGGGGCGTGCTGGGGCATGGATCACACTGTAAGGCGCTGCGAGGCCCGGTGGCCCTGCTTGCGCGACTGTGCAGTCCCGCCACCTCCACGTGTTCGCCTGCACCACCCCGTGCGCCGGACGGTTCGCACCCACCTCGGGCCCCACGGGTCGAGGTGGGGAAAACCCCACCCCGACCCGGTGGCCAGCACTCGCGCGCCGCGGGCCGGGGTGTCCGTAGCGTGGAGGCCATGAGCACACGAGCCACGAACTCCACCCCGCCGTGGGACGCACCGCGGCACACAGCGCAGGACACCACGGAGCACCTCGAACCCACCGCGGAGGCCACCCGGCCCCTGCCCCCGAGCAGCCTGCTGCTGCCCGAGGAGCGGGAGCAGGACGCCCCGCGCGGGCAGGGCCGGGAGCACGGCCGGGACGACACCCCCGGCCGCCCCGCGCCCACCGGCAGGACGCGGCCCTCCGGAACCGAGCAGCCCACCGAGGCGCTGCCGGCGCCGGGAACCCGTGCGGGCGGCGTCGTCACCCACGGCGGCGCGGTGAACACCGGCGGGGGCGTGCACCATGGCGTGGGCATGAACCGCGGCGGAGGCGTGAACGGCGGCACTCCGACCGGAGGCGCGCCGACCACCGAGGCCCCCGCCCCGCGGGAGTGGCGGATGTTCTCCCCCAAACCCCTGTTCTTCGGAACCCTGGATCTGGTGGTGGACTCGGTGCTGAACGCGGCGCTGATCACCCTGGTGTTCGGGCTGCTCGTGGCGGGCATCGCCACCCTGCCGTTCCTGGGCGCGGGCGTGCTCGTGCTCGCGGGCACGGTGTACGTGATGATGGCGGCGGTGTGGCTGGAGCGGCGTCGCTCGGCGTCCTCGTTCGGCCTGGACATCCGCGATCCCCGGCGGCGGCGCAGCCCGCGCAGGGACTGGGTGCGCTGGCCCCACCAGGTGTGGCTGGACCTCAGCGACGGCTCCCTGTGGCTCGGGCTGCTCCACCTGGTGCTCACGTGCGCGCTGGGCTGGCTCGCGCTGCTGCCGTTCATCACGGTGGGCGCGGGCACCGCGCTCGCCCTCGCCCCGCTCTACGCTCCCGACGACTCCGTGGTGCGCCAGGCCCTGGCCGCCGTCGGGGACCTGCCCGAGTGGGCCGCCGTGGTGCTCGCCGTGGCCGCGGTGGTGCTGAGCGTGCTGCTCGGCCTGCTGGCCACGCTGGCCCACCGCGGGCTCTCCGCCGGGCTGCTGCGCCAGAGCGAGTCCATGCGGCTGCGCCGTGAGGCGCTGGAGGCCCGCCGCCGCGCCGAGCACGAGTCCGCCGCCAAGGAGTCAGCAGTCCGTGGCGCGGAGACCGAGCGCTCCCGCATCGAGCGGGACCTGCACGACGGCGTCCAGCCGCAGCTGGTCTCGGTGGCCATGAACCTCTCGATGGCCTCCTCCCGGATCGACACCGATCCCGCCGCCGCCAAGCAGCTCGTGGCGGAGGCCCACGGCACCACCAAGGCCGCGATCACGGAGCTGCGCCGCCTCGCCCGCGGCTTCCACCCCGCTGTGCTCGAGGACCGCGGGCTCGACGCCGCCCTGTCCGCCGTGGCCGCGCAGGCCCCGTTCCCCGTGGACGTCTCCGTGACGGTCCCCCGGCTGGAGCCGCGCACCGAGGCCGCCATCTACTTCGCGGTCTCCGAGAGCCTCACCAACGCCGTCAAGTACTCCGGCACCCTCTCTGCGGACGTGGCCGTGTCCCTGCAGAACGGCGCGGCCCCCGGCACGAGCGTGGTGGTGGCCGGTGTCCGCGACTTCGGCCGCGGCGGCGCCCGGGTGGTCCCCGGCGGCGGCCTGTCCGGGATCCAGGACCGCATCCGCTCCGCGGGCGGCCGGTTCTTCGTGGACTCCCCGGCCGGCGGCCCCACGGAGATCATCGTGGAGCTGCCCCTCACCGGCCCCACCGCGCCCCGCACCGCGCGGAGCACAGCCGGCACGGACCACGCCGCTCACCACGGGGGCGCGAGCGCACCGGGCACCTCCGGTGGGCCGGGGCAGGGAACGGGCGGGGCGGCGTCGTCGTACCCCGCGGCCGGAAACGCGTACCCCACAGCGGGAGAGGAGTACTGAGATGCGCATCGTGATCGCCGAGGACGCCGTGCTGCTGCGCGCCGGACTGGTGCGCCTGCTCACGGACGCCGGGCACCAGGTGGTGGCCGAGACGGACACCGCCGAGGGACTTGTGAAGGCCGTGGAGGAGCACCGCCCGGACTTCGCCCTGGTGGACGTGCGGCTGCCGCCCACGTTCAGCGACGAGGGCATCCGCGCCGCCGTGCTCATCCGCTCCGCCCACCCGGAGGTGGCCGTGCTGGTGCTGTCCCAGTACGTGGAGGAGCGCTACGCGTCCGAGCTGATCGCGTCCCGTCGCGAGGGCCTGGGCTACCTGCTCAAGGACCGTGTGGCGGACGTGGACCAGTTCCTCGAATCGGTGCAGACCGTGGGTTCCGGTGGCACCGTGCTGGACCCGGAGGTGCTCACCCAGATCCTGGTGCGCTCCCGGCGCCGCGAGGACATGGAGCTGCTGTCCCCGCGCGAACGCGAGGTGCTGGGCCTCATGGCGCAGGGGCTGTCCAACGCCTCGATCGCCGCGAACCTCTACCTCACCGAGTCGGCCGTGGAGAAGCACATCGGCTCGATCTTCGCCAAGTTGGGCGTCATCTGCGAGACCGGCAACCGCAGGGTCCTGGCCGTTCTCAAGTACCTCGGCTACTCGGACCACTCTCTCTAGGACACGTCATGAGCACACAGTTTCCCGATCCCTCATCCTCTTCCTCCTCGACGACGCCGCCCGCGGGCCTTCCCGGCGACGGCCGCCCTCCGCAGGACCTCCCGAACGCGGCGCCGCTCGGCGCGGGGCACCTCAGCGGGGCGTCCCACGAGCCCCACGACCGTCCCATGTCCCGCGGCGAGCGCCGCGCGTGGAACACCGCGACCGCCGTCCTCGGCGGGGTGGTTGCCCTCGGGCTGGTCCTGGGCGGCGCCGGGACGGCGGCGGCGCTGGCCCTGACGCAGGAGCGCGACGGTTCCTGGACCGCAGCCTCCGCCATCAAGAAGATCCGCGTGGACACCCGCACCGCCACGGTGAACGTCACCACGAGCCCCACCGTGGAGCACGTGGAGGTGCAGTGGCACGAAACTGGCTGGTGGCTGCCCGATCACCAGATCACCCCCACGGTCGAGAACGGCGTGCTGAGCCTGGACGCCGTGCCACAGGAGGAGTCCGCGTGGGCCACCGGTCCCCGGCAGATCTCGGTGGTCGTCCCGCAGGACGCCCCCGCAGCCTCCCTGGATATCTCCAGCACGAGCGGCGCAGTGAACGTGCAGGGTACCTACCAGGACGTCTCCGCCTTCTCCGAGATGGGCTCGGTCACGGCCACGGACGTCAAGGCCTCCGTGCTGGACGCCCGGGCGACCACCGGGCAGGTGGTGCTGGACGGGGTGCGTGTGAAGAACCGCCTTGACGCCCACGTGACATTGGGGATGGCGCTCGTCGAGGCCCAGGGCCCCGCCCCGCACCGCACCTCCGTCACCGCGACCACCGGCGCGTACGGGGTGGACATGCCCGGCGCGGACTACTGGTACCCGCAGAGCAGCCAGCACGACGTCGCGGATCCCCACCATCCGCGCACGACCACCCCCGGTGGCTCCGAGTACGCCGGGAATTCGTGGGGCAACGGTGACTCGTGGAACTCGGACGAGGGCCTGCAGGCCGCCACCCAGGGCGGGGCGCGGAGCACCGAGTACGACGCGGACTCCAAGTGCGACGCCGCGCCCAAGGGCCGGCCCTGCCTGTTCCTGAAGGGGACGCCGGTGGACGTGCGGGACTCCGGAACCGTGGACTCGCGGAACGGCGACTGGCAGGAGCCCACGGAGAACTCCCCCGGTTCCCTGAGGTCGTCGGATTCCCCCCGTTCCTCGGGCTCCCCGACCCCGGCAGTGACCACCGCTCCGGCCCGGGAGCAGTAGATCTCCCGTCCGGGGCGTACGGGCCCCGGACGGGCGCCCCGCGGCACCGCTGACCAGGCGGGCCGCGGGGCTTTTCCCTGTCCGCTTCCCGCCCCGCGCCACGCCCGTTCCCCGCCGGTCGTGCGGGCCCGCCCCCCGTTCATGGTGCGGGACCGCCCCCATCGGTCGCGCGGGCCCGCCCTGGGAGACGGAGGCGGCCGGGCGGCGTCGTCCTGCGGCGAGGCGCGGGCCGGCCCCACGAGGCGAAGGCGGGCGCGCGGCGTCGTCCCGCGGCCGGGCCCTGGCGGGAGGGGAAGCACCGGTGACCCCGGATGACGGGGACCGTGGCGCGCCCCGTAACTTGGTCGGGTGACCTCCACCGATCCCGCAGCCCTGGACCGGACGCGCATCCGCCGCGCCCGGCTCGCCGCGTCCCTGTTCTTCCTGACCAACGGCGCGATCTTCTCCAACCTGCTGCCGCGGCTGCCCGAGATCAAGGACATGTTCGAGCTCTCGAACGCCGCGTACGGACTCGCGGTGATCGCGTTCCCGATCGGCGGGGTAGTGGCCGGTCCGCTGCCTGCCCCCGTGCTGCGGCGCTTCGGGACGGCCCGCACCGCCGCAGTAGGCTCCGTGCTCCTGGCCGCGGCCGTGTTCGTGGCCGGGTCCGTTCCCGTGCTCGCGGTGTTCGGCGCGGGGCTGTTCATCGCCGGGGTGCTGGACGCCGTGGTGGACACCGCCCAGAACGCGCAGGGCCTGCGGGTCCAGCGTCTCGCGGGCACGTCCATGATCAACTCCATGCACGCACTGTGGAGCGTGGGTGCCGTGATCGGCGGGCTCATGGGCACCACGGCCGCGGCCCTGCACGTCCCCCTGGTGTGGCACTTCCTCACGAGCGCCGTCCTGTTCTCCGCGGTGGCCGTGGTGGCGCTGCGCTGGGCGGTCCCGGACGACCACGAGGCCCACGCCGCCGCCCAGGCCGAGAACGTCCCCGTGGACACCGCCGGCCTCCCCCGCCTGCCCAAAAGCACGGGCGCCGCCCTGCTCGCCCTGCTGCCCATCGCCGTGGTCGCGATGTCCGGGGTGCTCGTGGAGGACGTGGGCTCCAACTGGTCCGCCGTGTACCTGCGGGACGCGCTCACCGCGCCGGTGGCCATGGTGGGGCTGGGCTACGTGAGCCTCGTGGGCGCCCAGTTCGTGGGTCGCATCCTGGGGGACAGGCTCATCGACGCGCTCGGTGCCGTGCGGGTCACCCGCATCGGCGGGGTGCTGATCTTCGTGGGCCTGGGCGCCGTGGCGCTCGCCCCCGCCCCCTGGCTAGCCCTGGTGGGCTTCGCCCTGGCCGGGTTCGGCTGCGCCACCATGGTCCCCACCGCCTACGCCGCCGCGGACCACGCGCCGGGCCTGAAGCCGGGCACGGGGCTCACGCTCGTGAGCTGGTGCATGCGCATCGTCTTCGTGGCCTCCCCGCCGCTCGTGGGCCTGCTCGCGGACGCCGTGGGACTGCGCACCGCGCTGCTCGTCTTCCCGCTCATGGGCGTGCTGGCGTTCTGCTTCGCCGGTGCCCTGCGCGTGCGCGCCCGCTCCTGAGCCGAGCGTGTCCGTGCTCGGGGTCATACTGGGGTCATGACTTCACCGTTCGGTCAGACCCGTTCCGAGCAGGGCCCGTCCCTACTCCGCTCCGGCTACCTCTTCGCCTCCCGCGCACGACGCCGCGCGGGCCTCTCCTCCGACTCGGGGTGCCCCGTCCGCATGCCTCTGCTGGGCAAGCAGACCGTCCTGGTCCGCGGCGAGGAGGGCGTCAAGCTCTTCTACGACACCTCCCGCGTGCGGCGCCACGGCGCCATGCCCGGAGTCGTGCAGGGGCCGCTCTTCGGTGCGGGCGCCGTGCACGGGCTGGACGGCGAGGCCCACCGGGTGCGCAAGAACCAGCTCGCGGACATGGCCTACGAGGACGAGCGCGTGGCGGCCTACAAGCCCTTCGTGGCGGAGGAGCTCGAGAACCTCGTCGCGCGGTGGAAGGACGGCGACAACGTCTACGACAGCACCGCCATCGCCTTCGGCCGCGCGTCCTTCCGGTGGGCCGGTCTGCAGTGGGGCGTGCCGGAGATGGACCGCTGGGCCCGCCGCATGAGCCGCCTGCTGGACACCTTCGGGCGCCCCGCCACGCACCTGGTGTCCCGGCTGGACCGGATCTCCCTGGACCGCCGCTTCGCCGCGCTCATCAAGGACGTGCGCGCGGGCAAGGTCAACGCACCCGAGGACTCCGTGCTCGCGCACATGGCCGCCCTGGTGGACGAGCACGGCGAGCTGGTGGACGCGAAGACCGCGGGCATCGAGCTGCAGAACCTCACCCGCCCGAACGTGGCCGTGGCCCGCTTCGCCGCGTTCGCGGCCACCGCCCTGGTGGAGCACCCTGAGTGGGTCGAGCGCATCCGCGCCGCCTCCGAGCAGCGCGGCGGCACCCTGCTGGACGTCCCCGAGGCCGTGGCCTTCGCGCAGGAGGTCCGCCGCGTCTACCCGTTCGTGCCCATGCTCCCCGCGGAGGTCACACAGGACACCGAGATCCAGGGCTGCCCCGTGCACAAGGGGGAGCGCGTGGTCCTGGACATCCTGGGCACCAACACGGATCCGACGTCCTGGGACCGCGCGGCCACGTTCGACCCCGAGCGCTTCCTGGGGGTCGAGGACGCCGAGGCGATCACCACGTTCATCCCCCAGGGCGGCGCTGAGGTCCGCACGGGCCACCGCTGCCCCGGCGAGAAGATCGCGGTCACGTCCCTCTCCGCCGCCGTGGTGGCGCTGTGCCGGCCGGAGGTCCAGCTGCCGAGCGACCAGGACGACCTCACGTTCTCGTGGACCCACATGCTGACCCGCCCGGTCACCGGGGTGCGGGTCCGCACCACCCGCTGAGCGCGGTGGCGCCGGGCCCACACGGTCCCGGCGCCGCCCCAGCACGCACCGCCCCGCCACGCACGGCCCCGGACGACGCCGCCGGGCGGCTCGCGCGGGTCTTTCACGAGGGTGCCCCACGTGGCGTGGAAGCCCCACGTGGGGGTCTTGCGTTGGAGTCTCGCGGCGGCGTCGTGGCCCGGGACCAGGGGCCGGGCCGCCTCAGATCAGGCCGCGCAGGATGCCCTTCCAGTACAGGGCGGGCTGCAGCCAGCGGTCGAAGAGGAACGTCCACGGGCGAGGGTTGGCGAGGTCCCGCACGCCGAACGAGGGCTCCGGGCGCAGCTGCCGGTCCACCTCCGCGAGCAGCAGCGTGCGCCGGGACAGGGCGATGGGTGCCACGGTGTAGCCGTCGTAGCGCTGGAACTGTGCCGGGCCCGCCGCGAAGAGGTTGTGCACGAGCACCGGGCTCTGGCTGCGGATGGCCCCGCCGGAGGACATCACGCCCAGCCCGGCGGCGTCCCCGAGGGACCACACGTGCGGGAAGCGGACGTGCCGCAGCGTCTCGGGGTCCACGGCCACCCGGCCCGCCCCGCCGTCGTCCGCGAGCCCGCTGTCCACGATCCACGCCGGGGCGCGGTGCGGGGGAACCACGTGCAGGGCGTCGTACTCCACTGTTTCCGGCGCCCCGTTGCGGGTGATGCGCAGAGCCCTGGCCTCCGGGTCCACGGACTCGATGCGAGCGTCCAGGACGGCCTCCACGCCGTAGCGCCGCAGGGCGTCCGCGATGTGCCCGGCCACCCGGGGCTCCGGGAACAGCTCGGGCGCCTCCACGACCACCCGCACGCGGAGGTCCTCCAGCACCCCGGTGCGGCGCCAGTGGTCGCACGCCATGAACAAGGGCTTGTAGCCCACACCGCCGCACGCGGCATCGTCGAAACGCACCGTGAACACTGCCGTGCCCCCGCGCAGCCCAGACATCAGGTCCCAGGTCTTGGGCGCGAGCTGCGTGATGTAGTTGGAGGCAGCGTGCGGGCCGTTAAGGGCTTCGGTCAGGCCGGGCACGCGGTCGAGGTCCGGGGCGATGCCGGGGGCCACCACGAGGTCGCCGTAGTCCAGCTCGGTGCCGTCGTCGAGCGCCACCGTGCGGGCCTGCGGATCCACCCGCGTGACACGGGCACGGAGCCACCGGGCTCCGGAGGGCATGTACCGCCGCTGGGCCTTGCACACGCTGCTCAGACCGGCCATGCCCGACCCCACGTAGGAGAGCAGAGGGCTATAGGTGTGGGTGGGGCTCGGCTCCACCACGGTCACCCGCGCCGTTTCGCCCGTCCTCCGGCGCAGGATCCGCGCCGCACAGCTCAACCCGGCGTTGCCGCCCCCGATGACCACGATCTCGCGCACGCGCACGTCCCCTTCTCCGGTCGGACCGCCCTCCGCGGCGCTCCGTGGAGGCAGGCTAGCACCGGGGCAGGGGGTCCCGGAACGGGCTGCGGGTCTGCCGGTCGGCCGGCCCGGTGGGCGCTCGCGGGCTCGCTAGAGCACGGGAAGGCAGGGACGGAGCCCACCGCCGCAGCCCCCGGAGCAGGGCGGGGGTCACGCGCCGGTGATCACCGGCTTGGGATCACCGGCACAGGTTCACCGGTTCGGGGCGGCAGGTGCGGGCACCGCGTCCGATGCCGCCGCGGGCGGGGTGTAGGGCGGGGTGCGGGTGGCGATCTCCTGCAGGGCCTGCAGCTTCGCGGTCGCAGCCTTTGCGTCCTGGGGAGCCTTGGCGGCGGCCACCACCGCGCGGTGCGCCGCGTTGAGCTGGGCCACGTACGGATCCTCCGCGGGGAGCTTGAGGGCCACGGAGCGCGTCACGAGCGCCTGCAGCTGGGACTCCAGCGGGGATCCGATCACGTACGCCTTTGCCTGGTCCCCGGCCCCCAGCTGCAGGTGTGCGGCCAGGACCGACTGCGTGCGCTGGTGCAGCTGCTGCGCGGTGGTCAGCGTGTCGATGGGCGCCGTGCGCGGATCCAACGGCGGGGTCCCGGGATTCGTGGGCTTGGGCTCGGGTTGCGTGGGCTTGGGTTGCGTGGGCTTGGGCTCAGGCTGCGTCGGCTGAGGCTTCGTCGGTTCGGGCTGCGTGGGCTTGGGCTGCGTCGGGTGGCCGGTCCCCGGCCGGGTGGGCGCCGGGGTCGAGGGCCTGGGCTTCGAGGAGGTGGACGGTGCAGGCTTCTGCGAGCCCTTCCCGCCCGTGGGAGCCGGTGTGCGGGGGCCCGTGGAGGGCTTCTTCCCCTGCCCCGCCGTCGACTTCTTCGGGGCGTCCTTGGCCTTGGGGCTCTGACCGCCCAGCGCCACGACCTCGTCGGTGCCCTTCCCGCCCTTCGACGGGGAGGGTGCACGGTGCGTGCCGCCGCCCGGGGGCGTGGCAGGGGCCTGGTCCGCGGTGGAGTACGCGGGGCGTGAGGCGCGGATGATGTCCTTGCCGGTCTTCCAGTCGAAGGACTGCGCGTCCACGACCTCGCCGCCCACCCAGGTCTCGAAGTGCAGGTGCGGTCCGGTCACGCGCATGCCGGTGTGGCCCACCTCGCCGAGCTGCTCGGAGGCCTTGAGGGTGTCCCCCTCGCGCACCATGATCCTGCTCAGGTGGTTGTACGTGGTCTTCATGCCGTTGGCGTGGGAGACCTCCACACGGTTGCCGCCCCACACGTCCCAGAACACCGCGGTCACGGTGCCGTCGAGGGCCGCGACCACGGGGGTGCCCTCGGGGGCGGAGATGTCCGTGCCGTTGTGCAGCTCGTGCTGACCGGTGTCCGGGGCGGTGCGCCACCCGAACTCGCCGCCCTTGAGCACGATCACGGGCTGCGCGGGGGCGATCAGCGTGTTGACGGGCAACTTGCCGTCGAACACGGGCGGCGCGTGCTCCGCTGTGGTCACCGGGGGCACCGTGGCCCTGCGCGGGCCTCCGCGCCCGTTGCCGCCGTGGCCGCCGCCCGCGGAGGGCGCGGTGCTGCTGAGGGCCACCAGGGAGGCGTCCCGGGCGGAGTCGATGGCGGCGCGGTCCGGCCGCGAGGCGAACAGGGAGAGCTCGGCCGGCCGCGCGGCGGCGTCGTCCTGTGCGCGGGCCGGGGCGCCGGCGCGCTGGGGGCCGTTCGCGTCGTGTGCCATGGCCGGCTGCCAGGGAGCCACCTCGGTGCCGTTGCTCAATGCGACGCCGCCGGCCACCAGGAGGGAGAACGAGGTGAACGCCACCAGCGCCATGGACGGACCCCTGGTGGCGGATGAGCGTGCGCGTGAACGAGCCATGGGTGCGATCGTTCCTCCCCGTGATGGACCTCGGCGCCGTGAGCCCGTGCGCCGGTGGTCACTAGGGCGAGTCTAGGCGAACTCCCACTGTTCATGAAGGTTCATGGACGTGGATGTGCGCAGATGACGGGGTCAGTACCGCCCGGACCAGTCGGAGACCAGCCCGCGGACGTACGCGGCCTGGCCCACGTGCTGGACGGCGTCGTCGATGGTGGACACGATGCGCATGCCGCGCGTGACGGGCGGGTCCCAGGACTCGTCCACCACCTCGTCCAGAGCGGCGTCGTCGAGCGAGCCGACGTACTGTGCGGTGGCGCAGCACACGGCGCGCAGGTAGCCCACCAGCAGCCCCGGGTCCTCCACGCGCACGCCCGCCACCTGCTCGGGGCCGTCCCCGAAGCCGAAGTCCCCCACGGCCCGGTCCAGGCCGAAGGAGTCGCTCCACCCCTCGGCGGTCCAGATCTGCTCCGCCCCGCACAGCTGCGCGATCTGCGCGTCCTGCTGCCGGGCCGCGTGCCACAGCAACCAGGACATGGAGTTGTGCGTGCCGTCCGGCATGCGGTTGAGCACCTTCGCGGAGACGCCCTCCACGGCGGCTTCCGCCGCCTCCACGGGACGCCGCGCCGCGTCCGCCACCAGTTCCCGAGCACCCATGTTCCACCTGATTCCGCATCGGTTCCGTGTGATCCACCTCCCACTGTACGACCGCGGTGCGGAACGCGGGAGGGGTGGGCGCGGCCCGTGCAGGGCGGGTTCCGGGCACGACGCCGCCCGCTCACCGTCAGGCGCGCTCCAGCACCAGCCGCACGAACTCCGTGACCGCCAGTGAGCCCTCCCCTGCGCGCCACACCAGGTGGACCGGCGCGGGCCCGCGGCGATCGCCACGATCCACTCGTCCACTCCGTTCACGCCGTTCACGGTGAGGATCTCCCTGGGGCCCATGTCCTCGAGCCACGGTGCCGTGGTGGTCCCGCCCTGGGCGTTCACCACCGCGGCGTCGGGCGCGGTGAGTTGCGTGAGGTGACACGCGCCGTTGCTGTGCTCCAGCGGTGCGGTGGCCGCGGCCCTGTGGCTGGGGCACCTGGACGCGGAGCCGTTCCGGCTGCTCCGGGCGCTCGTCACGGCCGGAATCGCGTGGGTGCTGTGCTGGCTGCTGTACTCCGTCCTGCTCCGCACACGGCGCGAGTGGGTGGCGGTTCTCGGCACCGGGCTGCCAGTGCTGTGGATGGGCGCCGTGATCGGTGTGGTGGCCACCGGGCTGCTCTACTGGCTCGTACGGCGGGTGGACGTGGTCACCGTGACCAGCGTGCAGTTCCTGGTCCCGGCAGTGACGGCCGTGCTGGACCGGATCGTGCGCGGCCAGTCCCTGCACGGGATCGTGCTCATCGGGATGGCTGTGGTGATCTGCGCACTGTTCCTCTTGCCACGGGGACGACGACGCGGGACCGCACGGTCGTCCTCGACGAACTCCACGGCGAAGCTCAGAAGTACAGGTCGTCCAGCTTGGTCATGGGCTCGCCGTGGGTGTCCGCGTACTGCTCCAGGGCCTCGGTACCCGGGAACGTGGTGGGGCCCACGAAGCGGTTGTGCGGTGCGTACAGGTGCGTCACGGTGTCCCCGCCAGCCCCACCCGGGGTGTAGGCGATGCGCATGTACTCCTTGGCCAGCTCCAGATTGGCCTGTTCCTGCTCGGTGAGGTTCTTCAGTCCGTCACGGTGACTGCTTCTCTCGCGCAGTGAGGCCTCGGGACTGCGGGTGTCGTGCGGTCGGTGGCGCGTGTGGCGTCATCCGACAGGGCAGGTGCCCGGAGCCGCGTGCGAACACGCAACCCCGGGCACCCGTGTGGTGGAGCATGCGGGGTCAGCCCGCCACGCGCACCAGCTTGGTGTTGGAGAACTCGTCGAAGCCCCAGCGGCCCAGCTCACGGCCGTAGCCGGAGCGGCGAACGCCGCCGAAGGGCAGGCCCGGCATGGTGGTGCCGTGCTCGTTGACGTAGGTCATGCCCACCTCCAGTCGGCGGGCCACCTCTTCTGCCTTCGCCGTGTCCTGGCCCCACACGGAACCGGACAGGCCGAAGTCGGAGTCGTTGGCGATCTCCACGGCCTCGTCCACCGAGTCGTAGGAGTAGATCACGGCCACGGGGCCGAAGATCTCCTCCTTGTAGGCGTCCATCTCCCGGGTGACGCCGGTCAGCACAGCCGGAGCCATCCAGGCGCCATCCTTGTCCAGGGCCTTGCCGCCGGTGTGCAGGGTGGCGCCCTGCTCCACGGCGCGCTCCACCTGGGACACGGCGTCGTCACGACCCTGCACGGAGGACAGCGGGCCGATCTTGGTGTCCTCGGCCAGGGGGTCGCCCACCGTCATGCCCTCGACGGTCTCCACGACCTTGGCCACGAACTCGTCGAGCATGGACGAGGGCACCAGGATCCGCTTGGGCGAGTTGCAGGCCTGGCCCGCGTTGCGCATGCGGGTCACGGCCACCGTCTTGGCGGTCTTGGCCACGTCCACGTCGTCCAGCACGATCAGCGGATCGGAGCCGCCGAGCTCCAGGACGCTCTTCTTGAGGTTCTGGGCGGCGGTGGTGGCCACGGCCTTGCCCGCGCCCTCGCTGCCGGTCAGGGACACACCGCGCACGCGGGGGTCCGCGATGATGTCCGTGATCTGGTCGGTGCTTGCGAAGAGGTTGATGTAGGCGTCCTCGGGGATGCCCGCGGCGTGCAGGATCTCCTCGATCAGCTCACCCGTGCGGGCGCAGATGGAGGCGTGCTTGAGCAGCACGGTGTTGCCCAGCATCAGGTTGGGTGCCGCGAAACGGGCCACCTGGTACTGCGGGAAGTTCCAGGGCATGACGCCCACCAGGACACCCACGGGCTCGGTGACGACCACGGACTTGGCGCTGTCCCCCACGTCCAGGGTCTCCTCCTCCAGGAGGGCCGGGCCGTGCTCCGCGTACCAGCGGTAGATCGCGGAGGACAGGGCCACCTCGCCCTGCGCCTGCTTGAACGGCTTGCCCATCTCGGTGCTGATCACGCGGGCGAGCTCGTCCCCGCGCTCCTGGAACGCGTCCGCCACGGCGGTCAGCGCGGCGGCGCGCTGCTCCACGGGGGTCTTCCGCCAGGACGTGAAGGCGGCATCCGCGCGCTCGACGGCGCTGGCGACGTCCGCGTCCGTGGCGGAGGTGAACTCCTGCTCGACGACTCCGGTGGCTGGATTCTCTGTGCGGTAGGCCATGAGGTCTCCTTCTGTCTCGGATTCTCTTCTCGGACGATCGAGCATGTCCTCACTGGGGTTAACGAAGGCCCGCGGGGGAAGATTCCCGAGGACAGCATGCTGACTTCCCGCCGGGCACGCCACTCGCCTGCGGGCACCGTGGCGGAGGACGACGCCGCACCGTCACGTTCCAGGCGGACGACACCGAGCGCTGTCGTTCGGGCGCGCACGCAGCTGCCCGTCCGGGCGGGCCCTACAGTGAGCCCATGACGTTCATCCCCCAGGACCCGCCGGTCCCACCGTGCGCGGCCACGATGGTCCCCGGTCCGCGCGGGGCCGTGCTGCGAGCGCTGCCGGCGTGCGCGCTGGGCATCATCGGCACACCGACTCTCGCTCTGCTCGCTCCGCACGACGGGCGGGATTCCCTCTGGTCCACCGCCATCATCGTGCTGGTGCTCGTTCTCATGTTCGGCATCATGATGCTGGACCGCAGGCGTCTGCCTCACGAGCCTCCCGGCGGGGACGCCCTGCCCTGGCAGAAGGCCCTCGCATCCGCTCGCCGCCACCGGACGGTTCCAGAACTTCCGGACGTGCGACTAATGGCCACCCGCGCCTCCTACAACAGACTCTGGTCCGCAGGGCTCCTCTGGTGCTTCCTCGCAGGTCTGGGCTGCGCCGCACTCGTCAGACCGGACCTGTCCTGGTTCGGGGCGCTGGGTGGCCTGCTGGTCGTGGCGCTGCTCACCGCGGCCCGGGTGCCCTCCGCGTGGGCGTACCTGACACTCAATGACGCCGCGAGCCAGGATGGAGAGGCTGAACGGCAGGCCGCCCACCGAACTGGCAACGCTGATTCCACGCGTCACGGTAACGGGCGTCTCCCGGAGACCGTCCCGTCGAAGTAGGTCCCCAAGCGGTCCATAGCCTCTCGCAACAACGGCGCCTCGGGAAGAAATGTCAGTCGGAAGTGGTCCGGCGCATCCCAATTGAAGCCCCTGCCGTGGGTGACGAGGACGTGCTGGCTGCGCAGGATGTCCAGGGCGAGCGCCTCGTCGTCGCTCACCGGGTAGAGACCCGGATCCATCCGGGGGAAGCAGTACAGCGCGCTGCGGGGCTGGACACACGAGATGCCGGGAATCTCCTGCAGCGCCGCCGTGGCAGTGCGCGCCTGCTCGTACAGGCGACCGCCCGGAGCTGCCAGTTCCGCGAGACCGCTGTCCTCCGCGAGCGCGGCGCACACCGCGTGTTGACCGGGGACATTGGCGCACATGAGCATGTTGGAGAGCAGCTCCAGGCCTTCGAGGAAGTCTCCCGCACGCTCGCGAGGACCGGTCACCATGACCCAGCCGGCACGGAACCCACAGCTTCGGTAGGCCTTGGACAGCCCCGAGAACGTGAGGCACAGGACGCCCTCCCCCGCGTGGACGGCCGCGTGGTGGTGCTGTGCCCCGTGAACGTGAGCTGCTCGTCGATCTCGTCCGTGAGCACCATGAGGTCGTGCGTGCGGGCCAGGCCCACGAGCCCGCGCACGATCTCCTGCGAGTACACACTGCCCGCGGGATTGTTGGGGTTGATGATCACCAGCGCCCGGGTGGCCGACGTGATCTTGGCGGCCACGTCCGCGAGGTCAGGCTCCCACCACGTGCTCTCGTCGCACCGATAGTGCACGGCGGCACCCCCGGCCAACCGAGTGGCGCCGGTCCACAGCGGGTAGTCCGGCATGGGCACGAGCACCTCGTCACCGGCGTCTACAAAGGCCTGCAGCGTCAGGGAGATCAGCTCGGAGACCCCGTTGCCGATCAGCACATCCCCGGGGTCGCACGAGGGAAAGCCCCGGTCCGCGTAGTAGCCGGCCACCGCCTCCCGGGCGGGGAGGATGCCGCGGCTGTCCGAGTAGCCCTCGGCCTCCGGCAGGGAACGGGCCATCTCCGCCACCAGTTCCCCGGGGGCGTGGAGCCCGAACGGGGCGGTGTTGCCGATGTTGAGCTTGATGATCTCGTGACCGGCCTCCTCCAGCCGCTGAGCCTCCTTGAGGATGAGACCACGGACGTATAGCGGACGGCGGCGAGCTTGCTGGACTGCGTGAAGTTCCTCATGGGACGGGATCTCCTGGGTGATGGTGACGGGTGGGAAAGGGTGAGATCAGACGGGGCGGCTCAGGCTCGGGTGCGCTGGGTGAGTGCCACGCAGGCGAGGACCGCCACCGCGGTCACCGGCACCACCGCTGTGAAGGTTTCCCCCAGGAGCAGGACGGCCCACACCAGCGTCAGCGGCGGCTGGGTGAGCTGGAGCTGGCTGGCACGGGTGACGCCCATTAGTCCCATGCCGCGGTACCAGACCACGAACCCGAGGAACGGGGAGACAGCGGCGGGCTACGCCGAGGGTGGGCGGCTGTCCTCTCGCATGCCCGGATGGCAGGTCATCGCGTGGGGCGTGGTTCTGGCCCTGCCCGTGGACCTGGTGGTCACCGTGGTCGCCTTGCCGACGAAGCCCGTCCACCTCACGAGCAGGGGTGTCCTCGTGCTGCCCGGCGCGGGTGGGGTGCGCCGCGACGGTGCTGGGGTGCGGGTCAGCGGATGGGATCGTGGACGGTCACGAGCTTGGTGCCGTCCGGGAACGTGGCCTCCACCTGGACGTCCGGGATCATCTCGGGGATGCCCTCCATGACGTCCTCGCGGCTGAAGATGGTGCTGCCCCAGCTCATCAGCTCCGCCACGGTGCGCCCGTCCCGGGCCCCCTCGAGGAGCTCGTACGTGATGATCGCGATGGCCTCGGGGTGGTTCAGCTTCAGCCCACGCACCTGGCGCCTGCGCGCGAGGTCCGCGGCGGCGACCACCAGGAGCTTCTCCTGGTCCTTGGGCTGGAGGTGCATGCTGGTTTCCCTCCACTGGGCGGGTTCGGCGGTGCGCCACGGAGCGGGCGGGTACGGCTACCGCCCGGTACGCGGTGATCGTCACCGTACCTCCACACCCGCACACTCCCCCGCCGTGTGACAGCCGTGTAAAACATCTGAGCCCGCTCCCGGGTGTCCGGAGGACGGGAGCGGGCTCAATATCCACGGATGCGGCCGGGACCCCGCGGGCTGCGGACGCCTGAGGTGCACTTCTGACGCTCCCGCGGCACGGGATCCTGGCAGAAGTGCACCTCAGACGTGAGACGGGGCGCGGAGCGGTGCGGCGTCGTCGTGGGCAGGGGGCGTCAGCCCTGCACGCGGCGCACCCGACGGTCAGCGCGCAGCACGCGGAACAGGACCAGCGCGACCGCGGCGACCAGCACCCCGCCGATCAGCGAGGTCCACTGCATCCCGGAGGAGAAGGCGGCCACGGCGGCGTCGGCGATCGAGGAGCCCAGGGGGGACTCCGCGGCGACGTCCAGGGCACCACCGAGGGTCTCGCGCGCGGCCTGGGCGCTGTCCGGGGTGACGGCCGCGGGCAGGTCCAGGTGCGCCTGGTAGAACGCGGTGGTCAGCCCGCCCAGCACGGCGGTGCCGAGCACGGCGCCCACCTCGTAGCCGGTCTCGGACACGGCCGAGGCGGCGCCGGCCTTGGCCTCGGGCACGGAGGAGACCACGAGGTCCGTGGACAGGGTGGTGGCCAGGCCGGTGCCCGCACTCATCACGGTGAACGCCACCAGGACGGGCGCCGACGAGCTCATCTGGTCCGTGAACGCCACGATGAAGAACCCGGCAGCCACGAGCAGCAGGCCCAGCACCACGGCGGTGCGGATGCCCACCAGGCGTGCGATCCGCTCGGCGCCCAGGCCCGCCAGGATGGAGAGCACCAGGCCGGGGACCATGAGCAGCCCAGAGGTCATGGGGTCCATGCCGTTGACCAGCTGCAGGTACTGGGTGAAGAAGAACAGGAAGCCGAACAGCGCCACGTTGGAGACCATGTTCACGGACAGGCCGCCGGAGAAGCGCGGGCTGCGGAAGAAGCGCAGGTCCAGCATCGGGTAGTCCTTGGCCACCTGCTGGCGGGCGAAGAGCAGCCCGCACAGCGCGCCCACGGCGATGAACAGCACGCCGTGCAGCACAGAGCCGCCGGTGGCGAGGGACTTGATGCCGTAGACCACCGGGGCCATGGTCAGCACGGCCAGCACGATGGACAGCGGATCCACGGGCCCGGGGTGGGGGTCCCTGGACTCGGGCAGGATCAGGGGCGCGGCCACCAGGAACGCGAGCAGCACCGGCACGGCCAGCAGGAACACGGAGCCCCACCAGAAGTGGTTGAGCAGGAACCCGCCGGCAATGGGCCCGAGGGCGGCACCGGCGCTGAACCCGGCGGTCCAGATGGCGATGGCCAGGCTGCGCTGGCGGTCGTCCCGGAACACGGTGCGCAGCAGGGACAGCGTGGTGGGCAGCAGCATGGAGCCGAACACGGCGATCCCCACGCGCGCGGCCAGCAGCCACTCGGCGGAGGGGGCGAACGCGGCGAACAGGGACACCAGGCCGAAGCCCGAGGAGCCGATCATCAGCATCTTCCGGCGGCCCATCCGGTCCCCCAGGCTGCCCATGGGGATCAGCAGCGCCGCGAGGATCAGGGGGTAGACGTCCACGATCCACAGCAGCTGGGATGCGGTGGGGCGCAGCCCCTGGGAGATCGCGGGCAGCGCGAAGCTCAGGGCCGTGTTGTTCACGGACACCAGCAGCACGGGGAGCATCAGAACGGCCAGGGCGGCCCACTGGCGGGGCCCTGCCTTGCGCTGTTCTTCGACCATCACGGACACCTCGGGAACCTCCTCGGACTCGGATTGCGGGGGACGGGAGACGTACGCCCTTGTACCGCGCTCCGCTCGAGGAGCACCTCACCAGTCTTTACCGTCCAGACGGTACAGTTAACCTCGTCAAGTCCGCAATGATTCCCGTCACCACGTGAGGTCCCGCACGTCCATGCCCCGCAAACCGGAAGCCCGAGACAAGCTGCTGGCCGCCTTCGAGCACCTGGTGCTCACGGAGGGCGAGCGCGCCGCCACCCTGGACGCCGTGGCCGCCCAGGCCGGAGTCTCCAAGGGCGGGCTGCTCTACCACTTCCCCCACCGCCAGGCCCTCGTGGACGCCGCCATGGCCCGCTGCGCGGAGCTCGCCCGCGAAGACCTCGACCGGCTCACGGCGTCCCCGGCGGGTGCGGCTCGCGAGTTCTTGACCACCTCCCTCTACGAGGACAGCCCCCTGGACCGCAGCCTGGGAGTGGCCTTCCGCCTGGTGCAGGCGCGCGAACCCGGCGCGCGGGAGACCTGCGAGCGCGTCACGGGCGACTGGTACGGCGTGATCCTCGCGGACGTGCGGGACCCGGTGATTGCCACGGCCGTGCTGTCCATGGGGGACGGGCTCTACCAGCAGGCGGCCATGGGCCTGCTGCCCGAGGACTCGCGGGAGCGCCACGAGATCCTCGACCGCCTCCTGGAGGCGCTGGACCGGCTCACGGGCTCGCACCCCGCGGACTGAGCGCGGCGCACGACGCCGCTGGGCCGCCTTTGCACGTCGGCCGCGGCTGACCCGGCAGGCAGGTATCCGCCCTCGCACCGGGCGTTCTCGCACCGGCCGCCCTCGCGCCGACTGCCGACTACCGACTACCGCACCCTCGCGACGCCGCGGCAACCGAGAGCCTGCCCGACGCCGCAGGCCCGATGCGCGCAGCCCCGGCACAGGGAAAGGGACGTGGCCGCCCGTACGCGACCACGCCCCTGGTTCGTGGGCTCACCCCGGTGTCACTCCGCCCGGGCCATGCCCTCCACCGGGCTGAGCTTCGTGGCCCGCCGCACTGGCAGGGCCGAGGCGAGGACAGCCACCACCACGGCTCCGGCGAGGATCATGAGGAACCCCTGCCACGGCACCACCGGGTGCAGGGCGACGCTCGCCGGCAGCACGGCCATCATCCCGAGCATCCCGAAGGCCCAGCCCACCGCGAGGCCCACGAACGTGGCCACCAGCGCGATCACCAGGGTCTCCCGGCGGATCAGCGCGCCCAGCTGGCGCTTGGACAGCCCGAGCGCCCGGAGCAGGGAGTTCTCGCGTGAGCGCTCCAGTACGGACAGGGACGTGGTGGACGCGATGCCCAGCACCGAAACCACGACGGCGGCGGCGAGCAGACCCAGGACCACGGAGAGCATGATGTCCAGGATGCTCACGTAGCTGGCCTTCTCCAGCAGGGCACCGCCGAGCTGGCTGACGTCCACGTGGAGGATGTCGGCCACCCGGTGCTGCAGGTCCGAGGCGCGGGCCGTGTCCAGGTACTGGGCGGCGTCGATCGCCGCGGTGGAACCGGCGGGCAGGTCCCCGTCCGTCTGGACGCCCAGCACGCAGGGGATCTTCTCCAGCTCGGCGATCTGCTCGGGGTTCGGCTGCCCGGCCTCCGCGGGCACGGAGATGTCCACGGGGCTCTGCTGGTCCAGCTCGTCGAGCAGGTTCACGCGGGCCACCTGCTGGCCCGTGAGCACGGTGGCCACGAGCAGCACGCCGATCAGCAGGGCCGTGGCCGTGGTGCTCGTGCGGGTGGGGTAGCGGGCCGCGTTCGCCGCCGCCAGCCGGGAGGGGACCCCGCCGGGCAGCAGCCTGCCGGCACCCCGCACCAGGGCGGGGATGTAGGCGCGGGAGGTCAGGATCACGCCCAGGAAGGACGCGAGCCCGCCCGCGATGCCCAGACCGGCACTGTGCTCGGTGGCGGCGTACACCAGGGTTCCCGCGCCCACCAGCAGGATCAGGACACCGAGCACGGTGCGCACCACGGGCAGCCCGTCCGCGGCACGCGAACCCCGCAGCCCATCCAGAGCGGAGGCACCGCGGGCCCGACGTGCCGGGCCCAGCGAGGCCAGGACGGTGAGCAGGATGCCGCCCACCAGACCCACGAGGACGTCCCGCGGTGCGAGCGTGAGGGTCAGCGAGCCGGTGGAGAACAGCGTGCGGGCCAGGGCCACGAGACCCGCGACCGCGGCCACGCCCAGCGCGGAGGACACCGCGCCCAGCACCAGACCCTCGAGCAGCACCGCGCGGAGCAGCTGGGAACCGGTGGCGCCCACGCAGCGCAGCAGGGCGAGCTCCCGGGCCCGCTGGGCGGTGAGCACGGACAGCGTGTTGGTGACCACCAGCAGGGCCACCAGCATGGACAGTCCCGCGAACGCTCCCAGCACGACGGCGAGCATGTCCGTGCCCTGGGACATCTGCTTCAGCAAGGCCTCCGAGATCTCCTCGGGGGTCTGCACCGTGACGGCAGGTGCACCACCCGCGCCCGTACCCAGGATGCGGTTGATCTCACCGGCCAGCTGCTGGCGCTGGTCCTGGGTCAGCGTGCCGTCCGTGCGCAGCAGGATTCCGGAGCTCATGCCCTGCCCGGACATGTCATCGCCGGGCATCCGCTGCAGGCCCTGGGTGGTCGCGTACCACTCGGGCAGCCCGGAGCCGGAGTCCTCCGGCGCCGTCATCCCGCTCACCGTGAACTGTGCGGTGGCACCGTTCTCGCTGGAGGTGTCCCGCAGCGTCACGGTGTCTCCCACCCCCACGTGCTGCTCACCCGCGGTCTTCTCGGACACGGTCACCTGCTGCGCGGAGTCCGGGAACGAGCCCTGGGTGAGCTCCGTGGGCATCAGGGAGGTGTCGGAGGGCAGGTCACCCAGCCGCATCGTGGACTGCCCGGAGGCCTGCGTCCCCACGAACTTGGTGCCGGGGGCCCAGGCGCTCTCCACGCCGTCCAGCCCCTCGATCCGGTGCACCTGCTGGGCGGTCACGGGCGCCATGGGCTGGGTGTCGTCCGCACTGGTCACGACGGCGTCGGCATTCTTGTAGGGCGCGGCCAGGCTGGTGGCCAGGCTCGCGGACAGCGTACTCGCAAGCCCCAGGGCCGCGGTCATGAACGCGGCGCACACGGCCACGCACAGCACCACGAGGGCGTAGCGGCTCCACTGCCGGGTCAGGCGGGAGTAGACGACCTTCAGCATCAGCGCACACCTCCCCGGGCGTCGTCGGCCACGATCTGGCCGTCGCGCACGCGCACCACGCGGTCCGCGGCCTCGGCCACGGTGGCGTCGTGGGTGACCACGACGACGGTCTGGCCCAGTTCGTCCACGCAGCGGCGCAGCAGGGCGAGCACCTCCTGGGACGTGGCCGAGTCGAGCGCGCCCGTGGGCTCGTCCGCGATCACGACGTCCGGCTGGGAGAGCAGGGCGCGCGCGATCGCGACGCGCTGCTGCTGCCCCCCGGACATCTCGTCCGGACGGTGGTCCAGGCGCTTGGTGATCTGCAGCGTGGTGGCCAGGGCGTCCAGGCGGGCGGCGTCCACCTTCTTGCCTGCGAGCGAGAGCGGCAGCTCGATGTTCTGGCGGGCGGTGAGGGTGGGGACCAGGTTGAACGCCTGGAACACGAAGCCCACGTGGTCGCGGCGGAAGCGGGTCAGCTGGTCGTCGGAGAGCCCGGCGATGTTCTGGCCGCCCACCGCGATGCGGGTCTCGGGGTTGCGGTCCGGGGTGTCCAGACCGGCCAGGCAGTGCACCAGCGTGGACTTGCCGGAACCGGAGGGGCCCATGACCGCCACGAACGTGCCCTCGGGGATCTCCAGGCTCACGTCGCGCAGCGCCTGGACGGCCGTGCCGCCGGCACCGTACGTGCGGGAGACGTGGGCCGCGCTCACGGCCATGCGCCGGGAGGTGCCGGGGTGTGCGGGGGCCGGAGCGGCGGCGTCGTTCCCGCGGTCGGGGGCGGTCGGTGCCGGGGCGGCCGCGGGACGGGAGCCGTCGGTGCCGCGGTCCGCGGTGTCCTGAGCGGCGGTGCCCTGCGGAACGGCACGGTGGGATGCCGCGCCGTTGGGTGCGGTGCCGTTGGTGGCCGTGCCGCCGGAGGCGGCCCAGGGAGCGGAGTCGTGTGGGGTGTGGGTGGGGTCCGGAGAAGTCATGCTTCCATTCTCCGAGCCCCCGGGGCGGCGCACATCGGACGGGGGTACGAGCTTTGGCCCGCCGCGCGCCCGCCGCACGGTGGCACGGGTCTCGCCCGGGGCCGTCCGCTCATACCGGGGGATGAGGGCGGGCCGGGGACCGGGGCTCAGCCGGGCAGCACCACACCGGTCTCGTACGCGATCACCACGGCCTGCACCCGGTCCCGGGCGTCCAGCTTGGACAGGATGTGGGACACGTGCGTCTTGACCGTGGGCTCGGAGAGGAACAGCCGCTGCATGATCTCCCCGTTGGAGCACCCCTCGCCGATCAGCTCGAAGACCTCGCGCTCGCGGGCCGTGAGCGTGCCGAGCCGCGGGTCCTGCCACGGGTCCCGCGCCGGGGCCCCTCCGGCGCTGCCGCCCGCACGAGCCTGCGGGGTGCCGGGCGCGCCACCGAAGGGGGCACCACCGAGGGGAGCGCCGGGGTCGGCACCCGGTGCGGGAGCCGCGCCGAGCCACCGGGGCTCCTCCGGCGGCGTCGTGCCCCCGGACCCCGCGCGGGAGGCTTGGGACGCCCCGCCCGGAGCCGGTCGGTCCGCGGGCTGCAAGCCCCCGGACACCAGGTGGGAGAGCAGCCGCCGCGTGGTGGACGGTGCGATCACGGCGTCCCCGCGAGCCACGGTGCGGATCGCGTCCAGCAGCTCCTCGGGGCGGGCGTCCTTGAGCAGGAACCCGCTGGCGCCGGCCTGGATGCCCTCCAGGGCATACTCGTCCAGGTCGAACGTGGTGAGCACGATGATCCTGACCTCCGGGCGCCGCCGCAGGATCTCCCGGGTCGCGGCGATGCCGTCCATCCGGGGCATGCGCACGTCCATGAGGATCACGTCCGGGCACTGCTCCGGCGCCGCGGTGCGCACGGCCTCCACGGCGGCCACGCCGTCGTCCAGGTCCCCCACCACGGTGAGGTCCGGCTGCGAGTCCACGAGCATGCGGAAGCCGCCGCGCACGAGCGGCTGGTCGTCCACGATGAGCACGCGCACGGGTGCGGCGCCCAAAGTCTCTGCCATCATGTCTCCTCCCCCGGCAGGGTAGCGCGGACCACGAACACGTCCGCGCGCTCGGGGTGCGGGCCCGCGCTCAGGGTGCCCCCGTAGAGGCCCACGCGTTCGCGCAGCCCCTGCAGCCCGAAGCCCCCGCCGGGCGCGCGCGTGACGGCCCCGGCGCCGTCGTTGGTGATCTCCACCGCGGAGCCGGTGTCCCGGTGCTCCAGCACGATCCGCACGCTCGTGGCCTGCCACGCGTGCTTGAGGGCGTTGGTCAGGGCCTCCTGGACCACGCGGTACAGGGTCAGCTGCGCGCCCGGGGACAGGTGCGCGTCCCCGCTGACCAGGTACTCCACGGGCAGCCCGGCCGCGCGCACGGACGCCACGAGGTGCTGGATCTGCTCGAGCTGCGGCACGGGTGCGGTGCCCGTCCCGTCCTCGGTGCGCAGCACGCCCAGCAGCTTGCGCATCTCCGCGAGGGAGCCGCGCGCGGTCTCCGCGATGGTCCCCAGGGTCTCCACGGCCACCTCGGGGGTCGACGACGCCGCGTAGCGCGCCCCGTCCGCCTGCGCGATCACCACGGACAGCGAGTGCGCCACCACGTCGTGCATCTCCCGCGCGATCCGCGCCCGCTCGTCCTGGGCGGCCAGGCGCACCTCCTGCTCGCGCTCCACCTCCAGGCGCCGCGCGCGGTCCTCGAGCTGCTCCCGACGACGACGCCGCCCGCGCGCCAGATCCCCCGCCAGGAACGCGACCGTGACGATCGCCGCGGTGACCACCGTGAACATGGTGCCCGCGAGCGCCCACTCCAGCGTGGAGTAGCCGTCGAACATGAACAGGAACCAGTGGTTGCTGCGCACCCCCAGCACCACGCTGCCCAGCAGCGCCGCCGCGTACACGCGCCGCCCGGCGGGGGTGGGCGAGAGCTTCGCCGCGGTGTAGACCACGCACGGCACGGCCCACAGGCACAGCCCGATGGGTGCCACGTTGAGCACCAGCAGGCCCAGCAGGCTCAGGGCGCCCACGCAGTACGCCGTGGCCACGGGGTTGACCCGACGGAAGAACAGCGGGATCCAGCACGCGAGCGTGAACCACCACGTCCGCGTGTCTCCCAGTGACAACGCGGAGAAGAATGCCGTGACCACTCCGCCCAGGACCATGAGCACGGCGTTGCTCTGGTGGGGGTGGTCCTCCACCCAGCGGGCGAGTCTGATGTGTGCAGCCATGACGGGGGAAGCCTATCCGCCGGGGGCGGCCGGGCACGTCATCCCGCGGGACGAGAAACGCCCCGCGCTCCAGCCCCTGCCGGGGAGGAACGCGGGGCGTCCACGGTGGGCCGGTCGCGCGGCGCGCGGCGGGGCGCTCGGAGCAGTGCCGACGAGGCGCTGCAGCGGCCGCGCCTCAACCGGTCAGTTGAACCACTGGGTGGGCGGGCCCGCCGTGAGCAGCGCGGCGAAGAGCAGCACCACGAACACCAGCAGCGCCAGCCCGGAGAGCACCGGCCACCGCAGGATCACCGCGAGCAGCTTCTCGGCGGGCGTGCGCGCGGGTTCGCGCCCGGTCACGTCTCCCGCCACGGGGGCCGACGCCGCCGTGGCCGCAGTTCCCTCCGGGGAGCCGGACCCGGCCCCGCGCTGCGGCGAGGTGGCGGAGGAAGCCGGCCGTGCGGCGTCGTCGTGCGCGGTGGAACGGCCCGCGGGGGCCACGCGCCACGAGTCGGCGAGCAGGCCGCGGCGCTCCACGTGGCGCTCGAAGGGCACCGTGGCGAACGGGACGATCGACAGCAGCAGCCCCACCACACCGGTGGACGCGGGCCAGCGGCGGTCCGTCCAGACCACCACGGTGGCCACGCAGTAGCTCAGGAACACGAAGCCGTGGATCCCGCCGCCCACGCGCACGGGCAGGTCCCCGGCGTGGAGGACGTACTTGGCGAGCATGCCCAGGATCAGCAGCGCCCAGGTGACGGCCTCGGCGGTGGCGGCGGTGCGGTACAGCTTCCGGGGGCTCATGCGGCGTTCTCCTGATCGGGTTTGCTGGTGGCGTCGCGGACCTCGCCCACGAGCTCCTCCAGGACGTCCTCGAGCGCGACGATGTACACGGACTCGTCCGAGGTGCGGGAATCGCGGGCCACCTCGCCCACAAGGGCGAAGTGCGCGCCCTTGGCCTGCATGGTGCGGGTGACCTTGCGCAGCTTGTCCCCCGGGGCCACGCGCGCGAAGCGGCGCACGATCGCCGGGGGGATGGGCCGCTCGCGGGCGGTCTCGGGCAGGCCCAGCACGTCCTTGGCGTGGATGTAGCCCGCAAGCCGCTCGTCCGCGTCCCGCACGGGGAAGCGCGAGTAGCCGGTCTCCGCGCACAGCAGCTCCACGCCGGAGACCGTGATGTCCGAGGGCACGGTGCGCATGCCGGTCAGCGGCAGCGCGACGTCCGCCGCGGTCTTGTTCTCGAAGTTCAGGGCGCCGGTGAGCAGCCGGATCTCGTCGTTGTCCAGCAGACCCTCGCGCCCGGACTCGGCCACGAAGCCGCGGACGTCGTCCGAGGTGAACGCGGAGGCCACCTCGTCCTTGGGCTCCACCCGGAACAGCCAGCGCACCAGCTGGTTGGCGGTGGCGTTCATGATCCAGATGAACGGGCGGAACACCACCACGAACCCGTGCAGCACGGGACCCAGCACCTGTGCGACCCGGCTGGGCACCGCGATCGCGATGTTCTTGGGCACCATCTCGCCCAGGATCATGTGCAGGAACGTGACGATCAGCAGCGCGATCACCAGGGCGATCGGGTGCATGAGCGCCTCGGGCACGCCCAGCCAGTGCATGGGCACCTCGATCAGGTGTGCGATCGCGGGCTCACCCGCGGCACCGATCAGCAGCGAGCACGCGGTGATGCCCAGCTGCGTGGCGGCCAGGGACGTGGAGACGTTCTCGATGCCCTTGAGGGCGTACTTCGCGGAGCTCGAACCCTCTGCGGCCAGGGGTTCCAGCTGGTCCCGGCGGGCGGAGACCACCGCGAACTCGCTCGCCACGAAGAACGCGTTGCCGGCCAGCAGCAGGACCAGGATGATGATCGCGGTGCTCGTGGTCATCGCTGCTCCTCGTTCGGGTCTTCCTGGGACACGTCCTCGTCACGGTGGAAGCCGGGGGCTCCCCGGTTCTCGCCCTGGGACGCGCGGAACTCCTCTGCGGTCTCCGGCTCCCGGCCGTCCCCGCCCAGCGGATCGGGGCGCCCCGGGGGCTGCCACGCGGTGGACGTGGTGGAGCCGCCGCGCTCGTCGGGGTTGCCGCCCACGCGGTGCACCAGGATCCGGTCCACCCGGTGCTGGTCCATGCGCATCACGTCCAGGCGGATCTCCGCCTTGGTGGGCAGGTCGTCCTCGTCCCGGTGGTAGTGGTCCACGGCCTCCACGGTGAGGGTGTCCCCCACGCGCGGCAGCCGGTCCAGCTCCTCTGCCATCAGGCCGCCCAGGGTGTCGGACTCCTCGCCCTCGGGCATGTCCACGCGCAGCACGTCGCCCAGCTCGTCCGGGCGCAGCAGGCCCGAGACCACCAGGCCGCCGTCCCGGGTGCGGCGGAAGCGCTGCACGCGGGTGTCCTGCTCATCGTCGATCTCGCCCACGATCTCCTCGATGAGGTCCTCCAGGGTGACGATCCCGGCGGTGCCGCCGTACTCGTCCACCACCACGGCCATCTGCAGGCCCTTCACGCGCAGCTGGCGCATCAGGGGGTCCAGGGTCATGGACTCGGAGACCACGTCCGCGGGCACGCACACGTCGCTCACGCGCACCACGGCGCGCTCGTCGAACGGCACGGCAAGGGCGTGGGTGTAGTGCACCACGCCCACGATGTCGTCCACGGACTCCCCCGTGACGGGGAAGCGGGAGTGCCCGGTCTCGGAGGCCGTGAGCAGCATGTGCTCCACGGTGTCGTCCGCGTCCAGGAAGGTCACGCGGGGCCGGGGGCGCATCACGTCTGCGGCGGTGCGGTCCCCGAACTCGATCGAGCGGGCCACGAGCTCCGCGGTGCCCGCGTCCAGGGTGCCCTCGCGCCCGGAGCGGCTCACCACGGAGGCAAGCTCCTCCGCGGTGCGGGCGTTGGCCACGTCCTCGGTGGGCGTGAAGCCGAGCATGCGCAGCACCGCGTTGGCGGAGCTGTTGAGCAGGGACACGAGCCAGCCGAAGACCACCATGAACAGCTTCTGGGGCAGCACCACCACGCGGGTGACCCGCATGGGGTCCGCGATCGCCCAGTTCTTGGGCACCAGCTCGCTGAACACCATCTGCGTGAAGGTGGCCACGATGAAGGCGGCGGTGGTCGCGATGCCCACCGCGGCGGCGTCGGGAACCCCCGCCCACCCGAGGCCCTCGCTGAACAGTTCACCCAGGCTGGGCCCGGTGAGGAAGCCCGCCATGAGGCTCGTGACGGTGATGCCCAGCTGGGCACCGGAGAGGTTGGTGGAGGTCTTCTTCAGACTCTGCTCGATGGTCCCGGCCAGTTTGTCGCCGGACTGCTGGGCGCGCTGGACCGCTTGGCGGTCCACGGTGAGAAACGCGAACTCCACGGCCACGAACAGGGCGTTGGCCAGCACCAGGAAGATGAAGACGAGCAGAAGGAGCCAGGCTGTCAGCACCAGCTCACCTCGTGGTGCGACGTGAGCGCGCGCGGGGGCAACGGGGATCCGGTCGAACGGGAATCAGGGGAGCAGCGGAGCTGCGCCGGACTGTCCGACTCCTTGTCATCGGCCGAGGCGAGCGCACCGAGGTGCGCCGGGGGCCGGTTGTGTTGAGATGTCACGAAACAAGAATACCGAATCTGCACCACCGGCCCGCGGCTTGTGTCAGTTCGTGCGACCCAGGATGTGCTGGGCGCAGCTGCGGAGGTCCTCGGTGCGGAAGCGGTAGCCGCTGGCCAGCAGCTTGGACACGTCCACGCGCTGACTCGCGGCCACGAGCTCCTCGGTGGCCTGGGTGCCCAGCAGGGCCTTGGGTCCGGCCAGGGGCGTGGGGACCACTGCGGGCCGGTGCAGCACCCCGGCCACGGTCTTCGCGAACTGCTTCTGGCGCACGGGCTGCGGCGCGGCCACGTTGAACGGGCCCTCAGCGTCCTCGCTGAGCGCCAGGTGCGCCACCGCGCCGGCCATGTCGTCCAGTCCGATCCAGCTCTGCCACTGCTGCCCCCCGCCCAGAGGCCCGGACAGTCCCGCCTCCATGAGCGGCAGCTGGGGCTTGAGCAGCCCGCCCGTGGGCGAGAGCACCAGCCCGGTGCGGATGTTGACCACGCGCATGCCGTAGGCGGTGGCCCCGTGGGCGGCGCGCTCCCACGCACGGCACACCTCGGCCAGGAAGCCGTCCCCGGAGGGCGAGTCCTCCGTGAGGACCTCGTCCCCGCGGCCCGTTCCGTAGTAGCCCACGGCGGAGGAGACCACCAGGGCCCTGGGGCGCTTCTCCGCGGGCACCTGACCCAGGGCGCGCACCAGCAGCTCGGTGCTGTCCACTCGGGAGTTCATGATCTTCTTCTTGTTCTCCGCGGTGAAGCGGGTGGCGATGGACGCCCCGCCCAGGTGGACCACCACGTCCACACCTTCGAGGTCGTGCGGGTTCAGCACGCCCTTGTCCGGGTCCCAGCCGATCACGCCGTCCCCGGTGGACGCGCCGCGCTTCATGCGGATCACGGTGTGCCCGCCGGTCTCCAGCAGCGCGCACACCTGCGTGCCCACCAGACCGGACGAGCCGGCCACCGCAATGGTGAGCCGGGGTCCGTCGTGCTGGTCGTGGAACGCGAGGTCCGCCTTCAGCTGCCGCTCCCGGTAGGCGAAGATCCGGTTGAGCTGCGGGGTCATCACGCGCTCCCCCACGTCGTTGAGCTTGCCCGCCCACTGCGGCAGCGGCCGCACGGTGACCCGGTCCTGGATGAGCGTGCCGCCGGCCTCCGTCTCTTCGAAGACGTGGCGGTGCTCCCACTCCCCCAGCGGGCCCTTGGCCATGCGGTCCGTGAAGTAGTGCGGCGGGTCCCACTCCCCGTGCTCAGCGGTCCAGGGCAGGTGGACCATGCCGAACGTGCCCGGCACGGACACCCCCAGTTTGGCCTCGGAACCGGGTTCGATCCCGTCCGAGGGCGCCTGGCGCACCTGGTCCGGGCCACCGCCGAACGGCGGGGTCAGACGGGGCAGCGCCCCGGGGCGCTCGTGCCACGCGAACACCTGCTCCCGCGGCTGGGTCAGGCGGGTCTCGTGGACGTATTCGTGGGTCATGGCGCTGCCGTTTCCGTTCACTCGTGGGGCGGGTTGCTGGGGTCGATCAGCCGTTCTGGGGCACCTGGTCCACCAGCTCGTCGTCGCCGGGCTCGGCCGCGGGGGTCACGCGGCGCACCTGGCGCGAGTCCAGGACGCGTTCACGACGCCGCGGCTCCAGTGTCACCGGAGCACCCGTCTCCAGGGACTCCAGGATCGCCGCGTTCACGCGGACATCCAGCAGACCCTCCTCCCCGTCGGGCTCGGGGGCCACCCCCTGGCGCAGGCAGTCCACGAAGTACTGGGTCTCCCCGCCGAACTGCTCCACGGGGTCGTGCGCGAAGCTCTCGGAGGAGCCGTTCTTCGTGAGCGTGTACTCGATGCCGGTGTCCGGGCCGAAACCGAAGCACGGCTCCGCGGAGATCTCGCCCTCGGTGCCGGACACCGTGAAGCGCTCCACGGACTCGGACGCGTAGGAGATGGTGAACTGCGCGAGCCGGTCCCCGGGGAAGGTGAGGGTCACGGCCACGGTGTCGTCGAAGTTGAACTCGCGGCCCGGGGTGCGCACGCCCTTGGCGTAGACCTCCACCGGTTCGTCGTGGAAGAGGTTGCGCACCATGTTTTGCGGGTAGGTGCCCAGGTCCGGGATGGGGCCGCCCCAGTAGCCGGAGTGGCCGCGGTGGTTCTCCTCGGTGATGTCCTGGGAGAACGCGGCGGTGAAGTAGCGGGGGTCCCCGATGACCTTCTGGTCCCGGACCTTCTCGATCATCTCCACCGTGCCCGGCTCCTGGTGCAGGCGGTAGGCGAGCATCAGCGTGGCCCCGCTCTGCTCCGCGGCGTCGATGATGGCCTGGCAGTCCCCCACGGAGGTCTCCATGGGCTTCTCGAGCAGCACGTGGATGCCGGCCTTCAGCGCGGGCTCGGCGAACTCGCGGTGCCGGAACACGGGAGTGGCCACGTAGACGGCGTCCACGTCGCCGGACTCCAGCAGCGCGGGGTACTCCTCGTAGGAGTGCACGGCCACGCCGTACTCCTGGCCCAGCTCCTCGGCCTTCTCCGCGCTGGAGGTCACCAGCGCGGAGAGCTCGGCGCCCTCGGTCCGGTCCAGACCGGGGATGAACGCCTGCTGGGAGATCTGTCCCACGCCCACCACCGCAAAGCGGACCGGGCGGTCGTTCGGGATGCTGGCAACCATGGTGGTGAACCTCCGAGGGGTCGAGACTGCGGGTCACACCCACCCGTCAGTGGGCTGATGACGTGTTCCGCGTCCACTGTAGGCAGGCCCTCCGGCGCGTGTCAGCGCCCGTTCACCCACCGCGCACAGGCGCGGCATCCTCGCCGTTTCCCCGTGCCCGTCACCCGTTGTGGACCCGCCCCCGCCTCGTCCCGTGCGCCGTCCCGCACGACGACGCCGCCGCGGCCTTCCCTGCGCGGGCGCCCCGGGGTTCACCCTCCGGCCCTACAGCTCCCGCGCGTTGGCCAGCACCGGGATGGACGTCCGGGTGCGCTCCACGAGGTCCATGTCCAGGTCCACGACCGTGTAGTCCTGGGCGTCCCCCAGGGAGGCCACCACGGATCCGTCCGGGGCGACGACGAGGCTGTGCCCCACCCCGCGCGGGGCCTTCTCCGGGTTCTCCACCCCCGCGGCGAGCGGGTTCGCCTGGCCCACGGCCACCACCCAGGAGGTGGTGTCCAGCGCGCGGGCGCGCGCCAGCAGCTCCCACTGCTCCACCTTGCCCGGCCCGTCACCCCAGGACGCACCGACCACGGTGACCGTGGCGCCGTCGTGCGCGAGCCGAGTGAACAGGCGCGGAAAGCGGATGTCGTAGCACGTGGCCACACCCACGGTGGTGCCCCCCACGGGGAAGGTGACCGGTTCGTCGCCGGGGTCCACGGTGTCGGACTCCAGGAAGCCGAACGCGTCGAAGAGGTGGATCTTGGCGTAGCCGCGCACGGCGCCGTCCGTCAGGGCGATCAGCGTGGTGTTGCGCACGCGCTCGCCGTCCCCGGGGGTGAACATGCCCGCGACGATCGCCACCGAGTGCTCGCGCGCGAGATCGGCGACGGCGCTCGCCCACGGCCCGTCCAGCGGCTCGGCAACGTCAGTGAGGCGGCGCCCGAACGCCAACATCGTGGCCTCGGGAAGCACGAGCAGGTCCGCGCGGTCCTCGCCCGCGCGCCGCGCGAGATCCGCGACGGCCCGCAGGTTTTCCGCGGGGTCGTAGGTGCTGAGCAGCTGTCCGAGGGCGATGCGCATGCCTGCCACCCTAGAGGCCCCGCCAGCCTTCGGAAAGAGCAAAGCACGCCAGTGGAACGGTGTCGTTCGTGCGGGATCTGTGCTTATCCTCGACACCCGCGCCGGGCCCCCGGCACGGGCGTCGATTCCGGAACGAGAACTGCATGACCCGCAACCGGACCGCTCTCTTCGCCGTCTCGGCCGCGTGGCTCGCCGTGCTGCTCGCGGTGGTTCTCGGCCTCGCGCTGGGCGGACCGATGGTGCCCTTCGCGGTCCTCGTCGGGATCGTCGCGGTGGCCGTCACCAGGTTCTGGGCCGTGCGCCTCAACCGCGTCCAGCAGTAGTCGCGGGGTCCTGCTCAGGCGTTGCGCGCGATCTTCACCGCGCTGACGATCAGCGGGATCTGCAGCGGCAGCCGCCCGTACGCGATCGCCTGCCGGGCGGGTGCCGCATTGCGCGAGTCCCACGCCATCTTCATGTTCCCCGGCCACACGCCCACGAACAGCGCTGCGGACACCGCCCCGCCGATCCTGCGAGTGCGCGGCACGAGCAGCAGCGCCGCGGTGGCCAGCTCCGCATATCCCGAACCGAGGGACCACTGCCGCGCGGTGCCCGGCAGCTGCTCCGGGATCAGCGCGTCGAACGGTTGCGGTTTCACCAGGTGCAGCACGCCCATCCCGGTCAGAGCCAGCCCGGAGAGCACGGCGGAGCGGTTGGCCTTGCGGCGAGTGGTCGTCAGTGTCCTGTTCATCCCCTCACCGTACCCATGCGCCTCGCCGCGGGGTTCGCAGGTCCACCCGCAGCGGTCGGCGACGCCGCTCGCGCCCACCGCGCGCCGCACCCGTGACCCTCGGGCCCAGCGCTCCGTTCGGCGCGGGGCCGCCCACCCCTCGAGGACACCTGCCGTACCCGCAGCTGCGGGCAGGCCGTCGGAGAACTCTGCCGGGCGGCGTCGTTCCCAGCGCCGGACGCGCGCCCTACGCTGGGAGGCGAGCAGCGACGTCGTCGAACGAGGAGGCGGTCATGGACCCCTTTGTGACCCCGCAGTGGCTGGCCGAGCACCGGGACGAGGTGGTGCTCGCGGACGCGCGGATGTACCTGGACGGGCGCAACGCCGAGGCCGAGTACCTGCAGGGGCACCTGCCGGGCGCCGTGTTCGTGGACGTGGGCGCGGACCTCGCGGAGCACGGGCGCCCCGAGGGTGGCCGGCACCCGCTGCCCACGCCCGAGCACTTCGCTGCGGCCATGTCCCGCGCGGGCATCGGGGACTCCACCACGGTGGTGGCCTACGACGACGCCGGCGGCGTGATGGCCGCGCGTCTCGTGTGGATGCTGCGCACCACCGGCCACCGTGCCGCCCTGCTGGACGGCGGCCTGGACGCCTTCCCCACCGACGAGCGGGAGCGGCACCGCACCGTGCTGCCCACCGCCGAGTTCACGCCCGCCCCGTGGCCGCGCGAGGCACTGGCCACCATTGACGAGGCGACCCACGGTCCCGTGGTGGTGGACGCCCGGGACCGCACGCGCTTCGCCGGGCACACCCCGGACCCCGTGGATCCCCGCTCCGGGCACATCCCCGGTGCCGTGAACGTGCCGTGCCGCGAGCACCTGCGGGAGGACAGGACCCTGCAGCCCGTCGAGGCGCTGCGGGAGCGTTTCGAGGCCGCCGGGGTCACGGACGCCTCCCGGATGATCTCCTACTGCGGCTCCGGGGTCACGGCGTGCCACAACCTGCTCGTGGCCGAGCACGCCGGACTGGGCAACGGGCGACTGTTCCCCGGCAGCTGGTCCCAGTACTCCCACACGGACCGCCCGGTGGAGACGTCCCCCACCAGCTGAACCGACCGTCAGGCTACTGACACACTCCCCACCGCAGTGCCAAGATGGAGCACACGACAGTGGCTCAGGCCACCCCGACAGCAGGAGGCATCACATGACTCAGCAGCCCGAGAACACGGACCCCATCGCGTCGGCAGGCCAGATCGACGACCCCGACCAGCCCACCACGGTGCACGGCAAGGACGACTCCCGCGCCGGGCGCGACACCCAGCCCGACGAGAGCTCGGCGGACGGGGACCCCGAACAACCGGGCTCCCGGCACCGTTCCGCCGGGGCGCCCGTGCGGGGCGACGCCGCCACGGCCACCTCCGCGCCCCACGGCACCGCCCGGGACGGTCGCACCGTCGAGGACGAGCACGGGGGCAAGCCCCCCAAGGCCCTGCGCGAGACCGGCTTCCCGATCGTGGAGGAGGGCACGGTGGATGCCCAGCACAGCCGCGATGTGGACTCCGAGGCACTGGCCGGGACCCGCAAGTTCCAGCCGCGCCCCGGGGACGCCAACCCCAACATCTCCGACAACCCGCAGGACCGCCTGGACCACGCCGGCCAGTCGGAGCACGCCCGCGGAGCCGGTGAGCGCGCGTCCGGCGAGGGTGCCCGCTCCGGTGCGGACACCGTCCGGGACGAGCCCGCTGCGGCGGCCCACGTGGCCGGTCCCCGCGGGGGCGTGCCGGACGGGGCCGTGCATGTGGAGGCGGATGCGTCCGAGACCGGGCGCCGCGTCTCCGGTGGGCCGGGCGCGGAGCACAACACTGCGGACGGGCGTGACCCCCGGGCCGGGGACGAGGACAACGACGCCTCGCAGTACCAGGACCCCCGGGACGTGCCCGAGGTGGAGCCCGTGCGCCACTCCCAGATGGTGGAGGACCGCGTGCAGGAGCAGGAGCGGGACTACGACCTCGGCACCACCGAGGACGGCGAGCGCTACCTCACCCCGAGGGACACCCCGGAGGTCTGAGCACCTCAGCCCTCGAGGGCCCGCCCGTCCCTGGGCAGGCCCATCCACGCCCGGCCGGAACGCCTTCCGGCCGGGCGTCGTCGTGCTCGGCGCCGGGACCGCCCGCGGCTCATCGGACAGGTTGTCCCCCGAAGAGCAGTGACTTCTTGCCCGCGCATCACCGCAGGTCAGCTCGGGAAACTCTGCCGATCGGCGGGCACTGTATGCAGGTGCATCATCACGACTCGGTTACGGCCCCGATGTGATCTTGCGCTCGCCGCCCCCAGTTGCGAATCTGTTTGCTATGGCGAAGCGAATTCACTCCCGGACGTGGCTGGCCGCGGCCGCGGTCCTCGGCGCGGTCGCGGTGACCGGATGTGCGGGCGGGCCCTCCCCGGAGCCCCAGGGAACCACTGCGACGAGCAGTCCCGCGAGCGCGGGCGGCTCCACGGAGAGCGCGCTGCCGCAGGCGCAGGGCGTGACCCCGGCGGAGGCGAACAGCGCCGACACCTACGAGCTCACGCAGACGTACACGGACCCGGACAAGCTGTTCACGGTCAAGTACCCCAAGGACTGGACCGCGCAGCAGAACCGGGGCTACCTGGAGCTCACGAGCCCGAACGGGAAGGTCACCGGAACGGTGGCCTCCACCAAGGCCCGCCCGCCCAAGGGGGACTGGTTCACCCGGCCGTCCCATCCGCTGATCGGCCACGAGACGCCCCTCGGTGAGCAGCTGAAGACCAAGGTGTACACGTACGCGAGCTACATCGCCGCGCCCTCCCACAAGGACACGGGAGACTCCGTGCTGTGGGGCCTCACCGAGTCCGACAACAAGGGGATCGTGCACCTGAAGAACAAGGGCAACCCTGCGGAGCTGTGGGCGGAATTCCACTACGGCCCGGTCAACGAGGGCAACCGGCCACTGTCCCAGCGCAAGGGCGTGGAGCTGGTCAACGAGATCAACCAGACGGACGATGCCGGCACCGTGGACGCGATCCTGAAGTCCGTCCGCGCCGGCGCGTAGGGTCCCCCATCACCCACGGTCCGTCATTGCGGGGCACACCGAGCGGGGAGGGGAACCGGCGCGGTCATCCTGGCAGCACACCGAGCACCACGTTCACCGTGGCCGCCAGGATGACCGTGCTGAAGATGTAGGACAGCAGGCAGTGGCGCAGGATGATGGCGCGCAGGCCCGTGGTCACCACGTTGTTGTCCGAGACCTGGAACGTCATGCCCAGGTTGAAGGAGAAGTACAGGAAGTCCACGTAGCGCGGCGCGTCCTGGGTGTTGAAGTCGATTCCGCCCGTGGGCTTCTTGTAGTACTCGTGGGCGTAGCGCGCCCCGTACATCAGGTGCAGCATGGCCCACGTGAGCAGGATGCCCAGCAGCCCCAGCACGGCTCCGGTGGTGCGGGCCTCGGTGCCTCCGCGCACCAGGATCACCATGATGGTCAGCAGGTTCACCAGGGACAGCGCCACCACGAGCGCTTCCTGCACGATGGGCTGGAAGTCCTCCCGCACGGAGTTCTCCCCGGTGCGCTCGGCGGACATGGGCCACAGTACGGACACCGCCATCACCACGTAGGCCAGGGACACCGCGCACGCCCCCACCAGCACCACCAGCAGCCCGTCCAGGAACAGTGCCGAGGCGGCCCCGGCGGCCACCCCGATCACCACCGCGGCGGCAAGTCTCACGTGGGCGGAGATGGGCCGCCGGTCGGTCGTCGCCATGCGTCCAGGCTAGTGGGCGCGCCCGGGCGGCGTGGCGGCGTCGTTCCGGTGACTCCGGTGCAGGCGCGGCCGCGCGCCCGCTCCGGCAGGTCCGTGAGGCAGGGTGCTCAGCGCAGCGCCACGGGGAGGCTCTCGAGCAGCCGCAGCCAGATCTCGGAGACCGTGGGATAGCTGGGCACGGCGTGGCGCAGCAGCTTCACGGGCACCCGCCCCACGATCGCGATCGTCGCCCCGTGCACCAGTTCGGTGGCCTCCGGTCCCACGAACGTGGCACCCAGGAGGCACCCCGAGTCCTCGTCCACCACCAGTGTGGCGCGCCCGGCGGCGTCGTCCCGCAGCAGGGCGGCACCCGCGGCACCGGTGATCGGGGCCTCCGCGACGACGACGCCGTGCCCCGCCTCCCGCGCTCCGGCCTCGGTCATGCCCACGGCACCGACCGGGGGATCGGTGAACACGGCCTGCGGCACGGGAACGGGACCGTCCGGGGCGGTCTCGTGCCGTCCGGCGAGCCGGGAGCCTAGCACTCGGGCCTCGTACTTGCCCCAGTGGGTGAGCAGGGCGGTGCCGGCGGCGTCCCCGATCAGGTGCAGCCAGTCCGGCAGCCGCCCGGCGTGGGCGTCCTCCGGGGTGCCCCCCACGGACTCCAGCCCCAGGTCGGTGAGGCGCGGTGTGCGGCCGGTGGCCACGAGCACCTCGTCCACCTCCAGCGGATCGCCCGTGGTGCGCAGCCGGACCGTGCCGCCGTGGATCCGGCCGAGACCGGTGTCCCGTGCGTCCTCGCGGTGGGCGGTCTCCACAGTTGTGTTCAGCCGCACGTCCACCCCGGCGTCCTCCAGGCCCGCGCGGACGAGCTCCCCCACGAACGGTTCGTTCTTCGCGAGCAGCGCGTCGCCGCGCACGAGCAGCGTGACGGAGGAGCCGAGCGCGGCCAGCCAGGTGGCGGCCTCCACAGCCACCACGCCGCCGCCCACGATCGCCAGGCGCGGCGGGACCTCCACGACCCCGGTGGCGTCCTTGGAGCTCCACGCGTGCAGACCCTCCAGGGCGGGCGGGACCACCTCGACGGAGCCGGTGGCGATTACCACCGCTCGCCGGGCGGCCAGCGTCCGCTCGCCGTCCGGACCGGTGACCCGGACGGTGCGGGGCCCCGTGATCTCGCCGTGCCCGCGCACCACGCGCAGACCGGCGCCCTCCGCCCAGCGGACCTGCCCGGCGTCGTCGTAGTGGGAGACCCACGCGTCCCGGCGCGCGAGCAGCTCCCGCACCCGGACGGCCGGGGAGTCCACGCCGTCCAGGTGCGCGGCGGTGCGCGCCACCTCCACGGGGCGCAGCAGGGCCTTGCTGGGCATGCACGCGTAGTAGGAGCAGTCCCCACCCATGAGGGCCTCCTCCACGATGACGGCGGAGAGCCCGCCCTCGTGGGCGTACTGCGCCACGTTCTCCCCCGCGGGCCCGCCGCCGATCACGACGACGTCCGCGACGTCCTCCGCGCTCGTGCCGGTTTCCGGGGTGCTCTGGTTCGCGGTGGTCATGAGGGCTCCGTTCGTCGTGGGTGTGGGGCGAGTCTAGAAGAATGGTGCGCACCGCTGTTCCCGGGGCGGCCCCGGCGCTGGTTGCCCAACCGCGTCCATGCGCGGGCGTGTGCGATGCTGACGAGATGACTCAGCTGACCCGCCAGGAAAATGTCTTCGTCCTCGACATTAGTGACTCGCCCGAGGGCGACCACCGCTTCACGTACGAGCGGATGCAGGCCATCGACGCCGCGCTCACGCAGGTGGAGTCCACACCGGGGGATCTCGCGCTGGTGATCACGGCGCAGGGCAAGTTCTTCTCGAACGGTCTCGTGCCGGATCTGTTCGTCGAGCCCGGATACGGCAAGGCGTTCCAGGGGCTCCTCGCCCGTCTCCTGGTCCTGGAGGTCCCCACCGTCTGCGCGGCCAACGGCCACTGCTACGGCGGTGGGCTGCTGCTGGCCCTGGCGTGCGACGAGCGCTGCGCCCGGTCGGAGCGCGGGTTCCTGTGCCTCCCGGAGACCTCCATCGGGGTCCCGTTCACCTCCGGGCTAACCGCCCTGGTCTCCGCACGCCTCACGCCGCGCGAGGTCCACCGTGCGATGATCCTGTCCCAGCGCTACGACGCCCCCGCGGCCGCCGCGGCAGGAATTGTCGACGACGCCGTTCCCGGCGCGGATCTGCTGGCCCACGCCGTGCGCCGGGCCGGTGAGCTGAGCCCGCTCCGCGGCTCCGTCCTGGCCACGAACAAGCGGCGGCGGTACGCGGACGTGGTGGACGCGCTGCACCGCCCGGAGCAGCTCACCGTAAAGTCGGGCGCCTGAGCCAACCTCTTGATGCTGTGCGTACGCGGCGCACCACCCGAGTCACACTGTCTTCGCGCCAGCATGTCGCGGGACGGGTGGGACTGGCGCGGTGGGCTCACGCCCGCCCGTGTTCCACGGCCGGTGACAACTGAAAGAAGCCGCAGCACCCAACGAACGCAAGAAGTCAGTGCGTGATAGGGACAGTGGCGTCCCACGACCACGCGTCTAACCGAGGGCATTCGCCCAGGGGTGCTCGACCGCAGCTGTAGAGAAGCACGGCAGTGGGATCACCGGTGGGTGAGTTGGGGAAGAGCCGATCCAGTAGTGGCGTGCACAAGGTCGCGGGTGGCTTCCATTCCAGACGCAGGCCACAGGCCATGTCATAGGTGTGGACAAGGACCTCGACGGCACCCATTGCAGCGAACCCGGAGCCGTCCGACACTCCATAGGGTGCCAGCCCGTGGCCTCGGGCTGGGCGTTCTCGACGGCCAGCTCAAGCATTCGGCCGCACATGGCGATTGCGTCAAGAATCTGGCGGTTAGTTGCGTTCGGATCGATCACGGCGTCAATGGGCAGATAGTTGTCCTGGGGTTCGGCGATCATCTGGGACGCGTAGGAGAACAGATCGTCTGCCACGTGCGCCGCCGTGTCACGGCAGGACCACTCCACGTCGCCGGCGGGCACTACCCACGAGGTGTTCACGACTGCACTCAACAACGACCGCATCTGCATGACCGAATTGCCGAGCACTTTCGTCATCAAATCCATGCTTAGAGACTAGTGCCGCGGCTCCCCGCAGCACCCCGAGGTTTCTTTGCGTAGTTGGGTGTGAGGGGACGGAGACGCGCCGCCGCCCCCAGGGAGGTCGGGCTGGGGTCATCGTGATCAGCCGGTTGTCATATGGCGCGGGCTGATGTTCTCCCCGAGGTGCACCGTGGTCAAGGCCGAGGAGTCATGGCTGTCCTCCGGGACCAACCGCATCTCAAAGATGGGCCTGTCCGCTTCCGCAGGCCATTGCGAGACGAGGCGCCGCGAACCGGGCCCTCTCCTCGGAGAGTTCGGCAGCAAGTTGCGGGCCGAGGGCCTCATCCGGAAGAGGGTGAAACCCCAGCTTCCGGTAGTAGGGGGCATTCCACGGGACGTCGGCGAAGGTGGTCAGCGTCAGCCGTTCATCGCCGCGGTCGCGCGCCCACGAGGCGACGGCATCGACCAGGTCTGCTCCGATGCGCTGCCCGACATGATCTGGGTGAACGCTGACCTGCTCGAGGTGAGCGCTCCCGTCGCGCTCGACGGCTAGGGCGTAGGCCACGACCTGGTCGTCGACCGTGGCAACCCTCACCCGGCCGTCCGATGCATGCCCCGAGAGTTGCTGGACATCGGGCAAGGGGTCGTCGGCAATCTCCGGCATCCCAATCGAGCGGAAAGCCTCTCCCGCGGCGGCTTCAATGGTCGGCAGGCTGAGCACGTCTGCAGGGAATGCTAGACGAATCACGGGCATCTACTCAAAGACCTTGGGTGCTGAGACGGCAACGGGTAACGCCGTAGCGGATGAATAAGGACACAGCCGAGGCACGGGGAAAGCAGTCACTCGCGGTGGAATGCCTGCGCACACTCTATAGCGTGGGCGACCTGCCGGGCTTGCGCGACCGAGTCCACAACAACCGCGTATCGATTTCCCGCACGGGTTGCGATGTCGACTCGGCCCTTCCCACCCGTGCTGAGTCGGACGCCACGGGGGGACTTTGCTCGACCTGTCACAACCCAATTCACAAAGCCGTGATTGAGACCGTCGTCCTCGTGAGTACAGACAGAGGCGATGTCGGGCAGCAGCAGGGAGCGGCGATAGAGGGGTGCCAGGAGTGTCACCGTCCCGGCTTCCGGATCAACCGACACACCCACTGACAGCCTTGCCGATGCCAGCCGATTACCACGGGACGTGACGTGCATGCGACCTGTGTCGCTCAAGCTTCACCACCCCGATCCTGTCTAGCGCATGTTTAATCTTCGCTCGGCGCACATACTAGTGACATCCACTACTGTCTGATACCTGAGGACTCGGACGAGATCACGATCATCCAGTCGTCCGCCCGCAACGGCCTACGCACGTCCTGAGCGGCATCCCCTGGCCGGTCCATCCGGATGAGCATATGGCAGGGTGTCGAAAGTGCGGTCGCTGAATCGTCTCTAGTGCAGGAGGGCGAACGGCGCTCTCCCTGAGCAGTACAAGGAGAACTCCACCATGCGATACGTACTTGCTTTCCATGCTGAGGAACCAGGCATCAGCACCGAGGAGCAGCCGTCGGCAGAGGAGATGGCCGAGATGCAGCAGTTGATGACCGACTTCGCCGACTCGCTCGAGGCTGCCGGGGTCATGGTGGCCGCCGAGATGCTCACCCCATCGCCGACTGCCTCGACGGTGACGCGACGCAATGGCAAGACGGTCATCGAGGATGGTCCCTTCGCGGCGACGAAAGAAGCATTGGCCGGTGTGTTCGTGATCGATGTTCCCGACCGCGAGGCGGCACTGGCGTGGGCAGAGCGGTTCCCTGGCGCGAGTTATGGAACAGTCGAGGTGCGTGCAGCGGGGGTTTCCTACGTCGATGGCAGCTGGCGCCAGTAGTCGCAGCAATGACGTCTCCTGACGTGGAGCAGGCGGTGGTTCTGACCCACGATGACTGGGGCAGGATCATCGCCTTGCTTTCTGTACGAGACGGCGATATCGCCGGTGCAGAGGATGCAGTAGCCGGTGCGGCTGAGCGCGCCCTTCATACCTGGCCCAGCAAGGGCATCCCGCAGAATCCCTCCGGGTGGATCTATCGCACTGCGCTGAACCTTCGACGCGATGTCTGGAAGTCCGCCGCGCACCGAACCAGCGTCGAGCTGAACTCGGAAGTACACGAAGCGCTACACCCCAGCATCAACGCAGGGCTCGATGAGCTCCCCGACAGCCGCCTCCAACTTCTCGCAGCCTGCGCACACCCCGACATCGATCCCGCCACTCGCCCACTGCTCATGCTGTCTGCAGTCCTCGGGCTCCCTACCCGACGTATCGCGGAAGGAATGATCCTGCCCGCCGCGACAGTGGCAGCGCGGCTGACCCGAGCGAAGAAGAAGATCGCCACGAATGGTCTTCAGATGCACGTGCCCGACCGATCCGAACTGCATGCGTGCCTCTCGTCCATCCACGAAGCCATCTACGGGGTGTTCACCATCGAGTGGGCCAATGCGGCAACGGATCTGCGCGAAGACCTCGCTGGAGAAGCGGTCTATCTCTCTGAACTAGTTTCCGCCCTCTGCCCCGATGATGGAGAGTCTCACGGACTTGCCGCTCTCATCCACCTGTCAGTGGCACGGTTCAACGCACGACGGAGCCCCAGCGGCGCGCTGGTGCCTCTCGACGATCAAGACCCAACCATGTGGAACGCAAGCCATCTGGCGAAGGGTGAATGGCATCTTCGTGAAGTCCACCGATGCGGAGAAATCGGCCGCTACGCCATCGAAGCGAGCATCCAAGCCCTCCACATGCAAGGTGTGCGCACTGGAAAACCAAACTGGCATGCCCTACTACGGCAACACGACCACCTTCTACGGATCGCCCCCTCGTTAGGAGCACGAGTTTCCAGAGCCGCAACTCTTCAGCATGCGGAAGGAGGAGCCGCGGCCCTGGCCGCCCTCAGCAGCCTCCCAAAAGCAGCGGAGAGCTACCAACCCGCATGGGTCTTGCGAAGCCATCTCTACCGCGCCATGGGGAGAAACCAAGACGCCATCTCGACACTAGAGCGAGCCATGACTCTGACCACAATCACCAGTGAACACGAGCACTTAGCGAAGCTGCTCACTCGATGGAAACAACGCGCGTAGCGCGCAGCGTGCCGCACACAGCGTCTTGGCGTGCCTGTCATCTCACGACTCTCGTCGCCAGATAGAAAGCACACCCCTACGGACCAGTCTATCGTAGCGGGATACTGAGCTAGTGCGCGAGCAGGGTATCGCCCAGCGACAGGTGGCCCGGTTTGTGTACGCTTGGTCAGACGGGCGACCGCGGCTATAACCGCGGACGCCCGTGACATTGTGTGTTGGCTAACGAGACATGCGAGCTAATCGGCCCGTCGGATTCCGTCCGAGGGCGAAAGGGCGTCGGGAATGCATGCTGGCCCATTCACGGCTTAGGACGAAAACTTTCCTTCCCCTGATGATGCCCAGCTCGATCGATCAGACGCGCGGACCATTTCCGCTCCTACAGCAGTTCCTCCATCGGTTACTACTGTCTCAGAGGACCGGGAGCTTCTGCAACGATAGTTGGCGCTCATAGAAACTGTGTCGCGTGCAGTGCTATCACGGTCGCAGTCACTGCCAGCCAAAGGTGCGCAAGTGCGGGAGCGTGAGCTTCTACTGGAGATCGCGTATATAGGCTGCGTTCCCGAGAATCGCTGGTTTGTACCTGTCAATGTCCGCCGTGGTGACGTGCTCGGCGATCACTTGGAGAAGGGTCGCGATGGCATCATTGGGGCGGCCTGCCGCATGCATCGTCACGGCTTGGAAGGTCGCCAGCGAGGGCGAATCAGGGAAGGTCTGCCGGGCCGTTCTGAACACGGGCTCATCCGAATCCAGGGTGTAGTCGGGGTCTGAACCCGCCGGTCTCGAGCAGGGATCTGGCGATGTAGTTGGTCAGGTTGCGGAACCCCAGCGCCGAGCCGCGCAGGTGCTCGAGCCTGCCGTTGATCGCCTCGGTGGGCCCGTTGGAGGTGCTGGGCCGGTCGAAGTAGGCCAGGACGTCGGCGGCGCGCTTCTTCAGCGTCCTGCCGAGCTTGGTGATCTCGACCAGGGCCTTGGGGACGCCGGTGCTGATCGAGTCGATGAGCCGGGCCATCAGCTCGCGGCCGTGGCGCCGGTTCTCGTGGCGGTAGGCGGCGATCATGCGCTGGTAGACGCTCCAGGTGACCTCGACCTCGACGTGGGCGTCGTCGGCGAACAGGGTGTCCAGTCGGTCCTTCTGCTTGTCGTTGAGCAGGTCGGCGCCGGTGGACAGGGTCCGGCGGGCGGCATAGAGCGGGTCGCCCTTGCGGCCGCGGTGCCCACAGATGGCCTGCTGAACTCGCCGTCGGCACTCATCGAGCGCCTCGCCAGCGAGGCGCGTGACGTGGAAGGGATCTAGCACGGTCACCACGTCGGGCAGTTCCTCGACGGCGGCGGTCTTGAACCCGGTGAAGCCGTCCATCGCGACCACCTCCACGCCGTCGCGCCACTCCTGCGGGCGGTCGGCCAGCCAGGTCTTGAACGCCTGCTTGGAGCGTCCTTCGACCATGTCCAGCAGCCGTGCCGGGCCGGTGCCATCTCGCACTGGGGTGAGGTCGATGATCACGGTGACGTACCTGTCGCCGCGACGGGTGTGCCTCCACACGTGCTCATCGACCCCGACGACCTTCACCCCCTCGAAGCGGTGCTCCTCGTCGATCAGCACCCGCTTGCCCTCGGCCATAACGGCGTCGTTGGCGGTGTCCCAGGCCACCCCGAGCCCCTCGGCGACCCGAGCCACGGTCAGGTGCTGGACCACGATCCCTTCCAGCGCCCACCGCAGAGCGCGCCGAGACAACTTGGCCCGGGGCTCGGCCGCGGCGGTGGTGTCCTGGCGCCACACATACCCGCAGCCGCTGCAGCGGTAACGGCGCACGACGACCTCCAGCGTCGTGGGCCGCCAGCCCAGTGGTTCGTGGGCAAGCCGTCGGACCACGGTGTCACGTGGTCTCCCTTCGCAGCCGCAGCGCCGGCACCACTGGTCGGGCTCGACCACCTGACAGGCCAATACGGCACGATCCGGCTCGAGTCGCTGCCCGGTGACAACGAGGCCGAGTTCGTCGAGGCGGCAGAAGGCAGTCAGGTCGGGGCTGGCGAACGCATCAGCGCGCCCGCCGACGGTAGCGGGCTCTTCCCAGATGAGGGTGTAGCGCACGTCGCGCGGCGGGCCGGCGCGTCGGTGGCCGGATAGAGGTCGAGGTCTCCCGAGGATGAGAGCTCCTACACACTCAGCCCGAAAGACCTCGACGTGCACGACGCTACCGTCGGCGGGCGCGCTGATGCGTTCGCCAGCCCCGACCTGACTGCCTTCTGCCGCCTCGACGAACTCGGCCTCGTTGTCACCGGGCAGCGACTCGAGCCGGATCGTGCCGTATTGGCCTGTCAGGTGGTCGAGCCCGACCAGTGGTGCCGGCGCTGCGGCTGCGAAGGGAGACCACGTGACACCGTGGTCCGACGGCTTGCCCACGAACCACTGGGCTGGCGGCCCACGACGCTGGAGGTCGTCGTGCGCCGTTACCGCTGCAGCGGCTGCGGGTATGTGTGGCGCCAGGACACCACCGCCGCGGCCGAGCCCCGGGCCAAGTTGTCTCGGCGCGCTCTGCGGTGGGCGCTGGAAGGGATCGTGGTCCAGCACCTGACCGTGGCTCGGGTCGCCGAGGGGCTCGGGGTGGCCTGGGACACCGCCAACGACGCCGTTATGGCCGAGGGCAAGCGGGTGCTGATCGACGAGGAGCACCGCTTCGAGGGGGTGAAGGTCGTCGGGGTCGATGAGCACGTGTGGAGGCACACCCGTCGCGGCGACAGGTACGTCACCGTGATCATCGACCTCACCCCAGTGCGAGATGGCACCGGCCCGGCACGGCTGCTGGACATGGTCGAAGGACGCTCCAAGCAGGCGTTCAAGACCTGGCTGGCCGACCGCCCGCAGGAGTGGCGCGACGGCGTGGAGGTGGTCGCGATGGACGGCTTCACCGGGTTCAAGACCGCCGCCGTCGAGGAACTGCCCGACGTGGTGACCGTGCTAGATCCCTTCCACGTCACGCGCCTCGCTGGCGAGGCGCTCGATGAGTGCCGACGGCGAGTTCAGCAGGCCATCTGTGGGCACCGCGGCCGCAAGGGCGACCCGCTCTATGCCGCCCGCCGGACCCTGTCCACCGGCGCCGACCTGCTCAACGACAAGCAGAAGGACCGACTGGACACCCTGTTCGCCGACGACGCCCACGTCGAGGTCGAGGTCACCTGGAGCGTCTACCAGCGCATGATCGCCGCCTACCGCCACGAGAACCGGCGCCACGGCCGCGAGCTGATGGCCCGGCTCATCGACTCGATCAGCACCGGCGTCCCCAAGGCCCTGGTCGAGATCACCAAGCTCGGCAGGACGCTGAAGAAGCGCGCCGCCGACGTCCTGGCCTACTTCGACCGGCCCAGCACCTCCAACGGGCCCACCGAGGCGATCAACGGCAGGCTCGAGCACCTGCGCGGCTCGGCGCTGGGGTTCCGCAACCTGACCAACTACATCGCCAGATCCCTGCTCGAGACCGGCGGGTTCAGACCCCGACTACACCCTGGATTCGGATGAGCCCGGTAGCGTCGTGCACGTCGAGGTCTTTCGGGCTGAGTGTGTAGGAGCTCTCATCCTCGGGAGACCTCGACCTCTATCCGGCCACCGACGCGCCGGCCCGCCGCGCGACGTGCGCTACACCCTCATCTGGGAAGAGCCGTCAATTGCTCCTACTATCTGCCAGATGTTGTAGTCCAGGGAGTTGCTCACCGCGAAGTCGATGGCCTGGTCCGGCGACCTGAAGCCGCATACGACGCGGGCAAGACGAGTTTCAGGCTCCGCGCTGACTGCGATCTTGCGGGCGAAAACGAGATCTTTTTCGCGTGAGGATATCAACGAATAGGGCAGACCCTCCCCGTCGAACACCAGGAGGCAAGCATTCCTGTCTGTTGCCACGACCTGGTTCAGCAGCAGGCGCAGCCGATTCTGGAGCTGGGTTTGGGAGTCCAGGACGGACGCTGACTCGTGCTCGACCGGCGCGTCTCTGCGCGTTGCCGTGTAGGACAGTCCGGGAAGGCCGAGCGTGCGGGCCTTGGCCATGTCGTCCCACGAAAAGTCTTCGAGCACGCCGATCTCGGAGGTCGTCGTTCCTGACAGCAGGTCGGTGTCCGAGAGGACCACCCGCAGCCGGTCGTGCGCATCGAGAGCCAGCACCTTCTTCCCCACGAGACTGGTGACGGTGGTGCGCCGCCTCACGAGGTGGTCGGGAAGATACGCACCGAAGGTCTCGAAGAGCGCGCTTCGGTCGGCCGGCTGGGGGAACGGCAGCGTTCTCCCAGCGTCCGCGAGAGATTTTCGACCCTCGGTCGAGGCGGAAATGGTGCTGGCGAGTTTGGTCAACTGTGCCGCACCGCGCTGGCGCTTGGAATCGGTGAAACTGACCTGCGTGGGGTGGATCCGCCGCAGGAACAGGACGGTTTTACTGTGCTTCCAGCGCAGGCCCACCAGGAGAGTTCGAGTGGCCAAGTTGTGGTCCACCGAACTGGAATAGCTCTCGTCGTACCCGAGACGATTCACCAGATAGGTGGGGAGCAACCACGTGGCGTGCCCCGGGGTTTGGCCCGAGTACGCCACGAGTTCACGGCTGAATCCGGACTTAGTGATGTGGAGGACCATATCGGCGGTCTCGTTGTCGAAATTTACCCACGACCCGTAGCTGGCCCGGTGCTCCGAGTCCAGGGTTTGCAGGCTCTTGACCAGACGGTGTGGGAGCATGATGTCGTCATCATCGTGCACCGCAGTGAAGTATCCCCTGCTCAATGCGGCCGCTCTGTTCCGGGCCGCGCTGATTCCAGACGGTGGCAAGACCTCCAATCGGATTCTCGGATCGGAGAATTGCTTCACCACCTCACTGGTCCCGTCTGTGGAGCCGTCGTCGACCACGATGACCTCGAACTCTTGGAAGTCTTGGGCCAGGATCGAGTTGAGGCAGTCTCCAATGTACTCAGCGCGATCCCGCGTGGCTATGGCGACAGAGACTAGGACGGGGCGGTCCTCGAGGGGCACCGACCACTCGACCAAGTTGCGGTAGATTGACGGGTCCTTCTGCACCTGAGAGACCTGGTTGTCCCGATAGCTGGCCGATGTCCGGAGTGGTTGGCTGGCGATCGTCGGCCACACGGAGCTGACATCCCACGCCCGGGGCGCTCTCGTACCGTGGCGCGAGCTGCCGTCGAACGCTTCGATGGGAACCCCGCCGCATCGGCGCAGCCGGATGACCAGGTCCAACATCATTGCGGAAGCAAGGCTTTCACGTTCGTCGAACCCTCGGACGTGGAGGAGATCCCGTGCCCGGGCAAGGATGGCCAGGGGAGAGTACTCGTGGACGTCGCGGGTGAAGTCGAGATCGCCCAGGTGGTCTGCGGAGATGGCGGACGGGTCCGTGTCAGGGTTTGGCTGGAGCCGGACCCCGTCGAACTCGATCCACCGGATGGCAGTGTTCTCATCGTCGACCATCGGCAGAGAACTGGGCGACGCCAAGGGCAGCTGCGGGACGTCACTGGGGATGACGGGGCCGTCGAGGAGCAGAATGTACTCGCCCGGGTTCTGAGAGATTAATTGGTTGTACATCTCTGCACGGCTCGTGCCCGCCGGAAATTCGACCACGTGGGGGATTTCCCTGAGGTCCAGGTTGGCGAAAGTATTGTTAGCCACGCCCACATTCAAGACTCCGGTGGGCAACGAGCTGTGTAGCAGCTGGATGAAGTTGCCGAACTCCTCCGTGTCCACGGTCTCAGTGATCTCGAAGCAGCAAACGACGATGGGGTGCGCGATCATCGGGCGACCTCCACGAAATCGCGCGCCGCCAGCAGTGACGCGGGGGTCGAGGAGTCCGGTCCCTTGAGGCGCGACTGAGACACTCGGATGAGGGCTCTGGTCATGGGAGGTGAAATGGCTCATCCGAATCCAGGGTGTAGTCGGGGTCTGAACCCGCCGGTCTCGAGCAGGGATCTGGCGATGTAGTTGGTCAGGTTGCGGAACCCCAGCGCCGAGCCGCGCAGGTGCTCGAGCCTGCCGTTGATCGCCTCGGTGGGCCCGTTGGAGGTGCTGGGCCGGTCGAAGTAGGCCAGGACGTCGGCGGCGCGCTTCTTCAGCGTCCTGCCGAGCTTGGTGATCTCGACCAGGGCCTTGGGGACGCCGGTGCTGATCGAGTCGATGAGCCGGGCCATCAGCTCGCGGCCGTGGCGCCGGTTCTCGTGGCGGTAGGCGGCGATCATGCGCTGGTAGACGCTCCAGGTGACCTCGACCTCGACGTGGGCGTCGTCGGCGAACAGGGTGTCCAGTCGGTCCTTCTGCTTGTCGTTGAGCAGGTCGGCGCCGGTGGACAGGGTCCGGCGGGCGGCATAGAGCGGGTCGCCCTTGCGGCCGCGGTGCCCACAGATGGCCTGCTGAACTCGCCGTCGGCACTCATCGAGCGCCTCGCCAGCGAGGCGCGTGACGTGGAAGGGATCTAGCACGGTCACCACGTCGGGCAGTTCCTCGACGGCGGCGGTCTTGAACCCGGTGAAGCCGTCCATCGCGACCACCTCCACGCCGTCGCGCCACTCCTGCGGGCGGTCGGCCAGCCAGGTCTTGAACGCCTGCTTGGAGCGTCCTTCGACCATGTCCAGCAGCCGTGCCGGGCCGGTGCCATCTCGCACTGGGGTGAGGTCGATGATCACGGTGACGTACCTGTCGCCGCGACGGGTGTGCCTCCACACGTGCTCATCGACCCCGACGACCTTCACCCCCTCGAAGCGGTGCTCCTCGTCGATCAGCACCCGCTTGCCCTCGGCCATAACGGCGTCGTTGGCGGTGTCCCAGGCCACCCCGAGCCCCTCGGCGACCCGAGCCACGGTCAGGTGCTGGACCACGATCCCTTCCAGCGCCCACCGCAGAGCGCGCCGAGACAACTTGGCCCGGGGCTCGGCCGCGGCGGTGGTGTCCTGGCGCCACACATACCCGCAGCCGCTGCAGCGGTAACGGCGCACGACGACCTCCAGCGTCGTGGGCCGCCAGCCCAGTGGTTCGTGGGCAAGCCGTCGGACCACGGTGTCACGTGGTCTCCCTTCGCAGCCGCAGCGCCGGCACCACTGGTCGGGCTCGACCACCTGACAGGCCAATACGGCACGATCCGGCTCGAGTCGCTGCCCGGTGACAACGAGGCCGAGTTCGTCGAGGCGGCAGAAGGCAGTCAGGTCGGGGCTGGCGAACGCATCAGCGCGCCCGCCGACGGTAGCGTCGTGCACGTCGAGGTCTTTCGGGCTGAGTGTGTAGGAGCTCTCATCCTCGGGAGACCTCGACCTCTATCCGGCCACCGACGCGCCGGCCCGCCGCGCGACGTGCGCTACACCCTCATCTGGGAAGAGCCTGAACACGGCCAGTGACTCCTCCACGCGACCGATGTTTCGCAAGGTCGAACCGTACTGCAGGTAGCAACGGCGTAAGAGGTCACCACTGAGTCCGTGGGCGAGAGCCCGCTCATAGAAATTGGCCGCCTTTTCTTCCTGGCCGTCCGTGTCGTAGGCACCACCGATCTCGTACAGCACACGCGAGTTCTCCGGATGCGCTTGGTAGAGGGGCTTCAGCGCGTCGATGGTGGGTTGCATGTTGCTGCGGTCGCGCGCCGCAACAATCCGATCGAGTTGAGCGTCAAGGTTCATGGGCGAATTATTACACCCAGAACCTCTCCAGCACTCCAATTTTCAGCAGGGCATCAACATTAGCCCATGGTTCCCCAGGAAAGTCTGGGGCGGTCAAGGCTCGCATTTTCGAGAACCCACGTCGCAACCTCCCGGGGAGAAACCTCCGCCAGATAGAGCCGCTGGCCACCCACGTAGCGATGATGTTCTTCGGCCTCCGGATCTGGGTCGTGTTCGCCGGGAAAACGCGCGTTTCCTCTCGGCACCGAGACGCTGAACGGAACATCAACCCACACGGAACCATCCCACTCATCGCGCAGATCAGGGCGATGCAGAAAAATCCCGTCTACCAGCACCAGGGTGTCGGGTGCCGTCTCGATGGGCCGTGCATCGACAGGCCGGTCTTCGTCGACGTCCCACGCTGCCGGGATGATGGCATGGCCCGTTCGAAGTGGTGTGACGACACAGCGACGAAACGCTTCGTAGTCATAGGAGGCGCGATAGAAGCTCTCAGGACCTCGCCCAGTTGCATACCGCTGAGCGCGAGGGTGGTGGAAGCCATCGATGCTGACGTTGATGGCCGGCCGCGTGCCTCGGGCCGACACCAGGGCCACCAGCTCCTGCGCAAGGACCGTCTTTCCCGCTCCGTCGAATCCGTCAATGGTCACCAGAGCAGGACGATCCGGTGCAACGGCGCACAGGTGTTCGGCCAGGCACGAGAGGGTTTCATGGCTCTTCACAGATGAGGGTGTAGCTGTGGTGCGACCTGGGGCGGCGCGTCGGTGTCGGGGTGAGGGTCGAGGTCTTCCGATGATGGGAGTTCTCACACAACCCGTCCGGAAGACCTCGACGTGCCTGACGCTACCTTCACGCGCCCTGACCTGACTACCTTCACCCGCCTCGACGGCCTCGGTCTGGAGGTCACCGGCCAGCTGCTCGAGCCTGACCGGTCCCTGCTGGCGTGCCGGGTCGTGGAGCCGGACGACTGGTGCAGGCGGTGCGGCTGCCAGGGCGTGCCCCGTGACACGGTGAGCAGGGAGTTGGCGCACGAGCCGTTCGGGTGGCGCCCTACCACGCTGGTGCTCACCGTGCGCCGCTACCGCTGCAAGGAGTGCTCGCACGTGTGGCGGCACACCCGGCGCGGTGACAAGTACGTCACCGTGATCATCGACCTCATCCCGGTCCGGGACGGCACCGGGCCCTCACGCCTGCTGGACGTGGTCGAAGGTCGGTCGAAAAAGGCGTTCAAGGACTGGCTGGCCGAGCGGGACCAGGCTTGGCGCGATGGGATCGAGGTCGTGGCCATGGATGGGTTCGCGGGCTTCAAGACCGCCACCACCGAGGAGCTGCCGGACGCCGTCACGGTTATGGATCCCTTCCACGTCATCCGGTTGGCCGGGGACGCTCTCGATGAGTGCCGCCGCCGAGTCCAGCAGGAACTGCACGGACACCGCGGACGCAAGGGCGACCCGCTCTACACCGCGCGGCGGACCCTGCACACCGGGGCTGACCTGCTCACCGACCGCCAGCACGAGCGCCAGCACGAGCGCCTTGACAAGCTCTTCGCTGGGGACCGGCACGTGCAAGTCGAGTGCACCTGGGGGATCTACCAGCGCATGATCTCCGCCTACCGTCACCCCGACCGGGCAGCCGGCCGCGTCGAGATGAGCTCCGTGATCGACGCCCTCGCCGACAGTGTGCCTGAGGCGTTGGTAGAACTGCGCAAGCTCGGCCGCACCCTGACCAGACGCGCCTGCGACGTCCTGGCCTACTTCGACCGGCCGCGCACGAGCAACGGACCTACCGAAGCCGTGAACGGTCGCCTCGAGCACCTGCGTGGCCTGGCCCTCGGCTTCCGCAACCTCACCAACTACATCGCCCGCGCACTCCTCGAAGCCGGCGGATTCAGACCACACCTACACCCCGAATTGTGAAGAGCCCAAAAAGCGCGCACGCGGGCGCGCAGATAGCATGAGACACGTCGAGGGGGACTGGTGCACGCATAGGTGACAGGCGTCGTCACGCCGCTTAAGCGGGCGTGTGGTCCATGATCAGCTCGTACTCGATGGGGGTCAACCGGCCCAGACGGTCCTGTCTGCGGCGGCGGTGGTATGCCCTCTCGATCCAGGTGATGATCCCCGCCCGCAGCTCGTCTCGGGTGGCCCAGTCGCGCCGGTCCAACACGTTCTTCTGCAGCAGCGCGAAGAAGGACTCCATTGCCGCGTTGTCCCCCGCTGCGCCGACTTGGCCCATCGAGCCGATCAGCCCGTAGCGGGAGAGCGCGTCCTGGAATAGGGCCGAACGGAACTGGGTGCCTCGGTCCGAGTGCACGATGCACCCGGCCACCACCGAGGTGCCGCCACGGCGTGCTACGGCCTGCTGAAGGGCGTCCACGGCCAACGAGGCCTGCATACGGCCGGCCATGGAGTACCCCACGATCCGCCCGGCGTGCACGTCCTTGACCGCGCAGAGGTAGAGCTTGCCCTGGCCGGTGGGGTGCTCGGTGATGTCTGTCAGCCAGAGCCTGTTCGGTGCTTCTGCGGCGAACTGACGCTGGACGTGGTCATCGTGCACGGGCGGGCCTGGCCGGCGCCCGTTCTTGCCACGCCTGGTCCCGAACGCGCAGTGCCAATGGTTCTCGTGGCACAGCCGCCAGGCGGTTCGGGCGGCCATGGGCTCCCCGGCCGCCTCGGCCTCGTCCCGCAGCAGCCGGTACCCGAACTCGGGATCGTTGTGGTGGGCGGCGTGCAGGGCATTGGCCCGGTAGGCCTGCTGCACCTCAGAGGCGGTGATGGGCTTCTCCCGCCAGCGGTAATAGGGCTGGCGAGCGAGCTTGAGGACCCGCAAGGACACCGCCACGGGGACACCGTGGCCGGCGAGCTCGGACACGAGCGGGTACATCATTTTTTCGGCAGGTTCGCCTGGGACAGATAGGCCGCGGCGCGGCGTAGGACTTCGTTCTCCTGCTCGAGCAGACGGATCCTGCGGCGCGCGGCGCGGAGTTCTTCAGCCTCGGCTTTGGTGGTGCCGGGGGTGTTGCCGGCCTCGATCTCGGCCTGACGCATCCAGTTCGTCAGACAGGACTCGGAGATGCCGAAGTCCTTCGCGATCTGGGCCAACCGGGTGCCGGCTTCACGGTTCTGAGCGACGCGGACGACGTCCTCGCGGAACTCTTTGGGGTAGGGGGCGGGCATGGTGCACATCCTTCCCTGTGGTGTGGGAACACCACAGATTGTATGTCACCTATGCGTGCATCAGTCCCAGGCCTTTATGGATCAGGTTGCTTGGTCGCTACCCATCCTGGAGGCCTCGACCTCTACCCAGACCCCACAACACGCGCTCCGAAACGCCCCCACGCACCCGGCTACCCATGCTCATCTGTGAAGGGCCCGCAAAGTCGACTTACCCGTAGCTTGCGCGCTCCGCGGACCGGGCTTGTTAGAGGTCGAGGCCTTCTAGGTAACGCCTCGCCTCCTCGTCATTGCGCCGACCTTCATCGCGATAAGTCTCTGCCATGTCTCTCAATACCGAAGCCGTCCTGGGGTGCGTAGCTTGCACAGCGATGGACCATGATTCGTACTTGGCTGCCAGGGCATACTCTTGCGCCCCGCCGTCCGTCAGCCCTCGTGACGTGACACCTCTCTTGTTGAATAGGCCGGTACTGAATCCACGCTCCAAACGGTTGTTCGGATACGTTTCGAGAGCTTCCCTGACTGGAAGGGTGGGGAAAGTGCCATCTGGGTCTTCTGGAGCATGCGCGAAAACCTCTCCGATCTGGAGCTCGCCGACATCGAGTCGGTCAGCTTCGGCGAGAAGTCTGCGCGCTTCTGCCAGCCATTCATTGAGGGCAGATCCGTCCACGGTGCCATCCGCCTGGGTACCAGGGACGATTTTCCATTCACGAAGAAGCCGATATGCATTCGAGGCGAGCATGGATTTACCGCTCTGCGGTTGGCTATCTGCGTCATCGTTGGCGCCTCGAAAGATGAGCTCCACTAACTCGACGAAGATTCGAGCATTGCGAGCAAGAAGACTCTCCAACGTCAACGTTCGGGAATCGTCATCGAGGAGCGAAAGGTACTTCCATTCCAGGCTTGCAATTTTCTCCTCATCGACACCCTCTTCCTTGAGGTACTGGATCAGTCTTGAGATGTCGTAGCTTGACACGCGCGCGGCTTCTGGATCTTCCTGCGTTCCAAGAGTCTTCAACGCCTGAATGATCAGATCAGAATCTAGATCAGACTGGTGCGTGGCATACATGCTCAGAGTGTCGAGGGCCATGGCAACACGGCCGTGCAAGATCAATTTTCGCGCGGCTTCGTTGACAAAGGGAAAATCCGCTCCGCGCCCAAAAGGCATGAACTCAGACCAATAAGCCGAGTCGACTTCCGGTTCATGCTCAGCTAGCAGTCGCCAGGCACTCTCGACATCATCGCTCATTTGAAGCAGTCGAGCTTGGAGCACGGGGTGCCCGGCGAATCGTTCAACCCACCCTTGGATGCTGTCGAAATCACCGGCGAAACGCCCCCGTGCGTAACCTTCCGCGAACTGGACCTGGGAACGATCCGGACCCTCGAGAAGCGCAAGCGCGCCAACATCGTTGACATTACTCACGTGAGCTAGTGAGAAACCTACCGCCCAGGGAAGCTCTACGGCGGCCGCTAAGGCAACCACCGCCTCCCACCCTTCGCTCTCCAGTACCTCGAGGACCGCCTGCTGACGAGCAGCCTTCAGCGCGACGTCATACTTTTCGAGGTTGTCTGCCGCTGAAATACCGATACTCGGATGCCAATCGTCAAATAGCCACCGATGAACGTCACTTGGCAGATCGGGCTTCACCCGGTCACGGAGGTTAATAAGCGCATTCAGAGACTCCTCATCCAGAGACCTTTCAGCCTTATTGCTCTCTCCAGATCGACGTACAAGGCGATCGATCGCCTCCCAGAGTGGCAGCCTTTCATCGCGGGTTAGGTTCGCGGGATCGAGCGTCCCCAGGGCATCCAGAGCGCGCCGGCGCGACTCAGGTGGCATTTGACGGAGCTTTGGCAGGACAGAGACCCATCTGCTCGGTTCTTCCGTTGCGAGCATCAGTATTCGATCAACGACTGCCTCGACCATTTCGATGACTTCCGGGCGTGGGACGCTTGGTTCACTTGGACCGCCCCAGGCGCGAAACTGAGGGCGGTGGCTCTGAAAGGCGACCACCGACGGTTTGGGGATTAGGTCGATCAGCAACTTCCAGGAGACTTCACGATGGCGCCGAATTAGGACGTCGAGCGTCTGCACGCGCGTCGCCATCGACGCGGCGGATTGCGGATGCCAGGGCCTGAAAATTGCCTCGAGGCTGGCGGACGGCCGGTTACTAAGTCGCCCTCCTGTATCGATTTCTGCGAGTTGCGCTAATACCTCGGCGGCGTAGCCCATGTACTGTTCAGACCAGGCAAGCCCCTCCAGGGCCCACAAAAAACCAGTGTGAGGACTACCCGCGTTCCAGTGTTGATCAACGTCCTGAAATAGTTTTCCAGCGAGCGGTTTGGTGCCGCTGGTGCTCTGAGACAACGCCCGCAGGAATGGGTCCGGTGCTGCTTCAGCCAGCAACGGCACAACGTCCTCTAGCGAAGTCCACAGTTGGGCTGACTCGTCCTGGGTTGCCCGCTCGAACAAATTCCATGCGACACGCTCAGCCCATTGGCGGGCACATCGCCCCCTGGACAACCGGAGCTCATCCCCGCGTGTGCCAAGCAGTGCCAGCGAACGACCCAGTCCCTTCCGGAGATCGTTGGAGTGGATCCGACTTTTCCCGTGTATCTCCGCGAGCCAGCGATCCTCCGCCGGAAGCTCTAGTCGAGGATCGACTGCACCCAAGACTGTCTGAATCGCACGTTCAAGAGCATCGAGGTCCCGGTCTGAGATGACCTGACGAGCCATTTGCCATGAATCCATTGGTGCGGCAACGGCCCAAGTAGCGCCGACTTTCGTGAAGAGAGGGTCAGGTTGACGAATCGCAGCGGCAAGCCGCTCTTCGAGCTCTTCGACGCCGGTTTCGATGAGCGCCTCAATCACTTCGGCGTCTCCGCTGCGTGTTTGACTCCACGCTCCGGCAAGCCAAAAGCGACGGACCGGTCTATCCGCAAGGTCAGCAGCCCACGCCTTGGGCTCACGCGACTGAGTAGAGACCCGTCGTAACGCGACGAGACTTTTGTTCCCGGCTCGCATATACCGATCAAGGTCGGTGTCAGGCACCCCTGCCTCCTTGAGGGCCGTCCTAAGAGCCAGGTGGTTCAGCGGCGGAAGCTCGACGTCGACGTCTCCGTCAGATTCAGTGGTCACGAACACGACGTGGTGATTATTGATTAGATGTGCGTCCCGCTGTAGACGCTCTTCGTACGGCAGAAGAATGAGCAAGCTTGACGTTCGCTCCAGCCGGCGGAGCGTCGCACCATCGTGAACCAGGAGGGACTTAGCCAGCATGGGTTCGGATTTATCCGGTTCCATCATCGTCATCGAGCACACCGCGAAGGCGAGGCCGTCGTCGATGCTCGTCGCACGGATAAAGGTTCGGCCGACCTCGTCCGCAAGGCGGCGTATTAACGATGCAGCTTGGTCTTCCCGCCCGGCCAACGCGACAGTGCTTGTCAGCTTGGGATCAAAGCCTCGCGAGAACCGGTCCCACCAGTCCTCGATCGAAGTCGCACCAAACGGATCCATGCCGAGTAGTTCCGACAACCAAATTTGTACCGCTGGAGAGACCTCGAGTGCTTGCTCTATGTCATCTGCATCGAGGACGCGAACGTCACGCCACACTTTTTCGTCACGCCGACGTTGCTCCCACGTCTTCTTCTTTTCCCAACGCCGGGGGGTGACGAACACGAAAGTCGTGTGTGCTCGGTCGATGCCGTTTGGGTTCTTCGTGCGAGTCCGATAGTCGCTCTGCGCTTTCTTTTCTGGATCGCCGCTGACACCCATCTCCCAGACGCTCAAACCGTCGGGCACAAACGGGGTTGACCGAGTCGCTTCAACAAACCCGTCGTACCCCGTCAGCCCAACACCATCTCCACCTCGCATCTCCACGCGTTGGACCTGATCGTTCTCGGCTCGCACGAGGCGGCGCACCAGGATCGGGAGGCCTGCCTGCGCAGACCGAGTATCGGCCCAGCGCTCAAGCTCGCTAGCCCCCGCCAGGTGGGGTAGACCCTCGTTACGTGCCATGAAGCGTGCCTCTCCTGACTCTCCTGAGTCCACACTAGTGCGGTGACAGGCAGGTTTACGGGCTCTTCACAATTCGGGGTGTAGGTGTGGTCTGAATCCGCCGGCTTCGAGGAGTGCGCGGGCGATGTAGTTGGTGAGGTTGCGGAAGCCGAGGGCCAGGCCACGCAGGTGCTCGAGGCGACCGTTCACGGCTTCGGTAGGTCCGTTGCTCGTGCGCGGCCGGTCGAAGTAGGCCAGGACGTCGCAGGCGCGTCTGGTCAGGGTGCGGCCGAGCTTGCGCAGTTCTACCAACGCCTCAGGCACACTGTCGGCGAGGGCGTCGATCACGGAGCTCATCTCGACGCGGCCGGCTGCCCGGTCGGGGTGACGGTAGGCGGAGATCATGCGCTGGTAGATCCCCCAGGTGCACTCGACTTGCACGTGCCGGTCCCCAGCGAAGAGCTTGTCAAGGCGCTCGTGCTGGCGCTCGTGCTGGCGGTCGGTGAGCAGGTCAGCCCCGGTGTGCAGGGTCCGCCGCGCGGTGTAGAGCGGGTCGCCCTTGCGTCCGCGGTGTCCGTGCAGTTCCTGCTGGACTCGGCGGCGGCACTCATCGAGAGCGTCCCCGGCCAACCGGATGACGTGGAAGGGATCCATAACCGTGACGGCGTCCGGCAGCTCCTCGGTGGTGGCGGTCTTGAAGCCCGCGAACCCATCCATGGCCACGACCTCGATCCCATCGCGCCAAGCCTGGTCCCGCTCGGCCAGCCAGTCCTTGAACGCCTTTTTCGACCGACCTTCGACCACGTCCAGCAGGCGTGAGGGCCCGGTGCCGTCCCGGACCGGGATGAGGTCGATGATCACGGTGACGTACTTGTCACCGCGCCGGGTGTGCCGCCACACGTGCGAGCACTCCTTGCAGCGGTAGCGGCGCACGGTGAGCACCAGCGTGGTAGGGCGCCACCCGAACGGCTCGTGCGCCAACTCCCTGCTCACCGTGTCACGGGGCACGCCCTGGCAGCCGCACCGCCTGCACCAGTCGTCCGGCTCCACGACCCGGCACGCCAGCAGGGACCGGTCAGGCTCGAGCAGCTGGCCGGTGACCTCCAGACCGAGGCCGTCGAGGCGGGTGAAGGTAGTCAGGTCAGGGCGCGTGAAGGTAGCGTCAGGCACGTCGAGGTCTTCCGGACGGGTTGTGTGAGAACTCCCATCATCGGAAGACCTCGACCCTCACCCCGACACCGACGCGCCGCCCCAGGTCGCACCACAGCTACACCCTCATCTGTGAAGGGCCGGTTTCATGACGACTCATACCCTGAGTCTCCCAGCCGTGTCCGGGATGACCGACCGTCGTGCACGGAAGAGCTGCTACCCGGTCTGGATAATTTTCGTTTGCGTTATTCACATGCGTGAAGTTTCACCCCCAGAGACCACAACGTCATGACCCGCAACAGCTAGTAGAGGAATCCTCCCCGGCCGCGTCTTCGTGCTTTGGCGCGGAGTTCATCCAGTCGTACCAGCACCTCAATCTGAAGTAGGCACGGCCACCCGTGGACCACCAGCCCCAAACCCAAGCAACCCATGGCCCACCAGGGATGAGCGGAGACCGTGAGAGCAGCTGCGGCCAGCAGATGGATCGCAAGCGACACAGCGTGACTGACCAGCGACCCGGCGGCATCAGACCTGAACGGATCAAGGTCGGTGAAGGACCTGATGGGGCGACGTACCTGCCGGTTCCACCGCGCCCGGTCCAGCACTCGGGCCAGCGAACGTGGCCTGGTCCAGCGAATCATCGAGGACCCCAGAGCTGTTCGTCGCCACTGGTGGGCGAGCAGCCGCTGGGTGGGACGCCCGTAGAACACGCCCGCCCCAAAGGTCCCGGCGGTCACCAGCCCCACGTACCCGCCCGGGGATCGCGGCACGACGACAACGAAACCACACGCCAGGACAAGTACGGTCACCAACGCGGCAAAAACACTGGAAATCCTCATCCCCGGCAATCCATTTGGCAATCTACGGTCTTCTCAGCGCAGGTCTCGATGCCTGCGCCCCGTGGACACTGCTCCATCACCAGCCGCCGGTAGCCTCACCCGGGAACACAGTCATCCAGTAGTCCGGCAGCACCTCGCGCAACGACTTCCACACAAGCTGCGTGGGATCGTCCGGCGCCGCGACACCCACCAGCACGTCGGGTCCGTGAACGGCCAGCCTCTCCCGGCACACGCCGCACGGGCTGAGGACCAGGAACCTTCCCGCTTCATCCCGGTGCAAGCACACAGAGGCCACGATCTCCTGGTCGAGCCGGAACGCCGCCGCGTAGGGCTCGATCTCGTGGCACACCTCCACCGCCGGGTTCACCGCATCCGGAGCGGTGCCGGTGAGAACGGTCCCATCCGCGAGCAGCATCGCGGCAGCCCCGCGCTGGTCGCCCTGAGGAAAGCGAACTTCCATCAGATTCAGACAGGCGTTGACGGTTTCATCCAGTTGCTCCCGCTTCATACTGGAACTCTAGGCTGGCGCCAGGACACCTTTGCGGTACCCGCGTGAGCGCGTTCCTGGACACCCGGAATCTCCGCCAATATCGTGGTCATCACGACGAACCGGTCACCGGGGCGTTGTCTGCCGGAGGCCCTACTGGGGCCTCCGCGCTTATGTGAGGCACCCACTTGCGTGCGGTCTGGTCCTTCCGGTTCCGGTTCCGGTTCCACGTGCATACACCCATGCGCGACGACGCACTGCACACCACGCCCTCTGCCCGGTCATGTCGTCAGACACTTACGCAGAAGCACTCAGGTGCGCCGCGAAGTAGTCCTCGATCCTCCGCCACGCGTGCTCGCGGTCCTCTCGGGTGCCCCCGAAACCCGCCACGTGCCACAGCGGGGCCAGGGCGGCAGGTCCCGGCATCGAGTCGTTGAGAAGGGCGTGCCCCGCGCTCGGGTACTCCTGGATGTCGTACCCCACCGAGGCGGCGTCGAGCTTTGCCTCCAGCTTCTGCGCCGCACCCCGGTTCCGTAGTTCACGCTCGCCACGGCGTAGCGGTCCCGGTCGCACGTCAGCAGCGCGAAGCCCCCGCCCATGCAGAAGCCGATGATGCCCACGGCCTCGGTGGTCTCCGGCTGGGCGAGCAGCCACTGCAGGCTGGTCTCGATGTCCACCAGCGCCTTGCCCTTACCCGTGCTCAGGGCACGGATCGTGGCAACCAGGTGCCGCCGCGCCCTGCCGTCCAAGTACAGGTCCGGGACGACGACCTCGTAGCCCCACCCGGCTATGCGGCCGGGGTTCATTCATGCCCCGGAGGGCTCAGCCCCGGAACGCCCCCGCCAGGTTCCGCGCCCCGGAAGCCAACAGGGCGACGTCGGCGCCCACGTTCACGAAGTCCGCGCCCGCGGCGAGGTAGTCCCGCGCCTGGTCCTGCGCGAACGCGTTGACGCCCACGAACTTGCCCGCCGCCTGCACCGCGGTGATCACGTGCTTCACGGCGGCGACGACGTCCGGGTGGGTCTGCTGCCCGATCAGCCCCATGGAGGCGGCGAGGTCTGAGGGGCCCACGAACACGCCGTCCACCCCGTCCACCGCGGCGATCTCCTCGATGCCCGCCACGGCGGCGGCAGACTCCGCCTGCACCACAAGGGTGATGGTCTCCCGGGCCCGCGGCAGGTAGCCAGGGATCCCACCCCAGCGCCCGGAACGCGCCAGTGCCGCACCCACGCCGCGCACGCCCGCGGACGGGTACGCCACGGACCGGGCTGCGGCCTCCGCCTCGGCCACGGAGTCCACCATGGGCACGATCAGCGACTGCACCCCGAGGTCCAGGTACTGCTTGATGATGACCTCGTCGTTGTCCGGCACCCGCACCACGGACAGGGTGGGGTACCCGGCGATCGCGCGCAGCTGCGCCTGGATGGACTCCAGGGACAGGGGCGAGTGCTCGCTGTCCACCAGGAGGTAGTCGAAGCCCGCACTCGCGCAGATCTCCGCCGCGGTCGGATCACCGGAGGACAGGAAAATACCCGTGACCGGGTCCTCCGGTGTGCGCGGCAGCGCGAAGAGGTCCTTGAGGCTCGGCAGCACGCCCGGCAGGTTGGCGGCGCCCTCAGCGCGGAAGGTGTGGATCAGCTCGTTCACTCGAAGCGACACGTGATGGCTCCCAATTCTCCGTAGTCCGCGTGGACGGTGTCCCCGGGGTGCACCCACATGGGCTTGGTGAAGGACCCGGCCAGCACGATGCTCCCGGCCTCCAGCGCGTCCCCGTGCGCGGCCAGCTTGTTGGCGAGCCACGCCACGCCGTTCGCGGGGTGGTTGAGCACGGCCGCGGCCACGCCCGTGTCCTCCAGGGTCTCGTTGCGGTACAGCAGCGCGGAGACCCACCGCAGGTCCACGGCGTCCGGAGCCACGGGGTTGCCGCCGTAGACCATCCCGCCGAGGGCGGCATTGTCCGAGATGGTGTCCACGATCGTGCGGCCCTCCATCTGGACCCTCGAGCTGAGGATCTCCAGCGCCGGCACCACGTACTCGGTGGCCCGCAGCACGTCGAAGATGCTCGTGTGCGGCCCGCGCAGCTCGTCCCTGAGCACGAACGCGAGCTCCACCTCGATCCGCACGTTCGAGTACTGCCCGTGCTCGATCACCGAGCCGTTCTCGTGCACCTGGTCCGCGAAGATCGCCCCGTAGTCCGGTTCCGTGATCCCCGTGGCCTCCTGCATGACCTTCGAGGTCAGCCCGATCTTCCGGCCCACGAGCCGCCGCCCGGCCTCCTGCGCGCGCCGGCGCCACTCGTTCTGCACCGCGTAGGAGTCCTCCACGGTCATCTCCGGGTAGCGCAGCGTGAGCCGCTCGATCATCGTGCGGTTCGCCTCCGCGGCGGCCAGTTCGTCCGCGATGGCCACCACGCGTTCGTGCTCCAGCATGTCCTTGCCTTTCGGTTGGTCCGTGCGCCGTGCCCGCAGGGGACGACGACGCCGCTGCGCCGGTGTCCCAACGCTCCGTCACCCGGGTGCCCCACAGGGCCGGGTGCCGCTCCCCGGAAAGAGTGCGAGCGGCGTCGTCGTCCGCTCGGCGTGAGCCGCACCCGCCGCCGCCGGGGCGTGCGGGCGCGGCTCACGCGCGGGAGGAGCGGGTCAGAGCTGGTGACCCATCTTGTACTCGCCCTTCTTCCAGTCCGGCATGGACTCCTCGCCCTCGGAGGGGCGGGTGTAGGAGAAGCCGTCCGCGCCGATGGTCACGGCGAGCTCGGAGTCGTCCGTGCGGGAGACGACCTCCTGCGGGTTGCCGTCCAGGTCCAGCACCAGGGACGCCTCCGTGTACCAGGAGGGGACCACGGGGGTGCCCCACCAGTCGCGGCGCTGGTTGTCGTGGACGTCCCACGTGACCACGGGGTTGTCCGGGTCACCGGTGTAGTAGTCCTGCGTGTAGATCTCCACGCGGTGCCCGTCCGGGTCCCGCAGGTAGAGGTAGAACGCGTTGGACACGCCGTGGCGGCCGGGGCCGCGCTCGATCCTGTCCGACTGGCGCAGCGCACCGAGCTTGTCGCAGATGGCCAGGATGTTGTGCTTCTCGTGGGTCGCGAAGGCCACGTGGTGCATGCGGGGGCCGTCGCCGCCGGTCATGGCGGTGTCGTGCACGGTGGGCTTGCGGCGCATCCACGCGGCGTACACCGTGCCCTGCTCGTCCTGGATGTCCTCGGTCACGCGGAAGCCCAGGTCCTGCATGAACTTGGTGGCGCGGGGCACGTCCGGGGTGACCTGGTTGAAGTGGTCCAGGCGCACCAGGGCGCCCGGGGTGTAGAGGTCGTAGCGCCACGCGAGGCGCTCCACGTGCTCCACGTCGTAGAAGAACTCGTACGGGAAGCCCAGCGGGTCCTCCACGCGCACCGACTCGCCGATGCCCTTGGTGAAGCCCTCCGCACGGCGCTCCACGCGGCAACCGAGCTCCTCGTAGAAGGCCACGGCCTTGTCGAGGTCCTCGGGGGTGCGCACGCGGTAGGAGAACGCGGCCACGGCGGCCACGGGACCCTGGCGCAGCACCAGGTTGTGGTGGATGAACTCCTCGATCGAGCGCAGGTAGACGGTGTTCTCGTCCTCCTCCGTGACCGTGAGCCCCAGCACGTCCACGTAGAACTCGCGGGAGGCCGCGAGGTCCGTGACCACGAGCTCCATGTACGCGCAGCGCAGGATGTCCGGCGCGGGCACGGAGGGGGTCTTGATGGGGTTGTCGGTGGTGATCGGGGCTTCCTGCGAAACATAGAAGCCCGAGGACGTCATCGTCCGGTCAGCGGGATTCGTCATGGTGTGTCCTTCGTGGTGAGAGTGCCTCGTGATGACAGTGAAAGGGTCGTGGGGTTCTGGCGCCGCCCCGCCGCGGACCGTGCGGCCCGCGGCGGCGGGAGCGGCGTGGGAGTGCTGCGTGGGCGGGGCTCAGCCGTCCGTCTTGGCGGCGGCGTCCTCCTGCTTGCCGAACACCGGGTTGTGCACCTCGCCCAGGTTGATGTGCACGGCCTGCTGGTCCGTGTAGAAGTCGATCGAGCGGTAGCCGCCCTCGTGGCCCAGCCCGGAGGCCTTCACACCGCCGAACGGGGTGCGCAGGTCGCGCACGTTGTTGGAGTTCAGCCACACCATGCCCGCCTCCACGTTCTGCGCGAAGTTGTGGGCGCGCTTGAGGTCGCTGGTCCAGATGTAGGCCGCCAGGCCGTACTTGGTGTTGTTCGCGAGCTCCAGGGCCTCCTCGTCCGTGTCGAACGGGGTGATGGCCACCACCGGACCGAAGATCTCCTCCTGGAAGATCCGGGCGTCCGGCTTGACGTCCACGAACACCGTGGGCGCCACGTAGTTGCCGGTCTCGAAGCCCTCGGGGCGGCCGCCACCGGCCACCAGGCGGGCCTCCTGCTTGCCGATCTCCACGTAGGACATGACCTTCTCGTAGTGCTCCGGGTGCACCAGGGCGCCCACCTCGGTGGACGGGTCCGAGGGCAGACCCACCTTTACCCGCTTGGCCTGCGCGGCGTAGCGCTCCACGAATTCGTCGTAGATCCCGCGCTGCACCAGGATGCGCGAGCCCGCGGTGCAGCGCTCGCCGTTGAGGGAGAACACCCCGAAGACCGTGGCGTTGATCGCGGCCTCGAGGTCCGCATCCTCGAAGACCACGGCCGGGGACTTGCCGCCCAGCTCCATGGACAGGCCCTTGAGGTACGGGGCGGCGTTGCCGAAGATGATCTGGCCCGTGCGGGACTCGCCCGTGAAGGAGATCAGGGGCACGTCCGGGTGCTTGACCAGGGAGTCACCGGCGTAGCCCTCCTCGCCGAAGCCGTTGACCAGGTTGAACACACCGGCGGGCACGCCGGCCTCCTCGAAGATCCCCGGCCACAGGGAGGCGGAGAGCGGGGTGAACTCCGCGGGCTTGAGCACCACGCAGTTGCCGGTGGCCAGGGCGGGGCCCAGCTTCCAGGACTCGAGCATGAACGGGGTGTTCCACGGGGTGATCAGACCGGCCACGCCGATGGGCTTGCGGTTCACGTAGTTCACCTGGCGCCCGGGGACCTTGTAGGCGTCGTCGATCTGGGCGACGATCAGGTCCGCGAAGAAGCGGAAGTTCTCCGCCGCGCGGCGCGCCTGGCCCAGGGCCTGGGTGATGGGCAGCCCGGAGTCGTAGGACTCCATGGCGGCCAGCTGGTCACCGCGGGACTCCACGATGTCCGCGATCTTGTGCAGGATCCGGGAGCGCTCGCGCGGGAGCATCTTGGGCCAGGGGCCCTCCTCGAACGCCTTCTTGGCGGCGGCCACGGCGGCCTCGATGTCCGCCTTCTTGCCGGAGGCGGCCGTGATGTAGGGCTCGTTGGTCACGGGGTTGAGCACGTCGAACGTGTCCCCGTCGATCGAGTCCACCCACTCGCCGTTGATGTAGTGGCGGATGGACTCGGGAAGGTTCTCGGGCTTGGTGTCCTGCAGAGCGGCCATGGAATGACTCCTCGTATCAGTGGATTCGGTGGGTTGTCTCACGTGGTGCGCCGCTGCGCCGCACCACGGTCCTCGCGGCTGCTGAGGTAGCTGGCGAGGGTCGCGGCGCGGTGCTGGCGGACGGCACGCTCCACGGCGTCCGCCGGGGCGTGGGTCTCGATGAGGTGGAGGATGTGGTGGTGCTCGTTCACCGAGGCGCGGGCGCGCTCCGGGACGAACGAGAACGTGGAGGTCCGCAGGTGGTTGAGGCGTTCCCACTCCACCGTGACCAGGTCGTTGAGGCGCTCGTTGGGGCACCGGCACGCGAGCACGCGGTGGAACTCGTGGTTGGTCTCCGTGAACGTCTGCGGGTCGAAGTTCTTCAGCGAGGCCTCCATGGAGGCGTTGAGCTCCCGCGCGTGGGCGAGGTCCTCGGCGGTGATGTGCGCCGCGGACAGTGCGGTGGCCGCGCCCTCCAGCACCGCGAGGGTCTCCATGCTGTAGGTGTACTGCTCGCCGTCGACCATGGAGACCCGTGCGCCCACGTTGCGCTCGAACGTCACCAGGCCCTCGGCCTCGAGCCGCCGGATGGCCTCGCGCACCGGCACCACGGACATGCTCAGCGTCTCGGCGATGCTCGCGAGCACCAGGCGGTAGCCCGGGGAGAACGCCTGGGACATGATCTGGGCCTTGATCCAGTCGTACGCGCGCTGCGCCTTGGAGGGTGCGGCATTCGCGGTCAGGGGCATGTGGTCCTCGGTTCGGTTCGGAGGGCTCGGGGGTCAGGCGCGGGTCACTCGGAGGGCAGCGGGTTCTCGGCGAGCCACTGCTGGAACTTCTGCTTCCACTCGCCGGTGGGCGGGAACAGCCCGTCCACCGGGTGCCCCTCGGCCACGCGCTCGGCCACCCAGGCGTCCTCGTGCTCCTTGGCCAGGGCGTCCTGGGCCACCTCCTCGGCGAGCTCGCGCGGGATCACGACGACGCCGTCGTCGTCCCCCACGACCACGTCACCCGGGAGCACCGTGACGTTGCCGCAGGCCACGGCCACGTCCGACTCCCACGGCACGTGCCGCCGGCCGAGCACGGCCGGGTTGGGGCCCTTGCAGAACACGGGCAGCCCGATCTCCTGCACCGCGGCGTAGTCCCGCACGCCGCCGTCCGTGACCACACCGGCCGCGCCGTTGTGGCGGGCGCGCAGCGCGAGGACGTCACCGAGGGTCGCGGACCCGGTCTCCCCGCGCGCCTCGATCACGATCACCTCGCCCTCGCCCACGGCGTCGAACGCGCGCTTCTGGGCGTTGTAGCCACCGCCGTGGGCCTTGAAGAGGTCCTCGCGGTTGGGCACGAAGCGCAGGGTCTTGGCGGTGCCCACCAGCTTGGTGCCGGGGGTCTGCGGGAAGACGTCCGCGACCACCACGTTGTTCAGCCCGCGCTTGCGCAGCTGGGCGGAGAGCCCCGCAGTGGGGGCCTTGTCGAGCTTCGCGCGCAGGGCGGGGCTCAGCGCGTGCTCCGCCCCCTGTTCGGGCAGGCCCGCGGACTCGCGCGAGCCCCACGCCTCCTCGCGCTGGGTGTCGTTCACGGCGGGCATCGCGCCCAGGCCCTCGTCGAAGCGCTCGTTGCCCTCGGTCACGCGGCTGAGCAGGCGGCCGGACGACGGCGCGCCGGCCGCGGTCGGCGCGTCCACCTCCACCTCCACGACGTCCCCGGGCTGCGCGACGGAGGAACCGGCGGGGGTGCCCGTGAGGATCACGTCCCCCTCCTCCAGGGTCACGTGCTGGGAAAGGTCCGCCACGAACTGGGCGAGCGGGAAGATCATGTTCTCGGGGGCCGTGGTGTCCTCCTGGACCACCTGGCCGTTGAGCCACGTGCGCACGCGCAGCTGCTCCGGCGAGACCTCGCGGGCGTCGATGAGGGAGGGGCCCAGGGAGGTGTAGCCGTCCCGGCCCTTGTTGCGCAGGTTGGAGCCCTTGTCCGCGGCGCGCAGGTCGTAGAGGCCCCAGTCGTTCGAGGCTGTGACTGCCGCCACATGGTTCCAGGCGTCCTCGAGGGACACGTTGCGGGCGGGCGAGCCGATCACCAGGGCGATCTCCCCCTCGAAGGCCAGCAGCTCGGTCCCGGCGGGGCGCTCCACGGCGGCACCGGACCCGGCCAGGGAGCTCGTGGGCTTGAGGAAGTAGGAAGGCACCGCGGGCTTGCGGCCGCGCTGGGCGGCGCGGGACTCGTAGGCCACGTGCACGGCGATGATCTTGCCGGGCCGCACCGGGACGGGCTGCACCTCACCGGCCCCGACGGACGGGTTCTGAGCGTTCTGCGGGTTCTCGGTCACGGCGAGGGCCTCCTCGGATCATCAGAATGTTATTCGAAATCGTATATTATCCTGAGGGGGTGGGCAAGTGGTCCCGCTCACACCATTGTGCGCGGGGAAGCCAGGAAAGTCCCGCAGGCAAACCCTCGTGGGCCCCGAGCGCTGCGACATGCATCCACCGTCCTCCCCGGTGGGGCCCGCGAGACCAGGGTCGACGCGCCGCGGAACCCGGCCGAGAGCGGAGCCTCCGAGAGCGACGGCCGGAGCGGCGTCGTGCCGGGCACCGTGACCCCTGTTACCCCGGCCACACATCGTATATGATCTGGATTACACCCTGAACTCCACCGACTCCCCGCGGAGCGAGCAACGTGGCTCCTCCCGGACAGGGCCTGCCGGCCCACCCCATCGCAGAACGCAGGAGAAGGCATGCTCTTTCACCAGAACGGATACGTCTCCGAGGATCCCCGGATCGAGGAGGCGCGCGGTCACGGGATCGACCGCCCGGAGGACCTCCCGGACACCATGGACGTGCTCATCGTGGGCTCCGGCCCGGCCGGTGTGATCGCCGCGGCCCAGCTGTCCCAGTACCCGGAGGTGAGCACCCGGCTGATCGAGCGCCGCCCGGGCCGCCTGGAGATCGGCCAGGCGGACGGCATCCAGGCCCGCAGCGTGGAGACCTTCCAGTCTTTCGGCTTCGCCCAGGAGATCATCCAGGAGGCGTTCATGCTCCGCGAGATGTGCTTCTGGAACCCGGACCCCACCAACCCGCAGAACATCGTGCGCACGGGCCGCCCCGCGGACGACCCCCACGGCGTCTCCGAGTTCCCGCACATGATCGTGAACCAGGCGCGCGTGATGGACTACTTCCTGCGCTCAGCCAAGCGCGGCCCCGGAAGGATCGAGCCGGACTACGGCATCGAGTTCGTGGGCCTGGAGATCAACCAGGACCACGAGCATCCCGTAGCCGTGACCGTGCGCTACGCCGCCGGACCCCGCGAGGGCGAAGAGCGCACCGTGCGCGCCAAGTACGTGTTCGGCTGCGACGGCGCGGCCTCCCGGGTGCGCAAGTCCATCGGCCGCAAGCTCGAGGGCCAGGGCGCCAACCACGCGTGGGGCGTGATGGACGTGCTGGCCAACACCGACTTCCCGGACATCCGCACCAAGTGCGCGATCAACTCCGTGAACGGCTCCATCCTGCTGATCCCCCGCGAGGGCGGCCTGCTGTTCCGCATGTACGTGGACCTGGGCGAGGTGCCCGAGGACGACAACCACGAGATCCGCAAGACCCCCGTGGAGGAGGTCATCCGCCGGGCCAACCAGATCATCCACCCCTACAGCGTGGACGTGAAGTCCGTGGCGTGGTCCTCCGTGTACGAGGTGGGTCACCGCCTCACGGACCACTTCGACGACGTCGACACCGAGGACCGCGGCACCCGCTGCCCCCGCGTGTTCATTGCCGGGGACGCCTGCCACACCCACTCCGCGAAGGCCGGCCAGGGCATGAACGTGTCCATGCAGGACGGCTGGAACCTGGGCTGGAAGCTCGGCGCGGTGCTCTCGGGCCGCGCGGACGCCTCCCTCCTGGACACCTACTCCGAGGAGCGGCAGGTGATCGCCAAGAACCTCATCGACTTCGACCGCGAGTGGTCCATGCTCATGGCCACCCCGCAGGACAAGCTCCCGGACCCCAAGTACCTGGAGGAGTTCTACGTGAAGACGGCCGAGTTCCCGGCCGGTTTCATGACCGAGTACCAGCCCTCGCTGATCGTGGCGGGCACCGAGCACCAGGACCTCGCCAAGGGCTTCCCGGTGGGCAAGCGCTTCAAGTCCGCCGAGGTCCAGCGCGTGTGCGATGCCATGGTGGTGCACCAGGGCCACGAGGCCACGGCGGACGGGCGCTGGCGCATCCACGTGTACGCCGACGCCGCCGTGGCCGGGGCGGACTCCCCCACCACCGCGTTCGCGCAGTGGCTGCACAACGACCCCACCTCCCCGCTCGTGGCGTTCCGCCGCGAGGGCGACGGCGAGGCCACCCTGTTCGACGTGGACGTCACCTACCAGCAGCCCTACGACCAGGTGGACATCAACGCCGTCCCGCGCGCCTTCAAGCCGCAGGTGGGCCGGTTCGAGCTGAACTACTGGGAGCGCGTGTACGCCGCGATCCCCGGCAACGACATCTTCGAGCAGCGCACCATCAGCCGTGACGGCGCCGTGGTGGTGGTCCGCCCGGACCACTACGTGGCCGCAGTCCTGCCGCTGGACGCCACCGCCGAGCTCGCGGAGTTCTTCAGCGGGTTCCTCCGCAGGGACTGAGACCCGGACACGACGCCGCCGCGCCCTCCCCGGGGAGGGCGCGGCGGCGTCGTTCGTGGCGGGTGGCCCGTCAGCGGGAGATGACCACGCTGGCCTCCGAGGTGTTGACCCGGAAGGTCAGGGTCTCGCGCAGGTAGAGCTCCACGGTCTCCGCGGTGTGGGACGTGTACCCGATCGCGGCGTCCTGGCCCAGGTGCAGCTCGTAGTCGCCACCGCGCGCGGAGACCAGCAGTGCGTCGTCGAGCGCGGGGGCCCAGATGATCGAGCCCTCCCCCAGGATGCGGGAGACGTGCTCGTGCACGGGGTAGCCGTGGTCGGTGGTCTCCGTGACCTCGGTGTAGAGCTCCGCGGGCAGCAGCAGGTTGTAGGGGCCCGCCACCCCCGCGAGGCGCAGCTCGGTCTTGGCCTTGGCCACGGCGTTGGGGAACTCGCGCACGTCCTGGGGCAGGCTCAGCCGCTCGTTGTCGCTGGCCGGGGCGATGCCCTGGATCCCGGCGGAGTCCGAGCCGTAGAACACCGTGCGGTCTTCGGCGGACGCGAGCGCCACGGCGGCGTCCTTGACGGGCTGCCAGTCCGGGTCCGCCGCGCCGCGCTCCACGTCGTCGATGTCAGAGCGCTTGAGCGTGAACGGCGCGCGCAGCTCCACCACGCGCACCACGTGGCGCTGCAGGGCCTCCACGCCAGGGGTGTCTGCGGCCACGCGGCTCACGTGTCCCGTGCCCAGGGCGGAGAACTCGGCGCCGGCCGGTTCCGGCATGTCCACCGTGCGGCGGGCCGCGGCACGGGCCGCGAAGGTTCGGCGGGCCTCGTCCCCCATGTCCGCCCACGCGGCGGAGGAGATCGGTGCGAGGTCCCGGTGCAGGTTGTTCATGCTCAACTCCTTGACTCGGTGTTCTTGAGGCTGCCGATACCCAGCGAGCCGTCGGCGGGGGCGGCAACCGGGGCGGTGCCGTCGTCCGGGGTGGTCTCCGCGGTGGCCGAGGGGCGGGCCGCGACGGTGGAGGGGTCGTCCAGGAAGGAGCGCGGCGGCGCGAAGAACAGCCCGCCCGTCATGGCCGTGGAGAAGTCCAGGATGCGGTCGTAGGTGCCCGGCGGGTCCCCCACCACCATGTTCTCCAGCATGGTCTCGGTGACCGCGGGGTCCGCGGCGTAGCCGATGAAGTACGTGCCGAACTCGGCGGAACCCACCCGACCGAAGGGCATGTTGTCGCGCACGATCTCGCGCTTGCGGCCGTCCACGGGGTCGAGGTCGTTGAGGGCCACGTGCGAGTTGGCGGGCTTCTGCGCGTCGGACATCTCGATGTCCTCGAGCTTGGAGCGCCCGATCACCCGCTCCTGCTCACCCACGGACAGCGCCTCCCACGCGGTCATGTCGTGCAGGTACTTCTGCACCAGCACGTAGCTGCCGCCGCGGTAGTCGGGGTCCTCGTCCCCCACCAGGGCGGCGGTGCAGGCGTCCTCGCCCTCCGGGTTGGCGGTGCCGTCCACGAAGCCCAGCAGGTCCCGCTCCTCGAAGAACTTGAAGCCGTGCACCTCGTCCTCCACGTGCACGTGCGGGCCCAGGCGCGTCATGAGGTGCTTGGCCAGCTCGAAGCACACGTCCTGCGTGCCCGCCCGCAGGTGGATGAGCAGGTCGCCGGGGGTCGCCGGTGCGGAGTGCACGTCCCCGTGGAACTCGCGGAACGGGTGGAGGTCCCTGGGAAGGGGCGCATCGAAGAGCCGCCCCCAGGCGTCGTGGCCCACGCCCACCACGCACAGCAGGTTGCTGGTGGGCACGCGGAAAGAGACGGCCTTGGTGAGGTCCGAGACCTCCGTGAGCACGTCCGCCACCTCGGCCTCGGCGCCCTCGTTGACGGTGAGGACCAGGAACAGGGCCGCTTTGGCCGGTGAGGCCACGATCTTCTGGGTGGGCATGGTGTCTCCGTGGGTGGGGGCTGCCGTCTCAGGCCTGTGCGTCCACACTATCCCCCGGGGTTGCTCAGTGCATGGCCCCGAAGTCGATGCACAGCACGCCCCCCACGATCAGCGCGAGCCCCAGGCACATGAGCCAGGTGAGCGGTTCCTTGAAGAACACGCGGCTGATGACGGCGGTGATCGCCACTCCCGTGGCGGACCAGATCCCGTACGCCACACCCAGCGGGACACCGTGGCTCAGCACCACGGCCAGAAGCCAGAACGCCAGGACGTAGCCCACGGTGGCACCCACCCACCAGACCTTCCGGCCCGCACTGGCCAGGCGGAGGGACACGGTGCCGACGACCTCGCACAGGATGGCCGAGGCCAGGGACAGAGCGGCGAAGGCGGTCATCGGATCTCCTCCGTGGTGAGGGTGTTGTGCTTCTTGAGGGCCAGCTGGGAGCCGAGCTCCACCGTGAGGACACCGGCGATCACCAGCACGATGCCCAGACCCATGACCGGGGTGATGGGCTCGTTGAAGATCACCAGGGACAGCACGGCCGTGGCGGCCACCCCGGTGGCACCCCAGATCCCGTACCCCACGCCCAGACTCATGCCGTTGCGCAGGGCCGCGAACAGCCCCACGAACGCCCCGAGGTATCCCAGCACCACGATCACGTAGAACTGTGGTGCGTCCATGGCGACCTTGAGCGAGAGCGAGCCGGAGACCTCCAGCACAATCGCGGCCACCAGGTACAGCCACTTCTTCATCGGCCCACTTCCTTCTCGATCAGCTCCAGCGCGACGCCTGCCACCGCCGAGCGGCAGGAGGCGTCCAGGTCCAGCAGCCCCAGTGAGCGGTCGATCCACGCCCCGTCCGCCATCAGCCGGGCGGCCACGAGGGCCGGTGCGTCCAGCTCCCCGAACCACGAGGACATGCGCGCGGACCACAGTGCCGCGAGCTTCTCGCGCAGGCGCAAGTCCGCCACGAGGGCCACGTCCGCGACGTCCATCTCCCCCAGCAGGGTGAGCTCCACGTAGGCGCGCAGCCGGTCCACGGGTTCGGCCCCGTCCCCGGTGCGGGCCGCGAGCTCCTCCTCCCAGCCGCCCAGGAGGTGCTCCGTGACGGCCACGGTGAGGGTCTCCTTGGTGGGGAAGTGGTGCACTACCCCGGGTTTGGTGATGCCGACGGCACGGGCCACGGCATCGATGGTGAGGGCGCCCCCGGAGCGCAGCACCTCCAGCGCGCTGTCCAGGATCTCGGTCTTGGTTGTCACAGCGGTGAGCCCACCATACGTATGGTAGGTAAAAGTTCACGCGGCGTTCAGTCAGGTCAGGTGGCGCAGACGGTCGATCGGCGTGTGCTGAGACCCGTTCACAGCCCCCGGAACAGCTCCACGACCTCCGCCGCCCTGGTCTCCCGGCAGGCCGCCGCGCCCGTGCCCGCCCACAGGTTCAGCCCCTCGGGGTCCGCGGACGACGCCGCCCGCAGCGGTGCGGTCATGTAGTGCACCTGGGGGTAGCCGGTCACCTCGTGCGCCGCCATCCGGTCCGTGAAGCCGTTGCGCAGCGCTCGGGCCGCCCGCCCGGAGAACGCGCGGGTCACCACGGTCTCCGTGTGGGTGCCGTCCAGCAGGGCCTCCCGGTGAGCGGGCTTGGTGCCGGCCTCCACCGCGGTGAGGAACAGCGTGCCCACCTGCACGGCCGCCGCACCCCGCGCGAGGAGGGCGGCGGCGTCGTCCCGGCCCGCGATCCCGCCCGCGGCGACGAGGGGAAGGTCGGTCAGCTCCCGTGCGGCGCCGAGGAGAGCGGCCGTGGCGATCTCCTCCGGCTGCCCTGCCTGCCCGTGGGTTGCGCGGTGCCCTCCCGCCTCGACGCCCTGCACCACGATTGCGTCCGGGCGCAGCCGGGCCGCGGCCGTCACCTCGTCCGGGGAGGTCGCGTTGAGCACGACGGCGCTGCCCGCGTTCCGCAACCGGGCGACGTCGTCCGCGGTGGGCAGGCCGAACGTGAACGAGACGAGCGGGACGGGGTGGACCGTGAGGTGGTCGAGTTTTGCGGGGTACTCGTCGTCCACGTACTCGCCCGGCTCCGGGGCGGGCACGCCCAGCTCGGCGGCCACCGGCGCCAGGGCGCGGGCGTAGGCGGCGAGCGCCGCGGGGTCCGACGGGTCCCGCTCGGGGACGAACAGGTTCACGCCGAAGCGGCCCGTGTGCGCCGCGACGTCGCGGACCTCCTCCGCCATCGCCTCGGTGCTCTTGTACCCGGCGGCAAGCATGCCCAGCCCACCGGCGCGCGCGACGGCCACGGCGAGCGCGGGCGTGGACGGCCCGCCCGCCATGGGTGCCTGCACCACGGGCACGGGCAGGGTGGTCAGGGGGTTGGTCATGGTGTCTCCTTACACTGGCAGGCGTGTCCGCATCCCATGATCCCCGCCAGGCCCCCGTTCCGTCCTCCTCCCCCTCCGGGAACGACGACGCCGCCCGCCCCGTCATCAAGGTCACCGGCGTGGTCCTGCGCCGCGCCTCGGACGGCTGCGTGCTGACCGTGCGCAAGCGCGGAACCAGCATGTTCATGTTCCCCGGCGGGAAACCGGAGGCGGGCGAGACCCCCGAGGAGACCGGGATCCGCGAGGTGCGCGAGGAACTGGGGATCGAGCTGTCCGCCGCGGAGCTGGAACCGGTGGGCGAGTGGCACAGCGACGCCGCCAACGAACCCGGTCACGGGCTGCACAGCCACGTGTTCATGGGCACCGTGGCGCTGACGCAGACCCCGGTGCCGGCCGCGGAGATCGAGGAGCTGCGGTGGCAGCCCTTGGATGACGTGGAGGACGTCGAGGACCTCGCCCCGCTGGCGCGCTGGTACGCGCTGCCGGCGGTGCGGGGGACGCAGAGCTAGCTGATCCCCGGGGTGGCCCGGGTCTCGTGCCCACGCGAGATCTGGTCCGAGTTCTCCAGCATCCGCACGCGAGCCTTGCGGTTCACGATCTGAATGGCCGTGCCGACCGTGGCAAACACGGCGGTGTATGTCACGTAATACCACCCGAACTGGCGGTCCGGAACGATCAGGGTGAGAAGTGCCGCGAACCCCAGGAAGACGAAGAAGTAGAGCAGCCACGTCATAACCGTCCGCCACGCTGTGTGGGGATAGTACGGATCCGCCCTCAGGATCTCCTGCCGCCGGGGCTGGGACTCGCCCGAGTCGCCCACTGGTGCGCCTTTCGCAGACCTCCGTCCGCCATGGCGTGCCTCGAAGGCGGTTGAATCAGTCGTGGGCATTGCCGTCTCACCTGCTTCGGTTGCTGCACCGGGAATCTCCCGGTCTCCCACCGTTTCCGACCGGGCGGGCCCGGGCAATGACCGTTCGGCCACTTTCCCCCGCCGTGCGACCGGGGTGAGACGACGCATGGGGCCGGCCGTGCGGCGTCGTCGGCTGGACGGCGCCAGCGGCTTCGGAAGCGGCGCGCGAGAGTCGATCAGGCCGCGGGCGTATCGTCCCGCCGCGCCGCCCGGCGCACCTGCAGCGCGCCCAGGAAGCCGAGCAGGATGAACCCGGTGGCGATCACGAGAGCCCACTGGGTGGCGTGCGTGAAGCCGGTGGAGAGGGCGTCGATCACGTGCTGCGTCTCCGGCCCGAGGGGGTGCTGCTCCGCCTGGGCCTGCAGCTGCGGGATCATGCCGCCCGCGGACTGGCGGGTGGCCTCCGCGAGCTGGTCCGCCTGGGCGGCGTCGAGCCCGGTGGCGTCCAGTGCTGCGGGCAGGGTGAGGCTCATGGACACGGACAGCGCGGCGCCCGCGAACGCCGTGCCCAGCGCCGAGCCGATCTGGCGGACGGTGCTCTGCGTCGCGGAGGCCTGCCCCGACGACGCCACGGGCACGTCCCGCAGCACGGTGCCGGTCAGCTGCGCGGACGCGAGCCCCAGGCCCACGCCGTAGACCACGAGCGGCAGCGCCACGAGCCACGCGGCGGTGCCCGGGCCCATGACCAGGGCGAGCACCACCACGCCCACCACCTCGAGCCCCAGGCCGATCAGCACGGTCCCGGGCGCCCCGAACTTCGCGGCGAGGTGCCGGGCGGACGCGCCCGAGATGAACGCGCCGATGGCCATGGCCGCGAGCACCAGCCCGGACTGCATGATGTTCAGGCCCAGCACGTTGGTGAGGTACAGGGGCAGCACGAAGATGATCGCGAACTCGCCCACGGCCACCATGGCGGCGGCCAGGTTGCCCCACGAGAACGTGCGCACCTGGAAGAGACCGAGGTCCAGCAGTGCCGAGCGGCGCACCTTCGCGCGGTGGCGCTCCCACACCACGAACAGGGCGAGCGCCACGAACCCCACCACGAGCGCGATCGCCACGATGGACACCGGCGCCGTGGCGGGCCACACCCACCCGAAGATCGAGAAGTCGGCCGTGGGGGTGAGCCAGCCGATGGCCGGGCCCTCGATGATCGCGAACACCAGCGCGCCGAACGCAATGGCGCTGAGCATGGCACCGTCCACGTCCGCACCGCGTTCGCGCACGTCGCTGCGGGTGTTGGTGATGCTGCTCCACCCCACCACCGCGATGATCGCCGCGAGCGGCAGGTTCACCAGGAAGATCCAGTGCCACGACGCCCAGTGGGTCAGCGCGCCGCCCACCAGCGGGCCGATCGCCGCCGCGCCGGACATCACCGCGCCCCACACGCCGAACGCCGGGCCGCGGTACTTCCCGCGGAACAGCGCGTTCACCGTGGACAGCGTGGACGGCATGATGAACGCCGCACCGAGCGCCTGCACCGCGCGGGACGCGATGAGCGCCCCCGCCGTGCCGGATAGGGCCGCCAGCAGACTGCCCCCGGCGAAGACCACGAGCCCCACCATGAACATGGTCTTGCGTCCCCAGCGGTCCGCGAGCTTGCCCGTGGACAGCAGCAGCGCCGCGAGCAGCACCGCGTAGAGGCTGTTGACCCACTGCGCGTCCGTGAGGTTCAGCCCCAGGTCCTGGATGATCGCGGGCAGGGCGACCCCCACGATCGTGCCGTCCAGCACGATCATTCCGAGCCCCGCAGCGAGCGCTCCGAGGGCCACCCAGTCCCTGCGGCTCGGGGCGTCCACGGTGGCGACGCCGCCGGGTTGGGCTTCCGCCGCTGGTGTCGACGCCATGGGGGGCCTCCGCTTCGTGCTGGTTCTCGGTCCGCGACCGCCCGTGCTCCACCGGGGCAGAGGGTCCGTTCCCACCCTGGCCCCGGCCGGTGGCCGGCTGGGACGGGCGAGTGTTCTCGCGGGAAGACTATCCGCTCACCGTGTGAACGTGCAGGGACCGGTGGCGGACGTCGTGATCGTCGTGTGCCTACCGCTCACGGGAGGCGGGACGTCAGGTCCGGCGCATGACCGTGGCGGAGTCCACGGTGACGTCGCCGCACCCGGTCCCGGCGGCGTCGTCGTCCGTGAGGCCCGGGAGGGTGACGTCCCAGAACGGCGTGGGCCCCGCGATCCCCAGCTCCTGGCGCGGCACGGCGTGGGTGTCCTGGGTGGGATCGTCCACGGGGGCGCGCAGCAGGGTGGCGGTGGCCCAGCCGTGGGTGAGGAGGTAGTGGTCGCTCTCGGGTTCCTCCGGACCGGTCTCCGCGCTGTAGGTCACCGCGATGTGCTTCTCGTCCCCGCGCCCGATCTGCGCCTGGACCGCGCCGAAGCTCGCGAGCCGGGCGGGCTTGAGCCCGCGCAGCCGATCCGGGGACACGTCCGGGACGTTGACGTTGAGAATCCACTCGTCGAACGGGCGCTGCTCCCAGCGCTCCAGGGCGTAGCGGGTGACCAGCAGGGCCGTGTCCCAGTGCTGGGGGGCACCGGAGGTGATGGACACCGCGATCCCCGGAATCCCGTGGGACGCGCCCGTGAGCACCGCACCCACGGTGCCCGAGTGCAGGGTGGCCTTGCCCGTGTTCGCCCCCAGGTTCACGCCGGAGAGGATCATGTCCGGGCGCTGCCCGAAGGCGCCGTAGGAGGCCAGGAACGCGATCAGCGCGGGGGCGGCCTTCACCCCCACGCATTCCACGTCCTCGGGCATCTCCGGCGGGCTGGCGGGGACCAGGGCGATCTTCCCGTCGACCTCCTCGCCGGACAGGGACGCGCTGGCACCCGAGTACTCCTCCGCCGGCGCCGCCACCTTCACGGTGTGCCCCCGCTCCAGCGCCGCCCTCGCCAGGACCGCCAGCCCCGGGGACGAGATGCCGTCGTCGTTGGTCACCAGGATGTGCATGTGCACCATCGTGGCACGCGTCACGCACCCGGGCCAGGGCTCAGGAGATCCGGCGCACCGTGATCTGACGGGCGAACTTCTCGACGGTGGTGCGGTTGCCCGTGCCCAGTCCGCGCCGGGCCACGTTGAGCGCCCCGGCAGAGGCACCGAGCGCCACGGCGTCCACCAGGTCCAGCCCGCGCGCCAGCCCCACGGAGATCCCGGCGGTCATCGAGTCCCCGGCCCCGCGGTGGTCCAGCGGCGTGATGGACGGCGCGCAGACCTCCCGCACGGAGTCCTGCTCCACGAGCAGCGCCGGGTCCTTGGCGCGCGAGACGACGACGGCGCCCGCGCCCCGCTCCACGAGCGCCCGCCCGGCATCCACGAGGGACTCGGGGGTGTCGTCCGAGCCGAGGTCCAGGTCCCGGACCTCCTCGTGGCTGATCTTGAGCACGTCCACGTGCGCGGCCACCGCGGCCAGGGCCGGGGCGCCGCTGAGGTCCGCGACCACGGTGGTCCCGGCGTCCCGGGTGTCCCGGATGAGACGTCCGAAGAAGGAGGCCGGCACCACGTCCCCGGGCTCCGCGCCCGTGACCGTGAGGACGTCCGAGGCCAGGGCGTCCACGAACGCCGTGCCGTAGAGATCGTCCAGCTCGTGGCGGGAGAGCTCCGGCGGCGGCATGTGGGCCACGGTCTCCCGGTCCTCCCCGCGCAGGTCGTACACGTAGCCGCCGTTGCCGTACCCGTAGCGCACGGCGTTGACCTGCATGCCGAGCCCGTCCAGCATGGAACGGATCAGGGTGCCCAGCTCACCGCCGAACGGCCCGTTCACCGAGACGTCCGCGCCCAGGGAACCGGCCATGCGGGCCACCCACAGCCCCTGCCCGCCCGGGTGCATGTGCACGTCCGACTCGTGGGCGCTGCGGTTGCGGTACGCGGCGGGCTCCGTGATCTCCGTGATCAGCAGCGGGGTGGGCACCAGGACGGAGAGGCGCGGTGCGGCGCCGGAACGGGTATCGGTCACGCACGAAAGCTACCGCACGCGGTCCCTGGTGAACAGCACACCGAGGTGCCACCATGGTGGGATGAATTCCACCGCACCGGTCCGCATCGTGGAGGGCCAGGCCGCCAGCGAGCACACCCTGGCGGCCCTGGGCGCGTACTTCAGCGAGCTCGACCACCGCATCGACGGCGGGTTCGACCCCGAGCTCACCGAGGTGACCGGCCCCGAGGACGTCACCCCGCCCCACGGGGACTTCTTCCTGATGACCGACCTGGTCACGGGCGAGGTGATCGCGTGCGGCGCGGTCCGCAGGATCGACGACGACCGCGTAGAGCTGCGCCGGATCTGGGTGGCGCCGGAGCACCGCGGCCGGGGCCACGCCCGCACCCTGGTCCGGGCGCTCGAGAACAAGGTGCGCTCCTTCGGCGCCAGCACCGCGGTGGTCTCCCTGAACCCCGAGATGACCGAGGGCATCGCGATGTTCCGCAACCGCGGCTACGAACCGGTGGAGTCCTTCCACCGGGACACCACCGCTTCGGTGTTCCTGGGGCGGGTGCTCTAGGGCGGAGGTGGCCCGTGTGGCCGCTCAAGGGCGTGACGTCCGACCCGGGGGTGGCCATAGTGGGACTCGCGAGGAGCACCAGCGCCGAGAAGTAGGCCAGGCAGTCATCCGCACGGTCCGACGAGCCTGGCTCGCGCTTTTAACAGGCGCTTATAACAGGTCAGGTCAGCTCCACCACGTCAGCCACCAGCGGAGCGGCCAATCCCGTCCAGCGGCCACGCTTCTGGTAGCACCACGCCACGGCATCGGACACCCAGAGCAGTGTCTCTTCGTGCGCCCTGGGAAAGTCGTAGCGCGGTCGGTTCTCGGAGGACTGGAGCGCCTGCCCGATGATCTTCTTGTCGTGGGCATACGAAGACTCGTCCTTTTCCACCCACAAGTGGTCCGCGCCGCTGGCCGCAGCATCTCGCGCGAGGGCCCCAGACACAGCGGCCTGGCTTCCTTGTCTCTGAGCCCTCGCGCCACGTACACGTTCACCACGGTGTCGAGGGCGGAGAACTCCTTCAGCAGCTTCTTGCGGCGGTCATCGCGTTCATCGGTAAAATGGATCCTCTTCTGACCAGACAGCGCCAAGGACCGAACAGCCTTTCGGGCGCGGTTCACGTCTCCGGCGGCAACCGTGCTTGCCACCACGTAGTAGCCGCCCACTTTGGACTCATCAACAAAGACGTGGGAGTAGAGCTCGTACCGGGCCCTTCGTGAAGCGTAGTGCGGGGCGCGACACCGATGACTGCCGAGAAAACCCCTGGTTCGAGCTGAGGGGAGGCGGTCCCGATGCACAGGAACCGGAGTTCACGCTTCGCGTCACCTCAGTCCCGCGCCTCCCGCGTCCTCTTGTCGTTCGCCTTCCCGATGGCCTCCACCAGCTCGTCCTTGGTCATGCCCGAACGGCCCTGGACGTCCAGCTCCTGGGCGATCTCGTAGAGGTGCTCCTTGGAGGCGTTCGCGTCCACGCCGCCGGCGGTGTCCTCCTTGTTGAGCCCACCCTTTTCCGCGCTGGCGTCCGACGGGCCGTTCTCCTCCTTGGGCTCCCAGTGGCCCCCCACCTTCTCGTGGGTGTGCTTCACCGCGGCCCACGCCGTGCGGGCCGCGCGGGACTCCTCCTGGTACTTCTCCTGTGCGGAGTCGTACGCCTGCGCGAACGTGTCCTGCGCCTTCTCGTCGGAGCGGCGCAGCGTGGACGGAATCTCGTCCTGCCGCGCGCGGCCGTTCTTCTTCGCCTTCGGCACGGTGTCCTCCTTCTTGTCGGGGATGTCTCCGGTGCTTCGATTCTAGGAACGACGACGCCGCCCGCCCCACCCTTTCGGGCCCGTCACCTCCCGTGACGGCCGGGCGAGGGTCCGTGGAAGCACCGCCGCTCGCCTTGAGCATAGTCCGCTCAAGATAGGTGCCCGAACCCTTGGCACTCTGCTGGACCGAGTGCTATATTTTTCGTAGTTGAGTCAGTGGGACTCAAGAAACGTGACAGCGCCGGATCCGGACACCAGCGGCCGAGCGCTCCACGGAGGTCACGCACATGGAAGGAATGACTGTCATGGCTACTTTCGATCCGTTCACCGAGGTCCAGAACTTCGCCAACCAGGTCCTCTCCACCCGCAACGGCCTGGAGCAGATGCCCATGGACCTGTTCCGCCGGGGCTCCAACTACTACCTCGCCGCGGACCTCCCGGGCATCGACCCCACCAGCGTGGACGTGGACGTGGACGGCCAGCTGCTGACCATTCGCGCGCAGCGCCGCCTGCCCTCCGCGGAGAAGGACACTAAGTGGATCGTGCGCGAGCGCCGCAACCACTCCTTCGTCCGCCAGCTGAACCTGGGCCAGGGCATCGACACGGAGAACATCACCGCCGCGTACGACAACGGCGTGCTCACCGTGACCATCCCTGTGTCCCCCAAGTCCCAGCCGCGCAAGATCCAGGTGGCCACGGGCCAGAACCAGGACAGCGTGGTGCTGGAGAACGGTCAGCAGGAGCAGAAGACCGAGTCCTCCGAGGACTCAGAGAGCTGAGCGCCCCGGCATCACCCGGGATGCACTGAGTGAGCCACGAGGGCCCGCGGGATCTCCCGCGGGCCCTCGGGCATGCCCGACGGGGATTCCACGCACGGGGCCCCGTAGCGTCCGTCCCACCGCGTGAGGAGCCGCCGACGCGGCGTCGCGATGTCCGGTCCTCCTCCGGGACCGCCCGCGACGGCGTGCGCGGCGTCGCCCGTGGAGTGCGGCGGTGCGCGCGGCGTCGCCCATGCTGTGCGGCGGTGCGCGGTGGTGCGCGGCTCAGCCCGCGAAGAAGAACCGGGTGAGGTGGAAGAACACCGGTGCCGCGAAGATCAGGGAGTCCATCCGGTCCAGGATCCCGCCGTGACCCGGGATGAGGGCGCCGAAGTCCTTGATGCCGCGGTCCCGTTTGAGGCTGCTCATCACGAGCCCGCCCAGGAAGCCCAGCAGGCAGGAGACCAGGGCCAGCACCCCGGCCTGCCACGGGGTGAACGGGGTCAGCCACCACAGCGCGGCGCCCAGGGCCGTGGCGGAGAGGACCCCGCCCACGAAGCCCTCCCACGTCTTGTTGGGACTCACGGTGGGCGCGATCCGGTGCCGGCCCATGGTCTTGCCCCAGAGGTACTGCAGGACGTCCGAGCCCTGCACCACCACCGCGAGGAACAGCAGCAGTGCCCCCGCCTCCACGCCACCAGACCCCACGGCGGAACCGTCCGCCGCGGCCTTGCCGTGATGGATGGCCACGGGCAGCTGCAGCACGGCCGGGAGGTAGCTCAGGGCGTAGACGCACACCATGAGACCCCACTGGCTCAGGGCGGCCCGGTGCAGGAAGGACTCCGTGCGCCCGGACAGCGCGAGCAGCACGGGTAGGAACAGGAACGCGTACACCGGGATGAAGATGGCGAACATCCCGTACCAGTGCTCCCACACGAACCAGAAGTGCAGCGGGGCCAGGACCACCAGGATCCACGTCAGCACCCGGCGGTCCCGCTCCCCGGGCGGCAGCAGGTTGGCGAACTCCCGCAGGGCCAGCAGGGACAGGGCGAGGAACAGCAGCACCACGGCGGTCTCCCCCAGCGCCAGGCTGCCCACGAGCACCGCCACCATGATCCACCACGCGAAGATCCGCTGCCGCACGTTCAGCAGCGTGGCTCGCAGCCCCTCCGACGCCGTGCGCCGGTACATCAGCTCCGCCACCACGGTGGCCAGCACCAGGAACCCCAGCAGTCCGGCGAGGAACCACCACGTGGGCCCGCCCAGCAGTCCGATCATCATGACGGCCTACCCCTTCTCCCGCAGTTCGCGCGCCACGGCCCGCAGCCGGGTGGCCACGGTCAGCGCGCACCCCAGCACCACGAGCACGAGCGTGACCCACAGAACGGTCCCGCGCGGCCACCCCCACCACGGGTCGGTGACGCTCAGCAGGATCCCTGCCATGAGCAGCCACATGCGCCGCTGCTTGGGCAGCACCCCGCCGAACTGCTGCGCGCACCCCGCGCTCACGCCCAGGGTGCGCACGTAAGCGGTGAGCACCGCGAGGCTCCCGGCCAGCCACCCCAGGGCTGCACCGCCCGCCACGGACGACGCCGCCCAGCCGGCCCCCGCGAGCAGCGCCAGGTCCGAGATCCGGTCCGGCACCTCGTTGTAGAGCTCCCCCGTGGGGGTGCGCAGCCCGCCCTCCACGGCGAGCATCCCGTCGAACATGTTGCACAGCAGACGCAGGGGGATGCAGAGCGCGGCGAGGACGAGAGAGAGGGCGCGGGCGGCGTCGTCCGCGTGGACCGAGACCACCAGGCACCCGCAGCCCACCAGGGAGACGAGCACCGAGGCCACCGAGATGTGGTTGGGGCGCAGGCCCGCGCGCTGCAGGGCACCCGCGATGGCGGTGGCCCACCCGGCGGAACGCTGCGGGATGGGCCTGCGCAGGGGATCGGTGGTGGCCATGCGGCGTCTCCTCGGGCCGTGGGGACTGTGGATCTGCGCCAACAGTGGCATACCCGCTGGCCCGTGGTGGTTGGATGTCCACAACCGCGCCACCTCGATCCCACCGGGAGACCACCGTGCACAGCAGCACCTTTGAAGAGCCCGCACCACCTTGGCCCTCGCGCCAGGCACGGCTGACCTGCGGAGACGGGCCGCGCGCCGTCCCGGGAGCCGCCGTGACGCACCGTGCGCGCCCCGGAGCGGAGGAGCACGGTGAGCGCGCTGCGTGACCACGCCGTGGCCGGGCTGTGGGGGTTCGCCGAGGCCACTGCGTTCTTCGTGGTCCCGGACGTGTGGCTCTCCGCGGTCGCCCTCCGGAACCTGCCCCGCGGGCTCACGGGCGCGGCGTCGGCCACGGCGGGCGCGCTGGTGGGCGGCGCCGTGGTGCACCGCTGGGGCGCGCGTGCCACCGGGGACGACTCGGCCAGGATGCTCGCCCGGATCCCCGCGGTCTCCCCCGCCATGGTCGAGCGCGTGGAGCGGGAGATGGCCGCGCGGGGGTTCACGGCCGTGCTCCTGGGCCCGCTGCGGGGCACCCCCTACAAGCTCTACGCCCGCACCGCCGGACTGCGCGGAGACCCGCTGCCCCGGTTCCTCGCGTGGTCCGTGCCCGCGCGGACCCCGCGCTTCGTGGTGGTCACCGCTGCGGTCGGCGGGATCTCCGCCCTGCACGGCCGGCTCTGGCCGCACGCCCCCGAGCGGGTGCGGTGGGCGATCTTCGGCACCGGGTGGACCGCGTTCTACGCGTGGTACTTCCGCACGGTGGGCAGGGACTGAGAACGGGCCCCGGACACCGACCGCAACGGTCGGCACCCGGGGCCCGTCGAGCCGGCGCGAGGGACGCTCAGCGGCCCATCCAGCGCACCACGCGGTCGAGGTCCTCGGTGGCGCGCTCGGACCACACCATCAGCGCGTACACGTGGGGCCCGCCCTCGCACACCACGGTGGTGGTGTCCACGCCTGCGCGGACCAGGTCCGTGACGAACTCCATGGTGTCCGGGTAGAGCATGTCCCGGTCCCCCTGCAGCACGAACGTGCGCGGCAGCCCGTGGACGTCCCCGAACGCAGGGCTCACCGCGGGATCCGTGACCTCACGGGTGCCGGCCCACCAGCGGGCCGCGGCGCGCGGGCCCTCGGTGTCCAGCATGTGGTCCACGGAGCGGTACTGCTCGATCTCCGGGTTGCTCACGGTCGCGTCCACCCACGGGGAGATCAGGATCAGCCCGGCAGGCGCACCCATCCCCGCATCGCGCAGCCGCATGGCCTGCGCGACCGCCAGGCCGCCACCGGCCGAGTCGCCGGAGAGGAACACCCGCGGTCCGAGGCCGTGCGCCAGGTCCCACACGCCGTCGGCCAGGGCCAGCGCCTCGTCCACCGTGTGGTCCGGGGCGAGCCCGTAGCCCGGCACCACCACGGTGGCCCCGGTGCGCTGGATCAGCGCGTCGATCCACCGCCAGTGCGTGGTGGTCACGGGGTGCACATACGCGCCGCCGTGCCAGTGGACCACCACGGGGGCGTCCGCGAGCGGGGTCCGGGGGCGGGCGACGACCACCGGCCGTCCGGCCACCATGACCTTCTGGAACTCCACGCGCCTGTGCATGGACCGGTGCGGTGCGGCCTCCTCACGGGGCCGGGCGAGGGAGGCCAGCAGCTTCTCCTCGGACTCCCACACGTTGGGCAGCACCCGCAGCCCCTGGTCGGTCACCCGCAGCGCGGGGTCTGCCGGGACCAGGACCACGTCCGGCGTCGGCTCCGCAATCTCCGCCAGGACCGGCTCGGCCGTCGCACGGGGTTCCGGGTCGGGGTCCGCGTCCTGCTCCACGGCGTCGTTCCCCGTGGGGGCCGCAGCGTGGCGGCCGTGCCGCTGAGCGCGGTGCCGCTCGGTCTCGGTGCGGGTGTCGGCCGCGGGCTCCTCACCGCGCGGTGAGTCCGTGCCCGACGCCGCGTGGTGGGCTGCCGCGCCGACGGTCGCCGCAGCCACCGGTGCGGCCACGGCCGCTCCGGTGTGCTGCGCGGTGCCGCGCTGGCGCCCGGGGGACTCCGCGCGGTGGCGACCCTTCCCGTGGGAGCGGCGTACGGCGTCGTCGTCCGCCGAGGCCGTGCCAGCGGCGACCGCCGCACCGGCGCTCGCGCGGGCCAGGGACTCGCCCTCGACGTCCACGTTCGGCATGATGCGGTCCAGCCAGCGCGGCAGCCACCAGGCCTTCTCGCCCAGCAGACGCATGACCGCCGGGACCAGGAGCATGCGCACCACGAAGGCGTCCAGCAGCACACCGCCCGCGAGCGCGAAGCCGATGGGCTTGATCATCGCCAGCTCCGAGAAGATGAAGCCCGCGAACACGGAGATCATGATGATCGCGGCCGCGGTGACCACGGAGCGCCCGGCCCGGAAGCCGTACACCACGGCCTGGCGCGCGGGGTGCCCGTGGACGTACGCCTCGCGCATGCCGGAGACCAGGAACAGCTGGTAGTCCATGGCCAGGCCGAAGAGGATGCCGATCATCAGGGTGGGCAGGAAGCTCAGGATGGGCCCGGGATCGTGCACGCCGAACACGGCACCGCCCCAGCCCCACTGGTACACGGCCACCACTGCGCCCAGGGAGGCGAGCACCGAGAGCAGGAAGCCCAGGGTGGCGATCACGGGAACCAGGATCGAGCGGAACACCATGAGCAGCAGCAGGATGGAGATGACCATGACCACGCCCAGGTAGAGCGGGAGCTTCTCGCCGAGCAGCTGGGAGACGTCGATGTTCGCGGCGGTGGTGCCCGCCACGCCCACATGGACGTCCTGCTGGGAGCCGAGATCCCCGTTGAGGTCACGGATGCTGCCCACGAGGTTCTCGGTGGCCGCCTCCGCGGGACCGGACTCGGGGATCACCTGGATCACACCGGTGGTGCGGTCGTCCGTGAGCTGGCCGGGCAGGACGTTGGCCACGTCCTGCTGCTGCGCCAGGCGGTCCGAGACGGCGTCCATCTTCTCCTGCGCCCGGGCCTCGTCGAGACCCTCGGGCAGGTCCACGACGACGGCGATCGGGCCGTTCTCACCCGCACCGAAGTCCTCGGCGATGCGCTGGTACGCCCTGTACTGGGTGCTGTCCTGGGCCTCGGTGGAGGCGTCCGGCAGCCCGAGGCGCATGCTCTGGGCCGGCAGGGCGAGCACGATCAGCACCGCCGCGCACGCCACGGTGCTCAGCCACGGGTGGCGCAGGTGCAGGGGCACGTTGTGCTCGTCGATCACGCCCTCGCGCGGCTCGGCGCCACGCTGCTTCCTGGGCAGCACCCGCGTGCCGGCCAGGGACAGCAGCGCGGGGGTGAGCGTGAGGGTCATGAGCAGGGCCACCAGCACGGCCAGACCCGCCGCGGTGCCCATCAGGCCCAGGAACGGGATGCCGGTGACGTTCAGCGCCACGAGCGCCACGATCACGGTCAGCGCCGCGAAGAACACCGCGGTGCCCGCGGTGCCCACGGCCATCCCGATGGACTCCCGCACGGGCATTCCCCCGCGCAGCTGCTGGCGGTGCCGGTTGAGCACGAACAGCGAGTAGTCGATGCCCACCGCCAGGCCCAGCATCACGCCGAGCATGGGCGTCACGGACATCATGTCCACCACGCCGGAGAAGGACAGGGTGATGCACGAGGCCACGGCCACGCCCAGCAGCGCGGTGAGCACGGGCAGCACCGCGGGCACCACCGCCCGCAGCATGATCAGCAGCACCAGCGCGGCCACGACCACGCCGATGACCTCCGAGGGGCCCAGCAGCGCGGTGATGTCCTGCGCGATCTCCTGGGAGAAGTCCACGTCCACGCCGTCCACCGGGTGGCTGCGGACCGCGTCCATCACGGCGTTCTTGGTGTCCGCCTCCACCGCGTTCTGCTCCTGCGTGAAGTTGACCACGCTGATCGCGGAGTTCTGGTCCTTGGACACTACGCGGTAGTCGCCCATGCGCTCGAAGGACTTCTCGCCCTCTTCGAGCTGGGCCTTCTGCTGCTCCATCGCGGCGGGATCCACCCCGCGCTGCTTGAGCACCTGCTCCGCGCTCACCCCGGGCGGCAGGCTCTGCTTGAGCTGGGCGATCTGCCTCTCGCCCTGGTCCAGCTTCGCGCGGCCGTCCTTGAGCTGCTGGCGGCCGTCGTCCAGCTGCTGCTGGCGTTCGAACGGGTTCACGGTGGAGGCCACGCCGGAGACGTCCTGCGTGGCCTTGAGCGCATCGGCGATGCCGTCCTTCTGCGCCTGCGTGAACGCGGAGCCGTCCGTGGTGTGGAAGACCACCCGTCCGGTGCCCTGGTTGGCCTCGGGCATCTCCGCCTTGAGCCGGTCCGCCAGGTTCTGGGTCTCGGTCCCGGGGATGGTGACCGCGTTGCTGAGGTTCACCCCCGAGAGGGCCACCCCGCCCACGGCCAGCGCCAGGACGGCGAGCCACACCAGGATCACCGCCCACGCGTGAGCGGCTGCGCTCTTGCCCAGCCTGTAGAGAAGTCGTGCCACGGGATGTCTCCTACTGAATCGGAAGGGTTCTCTTGCGTGCGCCGCCGGGTGTGCGCCGCAGCGCGTGCCCGGGCGGTGCGGGGCGGGCCCCGCGCGAGGTCGGAGGGCGCCGGCGGACAGGCCGACGCCGCGTGGTCAGGAGTCGAAGCCCCGCCCCAGGACGTCCAGGGCGGTGGAGAGCAGCTCGTCCCACGTGCGGCGGCCCCGCTCGTCCAGGACGCCGCCGGTGCGGGCGAGCCACTCGTCCAGGCACTCGGCGAAGGAGTTGATGAGGGTGGTGGCCACCAGGTGCGTCCGGAACGGCGTGTACCGGGGCAGCCGCTCCCGCAGCACCTCGTCCAGGCGCTGCACCGCGGTGCTGGTGACCCGGAAGCTCCACAGGGACGCCGCCGGGGTGCCCTTGACGTCCACGGAGAGCACCGGCTGCAGCTCGGCGATCAGCCCGCGGGAGCGCAGGGCGTGGATCAGCTGCCGGTAGACGTCCCCCAGGCTCGCCTCCCCCGCCGGCCCGGGGTCCGGCAGCTCCTCCAGCACCCGGTCGATGAGGTCGGTGGCCAGTTCCGACAGGTGCTCGAACACCGCGTCCTGCGCCGAGGGGAAGTGGTTGAAGATGGTGCGGCGGGACACCCCCGCGCGCTCCGCGAGCTCGTTGACGGTCACACGATCCGCGCCCCGCTCCGTGGCCAGCTCCCCCGCGGCCACGATGATGGCCCGGCGGTTGCGCAGCCGGATGGCCTCGCGCTTGTCCTTGGGCTCCGCCGCGGGCCGCTGGCGGCATCCGGAGATCAGCTGGGGTGTCACGTGCGCCATCGTACGGCAGTCATTGCACTGTGTGCACCTTTCTGTGCGGAGGGTCTCACCGGTCCGCACCCGGGAGCGCCGGTCCCCACCTCAGTGCAGGTAGCGCGCCCGCACGTCCGCGGGCAGCATGCCCCCGCCCGTGAGCCACGCGAGGTGGGTGGCGCCCTCCGGAACCCGCGCCCCGGCACCCTCGGGGGAGCCACCGCGCGCCGCGTCCCCCGCCACCCGGAGGATGGATTCCAGCGCCGCGGCAGCCGACGGTTCCACGACCATGCCTTCTGTGGCATACAGAGCCTTGACCTGGTCCGTCATCTGCTCGTCCGACGCCGTGACGCACCCCGCGATGAGCCCCTGCATCGCACGTCCCACGAAGCCCGAGGGTCGCCCCACGGCCAGACCGTCCGCGACCGTGCGGGTGCTGAGACCCAGCTGCGCAACCGAGATGCCGTCGTGAAGGCCCGTGTGCAGCCCCAGCAGCATGCACGGCGCCTGGGTGGGCTCCACGAACGCGCAGCGCACGGCGTCCCCGAGCTCCCGCACCAGCCCGTAGGCCACGCCACCGGGTGCACCGCCGATCCCGCACGGCAGGTGCACGACGAGCGGGTGGTCCCGGTCCACGGTGATGCCCTGCTCGCGCAACTGGGCCGCCACGCGCGCTCCGGCCACGGCGTACCCGGCGAACAGGCTCAGCGAGTGCTCGTCGTCCACGAAGTGCACGGCGTCGTCGTGCTCCGCGGCCGCTCGCCCGGCCGCCACCGCCCGCGTGTAGTCCGTGCTGTGCTCCACCACCTCCACGCCCCGCGAGCGCGGCAGGTCCTTCTTCCACTGCTGCGCGTGGGTGGACATGTGCACGGTGGCCTGCAGCCCCAGGGCAGCGGAGATGATCCCGATGGACAGCCCCAGATTGCCGGTGGAGCCCACCACCACGCGGTGCCCGGCCATGAGTGCGCGGAACGGTGCGCTGCTGAACGCGGTGTAGCCCACCGCCCGGGAGGCTGTGCCGTCTGTGGGGCGTGCCGCACCGGTCCGCGCAGCCTCGTCCGGACCGTCTGCTGCGCCGACCGCAACGCCCGCACTCAAGCCGGGGGCAGCAGCCCCGCCCGACGACGGCCGGTGGGCCGGGAGTGCCGGGGCCACGACCGGGGCCAGCTCTGCGCCTGCGTCCGAATCCAGGTCCGGGTTCTTCATCGGGCCCGGGCCCAATGTCGAGTCCGCGTCCGCCGTGGAGTCCCAGCCCGTTGTCGGGCCCGGGTCCGGCAGGAGGCCGTGGGCCACGGCCAGTGACTCCGCGTACTGCAGCACCTCGTGCACTCCTCCGCGCGCCTTGACGGAGCCGCTGACCGGGAGGATGTCATCCCTCTTGAGGAGCACCCGCCCACTCCGCACCCCGGCGGCGTCCTGCCAGGCCGAGGCCTCCTGCAGCGGCGACTCGATGAGTCCGCCCGCTGCGGCGGTGTCCGGGAAGGTCGCCGCGATCCAGGGGCGGAAGCGCTCGAGGCGCGCGGCGGCGTCGTCAACGATGGCGGGGTCCACCCCGGACGCCGCGAGCCCCTGCGCGGCGTCCGTCGCGGCGGGATTCCACCAGGTCAGGGGCTCTTCCCGGGCCAGGCGCGCGGCCAGCGGATCTGCGAGGAGACCGCCGGGGAAGGCGTCCTCCCGAGCCGGGGGCAGGGATGCGGGGCGCGGGTCGGGACGCTGGGCTGTCATGCGTCCATCATGGCGCCGTCAGGGGAAGGGGACCACCGGGGGGGCCGCCTCACACCACCCGGCGCGTGCTCTCCGGGCGGGTGGCGTGCATGGCCACCGCCGCCACGAAACCCGCGACGCCCGCCCCCAGGGTGAGCACGAAGCCGCGTTCGGGCACCTCGGACAGGAGCCCGCCCATCGCGGAGCCGAACGAGACCCCCAGGACGATGCACGTGGTGAGCATGGTCATCACACTGGCCATGCGGTGCGAGGGCGCAACCTCCTCGCCCCGGGTGTAGGAGCTGACCAGCAGGGTCCCCACGCCGAGGCCCGTGGCCGCGTAGAGCACACCGAGGGGCACCGGGCCGGGGACGGTCATGAGGGCCACGGCCGTGGCGCCCACGATGAGACCACCGGCCGCCACCCGCACCGACAGGGGCACGCGCGACGGCAGCCGGGACACCAGCAGGCTCGCGAGCGCGCTGCCCACCCCCATGCAGCCGTAGATCAGACCTGTGTAGGCCTCCGTGCCGCGCTCGGCGTTGATGGCGGTCAGGGCCGTCTGCGTGGAGCCGAACACGGTGCCCACGCACAGGCACGCGAGCATGGGCGGCAGCACCGCAGCCCAGCGGATCCGGGGGGCGGTGCCGTCCGTGACCTCCATCGAGCGGGTGTCCAGGCTCAGGTTCCGGCGCTGCGCGAGGTAGACGATGAAGCAGCCCTGACCGAGCAGCACCCACACCATGAGCACCACGAGCGCGGGGTTCGGACCCAGCACCCCCACCAGCACGCCCGCGATCACGGGGCCCAGGACGAACCCCACCTCGTCGCACGCCGTTTCGTAGCCCAGCGCCCTGCTCACCAGCCCGGGCGTACGACGACGCCGCGCGAGCGCCGACCAGCGCGCCCTCGCGATCGCGCCGATCTGCGGATTGGCGGCGCCGATCACGGCACCGCACACGAGGATGAGGGAGGAGGGCGCCTCGAGCAGCACCACGGCCAGCAGGGAGCTCATGCCCAGCAGCTGCACCACGGTGGCGGACACGACCACGGGCAACGGTCCGAAGCGGTCCACCATCCGACCCAGCAGAGGGGCCCCCACCGCTGAGCCCAGGCCCGTGGCGGCCACGGTGAGACCGGCGAGCCCCAGCCCCAGTCCCGCGCCGCTCACGTAGAGCAGCACCCCCAGCTGGACGGTGGCGGCGGGCAGGCGGCCGATCAGCCCCGTGATCAGGAACGGCCAGCCACCCGCGGCCACGAGCGAGGGGGCACCGGCCGGTGCGGGCGTCGTCGTGCGCGGGGATTCGTGGGGCGGGGGTGTGCTCATGTGCGTGCTCCTGGGTACGTCGGACAACCGCGCACCCGACCACACACGCGGAGAACCCCTGTCTACGCCGCCGATTCTACCGGGGCGCCGCCGGGGGATGGTGCTGTCTTGTGGAGTAAACGCAGCCTGAGCAGCGAAAATCCGCGTTTGCTCCGTTGGTGCAGACGCCCACCCCAGGATTAAGTGCAGATTTTGCCGCCTACTCGGTGGTAGACAGCAAAACCTGCACTTAATCCTCGCCGGGGGGCAGACGGCCCAGCACGCATCCCCAAATGCCGTGCACGCCAGGACCAGCGGCCGCGTGTCCTGCGTCACATACTGGGGGCATGACGAACACAGCAGACAGCGCCCGCCACACCGTCGTCGTGGGCGCGGGCACCGCAGGATCCATCGTCGCCGGGCGCCTCGCCGAGGCCGGGCACCGCGTCACCCTGATCGAGGCGGGCGGTGAGGACACCAACCCGGCCATCCCGCACCTCTCGCGCCTGGGCGAGCTCTGGCACAGCCCCGAGGACTGGGACTACTTCACCGTGCCGCAGGAGCACGCCTCCGGACGGGTGATCCACTGGCCCCGCGGGCGCGTGCTCGGCGGCTCCCACGCGCTCAACGCCGCCATCTGGGTGCGCGGCAACCCGCTCGACTACGACGACTGGGCCGCGGCCGGCTGCGAGGGCTGGGCATGGCGCGACGTCGCCCCCGTCTTCGCGGCGCTCGAGGCCTGGGACGGGCCCACCGCGGACGACGACGCCGCCGCGCCCCGCGGCACGGACGGTCCCGTTCCGGTGGTCGGCAGCTACCGGCGCAGCCCGATCTTCGACTCCATCATCGCGGCCGCGGAGGCCGTGGGGGTGCCGTTCAACGCCGACTACAACTCGGGCTCCCAGGAGGGCATCTCCCAGGAGCAGCTCACCGTGGCGGACGGCAGGCGCGTGACCACCTACATGGCGTACGCGAAGCCGTGGGTGGACCGGGGCGCCATCGAGGCCCGCACCGGGGCGGTGGTGGAACGGCTCGTGGTCACGGACGGCCGGGTCACGGGGGTCCAGCTGCACGCGGGCCCGAACGCCGAGGTGGAGGGCGTCTCACCCGAGGAGCCCACCGCGGACCTCCGCTCGGACGGGGAGATCATCGAGGCGGACGAGGTGGTGCTGTGCGCCGGGGCGCTCGACAGCCCCAAGATCCTCATGCGCTCGGGCATCGGCCCCGCGGAGCACCTGCGGGAGGTGGGGATCGAGCCGGTGGTGGACCTGCCCGGCGTGGGCGAGAACCTGCACGACCACCTGCTCGTGCCTGTGATCGCGGAGGCCACCGCCCGGACCATCGAGCACCCCGAGAACGAGATCGCGGTGACCCAGACGCACCTGTTCTGGAAGTCCACCCCGGACCAGGATCGCCCGGACACCCAGCCCCTGCACTTCTGCGTGCCCATGTACGACGACCAGATGGAGGGACCTGCCAACGCCTTCACCCTGCACACCGGGCTGGTGCGCCCGTACTCGCGGGGCAGGATCACCCTGACCGGGCCCAGCAGCACGGACCCCGCCCACTACGACCCCAACATCTTCTCGGACCCCCGGGACCGGGAGGCGCTGCGGGTGTCGCTGCGGCAGGGACGGGCGATGGCGGCGTCGTCCCCTCTGGCCGAGGAGTGGGGCGCGCGGGAGATCTACCCCGGACCGGACGTGGTCACCGAGGCGGACGAGGACGCCTACATGGACCGGGCCGTGACCACGTACCACCACCAGGTGGGCACGTGCCGCATGGGCACCAACGAGATGGCCGTGGTGGACCCCGCCACGCTGCGCGTGCGGGGGGTGGACGGCGTGCGGGTGGTGGACGCCTCCGTGATGCCGTTCATCACCAACGGCAACACGAACGCCCCCTCCGCGATGATCGGCGAGAAGGGGGCGCGGATGCTGCTGGGAGGGTGACCCGAGACCGGGTCACCGGGGCCGAGGCCCGGCCAGAGCCCGGGAGAGCGTGTGCACTCCGGGGCGGCGTGCAGACCCCCAGGCACCCGTCGGACCACGAGAAATGCGCCCCGCCGCAATCGGCAGAGCGCATTTCTCGTGGTCCCCGGGGAGCTGTCCTCGCCCGCGGACGAATGATCAGGGAGTGATCAGGAGATCACGGAGATGTTCGTGGCCTGCAGGCCGCGGTCGCCCTGCTGGACCTCGAACTCGACCTTGTCACCCTCGTTGAGGGAGCGGAAGCCGCCGGAGTTGATGCCGGAGAAGTGGGCGAAGACGTCGTCGGAGCCGTCCTCGGGGGCGATGAAGCCGAAGCCCTTGTCAGCGTTGAACCATTTGACGGTGCCAGTAGTCATAGTCAGACCTGTCTTTCTGGAAGAAAGTGAGCTCATCCCGAATTTCGGGGGCTCGGCGTTGCGATGCTTGCCATGAACGTTTCTTCAGAAAAACTGCCACACCTCAGACGGTGGGGTGATGCTTAAAAGACAAAACGAAACCTCAACAACTTCTCCTCAAGCTACGGCCCCGGCGGGCCGGAGTCAAACGCCGCGCCCCCGGCGCCCCTCCGACCCGCCCTCCTCCAGACGGCCCCGGGTGCCCGGTCTCAGACGCGCGCTGCGGCGAACGGGTAGTCCACGTAGCCCTTGGGGCCGCCCAGGTAGAACGTCTCGGGATCCGGGGTGTTCAGCTCCAGGCCGTCGCGCCAGCGATCCACGAGGTCCGGGTTGGCGATCAGCTCGCGCCCCACCATGACGCCGTCCGCGAGGTCCGCGGCCATGATGTGCTCGGACTCCTCGAGCTCGGTGTACTTGCTGAAGCCGCTGTTGAGGTAGAACACCCCGTCGAACTGGCCGCGCAGCTCCTGCACGAACTCGCCGTCGATGTCCTTGTACAGCACGGACAGGTAGGCCAGCCCCAGGTCCCGCAGGCCGGCGAGCAGCGCGGAGTAGGTGGCCCGGACGTCGTCGTGGTCGTCCTCGGTGGCGCCCTGGACGTTGTGCTCGGGGGAGATCCGCAGACCCACCCGGTCCCCGCCGATCTCCTCGACGACGGCGCGCACCACCTCGACCACGAAGCGCGCCCGGTTCTCGGGCGAGCCGCCGTACTCGTCCTCGCGGTGGTTGGCGGACGGGGCCAGGAACTCGTGGAGCAGGTACCCGTTGGCGCCGTGGATCTCCACGCCGTCGATCCCCGCGTCCACCGCGCGGCGCGCGGCGGAGACGAACTCCTGCCGGATCCGCGGCAGCTCATCAGCTTCCAGCGCGCGGGGCACTGGGATGGGCTGCTTGCCGCTGGGCACGTGCGTCTGCTGGTCGATGCCGACGGCGCTCGGGGCCTCCGGCGTGGCACCTCCCGTGAGCTCGGGGTGCGAGACGCGGCCCGCGTTCATGACCTGCATGAATATCACGCCGCCCTTGTCGTGGACCCCCTCGGCCACGCGGGACCACCCGAGCGCCTGCTCGGTGGTCTCGATCCCGGCCTGTCCCCAGAACCCCCGGCCGGTCACCGCGGGGAACGTGCCCTCGGTGACCACCAGGCCCGCAGAGGCACGCTGGGCGTAGTACTCCACGTTCATGTCCTTGGGCACGCCGTCCTCGTCGGAGCGCATCCGGGTGAGCGGCGCCATGGCCACACGGTTCTTGAGCTCGAAGGCGCCTACGGTGATGGGGTCGAACAGGGTGGGCATGCGGGTCCCTCCGTCGGTAGAGTGCTACTGCTGAGTCATCTACGGAACACCCTTGCCGCGCTGATCATTCCCGCGGAAACTTCATGGTCCCGCACGAGCTTCGCCCACCGGTCCCGACATCCACCAGGCGAGCGCCCCCCGCAGCCCACAGACGGTCACGCGAATGGGCCGGATTCACCCGTCTTGCGATGGGTGCATCCGGCCCCGCGCATCAGGCCCGGCCACAAGGTGCGGTCGTCAGCGGGAGATCACCTTGCTCGCCGCCACGGACTTGAGGCCCTCCACGCCGAACTCCAGGCCGAAGCCGGACTTCTTGATGCCGCCGAAGGGGATGCGCGGGTCCACGGCGCCGTGCTTGTTGATCCACACCGTGCCGGCCTCGAGACGCTGCGCCACGGCCATGGCGTTGTCCGTGCTGGAGCTCCACACGGAGGCACCGAGCCCCACGTCCAGGCCGTTGGCCATGGCCACGGCCTCGTCCACGTCCGAGTACCGGATGACGGGCAGGGCTGGGCCGAACTGCTCCTGGGTCACCAGGGGGTTGTCGTTGGGCAGGTCCGCGATGATCGTGGTGGGGTAGAAGTAGCCGGGCTGCTCGGCCACCGGGTCTCCACCCATGAGCACGCGGCCGCCGCCCTTCTTGGCGTCCTCCACGAGCCCGGCCACGATGTCGTACTGCTGCTTGTTCTGCAGCGGGCCCAGCACGTTCTGCTCCTCGCGGCCGTTGCCCATGGGCATCTGCCGGGCGACCTCCACGAGGGCCTCGCACACCTCCTCGTAGACGTCCTCGTGGACGTACAGCCGCTTGAGCGCCGCGCACGTCTGGCCGGTGTTGATGAACGCGCCCCAGAAGAGGTCCCCGGCCACCGCCCGGGCGTCCACGTCCGGGAGCACGACGCCGGCGTCGTTGCCTCCCAGCTCCAGGGTCAGGCGGGCGAGGCCGTCCGCCGCGGCGCGCATGATGGCCTGACCGGTCTTCGTGGAGCCGGTGAACATGATCTTGTCGACACCCTCGTGGGTGGACAGCGCCTTGCCCACCTCGCCGCCGCCGGGGACCACGCGCAGGACGTCCGTGGGCAGCGCCTGGTTGAGCACGTGCACCAGGCCCACCACGGACAGCGGCGTGTACTCGGAAGGCTTGACCACCACGGTGTTGCCCATGCGCAGCGATGCCGCGACCTGCCACACGGTGATCATCATGGGCCAGTTCCACGGCCCGATGGCCCCCACGACGCCGAGCGGCACGTACTGCATCTCCGCGTACCCGGACTCGTCGTCCACGAGCACCTCGGGCTCCAGCGGGAAGTCCGCGCTGGCACGCAGCCACCCCACGCAGCCGCCCACCTCGAACGCCGCGTTCGGCCCGTTCTTCACGGGCTTGCCCTGCTCGCGGGACAGCAGCTCGGCGAGCGCCTCCGCGTTCGCCTCGACGGCGTCCGCGGCCCGGTGCAGGTACTCAGAGCGCTTCGCGTGGCCCAGCCCCGCCCAGTCCGGCTGGGCCGCGCGGGCGGCGGCCACGGCGTCGTCGAGCTCGGCGGTGGTGGACTCGTGGACCGTGCCGACCACCTCCCCCGTGGCGGGGTCCAGGATCTCGCGGCCGGACGGGTCCGTGATGGCGGAGAGCAGGTCTTGGCAGGTGTTCACAGTGGCTCCTCTGGGGCGGTGGACGGGCGGCGCGGGTGAGCGCGGTGAGCGCGGCCGGCTGCCCCCATTGTGCCGTGGATCACTCGCGCGCAGCAGGCGCCGGAGGTGCAGCGCAGGCAGAGACAAGTGAGGCGCACTGTGGGACAAGGTGCTGCGATGTGGTCCAGGACACACTGGGGACAACGATCCCCGGACCACAGGAGGCCCCCGTGGCAGAGACCACCACCCTTGCGAGACGTCACCTGTCCACCACGTCCGTGGTGTTCATGATCATTGCGGCATCCGCCCCGCTGACCGTGCTGGCGGGCGGCGTCCCCACCAGTTTCGCGGTGTCCGGGCTGCTGGGCGTGCCCCTGGGCTACCTGGCGCTGGGGATCGTGATCATGGTCTTCGCCGTGGGCTACGGCGCCATGAGCGGGCACGTGCAGAACGCCGGAGCGTTCTACGCCTACGTGACCGAGGGTCTGGGCAACCGGCAGGGCATTGCCGCGGCCATCCTGGCCCTGGTGTCCTACAACATGATGCAGGTGGGCCTCTACGGCCTGTTCGGCTTCTCCCTGGCCACCCTGCTGTCCTCGACCCTGGGCGTGGCCGTCCCGTGGTGGGTGGCCGGGGGGATCGGGTGGCTGGTGGTCGCCGCGCTGGGCGTCAACAGCGTGGACCTCTCCGCGAAGGTGCTGGGCTTCCTGGTGGCCCTGGAGTTCCTGGTGGTCACCGTGGTCTCCGTGATGGCCCTGGTCAGTGCCCCGGAGGGCCTGTCCCTGGAGACCGTGTACCCCTCACACTTCCTCACCGGGGGTGTGGGCGTGCTGCTCGCCTTCGGCATCGCCGCGTTCATGGGCTTCGAGTCCGGCGCCATCTACTCGGAGGAGACCAGGAACCCGCGCCGCACCGTGGCCCGTGCCACGTACATCGCGGTGGGTGTGATCGCCGTGTTCTACGCGCTGTCCGCGTGGGCGCTCTCCGTGGGGGTGGGCCCGTCCGCGATCGTGGGGGCCTCCCAGGAGCTCGGGCCGGACCTGGTGTTCGCGTGGCTCGGCGAGCGCAGCCCCGCCCTGGCCACGGTGGCCAACGTCCTGTTCATCACCTCGCTGCTCGCGGCCCTCGTGGCGTTCCACAACGGCGCGGCCCGCTACTTCTTCGCCCTGGGCCGCACCGGCGTGCTGCCCCGCGTGCTGGGCCGGGTGTCCGCCCGCTCCGGCGCCCCCTTCGCGGGGTCCCTCGCGCAGTCCGTGGTGGGCCTGGTGGTCATCGTGGTCTTCGCGGTGGCCGGAGCGGGGTCGGAGCTCGGGGAGATGTTCCCCGTACTCACCCTGTTCACGTGGCTGACCAACGCCGCCGCCTTCGGCCTGGTGTTCCTGCTGGCCGTGACGTCCGTGGCCGTGGTGGCCTGGTTCGCACGGGACCACCACGGCCACGGGCTCTGGACCCGGCTGGTGGCCCCGGTGATCTCGGCCGTGGCCCTGATCGCCGTGGCCGCACTGATCCTCTCCAACTTCGACCTCATGATCGGCGCGGAGGGCTTCTCCCCGCTGGTGGTCGTGATGCCCGGGATCATCATCGGCTCCGGCGTGGTGGGCCTGCTGTGGGGCGAGGTGCTGCGCCGCACCCGCCCGGAGATCTACGCCGGGATGGACCACGTGGACCAGATCCCCGAGTCCCAGGAGATCCCCGTGGTCCCCGAGCGCCGCTGAGCCCACCCCGTTCCCGGACGACGACGCCGCACCCGGCCCACGGACGCCCTGCACCACCGTGCACCACCCGCCGGCACCGGGCGCCCGAGGCGCGCTCGGCACCCGGGTGACCGGGCGGCGTCGTCCGCACCCTGTTCGTCCCGATAACCCGCAACCCCTGGAGGTACCCGTGAGCAACCCGCATGTCGTGATCGTCGGAGCCGGCTTCGCCGGCCTGGTGGCCGCCCGTGAACTGCAGATGGCAGGCGTGGACGTGGAGATCGTGGAGGCCCGCGACCGCGTGGGCGGCCGCGCCTGGACCGAGGAGCGCATGGGCCGTCCCCTGGAACTGGGCGCCACGTGGGTGCACTGGATGCAGCCGCACGTGTGGAGCGAGATCACCCGCTACGACCAGAGCATCTACCCCAGCCCGTTCTGCGACGACGCCTACTGGATCACCGGGGGCCGGGTGGAGCACGGCACCGAGGCGGACCTGGATGCCGCTCTGGCCCGCCCCATGGCCAAGATCTTCGAGGACTCGCGGGAGTTCTTCCCGTACCCGTACGAGCCCCTGCACGTGCTGGACGAGAGCAGCGGCAGCACCCCCGAGCTGCGGGAGCGCTTCCGCGCGGCGGACCAGGGCAGTGTCCTGGACTGCCTCAAGGGCGGCGACTTCACCCAGGAGGAGCGGGACCTGTGCGACGCGTACTGGTCCGCCGCGTACATCGGGGACCCGCACCAGGGGTCACCGCTCATGGCCAAGCAGTGGGCGGCGCTGTCCGACCACCGGTTGAGCCTGGTGGACGAGCAGACCCTGCGCTTCAAGCTCACCCACGGCATGCGGGGACTGTACGAGAACATCGCCGCGGACCTGCGCTGCCCCATCCGCCTGAACACCCCGGTCACGGCGGTCGACCACCGCTCCGACGGCGCCACGGTCACCCTGGGCACCGGCGAGAAGATCTCGTGCGACAGCGTGATCGTCACGGTGCCGGTGGGGGCGCTGCCAACCATCGAGTTCACCCCGGGCCTGCCCTCGGGGATGCGCACCGTGATCGACCAGCGCTGGAACTCCACGGGCTGCAAGATCTGGGTCAAGGTCAAGGGCCACCACAGCATCCTGGGCTACGCCCCCACCCCTCACAAGGCCGCCGTGTTCCGCAGCGAGTTCTTCATGGACGACGACACCACCATCTGCGTGGGCTTCGGCTCCCACCACGACGCCGTGGACCTCACCGACCCGCGGGACGCCCAGGCAATCGTGGACCAGTGGCGCCCCGACCTTGAGGTCGTGGACTGCACGGGCCACGACTGGGTGGCGGACAGGTGGAGCGGTCAGGCGTGGGCCACGCTGCGCTCAGGGCAGTTCACCAACGGCTGGCACCACTTCCGCTCCACCGACTCGCGGCTGCGCTTCGCCGGGGCGGACTGGGCGCGCGGCTGGCGCGGCGTGGTGGTGGACGGCGCCATCGAGACGGGCCTGTCCACCGCCCGGGACGTCCTCCGGGACATCCGCGCCTGAGCCGCACCGCAGGACGACGCCGCTCGCGCCCTTCCCGGGGCGGGCGGCGTCCGCGCGTGCGAACCGTGCCGGGCCACCAGGTGCGCCCGGTCCGTGGTCACGCGGCCCTCGGTGCCGCGGCACATGCGGTGCACGGTGCCGGTGTGCCTGCGGCGCGCGGGATGCTCCGCGCGGTGCGACACGGAGGCCGCCGGGCGGCGTCGTGCGCCGGCACTTTCAGGAGGAGCTGAGCACGCGGCGTCGGTAGGCGGTGGGGGATTCCCCGTACTCGGCCTTGAAGGCCTTGCTCACGTGGGCGGGATCCGTGAGGCCGCGCCGGGCGCTGATGGTGTGGACGGTGTCGTCCCGGTGGGCCGGGTCCGCGAGCTCCGCTCGGATGGCGGCCAGGCGCACCGCGCGGATGTGGGCGGCCACCGTGAGGTGCTGCGCCGCGAACCGGCTGTGCAGCTGACGCACCGACACGTACAGGGCGCGGGCGATGGACCCCGGGGAGAGCTCCGGATCCGCGAGGTGGTCGGCGATGTACGCGGTGGCCTGCTGCACCAGGAGGTCCCCCGCGTGCGCCCCGGCCGGCTCCACCACCTCCGCGGAGAGCACACTGACCAGCATGTCCAGCGCGGAGCGCACCAGCTTGCTCGCGTGGGGGCCGCGCAGCAGGTCCATGTTCTCAGCCAGGTTGCGGAACATGGGAACGGCCACCCGGCCCAGACCGTCTTCCTGGCCGATGCGCTGGGCGGTCACCAGGTCCAGCTGGGCGGGGATCAGCTGCACCACCGAGCGCGGGAAGGTCATCACCAGGCTGTGCTGGGGGCCGTCGTAGACCAGCTCGTACGGGCGGTAGGCCGCGTACAGGCCCAGTCCGCCGGGGCCCAGCACGCACTCCCGCCCGTCCTGGCGCAGCCGCGCCCGGCCCTGCAGCTGCAGGCTCAGCTTGAGGTACTCCCCCGCGTCCCGGGCCACCATCTCGGCGGTGCGCACCACCCGGTGGGCGCTGGTGGTCATGTCGAAGAGGTGGACGTCGTCCAGTTCCACCGTGGTGAGATCCGCACGGAACTCACTGTCCACGGGAGCGGTGATCTCCAGGGCCGCGAAAGAGGCGTTGATGGTCTCGCGCCACTGCGCGAGGGTGAGGTCCGCGCGGCGCCCGGCTGCTTCCTGGCCCGTCATGCGCGCCCCCTCTCCGATCCGCCCGCGGCACTGCGGGCCCGTGTCCGCATGCTACGCCGCCGCGGGCCGCGGCTCCGGGCGTCACCGGGGAAACACCCGCACCCCCTGCCCCTAGAGTGTTCTCAGACCGCGCCGCCGCCCGCCTTCGGGTGCGGCTCCCCGGGCCTGCACCGCTGCGGCCCCGACGTCCGGAGGACCACCATGTACGCCGATCCCACCGACATGAACGCCATCCGCGAGCTGCTCCACGAGATCCTGCGCAACGACCCCGCCCCGCTGCACCTGGGGATCGACCTGGGCGAGATCGAGCAGGGGCGTGTGAGCATGTCCATGACCGTCTCGGACTTCATGGCCAACGGCCACGGCATCTGCCACGGCGGATACCTGTTCACCCTCGCGGACACCACGCTCGCCTACTGCTGCGCCACCGCGGGTGCCCCGATCGTCACGCGCAACGCCGAGATCACGTTCACTGCCCCCGCGCACACGGGCAAGACCGTGACCGCCACGGCCACGCGCCGGGTGAGCTTCGGCAGGAACCAGATCTGCGACGTCGTGCTGGAGGCCGACGGTCACGTGGTCGCCTACTTCACCGGGCAGGGCACCACCCCGCCGGCCCCGAAGACGCAGGTGCAGGCCTGACGCCGGCGCGGAGCGCCCAGCAGGGGGCCGGAGCGGGGATCAGACCGCGGACCAGCCGCTGTCCGAGGGCAGGACGACCCCGTTGATGTTGACGCCGTCGTCGCTGGCCAGGAAGCAGATGGAGGACGCCAGGTGCGCCGCGCTGGCCACGCCGGGCATGTTCGCCTGCACGGTGGCCAGGCGGGCGCCGCCGAACTGCGAGGCGTCCTTCGGGATCTGGATGCCCGTGGCCACACCGCCCGGGGCCACCACGTTGAAGCGCAGCCCGGAGGTGGCGTACATGAATGCGGAGTTGCGGGTCATGCCGATCACCGCGTGCTTGGACGCCGTGTAGGCGATGCCCGCCGCGGAGCCGCGAAGACCGGCCTCCGAGGCCAGGTTCACCACGCTGCCGCGGCCGGCCTCGAGCATGAGCGGGACCACCGCACGGGTCAGGCGCATCATGGCCTCCACGTTCACCGCGAACACGCGCTGCCACGTGGCGTCCGTGACCTCGTGCACCGGCGCGAAGTTGTCCATGATCCCGGCGTTGTTCACGAGCGCGTCGACCCGGCCGTCGCAGGCGGCCACGACCCGCTGGGCGGCGTCCTCCTCCGTGAGGTTCGCGGTCACGGGCACGAGGTTCTCCCCGAGCTCCTCGGCGAGGCTCGTGAGACCGTCCTCCGCGAGGTCCACGGCGATCACGCGGCCGCCCTCGGCCACCACGCGCACGGCCACGGCGCGGCCGATGCCCGACGCCGCTCCGGTCACCACCACGGTCTGGCCGGCGAACCTCTCGGGGGTGGCCTTCTCCACCCACTGGGCGTTGAGCATCTGGGGCATGGCGGGATGCTCGGACATCACGATCTCCTTCGATCAGCACATCGACGAGCAGTGGGGTGGTTCAGACGGAGTCCGTGCGGTGCACGATCCGTCCGTCGCACACGGTCAGCTCCGCGGTGACGTCCTTGAGTTCCTGGGCGTCCACCTCGAAGGGATGACGGTCCAACAGCACCAGGTCTCCCAGGAAGCCCTCCGCAACACAGCCCACCCTGTCCTCGTCGAAGGACGCCTTGGCGGCCTCCACGGTGTAGGCGTCCAGGGCCTCGGCCACCGTGATGTTCTGGGCGGTGTCCATGACCTGCCCGGACACGGACGTGCGGGTCACGCACGCGCAGATCCCGAACCACGGGTTGGCCGTGGTCACCGGGAAGTCCGAGTTGCTGGGTGCCACGATCCCGCGGTCCAGGAACGTGCGCATGGGGTAGGTCCGCTCCATCCGCCGCGGCCCGAGGTTCGCCAGGTAGGAGTCCCCCAGCTCGTACAGGAAGGCCGTGGAGGACGCCGCGATGATCCGGCTGACGGCCAGGCGTCGGAGGTCCTCCTCCGTGGGCAGGGCGCAGTGCTCCACCCGGTGGCGCCGCTCGGTCACCAGCTCGTGGAACGCCGCCTCCGGGTCCTCGCTCTCGGACGCCACCTCACGCCCGGCACCCTCGATGAGGTCCAGGGCCTGCTCCACGGCGCGCTCCCCGATCCCGTGGATGGCCAGGCGCAGCCCGTTGCGCAGCGCCTGCGCGGCCATGGGGGCCACGTCGGGAGTGTCGTAGTACAGGATGCCGCGGGAGTCCGAGCCCTCGAAGGGCTCCTCGACCGCGGCGGTGCGCCCGCCCACGGAGCCGTCCAGGATGAACTTCATGCCCTGGATCCGCACCATGTCGTCGCCCAGGCCGCTGCGGATCCCGGTGCCGATCACCTCGTCGTAGCTGCCGTGGAAGTCGCCGAGCTGCAGTGCGAAGTACCACGGGCGGAACCGGGTGGTCAGCTCCCCCGCGTCCTTCAGGCGCAGGTAGGCGCCCATCTCCACGGGCCCGGTGCTCATGTCGTGCACCGTGGTGAGCCCCCACGCCGCGAACTCCCGCTGTGCCACGCGCATCCCGGCCAGGAACTCGGAGGGCTCGGTGGCCGGCAGGTCCGCGAGGGACATGGCCTTCTCCTGCAGCAGCCCGGTGGCCTCGCCGTGCTCGTCCCGCACGATGCAGCCGCCCGCGGGGTCCGGGGTGTCCCGCGTGACGCCCATGCGCTCCAGCGCCGCGGTGTTCACCAGGGCCATGTGCGCGCACGTGCGCTTGAGGAACACGGGGTGCTCCGGGGCCGCCTCGTCCAGGTCCGCGCGGGTGGGGCCACCCCCGTCCATGCGGTGCTCGTCGTAGCCCCACCCGGAGACCCACTCGCCGACGGGGGTCTCTCGGGCGGCGTCCCGGATCGCCTCGACGACGTCGCTCGCGCGCGGTGTGACCGACGGCCGGCAGTCCGCCTTCAACGCCATCCGCGCGTACGTTCCCGGGTGGCCGTGGGACTCGATGAGACCGGGCATCAGGTACCGCCCGCCCGCCTCCACCACCGGCACCCCGGGTGCCGTGCGGCGTCGTGCCTCGCCCGGGTCCCCCACGAAGGTGATGACGCCGTCCTCGACCACCACCGCCTGCGGCTCGTCCAGGTACTGCCCGGCAGGTCGGTGCACCACGGCGTCGACGACGGTCACGCTGCGTGCGTTGTGAGCTGTCATGTGCGATTCCTCGTTTCCACCGGGGTCACCGGTTCAGCAGGTCCCCGGAGATCTGGTCCACGTCCCGCTCCTCGTCGCGGCGGATCACCCGCCGGGCCAGGAGCGAGGAGACCAGGGAGATCAGCGCGAGCGCCAACAGGAGCAGGGTGGGCCCCGTGGATGTGCCGCCCGTGAGACCAAGGATCCAGGCGGCCAGGGCCGGCATGAACCCGGCCACCACACCCGCGATGTTGGCGCACAGGGCGATGGCCGAGTACCGCACCTTCACGGGGAACAGCTGCGTGAGCATCGTGCCCACGGGCGCGTAGGGGATGGAGGCGAAGCCGATGCCCAGGATCATCGCCACCGTGATCAGCGCGGCGCTGCGGGTGTCCACCAGCAGGAAGATCGGGACGGCGAGCACCGCGGCCACCGCGTAGCCCACGACCACCACGATGGACGGGGACGTCCTGTCCGCGACCTTCCCGGCCACCCCCATGGTGATGATCTCCGCCACCGCGCCCCACGTGATGGCGGTGAGGATCACGGTGGAGGGCATGCCCAGCTGCTTGGTCACGTAGCTGATCATGAACGTGGTGAGCACGAAGAACCCGGCGTTGCCGAACAGGTACGTGCCCACGCCCAGGACCAGCCGCCCGGGCACGGTCCGCAGGATCTCGACGGCGGGCAGGCCCTCCTTGACCTCCGGTGCGGCCGCGCGGGAGGCCTCACGGGCGGCCTGGGCGGCCAGGTAGTCGTCCGTCTCGTCCACGCGCAGCCGGATCCACACGCCCACGACCACGAGGAGGATGGAGATCAGGTACGGGATGCGCCACGCGCCCTCCAGGAACGACTCCCCGGACACGGCCACCACGGCGGCCACGATCATCGAGGACAGGATGGTGCCGGTGGGCGAGCCCATCTGGACCACCGCGCCGTAGAAGCCGCGCTTGCTCTCCGGTGCGTTCTCCACGGCCAGCAGCGTGGCCCCGCCCCACTCGCCTCCGGCGGCCATGCCCTGCACGAAGCGCATCACGGCCAGCAGGATCGGCGCCACGATGCCCGCCGTCTCGAACGTGGGCAGCACGCCGATCAGGGCGGAGGAGACCCCCATGGCCACGATCGTGATCATCAGGATGGTGCGGCGGCCCAGCCGGTCCCCGAAGTGCCCGGCGAGCAGGGCGCCGATGGGCCGGGCGATGAACCCGATGCCGAACAGCAGGAAGGACTGGATGACCCGCAGCGCGGGGTCGTCCCCGCCAAAGAACAGCGGCGCGAAGACGATGGACGAGGTGGTGCCGAACAGGAAGAAGTCGTACCACTCGAGGGACGTGCCCACGTATGCGCCCAGCAGCGCGCGGCGGGCCTTGCGGGGGTCGTGCTGCCGGACGGCGGGGCCGTCCGCGGCGTGGTCCGCGGGACCACCGTGCGTGTGGGACATGGGCACCTCTGGATCGGGGAGGGAAGAACCTGCCCGCGGTGTCGCGGGCTCTTCCCAGCAACTATGTGACCCAGCTCGCAGAGCGTCAAATGGTCCACGCCCCCGCAGCGCACGACGCCGCCCGGGCCGTCCCCGCCGGATCCCACCCGGGTGCGCCCCGCCCGGGCCAGGGCGCTCTGCGCGTGGCAGCCGTACGGCGTGGGGCCCGGCGCCCGTACCCCGTGGTGCTACCAGCCGTCGAGAACGAACGGTGCCCGGTGCATCTGTTCTTGCAATGCGGGCAAGACGGTTGTCGCATCCGTGCCCGAGTGGTCCAATGGGGTCATGAGTGACAACAGCATCTGGGAAGCCCTTCAGACCGCCCGCGACAAGGCCAAGAAGCGCGAGGACGAGGAGAAGCAACGCGTCGAGGACGCCGACAACCACGAGCAGCAGCGCGCCGCGAGTTCCCGCGTGGCCGCACGCCAGGCCGTCCGCGAGACCCTGGACGACATCCTCGCCGAGCGGGAGGGCTGAGTCATGACGGGCAGGCAGACTGCGCACGACGGCCAGACCGCCAAGGAGCGCACGGTGGGCATGACTCCCGAGCAGGAGCAGGCGTACCTGACGGACGACCGCACCCAGCCGCAGCCCGCGGACGGCGGGATCGGCGCCATGACGGACGTGCAGGGCCGGGAGCCGGACACCAGCAACTAGCCCCGCAGGGACCCCACGAACTCCCACAGCGTCCGCGCCGCCGCGGTGAGGTGGTGCGCGAAGCCCTCGAGGTCCTCGCTCGTGTCCCGGCGGTGGTTCACGCAGAATTCGTAGCCGTCGGTGCACGTGGTGTAGGTGACGCCGAAACCCTCCCGAGTGGTGGGTGCGAACGCGTAGCGCACGATCGTGTCCGGCCCGCCGATCGACGTGGTCGAGAGGAAGTCGTGGCGCACGGCCGCGAGCGCAGGGGTGTCGAAGAACGCGGAGGGCTCACCCGTGCGCCCGGCGGTCAGCGCGAGCCCCAGCAGGTGCCGGTCCACCCCGCGGGCGCTCTTGCAGGCCTTGACCCACCCGCGGTGGGCGTCCAGCGCGGCGCGGAAGAGCTCCTCGGTGGCGGTGCCCTCGTGCAGGGCGCGCACGAACGCCACGGCCTCGGGTGTCACCGGGCGCAGGCACTCGGTGCGCCCGGCCTGGTACTCGCGCATGTCCACGGCCTCGTACACCCCGCGCACGCGCCCGTACGTCGCGTACTGGGCGAGCAGCATGATGAGCTGCTGGGCAGCGTCGTCGCTGATCCGGAAGGGCAGCTCCGCGCGGTGCGGGCGGGGCACGAACACGCGGTGCACGCCCAGCAGCGCGGCCTGGGCGCGGTAGTCGGCCACGGCGGCCACCAGGTCACCGCGCAGCCCGTCGTCCAGCTGCCACGTGAGCGCGTCCGGGCTCGGGGCGTCCGGCAGCGGCGCCTCGTCCGGGACCGTCACGTCCTGCAGCTGCCCCGCCACCGCGAGGATCGTGGCGCCATCCACCGTGCTGTGCTCCACGTGCACGGCCAGCCACTCGTCCTCCAGGCACACCTCGTACGTGATGGGCTTGTACGCCCACGCGTGCCCCACCTCGAACGCCGAGCGCTCCAGGTGCTCCACGACCTCCGCGCGCGCCTCCACCAGGTTGACCACGAACAGCATGCGCGTGATGCGCTCGTAGACCTCCGCGTTGTGCGCGTCCGCGGTCAGCCGTTCCAGCAGGGGTGCCGCCACCTCGCTGCCCAGGTAGGACAGCGCCCCGAACGGCAGCTCGGTCTCGCGCGGCTCGTCCCGCGCCACCACCTCCCGCAGCCCCTCGGCCACGGTCCGCAGCGGCACCGGCTGACGGTCCTCGGTGGCGACCGGCAGCGCGTACAGCCGCCCGCGGTGGATCACCCCGAGCTCCGGGGCACGCGCCTCGCCCCCGGACGACGACGCCGCTGCGCCCGGTCTACGGATCTCGTCCCGTTCCGGGCGGGGGTGCCGCACGCCCCCGGCGAGGCACTGCCACTGCTCCATGCTCAGGGGGTTGCCGCGCGGATCCACCTGCTGGGGAGTCTCCCCGCGCAGCTGCCGCAGGTGCACCACCGCGGCCCGGTACACGAGCTCCGCGGCCCGCCCCACACCCGGTGCGCCGTAGTCACCGGTGATCTGGAAGCCCACGCTCGTGGTCAGGGGCAGGGGGGTGCGCACGGTGAGGTAGCCATCCAGCCACGCCCGGGACAGCCAGCTGCGCCCCTCGGCGTCCTCCGCGCGGGCGAACTCCTCCAGGGCGGCCTGCAGCCGCGGGCCCTCGTGGGACGCGAAGCGCTCGACCTCCCGGCGGGTGTCCTCCAGGGTCTCCCGGTCCACCAGGGGCTCGGCGGCGGTGAGGAACCGGGACAGCGTGTCCTGCAGGGCGGGCACGGGAAGGGGCTTCACGCTCACGGGTGGGTCCTTTCGGTGGGTGACGGATGCGGAGGGGCGGGCGGGGTGGCCCGGGCGGGACCGCTCAGTCCAGCTCGGAGAGGTAGCGCTCGATGGCCCGCCGCAGCCGGTCCACGCCCTCGCGGATCACGTCCGGGCCGTGGGTCACGAAGGACAGCCGCATGGTGGACTCGTCCGGGTCGTGGGCGTAGAAGGAGGTGCCCGGCACGAAGGCCACACCCTCCTCCACCGCGATCTGCAGCAGCCGGGTGGTGTCGATCCCGTGGCCCAGGCGCACCCAGAGGAACATCCCGCCGTCCGGGCGGGTGATCTGCGCCCCGGCGGGGAGCACCCGCTCGAGCTCCGCGTGCATGGCGCGGGCCCGCTCGGCGTAGACGGGACGGACGCGCTCCAGGTGCGCCTCGACGTCGGCGGTGTCCAGGTAGCGGGCCACGGCCAGCTGGTCCGGCACCGGGGACTGCAGCCCGATGGCCTGCTTGGCCACCGTGAGCGTGAACTGGATGGGGCCCTCCGAGCGCATCCACCCCACGCGCACCCCCGGTGCGATGATCTTGGACACCGAGTTCAGCAGGATGGTCTGGGCGGACATCCCCGGCAGCGAGGCGATGGGCGGCAGGGGCCCGCCCCTGTAGCAGAGCTCGCCGTACGGGTCGTCCTCCACCAGGGCGGTGCCGGTGCGCTGCAGCACGTCCGCCACGGCACGGCGCCGCTCCATGGACATGCAGATCCCGGAGGGGTTCTGGAAGGAGGGGATCAGGTACACGAACGTGGGGTCGTGCTCCGCGATCAGCCGTTCCAGCTCGTCCGGGAGCACGCCGTGCTCGTCCGTGGGCACACCCACCATGTGGGCGCCGTTGAGATCGAAGGCCTGCACCGCGGCCAGGTAGGTGGGCCGCTCCACCAGGATGGTGTCCCCGCGGTTCACGAGGGCCTGGGCCACCACGAACAGCCCCTCCTGGGAGCCGGTGGTCACCTGGATCTGCTCCGCAGTGGTGGGCAGGTGGCGGCTGATCCGGCGGGCCGCCTGCTCCCGCAACTCGACCTCCCCCTCGCTGGACGCGTACTGCAGGGCGCGCTGCGGCTGGTGCTCGAACACCCAGTCGTAGGCGGCCTTGATGTCTTCCACCTCGAAGTACGCGGGGTCCGGAACACCGCCCGCGAAGGAGATCACCCCCTCCGCGGAGACCACCTCCAGCAGATCGCGCACGGGAGAGGAGTCCACCCCTCGCAGTCGGTCGGCAATGCGGTACGAGAAGGTTTCCGGAGTGCTCATGCCCCCATTCTCCCACCGCGTCCGAGCCGGTCGCCCACGGCGCAACCGGATCGGGCACGGCGCAGCCGCCTCGGGCACGGTGCAGCCGAATCGGTCAGGGCGCAGCCGGATCGGGCGCCCGGCCGGGGACGTCGCGGTGCGGGCACCTCGCCGGGTGGCGTCCGGCCGGGGACGTCCCAGATGGAGAACGCGGGGTCTCGGCCCCTCCGCGGTTCAGGCGTCCAGCGGCGTGCTCGCGCACCACGCGCGCAGCAGGGCGTGCACGTGACGGTCGTAGGCGGCGTCGGCGTCCTCGCCGGGGAGCACGGGGCGGTGCATCTCGATCGCGATCCACCCGTGCACCCCCGTCCAGAGAGAGGCGCCGATCCGGTTCGCGGGGACGTCGTGGAAGATGCCCTCCCGGATCCCGGTGCGCACCGCGCGGGGTGCCCCGGGCACGACGACGCCGCACGGCGTCCCGGGCGCGGAGGGTTCAGGCGACGCCGCGGGCCCGCCGGTTGCGCCGGATCCGCCTGAGCACCCACGTGAGCGCGAGCACGACCACGGTGACCACCACGATCCGGGAGAACACGCCCGCGTACTGCTCGGCAATGTGCCAGTTCTCGCCCAGCACGTACCCCGCGAGCACGAAGATCGTGTTCCAGACCAGGGACCCCGCGCCGCTCAGCAGCACGAACAGGCCAAAGCGCATCCGCTCGATGCCCGCGGGCACGGAGATCAGGGACCGGAAGATGGGGATCATCCGCCCGAAGAACACGGCCTTGCGGCCGTGGCGCTCGAACCAGGCCTCCGTGCGCTCCAGGTCCACGAGGTCCACCAGGGGCATCCGGTCCACCACCACGCGCAGCCGCCGCGGGCCGAGCGCGGCGCCGATCCAGTACAGCGCCACCGCGCCCACGACCGAGCCCAGGGTGGTCCAGAAGATCGCACCCCACAGGGTGAAGCCGCCCTGGCTCGCGGTGAACCCGGCGAGGGGGAGGATCACCTCGGAGGGCAGCGGGGGGAAGAGATTCTCCAGGGCCACGAGCAGTCCCGCACCGGGTGCCCCGATGGCCTCCATGACGTCCACCACCCATCCTGCGATGCCGGAGAGCTGGGAGGAGGGATCGGGGGTGGTGGCGGCCAGGGTGGCAGGCAGGGACATGTCGAGGTTCTCCGCACGTGGTCGTCAGGAGGACACCACGCTACTGGGGGTTGCTGGGGGGCCGCTTGGAGGTTCCGGGGCACTGCACGATTGAATGGGGTCATGCGTCTGTGGTCACTTCACCCGTCCCTGCTGGATCGCCGCGCCCTCGTGGCGGACTGGCGCGAGGGGCTGCTCGCCCAGAAGGTGCTGCTGGGCGAGACCACGGGCTACA